>CAVSUG010000001.1:0-910103 GCA_963731225.1 uncultured Chloroflexia bacterium
AACACCAACCCACTCGCCAGCGAGGCTCTGCATCATGATAACCGACCAGTAGGCGCCAGAAAACGTCCTTTCCCTGCTGCCCGAGCATCTGCAGCGGCACGACCCGGTGCTCGCTGTCCTTGATGAGGTGCTCGATGATGTCGGCTCTTCTGCCAGGTCAAGGCGGACCTCACGCGGCGCCATCCGCACTCGGCAACCAAAGGACGGTCCTCCACGCCGGTGGAGGTGATCCTGCGGATGCTCGTGCTGCGTCGGCTCTACGACTGGAGCTATGAGGACACCGTATGGCAGGTGGCCGACAGTCTGCGGCTGCGGCAGTTCTGTCGGGTGGGCACGCATGCGGTCCCCTGTGATACCACACTCATCCGGTGGAACGGCTGTCTTCAGCCCGAGACGCTGGCGCGGATCAATGCCCGCGTGGTGCAGCTGGCAGCGCAGCGCGGGGTGACCGGTGGACGCAAGCTGCGGATCGATTGCACCGTGGTGGAGACGACCATCCACTATCCCAGCGACAGCACCCTGCTCGCCGATGGCGTGCGGGTGCTGAGTCGCCTGCTGGGTGCGGCACGCGAGCACATCACCGCACCCGGCACGCTCTTCCGCAGCCGGGCGCGGAGTGCGACGGTTGGCCCGGCAGATTGGGGAGAGTACGCGCAAGCGGGGAGAGGCCGGCGTGGTGCAGCGGGTGGCGGCCTATCGCCGCCTGGTCGCGACCGCCCGTGCCATGGTCCGCCAGAGCCGTGCGGCGGTCGAGCGGCTCAGCGATGCGGCCGATGCCCGGCTGCGGCAGGAGTTGGCGACCTTCAGTGCTCGGACGGAGCAGGTGATCGCCCAGACCCAGCGACGTCTGACCGGAGAGACGGTGCCGGCGGCCGACAAGCTGGTGAGCATCTTCGAGCCACATACCGCGATCATCCGGCGGGACAAACCGCGTGCGGCAACCGAGTTCGGTCGCAAGGTGCTGCTGGGCGAAACCGAGGGTGGCATCATCGCGCAGTATGAGGTGCTTGCCGGCAACGCCGCCGATGCCCCGCAGCTGGATGCCAGTGTCGCCCGGCATCGGGAGCAGTTCGCCCGATCGCCACGGGTGGTGGCCACCGACCGGGGATTTTGGAGTGCGGAGTGCGAGGAGCGGTGGCACGATGCGGGGTAGCGCAGGTGGCGATTCCCCGACCAGGGACGCGCAGTGCCGACCGATGCGCCCATGAACGATCCCGCTGGTTCCGGCGGGCACAACGCTTCCGGGCAGGAGGTGAAGGCCGGATCAGCGTGTGCAAGCGACGTGGGCACCTGGGCCGCTGTCGGGAGCACGGCGATGCGGGCTTTGAACGATGGATCGGCTGGGGCGTCATCGCCAACAATCTGCAGGCCATCGCCGCCTATGCCCCGGCCACTGCTGCCTGATGCACCCCTCATCCTCGCTCCCGCTCATCCCTCGCAAGGTCCCGCTGTCCCGACATCACCTTCCCACGCATTTCGCACCAGAAACTAGCCTACGGATACACGCCGAGTAACAATCCCCACCGTGAACAACGATCAGACCTTGCGAGCGACGATGCGAGCGAACCCCAACGTCCGGCCGGCGTCGGCACGCACCATCGCTGCCTCCCGATCGCTGCTCTTGAAGCCGTGCTGCGCGCACACCTCCAGCCACCGCAACCATTGGGACCAGCCGTCAGGCACCATATCGGCAACATCGACCTGCACCTGTCCGGATCGTTCCCAGGAACGGCGCCACCAGTCCGGGCTGTGGAAGCACCAGTAGTCGCTTTCCCAATACGGCTCGAGGTGATCGGGAAGACCGTTCTCCAGCTCATGGGTCAGGCCGGGTACCACGATACCAATCTGGCCGCCTTCCCTCACGAATTGAGCAAAGTAGGCAAGGTAGAGATCGTTGGTGCCGAAATACTGATAGGCGTCGAGACTCACGATCGCATCGAAGTAGCCGGCGGCAAACGGTAGGGTGTGGGCTTCGACCGAGATAGGGACAACCTGGTGATCGGCTCCCGATTCCAGAATGCGCTGCCAGTTATCGGTGGGCTTGATCCAGAGATCGGCAGCGGTGACGGTAAGTCCGAACTCTCTGGCCAGAAAAATCGAGCTGATCGCCTTGCCGCAACCCATGTCCAGCACCCTCATTCCCGGCTGGAGGTCCATTGCCTGGCTGAGCGCCTCGGCCAGCCAGAGCACGTTCGGACCCATGAGGTTCTCGAGCGCCCATCGTGGCGGGTACTCGGCCGCCCGCGGGTATTCAGGCAGCGTCAGCGCAGCGGCGAGAGCGGCGTCAATGTTCCGATCAGAGGTGTCCATACAACCTCCCGTTCAGAGAGCGAGGTTCAACGTCCCAAGAATATCGCGTTCAAGGTCACGGTCGCGCCCCTGGCGGAAATGCCTGGGCCGGTGATGCGCGGAAGATGTAGGCCGACGCCCCCGACCAACGGGAGTGGATGGGCGGCTTCGCGCTCCCTAACGAACCATGTCCCGCCATGGGGAATGATGTAGGCCGACGCCCTCTGTGGGCGGCTTCGCGTTCCCCAACCAACCAGGTCCCGATTTCACCCAACACGTTCGTGTCCGACGCCATTAGGGGGACGGTATGAGGACATCGGGGACGATATTCGATGGGGGACGCGTAAGCCGCCCACAGAGGGCGTCGGCCTACATTATTCCGCGTACCAGAGACCTGGTTGGGACAACGCCAGGGAAGGGCTTGAGGACAGACGACCACACGGGTATGGACATCCGGTACGATGCCGAATCCGAATCGCCGCTAAGTGACATAACTTGCCTGGGCTTCAAATATGCGATAGCGCCGCAGGCCGAGCCGGTGGAGGAGGTATTTTCGCGCCACATTCAGCGTGGCCAGGCCGTAGGTCACGCTGCGGCGGAAGTTCACCGAAGACGCCTCGGGAAAATACCGGGTGGGGACGGAGACTTCGACAATCTGGAAGTGGAACGCTACGGCCTCCGCGATGACTTCAGTATCGAAGACGAAATCGTCCGAATTGAGCTGGAAGGGGATCGTCTCCAGCAGGCGTCGACTGTAGGCGCGATAGCCGGTGTGCATCTCCGAGAGGTGAGTGCCGAATACCAGGTTTTCGACCGTGGTGAGGAAGCGATTGCTGATGTATTTCCAGATCGGCATGCCGCCGGCCAGCGTGGCATCCCGGCCGCCGAGCAGGCGGGAGCCCAGCACCATGTCCGCCTGACCGGAGGCGATCGGCGCGACCATTGACGGTACTCGCGTCGCGTCATACTGATTGTCGGGATGGAGCATGACCACGATATCGGCCCCGCGGCTCAACGCCTCGGTGTAGCAGGTCTTCTGATTGCCGCCGTAGCCAGTGTTCTGCTCGTGGACCAGGCAGTGCAGGCCGAGTTGTTCGGCGATCTCGACGGTATTGTCAGACGAAACGTCGTCCACCAGGATGACCTCGGCGATCTGGTCGGTCGGTAGGTCGCCATACGTCTTTTCCAGCGTCCGCGCCGCGTTGTACGCCGGCATCACGACAATGACCCGTGGAGTGGTAGCGACAGTCGGCCCCACCTACGGGGCGCTCCCCGACGCTGCGGAACTTCCCGGTGACTCGGCGGCAGGTGGGATCGGCGGCGGCGGCGCCACCCGAGGGGCGCCCGGACTGCCGGGATGCCAGGCGGCAGGCGCCGGTGGGTGCAGGTCGGGAGTGACAAAGAACTGCAACGGCTCGTTGGGCGGTTGCCACGATAACTCCAGATAGCCGGTGCCCACCTGCCAGGAGTAGCGGAGCTCGAGGCGATGAGTGCCGGCCGATAGGTGGACCTGGCCATTGGCGAGATTGGGATCGGGGCCGGGGGCGACGTCGTTGACCACGGACTTACCATCGACCAGCAACGAACTGTTGCCGAAGGAATTCAGTTCGAAGCCGTAGGTTCCAGCCTGCCGGACGGTGAGGACGCTGGTCCACCGGTCGAGCAGGCCGTTGGGCGCCAGTACCCCGGGTTCCAGGGCCAGACTGCTGCTGCGGAATCCAAGGAAACCATCCACCCGCCACGCCACCGGGGTTGCCGGCCGGCTGGACGGCGGTGAAGCCGCCGGCTGACTCTCACCGAGCCAGGCCCGTCCGATGTGATTGTCCCAGAGGTAGCGCCGGTCAATCGGTCCGTCTGGAATCCCCAGCCCGCTCCAGGTCACGGCTACCGGCGTCTGGGGACCGCTCAGTTGGGCCGAAAGCCGGATGGTGTGCGGTCCCTGCGCCAGAATGATGGACGACGTCTTCCCACTGGCGGGAAATACCTGGACACCGTCGATGGTGAGTCGACTGTGCGCCGGCGCCTGCAGCTGGAAGCTGTAGGTTCCATAGGTAGGTGCCACCAATCCGCCGGTCCAGCTCGCCTGGACGGGATAGCGCAGCCCCGGCGGCGGCAGAGCGCCGACCGCCAGACCGATGCGCGGTTCGCGGCGGGAGATGCTTTTCCCCGAGGCGGATTGATACCGGGCCAGCAAGGTGCGATGCCGGTCGATCGCCTGGTGGCTGACGGTGAAGCCGATCAGCGGCTGAGTGAGATGAGCCGGATCGCCCAGTCGCATTGAGTGCTCCGTTCCTTCCGGATAATATGCCTGCAGCACCTTCAGGTAATCGTACTCGTTGGGCCACACCATAAAGTCGGCATCCTGCTCGCCGGTGGGGCCATTGTCGAGGATCGGCAGGTTGCTAGATAGATTGACGGCATCTTCTCCCTGCAAGAGCGCCTGGGGATTGATAAAGCGGTTATCGCCATGCGTCCAGTAAATGATGGGCGCGCCCATGTCGTAATAGTGGTAGCGCAGACCGTGGTTTTGAACGTAGAGCGCCTGCCCGGTCACGATGGTGTTGGTGTGCTCGTTCAACCAGGAGTCGATGTAGAGCTGCTTGTTCTGGATACCCGAAACCAGAGCCACCAGTGCGACCAGCACTCCCCCTCCCCACAGCGCGAGCCGGCCCCAGGTGCGATTGTTATCGGACCCGTATCCCACCACCGTGATCTGGCGCCAGATGCGATCGAGGATGATGGCAATCAGAATAGCCATCACCGGCAAGATGCCAAGGATACGAGGCAGATTGGGCGCATCGGTGGTGAGCACTCCGCCAATGAACAGAGATGTCCAGAACCAGAGTGAGAGCAGGAAATAACGGGTATCTCGCCAGCGCCAGATCGACCAGGCCAGGCCGAGAATGATGAGAACGGCCTCGAAGGGACGGGCGATAGGGAAGTCGAGCGCGCTCATCGCGCTCAGATCGATTCCGCTGGTGAGGATCGAAAAGGTACGGGTGGTCTGGTCCCACACGATCGTGCTCCAGTTGCTGGAGCCGTAAAGAGCGGCGAGCTGGTCGTGGTTCAGCCAGATGAATCGATCGTTGGGATAGGTGTTCGTGGGCAAGGGATAGGCCAGGTAGTAGGCCGCGAACGGGCTGGCGATGGTGAAGACACCGAGGAAGAAGGCCAGTGCCCGGGTCCAGTAGGCACGCAGGAAGGATCGATGAAGTAGCGCCAGATAGGCGAGAAACATTGCCGCCACCGGGACAATCAATCTGCCGCCGGCAAAGTAATAGACGGCGAACCCTCCGATCAGTCCGGCCAGAGCGAAGTCCAGATGCCGGCGGGTTCTGAGCCCGCGCACCAGAAAGTAGAAGGTGGCCGCCTCGAGCGGCGGTATGGTGACGTTGCTGAACTCCTGGCGGCTGAAGAGCAGGGCCGCGCTCTGGAAGGAGATGAACAGGCCGGCAAGAATCGCGGCTCGTACCCCGAACATCTCGCGCGTGATCAGATAGGTGAAGAGGACCGTGAGCATACCGCAGATGAGGGCGAAACTGCGTAAACCAAAGAGCCCGGTGCCGAACAGCTTCATCGCGATTGCCAGCGACCAGTAGTACACATTCGATTGGTTGAACCAGCCGCGCATAAACGGTGAGACCAGATCGCCATTGAGAATGGCCAATCCCTGGGTGCCGGCCTCCCCTTCATCGCCGTGCATGCCGGGAAGTAAATCTCCCAGGCGCCAGAGGCGGAGAGCCAGGGCGAGACCGAGAATGGCGGCGAGCGCGACAGTTTCGATCACCCGGGTTCGCGTCCAGAACCGTGTGACCGGTCGCGAACCCTCGCCGGGCACGGCTGCCGAGCGCTCGCCGGCATAACCGGCAATCAGTAGGCCGATACTGCCGACCCAGAGCAATCCACCGACGAGCGAATACCAGTTTCCCCGCAGCACCAGTAGCGCCAGGAGGTTGACCGCAATTGCCGCCGAGACCAGCCAGGTGTCCCGTCTCGATCGAGAGAAGGTATCGGGAGCCAACCACCCACGGAGCCCGCGCGTCGCCTGCCGGGGAATGGTGAGCAGCGAGTGGTTGGTATAGCCCTCGGCCCAGCCGATAATCAGCACGGCAACGGCCAGGAGATACCAGCGGGTGGCGCTGACTGAATCGGCATGCGGATCCGGGCGGCCGTTGGGGGTGAGAATGAGCTGAGCATGGATACCCAGGGCAACGGCCGCCAAACCGAACCAGACGCCGTCTACCGACATGATCGACTGCAAGCGAGCCCGCCAGGCGGGCATCACTGCAGAGGGTGTCTGCGTATCGTCGCTGCCGGCAGCGACCTGCGTTTCTGGCGGCGAGTCCGATTCGGCGTCGGGCACAACCGGACCCGCGGACTGTCCCCTCGCGACGCCCTGTTCGTCGTCCTGTTCGCGGATACTCACGTCCGCCGTTCCCCTCCTCGCTGGTGTCCTAGTCATTATGGCCATTGATGGACAGTTTTGAGCATGCGAGCGCGTGGCCAGAGCTACGTCGATGTGCCGGCGGGTCGGTTTACCATGGGTGGACACCAGATCCAAGCGTAAGAAAGGGAACAGCATGACCACACTCCAAAACCGGCCGAATACCGCGCTCCTCGTTGTCGACGTGCAGAACGGCGTCGTCGAGGGCGCCCACCAGCGCGACGCGGTCGTCGCAAACATCGCTGGCCTGGTCGAGAAAGCGCGGCGGGAGCAGATCCCCGTGGTCTGGGTCCAGCACTTCGATGAAGGGCTCGCCAGGGGAAGCGATAACTGGCGAATCGTGCCGGAGTTGACTCCGGCCGCCGAAGAGCCGCTGGTGGAGAAGACGTACGGTGACTCCTTCGAGGACACCCCTCTCGAGACCATACTGCGAGACCTCGGAGTCGGGCGACTGGTCGTCGCCGGTGCCCAGACCGATGCCTGCATCCGCTCAACGCTCCACGGCGCGCTGGCTAGAGGGTACGACGCCACCCTGGTTAGCGACGCCCACACCACAGAGGATCAATCGGCGTGGGGAGCGCCACCGCCGGACCAGGTGATCGCGCATACCAACCTGTACTGGAAGTACCAGACGGCGCCAGGGCGGACGGCCGGAACGGTAGAGACCAGGGAGGTGGATTTTGCGGGCAAGCCCTGAGGCCGGTGCCCCGTCGTTGTCGCGCCCCCGACGAAAGGGAGTGGACAGGTGCCTGCCGTTGCCCATCGAAGGGACCCCGATACACGACGCTCGTGCCGCCATGCCGCCGTTGTCGCGCCCTGTTTCCTCGTGGGATTCATTCTTCTACGCCAACAGGCGTGCACGATTGCTGGTTAGGGACGGGACGAACTCCGTAGAAACCGCAGCGCCCTCGGCGTTCCCCCAACAGGGTCCCCGACACGCGAAATAATGTAGGCCGACGCCCTCTGTGGGCGGCTGGGGCGTTCCCCATCCAACCAGTTCCCAATATCACCCAACCCGTTGGTATGCGACGCCATCAAGGGACGGTATGAGGACGTCGGGGATGGCATTCGATGAGCAACGCCCAAGCCGCCCACAGAGGGCGTCGGCCTACATCTTCCGTGTGTTGGGAGTTGGTTGGATGGCCGGCAGAACAGTCGCAACCGGGACCTTCAACCGTTCCAGCTTCCTTCATGCACCCGTATGGTCCCTTGTAGTGCTCAGGATTTCCTGTAATAGAGGCATCTCCGATCGGCAACGGCTGGCACCCACAAGGGGCGCGACGACGAGATGACATGGTGTACCGATGCGCTGCTGACGATTCGACTATTGCTCCCGGCGCATGCGGGCATACACCGTCAGTGTTGCCCCCTGGCCTGTCATTGCAGCCAGCGGTACCCAGATGAGGCTGAGCGCACCCAGGAGCGGCGCCATCAGCAGGGTAGCGACGTACTCTCCGGCCGCACCGGAGCTCTTCACCGCCGACAGCGGTCTGGCACCGCCGCTGCGGAGCAGGTTATAGAGCAGATTCGGGCGCATGCCAAGCCGGTTGAGCACCGTTTGCACCGCGCTGAAAACATCGTACTCCGGCGAGAAATAGCCGGTCTTTACAATATCGAGGCCGGCGTCTTCTAGCAGTGACTTCAAGACCGGCAAATCGAAGTGATTGAGGTGCCGGGGCACATCCAGATGGAACCAGGCGGCGTGGCCGAATTGCGCTTCGGGTGAGCCGAAGTTGGGGACGGCGACCAGGAGGGTGCCGCCGGGACGGAGAAGACGAGCTGCCTCGCGCAACAGCGCAAGCGGGTTGGGGACATGTTCGAGCACATGCCAGAGAATGACCAGATCGAAGCTTTCACTCGGAAGATTCAGCGTGGTCACGTCCCCAACCCGTACGTCCAGACCAAGGACATTTCGGGCGAAGTGCGCGCTCCGTTCGCTCAGCTCGGTGCCGGTGACCTCCCAACCGCGCCGGCGCAACTGCGCCAGGAGCAAACCCTGGCCGCAGCCGATGTCCAGCGCTCGGCCCGGCCGTCGGGTAGATGCGGCTTCAAGGCGGCGCGCTCGCGCCGCATAGAGGCCATCGAGAAACCGCTGCAGCGGGGCTGGGTAGCGCTTCCCCTCGCCGTAGTACCCGGCGGGGTAGTACGGCCCAACGTCAGCCGGACGGGGCCAGGTGATGGTGAGTCCGCAGACGCCGCACTTCCGGATCTCGAAACTCTCGCCGCTGATGTAGTCCCGTGCCGGGAAGAGTGCATGTTGTCGAGACTCGGGATGCCGACAGCCGCAATCGAATTCGGATGCATGAGAGTCCACCTAGAAGCATAGTTGACCCGGTTTGCATCGCCGCCGCGGTTGTCCCGTAGCCTGGAGATGATGCCAGAATCCCACGTTCCCGGGCTCTTCCTGTTTGATATCGATGGCACCTTGATGCGTGGCGCCACCGAGGTTCATCGCGCCTCCTTCGAGCACGCCTACCGCACGGTCTACGGTCTCTCCCTCACGCTCGATGGGATTCCACCGGCGGGGCGCACCGACACCTGGCTGCTGGCGGAGCCGCTGCGCCGCCTTGGCATGCCGGATGAGCAGATCTGGGCACGGATGCCCGACGCATTCGTCAGCATGCAGGACTTCACCGAGAAGCATCTCGGCGATATTCGCGATCGGGTCCTGCCCGGAGTCCCCGATGTGCTGGCGGGTCTGCGCCGCCGGGAGCAGATACTGGGCCTGATCACGGGGAACCTATCCCGAATCGCCATGGCCAAGCTGCGCCATGCCGGTCTGGGAGAGTACTTCCAGACCGGGGGATTCGGCGAGGAGTCGGAGGTGCGCGCCTTTCTGGTGCCGGTTGCACTGGCCAGCGCCGGACGGCTCGTTCCTGCCAATCACGCCGTTGTGATCGGCGACACACCGCTGGACATTGAGGCCGGCAAGGAGCACGGGACGCGCACCGTGGGCGTGGCGACAGGCACCTTCTCGGCCGACGAGTTGCGTGCCGCCGAGCCCGATCTGGTGTTCGATTCATTCACCGACGCCGAAACATCGGTGGCAGCGCTGATGAGGCTGGTGTCTACTTGACGGCTATGATCTTGAAGGTGCGTGCCCGTCCGGGCGTCTGAGCCTGGACGGTATCGCCGGCCCGGGTGCCCATGAGCGCCGAGCCGATGGGGGAGATATCGGAAATGTAGCCCCGTGAGGGGTCGGCTTCGTGCGAGCTGACCAGCCGGTAGGTCTTCTCGGCGCCGTTCTCATCCTGCACCGTGACGTGTTTGCCCACACTGGCTACATCCCCCGTGTCGACGGCGACCTCAGCGAACCGGAGAATCGCCTCCATTTCAGCGATCTGCCCTTCGAGCCGCCCCTGGTCTTCCTTGGCCTGATGATAGGCCCCGTTTTCGGAGAGGTCGCCATCATCGGCGGCGCGTCCGATCTTTTCCGCAATTTCAGGACGTTTGACGCTCTTGAGAAAGTGCAGTTTCTCTTCGAGGGCTTGCTTGCCCTCGGCAGTCAGTACCTGTGCTCGTTGTGTTGCCATGTTCTAGTCCCCGGTCCCTAATAGTTCCAATCCTCGTTCTGAGGCCGGATGCAATGGTAGCACGCCATCCACCATGTCGCGTGCCGAGCCGGTGCCTTTGTCCTGTCGAGGGCGCGAAGGCACCATTTCATAGTACTCAACGTTTGCTCGATCGGCTGGTTGTCATCGGCGTCACTGGCGGAGTGCGTGTATGGCGGACCTACGTTGGTGACTGGCATCCTCAGTCCACCAGCCGCAACCGGCACGGTGTCGGGTCCATTGACACCAGCAAGGGCGTTGTCATGTGCGGAAACGAGACAATGGCCTGCCCCGGCGCGAGCCCGGGTAGCTTCCTCCACAGACTGTCGTCGATGCCACTCACCGTCTTCTGCAGGGTGCTCACTACCTGGGGATCGGTGATCTTGTGCAGAATGTACGAGTTCACCAGGCCAAACACCTGTCGCGGCAGATGCTGCGGGAGCTGGGTCACAAAGACCAGGCCTAGCCATCGCTTGCGACCACGCTTGGCGATGCGTGCTACCTGCTCGAACAGGATATTCATCCGGTCGATCTTGTCCGCACTGAGAAATTCGTGCGCTTCCTCGATTACCAGCAAGACTCGGGTGGGCGCCGCCGCTTCCTTCCCGGCTTTCTTTGCCGATTCGTACGCCTCATAGGCATTGTCCTGGTACTCCTGCACGCCGTGTAACAGATCGGCGATCACGATGTTGCTCATCTCCGACATGCCGGCATCTGAAAGATCGACCACCGAGACCTTTCCCGGGTCCAGCAGGTCCCGATAGATCAGTGGCTTCGCGTTCTGATTGTCGAAAACCTTCAGCCTCTGCAATCGCGCCAGCTTGCCACGGAGACCCTGCCACGATGCCGGGAATTTGGGCAGGCTGGCGCCGGCAATACGCCGTTGCAGCGCTTCTTGCCCTTTGTCTGTCTGCAAGCGGTGATCGGCAGGCTTCCAGTCCGTCTTGTCGATGTGAGCCAGGCAGGCGCCGACGACATCTGTCAGGAACGGCAAGGTCAGCCGTGGATAGCCCCGCTCGAACTCGTCCAATTCCATCACCAGCCGCTCTTGCTCGGGCCTCCCCTGCTCGGGGAAGATGTGCAGCTCGCGCATCAGCGCCTTGGCTATGTCGTACGCCTTCAAGAAGCGCTCTTGTTGCGCGTCGGGCAGATCGAGGATCTCCATCGCGGCGTACGGTGAGAGCCGGGCGAACTGCAGCGAAAACTCCCGTTTGCGCGGATGGCCGGGGTTAGCGGTTTCGCGGCCGGTAAGGTGATAGAGCGTCATAGCCTCTGCGGGGATACCCGATGGCAACAGGCCGCGCTTTTCCAGTGAGGATCGCATGGCGGGGTCGTCGGTGGGCTCGTGGAGATGCGTGTATTCGCCCTCGACATCCAGCAAGATCACCGCGGTGCCGGCTGCCTGGGCCTGGTAGATCAGCCCGGCAATGGTCGTCGACTTGCCCCCGCCGGTGGTCCCCAACACGGCGGTGTGCCGTGGCAGCACATCCTTGCGATCGGAGGGCACCCGCACCTCGAGCCCGGTGTAGTTTGCTGCCAGGCCCAACCGGATGTCACCTTGCATGCCCAGGACCGCGGCAGCTTCGTATTCACTCATGGCGTGCACTGGACTGCTGGGCAGTGGACGCAGCAGTGGCGGCCCGAGGGTGCCGTCCTCACGCTCCTCGCCCAGTAATGCCACCTGCACCCTGCCGTGATACGGAGGGAGATAGATCGCGCCCCGGGTGGCTACGGTGACCAGCATCTGTGAATCGCCCCGCAGCGAGTCTGGCTCGGCAAATGGCCCCTTGGTGACCATGCCCAGGTATCGCCGTCCATCCCGGCTCATGATTCGCACCAACGCCTGTGATGGCGCCCGCTGCAAGTTGTCATTGGGCAGCAGCACCGTTACCGTGCCGTCCTCGCTACTGGGAATGTCGAACATGGTGGCGCCGATGGCGCCTTCCATCAACGGGTCGGGCTGGAGTTCGCCGCCGGCAGCCTCGATTTCGGCGTCCAGACGCACCAGCAGATCGGGCGGAAGTTCCATCATCGGTACCTCGACTGTCGCTCACTCAGATAACGGAAGGGAGCGCCGGCATCGAGATAGGCGGCCGCGACCGGGCCCTCCAGCGTGTCGCGGCCGAATACGGCCCGGCAGACGTTGTCCGCCAGGTCGATCAGCAACGGGAAACCGCGATGTTCTTGCAGCACACTATCGGCCATCGCGATATGGGCCGCCACGTGGGCGTGATCGGCGTGGGCATAGAAAACCTGCGGCGGCGCCAGTTGGGTGGCGCGGAACACGCCCACGACTACCTGCGGTGCAGTTTCATTGCGGAACCGCTGTATCCACTCGAATGGGGTCAGTCTCACACCGTCCCAGCGAGTGTCGGCACTGACCGGTTGGCTCTGGTACGGGGTGCGTTCGACCACGCCTTCGACGGTGTCGCGGAAACTGCGCACGATGGCATATTCCAGGGGTCGCAGCGCTTCGCCGATGGTGAGCAGGAAGCGGTCGGACGGTTCGCTGGCGACAAAGATGAATTTTCGGTGGCCCTCGATCAGTTCCCGGATCACACGGGTCGATTCGATCATGAAGTCGAGGCTGCCGGAGCCGGTGAGCAACTCGAATGGCGCCGGATTCCCGTGTCCCATTCGCCAGGTGGCTTCCGAACGGCGGAGCAGAATAGCCCGCTCGGCAAACGACATAATGCCGCGCCGCGCCAGCCGGGCCAGGTTGTCGTGGCCATCCACTCGATTCAGTCCGCCACGCTGTTCCCGCCGCTCGAGCAGCGCGAACATCGCTTCGGTGGGGTCGCCGCCGGATACGCGCAGGTCCCGGCGAAACAGGCGGTGGTTCCAGGTGCCCTGGTCTCCTCGATATGAGACCAGGCTGACTCCGATCTGAAAAATGGTCAATGGCAACGTGTCGTGGCTGAGCAGCGTGCCGTCGGCTGCTTCGATGGCGCCGTTGAAGAGGATGCCCCGGTGGACCCGCTCCAGTTGCTCGCTGCTGGCCTGATACACGCCGGCGCCCGGAGGAGCACCGGCGTAGTCCGCGAGTCGGGGAAATATCTGCCGGCGGATCACAAGCCGCTGCTCCCGCTCCTGTCGCACCGCGTCCGCAACTTCGGCGTCGATGCGGCGGTAGACCGCGCCCAGATCCTCCCCCGATCGCCAGGTGTCGACGTCGAGGGTCTGGTGTAAGCTCTCGCCGAAGCCTTCCTCGAACTCCTCGGGGGAGATCGCCGGCATCGCCTCGACTGCGCCCCCGTCGGCCGAAGGGAGTGCCGGGTTGGTGTCATTCATCAATCACTCTCCTTCTTCTATTCCCATCTCCACCGCAGAGTTCGACACGTCCCAAAGAATTAGAGATTTCACCCGTCTGGCCGCGCACTCAGCGCACCAGCCCCAGCCGGCGTACGAACGATTGCGAGCCGGTGCTGCCCCCGACCAGCAAGGTGGCATATCGATTGGCCTGTTTCGCCGGCAAGCCGTAGTAAGAGAGCAGGAGCTCGATCGCGGTGGCGCGCCGGTCTCCAGGGGCCTCGCTGGATACAGCGTTGAGCACGTGCGCCGAAGGAGCCAGCAGCTCGAACGCCATCTGGTCGGCCTCGCGTTCCGCCATCGGGACCGACCGGGGTTCTCGCCGGTCGTGGCTCATGAGGTGGACATGCATATCGAGCGGTATCCGGGTGAGCAGCGCGTGCACCCGTTCCGCCGCCTCGGCCGGACGAGCTCCGTCGAAGACCTCGAGCACCGGCGTCCCCAGGCGCTGGCTGGCCCGACGGCGCGGCCACCAGTAGTGGCGTAGATAGTGACCGAGCTCGTGCGCCAGGGAAAAGCGCTGCTCGTTCTCAGGATCTGTGGCGTCGAGAAAAATCATGCCGTGATCGCGATAGGCGACAAGGCAGGCCCGGAGCCGGCGATTTCCGGTTGGAGATGCGGACGAGTCGGGAGCGCTTAAACGGCAGATCACACCCCGACCCACGAGCCAGCTATCGATCGAGGTGACATCGAGATCAGGGAGCAACACCACCGAGACTGGGAGCGAGCGAGCGATGGCCGGTCGGAGATCGCGAGGAAACGACTCGTCTCCGGCCGACTCCCAGAAGGCCGCAGTGAGTTCCTGCACCCAGAAGGCGAAGGTCATCGTTCATGCTCCTCATCCGGTGAGCGACGATCATCGTGACATGCGATTGGTGTCGCCGCGGTCGCGTGCCGCCTGGAGCCAGCCGGCGCCGGCTCCGTCACGCCAGGCAGCCAGAGCGTCAGCTCTCCGAACCACCTCGGCTAGCGCCAGCGGATGGAGAGAGAATCGCTCAGTGATACGCTCGATGTCGCGCCCAAAGGACTCCAGGTGCGGCCTCCGGCAAAGGGCTAGCTCCGGTAGCTGCTCGGTTCCGCAGCCCAGCATGCCCGCCAGTCCCGGCTCATCGAGATTTTCGCTGCTGGCGTACTCTGATAGCGCGGACGCCAGGAAGAAGGGGTCATCCCTCACCCGGCGTGCCAGCGCCTGGAGGCGATCACTCATGGCTTGTCTGCCGCTGAAGACGCTTCTTTAGCCGATCCTTCACCCGCTTCACCTCGCGTCGTTGCTGGGCGAGCGGCAGGTGGCCGACGCCAAGGACGCCGGCGAACGCTTCGGTGTGACGCTCGCCCGCCAGCAAGAGGTCCAGCACTTGCCCCTCTATCGAGGTACCGTTGGGCAGGAACTGCGTGGCGTCTTGCCATCGTCGATGTTGCTCCATCTCGGTCTCTGCCAGCTCAACCATTCGCGCTGGGTCTGCCTCCTCGTCCCCTAACTCATTCCCAGCTCGAGAGGAAAGTTCGACAGTCTCCCAGGGAACCTGGTGACGGGCGCGGCGTCTCTCCCTGGCCAGGAGGTTCTTCAGGTCTCCATCGGCCGACATGCGCAAGTAGGTATCGAGCGATGACCTGTCCGGTCGGAATGATGCCGGATTCTTGATCAATGCGAGGATCGCGTCCTCAGCCGCGGTAGTGCACATCGCCGCATCGACACTCGGGTGGTGTTCGATCAGAAACATGCTCAGACGGTCAAGGTAGGCGTGGCACAGGTCCGCGGGCGCGACCGGGTCGCCGTCCAGGAGACGGCGGTGCAGAGCTTGATCCTCGTCAGGCGAGAAGGGGAAGGCGGTTTGGTCGTTCATGATCCCCACACTGTCGCGAAATGCGTTCAGTCGGGTAAAGGGGGCCGGGTCACCCGGACTCCCCTCCCCTCAGAACCGGACGTGCGACTTTCACCGCATCCGGCTCAAGCAGGTCACGAACAACACGTTCCATTCTCATACGGTGAATCTCTTGGCAAGGGAGGTGGCGAAGCACCGGGTCGGCTGCGGTAACGCCTGACTCGCGCCTTTTCCATTGAGGACGAATGCGGTTGAGGTGCTCTCCATTAAGGAGGGACTCACCGCAGACGTCACAGAGGCAGTTCTGAGCTTGGGCTACCACGCGGTCCCTGGGTTTCAGAGACTTGGCCTTCGCCCGTTCTCGTGCCGCCCAATAGTCCGCGAGGTCGGGATCATCTTTCGATGACCGCCCTCTGACCAGAACATGTCGCTCAATGGGGAACCAACTGTATTTCCAGAGGAAGTTCCCAGTATGTTTGTCACCAAACACCCATTGGTCCTTTCTCTGCGTAAACCGGCCCCAGTACCGAGACCGGCGCCACCCCCAGGGTTTCGTCGAGTGAGATCGCCTCGCCCAACGGAACTGCCGGAGATACATCCAGTGGTCGAGAGCCGCGAACGTTTCGCTGGCTACCTGGGTCCGGAAGTAGTTCGCCTGGCCCCGGATAATGGGGTTCAGCGTCTGTATCACGGTCCCGATAGGTTGGCCAACGAGGCGCCGCCATTCCTGACGAAGCTCGGTCCGAATCCGTCGCACCGAAGCTTTGCTCGGTTTGATGAGCAGCTTGTACCCCGTCCTGCTCGTTGTCGGAGCAGGGTAGAGCCTGACGTTGAAGCCAAGGAAGTCGAAGCCTTCGGTGAGGTGAGCCACGCGGGTCTTCTCCTGTGAGAGCTTGAGCCCACGGTCGGCCAGCCATACGTTCAGGTCTTCGATTGCATCGAATGCGTCCTCTCGGTTTTCGCAGAACACCACGAAGTCGTCGGCATATCTCACTACTGCCCGCTTCGAACAGATTTCGCCCAGCTTGTTGTGGGTGACGCCCATGGCGGCCTCGATGCCGTGTAGGGCGATGTTCGCGAGCAGTGGGCTGATGACTCCACCTTGCGGTGTGCCGGCATCTGTTGGATGAAAGACGCCACGATCAACGTAGCCCGCTTTCAACCACTGGCGAACCAGCTCCCTTCCGGGTGCCAGGCTGATGGTTTTGAGCAAGTGTTCGTGATCGATGTTGTCAAACGCCCCTTCGATGTCGGCGTCGACCACCCATTTCTTCCGACGGGTCGGAAGCGATAGCTGGTAGACCTTCCCGAGGGCGTCTTGCGCGCTCCGCCCCGGACGGAACCCGTAACTTGCTCCCTCGAACCGAGCTTCCCAGCTTGGTTCAAGCGCGTTCTTGACCATGCGCCTGTAGAGCACGATCTCGAACTGTTGGGATCCGAGAGGACGTTGCTTGCCGTTGGCCTTCGGGATGTATACCCGCTTGGTTGGCCGGCTCCGCCACGGCTGGTAGTGCTCGCAGTGAGTCCGCGAGCTCTGCCCTTTCCTTTGGTGTCTTGACGATCACCTTGTCCAGGCCAGCCGTTCTCTTGCCTCGATTCTCCTGCGTCACCCTCCGCACCGACACGAGCCGGTTGGAGTAGCTTCGCAGCATGAGCTTCTGGAGGCCGTTGACCGTCTTCCAGTCTTCGGCCTGTGTTGCCCGAAAGATACGACGCCTCAGATTGCGAACGTTCCGGTTGGCGCACCGCCAGTTGACGGCGATCCAGTCGGTCCGTTCCGTCGGTCCGTTTGCAGTTGTCTGCACCTAACTTTCCCTTCGGTTAGCAGTCGTCCTGTCGTTCTTCGGGTGACTCACCACGTCCACGTCAGCACCCTTTCGGGTTAGGTATGGTGGAGGCAGGCAGGAATCGAACCTGCTTGCTATCCATCTCGGTTGCCCAGTAGTCCTGGTTCCTAGCTTCCTCAGCCGGGATAGCGTCCCTGCTCCTTCGGAATGGTTACCTTCTTCAGTGTGAGGGGTGCCAGCCCCACTGCCTCCATGCCCTATCCAGCCGGTTATGGATTTCCCGTTGTCTTTCGACTGCTGGCATTCGCTTCTTGAACCATCCTGTTCCCCATACGAGATTGGGCGTTCCTTACGGTCGGCTTACTGACGTATCGACCTCCGTCAGATCGTAGTGGGGTTTCCCCGTTCCGCATGAGAGAGATGCGACTGGGTCGGATGCCTTCTTTACCTCGGAGCCATATGGTGTCTGCGACAGGAACAACACGATGCCTGTTCTTGTCCCGCTAGACCAGATGCGGGGTTCTTGGCTCAACTCGCCGTCTTAATTAACCGTCATTCCGGCGATCTAAGGTGACGAGGCCTCATCAAAGGTTCACTTTCGTTCATCCTTCCAGTCTTTCCCTAGCCCGGTTCGTCTCGACGATTGAGACTCCCCTTAGACATTTGTCCTAGGCTTCGGACAGGTTCGTTACCGATCCTGCCCGCTGGGACGGGAACAGCTCTAGACACTGAGTCGAATACCTCATCGGTATTACTCTCATCATGCGACTTCGGGTCGCGCGTGTTGGCCTTTACTATACAGTGCGCCGCCGCTGACCGCCTGCCGCCCTGCCACTTCAAAGCCTGCTGATAGAATGGGTCGAATCGGGGCATACGGCTCACCGCGGCGCCAACGGCGGAACGGTGGCCGCTCCTGTGGGGCGCTTCCCGCTTGCCCTATCGACCGGGAGGAATATCAACAGCTCATGGTCAAAGAGGCGGAACGCACGTTGCTGCAACCGCATACGGCGAAAAATCAGCCAGTGGAGTTCCACGAATCGAAAGAGGAACTCCTCCACATGTTCTATCTGATGGTCTTGATCCGGCGTGTTCGAGGACAAGACCTACGAAATGTATACTCGCGCTCGCATCGGCGGCTACTGTCACATGAATCACGGCGAGGAGGCGACCATTGTCGGCTCGATCCCCACCCTTCGGCCGCAGGATTGGATCGTGAGCTTTTACCGAGAGCATGGGCACATCCTCGCTCGAGGCACCGAGCCGAAGTGCGTCATGGCCGAGCTGTTCGGCCGGGAGGATGGCGTCTCCCATGGTCGCGGCGGATCGATGCACCTTTTCGATGCCGGCCGGCGCTTCCTCGGAGGGTACGGCATCGTCGCCGGCCATATGCCGCTGGCGCTTGGCGTGGGCTACTCGATCAAGTATCGCAAGGCCGATGAGGTACGCTCTGTTCTTACCGGCGATGGCGCCATGGCAAACGGCGCCTCCCACGAGACGCTGAACATGATCGGCGCTCTATCATCTGCCCGTGATCACGATCGTGGTCAATAACCTGTACGGCATGGGCACGACGGTGTCCGAATCGGCCGCCAACCCCAACCTCTGGGAGCGCGGCGCGATGTACGGCATGCACGGCGTCAAGGTCGATGGCATGGACGTCATGGCGGTGAAGCGGGCCATGGAAGAAGCCATGGCAGCACGCCTCGCACGGTGAGCCGACGCTGATCGAAGCCATCACCTATCGCTATCGCGGCCATTCGGTGGCCGATCCGGCGCGTTATCGCACCGCCGAGGAGGTGCAGAGCTGGCGCGAGCAGGACCCGATCGAGCGGTTCTACCGTCAGCTGCAACGAAGCCGAGCATGATCGACGACCGCACGAGCGCGAAGAGATCGAAGAGCGGGTCGGAGCCGACGGTGGACGAGGCGGTCGAGTTTGCCGAGAACAGCCCCGAGCCCGATCCGGCCGGACTGCTCGATTTCCTCTATGTCGATCCGCCGCCGCAGGTCTGAGCGCGCAAGGGTCGTGATGTATCCACCAGGAGCCACCTCCAAGGAGGGCGAGCACCGCCTTAGGAGTATCTATTGTCAGTAATCACGTACCGCCAGGCGCTCACCGAGGCGCTGCGCGAAGAGATGGACCGCGACCCAATGTCTTCCTCCTGGGTGAGGAGATCGGACGGTTCGGCGGTTCCTATAAAGTAACCGAGGGATTGCTGGACGAGTACGGTCCCGATCGCGTCCTTGCGACGCCGATCGCCGAAGGTCGGCATCATCGGCCTGGCCACCGGCGCGGCCATGACCGGCCTGCGACCGGTGGCCGAGATCATGACCATCAACTTCATCATCGTGGGCATGGATCAGCTGGTGAACAATGCCGCCAAGATCCCGTACATGTTCGGCGGTGAGGCGCGGGTGCCGATCGTGGTCCGCACTCCCAGCGGCGCCGGACATCAGCTCACCGCGCAGCACTCACAGGTGCTCGAGGTCTGGTTCGCCTATGTGCCCGGCATGTACGTGGTGGCGCCGTCCACCCCGGCGGATGCCAAGGGGCTGCTCAAGGCGTCGATTCGCGACGAGAATCCGATTCTCTTCGTCGAAAACGTGCTGCTCTACAACGACAAGGGAGACGTGCCCGACGGCGAGTACACCTAGTTCCGATCGGCAAGGCGGACGTGAAGCGCGAGGGTGAAGATGTCACCATCATCTCCTACTCGCGCATGGTGCACGTGGCGCTCCAGGCCGCCGAGGCGCTGGCGGAAGAGGGCATCAGCGCCGAGGTCGTCGATCTGCGCAGCTTGCGTCCGCTCGACATGGAAACCGTGGTCGAGTCGGTGAGGAAGACCAATCACGCCCTCATCGTTCACGAGGGCTGGCGGAAGTTCGGCGCGGGCGCCGAGATCGCCGCTCAGATCCAGGAAGTAGGCCTTCGATTATCTCGATCATCCGGTGGAGCGGATCACCGGCGCTGAAGTGCCGCTGCCGTACGCCAACTCGCTGGAACGAGCCGCGCTGCCCAAGCTCGAGGATGTGGTCGACGGCGCTCGCGCCATGGTGGCGAAAGCGGTAGGGAGAGAGAGACAATGCCGACAGAAGTCGTCATGCCGCGCCTGAGCGACACCATGGAGTCCGGCACGATCGCCCGCTGGCTCAAGAACGAGGGCGAGCGGTCAAACGGGCGACATCATCGCCGAGATCGAGACCGACAAATCCAATATGGAGCTCGAGTCGTACGCCAACGGCATCCTGGCGCGGATCGTGGTCAAGGAAGGGGAGAGCGCGGCGCTGGGCCAGCCGATCGCGCTCATCGCCGCCAGTGCCGATGAAGCCGCAGCAGATGAAGCGACGGCGCCGCGCCCGCCGCTGCACCCAAAGAGCAGGCTTCAGAGGCGCCACCCACCTCCGAAGCCAGAAGCACCGCGCCGGCTGGGGCCGAATCCGGGCATAAATCATCGAGTTCGAATGGCGCCACCCGGGAATCGAGCGATGGCGAGCCCTCGGGCTCCGCCGCCACGTCCGGCGAGGCGGCGCCATCGAGCGGCAGAGTCAAGGCATCTCCTCTGGCCCGCCGCCTGGCGCAGGAACACGACGTGGATCTGCGACGCATTGATGGAAGCGGGCCGGGCGGACGCATCACCAAAGATGATGTCGAGTCTTTCCTGCGCGAATCTGGTGCCGAAGGGCCGCTCCGAGTGGTGGCACCAGCCCGAGCGCGCCCCTACCGAGATGTCCAACCGTCACCGACAGCCGGCGAAGGGCCTGCGAGCGGCCCAGCCAATCGAAATGACGCGCATGGGACGAACCATCGCTCGCCGGATGGCGCAATCCAAGTTTTCGGCGCCAGAGTTCATCCTCACCGCCGAATTCGATATGACGGAAGCGCGTGCCCTGCTCAAGTCAGTCGCCGGCGCGGAAAAGGCGCCGAAGATCGGCCCCAACGATCTGCTGATCAAGGCGGTAGCAACCGCGCTGACCCGGCATCCGGAGATTAACTCGGGCTGGGAGAACGACGGTATCGTGCGGTTTGGTCGAGTAAACGTCGGCAATGCAGTCGCGCTCCCGGGTGGACTGGTGGTGCCGGTGATCCATGATGCCGATCAGAAGACGCTGGGACAGATCGCGACCGAGTCCAAGTCGCTGATCGACAAGGCGCGGGCCGGCAAGCTCGCGCCGCACGAGTACGAGGGCGGGACCTTCACCGTGTCGAATCTCGGGATGTACGGGATCGACCAGTTCACCGCCATCCTCAATCCACCGGAGGCGTGCATCCTGGCCGTGGGCGCGATCACGCCGAAGCCGGTGGTGGTCGATGGAGCAGGTCGTGGTGCGCGATCGCATGCGGGTTACCATGTCCTGCGATCATCGCGTGATCAACGGCGCGCAGGGCGCCGAGTTCCTGCGCACCTTGCGTGGACTGCTGGAGCATCCTCTGCTGGCGTTGTTGTGAGATGTGCAGTTCACCAGGGATGCTGACCAGGAGAAGAGGAGACGTACATGACTGAACAGCATTCCATATTGTGTTCCTGGGCGGTGGCTCGGGCGGCTATGTCGGCGCGATTCGGGCCGCGCAACTCGGCATGAACGTCGCCGTGATCGAGCGGGACAAACTTGGCGGCACCTGTCTCCACCGCGGCTGCATCCCCAGCAAGGCGTATCTCGAGAGCGCGCACGTCTACTCCGAGATGCAGCATGCCGACGCCTTCGGGGTCACCGTCGGCGACGTCGGCTACGACTTCGCCCGGATTCAGCAGTATCGCGAGAAGGTGGTCACCGAGAACTGGAAGGGCGTCCAGTTCCTGATGAAAAAGAACAAAATCACGGTCATCTATGGTGACGGCACGATCGCCGGGCCGGGAAAGATTCACGTGCGCGGCGAGAGCGGCGAAACGGATGTTACCGGCGACAACCTGGTCATCGGCACCGGCACGCGTCCGCGCACGCTGGGCATTCCGGTCGACGGAAAACGGGTCTTCACCAGCGACAACATCTGGGGCGCGCCCGCCATGCCGACGTTCGGTCATCATCCTGGGCGGCGGCTACATCGGCTGCGAGTTCGCCTCCTACTTCCGCGCCTTCGGGGTCGAGGTGACGATCGTGGAGATGCTGCCCGGCTTGCTGCCAATGATGGACGCCGATCTCGGCAAAGAGCTGCAGCGGGCCTACTCGCGCCGCGGCATCAAGATCATGACCAGTGCCAGAGCGCTGCCCGATTCGGTCAAGTCGGGAGATGATGCCGTGGAGCTGACGGTCGAGGTAGATGGCGCAGCAGCAGACGCTGCAGGCGGACTATCTTCTGCTGGCGGCCGCTCGGGAGGCCGTTACCGACGGTCTCGGGCTGGAAACCATGGGTGTAGAAACAGATCGCGGCTATATCAAGATCGGCGAGAATCAGCGAACGCAGTGGCAAACGTCTATGCCGTGGGCGATGTCGCCGGTGGGCTGGGGTTGGCGCACAAGGCGTATGCCGAGGGAATCCTGGCGGCGGAGAGCATCGCCGGCAAGAACCACCTCAAAACCATCGACACGAATCGCGTCCCTCAGCCGGTGTTCTGCTTCCCGCAGGTCGCGGCGGTAGGAATGACCGAGGCAAAGGCGCGCGAGGACGGTGCCGAGGTCGAGGTGGGCAAGTTTCCCTTTACCGCCAACGCCAAGGCCAAGATCCTGGAAGAAGCCGCCGGGTTCGTCAAGATGGTGGCCGATAAGCGAACCGGCGATGTGCTCGGCGTGCACATGATCGGCCCCAATGTCACCGAACTGATCTCAGAGGCAGCGCTGGGCAAGTTCCTCGAATCGACGCCCTGGGAGATGGCGTACAACATCCATCCGCATCCGACACTATCGGAGGCATTGGGCGAGGCTGCCCATGCCACCGAGGGTGAGGGGCCTATACACGCGTAAATAATGGATCAGCCCGGCAAGATCATCTTTCTGAACGGTGTGCCCAATGCCGGCAAGACCACCCTTGCCGTGACCGTTCAGGAGATGCTCGAGGAGCCGTACTGGCACCTGTCCCTCGACGACTTCTTCCACGGCTATAGCGCTCGGCATCGGCGAGGACCGAATCCGCCGTCGTTTCTCAAGGTGATGTACGGCTACCTGGGTTCGCTGCGGCAGCTTGCCCTTTGTGGCAACAATATCGTGGCCGAAGCGATTTTGACTCCGGACCGGCTGGGGACGTACCTCGAACTCTTTGGAGACTTACCAACCTTGCTCATCGGCCTTGATATTTCGCTGGAAGAGGCGCACCGTCGGGAGCAGCTGCGGAGCGACCGAGCGCACTACGAGGTCACCGCTCGCGATCTCGAACTCATCCACGCCCACGAGTTCTACGATCTTGAATTGGATACGGCGCGACTTGCTCCGCCTGAGGCCGCTCGTCAAGTGTTAGAGGTCGTGGCTTCGCCACCATCAGTGACGGCCTTTCAGCGACTGAAAGCCCGGCAGAGGGGCTAATACCTGTTAGTTCAGCGCAGCTTTTGGTGGGTATCTACTCCAATCCTCACTGACATCTCGTCATACCGGGTCCCCAACGCACGGGGAAGATGTAGGCCGACGCCCCCGACCAACGGGAGTGGATGGGCGGCTTCGCGTTCCCCAACCAACCGTGTACCGATTTTTCCCAACGCGTTGGTATGCGACGCCAGCAGGGGGACGGTATGAGGACGTCGGGGATGGCATTCGATGAGGAACGCGAAGCCGCCCACAGAGGGCGCTGTCTTTTACCCACATCTCAACCGGAGAACTGCGGGGCGAGTCGAACCCCCAGGCAGATACCCTGGAGGTAGTTCCAGCCATGCCAGATCGACTTCCAGCCGGGACGGCCATCTCCCGTGCGTCCCAAATAGCCTCCCAGACGGGCAATCCCCCGCAACGCCTCGTCAACGGTGAGGGTCATCGCCGGACGGTCCAGCAGGAGACCGAGCACGTGGAGGAACTCGGCAGGCAGGGTGTGGTGCGCGGGACGATCAGGTGCCGTGCGTTGCTGGTCCACCACGCAGAGTAAGCGCACTGCCAGTGGTGCCAGCACTCCCAAGATGCGTGTGAGCTGCTGGTAGGTGCGCAGGTGCCGATGCTCAATCTGGCAGCCTGATTTGAGGCACTGATGATACTCTTCAATACGCCATCGCCAGGTGTACCACTGCACCCGCTCCCAGGCCGCCTCGCTGCTGTCGGTGGGCACGGTGGTGACCAAGATCCACTCGATGGGCTCCTTCACCCCTGCCGGGGCATCAACCTCCCAGACCCGGATGACCCAGGCAGCGATCGGTGTATGGTGCCGTTGATGGGTTGGTGCTTGCAGCGTCATGGCAGCACACGCCATCCGCAGGTGCGCCTGCCTCGCGGGACGACCACCGCGTTGGGGAATCGCCTGCCGCCGACTGCTCTCCGCCGGCAGGCGCCGCGCATGGGCCAGCAGCGCCGTGCGGTTCCCCCCGGCATCACGGATGCGTCGATCCTGACAGGCGCGGAGGAGCACCGCGCATCGCTGCTCGCGACCACTGGCCAGAAAGTCAAAGAGGTCGCTGCCACGATCAGCCACATGCACCCACGTGCATCCCACCGGGGCTGCTCCCACGGCGCGGACGGCTCTCGGCCAGATGGCCGATTCCCGCTCCTCCCGCAGCAAGCGCTGGCTGGTGTTCTCCTTCGCCGGTGCCTCCCGTCGCAGGAACGGTTCCTGGTAGAGTACCCCCATCACCGCACCGGTGGTGGGGCGCACCGCCACGACCGTCTGGAGCTTATAGCCCTTGCCACTGCCATCCCCGATTGGTCCCAATCCCGTCGTGGTTGGGTGGTGGCTGTAGCTGATATCCGAGGTATCCTGCACGAGCAAGGTGACCGGCTCCTCGGCTGCTTGTCGCCGGGTCTGCTCCCAATGTGGCCGGCTCAGTTCCTCGAAGGTGACGGCGTCATTGTCCAGCAGTCGATAGCTCCCTTTGAGGGCAGCACCATCCTTGACTTGCCGGGGCAGGGAGGCGGCAGGATCTGCTGCCATGGCCGCAGCCAGCGCGACCACCCGATTGGTTCGTCGCTGATCCTTCAGGTGGACGGTACCAAAGGTTGCCTCCGACCACGCTTGTGCATCCGCAGAGAGTAAGGGAGTCATCAGTTGCCTTTCAGGCGTGAAGTGGGACTCCAAGTTACACCAGCTCTCCGATGTGGGTAAAAGACAGCAGAGGGCGTCGGCCTACATCTTCCTCGAGTCGGGGAGACGGTACGACGAGATAAGGGTGAGCCTCATTGCGTTGCTGGCACACCGCCGGAGCTCCAACGACACTGGTGTCCTGGATTCTCATCTCACCATTCGAGAACGAGTCGCGTCTGTGGCTTGTCGATGATGTGGCCGTGAGGCACGTTCGCGGGCATCATGTCCCGTGGAAAGGCGGTGATTCGGAGTCCATCGGTTGATGGTCTCCCGGCCTCGGACCAGTCATGGAGGTGATCGATCAGTCGCTGGGCTACTCCGTCACGAGGGCCGAAGCAGCGGATGGCGACACCGAATGGCATGTCGTCGAGAGGCACGGCTTCGTCCGGCCCGCGAGCGAGCACACAGATGCTGTCCTCCCCCAGTAGGCCGGCAGTCGCGCGGTAAGTGGGTGAACTCGAGAGAGGTGAAGGGATGAGCTGGTGGGCCGCAGCCTCACCGGTTGCAACCAGGCTGCACATGGTGGGGGCATGTAAGGCGAGCCAGAGTATCGCTCCTGCCCACAACTCGCCGCTCGTCGCGCGAATCTCCAGTGGGATGTCCTCATATGGGCCGGTGATCAATCCATAGACGCGCGCGGGATCGATGGCAGCAGTTGCTGCCGTCCCCAGCACGAGGTCTCGTTTGGGACCCAGGGCAAACTGCGCGTTTGGACCGGCGTGGAGACCACGCAGCGGCATGAAGGACCCGTCCGTGATCGAGACACTTACCAGGTGCCAATCCCGGCGTTCAAAGGCCACCAACTTCTGGATGGTTCCATTGAGCGCGAGCGGCAACACCAGGCGACCACCGGGCCGGAGTTGGTCGATCCATGCCGGCGCGATGTCCCCGGCGCCGACGGTCAGAATGATCCGATCGTAGGGCGACGCCTCCGCGTAGCCGAGGGCGCCATCTCGACAGACAACATCGACTTCGGAGGCGCCGGCGGCAACGAGGTGGGCACGCGCATCCGCCACGATGTCCTCGTCTATGTCCAGTGAGATGACGTGACCGACCGGCCCGACAATATGGGACATCAGCGCCGCATTGAATCCGGTCCCTGCTCCAATCTCCAGGACGCGATCTCCCGGTTGGGGACCCAATTGCGCCAGCATGATGGCCATGACGGTCGGTTGGGATGAAGAACTTATGGCAATGCCGTCTTGTTTCCGGGTGGGAATGGCGTCGTCCACATATACCGTGTCCAGAGGCACTTCGGGGAGAAATAGGTGACGTGGCACCGCCCGGAAGGCGGCTTCCACCCGACTATCGGGTAACAGCCCGCGGCGCTTGAGCCCCTGCACCAGCGCCTGATGCAACGCGCGAGCGCGATCGGACCCACCTGGCTTTTCCGGTTCGTCTCTCGGTTCCACCGGTCGACTCCTCTGCCGTACACTTTCGATGATCGCACGGATCCGAGACGGTGGGTATGAACATATGAAGCCCTCTGAAACGTGAAGGGAGGCGGTGGATCTGTGCTCCACCACCTCCCTTGCTCTCACTCGTTCATCAACGAGCCGTCGAGGGTGACTGGGTCCCTAGCAGGATGCTCCCACTTTGTAGGCATTTCCGGGGCCAGCCGAGTCCGCAGCCTCGAGCAAGCCGCCAGCCGGGGTCCCCACTGATTCAAAGGTGACGGCGCCGGTCGAGGTCAGCGCGGCCCCGTTGGCCGGGTTGCCGACCACCGACCGGGGCGCCGAGATGGAGATCACGCCGTTCGTCGTGTCGACGCTGCCGGTGGCGCTGCCCACGGTGTTGTACAGTGCCCCGTTGGTCGGCGACTTGGTTACGGTGCCATAGCTGAACTGGTACAGCGAGGTTGGATCGCTGGTGTTGGGACTTCCGGTCGGAAGTTGCGCGCTGAGGAAGTATTCGGTTCCACCGTAGCTCCAGGTTACATACCAATCGTCGCCGTCACCGGCGATCGCCGGTGTCCCACCAGGCCCATCATTCAGACTCTTGACCCGCAGCTCAGCATTGATCGTCGTGCTACCGCCGTTGAGGAAGCCGGCCGCCAGGATGTCGAGCGAGTCGACGTTGCCGGTCGATCCGGTTGGGTGGGCATCTCCAGCCTCATCGGTCACGCTGGTGCACGCCGGCTTGGCCAGTTTGTAGACGACCACCGGTGTTGGCGCGGGGACGATGTACTTGCTCATCTGGGCGATGTCGAAGGAGCCGCAGCCGGTGGCGTAATCCCAGCCGGGCGCGGCCGGATAGGGGCCGGTATCGCCGAGCATGATGTCGTGGAAGCCAGGGGTGCTGCAGGCGGCATAGAGCTTCGGCGCGGCAAACCCGATGCTGTTACCGTGCGCGCTCTCGAGTCGCGCCCAGACTCCGAGGGCCAGTGGACTTGACAGACTGGTACCACCCACTGCTTGTGGCTGGCCGCCGATGTACACGTTGGCTCCGGTATTTGGGTCGGCATCCATGGCGATGTCCGGCACGTTCTTGCCGAGACAGGCAACGACCTGAACGCAGCTCGTGCTGGTCGGTGGGGTCACGCCGTTCTGCCAGTACGGCTGGTATTCGAACAGACTCGGACCACCGCCGCCGGCGACCCAGGCGATTTCAGAGTCGTAGCTCACGCCGCTGGCGCCACCGTTCTGGCTGGGCGTTCCCTGGGTGAACAGGCTGGTGCCACCAACCGACACCACATATGGCGAGGAGGTGGGGTAATTCACGTCCGGAACGCCGGCGGGAACTCCATTGTTCGGCGCTACCGGGCAGAAACCACCGGTATCGCCGGCGGAGGCGAAGACGGTCTGGCCTTGCAGCGCCGCCTCGGCGAAGGTCTCGTCGTCCGCCACCATCGAGCCATCGAGATAGGCCTGGTACTCGCACTCGCCGAATGAGGCGCTGCCGGCCCTGGCAAGATCCTGGGCGGCGAAGCGGTTGAACTCGAGCGCCAGATCGGAGTCGGTGAGCGAGGTAGCGTCATAGAGATAGAGGTGGCTCACCGATTGGGCCATTCCGGTGGAGTACTGCGTATCCATGTCCCACTCATCGGCACCGGAGGTATCCGGGCTGGCGATGCCGACCGGCACGATAGACACCGGCACTTGCGGCAGGTGATTGGCTGCTTCCTCGGTGCGCAGGTCCTGGACGGTGCTGGTCAGGTCGCCTTCAGCGAATATGGCGATCGCCGTTCCGGCGCCCGTTGCGGTCTTTCCGGCGTCGTACGCTGCCTGGAAATCTTGGGGGTTGTAGCTCTGGAGATAGCTACTCACATTCGGCGCCGCCGGATGTGGTGTCATGACACCGGCATTGGTCAATCCCATCACCGAGGCGACGATACCGTTGAGCGACGTCGGTACCTGGGGCGCAGTGAGATTGGCGTAAATCGTCAGGCCGTTTTGTTGAAACTGATTGATCTGGGTGTTAAATGCCGACTCAGCCTGGGCGGCGGTGGCATCGGCGGTAACGAAGAGATTATTCGACTCCACCGAGATGTTGGTGAGTCCCTCGCTGGAAAGATAGCTGGTGACCGCCTGGACCTGACTGGAAGTGGGGCCGTAGCTGGCCATGAACTGGTCCGGAGTCAAGGTGGTTCCGGAGGCGATCGCCTGCTGGATTCCGGACGCATTCTGCAACTGCAAGGCGACGGTGATACGCAGTGGCGTATTCGCCGCCAGCGGGCCGACCAAAGTAGTGCCAACGAGGGCCGGCGCTTCCGCCTGCGTGCCGGTGGAAACCCAGGCCGTGGTGGGAAGCGCAGCGAAGGCTCTGCTTCCCAGAGGCAGCACCGCCGCCAGAAGGGCCGCGCTGGTAATCGCGATGAGACGCCGCATGGTTCTACTCCTCTTACTCCCGTGTTGTCGGTCTATATTCAAAGGACAGTTGGTCACTGTGGCTGTTCGGACCGTCAATCCGTCGCAAGACATTCGTTGATACTCCCCTGTTTTTTTGTGCTCTCAATGACAAGACGAGAAGGGAGGCGAAAACTTGCGCTTTTTGGTCAGAGCAATCCTTTGAGGTGCATACGATGGGGTCTTCGTCCGGGTTGACTCTCGTCACCGGATCTGCCGGCAAGACCGGAACTGCCGTCATCCGTGCCTTGCGGCGACGGGACGTGGCCATGCGGGCTCTTGTTCGCCGGATGGAACACGGTAGCCTTCTTCGCCACTCTGGCGTGGAGGACATCGTCATCGGCGATATGCGCGATGCCGGGACCTGGGAAACAGCGATGTGCGGTGTCCAATCGGTCTACCACATCTGTCCCAACATGTCGCCGGACGAGATCGAAATCGGGCGGCTGGCGCTGGAAGCAGCGAGGCGGGCCGGTGTTTGCCACTTCGTCTATCATTCTGTGCTGCACCCGCAGATAGAAGACATGCCGCATCACTGGCGGAAAATGCGGGTTGAGGAACTCATCTTCCAGTCAGATCTACCGTTCACCATCCTCCAGCCCGCCGCCTACATGCAGAACGTGCTCGCGGGTCGGAACACCATCACCCGAGATGGAATCTATCGGGTGCCCTATGCACTGGAAACACGATTGAGCATGGTGGACCTGGATGATGTTGGAGAGGCGGCGGCGGTTGTGCTCACGCAGCCCGGTCACGAAGGTGCGATCTACGAACTGGCAGGTCCCGAGTATCTGTCGCAAACCGAACTGGCCACTATTCTGGCGGACGTACTGGGGCTTCCGGTGTGCGCTGAGAGCGTGCCTCTCGCCGTCTGGGAACGGGATGCTCGTGCCACCGGACTGGGAGATGATCAAATCAAAACGTTACGTGCTATGTTCCGGTATTACGAAATGTATGGCTTCCGGGGGAATGAACGGGTGCTGTCGTGGCTGCTGGGACGCCCGGCAACATCATTCACCGCGTGGGCAACCAGGGCATTCACTCCATGACCAATTCACCTCTCACTCCTGAAGAACGCTATACAGCGCTGGTCGAGGCGCTCGCCGCTGAACCCGGTGTGACCATCCCGTCGGATGCACCGGGAGCAGAAAGGAGGTTCGGTGGAGCAGCGCTGAAGGTACACAACAAGATCTTCGCCATGTTGGTTCGAGGCAGGCTGGTGGTGAAGCTTCCCCGCCAGCGCGTGGACGAGTTGATCGCCTCTGGCGACGGGGAACGATTCGACCCCGGCACCGGCCGGATAATGAAAGAGTGGCTGGCGCTCGGTCCCGAATCCGATGAAGACTGGCTGCCGCTCGCGCGTGAAGCACTTGAATTTGTGGGCGCGAGGCGATAATTGCAGGTGAATGAGGCTCGCTCCCAGGTCGCGCAGCTCGGTAGTCGGGATGATGTGGCCGACTTCGATCGACTTCTTCTCTTGGTGCGCCTGGAGCGGTCTCTCAGGGACGGTAGCCCATAGCCACCGGTGATGTCACTCCTCGCGACCTTTTCGGCGCAGCGGTAGCGCGCCACGGGCATTTCCGGTACGAATCCGGCCATCATGGCAATGTTTGGCTTGATCTGGAATTGCTCTGCCTCCGTCCGAGGCAGATCGAGGAGTCCGTGGCGACTCTATCCGAGCGGCTACATCCGTATGCCCTGGACGCTGTTTGTGGCCCGCTCAATGAGGGAGCATTCGTGGCGCTTATGGTGGCCCTCCGGCTTGGCGTCGAGTTCTGTTACGCCGAACGCTTCGAGACCCCCAGGTCGGACGAGCTGTTCCCGGTCCATTACCGTATCCCAGGTGCGCTCCGTGACAGCGTTCGGGGTAAACGCGTCGCTATCGTCAACGATGTGATCAGTGCCGGATCGGCAGTGCGAGGCGCCTATACCGATCTGGTGACCTGCGGCGCCGAACCAGTCGCCCTGGCGGCTATCGTTGTCCTGGGAGAGTCAGCGGAGCGCTTCTCTCGTGAGAAAGGGATGCCGCTGATTCACATTGCCCGATTCGAGACTCGCGCATGGATACCATCGGAATGCCCATTATGTGCGGCTGGGATGCCGTTGCAGGTACCATAGCGAGCACTCTACACCGTTTGTTGAATCCGCTCGACAGGGTGTGGCCCGTTTACATCACCAGTCAGAAAGGAAACGTCCCGATGCCTTCGATTGCCCAGCTGATCACATTCGGGCTCACAGCTCTCATCATCATTGCTGTTCCTGGACCGAGTGTATTGTTTGTAATCAGCCGATCGTTGGCTCTGGGCCGCCCGGCTGGACTGACCACGGTAATTGGCAACTCGATGGGAGAGTATTTCCTGGTGATCGCAGTCGCCGTTGGGGTCGGTCCGCTCGTCGAGGATTCGGTCGTGGCGTTCACGGTCATCAAGTTTGCCGGCGCCGCCTATCTGATCTACCTCGGGATCCAGGCACTGAGATCTCGCCGTTCGATGGCAGAGGTGCTCAGTGCCGGCAAGGCGCCCACATCGACTCGGCGGCTTCTGCGTGATGGCTTCGTCGTCGGTGTCAGCAATCCCAAAGCGATCATCTTCTTTGCCGCCCTGCTGCCGCAGTTTGTCGATCGCTCGGCCGGTCGCATCCCTGTCCAACTGCTTTTGCTGGGCTGCATCTTCCTCGCCATCGCGCTCGTCTCCGATACCGTCTGGGCACTGGCGGCAGGTGCGGCGCGCTCCTGGCTTTCCCAATCGCCACGGCGACTGGAGCTTATCGGTGGCGCCGGGGGCCTTGCCATGATTGGCATTGGGGCACGACTGGCCTTGACTGGACGGCACGACTGAGGGAATCTTACTGGATCAGCAGTTGGATGATATTCAAGGATCGATGATTCCTCCCCGATCGTTTCAAAGTCTGCCGGCGGACCGGCTCACCTCCCTCGAAGGGTGGGCCATGTTGGCGAGATCGATGGGCTACGTGTACCGCCCATCGACCCTCGAGGGGATTCGAAAGGTGATCCGGCTGGCGGCGGCGACGGGGCGCTCGTTGATACCGCGTGGGAGCGGCTACAGCTACGGTGACCCTTCACTCAACTCGGAGAACATCGTTCTCGATCTCAGCCGGATGACTCGGGTGCTCGATTGGGACCCGTCGACTGGCGTGATTAGGGTTGAGCCCGGTGTCACCGTGGGACAACTCTGGCACTACGTGCTGGAGGACGGCTGGTGGCCAGCGGTCGTACCCGGGACGATGTACCCCACGCTGGGAGGCTGCGCCTCGACGAATGTCCATGGCAAGAATCACTGGCGTGTCGGATCCTTTGGGGAACAGATAGTTTCGACGGAGTTGATGCTCGCATCCGGCGAGATCGTGACCTGTACTCCGGACGTGAATTCGGAGCTCTTCTTCGCGGTCGTCGGCGGTCTCGGGTTGCTGGGGGTGCTCACCAGCCTGACTCTCCAATTGCAGCGGGTGGGCTCGGGTCTCGTGCAAATCGAAGAACATGTAGCCAGCAATTTGGAGGCCATGTTCACCATCTTCGAGCACAATCTCGATCGAGTCGATCATCTCATCGGCTGGGTCGACGCCTTCGCCGGCGGAGACGCACTGGGTCGTGGTCTGGTTCAAGCGGCGACGGCGGTTGAAGACGATCCCCATGCGCTCCAGACATTGCGCCCATCGTATCAGGATCTCCCGGATACGGTTCTCGGTATCATCCCCCGCGCACTGCTATGGCGGGGAATGAAGCTGGGCGCAAACGATACCGGCATGCGTGTCCTGAATAGTACGCGCTATGCTCTGGGTTCCATGCGCTCAGGGCGGACGGCGCGTGTGCCCCATGCTCAGTTCCACTTCATCCTCGACTACGTGCCGCACTGGAAGTGGGCATTCCGTCCGGGCGGCATTATCCAGTACCAGGTATTCGTTCCGCAGGCCCAGGCCCATTCGGTCTTCGCCGCCATTCTCGAAGGCTCGCAACGTGCCGGCATGGTGCCCTACCTGGCCGTCTTCAAACGTCATCGTCCCGATCCATTCCTCTTGAGTTACAGCGTGGACGGTTACTCACTGGCGCTCGACTACCACGCGGCTCCGGACCGGGAAGACGGCATACGTCGCATGCTCTCGTCGTTTACCAGCGAGATTGTCTTGCCGGCAGGCGGACGGTTCTATCCGGCCAAGGACAATGCACTTGATCGAGGGAGCCTCCGCCGTTCCCTCTCCCAGCACGCCGTCGACCAGTATCTGGCCATCAAGAGGCGAGTCGACCCGACCGAGATAATCCAGAGCGACCTGTACCGGCGCGTGCTCAAGTAGATGGGGCTGTAGGCACAGCGAACTGTCTATGTCGGGTCCAGCTTCCCAAAACTCAGGCACTGGTCGGATATCAGCGAGCCTGCATCCTGGGATGCTCTTGGTGAACGGTACGTGACCGTTCAACGCAAGAAGTTCCCCAAAGGAGTGCATTATGACTTGGTAGTACGGCTGGACTCACACGACCCGACGGTTCGCGCGTTTCTCGGCTCAGCAATGCTGCTACGTCAAACCCCGCCACGACACCATGGGTCTACTAAGACTCCGCTTGACCTGGCGGAGGCACGGTAACCGGCCCCTGGCCGGTGTCGGTGGGCACGAAGCGGTAGCCCCGTCCCGGCACCGTGGCGATGTAGCGCGGGCGCCGCCAGTCGTTCTGCAGCTTGATGCGCAGGTTGCGGATGTGCCGGTCCACCACGTTGCTGTCGGCCAGGAAGTCCACCCCCCACAGCGCGTCCAGGATCTCGTCGCGGCGTCAGCACCCGTCCGGCATTGGCCGCGAGCAGGTAGAGCAGGTTCTGCTCCAGCCCGGTCAGGTGCAGCTCGGAGGTCCCGGCGCGCACGTGCGGTTGAGGATGTCGATCTCCAGCTCGCCCAGCCGGATCGTCGGGGTGAAGGCGACCGGCCGTCGCGTAGCTGCGCCGCATCACCGCCAGCACGCGCGCCACCAGCTCCTCGGGCGAGAAGGGGACGGTCAGCAGGTCATCCACGCCCCACTCGAAGGCGGCCAGCTTCGTCTTGAGGTCGCCCCGCCGGGTCAGAGCGATAACCGGGATACGTTCTAACGCAGCGTCACCGACTTCAGATCAGCCATCAAGCGACCCTGGCAGATATCCATGTCCATGATGGCGAGATGCGGCTGCCAATTGCCCAGAATGGCAACGGCTTCCTCGCTGGTCGGAACCACTCGAGTAACGAAGACACCGTGGTTCAGCGCGAAGTTAACGACCTTCGAAAGTACCGGCTGATCGATCACCAGCAGCGCGCGAGCAGTTCCGTGGATCTGATCGCTCTCGTCCACGGTTTCATCACTCTCCAAAAACATGGCGTCCTCCGTAGGCGCCATCATGTTACACCCTGTGCGCGCGCCGGCAGGCGTACACCGCGGTGGTGACCGCAGCGCTGCATCGTCGGGCAGAGCTGGTCGATGCAGCCGAACCTCACCCTTCCTGGATGACGAAACTTCATGACGTCAGACCGGACGAGTGTTACGCTGCCATTCGACGGGCACACGGCGACCTCTCCGGGATTCTCCTGGCGGCACCAGGGACGAGACGGTGTGAGCAGCCTTCAGATGGACGGCAGAAGGAATTGAAGTGGAAGAGCACAATTCGGCGGTAGTGAGCCGCGCAGTGGAACAAATCTGGAACCGAGGGGACCTCGATCTGGCCGACAGCCTCTTCGCCGCGACCTATGTGAATCACGGTGGGCTGATACCGGACCTCGTTCGGGGGCCCGAGGCCATCAAGATGTGCGTCGCGCTTTTTCGTACTGCATTCCCGATGCTCTGCGTTTCAATTGATTGCCTGACGACCCAAGGGGACACGGTCGAAGTGCAGTGGACCGCGAATGGTAATTCGGGCCAGTGGCGAGAAACCAAGCAGTGCGATAATCAGGACGGGAAATTGCACGGGACGACGCTCACCAGTCTTGTCGGTGGCAAGATCGTGGAGAGTTGGACCACCTGGGACCAGGCGAGCGCGCTGCAGCGACTGACAACGATCCCCATCGAAGCACGGGCATGACGCGAATGGTACGGGGGGGCGCCACCATTGGCGGGAACGTCCGGCGCAAGCAATCGATCCGCCATGAGAGGATTGCTCGATTGGGCGTCGTGCAATGAGTGTTCAAAGTAGCCCTGCCGGCACTCCCCTGGTTGAATCGCACACTACCGGAAACGGTGCCACGACTCCCCCGAAAGACGATTCAGGCGGTTGGACTGGTACGGCGCGGTTCAGGGAGGAGTTCGAGGCACTCCGGTTGTTCGCCGCAGGGCACGAGGCCGAGCTAGATAACCTGAGTCGACGCAAGGACGAGATTCTCGCCATCGCTGCCCATGACCTCAAGACTCCTCTGACTTCTATTCTCGCCTACGCCCAATTTGCCGCTCGACTGCTGACCGTACCGGCGCCTGATGTTGGCAAAGTGGAGCAGGCACTGGCAGTGATTGAGGATCAGTCGCGTACCATGTCACTCCTCCTTGACGATCTGCTCGACGCCTCCCATATCGAAATGGGAGCGTTCGAGATGTGGCCGGCAAACTGCGACCTGTGCGCCAGCTTGAATGCCGTTCTGACGCGCCTTGAACCGGACGAACACGGGCGCATTGATGTTGCCGTGTCCCATACATCGATGGAAGGCCAATGGGATCAGAGGCAAGTCGAGCAAGTGCTTGCCAACCTGATAGGGAATGCGCTGAAGTACAGTCCTCATGACACCCGAGTGAACGTCGTGGCTACTCGGAGTGACGCCGGCATCGAGGTGGCCGTCACCGATCACGGCATGGGCCTCCTGGAGGGCGATTCGCAGCACGTCTTCGAGCGCTTCCACCGCACGCAGCGAGCACGCGCCAGCGGGCTGGCAGGCCATGGTCTGGGTCTGTATATTTGCCATGCGATCGTTACGGCGCATGGTGGGAAGCTCTGGGCCGAATCGGCGGGAGAGGACCGGGGTGCTACCTTCCGATTCACGCTGCCATGCTTCCCGATCGAATGAACGTAGCTTTTCGCCAGCAGCTTTGCGCCCTGCAGGAACCGGGAAACCTTACAGGTTCGCGGATCTCCTCGCCACTCTAGAACGAACCGAGTTTGCAGCTTGTCAATGGTGGGTCCATGATGCACAGTAGGGACTATCCTTCCCTAACGGGCCGATCGTGGCTTGGTACCCAGGTGAGGTCGCGGGTCCAAGGGATGAACTCTCGTGTGGCGGCATCATCGGTCGCAGCAGGGCCGGACATGGCGGACGCATGCAAAGCACGCGGATCTTAGACGCGGGCCGGTCCGCCCCAGACGCGCATGGAGAAATGATCCGACACTTCGCTGTGGAATTTCCAGTCGTTCCGGAGACATGTCATCCTTCATGGCGCCAAAGATACAGCTCTCACCCGATATTGTCTCCTTGTAAGCGGTGTTACGTTGAATGTACAGCTTTCAGAATTTGAGCCGTCGGACTACGGAGCCAGGGAGAGTTTCTGCGATGATGTCGATACGATCGGGCAACGACCGTTTACATCCGACCCTCGAGCATAAGGAGCCGGGTGATTTTGCCGAACCGCAATGTGTAGGTTTTCATTCCAGCTTCGTAGTAGCGCCGTCGCATATAGCCAAATGGATCCAAAGTTGCCGAGAATTGGAAGTGTTGGCCAAAACGGCGCCGGGCTGTCGCCTATTTCACGTCATGCATGCCTGCAACGATTGCTCCGCATTCGAGATCTACAGCGAATGGGACGATGCATCGTCGTTCGTCGCTTTCCAGGAGGACGAAGCAGCGCGTTCTCTCGAACACAGTATCCAGTCGATCAGCTTTCTTCACGATGTCAACGTGCTGGAATCGATCGCATTGAACCCGGCTGACAGTACTCTCGACGACTCGTAGCCAACACTACAGCGTACGAGAACCGAGGCACGCGACTGGTGAACCGCCGCACTGGACACCGCGATGCCTCATTCGAGTTGATTTCTTTCCCTGCCGACGTGCACGACTCCACCGCATAAATTAGACGCTAGCTTCTATCCTCTCGGTGTACTCTGGCGTATCAGGAGGAACAAAGATCGGTTTCGCCCTCCACCACGCCGCTGCGGAAGCGCACATGTGTCGGTCCCGCTTCTTGCAGAAGACGTAGCATGGCCGTATTTCCGGGAAGTATCAATGCCTTGAGGTGGGAGACGCCGTTTTCTCGCGCGGCAGCGCAGAGGCGCTTCATGAGCTTAGAACCGATGCCATGGTGCTGGTAAGCATCCTCCACGACGAACGCTACCTCGGCTGAATCTGCATCGAGGCGGTTGTACCGCGCCACCGCTACGATGCGGCCACGGGTGCCAGTTGTGGCCACAAGAGCGACGTCGTTCCGACCATCGACACGGGTAAAGTACTGTGACATCGGGATCGATAGTTCCCGTTTGGCGCCGTGAAAACGTTGACCGATGCTTGTGTCGGACAGTCTGGCGTGGAAGCGCTGAAGCCGGCGCCAATCTTCAGCGCGAATGGATCGGAAGCGCAAATCGTGAAGTGCGCGGGCGGAGCATGAATCGGTCATTTCTCTCAAATCTCGTTGTCTGTGGATTTCGTGTCAGACGCGTGCGTGCCGCGTGTTGGGAGTCGTAACTTTCCATCCGATCGAGCGCAAGAACACCGCCAGTTCGTCGTCCTTCACATTCACCGGTGCCGACCATCCGGCCCAGATCGAGTTCGGAAATTTAATTGTGATCTCGTCGGCGACTTCCTTCGCCCGGTCGATCTCGACCCACTGTCCCACGCGTTCTTCGATTCTCATGTCGCTTGACCTCCTGTGAACTTCGGTACACTGTCATCTTGGGCTCTTCGGGCACCTATGGCGATAGGGCGCGCAACCGATATCATGCTCCACGCTGTATGACGTTGGTCAACCTGAGCCGATTCTCACGTTCGCGAACGGATTTCCGCGTGAGCTGCGGGCGTTACAGTCGCCACCCTTGTACGCTTCTTACATGAGCCAGGGGCTTGATGTCTCCCGAACGGCCTTGACTGCTCGCCACCCATTCCGATCGTTGCCGGAGGGCGGACGTTTCTATTCGGCAAAGGCCAACTCGCTGGACCGCGGGACTCTTCTTCGCTCCCTCTTGCCGGTGGCGATGGACGAATACCTCGCGACTAAGCGGCGACTCGATCCTGCTGAAACCTTCCAGAGCGATCTCTATCGCAGTGTTTTGGAGGAGATCGATTCGTAAGTGGCGAGTGCAACGGGTGGGAAAGATCAGCGACAGTTGCTCGAAGAGACTAATTCTTCCCTGAGCTGTTGGTGAGGGTCGTTCTGTAACTCGATGCATCTCATGACGCTTCGGCAACTAGTTGGAGCGACCTCACGTGAGGTACGTGAAGTCGACCTCGGGAGCGAGCAGGGTCGCTTGTTCCTTTACCTGCGTCAGTCGAGGGCAGTGATTGGTTCTTGCATGCCTGCACTGGTCCTTTGCTTCGGCTGCGAACCCAAGGCCATCCCACCCGTACTCGGCGTGTGGGCCTTCTCGGTCGACAACGAGAGCGTGCAGGTCCCAGAAAAGTACGCAGTTTTTGGACCGGGCGCACACGGCGCAAATGTCACCCATGTCCGGCGATGACAGAGCAGACCGACTCGGAGCTAGGTGGATATTAAGCTCTGAGTCGGATTGTGGAGGACATCCCAGAGAACACCAATTGGCAGTGGAGTTGAGTGCTTGCTGCGCGACTACGGTGCAGTCATGTACACGTTAAGGCCCACGCAGGCGTAACTTCGAAGGTTCGCTGTCGATAATTGCCCTTCATAAGCAGAAAGGGCAGCTCCGATTGGAGGCGTCGCTGCATCGCGTATCTCGCTGAGCCCGTCTTTCGATGCGCTCTGCTTCTCGATGTGATTGGAACGGAAGTCAATACCTAGAAGTCAGGCGCGCCGGTAGAGGATCTCAGGTGTGCGCCCGATATTCATCAGGCGCACATCCTGGGAAGCTGTTGGTGAACGGTAAATGACCGTTCACCGCGATAAAGACCGAAAGGGAGAACATCATGACACGCGAAATTCGTTGGAGAATCCTGAGCCTGCAGGCAGTGATCATAATCGTCCTTGCGTTCGGGGCCGGGGTCGGCTTCTGGGCTCACAATTTTACCCACGATCAGGTGAGCAGTCAGTTGGCCGCCCAGCAAATTGTGTTCCCGGCTGCCAATAGTCCCGCGATCAAAGCCTTGCCGGCTGCGGATGCAAGCGCGATGAGCCAGTATGCTGGGCAGCAGATGACGACTGGCGATCAGGCACAGACCTATGCCAATAACTTCATCTCCGTCCATCTCGGCGAGATCGGCCAGGGTAAGACGTACGCCTACTGGAGCGGCATTGCGCTGTCGTCCAAGAACAAGGCGTTGGCGGCCAAAGCCAACGGTATCGCCCTGACGCTCTTCCGTGGCGAGACTCTGAAGTCTCTGCTCCTCAATGCCTGGGCCTTCTGGTTCGTGGGCACGCTGGCACTGTACGCTGCCATTGGACTCACGGTAGGCGCATTCGTGGTCTCGATGGCCTTCCTCTTCGAACTCGCCGTGGTTCCTCGACGCGAAGACATTGTGGAACGCGAACGACAGGCGCCGCGAGGACCGACAGTCCCCGCCGTATAGTCCACGCCAATGTCGCACTCCAACCCGGGCCGCTGAGGCGGCCCGGGTCTTCGCTTCGTTTCGTGGGAAGGGAACTCGTCCCCGTTTGGCCATCACATCAGTTCTAGAGCCGATATGACCGGGGTCGAACCGCGAGTAGAGTAGCGACTGTGAGACAGCGAGCGCAGTTCGCAATGACAGCCGCGAATCCAGCAAGGAGAGTAGAAGAAATGAGATCACTCAAGGTAGTGAACTCGGACGTCAGCGACACCGACGAACTCGGGAATGCAGTAGAGCACATGCTGCGTCAAGCCCTGCGAATCCCCCGCGGGGGACGACCCTGGGGCAAACAACTTGATCGAAAACAAAGGGTCATGCTGGATTCAGATCGCTCTCCCGGGAATCGCACCTGGTTCGCTCCAGGTTGACGTTAGCGGGCAGAAATTGAGTGTGCATGGCCATTACCATGTTCCCGAAGTGCAAGGGGCAACGTACCTTCGCCGTCAACTCCGTCAGGGGAGCTTTGAGGCGGCATACGTTCTGCCGGCGGAAGTGGACGTGGAGCGGGCCGAAGCACAGTACGATCGCGGCATACTTACTGTTTGGCTTCCCAAGACTCAGCGACTGGTTCGTCAGTCGATCAAGGTCACGAGCGTCAGATGAACCAATGTATGCCGCGGGCTCGACAAGGTTGCTGATGCACCGTTCACGGAAAGGCACCACCTGGATGACGAAACTTCATGACTTTGCACTTGCAGAGTGGTACGCTGCCATTCGACAGGCGCATGGACACGCGCTCCCGGAACCGCCTCGCGGCCCTATGGACGAGATAGGTGTGAGCAACCCTCTGGCGGTATCACGGGGAGGAGCCGAAATGATTGAGGACTTCTACCGTATGCGCCAGCCCGTGGCAGCAGGGTAGCTGCCGGCGGCCTAGGGCTGTGCATCTGTCAAGAAATCGTTACGGCGCGTGGCGGCACGCTCGGCGCGGAGTCGGCAGGAAAAAACCTGGGCTCTGCCTTCCGATTTACGCGGCCTTGTCTGCCATGCGAATGAGTCTAGCCCTTTAACAAACAAAGAGAGGTGACGTGTGCCCCCCAGCTTCATGAATGCACCGGCCCATTACTTCCATGCCGGGTTCATCTTGATCTCCACGGCGAATCTGGTCGTCATTGCCCTGATGGTGTTGGTGTTCGTGCTCGCGGTCGTGGTGCCATTCCCGCGGCGAGGAGAAGACACGTGAGTCTCACCCGAGCAGTGCAAGAGAGGATGACCGAGACGCTCCCGTATGAAGAGCTGCTTCCTTACGAGCAGCCGATCTACGTTCATAGCTATGTCTATCTCTTCGGTATCGCCACGCTGGCGAGCTTCGTCCTGTTGATGACCTCGGGCATCATCTTAAGTTTGTTTGGTCCGCAGTGGTGGCACTCGTCCGATACCGGACACTTTTTCAACAGCATCCATTACTGGTCCGTGCAATCGTTCTTCTTCTTCATGGTGGTGCATCTCTGGTCAGCATTCTTCATGGGTGCCTGGCGAGACGGCCGGGGCCTCACCTGGGTGTCAGGCGTAGTGACGTTCGTCGTTGGCGTGACAACCGCGTTCACCGGCTACATCTCCCAGCAGAACTTCGATGCGCAGTGGATCGCTGTCCAGGGCAAAGATGCCATCAATTCGATAGGTGCTGGCGCCTTCTTCAATGTGCTCAACTTCGGTCAGATGTACGGCTATCACATCGTCGTCCTGCCGGCCCTGGTTTCGGTGCTGATCACGGTTCATCTTCTCCTGGTGCGACTTCATGGTGTGGTCAAGCCGTATGCGATTGCCGAAGAAACGCCGGAGGTGAAACCGTGAGCGTCCGCAAGAGGGAGTACTACCGCGGCATTCCCATGGCGCCGTACGATCTGGTGAAAGAACTGCTCATTGCTCTGGGCGTGATCGCTATTCTGGTCGTCATCCTCTCCGCCGTCCTGTCCTCGCCGGATGAACCACCGCTCACGCTCAAAAGCGTCGCACAGAACAATCCCCAGATCTTTGTCCAGACCTCCCTGGACATGCTGGACGGCAATAGCCCGATCTCAAGCTACGGACCGCCGTATAACACCGGGACCGGGTCAGTACAGTACATCGGGCCGGTGTCACTGCAGAACCTCTTCGGCGTGCATATTCCGATTGATACTGCGCAGGACTACGTGCTCGCGCCGCTCGGACAGATGACTCCGGTCGATCGTGGTGTGGGTGCTGCACTGGCAGCATACGATCGTGGCTCCGCCGTTCAACAAGCGAAGTGGACCGATGCCTACAACGCAGCTCTGAGCAAGGCGAAAGAGAACCCGCCTGGGTTGGCAGTGCCGGCGTGCACCTGCGGGCCGGTGCCGGTGATGATGTCGGCCATGCTGCAACTCGGGCAAAGTGGTGCGCTCGACGGACTTCTGCTCACCAGCGGGCACTTTTACCAGACAGACTATACCCGTCCACTGCTCTTTATGAACAATGACGCCGTGGCCAATCATGCGGCAGAAATTCAATCTACTGGGCAGCACCTGGGGCGTGATGAATGAGACCGGCAACTACCCCGGCCAGGCCTGGCTCTGGCTGTACACCATGCTGTATCAGATCCCACCGTATACCACCGCCTGGGCGGCAAACACGGACGCACTCGCGATCCTCACGGTCTCAATCCTGACCCTCATTCTCCTGCTGGTACCCTGGATACCCGGTCTCAATCGGCTCCCTCGCTATCTTGGGGTCTATCGCCTCATCTGGAAGGACTACTACCAACGAATGCGGCAGTCAGGCGAGGAGGCGTGAGGTGACGGGAACTGCACTGGCGTCGCATGTGGCCGTTTGTCTCTCGGTGGCGGCCGGCATCATCGGTATGAGTCTGGTCTATGATGCCGTTGTCGGCAGTAACATGCACGAGTTGACCTTCGGCATGCCGCTCCTGCTTGGTGGCCTCTGGTGGTCCGGTCGGGAGCTGGCCCGAAGTACCCTTGCCAGCCGGGCTGCCAAGAACAATTCGTTACGAGAAGCGCACTCTGGTGCTGATATCCGCGCAGCAGGAGCCGACGAGATAGAACGGCGGACCATTGATGTCTGAAGTCGGACGTACAACCCGACATCGTACCGATGTTGGCTCAGGCAGGGCACGTCCTGATACTTCTACACTGAAGCGAGGGATGAAGTTTGGCGTGAGTACAGCCATCAGCCGGCGTTCGATGAGCATTCGGAGGTTGAGACTCGTCACCATCCTCGCTCCGATGGTATTTCTCGTCGGTCTGGAAGCTCTGGGACTTTTCGTGTTTCACGGAGAGTCCGGCGTGAGTTCGTTGCTCGGCCTTTCCATCATTCTGCTCCTGCTGGCGGCGGCAGTGATCCCGTTTTCCCTCTGGATCTTCGCTATCATCGGCCAGCAGCAGCAGGAACTCGCCCGCCACAATGCCCAGCTCGGTGCGGTCAACGAGGCCATTCGTTCGATCTCCAGTGCTATCGAGCTTGAATCGGTACTACAAAAAATTACAGATGCGGCTCGAGATGTGGTCCGGAGTCGATACGCCGCACTCGGCGTGGCCGATGAACACGGCCGCCTGCAGCAATTCATCACCTCAGGACTGACGAGTGAACAACGCGTGGCGATCGGGCCGCTGCCGGTTGGGCATGGTCTGCTCGGGGCACTTATCCAGGACGCACGGCCTCTCCGGATTCGAGAGATTGCTCGAGACTCCCGAAGTCATGGCTTTCCCTCCAACCATCCACCGATGACGAGCTTGCTCGGAGTGCCAATCGTGTTCAATGGGAAGCCCGTTGGCGATCTCTACCTCACCGACAAGGTCGGAGCCGAGGAATTTAGCCATGAAGACGAAGAATTGCTGATCCTGCTGGCCAACCACGCGGCGGTGGCGATCGAGAATGCACGCCTGTACGAAGATGCTCGCCAGGCACGCGACCGCTTGCAAGATTGGAACGAAGAACTCGAAAAAATTATCGCGGAGCGTACCAGTGAGATTCAGCGGTACGTCCGAGAGATGACAACCCGAGTCCTCGCGGCACAAGAGGAGGAGCGGAAGCGGATCGCTCGCGAGCTCCACGACGACACCGCTCAATCGCTTTCCACCCTGATGATCGCACTGGACCTCGTGGAACCCAATGTGCCCGCGGATGCTGCCATCGTCCACTCCGGCCTGGAGCGGATCAGGACCATCGCCAAGCGCACGTTAGACGAAGTACGCGCTCTATCCCACGACCTCCGTCCCACAATCCTCGACGACTTCGGTCTGATTGCCGCTCTGCGTTGGTACTCTGACGAATTTTTTCTCACGTACGGCCACAAGGTCGACGTCAGTATCGAGCCTTCACCACAGGAGCGACTTCCGCCGGAGGTTGAACTGGTCCTTTTTCGTATCGCGCAAGAAGCACTGACGAACAGCGGCAAGTATGCAAAGGCATCCAGAACCAGTCTTTCCCTCTCGTTTCCTGACCATGTTGCACTTCTGGAGGTTCGTGATAATGGGCAGGGTTTCGATCTCTCTGAGCTCAACAAGCCGTCGAAGCAAGGTGGTTTTGGGATGTATGGGATGCGCGAGCGAGCGGAACTGCTCGATGCTTCACTCTCGGTGGATACGGCACCTGGGCGGGGAACGCGGGTCTCGGTTTCCGTACCATTGCAAATCTCCGAGGATACCGAGCACTCGAAGATGAATGCGTCGGGTGGTCAGAGCAATGAGTGATACCACAGTGCTGTTGGTGGACGATCATACCATTCTGCGCGAGGGGATCCGGCTGGTCCTGGAGGCGCAGCCCGGCATATCGGTGATTGGCGAGGCTGGAGACGGACGGGAGGCGCTCAATCTGGTGGAGAAGCTCGAGCCCAATGTCGTGGTGATGGATATCGCGATGCCGAATCTCAACGGAGCAGAAGCCACCCGCCAGATCAAGCGTCGGTTCCCGCAGACCAGAGTAGTGATCTTGACCATGCACGAGAACCAACAGTATCTTCTGCAGATCATCAATGCCGGTGCTACCGGGTGTGTGCTCAAGCGGTCAGCAGGTACCGAGCTGGTCGAGGCGGTAAAGGCTGCCGCACGCGGGGAGTCCTGGTTTTCGCCGACCATGACCAGCATGGTACTGGACGACTATCGCGTACGCCTATTGCGAGACGCCGAGGACGAGTCCAAGCTGCTTACCGAGCGCGAGCGCGAAGTACTGCAACTCGTCGCCGAAGGTAAGACCAATAAGGAAATTGCCGACAAGTTAATCGTCTCGATCAAGACGGTTCAAACTCACCGCGCACACATTATGGAGAAGCTCGGCGTGCACGATCGCATTGATCTGGTGAAGTACGCTATCCGTCTCGGTATGATCACTTCCGAGTAATCCGCAAGGCTGCCGGACGCGCCCCCGCTCTGCTTCCCGTCAGTCGGTAGCGATATAGACGTTCTTGATCTCGGTGTAGGCTTCGAGCGCGTGCATTCCCAGTTCTCGTCCCATCCCACTGGACTTGAAGCCGCCAAAGGGCGCTTCCAGGTGAACCGACGTATTGGTGTTCACGCTGAGATTCCCGGCACGGACCTTGCGAACTACCCGCAGGGCACGGCCGATGTCACGCGTCCAGATGGTGCCGGAAAGACCGTACTGCACGGCGTTGGCGAGTTGCACCGCCTCGGCTTCGTCGGTGAAGGGGATGACGCCGACCACAGGACCGAAAATTTCCTCCTGCGCCACTCGCATGTCATTGCGGACGCCATCGAGTACCGCCGGCATCAGGAACGAGCCACCGGCCAGCGCCGGATCGTCCGGTCGGACTCCACCGCAGGAGATCTCAGCGCCCTCAGTGCGCGCCAGGTCCAGGTAGCCTTCTACCCGTTGCTGCTGATCCGGCGAGATTAGCGCGCCGATTTCGGTGTCTTCCGCCGCCGGACTGCCCACTCGCAAACGCTGAGTGCGATCGATCAGCGCCGTCATGAAGCGATCGTAGATCGACGCCTGGACGAAGAATCGAGTGCGCGCGCAGCAGTCCTGGCCGGCATTGCCGAAAACAGAATAGACCGAACGGTCGACGACGGACTCGATGTCCACATCGTCGAACACGATGTTTGGACTTTTACCACCAAGTTCGAGCGAGACTCGCTTGATCCCCTCGGCTGCTGCCCGCATGACGATCTTGCCCACTTCGGTCGAGCCGGTGAAGGCGATCTTGTCGATCGCCGGATGGTTGATCAGCGCCGCACCGGTAGTTTCGCCGTAGCCGGTGATAATGTTGACCACGCCATCCGGCACACCCACCTCGTGGAGGATCTCAGCCAGGGCCAGCGCTGTCAGTGGCGTCTGTTCGGCCGGCTTCAGGACCACGGTGCAACCGGCGGCCAGTGCCGGCGCCAGCTTCCAGGCGGCCATGACGATAGGGAAATTCCAGGGTATGATCTGGGCGCAGACGCCGACAGGCTCACGGAGGGTGAAATCCAGGCCGGTACCAGAGACCGGAATCGTCTCACCCATGATGCGGGTTGAGGCGCCGGAATAGTAGTCAAAGCAAGCGGCGGCACCCAGAACGTCGCCACGCGCATCGGAAATGGTCTTTCCGCTGTTGCGGGTCTCCAGTTGCGCCAGCTCCTCGGTGCGGGCGCGAATCGCGCCGGCTGCCTTGGCAAGCAGGCGGCCCCGCTTGGATGCCATGGTGTTGGCCCATTTGCCCGAGTCAAACGCCTTACGGGCCGTTCGCACCGCCTGATCGACATCCGCCGAACCGGCAGCGGCAACGGTGGCAATAACCTCACCGGTGGCCGGATTGTAGGTTTCGAACGTGTTCCCGTCCTGGGCGGAAATGCGCTGTCCGCCGACGAGCATACCTTCGGTCTTCAACGTCTCTGTTGCCACTGCCGTCTCCCCTTCAACTACGCCGACCCGGACTCGCCGAACTGCACTGTCAGTGCATGGCCGAGCGATTATAGTCCGCTGCGGGCGTTACGCCGTACCGGGATCAGGGCGCGTACCTTCCCACCATTTGCAACAGACTGGACAGCTCGAACGGCTTCGGCATCGTTTCCTCGAACACGGTCGAACGTGCCGCCGCATCCAGCATCGACGCCGACGCCGACATGGCAATCATGGGGGTATCAGGAAACTCACCGGCGCGGAACTCCCGAGCCAGGTCAATGCCGGACATTCCCGGCAACATTACATCCATGAGGAAGAGAGCGGGAGCCGAGGAAGAGCGGGCCCACCGCCGGGCGGTGCTGGCCGAGGCAAGACAGACAGTCTTGAAACCTTCCATTTCCAGCACATCACAGATGATTTGCAGAACGTCCGGTTCATCGTCGATCACGACGACACATTCCGATAACGTTGAGGATTCCAAGAATACTATTCCCTTCCCGACGTCGAGGGAGTGTTAGCAAGATTCATACCCAGGTATTTCGTGCTACGGTTTATCCGATCTGACCGAAGCGATAAAGACTGACCAATCACGAGAACCTGACAGGTCACCCTCAGTTTCTCGTGTGACATTTGGCATCATTCACCGTTGTACAGACATATGGGACTTTGAGGTAGTAGCTTCGGAGGATTCGATGGCAGGCAAACTTGCTACATCCGGCATTCCACGACGCACGTTCGTCATGGCCGCGCTCGCGCTGACCGTGGCGCTGTCGCTCGGAGCCTTGCCTGTGCATTCGGCGCCGGCTGCCGGCGTGACTCCCACCCGCGTGCTCGGCTGGACTCCGGGCGTCGGGCGCAATCTCTCTCCTCGGACTCCGATCACCGTCTACTTCAACCGTCCGATGAATCGCACCGCCGTCCAACTCGCCTGGCGGATCACACCGGCGGTCGCCGGCCGGCTCGCAGGAAGCGACACGTCCTTCACCTTTACACCCTCGACGGCCCTCGTCGCCGGCAGGCAGTACCGGCTCACCATCGGCACCGGAGCCGTGGCGACCAACGGAATGCCGCTTGCCAGCCAGTTTTCGACCACCTTCAGTGCCGGCGATGCCCTGCGGGTTCGCGCCTCCTCACCCCTCAACGGAACTCGGTCGGTGCCGCCGACCGGGCTGATTTCGGTTACCTTCAATCACCCCATGGTGCCACTGGCGGGCATCGACGTTCCGGCCAGCAATCCGCGCGGCTGGCGGCTCACGATCTCGCCGCGTCTCGCCGGCTATGGAACCTGGCTGGGAACCTCGACCTGGGAGTTTCACCCGACGGCAGGGTTGGCGCCATCCACTCGCTACACCGTCACACTTGCCGGGTCGGTTCGAGATAGCTGGGGTGAACTTCTGGGGCCGGGTCGTCAGTGGTCGTTTACCACCATTACACCTGAGGTGTATTCCCGCACGCCGCGAAACGGTGCCCGATTCGTCGACCCGCGTGCGACCATCAGAGTCACTTTCAACCAACCGATGAACCACGCCCTGGCGGCGCACGCATTTGCGGTCGCAACTGGCGGCATCGGTGTCCCCGGGCGCATTTCCTGGCAGGGTGACACCCTGATCTTCCGGCCCAATGCACCCCTGAGTTCGTCTCGAGCGTACCGAGTAACGGAGTATGCCTCGGCGCGATCGGCAAACGGCAGCGCGACGCTGGCGAAATCTGTTCGCTGGTCGTTTCAATCGGCTCCTCCACCACGACTCGTCGGTACCGATCCGAGCCAGAACGGAACTGCCTATAGCAATGTGCCGGGATATTACGGAGGGCCGGAACAGGGGGCATACACCGCTGCCTTGCTCTTCAATACTCCAATGAATCCGGCTTCACTCGACCGGCACCTCACCGTCAGCCCGTCGGTCTCCCATCTCAGTACCTACTTCTATGGACCTGATGGGTCCGGCCAGTGGCATTACGGCATCTCCGGAGACTTCAATCCCTCGTCCTCGTACACCATCGCCCTGAGTCCTGGGGTGGTGGACCGCTTTGGCCGGCCACTGGCCGGCTCTCCCTCGCTGCACTTCCAGACGGCGCCGATGACGCCGTCGGTGGCCCTGTATGGTGTTCCCGGCGCGTCGCAGGGGGTCTCGGTGAGCGCGGGCACGGTGATCCAGATTCCGGTACAGATCATCAATGTGCCGCGTGTCCACTACATATTGGTGCGTACCACCCTACCGGCGGTGAACGACAATTGTTGTGGCAACGGGCTGAACATCCCGGCTGGCCAGCGGATCCGGAGTTGGTCGGAAGATGAACCGCACCCGCTGAACAAGATCGAAGATCTACACGTGGCCCTGGCGCAACCGGACGGCTCGCCGCTCCCGCCGGGACTCTACTGGCTGGGCGCGGAGACGTCCACCAATCTTCCCGGCCTGCCACCAGGCACGATCTACCCGCCGCAATCGGAAGAGATCGTGGTGGTGACCGACGAGAGTCTGACCGTAAAGACCGGCCAGAACGAAACTCTGGTGTGGGCGAATTCGGCGAAAACCGGCCTGCCGGCAGCGAACCTGCCGGTGCGGTTGGTCAACTACCAGGGAGGGGTGTTGCAGTCGGGAACGACCAACAACAAGGGCGTGCACATCTTCCACTGGACGGTCAATCAAGGGCAACCGACGGCTATGGTCGATGCCAACGGGCACTTTGGTCTGGCCGAGGCCGGCTGGACGCCCAACCTGCCGGGACAGTCGGGGCCATTCCCGTTCGCCGGCTTTTCGGCGCTGCCGGCAGGGCCGTACTTCGGTCCCAATTATGGCTATTCCACCGGAGGAACGTACCTATATACTGATCGTCCGATCTATCGACCCGGCCAGCGGGTCTATTTCCGGGGTGTGCTGTGGCGAGATAACGATGGTGTCTATTCCCGCTTTGGTCCCAGCACCGCGGTCCTGCAGGCCACCGATGCCAACAATCGGTCTCTGTACTGGACCAAAGTGAAGGTCGACAGCTTTGGCGCCGTTCACGGCTCCTTCCTGCTGCCGGCGCATACACCCACCGGGCAGGACAGTGTTTCGATCAACATCGTGCATTCCGTCGGCGCTCAGACCAATTTCACCGTCGCCGAGTATCGCAAGCCGGAGTTCCTGGCAGCCGTCAGCACCCAACGCCCGGCATTTGTGAACGGCCAATCGCTGGTCGCCAGCGCCAGGGTGACCTACGTCTTCGGTGCGCCGGTCATCAACCAGAGGGTTTCCTGGGTGGCCTACGCGCAGCCGCGCATTCCCCAGCCGCCGGGATGGGACTGCATACACCTTTTTCGATTGGGAGAACTTCTGGAATCAGAACTCCACGTCCAGCGGTGGAGCACAGAGTCAATTCGGCCAGGTGGTTGCTCAGGGCAGCGGCCGGACCAACGGGAAGGGAGTCCTGACTTTCTCGGTGCCACTCGAGCTGATGAAGAAGCGCTTCGATCAGAACGTGACCATCGAGGTAACGGCCTCCGATGTCAATCACCAATCGGTGAGTGCGCGAGTTCAACTACCGGCATACCACTCCGATCTGGCCATCGGCCTGAACGCCGTGTCCCAGGTCGTGGCCGCCGGCAGCCCGGCAGCGGTGGACGTGATCGCGACCAAACAGGACGGCTCGGCGGTACCCGGCAAGGCGTTGACTGTCCAGATCTACAAGCGCACCTATACCAACAAATTGGTTCGAGTGGGGCCGCAGCAAACGCAGTGGCAAGCGGTACCGCACGATGCGCTGGTGCAGACCCAGGCGCTGACCACGGACGCCCATGGAATGAGCAAGATTGTTTTCACCCCGGCGGACGGAGGCGAGTACCGGCTGGTGGTGACCGGCAAGGACGAACTGGGCAATCCCACCAGCACCGCCATTTCGATTGACGCCAGCACCGCCGGCAGTACCGATTGGGGGCTCACGACCGACACTTCGCTGGTGCTCAAACCGGACAAGTCGACCTATCAGGTTGGGGATACTGCTCACATTCTGGTGCCGGCTCCGTTTGACAATGCCAGCGCACTGGTGACGGTGGAACGCGGCAACATCAGGCGAGAGCGGGTGCTTCATCTCGCCACCAATTCGTCGACGATCGACGTGCCGATAACTCTGGACGATCTACCCAACGTGTATGTCACCGTCACGCTCTACCGTGGCTGGCGCGGAACATCACCACCCGACTGGCGCTATGGAATCGTGGAGTTGCCGGTGCGGGTCGATCCACGGCATCTCATTGTTCATCTGGCGCAGAACGGCTTCCGTCACCACCCCGGCGATCCGGTGACATACACGGTGACGACGACCGATGCTCACGGCCACCCGGTATCGGCCGAGATTTCCCTTGCACTGGTGGATACCGCGGTACTGGCACTGCAAGATGAAATGAACGCGGATATTCTGCAGGCGTTCTATTCCGAGCAGCCTCTGGGCGTGACCACCGCGTCCGATGGAGTTCTTTCCATCGATCACCTTCAGGTGAATCCTAATTTCCCGATCTCCGGGTTCAATGAGTCTTTCGGTAGTAACGCAGCCCAGCGTGGCGCACTCCCGGCACCGGTCGTAGCCGGGGGCGGGGGCGGCAAACAAGCTGCCGGTCCGGCGATCACCGTTCGGTCCAACTTCGCCGATACTGCCTACTGGGCGGCCGCCGTCACGACCAACGCCGCCGGTCGGGCCACGGTGCGAGTCAAGCTCCCCGACAATGCCACCACCTGGCGGCTGGATGCTCGGGGTCTGACCGTGAATCAGAGCGTGGGCCAGGCCGCTGTTCGCACCCTGGCCAGCCAGGATCTGGTGCTGCGGCCAGTCCTGCCGCGATTCCTGGTTGAAGGCGATCAGCTTCGCATCGGGACGGTGCTGAACAACACGCTGTCTCGACCAGTCCGGGCGCGTATCTCGATCTCGACCGGTGGTCTCGCCATCCCGAGGAGGACCTACACGGTCTCGGTGGCGGCGCACGGCGAGCGCTACGTTACCTGGCCGGCCAGCGTGCCGGTAGGCAAATCGGCGGCGATAACGGTCTACGCCGCCTCACTCACGGCCGGAGTACGGGGCGACGCCGTACGGCTATCACTGCCAGTGTATCCGCCGCTCACGAGTGAGACCGTGGCTTCGGCCGGTCAGGTGTACGGCGCCAGCCGAGAGCTGGTGATCCTGCCGCACAATGCAGTCTCCAGTCCGGGCTCGCTGACGGTGCAGGTCGCGGCTTCTCTTACCGCCGGGCTGGGCGCGGCCTACGCCGGATTCCACCCGTCGGCGACCGAATCGAATGACGACGTCGCCAATCGCTTGTTGGTGGCTGCCTCGCTACGGTCGCTTCCGGCCTCCATCACGGGTCTGACTGCCGGCACCTACCGGCATCTACCACTGGTAATGGCGGCGGCGGTGCAGAAGCTGCTCGACGATCAACTCGGCGACGGTGGCTGGCCCTGGTACAACGGACCCTGGGAGTACAGCGATCCGGACATCACAGCCGTTGCCGTGCGTGCGCTGGTAGCATCGGGCGAGCACGGCCAGCAGGTGCGCTCCGCGATTCGGCAGGCCCGATCCTTTATCCGCAACGCCATCATCGGCGGTTTCAACGGACCGCTACCTCAATCGGAGCGTACTGCCTTGATGCTGGCGCTGGCCGAAACCGGTGGAGCTCCGCGCCATCTGGCCGAAGCACTGTACAACAACACGATTTTGCGATCGCATCTCGACAACGGCTCGCTGGCCGATCTCGGTTTGACTCTCGCACTCGGTCACGACAGCGCTCACGCCCGCAGCATTGCATCGGTGTTCGACGGCAATGCCATGGTCAGTGCCACCGGCGCGCACTGGGAGAGCGACACTCAGGACATCTGGTCGGCATCGGCCATCGGGACGACAACGCAAGTGCTGAATGCGCTCCTGACGATCGACCCGCAAGATGCCTTCGTGCCGGCGGCAGTGCGCTGGCTGATGCTGGCGCGACAGGGTGCCGATTGGGATTGCCCGCAGGATAGTGCCGAGATTATCGCCGCCCTCGCCCACTACGCGCGCGCCGCCAAAGAAGGATACGCCAGCTATCACTATCAGATCGCGGTGGACGGGGCCACGCGACTCACGGGCTCGTACGGAGGAAGCAAACAGGCGCCGGGCGCGAGCGCCAAAGTGCCGGTGGCGCATCTGCATCGACGCGGGCCGAGCAGCGTCGTCATCGGGCGCCAGAGCCCCGATGGGTCCTTCGGCTGCGGCCCGCTGTATTACGTGACGCAGCTGAAGTATTACCTTCCGGCGGCTTCGATTGCTCCTCGCAGTGAAGGTGTCGCCGTCAGCCGTCGCTTCGTCTCACTCGGCGGTAAACCGATTGATAGGATCGCGGCCGGCTCAGCGTTCCGGGTCGACCTGACGATCCATACCGACCAAACATTGCTCTACCTGGACGTGGAAGATCCCCTGGCGGTGGGCTGTGAGGCCATCGACGGTTCGCTCAATACCAGTCAGCAGGGTCTTTTCAAGCCACCGGTATGGTGGTGGCGACCGTCGTCAGGACCACAGGATCTGACTCCCTATCTGGTCCATACCGATCTGCATGACGATCGGGTATCACTCTACTCGTACTTCCTGCCGCCCGGCACCTACCATTACAGCTATCTGGTCCAGGCGACAGTCCCCGGGCAGTACGGCGTGCCGCCGACTCACGCCGCCGAGACCTTCTTTCCCGAGGTGTTTGGCCGGAGCGCGGGGCAGAACTTTGTAGTGACGGGATGAGACTGCTGCGACTATCCTGGGTCACGCGCAGCAGCGCGTCCCAATCTACTCTTGGTTCGGAGAAGCGGAAGATTTGACCTGCGGTGAATCCATCACTATCACGAACTCGGCGGCACTGTTGTATGCTACAACTATGGTAAGCGTCCCTGAAGCGGCTCGTCGTGTCTCCCGGAATCCTGAAACAATCCGGCGCTGGATCCGTGAAGGCAAACTGCGCTCTCAAAAGGTGGGCACACAACACTTCATCGACGAGGACGATCTCGCACTCATGATCGGTTCGGAAACCTCGTCACTTCCACCTGCATGGCGGAAAACGTATACAGGTGAGCCGATGCCGGATTGGGTGGCCATCATCCGCCGATCTCGATCTGGGCACTAGACATTCGTGATAGTGCTCGATGCCAGCGCAGGAGTGAACGCCGCGACTACACACGACGGATTCGCGTTGCTCGCGAGTCAAGATCTCGTGGCACCGCCGCTCATGTGGTCGGAAGCTCTGTCTGCCCTGCGTGAGACGATGTGGCGTGGTGGGATGAGTGAGCAGCTCGCTTCGGTCGCCCGCAGTCGACTCCTCGGAGCGCCGGTACAGCGTCGAACTCCCGATGCGCTGTATGAGGAGGCGTGGCACGTGGCCAAACAACTTGGGTGGGCGAAGACGTACGACGCTGAATATGTGGCTTTGGCAAGGATGCTCGACTGCCCGTTGCTCACGCTCGACGAGAAACTGCGCCGTGGCGCGGGACATTTGATTCGTATTTTGGCGCCGGCCGACCTCGATAGGGTAAACGATTAGCTTGTGACAGCTAACAGTTTCTCCGCGTTGGACGGTGGACCGACGACTATTGTAAACGGTTCGCTCAATACCAGTCAGCAGGGCCTTTTCAAGCCACCGGTATGGTGGTGGCGACCGTCGTCAGGACCACAGGATCTGACGCCCTATCTGGTCCATACCGATCTGCATGACGATCGGGTATCACTCTACTCGTACTTCCTGCCGCCCGGCACCTACCATTACAGCTATCTGGTCCAGGCGACGGTCCCCGGGCAGTACGGCGTGCCGCCGACTCACGCCGCCGAGACCTTCTTTCCCGAGGTGTTTGGTCGGAGCGCAGGGCAGAACTTTGTAGTGACGGGATGAGAAAGCGGTCAGTATCATGGAGTGCGTCTAACAGCGTGTCTCTATTCACCCCCGACGTTGGAGAAGCGGAAGATTCGATATGGTAGTTGCGCCGAAGGCGATAACACTCTCAGAGTTCCTGGAACTCGGCGAAGAGCAACCGGCGATCGAATTCATCGATGGGAGAATGGCGCAGAAGGTGTCACCGAAGGGGCAGCACAGCGTTCTGCAGGCAGAGTTTACCGAGTGCATCAATCGCCACGCTCGACCCGGCAAGGTCGCTCGCGCTTTCCCAGAGTTGCGCACCACATTTGGTGGCGAATCGCGCGTACCTGACGTTGCCGTCTACCGCTGGGATCGCATTCCGCGCGATGTGAGCGGTCGCGTGGCGAATGACTTTCTCCAATCGCCGGATGTCTCCATCGAGATCCTGTCTCCCGGCCAGAGCATGAGCGCACTGGTGCGGCGCTGCCTGTGGTATGTGGCGCACGGAGTCGGACTGGCATTGGCGGTCGACCCTGCCGATGAGTCAGTGCTGGCCTGCCATACCGATGGACGTATCAGTGCCTGGCATGGTGAAGATCGGATTGAACTCGACGAAGTGCTGCCGGGGTTCAAGCTAACGGCTGAGGAATTATTTGCCTGCTTGATGTAGCACGAAAGCAATGAACATAAATGGCGGTTCATATTGCTGTTCCGTGCGACGGGAGCATTTCTACTTCTGCATCCCCATCGCGTCAGAAGGAAAGGTCAGGTAGGTAGCGCTCAGTCGGTGGCGCCGAGGCAAAGAGCCGAGGTGGCAGGCGGGGAAACCGATCGCGCAATTCGTCCCGATTGAGAGGCTTGTCTCCTATCTGCAGAAAAATGCCGTTCGCGTATTCCTCTACCGGAAATTCGCGCAGTGCTTCAGTCACTTCGTGCCGATATGACTCACCAAACCACGTCAGCCAGGTCGGGAAATCGGGCAACCCTTCCCATAAGTAAACGCTCGAACTCTCTGTCTCATTGTCGGAGTAGAGTTCGTGGCCGATCGCAATCTCGCCTCGGACGACATAGCTGGCGGCATAGAATGCTCCCAATGTCGATGCCATCGAAACGAATAGATCGATCACTGCAGTTCTCAAACCGGCGTCTGCAGCCACCGGCCGCAGATCTATCGGGATCGAGAGGTTCCAAGCCGGAAGAGCATCCAAATGCCCCCGCTCCGTCTCACGTCGAAACATGACAAGGGAGAGATAAGAGGGCCAAACCCCAGTCCAACTCCACAGGTGTGGGTCATGGCTTGAAGAGGCCTCCTTCTCCCAGAGAGCGCAAAACTGTTCCATGCCGTCTGCCAATCGCGTTCCCTCGAATCGCCGAGGCGCAGCATCAGGCACGGTGCGACGTAGAATTTCCAGCAGTACGCGGGGCGTCTCTCCAGCGAGTCGGGAAATCGGGAAGAACCACTCCACTTCTACTACGGACACTCGCTCTTCTTTGATGCGCGGAGGTGGTTTCCGCCCACCGCGGGGAAGAATGACCTCCGCGGTTTGGGGATCGAAGACTACGCCCCGGTACCTCTCGGCAATAGAGAGCGCCACGGAAAGTGCAATTCGAGCGGCGGCGGGTGCACCGGAATAGGGGATGGAGATCATCCCTGACCAACGCGGTGACTTGATAGATGCGGCCAGTTCAAGCATGAGATCGTCTGCTTCGGCAGGTCCCCCGTCGATGGTGAACAGCGGGATTACTCCTGCCGGGGTCACCTGTTCCACGAGCAGATTCGCGTGCGCGCCCAGTCCACCCCTGACAGTCAGTTCTTCCTGCCGTCCGAGCAGGGCACGGACTTGCTCCTCAGTCGGTTCGATTCGGGTAGCGATGTGGAGGTCGTAGCTCACTTAAACCCTGTACCTCCCAACTGTTCTTGAAGTCGACCAGGGTGTTGCTCAGTCACCTCGTTCGACACGATGCAACATATCCAGGTCCACTTCCGCGTTCAACTCTTCTATCGCCGTCAGTACGTTCCTATCCAGGAACAACCCCTTATCTTGGCCGTCCCAGATGTAGAGAACGATGATTATCTTGGCGTAATGGAGCCGTCCGAGTTCCCGCAGCACTTTCCAACCGGGTTTCAATTGCTCAAGAAGCGCCGACACATTGTCGTCGCCTTCTTCAGCGGTGTTGTTCCTGCTGCGAACGAGCCACCGGTCCTCCTCATAACGCCTACGCGTATTGCCGATAAGGTCGCCACGCCTACTGGTCTGATGCGGAACTATTCCAGTCCGGCTCGTGATGTTGCTCGGATCGAACGATCCGTACAAGGCATACTCGACCAGAGATTCGTTTCTCTCAGCTGCGATGCGTGTCCTCTCTGTGGGTCTCCGCTCCCGCGGAGAGAGCCGGTGGACCTGGAACTTGCGGGACGCGAGAGCCAGCCATGTCGCCCCGGTAAGCATATAGCACTCGATATTCGGGACCGCTCTCTTTGTCTTTGTCCTCGCGCATGTCGATCGGTGCATAGCCCAATTTCCGGAGCCGAGATACATCACGCTGAAAGCCTGGATCGCCGAGCGGATGCGGTCCACTATACTCCTGGATGACAATCTCGAACTCGCCGTGTGAGAGGACAGCTTGCGCGGTGACTCGAAGTTGTTCGTCGTGTACAGTCAGCCACTTCTTGGCATGGAACGCGTGCAGCACCCGCATGCTTCAGTGTATCTCTGCCCGCCCGCCTCTTTCTGCCAGTACGCCCTACTCGTACGACACCGCTTGCAATACATCCATCCTTGCTGCCCGGCGCGCCGGAAACGCCGCGGCAACGATGCCGAATAGGATGGCAAACACCACCCAGATCAGGAGCTGCGTGACCGGCAACGCGTACTCCAGCCCCTGACTGGCCAGCCCTTTGGTCACCAGGTAGGCCAGCACGATCCCCAGCGCGAGGCCGAGTACGGCGCCTATCACCGACGTGATCACACTCTCCCAACGGATCATCCAGCGCACCTGACGGCGAGTGGTGCCGATAGCACGTAGCATTCCAATTTCGCGAGTGCGTTCGTACACCGAGAGGACCAGCGTGTTGATGATGCCGAAAAGAGATACCAGTACGCTCATTGCCAGGAGCACGTAAATCAGGGCCAGGAGCTGGTTGACGTTGCTGTTTTCCTGATTCTTGATGTCTTGCTGGGAATGCACCTGCGCCGAGGGATAACTGGTCAGTAGCGAGCGGGTGATTCGTTTCTGGAGTGCCGAAATGTTCTGACCCGGAGCCGCTTGCACGATATCGAGCTCGTCCTGACGCAACCCACCATCGCGGGCCAGTGTGTTGTACGGAACGCCGATGCCGGCAAGGAATTGTGAAGCCTTGAAGATTCCGCTGATATGGAAGGTGTCGTGTCGGCCGATCGGCGTGGTGATCGCCAGGGCCGATCCCACGGCAAGGTTATGGTCGCTAGCGAAGGTGTCACTGACGATGGCGTCATGTGCTCCCAGGCCGAGTAAGGTGGCGTTCGACCCGTGGATCCACTGATAGCGGTAGACCAGGCTCATCATCGCCGGTTGGATGCCGTTGAGTTGCTCCTTGCCGATGCCGGCAACCTGCGCCTCATCAAGCTTTACCGCGGCCACGGTCTGCACGCCGGGCACCCGCCGCACGACTCCGGCGACTCCTTGAGGGATCAGTCCCTGTCCCTGTGATGAATAGATCGCGTAGGTGCCCGCCAGTTCACGGTTGAGCGCATCGTTGGCCGTTGCCTTCAATTCGGCGGCGAAGATAGTCACGAAGCCAACCAGCGTGAGGCCTACCATCAGGGCAGCGGCAGTGACCGCGGTACGCGACGGGTTCCGTACCGCATTCTCGCGTGCCAATCGGCCGGTGATTCTGGTCAACTTCTCCACCGGCCAGCCGATGAACGCGGCCATCGGCTGGACAAGCTTGGGACTGAGCATGGCAACGCCGAGGAACAGCACCAGAGCACCGAGTCCGATCAACAAGAGTCGCTGCGAGGTGCTCGAGATCGACGCGAAGATGCCGGCAATAAGAATGCCGATGCCAATCAGGGTCAGAGCCGATGCAATGAAAGGCACGAACGCCGACCAGCGTCCGGCAGGGAGGGTCGCTCCCTCCCGCATGGCGGCGATGGGAGGGACGCGGGTAGCCCGAATCGCCGGCCAGAGTCCGGCTGCCACCGTGATGATAGTTCCCACCAACAGGGCGATGACGACGGTGCGAGTCTCAACGATGAGTCCTGAATTGGGTAAGTCAACGCCGATGGCGACGAAGAGCGCGTTGAGTCCCCGGGCAATGCCGAAGCCGGCCAGGAGCCCAACAATCGACGACAGAATGCCGACGATGAGCGCCTCGGCTACCACTGATTGCATGATCTGCCGTCGGGTCGCGCCCAGGGTCCGCAGGAGGCCGAACTCGCGGCTCCGTTGTGCCACCGTGATGGAAAAGGTGTTGAAGATGATGAACGCACCGACGAAGACCGCGATCCCGCCAAAGGCCAGCAGCGCAATGGTGAGGAAGTTCAGAGCGTCGCCAATCGCCTTAGCCTGATCGGCAACGTTCTGCTGTGACGTTTTCACCTGGACGGTGGAGCGCAGGTTGGCTGGTATGCGGGCGCGCAGCCGGGCTGCCAGTTCCGATTGCGAGATGCCGAGATCGGATGCGACTGAGATCTGGTCGTACTTCCCGACCTTCCCGGTCAACTGTTGCGCCGTCGCCAGGTCCATCGTGACCACGGTGGCGCCGCCCAGAGATCCGAGACTCGCGAACTTGGTGATGCCGACCAGCCGGAACTTCTCGACCGGCTTCTCTGCTGCCACCTCGATTATCTGGCCCAGGTGCAGATGCTGGCGAGTCACCGACGATTGATCGATTGCGATCTCACGCCCGGTGGGCTCATGTCCGGCAACGATTGTCTCGGTACGAAAGCGCTGGATCGGGACACTGAACAGCAGCGTCGGCGCGCCACCGGAGGAGCCGATCTGTTTCCCCTGCGGAGTGAAAAGCTCCGCCTGATCTGCGATTTCGCCGTCGGCCGCGGCAACTCCAGGAGTGCTCTGGATAATATTCAGTAACCTGGCGGGTACGGCGGGAGGCAGACGCAATCCCGAGCTCACTACCTGCTTACCCAGGACGACGGCGTCGATATTGCGATCCGCTTCCTGGAAGATATGCAGGAATGAACTGTTGATGGTGTCGGTAAGCACGTACGTCCCCGAGATCATGGAGACACCCAGTACGATGGCGATCATGGTGAGAATCGTGCGCAGCTTGCGTGTCAGCAAGCCGCGCAACGTAACTGCGTTCACGCATTCACCTTCATCAGATCGATGATTTCATCCACCGTGCCGGCCGCTCGATCCTGGGCGATCTGGCCGTCGTGTAGCACCACGATGCGATCGGCGGCGGAGGCGGCGCGGGCATCGTGAGTCACCATCACGATGGTCTGACCGAGGCTATCGACAGCATGGCGCAGGATCTGAAGCACTTCGCCACTGGCGGCCGAATCAAGATTGCCGGTGGGCTCATCGGCGAAGATCACCGCCGGTCGAGTGATGAGCGCGCGGGCGATCGCTACCCGTTGCTGCTGGCCGCCAGAAAGCTCCGCCGGCCGGTGCGTCCGACGCTGCTGGAGTCCCAGCGTCGTCAGGAGTTCGGCGAGGTAGTCGCCGTCGACCTTCTTGCCGGCGATCGTCAGCGGCAGCGTGATGTTTTCTTCCGCGGTCAGCACCGGAAGGAGGTTGAAAAACTGGAAGATGAATCCAACTTTTTCGCGGCGCAGTAAAGTCAATTGTTTGTCGGATAGTCGAGTAAGCTCGATGCCCGCGATAGAGACACGGCCGGTAGTGGGGGTATCAAGTCCCGCCAGGATGTGCATCAGCGTCGATTTCCCCGAGCCCGACGGTCCCATGACGGCGGAAAACGTCCCCGGCATGAAATCTACCGAGACGTGGCGGAGGGCGTCGACGGCGGCATCACCCTCGCCATAGCGGCGACTGACATCGACCGCGGATACCACTGGTTCGCCGGCGTCGAGTGGCGTGCCATCCTGATTTCTCACGATAGATACAGTCATGCCGTATAGCTCCCCCGAGATCACCGTCAGGACCCAAATAGTCCTGCCTCGAGGCGGTCCAGGGACGGCGATCTCACTCTATAGATAGGGGCGGACATCGCCGTCCGCCCCAAACGTAGATCCTTTTTCGGTTGTACATAGTAGTCTATCGCAGACTTTGGCAGTGGATCGAAAGATTGTAGGAGGGGTGACCGCGTGAGTATCGGGGCCGAAACAATGCAGACCTATGTACCTGACTTTGCTGACGTTTTGCGCGCCCGCAAGCGTATTGCCCCGTACCTCTATCGAACGCCGGCCCACCGGTACCCGGCGCTGGATCGAGTTGTGGGCACGCCGACCTGGGTCAAGCACGAGAACCATCAGCCCATCGGAGCGTTCAAGGTACGAGGCGGAATCAACCTCATATCTCAGTTGAGTGATGCGGAGCGCGCTGCCGGCGTCATTTCCGCCTCCACCGGAAACCACGGACAGTCGGTGGCCTACGCTGGCCGTTTGTTCGGTGTGCGAGCGATCATTTGCGTGCCGGAGAATGCGAATCCCGCCAAGGTTGAATCGATGGAAGCGTTGGGCGCCGACGTTATCCGGTATGGAGTCGACTTTGACGCCGCCCGTGAGCACTGCGAGGCGCTTGCTTCAAGGCATGGCTACCGGTACATTCACTCCGGAAACGAGCCGCTGCTGATTGCCGGCGTGGCGACGGCGACACTTGAGTTGCTGGAAGACGTGCCGGAAATAGATGTACTGCTCGTTCCCGTGGGCGGTGGTAGTGGAGCAGCGGGAGCGTGCATCGTGGGCAAGCAACTACGACCCGATCTCGAGGTGATCGGGGTCCAGTCGGAGAACGCGCCGGCAGCCTATCTCTCCTGGCAGGCCGGTGAGTTGCGTGAGGCCGGCATGTCGACCTTTGCGGAGGGACTGGCCACTCGTAGCGCCTTCGAACTCCCGCAGCGCATCCTACGCGACCGTCTCGATGACTTCATCCTGGTGACTGATGACGAAATCCGCTCGGCGATGGTCATCCTTCTGGAGAAGACGCGCAATCTCATCGAGGGCGCCGGAGCCGCCGCGCTCGCTGGCGCTTTGCGGTTGCGGGAGCGCCTGGCGGGGAAGAATGTGGCGCTGATCTGTAGCGGTGGGAACGTCTCGCTGGGATCAACTACGAGACGCGCTTCGAGAGCCTTGAAACAGTAGAGAGGTCGCGCGGAGCAGCCGACCCGTGGAGTTACGCACACCCTATCCACTACTCGAAGGACCAAAGTCGGGGTGCAATCTGGGCATTCTGGTCTGACAGTCACGCTGTCGTGGGGGCTAGACTGATCGCGTTAGGGCATGAGGCGCCACTTACCGGTCATCGGTAACGAAGTGTCGGATGCACGAGAAGTCACCGCGAACCACCCCTGGGAAGTGAGAACAGAGCCATGAATACCCCCCTCTACCAGACGACCATCCAGACCCACGCCGAGGCGCACGAGCACTTCAAAGCCACCCAGATGCAGGTCTGCTACCACCAGGAGAAGTGGGAGGAAGCGCAGGGTCGCTACGAGCGAGCGGCGGTAAGCCAGGGTCTTGACGGAGCGCTTACCCAGCGCGCCTTCGAGTACTTGTTGACGGCTTACGAGCAACATGCCCGCGCCCGCGCCGCCCACGAAATTGCTCGCCACATCCTCTGGGAAGCCGCCAAGGTGGCGCAACTGGACCACGATCTGGCTCAGACCAGGTAATTCGCGAGACGCTGTGCCGTAGGGCCATGTTGTTTTCGAGGGGTGTCCTCCGGTAGGAGGGCGCCCCGACCTCGTCCTTAGCCCCATACGCGATGCCGTCGTCCTCAGACTCTTGCCCCGGTACATTGGATCCTGCACCAAGCCGAGAATTCGGCCGGCCGCGTCGTAATGGGAGTCCTCGCAATAGTGCCCGATTTGGCATCGGGAGTATAGCGCCCGATCTGGAGGAGCTCGGTGAGGTGCAAGAGTTCTACTTCTGAGTTCGGGGGTGTCGCTCAGTGCTGCACTGGTATGGGGCATACTGAGTTGGGTGCTGTGGTCATGAACTACCGAAACAAGTGCACGGGGCGTTTTTCACTCTCAAGCGTTCTCTGCTGCCTGGCGCTGACCACGACTGTCTGCCTGTTTCCCGCTCGTCAGGTTGAAGCACGCACGGTCATAGGCCATGGATTGAGACTCACTGTCAGCCTCGGTGGATTGACGCACCCCCGCGACAGCCTCATCCGCGTTGGCATATCGGTCCGAAATGTGAGCCACCACACCATCACCCTGTGTGGCGATTGCGTAAGCGGCGCTATCGAGGCGGACGTGATGGACCGTTTCGGGCGAATCGACTACCCACCCGCGGTCCCGGAGTTGGTGACAAACACAGGAGGACGTCGCCGGAGTTCACTCGGGCGAAAGCTGGCGGCAGGCGCAGTCCTTAGGGAGGACCAGTTCATCATTCTCCGCGCACGCTATGTACGGGCGGTTGTGACACTGGCCAATACGAGGTCGACGGTGGTGACGTCGTCACCGGTGACGTTTGTGAATCAGCCAGGCCCTCAGTTGAGTCTGGTCCTGACTCCCGTGGTTTCGGTCACTCTCCATGATGTTGCCGCCCATTACGGCCCGATCTACTACAGCTACTCGTACCGCTGCGCCGAGACAGACGGCACGGAAGCCAGTGGGTATGACTGGCAGATGAGCGACTCGACGACGATTACACCGGAGATCGATCCGTCGTGCGGACGACTGCTGGAGTTCCATCTGGTCGCTGGCGCCCTGAATCAGCCAGTGGGACGAGTCGACTACAAAGCGTAAACGCCGTTCATCGGGATTGCGCTATCCCCCCGGGACATGATGAACGGCGTGCACTGGCAATAATCGGAGGGGCCGGCAAAACTGCCGGCCCCTCCTCGAAAAATCACAGAACGGTTAAGCGTTTAGCCGTTCGGCCCGTTCTTGCCGTGGGTGGCAACGTAGCTGACGCAGTCACCCTGGTTCTTGAAGGTGCCTGGATTGATGAAGGTAGCCCAGCCGCCCTTCTTGCACTGGTCCTTGCTGGTCGGGGCAGCGAAGTTGTAGGTCGTACCGTTGACCGAGAGACTGGAGATTTCCACCACCTGGTTGGGGGCGTCGACAACTACGAACAGATCCTGGACCGGCTGGCTGCCGTAGGCCGCCACTGCATGACTGTAGGTGTCGTAAAACATTCCGCCAGGCAGTTGACTCGTATCCACGTTCGGGTAGAGCAGGTTGCTCTGCGACTGAACTCCCGGAGCACAGCTATTATATTCGGGGGCTGTCCCGAAGTAGGCGAATATGTTGTGATTAGCTCCAGGAAGACTGATCGTATACCGCGGTGAGCCCTGATTACAGTCACCGCTAATCATCTGATAGGTAGCGTCGAGGCCGGTAATGTCGCTCAGGGTGGTCCCGGCGGGCACTGGGATATCGATGCCCGAATATCCGTTCGGTCCGGTCGTGGTCAATTGGACGCCGCCAGAATTATAGGAGGCATCGCCAAAGAGCGTCGGCGCTGAACTGGCGGCGAACGACGGTCCCGATGTGAGCATGAGGGCGACCGGGATGGCAAGCAGCCCGATACCTCGACGAAACGGTAAATTCATTCCCTTCTCCTTCTGCCCGGCTTCGGAAGCTCAATGCTGCCTTGGCCGGTTGAATGTCTGAGAAATGCTACCCCGATGATGCGGACAGCGTCAAATATCGCCGGGGACCTCGTACGATGTGCAGTCCCGGGTGATACCGCATCACCTACTGAAGGAGATAAGAACTTCAGGTGGTTGCGTTGACATAGTTGATGAGCGCATCTGGATTGCCGCGGAAGACATCTCTGGCTGGAGAATCGGCGGCAAGGTCGAGAGCAAGGCCGGCGAGTGCGCGATTGACCGGCGCCGGCATGCCGAGCTTGTCGGCGGCTCCGGCCACGGCGCCGTGGTAGCATCCGATCTCGGTCTTGCCGCGTCTGATATCGGCTCGAGTGCCCGGCGAACGCCCGGAACGCGCTTTCACCAGTCGCGGGCCGATGATTCGCTGAGCGAGCGGCGAGGGCAGGCGCATCGACTCGACGCGCCAGGCGCACGCCGTATCCCGGTAGGTCGACGGTACCGATTCCCTGGCGGTCCATTACCTGACCGGCTTCACGGAACGCGAGTTGCTCGAGACGGAAGAGATCCCGGTTGCCGACAATTTCGGCAAGATCGAGATCGAGGATCGCGCTGGTGGCGGCTCCGAGCATATTGAGCAGCAACTTGGACCAGCGCAGGCTGCGATAGTCGTCGATAGTCGTTGTGGCCAATCCGGTGGCGGCCATGAGGTCCACAATCCAGCCGGGCACGGCAGAGCCGTCCATCGTTGCCAGCGCGATGCCACCTCCGGTGCTGGTGCGGGTGATGATGCCCGGTTCATCCATGACGACACTGACCGTCAACGCGCCGGTGATGACCCGGTCACGGCCCAACGCGCTTGCCAGTTCTTCCTCGGTTCCAACGCCATTCTGGAATGCCAGCAGTATTCCCTGCTTCCCCAGAAGGGCACCGACTTCGGCGATCGATGGCCCGACGTCGTACGTCCGTACCGTAAGGATAACCAGATCGAATGATTCCAGGCCTTCGCTGGTGGTGACGACCGCCGGATGTGCGATCCGTTCTCTGATCGATCTCGCCAATGGTGAGTCCCTGCATGCGAATGGCGTCCGCCACACGCGGCCGTGCCAGGAGCGTTACATTTGACAGCAAACCTCCCAGATAGCCGCCAACAGCACCGGCGCCGTAGACCAGGATGCTTCGATCGACCGTGGTTCGATCAACTGCCATCGGCGGGCCGGACCCTGAATCGCCGTTCCTTGCCCTGCGCCAGCCGCAGAATGTTTTCCCAGTGTTTGCCCAGACCAAGAAGGCAGAGGGCCACCATCACGGCAACGTATGACGGTGGTTGCTTGCTGAAGTAGGCGACCACGGGCAGGATCACGAGAGCAGCCAGTGAGGCCGCCGATGAATAGCGCCAGATCACCATCACCGCCAGCCAGACGATTGCGGCGATGACGGCAGTGAGCGGCGCGAGGACCAGTACCACACCCACCGTCGTGGCCACCCCCTTACCGCCGCGGAAGCGGATGAAGAGAGAGAAGTCATGCCCCAGGACCGCAGCCAGGGCAATCAGCGCCAGCACGGTGTGACCCTGGCTCAACCAGAGGCCCAGGAGGACAGGAATCACCCCTTTCAGGATGTCGATGGCGGCGACCAGCACGCCCACTTTGTAGCCGGCTGTCCGCGCCACGTTGGCGGCGCCGATATTTCCGCTGCCAACCTCTCGGATATCGGTTCCGATGAGCAGGCGCGAGAGCAGTACTCCGGTGGGCAGTGATCCGAAGAGGAACGCCACGGCGATCAGAAGAACGGCAACTGGCACAGGTCCTCCTCAATACCCCTATTCCCGCTCACCCTCGATCGCCTCCAGCCGCCATGCGCCGTAGTTCTTCCTGAGCGACCTCACCAGTCACCTCATTGGTGTGGAAGAGTGGCCAGGCATCGGTGACATAGCGAAGGCCGGAGATCACGGTGAGGGCGGTGGCGACCCCCAGGATCCAGGTAGTGACGGTGAAGACATGAACCCAGCCATCATGGGAGGTGAGTGGCGCCAGCGACCCGCCGTGTTCCCCATCGGCCGCCAGAAGTACGACGCAAATGGCGAACATGGTGAGGGCAGTCTTGCCCTTTCCCCACAGATGGGACGAGATGACGATATTACAGGATGCCGCGTAGCTGCGAAGTCCCGAAATGAGGTATTCACGACCGAGGATGGTGAGTACCATCCAGGACGGAGCCAGCCCGGCAACGGCCATCGCGACCAGCGTCAGCGCTACCAGCACTTTATCTGAGGTCGTGTCCAGAAATACACCGAACGCCGATGCCCGTTGCGAGTAACGGGCCAGCCTGCCGTCGAGGAGATCGGTAAGCGAGGCCAGGAAAAAGACTATCGAGGCTACCGCGAACACATCGCCCGGTCTTGAGAGGATGAGGACGGCAACGATCGGACTGGCGAGAACGCGAGACAGGGATAGGACGTGTGGCCAACTCATATCGCGCCCCCGCTACAGTGATCCATTATAGGAGTGATCCCTCCGCTCTTGACGAGAGTCGATTGCGGCAACACTACATACTGCCACGTGCGCGGGCCAATGGTATAGATTGTGGTGCAACGTTCGCCGCGGAGATGACCCGAACCATGGAAGTAACGACACCGACAACCTACGTTCAATACCTGTTTTACCGCCTCGATCCGGCCTGGCGTCGCCTGCCGGAAGCGGACCGTACCTGTCGCACCAGTGAATTTGCCGGCGCCATCGAGGACGCATCTGGCATCACCACCTATGCCTACAACACCACCGGACTAAAGGCCGGTACCGATCTTCTGCTCTGGCGGCATGGTCCCGATGCGGCCGAACTGCAGGCATCCGCCAGCAGGGTACAGCAGACAACCCTCGGTGGCTATCTGGAGATACGTCATTCGTTTTTCGGCTTGATCCGTCCCTCGACCTATACCCGCCGCCAGACACCGCAGGAACAAGCCGTGTTTGATGAGGAACGCGGCACCTATCTCGTCGTCTACCCGTTCACCAAGACGGTGGACTGGTACCTCCTGAGCAAAGCAACCCGACAGGGCATGATGAACGAGCACATCAAGATCGGCCACGAATACAGCAATGTCAAGCAGGTGCTGGTGCACTCGACCGGGCTGGATGACCAGGAGTTCATGGTTGCGTATGAAACCGAAGACCTGCTGGAGTTCCAATCACTGGTCATCGATCTACGCTCGACCGACAGCCGCAAATATACCCTCTCCGACACACCGATCTTCACCTGCGTCCATCGATCATTACGGGAAGTGCTGGAACTATTAGCGTGACCGTCCCCGCGTCGCCGGCGGAAGTGATCGCCGCGCCGGTCCGAGAAGACCGCCTGCTGCGCGCATTGCGCTCCGAGCCGGTAGATTGCACGCCTATCTGGTTCATGCGTCAAGCGGGCAGATCGTTACCGGAGTACCGAGCGCTCAAAGCGGGCCGCAGCCTCCTCGATATCTGCCGGCAGCCGGAACTTTGCGCCGAAGTGACGCTCCAACCGGTGCGCCGGCTCGGCGTCGATGCCGCGATCCTGTACGCCGACATCATGCATCCGCTGATCGGTATCGGGATCGATCTCGAGCTCGTAGAAGGGATCGGTCCGGTCATCGCCGACCCCGTTCGGCGCGTCGAGGATCTGAAACGACTGCGTCCGCTTGAACCGGATGATCTTCAATTTGTCGCCGATGATATTGCCTGTGTGCTCGGCGAATTGAGTGGCGCACTGCCACTCATCGGCTTCTCGGGAGCCCCCTTCACGCTGGCAAGCTATCTCATCGAAGGCCGTCCCTCGCGTGACTTCATCCATACCAAGCAACTGATGTATCGCGAACCCGGAATCTGGCACGAATTGATGACGCGCCTGGCCGGAATCGTCGTCGCCTATGGTGAGTTGCAAGTGCGGGCCGGGGTACACGTTCTTCAGATCTTTGATAGTTGGGCTGGTGCCCTCTCAGTCGACGACTACCGGCGGTACGTGCAGCCGTATTCTCGCCTGGTGTTCGAGGGACTGGAACCGGCGCAGCTGCCGCTGATTCACTTCGGCACGGCGACCGGTGCCTTGCTGGAGGCCATGGCCGCTGCCGGCGGCACCACCCTTGGCATCGACTGGAGGATACCGCTTGATATCGCCTGGCAGCGTATCGGCTACTCCTTTAGCGTCCAGGGGAATCTGGACCCAATCGTGCTGCAAGCACCGACAGACGTGATCCAACGGGAAGCTGCAACCATTCTCGATCGGGCTGCCGGCCGGCCTGGACATGTATTCAATACCGGACATGGATTGCATCCGGCGACGCCGCCGGACGAACTGGCCCGGCTCGTGGAGTTCGTTCATGGCTACGTCCAATCCAGCGGAGAATGAGACCCTTCTCCGCGGTGTCCGTGTGCTGGTGACGCGCGCTGCCACGAGCGTTCCGGCCCTTCGCCTTGGCCTGGAACAGAGAGGCGCGGTCGTGATCGAGCTCCCCACGGTCGCAATCGAACCACCGGCAGATCCTGTCCCTCTGGATCGGGCCCTCATTCGCCTCGAGCGGTACGACTGGATTCTCTTTACCAGCCGAAATGCGGTGACGGCGGTGTGGGACCGATTGTCCCTGCTGGGACTACCCCACAAATTGCCGGGCAAAATCGCAGCGGTTGGGCCTTCGACGGCCAGTGATCTGGCGGCCCGCGGCGCCACGGTGAGCTGCACTTCGGTAGCCGGTACTGCCGGCGACCTGGCTCTGGCTCTGGTCCAACACGGAATGATGGGACAGCGCATCCTTTTACCCCTGAGTGATCTCGCCCGCCCGGACTCGCCGCTGACCTGCGTGCCGCCGGCGCTGAGGTCGAGGAGGTGATTGCCTACCGCACGGTTCAACCCCTGGAGGTGCGTCAGGCATCTCTCGATGCCCTACGCCGCGGAGCCGTCGATGTTGTTACGATCGCCAGCCCGTCCGCGATTCACAATCTCGCCGGCATGCTGGGCCCCGATATTTCCCCTTTGCTCTATCCGGCCATCGTCTGCATTGGACCAACGACCGCGGCCGCCGTGCGTGAGTTGGGATTGCAGCCGGCCGCCGAAGCGCATGAACACACGGTGGCTGGTCTGGTCCAGGCCGTAGCCGATCTGTATTCCAGGAAGGTTGCGCCGTGACGAAAACTGGCGTTCTTCTCATGGCGTACGGCAGTCCCGATTCACTGGAGGACGTTGAGCCGTACTACACCCACATTCGCGGCGGGAGAAGGCCGTCGCCGGAACAACTGAAGGAGTTACGAGAGCGCTATCGACTCATCGGTGGCCGGACGCCCCTGGCGCAAATCTCGGAGGCTACCCGGCGAGCGCTGGAAGAGCGACTAAATAGCGGTGAACCGGACCGACGCTATCGTGCCGTACTGGGTATGAAACACTGGCGTCCCTGGATCAAGGATGCCGTGGCATCGCTTCAGAATGAGGGGATTGACCGTGCCGTCGGACTGGTTCTGGCGCCGCATTACTCACGTATGAGTATCGCCGGCTACTTTGCCCAGATCGACGCCGCCCAGGAAGCGTTGGGAACAGAGATTCATATCGAACGGATTGATTCCTGGCACCTTCACCCTCCCTATCTCGCCGCCGTCGCGCGCCGGGTCAAGGAGCGACTCGCCCAGTTTCCCGCCGGCGAGGATGTCACCGTGGTATTCACCGCCCACAGCCTGCCCGAAAAAATTCTGGTCGACGGCGACCCGTATCCCGAGCAGTTACAGCAAACCAGTGAAGCACTGGCCAGTATGCTCGCGCTTCCCGACTGGACCTTCTCGTATCAAAGCGCCGGCCGCACCCCCGACCCCTGGTTGGGTCCAGATATTGTGGCTACGGTGCATTCGCTGGCCACTCGCGGCGTTCGGAACATCCTGGTCACACCGGTCGGATTCGTATCCGATCATCTGGAGATCTTCTACGATATCGACTACGAGGCCCAGCAGGCAGCGGCGGAGCATGGCATCGTATTGAAGCGCACCGAGTCGCTGAATGCCTCCCCCGACTTTGTCGAGGGACTGGCTGAACTGGTACGGCAGAGGCTGAAAGGAGACGCATCTCGGTAGATTCGGCGATTGCCGATGGCGCACGGCATTGCGTTAGCAGGTGGAAGGGGCGTAACGTGAGTTTGCGCCTATCAAGATTTGCGGGGGAGCTATCGAATGGTGCGCATCGCCGTCGTCGGCGACGAGTCCGCGATCAGGCACGCTACCATCCAGCGACTGGCCTCGCGGGGCTGGGATGTTGCCCTGTGTAGCGCTGGGCAGGATGCAATGGACTTTATCGAAAAAGAGAAGCCGGATATCCTGCTCTTGATCATGCGACCGGAGGATTCCGAACAGGAGTGGACCCTTCTTCGCCGGCTCGAGGATGGGGTGCAAACCTATGACCTGCCGATGATTGTCTGTGCCCCCAACCGCGATGAGTTCGATGCGTTGCAAAGGTTTTTGCAGCAACGCGGCATCGAAGTCTGGTATCCACCGTATGAAATTGGTGTTCTCGAGGACCTCATCCAGACTGCCCAATTGAAAGCGGAACGGAAGCGACGCGAGCGGCAGCAGAGGCGTACGCCGGATGTCGAACGCGGCCGAGGGGCTTGAGCCGAGCTTGTCTCTGTAGACTGGTGGGGAGTACCCTTCCCTGCTGTCGGCGCGCCAGGGGTACTGGCACCATCGTCCACAGTTGAGAGGAGACCATCGATCGATGGCTGAAGTCACCTATCTCGAGGCAATCAAGCAAGGAATGCTCGATGAAATGCGTCGAGATGAGAGCGTGTATCTGCTCGGTGAGGATGTCGGTGTCTATGGCGGGGCCTTTAAGGTGAGTGCTGGATTGCTCGACGAGTTTGGCCCGATGCGCGTGATCGACACGCCGCTGTCCGAGTCGGCGATTATCGGAGCCGCGATCGGCTCGGCTCTGCTGGGACAGCGACCGATTGCCGAGATGCAATTCATGGATTTCGTCGTCTGTGGCTTTGATCAAATTGTCAACATGGCGGCAAAACTGTACTACCGCAATTCGATGAAAGTTCCCATCGTGATTCGCGGGCCATCGGGCGGAGGGGTACACGGTGGTCCGTTCCACTCGCAGAATCCGGAAGCCTGGTTCGTTCATTGTCCCGGCTTGAAAGTCGTGGCTCCGTCCAATCCAATCGATGCCTATGGACTTCTCAAATCGGCGGTACGAGACGATAATCCGGTGCTGTATTTCGAGCATAAGTACCTCTACCGGCGGCTCAAGGGCGAATTACCCGGCAACGACTTCACCGTCCCCATCGGCAAGGCTCAGATCGTGCGTGAAGGTTCCGATCTTACGATTTACACCTATGGCTGGATGGTGGAAGAGTCGAAGCTGGCGGCCCAGAAGCTGGAAGAGGAGGGAGTGTCCGCCGAGATCGTCGATTTACGCACGCTCCTGCCTCTGGACCGTGAGACAATCCTGGCTTCGGTGGAAAAAACCAGCAAGGCCATGATCGTTCATGAGGCCACGAAGACGCTGGGCGTGGGGGCCGAAGTGGCTGCCATTCTGGCCGAGGAAGCGTTCGACTTGCTCGATGGCCCCATCGTGAGAGTAACCGCACCGGATACCCCGGTCCCGTTCTCGCCGCCCCTGGAGAAGGCGTTTCTGCCTGACGCCGAAAAGATTGTGGCCGCCGCTCGACGCTTGGCGGCATATTAGGGAAGAAGGGAAAGCATGCAGACAACCATTGTGATGCCGCAACTGGGCGAATCGGTCGCGGAAGGCGTAATCGGCAAATGGCTCAAGAACGAAGGCGATCAGGTAGCGAAGGATGAGCCCATCGTCGAGGTCATCACCGACAAAGTAAACGCCGAGATTCCATCACCGGTGGCAGGGACGCTCGAGAAAATCGCCCAACCGGAGGGTGCGACCGTCGCCGTTGGTCAGGAGATCGCAATTATCGGGGACGGTGAGACCCATACGGCACCGCCGGCCGGCGACGCTGAAGATGCCTCAGTTCGGACGCCCGTCGGCGCGACAGCTCCCACTGCCGGCGATAACGGGCAGCGGCCATCGGGTGGAACCGCGGCATCGGCCGTGGCGACCCGTCCGGCGATTTCGACGCCGGAGCCGGGCGGACGGTACTCCGACGCGCGCGGGGAACGAGTGCGATCCTCGCCGCTGGTTCGGCGTCTCGCCGAGCAGAACGGAATCAATCTGGCTGCGGTGCCCGGCACCGGAATCGGTGGCCGTGTGAGCAAGCATGACATTCTTTCGTTTGTCGAACGTCAACGCCTGGAGCCAGCGGCAGCCCCGGCTGCACTCTCTACTGAAACTGTGGAGCGACCCGCCGTCACCGCCCCGCCGACCCAACCGGCCGTCGCGGTCGCCGAACCAGCACCGAAACCCCCGGTCTCTCCGGCACCGCGCCAGACGGGCGACAGCGAAGAACTCATAGCCGTTTCGCCATTGCGGAAGATGATCGCCGACCGAATGACACTGAGTGTCTCTTCCATTCCGCACGCCACCACGATGTCCGAAGTGGATATGAGCAGCGTGGTCCGCTATCGCGAGGCCCGGAAGGAGGAGTACCGCAAGCGCGAGGATGTGCCGCTGTCTTACGTTGCCTTCGTCATCAAGGCCACCATCGAAGCGCTCAAAGAATTTCCCTACGTCAATGCCGAATGGGCTGGCGACAGCATCATCTTGAAACGAGAGATCAACATCAACGTCGCGGTAGACGCTCCCGAGGGACTGACCACGCCGGTGATCCATCGCGCCGATGAGCGCAGTCTCTCCGGCATATCAAGAGCGATTTCCGATCTCGCCGTCCGGGCCCGAAACAAGAAATTGAAGATTGAAGACATGCAGGGCGGCACGTTCACCGTGAACAATACCGGCGCTCTTGGATCGGTGTCCGGCGTATCTATCATCAATCACCCCCAGGGGGGCATACTTTCGGCGGGAACCATTGTGAAGCGACCGGTGGTGGTGGAAGTAGACGGGCAGGACCTTATCGCCGTCCGCAGCATGATGAACCTCTCCTTCACCTTCGATCACCGGCTGATGGACGGTGGCTATGCCGCCGGATTCGTACGGCGGTGAAGGATACGCTAGAGCACTGGCCCGAAAGTTATCCGCTGTATTAGGAATGGACAAAGGAACCTCGTTTGGTTACGACTGAAATCAAGCTCTACGACCAACTCCCTCCTCGACCCGACTGGTTGAAGGTTCGACTTCCGGCGGGGCCCCGTTACCTCGAGTTGAAGCAGCTGATGCGCGGCCTCGAGCTGCACACTGTCTGCGAAGAGGCACGCTGCCCCAATATCGGCGAATGTTGGGGTCATGGCACGGCAACCTTCATGATTCTGGGCGATGTTTGCACCCGCGCCTGCCGGTACTGTGCCGTCACCTCGGGCAAGCCGCATACCCTGGACCTCGGCGAACCCGGGCGAGTAGCCGACGCGGTACGCACCATGGGTCTCAAGCATGCCGTCATCACTTCGGTAGATCGCGATGACCTGCCGGATGGCGGGGCCGAGCTCTTCGCCGCTACCATCCGCAAGGTACATGAGTTGAATCCTGATTGTGCCGTCGAGGTGCTAACGCCAGACTTCCAGGGCAGCAGAGAATCGCTGCAAATCGTGGTTGAAGCGAGGCCGGAAATCTTGAATCACAACATCGAGACCGTGCCGCGGGTATTCCGTCGCGTGCGAGCGGGTAAATCGAAGTACGAGACGTCGATCGAACTTTTGCGGCGTGCCAAGGAGATGGACCCCGATGGTCTGACCAAGTCCGGTCTCATGGTCGGCCTGGGCGAAACGCCGGAGGAAGTGATCGCAACGATGCGCGATCTCCGCGGCGCCGGCGTCGACATTCTGACCATCGGCCAGTACTTGCGGCCGACGCCAAAACACGTACCCATCGACCGCTATTATCACCCTGACGAGTTCGGCGAGCTGCGGTCGGAAGGGCTGTCACTGGGATTCAAGCATGTCGAATCGGGGCCGCTGGTGCGCAGTTCATATCACGCTCACGAGCAGTCCGAATCGCTGCGCGGGCGAAGGAGCCAACAGGCATGAAGCTGGAAGACAAGCTGTACCTTTTGAAGTTCAACTGGGACGACCAATCGCATATCGATATCGTCTCGCAGGATGTGTGCGCTCGCTGTCCGGATAAACCGTGTACGATCCTCTGTCCGGCGGAAGTCTACGCGTGGGACGAGGAGAACGCGAAGACGGTGGTATCGTACGAAAACTGTATTGAGTGCGGCGCCTGCCGCCTGATTTGTCCGTATCACAACATCTCGTGCGTCATGCCCCGCGGCGGTTTCGGGGTGCAGTATCGGTACGGATAGACCTCCTCTTCTGGTCACGCACCTCGGTGTGATCGACTACCAGGAGGCGTGGGACCTGCAGCGGCGACTGGCCAGTGCCCGGCGCGACGAGCGAATTGCGGATACGTTGCTCCTGCTCGAACATCCGCATACCTACACCCTCGGACGGCGGGGTCATGAGGAGAACATCCTGCTGACCGCAGCCGAGCTGGCGCAGCGGAACATCGCGCTCTACCACGTCGACCGCGGAGGGGACGTCACCTATCACGGGCCGGGACAGTTGGTCGGATATCCCATCCTCAAGCTTCCGTCCGATCGTCCGAAGTACGTGCGCTATATTCGCGAGCTGGAGCGTGCCCTGCTTCTCGCGGTGTGCGATCTGGGCATACCGGCCGAACTTAAAGAGGGCTTCTCCGGAATATGGGTGGGAGATGAGAAGGTGTGCGCTATTGGCGTCAAGATTGACGCTGCCGGCGTGACGAGTCACGGGTTCGCCCTGAACGTCAGCCCAGATCTCACCTACTTCGCGCACATTATTCCGTGTGGCCTGGCGGACAAAGGCGTTACCTCGATCTCCCAACTTCAGGGCCGGCCGGTGTCGATGCAGCGCATCGAACGCGTCCTGATCGAGCGGCTGACACGAACTTTCGGATTGGAGCCGCGTGCTGTAGGGTTAGAGCAACTCGAGGGTCAGCTGACATACTCATAGCCGTTCGTCCCGGGGTGCCACCCATCGGCGGTGGATAGCGGCTGGCACGACCTGAGCGAGACGCCGTTGGCTGGTGGTACGCTGGTCAACGGAGGAGCGAGAGGTGAATGCGTTCACTCGCTACGTCGGCATCAGCGCCGGATTGGTCGGCACCAGCGGAATGGCGTCGAAAGTCATTGCCAGGTATTACGGCAAGGCCGCAGCCCGTCGTTTCTACGCCGGCATGTGCTCGACACTTGTCATTCAGCAGATATTGGTGGGTGTCGCGGTGCAAAGAGGCGGCGGACATGGCCGTGCCGTCCAGAGACACCAACTCAATCTCGTCGACCTGATGACGCTCAGCCGTGGCTGGGCAGCGTCGCTGCTCGCCGGGTTGCTGGCTTCGGGCATCCGTGACCGGCGTGGTGTTGCCGGGTGGATGGGATGGCTAGCGCTCCTGTATGGGGCGATCCTGTGTGATTGGCTCGATGGGCCCGTCGCTCGGCACCGGGGAACAAGCGAGCTCGGGGTGCTGCTGGATCGAGAGGCCGACTCCTGGTTGACGCTATGCGCTGCCGGAGGAGCGGTGGGCTGGGGCGATCTCTCGGTCAGTGCTGCGGCTGCGCCCTTGTTGCGCTACCTGCTTATGTTTGATGCGCTGCGGGCAACCCCCTATGCTGCTCTCCACGCTGATGAACCCGGTTGGGTGCGGCATCTGGGTATCGTGCAGATGCTCCTGTTCATCGCGGCGCTGGCTCCATTTCGTGGTTCAGCTACCTCCCGCCTGGTCTGCCTGACGGCTCCGGTGCAGACACCGCTCCAACTCTGCGGATTGATACTGTTACATCGGAGGAGACGAAGAGCATGATCAGGCGGTCTCGACCGGCCCGCCCCGCGTCATATCGTGCCGAGGCCGGGGGCTGGCTGGCATTTCTATTGTTCGTGGCAGGGGTGTACAGTCTTCGACAGGTGCTCAATCGGTCAGCTCCGGAGCGGTAGCGAGATGTGCCCAAAAGTGGCCGTCGCTGCCCGTGTCGGCTGGCTCATGCTCCCCGTCATTCTGGCTGGCCTGGCTCACGTCCTGGTGTTGAAGTCCGATGCGCTGCGGCGTCTGGCGATACCTCTTGATCGAGGGAAACAGTGGCGCGGGCGCCCGCTCCTCGGGTCGAACAAGACCTGGCGTGGAGTACTCCTGATGACTGCCGGTACCGCCGTCTTGACGCATCTGCAATCGATCGTGGGACCACCGAGGCACCATCGCCGGCTCAGCATTCGCCCTGACTATCAGACCCGTCCCTGGATTGCCGGCAGCATCCTGGGACTCAGCTACTGCCTGGCGGAACTCCCGAACAGCTTCGTCAAACGGCGATTGGGTGTTGCACCGGGAGCACAATCAGTTCGCGCCGGTCTGGTGCAGTACGTCGTCGACCAGATCGACTCGGTCATCGGCTGTTTGGTGGCGCTGCGATTTCTTTATCGGCCGCGCCCAGGAGAGGTGGCGCTCGCGTTTGTCCTTGGATCCACCATCCACATAGGCGTCGATCAGTTTGCACATGCCATCGGGGTAAAGCGACATCATGCTTGAATGGCGCGGACCTGAGCTGTTGGGCCCTTCGGATTAAAGACTCAGTAGCGCCTCGCCTGCTACGGCGGCTGCCAGTGGAAGGAGCAGATTGTCTAGACCGTAGCCGAGAGATCCCTCGACGACAGTGAGGATGGCGCCGGCGGCGAGGATGTTCAGGGGACGTTGGTCACTCGAAGCAACGCTGAAGATGGTTGCCAGTACCACCGACACGATGAAGAGAGTGAGGCTGCCACTCAGGCTTTTCTCGCCGCCTATCACCCGCCATCCGGGGCTCGAAACCCGATTCCCCACCGTGGCGGCGGCCGGATCGGCGAACGCCAGCACCAGTGCAGCAAGTGCGAACGCTCCGACGTGACCCCACACCGCGAAGGCGGCAACCCCCAGGCCGATAGGGAAGAGCGGCGCCCCAATGGAGGGCCTCGCGACGGCATGAATGCTGCTCAGATAGCCCTGAATCCAGGTATAGGTCAGAAACACAGAGAACACTGCGGCCAGCACAAGCACATCCCGAAGCCGAAGATAGAGTGGGAATGCAGCTGCTGTTCCCGCGCCCATGACATGCGCAAGTCGCCGGGTGATCTCGGCAGGGATGCCACGGTGGGCGGCCATTTCGGACGCAACAAACAGCGCGACAAGTGCGGCGGCCGTCGCCGCTGTCAGAAGCCACTCCATCTGCCCTCTCCTCTCCGCGTGCGCAAACGATCCCGGTATTAAGTGTAGGACCAGCACTCAGTACCGACACTTCATGCTGATAGGCAACAACATCCCGGTGCATGTTCAGTGACCCGTGAGCGCGACTCCCAATAGAATGGACCGATAGTCCAGGTAGGAGGCTCAATCGATATGCGTACCCTCCGCGTGGCTCTGGCCCAGATGAATTCGACCGTGGGCGCACTGGAGGAGAATGCGGCGGGCATCATCGAGCAGGCGGCACGCGCCCAATCCATGGGGGCGGACGTTGTTGCCTTTCCGGAATTGGCGCTCACCGGCTATCCGCCGGAAGACCTCGTCCTCAAACCCGAGTTTATAGCCGACAACATCCGTCAGTTGGACCGAATTGTCGAGTCTATCGGAGATATTACGGCGATCGTGGGGTTCGTCGATAGTGACGGTTCGGACAATTATGATGCGGCGGCGATTATTCAACAGGGCCAGATAGTTGGCTGCCATCGAAAGTTCTATCTCCCCAACTACTCGGTTTTCGACGAGCATCGATACTTCAAGGCCGGCTCGGAATGGCAGATCTACGTGGTTCGCGGAGTGAAAATCGGTGTTACTGTCTGTGAAGACATCTGGTATCCGATCGGGCCGGGCACCCTGCAGGCGCTGGCTGGCGCCGAGGTAATCGTAAATATCAATGCGTCGCCGTATGCCGTGGGGAAACACCGGCAGCGCTATCGCATGGTGGCTACCCGGGCGATGGATGAAGTGTCGTTCGTCTGTTACGTGAACATGGTGGCGGGACAGGACGAGCTGGTGTTCGAGGGCGCCAGCATGATCTGTGATCAAAGCGGCAATTTGATTGCGCAGGGGAAGTTTTTTGAGGAGGATCTCCTTCTGGTTGATCTGGATATTGACGCCGTCTTTACCGCCCGCCTCCACGATACCCGCCGGCGCCAGAGCATCGTGCCGTCGGACCTCATCCCCGGCGTGCACGGCAAAGTAGTGGAGACGCCGCTGGCCGCCCCGAGCGGGAGGAGCGTTCGGCACCAGCTCCCGGCGAAGTGTGCTGCCGTGCCGGGACCGGCGGAAGAGATCTACGGTGCGCTGGTGCTGGGGGTGCGGGATTATGTGCGTAAGAACAACTTCACCACCGTCGTGCTGGGCCTCTCCGGCGGAATCGACTCCAGCCTCACGGCCGCCATCGTGACCGATGCCATCGGACCGGCGAACGTGATTGGTGTCTCCAACCCTTCTCGCTACTCTTCCGAAGGTAGTAAGACCGATGCTCAGCGGGTAGCGAAGAATCTCGGCATCACCTGCCTGACCATTCCCATCGAGGACACCTTCGAGGCCTACCTGCGCATGCTGGCGGATGCCTTCGAGGGTACCGAGCCAAATGTGGCCGAGGAGAACTTGCAGGCGTAGGATTCGGGGGAATATCTGCATGGCGCTGTCGAACAAATTCGGCTGGCTCGCGGTCACGTCAGGGAACAAGAGCGAGATGGCAGTCGGATACAGCACGTTGTACGGCGATATGGCCGGCGGGTTCTCGGTGCTCAAAGACGTATTCAAGACGCAAGTCTACGAACTGGCGCATTACAAGAATGAGTCGGCAGGAAGAGAGATCATTCCAGCATCCGTCCTGGACAAGGAGCCGTCGGCCGAATTACGGCCCGACCAGAGGGACATCGATTCACTGCCGCCGTACTCGATATTGGATGCTATCCTTCGTCTCTATGTGGAGGAAGATCGCAGCGCGACCAGTATCGTGGCTCATGGCTACGATGCCGCCACGGTCACGCGTGTCATCAACATGGTCGATCATAGCGAGTACAAGCGCCGGCAAGCCCCGCCGGGAGTCAAGATCAGCTCTCGAGCATTTGGCAAGGATCGGCGGCTGCCGATCACCAATTGCTATCGGGATCTGCCGGATGCCGACACGGGCGAAAATCTGGCCCAGGCGGCGAAAGAAGGGGAAGAACAGGCGCAGCACCGAACGGTATGAGTTGAAGGCGTCTCTCGCTCATAACCACAGTACGCCGGTTTCTATGGTGTCTTCGCTGGCATGAGTAGCCAGGAATGTGGTGAGGGCCTCGACAAGGCGTCCGAAGCCGACCGCAGTTCGGGGAAAACGCCGTGGGGAGGTGATGAGTAGTCCTTGATGTTTGAGCCCGCGGGCGAAGGTGGCGTGGTGGAGCGGCAGGTAGTCCCTGGCGTTTTCGGTGGTCATAACCCGAGCCATGTGCTGTGCCTGGGCGAAGAGTGCGCTGTCCGCCAGTCCGCGAAGATCGGGTCGTTCCACTGTGGCGACGACGTCGTATCCTCGCTGGCGAAGTTGCTCCGCGAGCCAGGGAGGGTAGTGCTCGTCGAGGAGTAGCCTCACACGGTCAGCAAATCCTGGCGACGACGCCAGGTGGCCTCTGCTTCCTCGGCAAAATCGGCATTGGATTGAATCCAGCGGTCCACTTCATCTTTGTAGTCGGCATAGTAGTTCACAACGGTGGTTATGACCGACAGAGAAAGATTGAAGTATTCCGCGGTAGCCTTGGCGTCGTTGCCTTCGCCAAGAAAGGTTTCGATCACTTCCCAGACATCAAGCCCGCAGCCGCTCAGTCCGGCCCGACGACCGGCAGGCCCATCGCGAAAGACAATGCCTGGATGTTCGGCCATCCGCAGGCCCTCCTCCAGGTAGCGCTCGGCGAGCGCCGTTTTGGTCCGACCCTGACGCTCGGCAAGCTTGACCAGACGCCGGATAGTATCGGCCGGTAGCCGGAGGGTAAAGTGCTCTTTGCGTGTCATATCGTTACACAGTGTACCACAATTGCAGTGAATACGTCGCTAGCTCACGCCGTCAACCAACAGAAGTCTCGATCGCGCGCACCGTTTTCGGATTGGGAGAATTGCCTGATATTCCGGTGAGGCGTACCATCGCCTGGCCTGCTCTCGATCGGGGAACTCGATGGTGACGTACCGCTTGGGCATCCAGTCACCCTCCAGGGCTTCGACCTGACCCCCGCGGATGAGGTACCGACCTCCGTACGGGCGCATACTGGGCTCCACGCCGATGCGATACTCCTCGTAGCCTTCGGGATCATGCACTTCAACGTCGGCAATCACATACGCTGCCATTGTCGCCTCCTTGTATGTCGTATTCTCCCCGAAAATTGGCCAGTCCGGCTACCGTGGAGAGTATATGCCTCACGATTTCGGCACCGTCCTGAAACTGGCGGCGCTTGTCCTCTCGCTCGGGCTCGACACCTTGACCGTGGCCGTGGCGCTCGGTATTCGCGGCATCGGCACCCGCGGTCGGATTCGCGTCGGAGTCAGCTTCGCCTTTTTCGAGGGAAGCATGCCGCTGGCCGGCCTCCTGGTTGGGCGGGCCGTCAGCGGCGCGGTGGGTAACGCTGCCTCGATCATCGGCATTGCGGTACTCTTCGGCGTCGGTTTGTGGATGGTGTATGAATCTGTTTGGGGCGAAGAAGACACCGAGCTCGATGTAGAACATTGGCGCGGTCTGCTGCTCACCTCGCTTTCGATCAGCCTCGATGAAGTGGCAATCGGTTTCAGCATGGGAGCGCTGGGAGTGCCCATTCCCTTGACGATTGGTTTGATCGTGATTCAAACCTTCGTCATGACGTTCATCGGAACGAGCCTGGGGAATCGAATCGGCGAGAGGTTAGCCGAACGCGGCGAAACTGTCGCCGGGATCGTGCTCTGCAGCCTCGCGCTCGCGCTCGCGGGCAGCAAAGTCATTGGGATGCGGTAGTCGAGAATGCTTTGCGGTGGGGTATGACCCATGATGCGGTAGATCGAGCATTCCCTCTGTTTCACCCAGAGGCCCTCGTTCGTTATTTCAGTAGAGGGAGCGCCGCGTCGCTCGCGCACGGCCTGCCACGGACCATTGGTGATACGCGGTAGGCGTGGGACGTCTCAGTCGCCGCAGTGATGGTGTCGCTAACCAAGCTGCCGAACGAGCGTCCTGGCCCTGGCGACTACCACAGCGTACGCCAAGAACCGTGCGACCCGCCCGCGGCTCTCCCTCCCCTCACAATACGCTGTCGTTGCCCGCCGCCGGAAAGGGATTCACCCCGGCCCTCGCGGCTGCCGTTATGATCTCACCGGCTCAACATCGGGCGAGCTGCCCGCCGCTCCGGCCGGTGCGGTTGCCGGGGAAGGTTGAACTTTCGGATCCGGATCCATGGCACGACGCGTCACGTTGGCCAGTACGATACCGGAGACGACCAATGCCGATCCGACCAGGATCCGCCAGTCAAGCGGCTCACCGAGCGTCACCGTGCCGAGCGTCAGTCCAACCACCGGCAGCGTGTAGGCGATGAGCGAGTAGCGCGACGCACCCCATTCACTCAGAATGAAGAAGGCGAGCGCGTAGGCACAGCCCGAGCCCAGGATGCCCAGCCAGAGAACGGAAACGATGGTCGTACCGTTCAGCGATCCAATGTGCGGCCGGCTGAAAATGAGACTCAACCCCAAGACTTCGGTGGCAGCGATGCTCAGGACGTAGACTGCGATCGCCAACGGGGCCACACCACGCAGAAGCTTGCGCGTCAGTACCGAGCCGACGGCGTAACAGACCGACGCCAGCACGATCGCTGCCTGACCGGCCAGATGAGAGGAGAGGATGGAGCCATGTAGGAGATCGCCGCTGAGGAGCACGAAGATGCCGGCGAAACCAATCGCGACCCCTCCCATCCGAGCGAAGGAGAGATGTTCGTCGTGCAGCACAGCGGCAGCCAGCAGCACGCTGAAAATAGGCATCGTACTGTTGAGTACTGACCCCAGTCCGCTGGGGACGGTGATCTCTCCCCAGGAGATCAGGAGAAAAGGAATTGCGGTATTGATTGTGGCCACGAGAATCATCGAGGGCCAGAGCCGGCGGGGTAGATGCATCGGTTGCCGGGTTGCACGCGCGATGATAACCACGACTATCGTTCCCACCAGGAGCCTTAACCCGACCAGGGCAAGTGGTGTAAGCTGCCGAACCGCCAGTCGAATGAAGAGATAGGAGGAGCCCCAGGCCAGGCTGAGAAGAATAAATGCCAGCCACACCCGCAGGGCACGGGAGGGTAGGTTCAATGGAGTGGACCTGTCACGATTCGAATCGAATGTCTCCTCCCACAACGGTCTTGGTGACACGTAGAGTACTCCACTCCTCCATCGGAGTTGTGGCCGGATCGCGGGAGAGAACGGCGAAGTCGGCCAGCATACCGGGACGCAGCATTCCCCTTTCCATGTCGGTACGGGTGGCGAAGGCACTGCCGGCGGTGTAGAGACGGATAGCCTCCATCACGTCAATGGCATGATGGGGACCGAGAACGATACCCGCTGGAGTCGTGCGTTCTACCGCCGAGCGGATATTGGCCAGCGGATCGCACGGCACCACCGGGGCATCGGAAGAAAATGCGGCCCGGATGCCGATCCGGGCGATCCGTTGCATGGGAATCACCTCTGCGGCCCGTTCGGGACCGAGCGCGTCGATGTAGCCATCGCCCAGGCGAAAGATGTCTGGTTGCATTACCGGGACCACCCCGATCGTGCGCATCCGGCGGCACAGGTCGCCGTCCATAACCATGCAGTGCTCCATCCGGTGCCGGGACTGTGATGGTGGCGTTCCCGGGGGCTCATGCTCGATGGCCGCCTGGTAGCAATTGAGGACCGTCTCCACTGCTCGATCGCCCAGGGCATGAGTGGCGATCTGCCAGCCGGCACCATGAGCGCGCCGGATCATCGACGCCAGAACCTCGGTCTCCCAGAGCAGAATCCCCGTGTTTTGCGGCTGATCGGCATAGGGCGCGCGCATAGCAGCGGTACGAGTACTCATGGCGCCGTCGGAGAAGATCTTGACGCCACCAATGGCAAGCCACTGCGGCCGATCGCCCACATCCAATGCGGTGGGAGCAAGAGTGTCGGTGGAATCTGGTGGCGCCACATAGCGAATCTCGGGCAGAAGGGAGATCCGAACCGGAAGGCGCCGTGCCGCCGCTTGCCGGTACATTGCCAGTTCTGGTTGGATCGATGGGCCATCGCCGGTGGCGGCATCGGTGGCGCTGGTGATTCCGAGCGAGGACATCAAGTGTATGGCCTGGTCGATGGCGGCGATGCCCGCGTCCAATCCGAGCGGAGGAATGGCACGCATCATCAGGCCCCGGGCTGATTCTTTAAGCACGCCGGTAGGATCGCCATGCTCGTCGCGTTCTATCTCACCACCGGGCGGATCGGTGCTGTCGCGGGTGATGCCGGCGGCGGTCAACGCGGCACTATTGGCTGATAGTACATGCATCGACGTATGCCAGAGCACGACCGGATGGCTGGGCGCCGCCCGGTCAAGATCGTAGCGGTCAGGATGGCGTCTCTCGGCCAGCATGTTCTGGTCGTAACCCTGACCGAGCACCCATTCCCCGGCCGGCGTCGTGTGGGCGCGGTCACGAACGGCACGTTCGAGTTCCGGTATCGAGCTGACGTGATCGGGGCTCACATGCACTCTGAGTAATTCAAGACCGAGTCCAATGATATGGCAGTGACAGTCGTTGAACCCGGGGATCACGGTTCGGCCCTCGAGATCAATCCGCCGGGTATCCGGACCGGCCGCTGCTTCAACCTCGTCGAATGTGCCCACGGCAGCGATCCGCTCACCCCGAACGAGCATGGCGTCCGCCGCCTCGTTCGAGCCATCCAGAGTGTGGATGACTGCTCGATGGTAGAGCGTCGTTCGTTCTTCCACGCCAGTTGATCTCCCTTCCGTCAGACCTCATTCTAGGGGGCGTCTGGCTATCCTGGTGTGCCATGTCGAAACAACAGCCATCGTTCGCGGTGCGTGCCGGTCTCGCCGGCGGACTTGCCCGCTATGCCCGTACCGTCCGCTCATTCAATCGGAATGTCCATCTGGTACTGGCCGCCACCGCCTTCCGCGGCATGGTCATCGCCACGCTGCAGACAGTCTTGAACCTCTATCTTTACAGCCTCGGGTACGATGCCCGCTTCATCGGATTGATCAACGGAGCGAACGCCGTGGCGGTGCTGATCACCAGCGTGCCCTGGGGATATCTGGCGGATCGTCTGGGACGCCGCCCCATTCTCCTGGCGGGTGGAATCGCCTATCCGCTCTGTATTCTCGGGCTGACACTTTCCCCGTCCACCGGATCCATCCTGCTCTTCAATTTCCTGTTTGGCGCGGTTTCCTCCGCCTACTGGGTCGCCGGGGTGCCGTTGCTCTTCGCCAGCACGAAGCCGGAGGAGCGCGTCCAGGCCTTCTCGCTCAATTCCTTTCTCCTCTGGGGACTGGGCCCATTGGGAGCACTCTTCAGCGGTCAGGTAGTGGAAATAGTGGCGCGGACCACCGGAGTATCGGCCAACAGTTCATCGGCGCTGCGAGCCGGCATGTTCTTCATGGCCGCGCTGGCCCTCATGGGCGCGCTGCCCTATCCCTTTGTGCGGGACCTGCCTCGTTCGAAGCTGGTGGCTGAACCACCGCCACCGGTGGCGCGTCTGGCCAGACTCTTTGCTCAGCTGCTGATACCGGATCTCGTCCTCGCCTTTGGTCTGGGGGCGGTCCTGACTTTCGCCCAACTCTACTTTCATTTGCGGTTTCACCTCGATCCTGGCCCGGTTGGCATCGTGGTGGCCGTCGGCGGAGTGAGCGCTGGATCGGCGACCTTGCTGGCGCCAATTCTGGCGCGGCGCTGGGGGAACCTGCGCACCACTGTTCGCTGTCAGTGGGCGGCGTCGCCGATGATTGCAATTCTCGCCATCTCGATGCAGCTCGGAACGTCCCTTCCCGCCTACTGGCTCCTGTTAATGTTGCGCGGCATGGCCGATCCCATTTACACCTCATTCGTGCAGGAGCGCGTGCCCGAGGTGTATCGAGCCCGCCTCACCGGGTTCTATTCGGTCACCTACAGCATCGGCTATTCTTTGGGACCGGCGGCGAGCGGGCAATTGCAGAAGTTCGGTGGTTTCACTCCCGCGTTTCTGCTCGGGGCCGGCACCTACTTCCTGGGCGCCACCTTGCTCTATGCCTTCTTCGGGCGACGCGCTAAGGTGCCGTAGTGACAGCACCAACATTCCCTGGCATTGAACTGTCGTACTCGCACGCCCCTCGTTTCCTCGTCGTAGTCGCACGCCTCGTGCGTGCCGTCGTAGCCGCGCGAGCGCAGCGAGATCGCGGCGGCCCTTGCGGACATCGTCCCGATCATGAAGCAGCGATCCAGAACCACCGTCGCCGGAAGGGCACGCATCCCCAATAGATAACAGAGCGCAAGCGCCCATAAAGGCCAACGCGGTCGCATCAGGGTGCAGGGGCTGCCGCCGCGGGGAACATGTAGGCCGACGCCCTCCGTGGGCGGCTTCGCGTTCCCCAACCAACCACATCCCGATGCCACCCAATGCGTCGGTAGGCGACGCCATCAGGGGGACGGTATGAGGACGTCGGGGATGGCATTCGATGAGCAACGCCCAAGCCGCCCACAGAGGGCGTCGGCCTACATTGTTCCGTGTATCAGGGACCGGTTGGATGGGCGAGACACGTCGGAACAGGGACATGCGACCGTTCCAGCCGCCTTCATGTAACCGCATTGCCTACAAAGGATGCGATGAAGACGGGAATTGTGATGGACAGCGCCATCGGAGCCGCATCAGTGCAGCGAGAAGCGGAGATTCGATAGCAGGACTTCGTGCATCGACTCCTGCCAGCAGACCTTATAACTGTCAGCGGGGAACGGCCCACTCCTGAAATTCGAGCAGGGTTGACAGAGCCGTGGAATATTTCGTGGAGAGTGGTGAGCCAGTCTATGACGGTGGTGGATAAATCCCGGCGACGGTGGATACGGCAAGCGAGCACATTCCGGAATATAGCGCGGATGCGCCGCCGCGAACTGTACATAACGCCCGAAGATTGACACCGGCACGCTCTGGATCGGTTGAGCTATAGCAGCAGACACCGTATGTTGAACACGGCAATCTGTGGAGGTGGGGGATTGCCAAACGGGTGACGTGGCCTGGGGAGGCGCGCGTCACCCGGTTTTTTTCTCTCTCGGGATTAGCCTCACGTTGATTCATTGCCTGCTCACCGCCAACATTGATATACTCCGAGGAAGCTACGCTGTCATTGTGGCCGCGTAGCCCTTTGTTGTTTTGGGGTTTTTCCGGCAGGAGGAAGATAGCACCACTATGGCCAACACCAAATCGGCCATCAAGCGCATCAAGACGTCGGCCAAACGTCACGAGCGCAACCAGGCTGTTAAGTCATCGACCAGAACGTTTGTTAAACGAGCCCGTACCGCCATCGCCTCCAATGCGGCTGAGGCACAGAGCGATATTCTTGCTGCTGTCTCGGCGCTGGATAAGGCCGCCAAGAAGGGCGTCATTCATCGCAACAACGCGGCTCGCCGCAAATCGCGCCTGATGAAGCGCTTCAATGCCGCCGTGGTTGCCCAGATGCCGGTGGCAGCAAGCGAGCCGGAGCTCGAAGCCGAGCCGGCCAAGAAGACCAGCAAGCGCCGAACCAAGACGTCCTCAGGCGCATAGGGCTCCAACCAGCAGGTCGAGCCCGGCGGCCGGATCAGCTCGTCCACTCTTGAGCGCGCACTCGAATTCCGCGAGCTGCTCGAAGGCACGCGTCAGCCGGTCACGGGACAGGCGCCGTGCTTGCCTGAAGTAGCGATCGGCGAAATAGCGCGGCAGCTTGAGATCGGAAACGATCTGGCCCTGCGAACGACCCGCCTCCTGGCCCAGGCGGATGCGCAGAAGGATCCGCACTTGACGCGCCAGCATTCGGATCAGGTAGAGGGCAACATCGATCGGTGTCGACGTTGCCTGTTCCAGTTGGGCATGTAGGAGCCGAAAGGCGGCCCGATGATCCCCGGCGGCCACCGCGTCGATCAGGGCGAAAACGGATTCCTGCGTCACCGCGCCCACCAGAGCATCCACCAGGGTCGGTGTAATCGGTTCTCCGCCGGCATACACCGCCAGCTTCTCGATCTCGCTGGCCAGCATGACAGTATCCGGCCCGATCAGTTCGGCCAGGACCTCGGCGGCATCTCGACTGATGCTCGCCGGTCTCTGCCCATCCGGCGCCGCCGCCACTCGGGCCATGATCCAGCGAGGGAGATCTCCTTTCTTCGGCGTGGTAAAAGCGCGGATCACGCCGCCAACCGAACCTACCGCGTCGATCAGTTGGTTATCGGCGGCCATATCCGGTGATACCAGGAGAAGGGTCGTGGTGGGGGCCAGATTGGCCAGCAGCCGGCGGATTTCGTCCCACTCGGGGCTGGCTCCCCGCGCTCCCTTGACTCGGGAGTGGAGATCATGCACGATTACGAGTCGCTCGGGCTCGAATAGCCCGGCGGTCAGGCACGCTTCGGCGATGGCTGCCAGCGGCGCTACCGCGCCGTCAAAGGTGAGGACGTCGGCAGGGTTGAACGTAGCCCGTTTGAGGCGGAGGGCCTCATCGATTTCGAGGGTGTTGTCACCATGGAGGAGGATCAGCGGCATGGGAAAATTGATGTTTCCGTGGGGTCGTAGCGCACTGTATACTACTCCATGCCTTCCTCGGCGAACTCCACTGCAGACAAGAAAATTCGACCACTCTTTCGTCTCCGCGGCCGCCTCGCCTACGTGCTCCTGATCGGTTTCATGGGCTTTTTCGCCTACACCTACCTGCACAAGTCGCAGGAAATCCGCTCGCTGGCAAATCAAGCGGCGGGACTCCGCTACGAGAATCAACAGACGCAGGCCGACAACACGCGCGTCCAGCACGCAATCGCCTGGTATCGAACCAATCAGTACATCGAAGAGACGGCTCGAGCCGATCTGGGCTATACCATGCCCGGCGACGTCCTGGTGCAATCCACCCCCAGTCAGCAGCATGTGGTCGAGGTCCGGGCCGCGCCCCCGCGTCCACCCGCGCCACCCCAGCCAACCTGGCAACAGTGGTGGAATGTACTGAGTCAGTAGGCATATGGACTTCACGCTGCCCGATGACGTGAAGCTCCTGCGCGACACGGTGCGCGACTACGTGCGGCAACGACTGGTGCCACTGACAATGCAGGTGGAACGCGACGACGCCGTGCCAACCGAAGTTCTGCAAGAGATGAAGGACCTCGGCCTCTTCTCGATTCTTTTTCCGGAGCAGTACGGCGGTGGCGGCTTCGGTGAGCTGGGCTACTGCGTTGCGCTCGAAGAGCTGGCCGCAGTCAATGCCGCCTACTCCAATATCATCGGCGGCCACTGCAGCTTGAGCGGCATGGCGATCGCGCTGGGTGGTTCGGACGACCTGAAGGCGCGATTTCTGCCCGCCATGGCCACCGGTGAGAAGCTCGGCGCCTTTGCCCTCACCGAACCAAATGCCGGCTCCGATGCGGCGCACATTCAGTCGACGGCAACTCGCGATGGTGATGAGTACATTCTCAACGGCTCCAAGCTCTGGGTGAGCAATGGCCCGATGGCCGATCTCTATACCGTGTTTGCCGTCACCGACAAAGAGAAGGGCGCCAAGGGCGTATCCGCCTTTGTGGTGGAGCGCGACACTCCTGGCCTCTCGGTGGGCAAGACCGACGAGAAAATGGGACTGCGTGGCTCGAAAACCAGCGAGATCTTCTTTCAGGATTGCCGGATTCCGGCGGGTAACCTGATCGATGAGGAGGGACGCGGCTTCGCCGTTGCCATGCAGACGCTTGATGGCGGTCGGGTGTCACTGGGGGCGAGTTGCGTGGGTCAGGCGCAGACGGCGCTCACGATGGCGGTGCAGTGGAGCCAGCAACGGAAGCAGTTTGGGCGGCCGATCTCGAGCAACCAGGCAATCCAGTGGATGCTGGCCGATTCAGAAGTCGAGATCCATGCCGGCCGCATGATGGTTTACCATGGCGCCTGGAAGATCGACAGTGGACAGCGCGCCTCTCACGAAGCGGCCATCATCAAGGTGTACTGCAGCGAAATGTGCAATCGGGTGATCGACCGAGCGGTCCAGGTGCACGGCGGCATGGGATACATGAAGGAGTTCGACGTCGAACGTATGTATCGCGATGCGCGCATCTTGCGCATTTACGAAGGCACCAGCGAAGTACAGCGCATGATCATCGCCGCCGATCTGCTCGGTGGCAAAGCATAGCTCCCGGGCGGCGCGTGTGCGCCACTCTCTATTGCTCGGGCGCTGAGGCGGGCGGCGGCATCCACTCGCTATCGCTCGGGCGCTGCGGCGCGGTGCCGCCCTACGTCAATCAAAAAGGGTACACCCCTCCGGTAATCAGGTTCTGCACACGCTCGCCAGCGTCTCGATGCTTCCCTCGATCACCTTGTCGACCTCGCCCCGGTCGACGACGGTGGTAGTCGCTCCATAGGCCCAGCGGTAGCGGTCTTGATCGAGCACGTCCGGCAGCGGCACATCCTTGATCAGATCGAATTCGGCGGTTCCCGGTAGGTAGCCCAGATTGTCGTTGCAGTAGCTCAGCACGAAGCTGGTCTGGCACCTGCTACTGTCGCGTATCTTCCGGCCGCAACCACTGAATAGTTCGAAAAGGGTTGCCGACGATGCCGATAGGACCGATACCAATCCCCTGGATCTCACAGTCGATGGGCTCCTCCTGTCGGTCCATGATGTCGGCATAGAGAGCCAGGGCGTGCCGCTGATACGGCAGTGGGCGTCGCTGTGCCGAGTTGACGGTATGGAGTTCGTCGGGCCAGGTCTCGGGATACTCTGGCGCTGGATCGTCAGGCAAGGCCTGGATCGCCGCCGAAAGCGTGGCCCGGTCCCAGGGCAGACGGCGACGTCGCAATGCCAGTCGATGGGATTCCGCTGATAGCTGGAGGTCGGATGCCAACTCGATGGATGGCAGCACCTTCAACGCTGCCCCGGCAATGGCGGCTCCGAGTGCGTCGCGCGTTTCAAACGTGTGCCGTCGGGGCTGTGGGTTCCCGAACCAGAAGTCCCAGGGTGCGATGTCGCCGGCGCAGCCCTGGAGGAACAGACACGCGGAACCCGGCATCGCCCCGTACACCGTCGCTCGCACCGCAGAGGGAAAGTCGGCATTCCACAGTAAATTGTGTCCGGCGATCGAGGTGGGATGGCAGGCAAACGAGATCACGGCGGCAATGGACTTTCCGGTCAGATCGTCGACCCGCAGCACGGAGAGAACGTCATCAACCGCATGATCCCGATTGAATCGATTGGTCGATACGCCGGCAAGGCGACCGGTACTCGCTCCCACCTGCGCTGGACGCAGATGACGGGTAGCGGAATACACCGTCCCGGCAATCATGTCTGGAAGTGCGGCGGCGTACGCGTCCAATGCTGAAGGCGTGGCAATGCCTCGCACGGCAGCATGCGATTGCAGCGGGGGGCCGCTATGGGTGTGCGAGGCATTGACGAGGACGGCATCCGCGGGTATGTTGGTGAGCCGTGTCACCCGGGCGCGTATGTCATCGGTCAACTTCCTGGACACCGTGACCAGATCGAGGGTGATCAGGGCAATCTGTCGTTGACCATCATCTAACACCAGCGCCTGTGCCAGTAGCGGATCGTGGATCCCAATGGCCAATCCGCGCCGTGCTTCCCATAGCATGGGCATGCCACAAGGGGGAGTAATGTCGGCTCGCCCCGTTCCTGCTCGTAACACTGTCATGATCCTTCCATTTCGAGTTCGCGACGATCAATCACATCGGCCACCACCGTCACACAATCACCCATTTGCGTCGGCGCGATGGCCCGGATCGCGCATACGATTCCATTGGTGCGGGCAACGATGGTTTCTGGTGACCGATCGGGTCGTTCCAGAAAGTAAATGAGTCCCACTGGTTCGCCGGTCTCGACTCGCTGGCCGAGACGTACCAGGACTTCGAAGTAACCGGACTCCGCTGCCATGAGGTAGTTGTCCTCGTGTGTCGCTCGAAGAATGATCGAGGGCGGAAGGCCGAGCGTGGATCGAGTCATGGCTTCACCGGGGAGGACCTTGAAGTGTCGGAGAACGTTCTTCAGGCCCTCCTGGGCGAGATGGTGTATTTCCGCGGTCACGTGGCCGCCGCCGCCCAGTTCGGTGCTGACGACGATCTTCCCTTGCCGTTCCGCCTCCCGAGTCAGGAGCCCTGAACCGGCAATATCGATGTAGATGAAGTGTTGGTCGGTGTTCCAGGCAAGCATGCCCTCGATCATCGCTCGTCGCTGGTTGGCGTCGGGTACGAGGTGCATCTCCGACCAGGGTAGACACAGCAAAGTGCGACCGCCGCTATGAATGTCCACGACAATGTCACTCATGGGGAAGAGGGAGCGGGAAAGATAGTCAGCCAGTTGTTCCGGTGGTGAGCCTTCGGGATCACCGGGAAACGCGCGGTTAAAGTTGACGCCCGAAGGCCAGAGCCGGGTATACGCCTGCGATGCCTCACCCGAAAGGCAGGGAATGATAATCAGGCGACCCTGAACGTCGGCGGCATCCGCCTCGCGCGCCAGTTTAAGGGCAGCGATCTGGCCCTCGGGTTCATCGCCGTGGTTTCCTCCCATGACCAACACCGTAGGGCCGTCACGACCGACGATGGTGACAATCGGGATGCAGAGGTTAGCCCAGGCGCTAATGTTGGTCGACATCGGAATCTGCAGCCGTCCAAAGTGTTTGCCGGGAGTTTGGTAGTCAATGTCGGCGATCACGGGAGAGTCGGGCATGCTAGTGATCCATCGAGGCTGACGACGGCACTGCGGTGGATGAGGAAACATGCTCCTCTACCCGGCCGGCGGAGAGCTGTCGCAGAAGTTCGACGCTTTCCTCCACCAGATGGGCGGCAGCTTGCGGGCTAAATGGAGTAATTTCGATCTCGTATCCTCCTGAGGCGTAGGCGTCTTCGGTCGGGATGTAGCCCCAGCCAACGTTCGAATAGCCGGAGAAGAGGGTGTACGGGAACGGTGAGCGGTCTTTCACCTGCATACCGATGGCGGCGAATGGTTCGAGAGGCATCGCGACCAATGCGATCGAATGGCCGATCGAGATCCCCTGTATCTCGACCGTCCGATGAGTCTGGCCGGCGAGATGATGGGCGAGTTCGGCGCGCATCGCGGTGCGCTTGCAGAGCATGGTCTCACGGCGAATACCTTCGACGTCAGTTCCGACCGATCGAAGTTGTTCTAACGTTGCCATATGTGCCTCGCACTCGGCCTGCAAGCTATCTGGGCTGGCAAAAGTCCTCACCGGCAGGCGCGCCACCCGCTCGACCACATGTAGGTGCGGATCCGGTTCCCAGGTCTGCGATTCTGCGGCCGAGTCGTCATATTCGGCAAGCGGGGCGCCCGATTCCAGGGTTCCGAGGTACCTCTCGGCGTCAGGAACCAGGCCGATCTCCCACCACAGGCGGCTCGCTTCATGTCCGAGGATCGCTCCCAACCGCTTGTATTCGGATAGGCCGCCGTGCGCCACCCCCCGGATGGGACCCTGATCTCCGGCAGCACCCTGCAGAAACAGGCAGGTGGACCCGGTTGCCTGTTCGACTACACGTTTCATCGCACCGGGGAAGTCGGGCGTGATGAGGTCATTGTCCGGTCCCACGGTGATGGCATGACAGGCGTAATTAACGAGTCGATGCTAACGGCCTGCCGTCGTCGTGGTCGATTCGGACCACCTGGACTTCATGATCCACCGGTCCTGCCCAATTCCGGCCTACCACGACGGCGTCATCCTCGGGACGCGAAAATCGTCGGTTTACGTTAATACCGCAGGCTCCCTTTCGCGCGCTTACTCGGGCTGCCTGCATCTTCGATAGAGCCGCCCAGGCGATTCCTGCCAGTCGGTCGGGCAGACTGGCGTCGTACGGGCCGACCATCTCGGCCCCTTCGGTGATCCAGGATGTCCACTGTCCGCCGTTGTTCGGCCCTGAGTGGGTATGCGTGTAGGAGAGCCGAATGTTCTGCCGCGGTATTCCGGTCAGTTGCGCGATCCGGTCGCGTATCTCGGCGGCCTGGGCCTCCCAGATATAGCAGAGGTCGATATCGATAATGATCACACTCTCCCGCCCGTCACTCAGAGCCAGCGCCGTGGCCCAGAGCGGAAGATCGACACCGACCGCCCGCTGGTGGACTTGCGCACCCCAGCCGGCATGGGCGATTCCCAGGGGAGGCGTGATATCGGTCCGAGCAGTTCCGGCTTTCAGTTCGGTCATTGTTCTATCCCTCCTGTCACCAATCCGCTACCGAACCATCGGGATGAAAGTACCGCTGCTCAGCCTCCGGTTTAAATGGATGGCGGGCCGCCGCGCGCTCGTCGACCTCAATGCCGATTCCCGCTCCGGTCGGTAACTGGATAATGCCATCCGTGACCCTGATTGACTGGCTAAGCACCTCATCGCGCCAGGGAACATCGCCGCTAAGCGTCTCCTGAATCACCCAGTTCGGAGTTGCGGCGGCAAAATGGACGGCCACCGCGGTGGCAATGGGACCATTCGGGTTGTGCGGAGCCACCGCCATGGAATAGGTCTCCGCCATTGCTGCGATCTTCCGTGCCTCCCACAGTCCGCCGCAGTGAGAAAGATCAGGCTGGATAATGTGGCACGCTCGCTTCTCGAAGAGTTCGCGGAACTGATGGCGGCCCACCAGACGTTCGCCGGTAGCGATGGGGATGCGTGACGCTCGCGTTACCTGCGCGGTCGCTTCGATGTCCTCGGTGGGACACGGTTCCTCGAAGAAGAACAGCCCATATGGCTCCAGGGCATGACAGTATTGGATTGCCATAGCCGGCCAGGTACGGGCGTGTAAGTCGACCATCAGGTCCATGTCGGGACCGACAGCATCGCGGACCGCGCCGACCACACTCTCGGCGTAGCGAACCGAGCGGCTCCCTTCCACCGGTTCGGTGCGCGGTACCGGCATGAACTTGAGCGCGGTGTAGCCCGCGTCTTTGACGATCAGCGCCCGTTCGGCAAATTCACTCGGGCTCACGCTCTCATACATGCTGGTCATATGTCCACCGCCCAGGTGGTTGTAGACGCGAATCGAGTCGCGGACGCGGCCACCTAAAAGTTCATATAACGGCACGTTCAACGCCTTTCCCTTGATGTCCCAAAGCGCTTGCTCGATCCCGCTGATCGCGCTCATGCCTTCGATCCCTACCTTCCAGAAATACTGGCGATACATCATCTGGTAGAGGTGTTCGATGCGGGATGCGTCCTGACCAATGATGAAGCGGCTGATGTCCTCGATCGCACCGACGACGGTATGTGTTTTCCACTCCAGTGTGGCCTCACCCCAACCGTACAGTCCGGGCTGGTCGGTCTCGACTTTGACAAATATCCAGTTCCGCATATTCGCGTTGACGATCAGCGGAGTGATCCGAGTTATCGTTCCTGCCCGTGTCCCCATGTCTACGCTCCTGCTCGGGCGCCGGCCCCAACTGACTCATCGCTTCGGAGGTATCCGCTCCCTGGTGCACCGAGCTCAACCGATATCTGATCGGCAGTCGCTCGCACCGCCTGACCGAGTACCGTGGCGGGTGCGGGTGGCAACTGGCTAATCAGCCCGGTGACGCTGATCGCACCGGCGATACGGCCGGAACCGTCAAAGACGGGTGCCCCGATGCAACCGATGTTTGGCTCCTCTTCCTCATCCTCGATGGCGTACCCCTGCCGGCGCACGTCCGCGAGCGCCAGCATGAAGCCGTCGAGATCCGTGATCGTCTTGGACGTGTACCGTGCCATGCCGTGGCGCTTGACGATCTGTTCCAATTCCGTTTCCGGTAGATAGGCCGACATCGCCTTGCCGAGACTACAGGTGTGAATCGGACTGCGAAGGCCAGGATAACTTGAAAAGCGAATGAAGGAATTTGGCTCGTGTTTGTCCACAATGAGGACTTCACCGTCGTCGAGAATACCGAGGTGGGTGGTCAGACCGGTGGTCGCCATTAGATGGGCCAGGCGAGGCCGTGCCTTTTCAACGATGTCCAGATGCTGAACGAATGAGTTCCCCAGCTCGAACAGACGGACGCCGATGGCGTAGCGACCGGCGCCGACCTTGTGAATGATGCGATGCTGCTCGAGCGTCACGAGAATCATGAACACCGTGGCCTTCGGTATGTTGAGGGCCGCATGCAGCTCAGAGATTCCTAGACCGTCGCTGCTCTTCGCCAGGACCTCCAGAATGGCGAGAGCCTTCTCCACCGCCGGGACGCGGTAGCGGTCATTTTCCGGTTTCAGGCTCTTCATTCCTTTGCCTTGCCTTGATCCATCAATCGACATGGGTGTCATTTCTCCAACCGACGTATAGGCGCCCCGGACCCAATCGCCGAGTCCGGTGGCGAATCGCACTCCGGGAAGATCGGAGCGCGTTCAATGGGTAATTTCCTCGAAGGGCAGCCAGTACCGGTACGACGTGCGAACGAACCCCAGCGACTGATAAAACTGGTGAGCCGCTTCGCGCTCAGGATTGATACCGCACGTTAGTTCAACGCCGACACAGCGTTGTTCGCGCGCGAAGGTGGCGGCGCATTCCATCAATCCTCGACCAATTCCCGAGTTACGCGCCGCCTGATGAACCGCTATGGCGGTAACATGCGCGAGCGTTCTGGTATGACCGAAGTACAGTTCTTTCTTGATGGCGACGAAACCCCATAGCGAGCCACCGGCATCCGCGGCTACAAAGACAGTCTCCAGACGGCACTCCAGGCGGCGGCGGGCTTCCTCGGTGTCCACTATCCTGGCGCCCAGCTGTCGCAAGAGTTCGGCTAACCCGGCACCATCGTTCTCATTTGCATGCCGAAACGTCAACGAGCCGGTATCAACCATTCGCCGCTCCTCCCCAGGGCCAGCCGCGCCCCTGCGAACTGGGGACAGACCATGGTGGCGGTTTCAGCCAGCGGTAAGCTGCGATCGCCGAACGTAGATATGCACTCAGTTCAGGGGAAAAAAGCATGCGGCACCGTGAGCGCCCTCCTGGGCGGTCTCGAGAGTAGGCACTTCTTCGGCGCAGCGCTTCTGAGCCTGAAAGCACCGCGTTCGAAAGCGGCAGCCCGAAGGCGGGTCAACCGGGGAAGGTACATCACCCGAGAGAATTATTCGCTGCCGGTGTAGCTCGATGGCAGGATCCGGAATCGGAATCGCCGACAGCAGCGAAGCAGTGTATGGATGCTTGGGACGTTCGTAGAGTTCCCTGGCTGTGGCCAGCTCTACCACTTTGCCGAGATACATCACCGCGATTCTGTCCGAAATGTGTTTGACCACGGAGAGATCGTGAGCGATGAAGAGATAGGTGAGATTAAATTGGTCCTGCAGCCTCTCGAGCAGGTTGATGATCTGGGCTTGAATTGACACGTCGAGCGCCGAGATGGGCTCGTCACAGACAATGAAACTTGGCTCTCCCGCCAGAGCTCGAGCGATGCCGATGCGTTGTCGCTGGCCGCCGCTGAACTCGTGTGGGTACCGGCTCGCGAACCTGGGACTGAGCCCGACGACATGCAAGAGTTCGGCGACTCGTTGTCGCCGTTCTTGCCTGGAGGCAACTCGGTGATGAATGTCGAGCGGTTCCCCCACGATGGCCTCCACCGTTTGGCGGGGGTCCAGCGACGCAAAGGGGTCCTGAAATATGATCGACAGGTCCCGTCTCATCCGGCGCATGGCCGAATTCGACAGCTTCAACAGGTCCCGACCCATGAACAACACTTCGCCGTCGGTTGGCTCCACGAGCCGAAGTATGCTGCGTCCGAGCGTGGATTTGCCGCAACCCGACTCGCCGACCAGTCCCAGGGTCTCCCCCCGTTGGATGGTGAGATCGACCCCGTCCACAGCCCTGAGCTGGCCCGTGTGCTGACCCAGGACGCCCCGCCCCACCGGGAACCAGGTCTTCAAGCCACGTACCTCGATGATAGGATCGTCGGCCGACCAGGCAGGGTTCGTGCTGGGATGCTGACTGGGCACGCTAACCACTGTCCGGCTCCGTGCCGGCTCGAGGTGACGCCGATTCGAGCCTCAGTCCACGCTGGGTCTCCCAGCATCGCGCCAATTGGGTCTCGCCCACTGGCGCCAGGATCGGCTCCTCACGGAAGCAGCGTTCGACGCGGAATGGGCAACGAGGATGGAAAGCGCATCCGGTGGGAAGATCGGTGAGATCGGGGGGGAACCCCTCAATCGCCTGGAGTGGCTCGTGGAAGTCGGCATCCAATCGTGGTACCGAGCGCAGTAGAGACCAGGTATACGGATGTTCCGGATGTTTGAAGACGTCTGCTGTGGGGCCCTGCTCCACGATCTTCCCTCCGTACATCACGATTACCCGTTCGCACATTCCGGCGACCACGCCCAAATTGTGTGTAATTATGATCGTCGCGGTCCCAAATTCCTTGTTGATGCTTTTCAGCAGCTCGAGGATCTGGGCCTGAATCGTGACGTCGAGTGCCGTCGTCGGTTCGTCTGCAATCAGCATCGACGGCGCCGTGGTCAATCCCATGGCGATCATCGCCCGCTGTCGCATTCCGCCGGAAAACTCATGCGGGAACATGCGCGCCCGCTTGCCGGCTTCCGGAATGCCGACCTGGGAGAGTTTCATGATCGCCTGTCGCAAGGCATCGTTCTTGCCGGCCTGGCGATGAAGCCAGAGAGGCTCGGCGACCTGCCAGCCGGTGCGCAGGACGGGGTTCAACGAGGTCATTGGGTCCTGAAAGATCATGGCGATGTCGCGCCCGCGGAGTTCACGCACTTCATTCTCGGACAGCTTGGTCAGGTCCCGTCCCTTGAACCAGACTTCGCCGCCGACGATGCGACCCGGCCGGGATAGAAGCCGCATGACGCTAAGAGCCGTCACTGACTTTCCGGACCCCGATTCCCCGACGATGCCGAGCGTTTCGCCCCGGTCCAGGTGGAAGGACACGCCATTGACGGCGCGCACCACGCCGTCGGGCGTGGGAAAGATGGTCTCGAGGTCTCGTACCTCGAGTAGGTGCTCATTCACAGTGCGGGCCGCGACCGGTACGGTGACGAGTACCTCTCATCGGGCCGGCTCGAGAGAGTTTTCGCCGCGCCCACCGGGGCCAGTGGCCAGAACGCGAAACGGCTTCCGATCCGGCCCCGGCCGTCTGCAGGCCCGCCAGAACTCTGGTCTGGCGGGCCTGCGGGCGCCGACAGCCTTCCCCTGCTCCTACTCGGTAGAGAAGGAGCAGAGGAAAGGGCAGAACTCTGCGTCGCGGCTCTCACTTGAGCCACACCTCTTTCAAGCCCTTGTAGGTGGGCTCAAAGGCGAGGTATACATTCTGGACTCTCGTCGAGATAGCCTGGTATACCAGGGGATTTACCAGTGGAAGCTCCGGCCACTGGGTCAGAACGATCTCCTGCATCTGGGTGTACAACTGATGCCGTTTCTTGGTGTTGGTCGTCGTCAGACCCTCGTTGACCAGACTGGTGAGCTTTGCATCGCTCCAGCCATTGCCATACCACGCCTTGTAGATCGACGCCGTCGGCTCAAAATCCGCCATGTACCCACTCGGATCACCGCGCATGCCGCGGCCGGTGGAGAACCACTCGAAATTCCCGGAACCGACGTTAGTAGCGGCGATACCAATCTCGAGCGGCTGAACGGTTACGTTAATGTTGATCGCCTTCAACTGCTCCGCCACCACCTGCGCCACATTGGTGTAATCGACCGGTGAAGCAATGCTTTGCAGGGTGACGTCAAAGCCATTGGCAAACCCGGCCTTCGACATCAATGAGCGCGCCGTGGCAACGTCAAACTTCTCGTACTTGGACTTGAGCAGCTTCTCACTTATGGGCCAGGTACCGTAGCCGGGGGGGACTTGACCGCTGTACTTACCATTTCCGGCGTACACCTTGTCGATGATCTCCTGACGGTTAATTGCATGGCTTACGGCCTGCCGTACCCGCACATCGTCCCAGGGTTTGCCATCACCGTGGAGCGTGAACTCGATCTCACGGAAGGCCCCCGTGAGTCCTTTCTGAATCTTGATATTGCTGGCCGACTTCAGGACGGTCGCGGTATCGGCATCGATCGGCGCACCATCGATTTCACCAGATCGCAGTGCCGATACCCGGGACGCTAGATCCGGCAACAGCTTGATCACGAAGGTGTCAACATACGGATACGGGCGCCAGGACTGGCGGTAGGCCTTTAGGGTGAGGTGGTCGTTGGGTACATACGATTCGAGCTGGTACGGTCCGGTCCCATCCGCCTGTGAACGCACGTCGATCTTGCTGTAGAGCCCTTTCGGCACGATCTGCGAGTACCAGTTCCAGGCCAGATAGGTAAGCACGGTGGCGTCGGGCCTGGACATGTGGAACTTGACCGTGTATTTGTCCACAGCTTCCACCCGGGCAATTGCAGGGTAGTAGCCATTGACGGTGCCCGGAGGCAGTGGTGTCTTTTGCAGGGCCATCGAGTACACCACATCTTCCGAGTCGAGTTCCTTGCCGCTGTGGAACTTCACGCCCTTTCTCAGGTTGAAGATGTAGGTGAGGGGATTCGGAACGTGATAGCTCTCCGCCAGGGCGGGGAGGATCTTCAGGTTTCGGTCCCAGGTGAGCAATGAATCGTACATCAACGTGGTCGCGATCACCGTCGCCGTGGAGACGGCGCCAAACGGCGCCAGGTTGGGGGCAAGCTCGGCGTCTCCCCAGGTAAACGTCCCGCCTCGTTTCGGCTTGGCGGCGGACAGCGAGGCCGCGTTCGCATTACCCAACGGGCTGCCGAGCGCCATGCCGGCAAGAACGGCGGCGCCGCTCGCGCCCAGGAACCGTCGGCGTGACAACTCACGGTTGAAAAGGTCGTCCATGTCTTCTACCTCCTGTGTACTACGGACGCGTCAATGGAACCAGGGACCTCCCGAGTGTTCTATTGCATCGACACCCCTATCCTGGGATCGAGGACATCCCGCAGCCAGTCACCGAGGAAGTTGAAACCGAGAATCAGGATCATAATTGCCAGGCCAGGAAATATCGCCAGCCAGGGCGCCAGTTGCATGTAGGTCTCGGCATCGAACAGCATGCTGCCCCACGAAGGCTCTGGTGGCTGGGTGCCGAGTCCGATGTAGCTGAGTGAGGCTTCGGTCAGGATCGCCGTGGATAGGTAGATAGTCGAGAGAACGATCAGCGGTGAGAGCAAGTGCGGCACCACATGGCGAATCATGATTCGAGTTCTCGTGGCTCCGAGACTGCGCACCGCTTCCACAAATGGCTGTGCCATCGTCGAGAGGGCGGAAGCGCGGGCAATCCGGGTAAAGGCCGGCGCGTATACCAGCCCGATCGCCATCATGGTGTGAGTCCGGCTTGGGCCCAGCAGACCGGCAATCAAAATGGCGAGAATGAGTCCCGGGAAGGCGAAGAGGATATCGACCAGACGCATCAGGACGGCATCGACGACTCGCCCGTAGAAAACCGCCGCCAGCGCCACCGCGGTACCGAGCACAAGCGCGATTCCCACCGAAATGAGACCAATTTCGATCGATACCTGCGCTCCGTGGAGCACCCGAGAGAACACATCGCGGCCCAGCTCGTCGGTCCCCATGGGGTGACTCCACGACGGTGAACTCAGCCGCCCGTAGGCCTCGGAGGCGTAGTCGATTCCCCACAGACGCGGGCCCAGGATCGCGGCCAGCCCGGTACCAATGATGATCACGACCCCGGTGATTCCGATTGGATCGCGCAGTCGTCGCCGGAACCGCAGCAGACCATGTCTAACCCGGTCAATCCGCGCCGGTTCATCGGCTACAGTCACGGGGGTTGGAGCAACCTGTTTGGCATACATGCTGAACTTCTTACTTGAGACGAATACGTGGATCGACGACGCCATACAGAACGTCGACCACGAGGTTGAGAAGAACAAAGATACCAGCGAGCAGCATGGCAGTATCCTGGATGACCGGATAATCACGGTCATGAATCGCGCTGATCATGGTGTATCCGATGCCTGGCAGGCCGAAGACTACCTCGATAACCGTCGTGCCGCCCAGGAGAAACCCTATCTGAAAGCCGGTCACGGTGAGAATCGGTATGAGCGCATTGCGGAGCGCATGACGAACGACGGTATAGCGTTGGGTGGCGCCCTTGGCAATGGCCGTGCGCACATAATCCTGCCCGAGCACGTCCAGGAGGCTCGAGCGGGTCATACGCGAGAGGGTTGCCATCATATAGAAGGAGACGGCAAGCGCCGGCAGGATGACCTGACTGAGGTTACCGAGCGGATTGGAAAAGAACGGGATCCAGATGACGTTGGGGGTCCAACCAAAGAAGGCGGAAAGCACCAGCAAGGCCAGCGTAGCGAACCAGAAGTTAGGAATCGAAAGTCCTACCAGGGTTCCCGACGCGCGCCGCCAGGTCGACGAGTCCGTTGGGACGCGTGGCGGACAGGATACCGGCGGGAATGCCGATCAGAATGGCAATGAGTGCGCCCAAAATGGCGATTTCAAACGTGATCGAGATCGCTCCCGAGAGGGTTTGCCAGACCGGAACGCCGGTGACCAGAGAGTTGCCCAGATGCCCGGTGACGAATCCGCTGATGAAATCCCAGTACTGAACGGTAAGCGGCTGGGTCAGCCCCAGTGCCACTCGTAGATTGTGCTCCGCGGTCACGTCCACGTTGCTGCCCGAGGCTCCCATCAAGGCACTCACCACGTCGCCCGGAACGAGACGTACCAGAAAGAAGATGAGAACGGACATGCCCGAACAAGGTAGGGATGGCCAGCAAGAGTCGTTGGATTGTGTAGCGAAGCACTGCCGGTTACCTCGAAATTGATCGATCGAGAGCGTTGCGCGTGATCCTGGAGACCTGCTCATCGACCAGGAGCGCCGCTCCCCAGGTGATCGATCCGACGGAAAAGACCGAGCCTCCGGAATCGAGTGTCAAAACACACCAGCTCGGCTCCGCCGTCGTCGGGATTCAGACCTCGGGCGATGACCTGGGCCTGTGGTGGGGTATTGCGATTCGTCTTATCGGTCTCGTGTCCGGACGCCCCTCCCGGACATCGCTCGCTCAGACTGCTCAGCCCAAATCGATCCCCAGCTTGCAAGCCGGTTCCGGCAAATGCCCAATGACTGGCATCCAGTACGGCAAAGGGAGCTCCGGTCATCGCTCCCGCATGGGTAAAAACAACGCCCAATACGCTCGCCGTCGACCCACAGGTTCGGTGCATCCGGTTTTCGTCGGCACTTTCGGGCTCGGGATCCTGAGTCAGGAATCGCAGCGTGGAGTCGTCCACGAACTCCACTTCACAATCCAGACCGTTGCCGCCAAGGTACAGTACATGTCCGCCGCGTTCAAAGACCCAGGTCTGTACCGCTCGAAACATGTCGCCGGACCAGTACTCGGGATGGGTACTAATGATCAGGGTGCGATAGCGATCCAGGTCGAGGATGCCATGGTGGAGCTGGGCGTCGGCGTACAGGTCGTAATCGTAACCCTCACGCTCCAACCAGCTCAGCAGTCGCCATTCCGCCGGCGCCAGATGGCAGGTCTGCCGGCCGCGGATGGGATCCGTCGGCTTCTCCTCGCGACCAATTTGATTGAGCGGCTCGGGTCGCTCGAAAGAGAGCGGCGCATACTCATCGTCAGCGAACTGATGCTCGCTGAATGAGCCCTCCTGGTAACGTGGCAACTCCAGGCGTGCCACCACCGTCGGTTTCGCCGGCAATCGGGCGGCATTGATGTAATTGCTTCGGCCGCCAAAGTTGTTGTAGGCGTTCCAGGTATTGGTGGCAGCCAGAACGGCGATAGGCGCCGTCGGTCGAGCCGGCGCAACAACCCAGGGAAACGAGAAGAAAGCTCCCGATTCACCTTCGGCATGAAAGTAATACAACCCTGATCGTTCGGGAGCGGGTACCGTGGGACGATAGGCCGGATTGGCGTACCCCCGCCGATTCCAATCCACGCCGTCCCCGGTGTAATCGCCGTCCGGGACCGTCTGGACCATGGCTCGGGGCCCGTGTTCGTCCAGCCAGCCGATCACCACCTCTGGCTCCGCCTCGCGACCGTACCGCCGTAGGCTGAGTCTCAGTGCCTCGGGACTATGCACTCGCATTTCGGCACACTCACCCGAGCGCACCCATTTGGGCCAGACATAGCCGAGAATCCGATCTGGAAGCAGCCGAAATTGATGCGGCTCCGCCTCCGCCCCGGTCCACCGAAAGTCAACTCGCTTCGATCCGAAACCGTCTTTTGCCAGCGTGACCTCGATACTCTCCGGAGGGAGATCGACGTATATTGCACCGCTTGGGCTGGAGCGCGCGGTTCGGACCGCCGTACTCGACACAAACTCAACGTGCCACATCAGACAGGGCGACAAATCGCTCGTCGCTGACGTATCCGATCGGTGCCATGTCTTCAGCCTCTCTGCCGCCGTCGATGCAGTTTTGCCGGGTAGCAATCATGTTCAGCCATCACGAAGTCCGAGAAGGGTCAGCGAATCGCGGGTAATGATCTCTTCCACCCGGTCTAGTGGAACCGGTGGCAACGCTGTGCCCGCGATAATGTCGTTGACCGCTCGAAGCCCATCCATCGTTTCTTTCGGTGTGATGATAGGAAAGTCGGAACCGAAGAGCAGCTTGTGCAGAACGCCCCACTCGGTGGCCAGCCGCATGCAGGTATAGAACGAGAGCTCCCGGTAGTACAGGGCGGAAATATCCGCATAGACATTCGGATGTTTGCGAATTACCACGATGGTATCGGCTTGCCAGGGATGTCCCATATGGGCCATGACAATGCGCAGCTCCGGATGCCGGATGGCGATCTCGTCGATCGTCAGGGGATGAGCATATCGTAGTGGCGCGCCCTGAATCGGTGAGGCGCCCTGATGAAACAGAATCGGCAGACGACGCCTCTCGGCTTCGGCGAAAACACGCTCGGCTTCGGGACCGAGCGGATCGAAGTTCTGATAGTTGGGGCCGAGCTTGATGCCTCTCAGGCCGAGTTCGGAGACACACCGGTCGATTTCGTCGAGGGCGCGACGGATTCTCCGGATGAACGGACAGGAATCCAATTCTCTTGCGCGGCTCGGCGGCGACGAATTCGGCGACGGCGTCGTTGATCGTGGCCGGATTGGACGGCAGGCCGGTTTGAATGCCCGGCTTGTCCACCGCGATGTTGAACACGATCGAGATGTCCACTCCGGCTTCCGCCACGGCTTGCTCGTAATCGGCCCAGGTAGCCTTCGTTTTGACCGCTCGATCCGGTCGCCAGACGGTGTTCCACTCGACCTGGTCTGGCGGGAGCGCATCACGCAAAACGGGAGGATGGGTGTGGACGTCGATAATCATCGGGCCCTCCTCACCGGGACCCTGCAAGCATCTCGATGCGTCGCGCCAGCGTCAGTGTGGCTCGCATCCTCTTTACCTCTCCGCCGACCGGTGAAAGCCGTGAAACACGTGTTCCGGAACTGTGAACTTAGCATACCAAACCACGTTCAGCCCGTCAATCGACGCTCTGTGGTTTTTCAGAAGGTTCGGGAACTGCTGCCGGGAGCATGCGCTCGATTCGCAGGAGCTGGGATCCATTGCGGCGAACGCGGGCGCAGGCTGCGGCGAAGTTGGTCCAGTCGTGCTTCCAGTCGCCGGGGATGCGGGCAAAGAGGCTGCAGAAGGTCGGTAGCCCATCAGGCCCACGCAGGGCGACGCCGCGACCGTACACGATGCAAATTTCGGCTTGCGAATCGTGCCCGCTGGTATTGGTGCCGCCCGGATCGAAGAAGTAAAAGATTTCACCGGGAAGCGGAAGGTGCACCTGGTTTTCTGCCGGAACGTTCTGGGGATCTGCCAGCAACACAAACACCTCGGCGCCGGAGTACTGGCCATGAACGGTCGGCAACTCGAGCGGCAACAGGTCCCAGACGAAGTGGCAGACAGCAGGGGCTTCAGCATCCAGCATGTCGGCCTCAATTGACTCGCCGGTGTCCACGTAGGTGAGGCGAAGACGTCGGTGAGGGTGTGACGCTGCCATCTGTGCTACCCCCGTAATCGTATGAACGCAACTAACCAGAGGGTCACGACGACTATGATGCGCGGTGCGATGGGGATCTGAGGGTCGCTGCGTTGCGCTACACGCAATCATGGTGCGTTGTCAGTATTATAGCAGCGCCGCGGCTCCATACCAACGGCATGAAATCGTTTGCGGGACGGCGTCACCGCTGGATTTTCTTATAATGGGCACGCAATGGCGTTGCGTATACGCAACGCCGGCGCTTCCCGAGGTAGGTGGCATCCTGGACCGTGAGTGGGCCCGATAGGCGAGAGACTCAGAGCCCGGGAGCCGGTTCCGCTGTCGAATCTGGTACCTGAGAGGATACGAACGTGAGTAGTGGGAGCGAGTTTGAGCGTCTTGGACTACCCGAACCCATCGAAGCACCGGCCAGTTCCCTTCGCTTCCCGGATGGCGCGGAGTTCAGGATCGAGATTCCGAGTGTTGAGGGACCGCGCGTCCTATGCGAGGTGATTCGCGCCGCCGAGAAATTCGGGATAGCGGTGAATCGGGTATCCCAGGGGAGTGGCGCCATGCTACTGACCCGGAGTGAGCTCCAAGAGATGGCGGACATGGGCGCCGCTGCGGGTCTGGAAGTAGCACTCTTCGTCGGGCCGCGGTCCGACTTTGATACCGGCGCCTATGCCCGCTCGGCCGATGGCGCCAGCCACTATGGAGCACTCCGGGGGATGCGGCAGTTGCGATACGCCGTCGACGATGTACTACGCGCGATCGCCGCCGGCATTCGCAGCTTCCTGGTCGCAGACCTCGGGCTCCTCGTCGTGCTGGTTGATATGCAACGAAATGGCGAAATTCCGAAGGAGTGCGTGTGGAAGATATCGGCCTACATGGGGGGCGCAAACCCACCGGCGGTGCGGCTACTGGAGCAACTTGGCGCCAGCACGGTCAATGTACTGTCCGATCTCTCGGTCGAGCATATCGCGGAGATGCGAGCGCTAGTGACCATACCTATCGATCTCTACCTGGAGACCTCTGACGGCATGGGCGGGAGCGTGCGGGGACACGAAATCGCCGACTTCGTCCGGGTTGGAGCACCGTTGTATGCAAAGTTTGGACTGCGAAACGCGCGAACTCTCTATCCATCGGGGGAGCATACCGTGAGCGATGCCTGTGCCATGGCGAGAGAGAAAGTGCATCGAGCCGCGGTCGCACTCGAATGGCTCCAATTGAAACGTCCGGAGTCGATTCAGTCGAAGCCCAATGCCGCCGGGCTCGGAATTCCTCATGCGAGTGGCCGAGAACAACACGCTCCGGTATGAAGATTCGGAGTATTCGAGCGATCCCCGTCGCCGTGCCCAGGCTCGCTCGGTTCCTGCCCAGGACGGCGCACGGGGAGACGCCCAGCAGTCGGTATGTGCTGCTCGAGGTAGAGACCGACGAAGGACTGGTGGGCCTGGGCGAAATTACGTGCTCACCCGGCTGGAATGGAGAGGAGGCGGTCGGGACCACTCGACTGGTGCGCGAGTACGTCAGTCCCGCGGTCGGCGGGATCGATGCATCGGCCGGCTCCGAGATCCGCTCCGCTATCGCCCAGATAACCAGACACCGGCCCTTTCTTCGTGCCGGTATCGAGATGGCCTGTCTGGATATCGTTGGGCGCTCGTTGAACGTTCCCGTCTCGACTCTGTTAGGCGGTGCGCTGCGGCGGCGCATCGAGACCAAAATGGTTCTCCCGGCGCGTGAAGTCGAACGCGTTGCGGCCATGGCACGTGACCTGATGCAGTACCAGGTCACGACCGTCAAGGTCAAGGTCGGCACCGGCATCGAGGACGACATCGCGAGAGTGCGACAGGTCCGCGAGATCGTCGGGGACGGGGTTCGAATAACGACTGATGCCAATGAGGGCTGGCAGCCGTCCGAGGCTCGCCGGGCCTTGCCAATCTTTGAGGAGCTCGGTGTCGCTGCCATCGAGCAGCCACTGCCGCGCAACGCATGGATAGCGACCGCCCAGCTGCGGCCGCTGACGAGCGCCGTGCTCCTGGCCGATGAAGCTGTCTGGAGCCTGCGCGACATACTCCGGGCGGGCGAGGCCGGAGCCTTTGACGCGGTGAGTGTCTATCCCGGGAAATGCGGGGGCATGCGTGAAGCGCTGATCATGGCCCGGGTCGCGGGGGAGCTGGACATGACCGCCGTCTTCGGCAGCAATCTCGAGCTCGGTGTCGGAGCGGCGGCGCTGGCACATACCATTGCGGCCTGTCCTGAGCTCAGTAAGGACGTCCCGTCCGATCTCATCGGACCGCTCTATTTCGAGTCGTCGTTGATCACCGATGACTCGTTCGTGAATTGGACCCACGCCCACTGCCCGGATGGGCCAGGACTCGGAGTCGAACTCGATCGCGACGCTGTTGAGCGCTATCGAATCGATGCCCTTGAGTGACCGACAGTCGCCATCCGCAGCGACTGTTGAGTCACGAGGCGATAGCAGGCAGAGGGCCGGAGCCGTCAAGATCGACGGTGCTCCGCTGGGGTATGTCAGCGGTTAACAGCGCATAGGGCTGGAGGGTCTCGAAGATCGCCGGGGCTTTCTGGCTCATTGCCTCCAGGGTCCAGCGTTCCGCCGGACCTGTTATCGACAATGCGACGATACGCGGCGCGCCGATATGCGTCACCGTCAGGCCCATACAGCGAACTCCCAATCGCCCCTCAGAGTTATCCACCGCGTAACCCCGGTTGCGTGTCAGCGTGAGATCGGCTCGGAGGTCATCGAGCGTCGTGATCGTATTCGGGGTGCGGCGCTCGAGGGAGAGTGACGGCAGGATCGCCTCAAGTTCGTCGTCCGGAAGAGACGCCAGATACGCCTTGCCGAGAGCTGAACTGTAGAGCGCGTCACGCGACCCCACTGGACATGACACGTGGAGCGCGTGAGGGCTCTCGACATGCGCCACGATAAGCATCCGCTCCGCCTGCGGCACGGCGACGTGGACAGTCTCGCCGGTGAGGTTTCGGAGGATATCGGCGAGCCGGAGGAGTTCCTCCAGGTGAAGGCTGGCAGCGGCGGCCTCACCGATACCAAAGAGGGCAGGACCTACCTTGTACAATCTTCGCTCCTCGTCGACGACGACCCAATCCAATCGGCGGAGCGTCTCGAGGAGCCGGAGCGCGTTCGACTTGTGAATGCCAAGCTCGGCGGCGACTTCTCCCAGCCGTGCCTCTTTGCGACGAGCAATAAGCTCCATGGCCTGCACGACCCGTGCTGCTGACTGCAAGTGCTCACTCACACCAGTCGAGGCTCTCAACGCTGGCACTCCACGATCACGCCCTTCTGTGCCTTGTTGCCATCATAGCCAGTGGCATCTCCATTCTACGAATGGATCCACTCGCCCTCTCTCAGGAAGTTTCGCCAGTTCTGATGGATGATACGCTCAATTGTGTCGGTCGCAATCTGCGGCAAGCCGGTCGACGCAACCACCTCATTGATCCCGCGTAGCCCGCGAATGACCTGGTCGATGGTGGCGGAAGGATAGTCCGACGCCAGCAGGAGTTTGGGGATGACTCCGTACTCCTCGGCCGCCATCATAGCGTTGTAGAAGCGCCATGGTCGGTAGTGGAGCGCCGATACATCGGCGAATACGTTTGGCTGTTTGCGCGCCACCACCACTGTCTCTGTCTCCCAGGGATGACCCATATGGGCAATGATGATGCGCAAACGAGGAAACGCGATAGCGACCTCCTCCAGCAGGATCGGATTCGCCCACTTCAAGGGGGCTCGGCGGGCAAAGGTCGTGCCCTGATGCACCAGCAAGGGCATATCGAGACGTTGCGCTTCAGCGTAGAAATCCCTCAGCCCTGGATCGGTCGGGTCAAAGTTCTGGTACACCGGACTGATCTTCACCCCCCGAAGACCCATGTCATGGGCATCTCGCAACTGCTGCACCACCGATGGGTCGGTCGGCTCGATGCCGGCAAATCCAATGAATCGTTTCGGATCGGTTCGCACGTAGTCAACGATCGTCTCATTTGGAATTCCGATTCCCAGGTGCCGGGAAGAGAAGCCGAGAACCACCGTCAGGTCGGCACTGGCGGTGTCACGCGTATGCGCTTCGGGGGTCGCATCGAGGACGTGCTTGTCCGCGGAAGGAAGAAAGACATCCGGGGAGTGCGCCATCTTGACGCGCTTCGCCGCCATGCCTTCATCGACGAATTCATCACTCAGGTGATCGGGATACCACCAGAGGTGGGTATGGAAGTCGATGATCGGACTGTCGGTCACGGCGCCCTCCGTTTCGCGTTTGCCAGGCTCTTACTGATCCCGGCGGCCACCGTGCCCGCGGTGAAAAAGCCGATACTGAGAGAACCCACCTGCGTGAGTAGCGAGTAGGCTTCCCACCGGTTCCAGCCGTAATCTGATTCTAGCCAGAGCGCCAACCGACTATAGGCCAGGGCAATTGCTTCTTCCAGGTTTCGCGCTGTTGCTACTGCCATGAGATCGGTCGGCGTTTCGAGGCGCGGGCCTGGAATCAGTGCTTGCCGGCAAAGGTTGATGATCAGGGTGACCTTGCCGCGCATCTCCAGCGACGCGGCACACAACTCTCCCTCGCCCTGAGAGGCGTGGCAATCGCCGACATACAACAGCCCACCGTCCACGAACACGGGCAGATAGAGGGTAGATCCTACGGTCACTTCGCGCAGATCGAGGTTCCCTCCATAGTCGCCTGCCGGGCCGCAGGTGGGTACGCCCAGGTTGGGTGCGGTGGCAATGCAGCCGATCATGGGCCGATACGACAGGGTGAGACGGTCATCCCACGTGATCCCGTTCTCGTCGATCGAACAGATCCGGGTCTGATCGTCGAGATCTGCTCCCAGGTGGGCGAGAACGAGCGGGTGCGGAAAAACGTAGGTAGCACACCGGCCGTCGAGTGGGTCAATGCGCTCGATCTGAATGCGCAACGCGTCACCTGGCTCAGCCCCCCGAACGGCCACCGGCCCGTTTACCGGGTTGCTGAATGGCATGCGCGTCTTGTCTCGGCGATCCCCCGGTTCCTTGATTTGATGCGTGAACGCGTCCTCGGTTTCGATGGTCAGGGCGGTGCCGGATTCGATGGTCAAGACCGGCTGTCTGTTCCTGCTGATCTCATAGATAGGATCACCCAGAGCTAGATATTCGGTAACCCTGGCTCCAACCCCGACCGTTGCCATGACTCACACCCCTTACAGTTCACGCCGGGGCTCGCAGACGGAGATGAGATCCGGTGTCGCCCCGAGTACGATCGCGGGAGCGCTCCCACCCAGTCGCTCAGGCATCGTTGCGCTGCCCGCAATTGTGGTGCGTTACGAGCATTATACCAGGGCGAACTGAAGGGAACAGTGCCTGGGGCAGGGTCTCGTTGGACATCTCAACGCCCGGGATCGGCTCGGGGAACGCGGTGATCGACACGCTCGCCCTTCGGGAGATCCCTGAATTCTCTGATGAACTCCAGCAGGTTGCCGGCGGCGCCCTCGACGATCGCGCGACCCTTCTCCGCGGTTGCCAGACTGGGAGATCCGCTGGTTCCAGTGGGGGTGGCGCTGCTGGTCCAGCGCACCACTCGAACCGGGCCATGTCCCTTGGTGAGGTCTCCCCACAGAAACTTCGAACCGGGAACTCTCCCGGCCCCTCCCGAGTGGTCCACCGCTTTATCCATCTGCACGCGTGATGGCTCGAGAAAGAGATAGGCGGAAGTTTCAAGTTCACAGGCATGTGATGCCCCACCCATGCCCGATTCACGAACCGCCTCGAAAGCGTCAATCGCAAGATTCGTCCACATCGTCGAGGCAACGAGGGCGTCGGTCTCAATCGTTGCCCGCCGGGCGATGAACTCGCAGAGATGCTCGTTGGAGCCGTGTCCGTCCACCACCACGATCCGGTCGAAACCGGCGTGAGCAACGCTTCGGCAGACGTCGAGACAGTAGGAGATGAAGGTATCGTGGGACACGTGAATCGTGCCGGGGAAATCGATCGCGTGTTCGTTGTATCCGTAGGGGATTGTCGGCATCACCAGCGCCTCGTGGGGAGCCTCTCGCGCGGCCGCGACACATATCGATCGTGCCAGGAAGTTATCAACGTCAAGCGGCAGATGAAGTCCGTGCTGCTCGGTGCTGCCGATCGGCAGCAGCACCACCTTGCGGGCCTGAACTGCCTCATTGATCTCCGGCCAGGTCAGTTCGTCGTAGTAGATCTTGTCCAGAGACGTCATCGTATCCTCCCAGGGTCGGGTTTCAGTCACAGGGTCAGTCACCGAGGCGAGGATCGACGCTAGGCAACGCGATAGCGATCGATGACCTCTTCGTCAAGCTCCACGCCGAGGCCGGGCGCGGTGGGCACTGCCACCCGCCCGTCCTCCAGAGCCGGCCAGCTACGAACCAGTTGGGTACGGAGTGGCGAGTCAGTGATGGGATACTCGATGAATGGCGCGTTCGGGCTGCTCCCCATCCATTGCAGCGACGCCAGAAAATTGATGCCGGTGCCGAAGCAGTGAGGTACGCACCAGGCACCGGCCCGAGACGCCATTGTCGAGATTTCGCGGCAAACCGTCAGCCCTCCGGCGCGACCGACGTCGGGCTGCACGACCTTCACGCCCTGGTCCAGAAGAGCTTGAAAGGGCCTGGTAGTCGCCGCCATCTCGCCGGCCGCGATTTTGCCCGCCACGTGCTGCGTCAACCGGTGATAATCATCCATATCGTCTTCCGGCAGCGGGTCTTCCAGCCAGGTGAGGTTGAAGCGGTCAAACAGCTCGGCGGCTCGATCCAACGCCTGGCCGATGGGCCAGCACCGCCCGGCATCGACCATGATGGCCACCTCGTCGCCGGCGGCGTGTGAGATTGCGTCCAGCAGTTGTAGATCGTGTTGCCGGTCAGTCCCAAACGATCCCCAACCAAACTTCACCGCGGTGAAGCCTTGCCGCGCGAGCTCCCTGGTCCTGGCCGCCGCCGCATCCGGCTCCTCGGGGAACAGCGTGCTGGCATAGGCCGTGACGCTCTGGTGGCGTTGACCCCAGACCTGTGCGAGCGGCTTTGCCTGAGCCTGCCCTACTATGTCCCAGAGCGCGGTATCGACCCCGCTCATGGCGTGGACCACAACTCCGTTGACCTCGATAGATGCGCGTTGCCTCGTACATGTCCTGCCATCGAGCCGGCGGATCGAGTGGATCGCGGCCGATCAGTGCAACCGCAAGGCCATGCCGCCGCGCGGCTGACCGCGGCGCCTCGATCACGGCCCTGGCGACCGTCGACGCTGATACCACTTCCCCGTGTCCCACCAGTCCCTCGTCGGTACGGACGCGGACAATGAGGACATCCTGAGTGCCGTCAGCAATTTCCTCGATGTGCGGGAGTCTGAGGTGCAGCGCCTCAATCGAGGTAATCTGCATGCGCGCCCCCCAAATCAGGCCACTCGATAGTGGGCCACGGCATCATCGTCCAGCTCGACGCCGAGTCCGGGTCCTGCCGGTGGTCGGGCCCAACCGGCCTCGACTGGCAGCGGTTCCCTGGTCAGCATGTGTTCGTAGAAAAAGACGCTGAGAATATCGCAGGGGAAGGTCTCCGGCGAGCCCACGGGCAGAACCATGCCGAGGTGAATCATGGCCGCGGTGGCGATCCCCATCTCGAGATTGCTCCCGATAGTGCAGGCTAGCCCGCCCGCCTCGGCCACCGCCGCAACGCGACGGGCCATCGACAGGCCGCCTCCTTTGCCGACGTAGATCGAAAAGGCATCAGCGGCGCCGGCTCGGATCGCCGCCATCGCGTCATAGGCAGTACTGATACTTTCATCGGCCAGCACCGGGATTGGGCTCCTGGCTTTCACCTGAGCCATCCAGGTCAGTTCATTGGGCGCCACCGGTTGCTCCAGGAACCAGACATCCAGGCGTTGAAGCTGAGATATCGCATCGATCGCAACCCATGGTGCCCACCCACCGTTGGCATCAACACCAAGGCGGATATTCGGGCCGACCGCCTCACGCACGGCAGCGACCCGCTTCAGGTCGGTCGTGAGATCGCCACCGACCTTCACTTTCATGGCGGTGAAGCCTTGATCGACCGCCCAGGCCGCGATGCTCGCGGCCCGCTCCGGCTCGACCCCCGAAACGCTGAACTTGGTTGGAACGCGTTCCCGTTGAGCCTCGCCCCAGAGTTGGAAGAGCGGAAGCCCACATACTTTGCCCAGGATGTCCCACAGCGCCATTTCGATGCCCGCCCGCGTAAACGGATTATTGGCCACGGCGCGCGCCATGAGGCGGGACAGCCGGGCAATGTCGCACGGATTCTCGCCGACGAGCACCGGCGCCAGATAGCGTTCGATCAGGCGCATCGCCGTGCCCTGATCTTCTCCGCTCCAGATCGGCGTGCAGGAGACCTCACCGAGTCCGACGAGGCCCTCCTCGGTGTGAACCTTGAGTACGACAAAAGGCGAGTCCACATGGCCACCGCGCGATCCAATGATCGCGCGCTCGGGGTTGATCGGCACGTTGACCGGGATCGCTTCGATGGCGCGGATCTTCATTCCGGTCGCACCTTCTCCTCCGCGTCTTCGAGCTGATGGGAGTCTTGACAGGCGTCTCCGACCCGCCGCAAGAACTCAGCATAACAAATAGCGTTTGGCTCGTCAATCGAAAAGTCTACAAATCGATGTGCCTGCTGAACTGCCCGATACCGAACGAGAGCAGCTCCGTCACGTCAGGAGTGCATAGCGGGTACAGGAGAGGAAACGGCCGGCGTTCGTCGCGACGAGCCCGACAACGGGCTGGCAGCCACACCGGGTATCAGCCTGCTCGAGCTACGGCAAACGACGCGTTAGCTCTCCGCCGGCTGCTCGGTGAGAGTCACACCGCCCTCGTCTGCTTGAGGAGCAGAACTTTCCTCCTGCTTCACGTAGGCATCGAACCAGTCGAATGCCACTTTCCACTGAAGCCATCGCTGCAGCGGCGTGCCGCTGGAGGCGATGACGTGGCTGCAGCCGGGGAAGCGAATCAGCTCCACGCGCTGCCGGCGGGCGCGCAGTGCCGTGAGCATCTGCTCGCCCTGTTCGATCGGACAGCGGTAGTCGTCCTCTGACTGGATCAGGAGGAGCGGCGTGGTGATGCGGTCAACGTAGCTGAGCGGCGAGTGGTGCCGGAAGCGTGCCAGCGACTCGTCGCTCTCCCAGGGGTGGCCACCGAACTCGTGTGGAAGCCAGAGTGCCGACATATCGCTCACGCCGTACATCGACTGCTGATTGCTGACGCCGTTGACCGAGACCCCGGCAGAGAAGCGATCGGTGTGACCGACGGCCCAGTTGGTCATGAAGCCGCCGTAGGAGATGCCGGTGATGCCAAGCCGCGCTCCGTCGACCAATCTGGTGGCGATGGCGGCGTCGACGCCGCCCATGATGTCGCGGAAATCATCCTCGCCCCAGTCGGCCGCGGCGCTGAACTCCTGTCCGTGCCCCAGGCTGCCGCGGGGATTGACGTAGAGCGACGCGTAGCCCATTCCGGCCAGAACCTGGGCCTGGAAGTAAAAGCTCTCACCCCAGGCACCGTACGGCCCGCCGTGGACGTGGACGATCAGCGGCGCCGGGGCCGCATCTGCCGGAGCGTACAGCCAGCCCTCGATCTCCCACCCTTTCGGTCCGGTCCAGGTGAGGTGTCGGGGTGGAACCAGCGTGACAGCCTCGAGCACCTCGGCATTGGTCGAGACGAGCGGTTCCGGGACACCGCCACCAATTGGCATGGTGAACACGTCGAACGGGTGATCCGGCCGCGCCGCCAGAAGAGCCAATCTCTCACCTGCCCGACTAATCTGCAACACATCGGTACCAGGCGCAGATAGCCGGCGCGTCTTCCCGCCGCCTACCGCGGCGGCGTACACCGCGTCGTCACCGCGGTCGATCAGGCTGAAGTAGACGGTTCGACCGTCAGAGGACCAGGCGGGCCCCGAGGCATTGGGGAAGGTGTAATCGCCCTGGACGTGCCGGTGGCCCAGGTCGACGCTGCCGGAGAGATCGCGTTGATCTCCACCTTCACGTGAAACCAGCCAGAGATGAGCATCGCGATAACCGCCGATCGACCACGACGGCGTGCCGTAGAACGCGAGCCAGCGCCCATCGGGCGACCACGAGGGCTCGGCGGCCATCAGCGTGCCGTCGGTCAGGCAGCTCAGCTCGCCCGACTCGACGTCCAGCGTCCAGATATCAGAACTGAAGGTATGTTCCTGATCGTCACTGCGATTAGCCAGAAAGGCGATGAGCGCGCCATCCGGCGACCAGGCGGCCCCGACGTCGTCGTAATCGCCCTCGGTAAGCTGCCTGGCCTTACCGTCGGCGGAGTCAACGTCAATCAGAAAGAGATGAAGGCGCTTGTCGATATACCCACGCCCATCAACACGCGACATAAGCGAGACCTGGCGCCGAAGCTGAGCGCCCTTACCTTCGGCCTCGGGATGAGCCTCGAACCAGGCCTTTTCGGCGGGCACCCGCTGTCGGTCGCTGCTCGTGGCTACGACGTAGCAGATGCGGCGCCCATCCGGCGACCAGGCGGGCGCGGCCGCACCGTTCTCCTCATTGGTGAGCCGGCGCGGCTCACCTCCATTCCGGTCGATGACGAAGATTTGCGGCTTGCCGCCCTGGCGAGAGGAGACAAAGGCGAGACGCTGTCCATCTGGCGACCAGCGCGGCTGCATGTCGGCCGCCTCGCCGCTGGTGAACTGACGTGCCCGACCGTCGCTGTACAGCCAGATTGCCGAGTGAGCCTCGTTGCGTGCTTCATCGTAGGATTGCACGACATAGGCGACCGCCGAGCCGTCGGCGGTCGCTTGCACCTCAGTTACCGGCTTCAGCCGCCAGAAATCGTCGAGGGTCAGCGTGTGCTGGGCAGCCGCCGGCCCGACAACCGGAGCGGGCTGCAGATCGCGTTCCAGTAGTTCCACGGAGTTTTCCTCTTGCCGCAAGTGTTCTCGCCCGGACCTGGCGAAGTGCGCCGTCAGTAGTTCCCCTCAGTCTGGTTCATAGTATCGAACCCGGCCACGGTGCCAATCGGAAGAAGCACAGCGCCGCCAGCAACTCGTCCGCGGCCTGGCCCGCTACCCAAAGACGCGCCGGTAGAACGCTTCCTCGGTATCCAGAGAGCATTGCAGGTTCTCGGCGCGCCTGAACCCATGGCCTTCGCCCTCGAACTCCACGTACTCGACGGGAACGCCGCGAGCCTGGAGCGCGTCGCGAATCGCGAGCGACTGCTGAGGCGGTACGATCTTATCCTCACTACCCTGGAGCAGCAGGAGCGGAGCGGTAATCTGATCGGCGAAGTGGATCGCGGAGCGATCGTGAAAGCGCTGGCGCGCCTCAGGCCAGGGGCCGATCAGATGGTGATCGTGATACGACTCGTACTTGTGGGTCTGCTCGTGAAAAGCCTCGAGATCGGAGAGTCCAAAGTAGGCCACGCCGGCGGCAAAGAATTCGCGGAAGGCGAGCGCGCACAGCGTGGTATAGCCTCCCGCACTGCCTCCCCGGATAGCGACCCGCGCGGCGTCCACGTCCCCTCGCTCGATGAGAAAACGGGCGCCGTCGATGCTGTCGTCAACATCGACAACTCCCCAGCGGCCATCCAGATATTCCCGATATGCCCGGCCATACCCCGTGCTGCCCCGATAATTGACGTCGAGATAGGCGTAGCCCCGACTTGTCCAGTAGACGGCTGAAGAAATGGCACGCGGGCCGAAGGTGAGCACCGGTGACACGTTACCGTTGGGGCCGCCGTGAGCGTTTACGAGGAGCGGCGGACGCGCCCCCGCGGGTCCTCGCACGTCAGGATTGAGCGGCGGATAGTAAAAGGCGTGGGCGGTGGCGCCGTCACCAGTGGGAAAAGATAGTGGCTCGGGCGTGCCCAGGAACCGAACATCCAGAGTGGTCTCGGTTGCCTCCTCCACCGTCACGATCCTGCCACTGCTCAGGTCGAGGAGCCTAATTGCTGCCGGTTCGCGCGCCGAACCGCCGATGAAGGCGACACCGTTGTCGACGGCTACCGGGTCCCTGATGCTGGTGTAGTCGGTCTCGATGTCGGTGACGTCACCGGTGTGGGTGTCGAGACGTACCAGCGCGCTTATCGCGTCGCGGGTGATGGCGGCAACGATCTCGTTGGGGCCGATAAAGGTATAGGAACGGTGACCCATGCCGTAGGTTGGCCGGCCGAACTCTGCCTCCATGGGGGACAGGGCGCGGTTCTCACCGCCATCGTGCCGGTAGAGATTCCACCAGCCAGTCGCATCGGAAATGAAATACAGGTCACCGTCGGGTGACCAGCAGGGATGACAGACGGACTCCTTCGGCCCTCCGCTAATCCGGGACGCCGGCCCAATCTCGCCATTCTCGAGCACGGGAGCAAGCCACAGCTCGCAGCCATTCCAGGGCATGTTGGGATGGTTCCACGCCAGCCAGACGAGCTGCTCGCCATCGGGGCTGACGATCGGATCCAATGTAGAAATCGTTGCCCGCGACCAGCGTCACCGGCTCTCCCCCGGCGCACGGGACCGCGACAATCGTCACCTCTGGCTGCAGGTCAGAGCTGGTGTGGTCCTCGCAGACCGCCAGAATGCGGTTCCGGCGCCGATCGAGCTGCAGACCGCCGTAGCGGCATGCCGAATCCGGCGTCAATGGCACCGGCGCGCCGCCTGGGTCCTGCCGGTAGATGCGCTGATCGCCTTTGTTGACAAAGTAGAGGATGCCGCGATCAACGGCCAGCGCCTGTCCGCCGTACTCATAGACCCGAGAGCGGACATCGAATGGCTCGGACGTGAGGATCGAGTGTTGCCCGGAAGAGACACGCTCCACGACGACGGTGCGACCACTGGCGGGCTGCAGCTCCAGCCAGTAGAGCGTCTCGCCATCGGCGACCAGTTGATCGAAAGCACGCGCCCCGGCAGTGAGCACCGTCGTCGAGATAGGAGACGGCCACTGGCCGAAGGGAATAGCGGAAGTATCGGCCTCCGATGACATAGTGCAGTCTAGCCCGAATACTTTCATCGAGCGGCCACAGGTCGGACAGCCGACTACAATTACCCGAGAATCCGGTGTAAGTACCGGGTGAGGAGGCACGTCATGACTGGTGGAAGGGCAACGGCTACACCCGAAATCGGCCGATCTTCTGGTAACGATTGGAGCGACTGCCTCGGCGTGCTCCCACGGTCGCCTGCATTGGATCGTTTCCCTACCCCGATAGCGGTGGTCGATCTCGACACCCTGGAACGGAACATCGGCGTGATGGAGGCCTCGCGTCCGCACCCCGGCATGCGGATACGTCCCCACGTCAAGGGGCACAAGTGCAGCGCCATCGCGCGAAAGCAGGTGGCAGTACATGGTGCCGGCGTCACCTGTGCAACCACTACCGAGGCGCTCGCAATGGTTTCGGCGGGCATCGACGATGTGCTGATCGCCAATGTGGTTACCGATCGGACCCACCTTGCGCGGATCGCAGACCTCGCCTCTCGGGCTCGCCTGACCGTTGTTCTCGACTCAATCGAGGCGCTAGGCCTGTTGAGCTCCGCGGTTGGTAGTGCAGGAACGACGGTTGGCGTGGTCATCGAGCAGGATATTGGCATGGGCAGAAACGGCGTGCGGAGTCCTGAGGAGGGATTGTTGCTCGCCGACGCCTGTGCCGGACATACGGGCATTGAAGTGCGCGGTGTGATGGCGTACGAGGGTCATCTGGTAGGAACCGTGGACCGGGCGGAACGGGCGCAACGCGTCACGGATGCCTTCCGGCCCGCACTGGAGCTTCTCGTCGAGCTTCGCCGGCGAGGATTTGAAGCTTCAATCTTTACCGGTGGTTCGACCTCGACCCATGGCATTTCGGGGCAGATTCCGGAGATGACGGACTTGCAGGCCGGGACTTACGCCCTGATGGATGCCAGTTACGTTCGACTGACCCCGGAGTTTCAACCCGCTCTGGCAATCATCGCCAGCGTTTTGACCGTGCGTGGTGAGGGGACGGTGGTCACGAATGCAGGAATAAAGCGGCTCGGAACCGATCAGGGACGGCCGCAGCTCCTTGGTTTCGAGGCGGAGAATCGCTACGTCGCCGAGGAACACAGTGTCTTCAATATTCTTGACGGTCACCTGCCCAGGGTCGGCGACCGGGTGGCGCTCATCCCAGGTCATGCCTGCACGACCATGCCCCTGTACCCGTACGTGCTTGCCTGCCGGGGCGGCACCCTCCAGGAGGTGTTGACGATCGATGGACGCGAAAGCGGCAGTCCGCAGTAGCGACGATCGAGATGCTTGACTGTATCGTCGCCAATGCGCGTGTCGTCGACGGGACCGGGGCACCATGGTTTCGCGCCGATCTGGGTATCCAGGATGGCCGTATCGCCGGTGTGGGCCGGCTCGATGGCGTGTCGGCGCTGGAGCGCATCGATGCCGCGGGCTATATTGTGGCGCCGGGATTGATCGACGTTCATATCCACTCGGAAACGCAGCTTCGGCGGTCTCCGGTGGAACCATGCTCCCTCTATCAGGGGGTCACGACGCACATCGTGGGTCAGGATGGCTTCGGCTTCGCTCCTTCCGACGAGGCGACATTGGATTTCATGTCGCGTTACTTGCGATCGCTTCATCCCGCCGATGTCCAGCTCGAACCGCAATCGATCGCTGACTATCTGGGCGGTTTTGATGGCGCGGCGACGGTCAACGTGGCCACACTGATTCCCAACGGCAATGTTCGCCTGGCGGTTATGGGAAATACTTCCCGAGCCGCAACGGGAGACGAACTGGAAGCAATGGCCGAACTCTGCCGGGTGGGAATGCGAGAGGGAGCCGCCGGCATCTCCAGCGGGCTCGATTACGTGCCGTCCGGGTGGGCGTCGACCGAGGAGCTGGTGGCGCTCAGTGCTGCCGTCGCCGCTGACGGGGGCGTGTATGTGAGCCACATCCGGTATCGCAGCGGGCAGTTGGTCGCTCTGGACGAAGCGATCGACATCGGACGCCGGGCCGGAGTACCGGTGCATATCAGCCATCTGCGTCCCCAGCCCAGTGAAGGCGTGACGGCGGCGGATTTGCTGTCGAGGATCGATGATGCCAGGGGCGAAGGGATCGACGTCACCTTCGATGTCTACCCCTACGATTTCGGGTGCACCTTCCTGTTGATGATCCTGCCACCCTTCATTGCCGAGGGAGGAGTGGATGAGATTTTCCAGCGATTGGCGGATCCATCGGCTCGCCGTCGACTCACGAGGGAACTCGGCAAACGTATTGACGGCTGGTCAGGACTGGAACTCGCCGGCGAGTTGCCATCCCCCTACGACCGGCTCGCGGGGACGGATATTCTCAGTGCCGCCAGGACCATGGGCAGCGACCCCGTCGACTTTGTTTGTGATCTGCTCGTCCGGCAGGACCTCGACGTGCTCATGCTCGGCGTCGAGCCGGCCGGGACGGAAAGCATGGCCGGACTCAAGACCATCATGAGTCATCCGGCCCATATGTTCGGGAGCGATTCGATCTTTGCGCCGGGACGGGTGCACCCGCGAGCATTTGGATCGGCGGCGAAATTTCTCGGCCCACTGGTACGCGAGCCAGGCTTTCTGCCACTCGAGGAGGCGGTGCGGCACTGCACGTCATTTCCGGCTCGCCGGTTTGGACTATCCGATCGGGGCCTCATTCGACCGTCCTTCGCGGCCGATCTGGTCATCTTTGATCCCGAGACGCTTCGCGATCGTGCCAGCCGGACGGATCGCAATTTCGCCACCGGTGTGCGTGATGTGTTCGTCAACGGTGTTGCCGTGCTTCGTGAGGGAAGCCCAACGGGAGCAACTCCCGGGAGGGGACTTCGCCATCAGTCGGTATCATGACTCATCCTATCGAGTAAATTCGGATCGCAGATGGACATAACGGATTCAGCCCCACGCCTGATGCTGCGCATGACGCGGGAGCAACTGAAGGCTTTCGCGCCGACGGGCCTGCTCGTTCTTCCTCTCGGGGCGACCGAACAGCACGGACCGCATCTTCCCGTGGGCACCGACTCGATGAACGTGGAACAGATCGCCCAGCGGGCCGCGGAGAAGGCAGCCGGTGCGATCCCGATCGCTGTCGCCCCAACGCTTCCCTTCGGATCCTCTCACCATCATCTGGTGTTCGGAGGAACGTTATCTCTCGATACCGACGTGTACTATCGGGTTCTTATCGAACTCGGCACCTCACTCGTTCGCGGCGGATTCCGCCGGCTGTTCTTGCTCAATGGGCACGGTGGAAATCACGAGCTCGCCCAGCTCGCGGCTCGTGATCTCGCCCGCGAGCATCCAATCGATATCGCGGTAGAGTCGTGGTGGACGATCGCGCGACAGAACCTGCTCGACGCTGGTGCCGGACGGATCGGGCGAGTTCCAGGGCACGCGGGCCTCTTCGAAACCTCCCTGATCATGGCGCTCCATCCCGAGTTGGTCACCGAGCCACGGCCGCGCCGTGAAGCAGCCGATCGGCGCGAGCCGGCGGCGCCGTCAGCGTACCGATCGGAGCGGCACGGATCCTGGGAACAGATTGACGGCTACTCCGACAGCCCCGCCCTTGGTACCGCGGATGCGGGACAGCGCTATTTTGAGGTAGTCATCGACGCGGTTGCTGACGCCTTTACCGAATTCTTTGAAGTCACCAGCAACCGCGCGGTTGAAGGCGAATCCACTCTCTAGAGAGCGGCCGCAAGACCTGGGGACCGGAGCCCGGGAGCACCCGCTCCCAGACTCCGGTCACTAACCAGGAGGCTGTATCTAGTCCACTAGAACACCAACTTTCGAGCGATGGCGCCGAGCGCGATCATGATCAGCGCGACGGAAATCGGCAGGAGAGGAAGCTCAGGCGCGAGAGGTCCGCTGCCGCCGCCACCGGTGTGGGGCAGACCCGTGAGCCCTCCGGCGAACGTCCCGGCAGAGGGAGCGTTGAGATTGGTTCCAACCGGGCTGACTCGCGAAGTGCGGGCAGCGCGCACCCGCGGGGTGAATGTCGCCGGGATGGCGGCAGTATGCGTTGGGGGGGTGTATACCGCTGGTATCACCGGAACACTCGCCGGCGGCGTCCGAGTGCCTCGTCCGGGGGGCACACCGTTGCCCGCACTGGAAGGAGGGCTGGATCCCGTCGGTGCCGGTGCGCCCGGCTGCGCGGCTCCGGATGAGGGCGTACTCAGGACTGGAGCGGCCGGTGCGCTTCCCGCCGGCGCCGGCTGGCTGGACGCCAGTATGGTCGTCGATGGGCTTGAGGTCGCTGCGATACCGGAACTGACGGGACTACTGGGAATGAGGGACGTCACCGGGTTGCCCAGGACACCGGGAGCGCCCGGACTACCCGGGTTACCCGATGTGCCAGGACTACCAGGGTTGCCAGGACTCCCTGGATTACCAGGAGTGCCAGGATTGCCGAGGCCACCGGGGTTGCCGGGGTTGCCCGGATTACCTGAACTGCCGGGCCCACCTGGACTTGTGGGAGTGCCGGCGGGCGCACAATCCGTGGACTGCGTTGCGCCGCCGAGGGCATTGACGTTTACCCCGCAGATCGTGATCGGCGGGTTCCCGGCGTTGATCGGGATCGAGATCACCGGCGATCCCGGACTGCCAGAGCTACCGGGCCCACTGCTGCTTCCCGGAGACACCGGGGCGCACATCGTCGACTGATTGGCACCACCGGCAGCGTTGACATTGAGACCACACACGGAGATGGGCGGATTACCGGCGTTGACCGGAACCGAGACCAGCGATGATCCCGGTCCACCCGACGTGCTGCTGCCACTTCCCTGCGCTACTGGAGCGCAGGTCGTGGACTGGTTGGCGCCACCGAGCACGTTCGCATTGACGCCACAGACACCGACTGCAGGGTTGATCGCATTGACCGGAGTCGAGACGATCGATCCAGATTGGCCAGACTGGCCCGTACCTGCGCTGCTTCCCTGTGCTGCCGGTGCACAGGCGACGGACTGCTGACCCATGCCGCCGACATTCGCGTTTACCCCGCAGACCGAGGCATTGGGATTGACGGCATTGATTGGAGCAGCAACCAGAGCTGAACCCTGACCCGAAGAGGAACCGGCACCCGCTCCGCTAGACTGCTGGCTGGGAGCACAGGTGGTTGATTGACCGCTGCCGCCCAAGGCGTTGACATTCACTCCGCAGACCGAAGCATTGGGATTGACGGCATTGACCGGTATCGAGGCTATCGATCCGGTCTGGCCGGATGCACCACTGCCGGCGCCGCTGCCTTGTTGGGCGGGCGCGCAGCTGGTTGACTGACCGCTGCCGCCGAGAACATTGACGTTCAGGCCGCACACGGCGACGTTCGGGTTGGCGGCATTCACCGGCGCTGTAATCAGAGTCGAGCCCTGATTCGAAGAACTGCCGGAACCGCTGCCACTCGACTGCTGGCTGGGTGCGCAACTGGTGGACTGGCCACTACCGCCCAAAACGTTGGCATTCACGCCGCACACCGTAACATTCGGGTTCACGGCGTTGACCGGAGCCGAGACCAGTGAACCTCCATTGCCGGATTGGCTACTGCCGGCGCTGCTGCTCTGCTGAGCCGGCGCACAGGTGGACGACTGGCCGCTGCCACCAAGAACGTTCGCATTTACGCCGCACACGGTAACGTTCGGGTTCACTGCATTGACTGGTACCGAGGCTATCGAAGCCTGGTGTGCCGGTGTGCCTGAGGAGCCGGCGCTGCCGCTGCTCTGGCTGGCAGGCGCACAGGTGTTGTGCTGACCGGCGCCACCCAGAACATTGGCATTCACCCCACAGACGGTGACGTTCGGATTCACCGCATTCACCGGGGCGGAGATCAGGGATCCTCTCGCCGGCGCGCCCGAGTTGGGAGTAGCGGTGCTGGTGCTTGCCTGGGAGACAGGAGCGGCAGTTGCGGTCTGATTCGATTTCCCCAATGCGTTCGCGTTGACGTTGGTGACGTTCGCATTGGGATTGACCGCGTGACCGGAGCTGAGACCAGCGAGCCATGCTGGTTGCTCTGGCCACCACCGGCGCCGCTTGTTTGCTGGCTCGGCGCGCACGATGTGGACTGCCCGCTGCTACCCAGCGCATTGGCGTTCACCCCGCAAACATTGACATTCGGATTCGCGGCGCTGACCGGAGCCGAGACGAGGGCGCTCCGGGCGCCGATGAACCGGACGCCGGTGCGCTGCTCTGCGTGACGGGGGCAGCGGACGTTGATTGTGTCGAGTTCCCCAGCACGTTGGCGTTAGCGCCGGTCACATTCACGTTCGGATTGGCCGCATTGACGGGAGCGGAGATCAGAGCGTGGCTGTGGGTATCCGCTTGGGGAGTAGTGCCTTGCCCGGTCGGGGCAGCGATATTCGTCCGCTGCGGCGACTGGACATCGACACTGGCACTGGCGGTATTTGCTGTCGGATTGGCCGCGATCGGCGCGACGGGACCCGAGAGAATGGGACCGGAATTCGCGTTCGCGGTCGAGGTCGTGGGCGCAGAATTGCTGTCCTGCTTGACCGGAGAACAGGTGGACGATTGGTTGGTGGCGCCGGCCGCATTCAGGTTGATGCCGCAGGCGGCGACGTTTGGGTTGGCGGCGTTGATCGGTGCCGTGACCGCCGCTTTCGTCGCCGAACCGTCGGCCAGAGCGACGGCCCGGAAGAGGACCATCGCCAGCAGCGTGCCGGCCGCGATTGCGAGGAGTCGGATGACGACTCCTAGAGTTCGCGAAGTCGTGAAATTCACTGTTTCCTCCTGATTAGTAGCCGCCGATCGTATGCCGTACCGAAGGCAGACCGATCGTGAGCGGCGGTTGGTTTCTGTCGTCTAGCGGTTGAGTGAACGGGACGTCAGAGCGTGCCGTTCGCGCCGGACGACATCAGCCAGGAGGAACAGGGTTGGAGAGGACGATGCCCGAAGGAAGTCGTGCCGCCCGTTGCCAGAGCAGTGCCCAGGCAAAGAGGGCCAGAGCGGCAACGCCCAGCAGCAAGGCACTGGGCGAACCTGGGTCGCCTCCCAATGAGAAGATCGAGGAGGTGCCATTCACGAGGCCGAATGGTGATACCGGAACCGGCGGAGCGAGCGGAGTAGCTTTGTGCCGGTACACCGGTGCTGTCGAGCTATTTCTTGGCGCCGCATGAGCGGTGGCACCAGTCGGGAATCGGATGATGCCTGGAGCTGTGATGTTGCGAACGGATATGGTGCTCGGAGACGACTCGGGAAGTGAGCGCATGATCCGCGAGGAATTTCGCCCGGGGGATCGCGTGAATTGGACCGGCGCACTGACTGCTAGCGGCGAGTACCGCGTCTGATGGGTCGCGGGCATAACCACCGCCGGCGCAAAGTTCGGCCGAGAGGTGGTCTGCGTTGCCAGTGGGGAAAACGTCGCCGCAGCCACGGACGATCGTGCCGGACTCGAACTCGCTGCTGGTTGAGTGACTTGCAGCGGGGAACGGATCGGGCTGGCATCGCTGGATGACTGCGGCGACGTGGGTAGTGAACTCGATGTGCCGGCGGCGCCGGCCACGGTGCGCTGAGCCGGCTATGGGCTGGACCGCTGATGGCGCTGCTGGTCGAGCGGTTGACCGTACCACGATGGATGACGCGACCGGGGCCGTCTTGACCGTCGAGGCCAACGGGGCGGCGATCCGCTTGATCGCCGGCGCCACTGGCCTGTTGCCCGTAGCTGGGGTTGATCGCAACGGGGCGGTTACCGTGGTCGCGCTGGAGTGAAGCGATTGGGTGACTGTCTTCACCGTCGAGACCAGCGGAGCCGTCGATCTGGTCACCACACCAGTCACCGGTGCGATGATCTTCTGCACCGTTGCGGTTACCGGTTTCACCAGTGTGCTCACTATCGGGTTCGTCACCTGGCTGACGGTCGGTTGCACCGGGGCCGTTGCCCTGGTGACGGTGGTGACGACTGGGTTGGTCACCGTGCTAACCGTTTGCTGGACTGGTGCAGCGGCCTTTGTCACGGTGGTGGTGACCGTGCCGGCAGCAGACGTCACCGGAGCGGTGGCTTTGCTAACGGTGGTGGTGACCGGGTTGGTTACCTGGGCGGCAGTGGTGGTCACCGGAGCGGTGGCTTTGGTGACGGTCGACGTGACCACACTCGTCGTCCTGGTTACGGTCGAGGTCACCGGGTTGGCCCCGGTCTGGGCAGGCGTGGTGACTGGAGCCGTTGCCGTCGTGACCGTGGTGGTGGCTGCTTTGGTTGCGCTCGACGCTGCCGAAGTCACCGGGGCGGTGACTGTGCTGACGGTCGAGGTCACCGTTTTGGTGGCTGAGCCGGCGCTGGAGGTAAGGGTGTGTACGGCGGCGCCGGCTGTTCCCGTTGACGATCGGGTCGATCCGGTGCTCTGGGAAGCGGTAGATTGCACGGCTGAAGTCGCCGTGCTGACGGTCGAGCTGGTCGAGGATGTCGCTGAATTGACGGTGGCACCGGCCGCTTTGGTCACCGCGGTAAGCGGATTACTGGCGGCAGCGGCGACATGGAAAGAGAGCGCCAGTGCTGCCAGCATGGCGATGAGCGCGGCCAGGACGGTGAGGCCGAAGTAGCGAACCACTCTGCCCATACCGGAATGACTCCCGCCGGCCATGAGAGTTGGGACCGGCCCTGGAGGGGACCGGAATCACGGCCTTGTACCTCCACTGTAGAAACGGCGCCGGTGTCGGGCGGCATTCCTTCGGCAGGGTTTGAAGGGGGAATTTAGTCCTTTGGTACCCACTCGACTTGACTCGCGGCAAGCGCGGACAGGAGCCAGATCATGACAAAGATTGCCTGGGTGCTGAGGAAATAATCCACCGTCCCGTGCGCCAGAAATGCGGCCAGGGCGCCGATGACGGCGAGCTGCCAGAGGGAGTTCACCCTGCCCCGCCAGATAGAAAGCACCAGCGGCCACCAGAGCACGCCGACGAGCGCGACCCAGAGCAGCAGTCCGAGCAGCCCCCAGTCGGCCGCAATCTCGAGAACTAAATTGTGGGCATGCGAAGGCGCTGGGCTGCTGGCCTGGTTCGGAGTGGTGGAGGTGAAGCTGTCGTAATTCATCCGAACCCCCTCCGGACCTTCGCCAAATGCCGGCCGGCTCGCAATCATCCGCCAGGCAACCGACCAGATCTGACTGCGATCGAGAGGTCGATTGTTCGGGAGAATAGCCGTGTCCGGAGGTGGAAGCGATGGAGACGAGGCGGAGTTTCCCGCCCCGATCCCTGCCCTGGTGACGACAATGGGTATGGACGTGTACACATCGGTTTTCGGGCCAAACCAGGTGGTGCCTTTCCAGGTCAGGTCCCACACCAGCAGATACTTGCCGGGCGCATCGGGCGGAAATACGGCGGCGCGCACCGTCTCCCGGCCGCCGGGCGGAAGCTTGGCCGTGAGCCAGGTGATGGGATTGGCAAAGCGCACGACGCTCCGTGATGGAAGCAGCCAGTGGTAGCTCAATCCATAGCTATGTGGGCTGGCCGCGTCCCAGGTGAGCGGGCTCCGATTGATCACGGTAACGGGCACGAAGGTGGCCCGACCGGTTGGCATTGTGCCTGGAAGTTTACTGACGTACCCTGCCTGGTACCAGGCGCTGTCGTTCTGGCTGGTGAATCGGAGTAGCTCGATGGAGGAGGTGGCGAGAGCTAGGACACTGGCTACAATGACCAGGTTCGCCACTGTGATAGCGGGTGGGAGCCATGCTGTGCGCACAGCCCCCGAATTCCATAGTTTCCGACTGGCCAGGATCATGAACAGGGCTGACGCCCCGATGCCGAGCAATGCTCCGCGGGTATAGGTGAGTAATACGGCGACCAGGAGCAGGTCAAAGACCGCGAGCCAGGCGGCAAATCCGAGCCAGGCGCGAGTCGATTTGCCATTCCCCGCTGATGCCGCCGGCGTGCTCTTCAGAGTGGTCTCGACGATCCTCGGCATTGCCTGAATCAACCCGATCGCCGCGAACGGCAAGACGAGCTCGAAGAACATCGCCGCCACATTGGCATGACTGAAGGTGCCGCTGAGGCGAATGTAGGGGCCGAGCGTGGTGGCTTCGGACTTGAAGGCGGTGAGGTTATGGTCGAACGAGGGACCAACCATCACTTCCACCAAACCGACGATCGCAGCAACCACCGCGCCGGCAACCAGCGCCTTTGCTAACCACGCCGCCCGCTTCTCCGGGTCCGGCGCCAACCAGACCGGTACCACCAACCAGAGCAAAGCGCCAATGGCTACATCAAGGCACCAGGTCAATCCCTGCGCCGACCGATGAGCCAGGAAGATAGAGATGGTCGCGCTCAGCAGAATGGCAGTGAAGAGCCCGAGCGGCACCGATCGCTCCCGAAAGTACCGCAGTATCGAGGTAGGGGCCGGCTCCGCCGTGCCCGCCCCCGGATTTCCGGATGACACTAATGTGACTATCGCCAGCATCGCCAACGCCAGCAGACCCACCGTCAAATTGGTGACCGTCAGATACCCCGTCCACAGCAGGGGGGCACGATCCAGGTCAAGTGGCAAGATGAACGTCACTGCCAGCAGCGCCCAATAGCCGGTTTCGCGGGCGTACACCATCGACCGAATCCGGCGACCTCGATGCTTGCCTGCTCGTGACGTGGCGCTGAGGGTGTCCGCGGCTCGACTGGTAGCCATGCTCAGATGGTAAACCAGGGCAAGTTTGAATCCGAAGTAGTAGCTCACGATCCGGCTGATTTCTCCGGAATCGACGGGCTGACGGTGGTGGGCGTTCCCCTGCCTGAGGACATCGCACGGACATAGCACCGCCAGGCGATATGCGGAGGAGCGATATGGGCGTCAGCGCAAGCGCTTCTGCAGCGACCTCACGATGCTCCGCCCACAGACGCTCCCCGGCTTGTTCCCATCAGCGTGGCAGATGAGTGCCGTGATGATGTTCGCCTCGGCATTGACGTCCTCCACCAGGGTTGTGCCCTTCGGATCGGCGCCAGTTCGGAGCGCCTGCTGCACCTGCTGGAACGACAGCCCGCTGCTCACCGTCAGAGTGCCGATCGGGTAGCCACCAGACCCACTTGGAGGCGGCGTTGGAGCCTTACTTGGCAATGTCTCCTCGAAGTCGCTTCCAAGCAGGTCCTGAGACGACGTTTGCAGATAGTCCCCAACCGCCAGAACGGGCAGCTCGCCCGCAGCATACGACGCACCGTACGGGTCCTGGGGAAAGCGCCCAACCGGAGGGACGTGTGTGATGGCGTTGTACAGCTTGAGTTCCGCCTTGGATAGCCGCTGGAGCGGCTTATCGTCTACGGTGAGCAGGTCTTTATGCTCGAAGACGACGTAGCGACTGTGGTAGCTGGCACTGGACCAGTCATAGGTGGAGTCGGTGCAAAGCACCTGATTCTGTTGCGACACGAACTGACAGATATGATCGACTGGTTTGACGCCGGAGAATGCGCCGAACTGTTCCAGCGCCTTAACTACCGGCCAACGCTCGTCCGTTGATCGAGGATCGTGGCCCGTGAGGAGCGTGCCAATGAACAGTACCTGGGCCTTGCCGCCTACCTTCTCGACAGTTGGCAGCTTGGTATCACGATGGAAGCCACTCAAGGGAAAATACGAGTTGGAGGATTTTGCACTGGTCGGCTTACCCAGGTTCAAAATACCGCTGGCAGCCAGGACCACGCTGATCGACAGCAGCAGCGCGGCAAGAGCGGCTCCGCCCAGGGCCAGAGAGGGCCGCGGTCGCGGCCGCGCTACCACCCTCGCTGAACGTGAGCCTCCACGCGCCAGGAGGCGAGAAGGACTCCAGCGACGAGCCGCTGCCGCCGGCGGCAGATGCCGGCGCGTCGGTGGCCCTGGTAGCCACGACAGAGGATCACCCGGTGCATACTGGGCATCCAGGTACTGGGCCAGCTTCCACATGCCCTCGTCTTCACCGTCCAGAATGTCAGCGTATTCGGCCTCGATTTGGTCCTTCGATCTACTCTTCATCGCACTGCTCCTTCAGCCGTCGCAACACGCGCTGCAACTGTTTCTTGACTGCTGCCTGGTTCTTACCAGTCACCGCTGCTATCTCCGAGATCGTTAGTCTGGAGGCGAATCGCAATGCCAGCAGCTCTTGCTTCTCCCGATCGAGCCTGGCGATCTGAATGCGGATCTCGACCGCATGCTCTCGCTTGATGGCGAATGCCTCCGGTCCCTCTTCGCTGGCGGGCAGATTGGCCGCATCGACATGGTCCCAGGGAAACACCCGGCGTTGACGGCGATAGACATCCATCGCCGCATTCCGGGCGATGGCCAGCAGCCAGGACCGAAACGGCAGTCCGCGACGTTGATAGCCAGGGAGGGCTTCGAGAGCACGGAGAAAGACATGCTGGGTTAGTTCCTCGGCATCCTCCGGAGAGCCGGCGCGGCTGAGCAGATACCAGTACACCTGGTTGGCATGTCGTCGGTAGAGCTCGGCGAAGGCGTCGGCATCGTGGATGGCCAGTGCTACCAGCTCAGCATCGGTCCGGGGATCAGGGGCAGCAGCAGTCTCAGTACGTGTCGGCGCTGGGACGGCAAAGAGGTGTGTGCGGTGCGATGCTCTCACCGAGACACTCCATCAGTAGGATCGGGGCGAGTCGAGGGCTGGCTGTTTGAAGGTTCTAGTAAGTGAACGTACGAAGTGCCAAAAAGGGGACATGCGAGATTGGATCATTGAAGTCTAGAGGTCAGCCGGCGAAATTGAGTCGTACGTCAGAAGTGAACTATACCCGCCGGTGGAGAGCGCGAATACGCAGAATAGCGAGTACATCCGGCATCGGCAAGTCCATCATGGCATCGTGGGACGTCGTACTCGAGCGCTGTTCGTTGTAGGTAAGTTCGGTGCAGGGGCCGCGGCTTCGGCGGGGAACAGCCCGCCTCAGCGCGCTACGTGTCCGGCACGCACCAGGCGTGCGACTACGACGGCTTTGGCCCACGGCGGAGGACGACGGGAGCAGTCGACGCTTGGAGGAGCGTGATGACGGCGGGAGCAGCCGGTGGACAGAGGAGGCTAGGTCGATTGCTTGATTGCCTCGACGGTATCCGGGTTCTCCAGCGATGAGATGTCGCCCAGATCGGTACCCAGATAGGTGGCTCGGATTACCCGACGCATGACCTTGGCGTTGCGCGTCTTGGGTAGCGCGGTGGTGAATCTCACCTCTTCCGGTAGTAAGGCCTTGCCAAGCTGGCTCCCTACCGCCTGGCGAATCTCGCCACGCGTCGCATCATCCGGCTCGAAACCCGATCGCAACACGACAAAGACGGCAATTACCTCGCCTTTTACCTCGTGCGGGATCCCCACGGCCGCCGCTTCGAGCACCGCCGGATGGCTGACGGCGGCTGATTCGACCTCGGCCGGACCGACACGCTTGCCGGCAATTTTTAGCGTGTCGTCGGAGCGGCCCAGGATGTACCAGTCACCGTTCGTCATCGACCAGAGCCCAATCGCCGTGGGTCCAGATGCCGGGGAAGCGCGACCAGTAGGTGTCCTGGTAGCGCTCGCGATCGCGCCAGAAGCCGTGGGTCATGCCTACCCAGGGCTGACGGACCACCAGCTCACCCACTTCGCCACGCACTGAATTGCCGCCTGTCATCGACCACATCGGCCGCCATTCCGGGTACCGGCGTCGAGAAGGCGATGGGGCGTTGCGGCAGGATGGTGGTACAGCCGAGAATGCCGCCGGAGGTTTCGGTGCCACCGGAGTAATTGATGATCGGGCACCGCCCTCCACCAATCTTCTCGAAGTACCACCTCCAGGGACCGGGGTTCCAGGGTTCACCCGAGCCGCCCAGCACGCGCAGCGAGGAGAGATCGTGCCTGGTTGCCCAATCATCGCCGTGGGGCATGAGGGCGCGAATGACGGTGGGCGCGATGCCGAGCACTGAAATCCGGTGTCGCTCGACCATCTGCCAGATACGACCCGGATCCGGATAGTCCGGCGTGCCGTCGTAGAGAAAGAGGGTGCCGCCCAGGATCAGCGTGCCCATGATCGCCCAGGGACCCATCATCCAGCCGATGTCGCTGAGCCAGAAGAGGGTGTCGTCGGCGCCGACATCGAAGCAGTGGGACATATCCTGCGCGGCCTTGATCGGGAATCCGGCATGGACATGAAACGCGCCCTTCGGTCTACCGGTCGTGCCCGAGGTGTACATCACCATGAACGGATCGTCGGCATCGGTTTCCTCGGTCGGAGATTGGTCTTCCTGCCGCTCGACCAGGTCCCGCCAGCGGACATCACGGCCTGAGGTCCAGGGTACGTCCGCGCCCACGCGCTCGAAAACGAGCATTCTTTCAACGCTGGGAGCAAGCTTCACCGCGGCGTCGGCGGTTTCCTTCATGGGGATGATACGGCCGCGGCGATAGAAGGCGTCGGCGGTGATCAGAACGCGCGCTTCGGCATCGCGCAATCGCAGGGCGACAGCTTCGGGACCATATCCGGAGAAGATCGGCAGATAGATAGCGCCGATCCTGGAGCAGGCCAGCGTGGCGATAGCGGTCTCGGGAACCATCGGCATGAAGATACCGACACGATCGCCTTTGGTTATGCCGAGCTCGCGCAGTCCACCGGCCAGCCGATTGACTTCGCGCTGCAGCTCCCGGTAGTTAAGGGTTCGGGTTGCGCCTTCCTCCCCTTCCCAAATAATGGCGGTGCGATTGCTATTTTCGCCGATCGCATGCCGATCCACCGCGTTGATCAGATAGTTGAACTTGCCCCCGGGGAACCAGTGCGGCCAGGCGGGACCATCGGAGAGATCGAGAATACGATCGTACTTTTTGATCCACTGCAACTCGAGATCATCCTCGACCACCGCGCGCCAGAACCATTCCAGATCGGTGATGGAACGGGTATAGAACTCGTGGTAATCCTCGATGCCATGGCGCCGCATCAGGCGCAACAGCCGGCTGTGGGCGCGGTACTCCTCGGTTGGTTGCCAGACGATATCAGTAGGGGTGTCGGTGGCCATTGGACGCTCCTTTATCTCTCGTGACTCGGAAGCATCCGTAGCCTAGCGCCTTCAGGCCGTTTATGTGACGTCAACGGAAGGGCACCGATCGAGGTTCCCGTCCGGATGTCCTGTGTCGTAAGCCAATTTGACATACATCCGCAAACGGCCTAAAGGCGCTAGGCTACGGAACGTTTTGCAGTGGGAAGCGATTGCTGGTGAACGCACCTCTTATCTGGATGCAACTCTCCTCAAAACTCGAACGCACTCGGTGCCGGGCGGCAGGGGCGCAGCAGCCACTGCGGGCGGCGTTGGTTGTTCGGTCCGGGAGCGGGGCGGGTCAGGGCGAGCCACTCGCGGTAGATCTCCAACGATCGGTTGGTATCGACAAAGATATCGCCGTAGCGATCGTCCGGCTGGGCGGCTGTCACGGTGACTTTCTGATGCCAGGCGTGCGAGCCGCTCACCGGGTCGGGGTGGGGCGCGAAGGTGAGGTTCTGGTGGACGCCGGCATCATCCCACCAGACGCGCGCCGAATCGGGATCGTCGCTGTCGAATGGCTGGACGCCGTGGCGCTGCCGCATCGTCCACTGGCCCGGGCTCATCTCCTGCAGATCGACCAGCGCGGTCGACCAGCGCTCGCCGCCGTACTCTTCATGCAGGCGCCAGCGGCCGAGGTGGTGCGAGCAGAGGACGATGCCAGGCGGCACGCCTTCGGTCACCCAGACTTTGGCCACGAAGTAGCCGATATCGGTGGTGACGCGGACCAGATCGGCGTCGGCAACGCCGAGCGTCGCGGCATCCTCGGGATGGATCCAGACCGGGTTGCTGTGCGAAATCTCGTTCAGCCACTTGGCGTTGCCGCTGCGGGTGTGAATCAGCGTGGGGAGCCGGAAGGTGGGAATGAGGACGAACTCGCCCTGCGTCGCGATCGATTGTGCGAACGATGGACGTGGCTGCGGGTGTAGCGATGGCAGCGCCTCCTCCGGCCAGCCCCAGTCCTTGAGGGTGGGCGAGTACAACTCGAGCCGGCCGGAAGGCGTGGGAAAGCCGGCCCTTGGCACGCCATCGACCTGGACGCCGATCACGCGACCCTTACCGGCGACCGGAGCGCCCTTCAGCAGCTTGACCTCCGGTCCGGCGGGCGGGGGCTGCGGTCGTCGTGATGACGCCGGTCTCGGCGTCGATGGCGGCGCCCTCCAGCTCCTCGGGCGTGAGAAGTGCGCGCTCGTGCTGGTCGTAGACCTTCTCGATCGACGGTGACGGCGGCGTATTTGCGCATGTACTCCAGCGGTGTGAGTCCTTCGGCCGCCGCCTTCTCCGGCAGGCCGGGCACGCTGTGCTCGAAGATCCAGCGGTAATACTCCTCGACCGTGATCTTCTCGCCCGGCCGGTACGGCGACTCGAAATAGCTGCGGATGCCGAGCGAGCCGTCGGGATCGACCCGCCAGGAGAGCTCGATCCAGAACTCGTTCTCCTCCCATACCTCGCCCGGGTTTGCCTCGTAGGTGAACTCACCGGCTCGCCCGCCTTCTCACGTGCCACCCGGAAGACCGGCTGGCGGAAACCGAGCCAGCGAGCCGCCTGGGTTTCGTAGCTGTGGGTGTCGTGGCGCTCCGGCCCGTGGCCCATGGGCAGCACGTAATCGGCCCAGATGGTGGTCTCGTTCCAGGTGGGCGTCAGCGCGGCGTGGAGCTCGACCTTCTCCTCGTCGCGCAACACCTCGACCCAGCTCATGCCGTCCGGATTGGTCCAGACCGGGTTGTAGACGCGGGTGAAGTAGACGGCCAGCTTGCCACGGCCTTCCTTTAAGAAGTAGGGCAGCAGGAAGCTCATCTCGTTGTGGGCTAGCGGATACTCGGGCGGCCAGAGCAGCTCGTTCCAGACCGGTCTGCGGCGATGGGGTGGCTGAAAGGCTGCGGGAATGTACTTGTCCCAGAGGTTGGGCGAGGTGCCGCCGGGTGTGCCCACGCTGCCGGTGAGCACGTTGAGGAAGAAGAGGGCTCGGGCCACCTGCCAGCCGCCCAGATTACCGGCGGCGGCGGCTCGCCAGACGTGCGCCGAGAAGGCCGAACCGGCCTGCCCAATCTCACGCGCCACTCGCACGATGGTGGCAGCGGGCACGCCGCTTTCGGCCTCGGCAAATTCCGGCGTGTACGAGGCGTATGTCTCCTTGAGGATACGGAGGAAATTCTCGAAGGTCAGCGGGGTGGTCGGGTGCTCGGATCGAAGGTACTGTTCCCAGTTGGTCCAGCGACGCACGAATTCGCGATCGTACAGCTCTTCGCGCAGGATCAGATTGGCCATGGCCAGCAGCAGCGCCGCCTCCGAACCCGGCCAGGTGGGGAGCCAGTAGTCGGCGTGGGTCGCGGTGTTGGAGAGGCGAGGATCGAGGACGGCGATCTTCGCGCCCTTCATCTTGGCTTCGATGATGCGCTGGGCGTGCGGATTGAAGTAGTGGCCGGTCTCGAGATGAGAGCTGATCAGCAGGATGAAGCGGGCGTTGGCGTGATCGGGCGAGGGACGGTCGTAGCCCATCCAGAAGGCGTAGCCGGCGCGGGCGCCCGCCGAGCAGATATTGGTGTGGCTGTTGTGCGCCGTCGACTCCCCAGCACTGCAGCACGCGTTCGGTGTAGCCGTCCTCGCCCGGCCGGCCGACGTGGTACATCACTTCGGTCTTGCGATCCTCGACAATCGCCTGACGAATCCGGCCGCCGATGTCGTCGAGCGCTGCGTCCCAGGTGGTGCGTTCCCATTTGCCCTCGCCGCGCTCGCCGGCACGCTTGAGCGGGTAGAGGATGCGTTCCGGATCGTAGACCTGGTTGATCGTCGCCGGACCCTTGGCGCAGTTGCGACCGCGACTGGCCGGATGGACCGGATTGCCCTCCAGCTTGCGAATCTCGCCGCTTTCCTTATCGACGTAGGCCAGCAAGCCACAGGCCGCCTCGCAGTTGAAGCAGACCGTCGGCACCACCAGGAAGTGGCGCTCGATCCGGTTCGGCCAGGCGAGCGACTCATACTCCACCCAGTCGTCCCATTGCTCGGGCGGCGGGTAGGAGGCAAGCTCACCGGTGCCGTGCGGGTCGGGTGGAAGCGGTGAGAGCGGAGCATCGCCCGCGCTCGCCGCCCTGGCGCCAGTCAGGAATCTTCATTGCGTTTCCATCGTAGCGCAGTGTCCGGCAACCCCCGATCCGCCGAACCGTGTACGCTCAGCACACCTGGCGTCTCGTTTCACCGTAGCTGCTAGTGCTGCGATACCTGACACGATTATTTTCCATTTCCGACGCTAGCTCAGCGGCACCGACTGGCCGGCAGCCACGTAGCGGTCTTCGTAGACCGCCAGACCGGCAAGGGCAAGAACGGCGGCAACAAAGACAACCCAATTGGTCACACCAGCGGCGACCAGCGCGGCCAGCACGCCGGGAAGCACACCACCGGCAAGGAGCGCGCTCCAGTACCACCGGCCGGACTGGCCACCGACCATGTTGCGTATGGCCTGCCGCGTATGGGCGGTGACATGCGGTGTGAGTAGCTCGGTCAGGGCGAGCAGCACGCTGCAGTCCCAGCGATGTGGCCAGCACGATCGCGAGCGGACGCACGGCGCCGCTATCGAGCGGCACGGCCAGGATTGCCAGGGCTGCCGAGCCGGCCAGCGCTGCCTGGACGACGAGGTGCGCCGGCAGGAGCGGACTCTGCCAGAGATCGCGTCCCTTTGCCTGGGCGAGCAGGAACGCGGTATAGGCAGCGGCGCCCACCGCCAGCAGCGAGGCGGGCCAGAGCAGGATCCGGTGCAGCGCCGCAGCACCCGCCAGCGCAGCGACCGCCGCGTCAGCACGACGAATCCGCCGTAGGCCGCCAGAATGTAGGCGCCGATGACCAGCCAGGAGGACCAGTGCGGCCAGAGCATCACCCGCCAGAAGCGTTCCGGGCCGTTCCAGATCGAGGACCAGCAGGACGTTAGTGACGCCCAGGAAGATCAGGGCGACGATCGGGGCGACCACCGTGAGGAGTGAGTGGGGTCTGAGGTGCCGCCCAGGAGGAAGAGGAATGCCGCCACCAGGAACACGCCGGCAGCGATCGACTTGGTCCAGAGATAGGCGGCCACATGCCAGCCCCAGGGCCGCTGGTGACTCACGGCGTAGTCGCGCTGCACCATCCCGGACGGCACGTAGCCGATCGCATCGGTGATCCGGATCGGCTTCTCCGGGTCCGACTCGCCCCACATGTACGTTGGCGCGTTCGGAGGTCGCCTCCGGGTTCACCGCGGCGTCGTCCGCGCCCAGGTAGAAGAGCTTCGGTTTGGTGCCCTTCTCGGGACGGCGGACCACCGCCGGCTCCAGACTGAGTAGCTGCGAGATGCGGCTATTCGGATTATCCAGGTCGCCGGTGATGATCGCTTCGACCGGACAGACGTTGACGCACGCCGGCTGCAGGCCGACATCGACGCGGTGCGCACAGTAGTTGCACTTGCCGATGGTGTGGGTGTCGGGGTCGATATAGATGGCGTCGTACGGGCAGGCAGCCATGCAGGACTTGCAGCCGATGCAGCGGTCGCCGGAAAAGTCGACGATGCCGTCATCACGTTTCCACAGCGCGGTGACCGGGCAGATGGTGACGCAGGGGGCATCGTCGCAGTGGTTGCAGCGTTCGACCAGGAAGTTGCGGGTGACGTTGGGAAACGTGCCCTTCTCGGTGTACTTCACCCAGGTGCGGAAGTTCCCCAGCGCGACGCCGTTCTCCTGCTTGCAGGCCACCGTGCAGGCGTGACAGCCGATACACTTTCGCTGGTCGATGATGAAGCCGTACCGCATGATGTTTTACTCCTTCTTAGCTTAGCGATTGGTCCTCATCCGGTTCCGTAGACTCCTGCGATGGGCTCATGCGTGTCGCCCTGGCGCCTGCACGGCTACAATCACTCAGAGGCAACGAGCATGACGCACAGGTCACTGGCCGATGCGGCCGATGAGGTAAGGACCGGCTGGCGGTTCCCGGTTGAGCGCCGGCATATGCTCAATGAGGGTGACCGTCAGGCGATGTTGGAGCCCGAGCGGCTGCTCGATGCGCTTCGACTCCTGCCGGGTGACACCGCGGTAGATGTCGGCGCCGGCACCGGCTTCTGGACCATTCCGCTCGCTAAACGGGTCGGATCGACAGGAAGGGTTATCGCCGTCGACGTCGAACCGGTCATGCTGGATGAGATTCGTACCCTGGCTGCCGCCGAGAGGATCGAACAGATCGAACTGATCCGGTCCGAAGAGGTGCGTGTTCCGGTTGATGCTGGGATTGCTGCCGCCGCGGTGCTGGGATTCGTGCTGCACGAGCCCGCCGATCCGGGCGCGTTTCTGCGCGAAGTGAAGCGGCTGCTGGCGCCCAATGGTCGCCTGCTGGTGATCGACTGGCAGAAGTGGGAGACCGAGAAGGGCCCGCCGGTGCAGCATCGAATCAGTCTCGCCGAAGCGAAGGGAATGGTAGGTGAAGCCGGGTTCGCGGTGGAGGAGCTACGCGTTCCGACGCCCGATGCCTATGCCTTGCTCGGATCTCTCCGCCAGAGTTTGTGACGGTGTAGACAGCAGGTTGGCGGCGCGCTCCGCTCCCACCGCGATAGCCGGCAGGCGCATTCCTCTGGCGTCGAAGTGGCGCGCCGGCGTCGTTCCAACTGCCATTCTGCTCGTTACCTTGTTATGGCGCCTGCCGTCACTTTTCGATCCGCCGTGGGTGAATGACGAGGGAACCTACTTTGCCATTGCGCAAGGGATGGCGCATGGCTACCGCCTGTACGCCTCACTCTGGGAAAACAAGCCACCGGCAATTTATCTGCTCTATGAGTCCGTCTACCGCGCGTTCGGGCCGTCGGTTCTGGCCGTTCGGCTCGTTGCCGCCGCCGCGGCGCTTGCTTCTGTCCTGACCGTATTGTGGCTCGGTCGACTCTGGCTGTCTCCCGAGTACTCCCGCGTCGCTGCCATTCTGCTCGGCATGTTGCTGGGAGTTCCGTTTCTTGAAGGTATCACTGCCGATGCCGAGATTTTTCTGGCCGTATTTGCCGCGCTCGCGATGTACGTTGCCCTGGTCAAACAGCAACCCGTGCTCGCCGCACTCCTCGTGCTGGTGGCGATCTCGTTCAAAGCGGTGGCCCTGTTTGACGCGGCTGCCCTGGGGATCTGGTTGCTGCGGCACGATCGGGCCGCGCTCGGGCGCTACACCGGCGCGCTCGTCGTCGGTGCTGCTCTCATCGCGATCGCACTCAGTACGCAGGGGATGCTCGAACCGTTCTGGAAAGATGGGGTGCTGTATAACTTCACCTACGTTGGGCACGACAATGGCGGGACGGTGCCATGGATACTGCTGGCCAAATTCGTTGCCCTGATTCTGGCGGTCGTGCTTCTTTACCGCCTCCCATTTCCGCTGATCTGGCTGGCCTGTGCCTGCGGTGGCGTCTTGCTCGGTGGCCGTCCGTCCGGTCACTACACGGTGCAGCTCATGGCGCCGCTGTGTATCTGCGTCGCCGTCGTCACGGAACGCGGACGCGGTTGGGTGAGGAGCCTGAGATCCAGTACACAGAGCAGGGACACCGAGTTGAAGTCGGAATCTGCCGGTCGGCTGCTGGTGATCATCCCGGTGATCTTTCTCGCCGTTGCCGCCCTCTGCAGCGCGATCGGCTGGGGACTGGCGGCAACCGGTCACGACTCGGTAACTGCTCGGCGGCTGCAATACTATGGCAACTTCGCTCGCTTCGCAGTGGGGATCGAATCGCCGGCTACTTACCGCTCCCAAATCGATAGTCAGGTGAACCGCAACCTCGCCATCGTCGGGCGTCTGTCACGCCTCCCGGCCGGCAGGTTACTGGTGTGGGGAAACGCTCCCTGGCTGTATCCTTTGAGCAACCGGCTACCGGCCACGCCCTACACGTCCCTATGGCGCGAACCTCCGATACCCGGGGAACGGCCGGTGGTACTGCATGCCCTCAGGCGCGAGTCCCGACGGTTCTCGTCGTCCTCAATCCCCCGATTCCACCACTGGGATCTGCCCGCGCGGTCATCCGCGCGCGCTATCGTACCGTATTTCGGGTGTCCGGGAGCGTGATCGCGGTGCCGGTGTTGCCTTCGGCGGAGTCGTTGGCTCTGGTCCACCGACACTCCGGCATTGATCATACCGGCGGTTAGGAGGGTGTGCTTGCCAGCACCCATAGGCGTCAAGGTAAGGCCAATCCCGATACAGCGACGGTCGTAATACGGCGATGGTCGTACTACGGGGACGGTCGTAGTGCGGTCCACTGCGCTGCGGCGCGGGACCGCACTACGACCGTCCCCGTAGTACGACCGTCGCTGTATCGGGATTGGCCTCAACTTGATGTCAATGGGGTGTACTTGCGAGCACCCAGTTTCGGCTCTAGAATGGATATGTGAGCCTGCTCCGAATCGATGCCATCGAAGATCCGTTTACGAACTCCGAAGTGGCCAGAGCAGCCGGCATGTTGCTGAGCCGCGCAGAGGCCATGGGCTTTCTCGGCGAGTCTGAGACTGTCTCAACGCTCAGCGCGCCGTTGATCATGTCGGTACTACGGCGAATGGGTAGCCTGGGGCTCGCCCAGCACGCTGTCATGCAAGCTGGCGGAGCCAGTCTGCCCAACGATGCCGGTCAGATCATCAACCTTCTCGGGCAGGCCAACGCCGCACTGGAGAATTCCCCGCTGCCGTCGCAAGAATGGACAGCGCTGCGAGCCCCGTTGGGCGACGCGCTGCTTGCTCGGCTTTGTGGTATCTCTGGCGCCAGTCTCCATCGGTATGCCGCAGCGGCTCGTTCCACGCCCGATGCCGTAGCGCAGCGATTACATACCATTGCGTTGATCGTCGCGGACCTTCGCGGCGCCTACAACGATTTCGGGGTGCGTCGGTGGTTTCAGCGGCCGAGAGCCCAGCTCGGCGGTCATGCGCCCGAGTACTTCCTTGCCGGCAGTTGGGGTGCCGACGATCCTGACGTGACGAGGATCCGCGACCTGGCCAGAGCTTTGAGCGGCTCGCCGGCAACGTGATCCTTTTCAGACACTCTGATCCTCGATTCCCCTTTCTCTGGGAAAGTAGCGATCAGCCTCCCGGTCGCTGGAATGGGCACGGCGAAGGTCCAGTCCAGTACTTCGCCGACACTCCGGATGGCGCCTGGGCGGAGTTCCTCCGACATGAGGGAATCACCGATGAGGAAGATTTACCGGGCATCGAGCGTGATCTCTGGTCGGTGGAGTTACCGCCGGATGAGGAGCCAGATACCGAACCGGCGTTGCCAGTACCAATCATGGAGGGCGGAGTGGAGACGTATCAGTCCTGTCAGGTGGAGGCGCGTCGTTTGCGAGAGCTCGGAATCTCAGCTTTCATTGCGCCTTCCGCCGCGTTACTTCCCGGTGCGGCCAGCGGATGGCGAGTTCGGCGAGGAACCATCGAGTCTGGCCCTCCGCGTGCTGGACAGGTGGTCGTTCTTTTCGGTACCCGGCCGGATATGGTCGGCTGGTGTGCTTCCCACCGCGGCCGGCCAGGCCCTCGCGTCTTGCCGAGGATTCGGCAACTCCCGAACACCCCGGCGAGAAAAACGTAGTATGCACAGGCGTGTATACTGAGCGGCATGCCTCTGTCGGTGCAGAGGCTGGGCGCGTTCGTACTGTACCATCTACGTCCGTGGTCCGTGTATAGAGCTCTAGCCGATTGATAGAGCGATGGTAGAGGACCAGAGGATACGTATGGATGAGACGGTCGCGTCGCAGGCGGCCTATGGCAAAGGGGTCACACTGATCGCAGTAGTCGCCCCGTTTCTCGCCACTATTGTTGCTATTGTCACGCTCTGGAAGAGAGACGTCGTACCTGTCGATATCATTCTTCTGGTCGGACTGTACCTGCTCACCGGCTTCGGCGTTACCGTGGGTTTCCATCGTTTCGCCACCCATCGCAGCTTTCGAAGTGGCCCGGTGGTCAAATTCATCCTCCTCGCGCTGGGTACCATGGCGGTTGAGGGGCAGGTTCTGGCCTGGGTCGCGACCCACTGGAAACATCACCGCCTCGCCGACAAGCCCGGTGACCCCCACAGCCCTCTCGAGGGGCTGTTTCACGCCCATATTGGCTGGATGTTTGGCAGTGGCGGCGGGATTCCGGAGCGCGACGCCAAACACTTACTGAACGATCGGGTTGCGATCTTCATCAATCGTACCTTTGTTTTCTGGATTGTCCTCGGCTTCGTCGTGCCCTACTTCGTTGATGGCTGGCGCGGGGTTCTTTGGGGCGGGCTGGTTCGTGTCTTCATCACCCACCACCTCACCTGGTCGGTCAACTCGATCTGCCATCAATTCGGCCGGCGCCGATTTATGACGCCGGATCAGAGTCACAATCAGTGGATCGTGGGATTGTTCGGGCTGGGCGAGGGGTGGCACAACAATCACCATGCTTTTCCCGAGTCGGCGTTCCACGGTCTGCGATGGTACGAGATCGACCTTTCGGGATACGTTATTCGCCTGCTCGAGTGGACCCGGTTAATCAACGGTGTGCGCCGGGTCTCGAAGGAACGGGTACGGAAGCGCGCCGCCTGATACCGAACTCCTAACGGCATTCCATACGTCGCGAGGCCTGAGCCGCCGTCGTCTGCCATCCTTCTCCTGTAGGTACGTCCTGGGATTAGATGTGGATGCCCGTCAAGCAAGGTGGCTGGATGTACGCTGGTAAACAGTCGCTGCTGGGGCGGCCTCGTGCGTTAGGCTTGGATGGAGATGAATCCTCAGGCGAGGCATGGCATGACTGAAGCGATCCGAAACAAGGTCGGCACGCAAAAATTCCGCTCCGCCCGCGACCTATTGTTGGCCAACCGTTCAGAGTATGACACCGCCTACCAAGAGTTTGTCTGGCCGGAGTTCGATCGATTCAATTGGGCCCTGGATTGGTTCGACACGATCGCCCAGGGCAATGATCACCCGGCACTCTGGATCGTCGAGGAAGATGGGCGCGAGACCAAACGGACCTTCGCCGAGATGGCGGAACAGTCGAATCGCGTGGCGAATTGGCTGCGCTCACAGGGAGTTCGTCGTGGGGACCGCGTTATCCTCATGCTCGGCAATCAGGTCGAACTGTGGGAGACGATACTGGCGGCGATGAAGCTGGGAGCGGTCATCATCCCGGCATCGACCCTGTTGGGACCGGCAGAACTGAAAGATCGGATCGATCGCGGCGATGCCCGGCACGTGGTCGTTCGCACTGTCGATACTCCCAAATTCACCGCTGTCGCCGGACAGTATACCCGAATCGCGGTGGGTGATCCGGTAGACGGCTGGCTGTCCTATGATGACACCACCTCGAGCGATCCCTCATTCGAACCGCTAGGGGAGACGAGAGGATCCGATACACTTCTGCTGTACTTCACGTCGGGCACCACCGCGGTCCCCAAACTGGTGGAGCATACTCATGTTTCCTATCCCGTGGGGAGTCTCTCCACGATGTTCTGGATCGGGTTACAACCGGGTGATGTGCATCTGAATATCTCCTCGCCGGGATGGGCCAAGCACGCCTGGAGCAACGTCTTCGCTCCCTGGAATGCCGAAGCGACGGTGTTCCTCTATAACTACACCCGTTTCGACGCCCGAGCGCTCCTCGACCGTATCGTGGACCACAACGTCACCACCTTCTGCGCTCCACCGACAGTCTGGCGCATGCTGATCCAGGAAGACCTGGCTCGCTGGCCGGTCCAATTGCGCGAACTGGTTGGCGCCGGCGAGCCACTCAATCCGGAGGTCATCGCCCAGGTGCAGCGGGCCTGGGGACTCACCATTCGGGACGGCTACGGTCAGACGGAGACCACGGCGCAGGTGGGCAACCCGCCGGGCCAGACGGTTAAGCCTGGATCGATGGGACGCCCGCTACCGGGATATCAGGTGGAGTTGCTCGACCCATTGACTGGAGAGGTCGCGGAGGAGGGTGAAATCTGCCTGGACCTCTCTCCCCGACCGGCTGGACTCATGACCGGTTACCGGGACGATGCCGATCGGACCGCCGAAGTGATGCGCGACGGGTACTACCACACTGGCGACGTTGCGGTGCGGGATGCTGATGGCTATATCTCCTACATTGGGCGCACCGACGATGTGTTCAAGGCTTCCGACTACCGCATCTCGCCGTTTGAGCTGGAGAGTGTGCTGATCGAGCATGAGGCGGTGGCGGAAGCTGCCGTGGTGCCATCGCCGCATCCACTGCGGCTGGCGGTTCCCAAGGCGTACGTCACCCTGGTAGCAGGGTGGGAACCGAATGCCCGGACTGCGGAATCGATCCTCACCTTTTGCCGGGAACGCATGGCGCCTTACCAACGCATCCGCCGCCTCGAATTTGCCGAGTTGCCGAAGACGATTTCAGGCAAAATTCGGCGAGTGGACCTGCGCGAGCGGGAACAGCAGCTACGGGCCGGTGGAGCTGAACGGATTGATGGTGAGTTTACGGAGGATGATTTCTCTCAGTGGACGATCTGAGGTTCTGGGTAGACGACCCTGGATGGAGAACAGCAGTATGGACACAATGGATCTGTACGACCACAACGCCAGCTACGCATCCGGCACGTCTACCAAGCCGCTGATCGGTAGTACCATTGGCGACCTCTTCGACCGGATTGTCGACCTGGTTCCGGAGAACGACGCCCTGATCTCTTGCCATCAGAAGCTGCGCTATACCTACCGAGAGTTGCGTCAGGAGGTCGATCGCTTCGCCCGCGGTCTGATGGCGCTGGGCATTCAGAAAGGGGACCGAGTCGGCATCTGGTCACCGAACTTCGCCGAGTGGGTGATCGCGCAGTTCGCCACGCCCAAGGTTGGCTGCATTCTGGTAAACATCAACCCGGCGTATCGAACCTCGGAACTCGAGTATGCGCTGACACAGTCCGGCATCTCGACCCTCATCATTGCGCCGGAGTTCAAGTCTTCAGACTATATCGATATGCTGCGCGACGTCTGTCCCGAAATGGACTCCGCCTCTCCGGGGCAGATTCGTTCCTCCCGGCTTCCCGATCTCCGCACCGTCATCGTGCTTGGCGATCGGCATCCTGACGGCATGTACTCCTGGAGCGATGTACTGACAATGGCCGACGAAGTGTCTGCCGGCGAACTGGCCGAGCGGCAATCCCAGCAGAGCTTTGACGATCCGATCAATATTCAGTACACCTCGGGCACGACCGGTTTTCCCAAGGGAGCCACTCTCAGTCACCACAGTATCCTCAACAATGGCTTCTTCATCGGTGAGCGCATGCGCTTCACCAGCCAGGACCGTCTCTGCATCCCGGTTCCGTTCTACCATTGCTTCGGGATGGTCCTGGGCAATCTCGCCTGCGTCACCCACGGGGCCACCATGGTACTTCCTTCCGACGGCTTCGATCCGGAAAGTGTCCTCCGCGCCGTCCAGGCCGAACGCTGTACTGCGCTGCACGGGGTTCCAACGATGTTCATCGCCGAACTGGGGCATCCCCGGTTCGGCGAGTTCGATCTTTCCACGCTGCGCACCGGTATTATGGCCGGATCGCCGTGTCCGGCCGAAGTCATGAAGCAGGTGATCGAGAAGATGCACATGGATGAGGTAACAATCTGCTACGGCATGACCGAGACCAGCCCGGTGAGCGCGCAGACCGAAGCAGACGACCCGGTGGAGAAACGGGTTGGCACGGTCGGACGCGTCCACCCGCATGTCGAGGTCAAGGTCATCGATCCCGACACCGGCCAGGTGGTGGCGCGGGGAGTGCCCGGTGAACTCTGTAGTCGCGGATACATCGTGATGCTGGGCTACTGGAATAATCCCGAAGCCACCGCCGAAGCGATCGATGCCGGCCGCTGGATGCACACCGGCGACCTGGCCACCATGGACGAGCACGGGTATGTCAATATCGTGGGTCGAATCAAAGACATGATCATCCGGGGCGGCGAGAACGTCTATCCTCGTGAGATCGAGGAGTTTCTGTACTCGCATCCGGCAGTACAGGACGTGCAGGTTATCGGTGTTCCGGATGAACGGTTCGGCGAAGAAGTTATGGCCTGGGTGGTACTGAAACCCGGCGCGGTAGCGGCCGCGGAAGAGATCCGCGACTTCTGCCGGGGCAGAATCGCCCATTTCAAGGTCCCACGGTACGTCACCTTCACCGATGGATTCCCCATGACCGTCACCGGTAAGATCCAGAAGTATAAGATGCGGGAGACCGCGATTAAAGAGTTATCGCTTTCCGATACACCAACTGGGCGGTAGCAACATCCTCGATGCCGATGCCGACCGATTTGAAGATCGTGATCTCATCGGCGGACTGCCGTCCGTCCAGGGTCCCGGCAATGACTTCGCCGATCTCGCCGGCAATCGTACCGGCAGCGATGACGTCACCCGATTCGACGAAGGCAGCATCACGCGAATCGACGAAGATGCGAGCGTGCTTCAAGGTCTGGTCGTCCAGCTCCCGCCAATCGGGCCGGCAGGCGCCGACGGCATTGATGTGGGTTCCGGGCGAAAGCCACGAACCGCGGAGCACCGGCTCGGTGGCCGAGGTTGCAACAACGATAATGTCCGCGCCTCGCACCGCCGATTCGGCGCTGTCCGCCGCGGTGATGTCATGTTCGCGGGCGAAGGCGGCAGCATGGCGGGGGCTCCAGACGCGGATGTCCTGGAAAGTGCCATCGAGCCGAAGCGCTTCCAGGTGACTGCGTGCCTGTACGCCGGCGCCCAGGATCGCCAGCACCCTGGGGCCTCTTCTGGCGAGCTGACGAGTGGCCACGGCGGAGGCGGCCGCGGTCCGCACTTCGGTAATCAGCCGCCCGTCCATGGTGACCAGCGGCGCGCCGGTAGCGGGATCGAACAGCATGATGGTGGCCTGGTGAGTCGGAAGGACGGCATTGTTCGGGTAGACCGAGACCAGCTTTACGCCCAGGGCCTCACCGCTGTAGGCCGGCATCACGCCGAGGAAGCCGTCATGGTCCACGACCGGCACCACCGTTCTCACCGGCTGGATCACCGTTCCGGCGGAGAAGTCCTTTAATGCAATTTCGATGACGTTGATCACGTCGTCCATCCGTAAGAGCGCGGCCACTCCGGCTTCATCCAGGAAAATCGGCCCCACCTCCGATCGCGTTATTCCTCTCCATGATCGCGGTCCTGGCCAGAAACGCGCCAGCCCGTACGATTACCTCGGAGGATTCTCCTCGGCTACGCTGAGATCAGATCCATCTTCGACAGAAGGGATGTACCGGTGAATCTTTCAGTTGGAATCATTGGCCTGCCCGGTGCGGGCAAGACCTCACTGTTCTCCGGGCTCGCTCACCGTCACGTCGGCGAGCGCGGTCGCTCTACCATGGCGACAGTTCCGGTGCCCGACGAGCGGCTTGATGTGCTCGCCACGATGTTCAAGCCCAAGCGGGTGGTCCCAACCGGGGTGCAGATCGTCGACGTTGGTGGGCTGGTCAAGGGCGCCGCCAGTGAGGGCGGTCTGGGCGGTCAGTTTCTCGGCCAGCTTCAAGGCGTGACGGCGCTGGCGATCGTGTTGCGCTGCTTTCCCGGCCCGGACATTGGGTTCGGCGTCGAAGCGGCGACGCCGGTCAGCGATCTCGAGTCGATTCTCCTGGAACTGCAACTCTCCGATCTCTCGCGCATCGATAAGCGGCTGGAGCGAACCTCCAAAGCGGCAAAGGGCCGCGACCCGGCGGCACAACGAGAGGAAGCTACCCTGCTGTCGGTTCGCGCCGCCCTGGATGCCGGTGGGCTGGCGAGAAGTGCGGGTATCTCGGAAGCCGATGCTACCGGGATCAAGGATCTGGCGCTATCAACTCTGAAGCCGCTCATCTTCGTCGCCAACGTAGCCGAGGACGATCTGAGCACGCTGTACCATCCGGCTGCATCCGGTGGGACTGATATCCGACCTCTCATCGAGTCGATTGAGGAAGTGGCCCGCGCCAATCAGGCCGAGGTCGCGGTAGTATCGGCTCAACTCGAAGCTGAACTCGCTGAACTCGAAGAGGAAGATGCGCGTGAATATCTCGAATCACTGGGGATCTCCGACACCGGCCTCTCGCGCTTTATCGCCGCTGCCTACCGCGAACTTGGGCTCCTAACCTTTCTCACCGCCGGCGAGCCGGAGGTGCGTGCCTGGACGGTACGACAGGGCGCCCGTGCGCCGGAGGCGGCAGGCACGATCCACTCCGATATCGAACGCGGCTTCATCCGTGCCGAGATTACGCCGTACGAGAAGCTCGTCGAAGCAGGGAGTGCCGCTCGAGCCAAGGAACTTGGCTATACCCGTCTGGAGGGCAAGGACTATGTGATGCGGGAAGGCGACGTCGTCTATTTCCGATTCAACGTCTAACGAGCCGGCGCTACACTCCCTCCGGGCTGCGACCGTCCCGGGCGTCCTGTTCTGAAATCTCGGTGCCCGTGGCCGTTTTCCCCGGAACAATAAGGTTCTCGCTGAAGTGGTGTGGCGTCTCAGTGGGCGCCGAAGTCTCCACCGCCGGCTGAACTTCCGGCTCGCCAGTGGGAAGGGTCTCCTGCCGAGACTGCGGACGGAAGACGAAACGACGCATGAGCAGCAAGACAGCGCCCGCCGCCACGGCGCTGCTGACGATGGCGAGACCCGCCACCTGGTAAGCGTTAAGCCGCGCCAGACGGGCGGTTTTCGGTTGATCCATATCTGTCTCCCAACATTATTTCCCTCGTGAGTGTCTCCTGTCGCCCACGGCAACCCGTTGGTTCAATGATACCGTCTGTAGAGTTGCTCGATGACCGACAGCGGGACAAGTTCTATTCCAGACTACGGGTTCGGCAGCACGAACGTCAGCTTGACCGACTCAGCGGCCTGCGCTTCGGCTGCCGTAAGGTAGCCCTGGTTCTGCATGTCACGTAGGACCGTGAGCTGCCGCTGAACCACAGCGGGCGCAGTTGGATTCGCTCCATAGATCGATGGAGCTTGTGGTAGAGCAGCTAGAAGCGCTGCCTGTGGCACCGTCAACTGCGAGGCATCGACGCCGAAATATACCCGTGCCGCCTCTTCCGGGCCGTATGCTCCCTGACCGAAGTAGGCGGCGTTTAGATAGAGTTCAATGATTTTCGCTTTGCTGAAATCCTGGTCAACTGCCCAGGCCAGGGCGATGCCCCGCAATTTGCCACGGATCGTTCGATCGTCGGGAACAAGCGTGCGCTTCACCAATTGCTGCTCCAGGGTGCTGCCGCCCTGATCTACATGCTGGTCGGTGAGGTTTATCCAGGTCGCGCGCACCATGCCAAGAGGGTCGATTCCGGGATTCGAGTAGAAGCGTCGATCCTCGATGGCCACGATCGCATGCTGCAGGTTTGGCGATATCTGGTCTCCCGGCACGTAGGGGGCGTTATGCTGGGCGAGCTGTTGCTCAACCAGCACCGGGACCCGGCGCGCCTCGGTGCGGAGACCAGGCGCATACGACCGCATGAGATAGATCCAGGTTGCAGTCAGCAGAATCGCCAGTACCACCAGCAATCGGAAGAGCCGGCGCAACCAACGGAAGCGTTTCTTTTTCCGTCGAATCGGCGTCGGTTGGACGTAGCTACGGCGGTCCTGGGGACGCCGGGCGACAGATCGAGAGGCCATCAGAGGCAGCATACCAGACAGATGCCTGTCACAGCGCCCCCAACTTGTGCGTTCTTGCTTTATAGAGTGACATCGGCCTGGCGTGAAGACCACACCTGAGGCGGTACACTGAACGTATTCGATTCTAGATTGGAAAGTTAGCTGTGTTCTTTCGCGTCATTCCCGCTTTTTTTCTGGTTGTTACCAGTCTGGGTGCAACCACCGGTTTTACCACCTCCAGAGTGACCGATGCTGCCGTTCAGTCGGCCGCGGCCGTGCGCCTCGGATATCAACCCGCTACCACGGTCATTCGGTGGCTCAATCGCCAGCCGCAAGTGCACAGCGCTTCGCTGGGTTCTGACCACCGCACCGTCGAGATCTCGTTTCGAGATGGTGAGAAGTCGCTGATACTGGCGCCTCTGACGACGTCATTTCGCCTCCCGACTGGAGCGCCGTCCCTACGGCTCAGACCGCTGGTGCAGCCTGCCGCCGGTTCCGGACAGGCGCTGGTGCTGGAACCATTTGCTACCGAGTTAGGACTTGGCTCGGGTGCGGGAGACCCAGAAGCGAGCGCGCTTTCCTCCGCCGGTTTCCATGTGACCCAGATGTACGACGCCAGCGTGACGGTGAACGGTATGGCCTCGCTGCCGTCGTATAACGTCGTGTACATGCATACTCATTCGGGCGTCGATACCGGCGGCCACGGGGTTCTGGCCACCGGTCAACAGACCAATTGCGGCGCCTACTCCAATGCGGATGGAAGCGTGGTCGCGGTGGGTGTGGCCGGCAGTACGCAATGCTATCTGGCTATTACATCGGTGTATGTCACCAACCACATGCAGCCGTTTTCACCCAACTCTCTGCTGTTTCTCAATGGCTGCTCGCTGCTGAATTCGACCGAATTCATGAGCGCTCTCCTGGGAAAAGGCGCCGGTGTGGTCCTGAGCTGGGACGCCGACGGCACGGCACAGGATGATTATCTCTCCGGTGCCGCCTTCTTCAACCAGATGGCAGGGGGATCGTCGGTGTCCACGGCGTTGCAAACGCTCTATGCCAATGGCTACGGTATGAGCACCTATCAGGGCCAGAAGGCCACACTCGGATTCCGCGGCAATGGCGCCATTACGCTGCAGAGCGCCAGGAACGGTGGCGGGCCGGTAGCAACCGCCACGCCGGTGCCGCCGACAGTTACTCCCCGTCCCACCGCGACGGTGAGACCGCCACCGGCTCCTACCCGCACCCCGGTGCCACCAACGAGCACGCCGAAACCCACGTCCACTGCCGTCCCCACTTTTACTCCAGTACCGACCTGGACGCCGATCCCGACCCCGACCAACACCCGGATTCCTCCGGACCCGCTTCTGGCCCTCGAAAGTTCGGTGAAGCCTGGCAAGTCGCAGATCCTTACGGTCAAACAGGTGGACGCGGAATCCACCGTCCGCTTCGCTGTAACGTTCCCCAATGGCGATACCCTGGCAGGGAGCGCGGCGGCCGATGCCAGCGGCGAGGCGCGACTTTCCTTCCTACAAAAGGCCAGCAAGATCACGCGGAAGAACAGCACGGCTCGCGTCAGCATTTCGGGCCAGAGCAATGGTAGTCAGTTCAAAGTCACGGAGGAATATCACATCGACTTCGGTTCGGTGGATGTCTCCGTGCAACCGAGAGAGCAGGCGCCTGGTCGGTTTGTCTCTATTTGGGTACACACTGTGGCCAAAGTTCTGGCGACCGCCAGGCTCACGATGCCCTCCGGGGCCAGGCATACGATCCGCCAGAAAACGGGTATCCACGGCTGGGCGGACATCCGCTATCAACTGGCCCGCGGGATGAAAGCCAACGCCAAGGTGATCGTCCGGGCCGATGTCCACCGGAACGGCCGGGACATGCACAGCTCGAGCAGCTTTCTCGTGACGTAACGAGGGAGGGCACGGCGCGTGCGCCGTGCCCTCCCTGGCCCCTCGCGAGTGCGAGTGGCTTAGAAGCCGAAGGCTCCGTTGGCGTGCAGGCCTCCGCTCGGCTTGATTACCGCCGCGGATGTGGGAATCCCGCTGAGGACAGAGTAGGCAGCGCCGTTGCTGGTAAGCAGGAAGCAGTAGTAGCTTCCCGTCGTCAGGAACGGCTGGAACACAGTGCTGTTCACGACGGGAATGATGATCCCGCCCACATTGATCGTGGCACTGGTGCCGGTGGACGAGTACACTCCACAAATCAGTCCCACGCCGGCAAGATTCTGCGTGATACTAACGGAGCTCACGAAGCTGCTGCCGTTGTAGTTGAAGGTAATGCACTCGTTGGCACCGTTGATTGGTGTGCCCGAGATGAATGCGCCGGGGGCCAGTTGGACCGTTACACCACTGATGGTTATGGTGTTACCACCGCCATAGGCAACGATGCCGCACAGAGTCAGATTGCCGGTGAACGGCGGCGGTGGAGTGACGACGCCCACTTGCACGGTGGTCGTGTTGGAGTAGATGGTGGTGGCGTTGTTCGCCGTGGCCCAGGCTTGATTGCCGATCAGACCGGAGAAACTGTTATTCACCGCGGTAGCGATGTTTATGCTCACCGACTGGCCATTGGCCAGGCTGCCGATCGAGCAGGCAAGCGTGTTGGTCGACGCGTTGTAGACCGTACACAGACCGGACGTGGCCGGGAAGGAGAGCAGGGTCTGCCCGGGTTGCAGCGTGTCGTAGATCACGACGCCGGTGACCGTTGCGCCGGTAAGATTCGTGTACTGAATACTGTAATTCAACGTGTTGCCATCGACCGCGGTAACCGACGTGCCGTAGGCACTGCCGTTCACCGAGACGGTCTTGGTCAGGCCGGTTCCGGTGCCACCACCGACGCCTCCGATCGTCACCTGGGTGGTGTTGGAGTTTTGTGATGGCACATTGCTGGCATACAGTTGGGCCGTATTGTTGATAGTGCCGGCCGTCCCCGTAACCTGGGTCGAGATGAATACGGTACCATACGAACCGGCGGTGTTGGCGGGAGGCAGGGTACCAACCGCGCAGGTTACCGTAGTGAGTCCGCCGCTGCTGGCGGTGGTGCATCCGGCGCTTGCCGAAACGAAGTTCTGGCCCGGTTGCAGCGTGTCGGTAACGTAGGCGTTGGTTGCGTAGGCACTACCGATGTTGCGGTACTGGATAGCGTAGGTGAGCGTCGAGCCGACCGGCGCGGTGGTGCTGGTGTAGTACCCACCCCCGTTGACCTCAACGCTCTTGAAGACGCTGAGTGAGGTGCCGGCGCCGCTGGTCACCTGAAACTGCTGGCTCGCGGTCAAGCCGGACGGAATGGCGCCGACCGATATGGTGTGCAAGCCATAGCTCGCGCTGTTGGGAACGCTAATCGTGACGCTGAACGAGCCATTCGGTGGAGAGGCCACCAGCGACGTGATTGGGGTTCCGTCGAAATAGACAGTGACGTGGTCACCGTTAGCGAAGCCACTGCCGGTGACGGTAACCGCGGTACCCGGAGGGCCCGAGTAGGTGCTGAGGGCGATGGTGGCCTGGGCAAAGCCAATACTGGGCTGCAGGAACTGCAGCGCCAGTGCGAGGGCGGCGCCGACGACGGCTGCTCGCGCGCCAATCCTGATTCCTCTTGACACTATAAGTCTCCTCTTCCGTGAACGATGTGGAACATGAAGACGCCTGGAAGGGTTCGCAACTGCTCTCCCAATTGCCATACTACTATGTCGAGAACGCTTTGCGCCCGCCGAATTCCTGCCTGGTAGCCCTTCGTTCGGACGCCGAAAAAGCCGGCCGGATGGCCGGCAACAGTCTTGCACACTCTCTTCGCTCGGCCTCCGATCTACTCTACTGGTCTCACGGACCGGCCCGGTTTACGGCCCCCGCCAGTGCACCGAGAACCGGGCGCTGGTTTCCCCTACAATCTGTCTAACGCACAGTCCGGCCTCCGTGTGACAGGAGACTGTCAAAGTCACCAAAAAAGAGAAAAACGCTTGATCACGAGCAGCTTCAGGCCATCGCGCGAGGAGGTGAGGTCTCTCCTGTCCGATTTAGTGTCGATAGACTCGATCAACCCATCGCTCGTTCCCGGCGGTGGCGGTGAGAAGCAAATTGCCGGCTATGTGGCGAACTGGTTGGAGCAGGCGGGCGTGGGAGCAGTGGAGCTTCACGAGATCGCTCCTGACCGGCCTAACGTCATCGGGCGAGTGAAAGGTCGCTCTGCGGGCCGTACCTTGATGCTGAACGCCCATGTCGACACCGTCGGCATCGCCGGCATGTCGCAACCGTTGGTGGCACGCGCGGAGGGTGATCGGCTCTACGGACGCGGTGCCTACGATATGAAAGGCGGTCTGGCGGCGATCATGCTGGCGGCGGGCAGGCTCGCTTCGAGTTCGGAATTCGAGGGTGAACTGATCGTTACCGCAGTCGCCGACGAAGAGTACGCCAGCCTGGGGACGCAGGCGGTCGTTTCGTCACTGTCGGCCGATGCGGCTATCGTCACCGAGCCTACCGGCCTGCGCATCTGCTCTGCCCATAAAGGCTTTGCCTGGCTGAGTATCGAGACCAACGGCCGCGCCGCCCATGGAAGCAGAGCCGACCTCGGTATAGATGCGATTAGCCATATGGGGCGCGTACTGGCGAGCATTGAGTCGGTGGGCGGCGAACTCGCCCGCCGGCCACCTCACCCACTGCTTGGTACCGCGTCCCTTCATGCCTCTTCGATCGAGGGAGGTGGTGAGTTGAGTAGCTATCCTGCGCACTGCCGGCTGCAGCTGGAACGGCGAACGCTGCCGGGCGAGACTCCGGATTCGGTACTGGCTGAGATCGAGAACCAACTGGCAAAGCTGTCGCTCGCCGACCCGACTTTTTCGGCTCATGCCGAACTGTTTTTCTGGCGCGATTCGTTCGAGGTTGCCAGGGATGAAGAGGTAGTGCGAGCCGTCGATGCGTCGGCCACCGAAATCATGGGCGCCCATCCCAGGGTGTATGGCGATACTCCGTGGATGGATGCGGCCCTTCTGTCAGCGGCAGGCATACCGACGGTGGTGTTCGGTCCCGGCGGTGCCGGGGCTCATGCCGCCGAGGAGTACGGCAATCTGGAAGAAGTTGCGGTCTGTGCGCAGATCCTGGCGAAGACTGCGATTACCTTCTGCCGATCCAGGTGACTCGCTTGATACGCCTTCGACCTGGATCGGCACATAGCGCCGGTACGTTACCCTATCACGCGCCCTTTGTCGAATTGGGTTCGAGTTCCAGACTCACCGAATTGATGCAATACCGCTGGCCGGTAGGAGCCGGACCATCGTCGAAGAGATGCCCGAGATGGGAACCGCAGTGGCGGCAGGTTACTTCGGTCCGAACCATGCCGTAACTATAGTCACGGTGCAACTCGACGTTGGCAGCATTTGCCGGCTCGGTGAAGCTCGGCCAGCCGGTGCCGGACTCGAACTTGGCGTCGGAGCGGAACAGTTCGGTGCCGCAGGCGGCGCAGCGATAGACCCCATCCTCATGACTGTGTACGTACTTGCCGGTGAACGGTCGCTCGGTGCCTTTCTGGCGAAGGACGGAATACTGCTCAGGAGTGAGCGTTTTGCGCCACTCCTCTTCGGTCTTGCCGGTTTCAGCGGTCATGTTCATTCTCCTTGAGGTCCGTGATTCTGCCGGACCGCTTCACTATGCTAACGAGTCCTGGCCGAGTTGGTTTCCCTTTCATTCTGACGGTTTACGATCCTTGCCTGTATCCAGCCCTCGTCACATCAATGGTAATCGTCCCCAGCGGAGAAATGCTGATGCCCGTCAGGGCCGGTCGAATCAGAGCGCTCACTGCCGGCTCGTCCAGCGGAACGATCGGCAGTTTGCGGGCCGCCAGCCCTGCAGCCTGCCGGAAGAGCACCGTCCGGCGGCTATCCGTCATGGCGTAGGAATCGGCTATCTCTACGTCGCGGTTGTACGCAGGGGTGGACCAGCCCGTGATGTTGGTCGGCGACGAACCGAGTTGCGTACCGAGGAAATCTTGCGGATCGGCGTAGTCGGCGCCCCAGCGCACCAGGGCGACATTGAATGCATGCGTATTCAGCACTTTGTTGTAACTCGACAGGTCCAGCGCGCGGACAGTCACGATGACTCCCAATTGTCGATGCCAGTCACGGGCCAGTGCCTGTGCCAGCGCAAACAGGTTGGTGTCGACCGGAGTGGCCAGGGTTATTGGGGGAAAGTTACGAGGGTGTGGATAGCGGGCAGAAGCTAGATAGGCGGACGGTTGTCGACTCGACTGCCAGCGCGGGCACGGCGATGCCGAAGGCTGAGGGCAGCCATCCGTTCGACGGGAAGGCAGCGCTACCAATCGTGCCGGCGACCAGATGCGGCGGAATGGCGGCGGTGAAAGCGCGGCGTGCATTGAGGCGATAGAAAGGCAGGCGTGTGGTGTTGAATGCGAGGTAATCGAGGGCCAGTCCTGGTGTTCGCACCATTCCGGCGGAACTGCCCTGCGGTATTTCGCCGGCAGGCAGTCCGGAGAGCAGATCGACCGACCCATGGGCGTAGGCGGTCGAAGCTCCGCCCTGGGGATAGAAGTGAATGGTGATGCGATGGAAGCTCGGCTTGCCGTCCCAGTAATAAGGATTACGGACGAGGGTCAAGTAGCGGGTATGACTCCAGCTTTCGACGCTATACGGGCCGAAGCCAATGGCGTGATCGGTCCAGTTCGCACCGTAACGAATGAGCGCGCTGGGCTCGGGAACGAAGGATGTGGGAAACGCCAGTTCGGTAAGAAAGTGTGCCGATGGATGAGAGAGGGTGATTCTGACCACCCGGGTCCCGAGCGCAGTGACACCGAGCCGGGATACCGCGGAGGTGGTTCCGAGGGCTCCTCGGTGCACGATGGAGCCAAGGTAAAAGGAGGCCGCGCCGGCTGATCCGTCCGGACCCAGGGCGCGTTCGATGGCGTTCACAAAGTCAGCGGCCACGACTGGCTTGCCGTCGGCATAGCGCAAGTCCTTGCGGATGTAGAACGTGTAAACCTTACCGTCAGGAGAGATCGTCCAGCGATCGGCGCCGTCGGGTTGCACTCGGAGATGCTGGTTCAACCGAACCAGACCACCATAGACCAGGGACGCTACCCCGATTGAGGTGGGATCGGACACGAGCGCCGGATCCAATGTGGGCACGTCGGTGACGCCCGCGATCCCCCACTGGAGAACACTCGGTTGATGGGAGGTTGAGGGTGTCTGGGCGCCGTTAGCGGCACAGCCGGCAAGCAGGACGGCAATTATAAGAAGCGTTAGCGTCGGTGTCCTCATGTGGCCCCTCCGAGCGCAGGCATTCTAGCAGCCCACCCGGTCGAGCGATGAGGCGTCTGAGGGGAGACGCGAACTCCTGGGTAGCCGCCTTCGGGGTCACGCCGATTAACGGATCAGCGACATTCCTGTTCGGCCGGCGAGAGCCAGGTTTCACCGAAGGTGCGGAGCGCATCGATCAAGGGCAGCGTTGCCTCACCTTTGGGCGTCAGGCTGTATTGCACCCGTGGTGGAATCTCGCGGAATGATTCCCGCCAGATCAGGCCCTGGCTCTCCATCTGGCGCAAGCGATCCGCCAGCGTGCGTGGGCTGATTCCATCCGAACTGTCTTCCAGTTCCGAAAAGCGCATCGGTCGGTCGGCCAGGTCCCGGAGGATAACCAGCGTCCAGCGATCTCCCAGAAGGAGGGCAGCATTCGCGATTGGGCAGACTGACGCCTGTCGTGTCTGCAGTCGTACCATGAGTTAGAACCTCTCTAGTCGACTCAGCATAGCATATTGCTATCGAGTTGATAGTTACTATATACTTGGAAGTGAAAACCTCAAGGAGAAATGTCATGTCTCACCCCGTTGCTGTCTCAGATGCCTCGTTCACGACCGAGGTCGTCGAGTCGAATAAACCCGTCCTGGTAGATTTCTGGGCAGAATGGTGCGGTCCTTGCAAGATGATCGCTCCAGTACTGGAAGAAATTGCCGATCAGTATGCTGATTCCCTGAAAGTGACGAAACTGGACGTCGATCAGAACGAGAAGACGATGATGAAGTTCGGCGTGCAGAGTATCCCGACGCTGATCCTCTTCAAGGATGGAAAGCCGGTAGAGCGACTCGTCGGCTACATGCCAAAGGAACGCCTGCTCGGACGCATCAAGCCACATCTGGCTGCCCCGGCGACAGCATAGGAACGGCGCTCCGCAGAGCAATCCCATGAGCGGTGCACTGCCCTGGCGGCGCATCGCTCGTGATACTTTTTTGAGGATGAACTATGACTGATTGTTTGATGTTGGTGCACGCGCACCCCGACGACGAAGTCTTCAGCACCGGCGGTATCATTGCTCGCTATGCCGCTGCCGGTGGACGCGTAGTGTTGGTCTATTGCACCAATGGCGATGCTGGCGAGATTCATCACCCTGAGCTCGATCCAGAGGAGGCCAGAGGCCGGCTGGGGCTGATCCGGCAAGAGGAAGCACGCGAGGCCAGTGCCATCCTGGGTGCCAGCGACGTCATCTTCCTGGGGTATCGTGACTCCGGAATGAAGGACACCGAGGATAATAAGAACCCGGCGGCATTCATGAATGCCCCACTCGACGAGGCAGTCGCCCGGTTGGTCGCGATCATGCACGAAACCAGGCCCTCGGTAGTCGTCACCTACGATGAAGGCGGCGGTTACGGTCACCCGGATCATGTGATGGCGAATCGAGTCGCTACCGCTGCCTTCCAGGAGACCCGGCACGAGCCGTGGGGACCGAGAAAGCTGTACTACGCAGCCCGGTCGCGCGAGGCATTCCGAGCCTACGCCAAAGGGCTCAGCGATTTCGGCTTGAAGATTCCCTGGATTAAGGACGACTTCAACTTCGATGAGTTCGGTCTGCCGGATGCCGACATCACGGCCCATATCGACGTTGCCCAATTCGTGCCGTTGAAAAAGCGGGCCCTGGCCGTGCATCGCACCCAGATTCCGGCGGATCACTTCTATCTCGCGATACCGGATGAAGCACTGAGCCGGGTATCGGGGGTCGAACACTTTGTGCGCATCTATCCTCCCCATCGCACCGATGAACGGGAGGACGATCTCTTTAGCGAGGTTCTGGTCGAGGAAGACGCCGTCGCCTGATCTGATGAGCGGCTCGCATCCCACTGCCGCTACAGTGGGGTGATGGAGCGACTATCCGCCTTACCACCTGCGTTTGAGCTGCACCGCGTGGCCAAGTTGTATGGTCGGACGGCTGCACTCAAGGCACTGAGTCTGCGGGTAGAACCCGACGAGATTCTGGCAGTATTGGGACCGAATGGCTCGGGCAAAACTACTCTGCTGAAAATCCTGGCCGGCGCCATCACGCCGACGCTGGGCCACGGCTCCATCTTCGGTCACGACCTCGTCTCCGGGCGGATTGAACTGCGTCGACAGATTGGATTTCTGGCGAGCGAGACGTATCTGTATGACGATCTGACAGCCGAGGAAAATCTGCGTTTCATTCTGACCATGGCCGGATCCAGGCCGGAACGACGTTCGCTCGCTGCCGCGCTGGACCGCGTGAGTCTCGGCCAGCATGCATCCGAGCGCGTGCGTGGCTTCTCCAGTGGCATGAAGCGCCGGCTCTCCATTGCCCGTCTGCTGCTCCTTCGACCACGACTCCTGCTGCTCGACGAACCGTACAATAGCCTCGATGCCGCCGGGATCGAACTGGTGGACGAGACCATCCGTCAGGTAGCCGGGCAGGGAGGGGTTGTCGTGGTGGCAACCCACGACGCCGAACGGGCGCTGGCCCTCGCCGGTCTGGTGGCCGAGCTGGATCGGGGAGCGTTGACCTACCTGGGAAACGTCCCCGGCTTCGAGATGCGACATGCACAGCACGTGGGCTGAGCAAGCCTGGGCGGTGTTGCGCAAGGATGTGCTCCTGGAGGCACGGAGCCGGGTGAACATCAACGCGATGTTGTTCTTTGCCGGTATGGTCCTGCTGGTCTTCTCGTTTGCCCTGGGACCGGGACGTGCCCAACTTCAGGCCGCGGCCGGTGGCATCCTCTGGCTTGCCTTTATCTTTGCCGGCTTGCTGGCGTTCGGGCGGATCTATCAGTTGGAAGCTGAAAACTACGCCTTCGAGGGGTTGCTCCTGGTAGCTCGCAATCGCAGCGCGATTTACGCCGGCAAGATGCTGGGTGCCACGCTCGTAATGCTTCTCATCGAGGCAGTGGTTCTTCCTCTGATGGCCATCCTGTACAACCTCGACCTGTCCGGCTCCGCACTACTGCTGGTCCTCGTGGGCGTGTTGGGCACCCTGGGTTTTGCGGCAATAGGAGCGTTGTATGGCGCTCTGACCATGTCATTGCGTGCCCGCGAGGTATTGCTGCCACTCTTGCTGCTCCCGGTCACGGTGCCCGTTCTCCTGGGCGCAGTGAAGGCCACGACCTATGCGCTCGCCGGCCAGACGGGCCAGATTGGGCAATGGATCGAATTGCTGGCCGCCTTCGATGTGATCTTTGTAACGGCAGGCTTGCTTATGTTTGAGTATGCGTTCGGCGAGTGAGTGAGGTAGATCCCGAGGCTTCAGTAGGCTCGTGGCTGCGGAGTAAACTGGCGAAGGAGATGCGATGCGATGGAATGGATTCAGAAGCGTGGTTATGAGCTAGGCGCCGCGTCCCTGGCCCTGCTCGCGATTGGTGCCTATCTCGGACTGGTATGGTCACCGCCGGACATTCATCAAGGCGACGCGATGCGTATTATGTACGTCCATGTGCCCAGCGCCTGGGTGGCGTATCTCGCCTTTTTCGTCGTCCTGGTCGGTAGCGGCATGTATCTCTGGAAGCGTGACCTCAAATGGGACCGTCTGGCGGTGGCCGCGGCCGAGCTGGGAGTACTCCTAACTGCCCTCACGTTGGCCATGGGCTCGATCTGGGCCAGGCCGATCTGGGGAGTGTGGTGGACCTGGGACCCGCGGGTCACGACCACGGCAATCTTGTTCGTGATCTACGCGGGCTATCTGATGCTGCGCGCATTGCAGCCCGATCCCCTCGCCCGGGCCAAGCAGTCGGCCGTCGTCGGCATCATTGGCTTCATCGATATTCCAATCGTCCACATGTCTGTCCTCTGGTGGCGAAGTTTGCACCAGGGACCGACGATTTTGCAGCCCGGCCTGGGCGACCCCACGATGGACGACCGTATGGAGGTCGCTCTCATGGTCAATCTCATCGCTTTTACCCTCCTGTTTGTCTTCCTCCTGGGACAGCGCATGCGGCTGGCCAGCATGGAACAGGAGCGCGACGAGTTGTTGTGGGAGGAGGCGCAACGTGTCTAACTGGTCGTACGTGGCGCTTGCCTTCGGTGTCGCCTGGACTGCTCTGATTCTGTATGCTCTTCTCCTGGCCCGGCGGGTGAGCCAGGCGCAGCGCATCGCCCAAACCATGCGCGCGGTGCAGCAGGAGCGCACTGAGGACTCGGTTGCTCGGAGCCCGGACGGCGGAGACAGTCCCCTATGCGACGCCCCGCCCGCTCCTTAGCGCTCGGCGTCGCGGTGATTGCGGCGGTCCTGGGTTTCCTGATTTATCAGGGCATCTCGAACAATCTGGTCTACTACATTACACCGACTGAGTTGCTGGCCAAGGGCGCGGCCGCCGACGGCCAGAGCTTCCGGTTAGGCGGTAAGGTCAAGACAGGGTCGATTCAGTGGAACGGTCGCACCCACTACCTGCGTTTTGTTCTGGAGGACACCAAGGTCGTCGGTCGTCGTGGTGAGTCACGATGTCCCACCGGAACTGTTCAGCGACAAGATCGGGTGTGTGGTCGAAGGAACGTTTCTGGGGAACTATTTCAACGCCACCAACTTGATGATCAAGCACTCGAGCGACTATGTCGCGCCCAAGCCCGGTGATACTCCTATTCCTGATAAGTACGTTCCGGAGACCGGCTAGTGATTTCATTCCTGGGTGAGCTGGCTATTATCGGCGCCCTCCTGCTGGCCATCGGTGGCGCCGTTCTCTCCTTTGCTGCTGTTCGGGTCCCGGCGGGGCTGGCCTGGGGGAGACGCATGGCTTTCGGCGTGGCCGGCATGATCGGATTCGCCGTCCTCCTCATGGAAATCGCGCTTCTCCGGCATGACTTCTCGGTGAAGTACGTCGCCGATGTGGGTGGTACCAATGTGCCGCTCTATTACACCGTGATCTCGCTCTGGGCGGCGCTCGAGGGATCGATCCTCTTCTGGACGCTGCTGCTTTCTCTCTACACCGTGGTGTTTCTCCTGATCTACCGCGATCGATTTCGCGCGCTGCAACCATATATCACCGGTGTTCTCCTCACCGTGTCAGCATTCTTTCTCTTCGTGATCGCGGGACCGAGTGACCCGTTCACGCCGGTGAATCCGGCCGTCGCGTGCCTCACCGGCTGCCAGGGACCGAACCCACTGCTCCAGAACAACTGGATGATGGGCATTCACCCGCAATTGCTCTATCTGGGCTATGTCGGTCTGGCCGTGCCGTACGCGATCGCGATGGCCTCGTTGATCGTCGGCGTGCCCGGGCCCGATGTTCTGCGCCTGATTCGTCGCTGGACGCTCGTGCCCTGGGTATTTCTCTCCCTCGGCATCGTTGGCGGCATGTGGTGGTCGTATGCCGTCCTCGGCTGGGGTGGTTTCTGGAGTTGGGACCCGGTCGAAAACGCATCGGTGATGCCCTGGCTGGTGACCACCGCATTCCTGCATTCCCTGCAGGTGCAGGAACGTCGCCAGATGTTGAAGACCTGGACCATGGTGCTGATCATTTCAGCGTTCTTGCTTGAGCATCCTGGGGACGTTTCTCACCCGTAGCGGCGTCCTGGCCTCCGTTCACTCTTTCACGCAGTCGTCGGTCGGTCCGGTATTTCTCGCCTTTTTCGGGGTGGCGCTGGTTGTTTCGCTGGCGTTGTTACTCGCTCGTTCGCGCGAACTCGCCGCACCGGGTGCGCTCGAGTCGTCGATCTGCCGCGAGACAGCCTTTCTGCTCAACAATTTGCTCCTGGTGGCGATCACCTTCACCATCCTGGTGGGGACTCTCTTTCCGCTGCTGGTGGAAGCGACCCAGGGATCGCAACTATCGGTAGGCGCACCGTACTTCGATCACGTTGCCGTGCCCATCGGGTTTGCCCTCCTCTTCCTCATGGGCATTGGCCCTGCCCTTCCCTGGGGCGCGACGCGCCTGGAAGAGATACAGTACCGGTTACTGGGCCCGGTGATCGCCGGTGTCGGCACCATTCTGCTGCTGCTCCTCATCGGGGTGCGAGGTGTGGGCGCCCTGGTTACGTTCGGCGGTGGTGCGTTCGTGCTCGCCGTGACGGTGGCACGGGTCTATGCTGATGTACGCGCCCGTCGTGCTAACACCCGGGAGGGTGGATTGCGCGCCGGGGGGCATTTGCTTCGTGCCAATCCTCGGCGGTATGGTGGCTATCTTGCCCATGTTGGAGTGCTGTTGATCCTCATCGGGATCGCCGCATCACAGAGCTACCAGGTGCAAGCTATCGCCACGCTGCGTCCGAACCAGAGCATGAGACTTGATGGCTATACCGTGAAGTATCTTGGCTGGCGTCCGAAACCGCAGTCAGATCGCATGGTTATTCAGGCCGATGTGCAGGCCTGGCATGGTACCCAACGGCTGGGTACGTTGCTTCCCTCCCAAAATATCTATGCCTCATTGCCGACACCGGTAGTAACACCGGCGGTACGCGAGGAACCTCTCGATATGCTGACCGGGCTGTTCCTGGGTAGAAATCCGCTGCCCGATCTCGACCAACTAGTGCACGGCAACAATCCCTTCGAAGACGTCTACATCGTCCTCGATGCGGTCAACAATAAGTCGAGCGCGCCCGCCACCCTACAGGTCTTCATCAACCCGATGGTCGGTCTCATCTGGATCGGCGGTATCGTTCTGGGTCTCGGCGGCCTGCTGGCACTCGCACCTACCAGGAAGCGGCGGAGAATCATGGTGACCCGCAAGATCGCCGCACCGAAGACCGAAGAACTCCGGCCGGAGGAGGCCGCGGTATGAAGCGAGCGTTCTGGTCGCTTCCGATCGCTCTGCCTCTCGTCGTCCTTCTGGCGGTCGGGTTCGGTCACGATCCGAATAGTTCTGCCTCGCCCCTTCTCGATAAGAGGGCGCCAACGTTCACCTTGCAATCGCTTGATGGAAAGTCTGTCTCGCTGGCCAGCCTGCGCGGGCATCCGGTGGTACTGAACTTTTGGGCCTCCTGGTGCACCTCCTGCAAGGATGAACACGCCAACCTATTGCAGGCCTGGAAGACGTACGGTTCCAAAGGAATCGACTTTGTGGGAATCACGTTCAACGATGCGCCGGCCGATTCTCGCGCGTTCCTCGCTCAACACGGCGGAGGCTGGACCAACGTCCGCGATCCAAACGAGCAAACCGCGGTCACCTACGGCGTCAGCGCTGTGCCCGAGACCTTCCTCATCGATCGAAACGGCGTCATTCGTTTCAAATCCACCGGTCCAATCACGTCCGCCGGGCCGGTGACCCCCCAGATTTTCAACCAGCAGCTCCGTAAGCTTCTGACGGCGCCCAGAGGATCGGCGGCATGAGACGCTGGCTTGGCTGGCTGGCAATCGCCTGGCTCTTGATCGTCTGCGCGGTAGCACTGCTTGCCTATGGCGGCACCACGGCGCACGCGTCGCTCTACGACCGCACCCAGTCCCTGGCGGCACAGCTACGCTGCCCGGTGTGCGAAGGTCAGTCGGTGGCCGACTCCCAATCGGATATCGCCCGGGGCATCCGGGGTCTCATTCAGCGTGATCTGGCGCGTGGTGAATCGGAGGGCCAGATCAAGGCCTTCTTGCTGGCCCGTTACTCGAACATCTCGCTGGCCCCATCCACTTCCGGCATTGGCACCGTCGCCTGGCTGGCGCCTCCTCTTCTGGTGTTGGGAGGGCTTGGTTTGGTGCTAACCCTCGTTGTCGACTGGCGCACCAGGGGGCGGCGCGCCGGCAGTCGGCCACCGAACGTTACCCCAACATCCGCGATCTATGTAGAGCGGGTACGTGCGGAGCTTGCCGCCGATGAAGCCGGAACGCGTGACTGATTCCCGCGCACAACTGCTCGCGCGCAAGCAAGACCTCTTTGAGGCACTGCGCGTACTCGACGACGATCGCGTTGAGGGTACTGTCGATCCCGCGGCCTACCAGGAGGCTCGGCAGCGCTATGAGCTCGAGGCGGCATCAATATTGGAACGACTGGACAAACTCCAAGGAATGGAGCTGCCGGCGCAATCACCCGGCTCCGGCCGGCAGAGTCGGTGGCCGGCGGCCAGCTGGACTTCGGGTGACTCTCGGCGTACCAGTACGATAGCCATTGGCGCCTTGCTGCTGACCCTGGCGGCGCTGGCGCTCTTCCTGGTGGCCGCTACCCACGGACGCCTGAGCGGCCAGAGCATTACCGGGTTCCAGCCGCAGGCCGGTGGCCGGCTGCCAGCCGGAGTGACTGCCACGCCGGGCCCACCGTCCCAATTAGTCGCCGCCCAGCAGTCGGTCCGGAGGCATCCAGGCAACGTTGATGCCCTGTTGACGCTCGGGCAGGCCGAACTCAACGCCGGTGAGATTACCGCTGCGGACAAAACCTACCGGCAGGCGATGCGTCTTGCTCCCAGCCGGCCGGAAGCGCCCACGCTTGACGCCCTGATCCTGGCTTCCTGGAAACGGTATGATGCCGGCCTCGCTCTCCTCCACCGGGTGGAACTGACGCACCCGGATTATGCGCGTGCCTGGCTGACCGACGGGTTGATCGCGTCTCGACGCCGTCCCGGCTATCCGCGGGCCATCGCCGCCTGGAAGCATTTCCTGGCCCTGTCACCGTCAGGAGCGCCGGCTCAGGACGTGCGGGCTTCACTGGCGGCATTGGAACGGGTAGTACGGAGTGGCCGGTGAACGGCCCGTTCGCCTTGCCCCTGGCATTCGCCGCTGGTCTGGTATCGTTCCTCTCGCCGTGTACCCTGCCGCTGCTGCCCGGCTATCTCTCCTATATCTCCGGCCTGGGAGTCGAGGAAATTCGAGAAGGACGAGGGAAAGGCGCTCTCCTGGGACCGGCGCTTCTATTTGTCCTGGGATTTTCGGTGGTGTTTGTCTCGTTGGGCGCGACGGCGAGTTACATCTATGCCGCCATTGCCCCCTACAAGCCGCTGCTTATCCGCGGCGCCGGCGTGTTCATCATCGTGATGGCGCTGGCCATGGTGGGGCTGCTGCGTTTGCCGTTCCTCTATCGAGAGAAGCGCTTTCACGTGCGGGGCGACCTCGGCCGATGGGGGGCGTTTTTGTTGGGGATGGCATTCGCGTTTGGCTGGACTCCTTGCATTGGACCGGTACTGGCCTCGATTTCCCTGGTGGCGGCGACACAAGGATCAGCGCAACGCGGTGCTCTTCTCCTCTTCGTCTACGCTCTCGGCCTGGGGCTCCCATTCTTGCTGTTCGCCGTCTTCGCCGGTCGGGCGCTTGGGTCGCTGGCGTGGTTCAAGCGCCACTACCTGGCAATCAATCGTGCCGGTGGCATGGTCTTACTCGTCATGGGAGTTTTTCTGGTACTGAATCGCTGGACGCTGCTGCTCGGGCCGGTGCTGCGCTGGTATGCGAATACCATAACCCTGCCGGTCTGATAGTCGTGCCGGTGTCCCACAACATTATTGATGGTCGTCCCTCGCCTCAGAGTTGGGAGCCGATTAGCAACACGCAAGGAGTGTTCCAGTCAAGAGCCTTACGGCCTGGACCCGCAACGTGATGCCCCGCGCCCGCCGTACTGCATTTCCATGCGCAGCGGCCAACATGAGCCGCTTTGCAAAGTGAGATGTGCACGGACCTCCGGCTGGATGGTCGGGCATCGATTGTGGCTCCCGATGGAGCCGGAAGTCCAGCGATAGGAGAGCCTCAGCGTGAAATGGCTGGCCATTGGTGCGGGTATAGTGTGGATGGCGGGGACAGCGGGGACAGCGGGAATCGTTCAGGGTGACGTGGCCACGGCGCACCACAACTTTACCCCGTTCTCGCGAACGGCGCTCACCTACTTACAACGCAACTACGGGCTGGAGTTCGAGGCCATAGGGCAAAAAGTCGAGGTACGAATCCCTCTTCGGCAAGCCGTTGAGACGGCCCAGAGGGCCACGCCAGGTGACAAGAGGCTACGCGGTTCGGAGATCGCCGTAGTACATTTTTCCGGCACGGGCATGCGCGTATCGGGGCGTGCGGTTAATGGTCGGCGCTGCTGGATCCTGGTGTACTTATATTCCGGTCGCTTCGTATATGACCTCGTCGATGCGCGGTCCGGTCAGTATCTGGGGGGCCTTGGCGGGATCTCAGGACGGCCCCCGTAGTGTCCTGATATCGGTGCGTGGCGGAGGTAAGCTCATACTCGCTACAGCAGTGCGACCGGCACCATGCAATTCTGCCCTGGGTCCAGTTGGGAGCAGGAGCAGGGCCGTCATGAGCCTGCACGATCGACGCCACGGCTAAACCGGTGCTGCGCTCGAAAGACGAGGCGTGGGTTTACCTGATCTCATCCCGTAATCTCGGTAGTGCCGCAGTCTGTGTTATCGAGGCCCATGGCGCGGAAGGCGGCTGTTTGCACGGCAGCATTCCCGCTATGTAACCGCGCGGTCGGGTTCCGCGTTCTGACAATATGAAATGGAAAGCCGTTTCAGATTTAGATTGGTGAGCCGGATCAGCAGGCTTCCGTCGACTTCACCGCCGATGGCGGCTCAGGCAGTTTCGCTTTCCACCGGTGCGTAACCAGAGGTTTCCTCGTCGAGCCGCCACCCTCCCTCGATATGCAGCAGGCGCTCCTCACGCCGCCAGGTGTCGAGGATGCGCAACGCCGTCAGTGGACTGCCATCGCTGCAGGCGTGAAGTGTGGTGATGAGACCATCGGAGCAACGACCGCGCAGACGTTCGGCGATCATCAGCATCAGAGCATCGGTGGAGAGTGGGTTGAGCGTTAATGATGTCGCCCACCCGGATTCCTCAATATCGGTAGCTAGCTGCTGGATGGCCAGCTCGCCAGGTGATGTCCCATTGCGGAATGCGCCCACGATCAACGTGCGGTTCTGACTGGCATGCCGTACGACGAAGTGAAGCAATTGCAGCGTCGATGCATCTGCCCATTGCAGATCATCGAGCAATACGACCAGCGGGGTATACTGCGCGATCCGTTCCAGTGCCTTGGTGACGGTCAGAAAGATGATGAGCCGGGGATCCTCCCCAGCAGTCGAGCCGGGCGGCTCGATGTCGGGGAGCCGGAGGCGCACTTCGGGTACGATACGCGACAGATCGGCGAGCAGCCCGTTCAACTGAGTGCGTACCACCGGCTCCGGCTGGCACTCGACATAATCGGCAATCGCGTCACGGAGTGGTCCATAGCGGATTCCGCCTTCATGCTCGAAGCAGGCACCGGCAAGGGTCAGGAGGCCTGCCCGTCGGGCACGCACCGCAACTTCGGCCAGCAGACGGGTTTTGCCGATGCCGGCATCTCCCGAGATCATGACCAGGCGCGGCGCCACCTCATGCATCGGAGGTAGTGTCCACAGGATGCGACCCAGCTCATCTTCCCGGCCAAACAGGTGGCCGCTCGATCCCAGATCATAGCGCGGTATGACGGGAATCGGGCGGGGCAGCGACACATCAGCGGGGGACGTGTTGCTCTCTTTGCCAGTCGATTGCTGGCGCAATTCGGCGACGATCGCCAGGGTCTCGCGTCCGGGCGTGAGATCGAGCTCGGACTTCAGCCGTTGGGCAAACTGCTGATACCGTCGGAGTGCCTCGGTACGGCGATCGAGGGCGCCAAGGCTGCTGAGCAGGAGGCGAAGTGCCTCTTCATCGAGCGGATCGGATTCGATGATGCGCTCGAGCCAGCCGATCGCGACTTCCGCTGATCCGGCATCGCTATGCAGACGGGCCAGCCGCAGGCAAACATCACGCCAGGTTCGCTGCACCCGAGAACGCAACCCGATGGCCCAATCGTCGTATCGATCCTCGGCCAGGGGTTCGCCACGATAGTAGCCGGCTGCTTGCTCGAGGACTGCGATTTCATTGGATGGAACCGCCGCTAATTCTTCGAAGCGTTCCAGATCCAGATCCCATTCATGGACCGGGTTGAGTGCGATCCACCCCGGCTCGGTGAGGATCGTGGGTTGGTGGCCGACTGCCAGTTGTTCGCCGGTCGGTGGCCGACTGCCGGCCCCCAACTCGCGACGCAGCATGTGCAGCACGACGCGCAGGTTACGGAAACCCGATTCCGAACACGCCTCCGGCCAGAGAACGCCGACAATGTCGTCGCGCGAGCGGCGCCGATCCGGGGCGGTAACCAGCAACCGAAAGAGCGTTTGCACCTTTCGTTGCCAGGCGCTGGTCTCGATGCTCTGGCCGTCGCGAAAGAGACCGAACGGCCCCAGGATCAGAACATCGAAGTGGCTGCCAGGGGCATCGGAGGGCGGTGTGCTCACATTACCTACTTCTTCCCGCGATCGATTCCATCCTCGGTATTACCGCTGGGAGCCGTCACTGACTGGAGTCGGTCACCGACCGCCGGCGGAGGCCTCCTGTACCTTTTCGTGGTCGATCACTGACTGTAGGGCCGCAACCGCGACTTCCAGTTCAGCCTCATCCGGCTCAGCCGTGGTCATCCGCTGTGACTGCCAGGCGGGAGTAAATAGGATTCGGCCCAGCGGATGATCCTTCATTCGCCACCCGAGACGGACGACCTCGTAGGCGGTAGCCAGAATCGCCGGACCGGCCAGGGCGCCGACCGTTGCCTTTTTGCGGCCATCCGGCAGCGTCGAGAGATACGATTTGACCAGCGTGCCGCCAAGCAATCCCCAGAAAGCGAAGACTGTTCCGCAACGGGGATGGATGCGACTCATGGGGCCGGCGTTGGCGGCCGTGAGCGCCAGTCCAGCTTCAGCGGTATTCACTGCCTTGTGTTCGGCGCCATGATAGCGCCATAACTCGCGCACGCCGGGCAATCGACCACTGAGCCCGAAAGCGACAAAAGGAAGGACCACACCAGTAGTAACCTCGATTGGGATTGTCATGCGGTCATCGGCTCGCTTTGATAGTTCCTTGCTCATGCGATCGGCGATGGCGGCGCCAATGCCCGGGGCAAGCTGCGGCAGTGTTGCGCGTACCCGGGAGCCGGCAGGATTGAGCCGGCTCTCGAGCTTGGCGCCGGCACGCGCCAGCATGATCATGCCGGGGAATGACACCAATCCACGGACAAAGGGGATGTTCCTGGACCAGGTTCCGGGCAGGGTGAAAGGCTCTACGGCGGTGACGATCTCACCGTCGGACCGGCGAACGGCGACAGCGATGGACGTCGGTCCAACCATCATGACGCCATTGCGTAGCGCGCGGCCACCATAACGGGGAGGAGTTGGGGTGCGTGACATGGATCCTTCTTTCTCAGCGATACCGCGCGATCTCGACCTACATGCGGATTGGCGGATATGTCATTATCCGCGATTGCGGCGGCCGAGGTGCATTTCAAAAGGTGAACACCTCGAACGTGATGGCATACCGGCAACCGAGGCGGGCGCCGGCATGCTCGGCTCCGTTGCGCAGAAAGGCATCGACATCAAACTCACCGCCCAGACCTCGAATGTAGGCCGCATGTTCACGCAGTGATGCGATGCCTTTATCGATGGAATCGGTGATATCCACACCATGGGTGGGCTGCGAGGACCCATTGAAACAGACCAGTTTCACTCCCGACCATGGCTCCAGCCCTTCGTCTGCCAATTCGGGAAAGATCCAGCGGTTCGCGGCATCGCGTGAGCCATCGAGAACGGCCAGACCGACGTTGCGATGGTCTGCCATATTCAGGATTCCAGGTGCCCAGGTGAGATGCCGGTTAAGTGTCAGGATAACTTCGGGACGGTGACGCCTGATGGCGCGAGCGATATCGCGGCGCAGCGGGAGCCCGTACTCGATGACACCGTCCTGGTGATCGAGAAACTCGACTACATCGACACCAACCACGGCAGCGCTACGACGCTCTTCCTCCTCACGCAGCGGACCTGCCTCGGCCGGAGACATCGAGTCGATGCCGGCTTCGCCGCGAGTAACCAGCAGATAGGTCACCTGCTTACCCGCCGAGGTCCAACGAGCCACCGCGCTGGCGGCGCCGTATTCCAGATCATCTGGGTGCGCTACGACGGCGAGCGCTCGCGTCCACTCTTCGGGAAGCGGGAGAAGGGGTGCTACTTCGACCTCCATGGTTCAGTGACCTCCGATGACGGTTAGTACGATGATAATGCCGGCGAGCGCCACGATTGGGGCGACGAAACAGGCAAGTAGAAGGAAGACGCTTCGGGCCAGGCTGAGGTCTCGGTCGCCGAGGAGCGCGATGCGCACGGTGACAACCATGCGCCGGACGCCTGCCATCCAGATAGTGATCAAGCTGGAACCCACCAGTGGGGATTGCCCGGTCTGCATTGCACTGAGTTCCGGGTCCGTGACGATCCGCGGGCGACGGATGGTGGTCCGCGCCGCGTGCCAGTGAACCTTGAGGTCATCGATCTGCGCCTGGGCAAACGTTGTCTCGCCATAACGCCGGAGGATGTAGGCATCGGTGAGCATGGCAAAATGGGCCGAACCCGCTGGCCAGCGATCGATGAGACGCGCCTGGTACTCTCCCGGCGTGACGTCCGCGGGACGAGGCAGACCGTTGGCGGCGGCACGCCGAAGCAGTTGCGCGTATACCCGGCGGACGGGATCGGCGGGATACTCGCCGAACACGCGCCGGCGAGTGCGCCGTATCGCGGTCACCGCGACCGCAGTGCTCCGGCGTCCGAGGGAGCGGAGCCAGGTCACGAATACTCGCCACAATTCGCTGGCCGACCAGACGGAGCGACGTTCCTCGACGAAGCCCGCGGCCATCTGGCGGCGCGAGATTTGCGGTAGCGCCCGGTAGATGCCATAGGCCACGGCGCCAACGATCAGCGCGAGCAGGACCAGACCGATGGCGACCACCAGAGGGTCCCCGGAGTTGTGTGGGCGGACCAGCTTGTGCTGCGTCGGATTGGTCGAACCCGGTGGCGCCACCCTCGGTCGGACCAGCGAATGGGGATGAGGGCGAATCAACCCGACGAGCCAATCGATCGGTTTGGCCACCAGGGTAACCAGATGGAATCCGGCGCTGCCGATGGCGTCCCAGAACGGCTGCGTGAATCTGCCGACGGCTCCGGCCAGATCGAGGGAGAACACCTGGACCGCGATCAAAGCGAGCACGGTCAGAAGGCCAAGCTGCACTGTGACGGCCAGAGCCACGGCAGGACCGGACCCTGGTTCTCGTGTTCCCTCGGTGCGGGCCGCAACCATGGCAATCATGGCTAACACGGTGTAGGCAATGCCGTCGATGGCCAGGACGTGCCAGATGGATCCATTGTTGAGAATGCCCCGGGCAATGACGCAGATGAAGCCGAGGAAGAGCACGGCAAAGCCCTGACCGAAATGGCCGCGTACTTCGTTCAGCCCTGGAGTCTCCTGTGACGCGGCCAGACCGCGCCAGTAAAAAACCGCCAGCAGGAGCCCGGTGACGATATACCCGGCCACGCTATGGGCTATCCCCAGGAGGGACGGGGCGATGAGCAGTACCGCTCCGGCAAGCAGCAGGAGACGGTTCCAGGGCTCGCCCGGCCCCGCGGCGCTGACCAACAGCCCGACGACCATGCCGGCCAGTGCGGCCAGGAGAAACAGCCAGAAGCTGCTGTACCCGAGCCGGGCCACGTCGAGTAGATTGACTCCCAGGACCAGAGCGAAGCCAGCCAGCGCCTCCATGGCAACCACCGTGCTATAGACCAGAAGGTCTCTACGAGACGGCACGAATTGCCTCCCGAGGTGGTGACGCCAGGTAAATCGGCACGCCGCGGACCACCGGCGCGGCGAACCGGCCGGAATACACGACGGATACGCGTCCGATCAGACGGCGGGAAGTAAGGATGCTGATGAGTTCCGGCGTGATGATTGAGGTGACGAACAGAATGCTGCTTCCCGCCTGCAGTTTGCCGGCTTCTTCATCGAGCACGTTTTCGGCCGAGAATCGCCCGGAAAACGAGAGCCGGGCGAGATGTTCGAGGATTGCAGTTGGCTGTTGTGGATGGGCACTTGCCGCCAGACGGGGCATGATTTCCATGCCCGGCACCACGCCGTTCGATCGGACGCCGACGGCAAAACCCTTGTCGAGTGCCCACAGCGATACCGAGGCAGCGATGTCGATCGTGGACTCCATCCGATCCAGATCCACGCCTTGCCAGACATGCTGGAACGTGTTCAGGTTGAGTACCAGCATGAGCCGCGCGGTGGTACTGGGGTCGGCAATGCGCACCTGCAGGCCACCGGTCCGCGCCGTAGCCTTCCAGTGCACTCGGTTCAGGGGATCACCGGGATGATATTCACGGCTGCCGGCCAGCAAAATCGGGTCCTCGACCAGGGCTCGCGGTGATGCTGCATTGCCCATGGCTTCTCGAAATGGGAGTCCCAGCTCCTCCGGTCGGTGCACACTGGGATACACGATCAGTTCCTGTCGCCGGCCCATTACGGCGCTGCGAGGAAAAATGCCGAATGGGTCGCCCGAGTCGATTATCGCTGCCCCGAACCCGTAGACTCCGCGCCGCTGCGCTTTGATGCTGTAGGTACGGCTCAGAGTCTGGAACGGAGCGACAGCGGTCCGAATGGTCACAGCATGGCCGAGGTTGTCGAGAAGTTCTAGGCTACCGGAGAACTCGAGGAGATCGGTCAGGTCTTTTCCCGGTCGTACCATCCCGTGATGAACGGGATCGACCAACGAGAGCCAGGCGAGGGGTAACAACTTCCGGTTCTCGATCCGTAATGTCAGTTCGGCTCGATCGCCGGGGAAGAGGCGCGCCGGTTCCAGGGTCCGCTCGAAGCTCACTCGGGCCAGGGCATACCGGCCGGAGAGCCAGGCGATCCCGAGCGCGGCCAGTGCGGTGGCGGCAGTGATGGTGATGGCCGGCACGAACACGAGCACGCCGATGGCCGCGACCATTGCCAGCAGGACGGCATACTGATCCGGTGTCGGATTCTGCCGGAACCGATCCGTGTAGAGGACGATGAGAATCGGCAAGAACAGGATGACGAAGTAGACGAGATACTGCGCGAATACCCGCAGCAACTCGTGATTCATAACAGCGGGCAGTCCCTAGACTGCTTCGACGGGTACGGGCACGGCGCGGGCAATCTCCTCGATGAGGTCTTCGCTGGAGCGCCCTCGCAGCCGGGCATCGGCGCTCAGAACCAGGCGATGGGCCAGCACCGCCGATGCCAGGTACTTGACATCATCCGGGGTGACGAATTCGCGCCCGCCAATCAGTGCGTGGGCCTGGGCGCCGCGATAGAGCGACAGCGAGCCGCGGGGGCTGACGCCGAGGTCGATCTGATCGTGGGCACGGGTGAGACGGACAATCTGCGTGATGTAACGTCGCACATCGGGTGAGACGTGAACGGCGGCAGCCCGGTCGCGCCAATGCAGCACAGTGTCCGGTGATACGCAGGCCTCCAGCCGCTCGAGAGGGTGACCGCTTCCCTGGGAGAGAATGATCGACTCCTCCTGCTCCTGGGTAGGATAGCCGATGCCGACGCGCAGCATGAACCGGTCGAGCTGGGCTTCGGGCAGCGGAAAGGTGCCTTCCAGTTCCACCGGATTCTGGGTGGCGAGAACGAGAAACGGTCGTGGCGTCGGATAGGTATGCCCTTCAACCGTCACTTCGCGCTCTTCCATCGCCTGCAACAGCGCGGATTGGGTGCGTGGTGTAGCGCGGTTGATTTCATCGGCCAGGACGATGCTGGCGAGGATCGGCCCCGCCCGGAACTCGAAATCGGCGGTTCGTTGATTGAAGACGAAGACACCGGTAATGTCTGAGGGCAAGAGATCGGGAGTGAATTGGATGCGCTTGAAACTGCCGGAGATCGATCGGGCCAGAGCACGGGCGAGTGTCGTCTTGCCGGTGCCGGGAACATCTTCGATGAGAACGTGACTCTCGCAAAGCAATGCGATCAGTAGAAGCTCAACGACCTCGCGCTTGCCGATAATGACGCGCTCGATATTCTCGACGAGCAACCCGATCTCGCCGGCGATGGCCTGCCTCGTCTCCATCATTTGGAGCCTCCACCCTCGCGTCTACCCGACCCGCTGGTTTTCCAGCGTATAACCCTGTTCTTTCAACGTACAAGACCAGGCATTCGTCACAACCTTCGATTACGAAGGATGATCTCGGTAGTGACGAAGGTTACTGCCGGAGGTGGCGATCCAGATGGTGGCGATCACGGCGCCGATCCCGCCGATGATGACGGAGAAGGGCGCGCCGCCCAGGCGTGCAAGTACACCTGCTTCCACCTCACCAAGTTGCGGCCCTCCCATGAAGAAGACCATGCTGACCGAGGTCATGCGTCCGCGCAGCGCGTCCGGAGTGACCATCTGGCGCACAGTCTGCCGCAAGATCATGCTGACGGTGTCGGCTGCTCCGGTGCCGGCGAGTGCCAGCAGGGAGAGGAAGAAAATGTGCGAGAAGCCGAACAGCGTGGTGGCCGCGCCGTACGCCAGTACGGCGCCGATGATCGTGAGTCCCTTGTTCCGGATCGTCCCGGCATAGAACGCCATGAAAACGCCGGCAACAATGGCCCCTACCGCCGGAGCGGCGTAGAGTACGCCATACCCCTCGGAGCCGACATGAAGCACGTCTTTGGCGAAGATCGGCAGCAGCGCCGTGGCCGAGCCGAAGAACGTTGCTACAAAATCCAGCAGCATGGTTGAAAGCAGGATGGGGGTGCGACGCACGAAACGCAGCCCCTCCATCGCTGCCGCCACGCTGATGCGGGGAACATCTCCCGCCACCGGAGGGGGATGGATCAGGAAGAGGGCGAGTAGAACCGCCAGAAAGGAGACCGCGTCGACGGCATAGACCGGCCCGACCCCGCCGGTCGCAATGATGACCCCGGCCATTGACGGCCCGACGACATTGGCCAGCTGCCACATCGTGCTATTGATGCTCATGGCGTTGGCCAGACGCTCTCTCGGTACGAGCGACGGCACCATGGATTGGCGTGCCGGCTGATCGAAAGCTAGTGCGCCGGCTGCGATGGCGGTGAGGCCATAGATCAGCCAGATCGAAATGGCATGGGTGAAGGTGGTAATGGCCAGGGCGGCGGATACCAGCAGGAGAGCGGTCTGAGTGCACATGAGGAGCCGGCGTCGGTTGAGGGCATCGGCCACCACCCCGCCATATAAGGAGAAGATAACAATCGGTACCACCCGGAACAGCCCCATGAGGCCCAGAGCCACGGCGGAGTGGGTTAGTAAGTAGACCTGCCAGGCGACCGCCGCCGTCTGCATCATCGAGCCGGCGGTAGATACCATCTGGCCGAGCCAGTAGATGCGGAAGTCCCGATGCTTCAGCGCAATGAGAGGTGATCGGGATGGAGCGAGCGCTGCTGGTTGCTCGTCTCCAAGGAGTTCAACTGGTTCTGCCACGCTTCATTGTAGAAGCGGGTCGATGCCAGCGATCCCCCAAAGCTCGTTCGTCAGCGGGGCGACACGTCTTTGATGCTTACCACCGGCTCCTCCCAATCCAACCCGCTATCACATGCCATTCGGTGGGATTACAGAGTGGCATCGACGTATTCTGGCGTTTCACAGTCATGTTCGCGCCTCGGTGGGCAAGCCCTGAGCCCCGACGCGGGGAAGATGTAGGCCGACGCCCTCTGTGGGCGGCTTGGGCGTTCCGCATCGAATACCATGCCCGATGTCCTCAACCCGTCCCCTTGCTGGCGTCGCATACCAACGGGATGGGTGAAATCGGGACCTGGTTGGTTGGGGAACGCGAAGCCGCCCACGGAGGGCGTCGGCCTACATCTTCCCCGGATCGGGGACCTGGTTGAGGCAACGCCTGGAGGAGCCTGAGGACAGAAGACCGACATCCGTCCCCAGACCTAATGCAACTGTATTGGCCACCCAGGGCCGCGACCGCAGGACGAATTGCGAACATACCGGCAGTTTCGCGGGGATAGACGCATGCGGGAAATGGCGTGCCTCAGCCGAAATCGGAGATCACGGCATATACTCGTGTGATTGGAGCGCTCGATCGAGTATGCCCAGGTTGATTCCAGGAATGGCGATACTGCTGGCAGCGGTTGCCCTTTCCGGATGCGGTGGCTCGTCACCGACTCCGGCGGCCACCTCCACGGCTCCGCCAGCGAGCGCTACCAACACTCCATCGGTACCCACCCCAAAAACCATCCCCACCGCGGTACTCCGGACAGCAACCCCAATCGCCACCGGGACCCCACCGCCTCCGAGTGCGGGCGTCACAGCTACTCCCGCTCCCGCCATCACCGCCTCGACCGGCATCCCGGCAACTCCGTTGTCCACCGGGGTCCTGCCGACCCCGCTATCCGCGCCCAAGATCGACGTCGCCCTGGGTGGTTTCAGCCTGGCCCTCATTCAGGGAGACACTACCGGTGCCGAGGAGTATCTGACGGCCGAACTGCAGGCGGCCACTCCCGCGACGTCTCTACCCGCCGCGCTGGGACTGCAGACCACGCCCAGCCGGTATACCTACGTCCTCAGCCAGGAGACGCCGATCAGTGTCACCGCGACCATGACATATCGCGTCAGTAGCGGCAATGTTGTCGATCGATTCGAGTTAGTGAAGAATGGAAGCAATTGGGAGATCGCGGCCATCAATCATCTGAGCGGGTAAGAACATTACCAGGAGCAGTCGAGCCGTTGCCGATCATTGAGTTTAGTGCTAAACTTAGGTGTGCCAGGTAGACCGGGGCGCGAACGAATCAACGGGTGTAGACAAGGAGCTTGGCATGGAGCCAGAGAACGGTATCAAGGGAATTCATCACATCACGCTGGTTGCTGGCAACGCCGAGCGTACCGCCCGCTTTTACGTCAACACGTTAGGACTGGGCTTCGTCAAGAAGACGGTAAATTTCGATCGACCCAATACCTATCATCTCTACTTCGGGGATCGCACCGGCACTCCAGGCTCATTAGTAACGTTTTTCGAGTGGCCGGATGCAACGCGCGGGCGAATCGGGGTAGGATCGACGCACCACTTCGCCATGACGGTGGAGACGGAGGAAGCACAGCTCCAGTGGAAGCGCCGGCTCACCGATCGTAATGTGCCGGTCAACGGCCCGTACGACCGTGGTGCCTTCAAAAGCATCTACTTCACCGATCCGGACGGCGTGATTCTGGAAATTGCCACCCGTGGCCCCGGCTGGGAATTCACCCGCAACGGGGAAGAGATCTTCCTGCCCCCAGCCGAGCTGCAGGCTCCGGGCCGCAATGAGGCCGCCATCCGGAATCTCACCTGGCCGGAACCGGTCGATCAGATTACCCCGGAGATGGAACTGCACGGCCTGCATCACATCTCCGCCATGGCCGCGGATATCGACCGCACCGATGAGTTCTATCAGCATGTGCTCGGAATGCCGCTAATTCGCAAGTCGATCAATTATGACGATCCGGAAATGCCGCACTGGTACTGGGGCGTGGGCGAAGGGCTGCCCGGCACCATCATTACGTATTTCGGCATGAACCACCTCCTGGCGCGAGGTCTTCGTCCGATTTCAGGGCAGGTGGGCCGCGGCTTGACGCACCACTTTGCCTTCGAGGTGAGCAATGATGAAGCACTACAAAGCTGGCGAGAACGGCTGCAGGGACATGGTCTGCAGGTGACCCCGGTGCTGGACCGCAAATACTTCCATTCGATTTATTTTGCGGACCCCGACGGGCATATTCTCGAAATCGCGACCAGCACCTCTGGATTCTTAGTCGATCAGCCCATCGACCGCCTGGGGAAGGACCTGGCATTACCGGAATGGTTGGAAGGGCAGCGCCCGGCAATCGCGGCCGGACTGCCGCCTATCGATCTCGTCGGGAAGGAACGCATGATGTCGGGAGTATCTGGTTCGTGACTGCCCTCACTCTGAACCATGAGGTGGTAATGCCACGGATCGGTGACCCGCCGCATCCGGCGCTGCTCTTGTTACACGGTCGCGGCGCCAATGAACGCGACCTATTGCCGCTGGTCGACGACCTGGATCCTCGCCTACTGATAATTTCACCGCGCGCGCCCTTTTCATTTCCCGGTGGCGGCTATTTCTGGTATGACCTCGATCCACAGGGCGTGGGCTATCCCGAGGCAAAGACATTCGCTCGCAGTCTCGATGCACTCGAATCCCTTATTGCCGAGGTCACCACGACCTATCCGATCGATCCCGCGCGCGTCTATATTGGCGGCTTCAGCATGGGCGCGGCGATGTCGGCAACGCTGGCGCTCACTCTGCCTGACCGCATCGCCGGGGCCGTGGTTCTGAGCGGCTATCTGCCGCTTTACGCCGGACTCGAATTCCGCACCGACGACGTCGCCGGCCATCCAATCTTCCAGGCGCACGGCACCTTCGATCCCGTGATCCCGGTCATCGGCGGCCAAATGACCCGCGATTATCTGGCGACTACGCCCGTTGACCTGACGTACCGCGAGTATCAGATGGGCCATGAAGTGGGTTACCAGGAATTGCTGGATCTGGCCACCTGGTTGACCGCCGTGCTCGATGCCGGCTCGCGGACCGAGCGGGTCTCATAATTGGCCATGCCCTTCTTCCGGCGCAAGCAAAACACCGACGCGATTGGAATCAAGCCGGCGGATCTGAACCGGATGCTCGAAAAGGGCGAGCCGGTACTGGTCCTGGACGTGCGACAGCCCGACGCGATGGATACCTACCGGTTCACTATTCCCGGATGCGGTGCGGATCCCGCCGTCGGAGTTGCCGGATCGCTACCGGGAATTGCCACTCGATCGGATGATCGTTGCGTTTTGCACCTGACTGCATGATGCCACCAGCGTCCGGGCGGCGCTCTACCTTCAGCATCGGGGCTTCCGGGCGTGGTCGCTTCAAGGTGGCTTGCTGGCCTGGAAGGCCGCCGGTTATCGAATTGAGAATATGACATGACTATCGATTGGACCGCCGTTGGCGCCATTGCCACCGTGGTGTACGGTGTGGCATTTCTGGCCAGCCTCGGACTGGTCTTTATCCAGTTGCGCCGCGGCGCGGAGGAGCGCTTCGTCGTCAGCACGCAGCCGCTCTTCGAGGTCTGGGTGGACGATGAGTTTCAGCGGGCGTTCCAATGGGTGCTGTACGACTTGAAGGAGGAACGCTGGAAGGACTTCGTTGCCGTGCATCGCGGTGACTACGGCGAACGTGCCTTCACCATCGTGGGGGCTTACTTCAACCGTGTCGGCTATCTGGTGGCGTATCATCTGCTGGGAAAGAGCGACCGCATCCTTCTGGACACAGTGGCCGGGCCGGCGATCGCGGTCTGGAACAAGGTTGGCGTGCTGGTAGAGGAGGCACGCCTAATCGAGAACTCTACTCTCTTCCTCGACTACGAACGCATGTTGCCGCAATGCTATGAGTGCTACGTGCCCACTCAGCCCGTTCCCGTCGAGATCACGATAGGAGCGGAAGAGATGGCCAGATTAGCGGAGGGATGAAGGCTTCCTGCATTCATGACCGCCAAAGTCGGTCGAGTCCATAGCGGAATCCTGGCAAAACGGCTCCTCCCGTCAGTTCATCAGCATCTCGCAAGGTGTGCACTGCCATGCACTCTACCTCCCAGACATCGAGCTGTCGATCCTCTGGCCACACATTCCAGACCAGCCGCACTCCTGCCTCCAACCAGCGTCGCGCCTTCACGGCCATTTCCGGCCGAAACTGACTCGGCGAAGCGATCTCAACAACGAGATCGGGAACGAGCCGTGGGAATCCAGAACGTGGCAGATCTACCTTCGCCGGTATGCGATCAGTCGCGATGAACGCGATGTCAGGGGCAAGTACGGTATCGGGCTGACCTGGATCGCTGATTACGAATCCGGGCTCACCGGTAAGTACGCAGCCGAGATCATGTTCGGTCACGAAGGTATTGATGACGATGAAAAGGCCGGAATTCGACACTGCATGCTCGAACCCCATCGGGGCCATGCGAAATAATTCCCCTTCGATGAGTTCATAGTGCGTATCGTCTTTCGAAATCGCAGCGAGTTCGTCGGCCGAGAGGAGGGCCGATTGTGCCCATGGGGCTATCGATTTGGAAACCATTACGCACCTCCGAGCTACCAGTCTGACGCTATATTAGTCTTCCTCCCGTGCCAGAGACGCCGGCGCCTGAGTAGGCTCGCGCAGCACCCGCTTCAGAATCTTGCCGGTGGCGCTCTTCGGGTAGCTCCGCGGTGAACTCGAACTCGCGCGGCACCTTGTAGACCGCCAGGTGCTTCGCGGCAGTAGGCTTCGAGGCTCTCATGCCGTCAACGTGGACATCTGGATGTGGCACCACGACCGCCCTGGCCGCTTCGCCATGAGCGGGATCAGGCACGCCCACCACGGCGCATTCCTTAACCGCGGGATGCCGGTAGAGTACTTCCTCCACCTCCCGCGGCCAGATCTTGAAGCCGCCGGCATTGATCATGTCCTTGACTCGATCGACCAGGAACACGTAGCCGTCAGCATCCATATAGCCAATGTCCCCGGTGTGGAACCAGCCGCCGCGAAGCGCCGCTGCAGTGTCCTCCGGACGGTTCCAGTAGCCCAGCATCACGTTTGGCCCCTTGATCACGATCTCGCCCCATTCGCCCCTCCCGACCTCCTGGCCGTCGGCATCGACCACCCGTATCTCCACCATCTCGATCGGCGTGCCCACCGAGCCCGGGCGGTGTGCCCACTCATGGTTGTACGAGGCGAACGGTGATGTCTCGGTAAGGCCGTACCCCTCGAAAATGGGCAGACCGAATCGTTCCTGCCAGCGGGTGGCGATCTCCACCGGCATGGTTGCGGCCGCCGAGAAGTAATAGCGAATGCCGGCCAGCTGCTCCGGCTCGACGCCTGCATTGAGCAAACCGATGTACACGGTGGGAACGGCGAAGAACATGGTCACGCCGTTGGCGCCGATGGAAGCCAGGATCTCCTCCGGCACGAACCGCCGGTGGAGGACCAGCGTGGCGCCACTGGTGAACGCCGTATTCATGATGAAGTTCTGGCCGAAGCAGTGGAACAGGGGCAGGAAGAGCATGAGCCGGTCGGTGGGATCGATGCGTAGCAGGTGACCGGTGGAGTTCATATTAGAGACGACGTTTCCGTGGCTGAGGACCGCACCCTTCTGCTTGCCGGTAGTCCCGGAGGTGTAGAGGATCGCGGCGGGGTCATCGCGATCCATGTCTCGTGGCTTGAATGGCTGCTCTATGCCCGTTCCCAACTCGGCGAGCAGTGGATGCCCTCGGCATTACCTTCGCACACGATCACCCGTTCCGGCGCCACATCGGTACCCAGCAGTGGCTCGAGCCGGGGCAGCAGGCTGGCCGTGGTGAAGACCGTCGCCGCGCCACTATCGGCAAGTACGTGGTGCAGCTCCTCGGTGGTGAGCATGGTGTTGACGGCAACGGCGATGGCACCCAGCTTCTGGATGGCCAGATAACTGATAGGAAACGCCGGGATGTTGGGCAGGAACAGCGCTACTCGATCGCCTGGACGGATCCCCAGCCGGGTCAAGCCATGGGCGGTCCGGTCTACTGCGACTTGAAGGTCGCGGTAGGTGATGGTCTGTTCTTCGAAGAGGATGGCGGCTTTATCGGGAAAGTGGCGGGCGGCGCGATCCAGGTTCTGCGCGATGTTCATCGACGTGAGAGCGAATCGAAGGGCGAGGGCCTGTTCGAATAGTCCACGGCCACCACGGGATGGTTGAGCCACCCTGCCACGGCATGCCACTCCAGTACTGAGCAATCCGCATCGTTCTGTGGCGTGAGCGTGTGGCCGTGCGCCGGTCCCCAATCCGAACTGGTAATACTCCCGGTGCGATCGCCAGTTCCTTTGAGATAACATCCTGTCCAACCGGCGTACATCAGCTGACCATGAACTGCTGTCGTCGGGATGATAGTGGCGCGCACCGATGGAGTCGTCTGCAAATGCAGGTATGGGGGTGGTTCATCGCTGAGGTGTACCTGCAGTGTCACTGTGAGTAAATGCGGTACGTTGAACGATCCAATCGCGACAGCACCCTGAACGACGTTCGACGTCAACACCAGATAGATTTGCCGGGTTATGTGATGGGCGGGGGCGATGGCAGTTAATCTTGGCGGTGGTCCGCAACTCATGGGCGCGTTCAATGCCACGGGGCTCGGTGCCGGCAGTCCATCGCTCTGAAGCACAGTTGCACTGAGCGTCCCGTACGCGCGATCGCAACTTCCAAACAGGGCGTGGCGCGTTCGCTTCGACGTATTCTGTAGCTTTATGTTGCTACGGACCAGCGAATTCCAGGCCAGATTCCCGCCCAAGACTCGGAGCGTGAGTGTCATACCGCTCCGTTTGCTGACCGCAACGTGTGCGGATATAGGCGGTGCTGCGACCGCCGACACAGTCTGGGGCGGCGCCGCGAGCAGGACGATCGCAAGCCAGAAGGAGCAAGGATGCACGTGAGTAAGAATGAGCATAGTGCGCGAAGTCGATGAGCATATAGTACTCGATCAATCTCATTTACCGGAGAGGACCGACAAAGTTCACCGAAAATGTAACGCGTATCCGCGCCGCCGGCCCCTGGACGCAGACCGTCCACTCGCTCCTGCATCACGTGGAGCGGGTCGGATTTCCGGCGGCACCCCGGGTGGTTGGGAACGGCTTCGATATGCAGGGTCGGGAGGTGCTGACCTACATTGACGGCGAATTCATGCAACCCCGGCCCTGGTCACTGGAAGGGGCAGCGGCGGTGGGGAAGCTGGTGCGTGACCTGCATCGGGCGACGGCGTCCTATGTGCCACCTCGCGACGCGGTCTGGCGTCCCTGGTTCGGACGCGATCTGGGTGGTCCGGCGTGCGTGATCGGACACTGCGACCTTGGCCCCTGGAATATCGTGGCCCGCGCTGGCCTGCCAGTTGCGCTCATAGATTGGGAAGTCGCCGGTCCAGTCGATCCGCTGGTGGAACTGGCGCAAGCCTGCTGGCTGAACGCTAAGCTCCACGACGACGTCGTCGCCGAACGCGAGCATTTGCCGCCGTTGGTGGAACGGGCTCGTCAGTTACGCGCCATGGTGGATGCCTATGAACTGGCGCCGCAACTCCGCGCCGGCTTTGTGGACCGCATTATCGAATTCGCCATCTGCGACACTGCTGACCAGGCGGACGAGATCGAGGTAGGACCATATAGTAACGGTCCATTGTGGGGCCTGGCCTGGCGCTCACGTGCCGCTGCCTGGATGATTCGGAATCGGGGAATTCTGGAGAACGCACTGGCCTGAGACATGACAAGTGCTAGTGGGAAGGCAGAGTCGATGGAACTTCCCGAGGATCCAGCGGAGATACGAGCGGAGATAGACGCCGCACATGACCGGTTTCCATACGGATACCCGATCGAACGCATTACCGCTGGATCGAAGCGACCTTAATGAGATCCTCCAGACGCGGATAACGTGACGAGCAGACGCTGAGCAGATAGATCAAGAACTGGGCGGTGGCGCGGGCATCGCCCAGGGCGCGATGCTTTTCACTGTGCGTGATGCCGTGGCGGCGGCAACACTCCGCCAGACTGTGCTTACGATGGAACGGAAAGAGCCGGCGCGAAAGCGTGCACGTATTGAGGTATGGATTGGGTAGCTGCCCACCATGAACGTGCTCAAGAAACCCGGCGTCGAAGGACTTGTGGGAGTGCTCGACCAGCGCACCGTCGGCAACAAAGGTCAGCAGTCGGGGAAGGGCTTCGCCAATGGGGGGCTTGCCGACCAGCATCTCGTTGGTGATGCGATTGACTCGCTGAGCCTCGTAGGGAATGGTTCGACTGATCCAGACGAGCGTATCGAACTCGTCGACGATCTGTCCTCCACGCACGCTCACCGCGCCGATCTCGATGATTTCGTCCTGCCGTGGGTCCAGACCGGTCGTCTCGACGTCGACGCTAACGAAGGTGACCTGGTCGAGTGGAGTATCCAGTGCCGTCACTCGTCCTGCTCAGCGAGGAAGAGCGGCAGGGCCGCATAGAAGCGGGCGGCGTCGATCACTTCCTGGACGGGAACCTGATCCAGCACAGTATGGGCGAAACGCTCGTCACCCGGCCCAAAACCGATGGAGGGGATGCCTGCCTTTCCCATCCAGTAGATGCCGTTGGTAGAGAACTCCCACTTGCCGGTCTTTGACTCCCGGCCAAAGACCGCCCCGAAGGCGGCGCTTGCGGCCCGGACCAACGAGTGATCCTCCGGCAGGGCCCAGGCCGGGAAGACTTTATCTACCGAGAACACGAAGCCGGTGTAACTGGGCTCTTCATAGAGAGGAATCTCAATTGTGGCTCGATCGGCTTGCGGTAGTTCGCGGACCTGTGCCAGCACGTTTTCCGCGGTTTCGCCTAGCGTGATCCTCCGGTCGAGATAGACCTCGGCCTCTGCCGGAACTGCATTGAGGGACGGCGTGTTTACCGTCACGCTGGTAACGGCAATGGTGCCGGGTCCGACGAATGGATGGTCGGGCAAACTTCCGTGCATGGCAGCAACGCCCTCGATAAAGGGCGCCGCGCGATAGAGCGGATTGTCGCCGAGATGAGGCATGGCGGCATGCGCGCTCTTGCCCTTGAAGGTGGCGCTGATCTCGATCCGACCGCGGTGGCCGCGATAGATATTCATCAGGGTGGGCTCGCCAATCACGACGAAATCGGGACGGATTCCCTCATGCTCGACCAGCGCGTGCGGGGCGATACCGTCGCACCACTCTTCCATATTGCCGAAGTAGTACAACGTCCAATCGCCGAGCAACCCGAGTTCTTTGAGGGCGGCCATGGCGTAGATCATTGGTGGCGTGGAACCTTTTTCGTCGCAGGCGCCGCGCCCGAAGATGACGCCGTCCTCTTCTTTGCCCTCAAACGGGTCCCAGCCCCATTCGGCCCGGTCGCCGACCCCCACTGTATCGATATGGCTATCGAAGAGGAGTGAGCGGGATCCCTGGCCGATACGTCCGAGAATGTTCCCCATGCTGTCGAATCGAACCTCATCGAACCCGAGCTCACGCATGCGCGCCGCGCAGGCCTCACCCACCTCGCCAATCTGCGAGTCGTAGCTCGGAATGCGAACCAGGGCGCGCAGGAAATCGGCCATCTCGCGGCCATGGGAGTCGACATACTGGTTGATGCGGGTGATATCGGTGTTCGAGGGCATGATTCCTCCCTATGGTTCAATATGCGGAGCGCGGCTTCATTATGATAAAGCCACTTGAGAACCGGACAATACCGGTTGACTGGATCAAGCCCGTTCTCGTCTGCGGACGCACGCCTATTCGTCAGATTCTGAAACGGGTGAATTAGCGGCTCCGACCGGATCCTTTCTCGCCACCACAATGCAGATCTCGTTGGCGAATGGATTCGCCAACGGTTCGTAGCCGGCCTGTCCCCAACCGGTCATGAGTACGTCTTCAATAAGGAGGCCCACCGCTTCCACGGCGTCGACAACTTCGCGCACGCTGTACTCGCGGACGTGCTCGACGTGATCGGTGGCATCGACGTTGAGCGGTAGGTCGTCGGGAAACGGCTCGAGGAAGTTTTCGCCGGCGGCCAGTGCTTCGATGTGCTGAAGTCGAGCCACATTGGGTGTGGTGAGGATGAACCGACCGCCGGGACGCAGCAGCGTGGCCAGCTCACGTAACACCGGTACCGGCGAGATCTTCAGATGCTCGAGCACTTCGGCGAAAACGAGAAAGTCAAGCGAGCCGGCGGCCAGCGGTGGCGGAGTTGCGCCGATGCGGTACGGCCTCACCTCGATGCCATGAGCCGCGCTGAAGGCGCTCAGTTCGGGGCGCGACTCGGTAGCGATGATGTCGATGTGGCTGCGGGCAAGGAGTACCGGCAGGAATCCGAGGCCGGCGCTGATATCTGCTCCCCGACCAGAGGAGTGCCTCTCCACGAGAGCTACCAGCACATTTAGACGTGGTCGGGCAGCGTCGTAAGCCTCGAGCACGGCATTGGTGCCACCCAGTTCAACAGGAAAGGAAAATGCGGCCACATCCTGGCGAACGTCCTCGAGTAGCAGCTCGAGGTCCATATCGATGGGCGCGTTGCGCACCATATCGAGCGGAAAGATTGGCATTGTACTCCACTGTAAGTCGGTAGGGGTCGCTCGGCCTCATCCTTCCGGGACCTTTGCCTCTCGGCATCCGATTGTGAGCCACCTATACTGGTGCCCGTACGCATATCGGTGCGCTATCTGGGGTGTGAATATGGGGCTCATAAAACGAATCGACCTACGATCCGCGAAGACACTAGTTTTGGCGACGCCACTGCTGGCGGTGGCACTTTCCGGTTGCATCGTCGGCGGATCGGCCGCTCCGAAGCGAACTCCGACGCCGGTACACGTCGCCGCTGCGATTCCCACCCCAACTCCCCAACCGGACCCAACCCTCGAAGGGATCGCAGCCAGTTTGGTAGCCGTTCGAACCATCACTGGTGAAGGAGTCGGCGCCATCGGAGCCGGCGTGAACGCCCAGAGCCAGCAATTGTCCGACACGGCGCGGATCGACTTTGCCAACGCCCGGTTCCAGTTTCAGATCGCCAATCGGATACTTCGCGGCGTTCACGAGCCGGTCGCTTACGCTCCGGCAACCGCCAGCTTGCAGAGCGCGATCGAGACTTATTTGGCGGCGAGTGAGGCATACATGCGGGGCGCATCAGCCGCCGGCGGAGATGCCGCCAGGGCAGCCCGATCCTTGACCCGGGCCGATCGGGAACTGGCAATCAGGCCGGAAGTGCGCCTGGCGTCGGTAGCCGCGGCGGCTCAGAGTATCGTGGTCAAAGCCGAGCGGGTGAAGACTCGGGTGGTTAAGCGACCAGCCCCGCACCGAGTGACCGCACATCCGCGCGCCCACTCAACGGCGGCAACAGCTACTCCGCGGACGAAGCCTACAGCCGGAACGCGGTTTGCGATCGTCACGCCAACGGTGCGGCCGACTCGCACCCCGGTGCCAACGTCGACGCCGGTCCCATCGGCAACCCCTACACCGACTCCCAAACCAACAGCGCGACCGCGACCTAGCGCTCCAGTGCAGGCGTCGCAAGCAGGCAATGAGCCCTCGAGTGTGCTTCAGGCGCAGGCGGTCGCGCAGGCGACCATGCAGGCTCTGGCGCACGGCGTGACCGATTCCGCATCCGATCAGCGCGCCGGCGGTGAATATGGCTCAGCGTGCCGCGAGTCGCCTGCAACTTTCGGTAGCTCTCGCGCGAACCTTACGATCCTCTGGCGATCCGCGAGTGCAGGCACGTCTGGACGAGACCCAAACGCTGGCGAATGCGGATCTGGCTACCGTCACTCAGAGCCTCGCTGCCCTATCTACCCATTCGCCCAGGGCCGGTGCCCTGGTGCGTGCCGCCGCTGCACTCGAGCGACGCGCCGCTCACGCGCTGAAGCTTGCCGAGAGCGGTTCTCCTGGCGGTGCGTCGTTTGGCACGCTCCTCCAACGCGCCAGTACCAGGCTCGCGGCGGCGAATCGAGATCTACAGGCTGCGGTCGCCATTCTCGGCGGGTAAGACTTCCGGCTCGAGCCGGCATCCACCATCTTCCGGCGTTACAATGCACTTTGCGCGGGAAGGCGGGAGTCGTGCGACGAGTGGTCATTGCGGTCGTGCTTCTGGCCATCGTCGGTTGGGTGGGAATCCCGGTAGAACGAGCGATCTCGGTGGTCGAGACTCACGGAGCCTCGGACATTTCCACTCCAACGGGACTTGTCGTACATCAAGTGGCGTTCCGTGCCACCGACGGTGTGCACCTGAAAGGCTGGATGGCGCCGGGAGCTCCCGGCGCGCCAATCGTCATTCTGGTGGCCGGGTTCAAGAGCAACCGGATGACGATGGTACCGTACGCCCGAATGTTGCACCGCGGTCGATACAATGTGCTCCTGTATGACAGTCGCGACACCGGCCAGAGTGGTGGAACATTCACCCTCGGCGCCCGGGAGGTTGATGATGTTCTGGGGGCGATTCGGTACGTTGTTCGTGATCCCGTACTGAAGAACTCTTCTATCGGGCTGCTCGGAGTTTCCCTGGGGGCGGGTGAGGTGATCGTGGCCGCCGCCGAGGATCGACGGGTGAAAGCGATCGTAGCGGATAGCGCATACGCCGATCAGAACGCCGTGATCGATGCCATGAATCATCTTCAGCTGATCGGACCGATCACTGTCCCACTGGCGCCTCTCGCCGGCCCGGTGATCGATCGGCTGGGGAACATCACTATCTCGTCCTACCGGCCGGTAGACTCGATTGGGCGCATTGCCCCGCGTGCGGTCTTCCTCATCCACTCACTACACGACCAGAATGCGACCACCCCTATGTCTGGGGTGCTGCGACTGCTGCATGCCGGAAGATCGCCGATCTCACTGTGGATCGCTCCCCGAGGCGGTCATGCCGGCGCCCTGGCGGCGCAGCCGGTCGAGTACCGCCGAAAGGTGCTTGCGTTTTTTCGGCGGTATCTGGTGGGGTGTGATATTGGTTGTTCTTGATCGTCAGCGGTGTAGCTGGTACGCTGGTGAGTCTTTGCGTGCTGGGCCTGCGGTAGCTGTGTCCTCTCGGTCTGGCGCGCCGTTCACCAAAGGAGGTCCAGATGAGGATGACAGCAGCAGCCATAGCTCTGACCGTGGCGGGGTGCATCGCGGGGATGGCAGGAGGTGGCGCGACGGCGAATGCGGCGTCGACCACTCCTCAGGTTTCCGGCGCCGCGATTGTGCAAACGGCGTTGCGCTACGTGAATTACCCGTACGTCGCAATCGGTCATACGCCACAAACCGGGTTCAGTTCCATCGGGTTTGTATCGTTTGTCTATCGCCAGGATGGAGTGCCACTGCCCCGAAGTCTAGGGAAAGCGCTGGCCTCGGCGCCAAAGGTCAGCAGGACCGCACTTCAACCCGGTGACATTCTGTATTTCCAGAACACCTACCGGGCCGGTCTCTCGACGGCGGGCATCTATATAGGGAACGGACAATTTGTGCTGTCGGAGTGGTACGGCTACGGCGTGCGGATTGCCTCGTTTACCAATGACCCGCGAGATGGGAATTACTGGTCGAGCAGGTTTCTGGCGGCTAATCGACCGCTGGTGTAGTCCGAGTGCGGCGGTGTGAGCGTGCGGTCTTCACTGGAGGTTGCGGGACGCGTCATTGATCTATAGAGCGCCAGAGGTTCGGTAGGGCGGGCCCGCCCTACCGGAACGCTATCCTGCGAGTAAGGTGAAGAGCAGGGAGGTGGGAATGACCACGCAGGTACTGCAGGGCTCGCTGGTGCTGGCAGACCGGATTGTTACCGGTGGTCAGGTGGTGGTCGAGGACGGTGTCATCGGCGAGGTCGTGGAGGGTGAACCTCGATACCAGCCAACCGAGTTGTACGGTGAGGCGTTTATTGTTCCTGGACTGATCGATGTCCACGTCCACGGCATCGCCGGGGCGGGCGTCATGGACGGCACGCGATCGGCCCTCGATCGCATGTCCGAGCGGTTTGTCTGCCATGGCGTCACGGCATACCTGCCGACGACGCTGACCGATAGTCTCGATGCCATCCGTGCTGCCATCACCGGTGTTCGCGACTACATCGCGACCGAGCCCGACGATCGAGCGCAGATCCTGGGCATTCATCTCGAGGGTCCATTTGTCAATCGCGCCTTCAAGGGCATGCAGAACGAGAAATTCATTCTGCCGCCGGAAGAAACCACGCTCCATGACCTGCTGGAGCTAGCTGACGGACTGGTGACGCGGGTATCGCTGGCTCCCGAGCTGCCCGGAGCGGACGTCCTGATGGGACATCTTCGTGATGCCGGAATCTACATTTCGATTGCGCACACCGGTGCTACCTACGAGCAGGCGCTGGAGGCCGTCCGATCGGGTGCTACCCAGGTCACGCACTGCTTCAATGCCATGACCGGACTGCATCATCGCCAGCCAGGAGTTGCTGGAGCGGCGATGCTCTGCGACGATCTGATTGTCGAGCTCATTCCGGACGGGATTCACGTCCATCCGGCAGTGATGCGACTCCTGATCCGGGTCAAGAGTCGAGAACGAGTCATGCTGGTCACCGACTCGCTGCCTGCCGCCGATATGCCGGACGGCATCTATCGGTTCGGCGGTCATGAGGTGACGGTGCAAGAGGGCGTCGCCCGTCTGGCGGACGGCACCCTGGCCAGCAGCACCGTGACTATGGACGCCGCCGTGCGCAACGTCGTGCACCTATGTCAGGTCTCATTGCCAGATGCGATCCACATGGCGTCGACCACCCCGGCGGAGGCCATGGGTCTGGGCCTGAAGAAGGGGCGACTGGCGAAGGGTTATGATGCCGATCTTGCCGTTCTGGACGGCGAATTGCGGCCGATCGCAACCTGGATCCACGGTCGATGTTGCTTCGGACGGACGCCATCTGATCGAGGGGACGATCCGTCCAGCTTTCGCTCGAAATTGCCCAGTCACCGGGGGCAATGCCGTGTCCCTCGCCGTGTATGGTGACGCAGTATCTCGGACTCGCGGACCGTTTGTCATCGCGCCCCTCCGCGGGTAGGCGGCGCCTCTGAAGGAGCGGGCGGGTTACCGGGTCAGAGCAAAATCTCCCCGTTCCCGGACGATTCGCCCCGGGAGCGGCAGAATCGCCGTCACCCGCACTGACTTCCGACCGTGAACGTACCGTGGGACTTTGAACCCATAGGTGAGCAGTCCCTGTGCATCGGTATGACGCCGGCGCAACCAGGATTTGCCATTCGGCCAGCTCAACGTCAGTGCGACCAGCACGTGCGGCGGCGCGAGGACCCGAAGTTGTTGCCGCCGGCCCTCTCGCACCACGGAATGGTCGATGTAAAGACGGAGAGCGTCCGGAGAGATGGGGTAGGATGCAGTGGTAGCGGTCGTGACCCCTGCGATTCGGGCCGTCACCGCGACCCGTCCACTTTTCGGTAGTATCGGCGCGGCCGCCAACGGTAGTGGAAGCGTCAATATCGCGCTCCCGTGGGCATCCGCGGTTGCATGTGTCTGGATAATGCCACCGCCGAGCAGTGCAGTGGAGGCGACGATGTCGGCCCCGGGGGTGGAAGAAACGTCTGCTTCAACGAACCTTCCTGAGGGGGAGAGGTGTACCACGGCCGTTGCCTGCAGCGGCCCCGAGAGGACACGAATGCTGTCGGTGCGAATATAGGCGTCGGTGCGCGTGTTATAGAGACCGCTTACCTGCACCTCCTGGCCCGGTTCGAGTGGCGACGTCCGTGGTCCTGAGGGTGTGGCAACCTGGATGCTCGAAACCCCGGCGACATCGGCGTGCCACACGCTAGATTGCCGATCGAGTGGATGCAAGGTCAGGTGACCATGCCTGCCGGCAGAAGTCGCCACAATGCCGGTGAGTACATGACGCGAGGTCAGATCGGTGTCTCGCACCACGCTCGCCTGATACGACACCTTGGCCCCCGACACCGGTACGACCCTCACCGCGAGCCGGTCCTGGCGCGAGATATTCGATGGAGCGATCGCGTGACCATTGGAGCTTCGAAGGGCGACGTGCGGACTGAGATGCAGCCACGACGTCGAGTGGTCGGCGAATCGCAGCTTGATCTGATGGTCTGCGCCGGTGGCTGACAGAGTCGCCGAAGGCAATTGCTTCGGCGCCGGGTTACCGCCGTTTGGACAGTTTCGCGTTGAGAGCAGCAGCGGCTTGAGTGGCTTCTGCGTGAAGTCGAAGGAGCCCGACAGACCATTGGCATTGGCATCCCGGCTGCTCAGTGCCGGCAGGCCAAAGACGCCTTCGACGAACGTCTGGATCGAAGTGAAATCGTACTGCGTGTGGTCGACTTTGCCGCTACGCGAGTAGGGGGAAATTACGATCGCCGGCACGCGGAACCCATAGCCGAGCTGTGGATTGGGGCCGTGAGGCGGCGCCACATGATCGTAGAAGCCGCCAAAATCGTCCCAGGTGACGATGATGGCGGTATGCGCCCATTCTTTAGGGTTCTGCATGATGGCGTTGATCTGCTGGACGGTCCAGTTCTCGCCGGCGCAGACGCTGTTGGGTGGATGATCGCTGTCCGTCGGCGGCGGTACCAGCCAGCTCACGGCCGGCAGTTTTCCGGCTCGGGCATCGCGCGTGAAGCGGCTGTCGCTGACCACATCGCGTTTCCAATCCGGACCGTAACGGATGTGGCGGATGGCTTCAAATGCCGACCAGAGGTAATTCGATGGCGCGCCCACCCCGTACGGTCGCCCATAGTATTTCCAGGAAAGGCCACGGGCGTCGAGCGAGTCTGCCAGGGTGCGGTAATTGAAACACGGGTAGACCAGATTGTGCTCGCCGTTGCTGTCGACGGTATCGACCCGGATGCCCTTGGGGTTGTCACAGCCGACGTACTCGCTGGACGGGCTTGGGTTCTCGGCGGCAGTATTGGCGGTGGTGATGAGTGAGAGGTGGTTGGGGAAACTGGGACCCATTACCGATGAAAAAAATTGATCGTCGAGGGTGAAGTGCTGGGCATAGGCCCAGTAGTTGGGGATATCGGACTTGATAGAGTTGCGAATCCGCCTCATTGGTCCCGAACTGGAAGGCACCGGGGATCTGCGTGAACGCGTCCATCTTGCCACCGTCGTAGGCAGCGGCGGCCGAGCCTCCGCTATGGCCGACATTGAAAAACACGCGATCGGACTCGTGTTGTAGTGGGTGAGTGTGACCCTCGGCGTCGGTGTAGGTCGTCGCGCCATTCGCGCCCGGGAAGGTGCCGAAGTAGTTGTCGAAGGTGCGATTCTCTTTGACGATGATGACGACATGCTGGATCACGCAACTTCCGGTCTGGCAATCGGCAGCACGGGCGCCGTCCAGCGGCAGAGACGCCGAACCCAACAGTATCGTCAGGCCGACCAGGGCAATCCCGAGCGCCAGGAGGAACCACTTCATCCGTTGCCTACTCCGCGGAAGGCAGATCACAGAATCGAAAACAGATTGGTTGACCTGCCATGATAGACGTTGGCAAGGGGCGCTCGCGGAGGCCGGTGCCCGTCGTAGCATAGTGGCTTTAGCCCGTTTGTCTCCCGGTACGACACCCGCCCCGGCACCACCAACCCGCTGCCGGGCGCTGTGGCGCGTGGATGGCACCGCCGATGGGACAGGCTAACGCGCTGAAGCGCTAGGCTACGTATGCTACGGCGGTACCAGCGTGAACCGCCGCACTGCCTCATTGAACCTGGACCTGGACGGAGGCGGACGTTGCCGTGCCGCCCACGGTATAGCTGAAGGTGAACGTGTATCTGCCGGACGGCGACATCGGCGGCACGCGTACTTTGATCCAGTGATCGAATGCGCTGCCCACTGCCCCTCGACCGATAGAACCGCTGGCGGCGCGCTGCGCCACGATCGTGCCTGGCCGGGCAAAGAGGAACCTGCTCTGGTCCGGGGTGTCACCGCTGGGTAGAGCAGTGTATGAAATCTGCGCCAGCAGGTACACCGTCTGACCGCGTAGCACCGTCTGCAGAGGAACGAACTGGCCATTGACACGCCTGGCCACCCACGTCTGCACCGATGCAGCGGCGGGATGGACAACATCGGCCTGCATGGTCTCGACATCCTGCGCCAGTGCCTGGCCGTCCATCGAGCCCCAGCCCGAGGCAAAATCCCAGCCTGGAGTCGCTGGGTAGTGAAGATTGTCGCCCTGGGTCACGTCGTTGAACGGCGGCTGAGCGAACGCGCCGCTCTTCTGCCCGAGGGCGTAGAGCGTCGGATTGAGAAAGCCGATGGCGCTGCCGTACTGCTGATTCAGGAGGGTGGCGTACGCCGCCCAGAGGGGAGCAGCCGCGCTGGTTCCGCCAGATGGGCTGCCATTCAGACGTGGAATCCGTCCTGATTGATGGTGTAGATGTCGAATCCGGGTGGGCCGGCGAGAGCTGAGACATCGGGCACCTGCCGGTAGCCGGTGGTGTACTCGTTGTCGACGCCGGGGCCTACCTGATACCACGGCCGCTGCCCAGTAATTGCTCAGACCGCCGCCCGCGCCGGGATCCGCGCCGCGTGCCAAAGGGTTGCCCCCAGGCCTGCTCGGTCAAGTCACCCTGGCTGCTTCCGTCCAAGTTGCGTCCCACCAACGGCGGTAACCCAGGGGGATGATGCCGGGAAGTCGACCTGCAGGTGGTGCGGATCGGGCGTGGTGCCATGACTGCGAGTCATCGAAGGCGCCGGAATCCCCGGAGGCAGTTGAAGACTGCCTGACCCTGCGATGCCGCCTCTTCGAGGATTGCATTCTCCGCATCCAGATAGTCCGGACTATAATGCGGCCTCCGGAATTACCATAGCTGCGTGATGACCGGATGCACTGTCGTCACTGACGATCTGGTTCCAGAGGTCGATGACGCCCAGTATCGCTATTCGGCGCCTCATACACCAGCAGTCTGGCTGCCGGCGCGATCGAGTGCACCAATTCGATATCGAGCTCGGCCTCCGGTTGGGCGTCGTTACATGTCAGTTCCGCCACCAACCTGAATACGCTGTAAGTTCGGCGCGGGAAGCCCGAACTTGCGTCATCGAAAGTGGCGATGTCGTTATCATCGAAATCGGTGTACTCGAAGATGGCGATGGTCTGACCTTCGCCGTGCATCCCAGCATCGGCGAGCGGTTGGATGTTGTAGCCGGCCAGCGTTTGCGCCGGCGTGAGCCCGTTCGTCGATCGGTCGGTGGCCGTCCAGGCGTGGGGGCTTGGCGCGCCGAGCCTACCGACGCGTACGCGTAGGGGCCGGCTCCGCCGTGCCCGCTCTTGAAGACGGCAATACGCACTGTAGCGTTCGCGATTGTAATCGTCAAGCCCAACGACTGCCTGAATGTGACGGAGTCACGCCGGCGGGAACCTGCAGTGCGCGGCTATTGGCGAAAAAAGTCAGCCCGTGCTGCCGGTAGGTAGAGGATCGGAGTACGAAAGGCGTGCTCCAGTTGCGAAGCGGTGGCGGAGGCTGAGATTCCCAGGCCATTGCGGCTGAACCCGGTGATGCGGATGCTGTTGGAGCGTAGCCAGGAGGCGATCTGCTCTCGTTGTGCCGGCAGCGGGGCGAATCGTTGGGCAAACTGTGCCGGCTTGAGCCAGTGATGAAAGACCGAGGAACCCGGAGTATACTCCTGCCGCACCAGCGCATCCAATCCGGCCTGGTTCCGCACCCGTAGACTGATCGTCAGCGGCAAGACACGCCCGGACTCGACGCCGGCACCTGGTCGCGACGTTCGGATCGCCGGCGCCAGCGAACCTGCCAGCGCGACCATCCGGCCGAGTGGTTCGAGCGCAACTCGTGGCACCGAGCTAAATCGATGTGATGGCTGGCCGGTGTCGGCGCGAGCACTAATAGGAAGGGCAGCGCCACCCTGGGCCAATGTTGCGGTCAACGCGACGGTTGATAGAAATGCGATCTGTCGTTTCATCGAGTGTTTTCTGCTCCTACCCCTGGGATACGGTGATTACCATGAATGCAATATCGACTTCAGGCGCGGCGCGACAATCATGGAACCAATTGCGCGGGTCTACGCGCCGTCATCAATCGTAGGGGTGTGCTGCCTTTCGTCCCATATGCATTGGTCCCTTTCGGTAGGGGACTTGTGGCCGGGAATGAGGCGAGGCCAAAAAGGAGACTGGGGACTTTCGTACCCCTGTCCTCCCTTCTATCGGACGGTAGACACTCCCGAGAGCCTCCCTTATCGTGGCAGCGTGTATTCGCGCTATTCAGAAAGTAGAAGTCATGGAGGGAAGTGGGTTATGAAAATCAACTGGCCGTCGCGGTCCTCTGGCCCCAAGGCGGGGCTGCTGGCGGTGTGTATGCTTGCGATTGGTTTGCCGGGCACCAGCCTGGCGGCCTCCTTACCAGTGCAGCGAACGTTGCCAATGAATGTGGCGCATGCAGGTGCCCAGTGGGCATGATGTCTTGCAATTCAGATTGCCGGACAGTAGCTTCCTCCGGCACTGATCGATCCGTTTGCGGACGGAAGATTGAGCGACATCAGGTCAGATCAACGTACCCAGAATCCCTTCTATCAGCGATCACACCGATCCGTACACCGGCGATGCCAACGGTCAGGACTTGCACCGGCTGGATGGGTACCTAGAAGAGGCGACCTGGGGCGCCGTGCAAATCTCGTACGAAGCCAGCACCTTTCCCAATGCTGGGTGGGCGCTGAATGCGATGCGAGACGGCATCTACACTACCTCCGATCATGGCGCGCCAAACGGTGAGCGTGGGTCCGGAAACATGCCCGACGGTCAACGGCCACCCCTGCCAGGAGGTTCCATACACGCTGGGAAGCAGGCCAAGGGAGCAAGAACCTACCGGTGTCAGCGGCGTCTATGCGGCCTCGCAGTTCAATTCCTGCCTGTCGAGGTGAAGGCGCAAGCCTTCCACGCCGGTCTTCGACGCTGCCAAGGACTCGGTGATGCCCATTCTTCAATCGGTATTACGCGCCGGAGACAGCGCCATGACTCGATTGTGTGCCCAGATCTCCGACCCGCAGCCACCGGCTCTCGACTTCAATGTAATCGTGACTCGGGTCGAGCCAGCCGGTTCGGCGCCAGACTACCAGCTCCAGAACAGCGCGTTGCGAACCGTGCGCGTCGGCCATCAGGTCGATCTGTCACTGTACTTCAGCGTCACCGATGCGCCTGCCGAAATGCACTGCCATCGCCGAATTCACCGTCGAAACACGGCTCAGGCGTCCTCTTCTACGGCCGCAGCAAGGCAATGAAGGTGGGCACCGGTCCCAATACCTATCGGATCGTGGAGAGCTTCACTCCGAGGTACTGCCGGCCACGACACCATCGTGGGACGGGTATCCATGGACGGCGTCCAGCAGCAGTGGGTGACCGCGGTCACGGTCAAGCGATAGGGTGACATGTGATGCGTCGAACCTGAAGAACTTCGCCTCACGTCAGGCGGTACTCGTCCGCTGGCTACCGGCGATGCTCATGGTCCTCGCCGCGGTGCTGGCGCTGCCACACCGCACGACCTTCGCCCAAACCAGCCGATCAATGCCTCTCTTTTCCGCCTGCCGGACTGCTGATTTTCCTGCCGGGAGCTGGTCTACCGACCACCGGTGGAAACCAACGACATGCTGGCCAACGAAGGCGGGATCGTGCACTACGGTCCTTCGTTCGTTGACGAGGGCCGGATTACCGGCTACTTCGAGTCGGCCTCCACTGGTGCCTGCACGGTCGGTCGGCGGCGACGCCGCCTCGACCTACTACCTGGTCTCCATCTTCAGCTCCAACGTACAAGCCAAGTTTGCTTTCACCCAGCAGGAGAGTGGATACGATCCCTCCGGTGAGCTCGTGCGATCGTGATCGACCGCATTACGCCTGGCGTGGGCGATGGAGAATTCGCTGCTCTCTTTACCGTGTCGCACGACCGAGAGGTGACCGCACAGTTAACTGAGCTGTTCTTCGCTCGCGGGACCCGTGTTGGTCGAGGTCTGGCAGACGTACGACAGCCACTTCCCCGATGTCAATAGTCTCACTACGGCGCAATCGACCATCGCCAGCGACCTTGACGCCATCGCCAGTTCCGCGCTGCAGAGCTTGCCGCCAGTAACCGACACGCCAGTGCCGACATCGACCAGTACCGGCGGCCCGGCGCCCACGGCGACTCCGACCGATACGGGCAGTCCAGCGCCTACATCGACGCCGACTCCGTCACCGGCCCCCACCGACACGCCTACCAGCGCTGGTACCAGCACCCCTCCGGAATCGACCATCTCGCTGAACCCGACCGTGACCGGCGCGGTTGCCGGCTGTGGCAGCGATTACTACGCCTGTGCCACGCCAACACCGAGCGCGCCGATAACGTTCGACACCTTCGTCGCTCGGGCCGAGCAGCCGGGTCCTAACATGGCCTATGAGCTGGGCACGCCGGGTCTCTCCCAGGTGCGCATGGGCTCGACCGTCATGCTGGCGGTGTACTTCAGCCTCCGCAACGTTCCACCGCAATCGCACGCGGTCGTACAGTTCCAGATTCAGCGGGGCTACGGCGTGCACTTCTACTATCAGTCCAGTCCAATGGCACTTGGTACCCTCCCCAACACCTACCGGGTCACGGTGCCGTTCCAGCCAAAGTCGATCGGCAAGGACACGTTCGTCGCCCGGGTCTCGATTGGCGGGAATAGCCGCCAAACCAATGCGACCTTCCGGGTGGTGCGCTCCCTGACCAAAGTCGCTGGGAACGCGAACGCGAAAGCGAGTACTGGCCAAGGGCAGTCAGCCAAGAAACAGACCACATCATCCGCGGCCTTAACGCCGGTGCGGGCGTCGTCGTTTGCCCTACCGGTCACGTCACTCGCCTCGGGCACGCAGATTCGTCAGCAGGGCGTGGAAGCCAATCAGGCGGCACAGTCGACGCTGGTTCCGCACCTCGGCAGTCAATCGCTGACGCAGCTCGGGCGGCAGACAGGTTTTTACCTGGACGCAGTGCAGCCGAACGGCGGTCACGCCATCGACACCCAATACCTGGTGTCCATCTTTGGTACGCCGGCGCAGGCAGCCCTGGCCTTCAATCAGCAGCGAGCCGGATATGCGCGTCTCACCAGCTTGATGCCCAGCCACTACACCTCGCCGGCCTCACACCGAGGCTTCGGCACGATGGAAGGCTTCGGCACCTCATTGATCGCATCGAAGGGAAAGCCGTTCTACACCCGCGAAGAATTCTTCGCTCGGGGCCGCGTGTTCGTACAGGTCGTGCAGAGCTACTTCGTCAGCGATTCCAACCCGTACGGTCGGAACGCTCGCAGCTACCTCTGGTCGATCTCCCACAAGCTCGATGCTCTAGCACGCTCTTCTCAATAGCCACTCTCTCTCGAAGGAGCCGGCGGCACGGTAAAAGCCAGAATCGTGCCGCCGGTTTCTCATTATTTCAACCTCAGGTTGCAGCCACACTCCGGGTCGATGCCGTCATCAGCCGCGTGCTCAGCCTGCTGGTGAGTCGATCCATCGAAACTGCCAGGATGAGCAAGGCGCCACGAGCAACATCCTGCCAGAAAGGATCGACGTTGATCAGAATCAGGCCGTTGTTCATCACACTGATGACGAGCAGGCCCACGACGGTTCCAAGGATAGTGCCGCGGCCACCGGCCAGGCTGGTGCCACCGAGGACGATTGCAGTCACGACTGAGAGCTCCAACCCCTCGGCGGTGATGGGCGAGGCTGCGCCCAGTTGCGAGGTGTTGATCAAGCCACCGAGGGCGACGCAGGCGCCGGAGAGTACGAAGGTGAAGAAGATAAGCCGTTTGGAGCGGATACCGACCAGACGGGCGGCAACCGGATTGGAGCCGATGGCGTACATCGAGCGGCCGTAGGTAGTGTAGCGCAAGCAGAACCAGAAGATCAGGATGATGAGCGCGAAGATGAGGACCGGCACGGGGATATTGAGGAAGGGACGGGCGGTGCCCAATTGGTCGAACCCGGTAATGATAACGGTTTGATCGCCGGATACAACCTCGGTGAGTCCCCGGAAGGCGGCCAGCGTGCCGAGGGTCGTGATCAACGCGTTAATTTCAACCACCGTCACCAGGAAACCATTGAGGATTCCAATGCCGATGCCGGCGAGGACGGCGGCAAGGACGGCGATCGGCAGTCCGTGTGTGGGCGCCAACGTGCCCATGATAACGCCGACAAAGGCGACGCCGGAGCCCACCGAAAGGTCGAACTGAGCCGAAATGAGCAGAACGGTGCCGGGGGCGGCGATGATGCCGGTGATCGAGGCTGCGGTGAGGATGTTCAACCAGTTGTCCCAGTTGAAGAAGTACGGCGACTTAACCCAGAAGTAGATGATCTCCGCCGCCAGCAGGACCACGAGCACCGTGACGGTAGATAGATTGAGAAACTTCCGCGCTTCCGGCAGGGCGGCGACCACGCCGGATGCTGCTCCCGGACCTTGCTCTGGCGGTGGGGCTGCCTTTCCGTCTCCTGGGTTGTCCGTTGCCGTGCTCATCTATCCAGCTCCCTCGGCTATAAGCGTTTCGGTGTTGATCGAATCTCCATCCAGCTCCGCGACCACTTGGCCGCGCGCCATAATGGTGGCGCGATCGGCGACTTGCACTACCTCCTCATAATCGGAGGTTGAAATCAGAACCGCAACCCCCTGGGCGGCCAGCGAGCGAATCAAGCGATAGATCTCCTGCCGGGCGCCAACGTCGACGCCGCGCGTCGGTTCGACCAGGACCAGCAGGCGTGATCGTCGTTCCAGCCAGCGGCCCAGCAGCACCTTCTGCTGGTTCCCTCCGGACAGCGTGCCCAGCGGCTCGCCTGGACCTTTGGTCGACCGTACCCGGAGGGCATCATGCCAGCGCCCGTAAACGTTCGCCTCGCGGCGAGCGGTGATGAAGGCGCCGAACCTGGCCAGTCGAAGCCATGAAGGTGCGCAGAGATTTTCGGCGACCGAGCGAACGGGGAAAGCTCCCTCCCGCTGACGATCGGCCGGTAGATAGCCGACGCCTGCCTTGATAGCGTCGGACGGGTCACGAAATACCGCTACCTTGCCGTTCAGCTCCACCATGCCGGAGGTGAGCCGGTGAAGTCCGTAGACCGCTTCCGCCACTTCGGTCGCGCCCGATCCCAATTTGCCGTAGAGAGCGACAACTTCACCGGGGAAGACATCCAGGTTAACGTCCCGATATTCGTCGCGGTACGATGCCGCGACCAGCCGAAGTAGCGGCGTGGTCGCGGATTCCGCCGGTCGCGACTCCGGTCGCTGCACCTCACTGATCGTTCGTCCCACCATGGCCGATACGAGTTCCGCCCGCGTCAGTGTCCGGGCGTCGCCATTGAGTACGACGTTCCCGTCGCGGAGAACCTGAACCCGATCGGCGATAACCGGCACTTCGTCGAGCCGGTGAGTAATGTAAATGATTGCCACGCCACGATCCCGCAACCGGCGAATGAACGTGAAAAGGCGTTGCACTTCTCCCTCGGAAAGTGCGGCTGTCGGTTCGTCCAGGATCAGGCAGCGTGCCCGATCCGTCAGTTCGCGTGCGATCTCGATGACCTGCCGTTCGCCGATGCGCAGGTTGGCCACCAGTGTGCCCGGATCGATGTCGACGTCGAAATCGGTCAAGACTGCGCGCGCGTGACGACGAACTGCCCGCCAGTCGATGATGCCGCCGCGGGACGGGAGGTGGCCGAGCGAGATGTTTTCCGCCACCGTGAGCGTGGGGGCATCGACGATCTCCTGGAAGATCATGCGGATACCGAGTTCTCGGGCCGAGACCGGGTCGAGCGCGGTTCGAACTTCGCCACCAATAGCGATCTCCCCCGAGTCCGGGGTGTAGTCCCCGGAAATGATCTTTACCAGTGTGGACTTGCCGGCTCCGTTCTCACCTAACAGGGCGAGAACGGAGCCGGCGTCGGCTTCCAGGTCCACTCCATGGAGGACTTCTACTCCACCGAAGGACTTTCGGATCGAGCGGGCCTGGAGGGTGAAGTCCACCTGGTAATTACTTGCAGTTCGGGTGGTAGACCTGTCTGATGTTCAGGGTGTTGATCAGGCGGTGCTGAACGAGAAGCAGTTTGGCCACGCTCTGGTGCTTCACCAGCTTGATCAGGTAGGGGATGCCGATTTCACCGTACTTCTCGGGGAAATAGGCGCTGTCGGCGACCCAGTGGTGGTTTCCCTCGATGTCACACCATGACGATGGGTCGGCGCCCTGGCCGGAGAGCCAGAGGTCGCTTACCCTGCCGGCGGTTCGAGCGGCCGCTAGCGCGCCCTCGATGCCGTCATCATTGATCGAGACCACGATGATCCGATGAACGTTGGAAAGGGCCGTGAGCACATCGGCAAAGGTGGTTCGCGCCACGTCGATGCGATCAGCGGCTTCGATGCGGAGGTTATGGATCTTGCCACAGACCTGCGAGAAGCCGCGGCGATACCCGCCCATCCGCTCCGTGTTGACTACGCCCGCTTCGGGACCCTCGAGGGAGACGTACGCGCCGTACTTGCACTTGAAGTTGGTCTTGAAGAACTTGCCCATGGCAATGCCGGAGAGATAGCCGGCGTACGAGTTATTGGCGCCCATAAAGGCTTTTTCGCACGGAGCTTGATGAATGTCAATGGCGATCACCGGCACCTGTGGTCCGGCGGCGCAGATCGAGGCGGAGGCATTGGCGTCTACCTGGAAATTCAGATATCCCTGTACGCCCTCGGTCTTGAAGAACTTGGCGCAGTTGAGGGCAGTGGCGGCATCCGACTTGGCGTCGCACACCACCAGACTGGCGCCGGCGCGCGCCGCTTGCTGCTGAATGCCGACGGTGACGAGGTGGACAAACGGCACTGCCTCACTGAGGGAAATGTAGCCGAGCTTCAGGCCCTTGCCGCTGCCCGGCTTGGCCAGTTGGAACGGTACGGCGTTGGCCTCATGCCCACCGGCGATCTGATTGGGATTGATCAGCTTGATCTGAGATGGACTGGAGCCGCGGGCCGCGTGAGCACTGATCGAGCCCATGACGGCGAATGCGATCACCGCCAGGAGAGCCATCAGTCGAAACGGGAGCCGACGAAGGGGCTGGGGCTGTCTCCACTCGCTCATAGTCGCTCATCCTCCTTGAGAGGCGCCTCGCGGCGCTGCGAACGGTTCTGGGAACGGTCCCAGAGCCATACGCCCAGCATAGGACTTCGGTGACAGTGTGTCAACCTGGGGTATGCGACCGTGGAAACCTATTGCCGCCCTCAACCCGGCGGCTCCGGCCGTGTCCCCTGCTCTCGCCACAATCCGCTAGTTAGCGGCGGAATTGCTGCTGTCGACCTCGGCCACGGGCGAGAGCGGGCCAGTGAGGACATTGAGGGGATGATGACACGCCGCCGCATGCCCTGGGCGGTATTCGACCAGTGGTGGGGTTACCTCACGACAGACAGCGGTCGCGTACGGACAGCGAGGATGGAAGTGGCAGCCGGATGGCGACTGCATGAGACTGGGAACGTCGCCCTCGAGCACGTGGTGCGCTCGTCTGGTGTTAGCATCCGGATCAGGAATTGGTACCGCAGCAAGCAGCGCCTCGGTGTATGGGTGAATCGGACGCCGATACAGATCCTCTGTGGACGAGAGTTCCATGATCTGTCCCAGATACATCACCGCGATCCGGTCCGACACGTGACGTACGACACGCAGGTCGTGCGAGATGAAGAGGTACGTGAGCCCAAGTTCGTCCTGGAGGTCGCGGAGCAAATTTAAGATCTGGGCCTGGATCGAAACATCAAGCGCCGAGACCGGTTCGTCGGCCACGATGAGCTTCGGTTTCAATGTGAGTGCTCGGGCGATGCCTACTCGCTGCCGCTGCCCTCCCGAGAATTCCGATGGGTAGCGCCGGTAATGCTCTGGGGCCAGCCCGACCCGTTCCAGCAATTCAGTCACATGCGCTCGACGATCTCGAGCCGTGCCCGCTCGGCGAATCGTCAGCGGCTCGCTGACGATCGACCCCACCCGCTTTCTGGGGTTGAGGCTCGCATACGGATCCTGGAAGATCATCTGGATGTGGTCGCGGAAGGGACGAAGCGCACGGGGACCGAGATGCGCAATGGAGCGCCCTTGAAAGAGAATGTCGCCAGCGGTTGGTTCCAGGAGGCGTACGATACACCTTGCCAACGTGGACTTGCCGCAGCCAGATTCGCCGACCAGCCCCAGAGTCGTACCACGAGGGAGGGAGAAGGTCACCCCGTCGACGGCACGGATGCTCCCCGACTGACGGCCCAGTAGTCCTTTCCTGACGGGAAAATATTTTTGTAGACCGCGTACCTCGAGGAGCACCTCAGGCGTGTCTTTCACTGGAGCATCGCTCCATCGTTCGCCGGGACGGGTCGCCGCTGTCGCTTTTCCTCGAGTGAGAGCCAACACCGATCGACATGATCAGGAGCAGTTCCGGTGTTCGTTAGCTCAGGCTCCTGAATACAACGGTCGAAGGCATAGTCGCAGCGGGGACGGAATGTGCAGCCGGCGGGGAGATGAGCCGTAGACGGCGGCAGCCCGGGAATAGCGGGGAGACGAGCGACACGGGGCTGGTCAATGCTTGGGATCGACCCGAGTAAACCCCACGAGTAGGGATGCAACGGATCGTAGAAGAGCTGGCGCGTATCCCCTGCTTCCACAATGCGGCCGCTGTACATGACCAATACCCGGTCGGCGATGTCAGCGATGACTCCCAAATCATGTGTGATGATGATGACTGCAGAACCAAACTCATTTTTCAATTCCTTGATCAACTGCAGAATCTGCGATTGAACGGTCACGTCGAGCGCCGTCGTCGGCTCATCCGCAATCAATAGTGAGGGGTTGCAGGCGAGCGCCATCGCAATCATCACACGCTGACGCATGCCACCGGAGAACTGATGGGGATAGTCGCGGAGACGTTCCTCAGCGTGGGGGATGCCCACGCGCCGCATGAGCTCGATCGCTCGCTCCCGAATTTGGTGGCGAGGCAGGTGCATATGTTCGCGCAATACCTCGGCGATCTGGGTCTCAATGCGCTGAATAGGGTTGAGCGAGGTCATAGGATCTTGAAAGATCATTGCCATCTCATTCCCTCGGAGGTGGCGCATCTGCCTCTCACTCATGCGCACCACGTCATGTCCGCGGTACCGGATGCTCCCGCTCAACCGGATTCGCGGTATTACCTGCAAGAGGCCCATGAGCGCCTGCGCGGTCACAGACTTGCCGGAGCCTGATTCTCCTACGATTCCCAGTACTTCGCCCGCTTGCAGCGTGAACGACACCCCGTCTACGGCCCGGACCTCGCCCTCGGGTGACGGGAAGGTGACGTGCAAGTCCCGTACATCCAGGAGCGGAGCTGAAGATTCCGTCACACCTGTCTCCGTACCAGGCGACCAGTGAGTCGCTCCGGATCGTACACGCCGTCGCGCACCACCGGCTTTCCATTCACGAATACATGTTCGATGCCCGCCGGGGGCAAGGGATCGAGATGGTCACCGCGATCCCCAATCGAGCGCGGGTCGAAAACCGTGATGTCGGCGTACGCCCCTTCCTGCAACACCCCGCGATCGGGCAATCGGAGGCGTCGCGCCGGCAGCGCAGTGATGCGGTGTACGGCCGTTTCCAAGGGCATCAGTCCAAGATCTCGACAAAAGTAGCCGAGGAAGCGCGCCATGGTTCCGTGAAACATCGGGAGGGGAAGATGGACCGATCCATTCGGCTTACGCACGGGCACGGTGTCCGTCTCGGGAACGGCGTCGACCTGGCTCATTAAAGTGCGTAGCGCGCTCTCGTCCTCGAAGTTGCCTCCATACCCGATATTCACGATTTGGGCCTCGGCATTGGATGCCACCAGCAAATCGAAGTACACCTCGAACGGACTCCGACCTCGCGCCCGGGCGATGGCTCCCAGCGATTGTCCGCGGTCGGCGCGGAAGTCAGCGGAGGCCGGGTCGGCGAGGACCAGAGCATCCCAGCCCATCTCCATGATCACATTGCGCGTCACGCCCTGGCCGACCCAGGGGGGCCAAGTGGGCAGCGAGTGCTCAATCCTCTCCTGCAACCAATCCCGCCCCTCGGCGCGGGCGGCGAGGGCCAGAACGGCATCACGGCCAAGTTCCTGGATGAAGTACGGTAACAGGTCGATGGCTGCGAGTGTCCAGGTCACATAGGCGACAACGTCGTAACCAATATCGAGCGACCGATTGCGGGCGGCCTTGATAAGCGCAAACAACGTGTTGACGCCATCCCAGTTCGCCGCTCCCATTGGATTGACATGCGCCAGCTGCAATCGGCAGGCGGCGGTTTCGGCGATGGCGATGCCTTCTGTGATTGAATCGACGAACAGGGCAGAGATTCCACGCGTGTGAGCTGCCAGCACGGCGTCGTGAGCCGGCAGGAGACTGGCGAGCGCCACCACCTCGCTCGGTCCAGCGTACCGGCCGGGGAAGTACTCAAGTCCGATGGAGAGCCCAACCGCTCCGTCCCGCAGGCCGTCCTCAAGCATCCCTTGCATCGCCAGGAGTTCCCGAGCCGTGGGCGGGCGTTGCGCTTCGCCGACGACACCAGCGCGCAGCGTGCTGTGGCCGATATACATGCACAAATTGAACGGTAGCTTCAGGCGCTCCAGGCAAGCAAAGTACTCGCTGAGAGACTGCCACTCCCAGGAAATGCGATCGGCTACCGTTCCTGCCAGGTTTAATCGTTCCACGGCGGGCGATGGAGGGCCGGAGAGAGGCGCCGGACTGATGCCGCAGTTTCCGCCGGCCGCCGTCGTTATGCCCTGCAAGACGATTGGTGCCAGCACCTCGGGTGCGTCACGCATGGGGAGAATCCAATCCACGTGAGAATGGATGTCCACAAAACCGGGGCTGACAATCATTCCCTCTACGTCGATGACGGTGCCCTCTGACTGGTCCCCGCCGATACTTATGATCCGTCCATCGGCGACCACCACGTTGCCTTGCCGCAATGGCCGTCCGGTGCCGTCGGCGATGGTGCCGTCACGCAGCGTCCAGGTCGAATCGTTCATGATCGCCCCCACGAGTTGTGATAATCACTGAGCGCATCACCGAGGAGATTGAGCCCCAGGATGACCGCGGCGAGCGCAATACCGACCACAATGGCGTACCAGGGGTCGAGACTCAGGTAGTTTTTGGCATCGCTGAGCATACTGCCGAATGACGATTGTGGCGCCTGCACTCCCAGACCGAGAAAGGACAGCGTTGCCTCGTACATTGTCGCCTGGGCGGCGTCAAAACTTACGATCACGATGAGGGGGCCAACCGCATTGGGCAGCACCTCATTCCAAAGAATGCGGAATTCACTCGCCCCCAGTGTTCGCGCCGCCTCGACGAACTCCCGGTGGCGCATTTGTAAGGCAATACCGCGCGAGACCCGAACAAAGTCTGGTATGGTGCCGATACCAACGGCCACCATGGCGTGAGCCAGCGATGGACCGGTGATCGCGACAATGGAGATGGCCAGAAGGATGATGGGGAAACCTTGAATAATTTCCGTGAGGCGCGAGATGATGAGATCGACGGCGCCACCGAGGCCTCCTGCTGCCATGCCAAGAATCGTCCCCACGATGCCGCCGAGCAGAATCACGATAAGGGCAGCTTCCGCTGCCACCCGGGTGGCCTCCAGGATTCGACTGACCAGATCTCGACCGTAGTCGTCCGTCCCCAGCAAATAGGTAGATGTGTGACCTTGCAAACGCGCCAGCAGATCGACATTTGATGGATCGTGCGGCTCGAGGAATGGGCCGAAGATGGCCCCGACTAAGAAGAGAGCTACCAGGAAACAGGCGAGCGGATCGTGTCGGATGAGGAAATGAAGTACGCGCAGGCGCTGGCGAGGGCGCTCCGGAGCGCGGTTCGGAAGTGCGAGTTCCTCGACAGCGACTTCAGCGGACGTCATGTTGTACGCACTCGTGGATCGATGAGCATGTAAGCGAGATCAACCACGACATTCGCCAGCACGTATCCAGCGGCCACGACCAGTACTGTTCCCTGCACTAGCGGATAGTCTCGGTTGAGAATAGCGTTCAGGCCCAGACCGCCCATCCCGGGCAATGCGAAGATTACCTCGGTGACGATAGCACCGCTGATGAGGCCACCCAGCTGAAGTCCGAGGTAGGTGATGACCGGAATCAACGAATTAGGGGCGACATGTCGCAGCAAAATGCGTCGATTGCTGATACCCTTGGCACGCGCGGTCTTCACGAAATCGTCGCGGAGGACCGAGACGACGGTTGAACGTAAAAAACGGGTCAATGGGGGCGCAAGATAAAGCGCCAGGGTGATGCAGGGCAGCACCATATCCTTCAGGTTGCCCACTGCATCCTGTCTCAGTGGGACGAACCCACCCGCCGGTAGAACACCGAAGTGGACGGCGAAGATGACGATCAACATGAGACCGACCCAGAAGCCAGGAACAGAAACACCGAGCGTAATCGTGAACATGACCGGACGTGACCACCAGCTTCGATGGTGTTGCCCCAGCCAAAGCCCGGCAATCAGGGCGAACACGGTGGCCAGTAACAGCGAGAGCAGCGATAACTCGAGCGTGACCGGGAGCGCATCGCCGATGAGCGAAGTGACTGGCTGTTGACTGAGCGTTGATACTCCGAGATCCCCACGGAGCGCATGTTCGAGCCAGAGGATGTAGCGTATCCAGATGGGCCGGTCCAGACCGAACTCGTGGACGACAGCCGCCAGTTGGGCGGGGGTGGCCTGCGAACCCAGGAGCACTTCAGCGGGATTACCGGGGACCAGAGCCGTGGTAAAGAAGGCGAGAACACTCACCCCGAAGAGTGCCACCACTGCACTCGCGAGTCGGCGGACAACGTATCCAACCATGTGATTCACCCGCCCCCGGACGCCAACGGCGGTGCCCGGGGGCTAACGGATACCTACACTCAGCTAAGAGTGACGTGAGAGAAGTCCCAGACCCCACTGGGACCGAGAATGAGCCCGCTGATGCGCTTTGACGCACCCAGCAAGTTGGGGATATGGTCGACCACAATCATGGGCTGCTCATCCAGGATCAGCCGCTCGAGCTCTCGGTATAGCTGATTCTGTTTACCCGGGTTCACGGCAGTCGCAGCCCGATGGACCAGAGCGGCATAGCCCGGTGGATTGAAACGATTGATGTTGAAGCTGGGCGCCAGATTATCCGAGTTAAACATGCCGCCCGGATCCTGCGGTACCGTGTTGTAATTATCCGTGGTGATGTCGAAGTCCGCGTGGGCAGAGATGCGGTCGATCCAGGCGCTTAGCTCCAGATCGCGCACCGTGACGTGATGCCCAAGCTTGTTCAGATTGTTTTGGAGCAGTACCGACATGGCGTGGAGGGTGGAAAAACCGGCCGGATTCAAAATCTCCATCTGGAGTGGATGGGAGCTTGAGAAACCAGCCTCCTTTAATAGGGCGGCGGTCTTGTTGAGATTGAAGGTGTAGACGTTATCAGCGCCGTTAAAGTAGGCCGGCATCTCTTTAACGAACGGTGTGTCGCCGGGACGAGCCAGGCCGGACCAGAATGACGCCGTATACGCCTTACGATCAAATGCGTACGAGAGCGCCTGCCGAACCCGTTTATCGTTGAACGGCGCCTTCGACGTATTGATCTGAAAAATCTCGTAAAGCGTGATCGGCTTCGTGGTTACGACCTTCGCGTTCGCGATCCCCCTGATCTGCTGCACGTCGGTGGCGTTCAATGACTCGTCCAACTGAATCGCGTTGGTCTGCAGGTTTGTGATTCTGGCCTGATCATCCCCAATGGGACGCATGATGATCTGATCGAGCAGTGGCAAGCCCTTGCGCCAATAGTGCGGGTTGCGTACGACTGTCAGGTGGCTGCCCGGGATCCATTCCACAAACTTGAACGGCCCCGTGCCGATTGGGTGCTTCTGAATCGAGCCGACGCTTTTCTGGCTGACGATTGGCACAAAAAGCATATTCAAGACGATATCGGGAGTCGGCGCATTGAGATGGAAGCGCACGGTGTAACGATCGACGACCTCGACACGTGCGACCGACGCTACCTGTGGAGCGTACTGGCTCGCCGTGGCCTTGCTCTGCACGCGATGGACGGTAAAGGCGACGTCGTGGGCAGTAAACGGGGTTCCATCGTGGAATACCACACCTGGCCGGAGCCTAAAGGTAACCGTTCGTCCGCCGTTGGAGAAACGCCATGACTCCGCGAGTTGGGGGGCGATTTGCAGGTTGGGCCTCACGAACACAAGGCCTTCGAACACCATGGACCGAATCGTGTGGCGGAGCACGTCAAGCGTGGAACGGTGGACGTCGAGCGTGGCAGGGTCACCGGTGATGCCCATAGTGAGGGTGCCGCCCCGCGCCGGCAGCGCCGCCGCTCGGGCTGACTCGGTGAGCAGACTGGAGCCTGTCGCGGCGACGGCCAGGCCTCCAGCGCTGAGTTGGATAAAGGACCGCCGAGATATCGACTCTTCCTGCACGGGATTACCTCCTGAACGTAACTAAGCGATGGCGATGGTGTCGAGCACACCAGGCAGTTGCAGTGTGCCGCCGTCAGGTGCTCTCATTGTCCGTTTGCGTTTACGCTCCTGCCTCCAGCCGCATAGCATTTACGGGACCGCCCGGCTAGTCCAGTTCGGCAGAAACCGCCGCAGATGCATGCCACGGATTCCACTGCCCGATTGTTGAGCCTTTTTTCGTCAGAGCGACCACTCTCCAGGGCATCAACGATGATACGGTCTTCGCCGTGCCACTCGCTCATGGTCGCTCTTCCTCCGTGAGACCCGCCGGGCGACGCTGCGAACGATTCTGGGAACGGACCCAGCGCCCCAGCATAGGACTTCGGTGAGAGTGTGTCAACTTCGGTCGGGGATGAAAACATCGTGGGCTGGACAGAGAAGAATGGCCGTGCTAGGGTTGAGGGGTGGAAACTGGAACCGATACCAGAAAGGATGCTGGGACGGGGATCCGTAATTGCCCGTGGGGCTCAAAGCCGAGCCACCATAGCTCTAGGTGAGAGGAGAATCACCCGTGGCGGAAAGTTCACCGGTACAGATTGCCTATTCCGAGCTTCTGGGTCGCCGGGTTCGGCTGGGACCATGGGAAGATCAGAAGATTTCGACCTATCAAAAAATCCAGGAAGCACTCGATCGCGGCTCCTGGGATGAGGCCGCGACTCTGGCGCACTACTTCGTCGATGAAGCCGATGTCTGCTTCAACATCTACCGGCAGTGGATCATGGATCTCAATGCCTATCTTCGCCAGCGCGGAGTGACGGCGGCGGAAGTGAAGGCCGTCAACGATGGCATCGTCGCCAAACTGAATTTGCCGGATGGGACTCGCTGGGACCCCTACCGGCAATGGGACAAATTCCGAAACGGCGTGGAACAGTTCGCCGCCCACGCTCATCGTGGCGAGCGCGAGGCGGCGCTGGCCAAGCTGGACGAGTTCAAAGAAAATTGGCGCCAGTGCCACGATCGCGATGTCGACCATACCTACGGATTGATGTCCGAGGTCCAGACGCGCTTCAGCGATGATGGCATCCGGGACATGTACGAGCAGGTCCTGCTCCCGCTCTTTGCCTGGCGCTACGAGAAATTCGACATCGACAAGCATCCCTGGGATGAGAGCCTCGATTTTCTGATGCTGGTGGCCTGCGAGGCGATGCGTGGTCACCTTTGCGGTCCCGATCGCAAGGGTGAATTCGAGCTCATCGAGGAGGAAGATCGCTACATTCTGCGCTTCGATCCTTGCGGCTCCGGCGGCCGGACTCTTCGGGGCGATTGGATCGAGGGAACGCCGGCGCGAATGGAACCACCCTATAACTGGGCCACGAGTCAGGAAGAACGCCCCTGGAACCATTTCCAGAAAGGTGTGTGTCTCTACTGCGAACATTGCATCGTGCTCATGGAAGAGATGCCGATGGATCGCTTCGGCTATCCGGTCCGAGTGATCGATCCGCCGGTGTATCCCGACACCAATCGAGATCCGGCGGTACGCCAGAAGTGCCAGTGGCAGATGTTCAAGGATCCGACCAGGGTGCCCGAGGAATACTATCGCCGGGCCGGTCGGGAGAAACCGGCTGCCTTTGGCTCGATTGCGATGGGAGCGCCCGATCTCCCCGATACCAAGAGTGGCCTGCCCGGAACGGGCTAGTCGAGAGTAGCGCGGAAAGGAAGGTTGCATGCCGTACTCAGTAAACGTGCTCAAAATGGGCGAACTGCCGGTTCCTGGTCCCGAGGTCTACTGGATGAGTCACTGGAACGACTTCATCACGCTCAATCTCCTGATGGTGGTGGCCCGTGACGGCGATCGCACTGTCGTCATCAACACCGGCCCGCCCGCCGACCTGGTGCCGCTCAACACGCTATGGAAAGGGTTTCACCCCAGCGGTCGAGTGCAACTGCATCGGGAAGAAAGCGAACGGCCCGCAAACGCACTGGCCTCGATCGGGGTGAAACCAGAGGAGGTGACGCATCTCGTCGTCACCCCGCTGGTAGCCTACGCCGACGCGAACATCCACCTCTTTCCCAATGCTGAAATCATCTTCTCGCGGCGTGGCTGGATCGAAGACATCATGGCGCCTCCCCTTCCCGTTCACATTCCACGTGATATCTTCATGCCGCCCGAGACGACCAAATACGTGCTCTTTGATGCCTGGGACCGCGTGCGGTTGCTGGACAATGGCGAGGTGTGTCCCGGCATCAAGGTCTGGTGGGCGGGGACGCATCATCGTTCCTCGCTAGCGGTTGTCATCGATTCCAATGAGGGCACGGTGATCGCGTCCGATTCGTTTTTTCAGTATGGCAATGTCGAGGGAATGCACTACCTGGGCGTCGGTGAGAGCTACGCCGAGGGCATGACTACCTATGCGCGGGTGAATGCCGAGGCCGATCGCATCGTTCCGTTGTACGATGGGCAGGTCTTCGAGCGCTATCCGAACGGGGTCGTCTCGCGCTGATGACCCACCTCACCTGGTCCGAAACACTCAACAAGCGGGTGCGTGCGGGCGACTGGCAAGACCAGAGCATCTCGACGGTGGAGAAGATCGACGATGCCATCACCACCGGCCGTTGGGAAGTGGCTGCGGAGTTGGTCGATTACTTCATGGAAGAGGCCAAGGTTTGCCACCTGATCTATGCCGTGTGGTTTCCTGGTTTCGTCAATTGGCTCGGTGAGAAAGGGATTACCGCCCAGGAGCGACAGGAAGAATTGGATCGGCTTGGCCGGCTGCTCGCCTTTCCGGATGGCGGCGGCTTCGAGCCTGCCGCCCGTTGGGAAGCGCTCGGTGCCCGAGCCGGCGTTCTGGGTAACCGCCTGCGCGCTCTCGATCTGACGCCGGAGGAAGCTCGCAGTCAACTTGATGAACTCCGGGAAGGATGGCGGCAGCTCCACGACCGGTGGGTAGACATGATCTCTGGTGTATTAGCCTTTGTCGCCCGCCGTTTTGGCGAGTCCGCGCTGGAGGACTGTTACCGCTATGTCCTGGAGCCGTACATTCAGGAACGCTACATGCCATTCGATCTGCACGATAAGGAATACGAGCACACGATATTCCGGAATCTCTACCTTTCGCTGGAGGCTATGCGCGCTCATCTGTGCGGTCCCGGGCGACGCGGGGACATAGGCTTCAGCGAGCACGAGGATCGGTGGGAGCTGGAGTTCGATCCCTGTGGCTCTGGCGGCCGCTCGTCACGGGGCGATCCCGATGAAGGTACTGGTTCGCGCGTGGAGCCACCGTACCAGTTCGGAGTGACGCAGGAAAAGCACGATTGGGCCTGGAACGAGCAAGGCGTCTGCTACTATTGCGCTCATTGCTGCTTCGCCCTCGAACTCCTGCCGGCGGAACGGTGGGGCCATCCGGTACGAGTGGTCGATTCCCCGCTGTATCCGCGGGAGACTACGAGCGACCGGCCCAAGAAGTGCCGATGGACCGTGTATAAGTCGCTGGCGGCGATTCCGGCGGAAGCCTACGAACGAATCGGCAGGAGGAAACCGACATGACCTGGAATCTGGGAGCTGGATTAGAGGACAAGGGAGTGGTCGTCACCGGCGCCGCCGGCGGCATCGGCGTCTCGGTTGTCGGCGCGTTCGCCGCCGCCGGGGCGCGTGTCGCCGCCATCGATCTCGATCAAGAGAAAGTCAATGAGGTGATTGCCGGCCTGGAACGGCCTGATCGACACCTTGCTCTGGGTCTCGATGTCTCCGATCTGAGTGCGCAGGAGACGGCGGTTCGACGCGTGCGGGACACGTTTGGTGGTCTGCATGCGCTGGCCAATCTTGCCGCCGTACTGCGGCGAAAGCCGGTTGACATCGTCACCGAAGATGACTGGGACTTCCAGCTGGATATCAACCTGAAAGCGACTTTTTTCCTCAATCGAACCTGCGCGCGGGTGATGAAAGCGGACGGACGTGGCGGACGCCTGATCAACTTCACCTCCCAGGGCTGGTGGTCGGGAGGGTATGACGGCTCGGTGGTGTACGCCGCCAGCAAGGGTGGCATCGTTTCGATGTGCCGCGGACTGGCTCGCACCTTCGGTCCCGATGGCATCACGGTCAATTCGGTAGCTCCTGGCGGGGTCGATACGCCGATGATGCGCGGTGGCATGACCGACGACGCGCTGGCCGCCTTCGTGAAGCAGATCCCGCTGGGGCGAATGGCCGAGCCGGACGAACTGGCCGGTGTGGTAGTGTTCCTGGCGTCCGAACACGGGCGCTATATCAGTGGCGCGACGATCAATGTCAGCGGCGGACAGTTGATGTACTGACGGTGGCGAGCAATGTGTCACATTGATGGAACGATCGATTGGGTATGACTGTCGAACCTGAGGCCCTAGATGCTGATCCCGAGCTTCCACGCAACGTCAGCATGCAGCATGTGGCTGACATTGCCGGCGTGACCAAGTCATCGGTGTCTCGCGTCCTGTCAGGGCATCCCGATGTAAGCCAGACAATGCGGGACCGGGTGCTGCGGGCGGCGGAGAAGCTCTCGTACGAGCCCAATTTCCTCGCCAAGAGTCTGCGCACCGGTGCGACCCATTCGATCGGATTCTCGCTGAGCAGTCTGTCGAATCCGGTGCTGGCAGAGATCGCTCATGGCGTGGAGGATGTGCTGACAGCTGCCGGCTACGCCATGTTAGTGATGAGCTCGGAGAACGATCCCGCTCTCGACGTTCGCCATATTAGGTTCTTACAGGGCAGGCGCGTTGATGGCATGGTCCTCTCCGTCGCCAATGAGCGACGAGGCCACCTTGTCGATACGCTGGCACGGCTCGATATTCCGATCGTCATGATCGATCGTGACGTGCCCAGGCACATCCGCGCCAGCGCCGTCTACTCCGATCACCGGACCGGCATGGCGGCGGCGGGTGGCCGGCTGCTCGACCTCGGCCACCGCCGCATCGCATTGCTGTCCCTCTCGCTCGACTTGCGCCCGGGACGGGAGCGGCTGGCCGGTCTCCGGCAGGCGTATGAGACGCGCGGACTCCCGGACACCGTGACGCACGTGCCCGATCTGGTCAGTGCCGAGCAGTCCGAGAAGGCGACCAACTCTCTTCTCGACCAGCCCCATCCGCCCACCGCGATCGTGGCCGGGGCGAATCCTCTCCTGATCGGGTGTCTTCGTGCCCTGCGCCGGCGCAATCTGCATCCCGGCCGCGATCTCGCGCTGGTGAGTTGGGATGATGTTCCCCTGGCGGAACTGTTCACGCCCCCAATCGCAACCATTACGCGGGACAACCAGGCCATGGGCCGGACGGCGGCCGAACTCCTCTTGCGCCGTCTTCGGGGAGCGGAGGAGCCGGAAACGGTCATGTTGCCCACGACCTTTGTGCCCAGGGAGTCGTGCTGTCCACCGATGTAAGTCACTCCGATCCGTCCATACAATAGGCGTTGCCGTCACATCGCCCCGTAGCCTAGTCGACCATGTGGCAGGGCCACACCACAGCGGATGAAAATAGGACGTGGTGCAGAGGTCGAAACGCCCTGGTGCTGCGAGCCCGGAGCCTAGTCTGACCCATGGTGGCCGGAGGCACCACAGCTTGTTGCCCCACCGTCTGGTGGTGAGCACGCATGAGAGAGTCTTTTCACCTGGCCACCGCATCATCCACCCGATGAGTCCGACCGGCAAGGAGGAGCCATGGAGGTTGTGCACGAGCGGTGTGCGGGACTGGATATCCACAAGCGGACGGTAGTGGCGTGTCTGCGACGACCACGGAGCACGGAGACCCGGACCTTTGGGACCACCACGGGGGAGATTCTGGCACTGGCTGACTGGCTCAATGCCGAGGGCTGCACCCACGTCGCGATGGAGTCGACGGGTGTGTTCTGGCGGCCACTGTACAACGTGCTGGAAGGCACGGGGCTGACTATCCTGGTGGTCAATGCCCGCCACATCAAGGCGGTACCAGGCCGGAAGACCGATGTGAAGGATGCCGAGTGGATCGCCGATCTCCTGCGGCATGGACTGCTGCGCGGGAGCTTCATCCCGGATCGGCAGCAGCGGGAGCTGCAGGACCTGGTGCGGTATCGCCGCAGTACGGTGGAGGAGCGAGCCCGCGAAGCCAATCGCATCCAGAAGGTGCTGGAGGGAGCGAACATCAAACTGACCGGGGTGATCAGTGATGTGCTGGGGGTCTCGGGGCGCGCCATGCTGCAGGGCATCATTGAGGGGGAGGAAGATCCCCATGTCCTGGCCATGCGGGTCCGTACTCGCCTCAAGGCGTCACCGGAGGAGCTAGAAGCAGCACTGAAGGGAACCATCGGCGCCAATCAGCGGTGGTTGCTCACAGCCCAACTGGCGCACATCACCTTCCTGGACGAGCAGATCGCTGCCCTGGACGAGCAGATCGGCAAGGAGCTTGTCCCTTTCGCGGCTGAGCTTGCCCGTCTGGATACCATTCCCGGTGTGGGGGTCCGCGCCGCCGAGGAGATCGTGGCCGCCATCGGGACCGACATGAGCCGGTTTCCGTCTGCCGGCCATCTGGCCAGTTGGGCTCATCTCTGTCCCGGTCTGCACGAGAGTGGTGGGAAACGGACCAGTGCCCGCATTGGGCAGGGGAACACCCATCTGCGAACCATCCTGGTGGAGGCAGCATGGGCAGCCAGCCACACCAGAAACTCCTACCTGGCTGCCCAGTACCATCGGCTGGCCGCCCGCAAGGGTCCCAAGCGGGCATTGATGGCCGTCGCGCACTCGATCCTGGTGATTACCTATCACGTGCTGAAGGATGGAACCGAATATCAGGACCTTGGTGCCAATTACTTCGATGAGCGCAGCAAGGAGGCAACCGTCCGCCGCGCCGTCCAACGACTGGAACGACTGGGCGTGAAGGTATCCATCCAAGCTGCCTAGTTTCTTTTTCATGAGAGGCGTTCACGCCGTTAACGTAGCGTGCTGAGGCGGGCCGTTCCCCGCCGAAGCCGCGGCCCAATCGACATGCGGTGCCAATCCACGAGCACGCCATCCCCTCGACCGTCGGTGGCGCGTAGGCTCGCCCTTACCTGGCACCGTTCTCTCTCGGACGGGCATTGGTGGATCCGGGCCACCTCCCAATTGGCCGCGGCTTCGGCGGGGAACAGCCCGCCTCAGCACGCTACGCTAACGGCGTGAACGCCTAGGCTACGGGGCGATGTGACGGCAACGCCTATGCTACGGACGGAGCGAAGGAGATTCGTTCAGACTACACACCTGCCGTGGTCACCACGGATTCGAGCTTGCCACTGCGTGCGCTGCGGTAGCAGGCGTCTAGAATCTCGACCGTGCGGGCGCCCAACTCCAGTGGCGAACAATTGTCGACCTCTTTTCCTTGAGCCAGGTCTACCAGCGTATCGACCGGTCCGATGCAATCATAGAGCCCGGCATTAGGCTCGAGCTCGGGACGATAGTCGCGGCCACCGGCGCGGTAAAGCCAGAGGAAATCTCGACCGAGGTCGATATCGAACTGGCCCTCCGACCCCATGACTCGAACCTCGACCTGGTGTTTGTTGTTCGCGCTACCGAGATGGTTGGAGGCGCCGGCCATGGTACCGATGGCGTCGTTGGTGTACCGCAACGCTACCGCATCATGAAGTTCCACCGGCGCGCTGAGCGGCGCCGACATCAGAGCGAAGGCCTCTTTGCCGCGCAGCCCAGTTAGCCAGAGGGCCAGTCCCAGCGCATGCGAGAGTTGAGCCTGGCCGTAGCCGCCGCCGGAAATTGATGGATCGGTCCAGGTGCGCGCCTCCGGCACGGCTTCGGGTGATGCATCGGGATACGCTCCGGTGTTGGAGAGCAATTCCCGCGTGACCGACGACATGTAGATCGCCATATGCTCGATGTTGCCGGTCCCGACATCGGTCATCAATCGTTTAGCCTCACGGACCATGGGCCGGTAATTCCAGCCAAAAGAGACGACGCCGTGCCGGTTCGTCCGTTTCGCCGTTTCAACCAGGTCCCAGGCTGCTGCCGGATCGATCGTCACCGGTTTCTCCACCAGCACATGAGCGCCGGCCTCCATGGCTGCTTTCGCATGCTCGTGATGGAGTCCGGAGGGGCTGGCAATCACGCAAATGTCGACACCGGCAGCCAGCACGTCGCGATAGTCTTCGCTAGCAATAGCGAAGTCGAATTCGTCTTTGATCTTCCCGAGGAGTTCGGTTCCCAACCGGTTGACGGCCACGAATTCGACCTCATCGCCGCGCTTCTTGAGATTGGGAAGGTGTGATGCCACCGCCCAGGAACCCGCTCCAATGACGCCGAGCCGTACTTTGCCCATGTTTCACCTTTCCTCTTCTATCGGAATGCCACCAGACCTACTGGCAGATGACGTTCGCCTTGAATCTTCAACGAAGCAGCGTATCGTCTAGCAAACGATACTGGGATCGGTTCCATTATGCCAATCGGTCGGGCGCCAAAACTGCGAATCACGGTTCTGCCAGTGCAGCCAGACTGCTTCACCTGTGTTAGGATACTGCCACATGACTCGTGTTTTCAGCGTTCTCGCCATCGCTGCAGTTGCGCTCCTCGGTACGGTCCCGTTCCGCGCCCATGCCGGGCAGGAGGTGGCGTCGCGGCTGCTCCCGCCTGGTCCGGTGACCTCTCCTGATCTGGGTTCGCTGGTGACTCTCTCCCACACAACGCCACTGGTGGGCTCGTTGCCCTCCCTCGGTCTGCTGGCGGCCAATCGTCCTCTCACGATCTCGGTTGGGCTACGCCTGCAGAACCAGGCAGCACTTAGCGCGCTTCTGCATCAGCTCTATAGTCCCGGGTCCGCCGAGTATCATCACTGGCTCACCCCGCAACAATTCCAGGCGCAGTTCGCTCCGGCGCCTGTCGACCGTGCCCGAGTCGCTGCCTGGTTACGCTCGCGTGGCTTCCAGACCGCCCAGAACTGCGACAACTTACTGCTCACCGCTGTGGCCAGCGTCGGGACCGTGGAATCAACCTTTGACACGCTCCTCAAGCAGTACCGGGTGGGCGGCCGCACCGTCTTTGCCAATGCCGCGCCAATCCACGTTCCGCGCGGACTGGAGTCGGTGATTGGCTCGGTGAGTGGCTTGAGTGACATCGTCCGGCCCGAGCCACTGGCTGCCCCGCTTCGGCCCTCCGCCGATTTTGCCGACGGCTTCACTCCAACCGAGCTTGCCGACTTATACGGATTCACCTCCCTGTACAGTGACGGTTACAAGGGCTCGGGAATGACTATCGGGCTTCCCGAATTCACCGCCGTCAACAACGGCGATATTGCTGCCTTCGACAGTAATTTCGGGGTGCCGGCGCCAAACATGCAGCTCGTGCCGCTCACTATCAATGGCACCAGGGGCGGCGCCTCTACCGATCCCGACTCTCTCCAGGAAACCGAGCTCGATATTGAAGTCGCGCACAGTATGGCGCCGGACGCTTCGCTGCTGGTGTATCAGGGACCAGACTCGACGTCCCTCTCCAATGTCTTCTGCCAGATGGTGCAGGACAATCGTGCCGATGTGATCGCCACCAGTTACGGCAGCGATGAACAGAGCGAGACCTCCGGCGGCGATACCACTGAAATCGACACCACCGACAGCTTCTTCCAGCAGGCCGCCACGCAGGGGCAGACCGTCCTGGCGGCATCTGGCGACCAGGGCGCATTTGATGTCCCCAACTACAATCCCAACAGTTCGCCATTGCTGGTGGATTTTCCCGCCTCAGATCCCTGGGTCACCGGAATCGGCGGCACCAGCCTCACCCAGGATGTCACCGGTGCCGTCAGCGAGGTCGCCTGGGGCGCTCCCGACGAGCAGTCGGGCGGCGGCGGAGGACTGAGCATCTACTGGAAGCGGCCGTCCTGGCAGACCGGCCCCGGCGTGCAAAATTCCTATAGCAACGGCTACCGGCAGGTGCCGGATGTATCGGCGCTGTCCGGCGATCCTGGCTACCAGATCTACACCGTCGACGACAATGGGAAACCGAGCTGGCAAACGAGCGGTGGAACCAGCGCCGCCTCACCGTTGTGGGCCGCCTTTCTGGCTATGGCCGACGGGGCACTCAAAGGACGTGTCGGATTCATCAACCCGACGCTCTATCAGCTTGGCGCCTCGTCCTCTCCCCCATTTAACGACATCACCGCCGGCGACAATCTCTACTATCCCGCCACTCCGGGCTGGGACTATGCGACCGGTTGGGGCTCGTTGAAGGCACCCGAGCTTCTGGCTGCGCTCAGTCGGCACCCTCCTCCCACACCCACTGCTACAGCCACGCCAACTGCGACCGCGACTCCGGTCCCCAAGAAGCTGACCAAATGCAAAAAGGGCTACAAACTGGTCAAGGGCAAGTGCAAGAAGGTCAAGAAGAAGGGTCTGTAGAAGGGGTCCGCCGCCCATGATGCGAGCTGCTCAGTTGACCGGCTACCGCGAACCGCTGCACTTGGTTGAGCTCCCGGTGCCCGACCCAGGGCGCGGTGAAGTTCGCGTGCGGGTCCAGGCCTGCGGAGTTTGTGGCTCCGACCTCTTTCTGCAGAAGGGCGGTTTCGACAGCGTGCTGCCAGTCGTACCGGGACATGAGGCGGCCGGAATGATAGACGCCGTGGGCCCCGGTGTGGATGGCTGGTTTCCCGGCGATCAGGCAGCCCTGTATTACATCACGACGCCGCCAGGCGACACCTATGCTGCAGCTGGAAGGCCAAATGTGAGTCCGGAAGTGCGCCGGATGGGCGTCGACGTCGACGGCGCGTTCGCCGAATTTGTGCTGCGTCCGGTTGAGGCGCTGGTTCGACCGGCGGCGCCGGTTGACCCTCCAGTGCTCGCGGTGTTGACCGACGCCGTGGCCACGCCACTTCATGCACTGAAACGGGTCGCTCATCTCGCTGCTGGCGAGACCCTGGTCGTCCTCGGCATCGGTGGGCTCGGCTCCAATGCGGTCCAGTTAGGCAAGGTTTTTGGCGCCCGCGTAATCGCGGTTTCTCGCTCCGCTGCCAAGTTGCGGCTGGCCCAGGAACTGGGTGCGGACGAGGTGGTGAGCGCGGGCGAGAGCGATCCGGTCGACGCCGTGCGGGGTCTTACCGGGGGATGGGGCGCGGAAGTGGTCATCCAGTGCGTGGGGTCGCCGCGTCAAGACGAACAGGCGATCGCGATGGCCGGTCCTGCCGGACGGGTCGCACTGGTTGGTGTCAGTGTCGAACCGTTCTCGGTCCGATCGGCGGACTTCGTCTGGCGCGAGTTGTCGGTACTCGGATCACGCGGTTTCATCCCAGCCGACATTCAGGATGCCATCAATATGTATCTCAGCGGTACCATTCGAGCCGATCATCTGGTCGCTGCCGTTCGCCCGCTCGAAGAAGCCAACGAGGCACTGGATGATCTGCGCGAAGGACGCGTGTTGCGATCCGTTCTGGTTCCCTGATCGGACCAGCGGTCACACTACCCTGGCATCGACCCCGAGATGCCGGGCCACCAGAGTAATCTCTTCGGACCGATTTCCCAGCGTCGCGCAACTATGGTGGAACGCGCCGGCCCTGGCCCAGTTGGTCCACGCCTCTTCCACCGGTCCGGAGGCGAACCGGAAGGCACCGTTAGCGGTTCCTGTTGACGGAAACTGCCGTCCGGTCAGTTCACCAGGCGCGGCCACATAGCGGTAGCCGCCGGAAGCATCTGGATGGGCGACGAAGGCCACCAACGTTGCCGGGCCGGCGGGGGAACCGAAGCAGGCACAGACGCCACACCGCCGATCGATCTGCTGAAACCAACCGTTGCGGCGGAGGCAGGGCCGCTGGTCGGGAGCACACCATCCCAGGTCGTGTTCGCCCGAATTGGCGATCACCAGTTCGCCACTCTCGTAGTCGACGGCTTCGAGCTCATGGTAGAGAGTGGCGCCTCCTAACCGTTTCACCGTGAGCATTGCAATGGCGGTCGGCACGTCTCCGGTGCAGGTCCAGGGGATGCCTCGGGTAGTCAAACGGCCCAGCGCGTAGCAGGGAGTGATGCCGATTTCTTCGCCAAAACGGATCTCGGGCACGTGGCAGTTCATGGCGCCGGCGTCGAGACGGTAGTCCGCCGTAAGTTCCTCGAGTACGATCGCTAGCCGGAGCGAACGCTCGAGCGACTCGCCTTCCTCGACGTCGGGGGCCAGGTCCCACCCGCCTGTTATCTCCGCGGCCAGCGATTCAGTGCGGCCCGCGGTCCCGTGCCAGCGGTCGAGCACTTCGGCGGGCGAGATCACGACCAGCTCGATTCCGGTGGCACGGCGCAGGTGGTCGGCGTCGATGACCAGGAAATCGTAGCCATCCTGCGGATTGCCGACGCGGCCAACGCGCGCTCGCCGGAGGCTCCCGGCGGCGGATGCGGCGCGGATGGAGTGTTGCACTCGCTCCACACACGCGCTGTCGTCCAGCCGGCCCAGTACGAGATCGAAATAGCGCCGGCGGGCAATCAGGCAGCTCGTGAGCATCGGCGCACCCACCGTAGCGCCCTCGGCGGTGATGCCGCTGTGATCGAAGGTTCCGCTCAGGCTGGTGCGATGTATTGCCCAGATCACCAGCGGGATGCCCGGGACCAGGTCGAGACATTGCAGCGTGTAGGCGGGCGGAACCGCCATACTCTGGAGCACCAGCAGAGAATCTACCGACTTCTCCGCCAACCTCCGTGCGGCGGCGCGCGCCGGCCTCGCGCGAATCCACGATATCAATGCCACGCACATCAAACTGGTCGGCCAGTAGCCCGGCAACCTGTTCGCCGATTGCGGCGCGATCGGCGCGAAAATGATCGCCGACCGTCTGTTCCCAGAAGCTCCAGTACGGCACCAGGATGCCGATCCCGGGCCGGTGAGGAGCGTCAGTCAAGATGCCAGACTTCATCCAGACGGAAGAGGTTACCCTGTTCGTCAGTAAGGGCGACGATAACGTCCTCGAACCATTTGGACCACCGAGCATTGGCCTCGCTGCTGCCCAGCTTCTGGAAGGCTGTAGCCACATCTGGGTGACACTCAACGTAGCCGATCACCTGGTCTCCGCGCCGGAAGATGCTGTAATTCTTCATCCCGGCGTCCTGGATGTCGTGCACCAACTCGGGCCAGATCTCATCATGGCGCTTCTTATATTCGGCCGCGGTTCCAGGGCGTGTCTCGAAGGTGAAGCAGAGGCGTTCCATGCTGAATTCTCCATCAAAATGTAATTGGCGGAGTGGGCGGGTTCGAGTGTTTTACTGCGATCGAGTCGGGTTGGTGGATCGATACCGTCCATGGTAGCGTGATTCCTGGAACCGAAACTAGAATCGTTCCCAGGAGCGACAGATGCTGAAGGTTGATGGCCTCGAAGGTCGGACCGCGGTAGTCACCGGAGCAGCGCGCGGAATCGGTCGCTGTATCGCCGAATTACTGGCTGCACAGGGTGCACGAGTCGCCGCTCTCGACTTGCAAGGCGTGGAATATGACGGCGTCCTGAGCGTTACCTGCGACGTTACCGATGCTGATTCGGTGGACGCCGCCTTTGGCCGGATCGAGCGAGAACTCGCGCCGGCCACGGTGCTGGTGCTCAATGCCGGGATCTTCATCGTCGAACCGTTTGCCGAGACCACGCTCACCACCTGGCAGCGCACCCTCGATGTGAACCTTGTGGGCGCCTTTCTCTGCGCTCAGCGCGCCCTGCCGGCGATGCGCCAGCAGGGTTACGGGCGAATTGTGGCCCTGGGATCGAGTGCCGGCAAGACCGGCGGAGCGAAGAGTTGCGCGGCCTATGGGGCGTCGAAGGCAGGAATCATGGCCCTGGCGAAGTCCATTGCCTCGGAGTATGCCGCCGAGGGCATCACCTCAAACGCTCTGGCGCCCTCCCTGATCGACACGCCGATGGTGGAAAACATTCGCGATCTCGCCAGCCGCATTCCCGTCGGTCGTCTGGGCACGCCTGATGATGTGGCCGCACTGGTAGTGTTTCTCTGTTCCGGCCACGCCGGGTATATTACCGGGGAAGTGATCGATATCAATGGTGGCTTCCTGATCGACTAGCCACCGCATTTGCTCTGGTCACGTCGCACCCGCTTAACATAAACTTGACCGTTATGGCCGATACTCAGACCTCGAGTGTCGATCGCCCACCGCGAACCGTACCGCCGCACCTGCATGCAACTTCCGCCCGGATCGTGACCAGCGGGAGACGACCGTCGTCGCTTCTTGCCCTCGGCTCGTTGTCAGTCTTTCTCGGACTCTCGCTCACCTGCCTCGATCGCTTTCCAGTTGCCATTCAGGACGAGCCCTGGATTGTTGCACCCGCGCTCAAACTCGCTCTCCACGGGGTGTACGGCTCCAATCTCTTTGCCGGATATTACGGGGCCGGCCAGCATTACTACCAATCGATGCCGGCATATCCACTCCTGGTGGCGGCGAGCTTCAAAGTTCTGGGAGTCGGGCTCGTACAGGCGCGCCTCGTTTCAGTGGTGCTCGGTTCGCTTTCGCTGGCATTCACGTACTTGGTCGGCCGGCGCCTGGTTGGGGAGACGCCTGCGGCCATCGCCACCGCGCTGCTTGTGCTCTGGCGCGTTACTACCTGGGGACCCGTGTTCGGCTCGGGGATCCCCTTGCTCGATCTGTCACGCGAGGCTCGCTACGATGTTGCCGTGGTACCGCTGGTTCTGCTGGCCTGTGCGTTCGTGGTCGTGGGCCTGGAACGGCGAAATGACGGGCTCGTTAGTGCTGCCGGGTTTGCTACCGGGCTGGCCGCGCTCTGTCAGCTTTACGGTGCATTCTGGCTCCCGGTCCTTGGGCTGGTTATACTCTGGCGTGGCGGGCCGACTACCTGGCGATTGCGCTCCCTCTCTCTGGTAGCTGGCGGATTTGTGCTCGCGGTCACACCCTGGCTCCTCTACGTCGGCCTGCACCTGGCGGACTATCAAGGCCAGATGCGCTTTTATCAGCCCCACTTTCGATTTCTCGACGGTGCTTTTTATCTCTCCAATCTCAAGAACGAATACTTGCGCTACCCCCTCGGGCTGAACGTCAGGCATCCAGTGTTCGGGAGCATCGTACTCCTGATCGTGGTGCCACTCACGACGATCATGCTGCTGATGAAGGCGTGGCGAACGCGGGAGACCTCCCTGGCGGCGGTGGGACTCGGGCTGCTAGTACCAGCGGTACTTTTTGCTCTACTCGACAGCGAGAAAATGTTCAACCACGTGCTCGCTCTCTTCCCGTTTGCCGCGCTCGGCCTGGGATGGGGAATCCATCGACTATGGGCCGTATTCATCCTCCGTCCAGGACGGCGCCGCCTGCTGCGATTGGGGGTTGCGGCCGCGCTGGTAGCACTGGCAGCGGATGGCGTGGTGGGCATTCTCCACCAGCGGAACGTGGCGGCCGCGACCACGCCATATGTCGAGTTTGAGGCTCGCATCGGCCGATTGATTACGCCAGGCGCTCTGATCCTGGGCAGCCCGGAGTTTCAGCTCGGACTTGATTCCCATCCATATCGATCCATGCTGCTGCCGTTTGATCTATCCGAACGCCAGACCAACCCCAAACCGGTGTCCTTCGAGGCCGCCCTCGAGCGCATCGCACCGGGCGCAATCTTGATGGAACGCCCCTTTGCGCAGTATCTGGAATCTACGGCCCACCCCGGCCGTCCGGATCGCGGGGTGTATGTCGGATTCATGCAGTATCTCCGGCGGCACCACGGACGGTTGGCCGGGGAGATCGTCGATTCGAGCTATTTCTATTCGCCGGTGCGTGTCTACGTTCTCAGGAGATGAGTGCCTGAATATCGGTGGTCGCGGTAGTTCGGCTCGACATAAAATTGGGTATGGTGAGTGAGACTGACAGTCGCGGAGGGAACGCCGAGCAACGCCCTGGTTCGGCGCCTCAGCGCGAGTTGCGGGGGATCGTAGAGCGCATCACCTACCAGAATCCCGAGAATGGTTACACTGTTGCCCGGCTGGCACGCGAGCGGGCGGTGGAGTACGACTCGAATGAGGCGAACGATCAACTGGTGACGCTGGTCGGCACCCTTTCCGGCCTTTCCCCCGGTGAAGCGATTATGGCCCGCGGCTGGTGGCGGAACGATGCCAAATTTGGCTGGCAATTTCTGGCCACCGACTATCGCACCACGTTGCCGGCAACCGTGCAGGGGATGAAGAAATACCTGGGCAGTGGACTGGTGAAGGGCATCGGGCCGGTGAACGCCGGCCGCATCGTGGATCTCTTCGGCGAGAGCACGTTCGACGTGATCGACGTTCATCCCGACCGGCTTACCGAGGTACCAGGGATCGGTCCAGTTCGCGCCAGCCGCATCGCCGCCACCTGGGAGGAGCAGCGGCATATCCGCGAAGTGATGGTGGCGCTTCAGAGCTATGGCATCTCGACCTCGCTGGCAGTGCGCATCTACAAGCGCTTTGGTAATGAAAGCGGGCAGGTTCTAGCCACCGAACCATACCGGCTGGCGCGTGAAGTGTGGGGAATTGGGTTCAAGACCGCCGATAGAATCGCCCAGGCAGTAGGGATCGGCGCCGATGATCCGGCCAGACTCCAGGCTGGTATCCTGCATACCCTGAGCGCTGCTGCCGACAACGGACACACGATCTTGCCCGAGCCGGATCTGATTGCCGGTGCCGCCGAGCTCTTGGGCGTGGAGCCACCGCCGGTACTGGAGTCGCTGTCGGCCCTGATCCGAGATGCCGAAATCATACCGGCGGCACGCGAGAGTGAAGTCGATCGCTTGCAGGCACTGGCTCCGTTCGCGCGGGCGGAATCGAGTTTGGCGTCCCGACTTCAGGGGCTTTCTCGCGCCACTGCGACTGGCCCCCGACGGATCTTTGGGGAAGTTGACTGGCCGGTAGTTTTCGGCTGGCTAGGCGAACGCTACGGGATGTCCCTCGCGCCCGAGCAGGAATCCGGGGTGCGAGCGGCGCTGACATCGCCGGTGTCTATCCTCACCGGCGGTCCTGGCACTGGCAAGACCCATACGCTACGCGCCGTCCTGATGCTGGCTCGCGCCAAGAAGTTGCGCTGCATCCTGGCGGCTCCTACCGGCCGTGCCGCCAAACGCATGGAGGAAGCAACCGGGTGGCCGGCCGGAACGTTGCACCGTGTTCTCGAGTTGCGTCCCGGCGGCCGAGCAGGCCGTGGTCCCGACAACCCGCTGGAGGCCGATGTGGTGGTGGTGGACGAGGTGAGCATGCTTGACTCCCTGCTCGCCAATCAGCTGGTGAAGGCGATAGCACCGGGAACGCATCTGCTCCTGGTCGGGGACCCCGATCAGTTGCCCAGTGTCGGCGCCGGAAACGTCCTCGCCGATGTTCTCGGTTCGGCAAGTTTCCCGATCACGCGTCTGGAGCATATTTTCCGTCACGGCGCCGGCTCGGGCATCGCCACCAACGCCAGACGGGTGAATGCCGGCGAGATGCCACGATTCGGTGGCACTATCGAGGATTGTTACTTCTTGCCGGTCGAGGATCCGGCAGCAGCTGCCGATCTGGTGACCGATCTCGTTGCCCGACGCTTGCCAGCGCGCTATGGCTTCGGGATCGGAGACGTGCAGGTACTCTGTCCGATGCATCGCGGCGAGGCCGGGGTGGCGAATCTGAACGCGAAGCTGCAGGCGCAATTGAATCCGGGCAGAGAGGGCAGCGCCGAAGCTCACGTTGGCGGGAGGAGCTACCGGCCTGGGGACCGAGTGTTGCAGCTTCGCAATGACTACGATCTTAACGTCTTTAATGGTGATCTCGGAACCATATTGGGCATCGATCCGGTCGAGAGTGAGTTGGCAATTCGGCTTGACGATGGCCGCGATGTACGTTATCCCTATGCCAGCCTGTATGCGTTGACTCATGCCTACGCCATGTCGGTTCACAAGGCGCAGGGCGCCGAGTTTCCGGCGGTGGTCATTCCCTTGCTGACCAGCCATGCCGCGATTTTGAGTCGCACCCTCCTCTATACCGCCCTGACCCGTGCGCGTCAGTTGGTCGTGCTGGTGGGGCAACGAAAGGCACTGTACCTGGCAGTACGTGATTGGCGAACCACATCAAGGCATACGGCTCTGGAAGGACTGCTCCGGGGTGAACTTCAATTCGCCTGGCCGCGACGCGAGCGTGGTCCCGAAGATGAGACCGAGATCGAGCTCTGGTCCAACCTCGAAGGTGGCACCGTTGAAGCCGACGTGTAACTCGAAACCCGTTTGTGGCTTTGGTTGCGAGCCGCTCGAGAAGAGATGAATTACGCGCTGCCGGCGGCGAATCCGCCGGCCGCGCCCGCGTACGTCGGCGATCGACCTCGAAGCGCCTGCGCTCCGGTCAACGGCGAAGCCGCCTGAGTCTCTCGGCGGTGCGGGCTATGGATTTCGCTCGGAGCCGACAGGGCGGGTGTGCGATGGATTTCACCACCACGGACAGGGCGAGCGGGCAAACCAGCCACCGCCGATATTGGGCTGACGGAACGGTACGTATCTTGCCGACGAAATAGTAGAGACTGGAGCACAGTAGGGCGCGGTTGACGCGCCTTTTTTCTCCCCAGTAACGAGGACCATGGAAACGGATACCGAAACAGTTATCGATCGTCTCATTGAGCAGGCGGAAGAGCAGGGGCATTTGACGCCCGCTGACGTCATTGCCGCCGTGCCGGCGGCGGCCTCCGACGCCGATCTCATGGAGAGCCTGACCTCCCGGTTGCGCGCAGAAGGCGTAGAGATCGCCGATGAGGCGGATGAAGCCGAGGAGGAGTATCAGGATCTTGATGCCGGCATCGACCTCGCTGAAGTACCGGGCGATGGGCAGAGTATCGACACCGTTCGGCAGTATCTGCGCGAAATCGCGCGCGCCCCGCTGCTGACGGCCAAACAAGAGGTCGAACTCGCACAACGAATCGAGGCCGGCGATGATGCCGCGGTCCAGATCCTCATCCGTTCGAATCTACGCCTGGTGGTGCACGTGGCGAAGCGTTATCTCAATCGCGGCTTACCGCTACTCGATCTCATTCAAGAAGGCAACTTTGGACTGATGCGAGCGGTGCAGAAGTACGATTGGCGGCGCGGATTCCGCTTTTCGACCTATGCCACCTGGTGGATTCGCCAGGCAATTACGCGATCGATCGCCGACAAGGCGCGCACCATCCGTCTTCCGGTACATATTCAGGAGCGGGTACGCGTTATGAACAACCGCTGGGAGGAACTGTCCCGCACCTTGCAGCGTACGCCGACGAACCGCGAACTGGCGGATGCACTGGAGATCAGCACCGATGATTTGCAGCGACTACTCAATGCGTTGCCCGAGCCGATGTCACTCTACCGACCGGTGGGTGAGGGCGGCGATGAGGAGCTGGAAGGCTTCGTCGAAGATGTCCAGGCGATCTCACCGGAAGACACTGCCACCGATCGAGCGATGAAGGCAGACATTCTGAACGTACTGGACACCCTCCAGCCCCGAGAGAAAGAGATTCTCCGGCTTCGTTTTGGCCTGGGGAACGAGGAGCGGCCGCACACCCTGGACGAAGTGGGCCAGATCGTTGGCCTGACCCGCGAGCGGGTCAGGCAGCTCGAGGCGCGTGCGCTGCGTAAATTGCGTGACCCTGAGCCGGCGGCACGGTTGATGGTGTATCGCTAGAGCAGTATGCAGAAGAGCAGGTTTCGGACTACCGTCAGTCCGGACGTCTCTCCACAAGTAGACGGGTACGCAGCCGGTCGATGTCCACGGCCGAAACTCCGGCCTGCAGGAGATAACCCTCGGCGCCGCCGTACTTCGTGTTGAGATACTCCAGCGTCGCCAGCATTGTCTCCGGGAAGGAGGTGAAGATCTGCTTCTCTAACTTCTCCCGCTCCTCTGGATCGGCGGTTTCTGCCAGGATTGTGCCGTACCAGTGCCGCAGATTCGCGTCGGTCAGGGCATAGTCGGAAACGATAACATCGTCCGGAACTCCGGTCACCGCCAGTACCAGCGCCACGATCACGCCGGTGCGGTCTTTACCGCTGTAGCAGTGAATGAGGACGCCGCCTTCCGGTGCCCGCGCCGCGGCCGTCACGATGACGCCTACCGACTCCGCCCACCGATCCAGGAAGAGTTGGTACGCCTCGATCGATGAGCTGGTGGCGCGCAGCTCGGCACTGAATTGGTCGTCATCGAGAAAGAACGGCAGATGCAGGTAAATCAAGCCGGAGTCAGACTCCTCTCGGAATGCCGGCGGATCGCGCTCGACCTCGTTCGGAGTGCGAAGATCGATAATCGTGCGCACGCCATGAGCGAGGAGCGCTGCGCGTCCATCAGCGGTGAGCCGGCCGGGGTAATCGGAGCGCACCAACGCGCCGACGCGAATCCACCTTCCATCGGCTGCCGGCAGTCCACCAAGGTCTCGTACATTCAGGCAGCCATCCCACGCGAGGTGCCGCGTCCGGCTCTCTGTTTCAGTCATCAAACCTTTCCTTCACACCTGCAATTGGCCCTGGATCGCCCGGTCGAGGACGTACGCCCAGGCGGTGCAGAGACCATGGGAGCTGAAGATCTCGGTGCGCGTACCAACCTTATGGACAACATCCCTGATCTCAGGGTACAGGTCACCGGAACTTACCAATGACCCAGTGACCGAAGGAGAACTGAGCCTGTCGAAACTGCAAGTGTAACGCACGCCCGCGACCTTGAAACTCAATCCTTGCTGCTGAGGTGAGGAGTGCGATTGGACGTCCGAGAGAGCAGAAATGGGAGCATTGAGCTCGACTCCGTCCCTGGAGAAGATGAGGTGGTCAGGCTTCAGGGAAAGTACACCCTCACGCAGCACGCTGAACCACGAGGATTTCACCAGTCGGGCCCGTGAGGCAAAGAGGACATTCTCCTCGGTGGTCACCGTGTTCGGATCCGGAGTTGACTCCCATTGTTCGAGCGCGCGTCCACCCAGTCTGGAGGCGATGCTGTTGGTAAGGCGCTTCACGTTCTCATCGTACCGCGTCTCCTCAAAGAGCTCTGGAAATGACTCTTGCCAAATCCTTCTAACCGCGGTATAATGCGTCCGTTTCGAATGTGAATGCGGAGGGATCGAGGAGAGAGGTCATGCAGAATACATTTCTGGATCGGACGCTGAACTGCCGGGATTGCGGAAATGACTTCGTGTGGACCGCCGGCGAGCAGGCGTTCTACGCATCCAAGGGTTTGGAGAACATCCCGGGCCGGTGCCCATCGTGCCGGCTGGCGGCCCGGGCGGCCAGACAGGGTGGGGCGCCGTCGGCCGCCGGTCGATCGCGTGAGTTCTTTCCCGCCGTCTGCGACCGTTGTGGAGTGCAGACTCAGGTGCCATTTCAGCCGCGTAACGACCGTCCGGTCTTCTGCTCGTCGTGCTACGATGAAGTACGGGCCGAGCGCGCGCAAGTGAGCCTGCGCTAGCTGCCGGGAGCCCTTTCGGGGCCCACATCTCGCCTCTCAGTCCGCGGACGACGGGGCTGCAATCGACATTCACGAGGGCGTCGTCCCTGCTCAAGGAGGCATCATGGCCAGTACACGTCGTCGCAAGCTGAAGAAGCTGCGCATGAAGAAGGCGAATCACGGCAAACGTCCGCTGGCGGGAAAGTAGCCGCGCGATCCGGCTCCTGAATCGCGTCACCTGATCAGGAGGGTAAACCTGTGATGGAGACCGGTGGGTTCATGACCCCGGACGTGCTGATCCGCGGCGGTAGGGTGATCGATCCTGCTGAAGGTGTCGACACCACTGCCGATCTCCTGTTACAGGATGGTCGCGTAACTGCGATCGGCGCTGATCTGCCGGCGGTGGACCGCATCATCGAGGCGTCGGGATTGGTTGTTTGCCCTGGCTTCATTGATCTGCATACGCATCTTCGTTTCCCTGGCTTCGCTCACAAGGAAACCATGATATCCGGCACCCAGGCGGCCGCTGCCGGCGGATTTACCACGGTTTGCGCCATGGCCAACACCGAGCCGGTGGTCGACGATGTGTCGTCGCTGCGCGCTGTATACGACGAGGTCGAACGGGTGGCCGGCGTACATGTCCGGCAGCTCGCAGCCGTAAGCATCGGGCTGCGCGGCCGGCAATTGACGGATATGCGCGCCCTGGTCGAGGCCGGCGCCGTCGCCTTCTCCGACGATGGCAAGCCAGTGTGGGACGACTCCATCATGCGCGCTGCCCTTGAAGCCAGCGAAGAGCTGGGAAGGCCGGTCAGCGTCCACGAGGAGGACCCCGGGATCGTGGGGAGAGGCGTGGCCAATGCCGGCCCCATCGCCCGCCGCCTCGGTCTGCCGGAATGGCCCTGCAGCGGTGAGGCCCGCATGCTCCGGCGTGACCTGGTGCTCCTGACCGAGCTCGGCGGTAGATTGCACGTCGCCCATGTGAGCTGTGCCGAAACCGTTGGCCTGCTGCGCGAAGCGCGGAGCCGCGGTCTTCCGGTGACCGCCGAAGCAACACCACATCACCTTCGGCTTACCGATGAACTCCTCGAGGGTGATGTCACCCTCGGCCTCACGCCGGCCCATCCCTGCTGTAAAGTCAACCCGCCGCTACGTTCTCCGGCGGATGTCGAGACGCTGATCGAGGCAGTGGCCGACGGAACGATCGATGCCATCGCCACCGACCACGCTCCCCATGCAGCCGATGACAAGAGTGGGGCCTTTGTCGATGCTGCCTTCGGGTTCTCCGCCATTGAAACCGCTCTGCCGTTGCTGCTGGACCTGGTGCGCGACGGCCGGCTTTCGCTCTCGACGTTGATCCGGCGCCTCACGGTCGGGCCGGCACGGGCATTCGGCTTGCCTGGTGGCACTCTCTGTCCGGGCGCACCGGCGGATGTCTGTATCTTCGATCCCGACGAACGCTGGCAGGTCACGGAGGAGGCGTTGCGCAGTCTAGGGAAAAACACACCACTATTGAACGCCAGGTTGCGCGGCCGCGTGCGGTACACGATGGTGAGTGGTCGGGTCGTGCACGGGCCGTAAGCGGCGGGCACCTCCGCGCCCGGGCACAGCGGCTTCGACTGGGCCGCAATTAGCTTGTCTTGTTATCTCCCTGCCCGCTCCCTATAATGACGCAACATAGGCAGGCCGATGATTGAGTCTGGTCCTGTCGAGGAAACGTGCGCCTAGGGTTCCGCTCTGCCGGCACCGGCAGTAGGACTGGACCGAGCGGCGCGGGCTGCGATTCGTGGTCACACCAGGGGGATAAAAACCCGGGGGGAGTGGTTTCACTCGCTGACCTTGCCAGTCCGCGCCTTCCTTCCAGGGAGAAAGCGCGTATGCCGACGACAGTGCTACTGATCCGACATCCCGAGAGCGCCTGGAATCGCACCGGAACCTATCAGGGCCAGATGGATATACCACTCAGTCCTTTGGGGTGGGTACAGGCCGAACTGGTGGCAGCCCGGCTGAGCCGGCAACATATTCACGGTATTGCCTGCAGTCCGCTGCGACGTGCCCACACCCTGGCTCAGGCCATCGGTCGCTACCACCACCTGGCCCCACAGTCCGACGATCGGCTGACCGAGATCGGCCACGGCGAATGGGAAGGGCTGACCCGAGATCAGATTCGAGTGAAGTATCCCGCCATGTACGCTCTCTGGACGGAGAGACCGCATGAGGTAACGTTCCCCGGTGGAGAGTCCCTGCAGGCGGTTCACGATCCATCGGTACCCGCCATTGCCGAGCTTCTCGCCCGACCCGGTGACGAGACCTGGGTAGTTGTGACCCACGACACCATCTGTCGCCTGGCGGTGGCGGCGGCACGGCGACAACCGGTTGCCGGCTTCGCGGCGGTGGGATTGGAAAACGCAGGTATCACCACGCTGGTGGGTCCTGATCTGGAAAGCAGCGTGGTTTCGGTTAACGACGTCGAGCACCTGGGTGAACACCGCGTAAATCTGGAGATCCAGGCGCTATGACGGCAAATGCCATTCCCCGGGTGGTGGTGGCCGATCCACTGGCCGCCGGCGGACTCACACTGCTCCGTCAGCATCTGGACGTCGTCCTGCCCGGCAGTCCCGACGAACTTCGAGCCATGCTCCGCGAGTCGGCTGCGCTTATCGTGCGCAGCCAAACCAGGGTCACGGCCGAACTGCTAGCAGACGGACCGAGGCTGGAGATCGTGGGACGGGCCGGCATCGGGGTCGACAACATCGACGTGCCCGCAGCCACGGACCGCGGCATTCTCGTGATCAATGCTCCGTTGGGAAACGTACGGTCTACCGCAGAACATACGGTCGCCCTTATATTCGCCCTGGCGCGCCGTGTGCCGGCCGCTGATCGCGCCGTCCGCGACGGATCCTGGAAGACAAACTATGAAGGCGTGCAACTCGCCGGTAAGTGCCTCGGTGTCGTCGGAGCCGGCAAAGTCGGCCGTGTGGTGGCGGCCATGGCGTCCGCAATCGGTATGGACATCCTGGCCCACGATCCGTATCTCGGCGCCGAACAATGGCTCAGTCTCGGGTTGCATCCGGTTACGCTCGAAACACTTCTGGCCAGGTCAGACTTCGTCACACTCCACCTCCCGTTGAGCGATGAAACCCGGAATCTCATTGGCGCCCGCGAACTGGATACGATGAAGCCCGGCTCATATCTGATCAACTGCGCCCGTGGTGGCCTGGTTGACGAAGGCGCCGTGGTCGCTGCGCTCGAATCGAGTCATCTCGCTGGCGCTGCCTTCGACGTCTTCGAGCGGGAGCCACTGGCGAACTCGCCACTACTTGATGCTCCCAATACGATCCTCACCCCGCATGTCGCCGCCTCGACCCGCGAAGCGCAGGCACAGGTCTCGGCCGACATTGCCGAAGGGGTGATCGACTTCTTCGCCGGACGGCCCGTTGTCCATGCGATCAATCCCCAGGTTAAGAGGAAGGTGCGAACATGACCACCCGAGACATCAACCTGCGCGTGCCGGGTCCTACACCGGTTCCGGCGCCAGTAGTGCGTGCCGGTGCGCGTCCGATGGTGAACCACCGCGGGCCGGAATTCGCTGTCGTGTTGGCTGAGATTGGCGAGGGACTGAAGCCGTATTTTGGCACCGCCCAAACGGCATTACTACTCACTGGGTCGGGCACCGGCGGGCAGGAGGCGGCTATCGTCAACATGCTATCGCCAGGGGACGAGGTGTTGGCGGTTTCGGCCGGAGTTTTCGGCGACCGATTCGCTGCCATCGCCGAGGCGTTTGGCCTCACCGTCCACCGGCTCAACGGCGAGTGGGGCAACACCATCTCGGCAGATCTCGTTGCCGAGAAAGTGCGCAACCTCCCCGCTCTCAAGGCGGTCCTGCTGACGCACAACGAGACTTCCACGGGAGTGACCCATGACATCGGGGCTATCTGCGCTGCCGTCATCGGCGCCAGTCACGATCAACCGCCGCTGATCCTGGTTGATGGAGTCAGTTCGATCGGGGCGCTGCCATTTCAGATGGATGATTGGGGTGTGGATGTTGCCATTACCGGATCGCAGAAGGCCTGGATGTCGCCACCCGGGGTTGCCATGCTGGCAATCAGCGAGCGGGGCTGGAGGGCGCACAGCGAGGCACGTCTGCCGCGCTTTTATTGGGACCTGACCAGGGCCCGCAAGAATGCCGAAAAGCGCACCACGCCGTTCACGCCGGCGGTAGGAGTGCTGCATGCGCTGCAAGAAGCGCTGCGCCTGATGAGCGAGGAGGGCGCGCCGAATATCTTCGCCCGGCATCGCGCCATCGGCCGTCAACTGCGTGAGGGTCTACAACGACTGGGACTCGAACTCTTCGCTGCTCCTGACTGTGTTTCGGACACCGTAACCGCGGCTCGCATTCCCGGACACTTCGATGGGTCCGCCTTTACCCGTGACCTGCGGGCCCATGGCGTTGTCGTGGGCGGTGGCCAGGAGTGGTTGAAGGGATCGATTTTCCGTGTCGGTCACATGGGCTGGGTGCACGCTGAAGATATCGATGACGTTCTGCACGCGATCGGGAGAGTGCTGGATGCGGCCGAGCCGCCCCTGGCGGTCAACGGGTAGATACTAACTAGCTCTCGCTCGCAAAGGCGGACGAGAGCTCACCTGGCCGCGATCTACGTGCAGCAGCGTGGCGTGTTCCTGAAACTCGGCGGGAAATGCGTCGAGAATCGATGTGGTGATCAGCACCTGGGGATGGGTACCAATAATACGCAGGAGAAGCCGGCGCCGATCGTCATCCAGTTCCGACAGGGCCTCGTCGAGCAGCAAAATCGGTTGTTCGCCGGTGCGGTTGGTCATATAGCGCATTTCGGCCACGCGTAATGACAGCGCGACGGTGCGCTGCTGACCGCGGCTGCCGAACGACTGGGCGTTACTGCCATCGATCAAGAATTCGAGGTCATCGCGGTGTGGACCACAGAGCGTCACTCCTTGATAAATTTCCTTCGACTGGAGCTGCTCCAGACGCTGACGGAACAGGCCGGGCAGTTGCGCGTCGGAGCTATCGGCGGCTCCGATCAAGCTGGGACGGTAGGCGATCACCAGTTCCTCACCCAGACCGGCAAGGTCGGTGTAGGCTTCAGCGGCAAAGTCGTTCACGATGCGAAGCATGGATTTGCGACTTGCCAGGATTTCGACGCCGGCAGCGACCAGACGTTCGTCCCAGAACTCCAACAATGTGGCCGGATCGGGTCGTCCGCGGAGGCGCTGGAGCAATGAATTCCGCTGCTCCAGAACCCGGCCGTACTCTTGCAGTAACCGCAAGTAGCGATGATCGATCTGGCACAGCATCAGGTCCATGTAGCGGCGCCGCTGTGACGGCGTGCCGGTCACCAGCGCCACATCGTCCGGAGAGAACAGAACGGCTTTCAGAACACCGACGACATCGCTCGCTCGTTTGGGGGCGCCGTTCAGCTTGAATTGCTTGCGGATGCTCCCTTCACTCGCACCCTGCCGGCCCGCCTGTTCGGCAATCGAAATCTCGACGCGGAACGGGCCTCCCGCGGCTTCAGCATCGGCCTCCAGGCGGGTATATCGTGGCACCCCTTCCTGGGCAGAGTTCCAGTTGATGAACTCGCGTTCACTCCGAGTACGGAACGATTTGGTGGTCGCCAGTACGAACACCGCTTCCAGGATATTGGTCTTGCCGGCGGCGTTGGGGCCGTATAAGAGCGTGACCCCCGGCGAGACCTGAAGGTCTAGCGATTCATAGGTCCGAAAGTGACGAACATTCAAGCGGCGCAGCAGCACGTGGGCATCCTTCCTGCCCAGATTATAGAGGACCCGTTTCCGGCATCCGGTCAGGGCCGTCTGGTGAAGTAACAAAATAATAACGAGGACTTTTAAAAAATTGATCAGGTCTTACATAAATATCAAGCGCACGTTACGAAATGGCATCCTCGTTCGTTATAGTGAGAAGGGTCTTATGGGAGGAAGGAAGCGATGAAGAACTGGGGGCGCGCTCAATGGGCTGGGGTCACGCTGATACTTGTGCTCTTGCCGCTGGTTTGCGGTGTCGTGTTCCTGGCCAATAATGCACCCCGAACCTGGTCTCTTCATTGGGTTGCGCCCCGAACCGAAATCCAGAACACCGCTGCCACCGCCTATGTTACAACCGCAACGCGTAATGGCTGGGAGGTCTTGTGGAGCCGGCCCAGTGGTTCTATGGTACTCTCGCGATTCGACCGTGTCGGCCAGAGCACCGGGCCCGATACTCCCATCGCCGGTAATCCGGCCAGTCTCGCCCTGGCCCGGGCGGGCAATATGGACGTCGCGGTATGGAGGCAGGATTACAACGGCGGGAGCAAGTTGCTGGCGGCAACCATTTTGCCGGGCCACAAGCCGGTATATCGCGTTCTCGCCAGTGGAGTGTGGTCACTCGAGCACCCGCAGGCCTTCGCCGTCGGCTCCGGCGTGGATGTCATTTTTGCCTGGCAACGGCCGGCGTTCAATGTCTATCTGGTTCGCATCTCCGCCACTGGTGCGGTTTCTTCTCCGCGGGCTCTCACCCATGTAAGCGGATACGCCTTCGATCCTCGGGCGGTGCTGACGCCGCAGGGCACGGTCCAGCTGCTGTACTTCAATCAGTGTTGCTCGCCGCCAACCTTTCATCTGGAAGATGCCTTCTATTCCTCCCAGGGGCAACCCCTGGGAAAGCCACGCGTGTTGGATACGGTGGCCAGTATTCTCGAGCAGAACCAGGGCACGGTGCCGAACAACTGGGGACTCGACGTCATCAGGTCGGGACCGCAAGTGTGGGCGGCGTGGTCGAGCGACGCCGGGATCCAGGTTGCGTCCTGGCGCGATAACCGTCTCTTCTTTGACTCGGTTGCGGTCCCCGGCCCGCCCCCGGCATCGCTTGCGCTGGCAGTTGCCGGCAGCCAGCGCGAGCTGGTGTGGGAACGTATGTCCAACTCCAATGTGATTCTGGAAACGGTGCCTCTTGGCCCCGATGGATCCCCGACGAGCGCGCCCGATCGGGTGGCGTACGAGTCTGGGATCGCCGGTCTGCCTCAAGGCATCCCCGGGCAACAACCGGCGACGGTACTCTGGCAATCTTCACCTGGTGCCAGCGGCGCCCGCATCGAGGAAAGTCACTTCTCGCCATCACCGATTTCCGCTCCCAGCCTCTGGGCCCGGTTCGGACTCGGGGTGGCGGACCCGATCGGGAACATGTTCCTGCTCCTGTTCGGAGCAGTGGCACTGGGAGTCCTGCTCACGGTGGGCAACGTCCTGGTGGTGTTCGCACTCCTCCTGATCTACCTCATCAGCGCGCGAACGGTTGGTGGTCGGTGGAAGTGGGTTGCCTACACGGTAGGGCTGGTCATCGTCCTCTATCTGTTACTGGTGCAGGCGGGCGCGCCGTTTCCGCCGGTAATCGCGTTCTCCCAGCTGGCCGTCGGTCCCGGCACACTGGCGATCGTCGCGATGGGAGTGTTTGTCCTGGTCAGCTCCTTCACCGTCTTGCGCCGCGTCGACGATGTGTATCGGGCCGCGCTCATGGCCTTTACCGGCTTCTTTTTCCTGGCCTTCCTGGATGCCCTGGTCCTGATCCAGGGGCAGCTTGGCCAGGTGTAGGGGAACCGTTGGAACTGCCTCGGAGCGTTCGTGAGCAGGAGACCTACGCCTGCTTCCGGAGATACCGTACCAAACCATCAACCGTCATGCCATACGGTGTGGCCAGCTCGTAACGCAGCAACATCTCCCCGTCGCGGTCCTCACCCAACAGTTCCCGATCGCCGATCAGCCGAAGGGTATCGACCACCGCGGGCGTGTCCTGGCCCGCATTGAGGGCCTGACGGACGATGTCAGTCCAGGCGTCGAGGCGATTCTGGGCTTCGGCGAGATGTCGATTCACATCGCTAAAGGGACCGAAATGGGTGAGATAGATGGTGGCTAACCGCAGCCCTGATAGGCGCGCGAGACTCGCTTTCCAGAGCCCGAGATCGATATCGGGCGGAGGAGTGGGGGGACGAACGTACTGGTAGCCTTGCAAGCGGACGGCGGCCACGTCCCCGGTGAAGGCGGCGTGGCGAGCGGCGTCGTAAAACGCTACATGGTGGGAAGCATGTCCCGGTGTGTAGAGGACGTCGAGACGACGGTTGCCGATAGTTACGACATCGCCATCGGTAAGTGATGTGACTCGATCGGCCGGGACCGGTTCGACGGCACCCCACAATTGATCCATGCGATCGCCGTAGATCCGAGTAGCGCTGGCAACGAGCCTGGACGGGTCCACGAGGTGACGGACGCCAACCTCATGGACGTAGAGCTGAGCCTCGGGGAAACGGTGCAAGAACGATCCGGCCGCTCCGGCGTGATCCAGATGGATGTGGGTGACCAGCACTTTGGTGATACTGGCCGGATCGACGCCCACATTCTGGAGGGCAGCGATGAGACCGTCCAGGGTCGAGGTTGGACCGATTTCGATCAGGACGCGTTCACCGGCGTCTTCATACAGGTAGGAGGCAATAACCCCCGAAAGGCCCTGAAAGTTGAGATCGATGCACCAGAGGTGATCGTCGATTTGGAGTGGCGCCGGCATAGTCATACCAGGCTAGCCGTTACCGGTTGGCGAGGGAGTTGGCCCAATCGGGACAATGGTCACCACCGGCTGCTGCGGAGTGGAGGTCGGAACTGGCGTCCTGGTGGGACGCGGCGGCGGCGGCGTTGGAACCGGAGTCGATGTCGGTAACAGCGGTTTCGGGGTGGACGTGGCCGTCGGGGGTGGCGGCGGGATCGGGGTGTCGGTCGCCGGGAAGACTACCGGCGCCGAAGTCGGTACTGGCGTCGGCCGTTGCACGCGATGCTTCTTCGGACGCGGTGTGGCCGTCGCCGTCGGCGTCGACGTTGGGGTCGGCGTCGAGGTACCGGCACTGGCCTGGAAGGCATTGTTGGCGACCAGAAATGATGCTCCGGCGATCAGCACTAGAGCTAATAGCGCTCCGAGTACGATCAGTGTCGTTCGCCAGGGATTGGACGGTGGGAGGATGGTCGTCGGCGTCGTTGTCTTGGTTTCGCGTACCACGGTGCGGCGCACCGGCGGCACTACCTCCGGCACCACCGCCGGCGCCACCGGCGGGGCGACCGGTTGGTATACCGTGGTGGTCTCGGCGGTCGGTTCGACGATCGGCGCAAAGGAGGTGGTGCCGCCCCGGGCCGGACCCAGCGGTTCGCTGAGAGCAGCGGCAAATTCGCCGGCGTCGCGATAACGCCGCTCTGGATCTTTTTCCAGCGCCCGCATGACCGTTGCTATCGGCCGAGCAGGAAGGGATGAGTTATACAGCAGGGGCGAGGGCGGCTCGTTGTGGACCTGCTGCATCGCCACGCCGATGGCGTTGTCGGCTTCGAAAGGGAGACGTCCGGTGAGCATCTCGTAGAGGATGATTCCCAGAGCATAGATATCGGTCGGTGGCCCGGTGGGTTTGCCCTGTGCCTGCTCGGGGGAGAAGTAGTGCACCGTTCCTATGACCATGCCGGTGCGGGTGAGCTGGGAGGCGGAAAGGCTCCGAGCGATGCCGAAATCGGTGACCTTGGCCACGCCCTCCGGAGTGACCAGGATGTTCTGCGGCTTGACGTCGCGGTGGACCAACCCGCGTTTGTGGGCGAAGTCGAGCGCCGACGCCACCTGCCGGCCGATAGCGAATGCCTCATACACCGTAAAGGGAGCGCGTTCCCGGATCATCTCCTTGAGGTTGCGTCCTTCGATGACCTCCATGACGATGTAGCGGCGGTCGCCATCTTCGCCGATGTCGTAGATCGCTACGATGTTGGGGTGCGCTCCCAGGCTGGCGGCAAATTCCGCCTCCTGCTGGAACCGCTGGAGGAACGGCCGGTCGCGGGCATACTCGGGATGCAGAGATCTTGACCGCGACGGTGCGGCCGAGACGGGTATCGAGGGCGCGGTAGACCGTTGCCATGCCGCCCTCGCCGAGTGGCTCGATCAGGCGGTAACGACCGTTGAGAATGGTGTCCGGCGGCAGCACGAGTTATGGTAGCAGCCGGAGCGCCAAAAATGCCGAGATCAGGGAGCTACCTGACCTCGGCAAACTGTCGACGATTGGGAGAACGTAGCTCGAAATTAGATCGCGGGTACCGGAGCGGTCTCGGTCTGGAAAGCGAGCGAGGCTTTCCCGGATCTGGCGCTCCAGTTCTGCGCCGATGTCGGGATTCTGGCGCAGGAACTCCTTGGCGTTCTCGCGGCCCTGACCCAGGCGGGCGGTGCCGTAGTTGAACCAGGCGCCGCTCTTCTCCACCAGTCCCATCTCGAGACCGACATCCAGCAATCCGCCTTCGCGCGAAATGCCCTCGGCGTACATGTGGTCGAACTCGACCTGCCGGAACGGCGGGGCCACCTTGTTCTTCACCACCTTGACCCGCACCCTGTTGCCAATGGTTCGGTACCTTGCTTGATGGAGTCAACTCGGCGAACGTCCAGACGCACCGAGGAGTAGAACTTCAGCGCCCGTCCGCCTGGCGTGGTCTCCGGGTTGCCGAACATGACGCCGATCTTTTCGCGCAACTGATTGATGAAGATGACCGACGTTTTTGATCGATTGATCGAAGACGGTCAGCTTGCGTAACGCCTGCGACATGAGGCGAGCTTGAATGCCGACATGGGAATCGCCCATCTCTCCTTCGATCTCGGCTCGCGGCACCAGCGCCGCCACCGAGTCCACCACCACAATGTCAATGGCGCCACTGCGCACCAGCATCTCGCAGATATCGAGCGCCTGTTCGCCGGTATCCGGCTGGGACACCAGCAGGTCGTTCACATTCACTCCCAGCCGCGCGGCATAGAGCGGATCGAGCGCGTGCTCGGCATCGATATATGCCGCCGTACCGCCGAGACGTTGCGCCTCCGCCACGATGTGCAGGGCCAGTGTGGTCTTACCACCGGATTCATGACCGTAAATCTCGGTGACGCGGCCGCGTGGAATCCCGCCGACGCCCAAGCGCAATGTCCAGTGCGATCGACCCGGTGGGAATCGCTTCCACCTGCCAGCGCCGTCTGGTCTCCCAGACGCATAATGGCGCCCTTGCCATGACTTCGTTCGATCTGGGCCAGCGCCAGGTCGAGAGCCTTATCTTTGTCCGACAAACGTATATCCTCCTGTGTAGCACAGCGTAACCGACTTCAGAGCACGCGGTCAACCAACCGCGCCGCGCTTGATATTATAGCACATATGACCTATAAAAGGCACTTGCATCGCATTCCGATCCTTTGACAGGAGCACGTCAACGTCGTACAATTGTGCGTCTGACAAATTCTGGATCGAGTGGGGAACGGAGAATTCATGGCCGAACAGCACACGTACGTTCCGGTACGCAAGGCCGATCCCGACCGGGTCATCGCACGCTATCAGGAGCTGCACAATCTGGAGAAGACGGGACGGGAGTTCGGCATCACGCGGGAGCGTGTCCGTCAGATCGTGAATCGAGCGGGGATCAGTACGGCGCGGATTATCAAGCCGAAGCCAGAGAAGCCGGAGCGGCTGTGCAAAGAGTGTGGGGCACCGGTGAATTCGAGTCATGCGCTGTACTGTGAGACCCATCGCCGGGAGAAGCACAAGCGGCGGTACCGAGCGATCAAAGCGGATCCGGAGAGGTACGCCCACTGGCGAGAGCTGCTCAAGAAGTACGATAAGCGCCGCAAGGAACGACTCCAGGAGGCGGCGCGCACGGCATCCTAAGCATCCAGATACCGCCGTAGCCTAGCGCTTCAGCGCGTTAGCGCTGTCCCATCGGCAATGCCACCCACGCGCCACGGCGCCGGGCATCGGATTGGTGGTGCCGGGGCGGGCGTCGTACCGGGAGGCTAACGGGCTAAAGCCACTATGCTACGAGGACGTATGCCACGGGGACTGACGAGCGTCGCGATGGTTGATAATGGTTCAATTCGGGCAGGAGCAGGCGGGTGTTTGAATCGATCGAGGAGACTCAGAGCGCAATGCAGCGGCATGGCTATATCGCCGATCGCTCGCTCGCCACATCGGTCTATCTCTGCCTGCGATTACAGAAGCCTCTGCTGCTCGAGGGTGAGGCCGGCGTGGGGAAGACCGAGGTGGCCAAGGTGCTGGCCGCGGCGCTCGACACATCGCTGATTCGGTTGCAGGGCTACGAGGGAATCGATGTGAGCCATGCCGTCTACGAGTGGAACTACGCCCGTCAGATCATGGCGATTCGCCAGGCCGAATCGCACCACGAACGATCGGCGGAGCTTTTCGGTCCCGATTTCCTGATCAAGCGGCCGTTGCTCCAGGCGCTGGAACCCCGAGAAGACGGCAAGCCGGCGGTGTTACTGCTCGACGAGCTTGATCGCGTGGACGACGAGTTTGAGGCCTTTCTGCTGGAGATTCTCTCTGATTTTCAGGTCTCGATTCCAGAGCTAGGTACCGTGCGCGCCACGGTCAAGCCGGTCGTCATCGTCACCTCCAACCGCACCCGAGAACTGCACGACGCGCTGAAACGCCGCTGCCTCTACCACTGGATCGACTATCCCACCATCGATAAGGAATATGCCATCGTCGTCGCCAAAGTCCCGGATGCACCCGATCGGCTGCGACGCCAGGTGGTCACCTTCATCCAGGAATTGCGGCGTGCCGACCTGTATAAAGTCCCCGGTATCGCCGAGACCCTCGATTGGACCCGAGCACTTACCGCTCTGGGCGACCAGGCACTGGAAAGTGAGACGGTTGAAAACACGCTGGGTGTCATTCTGAAGAATCAGGAAGACGTCAGCCGGCTGCGCGGACCGTTTGTGCATGAATTGGTGGAGCGAGCTACCGGGTAGCTCGTATCTCCCGCTGGTCCGGAGCGCCTTTCAATTGTCATACGGTATAGTGAGCGAAGACTCATGCAGACGCGCTTTCTCCACGCCGCCGATATCCACCTGGGATACGAACAGTACAACCTTGCTGAACGTGCCGATGACTTTGCTCACGCGTTCATGGCGATGGTCGAGCACGCCATTGCGTCCCGGGCGGAATTCGTGCTTCTGGCCGGCGATCTATTTCATCGTGCCAGCGCCGATGCCTGGATGCTCACCCAAGCCACCCACGGGCTGGAAGAGTTACGTCGTGAGCGAATCCCGGTCGTCGCGGTGGAAGGGAATCACGACGCTCAGCATACCCAGAAGATGCTCTCCTGGATGGAGTTCCTCTGTAATCAGGAACTGATCGTCCTCCTCAATGTGACGCGCTCGTCCAGCGGCTATATGTCCCTGACTCCCTGGGATGAGGGGAGTCGAAGTGGCTCCTGGATCGACATCAACGGGATACGGATATATGGGATCAAGTATTATGGCGCCCGCACCGGCCATATCCTGGAACAGGTCCAGAGCCAGATCGAACCGGGACCGTCGAAGCTACACCATTCTGATGCTCCATGCCGGTATTCAGGGTCAGGTTCCCCATCTGCACGGCGGCTTGACGCCGGGTCAACTGGCGCCGCTCCATCCGCCGGTGGATTACCTGGCCCTGGGCCACGTCCACAATCGACTGGAGATGGATGGCTGGATCTACAATCCCGGCTCGACCGAAACGAACTCGATGGAGGAGGCCGGTTGGCCACACGGATTCTTCGAAGTCGAAGTCGACACCTCCTCGGTGCCGAAACACAACGTCCGTGCCATCCCCACGCCGGGACTGCGGCCGTTTCGCCGGGTCTCGATCAACGCCGAGTCAGCGACCACTCTCGACGAGTTCCTGACCCTGTGCGAGGAACAAATCGACGCCGAGCATGGCATCCCGGAAGGCGCCGTGATCGAGCTCAATCTCGGCGGAGTGGCACCGTTCCGCCGGCAGGACGTGCCGGTGGAGTTCCTCGAGGGGCTGGTGAAGGCGCGTTTCACGCCGCTGACAGTGCGCGTTCGCAACCTGTTGGTTCCACCAGGGTTGGTGACGGTGCGGCATGGTGAGCGGTTGCGGCGCGACGAGATCGAGCGCGAGGTTATCGACCAACTGGTGTTTCAGGATGGTCAGTTTCGCGATCGCGTACCGGCGGTGACTCGCCTGATCCTGGAAGTCAAGAGTATGGCAGTGGAGAAGAGCCTGCCCGCCTCGATTGCCGACCATGTCCAGGCGCGTTTGGCAGAAATCGACGGGGAATTCGATACTGGCTCCCCCATTGATGCCTCAACCGGCGCCCCGAATGGTGACCAACCAGCAACAGCGGTGCCGCTTCCGGACCTGCTTCCGATCCTGCCCACCTCCGAGGACCAGGAACCCATGGGCGGCGAGGCTCCCTGCATGGCCAACCTCTTCGAGGACTGGTGAACCGTGCGCGTCACCTATCTCGAGCTCCAGGACATCAAGAGTTATCAAGCATCCACCCGGATCGATCTCACCGAAGGGGTGAACGCCGTCTGCGGCGCGAACGGCAGCGGCAAGACCACTCTGCTCGAAGCGATCGGCTACGCCCTGTTCGACTTCTTGCCGTACTCACAGGCGGCGTTTATGCGCGAAGGACAGAAGACCGGGACCATACGCGTCGGGCTCGAGGGTCGCGATGAACGGGAGTATGAGATAGTTCGGCGTATCGGAGTCGGTGGAGTATATTTCGTGGCCGATGCCGAAACCGGCGACCGCATCGCCGAGCGTCGTGAGGCCGTGCTGGACTGGATTCGACGGGAAGCGCTGGACATCGAGCCAGGCACCGACCTGGAGGCGCTCTTCAAAAATGCAGTGGGCGTGCCGCAGGGTCTGATGACGGCCGACTTCCAGCACACGGCAACCACGCGCAAAGCTATCTTCGACCCGCTATTGCGGGTCGAGGAATACCGACAGGCCTACGAGGAACTGCGCAACACGGTGAACGTGCTGCGCGATCGCACCGCCTCGGTGGACGCCGAGATGGCCGGCCTCCGGACCGATACCGACCGGATTCCGGCCAGGTTGGAAGAGATCAGTCGTCTCCGTGAGCGAGTGTGCTCTGCCAGTGACGAGATTGCTCGGGGTGAAGAATTGCTGGCCCAGCAAGAAGCCGCGCGGTCGGTCCTCGACGCCATCGCCCAGCGTCTGCTCGTGCTTGAAGGTGAGCTACGGGATGCGCGCTACGACCTGCAGCGTTATACCGACCTCGTGGAGGCGGGGCGCGACGGGGTTGAACGAGCGCGACAGGCGGTCGAGATCGTGAACGAGACCGAAGACAGCCATCATCGGTTCCTCCAGGCCCGGCAGCGACTGGCAGATCTGGAGAAACAGAGCCAGCAGTGTCACCAGCTGGAAAAGCAACTGGCGGCGGAACGGGCCACCAGCGACGGCATCGTGCAGTTGCTGGAACGTCTGAGTCTGGAACTACGGCGCGCTGACGATGCCAGCGTCCAGGCAGCGGCCCTGCTTCCGCTGGTGCAGCGTCAGGATCAATTGGAGCGCGATCGTCGCGAACTCGAGCTATCGCTTCGCGATCTCCAACGACACCAGGAGGATGCGGCACGGTTAGGTCGCGAGTACCAGACCCTGGATGCTGTCCGGAAGGCCCGAGAGCAACAACTGGTGCAAGCGCGAGAGGCGCGTCTGCAGTCCGCAGGTCTCGACGACACCCAGCGGGACGTCGAAGCGCTGGCCGAGCAGCTTGCCCGTCTCGGCCCAATCAAGACGCGCCTGGAGACACTCAAGGTAGAGGGTGCCGCCATTAATAATGAGCGTCGCGCCCTCCGTCGAGCGATCGAGAGCCGAGATGGACTCATCGTCCTACTGACCGAACGTGAATCAGTAGCCACCCAGCTCGACGCCCTTTCGGCCCGAGAAGGTGAACTGCGAGAACGCAGGGCGATGACCCAGGCGGCCATCGAGTACCAGCATCTGGCCCGGGTTGAATTAAGCCGCGCTCATTGTCCCCTCCTGGAGTTGGAGTGCCCGATAGTGAGTCAGGACCGAGCCGCTCTCGATCGTTTCGAGGGGCGTGCCGAGGCGCTGACCGGCGATCTGCTGAAACTGGACCGGGAACTCACCGCCATCAAGCCGGAACTGGCAGCAGTTCGGACGGCGGGATCCGAGGCCCAGCAGACGCGCATCGAGCTGGCCCGACTCGAGGGCGTTGATGCCGATTTATCTCGGGTTGAAGCCCAGCTGCGTCGCTGCCTCGAAGAGCATGCGGAGCTTTCCCGGGCGCTCGAGTCGGAGAGTGAATGGCGACGAGAGCTGGACCAGCGTCGAAAAGAACTACGCTCGCTGCAGTCGGCGGCAGAGCTGGCGGCAACGCTACCGCTCCTCGAACAGCAGCAGGGAAGTGATGAACGAGCGCTCGTCGACAAGCGCGCCGCCCTCGATGCATTGGCACCCAGTCTGGCCGAACTGGGCAGATCTGAGACTCGAGCCCAGGTGTTGGATAAGGAACTCGATGAGCTGGGCAATCCACGTCTGGAGGAGCAGGACCTGGTCGCCCTCGCCGGTCGCAAGCCGGACCTCGTGAAGAGTATTGCCGAGGCGGAGAGCCGGCTGTCGATGGCGGCGGCGAGGATCGATGGGTTGCTGGCGGCCCTGGAGCCGTTCGGCTCGCTGGAAGCCGACATACAGGAGACTCGCCGGCTGGAAGAGGAGCACGCCGCGAGCCACGAGCGTTACCTGCAACATCGCGAAGAAGCCTCCCAGCATCAGGCTCGCACCGAGAGTCTCCAGTCCAGCGAAGCTGCTCTGGAGAAGGTGCAGGCCGGTTTGACTGCCCTGGAAAACGTTCTGGCTGAGGTACAGGCCAGCTACCGGCCCGAGGATCACGCTCGATTGCAGCTGGAGTGCACCGAAGCGATGCGGCTGCTGATTCAGCAACGGGAACGGCTGGAGGGCATCAAGGGCGAACTCGCTCGCGCCGAAGAAGAGATGGCGTTTTTGCGCCGAGCCGAAACGAAGCTCCGCAGTCTGGAGGGCCAGCGTGAGGGACTGGTTCGTACCACTCAGGTCCTTACCTTCATCCGCGATACTATCCGTTTGGCCGGTCCATCGATCACCGAGACGCTCCTGACCCAAATCTCACAGGGCGCGAACGACATCTATGCCGAAATCGTCGACGATCATGCCGCCGAGCTACGCTGGGATCGAGACTATGAGGTGCTGGTGCAGCGAGGTCCCGAGACGCGAAAGTTTGTCCAGCTCTCCGGCGGCGAGCAAATGAGCGCCGCCCTGGCGGTTCGTCTCGCGCTACTGAAGGAGATGAGCGAAGTGGACTTCGCCTTCTTCGATGAGCCGACCCAGAATATGGACAGCGAACGGCGAAGTAACCTCGCCGGACAGATTCAGCACCTTCGCGGCTTCGAGCAGTTAATCGTAATCAGTCACGACGACACGTTCGAGCATCACACCGATAATCTGATCCGGCTGCGTAAGGTCCACGAGGCAACCGAGGTCGAGAGCACCTGATGCTGGTTGAAAGTAGGGTGACTCAGGCGCTCGAATCGCAGCGTGAGGCATTTCGTCAGGGACTGAGCCGAACCGTTCACGCTCGCCAGCTCTACGTGGAAGCCCTGGACCAGCTCGCAAGTCTATCATCCGGCGAGATCGCCGAGCGCCTGGGTGGCGTGCCCTGGCCAGGCGCTCGCCCCACCGGCGAACTCGATGAACACGGCTTGATTGTGCCGTTTGAAACGCAGTGGGCGCACGCTCAGGAAGCGCGTGCCTGGGCGCTGGATCGCCTGCGTGGAGTCACCACAGTGGGTGTGGACGGCAGTCAGATCGCGGCCTCGCGCGAATTCGCCGTTCCGGTCTCCCTGATCCAGGTGGCGTGGTTCGAAAATCCGCACGAACCCGATCGTCAGTATGTGAAGGATGTACGGGACGAGCTTCTGTTTCCAGATGAGTCTCTGGAGGAAGGCGGTGATTTTCCGTTTGGCGACTCAACGCTGAACCTTCGCCGGTTCGTACTGGAGACGGACGTTGTGCGGGAAAACATTGAGCGGCTGGCGGCGAGAGATGGAGAGATCGACCGGAAGGAAGAGTCTGGGACGGTTGCGGAGGGCGGTGCCGGCCGCAAATCATATCCGGAGGGTACTCTGTACCCCGTTCGGTCACCACGGAGGACAGTGCCGGTGGTGCTTTTCGATGGTAGTTTGGTGCTCTCTTTCGCCGGACGGATGTCACCGGCGACCCGCGACTCATATCTCCAGGCAGTATTCTCGATACTGGAGGCATCTGCCCGAAATCGAGTGCCCCTCGCCGGCTATGTTGACCTCTCGCTTGCGTCCGATCTCACCGCCATGGTTCGTACTGCCTGTGATCTCGATCAGCGGGCGACTCCTGGCTTTCATTTCGATGCGGCCTTGTTGGGTCCTCGTATGAAAGCATTCGACCGCACCGCCGTCTTCCAGTGTGCCAGGGGAGGGATTATGCCGCACTATCGGACCCAGGAGAGCGACTACTCTCACGACCTGTACTTCATCTATCTCAAGGCGGGACGCGATCGCCTACCGTCCCGCATCGACTTTCCGCGCTGGGTATTTGAAGCCGGACTGGTGGATCACATGGTGGACATACTTCGTGCCGAGATCGTGGTCGGCTCCGGCTATCCGTACGCGCTCGAGACGGCTGACGCTACCGCGGTTCTATCCACCGAGGATCGGTTTGGGTTCTATCGCCTCTGGCAGCAGTTCGCCACCAGCGAAGGTGTGGAGAACGCGGTGCCGGCCAAACAGGCGAGCAAGCTCCGCCGGCGATGACGTCACCCGCCCACCGACAGTATCTGGCAATCAAAGACCGGTATGCCGACGCAATCGTCCTCTTCCGCATGGGCGATTTCTATGAGATGTTTGGCGAAGATGCCAAAGTGGGCGCGCAGGCATTGCAGATTACACTCACGTCGCGCGAATTTGCCCGTGGAGAGCGCGTGCCGATGGCCGGCATCCCGCACCACGCGTTACAGAGTTACCTCAAACGTTTCATGCAGCACGGGCTCAAGGTTGCCGTCTGCGAGCAATTGACCGAGCCCGGTAAGGGACTGGTGGAACGCGACGTGGTGCGCGTGGTGACGCCGGGTACACTGATCGAACCAGCGCTGCTGGAAGCCAAACAGAATAATTATCTGGCTGCCATTCATCGGTGGAGGGAGGCATACGGACTGGCCTTCGTCGATGTGAGCACCGGCGAGTTTGCCGTCACCCAGTTCGAAGGAAGCTCCGCTGCCGGTGATCTGGAAGCGGAGCTGCTACGTCTGGCCGCCGCCGAGTGTTTGGTGGCGAACGAGGATTGGCCGATTCAGATCCCCGGACACATGAGCCTCCATGATGAGTACCGCTTCGATCCTGACAACGCCCGAGCACTGCTCTGCCGGCAGTTTGGGGTGAAGTCACTGGAAGGGTTCGGCTGCGAGCAGATGGCGGCCGCGGTCGGCGCCGCCGGCGCGGTTCTCTCGTACGTGGAGCGCTCGAACCGCCATCTCATAGGGCTGCTGACCGGGCTACGGACGTATGTCGTGTCGTCCTACATGACCCTCGATCGATACACCCGACGAAACCTCGAGTTGATGGAAAGCACTCGTTCTGGCGGTGTCCGCGGCAGTCTCCTCTGGGTACTGGATGGAACTCAGACGTCGATGGGCGGGAGGCTGTTGCGGCGCGTGCTGAGTCAGCCACTGCTGGACGTTGAGTTGCTGAACCGGAGATTGGATGCCGTCGATGAGCTGTTGGAACTGCCCGTATTGCGAGCACGACTGCGTGGCGTTCTGTCCCACGTCGGCGATCTCGAACGTCTGTGCGGACGCGTATGTCAGGAAGTCGCACAGCCGGCGGACTTGCTGGCCATGCGGGACTCTCTGCGCGCTCTGGTCGAGCTCCGAGGCCTCATCGCCGATGTCGCCGCGGAGGAGCTAGCCGGTATTTGCCGCCGGCTCGATCCCTGTTCGGATGTCGCCGACCTGATCGAGTCCGCAGTGCGTGATCTTCCCAACGAACGAGGTCGAGATCGTAAGTCGGAGGTAGAAGGCCCGGCCGGTGAGGGTCTGATTCGCCCTGGATTCAGCCCCGAGCTGGACTCGGTGCGAGAAGGCATACGCGAATCGCGGCAGTGGATTGCCCGACTGGAACCAGCCGAGGCGGAACGCACCGGCATTCGATCGCTCAAAGTTGGGTACAACCGCGTGTTCGGTTACTACATCGAAGTGAGCAATGCGAATCGAGATGCGGTGCCGGCAAACTACATTCGCAAACAGACGCTGGTCAATGCCGAGCGGTTTATCACCCCTGAATTGAAGGAGCACGAGGCTCGCATCCTGCAGGCACAGGAGCGGATCGGCGCCGTCGAACGCCGGGTGTTCCTCGAACTCCTCCAGGCGGTGGCCGCGCACAGTGGACGGCTGTTTACCACTGCCGGTGCGGTAGCCTCGCTCGATCTCTATCAATCGCTGGCCGATGTGGCCAGCCGCCGCAATTATGTCCGTCCGGCACTTTCGGAGGATGGCGAGCTCCATATCGAAGGGGGCCGGCATCCGGTGGTCGAAGTGTCGCTGGAAGAGGAATCATTCATTCCCAACGATTGCCTTCTGGATTGTTCCGATCGGCAGATACTGCTGGTTACCGGGCCCAACATGGGCGGGAAGAGTACGTATCTTCGCCAGGCGGCGCTTATCGTGTTGCTGGCTCAAATTGGTAGCTTCGTCCCGGCAGCAGAGGCACGGATTGGACTGGTCGATCGCATTTTTACTCGGGTCGGCGCGCAGGATGACATCGCCGCCGGCCAATCGACCTTCATGGTCGAGATGGTCGAGACGGCCAACGTGTTGAATCACGCGACCGGGCATAGCCTTCTCATTCTCGACGAGGTTGGGCGCGGGACGAGCACGTATGACGGTCTCGCGATCGCACGGGCGGTTATCGAACACATTCACGATCGAATCGGCGCCCGAACGCTTTTTGCTACCCATTACCAGGAACTGACATCCCTGGCGGATCGGTACCCCCGTATTTACAATGTCAGCGTTGCTGTCACCGAGGATGGCGGGCGCGTCGTCTTTCTCCACCGGGTTATAAGCGGAGGAGCCGATCGCTCCTATGGCATTCACGTTGCCCGTCTCGCCGGGCTGCCGGTAGATGTGACCGATCGCGCCGAAGAAGCGTTGCACGAACTGGAACAGCAGACAGAGTCCAGATTGCGCTCCAATGGCCACCGCTCCGGACCGCGATCTGCCCGCCAACTGGCTCTATTCGGGGAACCACAGCAGAGCACCGCGACCAGAATCCTGGGCGATCTCCTTGCCATCGATATAAGTACGCTGACACCAATCGACGCGATCAAGCGTCTGTACGAGTTGCAGCAGAAGGGACGGGATGGCGCGATCGCTGAATGAGTGAATTCTCATGTGACTCCCAGGTGATTCCCAGGCTGAGACGCGATGCTAGAGAGAGTAGATACAGCTTCTCATGCCCGGGGGTGAAAGCATGCGAGTTCTGCTCGTGGAGAACGACGTTCCGCTGGCCTATCTGATGCGCCGGACCCTGGTCCAGGAGGGTCATAGCGTTACCGTGGTAGAGGATGCGCGCTCGGCAATGCGAACCATGGAACGGCCGGTCTTTGATGCGATCATTCTGGACCGCCTGCTGCCGGAGGCCGATGGATTGGATCTGTGCCGAGCCTGGCGCGCAAATCGAGTGACTCTCCCAATTCTGATGCTCATCGACGATCCGATGGCGGGCACTGAACGTCCCGATCCCAAACGCGGCGCCGACGACTTTTTGGTGAAGCCGTTTGCCATGCGGACACTGGTGGCAATCTTGAACGATTTGCTGGCGCGCCGGGGCATTGTTCCGCGCACCGGTAGCGCCCAATCACAGGCTATGGAGGTGGGCGACCTTTCGCTCGATCTGGGTCAACGTCGAGCCCGGCGGGGCCGCCGAATGGTTGATCTGACCGAGGATGAATGCGCCATCCTGAGGTATTTGATGCGCGATCCGGGGCAGGTCCGCACCCGGACGGAGATCACCGACCACGTGTGGGGGTACGACCTGAGTGGTGTCGCTCCCATCGTCGATGACCATATCACCCATCTTCGGCGAAAAATCGACGCTGGATCGACGCGTCATCTGATCCGGCGAGTGTCTGACGCAGGCTTCACCATCGAAGCCTGATTGGCCGGGCTCACAGGTACCGCTATCCTGAGAGAGATGGCTGGCGAGCGCGTTATCGGCGCTCGAACCAGAAACCGGAAGGTCGCCGTGGCGCGATTCATGCGCCGGACCTATCGATCCAGCCATCGTTTCGGAGGAACGCTTGAATCAGGCCGCATCGAGGGGACGCTTGCTGCTGTGTTTCCTTCTTGCCTTTATCCTTCCCTGCGCCGCCTGGGGGTTCGGCGAGTGGGCCACCAGCGGTGATCCCGTTCAGGTCAATCCGACGGTGCGCCTGGTCGATACCGGCATTGCGGATCTAACGAACCGCCAGCACAAGGTCGGCCAATTTGTCACCGGCGTCTTCATCACGAAATCGCAGACCTGGCCGCTGCTCTGGACCTACAATTGCATTCCATCGCAAACGGCTCACTGGACGGTGGCGCTGGATATGATACGGCTCGACCAGCAGGGGGCGAGGCTCTCTGCGGATGTCGCCACCACGCGAGGCCAGACCACCCGGCTCTATCTACGCCGGGGTCAAAAGGGATGGCCGGACGGCAATGGCATCTATCAGGAGCACGGGCCGGGCGCCTATCGCTTCGTCGTGACCATCCCGCAGGACTGTCTCTGGTGGCTGCGGGCGCCGGCCGATCCTATCGACGTGCTGGCTCAGGCCACACGGTAAGTCGGCGAGGCCCGGTGGCGCGACGTCGTGGCGCATTTCCGGCGTCACGAGCCACTCTTGATGGCAGTGAGAATCACTTCGGACATCTCTTCGGTACTGGCGGTGCCGCCAAGATCTGGCGTCAGGCGCGTACCATTCTTGAGGGCGTTGGCGACCGCGTTCTCGATAGACGCACCGCTGGCCGCCAGTGGCGGCAGGTTCTGCCGCTCTGCCAACCAGGCGAGAAGCAGAGCCGCCGAGAGGATCTCGGCGACCGGATTGGCACAGTGGAGATGCTCGATGTCTGGCGCCGAACCGTGAACTGCCTGTGCCATCGCGTACCGATCGCCCGCGTTCAAGGCCGGCGCCAGACCGAGACCGCCGACCAGGCCGGCGGCTTCGTCGGAGAGGATATCGCCATACAGATTGGTGGTCGCGATGACGTCGAAGTCGTGCGGCCGGGTGATGAGGTACAGCGCGAATGCGTCGACGTGCACGTCGTCCAACGTGACGTCGGGAAACTCTGAAGCCACCTGGCGGCAACACTCGAGAAAGAGCCCGTCGCCGCGCCGGAGGACGTTCGCTTTATGCACGGCAGTGACGTTCCGTTTGCCGTTCCGTTCGCGCGCCAGGGCGAATGCCTGACGGGCCAGCCTGGTGCACGCTTGCCGGGTGACCACCCGGACCGAGATCACCATGTCTTCGTTTGGTCGCAATTCTCCGTTGCCGTCGATAACGTTGCGATCGGCGTAAAACCCCTCGGTGTTCTCCCGGACGATGACGAGGTCGACGTTGGGCCGGAAGCAATCGACACCGGGAAAGGAGCGTGCCGGCCGGATGTTGGCGTAGAGGTCGAACTTCTTACGGAGAAAACCGCTGGGATTGATGTATCGCGGATCGCCGGTCGGATAGAGATGTTGCGAGATCGGGCCCAACAACCAGCCGGCGTAGGCGGGCAGACGATCAAGCGTTTCGGTGGGGAAGGTGCTGCCATGCGTCTCGAGGGCCGTTAAACCGGCGGGAAGGACATCACAGCGAAGGTCGACACCGTGCTTTTCGCCGGCAGCTTGCAGGACCCGCATGGTGGCGGGCACGATGTCCTTACCGATGCCGTCGCCAAGCATGGCAGCCAGCACCACGGAGGTCATAGGCCGTTCACTGTTGGCAGAGTTCGCCCATTCAATTGGTCCTGGTGTCCGTCGCACCCTGATGCAGCGCCATCTGGATAACCTGAGCGAGATGCATCGGTTCACGGTCGGTTCCATGCATGATCTGCTCTCGACAGCTGAAGCCATCGGCGATCACCAACGTGTCCCGATCGGTCCCACGAACGGCCGGGAAGACGCTCTGCTCGCCGATGACCATCGAGGTGTCGTAATGCTCGCGCTCGAAGCCGAAGACGCCGGCCAGACCGCAGCAGCCGGTATCGAGAATCTCGAAATCCATTCCCATCTTGTCGAGTAGCTTGCCTTCGGCGGTCATCTTCATGATCGCTTTCTGGTGACAGTGACCGTGCACCACCGCTTTGCGCTCGAGACGCGGCGGCTGCCAGCCGTTCGCGTGCTGGGTAAGGAACTCGGCCAGCGTAAAGGTCTGCTTGCTAAGACGCATGGCGTCTTCATCGTTAGGGAAGAGATTGACCATCTCATCGCGGAATGCAGACACGCAGCTTGGCTCCAACCCTACCAGCGGGATGCCGGCCTCGATCTGTGGCCGGAGGGTGGTGATGATCTGCCGGAGCTGACGCTTGGCCTGGTCCAGGAAGCCGAAATCGTACAGCGGACGGCCACAACACAGCGCCTTGCCGGGTACGATCACCTGGAAGCCGGCTGCCTCCAGTACCTCGACCGCCGCTTTCGGCGCTTCGGGCAAAAAGTGGTTGTTCCAGGTATCGGCCCACAGAATGACTTTGGGGCGCCGGGCGTCCACGACCTGCTCGGACGCTCGCTGCCAATACCAGGCGACGAATGTCTCTGGCGCAAAGGTGGGAATCTCCCGCTTGCCGGTAAGGCCGCCCATCCAGGCAACCGTCTGGCGCAGCGGCGCGATCGACATCAAGCCGTTCACCAGGCCGGGCATGATCGATCCCAGACGCGCCCAGACGAACATCAGCCCGAGTGCGTAGAAATGCCGTGGCCGCACTCGACCCTGGTAGTGGTGCGAAAGAAACTCCGATTTGTAGGTGGCCATATCGACCTGAGTCGGACAGTCACCCTTGCACCCTTTGCAGGCGAGGCAAAGGTCGAGCGCCTCCATCACGTCATCATTGCGCCAATCGCCCTTGAGCACATCGCCTTCGAGCATTTCGTAAAGCATTCTCGCCCGACCGCGAGTCGAATGCTTCTCCTCGCCGGTGGCCCGATAGCTGGGGCACATGGTGCCGCCTTCGTGGCGCCGGCACTCTCCGGCGCCGACGCAGCGGAGCATCGCCTTGCTGAAGTTCCAGCCGTCATTGGGAAACTGGAAGTGGGTATTGTGGGCCACGGGACGGTAGGTTCGCCCCATTCGCAAGTTGGCGTCGAGACGATTGGCGCGCACTACTTTGCCGGGATTCATCTTCCAGTCCGGGTCCCAGATCCCCTTGAACTCTTCGAAGGCGCCGATCAGCTCTTCACCGAACATTTTCACCAGGAGTTCGCCGCGGGCCTGGCCATCGCCATGTTCGCCGGTGAGCGACCCGCCGTACGACACGCAGAGGTCCGCCGCCTTCTCGACGAAGTCGCGGTAGTTCGTGATCCCAGCATCGGTTTCAAGATCGAAGTTGATGTTGGTGTGGACGCACGCGTGTCCGAAGTGGCCATAAAGGCTGGTAGTGAGTCCGTGCTGATCGAGCAGGGCATGGAAGTCACGGAGATAGCTACCCAGCTTGTCGGGGGGCACGGCGGCGTCGTCCCAGGCTGGCCAGGTGTGTTGCGAACCGGGACGAAGCTGGGTGGCGCCCAGCCCCTCGCGACGGACGTTCCAGACCATTTCCTCGGCGTTCGGGTCGTTAACCAGCGACATATTGGGCGCGTTGGCATGCTTGCGCAGCGCATCCATGAGTTTCCGAGCCTGGGATTCCGACTCCGCCTCGGTCTCAGCGCCGAACTCGACCAGGAGCCAGCCCTTGCCTTCAGGGAAGCTTGCTAGCGTTTCGAGGTCACGCCCCATGGCGCGCAGGGCGTCGACCAGGGTGTCGTCGAACCCCTCCAGGCCGATCGGACCGAACTCCATTAGCTCGGTGACATGATCGGCGGCGTGGTAAATATCGGGGTACCCCAGGACCAACAGCGAGCGCGCCGGAGGGCTGTGCACCAGGCGAACTGTCGCTTCCATCGTGATGGCGCAGGTGCCTTCCGAGCCGACCAACGCCTGGGCCACCTGAAAACCGCGTTCGGGCAACAGGAACGGCAGGTTGTAGCCGGAGACGCGACGCGGAATGTCGGGATAGCGGGCACGAATCTGGTCGGCATAGCGATCGCGGAGATCACGCAATGCCGGCGTAAATCTCGCTGCGCCGTCCGCCGCCGGCAATGATGGTCTCTAATTCGGCATCGCTCGTCGGTCCAACGTGCAAGCGGGTGCCGTCGTAGAGCAGCAGATCGAGCGCTTCGACGTTGTCATCGGTCTTGCCGGCGGTGATCGAATGCACGCCGCAGGAGTTGTTGCCGATCATCCCTCCCAGCGTGCAGTGATTGTGCGTTTGGGGATCGGGCCCATAGGTGAGGCCATGCTCCCCGGCGGCGGCGCGGAGCTTATCCAGGACAACGCCTGGCTGGACGCGTGCTCGCCAGTTTGTCGGATCGACCTCGATGATCCGGTTCATGTACTTGGAAAAGTCGAGAATCACGGCCGCATTGCAACACTGGCCGCTGAGGCTGGTGCCCGCTCCACGTCCTAGAAGGGGCGCTTCGAATTCGCGACAGATGCGGACGGCGGCCTCCACGTCGGCATCGGTGCGCGGAATGACCACACCGATCGGGACCTGCCGAAAGACTGATGCATCGGTGGCGTAGAGAGCTCGGGTTCCGCGGTCGAAACGGACTTCGCCGCTGGTTTCTTGCTGTAGCCGGTTAGCAAGCTCCTCTGCCGGAGTGGTGGAGTGTCGGGAACTGGGTGCCGTCTGCGTGGCCATTTCGTCCTCTCCTCACGTGATCCGCCAATTGTTGCAATTATGTCTGACGGATCGATAGCTGTCTACTTCTGTGCCCTCCCACCTCTACCAGAAAACAAGGCCTGCGGTGCGGTACCATAAGAGCACGCTAGCAATTGGAGAAACAGGACCCAGGATTGGTGACTAGTTTAGTACTTACGGAGGTACAACATGGCGGTTGCGACAGGGACGCAGGCTGAACTCGATCAACTTGCGGTAAACACAATCAGAACGCTGGCAATGGATGCCGTGCAAGCCGCGAACTCGGGTCATCCCGGTACGGCAATGGCTACCGCTCCAGTCGCGTACACGCTCTGGCAACGGATACTGCGATTCGACCCGGAGGACCCAATCTGGCCCAATCGCGACCGATTCGTTCTCTCCTTCGGTCATGTGTCGATGCTGCTCTATTCCATGCTGCATCTGACCGGGGTCAAAGCAGTGAACGCGGAGTACGAAGACCTCGGCGAACCGTCGGTGACGCTCGACGATATCAAGCGCTTCCGGCAGCTCGACAGCAAGTGTGCCGGGCACCCGGAGTACCGATGGACCTCCGGCGTCGAGACCACCACCGGCCCATTGGGGCAGGGCGTGGCCACCAGCGTTGGCATGGCTATCGCGCAACACTGGATGGCGCGCTATTTCAACCGCCCCGGCTTCGACATGTTCGACTACGATGTCTACGCCATCGGTGGCGATGGCTGCATGATGGAGGGCATCTCCGGAGAGGCTGCATCGCTCGCCGGCCATCTCAAGCTGTCGAATCTCTGCTGGATCTACGACAACAATCACATCACCATCGAGGGCAACACCCATCTCGCCTTCACCGAGGATGTGGCTACTCGCTTCATCGCCTATGGCTGGAACGTTACCCGTGTAGGCGACGCCAACGATCTCGACATGCTCGAGCGAGCATTCAACGTCTTCCGGAATACGAACGACCGGCCAACCCTTATCGTGGTCGACAGCCACATCGCCTACGGCGCCCCGCACAAGCAGGACACCAGCGGAGCCCACGGTGAGCCGTTGGGCGAAGAGGAGATCCGACTGACCAAGCGATCGTACGGCTGGCCGGAGGACGCCAAATTCTTGGTGCCGGATGGCGTCTACGATCACTTCCGCGAAGGGATAGGCCGGCGAGGCCATGCCGCCCGTGAGGAGTGGATGGCCAGATTCGCTGAATACAGCAGACAGTATCCCGAACTCGCCGACCAGTTGTACCGGATGCAGCATCGCGACCTGCCCGAGGGCTGGGATCGCGATTTGCCGGTGTTTCCGGCTGATGCCAAGGGCCTGGCCGGACGCGAGTCATCGAATAAAGTCCAGAATGCCATCGCGCAGAACGTGCCGTGGCTCATTGGGGGCGCCGCGGATCTGGCGCCATCGACCAAGACGCGTCTGACCTTTGAAGGCGCGGGCGATTTCTCGGCTGACGATTATTCGGGACGCAACCTGCACTTCGGCATCCGCGAACACGCGATGGGCGCCATCCTGAACGGGCTGTCGCTTTCCAAGATGCGCCCGTATGGATCGGGCTTCCTGATTTTCAGCGACTACTGCCGGGCGCCGATCAGATTGGCTTCGCTGATGGAGATCCCGGTGATCTACATCTTCACCCACGACTCGATCGGTGTCGGCGAAGACGGACCTACCCATCAGCCGGTAGAGCAGGTCGCGTCGCTGCGAGCCATACCGGGCTTGACTGTCTTCCGGCCGGCGGACGCCAATGAGGTCGCGGAGGCCTGGCGCTACACGATGAAACTGCAACACGAGCCGGTGATCATGGTGCTGAGCCGGCAGGCGCTGCCCACGATCGATCGAAGCAAGTATGGTTCGGCCGCTGGCGTGGCGCGCGGGGCCTACGTCGTGGCTGATGCGGAGAATGGCAAGCCCGATATCCTGCTCCTGGCCACGGGCAGTGAAGTGTCCCTCTGCCTTGAGGTTGCCGACGAACTGAAAACGGAAGGGATCGGCGCCCGCGTCGTCAGCATGCCATCCTGGAATCTCTTCGAGAGGCAGCCGCGGGAGTATCGAGAAGGCGTGTTGCCGCCGGAAGTCACTGCCCGGGTCGCCGTCGAACAGGCGTCGACCTTTGGCTGGGACCGGTACGTTGGCTCGGCCGGCCACATCATTGGTATGGAGACCTTTGGCGCCTCGGCCCCGCTGAAGGAACTGCAGAAGAAGTTTGGCTTCACGCCAGAGAGCGTACTCGACGCCGCCCGCAAGCAAGTGGCAGCGGCGCGAGGAAATTCGTCGTAACCTTGGGATCATGGTGGGCGGCAGTATTCCTGCCGCCCACCATGATGGTTACATGCGTTCGCTCACGAGTTGGGCGTAGCGCACCGGATTCACCTTACCGCCGTCGAGAATGTCGCCTGCTCTGGAGTCGGTGAGGCGATTTCGTGGACAATACCAGAAGTGAGAATGGCACCCTTGGAAAAGAACACCTGGCGAATATACGGTGCGTTCGCGATCGCAGCAGTGGCCGTGATTGCGGGGCTGCTTCTGATCGAACGAGGTGTCCCGACCGACGCTCGCGGGATGATCGGTTCGGTGATACTGGCTGGTGGCGTGATCCTCTTCTTCGTCACCCTCGGGGCCGTCGTCGGGGCGTATGAAGACTGGTAAGTAGCATATCAATCGCCGCCGTTGTCCTGTTCTCCGCCATGTCCCTTCCCGTGTTCCCGATCGTGGCCGTTTCCTGGGCGTGGCCCTTCCTGGGGAGGACCGACCGGAACGGCAGCAGGGGGTGCCAGTACGATGTGGACCGACGTCTGGCCCAGGCTCTGTTCCGTCCGGGCGTCTCGCACGCTCACATAAGCCTCTGATGACGCGAAAGATTGGGGCGACACCGGAAGAGCAAGCGCGCCGTTAAAGGAGCCATCGCTCTGCGTGCGCAGATTTGCCGCGATCTGGTACCAACGATAGCCGGGACCCGGGGTGCTCGATGTGGTGTGCCAGGAGATTTGCACTACGAGCATCTCCCGCGGTTGGAAGCGCGTACCGGCGATCTGCACTGCCGGCGGTACTGCACCGGCGAGCGGAGATACAGAGATGGCTCCCGAATGGGAGACTGGGACTGACGCGGCGATGCCTGGCGTCGATGGGGCTGGCCGGCTGGCTCGCAATAGCGATGGTGCCGCCGTGCTCCGGGGGACCAGCGTTGAGGACGCGCTCGACGTAGCGCGTGGAGTAGTAACGGCGGTAGGTCCCGCCGCTGCTCCCGGTGAGTTGCGATTGGTGCGCAGGCTCTCAAAGCTGATCCAGGCCACGACGAGGACTCCGATGGCGAGGACAAGCATGAACGAGGCGCGCGCGAGGCGGCGGGATGGAAAATCGACTACATCTTTCGGTGTGCTGCTGACCGTTGCCCGCCTGGTGCCTCGTTCAAATCGTTCGAGCGACTCCGCGAACGCTTGCGCGTTCGGGTACCGAGCCGCCGGATCTTTGCGTAGCGCCACCATAACGGCATCGGCCACCTCTTCGGGGACAAAGGAGTTGATGTCGCGAGGCGAGGGAAGGGCCTCGCGGGCGTACCGCGCACGAATATCCGACGCCTCGTTTCCCTCGAATGGGAGACGACCGGTAAGCATCTCGAAGAGCACGAGTCCGAGCGAGTAGATATCCGAGGATGCAGTCACCGGCTTTCCCAGAGCTTGTTCCGGCGACATGTACTGCAGCGAACCCAGAACTATGCCGGGAAGAGTGAGGCGCGAAGACGCCCTGGCCACCGCGATTCCGAAGTCCGTCAGCTTGACGTTGCCTTGATCGTCCAGTAACACGTTTTGCGGCTTGATATCGCGGTGTATCACGTCACGATCATGAGCATAGCCGAGGCCCAGGCACGCTTGCCGGCCGACGCGAGCCGTTTCCAGGAAGCTGATGGGCGCCTGCTGCTGAATGAGCTCTTTCAGCGTTTGCCCAGAGATGATCTCCATGACGATGTAATGGAGAAGACCATCGTGTCGGATATCATACACGCCGACAATATTGGGATGAGGAGACACCCTGGCGGCAAGCTCTGCCTCTCGCCGCAGCCGCGCCACGAAGGAGTCGTCGACCGCGTAATGGCGGTGCAAAATCTTCAGGGCAACTCTGCGGTTCAAATCCTGGTCATACCCGCAGTACACGGTCGCCATACCGCCGACGCCGAGAGCGTTCTCCACGCGGTATCGTCCGTTTAGCGTGGAACCTTCCAGAGCATTCATGTGGTCTAGCATGCTCATGTCCTCGCTCTCTCCCGACCGGAGGAAGTCACCCCGCAGTGTACTGCGCATTATTAAGAGTCGACCAGGTTTGGACGGCGGGTCCCCGGCACTTCACGGCGAGATAGCACGAGTAGGCGCCAGGGATGGAGCCAAACTGGATTACGCTGGCCCGCTTCTTGCGCCAACATGTATCGATAGGCAAGCAGAGACAGTACCTCTGATTTCGCCTCGGAAGGACCATTTCATGGCACAGGGTGACAAGTGGAAATACACCGACAAGCAGAAGCGGCAGGCAGAGCACATCGAGGAGGGCTACGAGGACCGAGGCGTCTCCAAAGACGAGGCTGAGCGCCGTGCCTGGGCAACCGTCAATAAAGAGTCGGGCGGCGGTAAGAAGAGCGGATCGGGCAGGAAGTAAAGCCGGTAAGGGCTATACCGCCCCGCTGGAATGACGCGCTCGCTCATCGAAGAAGAGCACCAGCAGTGCGCCGTAGGTAAACGGACGAATGAACATCGTGAGCACGGTGCTGGCGAAACTGCTCAGTCGTACCGGGATCGCGTGACCGAGAATGGCACTCACCACTCCCTGAACGAGAATCTCGATGACGATCACCAGCAGGCCGATGCCGAAGACGCGCCACCAGTTGCCGGAGACGAGTTCGGCACTGCGGAAAAAGCCGCTACCGAAGTCTTTTCGTTCCACCGCGATGGCAGGAAGCCAGAAGGCGTACTGAACGAACCAGTAGACGCCGGGCACGATGATCAGAATGAGTCCAATCACGCCGACGACGTAGTAGACGATGCTGGCGAGAAGGAACGTGATCCAGGTGCCGACCCCAACGCTGGAGTACGCTTCCATAATGGTCATCTGCTGGCCGTGGTAGCGTGCATTGATCGCAAGGAAGAGGGCGGCGAGGCTGTAGGTCGAGGTGACGATGGTGACGACAAACAATCCGGGGATGACGAGTTCTATGATGGCTTGCGGAATCAAAAGTAGAGCGAGGATGCCGAGGAACAGAACGAAGTTCTCCGAGTACAGCGTGAGCGATTTGTTTATGATTTCGCCGGTAGATAAGCGCTGATCTGGAAGTGCTCCAACCACGATGTCCTCCTTTTGTAGGTTGATACGAGTGTAAGCCAAACGAGGGTAAGTCCGCTGATCGAGTGTGTTCTGAATCGAGAAAGTAGGACGGAGGAGGGTGTATGACGTGGCTACTGTGCGATTATGGCGAGGTTCTGAGTCTGGCACAGCCTATTGATGAGCGGCTCGGCCTGGTGGCGGCCAGTGGCTGCGATGAATCGAGCTTCTGGAGCGCCTACTGGGAACATCGGGGGGCGTACGATCGCGCCGATCTCACCGCGTTGCAGTACTGGACCCGGGTGCTGCAGCGAGCGCCGGATGAAAAGCAATTTGGCGAGCTCATCGAACGCGATGTGGCTAGCTGGCTGCATGTCAATGAGGTAGCCGTGGCGGCCGCCGGACGAGCCGGCCAGCGTGGTTACCGGCTGGCACTGCTCTCGAATGCGCCGATCGAGATTGCCGATGCCATCGATCGCCTCCCGGCGCTGACTGCCTTCGAGCCGCGGTTATTCAGTTGCCGGTTGCGAGAGGTCAAACCGAATCCGGCGATCTATCTCGAGATCCTCGATCGCCTGCAAGCCCGACCGGAAGAAATCGTATTTTTCGACGATCGCCAGGTGAATGTTGATGCGGCGCTGAGCGCCGGCATTCGGGCGCACCACTTCAGTTCGGCGTCTCAGTTCGACAGTTTGCCGTCGGTGTAAGCAGCATAGCGTCTCGATAGCCGGGCCCACCGAGCAGTCTGGGCGTTCTTTGAAAGACGACTTTCCGCTTTGGGGTGGCGATGCCCGGTGACACGCCGCCGGCTATGGGGAGATGAGTTTCAATCAATGGCGGGGCGAACGGTGAACGTTTAGAGTAGGGAATCGGGGACCGCCGGCATACATCCCCAGATCGGAACGCGTTTTTGATGTTGCCTCTATCGTTGTCCTCACGCGTTGCGCGCACGATAGCAGTTGCCGTCATCGTCGTTACGTCCTCTGCTCCTACTGTTGGTCTGGCGGCAGCCTCGACGCCTGACCGTCACGCCGGGATTACGGCTAGCGACCGCGCCAACGAACTGGCGGCCAGAGCAATCGCCGCGATGAAGAAAGTGCAAACGGTGCGTTCAGACGGGACCTGGGGAATACCAGCATCGCCCGCAACCTTCACCGGGGTATGTGTCTTGCACGATCCCAGCGCGCTACTTTCATTTCGATCGGCCCATAGATCCTGGCAGATCATTTTGATCAGCAAGCCGACTCAACGAGACTGGGAACGGTTCAAGCTGGGGCGAGCACCGTGGAGTGCCTGGCAGGCCCAGGGGACGGGCCCCGGAGACTTCAATTTTCCGCTCTTGCTGCCGCTGGCGTGTCCTCGAATCTCTCTCCATGATTGGCGGTTGCACAATGTCACACTTCGCTTCGTCGTTGCCGCGATGACCGTGGTGCGCGGTAGGCCCGCCTGGCATCTGCATGCCGCCGTCGGTGTCAACCGCACTGGTGCCCAGAGCACGGCCGTAGATTGGTACGTCGATACCGGAACGTATCGTCTCTTGCGGCGCCGCTTTACCCAGTACGCGCCGACCGGAAAGGCCGGATACTTCGAGGACGTAACATATTTTGGAGTCGACTCCGCCGCGGTCATCCGTCCACCCGCGACTCGTTGAACCGGAGTATGCTTGAACATGTCAATCGGTAAGTGGACGATAGTTCTGGCGATCGGCGCTCTGCTGGCGGCGGTGCTGCCGCTGGCGCCGGTGCCCACCCAGGGCTCGACCATCGTGGCCAGACCGATCGCGGCCAAACAGAAATGCCACTATGTCACCAAGAAGGTGAAGGGGCACAAGAAAAAAGTAAAGGTCTGTACCAAGGTGAAGCCGACGGTGACACCCACGGACACGCCGACGGCGACCCCAACCGCAACGGCCACGGCAACAGCCACGGCAACAGCCACGGCGACAGCGACGGCAACTCCGACGGCCACCGCTACCGGCTCGACGGTCGTTCTCCCCGCGCTGTCCGCCGCCGATCTGGCGCACGATGTCAGCGTCAACCTTTTTGAGTGGAACTGGGCCTCAGTTGCCGGCGAGTGTACCAACGTCCTGGGACCGGATGGCTACGGCAGCGTTCAAGTAGCGCCGCCACAGGACTCACTGGACATCATCGGCCACCCCTGGTACGACGTGTATCAGCCGGCTGATTACAACCTCACCAGCCGGTTTGGCAATGACGCACAGTTCCAGGCCATGGTCTCCACCTGCCGCCGCGCCGGTGTACGCGTCCTGGTGGATGCGGTGATCAATCACATGAGTGGCTCGGGCGGCACGTCGTACGGTGGCTACAGTTATTCCAAGTACAACTATCCCGGCTTGTGGAACTTCAACGACTTCCACCATTACCCCGCCGACTGTCCCCAGCCGGATGGCACCATTCACGACTTCAACAACTATACCGAAGTCACCAAGTGCGAACTGCTGGGTCTGGCCGATCTGCGTACCGAAGCCACGAACGTTCGCACCACGCTGGCCAACTACCTGAACAAGCTGATCGGCTACGGCGTTTCCGGATTCCGGGTGGACTCAGCCAAGCACATCGGCCAGACCGATCTCCTGGCAATAGAGTCACTGCTGCACAATACCGTTGATGGCCAGCGTCCCTACATGGCGCTCGAGGTGGCGCTGGGCAGCTCCGGCCAGCTCGCCCCCTCGGCGTTCGAGGACGAAGGATCATTGTTGGGCTTCGATTTTGCCGGTGCGATCAAGGACGCCTTCGATGGCGATATCGCCACCCTGAAGAACGTGGACTCCGGACTCCTGCCCGGGGAGAAAGAGCTGGTTTTCGTCGAGAATCACGACACCGAACGCAACGGCGCCACGCTGAATTACAAAGACGGCGCCACCAACGTCCTGGCCACCGAGTTCATGCTGGCCTGGGATCACGGCACGCCACAGGTGTATTCCAGCTTCGCCTGGACCGGCTACAACGACCCGCCGCCCTCCGACGCCAAAGGGTACGTCTCCGATACTATCTGCGGCGCGGAGTGGACCTGTCTCGATCGAGATCCTGGGATCGCCGATATGGTCGGCTGGCACAACCTGGTCGGGTCGGCGCCCGTGACCAACTGGTATGACGACGGTTCGAACCTGATCGCCTTCAGCAGGGGCAGTCAGGGATGGATCGCGATCAACAATGAGACCACCCCGCAGACCCACGCGTTCACCACCGGATTGCCGGCCGGTAACTACTGCGACATCATTCTGGGCAATTCGGCCGGCTGTAACGGACCACCGATCACCGTCGACGCCCAGGGCATGGCCACGGTGACGGTACCGGCAAAAGGCTCGGTAGCCGTGGATGTGGCCAGCATGGCGAACGCCGGCTAACTACGGGACTTGCCGCAGACGCCTGGCCATGACCGCGATGACTTTCAAGGCAATGCTCTCGTTTCCCGTGATCGCATTCTGGAATTGAGCGTGACTCATTACCAGAGCCCGGACCGGTGACGTGGTGATGACCGTCGCGGTGGCTGGTCCCCGATCAAGCATGCTGATTTCACCGATGATCTCGCCCCGGCCACGACGCACGGGTTCTTGACCAGCAACTACGACGTCTACCTCGCCGTCGAGCAAAACAAAGAAAGTGTGGTTTGGTTTTCCCTGGGTGATGAGCGTGCGACCGGCCGCGAGATCGACCTCATCCGCATTCCTGGCCAGGGACTGGAGTTCTGGCGTCGAGCACTCGGCGAACAGGGGCACGTGCTGCAAGTCTTTGACCTTCTGGTCAGCCATGCTGCCTCCTGAGGTTGCGGTCGTACATACCGGACTTTGTGCCAGTGTAGCTCTCCTGGAGGGTAAAAACAGCGCGAGATCGAGCCCGTTACTCCAGCGATTCAGGTGACGGCATAATCTACCCTACCGGCCATCGATCTCCGGACCTGCTGTCACAACGCAGGCCGCATCGACGTTCTCGGAATAGAGTCTGATGTGAGGAGACGGCCGTGCGACTGCTCCGATGCCTCTCTGCGCGTCCGATCCAGTTGTCATGATCGCGTGCAGAATTCCTGCTTTCCACGTCGGTACTATTCTGGCCATCGCGCTCCTGGCTGCCGGTCTGGCACCGCGCGCCCGGGACGCGGATTCTCAACCCTCCGCAGTCTGGCTGAACCCGAGACCGCAAGGGAACGATATGTTCTCCATCTCCTGTGTTGGTTCACAGGTTTGTTACGCGGCAGGCTCGTTTGGAACTATCCTGGCCAGTCACGACCATGGAGCTACGTGGGTCCCGGTGAGAAGTGGCACCCATGCCGACCTGGGATCCATTGCCTGCGCTGCATCCCATACCTGCGCGGTTATTACCGCGACGTCATTTCGTTTTACCCGGAACAGCGGAAGAACATGGACACGCCATGTGTTTCGGCGGATCGACTTTCCCCAGAACCTCACCTGTCCCACGGTACACGTCTGCTTTGTGCAGGCGTACAACACAACTCAAGGCTGTGCCGTACCCAACTGTAAGCACTCTCGCCCCACCTTCGACCTCCTGGCCAGCAACGACTCTGGACAGACCTGGCATAGCGTCCATATCCCTGTGACCCTATACCTCTACGCCTTCGCCTGCGCATCTTCGAGCCATTGCCTGGCCGCCGGGGGTCACGGAGCGGTCTACCAGACTTCCAATGCGGGCCGCACCTGGACTCGTTCGTATTCCATTCCAGGCAGGCAATTTGGCCAGGAGATAACCTGCCCTACACCGCGGGTGTGCTACTTCGCGTTTGTGCTGCAATCGACTCGCGGTCCGGATAGAGGCTTCTGGCTCAGCACCACTGATGGTGGTCGGAACTGGACACGGCGTGCCCTTCCGGTCGCCGGATTCAGCGATATATCCTGTCCCAGCGCGCGAACCTGCGTGTTGGCACTCGGTCGGAATGGGTTGCTGCTGACTCGAAATGGAGGCCGTACCTGGCGCGCCATCTCATCGGAGGTTCAACTCGGCAATCAGATCGCGTGTGAGAACGCCATGGTCTGCCATGTGCTCGGCAGAGCAAGCCAAATTCTGACCACGCAAGACGGTGGTGCTCGCTGGAGCAGTTCCGTTCAAGGGCCGCTGGATGACATATTTCACCTTGCCTGCCCAACGAAGGATGACTGCTTTGCCCTGACGACCGACGCCTACCTTCTCGCTTCCGCTGATGCCGGGGCCACCTGGACACAGCGCCGGACACCACTATCCGGTAACAACCTGTATCAGCTCGGACTCTCCTGCCCGGCGGCGACTGTCTGCCTTGTGGCCGGACCCAACGGCGAGATTCTGCGTACCGACGATGCCGGCGTCCACTGGCAGAGCCTGCACAATCCACTTTCGGGCACTTCGTTGCCGTTGAACGGTATCGACTGCCCGACAAGCGTTTTCTGTATCGCCGCCGGTTCCGGCTGCCTGCATCCCGGCTGCGTGGGTCCAAATGGCAGCAGTGTGATCGTACGGACGACGGACGGTGGCCGTACCTGGAGGGAAACGATGATGCGCCAATCTGGCTCGCTCATTTTGAATGCCGTGGACTGCCCCGAGACGCGAGAGTGCTTCGTCACGGGATCGCCCGGGGAGGTCTTCGTGACGCGAGATGGTGGTACCACCTGGCAGGAGTTGGACAGCGTCAAACAGAACACCGATGCCGATCTTACCGCCATTTCGTGTGCCGACGTCTTGCATTGCGCGGCCGTGGGATATGGCTGCGCCGACTCCCAAGGCTGCACTGTTGGAGAACTCACAGGAGCCATCGAGGTAACGGCCGATGGTGGCCTCACCTGGAGTAACCGGGACGTGCGCATTCCTGTAGCTTTCCGCGGCGGCTCTAAGTCGTGTGGCTACCAACCGCTCTGCTATGGCGCGGCGTCTTTCGGGGGAGTCTCGTGCCGTGCGTCCGGGATCTGCTGGATCGCCGGCAGTAACGGCGTCATCTTGCGGAGCGTCGATGAGGGTGACCACTGGCAGCGTATGCCACGAGTTACAGACATGAGTTTTAGCGACATCGCCTGCACGGCCCCGGGAGTATGCTATGCCGCCGGTTCGGGTGGCATGATCTTCAGATATTCATAGGTGCCAGTGTAGCTTTCTCTGCCGGCGGGCACCAGTATCGTCAGGGCGTCATCTCACCAGGCAATTGTCTCGTGAGGAATCCTAGCAGGACGGGAAACAACAGGAACATGCCCGCCGGCAACCACTCAACCCAATGGATAGACGCGAACGCATACATCAGCACCACTGCGATGATAGCCAGAAGATTGAACGCGATCAGGCCAAGGATAGCGCGACCAAAATGCCAAAGGGCGGGGATCGCGACGATGGCGGCGGCGGCGAATGCATCGAAGAGAACTCCAGCCCAGACATGATGTTCGAGGTGGTCGTTCTCGGGAAATATTGCGTTCATGAAGAGGGCCAGACCACCCACAATTCCCAGTGTTTGCACGAGACGGAAGAGCCAACGCTGCCGGCGACTACTATCCAGCTTCCACTGGCTCAAGCTGAGAAAGAACGCCATTGCCAGGACGCCCGCGATTGCGCATCCAATCAAGTACGAGATGTATCCGTGGGGGTTGAGATTGCGATTGCCGAGCTGGCTAATTGTGTTGTCGCGCCATGGGCCGTAGGCATGGGGGAAGTGGCTGGCCGCCAACAGCAGAAAGGAGGCATAGGAGCCGGTGACGCTGACGCCGAGGATGAGAGGGAGCGATTTCCATCGCCGCAAGGCGGATGCTCTACAGAATCCTGTTGACGCCAGGAAGTTGCACAAAGTAATACGCTAACGTGAATGACGCCACGATTCCCAACGGCGCGACGATCAGAAACTTCAATTCCGTTGATATGGCGACACCCCGCAGCACCAGCGCCAGTCCCAGAACGACCGGTGCCTGAATCACGTATGCCCCGTAGTAGCTCCGAATGAGTTGCTTTCCCAGCGGAAACAGTGAATTGACATGACGGCGAAAGTATCCCAGCATCCACATGGAACCAGTCACGGCCAGGACTCCCTCGATTATGGGGGCAAAAGTCGCCTCCCAATGCCAGCCACCGGAATAGAGGCCCGGATCGGACGGCAATACGCCCTTGTACACGGCCAGTATCAACAGACTCCCCAGGATGCAGGCAGCCAGAATCGCGTATCCGCAGGCACGCCAGACGCTGTCGGGCAGGGTCGGCCATCCGCGCTCGGCGGCCCAGGCTCCTGCCCAGAACAGCAGCACGTACTGCGGCCACTGCCATAGGTGCAGCCCGAGAAATTGGTCGGAATAGATGGGCCAAATCAACCGGAACAGGAAAGACGTGACCGCGATGGCAAGGGCAAGGAGGATGATTCCCCGAACCGAGATGATGGCGTTGCCCATAGGTCGACCTGGCCAGACTCGATCATACAGCGCGTAGGCGACGGAGAAAATCATCAACGCGCCGACGAACCAGAGGGGTCCCGCATACAGCGGAAAGATGTGCTCGACAGCCCATGTCCAGGGCGGCTGTGTGGTCTGTCCCAGAACCTTGACAACAGCATATTCGAGTAGCGGTATCACTACCACTGTGTAGACCACGAGTGGTATGCCGAGATGAATGATTCGTTCCTGCGAAAATTTCCAGGCGCCCTTTTTTCGCAGAGACCTGGGCACGAACATTCCGGCTATGAGGAAAAACACGCCGAGCCAGAACAGTCCACCGAGTATGCCGGGGATGCCGAGAATGAGCGTTACCAGAATCGACGGGTGTCCCTCGTGATACCCGAGCCACCCTCCGCCGGGACCATAGATTAGCGTGGCGTGGCAGGCAATTACACCGGCGATGAGAACAATTTTGAGATTGTCGAGATAGACGAGGCGTTGTTTTGTGGCGGCTTCCGGTAACACGGCCACAGTGACAACGGGAACATCCGGGACCACAGGCAGTGGCGGCGCCACATCAGTCATTGGACAATATCCGTGGCCGCGCCGACAGCGGCTCCAATGTCCCTGTAGTCCATCCCCGATTTGTACAGGATCGGCTTGCCGAAGTGAACCGCTACGGTATCACGGCGGGGAATCGGGAAAAGAGCCATGCGGCGGCCCAGACCGGTGATGTGAATCGGCACTACCGGTACACCGAACTCGACTGCCAACACGCCGATTCCACGATTGACGTTGCCGGTCTGACCGTTCAACGACGGATCGTCCCGAATCAAAAACAGGATCGACCAGTGGTGATCCAGCAAGCCCGATGCGTGCATAAGAGTCGCATGTAGCGACCCGGAGCGAGAGTAACGGAATGAATTGAAGAAAAGCGCTACGGTCATTCCGACCCAGCGAGTGCCGTCACCCTCTTTCCACGAGGTGGAGATGCCCAATCTCTTCCGAATCGGTCCAGGAAGCGCGTCGAGAGCGAATGGCGCATCGAGATAATTCTCGTACCGCATCACAAAGATCGCGGGAAGGGGCAGCCCTTCCAGGTGCTCTCTTCCAAACGCCTGAGGGCGGTTGACCACATCGATCGCACCGAAAATTGGTAGCTGGATAAGCGAGCGAACGCGTCGGATGAGGTGGGAGAACGGCCATAGCGGGTACATGTGTTCTCCACCGTGATTCTCGGGCGACACCAGCACATCCAGATCGCCGACGGTGGTTTTCGGTCCGATCAGCGAGTCATCGACAAATTTGCCTAACCGGTCTTCCACCGCCCGGCCAAACTGGATTCGACGTACCGCATCCAGACCGAGCGCCTCGAGTCTCGTCTCAGGCGTCAGTTCGGTCGCTGGTTTGCCGATAACATCCGCCAGCACCTGAAGCAGCTTCGGTTTGCTCGAACTTTGCAAGGTGTTCTGTGGTTCACTAACCTTCTTGCCTTGCTTCTCCGCCAGCACGTACGCCGCGACCTCTGGCCGCTTTATCTTGGCAGTGTGCGTACGGGGAAAATCGGGCTCGGGCCAGATCTCGAACGATCGGATCTGCTGGTGCGGCGCCAGCCGGGTATTCGCCTGATGCACCAGTGCAGCGGCATCGACCTCCTTCGAACCGCACGCCAGGACAGCATGAATTTGGGGGCCGTAGCCTGACGGCACCGCTACTACTACGGCTTCGACTACCCCCGGCAGTCGTCCCAGAACTTCCTCGATATCCTCCGGAAACACATTCAATCCGTTCGCGAGCACGATCATATTCTTCTTCCGGCCGCGAAGATACAGCCGCCCCGCCGTATCCAGCTCGCCTAAATCACCAGTGTTGTAATACCCGCCAGCCAACGCTTCCGCCGTCGCTTTTGGATTTTTCCAGTAGCCTTGCATCACGTTCGGTCCAGATACGCGGATCTCGCCATCCGCGGCGAGGTCAAGCGTGCTGCCCGGGAGAACCTTACCCACCGAACGCGGCACGCGATCGGCCAGCGCCGAACCAGTGATGATGGGAGACGCCTCGGTGGCTCCGTAGCCTTGCAAGATAGGAATGCCCATTAATTCCCATTTGTGCTCGAGCTCCGGTTCCAGCGGTGCTCCGCCGGCCACGAGAAAGTCGAGCCGTCCGCCAAAGCTCCGGATCACGCGGCGAAAGAGGACTCGACGCGCCCGCATTGGGAGGTGCTCGGAAAGCCGACACATCAGCATCCATAATCTCTCCTGGCCGTCGCGTTTGACCCGCCGCTCGATGGCATCCATGAACAAACTGAGGATGCGCGGTACCAGCACCATCGTTGTGACCCGATATTCGGCCATGTCACGTTGGATCGCCGCCGGCTGCAGCGCAGAAGCATAGGCGATACTCGTGCCTCCCCGCAGCGGCAGCATCAGGCCCACCGTCTGCTCCAGCAGGTGGCTCAGAGGGAGAATAGATAGCGGTCTGAATCTACCGGCGGAAGGGAATACCGCATTAATTGCTTCTACATTGGAGCGGATATTCCAGTGGCTCAGCATCACGCCCTTGGGTGCTCCGGTGGTGCCCGAGGTGAAAATGATCTCCGCGAGATCGTCTGGCAGAACCTCTGGTAGCGACGCCGGGCCTTCATCGGGGATGAGTGCTTCCAGGCTCTCGATGGCGAAGACCGGAATCTCGTAGGTCCAGTTCTTCGTCACCGATGCTGCTGCGACGGCGATCCGAGGCTCCGCCTGCGTGATCACGCGCTCGACAAAGTCAGGACTACTGCGGAAGTCGAGTGGTACGACGACGGAGCCATTGCGAACAATGCCGAACAGAGTTGCCACCCACCAGGGACTGTTGGGCGCCCACACGACAACTCGGTCGCCTTTGCCGATTCCCTCATTCTGTAGCCAGTGGGTCACGCGGTTGGCTCGCTCGCGCAGGTCGCGGTAGGTCCAGACATTCGTCTTGAGACTGGGCTTGTAGAGCAGAGCGGGGCGTGAGGCGTATGTCTCGGCTATCCAGTCCAGAAAGGCGCTCAGGGTTCGGTCGTTCGTCTGCGGGAGGGTATGCGGTGCGTAGTCCATCGCGCTTCCCTCCATATTGAGGAGCGTGAGTTCATTTTGTCTGCCCAGTGGCTATGACCACGCATAGTGTACGCCCGATCGACTTCATTTGCGAGTAAAGCATCGCAATCACTGGACAGAGCGTGGGGACTGCGGGGCGGACGGACGAGCTCTGGAGTGGCGAGATGCTGGTGCCATGACCATATAGTGGACAAGCACATTCTCCACGACTCTCAGTTTTCTCGGTCCGTTCGGAGGTGCCTAAATGGCGCCCACTAGAGTTCGCCCAGCCCCCATGCCGGTACGGGTCGAGTCACTGCGGGTGCGCAAAGGTCATCGCCGGCTCTGGATGTTGCTGTCCGCCTCATTGGTGCTGATCGTCGTTATCGGGATTGCTCTCATCGGAACGGGGTGGTATTTCTCATCGCAGCTCCTCGATGTGACGCACGACAAAGACACCTATTCGTTGCGGGTTCTGTCGATGTCCGGAACTACCGTTCGGATCACCCGAAGCGACAGCAGTCTCCAACCGGGAACCTTCGCTCTGGTCTGGCGCGGTGGTCGAGCAGTCCTGGGGAAGATCCTCTCGTCCAATAGCGCCAGTGTGGAAAGGAGAATCACCGGCAACACGGCGGGTTTGAAGGTTGGAACGTCCGCGCGCATCGACATCTGGATGTACACCTCACCAGCAGCGCTTCACCTGAGGTATCGTACCGTTCGGATCCCAGGACCCCTCGGGGCCCTGCCTGCCTGGTACATTCCGGGCAAGCGTCATACCTGGGTGATTTTCGTTCATGGGTACAAGTCAGGATTGGACGAACCACTCCGACCGGTGCCTCTGCTGACGCGACTGGGCCTGCCAGTGCTCGACATGGAATATCGAAACGACCTCGGGGCGCCTGCGAGTCCGGATCATATCTACCATTTGGGCGTCACCGAGTGGCAAGATGTGCAGGCAGGTGTGCGCTACGCCCTGGCCCACTCGGCCACCGATGTCATCCTCTATGGCTACTCCATGGGTGGTGGTGTGGTCGAGTACTTCCTCCACCATTCGTCGTACGCTCCTCGGGTGCGGGCGGTAGTGCTGGATTCTCCCGCGCTGGACTGGAATGCCGTGCTCGACCTCCAGGCTGGTCGAACGCAATCTGCCCGGCATTCTAACGGTGGTGGCGAAGAAGATAGTCGCCTACCGCCTTGGCCTGTCCAACCTCGATCCACTCAACGACGTCCGTTCAGCCGCCAGTCTCCGTGCGCCTACTCTGCTCTTTCAGGGAACCAAAGACACCACGGTGCCGGTTGGTCCCAGCGCTGCCTTCGCCCGAGCCCGTCCCGACATCGTGACCTATGTGGTCGTGCCGGGCGCTGAACACACCCAATCGTGGAATCACAATCCGGCAGCGTACGACTCGAAGCTCAAGCAATTTCTTACTCGCGTATTGGTCAAATCGAGGCCTTGAACGGATTTTCTCCGCTGTTCCGATCTTCCTCGCGAGCTTTGATAGAGGGGCAAAAGCCCTAGCCTTGCAACTCCTGCGGCGCAACAGCGTCGATCGGGTGTGCCGGGAGGTTCCCAGCGGTGGCGCCTCTGAGCAGGTGATTGCCCGCCTGGCGGTAGAGCGGAGACGGGTACCAATTCCATTTGCCAATTGTCACAACCAATGCCGGTATCAGCAAAGTGCGAATCAGGAAGGTGTCCATCAGGATACCGCTAGCGATGCCGAGGCCAATCTGTTGAATCTGTCCTCCACCGGTCACGGTGAGCACCGCGAATGACCCGGCGAGGATCAGACCAGCGGAAGTTACGGTCCCGCCCGTCGCATTGATGGCGCGAATCACCGCCTCTCGCAGGGGACCATCATGAGCTTCTTCCCGGATACGGGTCATTACCAGGATGTTGTAGTCCGAGCCCAGTGCCATGATGAAGATGAACATAAAGAACGGCAGGATGAAGCTCAAACCTGGTCCACCGCCCAGACCCTCAAATACCGCAACCGAAAGACCGAGTGCCGCCAGATACGAGAGACCGACACTGGCGATCAGGTACCAGGGCGCAATCAGACTTCGCAGTACGATTGCCAGCAGGATGGCGATCACCAGCAGTACCACCGGCACGACGTGCAGGATATCGCTGTTGGAGACGTCGCTGATGTCGGCGGAAAACGCCGCGATGCCGGCTACGCCACTCGTGCTCGCATGCGTGGCCAGCGCTACCTGCGACACCGCGGTGCGCACGGCAGGGACCGCTTGCAACGCTGGGGTGCCGCTGGGATCACCGGCGCCGAGAGTGGCGTAGAACTGGACCGTCTTGCCATCAGGACTGATGAACTGCGCTGTGGAACGGTAGGCGTTGTAGAGTCTGGCCGGCACCGCGCTTCCCACCGCTTGCACTGGCGGCAATGCGCCGGCCGGTCCCAGTCTCGCGTGCAAGCTGGTGAGCTGCGAGGGCGACAGCGGCGACCCATTGGGATCGAGAGGACCGCTGATGGAGCTGAAGACGCGTTGAGCATGCAGGGCCGTGTTTGCCGTTACCAGCACGGATGGCTGCTGCCAGACCGAGGTGGCGTAGCTGAAGAGCAGGTTGGTTGGATTGGCCTGCGCAGCCGGGAAGTGGGCCGCGAGGATCGCTGTGCCCTTCGCCGACTGGCTGGTGGTGCTCGTGGACCCGTTGTCACCGAAGCCCGCGGGTGAGTATTTCAAGACGCCGAGCGCCAGGCCGCCGAAGATGATCAGGCCAATCACCAGGGTTCGGGCTGGCCGGCGGAGCACGAAGGTGGAAATCCGCCCCCACGCACCCAAGGTTTGTGGGCTGGGATGTGCTCCGGTCGGCCAGAAGACTGCTCTCCCGAAGATCGCCAACAGCGCCGGGGTCAAGGTCAGACTGACGAGCAGCATGATCGCGATTCCAATCGCAAGGGACGGCCCCAGACCCTGATAGAATCCCAGGCTGGCAATCAAGAGGCACAGTAGAGCGCCAATGACGCAACCGGCGGAAAACGTGATAGTCTCGCCCACCCGGTTGACACTTTTCACGATGGCGGCATGGGGCTCCAGCCCGCGGCGGCGCTCCTCTCGTACTCGGAAGACGAAGAAGATTCCATAGTCCGTACCCGCGCCCAGCACGAGAATGACGAGCATAATTTGCGTGATTGGGGATACCTGGACGCCAAATGCGTTATGCGCCTCGGCGATTACCGGTCCGGACAGCAGCACCACGAGGCCCGCCGGCAATAGGGTCAGCAGGGGCGCGAGGAGGGACCGATAAACCGCCAGCAGCAACAGCAAGATAAAGACGACGGCGAGGATCTCTGTGATCGCGAGGGTATGATCGCTGGCCTTCTCGTTGTCGACACTCGTCGCCAATTCGCCAGTGAGGTAGAAGGAAAGTCCGATGGGGGCGTGTGCCTGGCCAAATGTGGCGCGGATGGCGTCCACTACAGTGGTGCTGCCGGAGCCACCCTGCGAGGCCGCCGCGCTCAATTCCACCAACGCCTTGCGCGCCGTCCCATCGCTGGATATCCCTTGATCGCGGACTGTCGCCATATCCTTCACCCGGCTGGCGGCGGCCTCAACGCGCGAGATGGCGGCCTGATCCGCCGCCGTGAGCGGGCCACCGGCCTGGCTGGCCACGAGCAGCGCGGTGGGCGCCGTGCCGTGCTGAAACGGCGTCGCCAGCCGGGACGCTACCATGCTCGGTTCGTTTTTGGGTAAAAAGGCGCTGTTGTTGTTGTTCGAGATACTGGATAAGCTGGGCAGTTCCTTGACGGCGAGCACGGTGACGACCAACCAGGCTACGACGATGATGTAGCGAAAGCGGACGACATTGCGCCCCAGGGCGGCGAAGGCTTGATCCATAAAACTATATCTCCGTTTTCTCTTTCGGGCAGCTACGCCCCGTCGCGCGGCTGAGGCGCCAGGGGTGAATTAACGTCAGTCGGGGGATTCATTTGCAGACCGTGGACATAAAACCGGACTGCCAGAGCCGAGAATTTCTTTCTACTTACAGCGGTCTCACCGGGAAATGATCTTCCGCTCCGCGCTCGCACCAGCGACAACAGAAAGCGCGCCGCGACCGATGCGGGTATGGTCGGATCGAGCTCGCCGCTCGCCTGGCCCTGACGAATCAGCGTGCATAGTACATCGAAAAACCGGATGAAGGCGTCGCGCAGGCCGGGATGGTTCGCCAGGGCGTCGGAGAGCGCATGCTTCTGCGGACCGATCATGGTCGACATCCAGGCGATATCTCCCTCAATCAGGTCGGTCAGGACAGCACTCAGACGCTCAATCACGGGCCGAGAGACGTCCGCGGTCAGGCGCGAAATGCGGACGTCCAGGTGCGCCAGGCCGCGCAGGATTACCGCACCAACCAAATCTTCCTTGTTAGCGAAATGCTGATAGAGAGTACCTTTGCTGATGCCGACCAATTCGGCCAGCCGATCCATGACCAGCCCTTCGTAGCCCTCGGTTCCGAGCAACCGTTCCGCCTCAGCCAGGATCAAGGACTCGCGCTCCGCGCGCTGGCGTTGTGCCAGGGTAGGCTGCTTCAGAATCGTGGCCGGAGTGTCTGTTGCCATGATCGGTGACTTTCCAGTAGTGATAATACCCGCCGCGCAATTGACGATGCAGTCATAATCTATACCAGCAGTCAACCAATACGCAATGGCGCCTAATTGTGACCAGCGGGTAAGCGTGCGTCAGGTGTGCCGACATGTACCTGCCAGGGGAGAGCGCGACCTTGCTCTGGTGGCTGGATCCTCGCGCCCCGAGCGTCGCCGACCAGGCCCAATCCCAGTCCGAATCACGACTGTGCTATCGCGACCCCAAACAATGCTGCTGCCATGGCTGCCAGCAAACTCAGTCCACCGAGGGTGCCGACCGCGGCAGCCCGTTTCGCCCGCGACGCATTCCGCATCCGCGGCGTGACCCAGTAGGCGTGCAGAGCGGCGGCCAGACCGGAGATCAGAACGAAGACCAGCTTGAGCGAGAGCGTTCGCGCCTGCGGCGTGGCGTTGAGCTTTGTCCAGGATATGCCAGCCTCGTGTACGTTGATGATACCGCTAAGAATCAGGATGCCAAACGCGCCCCAGGCGAGGTTTTGAAATCGACGGGCGACAGCGTGCATCAGTTCCTGAGTGTTGCGTAACATTGGCACGATCATTCCCAGGGTGATCTGACCGCCGATCCAGACACATGCCGCCAGTACGTGAATCCAGAGGACGAAATCGGCGAGGGTGAAACTGACCATGGTGCACACCATGCTACCTGGAAGTTGTTGGTGAATCGGCATCTGGGCGCCACGACTGCCGTCGCACTCAAGTCGCGACTACCACTCAAGTCCGGTAATAGTCGAGTTCGCGACGACGTTGCCTATCTGGCACCCTGGAAGTGTGATTATCAATGTCCTTTTCGTCGGCATACCGGTAGCGAACTTCAAAGCGGCCGTCGACTGGTATGCCGGCCTGCTGGGACGCCCAGCGGACATCGTGGTGCACGAGTCAGAGGTGATGTGGCGCCTCGCCGACGCCGCCTGGATGTACGTCCTCCATGATCCCGACCGCGCGGGCCATGCCATTGTCACCATAGCCGTGGCTGATCTGGATGCTGCCATCCTCGATATCGAGAGTCGGGGTCTCGTCAGTCCGCCGATTGAGATCATGCCCGGTGCGGGACGCAAAGCATCTTTCGCCGATCTGGAGGGGAACCACATCGCGTTCATCGAGGTCGATGAGCGAGGTCACTGAGGGTGCGCTGCGCTCCGCACCGGTAGGGTGACCGACGCTGCGCACCCTGGGCGCATTCGGTGACTAGAAGCGAAGGTACCGGGATGCGCCTAAGGAGCAGAAGCTAATTGCCGACCTTCACAGCCACAGTTCACTGAGCGATGGCGCGCTTTCGATCGAAGAGATGGTAGTCGCCGCCGAGGCCGGCGCATCACTCATCGTCGATTCTCGATGTCCATGGCGAAGCTGGGCTCCTCTCGGCGGCGACTGTTCGCGCCATCATTCGGGGTGCGGGCGGCTCTGACGGTGACACACATGACATTGTGAATCGCCTGATCCCCATGCTCGTGGAGCGTATCCAGCGGCGGGTGATCGCTCATTCTTGAGTAGCTGGCCTCGAGTTACCCGGAGGGTGGCATCGAGCGATCTCACGCCGGACGTGTGCTGCCGCAGAACCCGTCTGCCGTGGTGCGTTCCAACTACGTGGGTCAACTCTGCCTACATTGCCTGGTCAACGACCGCTCTCTGGTCCAGAGTGGTGATAGACGGGTGGGCTTCATCCAATCCTCATAGCAACCTGGAAGGAAACATCATATGACCATTATTAGCGCAGGCCACGTTCGTACTGTTCTCGCCGTGCTGATCGGCCTCTTCATTGGCGGCAGCGTCATCGCCGCTGCAGCCAGCGCGGCGTCTGCCCAACAACCTGCGCAGCGATCGACCAAATCGGTCGTCCTGACCGCTCCTCCGTCCTCGAGCCGCCTCGGCCAGGTGCGCGTTATTGTTCACGGGCTGTCGGTGCAGGCGCCTCGACACAGTGCCGCCAGGGGAAAAGTGAAGGCCGCGCTCTACACCCACTACCTACTCCAAACGCGAGCAAAGGAACGCGCCTCGATCGGATTCAACGACGGCACTCTGCTACAACTCAACCAGCGGACCGATGTCGTGCTCCAAACCAGTCATATCACTACGCTCAAGTCGGGTGAGATCGATGAGTCCGATCGACCCGGTTCGGATCACCGGATCGTAACCGCCAGCGCTACTGCATCTGCCGTGGGCACGAATTTCGATGTCCGGGTGGTGAAGAAGCGGAGCACTATCATCGTTGCATTTGGCACGGTCACGGTCGCGAACAAGAAGGGGTCAGTCACCGTCGGGCGCAATCAGGAAACATCGGTGAGCCCGAATCAGCCGCCGACTCCACCACAGACGGTCGATGCAGGTTCTGCTATCGCCTGGACCGGCCCGTTATCCGGCTGGCAAGTGCTTGGGCGCCCATTCGCCTCGCCAGATGCTGTCGCCGCCGACGCGCAGGGCAACGTCTATGTGGCCGATACCCAGAATCATCGGATCGTGAAGCTGGATCGGAACGGGAAGCAGTTATTGACCTGGAACCATTGGGGAGGGGGAGCCGGTCCGATGGAAGGCCCTACCGGCATCGTGGTCGACGGGAACGGTAACGTTTACGCGAGCGTGGGCCACAATGTCATCGATAAATACACCGCCGATGGACAGTTCCTGGCGGAGTTCGGCAAGCTCGATGATCCCGGGTCGGGCCCGGGCGAGTTTTTCTCCCCGGGTGGCCTGGCGGTCGATTCGGCCGGCAATGTATACGTGGCCGATTCAGGAAATTCCCGCATTCAGAAGTTATCTCCAACCGGAGAAGTCCTGGGTGTCTTCGACGACTCCGCCGGTGTGGGTATCACCGAGACCAACTCGGTCGCCGTGGACAGGGACGGAAACATCTATGCCGCGAACACGATCTTCGATCACATCGTGAAGATGGCACCTGATGGGACGGAGTTGGCGGTCTTCGGCACCAAGGGAAAGCAGCCTGGGCAGGTCGACGGACCGCTCGGTCTGGCCGTGGACAATGCCGGCAACATATTCGTGTCGGACACGTTCAACGCCCGTATCCAGGAGTTGTCTCCCACCGGAGACCCGTTGGCGGTATGGGGTTCAGGTAATACACAGGATACGTCGCCGGGCCAATTTTTCTTGCCCTGGGAACTCTCCCTCGATGCCCACGGCACACTCTATGTCGCCGATTCGGGAAATCACCGGATTCAGCGCCTGGTGGGCGCCGGTCAGTGAGTCGGGCGACGGGGAGAACCGGAAGCCAATACGATTGAACCTTTTAGAGGCGAGCCCGAGTACTGACGATTTGATGAATCCGCTGGTGTGATACATGCAGCATGTCGGCCGCGTCCCGCGTCGACATTCCCAGATCGACTACGAGTCAGAATACCCGGATGCTCAAACGCGCATCAGCCGGGAAACAATACCCTCGCACGACTGTGCGGGCGTACAGCCCTGTGTATAGATCGTTATCGTTGCCAGCTCCGAATTGGACGGGCTCCGGACGAAGTGCTCATTCATCGCCACGATATCCGGGTGCGGATTGCTCTCGCGAGCGTTCAGGATGCGAATAGATTCATCGGGATCGGCCGCCGGTAGGATGAGTACGACATTGGGATGCGCGGATAGTATACCTTTCACCGCCGCTCGCTTTTCGGAATCGTCATAGACGCTATGCCCCGCGCCTAGTTCGATCACTCGATCCGGATACTCTGCTATTACCCGCTCGATGGCGCTGGGATAAAACTGGATCGTGTACTCCAGCGCGCCTGCCTGTCCAGCCCGCTTAAAGCACTCACGGGCGATCTCCGCATCGTAGCCTGCGTCTTCCAGGTACCGCCAGCAGACATCGTCGAGGCTGACGTGGTCCGCACCAAGCCGCTCCGCGAGCAAGGGCGCAAGCGTGCTCTTTCCGGCGTTTACCGGTCCGATCAGTATCACCGGTAGAACTACGTGGTCTACTGTCATCTGTCGTTGCGTCTCCAGTTCATGAGTCGAGACGATGGTTGTTCCTTTCTTGCATAGAGCATACAAGACAAATCTGCGATCATTCCTCGGCAACTCCCGCCGCCGAGAGTGCTGTCAGTGCACCGTCCGTCGAAGCCCGATATACTGTTGGACTCGGGCGATTTGCGGTCGGTGAGAGATAATTTTTTCATGATCCAGCACCTCTTCCGATATCCCGTCAAATCGATGCGCGGCGAAGAGCTCCTCCAGTGCACGATCACAACCCGAGGGCTGGAAGGCGATCGTACCCATGCGCTGATTGACGAAGGCACCGGGCGGGTGGTGAGCGCAAAGCAGCCAGTAAAGTGGCAGCGAATGCTCGAGCTGGTCGCGCGTCGAACTGGTGCCGATGGGCAGGTTGCCATCTCCTTTCCAGATGGCGATGTGCTCGATAAAACCAATGGCTGGATCAATCAACAGCTTTCAGCGTATCTCGGTCGCACGGTGCGGCTTGCCGGAAGCGCGCCCGATGAGTCAACCATTGATCGGCTCGATCCGTTCGTCGACGGACAATGCGTTCTCGATCTCCAGGATCGGAAGGAAACGACCAGCATACTTGGGAGAGGAGCGCCGGCCGGAACGTTCTTCGATTATGCGCCCATCCATCTCCTCACCACGGCGACGTTGCGCGGACTGGCAGCGTCGTCCACAGCGAGCCGGTTTGAGACGGCGCGCTTCCGTCCGAACCTGGTGCTCGATATTCCCGAGGCGGACGCGTTCGTCGAAAACGAATGGGAGGGGGCGCTTCTCCACATCGGCGAGGAAGTGATTCTGCGTGTCGAGCGACCGACCCCGCGCTGTGCCATCCCGACCCTGGCGCAACCCGGCTTGCCGTACGACGTGGAGATCATCCGGGCTATCGCCCGTCGCAACACGCTGGTGATGGCGGGTGGCCGGCGAGTCGCCTGTGCTGGCGCCTATGCTCAGGTGGAGCGCGGAGGGACGGTTCGTGTTGGCGACGCGGTGTCGATCGAGCCGACGCCCAGCATCTGACTCAAGATGGCGCGCAGGCAAGCTCAACCGGCAGCTCCAGGAACCGCCCTAACCGGGCGCAAGCTTCGTCGATCGCTTCTTGGTCGGACCGCGCCAGCCGTTCGAGCAGCCGGATCTCGACTCGTGCCGATTCACGCCCGATGACGCGACGCCAGGAGCCGCGCACGCGACCGGAGATGGTGACGATATTGGAGAGGATGCTGCCGAACGAAAACAGGGCGGGATCGAACGGCAGATCGGTCGGCAGGGCAGCCTCACGGTCGCGGTAGCCGACGGTGTACTCGTCCCAGTTGGACAGTAGATGCGCAACCGCAGTCGCCGTTGCATTCAGACTGGCGCCGGCCCCAAACCAGTACTCCTTGCCCGCGATATCGCGATGCTCGAGATCGGCGGCGACGAGCGCCAGACCTGAGCGAGCTTCAGTCACCGTGAGGCCGGACCACCAGACAAAGTCTTGCACCTGGGCGGGACCGTGGCTCCGGAAGTATCGCCGGGTTAGCTCGGCCAGCGCCTCCGGCCGGTCCAGTGTTCTGGCGCCCGGCGCCCGCTCCGCCAGCAGGGCATAGGTGAACTGTTTCCCCCGCCGCGGTCCGCTGACGATCGCCCTGTCGAGCTCGGCCGCCATCAGCAGGTGCGGTAGACGCTGGCCATCGGGTGGAATGCCGGCCGCGCGAACCACCTCAGCCAGCTCGGAACGGGTGAGAAACCGACCTCCCGCCAGGGCGTTGCATACGGCGGCCGTGGCACGCGCCACCTCGCCGGCATCAATGCCGAGTTCTCGGAAACGGCCGGCCAGCATTCGCCGAACTCTCGGCCCCGTCAACTCGAGCAGCCAGGAGACATCTGCGGGCAGCACAAAGTGCCAGGTGGGCCGCATGACATGGGTGCGCAGGATTTTTCCCTCGTCGAAGAGACGATCAATCTCGGCGTCAGTCGATCCGGATGTGCGCTGGCCGAGTGCCCATTTGGCGCCGGGATAGTCTTGCGCCTGGACCGCTCCGAACGCGCGTACCACGTCGACCGCCGATGGGAGCGGCTCCCCGGTCAGCCGTTGGGTCTGGAGCCGGGTGGTTGCGATGTCGATCATCGCTCAGTGTAGCCTGCCCATCGGCGGACACAGACGGCGACCTGCTCCTCACGAATCGTCGCCGGCGGGCAGGGCGCGAAACAGGATCAGTGCATAGGAGAACATAGCAACCGCAGCGAAGAGGGCCATGCTCACCGAGGCCCCATTGTCACTGGAACCAACGAAGCGAGCACCGGAGACGGCAGCCAGGACCACGGCCGCAAGTCCGATTCCCGTCATCACTGTCCACAGCGCCCACCCGATTCGCACCGCACGGACGAGCGCAGCCACGGCGCCCGCGACCAAGAACAGACCCAGAAGTGCATGGAGGGTCAGTCCGATGGGGCCGTTGACGATGGCTCGACCGATCGCGGTGGCCACATTGGCGCCGCGGTCGGAGGCCGGCAGGGTGATCCCCAGATTGACCCACATTCCGAGGGAATACTCGATGAGAAGCATGACGAGGACGGCGAAAGCATTGATCCGTAGGCCGAACAGCCCGCGTGACTGAGGGACGTCCGCTGCATCGTGTGGCGAATTCATGCGGTTACCCTTCCTCCCGTGATGTCGAGGGTCACTCCGGTTATCCACCCTGACTGATCGGATACCAGGAAGAGGACCGCATCGGCGATGTCGTCAGGTGTTCCCAATCGGCGAAGGGGAAACTGGGTAGCGAGTTGGGCACGCCGTTCGGCTGGCATCAACCCTTCGATACGTTCGGTGACGATCGTCGACGGTGCCAGGCAGTTGATCCGTACGCCCGATGGGCCCGCCTCCTGAGCGAGCTGCCGCGTGAGCATGACGATGCCTGCCTTGGCCACGCCGTAGGGGAGCGACGCTCCACCCGGCTGCCGTCCCGCCGTCGAGGACATGGTGACCACCGCCCCATGGCGCCGTTGCATCATGCCAGGCACAAAGGTGTGCAGAGTCAGGAAAGTCGCCGTCAGATTGGTGTCGACGACCTCCCGCCACTGCTTCTCCGTCGTCTCCGCGAAAGGTCTCGGTTCACCACCACCGCCGGCAAACGCCAGCAGGATGTCAGCGGGCCCCAGTGCCGCTTCTGCCTCTGACCGCAACTGCTCTAGAGCCTCGCCGTTAGTCACGTCGGCTTGGCAACCGATCGCGTGCCCTCCGGCATCGCCAATTGCGCGCGTGACCTCGTCGATCGCCTCGCGATCCCGACCGACAACGACCACGGCCGCTCCCTCGGCGGCCAGACGGCGTGCCGCCACGGCGCCGATACCCCGCGACCCGCCGGTTACAATCGCCACTCGCCCACAGAGATGTCGTTCCATATTTTCACCTTACGTTTCGTACATCCAATATAATCCACCTTACATCATGTACACTAAATATGCAAGTTATGGAGAAGCGTTCGTACCATCAGACTCGACGCGCCGAGGCCACCGAGGCCACGCGGCAGCGCATCCTGGTCGCCGCCCGGGATCTATTGGTGAGCGGCGAGGACTTCACCATCGAAGCGGTCGCGACGCGCGCGGACGTATCCCGGGTGACGGTCTACGCTCAGTTCGGCAGCCGCGACGAGCTGCGTGAAGCAGTCTTTGACCATCTGGGTACTACCGGAGGGCTCACCGAGATCCCCTCGATATTCGGTGAATCCGACCCGGTCGAGGGGGTTCGCCAGATGATCGGCATCTTCTGCCGTTTCTATGCAACCCACCGGATCGTGCTACGGCGCCTGAATGCGCTTGCCGCCCTCGCGGCAGGCGACGGGGGACGACCACTGGACCGTAATCAACGGCGACGGCAGATCCTCGCCGTGCTACTGTCGCGGGCGATCCAACTCCCGGTATATTCGGAACTGGATGTCGACGAGACGGTGGGCGTACTCCAGGCGCTGACGAGTTTCGAGTTCTACGATCAGCTCGCCGAGAACGTGGGCGGCATCGATCCTGCTGACCGCATCTGGGCGCTGGCGGCGACCTTGTTTTCGGGGCAGAACGCGACCGTGGATCCCAGCTAACTGGCAGCGAGGGGCGATATATCTGTCAGAGGTGCGCGTCAAGGAAAGTCGCGATGGCTCCGTAGGCAACCAACCTGTTCGCGAGTTTCACGATGCCATGACCCTCGTCGTGGAAGCGGAGAAACTCGACCGGAAAGTTGCGGTCCCTCACCGCCTCCACCACCTGCTCTGCCTCGCTGAGTGGCACCCGGGGATCGTTATCGCCGTGGATCACGATAAGTGGCGCCGCAACCCGATCCATCGAGTTGATCGGCGAGATGCGGCGCAGAAGCTCCAGGTCACGGTCTGGGTCGCCGTACTCCGGGATGCGCCAGTGACGCCGGTAGGCGCTGGTATTGCGCAGGAACGTCTCGAAGTTAGCCACGCCGACGATATCCACGCCTGCAGTCCACAATTCCGGGTATGTGGTCAGGGCCGCCAGGACCATGAAACCACCGTATGACCCACCCATGACTGCCATTCGATCGGCATCGACCTGGCCAGAGGCGCGCAGCCAGCGGGCCGCTGCCTCCAGATCAGCGACCGAGTCCATCCGTTTCTCAACATCGTCAAGGTGGGTATAGGTGCGGCCGTATCCCGTGCTTCCCCGTACGTTCGGCGCCAGCACCGCATAGCCCCGATTGACGAGGTACTGGACCACCGAGTTGAACGCGGGCCGCGACTGTCCCTCCGGGCCGCCATGTACGTGCACGATAACCGGTGGGGTCTCAATCTCCGGCAGATAGAGGAAGGCGGGAACCTCGAGCCCGTCGAAGGAGCGGAACCGCACCAGCGTCGGCTCGACGAAAGCGTCTCGCGGGATACCTCCGGTGGCGACATGGGTGATCCGCCGGGAGACGCCGGCATCAAGCTCCCAGACCCATATGTTGGGGTTGTCGCGTGGCGACGTGAGACAGAACGCAAGCTGTCGCGAGTCGGGCGACCAGCTCGGCTCCTGCACCACCCCGGGCACCAGGTCTGGGGCCGTGACCTCCGTTCCCACCGCCAGATCGAGAGCCTGCAAAAGACTGTAGCCATCATGATTGCGGACGATGGCCAGCCTGCGACCGTCGGGTGAGAGTCGCAGCCAGTCGACGTCACCGTCGTCGAGCGTCAGGAAGTCGATCCGCCCTGATTGCAGATCCAGCCGGGCGGCGCGATTGAACTCGCTGTCCTGATTGGTGATCAGATAGATGGACCGGCTGTCAGGGGCGAAGTGCGCCTGTTCGTAGGTGACCGGCGCCTGGTGTGGCGTGAGATGCGTCGCCGCGCCGCTGGCCAGATCGAGAGTGAACAACTCAACGTCGAGGGCGCCGGTGCGTCGCATGATGACGAGCATGCTGCCGTCGGGCGACCAGTCGCTGACGAAGTTACTGCCGTCCTGCTGGTAGACCAATCGGCCGTTTGCGCCGTCGATATCCGCGATGTAGACGTCGAAGTGCGCTGGATGCCGATCGTTGCCGGAATAGGCGACCTGCCGGTCGTCCGGTGAGATCGCGCCAAACGAGTACATGACACTCGGATTCACCGCGATTGCGGTGAGTTTGCCGTCGTGCCAGCGATAGAGTTGCTGGCGTTCATTGCCCCCGCTGTCCGTCCCCACGACGATTTGCGGGGAGTTATGCGCGTAGACGGCGCGCATAACACGGTTCTCGGCAAACGTGAGTAGCTCCGGCCAGCCGCCGTCAATGGATACCTGCCAGAGTTGTGGCAACCCGGTGATATCGGCAAGGAAGGCGACGGAGCGGCCATCGGGCGAAAAGGTGGGAGCGGTTGCCGAGCGCGCATTCAGGTAGCGATCGATACTGTAGGTTTCCATGGCCATTGGTTCCTCCGCGTTCAGATTCTTTGTGGTCGAGACGCCCGTCGCGGAACGCGTGCACCAGCATTTCGGCGTAGACTGTCGCCGGCATGACAACCTGCGCATTGCCCTGGAGCACGGGGACGAGTAATTCTATGGCCCGGCCATGGAGCGCGCCTGAGGAGTGAGACCGGAGAGAACTACACTTACGTCGAGGACTATTCATGCCACTCGTTGCGCAGCTCCGCGAGATAGCCCTCTGGAAAAGTCATCGATCCGGCATAGTGCATGACACGATCGAGACGGCTCCCATCTGGTTCGATGACAATGCGATGATCCTCGGCGCGGATCGAGACGTCATCACCGGGCTTGATTCCGAGCTGACGAAGCACACGCGCCGGAATAGTAATCTGATTTTTGGCAGAGACCTTGCTCATAATCCTTTACTTTTTCGGGTTCGCGTAAAGCATACGGTACTGAGACATCGATTCTCACCCTGAACGGGGCTGCGGACCTTGTCGGCAGAAGCTTTGAGGCGACCAACAATGCGATCCAGAGGCTCGTCGATGCCGGCATTTTGCAGCAAGTGAAGGTCGGCCGCCGCAATCGCGCCTTCGAGGCCTCGGACGTCATCAGTGCGTTTACCGACCTGGAACGTCAGCTCGCGAGTCCAGAAGGAGACACGCATGTCTCGCCTCCGACCCGAGCGGTACCGTGGCGTGCCAGCCGGTGACCTTCCCAACGGATTCGGCGGTCGCGATTATCTCAGGGGTGGGAGTGGGTGTGCTGGGTCGGCGGCGCATCAGGAATAGTGCTGTTACTAGAGCCTCAGGTGGCGTTCGAGAGTGCCGTCGCGCAGGTAGCGGGCCAGCCAGGGCTGCTGATCGATCTCGGGGGCGCGTTCACGCAGGAAGGCCAGCATCACTTCGGGCAGCCGCTTGGCGGCGTTCGCGAAAGCGCAGTCCGGAAGCGCGGTCAGTCCCAGACAGGCAATCAGATCCTCACGATAGTGTTCCGGAGCAATTGGAAGCGACAGCGCTGCGTCCAGCGCATCTCGACGATCGGTGACTCGCCGCTCGGGGTTGAGTGGGATCAACAGGCGAGGGGTGAGCATGGCCATACTGTGGGCGTGGAACCGGGCGCCGAGCCAATCATCGGTGGTGATCGCGCGCCGCGTTTTCATCGCTCCTTCCAGAAAATCTTCCAACTCGGTATCACCGGCCGGCTGGCGCAGGTTGGGCGGGTCGGGGAGGATGGCTCGCGCTTCCTCGGTTGCCCAGATGAGTCGCCCGGCGGTCTCGGCGGGAAAGCCCAGCGACCAATTCGCCGGTTGTTGGGCGCGGCGCAACCAGTCATCCAGCCGCTGAAAGTCGGTCGATACATGCAAGATTCTGCCGGGACGACTTTCGAACCACGTTTGGTAGCCGGTCGCAGGCTCGCCGCCAAGCAACACCGTGAGATCGAGATCGCTCTGCGGGGTGGCCCGGCCCGTGGCAAAGCTTCCGGTCACCAGCACAGCGAGAGGACCTGGCTCACCGCTCAGGCATCGATCGAGGATCCGGTCGAGCATCTGATGAGGAAGCGCGTCGAGCGACGTTGGGGTAGCCATGGATCATTATCGACAGCGATGTGCGCTCCTACCATGGGCACCGCTGAAAGATCTTCGGCCGTCAGATGGCGACCGAAGCGAAGCGCGAGTGCCTGGAATGCCGCCTGATCCATGTCTCCTGTCCTGGTCCGTCCTCAATCGGCCGGGCGGCGGAAGGACCGATTCGATATAAAGGGGAACAACTTTCGCCTGGTGACGTACATCGACTTCGAGCGTGGTTTTGTGGCCATGAAGTGGTTTGGCACCCATGCCGAATACGACAAGGAGGGCTGGAAATGACAACGGCCGAGAACCTCACTGACATGACGGGATACCGTGATCTGCTGCTCGCCATCGAGCCGCGGACGATCAACTCCGAGGCACAGGCGGAAATGTACCGTGACGCGATCGACGTGCTTACGAGTCGCCCTGGTATGTCGGACGGCCAGCGAGAGATGGTGGGCCTTCTCGCGCAGCTCGTCTACGACTGGGAAGAGGAGATCGAGGCGCCAATCACTGGCACGCCGGAAGGTGTCGTGCAACTGCTTCTCGACGATCGGGGGCTACGTCAGCGCGATCTCGTGCCGGATGTGTTCCCCACCGAGAGCACCGTATCGGATTTCCTTGCCGGTCGGCGGCCACTCAGTTATGACCGCGTCCAGAACCTGGCGAGGTTCTTCGGAGTCTCGCCAGCCGTCTTTTTCGAGGATCGGCCGCCAACGCAGGGCGGACCGAGAGGAGGAGTAGAGTATTCGCCGCAAGATTGCGCGGTTGCAAGAGGCTCGAGACGTAGCTGCGATCCCTGACCCGCAGCACGCTGAGCTTGTTTGTCCACAAAGCGCGTATCCGACCGCTTCCGCGTGCCAACCTCGGTCCTGGCTCGATCCGCGGGTAGAGATTACCCCCTCGCACCTCGAGGGCCGGGGCCTCGTTGCAACTCAGCTGATCCCAGCCGGCGAGATCGTCATGATCCTGGGAGGGGTAACGATCGACGATGCCCAACTGGCGGTGCTTCAGCCTCACAGTAGCCTCGCCATCGCGGAGGGCATGAACCTCATGCAAAGTGAAGATGATCCGGCGCAGTTCGGCAATCATTCCTGCGATCCAAATCTATGGATGCTCGATGAGGTGACGGTTGTCGCTCGACGAGATATCGCACCAGGCGAGGAGCTCACGATTGACTACGCTCTCATGACGGTTGTTCCCTGGCGCATGGCCTGTAACTGCGGTGCGTCAATCTGCAGAGGCATCGTCACTGGCGACGACTGGAAATCTCCGGTCTTGCAACGACGCTACCACGGGCACTTCTCGCCGTTCATCAACGAGCGCATCCGTCGATTGGAGGCAACCAGCGTATGACCGCGTGGGAGGAGACGCCATTCTGGATGATCGACGGGGAGCCGACCGAGCGGTCGTCCCGGTGCAGTCCTGGTTCACAGATGGGCAAGTACGAGTCGAAGGGGCCGCGGTATTTCTGCTAGTTCGAGTGCTTCGATGATCAGCCGCGCGTACCGGATCTTGCGGCTGGCATTACCCAGGAATCGCCGGATCTGATCATCGAGCTGCCGGCCTCGCCAGGCCGGCTCTTTTTGCAACGTGCGAAACGACTCGAGCTCGCCTTGAGATGCGATGATGTTCACCACGGCGACAGCGCCCAGCGCCCGAATCAGCTCGTTTTCCAGGTCGACGACACAGACAAAGAATCCCAAAGATTCCATGTCGTCGCGGGTCAATGGCTGGCCGCCTGACAATCCAGCCCGCTGGAGGGCGCGACCAACCACGGACTCCTCGCCCAGGTCGTACAACCCGGCCAGCCTCATCTTGGCGCCATATGGACCAAAGCGAGTAAGGAAGCGACCGATCGCGTGTGCGCCCCCCATGGGGACGACGGCAATCCCTTCCGCGTCGAGGTTTCGACCGAGCCGCAAGGCCAGCGCTTCCACAGCGACGCGATCGCTGACGCCTTCAACCAGGATGACGGCAGAACAATCGGTGGCTTGTGTGTCGTGTCGTCCCACTTCCTGCATGTCTTGATTTTCACATGTTCCCGACATGGCGAAGTCGCCGGGGTAAGAGTGCCCCGGCGACTCTGTTCCGGATCGCTAGCTGTTGGTCGTAGCCAGTAGCACGTTTCGTACCGGCAGAGGCATGTGATCGCCGGCTCGATTGCTCCGTACTGGCGACGACACGTAGGTGCGTACTGTCGGGCGCGGCGATTGATAACTGATTGTTCCTCGGTCTCTCATGTACGCGTTTCCGTTACCATCGTCTCCAGCGGTAATGGTTCCCGCGCCCGTCGCGTTGGTGAATCGCCCGGTTCCTCCGGTGATGACGTATGTGCCCGTGAAAGTATGCGGCACGCCAAAGAGCGCGGGTCCCTGTTCGCATACTGTGCCGGCGTAGTCGAAGTCGAGCAGGTCACCGCTCGCCGCAGTTAGCGTCGCGCTGCCGGTGGCCGGCCCACAGTACTGGCCGTCCGCGGCCGGCGCTATAGAGGAGATCGGAACGTCGATGGTCGCGTCCCAAGCGCCGGTTCCCAGGTGACTGCTGGTCGCGGTGCCATTGAATGTGCCGACGACCGTGTCGCCGCCCGAGACAGCCAGCGTCGCCGTACCAGAGGCGATCGTCTTGAAGGGGTGCGACTGCGCGCTCGCAAAGCTCGGTCCGGCGGTGAAGGCGAGGGCGGCGGTGGTGGTCAGGATGGCTACGATGGTCTTCATGATGTGGTCCTTTCGCGTTTGTGGTGGATGGAGTTTGTAATGTGGTGGTAGCTGTTGCCTGTTCTCTGGCGCTAGCGGGGGCGCCCGCGGGCGTGGGGCAGACTCATCGAGTTTCATTCGACATGTCCAATCGACCAGTGTCCGGCTCAACCCAGTGCGCTCAGAACCGCGGCGATCAGGCGAGAGTCAGTCGTACTGCGCAAGGAAAGCAGGGTAACGACGCTATCCACTCCCGGCAGAATACGCTCAGACAAGTTCAGGCCGTCTCGCGTATCGACGCTGTGAATCGTGATTTCGCCGCGTATTCTCTGGATCCGCTCCGAGGCGGCGCCACCCCAAATCAAGCCAGGAGGGACCACAGCCGTGCAGTTGAGTGCGTTCTGATTCCAGCGGTTGAGGTCGTCGATCGTCGAGTAGATGGTGGCGGGTCCGCCGGCGGACTGTGACTCTCGCGTGCTGTCCATGCGCAGCGGTCGAAAGAACGTCTGCTGCAGATATGAGCCGAGGGTCAAGCCGGTGACGTGCTCGATCGCGGGCACTGCTTCGCGTAGATCGGCGCCACCAGCACGTTGTCCCGGATAGAGTTTCGCCTCTGGTAGTCTGCCCTGCTGGATTAGCCGTATCACGGCCGCGGTCACGAACAGCTCGGCTAGCTCCGGCGTGGTGAACGCTGTATCGGCAGTCAGCGCGTGTCCAACGGGTCCATACCCCTGTTCGAGAACAATCCGTCCGTGTTCACTGACTACAACGGCGGTACTTATGTGCTCCTGCATCGCCGCGCGGCTGAGCATCGCGTTGATGCGCGCCCTGGGAGCCATCGGGGTCACCATAGGTGCTGCGCGGACAGTCATCGTCGTGCGGGTCACCGTGAAAGCGCTCGAAGCCAGAATGGTCAGGGCGAGGGCGGTGTAGCGGATCTTCATTACTCGGCTCCTTTCAGCTTGAGGGTCTCGATTACGAAGTACAGTCTGCGCCTGCTTGGGCCCGTGCACCACGAACTCGAACTGCACACTTCCTGCACAATTCGCAGGAGATCCAGGAAAGAGGAGTAGCCGGCCTGTCGTACCGGCGGTATACTGGCACTGCATCGTTTATCGTCGTGCGTTCACGGGGAGCGAACAATGAGCACCACGGCGTTTGGCGCCATGATCCGGCGGCACAGGCGGCGCATTGGCTTGACCCAGGAAGAGCTTGCCGAGGCGGCAGCGCTCAGTCCGCGGGGTCTAATTTATCTGGAGCGCGGAGAGCGGCGTCCTCATCCAGGAACGGCGGTACGTCTCGCCGATGCGCTCCAACTTGCCAACGGGGAGCGCACCGCCTTCTTGCTCGCTTTCGAGCAGGGCGATTCTGATACACCCACGGACGCCGTTCCGTCTGACACCTGGTTCGCCGTGCGCGCTCACGCACTCGGCAGTCTCCCGGCCCAGCCTACGCTGTTTATCGGACGCGATGAAGAGATACGGGGCTTGGTGGAGTTGTTGCGGGAGATAGCGGTGCGCCTCGCCACCTTGACCGGTCCCGGCGGGTCGGGTAAGACGAGACTCGCTATCGCAGTGGCCGCACTACTGGAGAAGGAGTACGCCGACGGGATCTGCTTCGTGGCACTTGCCTCCACCAGCGATCCGGCGCTTGTCCTCACGACGATTGCCGGCGCACTCGGTATTCGCGAGATGCCGGATCAATCGGCTCTTACTACCCTGAGCGCATACTTGCGCGAGAAGCAGCTGCTACTGGTGCTCGACAATTTTGAACAGGTGCTGCCCGCGGCAGCCGAGATCGGCGGATTGCTGGCCACCTGTCCACTCCTGACGGTGCTCGTGACCAGCCGGTTTGTGTTGAATGTGTACGGTGAGCACGAGTTTCCCGTGCCACCGTTCGAGGTACCCGAAGCCGAATCTGCGAGTTTGCTTGGGGAGCTTACCCGTTACGACGCACCGCGGCTCTTTATTCAACGAGCGCGGATGGTCCGCCCCGACTTCTCGATGACGAACGACAATGCCCAGGCGGTGCTAACCATTTGTCGCCGTTTAGACGGTCTGCCACTTGCCATCGAGTTGGCGGCGGCTCGCGTCAAGGTGCTGCCACCCGAAGGTTTGCTGGCCCGCATGGACGATCGACTCACGCTCCTCACAGGCGGGAGTCGCGATCTGCCGGCACGTCAGCGTACTCTTCGCGACACGATCGCCTGGAGTCACGACCTCTTGGATGCGACCGAACAGGTACTCTTCCGGCGTCTGGCCGTGTTCGTGGGTGGATGTACTCTTGAGGCTGCCGAGGAAGTATGCGATCCGCACAATGATCTCGATATCAACGTGCTTGACGTATTGGCCTCCTTGGTCGACAAGAACCTATTGCGGCAGGCTCATTCCGTGGGCCCGGGTGGGAGTGCGGTGCCCCGTTTCTCCATGCTCGAAACCATTCGGGAGTTCGCCCTGGAACGAATGCAGAAAAGCGGAGAGGCAGACGAGTTGGGCCGCATCCATGCTGAATACTACCGAGATTTAGCCGAACGATGGTTCTTCGGCACGTTGAGCGCAGAGAGGGGCCCGGTTCTAGACATGGTCAGCCTCGAGCTCGACAACATCCGCGCCGCCCTCCGCTGGTCTATCGATCACCGCAGGCCGGAGATTGGCATGCCGATCGTGGGTTGGCTCTGGCTCTGGTACCTGCACATGGCGCCGCTTGAAGGTCTTCGAATTGAGCAAGAGCTCCTGGCCATGCCTGAGGCGCAAGACCGCTCCGCAACTCGTGCCTGGGGACTGGTGGGCGCCGCGGCATCTGCCTGGGCGGCAGGGTTGGTTCAACTGAGCACGCAGTTCTCGGCGGAAGCATTGACGCTTGCGCGGGAGCTCGGGGACACAGACGAGCTGATGGCGGCCGCCCTCGTAAGCATCGCGGGAAGGTCCCCGGATAGTTCGTCCATCGAATATGCGCGCGAAGCGCGAGACATCTGCCGCGAACACATTTCGCGTCCAGGATTGTCTGCCGTCCAGGTGGCTGGATGGAAAATGGCTTTCGCTCTGTCTTCCTGGCAGCCCGCCTTCACTCTGCCCTACCACGGGGATGTTGCTACGGTCACTGCGTGGCTGGATGACGCATTGGCGATCGGCCGAGAGACCGACGATGGCTGGGCTCAGGCAGTGGTGATCATGTTCCAGGGCTTCATGATGGCAGGGGCGGGCAACCTGGATGCTGCCCGCGCACTCCTCACGCAAAGCGCGGCACTGTATCGGGCCACACCAGACAAGCTCAATTTTGCCGCGGTGCTGGTTGCGCTTGGCGGGCTTTCGCTCCTACAAGGCAACGTAGACGCCGCCGCCGAGCAATTGCAGGAGGGCCTCGACCTGAGTCGAGAGCTCAACGACCCGGGAAATATCGCGGCCTGCCTCGAAGGAATCGCCGGGGTGGCGCTTGCCCATGGGCAGGTCGAAGAAGCGGTGCGACTCTTGGGCAGCGCCAGGGCGCTGCGCGATGCAACGGGGGCGGTGGCCCTACCCACTTCAGATGCGCTCAACGCTGGCATCGTCGGCGCCATTAGATCGGCTCTTGACGAGGCATCGTTTGAACGTGCTTTCGCCGAGGGCGCCGCGCTGACGGTGGATCAGGCGATTGAGCACGCGTTGGAGCACACTCCTGCGACGGTTCCGTAGGCGACCAGACCGACTCGACGCAAGGGCCGAAGGCGCATCATGGGGACGGCATAACTCGAAGCTCGTTGTCTAACCTGACAGGCTTTCAACAGCTCACATGATTTCCTTGAACTGGTTGAACTCAACCATTAGACTGTGTGCACCGGACGGCGCAACCTCGGAATGGTAGTGAAGTTGGGAGGTCATACATGAGACGATTACGTTTACTCGCGGTCGTGGTCGGCATGCTCACGTTTCTCGCCCACGCGGGCACCTCCTGGGGGGCAGGCTCCTCCGATTGGGCCGTGTATCTCGGTGGTCAAACGCGCGACAACGCCGCGCAGGATGGACAGTTGTTCGGCGGCAAATCGCTTCACCTCACCGAAACGTGGTCGTTCAAGACTGGGGGCACGATTGCCGGAAGTCCGGCGATTGTGGGGGGCATCGCCTACGTGCCTAGCTGGGACGGCAATCTCTACGCGATCAGTATTTCCACCCATCAATTGATCTGGAAGACCTTCCTCGGAACGCAAAGCACGTGGCTCGGCGCATCGGGAGTGACATCGCCGCCGGAGTTCGTGGGCAGCATCGGGAAGCACGGTGCGATTCTGGTGGGCGGCGGAGGCCAGGTCAAACCTTCAAGTGCGAAACTGTACGTTTACGCCCTCGACGCCGAGACCGGGCATGTTCTCTGGAAGGCTGCCATCGGCAACACCAGCTCGGATGCAATCTTCGATTCCCCGCTGTATCTCAAGGGGCGCGTCTACATCGGCACGGCGGGTACTTTAGGCCCGGCCGGTACGGGAATCCTGTACGAGATCAATTCTCGGAGCGGGAAGGTCGTGCACAAGCAGTCGATGGCCAAACCGCTGACGGTCGAAGGAGGCGGCCCCATCTGGGGCTCCGTCGCGAGCGACGCGGCTGGCACGCGTATCTTCGTCCCGACCGGCGACGGACCGCTACCTTCCCAGCAACATCTCGATGATTCGATCGTCGCGGTTAATCCCGGGACACTAAAAGTGCTCGATCACTGGCAGTTACCACTTGCGCTCCAGCAGGTTGACACCGACGACGACTTCGGCAGCACGCCGACGGTGTTCACCGTCGGCAGTCAAACGCTCGTCGCTCTTCCGATCAAGACCGGGCAGTACTATGCATTTGATGCCAATCACTTGAAGAATGGACCGGTATGGACGCAGACGCTGGGCAACAGCGGTGGCGGCAAGCACGGGTTCGACGACGTCTGTTCGAGCGCCTATGCCTCCGGCTCGCAGTACCCGGGTGGCGCGGCGCTTTACGTGGCCGCGCCGGGTGCCATGGTCAACGGGACGCCTGAGCCCGGAGGTCTTTATGCACTGAACCCGGCGGACGGGAAGATCGATTGGTCCGTCCCGCTGACGGCGGAGCCGCAGGAGGGGGCGACGACAGTCTATGACGACGCGGTGATTGTCCCGATCCAGAACGACTTTTTCAGCGGCGCGAGCGGGGGGTTGATCGATGTACGCTCTGCCGTTGACGGGCACGAGCTGGCAGCCTTTCCGACCAGTGGCGTGCCGTTTGCCGCGCCCGTCGTTATCGATGGCACCATCTACTTCGGCACTGACGATGGAGTCTTCCATGCGGTAAGCATGTCGGGATAAGTATGGACACTCGCGTTCGGAGAAATCATTCGCCACGGCTCGTACATGAGGCCAGCAGGATGCGCGGGCAAATGCTTCTTTCCGACACTGGAGCAGGAGCGGGTATTCACGGGGAAGGACTGGGCAGAGGCAGTCACGCCGGCTATCCGCATTTCATTGCACCTTGGCTACACTGAACCGAGAAGAGACTGCACCTATGCGAAAGATCGACGCATTCGCGCACGTCCTGCCCCAGCCATTGGATTACCACCGCGAGGATCCCTCCCATGCCGCGTCGGACTTCTGATGCACTTCAGTCACGGCACGTCGCGGCGGACAGCCTTTTACATACCGTTCCAAAACCGGCAAACTGGGACAGAGGCAAGACCGAATGACAACGCCGCCCAAAGGTCATCACTTCACCATTCTGTTCGTCAGCATCGCCTCGGGTATCATCATGGGCGCTACTCAATATCGACGCATGCAGGAAGAAAGGGAGGTGCTAGGGCGAGCCTCCTTCGTACCAGCAGCCCTTGGATTGCTCCTCCTCTGGATGCAGCATTCAGGGTGGAAGCCAGGCGGCAAATTCGCACGAACGCGGTTCGCGACGGTCATACATTCCGTCACTGCCCTGGCAAATTTCATTCGAGGAGCCCAGCAAACGCTTACAGGCATTTTCCGCCTGATGCGGGCATACCAGGAAGCCGCGGCAGCCTTGCGTCCACCCAAAGCCGGGTGAGATACATCGAGACCCCTGAGGAATTGAGAACCCACCTCGCCAGGTGATGTACGTCCTTCGTTAGGCACCCAAGCGCGAACAGCTGCCACAATCCTCAGACGAGAGCCGGCATCAGTACCTCAGACCATCTCAGGGACGTACTCGAGGGCGTGATGAGGCGTCTGGAGCACGAGCTGTTGCGCATCGAACACCCGCGCTGGACCATTCACCGGGTAGCCAGGGATGGCACGATCTCCGATTCACCTGTCGGCCTGGACGACCTCACAACTGAGGAGCAGAGGCTGAACTAAAGCAGTTCGACCACCAACAATCGAACAACCAATGAGTCCCAGCTGTACTCGTTGGTATCGACCCGCCCCCCGACTTTCACTTCCGGCCTCCTGGCCTCCGCCAACACCCTACTGTTCGCGAGATCCCGCCGTGAGATACTGCACGGCTACTAGCCGGTCCGAGACCGCCGTCGTCGGTGACGCTTCCTCGGCCGCTCAGAGCCGTCCTGCCGACCAAAGAAGGGGCGCCAATGAAAGGTGGGGCTCCGGTTAAAGAAGGGGCCCTCCGTCCAATCACCGAGCCAGGGCGCCTGGTGAGAAGAAATGCGATCCCAGCGCCGGACAGCCGTATCGATCTCAGCGAACTCTCCCCGCCTGCGTCTCCGTGATCGACGCTTCTGGTTCCACGGCAACAGTGGCGATAGGAGCCAAAGCATCGATAAGAGTCCGATGACGACGAGTAGGCCGATCACGAGAATCTCGTTGAGGGCCGCATCCATGATGCATTCTCCGCGATCTCTACCACCGCCGCCCGACCTTCCGGGCCCATGGCGCGAAATTACTTCAAAGGGCAGGTGGGCGCGGACCACCGTACCGCCTGCATTGTCAACCCTTTCGCCTCGCGGGTGGCACAATGAGCGTGCTCGAACTGCGCGACGTTCAGGTGGAATACTTACGTCCGGACGGCACTCCCGTCCTGGCCGTCGCCGACTGAGTGCCTTTCTCAGTAGCCCCGGCTCGAGTCATAGACGTTGCGGAGGGGCGCGCCCTCCATCAGGAGCCGGAGATTATCACAGAACAGATCGGTGAGTACCGCGTTCTCCTGGTAGACGGTCGAGGCGGAGTGCGGCGAGACTATCACATTGTCCATGTCCCAGAGAGGCGAGTCGGTAGGGAGCGGCTCGGTGGCAAACACGTCGAGTCCTGCTCCTCCGAGATGACCGTTCATTAGCGCACCGATAAGTGCTCCCTCGTCGATAAGTGGACCGCGGGCGATGTTGACGATGATGGCGCCTCGAGGCAGTAGCCGCAGCCGTCGCTCGTCTATCATTCCTCGTGTCTCCGGGGTCAGTGGAGAGCACAGAATGAGAATTGAGGTGTCACGAAGCATGCGGTCCAATCCCTCGGGTGTCACCACTTCTCGCGCTCCCGGAGCGCCGGATGCTTCGATCCAGCGGCTCACCGCCCGCACCTCACATCCGAGGGCGGCGAAGACCTCGACTGTTCGGCGCCCAACATGACCCAGCCCGACTACCGTCACCGTCTGTCCCGCCAGCTGCCGGCCCGTATAGCGCGCCCAGTAGTGCGCGTGCCGGCGGCGGTCCAATTCCGGCACGTCCTTGATGAAGTGCAGTACGCTCATCACGGCAAACTCGGCGAGCGGAATCGCGTGGGCTCCGGCCGCCGTCGTGAAGGTGATACCGGACTGGTCCAGATGCGTCCGCTGGACGAACTGCCCGATACCTGAGCTAGTGGCCTGCACCCACCGCAGGTTTGGGCAATTTTGCGGCATATCCGCCGGCGCCCACCAGTCAAAATCGAAGCTGACGTCCGCCGCCGCCAGCAGGGTACGCCAGCGATCCATCTGCGCCTCGGTCAGTTCCCGCTTCGGCGCATAATGGTCGGCGACGTAGCGCGGAACGGGCAGAATGTCCGGCTCATACAGAACTTCGACGCGGGGGTCGACCCGTGCTATCTGATCCACGTACTCCGGCTCGAGCGAAGAGGCTATCAGAACTCGAATTGGTTGGTCGTTTCTCATGTCTGCCCCGCATGATATCAGGAGGCTGGAACCGGCTCCGATGCGAGCGAGACCGTCTCCATCTCGTCGGGAGACAGCCCTGTGAACCTCCTACGACGAACCAGTGTCGGGCGCTTGGCACTGCCGGTTGTCAGGATCCTGACCGCGCACAGCGGAGTGCTCGGTCGAATGGCAGGAAAAATCGGGCGCATGGACGTGACGCCGGGGACATCAGCTGCCTCGGTGGAACGACGGTTGCGGCTCACACGTTGAGCCGCATCCCCTCTCCTTCTGGACCGTTCATGTCAGGTCGACGCTCTTCCAGCAAGCATGTCAGACCAGTAAGAAGTTCTGCCTGCTGATCTCGGCTCAACCCTTCGACCGCCCGCAACTATTCTTTTACGGTGACTCGGCGCCTCGGAAGTGGACATGGTGAGCGGCGGGGGAATCGAACCCCCAACACACGGATTAAGAGTCCGTTGCTCTGCCAATTGAGCTAGCCGCCCACGACCTCCTGAGTGTACTCAGGCCTGCTCCACTCGGTCAAAGCTGTCACCGCTTCCGGTGACCGCGGCTGCTTCTTGCAGCCGCACCGCAATTGTCGAGCCATAATGCTGGAAACCTAACTGACGCGCGATTCGCATCGACGCCAGGTTTGTCTCCAGGGTGCGGTACTGCAGAACCGCACCGCGCTCCAATCCGTATGCCGTCATCGCGCTTACCACCGCACGTCCATGGCCATGGCTTCGCCAATCTGGATGGGTGATGATTCCGATGTTGAGGATATGTGGGGCCGAGGCGTCGACGGTGCCGGCGGCCACCAGCTCTCGATCGACGAAACGCCCGAAAACGAGGGAACGGTCAATGTCGATGCCGCTGTCCTGCCAGGCGTCGCCACACTCGGCGGCGAATCGAACCAGAGCACTCCGATCCTCGGCAGTGAGCCGTCGCACCCGCAGTGTCTCGACCGGGTGGAAATCCGAGGCATCGGCATAGCCCAGCCAGGCGGGTCCGATAATTCGGTCCACCATTTCGCCGAAGAGGGAACGGGCGAAGTCGATGCTGAACACCTCAGAATGCGCGCACCCGGCCGCGGCAGCGCGGGCCGCGTCGAGATACGATTCGGGGACGGAGAGAATACAGGCATTGCCGTGTCGAAAGAGATAGCCACCGTGCCAGCGAGCGAGAGCGGAGTGGGCAACGGCTGTGATCTCCGGTCCCGAGAGGAGCTGTACCGGGCAACCGAAACGCGCCGCCCAGTAGGCGCTGACTTTCCAGAGAGTGGATGGCGCCGTCATTCGTCGTGCACCACCAATGCTATGCCGAAGTGCCCAGGTGTTGCTTGACCGTCTCCGCCAGCTTCACGCTCATGCCCGGGACCGTAGCGATCTCTTCCGCGCTGGCCGCCTTGAGACCGCGTACCGAGCCGAATGCCTTGATCAGTGCCTTGCGTCGCGCCGGGCCAACTCCCGGCACGGTGTCGATCTGCGAGACCACTGCCTGCTTCTGGCGGACGTTACGGTGATACGACAGGGCAAACCGGTGCGCCTCGTCGCGGATACGCTGCACCAGATAGAGCGCCTGCGAGGTGCGTGGCAACAGCACCGACTCGTCGCGACCGGGAACCATAATCTCCTCGAGGCGCTTGGCCAGGCTCACGATCGGAAGCTCCTCTCGGCCCGTTTCCCGCAATGCCTCCTGGGCGGCGTGCAACTGACCCTTTCCGCCGTCGACAATGATGAGGTCGGGTAACTGACCGAAACTCTCATCCTCCGAATCGGTCTCGACACGCTTGAACCGGCGGCGAATCATCTCGGCCATCATGGCGAAATCGTTGGCGCCTTCCACTGTTTTGATCTTGAATCGCCGGTATTCGCGGTTGCGCGCTTTTCCTCGGGCAAACACCACCATCGAGCCCACCGCCGATGTGCCCTGGATGTTGGAAATATCGTAACACTCGATGCGGTCCGGCAGTCGAGTCAATTCCAGTGCTTCCTGAAGTTCCTTCAGCGCGCCGGTAGTTTTCTGTTGATCGTTCAGCCAGCGCAGCCGGTGTTGTTCCAGCGCTTCACGCGCATTGTCGGCCACCATCTCGATCAAACGGCGCTTCTCTCCGATTTGGGGAACCACGATCTGCACGCGACCGCCACGCAGACCCGCCAGCCACTCTTCGATCAGCGACGCATCCTCGATCGGGTGCTGCAGCAGAATATCTCTGGGCACATGCGTCGACCGCTCGTAGAACTGCTTCAGGAAGGATGACAGCGTTTCGCCCGGGTCACTCTGCTCGGTGGCCAGCAGGTAATGATCGCGGGCCACGACCTTGCCCTCGCGTACGTGGAAAATCTCCACACAGCCTTCGCCTTCATCTTCCGCCAGTGCGATCACATCTTGATCCGCGCTGCGGGTTGAGGTGATCTTCTGCCGGCTCACCAACCGTTCCATCGCCGAGACCTGATCACGCACCTGCGCGGCCCGTTCGAAGTCGAGCGCGTTGGCCAGCGATTCCATCTGCGTTTGAAGCTGCGTCAGGACGTCTTCGTGTTTGCCCTGCAGCACCAGTATCACCTGATCGATCACCCGCCGGTACTCGTCTCGCGAAGCATACCGCACGCAGGGGGCGATGCAACGCTTGATGAAGAACTCCAGGCACGGTCGCTCGATCACCGGCTCCGGTCGCTCGGCTTCATCGGGAATTACCAGGTCGCACGATCGGTACGGAAAGAGCTTCTTGAGCACTGCCAGCGTGTCATTCAATCCCTGTCCGTCGGCATACGGACCGAAGTACAGCGCTCCGTCCTTGCGCGTTTGACGCACCTTGAGGACCCGAGGGAACGGCTCCTGCATGGTGATGCAGATATAGGGATACTGCTTGTCGTCACGTAACCGAACGTTGTATTTCGGTCGCCGTTCCTTGATGAGATTGTTCTCCAGGATCAGCGCTTCCAGTTCGGAGTCGGTGATGATGGTCTCGAAATCGACCGCCTTTTCGAGCATCACGCGGTTTTTCGCCGATTGCTGGTTGGGTGAGGTGAAATACGAGCGCAGCCGGGCGCGCAGTGATGCCGCTTTGCCGACATAGAGAATCTCGCCCTCGGCATCTTTGAAAAGGTAACAGCCGGGACGAGTGGGAACTGAGCGGAGGCGAGCAGCGTCGGCGTGCATGCGATTAGTCAGATCAATTATATCAAAGACTACACATGCACTCGACATAACGCTGGCTTAATTGTAACGTTCTTTGATATACTAGGGGACCAGAGTGACAGGCGGCCCAGGTAGTGGAGAAGTGGGAGTGCCCCACTTCTCTTGCTTTGTCGGAGTGATATGCACGGCTAGTTCCTCGCGGACTAGCCGTTTCCATGCCCCGAGACCACCGGTCGGAGAGGGATGGTGCAGCGATGAAAAGTGACCTCGTAACCGCAATGCGGCAGTTAACTGCCGAGCGGGACCTGCCGATGGACGTAATCATCGCAGCCGTCGAAGAAGCTCTGGCCGCTACCTACAAGCGCCAGTTCGGCCAGGTTCCGGAGGTGCGCGTTCACCTCGACACCGATACCGGCGAGTTCCAGGTTTTCGCCGAGAAAACCGTGGTCATCAACGTCACCGATGAGAAGACGCAGATCTCGCTCAAGGACGCGCAAGAGTATCCCAATCAGCCGGGTTTGAACGAACTGGTCGAGGTCGAGGTAACGCCACCGAATTTTGGCCGCATCGCCGCCCAAACCGCCAAGCAAACGATCCTGCAACGCATTCAGGAAGCGGAACGCGATCTCATCTACGATGAATTCGCCGATCGTGAAGGCGAGATCCTCAACGGCGTGATCGAGCGAGTTGAGGCTCGCGGGATCATCGTGCACCTGGGCAAGGCCGAAGCAGTTCTGCCTCCGCAAGAACAGGTGCCGCGTGAGCGCTACCGGATGGGGCAGCGCCTCAAGGTCTATCTGGTCAAAGTCGATCGCGGTGTGCGCCTGCCGCAACTCATCGTCTCGCGCAGCCATCGCGGTCTGGTACGTCGCCTGTTCGAGGTCGAGGTGCCCGAGATTTTCAGCGGTGCGGTGGAACTCAAGGCCATCGCTCGCGAACCGGGATCGCGCACCAAAGTCGCGGTAGCCGCCCGCCAGCAAGGCATCGATCCAGTTGGCGCCTGCGTGGGTATCCGCGGTGTTCGCATCCAGAACGTGGTCAACGAGCTCAACGGCGAGAAGATCGATGTGGTGCAGTGGGACGAAGATGCCTCACGTTTTGTCGCCAATGCGCTGAGTCCGGCTCAAGCCATTGCCGTCGATGTGGTGCCGGAAGAACGGCGCGCGATCGTCACGGTTCCGGATTCGCAATTGTCCCTGGCTATCGGGAAAGAGGGCCAGAATGCCCGATTGGCGGCCAAGCTCACCGGCTGGCGGGTCGATATTCGCAAGCAGTCGGACGTGCCGCAGCCGGAGCCGGAGCCAGTAGAAGAAGAGATCGTCCCGATCGTGGTCGAGTCCGAGCCGGATGAACTCGAACACGCCACTATGGAAGAACTGCTCGCACAGGTCCCGGTCGAAGTTCGAGATGAGGGGTAGATATGCCGAAACACATTCCCCTTCGTTCCTGCATCGCCTGCCGGGAAACCAAGCCAAAACGCGAACTCGTGCGTGTAGTGCGAGTGAGCGACGAACGCGTCGAGGTTGACCTGACGGGAAAATCCAACGGTCGCGGAGCCTATTTCTGTCCCGCCCAGGAGTGCTGGGAAATGGGACAGAAACGCAAGGCGTTGAACCATGCCCTATCCATAACTGTTTCAGCCGATAATTGGAGTGAACTCCTGGCCTGGGCTGCCAGCTCACTCCCCGAGAAGAAAGTGCCTACACGGGTTCCGGCCGGCAAGAAGCCGGGCGCGGGAGCCCGGAAGGACTCCACGAGCCTCATACGAGGCGCGGGCGTCTAAGAGCGCCCGCAACGCGACTGTTCAGTCGCAGAGAGGAAGAGAAATGCCAGCAGCAAACTTTAATCGAGGGGGCGGACGTCCCCGTGGAAATGCACGTCGCGGTAGCAACAGCGGTGGAAATCGCCGTCCACCAGGATTCCCGCGCACCGACCCTCAACCGGCGACTCCAGCTCAGATTGGGCCGCGAACTGTCGAGATTCCGGCAGCGTTGACAGTCAAAGAGCTCTCCGAACGGATGAGCCTGACGCCGGTCGACATCATTAAAGCACTGATGAAGAACGGCACCATGGCGACGATCAATCAGGAACTGGATTTCGATACCGCGGCCATCGTTGCCGGCGATCTCGGCTGGGAAGTAACCGAAGCGCCTCCCGTTATTCCTGAGGTCGAGGTCGAGCAGGTTGAAGCCGAAGATGAGTCGCTCCTGACCGAGCGAGCGCCCGTGGTCACCATCATGGGTCACGTCGATCACGGCAAGACCTTGCTCCTCGACGCCATTCGATCGTCCAATGTGGTTGCCTCGGAGGCGGGCGGCATCACCCAGCATATGGGCGCCTATCAGGTGGAGAAGAATGGCCACAAGATCACCTTCCTCGATACTCCTGGCCATGCTGCCTTCACCGCCATGCGCGCTCGCGGGGCGCAGGTCACGGACGTTGCGGTCATTGTGGTGGCGGCCGACGATGGTGTTATGCCCCAGACGCGAGAAGCGATCTCGCACGCCCGTGCCGCCAACGTGCCGATCATCGTGGCGCTCAATAAAATCGATAAGGCCGATGCCAACCTCGAAGGGGTCAAGATCAACCTGACGCAGGAGGGTCTCAACCCGGTGGAGTGGGGCGGCGACATCGAGGTTGTGCCCGTTTCAGCCAAAACCGGCGAAGGGTTAGACGACCTGCTCACCACCATTCTGCTCACAACCGAGATCGCAAACTTGCGCGCCAATCCAAACAAACCCGCCTCGGGTATCGTGATCGAGGCGAAGATGGACCGCAGCCGTGGCCCGATGGCTACCGTTGTGATTCAGGGTGGGACGCTCAAGCTCGGCGACATGATGGTGGCGGGAAGTGCCTTTGGCAAGGTCCGGGCCCTGTTCGACGATCGCCACCGCCAGCTCCGCGCGGTCAAGCCGGGAACTCCAGTCGCGGTGCTTGGCTTGAACGAAGTGCCGGAGGCCGGTGACCGAGTCCAGGTCGTCGGTGATGACAAGGTGGCACGGGCCGCCGCGATGCAGCGCGCGCGCCAGAAGCGACTGGAAAGTCTTTCCTCGAACCGATCTGCCGGCGACATTCTGTCGCAGATCTCGGCCGGAGAGAGTAAGTCGCTGAATCTGATTCTGAAGGCCGACACGCAGGGGTCGATCGAAGCCATCAAGCACTCGCTCGAAGAGTTGAGTAGCGAGACCACCCGTGTCCATGTGCTGCACGAAGCCACGGGAGCGATCTCCGAGTCCGACGTGCTTCTGGCCACAGCGTCAAATGCGCTCATCATCGGCTTCAATTCTCGTCCCGATACCGCGGCGCGGCGTTCGGCCGAAGAGAAGGGCGTCGACATTCGTTTCTACGACATCATTTACAAGCTCACCGAGGACATCCAAACCGCTTTGAGCGGCATGCTGGACCCGGTGTTCGAGGAAGTCGTCTTCGGGCATGCCGAAGTGCGTGCCATCTTCAAGGCGGGGCGCATCAGTATCGCCGGCTGCTATGTCACCGACGGCACCATCACGCGTAACAACGAGCTTCGGGTATTGCGTGGCAACCGGGTGGTGACGACGGGCCGTGTCTCCTCGCTCAAGCGCTTCAAGGAAGACGTGCGCGAAGTCGCCACCGGCTACGAGTGTGGCATTGTGATCGATGGCTTCAATGACCTGGAAGAGGGCGATGTCATCGAAGTCTTCGGTCAACAGCAAATCGAGGTCGCATAGCGCGATCGTCAAGCGTGGCCCGTAGCGCAGTGAGGTTCGGCAGGGATACCTTCCGGCCTCGAGGAGAATACGATGAACGAGCGCCGCAAGCAGCGCATCGCGGAAGAAATTCAACGGCGCGCCAGCCAGTTCATTCGCGAGGAGCTCAAGGACCCCCGGATTGGCTTTCTCACCATCACTGGCGTCGAGGTAAATTCAGACCTGACGCACGCCACGATCTACGTCAGCGTCCTGGGAGATGAAGCCGCGAAGAAGGAGACAATGAACACGTTGCATCGGGCGAAAGGACTCATCAAGCGCGACATTGGCGATTGGCTGCGCATTCGAGTCACGCCCGAAATCGTGTTTCGACTCGATACCGGGCTCGAACGTGGCGCCCGTGTCCTCGAGCTCATCGAGCATCTGGAGCAGGAGGAGAAAGTTTGACCTCACCCACGGCACCGGCATCCGATCCGATTGACGATGCCGCCCGATTGATCGATCGCGCCGGATGCATTGCCGTGGTTTCGCACGTGAATCCGGATGCTGATGCCATCGGCTCGGTCCTGGGATTGACGCTGGGCCTCCGTGCGCTGGGCAAGGAGATAGTGCCGGCACTGAGCGATCCCGTTCCCGAATATGCCCGCTTCCTGCCCGGTGCCGACTCGATTCGAGCCGCGTTACCACCGTCAGGTCTCGATGCAATCATTTGCGCCGATGCCGCCGGCATCGATCGCATCGGCACGCTGTACGAGGTGCAGCGTGAGCTATTCGACGATCTGCCGGTCCTCAATCTCGATCATCATCGCACCAATCCGCTCTTCGGTACGGTCAATTACGTCGAGCCTCTGGCCTCGTCGACCTCGGAATTGGTCTTTCGCCTCCTCACCAAAATTGGCGCTCCGCTCGAGCCGGCGACTGCCTCGGCACTGCTATTCGGCATCATGGGCGATACCGGTTCGTTTCGGAACGGCGCCACCACGCCCGGATCCCTTCAGACCGCCGCCACGTTGGTGGCCATGGGCGCCGATACGCAGGGGGTTGCCTTCTGGCTGTTCGAACGGAAGACTTTCGCCGCGGCTCGGCTCTGGGGACGGATCATTGCCTCGGTTGAGCTCGACCGCCAGCGCGGAATTGTCTTCGGCCTCCTATCGCAAGCGATGCTCCGTGAAGAGGGAGGCACGCCTGACGAAATCGAGGGCGTGGCTGAATACTTGCGCGGCATTGCCGAGGCCGAAGTGGTCATGCTGCTGAAAGAGAACGAGGACGGCTCGATGCGGCTGAGCATGCGATCCCGTCCGGCCGTCGATGTCTCTGCCATTGCCGTCCAGTTTGGCGGCGGTGGACATCGTCAGGCAGCAGGCTGTTCCCTGCCGGGGCCGGCCGAGCAGGCCAGGGAAGCGCTGACCGCTGCCTACGATACGTTGTATGGGCAGTGAGGTGCAGAAAGGCTCTCGATCTCCCGCCATCCTGAGCGGCATTCTTCCCATTGATAAGCCGCAAGGTTGGACGTCTCACGACGTCGTCGCGCGCGTCCGGCGTCTGGCCGGGCAACGTCAGGTCGGTCACGCCGGAACCCTTGACCCACTTGCCACCGGTGTTCTGCTTCTCGTCCTGGGCAAGGCCACCAGGCTCTCCTCGTATCTGATGGCATCGCAAAAAACCTATCAGGCAGTCATCGTTCTCGGTGTGTCAACGGTAACCGACGATGCGGAGGCGCCAATAGCGCGTCGCGCTGAAGTCGCGGGAGTGAGTTTGGCCGACGTCGAGTGCTGTCTGGCCTCGTTCATCGGCGAGACCCAACAGGTGCCACCGGCGTATGCCGCGGTTCGACAGGGAGGGCAAAAGCTTTACGCGTTGGCTCGTCGGGGGGTCGAGGTCCGACCGCTGGCGCGTCTGGTTACAATCCATCGCATCGACATCAAGCAATGGCAGCCGCCATGTTTGCGCGTCGATGTCACCTGTGAGGCTGGGACCTACATGCGTGCTCTGGCCCGAGATGTCGGTGAGAAGCTTGGCGTGGGGGGCTATCTTCACGCCTTGCGGCGAGCAGCCAGTGGTCAATTTACCGCCGAACGCGCTCATTCCCTGGAGCGGGTCGAGAGCCTGGCGGAATGCGGGACGCCGGATTGGCCGCGATCCTGGAGCCGCCCGATCTGGCGGTGCTCCAGTGGCCCGCGATCGCGGTGCAAGAGGCCGAAGCGGCCGCCATCCGTCACGGGCAGCAGATCGCGCTTCGGCAGGTATATTCAGGAAACCTCCGGGTGTATAACATGAGCGGCGCGCTGGTAGCCCTGGCGTCAGCCTCGGGAGCTGTGGTCAAACCATTTCTGGTGATGAGTCATGACTAGCTCAGCGCTCCTGGATTGGTGATGCGCGTAGTTTCACATCTCGACGCTCTGGAACGGGGCCGGCCGGCAATCCTGACCGTGGGGGCATTCGATGGCGTTCATCGCGGTCATCAGTATCTCATTCGGCAGGTGGTGGGAAGAGCCCGTGCCCTCGACGCCCTCTCGATCGTGCTCAGCTTCGATCCGCGGCCGCAAGTCGTGCTCCGGCCTGGCAGCCAGCAGTTGACCGATGGCGTCGAAAAGGCGCGAATTATGGCGGCGATGGGACCGGACGAATTGCTCCTGTTGCCGTTTGACCGCAATCTGGCTCAGATGCCGCCGGGACAGTTTCTGCTGTCTCTCCTGGAACACATCAATCTGGCTGAGATTTGGGTTGGTGCCGACTTCGCTTTTGGCCACAATCGCGAAGGCGATGTTGACTTTCTCATTCGCAGCGGGCAGAGCAGTGGATTCGCCGTCCACGTGCTAAGCCGCCAGAAACTCGAGGGTCAGGCGCTCAGCAGCACCGCCGTGCGCGAGCACATCGCCGCCGGAGATGTGGTCAGGGCGGCCCAGCTGCTGGGTCACCATTTCCGCCTGACTGGTGTTGTCGAGTCCGGCGCCGGCCGCGGCGCTGATCTCGGTTTTCCCACCGCTAACATCGCGATCTCGCCCTGGCAAATGCTCCCGGCAACCGGCATTTATGCCGGCTATCTGCATAGCGGTGGCGAGGTCCGAAACGCGGCCGTGAGCGTCGGCTACAATCTCCAGTTCGACGGCAAGGCGATCGTCGTCGAAGCACATGTACTGGATTATTCGGGTGACTTGCGGGGTGAGTCGGTTTCCCTGGATTTCGTTGCTCGCATTCGCGATGAGCAACGTTTCGAAAGCGTTGACGCTCTGGTCGATGCGATTGGACAGGACGTTACCCGTGCCCGCGCTATTCTGGCGGATGCCGAGGAGCCGGGCGAGCTCGTTCTCTGAGCGTCGCTGCGACCGTCCGAGCCAGCGCCAACACCTGGACTACGATGGTTCGATGATGGCGCCCTCATGACGCCGGGTAGCCCGAAATTCGCCGGATATTCCACTCCCGGCGGTCATGCTGTTCAGAGCGATCTCGGCGGCGGCTTGCTCCGCGCCGCGTTTGCTTCGGTCCTCCCCGCGGCCCAGGACCCGGCTGCCTACCCGTACCTCGACGGTAAACGATTTGGCATGGTCAGGTCCCGACTCCTCCACCAAATGGTAAGACGGGGTCAGTTGCATTCGACCCTGAACCAGTTCCTGCAACATCGATTTGGCATTGCGGTGCGATCGCTGCGCCACCACGGTCGAAAGCTCCGGCTCCAGGAATCCTAGCGCGAATTGGCGAGCACCCTCGTAGCCCTGATCGAGATAGATCGCTCCGAGCATGGCCTCGAAGGCGCAGGCCAATCCGGCGGGACGGTCCCGGCCCTGACCAAGCTCTTCACCGCGCCCGAGAAACAAATACCGTCCCAGGTCGATATCGCGAGCGAACTTCGCCAACGTTTCGGTGCGGACCAGAGCCGACCGCAAGTTGGTCAATTCCCCCTCGCCGAGGTCCGGAAAGCGCAAAAAGAGGTAATCCGTGCTGATGACCCCGAGCACCGAGTCGCCGAGGAATTCGAGCCGTTCGTTCGAGGGCCAGGCCTGCCCAATCTCATTCAAATACGATCGATGCGTGAGGGCCTCGCGTAGCCGGATGGGCTCGTTAAACGTGAGTCCCAGATCCCGTTGCAACGCGTCTACTCGTTCCTGATCTTTCAGGCCGGCACGTACCCGAGCGCCTCTGGAACTGGCACGCCGAGAGCGTTCCACTGACGGGGTATGCGAACTTCGTAGTCGCCGGAGCGGAGAAAATAGGCGAGCGAGCTTCGATCCGCGACTCGTCGCTTTGGGTGGGTCAACTGTCATTGCGACAATTTTACCAGGGTATGCCTGATCCGCGGTTACGCCGCCGTCACAATCAACGGGCGGTTGCCGGCAATGATCACGGTGTGTTCAAAGTGGGCGGAAAGGCTACCGTCGGCTGTCTTGATCGTCCACTCGTCGTCACCCTGAACGGATCGTCCGTGGCCAGCGGTGACAATTGGCTCAATGGTGATCACGAGCCCCTCGGTCAATGGCTGACTGAATCGGCGATCGTAGTACTGCGGGAACGACGGCGGCTCATGAATGGAACGACCGACGCCATGGCTATGCAGCTCCGGCAGTACCCGAAATCCTCGGCGCCGCACCTCGCGTTCGATCGCGCGGCCGATTCCGTGCAGCGGCCGTCCGGCATCGGCCGCCGCGAGTGCCTTCCGAAACGCCGACTCGGCGGCTCGAGTGAGCGCCGTCGCTCGCGGGCTGGCTCTCTCCAGCGGAACGGTGACGGCGGCATCGGCAACATATCCGTTCAGTTCCGCCGTCACGTCGATCTTCACCAGGTCCGAGGGTTGCAAAACACGATTACCAGGAATGCCGTGAACGGCTTCGTCGTTAACGCTGATACAGTTGACACCGGGGAAGCCGTAAAAGAGTTGGGGCGCCGAACGCGCGCCGTGTTCGGCGAACACAGCCGCGCCCACGGCATCGAGTTCGGCAGTGGTCATGCCTGCTCGAACCTGGCGCCGCATTTCCCGTAAGGCCAGGGCGACCGCGCGGCCTACCAGGATGAGGCCGTGCATATCCTTCTCGGTCTCGATTGTCATGCGCCACCTCGAACCCATGTAACCCGTACACTGCATTATGGAGGAACGGCACGCCAAAATTACCGATTCCATGCCATCTGCACATACCAGAGTGCGTCAATCCGATTCGCGGGTGGGGAAAATATACCACCGGAGCCGAAACGCGCTGAAGCGCTAGACTACGGGGGCGGCGGCCCACCCGCTGCAAAACGTGTCGGCGATGCTGCCATCCTTCACCAGGAGTAGGGAGGAATCATGGCAACCACGATTGAGCGCACCATGATCGAACGAGCGGTTCGCAATCCAGGGATGCCGCTCGATCTGAGTGCCATCGAAGATATCTGGCATCAATCGCAGCGCCGTCGAACGGCGCGCGGCAACGCTGCCGGCACGGCGAACAGTGAAGAAGGAGTGGCAGGCCGCCTGGCTGCTGCGCGCCATATCGGTCCTCGATCTGACCACCCTGGCCGGCGACGATACGCCGGGAAACGTTCGCCGGCTATGCGCCAAGGGGCTCCATCCGCTGCGCGCCGATATGGTGGAGCAGCTTGGGATCGAAGGGCTGAACCTGCGGGTGGGGGCGATCTGCGTGTACCACAACCTGGTACCGGTCGCCGTCGATGCCCTGCGTGGCAGCGGCGTGCCGGTGGCCGCGGTGTCTACCGGTTTCCCCGCCGGCCAGATCGCTCTGCCGCAAAAGATCGACGAGATCAAGGCGTCGGTGGCCGCCGGCGCCGCCGAGATCGATATCGTGGTCTCCCGCGCTCATATTCTCACCGGCAACTGGCGTGCCCTGTACGACGAGACACGGGCATTCCGGGATGCCTGCGGCGACGCCCACATGAAGACCATCCTGGCCACCGGCGAGCTGGGGACGCTGCGCAACGTGGCCCAGGCGAGCATGGTCTGCATGATGGCCGGCGCCGATTTCATCAAGACGTCTACCGGCAAGGAAACCGTCAATGCCACCCTGCCGGTCGGGCTGGTCATGGTGCGCTCGATTCGCAATTACTTTGAGCGCACCGGCTTCAAGGTCGGATTCAAGCCGGCCGGCGGAATTCGCACCGCCAAACAGGCCATCGACTGGCAAATCCTGATGAAGGAAGAGTTGGGCGATGAGTGGCTGCGACCGAATCTCTTCCGTATCGGAGCCAGCAGCCTGCTGTCCGACATCGAGCGGCAGTTGTCGTATTTTTTGACGGGACGATATGCTTCCGAGCATTATTTCCCGATGCCATGAGGAACCTGACGTGAACGTTACCGAAATCTTTGAGACCATGGCCTACGGCCCTGCCCCCGAGGCGCGCGATCCTGCCGTGCGTTGGATCGAGGAACACCAGCCGTTTGATTGCTTTATCGGAGGCACCTGGCGGCCACCGGCCACCGGCGAGCACTTCGATATCGTAAACCCGGCAAACGGCAAGCCGCTGGCGCGAGTGGCGCAGGCGGGGAGCGAGGATGTAGATGCCGCCGTCGACGCCGCGCGGGCTGCAGCGGCGAGTTGGAGAGAGACACCCGCTCACCAACGGGCACGGTATCTCTACGCGCTGGCGCGGCAGGTGCAGCGCCATTCGCGGCTGCTCGCCGTGCTCGAGTCGCTGGACAACGGCAAGCCGATTCGGGAGAGCCGCGATATCGATATTCCGCTGGTCGCCCGGCATTTCTACTACCACGCCGGCTGGGCACAGCTCCTCTCCGAGGAGTTCCCAGGCTATGAGCCGATCGGTGTCGTCGGCCAGATCATTCCCTGGAACTTTCCGCTGCTCATGCTGGCCTGGAAGATCGCGCCGGCACTGGCGGCCGGCAATACCGTCGTCCTCAAACCGGCGGAGTTCACCCCGCTCACCGCGCTGGCGTTCGCTGAGCTGGTCGAACGTGCCGGTCTTCCACCGGGTGTGGTCAACATCATCACCGGCGATGGGCGAACCGGCGAGCTACTGGTTCGTCATCCCGGCGTCGACAAGATCGCCTTCACCGGGTCAACCGAGGTCGGGCCGTCTGATCCGGCAGGCTACCGCCGGCTCGGGGAAGCGACTTTCGCTCGAGCTTGGCGGCAAATCGCCGTTCATCGTCTTCGAGGATGCCGATCTCGATAGCGTGGTCGAGGGCGTGGTCGATGCCATCTGGTTCAATCAGGGCCAGGTCTGCTGCGCCGGCTCCCGTCTGCTGGTGCAGGAAAGCGTGGAAGAACGTCTCGTTGCCCGACTGCGCGAACGGATGGAGACGCTGCGCATCGGCGATCCGCTCGACAAAGCGATCGACATCGGCGCCATCGTCGCGCCCGTCCAGTTGCAGCGGATCGAGCGACTGGTGGCGCAGGGCGTCGAGGAGGGCGCACAGATGTGGCAGCCATCCTGGGCCTGCCCAACCGAGGGCTATTTCTTCCCGCCGACCCTCTTCACCAATGTCGCTCCCGCCGCCACCATCGCCCAGGTGGAGATCTTCGGTCCTGTGCTGGTTTCGATGACCTTCCGGACCCCGCAAGAGGCGGTTGCGCTGGCCAACAACACGCCGTACGGGCTGGCGGCCAGCGTCTGGACGCGAGAACATCAACGTCGCCGCTCGACGTCGCCCGGCAGATCAAGGCAGGCACGGTCTGGGTGAATTGCACCAATCTGTTCGATGCTGCCTCCGGCTTTGGCGGCTATCGCGAGAGCGGATTCGGGCGTGAGGGTGGCAAAGAAGGGACTGTACGAGTACCTCAAGCGTCGTGAGGCGCCCGCGGCGATTTCCACCGAGCGCGTCCGTGCTGTTGATGGACCGTCGAAGAAACGTGCGCGCGCGGTTGCCCCGCCACCGGACAGCGCGATCGACCGGACCGCGAAGATGTTCATTGGCGGGAAGCAGGCACGGCCGGATTCCGGCTACTCGCGTGGTATCTATTCGCCAGATGGGAGCGTCATCGGCGAGGTCGGCGAAGGGAATCGAAAGGACATCCGCAATGCCGTCGAGGCGGCTCACAAGGCGTCCGGCTGGGACTACAGCACCGCCCACGCTCGGGCCCAGATCCTGTATTACATCGCGGAAAACCTGTCGGCCCGGGCGGCGGAGTTCGCCTCTCGTCTGGTGGATGGCACCGGATGCAATCAGGCTGATGCGGACGCCGAGGTCGAAGCGGCAATCGAGTGTTTCTTTACCTACGCCGCCTGGGCAGACAAGTTTGATGGCGACGTTCACCGCACCCCATTTCGAGGTCTGACACTGGCGATGCCCGAGCCCATCGGCGTGATGGGCGTGGTCTGCCCCGATGAATCGCCCCTGCTGGCGTTCGTCATCCCTGATTGCTCCCGCCGTGGCTATGGGGAATACGGTGGTCGCGATACCCTCCGAGCGCTTTCCTCTAAGCGCTACCGACCTCTACCAGGTGTTCGAGACATCGGATGTTCCGGCCGGAGTGATCAATATCGTCACCGGAGCACGCAACTCGCTGGCACGGGTCCTTGCCGAGCATGACGATGTCGATGGAGTGTGGTACTTCGGGGACGCGGAAGGCGCCCGAGCAGTTGAGTTCGCGTCGGCGGGAAACATGAAGCGTACCTGGGTGTTCGATACGCCGCGCGATTGGCTCGATGGGCCGGCAACTGCCGGCCAGGATCGGGAATTTCTGCGGGAAGCCACGCAAGTAAAGAACATCTGGGTGCCATATGGCGCCTAGTGAGAGACGTGCCGACCGGCCGGCAACGGCATCGGGGCTCCAGTACCATCTGCATGTTGCCGATGGTGGCCTGGCGCCGGCCGTCCTGCTGCCCGGCGACCCGTTTCGGGTACCGGTCCTGGCTCGGGCCTGGGACACGCGTGAGGAAGTCGCCCACCATCGTGAGTATCGTTCGATGCGCGGCACCTATCGCGGCGTGCCCGTTGCTGCTTGCTCCACCGGGATCGGTGGTCCCTCCACCGAAATCGCGCTCAACGAACTGGCGGCGGTGGGATGCCAATCGTTTATCCGACTAGGCACCACCGGTGGTCTGCAAGAGCCGTTGCATTGCGGCGACATTGTCATCAGCAGCGCGGCAGTGCGCCTCGACGGCGCCAGCGACTCGTACGCGCCGCCGGAATATCCGGCGGCGGCGTCATATGAAGTGGTGCTGGCACTGATGCAGGCCTGTGAACGTCTCCAGCTTCGCTACCATCTCGGCGTCTCGGCATCGACGTCATCGTTCTTCGCCGGCCAGAGCCGGCCATCATTCCATGACTTTCGCGGTCACGTTCCCGATCGGGTCGACCGCTTGCAGGCCATGGGCGTGATGAACTTTGAAATGGAAGCGGCCACGGTCTTTACGCTTTGCTCTCTGTTCGGATTGCGCGGAGGAGCTGCTTGCGTGGTCGTGGCGGATCGATTTCGCAACGAGTTCAAGCCGGAGGGTGCGGACGAAGTGCTGGCCCGACTCGGCGCGGAGACCATTGTCGCGTTGGCGGAGATGGATGAGCGCAAGCGGCTGGCAGGCTGCAGATGGTTTTATCCCGGACTGACAGCCAATGACGTTTGATTCATCCGGCGAACTTCGGCGGCGCGGTCCCGCCCTACGACGGGTGCGAGGGTATGATGCTTGAGGTGCTCACGGTAATCTAAACCCCAACGGCAACATCTCTCCCACGGTGTACGTTCCCACACCGTCGATGATCACTTCGGCATCGGGGCCCATCTGATCGAGCATCACTTGACGGCAGGCGCCGCACGGCGTCAGCGATGTGGGCTCGGCGGGATCGCCCTTCAGACACGTCACTGCCAGCCGAACTGGGGTACCGCCGGCGGCGATGGCCGAGAATATCGCCACCCGTTCGGCGCAGACAGTGAGGCCGTACGACGCCGACTCAATGTTGCATCCGGGGAAGATAGTGCCGTCCGCCAACTCGACCGCAGCCCCGACGGGGAAGTTCGAGTATGGCGTCCGTGCCATACGTGCCGCGGCGCGGGCCGACCGCAGCAGTCCGTCGGCATCCATTACCAGTTCAGGCTCCCGGACTCAGCGCCGGCGCTTCGAGGTCGATACTCTGTTCGGCGGTGTGACCGGCGCCACCAGTCATGAGGAGACCGATCTCCTCCTCGGTTGCCTCGCCGGCATCGAACACGCCCATGATCTCGCCTTCGTAAATCACGGCAATGCGATCGGCCAGCGCCAGGATTTCGTCGAGCTCGGCGGAGAGCAGTAGGACAGCGGTACCGGCGTCACGTTTCTCCACCAACCGTTCATGCACGAACTGGGCGGCGCCAATATCGACGCCCCGAGTCGGCTGCGCGGCGATGAGCAAGGCAGGGTCTTCGGAAAACTCGCGCGCCAGAACCACCTTCTGCTGGTTTCCGCCACTGAGATTGCCGGCCGGGATTTCCGGCCGTTGCGGCCGAACATCGAACTGCCGCACCAGGGTTCGGCCCCAATCGCGGATATTGCGAAAATTCAACACCCCACCCCGGGAGAAACGCGGTGTATTTTCGAGCCCCAGGATGAGATTGTCGGCAACCGAGTAGGGCAGCACCAGTCCCCGTTCGCGCCGATCCTCCGGTACGTAGGAGACGCCCGCTTCGCGCACGTGAGCCGGCGCCGGTTTGACTCCCCAGCGTTGCCCCAGCGATGCGCGCTCTCGCCCCGTCGTGTTTCCTCCGGTCAACAGTTCGACGCCGTTGACCGTTGCGCTGCCCGATTTGGCGGCGCGCAATCCGGTCAGTGCCTCGATCAGTTCGGTCTGGCCGTTGCCTTCCACGCCGGCGATACCGACGATTTCGCCGCGACGGACATCGAAAGAGAGGCCGCGCACGGCAGTCACGCCGCGGTCGGAGTCGACAACGAGGTCTTTCACCACCAGAATTGGCTCACCCACTTTCGCCGGGGCCTTGTGAACCTGTGGCAGCACGTCGCGGCCAATCATCTTCGAGGCGATCTCGCGGGGGGAAGTATCAACTGTCAGCATCCCGCCGATAACTTTCCCCTGGCGGAGCACGGTGACCCGATCCGAAAGCGCCATGACTTCTTTGAGTTTGTGGGTGATGAAGATGATGGTGCGTCCCTTGACGGCCAGCTCGCGCAAGACGAGGAAGAGTTCTCGGGTTTCCTGTGGCGTCAGGACGGCGGTCGGTTCGTCGAAGATCAGGATATCGGAACCCCAGTAGAGGATCTTGAGGATCTCCACTCGCTGCTGAAGCCCGACCGGGAGGCTCTCGACCCGGGCATCGGGCGAGAGCTTGAAACCGTACAGGGTCGAGAGCTCGGCCACGCGCCTGTCGGCCTGGCGGCGATCGAACACCACGCCCGGAGGTTCGTGACCGAGAACGACATTCTCGGTCACGGTGAGCTTCGGAATCAGCATGAAATGTTGGTGGACCATGCCGATGCCGCGCTGAATAGCGTCACGCGGGGAGCGGAAGCGCACCGGCTCGCCGTTGATGCGGATTTCCCCCTCGTCCGGCTGCAACAGGCCGGACAGCACGTTCATCAAGGTCGACTTGCCGGCTCCGTTCTCGCCGACCAGCGCCAGCACTTCGCCCTTGTAGGCCTGGATACTGACGTGATCGTTGGCGACCAGAGATCCGAAGCGTTTGACGATGCTGACCGCTTCGATCGTCGGGACGCGCGCTTCATCCATCAGGCGCTACTCGCCGGGTCATACGGGAATCCGTCGGCCGCCGGAGCAACTGACCGGCCGACAAATCCCGCCAGGGCGACGATGGTAAGGACATAGGGCAGGGCGCCAATCAACGTGGAATAGTCCTGGATGGGACCGGAGCTCGATTGCAGCGTGTCGTACAGCGCCTGGCCGAACCCGAAGAGCAGACAGGCGCCAAAGGCGCCAAACGGCGTCCACTTGCCGAAGATAACGGCGGCGAGGGCGATGAAGCCCCGACCATTGGTCATATTCTCGGAGAACCCGCCGATGTAGAGCGAGAGATAGCCGCCGGCCAGACCGGAGAGCAAGCCGGAAAGTATCACCGCCAGGTACCGCAGCCCCTGGACATTGATGCCGGCGGTATCGGCAGCCCGAGGATGCTCGCCGACGGCCCGCATCCGGAGTCCGAGCGTGGTGCGGAACAGGAAGAGGTGAGCCAGGATCACGATGGCGATCATGGCGTAGGTAATGGGGTTCTGCTGGAAGAGGATCGGTCCCAGCGCCGGAATCTTGCCTAGCAGCGGAATCGCCCAGTTGGGAATGGTGCGGACCTGATCGCCGGTACATGGTATCGGCGGGGCGCAGGCGGCAGGCGTTGCCCCGGTGCCATACACGGAAAAAAGCAGATAGCTGGTGAGACCCAGGGCGCCAAGGTTGATTCCCATGCCGATGATGACCTGGCTCGATTTGAGCCGGATGGCAGTGAAGGCGAGGAGGAGGGACATCAGGCCGCCGGTGACAACCGCCGCGATCAGGCCGATGGCCGCATTATGCGTTTCCACGTCGAAGAAGACGGCAAAGAAGGCGCCGGTGAGCATCATCCCTTCCATCGCGATATTGACCACGCCGGACCGTTCGGAGAGGACGCCGCCCATTGCCGCCAGGCCCAGCGGAGTCGCTGCCAGCAGCGTCGCCTGCCACAGGTTGACGTTGATGAAGGTGGTCCAGATGCCGGAATCGGTGAGCCAGTTCATGCCGGCGCCTCGCCGCGCTGCCAGCGTGGCAGACGGACCAGGCCCTGCGAGGCCAGCCAGCGCACGATGGCATCGGCGCCGACAAAGAAGATGATGAGTCCCTGCACGATCTCAACCAGGTGGAGGGAGACGCCGGCGTTGGCTTGCATGATGGTGCCGCCGGCTTCGAGCGCGCCGAACACGATCGCGGCCAGGATAGTGCCGCTGGCAGTATTTCTGCCCAGTAGCGCCACCGCGATAGCGTTATACCCGTATCCCGGCGAAAGCGAGTCCGTCATCCGATACGGCGCCAGGCCGTAAATCTGGATCATACCCGCCAGCCCGGCGAAGGCGCCGGCAATCAGCATGGCCAGCACGATGTTCCAGCCAACGTGGATTCCCGAGTAGGCCGCGGCCTTCGGATTGAGCCCGACGGCACGCAGCTTATAGCCCATGGTGGTCCGCCACAGGATGAACCAGAAGAGCAGAGCACAGGCCAGGGCGATAAACAGCCCGGCATGTAACCGGCCGGCCTGAACCCACGAGCTGGGCAGGATGACGGGCAGGGAGGCGTTTTCGGCCTTTGCCACCGGGTTCCCCAGCAGGTTGGGTTGCTCGAATGGGCCATTGGCGCCGGACGGCGCCTGTTCGACCAGATAGTGGCTTAACAGGATCGCCGTGTAGTTCAGCATGATGGTGGTAATGACTTCGTGGGCGCCGCGCCACGCCTTGAGCAGGCCGACGATACCGCCCCATACGGCCCCGCCGAAGGCCCCGCCCAGGAGCGCCAGCGGGATCAGGATGTAGCCGGGCAGGTTGAGGGTGAAGCCGATCCAGGCGGAGACAATGGCCCCGATGTAAAACTGCCCCTCGGCGCCGATATTGAACAATCCGGCCCGAAAGGCGAACGCGACGGCGAGACCGGTGAGCATGAGGGGAATGGAGTCGACCAGCGTTTCGGAGATGTTGTAGGGGTTGCCGAAGGCTCCTTGAGCGAGCTGCCAGTAGGCATTGAACGGATTGCTGCCGGCCAGCAGCACCACCACGCCACCAACCAGAATGGCCAGCACCACCGACATGACCGGAACGAAGATGCCGGAGGCCCACTGTGACGTGAAGTCTCGCTCCAGTCGGTCTTCGCTCCCAAGGCTCATGCTGGAAACCACCTTTGAAACGTGCGTGGCCCAATTATAGGTAGCCGGCCGGAATGAGCAAGGCCGGGACTACAAGAGCCCCGGCCTTGCGAGCTGATCTGGACTCTTAGCCTTGCGGGATCGCCGTCGGTGGGGTGATCTTCCCCGCCTTCATCAGCGCCAGAACCTTGTTCGCCTGGGCCACGATCGACGCCGGTACTACCGGTGACGTCGTGCCGAAGCCGGTGCCGCCGTTCTGCACGTTGAAGATGTGATCGCCGGACTTGAACTTGCCGTGGATCAGGTCTCGAATCACATCGAAGACCGAGACTTCCACATGCTTGACCGCGCTGGTCAGGATGTATTTACCCAGGTAATGCTGGTCGGCATCCACGCCGATGCCATACTTACCTGCCTGCTGCGCTGCCGCCAGATAGCCGAGTCCGGCGCCGCCGGCCACGGCGAAGAGGATATCGGCGCCCTGGCTGATCTGCGTTCGGCCAATCTCGTTGGCGCGACTCTGATCGGTGAAGCTCTGGGCATAGCCACCCAGGACCTTGATACCCGGGTCCACACTCTTCGCGCCAGCCTTGTAGCCGGCTTCGTAGCGAACGACGGCGGGAACAGGAAGGCCACCCATGTAACCGATCACGTTGTGCTTGGCGGCGCCAACGTGCTGCTTCTCCATCAGGCCGGCAATGACGCCCACGAGGTAGCCGGACTGCTGTTCGCGGAAGATCAGGTTAGCCACGTTGGGCAGGTGAACCTTCTTGACGAAATCCGGTGTGGGGAAGCCGTCGATGATGGCGAACTTCTGGTTGGGGTACTGCTTGGCCACCTGATAGATCGCTTCCGACATCAGGCTGCCGGTGGCGATAACCAGATTGGGGTGCAGTTGGGCGAAGTGGGTCAGGTTCGGTACGTACTGGGTCTCTTCCTGCGAGGCGATGTACGAACCCTTGATTCCGAACGCCTTCTCCGCATTCAGCATGCCGGTATAGGCCAGGTGGTTAAAGGACTTATCGTTTACACCACCGATGTCCAGCACGATGCCGACGGTGAATGTTTTGTGCGCGTGCGAGGCCAGCCCTCTGGCCGCCGCCGGAGTGATGATCGCCGATAAGAGTAGGGCCGCAGCCCCCAGTGCTCGGACAGTACGCGACATTGCTTCTCCTCCATGAATATTTCGTGTGCCGCGAAGGGTCGCTCTTCCGGCGAGGTGGGAAAGCCCCCGCAAAACTCGCCGGACCCGGGTACTTCAGATTGTTCACACCTCCACATCGACCAGTTGCCGGGACCGGATCAAACGCAATTCTCAGTCTAGCGGAAGGGTGGGTCGGTGTCTACTGGTTTTGAGATCGACGAGCACTCAGACGTTGTAAGCAGAGGGTAAGAGGGAGTACCAGATGCTGATTGCATTCCTGGTTGCCGGCAGGATAACGTCAGGCGGGATAGACAGGTTCATGGTCAGCATTGAGGCGGCAGGGAGAGATTCGGGATGCGCGCCCTGATAGGCAAGGATGGTGTGCAATGCTTGCCCTGGTCTCTGCCGAACGCGCGTTGACGTGGGAGGGCGTGCCCGCGCCGAGAATATGTAGCTCTGTGCCTCTGTCCCTGATCCCGCTGCCCGCACGCCACTGTCCCGACCCACCGCAGCTCGCCCTTGCTCCGCCTGTCAGGCCCGTATCGGGCCTCCCGCGACCCTCAGCGCCTCACTACGGAGGGAGGCACGTGTTGCTCGCGGGCGATGCGAACCGGACATCGGAGCGCTGTTGTAGGGGCAGCGGGATCAGGGACGGAGGCACAGAGCTACATCTCCTCCGCGTCGTCGGCATGTGCACTTTGAATGCTCCTGGTGTGCGAGAAACGGTGAGGCAGTTCACACTGCTGGTCGAGGAAATGTCCCCTTTTTCGGTTTCGTGCGTCTATTAAAGAGACGGAGCAACACAGACTGTCCAGATGGTTGCCCAAATCTTGGCTGGGAGACTGCAGGTGGCGCGTAAGCAGTCCATCGGGGATACGAACACGGGTGCTTTTTGTGATTCGCAGACCATCCAGAATCATCGCGTCTCCCCTGCGGACGTGTTAGGCAAGGACCTCGATGCCTTCGCCGAGTTCTACGATCAGCACTCCCAGCAAGTGTTCTGGTATCTGCTGAGTTTGACTGGGTCCGAGGAAGACTCGGCCGACCTCACCCAGCACGTCTTCCTACGGGCACTGGAGTCGATGCCGCATTGCATGGCAGTCAGCTCGCCGATCGCGTGGCTTTTTCGGGTCGCCCGTAATGCGGCGATCGACACATTCCGTCGCAGTTCCCACACGCTGCCCTGGAGGCATATAGATGCCACTGTGTTGCCGTTCGGCGGACCGGGTCCGGAAGCAGCAGCCCTGGAACGGGAAACGCTCAACGAATTGCGGGTCCTGCTGGGCCGGCTCTCGCCGGAAAAGCAGGAGATGCTTGCCTTGCGCGTCGCCGGCGGGCTGACTTGCGGTGAGATCGCCGCCGTCATTGGGAAAAGCGAGGCGGCCGTAAAGAAAGAACTACAGCGCACCATCCGCGCGCTTCGGGAGCAATGCAATGAAGAATGAACTGCCCCAGGACCTTCGTACCCGATTCGCTGACCTGCTTGACGGAGATGACGATCCAGCCACGCTGAGGCTGCTGGGCCGCCTCGATCGGCAGTACCGTTCGGTTAACCCCAGGGAGTGGCTGCCTGGACCTCCTCGCGCCCGGGGAAGCGGGTGGAACTACCGCCGGGCAAAGGGACGCCGCTTTCCGGTAACTGTTCTGGCTGTTCTCGTTGCTGTGCTTGCTGTTTCGGTGGGCGTAGTCCTGGCCACTACCAATATTCTTGACCTGGGAAAGCCCACCAACGCGGTGTCGACCAATGCTTATTTCCCCATCGGCGCGTTTCATCGGATTGGTGGGAAGGTCGGGTCGCAGCTCGGTGGCAGCGTTGAGCTATTTTATGATTCGACCTCCGATTTCTCGAACATTGAGGAGTGGCCACTGCTCAAGGCTCTGGAGCAGTTTGGGACACTGAACGGCGTGCGAGCCGCTGCTCCTGTCTGTCTCCCGCCGCCCCCTACTGCTCCGGCTAACCTGGGGAAGTTGTGCCATGCTGCCGGATTCGATCTTCAACACGCATCTCTGAAGAGTCGGTTCATCCATGCGACTTTCCGTCAGTTAGTTAATGCCAGTGGCCGATGCCTCGCGGGAGCCCTCTCTGCGGGCGACTGGAAGCGGCTGGTAGAGTTTTCCCGCATGACCGCGCGCAGCCGGGCGCAATTGTGTCGCGGGCTCCTCAATGGCAACCGGTATGCAGGGTTCGATATCCGCCTGCCCGCGCTGGGGGTTGGCTCGTACGTTCAATCCGGCACCCAGGTGCTTCAACCGTTTGACTTTTATCCGCCGCCCCCAACGCCAGTTCCGACTCCTACCTCGGGGGCGCCGCTGTCTTTCTCCTCGGCGCTACCTTTCGCGACCATTCAGCATGATTTAGCGACGGGACAAGATCCGCCGGAAACGACTCTGAACGCGGACGTGAATGCCGAAGCGAACATTATCACCGCTCTTACTTGCCATGCCGACGGCGGCAGGCCAAAGAGTGTCTGCGGACGGTCGGTCATCAAGGCGATCCTCAAGCATGTCCGATGACGGTAGCGTGGTGGTGTGCCCCAACCGTCTGTTCCCGATGGCCGAGCGGTATTATGTCGTTCAACCTTCCGTAGTAGGCGGATCAGTACGGGCGGCCGAGCAGTCGACGCATCTAACATTGTGGCTAGATTAGGATGGACATCCAACGGGAGATACGTCTTCGCACACGCGATCCTGAGGCGAGTGCTTCTGCCCTGAAGGCAGTTGGGTTCTTCGAGGAGCTTAGTAACGACGAGCGCCATGCATTGGCGAGCGCGGCCGGTTCCAGTTGGGTAGCTATCGATCGACACTCCGCTCTTTCGTCGCCATCGGATGCCGGCAAGGCGATGTACGTCATTGTCGAGGGCATCATAGGGGTCGGAGCTACCTCGATGGCGGGTGGTCTGTTTGTAGAAGTCCTGCTCCGGTCGGGGGACGTCCTCTCCCGTGTTGGGCTGCCGGAGCGGCTTGCAAGAATCACCGAGGCGCAGGCCATCGGCGGGTCTGCGCTTGCTTTTCGGTTCGACCACGAAGAGTACCGCGCGCTGGAGCGTCGCCATCCGGGCATTCGCGAATCGGTGCACCGACAAACTATACGATGTCTCCTCGAGGTGTGGGAGACAGGACTCGATTTCGCGCACCACTACAGCGTTGCCGAGCGCTTTCGGCGACGTATCAGCCGCATAGCGCTCGAGTTCGAGGACCGCGTGCTCCCTTTCACCCACGAAGAGATAGGATGGCTCACCTCTCTAAGCCGGTCGAGCGTCACGTCACTTGTTTCCGAGATGGACAGGGAAGGACTTGCCCACACTGTGCCTGATGGGCGTGGACACGGGGTACACGTGCCGGACCCGGAGAGAATCCTGCGAGCTTGCATGGTGGTGTGACCGCGCTCAAATTTAACCAACTTATGGTCTTGTGGTAGACTACACGCTTCCTGCTCGCTGTCGTCTAATAGAGTCGTCGCCCCTGTTCCGGGGCGTCACGATTCCCTGACTGGCGGCATGGCGAATGCTCTTCGATCCCCTGAGACTAATCCTCGGCGTGGGCCTCGCTATCGTGTTCCTTACGAGCGCGGGGCCTAAACTTCGGTACCCAAAGAGCTTCCTCTTCGCCGTGCTCGATTATAGGGCGGCTCCGCCGCGGTTGGCGCGGATATTTGCGACCGTGCTTCCCGCAGTTGAGTGCTTCACGGGGCTGACACTGCTGAGCGGCGTCGTGCCGGTCGGAGCGTCGGTCCTGGCGGCGCTTCTACTGGTCGTATTCATCTACGCGGTTGCCCTTAACCTGGGTCGCGGTCGAAGCTTCGACTGTAACTGCTCGGGCGTTTTGTGGGCGCGTCGCGTGGGCATTGGTCTGCTGCTACAAGACTGTAGCCTCGTCGGCGCCGCTGTGACGTTGGGAGCGCTGTCGTTACCCTGGCCCGGCCGAGCCCCTTGGTCGCCCGTGTGGCGAGTTGCGAGTGGATCACTGGTCGCGATCGTCGGCGTGGTTGTGGCATGCGCAGTGCTGAGCGTGGTCGCCGCGCGAGTGCTCCCGCTCGCACCCTCCCTGCGACGTTACATTTCGACCGGCCTCGGCGCTTCGGAGCCGCCTTATCGCTAGAAATCCGCTCCGCAGAAGGAGGAGAAAACGATGTCAGGTCTTTGGTTGGCAAGCTACGCGGCCCTCTGGGCGCTCACCCTGGCTAACAGCGTGCTGCTGGTGGGCTTGCTCCGCCAGGTAGGTCTCCTCAATAAGTCAATCCCCAATCAACCAGCTCCGGACATTGGAGAGATTGGTCCACCGATCGGCAGTCGCCTTCCCGAGATTTCTCAGCCTTCGATGGCGGGTCACGGCCGAGTCAATATCGGCGAGCCCGGTGCGACGCAGACGTTGCTGGCGATACTGACCCCGACGTGCCGAGGCTGTCACCGGGCGGCAGAGTCCCTGAATACGCTGCTGAAGACCCGTAACTCGACGATGCGAACCTTCATTGTGATGCGCGGTGAGGAGGAAAGTTGCCGCCTGTTCACGAGCCTGTTCGAACCGCAGTGCCCCGTTGCGTGGGATGCGGGCGAGCGCTTGATTACAGCGCTGCAAGTCAACGCGACACCCTTCGGCCTGCTGTATGACGAGGCGGGTGTCCTCGTCAGGAAAGGAGTAATAGAGGAGTTCGACCATCTGTTGGCCCTGCTGGCCGATCCCGCGGCCAGCAGGAAGGCGCGGAGCATGGTACATCCCCAGTCCACGGCGCCTCCCGTCCGCCCGCGAAGTTCCCCTGTTCGAAATTGATGAAAGGAAACGCTCATGAGTAATCCGCTGGACTTAGTAACAAAGCGCATGACGGAAGCTGCCTCGCGCAGGACATTCCTAACGACATTCGGCAAACTCGCGCTCGGGACGGCGGCCGCGGTGGTCGGTGTCGCTGCAGCCTCGATCACCGTAAGAGCGGATGGCTCCTGCTGCAGTAAGGGAATCTACCCAAACTGCACCACACAGCCGAACTGTCCTGACCAGTGGAGCCTCGCGAGCAATGGATGCTGCTTCAGCGGGGGTTGGTATACCTGTGGGCTGTGCAGTGACCAGGGCCTCTACTGTTACATCTGGGCGTCGGGGTGTCCGATGAAGGAGCGAGATTAACGGTCGTGAGTCCGCAGCGTGAGCGGAGAGGCGGCAGTGTGGGGTGGCGTTGGACGGGTCCGCCCCGCACCGCCTCGCAAGCTTTCTTAGCCCCGCGTGGCGTCAAGCGCGCGGACCGGACACGCGCCGATCATGTCGTTGGCCGACCCCACTCACCAGGAGGCAGTACCGGCTCCGCACCCCCCCTTGATGGAAGAGGGTCCCATGACCTAGGCTGGTGTGGTCGATATTGGCCAGAAGTTGCAATCATAGTGCGCGATCTCCACCCCCGCCGGCATCGCGGAGCGCACGCAGCCGACTATGCTGTGCGGCTTCCTCGAACTACCCTCGGCCAGGCCGCGGACGGCTCTTGCGGTCTCTCTCACGCCTTCATTTCAGGGCGCGTGCGTTTCGGCCTAGTGTCAATAACCAGGCCAAGGCTGGAGGCGGTCGCCGTCGAGTGGAAGGTCTTGGGATCGAGTGACGAGTCGTCCGGCTCGAACCGCGCTAAAAGGAACCCCTTTCTCGTACGTCCCGAGTCGTCCGATGCACGGCGACAGCGCCGTACTGCGTGCGGGAGGAAGGGCACGTTAAAGGTGGAGTTGCCGGATGCCACGCGCTTTCTTGGACAGCAACTTAATGAAATATGAGTCATCGGCTAGCCAAAATCTGCCGACCGGCTGCGGATCCCAGACAAATTGCGATGCGCAAAATGCCGCACTGCCCGTCCGATGGAATCGGAGATGTCGTTGCTCGACCCCGAGGATACCTTCCTTGGCCGGTTTTAAAAGCGATCCGTTCTCGACGGAGCGCTGTCGAGTGAGGCGCACACATGGACGGCAATGGCTCTCCGTCGCGATCTCCCTTGTTGCCGTACTTGCCGCCCAATTCAGTGCAGCCCTGGCAACCGGTAATACGCTTGATCTGGGCAAACCCACCAACGCGGTGTCCACAAATGCCTACTTTCCGATGGGGGAGTTTCACCGGATTAATGGAAAGGCAGCAGCACGGCTGGGAGGCAGCGTTGAATTCTACTACGAGCCACGCGATTCGTTCACTAATGAAGAGGAGTGGCCCTTCCTGAAGGCGCTGGAGCAGTTTGGGACGTTGGCCGGCATCCAGGCCGCTCCCCCCGTGTGTTATCCACCTCCTCCTACTGACCCGGCCGGCATGGGCCAGGTGTGTTACGTGCCGGGATTCGACCTCGCCCGCGCATCTTTCAAGAGCCACTTCATCCGGGCCGCTCTACGTCCTCTGACCGACGACAGCGGGCGATGTCTAGTCGTGTCGATGTCAAATGCCGATTGGCGGCGACTGCTGGAGTTCACCCAAGTGAGTACGCGCAGCCGTTCGCGCTTCTGCTGGGGGCTGGTTAGTGGGCAGTTTCCCGACCACAACTTCAATGCGCCGGTGCTGGAGGCTGGGAGCTTTGTGCAGACTGGCGTTCAACTGGTGCAGCAGTTCGACTATTCCGAACCTCTGCCGACGCCGGCAGCAGTGGCAACGCTGCGGTCGTATCCGGACCCGCTCTCGGGGTTGCCGTTCGCAACGATTCAGCGGGCCCTGGCCACGGATCACGACCCCGCCGGTACGACCCTCAACGAGGATGTGAATGCCGAAGCCAACGTCATCACTGCGTTGATTTGCCACACCGACGGCGGCAAGCCGAGGAGCGTCTGCGGGCGGTCGGTGATCAAAGCGATTCTCAAGCATGTGAAATGATTCTGGTGCGAGATATCCCCCATCACCGTCATGCAGAGCGACTTCGCCAGTTTCTGACCCAGCACTCGGGATACTGAATCCCTCTTTACGCGATCAATCCTGTTTGGTGATGGGTCATCACTCGACCCGGCATTGGTATGCTTGGCAGGGACGAATCGGTCTCGCCTGCTGTGTGAGCTCAGAGCAGGCGTTACTTTAGTCCCGGTACACATTCGGAGGAGAAGGTATGACCAAAACACGTCGCTTCAGAGCCATGATCTTAGCGGGAGCATTGCTGCTTGCCATCACCGGCGTCTTCGCGGCCAGAGCCGCCGCGCCCAGCCTGGCAGCGCCCGCCGCCGCCAGTGGCTATTCGTTCACATCCTACGCCTACCCGCACGACACCTTTACCCAGTTACTGGGGATCAACAACGGTGATCGGATCGCCGGCTATCACGGCGCGACGGTCAATAAAGGCTTCGAATTCCGTCTGCCCAACGTGGTCCAGGATTCGAACTATCCCAACTCCGCCCAGACGCAGGTCATCGGGATCAACAACATCGGTGATACCGTCGGTTTCTACATCGACGGCAAGGGAGTCACCCATGGCTTCTACCACAATCACCGGTTCAACAAGTGGTATGACATCGATGTGCCCGGGACCCATTTCAATCAGCTGCTCGGTGTCAACGACCACGGCGGCTCGGCCGGCTACTATCAGTTCGGCAAGGCCAATATCTTCCAGCCGTACACCCGTATTGCTGCCGGCACCTACAGCTTGCCGCCGATTCCAAACGCGCAGATGACCGACATCAATAATGGCGGGAATTCCACCGGTTTCCAGGTCGTGAGTTCCAGTGTGACCAGGGCGTTCGTCATCCTGGGCGGCGCGGTACACTACTTTCAATATCCGGGAGCGACGTTCACCCAGGCGCTCGGACTCAACAACTCCGGATTGGTGGTTGGCACCTATAACGACAAATCGGGCACGGCCCGCGGCTATACCTACAACCTGGCGACCCACGCCTTCCGCAACGTGAGCGTGCCCGGATCGACTTCAACAGTGGTCAATGGGGTCAACGACCATGACTGGATCGTCGGCTTCTACACGGCCCCGAACAAAAACACGATCGGATTTGTTGGCAAGCCAAAGTAGTAGTAATTGTTAGGTATTGAGACCGTGTAGCTGTGAGGAGTCTGTCCAGCAATGCCTGTCTATGAATATGTGTGCTCCGAGTGCAACGATCGATTTGACCGTCTGGTGCGTCGCTTCGACGAGGCCGATACGGTACGCTGTGAAGCCGGTGACAGCCATCATGTGCGTCGGGTAGTCTCCGGGTTCGCCGTGGTTGGCGGCCTCGATCAACCGGTCACTTCGATGCCATCATCGGGCGGTGGCTGCTGTGGAGGAAGTTGCGGCTGCGGTCACTAATTAAATAGCTCACTTCCCGATACAGAAGTCGCGAAAGATACGATCCAACAGCTCGTCGTCCACGTTGGCGCCGCTGATCTCGCCCAGCGCCTGGGCGGCGCCGCGGACGTCGATGGACACCAGGTCCAGCGGTGTGCCCTGTTCCAGACCGGAGAGGGCGATATGCAGCCCGGTCGCGGCCCGGCGAAGGGCATCCTGATGGCGGACGTTGCTTACCACCCAGTCGTGGCGCGCGCCGCCCAGTGCGGCGCGCGCGAGCGCTTCCACCAGTTCGTCTAAACCACCGGTTCGCACTGCGCAGGTCGATGCGACAGCAGCCGGCCTGCATCTCTGATCGACTTCGTCGCCGTCGAGAACTGCCGGCAGGTCACTCTTGTTCATCGCCAGGACCAGCCGTGGCGAGCGTCCGTCGTGCTCAGCCCTGGATCGCGCTGACTCCACTGCCTGTAGCGCCAGTTCATCCATATCATTCCAGGGGCGCGACCGGTCCAGCACCAGCATGATTACATCGGCAGCGCCGATCGCGCGATGGCTGCGTTCGACCCCGATTCGCTCGACCACGTCCTCAGTCCTGGTGATGCCGGCAGTATCGACTACTCGAAACGGAATGCCGCGAACCTGCAACGTTTCCTCGACGGTGTCTCTGGTCGTGCCGGCAACCGGGGTCACGATCGACCGTTCCAGCCCCAGCAAGGCATTCATGATGCTCGATTTCCCCACGTTTGGACTGCCCGCGATGGTCAAGGTCGCGCCCTCGCGCAGCACGATCCCGTCTTCGGCGCCGACCAGCAGTTGCTCGACCGCGTCCACGATTCGGCGGAGTGTCGCCCGCGTGGCGTCATCAAGCTGTGGTGGGATGTCGTCCTCGACGAAATCGACCATGGCTTCGATGTGGGCCAGGCAGCCGACGAGATCGTGACGAAGGACCTCGACTCGCTCCCCCAGCCACCCGGCGAGCTGCGCCGCCGCCAGCTCGAGCCCCGCATTGCTCCGTGCCCTGACGACATCCAGCACGGCTTCCGCCTGAGTGAGGTCAAGCCGGCCGGCAAGAAATGCTCGCAGGGTGAACTCTCCCGGACGAGCGGGCCGGCAGCCGGCGCCCAAACATAGAGTCATTACCCGTTCCAGCAGGACCGGGCTACCGTGACAATGGATCTCGAAGACGTCTTCCCCGGTGTAACTGTTGGGGGCGCGCATCAGGCAGCCCATGGCGCGATCGATGGTGTGGCCGCCGTCGGAATCGACCAGGTCGCCCAGACGCATGCGGTGCGTTGGCCAGACACCCCTGGTGCCCGGAAACAATCGAGCCGGCAGGGATACGGCCAGCGGTCCACTGACGCGCACGATGCCGACACCGCCTTCTCCAGGCGGCGTGACCACGGCGACGATACTGTCGGTGTCCAGTCGAGTGCCTAGCGGTAACTCCGGACAGCCGGCGAGACCGCGTCTCGTTTAGGCGCGATGACCACTCGCCGCGCGACCCCTTCGCCGATACTGTACGTCTCGATATCCGAGGCATCGCGGAGCGACAGGTGAATAACGCGACGGTCACCGGCAGGCATGGCCTCGAGGGTGAACGGCCGCTGCTGGCGCCGCACGCGATAGGCGATACGATCGGCCAGCGATCGGAGTGATTCTTCGCGGCGGGCGCGGTAGTTCTCCACGTCGATCACGACCTTGGGCCACTGCCGGCGGTTCTTGGAGAGGATCAGGTTCACCATGAACTGCAAGGAGGAGAGATTGTCTCCTCGCCGGCCGATGAGGACGCCCAGGTTGGCTCCGGTGATTGCCAGCATGACCGGGTCCTCTTCGCTCCGAATCGTCACCTCAGCATCGAATCCCATGGTTCGCAATAACTCGCGCAACACATCAGCGGCTTCGGAGGGAAGATCGGCCTTGCTCGCGACTGACGGCGATTCTTCCTGGCTCGGAATCGTCGGGGAGCCTGATTCCACGCGATCGATCTCGAGCTCCGGCTCATCGAGTTCCTGACCGGCAGAGCCACGAGACGCCAGCGACGAAGAGTCCACTGCAGCCGCCACCGCCTGCTGCCGGCGGACCCGTATGCGCGCGTTTTCGGCCCCAATGCCAAATACTCCACTTCGACCCGGAGTTATGACCTCGATCTCAAACTGCGATCGTGGTTCCCCGAACCGGGTCTCGGCCTGCACGATAGCGTCTTCAACTGTCTTTGCCGAGAATTCAACCCCTTCTTCCACCACGTTTCCCTCCCTTGGCGCGATTCGCCTGCTTGCGCGGTCTGATCACCGCCCGCGGTTCCCCTACCCCTGGTTCGGCCATGATGTCTCCGTTGGCACTGGCATTACCATTGTTTCCATCGGCACCGTCGCTGCCGCCATCCTGTCCATTCAACTCCACGATCGACGGCTCGGTTTTTGGTGGCAATGCCTTACTCTCGATCGGCCTTCCGGTGGACCGGTTATTGGTCGAGGGCGGCCGGGAGGAGCGGGCCGGTTGCGTTGCCAGCAGTGAGCTCATTCCACCCGGCGACATCGTGCGCATCAGTGCATCCCGCACACTGCGCAGCGTCGAAGGCAGCAGCCCCAGGCCGGTGATCCGGTATTGAATCAGAATGCCGATGGTCGTGGACGTTACCCAGTAGAGCGAGAGCCCCGAAGGATAGCGGGTGGCGAAGAACACGATCATGAGCGGCATGAAATTCATCATCGAGTTCATCATTTGCTGTTGCGGATCGCTGCTCCGGGTGAGCATCATGCGAGATTGGATCCACTGCGTCACGCCGGCGAGGACAGGCAGGATGAACAGTGGGTCGGCGCTGCCGAGGCCGTTGCTGAGCCAGAGGAAGTTGGCGTGAAAAAGATCGAACACCTGACTGGGATGGCCGACGGCGCCACTGATGGCGTAACAGTGACTGAGCCAACCGCTCATATTGCTAATGTGGAAGCCGCTGCACACCGTCTTGGCGTAGGTGATGTGCTTGGGATAGCCGGAGGGTGACTGACCCAGATGGAGCAGGGCGTAGAAGAGGCCAATCAGGATCGGGAATTGCAGCAGTGTCGGCAGACAGCCCAGCGCCGGATTGACGTTGTGCTCCTTGTAGAGCGCCATCGTCGCCTTGCCGAGCGCATCGCGGTCTTTGCCATGCTTCTTCTTGAGTTCCGCCACCATCGGTTGGACGCGCTGCATGTGCTTGGCGTTACGCAGCTGCGTGATAAGCAGAGGCGCCAGGACGAGTCGCACCGCGATGGTGAAGAGGATGATCCCGATGCCCGCACTCGATACGTGCACCGCCAGCCAGACGACGCCCAACTCCATGGGATGAATGATGAATCCGAAGATGTTTTGCACGTCAGGGCTCCAATGTTAGGGAACGGGATCGAATCCACCCTGGTGGAGTGGATGGCAGCGGCTGATCCGTTTTATGCCCAGCCATACGCCGCGCCAAACGCCGTATCGTTCGATGGCTTCACGGGTGTATTGCGAACACGATGGATCATACCGACAGGCGTTTCCCAGAAGGGGCGAGAGCGCTCGCTGATAAAAGACAATTAATCCTACCGCCGCCCGACGCATAGATCGCCTCCGGAGTGGGTCATGCGCATGCTTTGGTGGCTTTCAAGAGACCGGCCACGGCCGCCGTGATCTGCGGATAGGTGGCCTGGGCCGCATCCGGGCGAGCAATGAAGACGAGATCCAATCCAGGCCGGAGCGAGGATACGTGTTGACGCACGGCTTCACGCAAGAGTCGCTTCACTCGATTGCGAATTGTGGCTTTGCCGACACGCTTACTCACCGAGAAGCCAACGTGAGTGGCAGTCGACCGGGTGGGCAACACGTACAGCGCCGCCAAGCTACTCCTTGATGAGCGTCCGAATCGTCGAACGCGGGCGAATTCTCTCGACCGTTTGAGCCGGTATTCCCTGGGCAGCATGGCATACTGCCTATACCGTCAGGCGATAGCGCCCCTTGAGCCGCCGCGCCTTTAGAACTCGGCGACCAGCCTTGGTCGCCATTCGCGCCATAAAGCCGTGTTCGCGTTTGCGCGGAATCCGCTTGGGTTGATACGTGCGTTTCATGGCCGGTGTCGGCCCCCCTCTACATCAAAGTGGTACTACAAACCGCCCCATTCGCGAAAAACCCCCAGCACCGGCTAGTACAGTGCTGAGGATAGTGACGGCGGTTCCCCAATGTCTCCGATCTGTGCTCGATTATAGGGGTACGTTGCCGAAGGCGTCAATAATCCGAGTGCGGAAGCCGAAATTGCCGCCGTTTCGGCCCGTAAGATGCGCGGTCCCAGGGTCACGATTCGTGCCCCTGCTGTCTGCGCCTTCGCTGCCTCCGCGGCCGTGAAGCCACCCTCCGGACCGATGAACAGGGCGGCACGATCGGTCCGGAGCGATTCCAGCTCAACGGACAGTGATGCCGCTCGCTCTTCTTCCCAGAGAAAGAGCACCGGTCCCTCCGCAGCGGCGCCATCGAGTGCCTCCGTGAACGAGAGTGGTTCATCGATCGCCGGCAGTCTCCCTCGACCGCACTGTTCGGCCGCTTCCCGTACGATTGCCTCAAAACGACGCTGGCGAGCCGATCCAGGTTCGGTTGCCACGCACCGTGTCGTCTGGATAGGAACGAAGCGAGAGACGCCGATCTCGGTGCACTTTTGCAACACGATCTCGAACTTCGCCGCCTTGAGCAGTCCCTGATAGAGCGTCAGGCGCAAACTCGGTTCGGCCTGGTTTCGCCGTCGCTCCTCCACGATACCGGATACATCGGTGGTGGAGACCGTGAGCCGGACCACCTGCTCCCAGCCGCTGCCGTCGAGCACGATGGCCTGGTCGCCGGTAGTCAATCTGAGCACGCGGCGAATCTGGTGGGCAAGCTCGGGAGGGAACCGAATCGGCTCGGTGTCGAGGGCGCCGGCAGGTAGGAAAAAACGGTGCGCCGTCACCGGGCGCGCCGGGCGACGATCAGCCACCAATCGCCGTCCTGACGTTCCTCGACGATCTGGAGGCCCGAGGCCCGAAAGGCGTCACGCACCGCGTCCACGCGCTCTTCGACTATTCCAGAGGCGAGCAGTTCGCCTCCCGGCGACAGCACGGAATGAAGATCCGGAGCCAGCTCGACCAGCACGCTGGCAATAATGTTCGCTAGCACCAGATCGAAATGCGATTCGCGCACCGCCTCGAGCGTGCCGCCGGCGACTCGAACGCGGTCCGTCAGATTGTTCCGGGCCACGTTGGCCCTGGCCACCTCGACGGCAACGTCGCTGATATCGAGCGCCTCCACGGTCGCGCCCAGCATGCCGGCCGGAATCGCCAGGATCCCTGAGCCGGTACCAAGATCCAGCACGCGCATGCCCGGGCGCACCCGGTCTTGCAGCGCCGCCAGCATGAGGGTGGTCGTGGGGTGCAGTCCGGTGCCAAACGCCATGCCGGGATCCAGCTCGATCACCAGTTCATCCGGCGCTGCTTGCCACTGCCGCCAGCTTGGCTTGATGACGATTTTGCCGATCTTCAGCGGATGGAAGTGTTCCTTCCAGCCGTTGGCCCAATCTTCCTCGTCGATCTCGCGACGCCGGAGCGCGCCCACCGGCGAGAGATTGAAGGCCTGCAGATGCCAGAGAGCTTCTTCGATCCGTCGCTCGATCGCCGGTTCGGCTTCATTGGCCGGGAGGTAGGCGCGGATCGTGGGCAGGCCCTCGAACGTTGCCGGCTCTTCACCCTCGATATGCGAGTGCACCGCCTGCTCGATCGACGCCCCACCGGTACCATGTTCCTGGAACACGTTGGCGATAGCGTCTACCGCCTCGGCGTGGGCCTCGACCGAGAGTTCAATCCACTTCATGGGAAGAGCCTTTCAGGGCCGTACCCGGGTTACCCGCCAAACGCTTCCTTCACCTTGTCGAAGAAGCCCTTATCCTCCGCCTGGCGGGTACCAAGTTCGCGTCCCAACTCCTCGAACAGTTCACGCTGGCGGCTCGTGAGTTTGTTGGGTATGTCTATGGTCGCCACCACGTGCATGGCACCACGCTGATTGGAACGCAGATGCGGCACTCCGCGTCCGCGGAAGGTGAAGGTCTTGGCGTGCTGGGTTCCGGGCGGGATGTGGACATCGACGGTGCCGTCGAGGCTCGGAATGGTGACGTCGTCGCCGAGCGCCGCCTGCGCCACGTTGAGCGGAAGCTGGTAGTAAATGTCGTAGCCGTCCCGCTTGAAGTAGGCGTGCTCCTCGACGTGTAACACGATGTAGAGGTCGCCGGATGGACCGTTTTTCGGCCCCGGTTCTCCTTCTCCGGAGAGACGAATCTGCTGCCCCTGATCGACGCCGGCCGGAATCTTCACGGTAAGCTTCTTCTTGCCCGCTTCGCGACCGCTGCCCCGGCAGGTCTTGCACGGTGAAGCGACGACCTGACCTTCTCCCTGGCAGTTGTCGCACATCACGACATTGACGAACTGGCCGAAGACCGATTGCTGGACGCGCCTCAACTCACCGCTGCCCTGACAGCGGGGACAGGTCTGCGCCGAGCTTCCCGGTTCGGCGCCGCTGCCGTTGCAGGTATGGCAGGTCTGCGCGATCGGGAGTTCGACATCTTTCTCGCAGCCGAATACGGCCTCGACGAAGGTGATGCGCATGTCGTAGCGGAGGTCGGCGCCGCGCTGTGGGCCCCGCTGGGCGCCGCGACGTCCACCGGCGCCGAAAAAGGTCTCGAAAATGTCGGCAAAGCCACCGAGATCACTGAATCCGTCGAAGTTGCCGCGCTGCCCGGCATGACCGAAACGGTCGTACGCCGCTCGCTTCTGCGAGTCGCTGAGGACTTCATAGGCCTCATTGATCTCTTTGAATCGCGCGTCTGCATCCGGCGCTCGATTGACGTCGGGGTGGTATTGCCGTGCCTGATTGCGAAACGCTCGCTTGATTTCGGTGTCGCTGGCGCTCTTGGTAACACCGAGAACGTCGTAGTAATCGCGTTTGGTAGCCAACTGGTCTTCCTATGTGCTGCCCCGTGGGGCGGATAGTCATTCTACAGTGGGATCCGGACAAGTCTTCCGGAAGTGGTACGTTAGGGGCCGGTATTCTGGTTTCGCGCTTCATCGGCGATTTCCTCGCCGGAAGCAGGTTGTTCTCCGGGGATGGCGTCTCGTCGGGGGACTGGGCGGCTTCCTGGACAGGCGACTTTGCCAGTTCCACCAGCGCCGGCCGGATCACGCGACCGTGCATGGTGTATCCCTTCTGATACACCCGGGACACATGGCCGGGCGGCACTTTATCGGTTTCCTGCTCCCCGATCGCCTCGTGTTGATGCGGATTGAAGGCCTGGCCATCCGCTTCGATCGCCGCCAGCCCCTGGCTCTCGAGGATGGAACGGAGGTGACGATCGATGAGCATCACACCCTGGATCCAGGTCAGCATGGCGAGATTCTCGGGGATGGTAGTGAGAGCGCGTTCGAAATTATCCAGTACCGGCAACATCTCGGCGACGATCATCATCGAGGCGAACTTCTCCAACTCGCCGCGATCGGCCTCGGTCCGTTTGCGGAGGTTCGATAGGTCGGCCGCCGCGCGGTGCCAGCGCTCCTGCAGGTCTGAAGCTCGCTTCTCGGCTTCCTCGAGGCGCCGGCGCAGGTCGGCGATATCGTCCGGCCCGCTGGTAGTAGCATTTTCCGGACTCGCGGCCGGTGCGGGCGACGAGGATTCCTTCTTGCGCCACTTCACTTCGAAGCGGGCATCATCGCTCGGCGGTGCCGGTCGGTGCTTCTTCAGCTTGTTCGGTTTCTTCAGTCATATCAATACGCCTGCATCAAATCGGTCATTAGATCGGTCATATACCGTACCAGAGCGACGGCACGGGGATATTCCATTCTGGTCGGGCCGACGACACCAAGGAATCCGCTGCTGTCGCCCTCATCGCCGTAGCGACCCAGCACGAAACTGTAGTCTTCCAGGCCCGAACTCGGGGTGTCGCCGCCGATGACAATCTGCACGTGCGAGTGCAGGGGCAGGCCGGTCAGAAGCTGCTGTAGCGCCACCCCCTGGTGCAGAAACTCTACCATGCGTCGCAGCCGTTCGTTCAAGACGGCGGCCGGTTCGCCCGGACGTGGTTCCAAAAACTCCGGTTGCTGGATGAGGTCGGCAAGACCGGCGTGAAAGACCTGAGCCGATTGCTGCTCGCCGCGGAGGAGTAACCGTCGCGCAACGTCGGCCACGACACCGTCGATCGTGGGCAATTCGGACATCATGGCTTCGATCTGCAGAGCGGTGAAGTTCTTGCATGAGTGGCTCAACCGATCGGCTAACGCGCTCAATTCTTCCTGGGTATGTGGCTCGGGCAGTGTGAGCATCTCCTGCAGTACGGTCCCATCGGATAAGACCACGATGAGGAGAACTACCGCATTTTGAATCGAAATGACTTCCAGATGCCGCAGGCGAATCTCCGCCGACCTCGGGGCGGTGACCAGGCCCACGTTGTGCATGCGATGGGCCATCACAGTCGCGGCCAACTTGAGCCACTCCTGGACTTCGGTGTGCGCCTGGTGGAATTGGTGTCTGATGGTACGTGCCTCGGCACTGGGCAAGTGCATGGGCACCATCAAGCGCTCGACATAATATCGGTAGCCGGCGTCGGTAGGGACGCGACCGCCCGAGGTGTGGAATTGCCGAATCAGGCCCTGTTCCTCGAGCACCGCCATCTCGTGACGCACCGTCGCCGAACTCACCGGAAGACCTGACGCCGCCAGGATAGCGGCCGAGCCTACGGGGTGAGCGCCGGCAATGTACTGATCCACGATCGTCTTGAGGATGCGCTCCTGTCGTTCCGTTAATTCCATTGGCACGTCCTCCGTACGGCGCATTAGCACTCTACAGTCGAGACTGCTAATAGGCCAATGTACCACCCAACCGGATAGTCCGTCAATTGAATGCGGGCGGTTGTACTTACCGTACCAGTCCCGGTGGGAAGGCGCAAGAGGGGATACAATGTCGATCATGTGGAATGTGATCGGTCACCCTCAGGTGGTCGAGAGACTCGGACGGGCGGTGGAGAGCAATCGGCTCTCGCATTCGCTGCTTTTGACCGGTGCGGTGGGGGTGGGCAAGACGCGCCTGGCGCTTGAACTGGCCAAAGTGTTGAACTGCATCGGACCAGCGCCACCGTGTCAGCAGTGCATTCATTGCCGCCAGATTGAAGGGGGCTCGCATCCTGATGTGGTCGTGGTGGCGTCTGCCGAGGGCAAGGACAGTATATCGATCGGGCAAGTACGCGAGCTACGCGAGTCAGCGTCGCTCCTGCCGTTCCAGGGACGTCGTAAGGTGTACATCATCGATGGGGCCGGCAGCCTCACCCTCCCCGCGGCCGATGCCCTGCTGAAGACACTGGAAGAGCCGCAATCTCAACTGACGATGATCCTGACGGCGCCGGACATCGACGCCCTACCCGCCACTGTGGTGTCTCGGTGCTCCGTGATCGATCTCCATCCGGTGGACTCGACCTCTATTGCGCGGGCGCTGGAGCAGCGTGGGGTGCCGGCGGCAGAGGCGGAACGGATTGCCCTGCTGGCCCGTGGCAGTCCGGGCTGGGCTTTGCGCGCTGTGAGCCAACCGAAAATCGTCGCGCAGAAGGAACAGAGCATCGAGCAGTTGTGTAGCCTGTTCGATCTCGGTCTGGAAGCCCGGCTGCAGCTGGCTGAGACGCTGGCCGCGGAGCGGAAGGATCGAGCCTCGATCCGGCGCAATCTCGAGACCATGACGCTCCTCGCGCGTGACCTTCTCCTGCTCAAGAACGACCTGCCCTCGCGACTGGTATCGGGACGGCAGGCAGAGACGCTACGGGCGCAGGGAGCGCGCCTGAACCTCGCCCAGATCATGTCCTACTTGAACCAGTTACGCGTCACCATGGACCGCATCGATCGCAATGTCGATCCTCGCCTGGCCCTCGAGGCTCTCATGGTGAGCTTGCCGTGAATGTGGTTGGGATCTGGTTGGACGACCGGCGCCTGATCTGGGCTGATTCTGGCGACCTGGAACCAGAGACTGGTGAACGGGTGAGTGCGCGTCTGCCCGACGGCGACTATTCCGGCACGGTGTACGTGGCGGCCGGCCAGTGGCTCTCGCCACCCGATCGTATCGACGGGATTGTTCTGAGAGTCGAACCCGAGACTGTCGAGCCGCACAGTGACGAGATCCCCGGTGCCGACATGCCTCCATTGGGTAGTGCAGCTCGGACGGATGGAATGGAAGGCATCGTCACGGCGATTGATCCGGTGCGTCGTCTGGTGACGCTGTCACCGGAGGAGGGTGATTCAACAGTACTTCCCGTGAGCGAACTGCTGTGAGTGCCGATCCATGACACCAAGGCCGAAGACGACCTCGCCGCCACTCGACGTCACTCAGGTCCGCCTCTCAGTGAGCTCCCGTAACCATCGACGCGCCTCTCGCGGTGTCCGCAGTCGAACGACAGTGACGTGCTGATACTCCCTCCGAGCGAGTAGGTCGGAGTATTGGCGTCGCCGAGCAGCTACACGACGGGTAAATAGCGCTCCAGTTCCCAGGGGGTCACCTGCATTCGATAGGCGTCCCATTCCTCCTGTTTGGCCTCGACGAAACGCTCGCAAACGTGATCGCCCAGCGCGCTCATCACCACTTCATCGCTCTGGAGGGCATCGATGGCCTCATTCAGGGAACCAGGCAACATCGAGATTCCGCTCTTGCGCAGTCGTTCCGGCGTGAAGTGGTAGAGATTCTCCTCGATCGGATCGGCCAGCGGAAGCTCTCGTTTAATGCCGTCCAATCCGGCGGCCAGCATCACGGCAAAAGCGAGGTACGGATTGGCGCTGGGGTCGGGGAAGCGCAGTTCGATGCGCGCCGACTTCGGCTTCTCCGGGGTGATCCGGGGGACGCGGATGAGGGCGGATCGATTGACCCGTGCCCAACTAATGTAGACCGGCGCCTCATAGCCTGGCACCAAGCCGCTTGTAGGAATTGACCAGCGAGGCCAGGACCGCTGACATGCCACGAGCGTGGGCAAGTTGACCGGCAATGAAGTGTCGGGCGACCGTCGATAGACCATATTCGTCGTTCTGATCGACGAAGGCATTGTCATTGGTACCGGTGCGGAAGAGGCTCTGATGGACGTGCATCCCGGAGCCATTGACTCCGAAGATAGGCTTGGGCATGAACGTCGCGTGCAAGCCGTGAAGGTGTGCCACGGCCTTCAGGGTGTACTTGAACGTGACCGCGTTGTCGGCCGTCTGGAGCGCCGGACCGTAGCGAAAATCGATCTCGTGCTGTCCGATGGCCACCTCGTGGTGGGAGGCCTCGACATTGATTCCCATATCGTGCAGGGCATTGACCATTTCCTTGCGAACCGAGATGGCCAGATCGGTGGAAAGGTCGAAGTAGCCGCGCACGATCGTGGGGCAGCGGCTGTTCGGCTCCGCCCTGGCCGGGTACCAGCAGGAAAAACTCGAGTTCCGGGCCGGTGTAGTAATCAAACCCAAGCTCTCGGGCCTGGTCCAGCACTCCCATCAGCACCTGGCGGGGGTCGCCCTCGAACTCCTCGCCGTCGGGAGTGAAGACCTGGCAGATCACGCGCGCCGTCGTGTTCTCGCCGCGTTCCCAGGGAATGATCTGGAAGGTCGAGATGTCTGGTTTCAGGTACATGTCCGATTCGGCGATGCGGGCAAAGCCCTCGATCGAAGATCCGTCGAACCAGGTCCCATGCTCGATGGAATCGGCGAACTGGTGGACGGGAATGGTGACGCTTTTCACCGCTCCGGTGATGTCGGTGAACTGGAGATTGACGAAGCGGACGTTCTCATCTTCGGCGCGGCGCAAAACGGATTCCGGGGTGCTCTCGGCCACGGTACTTTCCTTTCGGTGAGGTTGGCTGCGGGGTATCCGATCATACCAGTGGCGACGGGATAGAATGCGCCGGCATGGACCCGGTTCAAACGCTTCACCAGCATATCCTCGCCTGCCGGCGATGTCAGCAGGAAGGATATATCGAACGCGCGGCGCCGGTGGTCGCCGGTACCGCAACGAACAGGCTGATGCTGATCGGTCAAGCGCCGGGAATCACTGAGCTGGAAGTCCGCCGGCCCTTCGCCGGTCGCGCCGGAAAGGAACTGTTTCGCTGGTTGGCGTCGGTAGGCATTACCGAACGCGAGTTCCGCGCGCAGGTATACATGACCGCGATCACCAAATGTTATCCGGGTCGCGCCACCAGCGGAAGTGGCGACCGGCGACCGTCGCCGCGAGAAATGGAGTTGTGCCGACCCTGGCTGGATCAACAGCTGAACCTCCTCCGGCCGGCCGCGATTTTGCTGGTCGGGGGACTGGCCATCGATCGATTTCTGCCGCGAGATGCGCTGGTGAATACCATCGGCCAGCGGTTCGAGCTGCAAGGACAGGTGTTTATTCCTCTGCCGCATCCGTCCGGCGCCTCACGCTGGCTGAACCTGCCGGAGCATCGCGAATTACTCAGGCTGGCCCTGCACCTGGTTCGCGCCGAGTGGGACCGCGTGATCGAGGGTTGCGACGCCAGTTCCGCTTGGTAGGTGGCGCTAGCTCTGATATGTTCGGATGAGAGGTGCCGGGCACGCCGGCACCGTCATCAGGCTTTCTGCGAAGGAGTTGCCGATGGATTACGAATACACCAATCCGGCCGGATTCGGCACCACGACGACTGAATCGGTAGAGACGCCATCCGGAAGCGCCGACCGGCCGGGCGATCAGGCCCGGCGTCTGGTCCTGGCTGGCATCGGCGCCGTGGCTGAAGTGTGTGATACCGCGGAGCAAACGTTCGACCGGCTGGTCGATCGGGGCGAGGCGGTACAACACGACTGGCAGGCGCAGGCAGAACAAATGCGGCTCCGGAACGCCGGCGCCCGGGGCCGGATGCAACGGTACTTCCGCAATGCGATGGATGCGGTTCTGGATGGCTTGAGTGTTCCCAATAAGGCCGATGTGGATACGATAAACGTCAAGCTCAATATCCTGACGCGCAAGATCGACGATCTGCAGATGAGTCAGGCGCGCGAGACCACGCCGCCATTGGTCGTCCCCGAACCGCCGACCTCGACAGGTGATCTCGCCACCTGATCTGACCGTTATCCTTTCTTGAAGACCTGGGGATGAATGAGCCTGGCGAGTTGCGTCAGGCCCACAACAATGCGCGGACCGGCCCGGCTGATGAGTGAATCGTCAAAGGGATAGATTTTCCCCGTCTGCACGGCGGCGATGGTTTGCCAGCCGGGACGGGCCTGCACATCGGTCGGTTTGGTGCCATAGGCGGCATCGCCGAGCACGATTACCTGTGGATCGAGTTGCACCAGTGACTCCAGGCTGAACTGCGGATAACAGAGCGTGCCGGCGCAGGAGGTGACGCTGTCCGCCACATTCCGTCCTTTAGCGCGCGCGATCGCTTCGTCGATGAAGGTGCCGGGCCCTGCGGTGTAGGGCTCGGCCGGATCGCTGGCATCGATCTCGTAATACACGCGCGGCCGGGTATGAACTCCGGCTAGCCGGTTGTCCAGCGAGTGCAATTCACTCTCCATGGTGGCCGTTACCGTTGCCGCCTGTTTTTCCGCTCCCGTGGCTCGTCCCACGATCTGGAGATCGTGCAGGATTCCCTTGACGGTTGAGGGGTCGAGGATGAGTACCTTGAGGCCGAGATCGCGCATCTTCTGAAATGTCGGTACCTCGGTCGCGCTGTACGGTCCGATGACCAGGTCGGGCTGCAAACTTTCGATAGTTTCCAGGTTGAAGGGAGTGCCGCAACAGCCACCCTCGACATGGGTGAGTTGCAGCGAGCGTATCGGGTAATTGCGGCCCCATTTCGATGGCCACTCGGTCGGAAAGCGGAAATCTCGCGGTTTGCCGGCGGCATTCACGATGCCGGCGGCACCCTCATCAAATTTTCCGCCATCCCCGACCACGCGACTTTGCAGGTCCAGAGCGAACAGCGTCTCGGTGTCGCGAGGATCGAGTGACACGATGCGTCGTGGCATCCGGGTAATGCGAATGTGATTGCCGTGATCGTCGACGATGGTGATCGGGAAAAGCGAAGCATGATGATTCGAGCTGGCCAGTGCCGATCCGTGTGCGGAGAGCGGCATGGCGAAGAAAAGGCATGCGAGCAGGAAGCGCTTCATGATGTGCCTCATGGAACGTGCATTGTGGTGAATGAAGGACGAAGGGAGCTGCCCGCGGCGCCATATGAGCAGACTTCGGCGGCGCAGGCACATAGCAAGACCCCAGTTTGTGCGCACAAACTGGGGTCAATAAAATGCGTTCACCATGCCGACCCCCTTTACCAACGAAGGTGTGCGGGCACTGGAGGAGGAAGGTTTTCTGGCTCGAAACCGGAATATGCTCGCGGCTTCTTACAGTAGCGTGGACTGCGCCGACTTTACATCGGACTTGCCCTGTGCTCCACCAGATGCAGTTGCTACTCAGCTTAGCAGGCCGAGACAGGTCAGATGTCGGACTTTGGGATGTTTTCCAGCATCACGGATATGACGACGAGGGCGTCGCGCGGGTATGGCGTCCGAAGCGCCGACAGTTGGCGATAATGACCCGTGCGCCGCTTCCTTTCTACCCTCGTCATGCTCGTCGTCCTGGTCATGGCCGATCTTGCGCCTTCCCAGGCCTCAGCTCGCGGACACTCCGGTCCCGCGCTGCGAGCCGTCTTCATCATCGTTATGGAGAACCATGACTGGTCCGGCATTAAGGGCAATCCGTCAGCGCCCTACATCAACCACACACTCCTGCCGATAGCCTCATACGCCACGCAGTACTACAACCCGCCGACACAATCATCCCAGCCTGCCGAACTATCTCTGGTTAGAAGGCGGGACAAACTTCGGCATTACTGATGACGCCGATCCGAGCGCCCATACCATACACTCTCCGGCGCATCTGACCACGCTGCTGAACCGTGCCCGCATCTCGTGGCGCGCGTACGAGGAGGGCATTTCGGGCAGGTCGTGTCCGGTCAATAGCAGTGGCTCGTACGCCGCCAAGCACAATCCGTTCGTCTACTTCGCCGATGTACAGCAGCCGAGATCGTACTGCATTGCCCACGAGCGCCCTTATTCGCAGTTGGCTTCAGATCTGCGCCGGAACACCGTGGCCCGCTACAACTTCATCACGCCAAATCTCTGCGACGACATGCACGATTCCTGCTCGCCGCTAAACAATCAGGTGAAGCAGGGAGACCAGTGGCTCTCGCGCAATGTACCGCCGATCATGAAGTCACCGGCCTATCGCGCCGGGGGAGTGCTGTTCATCACCTGGGACGAGGGTGAGGGCGATGATGGACCGATCGGACTGATTGTCCTTTCACCGGATGCGAGGGGGCACGGCTATCACAACACGAAGCATTACACGCACAGTTCGCTGCTGCGAACTATCGAGGAAATCTTTCGGGTTCGTCCATTGCTGGGCGGGGCCAGGAGTGGTCCTGACTTAGCCGCACTGTTCAAGAGATTTCCGTGAAGCGAGTCCTCGATTGTCCCCCCGCCGACGACGCGATCGCCATCATAGAACACCGCGAGCTGTCCCGGTGCGACGCCCCACACTGGCTCGTCGAACTCGACTCGGGCCAGATCATCCTCGATGAGCTGCACCCGGCCGGGACGTTCCGGAGTCCGATACCGAATCTTGATCGCACACGCGAACCTCTCCGCTGGACGGGCGCCGGTGAAGGCCAGCCGGCGGCAGAGCAGCGCCGTCGAGAACGCGTCGTCCCGGGCGCCGACCACCACCTGATTGGTGCCGGGCCGTAGCTCGATCACGTACTGCGGCTCGCTGCTGGCGATACCCAGACCGCGACGCTGCCCCACGGTAAAGCCGTGGACGCCATCGTGGCGACCCAGAACGCGACCTTCGGTATCGATCACATCGCCTGGTCGCTCCGTGACACCGGCATACTGGCGTAGAAATTCCTTGTAGTTGTTGCCGGCGACGAAACAGATTTCCTGGCTGTCCGGCTTCTCCGCCACCGGCAAGCCGAAGTCGCGAGCCAGTTGCCGGGTCTCCGTCTTCCGCAAATCTCCCAGCGGAAAGAGAATGCGCCGCAGATGCTGCTGCTGCAGGGTGTGCAACATGTACGACTGGTCCTTGCGCTCGTCCACCGCCTTCCGCAGAACGTACTCGCCGCGGCTGGTATCGAAGGAAGTGCGGGCATAATGCCCGGTGGCAACGTACTCGATGCCAAGTTCATCGGCTCGCCGGATGAGGCCGTCGAAGCGCACGAACTGGTTGCAGCGCACGCAGGGATTGGGCGTTCGGCCCTCCTGATATTCCCGGGCGAAGTCGTCGATGACGCTATCGGCGAACTCCTCGCGGAAGTTCGGCACGTAGTACGGAATGTCGAGGCTGGTGGCCACCCGCCGGGCATCGTCCACCGCGTCGATGGTGCAGCAGCCCTGCATCGCCCCGGCGTCCTCAAAGGCGCCGGAGCGATGCCAGATCTGCATTGTGATGCCGATAACGGTGTAGCCCGCTTGTTTGAGCAACGCGGCCGAGACCGAACTGTCCACGCCGCCGCTCATGCCGACCAGAACCGAACCCCGAGTTTCCATGGGAAATTCTAGCCCGTTCTCTTCAAACGACCGGTGCGCTTGGCAAACTGCTCGGCCTGAATGAACATCCAGAGACCGAGCGGAATGGTGATCGCGCCGATGATCAGCAATGGAATCAAGCTGTCGACCACCACCGTCCAGGAAGGATTGGTGGACAGCACTTCGCGGGTCCCCTGCAGAACGTAGGTGGCCGGTGAGATGTGCGAAATGGGCTGCATCCAGGCTGGTAGTTTGTCGACCTGCACATACACTCCCGAGACCAGAAGCAGACAGGCCTCGATGACGTACGTCATTTGCGCGCCCTTCTCGGTGAAGAGCAAGGGCAGGGTGGCCGCCATGATGCCCACACCAACGAAGCTCAGACTTCCGGCCGAGACGATCACCAATGCCTGGGCGAAGCCATTCTGATTGGCCTGCAAGTGAAACAGGGCCACGATGAGGATGAGCACGACAGTCGTTCGTATCAGCCCGTAGATCACACCAAACAGCGATGAGCCCAGGATGTAGGTAAGGATCGAGATCGGCGCCATCATCGAGTACTCGATGGTCCCTTCCCATCGTTCCCACTGGACGCTTTCGGCGATGGCGAGAAAGAGATTCGCCATGTACGACCAGGTCAGGGCGCCGATGGCCAGGAAGAGGACGGCAGGACGCATGTCGACCGACTTGCCGCTCACGCCCTCTAACCCGGCCGGTATGTACAGCACCGACGCCGACTGAGCCACGGTATACAGCAGGTAGGCTGCTTCCCATCCCCAGTAGCGCTTGGAAAGGTGCATGTTGCGCTCGACGAAGGCATATGATGCCCTCACCTCGCGCCAAACAGATGCTTCCGCGATCATTCTTCTTCGTCTCCTTCCTCGTCCTCGGCCAAACTACGGCCGGTAACTTCCATGAACACGTCCTCCAGCGATGGCAACGTGTCTTTACCTCGAATTCTGGCGTGGTGTTCCTTCAATTCGAGGGGTGTGCCCTCGACGATGATCCTGCCGTGCGACAGAATCGCGAGGCGGTCGCAGAGCGAATCAGCTTCTTCCATGTCGTGGCTGGTAAGCAGGACAGTGGCATCATGTTTCTCCCGCAACTCGAGAATGAATCGTTGCACGTCCTTCTTCGAGCGCGGATCGAGTCCGGTGGTGGGCTCATCGAGCAGCAAGAGTATCGGTGAAGTGAGCAGCGCGCGCGCAATCGATACCTTTTGCTGCATGCCCCGCGACATGGTCTCGACTGGTCGCCGGATGCGCGATTCGGGGATCCCCAGCATGATCAGCATGCGCACGATTTCCTTCCGCGCATAGGCCGCATCGACGCCGTAGAGACGCGCGGCATAGAGCAGGTTTTCCATCGCCGACAACTTCTTGAACAACGATGCTTCGACTGAAACCCGGTTGAGCATCCGGCGCACGACACTGGCATCGCGTACTACGTCGTTGCCGAACACCTCGAGCGTCCCGGTGTCGGGCAGCAGGAGCGTCGAGATGAGTCGGATCAGGGTGGATTTGCCGGATCCGTTGGCACCCAGCACGCCGTAAATCTCACCTCGACGTACCGTCAGCGAGACATCGTCCACCGCCGAAACTCGCTTGCGAGCCTTTTTCCAGGGCAATTGCAGGCGCGACGCGCCTCCAAAGAACTTCGAGGCACCCTCGATCCGCAGCGCGCATTCGGTTCGTCGCTGCGGTTGTAAGAGATGTTGCGCAATGGTTTGATCGGCCAGTTCGTTCATGTCATCCTCCAATCACCAATTAAAAAGACCGCGGGCCGTTTGTTCGGCCCGCGGTCCAGAAAAACTCTGGTGTTGCAAGTTTGTCAAGTCTGCATGATCACGGGCCGGGTAGATTTGGGCACAGTAAAGCCGCAAGGCACAGTGAGCCCTTGGGGCGCAAAGCGCCGGGCGTTAGCGAAGGGGTCATCGTGCCTCATCGTGTGCAATACCTCGGTCCCTACCAGTTTGGGGTTCACCGCCATCTTACAGGAAGAACCGGTGGGGTGCAATGCAGAAGATCTCATCGTGGCCCGTTCAACGCAACAGCAGTGAATCGGCCGCCACCGCCAGCGCGACACGGGCACGGCTGAACGCATCGCGCAGGCCCCAGGCAATGTCATAGGTACCGGGGCGCAACGACAGCGGCAAGCTAAAGTAGCGGATGTGAGTACTGATACCGGGAAGCACCGTCGCCGCTACTTCGTGAGGCAGATCGCCATACGAACGACTCCAGGTGAGCGACCGCGTGGATTTGATCGAGGCGCCAAGGAGGAGATGCACAGTGCGACCCGTTCCGTTGTCGATGATGTAGCCGATGGCAACGGTAGTGCCTCGTCGGGCCACAGTTGAACTGACCCAGTAGCGGTCCAGCGTGATCGTGCCGGTGGTCGGAACTATCGTGGGAGTCGCCGTCGGACGGGGTGTGGCCGTGGGTCGCGGTGTTGCCGTCGGAGTGGGAGTCCGGATCACACGGCGAATGGTAACCGTCGGATGCTGGATGTGCGGCGGCGTGCGACCTTGCACCACGTGAAGATGTCCCGAACGCGGCGGTACGCCACGTGTGGACGGTGTCGCGGTGACGGCGGCAACGAGCACTGATGCGGTACCGTGATGCGGTCCATTCCGGGCCGAAATGGTCATCCCTGGTTTGGCATTGCTCGAGGCGAAGAGTGGCGCCACCAGCGCTCTACCTTCGAAGATTCCGGCCAGAAGAAGCACCCAGGCACACAGAAATGCCACGCGAATCGCAGTCAAGGTTCTATTCCTTCCTAGCCGCCGAAGCGCGCTTGCAGGGCTAGCACGTCGCTGACGTACTGAATGGTGTCGTTATAAAGTCCGTGAACCGCGATCGAGTGAGCTCCCTGGTAATAGGCGGCGACCGCAGTACTGACGTTGCCGCCGTAGTAGCGGAGCAGGTACGAGAGCCAGTACACGCCGGCCTGGATGTTGTCGCTCAGGTCGTACAGGTTTAATTGGCGTCCTAACAATCTGGTGACGACGACGCCGGTATACGGTTCGACCTGCATCACGCCGACGGCGCCGGTGGCGCTGATCTCGGATTGATTGAATCCACTCTCCTGATACGAGATGCCGAGTGCCAGAGCAGGGTCCACCCCGTAGATCTGCGAATATGACTCGATCAATCCCTGCGCATCCCCAGCCCCGGAGACAGTGCTCGCACTCTCGGCCGGAATCGCGATTCGGGTGCCGACCAGGATCAGATTGGCGTCGGCCAGGCTGTTCGCGGTGAGCACACTGCTCACCGATATCCCGTAGTGGCTGGCGATCGATGTCAGGGTGTCGCCCGGCTGCACCACATACTCGTTGGCGCTGGTGCCGTTCGACGGCGCGGATGAGCCGCTCCCCGAAGAGCACCCCTGGCAGACCTCGAGGCGCTGTCCGGCCAGAAGATAGGCGCCAAGCGAGGGGTTCAGAGCGCGAATGGTCGCGATCGAGACTCCGAATCGCGCTGATATTCCGATGAGGGTATCGCCGGGCTGCACCAGATACGAACCGTTTCCGGCGGCCGTGTCGACTGTCGTCCCGGGAATCACGAGCGTGACCCCGGCCCGCACATAATCGACATTGTCCAGACCATTGGCCGCCGCCAGGCTCGCCACCGAAACATTTGCCCGCGCCGCGATGCCGCTGAGGGTGTCGCCGGGCTGCACCACATAACTGGCCGCGCGCGCCTGTCCCAGCGGGACGCCCACCGCGGCGAGAACCACAAATGCCATGAGAAACACTCGAGCTATCATCCATCACCTCTTCCCACCGCTGCTGCGGATTTGCTCGTCTTGTCCACTGTACGGGCCTTCGTCGGTGCCGCCGGGCCGTGCGACCAGAGGAGCATTCCACTGCAGATTTACGTCAATGGCGCCCCTACCACTCACGAAGCTGATGGTCGATGAGGTTCATCCACACCTAAAGTTGGGCTATCCACCGGACCTCGCAGTTTCGGTCACCATCTTGTGCGCAATCGAACGGAGAGGAGGGACGGTAGGGCCTTTCCGGTATGCTCGAACTATGAATCGCGAAACCCTGATCGCGCGACGCGATCGCACCCGGGCGGTCGTCGAGGGCGCATTGCTCGGCGATATCGCCATTGTCTTTCTGCTGATGCGAGCGTTCCTGCCGCTGCCGGGAGTCCGTCAACTGCTCCGTGCCGTCGCCACGGTGCCATTCGTTATGTTGACGCAACGACGGGGGCTACGACTCGCTATTCTGGCGGCAATCGCCTCCTACGTTCTCTTTTCCGCTCTGGTGGGGCCAATTCTGGCGCTGGCCGCAGTCGATGTGGCCGTGGCCGGGTTGCTCGCCGGCATCGGCCGCAAACTCGGGTTGGGACTCACGCTGAACGTGCTGTTCACCGCGCCCATCTACGCCTTGCTCGACCTCATCCTTCCGACTATTGCCAGTGTGTATATCTTCCGCTACCCGATCAAAGACCTCTCGGACGGCGCCCGTAACTTCGTCAAAGTGCTATTCAACGCCGTTCTCTGGCTCATGACCAGACTGCACGCCTCACACTCGGTCATACACGGCCTCAATCTGGCGAAGTCGTGGAGTACCGCTCACTGGATCGTTCCCTGGGTGGCGCTCCTCGTCTTCTATGGTCTGCTGACGATGTACCTCGCAATTCTGATTACCGAGGCGGTGCTCAAGCAGATTCCGCACCAGACTCTGGCCCGGCAGCGAGCAGCCTGATGATCGACGTCGACAAAGTGACATTCAGGTATCCAGGAGATGACCAGCCCGCGCTTCAGGATGTTTCGGTTCAGGTGGTTGCCGGCGAGACGGTGGGTATCGTCGGACCAAACGGATCGGGAAAGTCGACACTTGGCCGGCTGATCAAGGGCCTGTTACTGCCGTTCGAGGGGCACGTCCGGGTGGATGACCTCGACTCGGGCGCCGCCGGCATCGATGTTCGGCGGATGGTTGGTCTAGTCTTCCAGAACCCCAACTCCCAGATCGTCAATGCGGTGGTCGAGCAGGAAGTTGCGTTCGGACCGGAGAACCTCGGGCTTGCACCCTCGGTGATTCGGGAACGGGTCACTGCCGCTCTGTCGGCAGTCGGGCTTCTCGGCCGTGAAACGTCTGAATGCCATGCCCTGAGCATGGCCGACAAACAACGTGTCGCCCTGGCATCGGTAATCGCCATGCAGCCCCGCTATCTGGTGCTCGATGAACCCACCGCCTGGCTGGAGCCGGGGGCCCGGGGCCGTTTACTGGCAGAGGTATTTGCCTGGGCCGCTGCTCGCCGGGTTGGACTCGTTCTTATCACTCATCGCATGGACGAGGCCATGCTGTGCCGGCGACTATATGGGATCCTTGATGGTCACATCATCGCCACCGGTACGCCGAAGGAAGTTCTCGAAGATGAAGCAGTTCGGACGCGGCTCGCACTGTCACTTCCAGACGGTTATACGCTTACTCTCGACCTGAAGGCTGCTGGACTGCCGGTCGTGCCCGGCGTCTCCATGGAACTCGTAGCGGAGGCCCTTTGCCAGTCCTAGAACATACCGGGAACCGGTCTCTACGGGTCGATCCGGGTGAGATCGTCTCCGTGCTCGGCGCGCCCGGAAGTGGTAAGACGCGACTCGCACTCGAATTGGCCTTCCTCGCCCGTCCGGCCGAGGGTGACGTCCTCTTTCATGGTCAGAATCCGATGAGTGGACGGTCCCTGGCCAACCGGCCAACCGGAGTGACGATGCTGGTTCAGAATGCCGAAGACCAGTTGTTCGCCCGCACTGTCTTTGATGATGTGGCTTTTGGTCCGCGGCACCTTGTGCTTGATGAGGAAGAGATTGAGGTGCGGGTGCTATCGGCGCTCGAAGCTGTTGGTCTCAATCCGCTCGCTATCCGCGATCGATCACCGTTTGCCCTCTCCGGCGGCGAACGACGGCGCGTGGCGCTGGCCGGCGTCATCGCCATGCAGCCAGAAGTGTTGGTGCTCGACGAGCCGACGTCGAATCTTGACCCTCATACCCGAGAGGAGTTCCTCGATTTGCTGGCGCCACTCCGAGGGAAGAGCGCGGTCGTCTGGCTCACGGGAAACTCGATCGAAGCCGCGCGAGCGGATCGAATCTACCTGCTGCGTGATCAGCGGACCGTCGAGGTGCGCAGCGGCAGTGAACTATTGGCCGACTGGCACGAGCTTGCCGGTGCCGGTATCGATCTGCCCGCAGTGTTTACGCTGGCGGGTTTTCTCGAGCGGTCCGGTCGAACCTTACCATCGACTGCCTCACCGGTGGAGCTACAGCAGGCCATCGTTCAGGATTGGGTGAGCCGCCATCATGATCGGTAACACCCCCCGTTTCCTCACCTACCAGGTTGGCGATTCGGCATTACATCGTCTCGATCCACGAACCAAGCTGATTGGCACTGCCGCCATTGCCGGCGATGCCCTGATCGCGAACGTTCCTCAGGGCATGGCGGCCACCATGATCTTCGTGGCCCTGGTGAGTCTCGCGGCTTCGGCTCTTCTTCCGTCACTGCTGCGACTGATCCGCCCACTATTTCTGTTCCTCATCCTCTTTGGTGTCCTGGTCGTCGTCACCACTCCGGGACATGCGCTGGCGCACATCTGGATTGTGGTCCCGACTAGCGACGGGGTGGCGCTCGCCATCCGTCTCGGCTTGCAGGTGCTCGTCATCGCCTATGCCACGTCACTACTGACGCTGACTACCCCGCCGCTCTCGGTAGCTGATGCACTCTTGTGGACCTTCGGTTTTCTAGAGAAAATTCGCATCCCCGTGCGCGACATCATTTCGATGGTGGCCATCGGCCTGACCTTCGTGCCGCTACTTATCGGTGAGGCGCAGAAAGTGATTGCTGCCCAGCGTGCCCGCGGGGCGAATCTCAGTCTCAACTCTACCCTGGATGAGGAGAGTGTGGGTGCTCTCCTGATACCACTGTTGCTGGCCAATCTTCGCCGCGGTGAAGAGCTCGCTGAGTCGATGGAAGCGAGGCTCTATGGAACCGGGCCGCGGACGTCGCTGCTCGAGCGCCACTTCGGCCGGGTGGATGCTTTCGCCGGGCTCGCGCTCCTGGTGGCGGCGGCAGTCGTTGCCTTCCTCAGTTTCGGTCCCTGGAGTTAAGGCTGGGCTTGCCGGGAAAGTGGGGATTGGTCGAAGTGTGCCAGCAGATCGGCAGGGTCATCGTACACGGCGACCGCACCGGCGAGCGCGGCGTCATCGTGTCCGCCGCAGCGCACAGCGATAACGCCCACCTGGGCACGACCGGCCGACTCGACGTCATAGGGCGTGTCACCGATCATCAGCACTTCATCAGCGTTGAGCGCGGACTTTTTCAGTGCCGCCGCGACGATATCAGGAGCAGGCTTGGATTCAGCGGCATCGTCGGACGTTGTCTTCGTTTCGATGAGGTCCTCGATGTGAGCAGCCTCCAGCAAGTGCTGCAACTCTTCGTCTTTCGCCGAGGTGGCGATGGTGATCTGAAGGCCCTCCTCGCGCAGTCGCTGGACCAACGCTCGCGCACCCGGCGTGGGCTCGAGTTTAGGTAGGTACTCTTGAAGAAATAGTCGCTGGCGCCGCTGCACGATTTCTTTGCCCTCTCCTTCCTGGTCATTCAGGCCAGGTACCAGTTTGGCCAGCACTCGATCTCCGCCCATGCCGATCATCGGCTCGATCCGATCCACTGGTATGTGGTGCCCGAACTCCGCCAGAGCCTCGGCCCAGGCGTCGGCGTGTGCCCGGTTACTCGCCAGGAGCGTTCCGTCGATGTCGAGTAACACTCCGCGTAGCATCAAGTTCTCCCTTCCCTGATTCCATGGACTCATCCCCAAGTGCATGGAGTGTGCCAGGAAGCTCGTCGTGAGTGGGCGGGAGGCCCTCGGACTTGGCATTTCGGCCGGCCAGCCAGTGTGCTCGTTGCTCCTGGCGAGTATGCGCATTTGGCGGAGTGTAGCCTGCCAGGAAGTCTGCTTTGAAGGCGGCGAAGGTGCCTCGCCGGATGGCTTCCCGCATGTCCTCCACCAGCTTGATGGTCCAGCGTACGTTGTGGAGGCTGGCCAGCCGGTAGGCTAGAAGCTCTTCAGCGCGGAACAAATGGTGGAGATAGGCCAGGGAGAAGGTTCGGCAGGTAGAGCAGTCACAGGTCGGATCGATCGGCCCACGGTCCTCGCGGAAGCGCGCATTGCGAATGTTGACACGACCGGCGCGGGTAAAAAGTCCGCCATTTCGACCCAGTCGGGTTTGCAAAACGCAATCGAACATATCGATGCCGAGCGACACGGCTTCCAGGAGGTCCTCGGGCGCACCGACGCCCATCACATAACGTGGCTTCGCCGGAGGCAGTGCCGCCGCTGACTCGGCCATCATGCGGTGGAACACGTCCTTTGGCTCGCCCACTGAGAGGCCGCCGATGGCATAGCCGGGAAAGTCGAGCGCCACCAATGCTTCGGCGCTTTCTCGGCGTAGGTGCGGATACATTCCGCCCTGGACGATCCCGAACAGAAACTGATCGTCACGCCGGTGGACTCTGCGGGCGCGAGCGGCCCATCGGGTCGTGCGTTCGAACGAGATGCGTGCCTCCGATTCGGTCACCGGATACGGCGTGCATTCGTCGAGCACCATGGCGATGTCTGAGCCCAACGATTCTTGTATTTGCACCACGCTCTCGGGGGTGAAGAGATGTGGCGACCCATCGAGGTGGGAGCGAAACGTCACGCCGTCCTCTTCCAGCCGGCGCCGTTGACCGAGACTGAAGACCTGGAATCCACCGCTGTCGGTGAGGATCGAACGATTCCAGGCCATGAAGCCATGCAGCCCGCCGAAACCGGCAATCAAGTCGGACCCCGGCCGCAGGTACAAATGATAGGTATTGCCCAGGATGATGTGGGCACCGGCGGCGTAGAGATCATCGGGTGTCAGTGTCTTGACCGTTGCCTGGGTGCCGACCGGCATAAACACGGGAGTCTCGACAACGCCGTGCGCCGTGACCAGCCTGCCAATGCGGGCAGGGGTTCCGGCATCCTCCCTCAGGACGCGGAAGGAGAGCTCGGTAGCGTTGGATGGGTTTACGGTGTCACCGGGATGCTATAGAGCTCGGTTCCGTCCAGGATATAGATCGTCTTATCGCTCGGACTGGGCACCACAACGCCCTTGACCTGGGAGAGGTCCATCACCCGCTTCGAAGCCTTATAGGAGCGGATGTAGTTTCCGTTCTTGTCGAGCTGCACGATCCGGCTGGTACCCGGATCGGCAATCCAGACATACGGCAGACCAACGTCGGTAAAGATGTTATCGGGTGATTTCAGTGGCAAACGCAGGGTGCGGGTGTCCTTGAATGGTTCGGTGGCACCGGTTGTCGAGTTCAATTTCAACACCTGACCGTCGGCCTTGAGAATATACATGGCGGTGTCATCGAGGGCGAAGGACACCGGCTGACCGAGGTCGGCGGCATTGTTGGCGAGGAATCCGCTCGGTACCGAATTGTCACTGTTAACGGCGTCGGGGTAGCGCCAGACCTGATTGCCTGCCTGGTCCAGGAGGTAGACATCCGGACCAAAATTCGCCATAGCGACGATTTTCTCTCCTTGCGATGAGGGAGCGACGAGGGCCGCGGCAGTTTTGGTCCCGCCGGCATCTCGCACCAGGTTGTACTTATCGTCCAGGACCAGGGCGACCGTTTGGCTGGTAGCGATGTGTTCCGGCGTGCCGATGGTGATGCCGCTATCGGTTTCGCTGGATTGGACGATCTCAGTCGGCGCGCTGGTACTGTTGAGGGGCACCGAGAACACCCCATGTTTACCGGCGTCGAGCACATAGACGGTGTCGGGGCTGATAGCAACTTCAGTGGGTTGCTGAAATCCCTTGGCCACCACGACGGGTGACGGCTCCAGCGTAATCTTATAAATCGTGTCACTGGCCGCTTGCAGCGAACGGCGCAGCGCCTTCAAATCGCCGGCAGAGTCGCCGGCTCGTTTTGCCGAAGCAATATCGGTACGTGCCTTAGCAAGATAGGTGTCTTGTTGCGTTGGCGTGGTGGCGGCGAGTGCCAGGCGAACATCGCGGCGAGCAATGCTCGGATAAGGATTGGTAACAGCGACTGGATGCCGGCCCCGCTCCAGCAGCTTGTAACCGGCGAACAGGGCGAAGGCACATATTACGACAATAGCCAGCCATATCACGGCCGGCGGCGCCGGACGGGAGACCGGCTTGCGAAGGTCGATGTCGTTCAGCCCCGGTCGGATGATGGGAGTGTCGGTCGATGCATCACGTCCGCCGGGACGAGCTATATTGCCGAAGCGCCGAGGCCGGCGATTCACTGCCTGGATATCTTTGCTGGTGGCATAGATGCGTTCCGGTTCGGTGCTTGTTTCGTCAAACGCCTGAACGGGAGGGATAACGTCCCCGAAGTCGAGATCATTCTGAATGCGCGAATTGACCTCCTCCAATTCGGAGCGCGACCGGGCTGCGAACTCATCGGCGGGATGCCCTCGCTGGGCACGAGCCGGCGGCTCACTTCGGTTCGATTCATGCTCGTCTTCCGGCGGCTGCGAGTCAAGCGGCTCCGCCGCCCCGTGGGTTGTCGCCGTGTCACCGTCCCAGGAGAGGTCGTCAGCATCCACTGAGGGCTGAACCGACGGGACTTCCTGCGTGGCGAACTCTCTCACTGGTGGAGGTGGTGATTCCGGCTCCTGCAACTCGCTCAGGTCCCAGGTCGCGGTGGCGTCCGGGTTCCATACTTCCTCGTCGGCTCCTCCGCCGGGCGAAACCTGCGGAACCTCGGTGGTTGCATCCGTAACCGCGCCCGAATAGCTTCCGTACGATCTCCGCGTCTCTTCACGTCGTCGCTTGCCGGCTGGAGATGCGCCTGCGCGCGTTTCGGGGGCGTCTTCATCGAGATCTTCGCCGGCATCCTCGACCGGAGGAGCATGGCCGTTGGCGTCATCGCGTGTGGCCGGGGCCTTCAACTCACCCCACAACATGCGCCCGACGTTGGCCAGCACCTGTACTGCCTGGTCGACCTGTTCGGCAAGTCCCGGCGTTTCCTCGGAGGCGGGATTCTCGAGTTCCGAGGCGAGTGCTGCCTCGATGACGATCACCGATGCATCGCGAATGTCATGCTCACGCCCGAGGTCAAAGAGGCTCTCAGCGATATCGTCAGCGGTGCCGGCGCCAAAACACTCACGCAGTTCCTCGGGATCAGTGGCGCGGTGGTACCAGCTGGAGCAGAGTGAAAGGACGTCGCCGCTCTCGATGAGGTCGCGAAAGACGGTGATTTGCGGCCCACTCCTGGCACCAAGAGCGTGCTCGAAGTCGGATGCCTCCTCATTGGCCGCGGTGATGGAGTGCAGGCTGCCGTCGTGTATCACGTAGACCTGCGCTGGCGCTATCTGGGCCAGATACACGTCCTTGTGCTCGACAGCAATGACGCTGACACCCACTTTGACGTGGCCGTCGAATTCCTGGAGTACCGAGTCGTGCGCCGTTCGGAGTGCGGCCTTCAGCCGGTGCGCCGGCGGATCGTCGCCATGGGAAGAATATTCCCAGGCGATGGTGTCGGCCGCCACTCGACGTGCCCGGGGCCCCATGTGGCCAGCGGTCGACGACTCGGTAATGATGTATAGCGCGGCCGTCCCGTCCGGCGACGTATGCGACGGCAGGCTCGGATCCACGCGGAAGGTATCGGCAGTGTCCTGCCTGCGCCCGTTGGCAATATTGAAGTATGAGGTGAGTAGAACGAGATCATCGTCCATAGAAAAGGTCACCGACCCGCAAATTGTAACTCATGGTCAACCGACTCTGTCATGTACCGGTGTCGTTGAGCAAGCAAGGACGCGGTTGGAGGCTCGACCTACCAGGTTCTATGTCGATTGATGCTCGTGGGCAAAGCGGCCCGAAGCCGCGTTTAACTCGGCGAATCCGGAGTGACAAATCGTCCTGGTGCTACTCGAAGAGGACCGATCTGACTCGCCTGGAAGCTGGTTTCGCCAGCACTCGAATAATTGACGAAGGGGCGCCAAAAGGGATACAATTGGAGGCGTTCTTGCGCCTGACTAGGGAAGAAAAAGGGTCTAATTGAATGGATAGTGCGGACCGAATTGAGGTAGTTAATCTCGAACACGAGATGCGCGAGTCGTATCTCAATTACGCCATGAGCGTCATCGTTTCACGCGCGCTGCCTGACGTTCGTGACGGTCTCAAGCCGGTACACCGACGCGTTCTCTACGCCATGCATGAGCTAAATCTGACGGCGCGAACGGGGTATCGCAAGAGCGCCGCGGTTGTCGGTGAGGTACTGGCAAAGTACCACCCGCACGGTGAGGCATCGGTGTACGACACGCTGGTGCGCCTGGCTCAGGAATTCAACATGCGGTATCCGCTGGTCGATGGGCAGGGTAATTTTGGCTCCATCGACGGAGATAGTGCGGCGGCAATGCGGTATACCGAGTGCCGCATGATGCCGATCACCGATGAACTGCTGGCGGACATCGACAAGAATACGGTTGATTGGGAGCCCAATTACGACGGTCGGGAAGTGCAGCCGCTTTCCTTACCCAGTAAGTTGCCCAATCTGCTGATCAACGGTTCCTCCGGGATCGCGGTTGGAATGGCAACCAATATTCCGCCGCACAACCTACGCGAGGTCTGCGGTGCCGCAATCCACCTGATCGATCATCCGGAGGCGACCAACGCCGATCTGGCCGAGTTTATCAAGGGGCCAGATTTCCCCACCGGGGGAATTATTCTCGGCCGGGAGGGCATCGATCTGGCCTATGGCACCGGCCATGGCCGGATCGTGGTCCGCGCGGTGTACGAGTTGGAAGAGATCCGCGGCGGCCGCTATGCCATGGTCATTACCGAATTGCCCTACCAGGTCAACAAAGCGCTCTTGCTGGAGCGCATCGCCGACATGGTGCACGAAAAGAAGATCAACGGCATCTCCGATTTGCGGGACGAATCCGATCGCCGCGGGATGCGCGTCGTAATCGAGTTCAAGCGCGAAGCGCAGCCCAAGTCGGTCGTCAATCAATTGTTCAAGCACACTGCCTTGCAGTCGTCATTCTCGATCAACATGCTGGCACTGGTGGATCAACAGCCACGGGTTCTGCCTCTGGACATGATCCTACGGCACTTCCTCACCTACCGTCGTCTCGTTATCCGGCGCCGGACCGAGTTCGAACTGGAGAAGGCGCGCGAGCGTGCGCACATCCTTGAGGGGCTGAAGATTCTCCTCGACAATCTCGACCGGATCATCGCCATGATCCGAGCCTCGCAGACGCAGGATGCAGCGCAGAAGAACCTGATGGAGAGTTTTTCACTCAGTGACTTGCAGGCCAGGGCGATTCTGGCAATTCCGCTGGCTCGCCTGGCGGCCATCGAGCGACAAAAAATTCTGGACGAGTATAAAGGGATTCTCAAGACGATCGCCGGTCTGGAAGATCTCCTGGCGAATCAACGGAAAATCGACGCCGTCGTCAAGGATGAGCTCAAAGGCATTCGCGACAAGTACGGAGACGAGCGGCGAACGCGCATCGTCGCTCAGGAAATTGGGGAATTCAGCGAGGAAGATCTGGTCCCCGATGAGGAAGTCGTCGTAACGATGACGCGCAGGGGCCGGGTCAAACGAATTCCCAGTGTCACCTACAAGCCACAGCGCCGGGGCGGCAAGGGCATCATCGGCATGGTGACGCGTGACGCCGATCCGGTCGAACGTCTCTTCGTCACCAATACTCACGACAATATCCTGTTCTTCACCAATCGCGGTCGCGTCTTCCAGTTACGGGTATACGACATTCCCGATGCGAGCCGGCAGGCAGCGGGTACGCCGGTCGTGAATCTGGTGCAGCTCGAACCGAACGAGACGGTGCAATCCGTTCTCACGGCGCCACATGATGTAACCACCGGCTACCTGGTGATGGCCACCACCGGTGGTACCGTGAAGCGCACCGCACTGGAACAGTTCCGCAACGTCCGTCGCAACGGACTGCGCGCGATTACGTTGGACGAGACCGACGAGTTGGCCTGGGTCGAGGCTGCCACCGGTGAGGAGGACATCATGCTCGTCACTCACCAGGGCTATTTCATACGCTTCGATCAGGATCAGGTACGACCCATGGGTCGCGAGGCGGCGGGCGTCAAAGGGATCAAGCTGCGCCCGGAAGACCATGTTATCCGCATGGACCTGGTGGGGAAGGAGTGCTCTCACCTGCTGGTCGTCACCGAGAAGGGCTATGGCAAGCGGGCGCCGCTGAGCGAATACAAAGTGCAACGTCGCGGTGGTCAGGGTTCGACGGCCTCCAAGATGTCGGTCAAGACGGGCAATATCATCGGCGCCCGCGTCATCGGACCGGATGATGCCGAGGTGATCATGATGTCCGTTCAGGGCCTGATGACTCGCACCGACGTGAAGAGCGTCCGACAAACCGGACGCGCTACCCAGGGTGTGATCGTGATGCGCTTGAATAAGGGAGATGCCGTCTCGTCGATGGCCACATTGCGGAGTTCCGAGGAGCTCTAATTTCATGGAAATGAGCCAGGAATCGGCCCAGTTAATTGTGACCAGGGTCTCGCCCCGGTTGATCGCGGCCAATCACATCCTGGAGATGTCTTCACAGGAATTGCAGGATGCGATTTCGTCGGAGCTGACCGACAATCCGGCCCTGGATATGCTCGACGTCACGCCCTGCCCAACCTGTGGTCAACCGATTGAGGGCAAATCATGTCCACGGTGTGCCCAGCGACAGGATGACACCAGGGTCGCAGATCCGACGGAGCAGTATCTCGATAACCTGGCCTGGAACTCGACCACGACCACTCGCGATGAGGAATTCGATCCCCTCACGCTGGTGGCTGCGCAGGTGACGCTACAGGAGAAACTGCTTGCCGATCTGGGCACGATGGTGTCGGATGACGACATGCCGATTGCCGAGTACCTCGTCGGCAGTCTGGATAGTGACGGCTACCTACGCTGCTCCACCTATGAAGTGTGCGTTCAGTTCGATGCCGAGCCGGAGAGAGTTGAACAGATCATCCGGCACCTCCAGAGCGCTGAACCGCCCGGAATTGGGGCTCGTGACGTCCAGGAATGCATGCTCCTGCAGCTCCAGTATCTCGCCGACAATGGCATGCCCAACCCGTTGGCGATGACTCTGGTCCGCGATCATCTGGAGGACCTGGGTAAACATAAATTCAATCGTATTGCCCAGGTGCTCGGCGTCGAGGCCGAGGAGGTCGAGGCCGCCTGGGAGTTCATCAAGTCGATGTTAAACCCGCACCCTGCCCAGGGGAACGGCGGCGTTCCAACTCGATCGGGACCTCGGCCGGTGCAGGGGTACGTGATCCCAGACGTAATCATCAGCGAGGGCGAGAACGGCTTCGAAATCGAGGTTATCGAGTCGCGTCGCTTCGCGCTGTCGGTCAATGGGATGTACCAGCAACTGCTGGCGCAGGTGAACAACAGCCGCGATCGATATTCCGATGAGGAACGGGAACACATTCACCACTACGTGTCACGCGCCCGGATGTTCATCGCGAATATCAACCAGCGTCGTCAGACGATCCAGAAGATTACGAGCTTCATCGTGGAGCACCAGTCGGATTTTCTTCGTCATGGCATCCGAAAGCTCAAACCGTTGACGCGGGCGATGCTGGCCGAACACACCGGCATCCACGAGTCCACCGTCAGCCGCGCCACGGCATCCAAGTTCGTCATGCTGCCCAACGGCGAGGTCATCCCGTTCAGCAATTTCTTCACGGCGTCATTGAACGTGAAAGACATTATCAAAGACATTGTTGCCAGCGAAGAAACGCCATTGACGGATCATGAGATTGCCGCCCGTCTGCAGGAGTATGGCTACACTATCGCTCGGCGCACGGTAGCAAAATACCGCGACCAGTTAGGAATCCTGCCGTCAAGTTTGCGCTGATCGGGGCAAGACCTACAGTTCGCGAATGACCGTTACAACCTTTCCCTGGATCATCAGATCCGCCGGATCGACAAAGATCGGCGCCATGGTGGCATTGCGCGGCTCGAGCCGCACCCGATTTGACTCCCGATAGAAGCGCTTGAGCGTCGCCTCGCCCGATTCGGTCGGTCCGGTGGTGATCAGCGCCACTACCGTGTCCCCGTTGTTGGCGTCGTTCTGCCGGCGGCAGACCACAATGTCCCCGTCGTCGATCAGATCATCGATCATCGACTTTCCTCGAACGCGCAAGGCAAAGAGGGCATCGTCGTTGATACCGGCAACGGTAACATACTGGTCGCGTTCCAGCACCGCTTCGATTGGCCGGCCAGCGGCAATCATGCCGACCACCGGAACCTGTCGCTCACCTCTTGGAACAGATGCCCGCTCCAGCGTCGCGACCAGGGCGATGCCCCGACTCTTTTTGGGATCGTGGCTGATCTTCCCCTGTTCCTTCAGAATGCGGAGGTGATAGTCGATGTGTCCGGTAGACTTCCCGCCGAGGTGCTCTCCCAGTTCACGATTTGTCGGGGGCCGACCATTTTGCTCCGCCAGGTCCCCAATCGCGTCAAGGATTCGAGCCCTCATTTTTTCTCCTGTGCTTCTCATGCCAAACCCTTTCCAGCGAATAGAACGTCTGTCCAAATAGTACCAGGAACTGGGACTTGTGTCAAGGAAAGGCGGTCTTCAGTCAGGTGCTCGCTATTGCGCCCGACGACAGGATGCGTTAGGCTGCGGTGAAGTCGGCTCGAGGATGGCGGGTGCACGCTCAGCGAGGAGCCCCAACCAGCATTGGCGTCGATACCGGCGGCACCTTTACTGATGTGTTCGCCGCTGACGGTCGGGTCTTCAAGCTTCCGAGTTCGCCGACCAATCCGGCCGATGCGATGCTGGCGGGCCTGCAGGCACTTGGTATGGCGCCGGGCGATGAGGTCGCTCACGGCACCACGGTTGCCACCAACGCCGTACTGGAACGCAAAGGCGCCGTTACCGCGCTCATTACCACCGCCGGGTTCGAAGACGTGCTCGCCATTCGGCGACAGAACCGCCCCTCTCTCTACGATCTCTTCGCCCGCTGGCCCGAACCGCTGGTTCCGCGCGAGAGGCGCTTCGGCGCCGGCGAACGGCTGGACTATCGGGGCCAGGTGCTTCGCGGGCTGGATGCCGGGGAGATCGGCGAACTGTCCGATCGCGTTGCCGGAAGTGGTGCCGAATCCATCGCCATCTGCCTCCTCCACGCCTACGTCGATTCGGTGCACGAGGATTCCATCGCGCAGGCGTTGCGGGCGCGGCTGGGGAATACGATAGCACTGAGTCTCTCGTCGCAGGTCGCCCCCCGCTACGGCGAATTCGAGCGGACCAGCACGGTGGTGCTGAATGCCTACGTGATGCCGCTGATGCGGCGCTATCTCGAGACTTTGAGTGCTGAAATGGCGTCTCTTGGTCTGGCTGATCTCTATGTCATGCACTCGAATGGCGGTCTCCTCGACGTTCCGACCGCTGCCCGATTGCCAGTACAGACCGTACTCAGCGGTCCGGCGGCAGGAGTGGTGGGCGCCCGAGCGATCGCTTCGCAGGCAGGTGAAACCGACATCATTACCTTTGACATGGGTGGTACCTCCACCGACGTGGCGGTCGTGCCCGGACGGATTCTCGATAGCCAGGAGGGAGAAGTCGCCGGCTTCCCACTTCTGGTGCCGATGTTAAACATCGAGACGGTGGGCGCCGGCGGTGGCTCGATCGCACGCGTTGACCGTGGAGGAGGATTGCGTGTCGGTCCGGAGAGTGCCGGAGCCGATCCAGGTCCGGCGGCGTATGGGAAAGGTAATGCCGCCGACGCCAAACCCACCGTGACCGATGCCAATCTGGTGCTCGGTCGCCTCTCCCCACGCGGCCTTCTGGGCGGCACGCTGTCGCTCGATATCGATCGGGCGCGGACGGCGATCGGAGAACTGGCACGGCAACTGGGGCTCTCTCTGGAAGCGACCGCCTGGTCGATCGTACGCCTCGCCAACTCCAGTATGGAAAGGGCGGTCCGAACCGTGACGCTCCAACGCGGCTACGATCCGCGTCGTTTCACCTTATTTCCCTTTGGCGGCGCCGGACCGCTGCACGCCGCCGAACTGGCCGCCGAGCTGGGCATCGAACAGGTTCTGGTGCCTCCCCATCCCGGTGTGATGGCAGCACTCGGACTCACCATTCCCGATCTTCAACGAGACTTCTATCGCACTGTGTTGGTTCCCGTTGGCGACAAGGCCTCGCCGGCACTGGAGACGGCGTTCGCGGGCCTGGAAGCACGGGCGCGGAGGGAACTTCGGGAGAAGGCTGGTTTCGGCCCGCTCAGTATGCAACGCGCGGTGGACATGCGGTATGCCGGCCAGTCGTTCGATTTGCGCATCGACTTTGATCCCGACCCCGCTGCACTGGCGGCGAAATTCGAGCGTGCCTACGAGCAGCGCTACGGAAGCATGGGGCCGACCGGGCAGGTGGAGGTTGTCAACGCGCGATTGCAGGCTGCGCTTCCTCGTCTTGACCCGCCGGCAATCATTCCCGCGTGGCGCCCTGGGTCGCAGCCCGCTGGTTCCCGCGACGTCTGGTTCGGTTCGTCGGCGGGGATTGAAGGACTCGAGTCTGTTTCGACTGTCGTCCTCTGGCGTCCTGGGCTCGTCCGCGGCCATCGTGTCACCGGCCCCGCAGTCATCGAACAGTACGACTCGGTCACGTTGGTCCCGCCGGCCTGGAACGCGCTCGTCGACGAATCTTTCAATCTCGTGCTGCGGCGTTGCTCCGTATGAGGTGGATCGCCGCCGCCCTGTTTCTCTTTCTTTTCGCTACCCCGGCGATGGCGGCACCGCTCGACGTTCGCGCCAAACCAGGGCCCGTCACCATACGCGGAGTGGCAACCGGGGTATCGGCACACGGTTTCACCCTACGCACGACGTCGCATGGCACCTATACCGTTCTGTTGGCCACTGCTACCACGATCGTCAGTAAGGGGAAAACGGGCCGGCTCTCGGTTCACGACGGCGACCACGTGGGAGTGCACGGATTCCTCTCGGGTCGTTCACTGCGGGCGATCAGTGTTCGTCTCTATCCCGTCAAGCCGAAGGAATCCAGCCTGCGCGGAACGGTGGTCACAGTGCGCCAGAACGTCCTCACGATTTCGGTCGGAGGCAAGTCCGTCAGTGTGCGGCTTACCAGCCAGACGCAACTCAGTACCGCCCAGGGACCGGCCTCAATTGGCGACCTGAAATCCGGAGGGCGGGTACTGGTGCGGGTTGAACAGACGGTTCCACTGACAGCGGTTCGAGTGCGGATTTATCAGGTAAAAACGACCCTGCGGCACGTCGTGCTCCATGGTACTGTCGCTACTGCTACTCGTGGTTCGATTGTCGTGGTCGTCGGTTCGAGCCGGACGGAGGTCGGAGTCAACGGACAAACTGTCGTTCATCGGGGCCTGGCCTCTGCGGGCGTAGCCGCTCTGGCTCGAGGCGAAACGGTGACCGTTCATGCCTGCTGTGCCGGCAAACCGCTGGTCGCTATCAGCATTCATATCGACAAGACGGCAACAACTCATCAAATCTCACTCCTGCGCGGCCGCGTCGTCGGGATCGCGAACACTGTGATTCGAATCGCGGTGGGTAAGCAATCGACAACTATCGGATTGCAGTCCTCCACTGTCTATGACGTTGGATCCGCGCCGACCAGTCGCGCCGGCATCCACATTGGTGACGAAGTCTCAATTCGCGCGACCAAGGCGAATGGCCAACTCCGGGCCGAGAAGGTCCACGTCTATCTCTCTTCACGCCGGCCCAAAAGTTTCGACGGAGCCGTCGTCGCGGTCGGTCGTGGCACACTCACGATCGATGTGCGGGGCACGCGCACATCGTTGCCGGTGGGCGCGCGAGCGGCAATTTCACTGGGGGGGCGCGGTGTACCGCTGACTGCCCTCCGCATCGGCGATCACGTGCGAGCACAGGGGCTTCCAGGCACGGCCGGCGGCTTCATTCTGGATCGCATCGATGCCACCAGAAAAGCTCCCGGGGCAGCGAGGGTGCAGACGGTACGCGGAACGCTCCTCTCTGCCCAGGGCTCGATTTTCGTCATCGCCGATTCCTCTGGAAGCCACCACCGAGTTCGTCTCGCCGCCGGCGTCCGTCCCACCCTTCACGGCAAACCAGCCCCAGCGCAGGCGATTTTTCCCGGTGTGGCGACGCGAGCCCGCGGCCGACCATCGGGTGGAGTACTACTCGCCACCTCACTCACGCTGACCGTACGCACCGGCACGGTCAAGGGACGCGTGATCGGAATAACGGGAAGCACGCTCAGCGTGCGTCTAACCTCCGGCGAAGTTCGGAAGATATCCCTTCCGGCCGGACTGCTGGCTCAGGATGGTTCGCGGCGCCTGGCGGCCCGGTCCCTCCGCGCTGGCGCCTACGTCACGGTTTCTGGTTACGTCGCGACTCCAGCTCCATTGCGCGCCGTAGGCGTGACGGTGCAACACGTCAGCATTGATGCGGCGGCCGTCGTCACCGGTGTTCACGGCGGCATCACGGTGCGTACCAGCCGCGGAGAAACGTATCTCCTTCGCTTCTCGGCGTCGACGGTGATCACGACCGGTCCGACCAACCTCTCCCTGTCGCCGTCCGACATACCCAATGGTGTGCGAGTCCATGTGCAGGGTACGGTGGATTCGACCGGAGCTCTGGCCGTGTCCACTCTCGCCATACATCTGAGTAGCGTTACAGTCCGCAGCCCGGTGGCGATTGTCGCGGGCCAGCCGTGGACGATTGAGAACGGGGCCGCGACCCACAAACTGCGGCTGGAGCCTGACACCTCATTCACGCAGGGGACGCATACCCTCGCGGTAACAGACGTCGTGAACAACGATGATGTGACCGTCTACGGTTACTCCATCGCCAACGGTGTCATTCTGGTGCGCAAGGTAGAGGTTCATCGGAAGCTAGCCGGCTTCGATGGAACCGTGCTGTCAGTTACCGTTGACGGGTTCATCCTTCAGGCCAGCGACGGCAACCACCGCGTCATCACCAGCAGTACCACGCAGTTCACCGGCACATCGACGCAGCTGGCAGCGGCCCTGAAAGTCCACGTAACCGGCTACGTTCGCGGCGATGGCGTCATTCTAGCCACTAGAGTAAAGATAGGTAAGTGACGATGTGAAGTCGTTCATTTAGATCGTCTAGCCCGGTATAGTCAGGCTTTCGAGGTCCCGCGGATATGAAGTCAGCATATCAATGCCGTCTGGGGTCACGAGCACGGTGTCCGAGTGTCGGAAACCACCAACCTGGCTGGAGTACAGGCCAGGCTCGATCGTGAACACCATGCCGGGCTCGATCAAGGTGCGATCGCCAATGTCGAGGAAAGGCGCCTCGTGGTTCCGCAGTCCAATCGCGTGACCAGTGTGTTGCTTCCAGTAGGGCAACAGATTGTTCTCTTCGAGGTAGGTCATCACGGCGCCGTCCACGTCGGCGCAGGTACGATCTGGCCGGAGCGCGTCGAGCGCCACCTGCTGGACAGCAACCGTATGCTCAAACAGAAATCGCGTCTCCTCTGTCGGCTGGCCGATGATCATCGCTCGTTCCAGTTCGGCGTTGTAGCCCCATACCGGCGCGCCGGTTTCTGATACCAGGACATCACCCTGCTGGAAAACGATATTTCGCGACAGAGCATGAGCCCACGCGCTCTGCTTGCCGATCTGACCGCGGTAGCCCGCCGATGCCCCATCGCTCGATGCTTGTTGCCCGCGATACGAAGGACCGAGTGCTTCGAGCATGAGGAGCGTGGCTTCATGACTCGCCTGCAGGCTCGCCTGGGTCTCAGTGACTCCCGGTCGAGTGTACTTCTGGAGGAGTTGATGAGCGACCCCGCACCATCTGGCGCTCTCACGAATGAGTTCCACCTCAGCGTCGCTTTTACGCGCCATCATCGATTCGATGAAGTGGGCAAGCGGAACGACGTCACTCCCGGTGACTTCGCTCAGCGGTGGACCGGCGTAACCGAGAATGCCCGGATAGCCGTCCTGGTCAGCGCCGATTTCACCCCTGACATTCAGGTCAGACAGTATCGCAGCCAGCAAATACAGGGGATGCTTGCGTCCGGGATATTCGGGATAGGATTCGACGCGTTGAAACGACGTCTCGGAACGCACCCGCTCAACTTCAAATTCGGGAACAAAGACCGCCATTGAGCCTGATGCGTTGACGATGAGTGCAACCGGGCGTTCGGTGGCCAGAAACGCGAAGCCGGTGAAATAGCGGATATAGTGCTGGTCGAAGAGGACGAAACCGCCGAGCTGTTTCGCCTCAATGTGCTGAAGCAATGAATCTCGTCGCTGCTGAAACTCTGCCGGTGCGATGTCTGCTACGGCCATTTAGGCTGCTCCTACGAATCGGTACTTGGACGGGAACAGACCGATGCTAGCACCGGAAGGCGGCACACCTGAGGCGGCGACTTCGGCGTGCCTGGAGACAGCGCCGTCCCATCAGCGCAGAGTTACTATATAGATCACCGCGAACGCGACATAACCGCAGACCAGCATTATCCCCAGGTGGCGAGGCGCTGGTCGCCGAGCGGCCAGCAGGGCGATAGCCAGCGCCGTCATACCCAGTAACCAGAGGGCGTCAACCCAGCGCGCCGCGCCCGTCAAGTGGAGAGGCGCGACCAGGGCCGGCAACCCGGCACCCAGCGCAGCGTTGATCGAGTTGCTGCTGAACGTAGTGGCGATCGCTGCTCCGCCGAATCCCCGGCGAGCGAGGCTGATGGCTGCCCAGGTATTGGGAAGGCTGGTGGCAATGGCGAGTACGAAGGTGCCGATGACTCCCGAAGAGAGCCCTAATTTTGCCCCCAACGTCAGGGAGGTATTCACCAGAAGATCGCTTCCAATCACGATAAAGGCCGCACTGAGAATTACCAGACCAACAGTCATTGCGAAGCGCCTGGCCGGTTCGATCGGAAACGATGGTTGGTTTGGGTCGCCCTCATGCAGCCTGGTCTCGAGGAGCCGCGGAAGCGAACCCAGGACGCGCTCTCGTGGGAGGGTGACGAGCAAGACGTAGCCAAGCAAGATCAACAAGAGGAGACTTCCCAGGAAGAGATGCAGCCCTGGCGCCAGCACTATGCCGACCAGCCCCAGGGTGAGGAGCACATTCGCCCCACCGTCAACCACTAACCGGTATGGAGTGGTGCGGATGCCGTGAACGATAATGGCGCTGAGACCGAGTAGTCCCGCCAGGTTGTAGATGTTTGAGCCCAGGATCACACCGACCCCGACATCGGATGACCCGCGAGCGGTGGCAATAAGCGCCGATGTGACCTCCGGCGCATCGGCGCCGCAGGCGACGAGAAGTCCCAGAAGTCCGACTGGTAGGTAGATCTCCGCGCCGAGTTCCGTCAGGAAGTGGACCAGCTTCTCGCTGGCATAGAGTGCCGTGCCCAGCCCCACCAGCCACACCAAGCCCACCAGGATGCTGCTCATGATGGATTATTCACTACCGGTCCGCACGTGAACCGCGCCGGTGGGTACGATGCCGTCGTGGTTGGCTCCGGTCCCAACGGGTTGGCGGCTGCGATCTGCCTGGCACGCGCCGGTAGATCGGTACTGGTAATCGAAGCCGAAGAGACCATTGGCGGCGCGCTGCGGTCGATGGGACTGACCCTGCCTGGATTCATCCACGACTTCGGTTCGGCCATCCACCCACTAGCGCTTGCCTCTCCATTTTTCCGGAGCGTGCCGCTGGTGGAGCACGGTCTCGAGTGGATCCATCCGGAGGTTCCGCTGGCGCATCCACTGGACGATGGTAGCGCCGCGATCCTCCATCGCTCTGTCTCCCAGACTGCCGAAGGCCTGGGGATGGATGCGGCCGCCTACCGGCATCTGATGACGCCCTGTGTCACTCGATGGGAACAACTGGTAACCGACCTGCTGGCGCCCGCCCGATTCCCCCGCCATCCGCTGATTGCCGCGCGATTCGGCGCCTCTGCCGTCCGCTCCGTTCGGGGGTTGGCACGCTCCTCATTTCGAGGACAACAGGCTCGTGCTCTGTTCGCCGGACTTGGGGCGCACTCTTTCTTGCCGTTGACCCATACTCTCACTGCCGGTTTTGCCCTCACTCTGGCCATGCTCGGTCATGGAGTAGGTTGGCCGTTTCCGTGCGGCGGGGCGCAAGCTCTCACCAATGCGCTGGTTTCCTATCTCACCTCGCTGGGTGGCGAAGTAGTAACCGGCGTCCGGATCGACGACGTCGACGACATCCCACGCGCTCGCATCATCCTGTTCGATGTCACTCCGCGACAGCTTCTCAGTATCGCCGGGAATCGTCTCAGCGCCGGCTACAGACGGCAACTCGCACGTTACCGCTATGGTCCAGGCGCGTTCAAACTGGACTACGCTCTTGACGGACCGATCCCCTGGACCGCAAAAGAGTGTATACGGGCCGGAACCGTACACCTGGGTGGGACTCTGGAGGAGGTGGCCGCGAGCGAGCGGGCAGTGTGTGGGGGAGGCCACCCCGAGAAACCGTTCGTGCTGCTGGCGCAACCGACTGTATTCGATCCGACCCGTGCACCGGCCGGGAAGCACGTCGCCTGGGCCTACTGCCATGTCCCGAATGGATCGACCGTCGACATGTCGGCACGAATCGAGGCCCAGATCGAGCGGTTCGCGCCCGGCTTCCGCGATCGCATCATTGCCCGAAGTTTGATGTCGCCGCGCGATCTCGAGAGCTGCGACGCGAACCTCGTCGGCGGTGAAATCAACGGCGGTGTCCAGGACCTGCGCCAGCTTTTCACCCGGCCCGCGATTCGGGTCGATCCGTATTCCACGCCGGCCCGGAACATGTTCATCTGTTCATCGTCCACCCCGCCCGGCGGTGGGGTCCATGGAATGTGCGGCTATTTCGCGGCGAGATCGGCCCACCGAAAATTGGGATGAGGCTGTCTGGAGCTTCGGCCCTCACACTGGGGATGCCGCTCGTCACCCTGGACGAGGAGTTACATGAGCCTACTTTATGCTTGAACGGAGGCGAACCCGGATGCTAAACAGTGGATCTGGTCCAGAAGGTGTGCCTGCCGATGCAGCCCAACCCGGCCTGACGGTGGCCGCCACTGGCTCCTGGACACCACCCCATATATTTCTAATCACCTGCCACGACCTCGGTCGGTATCTACGATGCTACGGCATCGAGGCGCTTGATACGCCCAACATCGACGGCCTGGCCGCCGGTGGCGCCCGATTCTCGCGCGCCTTTTCTACTGCGTCCGGATGCAGTCCGGCTCGTGCTGCGCTGGCGACGGGCAGGTATCCCCACAGTGCCGGCGTGATGGGACTGGCGCATCGCCCGTTCAATTGGGACCTCCCATTGGATCAGCATCACGTGGCTCAAATGCTTGGAGCTGCCGGCTACGAAACGCATCTCTTCGGCCTGCAGCACGTCAGTCTGGATGATGACCGATTGGGCTTCGATCGCGTTCATCCATTCGAGGAGAAAGCCTATAGCAGGACGGTCTCCGAACAGGTGGCCAGTTACCTGCGAAAGCCACGCCGGGACGGGCCTCTCTACGTTGAGATCAATCTGGAGGAAGTGCACCGACCATACCGTGAGTTGATCACGCCAGACCAGTCCCTGGCCGGAATCCGCGTTCCAGCCTACTTGCCGGACGACTCGCATTCCAGGCAGGAACTGGCGAGTCTCCAGGCAGATGTCCACGAGGCCGATGCCGGTGTGGGACGGATCCTGGCCGCCCTGGGCGACGCGGGGATCCGTGAGGACTGCATCGTCATCTTCACCACCGATCATGGCATCGCGATGCCACGGGCCAAGTGCACTTTGTACGATCCGGGAATCGAAATCGCGTTACTGGTCCAGTGGCGAAACGGCGGAATCCCCGGCGGGCAGGCGATCGACGAATTGGTCAGCAATATCGACATACTGCCGACTCTTCTCGACGCCGCCGGCGTGACCGTGCCCGACGATGTGCAGGGGCGCTCGTTCCTTTCTCGTCTGCGCGGTCAGACGCACACGGCACGCACCGCGATCTTTGCGGAGAAGACATTTCATAGTTATTACGACCCGATGCGAGCCATCCGCACCGATCGATACAAGTACATTCGTAACTTCGAAACCGCGTTCGCCGTCGAGGTGCCGGGTGATGTTCAGTTGGGCAGTATTTTCCGGGCTCATGTCGAGCGGTACCACGGATCGGAGCATCCAATAGTCGAGCTGTACGATCTCGATGCCGATCCCTGGGAGCAGCGCAATGTGGCCGGTGAATCGCTCTATGCCGAGATCGAGCGCGAACTCGACGGATCTCTATGGACCTGGATGGAAGAGACCGGCGATCCGCTCCTGATGGGACCGGTTGTATCTCCTTCGTACCGGCGGGCCCGGGAGCGTGAGACCTGAATGATCGGGAGGCCCTGCCACTAGAGTTTGGTGCCGAACAGCTGCCACAGGAAGTAGAGGCTGACCGTCGACACGATGAGGATCGTGGCCCAGCCGGCGATGCGCAGTGTCCTTCCAATCACCTGATCTCCCATCAACTGCTTGTTCTGGCCAACGAGCAGCAGGAAGGCCATGCTGATTGGCGTGCCCAGGCCGCCCACGATGCTGGACACAAACAAGAGCTGAATGGGCGAGATGCCGGCGAAGGAAACGATGACGCCCACCAGTAGCGCCGCCGCCAATGCCAGATAGAATCGCTGCGCCTTCCAGGGGCTCTTTGACAGGCCTCGCCGGAAATCAAACTCCTGGCTGATGACATAGGCACTGGTGGCCGCGAGGACCGGTACGGCAAGAATGGCCGACGCCAGCAGGCCGGCTGCGAATAAGTAACTTGCGATCGGGCCGGCTACCGGCATCAATGCCTGGGCGGCGTCCTGCGCAGTGTGGACCTGCTGGTGGTGCAGACCAAGTGTTGCGCCGGTGCCTATAAGAATGAACCAGAACACGCCGATAGCCAACAGCATGCCGACACCGGCGTCGGCCTGGGCCAATCCCAACTTTTCGATCGGCGGTTGCTCCTCGGCCTGCTCGATAGTCTCCCAGACGTACACGTATCCGGTTAGCGTGGTGCCGAGCAATGCCAACGCTCCCTGGACATAGCTACTACTGAGCGAGATCCGGGGCAACACGGTATCGTGAAGCACCGCTCCCCAGTTGGGATGCGCGGCGAAAGCGGAGAACGCGTACGCCACAAACACCAGGAGCACCCACTTCAATACCCTCTGGATGGTGGCATAGCTACCGAAAAAGAGCATGAGAAGAATAGCCAGGGCGAATGGAATGATAAACCAGCGGTAATCCAGGTGGAACATCAAGCCCAGCGCGGCCGCCCCGCCACCCAGATCGGCGGCGATGGTGAGGAGGTTGACGGCCAGGACCGAGACCAGCAGTACCAGGCCCCAACCCCGGCCGTATATCATGGCAACATCCCGCTGCAGTCCGCGCTTGGTGACGGTGCCGATGCGGGCGCTGATGATCTGAACGGTAGTGAGCATGGGATAGAGCAAGATCAGCAGCCAGGAGAGCCGGTACACCGTGGTCGATCCGATGACTGAAACGGAGGCCACGGTGGTGGGGTCATTGTCCGACGCACCGGAAATTATCCCGGGTCCGAGCGCCTTCAGATACTGAATTACACCGCGACGCTGTCCCTCAGGCTCATGACTTGCTTCAGGCTGAAGCGCACTAGCCATCCGTTGTTCCCTTCCCATATGCGGCTATACACCCGCCTAAGCGCAACTTCCATGCCTTATTGGATTCGTCGCGGTCGGGACCGGCACGCGCGAGCAGTCGGTGGCTAACTCCGGCCCCGCGACCACGACGCCATCGCTGCCACCGGACAGGCAACGATGGCACGTTCAGGCTCGGATGCAGAGCGAAGAGTACGTCGTCACGCGAGAGGTTCGGGCGGTTTTCAGTCCGTGATACGCATCGTCGTACCCCCCATCCGACTGGCCGCGTTCTTCGTGGCTAGATCGAGCCTTCGGCCGTCTGGAGAGCCAGTCGGACCGTCTCTTCGAACGGTGTGAGCGTCACCGGCATGGCCAGCCGAGCTGAGTCATCGACCACTATCGCCTCATTTCTCAGCCCCTCGATCAGAGAATGGGCAATGGATGCGGGGACGGGCGTTACAAGGTCTACCCAATACGCTGAAAGTTGAGGTGTGAGGACAGGAACTCCCACGATCAACGGGTGTTTGCCCAGGATGGCCGCGGTTCGCTCCATCATCTGCCGGTAGGTCAGTACATCTGGGCCACCGATCTCGTAGGATTTCGAGGCAGTCTGCGGATTATCGCGAGCAGCCATGAGATAGGAAATGACGTCGGCGATGGCGATCGGCTGAGTGCGGGTGTCCACCCAGCGCGGAGTCAGCATGATCGGAAGACGTCGCACCAGCGAGAGAAGCATGATCCAGGAAGCGCTCCCTGCGCCTATCACGAGACCCGCGCGCAAGACAGTCGCCGGCGCCGGGCCAGATCCGAGAATCTCGCCCACCTCCAGCCGGCTGCGAAGGTGCGGCGATAAGTCGTCATCCGGTCGACCTAATCCGCCCAGGTAAATTATGCGCTCCAGACCGCGTCCCTCCAGGACGAAATTTTGTGCGGCGTATCGATCGTATTCCACGAAGGTACGCTCCGAGCCGGATCCTCCCATGGAGTGAATCAAGTAATACGCGGTGCCTACTCCCTGGAGCGCCTCGCGGAGTGAGGAACGATCCATCACATCGCCGGTTACGACCTCGACGCCACGCGCCTCCAGACCCGATAGCCCCGTTGAATTGCGTGACATCGCACGTACTTGCACTCCACGTTGTAAGAGTGCATCGATCAATTTGCCGCCGATGTAGCCCGACGCGCCAGTCACCAGCACGGGTCGGTTTCCCGCATCCATGTTCTAGGCTACAGGAGCAGACCTGCCAAGGCATGAAGCGAGGACGCGTGACACATATTCGTCTGACAACAGAGATAGCGGCTCGACCGGCGGTCTGTTTCGACGCCTGCTTAAACGTCGACGTCCAACTGTCACTCGATCGAGGCATGCGGGCGGTAGATGGCGTCGCTGCCGGACCGCTGCGTCTCGGAGACACCGTGACCTGGCGTGCTAGACACTTCGGCGTGCTCTGGCACATGACATCCAGGATTATCGCGGTTGACCGGCCTCACTCCTTCGTCGACCGGATGCAGCGGGGTCCGTTCGCCGACTGGCGCCATATCCATACCTTCGAGCCTACGAGTATGGGAACTCAAATGCGCGATGATGTGGAATACCACACTCCGCTCGGCTGGCTGGGGCTTCTCTTCGATGCAGCCATTCTGGAGATGTATGTGACGCGGTTACTCACGTCGCGCAACCAGCGTCTCAAAAGACTTGCTGAGACGAAATCCGCCGGCTTGTGATCGGCGTTCGGACGTTCGCCCTTCAACTACACTGTCAGAGATTGTCGTTCGATCGAGTCAAATGCTGTGTTTTCGGGGATGCCTCCCTATCCACGTACAGGCCACCGCGCGACCACGACGCCACCGCCGCCACCAGGCAGGCCGCAATGGCAAAGGCAAAGGCCGTGTGGAGTCCCGATTGGAAGGGAGTGGCGATGAGGTGGGGAAAGAATCCCCGCCCGGTCAATATGGCTGCATCGCCTCGGTGGAGGTGCGCCAACACGTGACTGCCGACGAGCTGCTGGATCGGATTGTACCCCAGGAAAGCGGCAAAGAGGATGGACACCGGCGGCAGGGCGCCGACATGCTGCGCCACGGCGGCAGGCACTCCATGGCTCTCCAACCCGCTCACCATCGTCGTCCGCAGCGTCGACGAAAGACCGACGATCATCAGACTGAAGAAGATGCCGATCGAGAGTACCTGGGCCGAGTTTTGAAACGTCTGATTCATGCCGCCGCCGGCCCCGCGGTGTTCAGCAGGCACGCTGTTCATGACGCCGGCGCGATTGGGTGACGCAAAAGCACCCATGGACAAGCCATTGACCAGCAATATGGCGGCGAAGACGGGATAGGCAAAGTTGACCGGCAGAAGCGCGAGCAGAAGAAAGCTGATCGCAGCTCCCACCATGCCGCCGGTAGCGAATGGACGGGCGCCAAAGTGATCGGAAAGGTAGCCGGAGGCTGGTCCGGCCAGAAGGAACCCGGCCGAGAGTGGAAGCAGGTAAATCCCTGCCCACAGCGGCGTATCGGAAAAACTGTACCCATGTTCCGGGAGCCAGATTCCTTGTAACCAGATGATGAGCATGAACATGAGGCCACCGCGCGCGACGGCGGACAGAAAGCTCGACAGCACACCGAAGGTATAGGCGCGAATTCGAAAGAGTGGTAAGCGGAACATGGGATTGGCAACCCGGGTCTCGATCACGGCGAAGGTGCTGAGGAGGGCCACGCCGCCTGCCAGTTCAGCCAGCACCCACGGGCTCTCCCATCCCATGGAGTTGCCATCGTACGGTTGGATCCCGTAGGTAATCCCGACCATAACCAGGATAAGACCGACGGCGAAGGTCACGTTGCCCAGCCAATCAACTGGCGCGCGCCGGCGCATGCCGCGCTCTTCCAGCTTGAGATAGGCCCAGATGGTGCCAAACAGGCCGAACGGCACCGACACCAGGAACACCAGGCGCCAGTTGATTGGGGCCAGCAAGCCACCGAGCACCAGCCCGATGAACATGCCGCTGATACCGGCCACATTGTTGATCCCCAATGCCAGCCCGCGCTGATTGGGAGGAAAGGCATCGGTGAGGATAGCGGCCGAGTTCGCCACCAGAAATGCAGCGCCAATTCCCTGGACGATGCGGAAAATGATGAGCCAGATCGCTCCGGGGCCGCCGGTCATCCAATCGACGGTCAAGAAGAGCGAAGCCGCGGTGTAGATGACAAAACCCAGGTTATACATCCGTACCCGACCGAAAATATCACCGAGCCGGCCGAGGCTGACGACCAGTACGCTACTCACCACGAGGTAGCTCAGGATCATCCAGAGGAGGTAGAAGCTGTTTCCGGGGGCGAGCGGATTGAGGTGAATGCCGCGAAAGATCACCGGCATGGCGATCAACATGATCGACGAGTCGATCGTGGCCAGCAACACCCCGACGGTCGTGTTGGAGAGTGCTATCCACTTGTAGTCGATGCGAGTGTGGGAGCGATAGGACGATGCTTGCTGGACGTGCGCACGTTGCATTGAAGCTCTTTGCCCCCACGAAATGGATCGTGCGTCGCGCTTCTCAAGCGCGACTCTCAACTCAGGTACTTCTAACACACAAATATTGTATAGTGCAACTAACAGGAAGGTTAAACGGTGTCCATCCAACCCCCAGATGCGTCGGAGGTTGCGGGAGCCCTGGTGGGCTTCTCACGGGCGATCAACGCGCGCTTGCGGGAAGGCCTCCAGGACGGTGGTCTTGGGCTCGCCGAGCTCAATGTTCTCGCCGGCATCGAGACAGGATATGACCTCTCGTCGGTTCTCGTCCGCAAGCTACTGCTCGACCCGCCACGGGTGAGCCGGATCGTCGACGGATTCGTGGCCAGTGGGTACATCACGCGGGAACCGGATGCGGTGGACCGGCGACGCTTACGCCTTCGGTTAACGTCCTCCGGTGCGGCGTGTTTAGCCCGAGGCAGGGCCGAGATGGCACTGGCCATGAACGAGTTGCTGGCAGACCTGACGGCAGAGGAGCGCGCCGGCCTGGAGCTGGCTGTGCCCGGAATGCGGCGCGTTCTGGCAAGACGTATAGAGACAGAATGACTCAACTGTCGTACACGAGAATAAGCTGATCGTACCTCGACGTGGACCTATTCGCGGTGGCGGAGCGTCTGCCGGGCGGCCCTCAGAATAGCGAGATCATACACCGCGCGCTCCAGGAAGTGATGGATCGAGAGAGTACGCTCAGGCCGGTTTCTCGTCTAGAACCTCAAAGTCTGTGGTGATTGTCGCCGCTTTACTCAACATAGCGTGAACGGGACAGTATTTCTCCTCCGAGAGCTGGATCGAGCGGCGCACCGCCTCTTCTGAGAGGTTGCGACCGGTGACGATGTGGCGGACAGAGATCGCGGTGTAGGTTTGAGGGTGATCGACTGCGCGTGTGCCGGAAATCTCCAGTCGATAGTCGGTCACGTCCTGACGCTTTTTGCGGAGGATGCTGATGACATCCATTGCGGTGCAGCCGCCCAGTCCAGCGAGCAGGAGTTCCATGGGTGACATGCCAGCGCCCTCGCCCAGTGGCGGGGCCGCATCCAGGGTGATGACGACATCCCGATCATCGTTCGCCTCGAATCGCAGCCCATCTTGCAGGACGACCTTCACGACATTGACCTGTGCTGACATCATTCTGCCTCTCAATATTTTGTATGTGTGGTCGGGTTGACGGCGGCGGCCAGCATCCTGCTGCACAACCGAAGCTTTCTCTCATCTCGGGAGGGTTCGCGCTCCCCGCGATCATGGGCGCGGCGGTACTGATACATTCCGCATTTTTCCTGACGTACTAGAATACGCTGCTTTCCATCCCTCGATGATCGGAGTTCTGCATCGCGCTTCAAGAGCCAAAGGCGAACCTTCACCGCGTTCTACAAGCCGCTCGTGATGTCCTGGTATGGAAGCTCGAGGGGCTCTCAGAGTACGACATACGTCGTCCGCTGACACCTACCGGTACCAATCTGTTGGGGCTGGTCAAGCATCTGGCGAGCGTCGAGTTGGGCTACTTTGGTGAGACCTTCGGGCGGCCCTCAAGTGAACCGCTGCCCTGGTTTGACGCCGGCGCAGAACCTAATGCCGATATGTGGGCGACCCCCGAGGAATCTCGAGAGCAAATCGTTTCGCTGTACCGTCGCGCCTGGGCGCATTCGGACGCGACGATCGATTCTCTCTCGCTGGACGCCGTTGGCCACGTGCCCTGGTGGCCGGCAGAGAGAAGAGAGGCGACGTTGCACACCATCCTGGTGCACGTGATCGCCGAAAGCCACCGGCACGCCGGGCATGCCGATATCATCCGGGAACTCATCGATGGAGACGTTGGGCTGCGGGCCAGCAGCGACAATATGGCACCGGGCGACGCGGCCTGGTGGGGGAGTTACCGGGACCGGCTGGAGCGTGCGGCGCGGCAAGTCGGCGCTGACTGAGGCCCGCTCCGACGTGGCTGCCCAGGCCTGCTAGGGTCGTGTGCTCAGTTGTTCGAGCCAGTCATGTCTCGTCCATGCCCGCTAAGGAGCGAATTCAGGAACCGGGAATCCGACAGTCCTGCACCATCAGGCCGTTGGAGGCACGGGAAATGTCCTGCTGCGGATCGACGGATTCGATGGTGATCGTCTGTCCGACCCGACCGGCCGTGGAACGATTTCCGAGATCGCAGACCACCGTGCCCGTCCCATTTGCACCCAGCACAAGGGTGTTGGCGCGCACCTGACGGCTGATGGATGAGATGGTGCCACGAATGAGCAGAGTCGTCTGGTCGTAGTCGGCGAAAAACGTGTCCGCGTTCATTGCTTGGACCGCCTGCTGGGCGGACACGCGTACCACGGGAAAGTGGAGCGGCTCGGTCTCCGCTGGTCGTGCCTGCTGCTGAACCCAGTACAGGCGTGCGATCAGGATTCCGACAACAACGATCGTCAGAAGGATGACGCTTTGCACCCAGCGCCGCGCCAGAGGATAGCGAGCGAAGAATATGGACACGGCGTACCTTTGTCGCAAGCCGGCAACACGGCAGAGCCCTCGGCAGTCCAAAATCACGACAATCTTACCATCGTTGAATGGCACGACAGTGGTCGAGGGCGCACTGTCAGGGCCGTTAGCGGTCGCTCCCAACGAGTCCTGGTCACACCCTCACGAATGGAAGGTGTTGCGCATGATGTTCCAGAGATCCGGGTACTTGCTGTCGTAGCCGAGCACCCAGATGGCGATTCCCGCGAATCCGTTCGTTCTGGCGTACCTTTCCTTGATGGCAATTGAGCGGTTGTTTTCAACCCACACCTGGTGATGGACGCCGTTGTTGTCCACGTACCGGCAAACGGTCTCGTCGGCGAAGCGGTCCCATTGGCATCGTGACGGCTTGAGAGACCCAAACTCACGCATCCGACCATAGGAGAGAATCGCGGCATAGCTGTTGGAGTTATTTGCCGGCAGGGTGGGGCGTAGCAACGCAGTGCCCTTGCGCACTGCCCAGTCCCAGCCGGAATACGGAATGCCCATGACCATCTTGTTGGCGGGAATCGCCGTCAGAAAGTCGCGGTAGGCCGTGGTGACGTCGAAGAAGAATCGGTGCGACGCGAACCCCATCATCGGAGCATCGGGCCCGGCCACATCGGAACTGGCGTTGTAATAGTCGTAAGTCATGCCGATGAAGTGGTCGAAGAGAGGAACCAGCCTGGACAGGTCAAACAGTCCCTGGTCCCGACCGGCAAGCGGTGGCAGAGTAACCGTGAGCGTGGTCCCCGGCGCCTGTTGTCGCAGGCTGGCGGCGAAGTGGGTGGCAAAGACAGTGAAATCTCGACGTAACAGCGCCGCCGGAGTGCCGGTGTACTCGAAGTCCAGCGTAATGTCATTGAGGTGGCGGGAGTGAATCTGGTCAACGGTGTCGGCGATCAGATTCTGTTGCGCGTTTGGACTGCGCAGAAAGGAAGAGATATCGGGATTGTTCAGCATGGCGAGGGTCAGCCCGAAGCCGGCGCCCGAGGTTTGCACCTTTGTGATCAGGTCCTTGACCTGCTGCGTGTTCCACCAGCGCCAGCCAGGCTCGGTTTGATTGCCCGTAACCTGCACGATGTGGCCGTCCGGGCCGACGGTGAGACTGAAGAAGTTGACTTCAGAAAGGAGGTCGTAGCGAGCATACTCGATATTGTCCAGGCGCCAGTAAGGAAGGAAGGCGATGGTTTGTGCGTTCAAGGAGACGTGCGGATGCTGTTCCGCATAGACGAGATCGGAGAGAACGGTAGTGGCCGGCGTCAGTGGATAGGTAACGTGGGCGTAGATGAGGAAGCCACCGATAATGGCCAGTACGAGCAGCACAATGACGGAGCCAATCCTCGCTAACACGAGTGGACCTCCTCGCTTTCCTACGCTATCCGCACGGCCACTCGGGCGGTAGTCACCGTATAACGGCGTCTGACAGGAGCGACAAACTCGTCGTCAAGATTCAGGATGATCCGGCTCATATTTCTTAATGTACACCGTGATACAGCTTGATGTGTTTTGGCATGCCCGGGCAACAGGCAACGTCGGATCGTCGTCGCGCCTGCATTCCGGAGGAATTGATAGGCTGGGCCGGGCGGGCACTGCCTCACGTCGCTACGGTGGAGCTAGGGCCCAGCCATGAACTATCGGGTACGCATCGACCTTCACCAGAGAGGACGGACACGTCGTGGCAGGGCAACGCAACCTGGATGAGACCACCATCACTGAAGCTGTCGTCGAGAGCCTCGCCAATACGCCCGACCAGCGTCTGAAGGAGGTCATCGACTCCCTCGTACGGCACCTTCACGCGTTCGCTCGCGAGGTCAATCTCACGGAGGACGAGTGGTTCCAGGGAATCCAATTTCTCACACGAACCGGTCACATGTGTTCAGCGATACGTCAGGAGTTCATCTTGCTGTCAGACACGCTTGGTCTCTCGCAGTTGGTGGTCGCGCAGAACCATCGACGGTCACCCGACGCGACCGAGCAGACCGTCTTTGGTCCGTTCCATGTTGATGGAGTCCAGACGCTGCCGAACGGCGCTGATATAGCTGCCGGAGTGCCGGGTGACACTTTGCTCGTAAACGCGCAGGTCACCGGAGTGGATGGCGAGCCAATTGTCAATGCAACGGTCGATGTCTGGCATGCGGATGCAGAGGGCTTCTATGATCTGCAGAATCCCGGTTGGACTCCCGATGAAATGAAGCTGCGCGCCACCTTCAAGACCGATGTTGACGGGCGATTTCACTTTCGAACTATCCAACCGTGCGCCTACCCGGTGCCAACCGATGGGCCGGTCGGGGCGATGCTCGAGTCGACCAACCGCAACGCCATGCGTCCGGCACATATCCACTTCAAGATCAGTGCGCCAGGGTACGACACCCTCATCACCCACGTCTTCGTGGAAGGTGACCCATGGCTCGAGTCGGATGCCGTCTTTGCGGTGCGCAATTCATGTGTTGCCGGCTTCATCAGGCACGGAGCGGGCGAGGCCGTGCCCGACGGCGACTGTCCGAATGGGCAGTTTTACACGCTGGATTACACCTTTCGGCTGCAACCGGGACAGATCGCACGATGAGAAGGTCGATATGAAGATTGTTCATTGGATTGCACCCGGCGTGCTCTGTCTGAGCCTGCTGTTGCCGTGGAGCATCGCCCGTTCCACCGCCGTCGGGGCGCAAATTCCGCCCGCTGGAGGGCATAGCAGGCTACCGAGCTGGCAGCTTGTGGTCAGCGGGAGAGCTGCGCCTCGCCTCTCGAAGCCAACGGCACTGGCGATCGATCAGCGAGGGCAGAGCATACAGAAGTGGATGTATCTGATCGATGCGGGCAACGATCGCGTCGTCAAGCTGGGCACCGGGGGCCACTATCTTGGAACCTGGGGCACGCAGGGAACAGCTGCCGGAGAGTTCCAGCAACCGGCGGGCATAGCCATCGATCCGCATGGCGACGTCTATGTGACGGATGCCGGCAACAACCGTATTGAGAAGTTTGGAGCAAATGGCAGATTCCTCTCCCAATGGGGAACGAAGGGAACCGGCCCCGGTCAGTTCAACGACCCCTCCGGCGTTGCCGTGGGCGGCTCCGGCAACGTCTTCGTGGCCGACCGCGACAACCACCGCATCGAGAAGTTTTCACCCTCGGGCCAGCTCCGTGCCGTCTGGCCGGTCTTTATCCCCACGAATTCCAACCCAACCGGCTTTGGTCCGGCCGGCCCTTACGCCCTTGCAGTTGATGCCAGAGGGTTCGTCTATGCTGCCGTCGACAGCGGGCAGTGCTCCGGGGGGCATTGTGTCATGGACTACATAGTTCTGGAGACGTTCTCGCCCGCCGGCAGGGTCGTCCGCTCGATTGTTGGTGGTAATCCCTATGGCCCGTATTCGTATCAGCCCGTCTCTGGAGTGACCGGTGTGGGCCCGTGGTGGCAGATCGGCGCCCTGGCTGTCGCTTCCCGCGGCCGTCTCTTTCTTGCCGAGTGGAATCCGCAGAATCAGGCGTCGGTGACCGAGTTCTCCGCCACTGGTACGACGATTGGTCAGTGGGAGCTACCGAAGCCGAGCGGAGCAGCGGGCTGGCCTCCCCAGGGGATGGCCCTTGACCCACGAGGCAACGTGTTCGTATCCGATACTCAGGCCCACCGGGTGTTGAAGCTCGTCTTTGACGGCCGGTGAAACGCCTACCCTCCGTCCGGTATATCGGCCGGTCTCGCCATTGATCTCACGGGGGACGTCCACGGCGCGGACTGGGACAGCTTACGCTTTCTGGAGACCCGAGCCGAATGAAGTAGGCAGCGAAACTATCCTAGTAATCGGCCGAGGCGCCCACACGGGTCTCCACAGTATTCCCGGGGAGTTGCGCTTTATCTACCGGAAACGTCACTTCGACGTCGAGGCCGCCTTCGGGCCGAGGCAGCGCTCGAAGCGCGGCTCCGTGAGCTTCGGCAATGGCCCGGACAATAGCGAGCCCCAGCCCGTGTCCGTCAGTGTTCCCAATACGCTCATTGCCGAGCCGTTGGAACGGCTTGAACAGGCGGTCGACTTCGTCGCCGGGGATTGCTGCTCCGGTGTTGCGTATCGAGATGCTAGCTCGACCTGCTGCTATTCGCGTCGCGATTCCAACTCTCCCGCCGACGACGTTGTGACGCAAGGCATTTTCCACCAGGTTCGCGACCAGGCTCTCCACCAGCCTGTGGTCACCGACCATTGGCGCACTACCCAGATCCGTGTCGACACGAACGCCTCGGCGCTCAGCCTCCTGACGGCGGACGAATAGAACGCGTTCGGCGACATCGGCCAGATCAACGGGCTCCCACTGCACCACTCCCTGCTCGCTACTCGCCAGGACGAGTAGCCCCTCGATGAGACGTTCCTGTTGGCTTCCCAACATCAATACCTGCTCACAAGTCGCTCGCAACGTCTCCGCGTTGGCATTGGGATCAGCGAGAGCTACCTGCAACATCACCCGCTCCGCCGTCAGCGGCGTTCGCAGCTCGTGTGAGGCGTTGGCGACGAAATGCCGCTGTGACTCGAATGACGCCTCGAGCCGCGTAAAGAGATCATTGAGCGTCGCCCCCAGCTCCCTGAGCTCGTCATCCCGTTCGTCGAGGACAAGCCTACGATGCAGGTCGCTGACGGAGATGTCCCGGGCGGTTGTCGTGATGGTGTGAAGGGGCCGGAGAAATCGACCGGCGATCAGCCAACCGAGCACGAGCGAGAGCGGGATGAGGACCGCGAGTGCGACCACTGAGCCGATGACCAACTGCTGGACGTCAGCTCCATGCTGGGCACTGGCGATCGTGCGGCCGTGGGACCCTGCTCCGACTGGCGTCGTGCTCCCAATCGGAACGATCGCGATGGCGAGGAGGACGACCCCCGAGACGAGGAAGATACCGCTGTAGAGCAGCGCAAGCCGCAGCTGCAATCTACGCTGGGTAAATCGCGACCGGAACGTCTCACTTCTTAGCCGGCGCATCATGGCCCTCCGATCCGATAGCCGCCTTCCCGAACCGTCTCGATGACTGACGGCTCACCAAGTTTGACCCGTAACCGACGTATCGTCGTCTTCACTGCTGTCGTGAAAGGATCGGCCATCTCGTCCCATACCCGTTCGAGTAACTCCTCGGCGGAGACCACTCTCTCGCCAGATGCGAGTAGACACTCGAGGACAGCAAACTCCTTCGGGCTGAGGTCGAGCCGCCGACCGCCGCGAATCACAACCCGGCGGCTGGGATCGAGGGTAATGTTATGGCTCTCGAGGATCGGGGGCAGTGGCGCCAGCGACCGACGCCCCAGAGCGCGGACGCGGGCCACGAGCTCGGAGAAGTCGAAGGGCTTCGGTAGATAGTCATCGGCACCCAGCCCGAGGCCGTCCACCCGGTCTCTGACGGTGCTAGACGCCGTGAGCATCAGTATTCGAGTCTGGCAGTGCGTGGCCACGATTCGTCTGCAGACTTCGTCACCATGTACTTGAGGGAGATCCCGGTCGAGCACCACGACGTCATAGCGCGTGATATCCAGATGGGCGAGCGCGTCATCTCCGTCGAGAGCAACATCAACCGCCATGCCCTCCCGGGCCAGTCCAGTCCCGATGGCTCTGGCCAGGATTTCGAAATCTTCAACGATCAATACCCTCATGTCGTCTTCATGCTCTCTCCCGGCGGCAACGCGCGTCCAGCTCTGGTCGGGCGCCGCCACATCGATCTCACGATATCAAGCCACCGGTGTCAGCCCGGTGTCAATTATTGACACCGGGCTGACACCATCCTCTCAGTACACTCGGCGACAGAAGACATCGACCGTCTGGGAAAGGACGACCTATGACTGACGCCGTCATTTCTGTCGACGAGCTTTACAAGCGATACGGCTCCGCCGTGGCCCTCGACGGGATCAGCTTCACTGTGACTCCGGGCGAGGTGACTGGCTTCGTCGGCCCGAACGGCGCCGGGAAGTCCACCACCATGCGAGTGATTCTCGGCCTGGCCGCGCCCGACCGGGGAGTTGCGCTGATTGGCGGACATCCATACCGGAGCCTGCCGTACCCGCTACGCCACGTTGGCGCACTACTGGACGCATCCGCACTGCAGCCGAGCCGAACTGCTCGTAACCACCTGCTGTGGATGGCCCACTCTCAGGGGTTAGGTGCTGCTCGCGTCGACGAGGTGATCGCCCTCGTGGGCTTGCAGTCGGCGGCCCGACGCAAGGCCGGTGCCTATTCTCTCGGCATGCGGCAGCGGCTCGGGATCGCCGCTGCGATGCTCGGTGACCCTCCCGTGCTCATGATGGACGAGCCGTTCAATGGCATGGACCCCGAGGGCATCGTGTGGATGCGCGGCTTGTTGCGGAAGCTGGCGGCCGAGGGTCGCGCCATCCTGATCTCGAGCCATCTCATGAGCGAGCTGCAGGATATCGCCAGGCACGTCGTGGTGGTCGGTCGCGGCAAAGTTGTGGCCGATACCAGCGTGGCTGCTCTCCTGGCGCTGGCTTCTACCGGCGTGGTGACCCTGCATACCACCGCGTCCACACAGGCGAGGGATGTGCTGCAACGAGCCGGCGCAACCGTAAATGTCTCCGGTCCTGGCATATTGGGCATCTCCGGACTACCGGCGGAGCGCATTGTAGCAGTCCTGGGAGAGACGGGGATACCGTTCTCGGAGGTGTCGGCCCACCGGGCAACGCTAGAGGATGCCTACATGCGACTCACAGGCGGCGACGTCGAGTTCCGGGGCGGTTCGGATGGAGAGGCACGAGGATGACTGTTTCCAGTGCGTCTCCGCACCGGAGCATCGAGCCGGACCGCGGGAGCTTCCGGTCAGTGCTCCGGGCGGAGTGGACCAAGTTCCGCACGGTCCCAGGCTGGGTATCCGGCATGGTGGTCGCGGCGCTGCTGATCGTGTTTTTTGCGGTGCTCACCGGGGTCAGCGCGACCAATCCAGGCCATGGCGCGCGTCTTCCCGTTCCGGTCGGGCCGGACGGCGGGCCGGTGACCGATACCTTCTACTTCGTGCACCAGCCGCTGTCCGGAAACGGCAGTATCTCAGTCTCTGTGACCTCGCTTCATGAGCCGAATCGCTTCGATGGCATCGCGCCCTGGGCAAAAGCCGGGCTGATCATCAAGGAAAACACCAGGCAGGGGTCGGTCTACGCCGCGATTATGATCACCAGCACTCACGGGGTACGGATGCAATACGACTTCATCCACGATAAGGCCGGGCTCCCGGGACCCGTCTCCACAGTATCTCCGCGGTGGCTGCGCCTGAGCCGCTCCGGCGACGTGATCGCGGGCTATGACTCCGCAGACGGCCACCGATGGGTCGAAGTGGGGACCGTTCACTTGACCGGACTCTCAGCGACCGTGCCGGTGGGGATGTTTGTTGCCTCCCCGCCTTTCGTGCGTGGTGGGGGCACCGCGCCGAGCGTGGCCACGGCAGTATTCGCCCACCTCGAACTGCGAGGGATGCGGACCATTGGTGGGTGGACCGGCAATCAGGTGGGTGGTGACTCTCCGAGCTTCTCCGGCTACCCGCCGTCGTGGTCGGGTGGGTATACGGAGTCCGGCGGCAAATTCACCGTGACCGGAGCCGGCGACATCGCGCCGGCCGTGCGGGACGCCCTGCCGGCCGGCGGCGTAATCGGAGATTTACTGTTTGGCACCCTCGTGGCGCTGATCGCGGTCATCGTCGTGGCGGTGCAATTCATCACCGACGAATATCGACGCGGACTGATCCGCACGACGCTGACAGTAAGCCCGCAGCGGCGCCAACTGCTGGCGGCTAAGGCAGCTGTACTTGGCTCCGTCACGTTCGTCCTCGGGCTGGCCGGCACCATCGTCGCCATTCCGCTCGGCGAGAAGATCGCGCGCGGCAATGGAGTCTATCTGTTCCCGGTGGCGTGGTCGACCGAGGTGCGGGTTACGGTTGGTACCGCGGCGCTGCTCTCCGTCGCCGCTATCCTCGCGCTCGCCGTTGGCGCTGCCCTGCGGAGCAGCTCCGGGGCGATCACCGTAGTCACCCTGCTCATGGTCCTTCCCTACCTCCTCGTTATCACTCCTTTCATGCCTGGCACGGTATCGAACTGGCTAATGCGGGTCACTCCGGCCGCAGCCTTCGCCACCCAACAGACCCTCACGGTGTACCCACAGGTCAGCAGCATCTATACGCCGGCAAACGGTTATTATCCCCTGGCGCCGTGGGCCGGTTTGGCGGTTCTCGCTGCCTATGCCGCGTTCGCTCTGACAGTAGCCACCGTCCTGGTGAGCAGGAGGGACGTATGATTGACGTTCTGCGTGCCGAGTGGATCAAGCGGCGCACGACGACCAACACTTCCTGGCTGCTCATCGGTATTGTCGCCCTGACGGTAGGGTTCACCGCCGCGGTCGCCGCCGCCGTCCGTGTCTTGTCCGGGAGCAATCAAGACCCGACCAAGCTCAGTCTGACCGGCATATACCTGGGCCAGATGGTCGTTACCGTCTTCGCCGTTCTCGCCATTGGCGACGAGTATGGGACCGGCATGATCGTATCCAGCCTGACAGCGGTCCCGCGCCGCCATGTACTGCTCATTGCCAAGGCCGCCACTGTCGCGGGACTCACGTTTGTCGCCGGTCTCCTTGCCGTCGCCGGCTGCCTCGTCATCGGTCGCCACCTGCTCCCAGCCGACGGGCTCGACCCGGCCCATAGGTATGCGCTGGTGTCAATCAGCCAGGTCCCGACGATGCGGGCCGCTATTGGCAGTGTCCTCTACCTCGTCCTCATCGCCCTGTTAAGCCTCGGCATCGCCACCGCCATTCGGGACACCGCCGTATCGATTGGCGCCGTACTCGGCCTGCTCTACCTGCCGCCAGTCCTCGCCCAGGTAGTCAGCGACCCGCTGCGACGATATCTTCAGCAGAGCGCCCCCATGACCGCCGGACTCACCATCCAGGCCACTACCAACCTCCACAGCCTGCCCATCGCCCCGTGGACCGGACTCGGCGTACTTGCCGCATGGTCGGCAGCAGCGCTCCTGGCGGGTGGTCTTTTGCTGCAAGTGCGCGATGCCTGAGCGGTAGAGCACACCCTGGAGAAGTGTGCAGAAGAGTTGGCCCGGCGAAGTGTGGGCGGGCCGCCACACGCTCCGCTGGGCCACCCCGACCGGCCCAATATGAATGAGAGATGCTGCAGGATCGCGGTGACAGGTGCGGGTTCCAGATGACCTCTCAACGGAAACACTCCCTGTAACCACGGAATACCGTCAAGAATCGCATCTTCGGCGATCGATGTCACAAAACCTCGCCTTCCCTCGTCACAGCTATAGTCGGAACAAGCACAGATGGATCAACCCGAGATCGCCACTGAATTCGAACGACTGCGTCCGCTCCTGTTCTCGATTGCCTACCGGATGCTCGGAAGTGTTACCGAGGCGGAGGACATCGTGCAGGAAGCATTCTTGCGCTGGCATCACGCCGTGCTGGAAGGAACCGAAATCGAGTCGCTCAAAGGCTATCTATCGGCAATTGTGACCCGGTTGAGTATCGATCACGTGCGCTCGGCACGTGTGCGCCGGGAACGCTACGTCGGCCAGTGGCTGCCCGAGCCGGTGCTTACGGAGGCGGCTCCCGATGCCAGCGAGCATACGATGCTTGCCGAATCGCTCTCGCTGGCCTTCCTCGTTCTGCTGGAGAGCCTTTCACCGGTCGAACGCGCCGTCTTCCTGCTACACGATGTCTTCGGGTATGGCTACGACGAAATCGCCCAGATCGTGCAGAAGAGCGAGCCAAATTGCCGGCAGCTCGCGGCCCGCGCCCGGCGCCGGCTCGCCGAGCGCCGGCCCCGCTTCGAGCCGTCGAAGACCAAACACGAGCAGTTGGCTCGGACCTTCTTTGCCGCCGTGGAACGAGGCGATACCGATGGATTGATCCATCTCCTGGCCGAGGATGCGGTGGTGTATGGCGATGGTGGAGGCAAAGCTCCCTCCTGGCCGCAGCCTATCGAGGGGCGCGATCGAATCAGCCGTCTCCTGGTTGGCGTGGGCAGACAATTACGTGAGTTCGGCCTCACTCTCCGGCTGACGGAGCTGAATGGACAGCCGGGCGCGATGTTCTTCACGCCAGACGGCCTGCTCGCGACTGTCATAATTCTGGACATCGCCGACGACGCCGTCCAGGCAGTTCGCGGCATTATCAATCCGGACAAGCTGGCTCACCTGGCGCCAGTGGCCGATGTCCGTGGCCTGCTGAGGGAACGCCGCGACCAGACCAGGGACGGCTCAAGCTAGTCCACATCGGCTGCCGGATTCGCACCGGCCGGTCACATCGCCGCCCTTTCCCGCTGCTCAGTCCTGCTCGGTGATAAAGCATCCCGGAATCCTTCGCGCCAGCTCGCGTAGCGTGGCTGCCAGCCAAGCGCCCGTTTTGCCCTGGCACTCGAGATACCGAGAATCTGCGTCATCATCAACGTTCCCACTTCACCGGCCGCCAGTCGGCCAAGCCAGACAGGAACATGCCAAGGCGGCCTGGCGCCCAACAGTCGCGCCAGCTCCGGCAGCCAGTCGGCAACCGCCTCGGGCGTATCGTCAGCGATGTTGTACACGCCAGGAGTTCCTCGCTCCATGGCGGCAACCGTCGCGCTGGCGGCATCGTCGACATGGATGAACGACCACACCCCCGTACCCTTGCCGATGATTGGCAGGCCGCGCTTGCGAATGAGGGTGGGGATCTCCGCGTTGACGTCAAGGCTGGTCTCGGGCCCGTAGAAGTTGGCGTAGCGCAGAACTATCCCTTCCAGGTCGGGAGCGTTCAACACCGCCTGCTCGAGGTGCTGGATGGCCGCCAGCGACTCTCGCGCGTTCGCCGGCGGATGGGCGACAAAGGGATGCTCCTCCGTCCGGAGCTCCGTGCCGGTGAGGTCATAGTTCCAGCCAGCGTAGCTCTGGGCGATGATGCGGCGCGCCCCCGCTGCTCGCGCCGCAGCGATCAGATTGTCGGTGCCCTCGCTTCGCAGGCGGTTGGTGAGCGCGAACTCCTCGTCGAACTTCCGGAAGCTCTTGACCGCGCTGAGCGCTGTCATCTGATGAATAACGACGTCCGGCCTGGCTCCGCTAACCGCCCGTATGACCGCCTCTCGGTCCAGCCCGTCAGCCACCACCGATTCGGCTCCGGTCGCCCCCAAGGCTTGGGCAGTGCGGCTTGACCGCGTCATGCCGGTAACTTCGTGGCCGCGGGCCAGAAGTTGGGGAACGAGACGTTTCCCGATGGCGCCGGAGGCGCCGGCAACGAATACTCTCATTGACTATCTCCTCTCATGGTGCTCTATCCCTGAGACGAGATAGCAGCAGCCGCCGTGACAGCTGACCTGGCCACCGAGAGCAAATCCGCCGTGATCTCCCACGCCGAGGCACAGCCACAGAGCGTCAGGAAAGAAGCATCCCGATTGGCGCGCCCGGGTGAGCTCGACTGACGGTAGTTGGATATACAAGAACTGATGTGGAATGCTAATTGCCGAACTTTCATATCGATCTCTGAAGGGAGAACATTCATGCAGATCACGAGGAACACCCGTGAGACCGGACGAGGGCCAGGTGACTGGTTCACTGGCGTTGTCTTCATCGACCCGGTGGCAGAACAATCGGGACCATCCCGCTTTGCCGCGAGCAGCGTCCACTTTACTCCCGGTGCACGGACCGCCTGGCACATCCATCCCAACGGACAGACGATCTTTGTGACCGAAGGGATCGGGCTCTGCCAGCGGCGCGGTGGGTCGATCGAGGTGATCCGTCCCGGCGACCGCGTCTTCTTCGAGCCGGGCGAAGATCACTGGCACGGCGCCGCATCGAGTCGGTTCATGACTCACCTCGCAATGCAGCAGGCCGACGATGCGGGCAGTGTCGTCACCTGGGGTGATCATGTGACCGACGAGGAATATGCGGCGGCGCCACCGATCGATAAGTGAGCTGCACTCACCACAGAGGAAAGATAAGGAGAGACATCATGCGAGGAGCAGTTCTCTATGGGCCGGGTGACGTTCGCCTCGTCGAACGTGCCGACCCGAAGATTATCGAACCGACCGACGCCATCATCCGGATAACGGCCACCTGCGTGTGTGGGTCCGACCTGTGGCCGTACCGCGGCACCGATCCGGTCACCGAGCCCGTGCCAATGGGGCATGAGTACGTCGGCATCGTCGAGGAGGTTGGCAGCGAGGTCCGGACGATCAAGCCGGGCCAGTTCGTCGTCGGTTCGTTCGTCATCTCCGACAACACCTGCCCGATCTGCCGGGCGGGGTACCAGTCTCGCTGTATCAACTTCGAGTTCGTGGCACAGACAATCGGCACCCAGGCGCAGTTCGCGCGTATCCCGCTCGCCGACGGCACGCTGGTCGCGACCCCGGACATGCCCTCAGATGACCTGATCCCAAGCCTGCTCGCCGCCTCCGACGTCCTGGGCACCGGCTGGTTCGGCGCCGACGCCGCCGCGGCGGGACCGGGACAAGACGGTCGCAGTCGTGGGTGACGGTGCGGTTGGCCTGTGCGCGGTACTCGCGGCCAAACAGATGGGCGCCGAACGCATCATCGCCATGAGCCGGCACGAGTCTCGGCAACAGCTCGCCCGTGAGTTCGGCGCGACCGACATCGTCACCGAGCGGGGGGATGAAGGTGTGGCGAAGATCAAGGACCTCACCGACGGTCTCGGCGCCCATTCGGTATCGAGGCGGTGGGCACGCAGGAGTCGATGATGCAGGCCATCCGCTCCACCCGCCCTGGTGGGCACGTCGGCTACGTTGGTGTCGCCCATGAGCGTGCAGCTGCCCGGCGACGAACTGTTCTTCGCCGAGGTTCACCTGCTCGGTGGGCCGGCCCCGGTGCGCCGCTTCCTGCCCGAGCTGATCGACCTGATCTGCACCCGGCAGATCGATCCTGGCAAGGTGTTCGACCTGACCCTGCCCCTGGACCAGGTTGCCGAGGGCTACCGCGCCATGGACGAGCGCCGCGCCATCAAGGCGTTGCTGGTTCCGGATGGCACATAGGGCCCATTCGCGTGCCAACCGAAGACGAGGAGATTTGAAGGGTGAGCGAAGCAACGGGAGATGCACAGCCGTGGCTGACGCGATGGGCCAGCGCACCGTACGCCTACCTGACCACGGTCGGGCGTCGGACCGGCCGGCCCCATCGCATCGAGATCTGGTTCGGCGTGCAGGATGGCCGACTGTACCTGCTTTCGGGAGGCCGCGAGCGGTCCGACTGGGTGCGCAACCTCCAGGCGAACGCGCGGGTCACCATCGAGCTGGGGGACGAGACGCGCATCGGCGTGGCTCGTGTGCTCCAGCCGGGCACCCTCGAGGATCAGCGTGCCCGCGAGCTGCTGGTCGATAAGTACCGCGAGGGCGACAACCTCGAGGAGTGGGGCCGTACCGCCCTCCCTATAACTATCGAGTTTTCGGCCGACCGGACCATCGCCCCGGCGATCGAACCCTAGTTGGACAGGATTCCCAACTCGGTGAGCCAGGAAAGGACGGCGCTCGCGCCCTCCTCCGTCCGTTGATCCATCCCGTGGTCACCGCCCTCGATCTCCAGGTAGGCGACGGGTCGACGATCGGCGAAGATAGGGAAAACTGGAGAAGGAGGGCCAACGATCGTGTTGGGCGGGGCTGAGCCAGTGTCAGGGGACCCTGGAGCCATTCCAGGGTTCGCCGGCGACAATTGTGCTTCCCGACGATCCGGACTACGACCGTGTCCGCGCGATCTGGAATGCGATGCACGACCGTCGCCCGGCGTTGATCGCGCGGTGTACCTCGCCGCACGACGTCGCCGCCGCCATCCGCTATGGGCGTGACCATGCGCTCCCCATCGCCGTGCGTGGCGGCGGCCACAGCCTGCCTGGCCACAGCGTCTGCGACGGAGGGATCGTCATCGATCTGCGGAGGATGAACGCCGTGAGCGTCGACCCACTCAGGCGGCGAGTCCGGGTCGGAGGCGGCGCCTTGCTCAGCGAGGTCGACCGTGCCACCCAGGAGCACGGACTGGTGGTACCGGCGGGAACCGTCTCGCACACTGGAATCGGCGGGCTGGCGCTGGGAGGAGGCGTGGGCCGGCTGATGCGGCGCTTCGGCCTGACCATCGATAGCCTGATCTCCGCGGAGGTAGTGACCGCCGACAGCCGCATCCTCCGTGCCAGCGCAACCGAGCATCCCGACCTGTTCTGGGCCATCCGTGGCGGCGGTGGCAACTTCGGGGTGGTCACCGCATTCGAGCTCGCTCTCCACGACCTGAGCGAGCTCCTGATCCTGGCCATGTTCCACCGGCTTGGGGATGCGCGGAAGGTGCTGGAGCGTGCCCGCACCACCATGAGGGCCAGTGCGCCGGACGAGCTCTACTGGACGAGTTTTCTGCGCAAAGCACCATTGCTTCCCTGGATTCCTCCTGAGTTGGTTGGTGAGCCGGCGATCGTGTCGCTGATCGAGTGGTCCGGCGATCGAGAGGCAGGGCAGATGCTTCTGCGGGACCTCCAACACGATCTGCAGCCAGAGGTCTGGTCGCTCGACGTGGTGCCGTACGTGCAAATCCAGTCGATGACCGACACTATCTTCGCCCATGGACAGCGATCGTACATCAAGGCCGGCTGCGTCGGCGACCTCACCGATGGCGTGATCGATGCACTGATCATGCATGGCTCGCGGGCGGGCTCACCGGCTTCACAGATCGAGGTGGTGGCAATGGGCGGGGCCATCCGCCGCGTGCCTCCGGAGGCCACGGCGTTTCCCCACCGCGGCGCGGCCTGGCTGCTGAACATTCCCGCGATCTGGGAGACGGCAGCGGATGACCAGTCGGAGATTGCCTGGGCGAGAAACGCCTTCGCCGCCATCGAGCCCTACCTGACCGGTGGCAAGTACGTCAACTTCATGGACGCGGACGAGGATGCGGCTGTCTCCGCGGCCTACGGGAGCATCCTGCAACGGTTGCAGACCGTGAAGCGCCGTTACGACCCGGACAATGTCTTCCGGCTCAACCAGAACATCGCACCGGGGTAGATGGGGATGGAGCTAAGCAGTAGACTTCGCTTCGACGTCCGCTCAAATGTAGCCTCATAGCTCAGCACAAGCCCGTCCACCAGTTGGCCAAAGGCTCTCCGACACTGCTTCCAGGAGGCGAGGCCAGTGTGCGGCGGTCCGCGATACAGCGGCAGGACATTGCCGACTGTTGTCACCGCCGCTCGCTCCGTATCGATAGCGTAGATTCCATAGTTTGAAGCAGTGTGCAGAAGAACGCGGGCGGGCCGCCACACGCTGCGCTGGACGGTCCCATAGGCATCAAGGTAAGACCAATCACTGCGACGGTCGTAATACGGAGATGATGGTCGTAGTGCAGTCCCGCGCCGCAGCGCAGTGGACCGCACTGCGACCATCGCTATGGGGATTGGCCTTAGCTTGATGTCCATGCACGCTCCGCTGGGCGGCCCTTACCGGCCCACTATCAATGGAAGATGTTGTGGACAGCGAAATCGGTGGGCAGCTATGGCAGTCAGGAGGCCCCGCACATCCTCTGGTCGAATGTCTATTGCGTGGCAGTAAGGACCAGAGAGGAGATGGCCAGCGCGAGGAAAAAGCCAGGAAAGGCGACGTTGTAGAGGACGCCGGCGCGGATATGGGTGGCGATGGCGCCGATGAAGAACAGAACCAGTCCGATCGCGGCGGCAATGCCGATGGGTCGGAGCCACACGAGCCCGATGAGGAGTCCGACCGCCCCAGCGGCTTTGAGCGCGCCGAGCAGCGGAAGCCAGGGTTCGGGGACGCGCACTTCTGCCATGGTGTTGAGCACGAACTGGGCGCGAGAGAAGTCGGCCGCCGCAGCAAATCCATTTACGGCGATCGTGCACGCGGTGACCACGATGTAGGCAGTGTACAAAGTGAAGATAGTGAACATCTGGTTGCCTCCCTTCGACGAGCATGTAGGTAGTTTCCGAGCACCTCCAGCGGCTCCCGCTTTGTGAACCTTCGAGTCAGGGTGGTCGGGCATACGTAGATTTGTGGGATAGAGTCAAGCGTCAGACATGGCGAGGTCAAGTTGGGCGAGGCGCTCCGGGTCGACGAGAGCATTGATTACGGTGATACTCCCGTGGGTGACGGTGAAAGCCATCACCGAGAATAGGCGCCCGTGAGGGGCTATCACGGCTCCCGCAGCACCGTTGACGAGCGCCGGTCGTACGAATGGGTAGAGCCTGGAGTACGTGGTCGTATACGTTGCGACGGTCTCCCGGCCGCGAAGAACGAGCGAGGCCTCTTCGCGTAGCACGCCGCCATCGACCCTGAGCTCGACGTCGGGATCGAGCACGGCGACGAGTGCGTCGAAGTCACCATCGCGCGAGGCGGCGAAGAAGGCGTCCACGACTGCTCTCTGGCGTGCCAGATCAGGGTCCGGCTCCGGGGATCCCTGCACACGCCGCCGCGCACGACTGGCGAGCTGCCGCGCCGCGGTCGGAGAGCGGTCAACGAGCGTGGCGATGTCCTCAAAGGGCACGGCGAACATATCGTGTAGCACAAAAGCGAGTCGCTCGGCGGGAGCGAGCGTATCGAGCACAACGAGCAGGGCTAGTCCCACGGAGTCAGCCAGCAGTGCCTCGTGCTCTGGGTCGACGCTTTCCTCGAGGCTTACAACCGGGTCCGGCACATGCACCGGGTATTCTTCGCGCCGTGACCGGCGCGAGCGCAACATGTTCAGGCATACACGTCCAACGATCGTCGTCAGCCAGGCGCGCATATTCTCGACGCCGCTCGGGTCTGCAGGGCAGCACCGAAGCCATGCTTCCTGTACAGCGTCCTCGGCCTCGGTCACCGAGCCGAGCATGCGGTAGGCCACCGCATACAGATGGGATCTGTGTTCCTCGAAGCGACTTGCCAGCCAGTCGCGCTCTTCCATTGTTCGTTCAATGCTCCAGTGTGTTGAGAAGTGTTCGGAGGCGGCACCGGCAAGGGTCGCCTCCTGATTGGGTCCATACCTATAAGACACCAGCGGCCCCAAGAATGTGACGCGCCGGATCGACGCACCGAGTTTCCGTGCGACGTTGCGGAATCCGATCAGGCGTTCGCGCGGGCGCGATTCGTACCGACAGAGGTCATTCGTGAGCCTAGGCCCTCAGCGCCACCTGTTTCCCTGGACCGGCCCACATCGACCAGGTCGCTGCCTACATTGCGGAATCTACTTCGAGAGTCGATGCGGCCCGTGCCTGTACTATGCTCAAGCGGGCCGTGGAGATCGGCGGCCCTGATTGCAATGACCAGGAGAGGCATCATGCGATTTCTTCTCACGTCCGCCGGCATCAAGAACGCGAGCATTCGGAACGCGCTGATTGACCTCCTGGGCAAACCGATTGCCGAGTGCAGCGCCCTCTGCATCCCCACTGCGTTGTACGGGCACCCCATGGCCGGTCCTGGGAACGCATGGCGGTTCATCAGCGGACGAGAGCCCGAAACCCCCATGTGCGAACTGGGGTGGAAGTCGCTGGGCGTGCTAGAGCTCACCGCGCTCCCCAGCATCGATCAAGAGCGGTGGGTTCCTCTGGTCCAGGAGACTGACGTCCTGCTGGTCGGAGGCGGCGATTCCTTGTATCTCTGCTACTGGATGCGGCAGTCCGGACTGGCGGACCTCTTGCCGTCGCTGCGCGAGACGGTCTACGTGGGCCTGAGCGCCGGGAGCATGGTGATGACCCCCAGCATCGGGGAGGACTTCGTCAGGTGGAAGCCACCTACCGGCGGCGATGAAACGCTGGGACTGGTTGATTTTTCGCTGTTTCCGCACCTGGATCACGCGGCCTTGCCGGAGAACTCCATGGCCGACGCAGAAAGATGGGCCGCCGGCATGTCGGTGCCGGCGTACGCGATTGACGATGAGACCGCCATACGCGTGACCGACGGCGCCGTCGACGTAGTCTCCGAGGGACACTGGAAGCTTTTCGCCGTGTGATCGCCGCGGGACGATCTTCTCCTGCTTGTTACTATCCAGAATGGGCAGGACAAACTATCTGATTGAGGGTGTTTCCGGCACCGGCAAAACTTCGGTCTGTAGAGAATTGCAGCGGCGCGGCTACCATGCCATTAATGGCGACACCGAATTGGCGTATCAGGGCGATCCGGAAACTGGTAAACCTACGGAAGGCATAACGCACGAGCACCACATCTGGCATGTGGAGAGAGTAAAAGCCCTGGTCGCCAACCAGGATGAGCCGGTAGCATTTTTCTGCGGTGGCTCTCGGAATTTTTCCAAGTTTATAGATTTGTTTGACGGCGTTTTTATCCTTGAGGTCGACCGTGACACCATGCTCCGACGGCTTGAGAAGCGGCCGGACGATGAGTGGGGTGGAAAGCAATCCGAACGGGACCTTGCTGTGCGATTGCATCGAACGAAAGAAGACATTCCGAAAAACGGCATCGTCATCGACGCCACCGCTCCGATCGCCGCACGTCGTTGATGAGATCGTTCGCAAATCGAAGCAAATCAGCAGCCACAGCGCCGGAGCTTGCTAGAAGACCTCAGGGAAACACTCACCTACCGCCTGTATACGAACCTGAAGAAGAAGGCGGCGAATACCAGCACGATACCGACGTTCACTACGAGTCGTTCCCAGAAATAATTCTTGAAGAACACTACATCGACGCTCACGACGACGGCAACCAACAACACAACGAATGGGATGACCGCCACGTTCCTGGTCATGTTAATCGCCTGCTCCGATACGTCAAATGCCGCCTGCCCGGGGTGTTGGCAGATCTACATCTAAGGATATAGCCAGAAGCGATGCGATTCACATCGTTTGGTACCACGACTCCGAGAAATCGGACTCGCGATCCGCGGATCTGCACCGCATCCATGTGATTCTGCGGCGTGCTTTGGTTGCATGGACTAATCCCAGCACCTGAGCTCAGTGCTGACCAGGACAGTCGATGAGACAGGGCAATATGTCAACGGCTGGTATCATAGCAGTGGGGCTGTCTCAAGAGTTTAGGCGTCGACCGGGCTCATTCTCTCCGCCCCGCTGAAGCGAGTTGTCGGCAAGACGGAACGTCCGTATCCGCGATGGGGCGTGCAGGAGAGCAGGTTGAAGAGGAAGAGTGCGCCCGACCTCGCGGCCCTGGGTAGCGCTATTCGGGACCGTCGCCGGGCCCTCAAGTTGACCCAGGAGCAGCTTGCCGGTCGTCTCAGCTGGAGTCAGGAGCGCGTCTCGACGCTCGAAAATGGCCGGTATGGAATGCCCTCGCTACCTCTGCTAGCCGAACTCGCCGTGGCGCTCGAGATGCCACTGCAACCGGTCATGGAAGCAGCCGGGTTCCAGACGGGCGGCTTGAGTGTCGATGTGAGTGAGACGGCGGCACCAGGGGAGGCCCGGGCGGGAATGCAACTGGCGCTCAGCTATGCCCTCCAGCAACTCCTCGAGATCCAGGCCCTCACGCTCAAGGATGCGATGGACGAGGCGAGTGATCTCCTGGGCGATGCGGTGGGCGCAGACAAAGTCGATGTCTTTCTCTATCAGCCCGAGATCGATTCCCTGGTTGCACTGGGAACAAGCAATACCGACATGGGGCGAAAGCAGATACGAAGTGGACTCGACCGGGTGCCTATAGCCAATGGGGGGCGACAGGTCGAGGTATTTCAGACGGGTAATGAATATAGCACTGGGCACGCTGAGGAGGACGAGCATGTGGCCAGAGGCGTGGTCCAAACGCTTGGTGTTCGCTCCATGTATGCCGTTCCCCTGAGGGTCGGGGGCACCATTCGCGGCATCATGGTGGCTCAGTCGGCAGAGGCCAACCGATTCTCAGATACCGAGCGGGACTTGTTCGAGGCTGCCAGTCGATGGGTAGGGATGGTCGCGCACCGTGCCGAGCTGCACGAGGAGTTGGCGCGTCGAACCGAGCAGGAGACGCGACAGGTAGTGGCGGAAGAGATGCTTACTATGGTGGCGCACGATCTGGGCAATCAGATTACCCCCATCAAAGGGCGAATCGATCTCCTATTGCGACGTCTGCGGCGGAAAGGATGGCAGGATGGCGATGGCAACGATGCGGAGCTCGCCGGTGTGTCCGCTTCGCTCGGACAACTGGGTCACATGGTAACCGATCTACTCGACGTCTCTCGTCTGGAGGGCGGTATTTTCTCTATCAGTCGCCAGCCCACCGACCTGGCGGATCTGGTTCATAGTGTGGTTGATGAGGCGAGAGCCGACCGTCCTGAGATCCAGGCGCGGGCGCCCAGTGAATTGGTCGTGGAGGCGGATCCAGCGAGGATACGACAGGTGCTCCAGAATCTTATCGGCAACGCGGTCCGCCACACATCGCCGGGTGTACCAGTACACGTCAACGCCGCGCTCCAGCGACGACTCGACGGGGAATGGGCGGTGGTAGAAGTACATGACGAGGGACCGGGTATCAGTCCGGAGCTACTCCCACATCTTTTTACTCGTCACGCGGTCGGCCCTGACTCCTCCGGCCTGGGCATGGGTCTTTACCTGGCATGGGGCATCGCGACAGCGCATGGAGGCACGATCACAGTCCACTCGGCGGCGGGTGCAGGAACTACATTCGCGCTGAATCTGCCGCTTGCGGTCGACGTTTCGACCTGATCTAAGCGGCAGCAGGTTCGGCATCCCCGTTCGCCCGGACGAGCGAGGCCTTGACGCGACAGACGATTCGTCGCCGCGCGTTTAGGGACTGGTCGCAAAGCCTGCTTCAGTGATTCCCGACGGAATCCGAGAATGTTAGCTGCCAGGAAGTCATGAGTAGCCCTGGTTACGCAATCAATCGGAGATATATCGTTTACCGCATATTTATCGTGTGTGCTAACGCGAAGAGTATGCAGATTTTGTTATCTTTCCGTCCAGTTATAGCTATTTCTGCCTGGTATGCTTCTTGCCGATGGCATTCCTATCAGTTTCTTCTCATCTGTACGGATGGAAGCGGTTCTGGTGTAGAGGCCATCGGAAGTCGTCGGGTGAGGAACTGACAAGTCCTATACGCGGAAGGAATGGCGATGCAAGCTGAAGTGGGCGCAGAATCCGGGACATTCGAGCGTATTGATCAACTCATAGATTATCTCCAACGCAGACTCACCCATCGCTTACCTGTGACTGGCCGGGTGTATACCCTCTATATCTATAACGAGACGCAAGACGGAATGTCGTATGCGCTGCGCGCGGCTGACGACATTTCACACCAGGGAGCAGCGTGTACCGATGACGTGACGCGCGCGATCGTACTGGCGTGTGATCTGTTTATGGAAACTGGCTCCTCGCGCGCCCGGCGAGTAGCCAGGCAGTGGTCGACCTTTCTTCGACATGTTGAACTCAGGGAACGCCCGGGGGTGTACGCCCCATTTGTGTATGCCGATGGTCGTTTGAATATCGGTGGCTTCAATTCGAGGCCACCCAGCAAATGGGCTCAGGGCAACACGGCTCGGGCCTGGGCTCGTTTGTGGGCGGCATTCGGCGACCACGACGCGGCGGCACAGTTCTGGGCGGTGCGCCGCAAGTCGACGCCCGATATGAAGGCCGTCGCCAATCGAGTCGATGGAGATCTCACCGCGTACGAAGTCGCCGACGCTTCGGGTGACGAGTTGTCAGTGCAAAAACTACGATCCCGGATTGAGCATGATGTTGAGAGGATTGTGGCCAATCGGGAGGCGAACGGGGCATTTTCTGACTTCCGGCGTGGCGCCGAGCCAGCCCGCCTTCGCGGGACCATTCAATTGTGGGGATACCATCAACTCATGTCGGTCGCGCGTGCTGCGCGCATCCTGGGCAGGCCGGATTGGCTGGACGCATGCGTTGCCACGGTTGAAGCCGTCATTGTTCCCCTTATCGAGTCGGAATCTCCTAGGGTGCCGTACGCCTGGCCGGTTGATAGTCACGACCATCCACGGGCGTGGCCGGACGAGCCGAGTCGGTGGACCGGGACGGCGTACCATGTCAGCAGCTTGGTGGCCGGACTGGCCGAGCTCTACCTGGCGACGGGTGAGCCTCAGTATGGCGATTGGGCACTTCATGTAGCCGATTGGCTTCTCGGTGACAACCCGGCCGCAGAAAGCATGTACCACCCAACGTATGGTGGCTGCTACGACGGGATCCTGGACGGTGTGATCAACCGAAATATGGGGGCCGAGTCCACCATCGAGGCTGCCCGAGCGGAACTTTACCGGCTGAAAGTGGAGAGGAGCATCTCTGCCTTTGCCGGTAGCCGCTTCTCAATCGGCGGAGCACGGCGCCAGGCAAGATTGCGCGATCCCGTCTCTCCCGTCCCTAGCTCGATCGCAGTCTGGTAGGTCAGGGATTCCGCACAACCCAACGATGGGGACCGGTCGATAGCCGAACCGCCGCGGTGGAGTGTTCGGGTGGTCCATGACGGCCATTCCTCACTGTTACCGAGTATGGCTCAACCGTAACTTCCATGTATGTGTTGTGCATGTTTATAACGAGTTCGACAACATAATGCATGGAATATGTAGGCAAATGCACAGTAAACTCGACCTTATTTTGCTAAACCACTCGGTGTTCGGTGAATAGTGGTACGTAAATTGCTATTAGATCGTTTCTGCAATCTAGGTGCACGAGGGAAAGGATTTTGTGATGGTTATCTGGAGGCGCTACTCATTCGGACTCGTCCTTCTCACACTATTCGTCATTGCTTTGGGGCTGATGACCTGGAGTGACTGGATGTACTTCGTGTCCCAGCAGGCGGAGCATCATCAGACGGCAGACGTGTTCAGTTCCTCCGGCTATATCTGGCGGTGGGGGCTCGATGTCTTCTCTAACTGGCAGGCCGACTTCCTCGGGGAGACCCTCGCCATTGTCTTTGGGGTTTACCTGATTTTCAGAGGAAGCGAGGAGTCGCGAGATTCCTCGGAGGAAGTCCAGCAGATTGCGCACGCAGTCGAGCGGGAGGTTCGTGGTCAGGAGCCCGCCAGGCAGGCTCAGAGGACGACGGAGCGTGAGATCTCTCGTGGTGGCCCGCTGCGCAACTACGGCCTCGGAATCGTGATGTTCGGCGCTTTCCTGGTGAGTTGGGCGCTGATGACGTGGACAGGCTGGATGCACTTCGCCAGCACGGCTCAGGAGCACGGTGAGTCAGCGCAGCTCTTCGGCTCGTCTGGCTACATCTGGGAGTGGATCAGGGAGACAACGGAGAATTGGCAAGCCGATGCTCTGGGCAGGGGACTCTTGATCGTCCTCCCCGCGTATCTTCTCTTCAAGAACTCTCCGCAGTCGAGAGAAGGCATGGACCGGGTCAAGGCGATGATGGCGCGGGTTCAGAAGACGCTGCAGAACCGCCAGCAGCCCCTGACGGCCGGGGATGTGTACGTGGAGAACCGCCCGATCCCGCCTGAGCCGAAGAGCGAACCCATCTGGAAGAAGTACAGCCTGGCGATACCGTTTCTGGTCGCCTTCGTTGGCAGCTGGATAGTCCAGACCTTGAGTGGTTGGCAGTACTTCGTTGGCGAACAAACCCAGCATCATTCCGTGGCCGATGTATTTGGCGCGTCCGGATACATCTGGCAGTGGGGAGTGGATACCTTCTCGAACTGGCAGTCCGATTTGCTCTGGGGCGGACTCATAGTGTTGATGGGAGCATATTTTGTCTTCCGCGGCAGCGCCGAGTCCAATGATAGCGATGAGCGTATCGAGCAGCTGGCGGGATCGATCGAGAAGCAGGTTCGAGGGCAGGATGCCGCTGAGCGTGCACAGCGCGAGACGAACGCTCACGTTCTCGGCGATCTCTGGCACCAGCGAGGTCTGGCGTACTCTCTCATTGCCGCCGGAATCGCTGCTTGGGCACTCATGACCTGGATGGGATGGATGAATTACTCCTCAAGCCAGCAGGAGCATCGCTCGACAGCCGAACTCTTTGGCGCTTCGGGGTACATCTGGGATTGGGCGCGGTTGACATTCGAGAACTGGCAGTCCGACATTCTGGGTAATGCCGCGACGGTCATACTTTCGGCGTATCTGCTGTTCAAAGGTTCGGGTGTGTCTCGTGAAGACGACGACGAGCTCGAGCAGACGCTGCAACGGATCGATCAGGCTTTGCGCAGCGACCAGGCGGCCATTCAACCGCAACCGGCCCGCTCTGGGGACGTCCAATCGGCCCGCAACCGGCCCAGTACAAAGCGAAGCTAGGACATTGTCAACGGAGCGCAAGAGCGCAGGAGGTGAGACTCCAGCCTCAGGCTCGATAGGGAAGGAGACGGGCCGCCTCGAGGCATCGGGCAACCACTGAAATAAGCTCGTCAAGCTCGAATGGCTTCTTCACAATCTGAATGCGATCGCCAGTGAGTCCGATCGGCCACTCCGCAACGACGGGTGCGCAAGAGCAGATAACAATAGGCTTCTGGCGTCCCCAAGCCGTTCTCCGGATCTCGCGGAGGACGCACCAACCACGATCCGGCGTATCCATGCGGATGTCGAGCAGAATGACATCGGGCCGGCCAGACTGGAGCATGGTGAGTGCTGGCCGGCCCTGGGGACATGGCATCACCACCCAGCCCAGCTCATCGAAGAGCTCGCAGAGCAGAGAGATGATAGCTAGATCGTCCTCAACGATTGCGAGCCGCGGTCGGGATGGTTGTAGGTAAGAAAGTCTGTTCTGCACCATGGACAAGGACCTCGATAAGATTTAGAAACAAACAGCAACAAAAAGCATTCATACAGGTATTTGTATAACCAACTTATGCATAAAGTAGCATCGAGTTCGTATTTCACCACCAATGTACACACAATGGCATGATTCATGCACAAACCGATGCTTGCTGATTGAAAGACATACTGCCCAGAGAGGTTAGGAATGAAGGTTGTCAGAGTAGCAGCACTTGTGGATGATGTGACGGACATCGCCGAGCAGCTGAAGACTGAAGTCGTTAAGGGAGGACCCAGACGGGAAACGTTCCAGCAGCTCTATTCGTTACGACGATCGGTCGAGACGCTGGAGCGCGAAGTGCGCGACGAGTACGTCGATGCGAGTGGTGACGCTTGTTAGTCGAGAAAGGAGGGTCGAGAGTCAGTGCCGGGATCGCCATCCGCAACATTCAGTTTTTTGCGAGGACCGAACCTGTACGCGTACATGCCTGTGATGCGCGTCATGCTGGATGTGGATGACCACGAGCACCGCCCCAGCAACAGCTTTCCGAGCTTCGTGGAGCGTCTGGTCGACTGGCTTCCCGGTCGCCGGTCTCACGCGTGCATGGTGGATATCGGGAAAAGGAAAGGACCAGGCTCGCACAATTCTGAAAGACGTAGCGAACAGTGTTACCGGCGACGGACCGCTTGTCATAACCGCAGTGGCGTCGAACATGCCGGAGGAGGAATATAGCGAATACGTCGAGACTTTCAAGGATCTTGGGATTGAGAGAGTCGAGCTCCTGGGCCTCAAGTCGCGGCGCGATGCATTCGACCAAAATGTCGTTGGCAAGATCGAACGGGCCGCTGCCATGTTCTTCACCGACGGCGACCAGCTTCGTACCACGAGCCAGATTGCGGACAGTGCCGCGTATCGCTGCCTGGAGCAAGTGTGGCGGCTGGGGGTGACGATTGCCGGCACGTCTGCCGGGGCGGCGGCAATGTCCGAAACCATGATCGTTGGCGGGCCCGGTGACGATTCCGGTGCCATCTCAGCGCTCGGCATGGCGCCAGGACTTGGGTTCATTGGTGGTGTGGTCATCGACTCTCACTTTGCCGAGCGTGGTCGATTCGGTCGGCTCATCGGTGCCGTGGCGGAGAATCGAAGAACATCGGCCTTGGTATCGACGAGAACACAGCCATCGTGGTGCGGCCAGATCGGACATTCAGCGTCATCCAACAGACCGTCGATCGGCGACCGAATGTCCATCGTTGACGACGAAGCAGCCCACTGGACCGGCTCACATGACAGGTAGCGTTTTTGGGAAGGTGAGGTTCGGCACCCTGGCGGCTAAAGGCTGAATTTGCGCGTCTCGTCACGCGGACCCACGTCTCCCCCGCCTCTGACATTCTCTGAGCTCTTACTCATCGCGCATTAAGCTTGACAATGAGTCTCCCGCCGTATCTAATGATACTGAGGGTGTTGTGACAAATCCGATTCGCCGGGTAAGGGTCAGCCTCGGGGTGCCCGCGCTCCTAATAGCGATAAGCCTTCTACCTGCCGTAGCCCCACCGGCCTCGGTGGCCGCATCTGGCGTGTCACGATCCTCTGGCGCGGCCCTGTCGTTCGTCCTGTCCCCCAAGGACGTACGGACGGCCTACGGATCGAGCCTGACCCCGACCCCATCCGGGGCGATTTCCAACCACTTCGCCCAGTTTACCTTCGGCGCGATCGGATTGAATATGGCAGTGACGAAGACTGGATGGGTGAAGGGATCTTTCTCCGAGTACCTGCGTGTGATTATGGTTCGCCCGCGGCAACTCCCTCCCAAGGGCGTCTCCGACGTCCTCAGCAGCGTGAATCTCTACAAGACGTCCGGCGACGCCCACGCCGTCATCACGAACGCGCTTCGCACCAAGATCAAAGCGCTGGGATGGACAAACGTCGTCTCGCCGCTGAGCGGCCTGGGAAACTCAGCCCTGCTCCAGGTCCAACAAAAAACTGCCGCTGGTCTATATAACCTCCTCATAGGCTTTCAGCGCGGCAAATACACCGCGGCCATCGAGGTAAGCTCCGACGGTAGCAAGCCCGCCAAATCCACGGCGCTTGGCCTGGCCAAGCTCATCGACAGCCGCATCCAGGCTCACCACTAGCTAAGGCGACTTGCCAGGGACGCTGTTCCCCCATCGCACGAAAGGAATGACGATGCGCAGGCTCCTATCCGCAGCTGCCCTCGTCTTTTGCCTCCTCCTCGGAGGCCCCTACGCAGGACTGTCCGCTGCCCCACTGCGCGGCAACGCTGACCTAGCGCACATCGTGATTCACGAATCGGATGTGCGCTCGGAGGGGTATCGGACGATGTCGCTTCCGGGTCCGGTTGGTCATCCAATTCCCGAGACCCATCAATCGTGGAACAAGCAGCTATGGAAGGCGCATGGCTATCTAGGTTCGTGGGGAGCACAGTTCTCGCACACTGTGCCGGGCAAGCACCTCCAGCAAAATGGCTACTTCGACTCTGACGTCAATGCTTTTTCATCTCCCGCCAACGCTGCTTGGGCGTTCCAGCGGGAGCTTGCCGCCCAGTCTCACCTGCCGGCAGTACAAGCGCCCCAAGTGGGCGACCAATCGAGAACCTACAGGTGCACATTGAAGCAGTGTGGGCCGGGCATTTTCTTTACCGCAATCGTCTTCCGACGCGGCCGCTATCTCGGTGTCGTGTACGGGCAGGAGTTTAGCTCGCGGCCAAGCTTCGTTCGCTCTCTGGCGGTACTGATGGATCAGCGAGCGCGGGCCATCCACGACCTGCTCACGCTCTCGCCCGCCGATGCCGGCATAGCGGATACCGTCTCCTCCGTCGCCTCGTTCCCTTGCGGGCCAGGGTGTGCGAGTTTATCACGAAGAGTGACGGAGGCAGTGCTTGTACGCAATACCTGGGTGGGATGGCTGCTACCTGAAAACGATCGGACTTGACGAGAGTCCGCGCCTGGAGGCGTGGGGCTCTCTCCTCCGGCGATTCCCCGTCCTCGATGGTCCCCACAGCTGTATGCGGAGCAGAAGTCATGCCAGGCACGACGAACTCGAGAAACCCGTCGGGGTGCACGGACCTGGACGCTCGGCTGAACGGGAAATCGAAGCCGAACTACACCTCGCTCACGTCGAGCCTCGGCCATTACCCTGGCATCTGCCCGCTGTACGCGGCGCTGTCAGGGCCCACTGGCGCGCGGTAGAACAATGAATCCTTCTTGCTGGGCGGTGAGGCGGAGGCGTTCGTCGAGGCAGACGATGTGGTGGCGGCCAGGATCACCGTCAGTCCAGGCGAGAGCAGCTGCAAGCTGCAATGCATCGGCTGCATGTAGCGCATGGACTAACAGGAGGCGCTCTGCCATACGTCGGAGACGAGCCGCGGGCTGCACCTCTGACCAGCTTTCCGTCAATTCAGTTAGCAGGGAGCGCGCCTGGGCCAAGTGCCGACTGACTGAACTGCCCGTCGCGCTGCCGTCTGGAGAGAGCGGAGATTGCCTCAACCTCTGTCGCCCACCAGACGATCATGTGCGTGTCCTCGGCAAGGAGGTCGAGGTGCGCATCGGTCATAGGCTCCGCGACAAGCAGCGGAACGATGGCCGACGTGTCCGAGAACCGGGCCAGCTAGCGGCCCTCTCCGCGCTCGAAGCTTCGAGCGCGGCCCGCACCCCCGCTGTGTGATCGTCGGGTCGCTCACGTGTCCAGAACCGCTCAGTTAGGGCACGCTGCCCAAGGCGCAGAATTCCTCGCCGCTGCAGATCCACAAGCCGCCCCGTGTCGTCGTCTGTCTGCTGCCAACCTGCAGGGACGATTCGGGCCACCGGCCCGCCACGGTCCGCCACGATCACCTCTTCTCCTGCCTGGACTCGGGCTAGATACTCGCTCAACCGTGCCTTGAGTTCTGCTATGCCGACCCGCATCTGGCCATCCATTCTGCTTTATGACCATTATGGTCATCTCGTGGAAGGATGTGTTGTTTGTACGCCGTATAGGTCATGGAGGAAGTGAAATCCACTCTTCCCACGCTTCCCATGACCACTCACAGCTGTTCCCTTTCGTCTTCTCCCATAGCCAACGCAATCACCGCATCGAGCGGCAGCTCCCGGCCGCTCTTGCAGGTCGCATCGAACGCCACATCGCCGAGTGCGGCCCTCGCCTGTGCCCGGATCGGCTCGGCGATCTCACGCTCAACACGCGACATGGGCACGCCGTTCTCTTCTCGCAGCCGCTCGGCGGCTCCGAACATCAATACCGCCTGATGCACGTTGCCGGCATCGTGGGCGACCGCGCCGAGGTACTCGACAGTAACCATGATGCCGATAGTCACTCCTTCTTCGGCGGCAAAGCGTAGGGCGGCGTGCAGCGGCGCGAGCGCTTCCTGCGGGCGGCCGAGCCTCCGCAACAGCTCGCCCAGGTTGCATCGAGCGATCATGATTCCCCAGATGGTCGCCGATCTCCTCCCGTACCGCGATGCTCTCAAGGGTTAGAGCCACCCCCCGGTCGAGATCTCCCCGTCGTTCCTCGGCCAGAGCCAGCGCGGCCAGCGCTGCCCCGAGGTGCGCTCTGATTACCGCTCCGTCTGCGCCAGAACCAGTGCCTCCTCCAGGCAGCTCACCGCATCGTCAAATCGTTCCCGCTGCGATGCCACCAGCCCGCTGTTGATGAGTGCCTGCGTCATGCCCCACTCGTCGCCAAGGTCTCGATAGAGAGTGAGACTCTCGTGAAAGTAGCGCGCCGCCTCCTCGTAGTCGGTCCGATAGTGCGCGTGCCCGCCAAGGAGATTCAGTGCCGCAGCCTCGCGCGAGTGATCGCCGGCGGCGCGGTGGGCATCCAGCGCCTGATGGCCGCGGCGGATGGCACGATCCATGTCGCCGCGCAACAGCGCGAAGCGGCTGGCAGCGAATGCGCACCTTCCCACGGCGGAGGGTGGTATGGAGGCGCCGGCGGCATTGAGGAGCTCCTCGGTCCAGGCCTCGCCTTCCTGAACCCGGCCACGCATCTCCCAGAACCAGGCGATGTAGCCGGCAAGCCACAGCGCGCTTTCCAGTTCGCCGCTGTCACGGTAGAACCGCAGGGCAGCGCGCAGGTCGTCGTACCCGCGTTCCAATCGTGCCGCCCAGTCTGCCTGCTCTGGACCTTTGCTGCTACTGTTGGCCCTCCGTGCCATCTCCAGAAAGTGGCCGGCATGGGCACGGCGCGCCGGCATGCCGGCACCGCTCGCGGCTAGCAGCTCGAGACCAAACTCGCGCACCGTCTCGAGCATCTGGTAGCGGCAGTTGGGAACATCGGGGTGACGCCGGAGCAGGTTCTTCTCCACCAGTGAAACCAGCAGGCGGTCGACATGATTTCTCTGCTGGAGATCCGCCATGGCGTCAGTCGCAACGAGGCCTTCTTGGCCGGCCTCCCGGTACCCGCCGGGCTGGACAGGAACCTGTAGGGCTGCATGGGCCGGACGCTCCAGCGGGAGTACCGCGACCGCTGCATCGCCGTCGAAACCGCCGACAAAGATCGCCAGCCACTGGAACACCACTTGCTCGTCCTCGGTCAGAAGGTCGTAGCTCCACTGGATCGTGTTTCGCATCGTCTGTTGGCGCACCGGCAGATCGCGGGGACCGTCCGTCAGCACCGTCCAGACGGTGTTCGAGCTCTTGCAGCAGCCTTTCCAGCCCAAAGACCTTGACTCGCGGCGCGGCAAGCTCGATTGCCAGCGGCAGACCGTCAAGGCGGCGACAGATCTCGGCGATGATCCGGGCCTCCGCGTTGCCGGCCTGAAAGTCCGGGCGGGCGGCGCGGGCGCGCTGCATGAAGAGCGCCAGGGCGGGATAGCGCAGGAGCGACCGGCTGCTGGACCGGATCGCCGGTTCCGGCACCTCGAGCGGCGGAACCTCGAGCTCTTGCTCACTCCGGAGGCGGAGCGGCTCGCGGCTGGTCGCCAGGAGACGGAGCCGGGGAGCGCGGGCGAGCAAGTCGGCCAGGGCAGAGGCGGCTGCCATCACGTGCTCGAAGTTGTCGAGGACGAGCAGGAGCTCCCGCGGGGCCAGATAGTCGGCCACCGTCTCGACCAGCGGCCGGTTCCGTTGCTCTTTGAGGTCGAGCTCCTGCGCGATCAATGCGATCACGCGCTCGGGACCGTCGGCCGGAGCGAGCGAGACAAACACGACGCCATCGGTCAATTCGTCGGCCATCGTACCGGCGACGCGAAGCGCCAGACGAGTCTTCCCGACGCCGCCCGGACCGGTGAGGGTGAGCAGTCGAAGCTCGCCCCAGCGCAGTAGACGTCGCGCTTCCCCTTCTTCCCGCTCGCGTCCGACAAATGGCGTCGGGTCTGCCGGGAGGCGCTCGCCGGACCGGCCCTCGTGATGTCGGCAGGCGGCGGCGACGCGAAACGGTGCTGCGCAGCGCCTCCCGATCGTCAGTCGAGAGCTCGAGTGCATCAGCCAGCATGTCGATCGTCGCCTCGTGCGGCGCTTGTTTGACGCCGCGCTCGATATCGCTGACCGCACGCGCGCTCAGTCCGGCACGCTCGGCCAGCTCCTCCTGCGTCAGCGCGGCATCGCGCCGGAACTGCCGGAGAAGTTTGCCAAGGGTCACGACCCTCGTTTCCGCCACTGGCCCTCGTTTGCTCGAGCGTCGGTTCCGCCATGCTTTCGCGCCCGATCATCCGTGAGGACGCGATTGACGTGATCATAGCAACTTCCTCTCGTTGCGCCAACTCCTCGTGCCCTTCCGGTCTTTCGCAGGGTGGTGGAAATGGGCGTCCGTTGGGTTGTTTCTGTCAGAGGTCACTGCCCTCGTTTCCTCGTCGCTGGTCACGCGTTGCTCCAGAAGTGCGCGGCGGAGGCGTACGTCTGCTTCGTCGACTGGTTGATCAGGTAGGAGCAGATCGCGTGCTTGTTGTGATTCTGGGCGTAGAACTTCGCCACCAGGGAGAAGTGTCCGTGCACCGAGCCGGTGCCTGTCGGCCACCGTACCCAGTCGCTCTTCCCGGACTCGCTGAGGTACGTGGAAGCGCATCCACCGAGCTGACTCGTCTGCTCGCCGCTAATTACGTAGTTGGCGCCGCCTGACGCCGTGCCGCTGACCGTCTGGTTGAAATAGGTGTGATACGCGTTCTGCGTCGGTCCCGTGATGCCGATCGTGCCGCTGCCGGGGACAGGATGCCCGACCTCGGCGTTTGTCCACCACTGCGAGGCACTGGCGTACACCTGGCTCGTCGTCCGATTGACCAGATACGCGCACATGCCATGCCTGCCACCGTTCGCGGCGTAGAACCTGGCTACGAGCGAGAACTGCCCGTGCACCGGCCCGTTGCCGGTCGGCCACTGCATCCAGTCAAGCGGACCTTTGGCCGCCTCACCGGCCACCGTGGAAGCGCACCCGCCGGCCGGGTTGAGCTGCTCGCCGGCGATGACGTAGTTGGCGCCGCCAGATGCGGTCCCGGTGATGGTTTCGTTGAAGTTGCTGTCGTATGCGTTCTGTGTCGGCCCGTGGATACTGATCGTCCCGCTCCCACCGGACGCCCCGACGAGCGAGAACCGCTTGGTGAAATGACGGGTCAGGGAGCCGGAGGTGACCGCGAAGGCAATCACAGCCGTGCCCTTCTTCGAGGCGGAGGGTGTCCACGAGTAGCTCCACGCGCCCTGGCCATCAGCAGTGCCGTGGGCTCCGAATCCACCGGTCCCCGGATAGGTGACGCGCATGGAGACAGCTGCTCCGGGCATGGTGGTGACGGTCACGGTCTGAGCAGCCCCCTGGGGAACCTGTGTCTTCAGCTTCACCCGGATCGGAATGATGGACGCCGAAGCCGTACCCGAACCAGTCCACGCGTAGGCTCTCCCGCCCTGGTGGTCGAACGCACCAGCCACGGCAGTCGAACCGGACACGCCGGTCGAGGCTCCGAGCTGGTCGCCGGCGCCTGTGTCCCATCCGGTGTATTCTGCCGTCTGTCGCCATACCCCGCCGGAGTTGGTAAAGACATAGGTGCGGCCGCCGTTCGGTGTCTTCGACGCTCCCGCCGCGATCGTGTTACCGTCGATACTGACATACCAGCCAAACCAGTTGCCCGCTTGGGTGTCGTTCCCCTTCAACTCGGCGGTCTGCGTCCAGCTTCCGGACGCTTTGCTGAAGACGTAAATCCGCCCGGCGCTCGAATCCATGTACGGGGCATTGACGACGATCGTATCGCCGGAGATCGCGAGGTTTTGCCCGAAGTGGGCCGCTCCAGAGAGGTCCGAGCCGGTCAGCTTTGCCGTCTGCGTCCACTGGGAGCCCGACTGGTTGAAGACATAGATGGCGCCGGAGCCATGTTTGTCCGCGCCGACGACCGCAGTGGTACCGTCGATCCCGACCCAGAAGCCGAACTCGTCGCCCGGCTGAGTATCCGATCCCTTCAGCTCCGCCGTCTGGACCCACCGTGAGCCCGTATTGTGGTAGATGTACGCCTGGTTGTCATCCTCCGTGCTGACGATGGCATTGCTTCCAGAGATCGCAACCGAAAGGCCGTAGTGATTGCCCGGCGTTGCGTCGGTGCCGCGGAGCTCGGCGGCTTGTCTCCAGCCGCTCGCGGTCTTGGTGAAGATGTAGGCGGCCCCGGTACCATGCGCCTCGTCGGCACCGACGATCAGCTCACTGCCGCTACGGTCGATTTTCCCGTCAACCCCAAAGACATCGCTGCCGCCGGTGTCATTGGCCTTCAAAATGGCCGTCTGCTTCCAGGTGTTGCCGCTGTGGGTGAATACATAGGCACGTCCGCCGCCGGGATGGTACGGGGCTCCGATCAGAATGGTATTGCCGTTGACCGCCGTAAAGTAGCCAAACTCGTTACCCCCGGTTGTATCCGAGCCAAGCAGCTCGGCCTGCTGGGACGGGGCCGCGAGTACTTGGGCGGCAAAACTCACGGGCGTGGTGCCAACGCCGAGTAACGCAGTGGCCGCGAGCACTCCGAGTAGCACCAAGGATGTGCTGGTTCGATGTAAGACGCACATGGTCGATCACCTTCCTTCTTCTCGCAACTAGCAAGTCCGTCCACCCAGGTGGGGTGATGCAAAGCTCACTATGCGGCTTGCCGGATGGGTTGACCATGAGCGATTCACACGATTCATCCACACGATTGGCGGGAAAGAGCATTCCTGCTAGCAGCAGGTGAGCGAGGCAGGCACGAGGTGAGAGTGTTGAGGCCTTTGAGTCGCGGCAGGAGTCAACGTTCCCCAGGAGCTTCCTCACAACTGGGTGTGACGACTGTTTTCAGGGGCGGTACAGAGGACGGCGCCCTGGTGCCGTCACCACACCGACATAAATACCTTCGAATGCTCAACACGATGATTCACGAGACTGCTATTTGCAAATCCGGATCACTTCCGGTCAGCTCGGATAAAGCACAGGACGTAGCCGCGGACCAGTCCATCGACGCGCCCCTGTCCCACGCCTCCTGAAGCCGACCCCGTTCAGGCGATGACGCAGCTTCTCCAGCGTCGTTTGATGGTGCCCTTCGTCAACGGGGGCCAAGGCTATTCCGCGCTGGCGCCGGACGCCGTGCGCTGCCGCCAGGATGACCGCCGCGGCCTCCGGACTCGCGGATGCTCGAAACCAGCCGATGTGCTCGAGGCACTCGATAATCGCAACAACACTTTCATATTCCGGGCTGATCTATGCGGTCAGTAATGTCGACAGCGGAGCCGGGTGCCCGGCGCCCACACCTACATCGCCAAGGTAGAGGTACGCGTAGGCTGCGATGCGCTCATCGACCCTGGTATTCTCCTGCGCTCGCAGGCTCTGCATTGCCGACCGGGAAGCTTGATCGTAGTCGCCTCTGGCTCATGACAGATATGGCATAATGACGAGACAACGATGAAGCCTGGTCTGGATAGGATCGAGTCTGGCAGGATGTCGCGATACCACGCTTCAGCGTCGCCGAACTCTCCCTGTGCCAGAGCGACATTCCCGAGATTGTCGAGGGCCTCCGCCGTGTGCCACGGATTCGCCGGTTGTGCGGCCCACTCGAGAGACTGAAGGGAGAGCTCGCGCTCGCCCATAATTCCCCTGCAAACAGGCCAGGTCAAGCAAGGTGCCGATGGCGGTCAGTCCACGCTCATCTGGCTCAGAACAGGCGATAGGCAGCCAGCGCTTCCTCGTAGAGCGCGGTCGCACCCCGGAGGTCACCCTCGCAGTAAGCAACTTCGCCCAGATTGTTGAGCGCAAGCGCCGACGTCGAATGGACGTGTCGCCTCTCCGTCGAATCGAAATGGCCTCTTCCAGGTAAGAGCGGGCAAGTCGGTAGTCGTTCTTCTCCGTGGCCACGCTTCCCAACCCGTTGAGCGCGTCGCCAAGTCCTTTCTCGTCGGACAGCTCTCGGAACAGGGCCTGGGCATCGAGAAAGCGCGCTTCGGAAGTTTGCTGATCGGCTTGACGAAAAGCAAGGACGCCAGAGGCAAACAGGGCTCGGGCGCGAGTCCAAGCGGGGGCGGTCAGCGCGCCATCTTGTTTCAACATCCGGTCCAGCCACAGTCCGCCCTCCTGCGACAGACCTCTCCACAGCCAACCCGCCAGAGCGCCCCCACGAGCTGCAGGCCCGTAGCCGCTTCACCTGAATCAATACACCACTCGAGGGCTGATCGAAGGTTGTCGAGCTCGTCCAACAACGTGCTCATCCAATAATCGGCGTCCTCCCCCGTCAGCTTGTTGTAGGCCTCTTCCGCCAGTCAAAGGAAGTCGGAGGGGCAGGCCTGGGCTTGAGGGCGATCGATGACTCCAGCCGGTAAGCGGGAAATCACGTACCGTTTCGAGCAGGCGAAATCGCCCCCGGTCGTCATCAGCGGTATCGAGCATGAGCAAGCTCTTGCTGGCCAGCGCAAGGAGGGCTGACGAGACAGAATCAGGATCGATGCCCAGCGCCCCGGTCACGGCGCCGAGCCCATCGGCGTCGCCTCCGCCGATGAATACGGAGAGACAGCGGAAGATCGCCTGCTCCTGAGGTTCGAGAAGGTTGTAGCTCCACTCGATGGCTAGCCCGTACGGTCCGTTGCCGCGCCGGAAGGTCTCGCGGCCCGGGACCCAGCACCTCGAGCCGGCGGGGCATCTGGCCGAGGAGCCACTCCGGCGACCGGTACTTGAGCTGCACCGCGGCCAGCTCGATCGCCAGGGGCAACCCGTCGAGCCTCCGGCAAATCTCTGCCAGGGCCTACGGTTGTCGTCCGTCGACGTCGAAGCAGATCGGAGCGAACGGGCCCGCTCCACCAGCAAGCGAGCGACGGCACCGTCGCAGCTCCTCGACTGTCACGTCGTCGCAGCGGGATCAGGGACATGCAGCGGAGATACATCGATCTCGTGCTCGCCCCGGAGATGAAGCGGCTCACGACTGTGACCAGTACCTTGAGCTTGGGACAGCCGGCGAGTAAGCAAGAGACCAGGAGTCCAGCCTGGGAGATGTGTTTGAAATTATCCAGAACAAGGAACAGCTCCAGGTCGTGGATGGAAGCCAGCAGCGCATCCTCGGCGCTCATGCTTCCGGAGGCCACTATGTCAAGCATGCCGCGGCCACGGCTGACGGAACGAGTCGAGTGTCCGCCACACTCGCCAGAGGGACGAGTACACAGCCGTCGGCAAAGTCATTTTCGAGCTCACGGGCTGCTTCCTCGGCCAGACGGGTTTTACCCACTCCCCCGCCGGTCAACGTCGCGAACCGGATACCTTCCCAGCGCACCTGGTGGAGGACCCCAGCTCGCGCTCGCGCCGAGAATCGGTTCGGCGCACGGGACAGGGCGACGCGTCGGTGCAGCCTCCTAAGCGCCGCCTTCGCCGCGCACGTTCCGCCAGCTCCGCGGCATCGTCCGGGGACAGTCCAAAGCCTGTGTCAGGCTCTGCACTGTAGACCGGTAGGGGTAGCGGTTGATCCCTCGTTCGAGGTCACTGATCGCGCGAGTACTGAGGCCGGCCTGCTCGGAGAGCTGCTCCTGAGTCAGAGCAGCTTCAGAGCGAAGCCGCCGGAGAAGGTCGCCGAAGGTGTACTCGGGTGTGGACCGCATGAGATCCTCGCGTGTTCTCAGTATCGCACCTCCTGTGGAGTTCAACCGTTTCAGTGGATCTTCGGCAGCACCAAAGTGCGTGGGTAACTCAGTGAATTGTCCTCATGGACTCGTTCCCTTCTTCGCTTCAGACTGGCGATAGGGTAGTTCACCCTACCTGAATGTCATTACAGCGGAGGGATCGAGAGATGCAAACCCAGAGCAAGTCGTTTTGGTTCACCAGACTACTGACGCGGCCGGTTGTGAGCGCCGATGGCGACGCGAGATCTGGCCGTGACCGACAGGAGGAGTCGCATATGCGACGATTCCCGCGCCGAACGGCGTCATTCACGGGCGTAACCAGAAGAATGTCGGCAATCTGCGTGTGATTGATGACTCGGCCGACAGCTGCCGGCCGAGCGAGATTCCGCTCCAATGGAACCAGACCGGACTGCAGGGTCCGCAAGGTCCGGCAGGACCACAGGGCGCCCAGGGGCCGCAAGGCGCCCCAGGGACCGCAGGGCGTGCAAGGCCCCGCGGGAGCGTCTGGGACGAGCCAGGTTTACTCGACCACGGGCGGTCATGCCTTCGGCGCTACCTCAGAGCAGATAGTCAAGCTCAGTGTGCCCGCCGGCTCGTACTTGGTCACGGCGACGGGCACAGTTGCAAACGAGTCTGACGACTCGACGCAGGATTGCGATCTCACCACCGACGCCACCGCCGCCCTGCAGTCAGAGTCCGTGGACACGTTCCACTTTTCTACCGGTTCCGACCGTAACTCGTCAGCGGAATCGATGGCATTGTCGGGCACGTTCACGACCCCCACAGGTAACACCGGGATCTACGTCTTCTGCAGAAGTAGCGACTCGACGACGACCGCAGACCACGGCCTAGGAGAATTTAACCTCGAAGCGTTGAAGGTCGACTCAATCAACTGATCCGGTCGCCCGCATACGGAGTAGAGGGGCGCCTGTCCACGCTCCTCTACTCCTCGACCGAATCACGACAGCAGGAGCTATAGATGGACGGTGCTTTGACCGAAGCCGAGTTCCGGGCGTTCTCGATGCGGCTTTTCGAATTCACGCAGGAGCTGATGCCGAACGAGCGTCTGTTTCTGATGGCGGTCCTCGCACGGGCCTGCGCCAGACCCGAGTCCGACCTCGACCCTTTTCCTGGGGGACCAGGGGGTGCGGTACTCACCGATCTTGCCTATTCGGTCTGGCAATCTATGTGCTTCCCACACGGCGCTACCAGCGTCAACCCACAACCGGTGCCTTTCATCGGGGAGAAACGATGATGCCCGAGTGCGAGCAGGACCGTTTTCTTCCAGGCAGGAACAGCACGACCGGGGACCTCGCATCGCCGTTCCCGGGATCAAGTGGAACACGCGACGAGGGCTTTCAGATTCGCTTATCCGCAGGAGAAGCAGTCGTGAGCGCATCGACGACACTACTGGTTACTTGAGGAGCATAGTACGAGGTTCGACCTGCAGAGGAGATGATTGCTCGTATGGACTTCCTCTTAGAAACGGTGCGGCCCGAAGCGAATCGCATGCCGGCAATCGGCCCTCGAGCACGCGGGCCGAAAGATGGCGTCCGTGAGCTATGAACGGGGGAGATGGTGACGCAGAAACCGGCATCGCACTATCCACGATCGACGAACTCCTACCCGACAGAGCGACCCTATCTGGCCGAGTCGTCGACCTGGACCGGATAGCCGGCCCGCAGGGCCGCAACACTCGACGGCGGTGTGATCACCGTTGCCCGGCCTGTATACGGCCGCGGACGCCTGGTGCCGTAGCCGGCGTGCGTCCACTCGGTTACATGGTCGCCCACGATAACGGCCGGCAGTCCGTCGAACACGACGAAGACGCCATCCGGCAAGTCCCGCCAGTCCAGCTCATGGAAGCGACGCCGGTGGGTACCCGGCCAGAGCCGTTCGCCGTGCAGTTGTCGATTCAGCGCGCCGGCGTCCGGCAGACCAACGCCCAGGCCGTCAGCCCATGCGGCCCGGAACGCGTTGTAGGCGTCGCGGCGGCACTCGGCGCACGGTCGATGACCCGCGGCAAACGAGACCGACTCGTCGTGGAAGAAGAGGTGGGTGTAGAGACTCGGCTGCCATTGCTCACGCCACCGTCCCCGGAACTCGAGCGTACAGGTGATCCAGAGATTGCTGCCGTGAAAGCGGACGATCTCGTGTCCACGATGCAGAATCCCGCGATTGCCGGTCCACGCGCCTCGGAGAGGAATCGCAACGATGTCTCCCAGCGGCGTGACGCGATTCCGGGCTGGCGAACTTGCTCTGTCCAACGAATGCACCCTCCAGTATCGCCGGCTGATGGTGGTGATTGTTAGCCCATGCTCTCCAGCGCCAGGGCGGCAGACCGCGACCTTCCGCTGGGTTCGGCTACTGATTTAGAGATTCCGCCCCGGCCTATCCAGAGTAGAGGTCGAACTCTCGTCCTGTTCCACGAAACGCTGCAGGCGGGACAGCGTCAGATCCCACTGAATGGATACCCGCTCCAGGTACGTCCGCGCATTCAGGAGGCCATCCGGGTTCAGCTCCCACAGCCGTTCCCGCCCGCTCTGGTGGCTCCTCGCGACACCGGCCGCAGCCAGCACGTGCAGGTGCTTGGTGACCGCTTGCCGCGTCACCTGGCTACCGGTCGCGAGCCGGGTGATCGAGAGCGGTCCGTCCGCACCCATCCGGGCCACGAGTTGTAGGCGTGTCTCGTCGCCCAGTGCGGCAAAGACCGGTGCCGCTTGGGTTGCGTGGTGCCCAGTCACGCCGTGCTCAGTTGGCCGCGTCGATGAATTGCGCGATCGACTCCATCTGCTCCGACCAACCGTTCTCATTGCTGCGCCAGACCGCGTCGCGATACTCGGGCGGCAGGCTGTCGAACCCAGACTCCACGACCGTCAGGAGCGTTCCCCCTTCGACGTCCTCAAGGGTGAACTCCACCAGCGTCGCCTGCTCCGACTGCTGCCCGCTCGTCGCGTCGACGAGTACATGCCATCGCCAGGCGAGCACGCGCTCCGGCTCCATCCGCTCGACCGTCACATTGAAACGAATGTGCTCGTACCCTGGGTGCGTGACCGTTCCGCTGACCGACTCTCCGGTGACAAACTCCCCATGGAGCCTCACGCCATGCCACTGTTGGAACTGCTCCGGCGTCACGAGCGCTCGCCAAACCCGTGATCTCGGCGCCTTCAAGACAATGCTCTTCTCAATGCGATCGGTGTCTGTGACGCTCATATGCAACCTTCTGGTTGCATGATAGCCAGGCGGCGTGTTCTGAGGCAACTTCTGATTACAAAGACATGCTTCGATCTGAGAACATCTGGCTGATATGTCGGTCAACGCCGAAGTATTAACGTTGTAGAGTCGGCGCATGACCGAGACGCCAGAGGATCCCGACATTGCGTCGCAGGCGCACAGCGGTGCCCAGGGGACATCCATGGCGCCGGAACTCCAGATGCGCCCGCGGATACAGGCTGATGATGCCGCGATCGCTGCCATCATCAGTCATCTGCGTCCAGATCTTCCTTCGGTGCCGGCTGAACGCCTCCGGCGGTATGGCGCTCGCCGGGCCGAGAGCGGCCATCATGAAGTATGGGTCGCCACGCGGCGGGGAGAGGTGCATGGCTGGCTGCGTCTCACCCACCTGGTCGACATGCGGCCGGGGGTGACGTATGCGGCCGCCATTCAGGTGCTGGCGGAGCACCGCCGCCAGGGGATCGGAAGCGGTCTCTACGTGCTGCTGCTGCGTCGTCTGCGTGAGACGGGTGCCGAGCAGCTAGTGGGCCTGGTGCGCGAGGGCGATAGGGAGAGCCTTCGATTCGTGCAGCAGCGTGGCTTTCTGGCCACAGCGCCCCGCGAGAAGGACTGGCGGCTCGCGGTGGATCGCGCCGGCCTGCCTGCCGGCGCTGCGATGGAGGATCGCTTGCGTGACGCGGGAGTCCACATCGCGCGCCTGGCCGACCTCCCGCCGGACGCGCCAACGCGCGACGCCGTACATGCCCTCGCCACCCTCACCTGGCACGATGTGCCCCGTCATCGCGACGGCCTGTCGCGGATGGACGAGCAGTGGAACGACTTCCTCTTCGGCGGCGAGAACGTGCAGCCCGGGTGGAGCTGAGTGGCTATGGCCGGCACGCAGCCCGTGGGAGTGGCATATGTCAACTGGGTGACAGAGACCGTCGCGGCGAACCAGTATACCGGGGTGCATCCCGCCTATCGCGAGGCGCGGCATCGCCCGGGCGCTCGAGGCACGCGTGGTGGACTGGGCGCGGACCAGCGGGATCACCTGGCTCTATACGGGGAATGACGCCCGCAATACACGGATGCTGGCGATCAACGCCCGCATGGGCTATGACCCGCTGCCGTCGGTATGCGCCTGTGTCAAGGCCCTGCACCATCATGAGGAGACAGCTCTGCCCATGGCAGAGCCGACGAGCGGCACACCCGGCCAGGACGAGCCCGGTGTCCGCGCCTCCTCTCTATCCCGTGAACCAACGAAGTAGGGCCTGGGGCGGTTCCGGATTAGTCGATGACTCCGGCTGTGCGCAAGATCTCGATCCCTCGACGCTCAAGGGCGCGTTTGTCACCCTCTGACGGAATCAAGACGATCTCGTCCGTCCATGGACTAGCCAGCATGTGCTCGATGGCAATCCGCCAGATGCCAACCTGACTTCGGATCGCGCCCCAGTCGGCGGCGAGGACGCGGTCGCGTGCGACGAGCGGCTGTCGAGCAGGATCACGGCGAATGAGGCGGCCGGGAGGCCCGAAGCGGAGGGCAGGCACAGACGTGAACCTGGCCTCGGAGACGTCGAGAGACCAGTCGACGTCGGCATAGTAGCCGTTGTAGATGTCAAGTTGCTCGGGCGACGGCCGCAACCAGTCACGAGGCGGATTCCAGATCAGGCTCCCGATGTGCCCTTTCAGTACCAGGTGCTTGGTGCGCACTCCCCAGAGGAACAAGGGGGGACGACGCCCGCCGCCACCGGTCACGGTGGTGGAAAGGTCATCGACGAGGGAGTCTTCGACAACGAGGTCACTCAGCGAACTGGCCCAGGTTCGGCAGCCTACCAACTCAATGTGGCGTATCCGGCCGCCGCTGACCGCACATGCGTCGAACACGCACTGTTCCAGGCGCATCTCCGAGAAGAGCGCCAGCTCCGTATGCTGGCGTTGGTATCGGGTATCGCTGATCACGCGCATCGACGAGCTCCCAGGCGGTCCACGAGTCAATCACGTCTCACGTCCGGTGTGCCGCTTGCCGGCGGCGGAGAGGCACCTGCCGGCACACCGCCGGATTTCGTCACCGGCATCAAAGTGCCTGTCGAAAGGAGGTATTATCGCACGATCGACGACCCCGCACGTCTCCAGGAAACCGGGTATCTTCAGATAGAGAAGTTGCCGCGGCCCAGAATAATCGGACATCCAGCGCGCAGCGCCGGATAGTGGATCGTCCCTGGCACGTCCCCCCATTTCTCTACCTGAAGCTCCGAGAATACCAGCACATCGATCGGGACCCCAGGCCCCGAAAGACATGCCTGCAACTGCACCGTCTGGACGCGACGGTACGTGACATGAGGAAGGATGACCAGAAAATCGAGATCGCTCTCCTCATTCTGGTCGCCGCCAGCATGCGAACCGAAGGAGCCCACCCAGACCGAGAAGATGTGGCTTCCTCCAGTGCTTCTCGTCGCCACGCGCAGCGGCGTTGCTGACTCGGCAACCGTACCTGACCGTGGGCTGGCACTGGTCAGGAGACCGGTTGTCACTCGCGCTCCCTTCAGAAGCACTATCATACGGATTGGAGAACGGCCCGGGCGGCGGGCACCACAGGCTAGCTCTGGGGATACCGATCCGCGGTTCCTCAACGCGGCGGCTTGACCTTGACCTTGGGGGAAGCCGCAGACTTGTCTGGTAACGGTCATGTCGGTGAGGAGCGAGCACGTGGATCAGATGAGTATCGGAGAGTTCGCCAGACGGTCGCGGCTATCCGCCAAGGCGCTGCGGCTCTATCACGAGCTGGGTCTGCTGCCGCCGGCACGGGTGGATGAGGACTCTGGCTACCGCCTGTACGAGCCCGGCCAGCTCAAGCAGGCACGCCTGATCGCGTCGCTGCGCCAGCTACAGGTCCCGCTGGCGGAGATCAAGGCGATCCTGCCGCTTGAGCAGGCCCGGGCGGCGGAGCGTGTCCGCGAATTCTGGGCCGCAACCGAGACCGAGCATACGGCCCGCCGCGCGCTCGCCACCTATCTGATCGACGATCTGAGCGGAAAGAGGTCCGTTCTGTACGAGGTCAACACGAGAGCTGTGCCCGATCGCAGCCTGCTGTGCATCAAGCGCACTGTCGCCGGGGTGGATCAGGCATGGGCGTTCGGCAAGGAGTTCATTGCGCTGCTTCGGCAGTACCAGCTCCCGCGCGTGCAGGGACGCACCGGCGGGTTTTTCTGTATCTACTGGGGTGAGGTCAGCGAGGACAGCGACGGTCCGATGGAGTGGTGCCGTCCCGTCCCACCAGACGAGGCGGAAGCGCTCGCCGCCCGCTGCCCGGAGCTGACCCTGCGGGCCGAGCCCGCCCACCAGGAGGCGTTCGTGAAGATCGGCGATGGGCAAATCGACGGTGCCGACTGGCAAGTGGTCTCACAATCGCTGGAGGCCTGGAGCGAGCAGCAGCCAGACCTAGGCCTGGCCGATCTGGGCTTGCGAATCACCTATCTTCCCAGCGAAGTGGGACAGGATACCTACCAGGACTTCGCCGTCCCGTTCAACGGTCAGGCACGCCGATGACGACTGTCGTCAAAGCCGAGTCGTTGACCAAGCGCTTTGGTCGGATCTCAGCGGTCATGGATCTGTCATTTGCCTTGGAGGCTGGGACGATCACGGGCTTTCTCGGACCCAACGGCGCCGGTAAGACGACGACGCTGCGGATGATCCTGGGGCTGGCAGCGCCGACGAGTGGACGAGCACTGGTGTTCGATCATCCGTACGCGGAGTTGCCGCGTGCGGCGTTGCGGATTGGTGCCGTGCTCGAGGCGACCGATTTTCATCCCGGCCGTTCGGGCCGCGATCACTTGCGGATGCTCGGGCAGGCTGTCGATGTTCCTGACTCCCGTGCGGACGAGGTGTTGCGCCTGGTGGAGCTGGATGACGCCGCCCGGCGGCGGGTGAAAGGATATTCACTCGGGATGCGTCAGCGACTTGGGCTCGCGGTAGCGCTGCTTGGCGACCCCGAGCTGCTGATTCTCGATGAGCCGGCTAACGGACTTGACCCGGAGGGTGTTCGCTGGCTGCGTGACTTCCTGCGCAGGCTGGCCGCAGAGGGCCGCACGGTGCTCATCTCAAGTCACGTGCTCGCCGAGGTCGCGCAGACGGTTGACCGGGTGCTGATCATCAGTCGCGGGCGGATCGTGCTCTCGTCGTCGCTGGCAGAGCTGACCGCGCGTGCCGGCGGAGTGGTTCGCGTCCGCTGTGGCGACCCGCAGCGACTCACCGCGGCGCTGCGTGATGAGGCGCTGCAGGTGACGACGGGTACCGACCACGCGCTGCTCGTCCAGGGAGCATCGAGCGAGCGGATCGGTGAAATCGCCTTCGCCGCCGGCGTCCCGGTTCACGAGCTGGTCAACGATCGTGGTGTGCTGGAGGACATCTTCCTCGAACTGACCTCGGAGGCACCGGCATGATCGCGCAGATCAGGGCAGAGCTTTTGAAGATTCGCACGACCCGGACCACGATCGGACTGATCCTCGGGATGGTTACCTTGATCCTACTCTTCACGCTGCTCGACGGGCTGCTCAGCCACCCAGGCGGGCTTGCGAGCAAAGAGGACCAGCGCCAGCTGCTGAGCGTGAGCAGTCTCGCCGGCGTGTTCTCCGCGCTTGCTGGGATGTTGCTAGTGACCAGCGAGTACCGTTTCGGCACGATTCGTCCGACGTTCCTGTTCAACCCCGTGCGCTCACACCTCCTGGCCGCCAAGGTCGTCGCCGGCGCATTGGCTGGAATCGCATTCGGGGTCCTCGGCGAGGCAATTGGCTGGGCGATCGGCTACCCGATCCTCGAAGGGCGTGGCATCACCGTCGTGCTTAGCAGCGGCGACATTCTGCTGCTCACGCTCGGCGGGCTCGCCGGCACAGCCCTGTGGGGCGCGATCGGCGCCGGCCTGGGAGCGATCATCCACAACCAGGTCGGCGGCGTCATCACCCTCCTCGCCTGGGGCCTCGTCGTCGACAACCTCCTGTTCGGCCTCGTCCCTTCGGTGGGGCGCTTCATGCCAACCCGTGCTTCGGACGCACTCATGGGCCTGCAAGTCGATCACCTGCTCTCGCCCGGCGTCGGCGCAATCACCTTGATCGCCTGGGCCGGCGTACTGGCGATTGTCGGTATCGCCCTGTCCGTTCGACAGGACATCAACTGACTCTGCTGCTACCGCATCAGCTTTACTTGAAAATTCAGCCCGACGACGTTTCTGGCAAGTGGGCCGTCGAAGGTCCAGAGTTCCGCGTGGCCGGTCTACTTCGCTCTGACGAACCTCACCGCCCACGACGAGGCACGGATTGCCGCACTGGTGAAGAGAGCTGTGGGCTAACGCTGATTGCGATTGATGGTCGGGTTCCAGAGCGATCGCGCGAACGTACGCGACACTGCTCGGAAAAGAATCACAGGGGGCGCCGAGATGACTCAGCAGGCATCCCGACTGGTACCTTAACCTGAGGGCGCACCAGCTTGACGGCGTCGATCCCGAGCAGGCGTGGCAACGCATCATCTCCGCTCAGCACCGCTACGCGCAGTACCGGCGCAAAACCGACCGGGAGTACCCGGTGATCCGGCTTAGCCGTCACTGAGCCGGCGTCGCACGGAAAAGCAATGAAGACATCAATTGGAGGGAAACCCATGAAGATCGCCATCATCGGTGCAGGAAACATCGGAGCAACGCTCGGACGGGCGTGGCTGCGCAACCACGACGTCAGCTTCGGCGTGCAGTCGCCCGAGAAATACCAGGAGCTGGCCGATGCCGGGGCCGTCGTTACCAACCCGGGCGAAGCAGCGAGCTCCGCCGAGGTCATTCTGATCGCCGTGCCCGGTAATGCGATGGCCGATGTCCTTTCGGCGACCGGCGATACTCTGGCCGGCAAGATCGTGCTCGACGCCACCAACAGTTTCGGAAATGGCCCCATGAACTCGCAGCAGAAGGTTGCTGACGCGGCACCCGGCGCGGCGTACTATCGAGCGTTCAACACCCTTGGCTGGGAAAACTTTGCCAACCCGGAGTTTCCCGATGGCGAGCGGGCCGACCTCTTCTACGCGGGTCCTGATGGTCCAACCCGGACCGTTGTTGAGGAATCTCGTCACTGAGGTAGGGCTCCGTCCCATCTGGGTCGGCGGACCCGAGCACGTCGAGACCGTCGACGGTGTGGCCCGGCTATGGTTTGCGCTTGCCCTGGGCCGCCGGCTCGGCCGCCGCACCGCCTTCCGGACGCTCACGGGGTAGTCTGTCTACGTGGCAGGCGTGGCAAGGAGCGCATCATGACTCTCTCGAATAACCAGGCGCCTGGTGATGAATATCTTCAGGGTCCGTCTGGGCTCACGGCACTCCGTGCTCTGTACGGAAACGGTTGGAGCTTCCTCTTCACTATTGCTCTGCCCTTTATCGGCTATCAGGTGCTCACTCTCGAGCATGTGAAATCAGTCGTAGCACTCTCCCTGGTCAGCATCTTCCCCCTTGGCGCCACCCTTGTCGGCTGGGTTCGCACGCGCCGGGTTGATATACTCGGCGCCCTTTCCTTCGTCTTCATCGTCGTCGGAGTCGCCACCGGTCTCATCACGGGAAGCCCACGCTTCCTTCTCCTCAAGGAGTCGGCGTTTACCGGGATCTTCGGTCTGGTTTTCCTCGGGTCGCTGCTGCGGGAGCGTCCCGTTATGTTTTATTTTGGTCGCCAGTTTGCCACCGGAGGCGACCCGGACCGGGTCGCGGCGTGGGACGGCCTCTGGCAGTATCCGCAGTTCCGCCACGCGCAGCGGGTCATCACTGCGGTATGGGGCATCGGGTGGCTTGCCGACGCGTTAGTCCGCGTCGGCCTGGTCTTCGTCCTCTCGGTCACGCTCTTTATGGGGTCTCACAGATCATATTCTTCGGAGTCTTTATCGGTCTGTTCATGTGGATGATGGCCTATGCGCGTCGCCGGAGGGATGAGGCTGAGCGTTTGCCACACAGCGGAGGGATGGCGAGTGTGCCGGTCACTGTTGCGGATCATGACACCGCCGAACCGCGCTCGATCGGGTGACCACCTCGACAGGCCCTCTGCGCCGGAATCGGTCGGGGCATCTGGGATCGCCCATATAGGCATGGAGCGCTGTCTCGTTCATGCACCGGTTTCCAGGCTCTGCGAGAAGGACAGGATGTAGCCGTTGCAGTCGGCGAAGTAAAACTCGCGGGTGCCGTAGAAGGTGTCGTGGAGATCCTTGACGATCCTTACCTTGCCGGCGAGCTGACGATGGAGGCTGTCGACGTCGGAAACCTCGATATAGAACGTCTGGGAGGCGCCGATGGGCACGTCTCGCAACACCGGTAAATCGGACGTGAGGCTTGCCTTCGACTGGAGCATGAGTCCGACATCGTCGCGCCTGAGGATGACGAAGTCCAGCGTCCCCTCCGCCGGCACCTGGGCAACAACGTCGAAGCCCAGCAGGGAGCGATACCAGTCGACCGTCTGATTCACATCGTCGACCATCAGATTCGGGGTGAGTGACTTGAGCATGGTAATAACCTCCGGTGCGGTGAAACTGACTCTTTTTGGCTGAGCAACCTCAGCTCACCTTCATCGTCCTCCATAATGGTGACAATCTGCGTCACTATTAGGACACGAAATGTCGCGCACAGAGCGATTGCTGGAGCTGCTCATTAAAGTCCAATCGACGCCGCGCTTCACGGCAGAGCAGATGGCGATGGAGTTTGGGGTCTCGCGCCGCACCATGCTCCGCGATCTTCAGGCCCTCTCGGAGATGGGCATTCCGCTGGCCTCCCGTCCCGGTCCGTACGGGGGATATGAGGTGATCTCGCGCGGCCGTACGCTTGCCCTCTCCCTGACCGCGGATGAGGCGCTGGGCATGATCGTCTCCTACGAGGCTTTCCTCCAGTACACGGCATCCCCCTTTGCCGCTCAGAGCCTCGCCGCCATAACCAAGCTTCGCGCCGCCTTGCCCGCCGACATTGTGCGCGAGCTCGACCGCATCCATCGGCACGTGGTGGTGGCCCAGCCGGCCCCGAGCTACCGAGCGCCGCTGTTGCCGGAAATCTTGCGGGCCACTCTGGACGGGATCCACCTGGATATCGTCTACGATGCGCGCTCCGGTGTCTCCCGACGCCGCATCTATCCCCGTGGCCTTTTGGCAGAGCACGGTTTCTGGTACTGCGTCTCGTACGACGAGAGGCGGCAGATGGACCTGACCTTACGCATCGACCGCTTCCTCGCGGTGGAGCGGGTTGAAGGGGTGGCTGCCCCGCCGCCGATCCCGCTCCGCGAGTGGCTCCGCACGCGTGAGAGCAATCCGGAACATCCCCTGCCACTGCGAGTCCGGGCCACCCGGCAGGGCGCTCGGAGCTTCGACCTCGCCGCTCTGTTCCCGGAGATTGCCAGGGATGAGCAGGGTGAAGGGCGGATTGAAGTAGAGATCCCGATGTCCGAGATCGACTTCTACGCCCGACGGCTCCTGGCGCTCGGCACCGACATCGTGGTCGAGTCACCACCGGAGCTGATCGAAGCCATGCGCCGCCGCGCGACGGAAGTCATCGCACTCTATAGGAGCGACGAACGCCCGCACGGCGAACATCGTCCGTAGTACTCGACTGCCGCATGGAATCCCAATGTATCTCGAAGCTGCGACACCGAGTTCCGAAACTGGTCGTCAGTGGCTCGGCGGCCTGTTCGCTCTTGTTCGTCAACGACCGTAGTTGACCGCAATCGGTGAGATCTGCTCCGAGCCCGACGACGAGCGAGCCCGGATACCGGCGAACGACGAAAGAGGAAGCAGTTGGTGTGCCGCCTCACCGAAGGTGAACCCTGGATCAAACGGTGCATCTGATGCCGAACGTAGTAGCATCAGATGCCATGCCGCGAACGACATTCGACCTCGATCCCTCGGTGCTTGCTCAGTTGCGTTGCCGTGCCGCCCAGGAGGGGAAGAGCATGGGTCAGATCGCATCCGAGCTCCTGGCCCAGCAACTAGCAGCCGAAGCCCATTCCTCTGGAGTTCGAGCGCTTCAGTGGACAAGTCGCGATCTTGGTACTCCTCGTGTCGATCTCGAAGACAAGGAGGCGCTCCACGCGCTTCTCGATCGCGGAGCATGAGCGCGACTGTCGACGCCAACATCCTGGTCTACGCTTCGAATACGGATGATCCCGCATTCCGTTCAGCTCGCGCTCTTGTGGAACGGCTAGCCGAGGGTCCGGATCTGGTCTATCTCTTCTGGCCGACGATCATGGGTCATCTGCGCATCGTGACGCACCCTGGTATCCTACCGAAACCCTCACTTCCGCAGAGGCCAGCGGCAGTGTGAGTGCGATGCTCGTTCGACCGCAGGTGCGGACTGCCGCCGAAGGAGAGAGGTTCTGGACGCTGTTCCTGGCAACCGCCGGGACGCAGCTATGTGGAAACGATGTGCCAGACGCGCATCTCGTCGCTCTCATGTGTCAGCACGGGGTCGGCACAGTCTTCACTCGTGACCGGGACTTCCGGAAGTACAAGGGCATCGAAGCCAGGGATCCCGTCACGTAAAGCCGCCACGACAGTGGCGACAAAGCAACGGCGCACCTGGAGGGATTCGAGCCCCCGACAACCAGTTCCGAAGTCTCCTGGCGGCTCGTTTACCGGACGTTCACGATGAACGGACACGAGCTTCTTCCCCCGGCATGGTTGATGGCCGGGATATCAGCTGTTCAGTTGCGCCAGTGCCCGCTCATTCGACTCGACGTCCCTTTTGGCTCCCAGCCGCCTCACGATAGCCAAGGCTCCTGAAAAATTCGCTTGTGCCGCGGCTTCGTCTCCGGCCGCTCGATCCAGCGTTCCCAGCTCGGCCAGGATCTGTGCTTCGGCGAACGGGATCGGCATGTGGCGCGCCAGATCCTTCCCCTCCAGCAGGGTGGCCCTGGCGTCCTCGACGCTGCCGAGGTGGCGCAGCACCAGTCCCTTGATGCGCAGCACGTCGGGAAGGTCCGCCAGGCTATGCCGTGCCCGCGCCTCCCGCTCCGCCTGTTTGGCCAGCTCCAGGGCCTGTCGCGCCTCTCCCAGGGTCAGCCGCGCCCAGGCCCGGAGCGCCAGAGTTCGCACCTGCTCGGCCTCATCGTGCAGTTCGCTCAGCCGGTTCTCCGCCGAGCGCGGCCGGCCCTCCAAGATATCCAGCTCTGCCAGATCCAGCTGCGCCAGCACCGCCACCTGTTGAAAGATCCCGGCCGCTCGTTCCAGGGCCGTCTCGAACAGCCGGCGCGCTGCGGCCCAGTCGCCCCGACGCAGCGCCAGCTCGCCCTGCGCGTGGGGCAGGATCGCTTCAATGATCTTGAGATTGCCGGCAGCCCGGACGAGCTCCTCGGCGCGCGCGATGTGCTCCGAGGCCTCCTGCCACTCGCCAATGGCCAGGCTCAGCTGGGCCAGGTTGAGGTGGGCGACCGGGAGCCCGCGCGCGCTCCCGGTACGGACATCTATGGTCAGTGCCTCACGGCTTAGTCGGACGGACTCGGTCAGGTCCCCGGTCAGCCTCCGGATTTCGGCAAGATTGTTCAGTGCGACGCCAAGGCCCGGAGCGTCGCTTGCCTGCTCGAGCAGCCCGATCGCCTCTTCGAGCGCCGCTCCCCCTTCCTCTGCCCGGCCGAGCAGAAGGAGCGCCATGCCACCACGCTCCGCCGCTCGTCCACGTAGCCGTTGGTCATGGATAGCCGCGGCCAGTTCGGCCATCTGCTTGGTTGTGGCCAGCATCTCGGCATAACGGCCACTGTTCTGATACACGTCGGAAAGCACCAGGTGGAGTCGACACGCCTCGCGCGACGGGTCCATTTGCGCCAGCACCTCGAGCATGGCTACCGCCCGCTGCCGCGCTTCTTCCAGTCTCCCCTGCTGGTTCAAGGCATGAGCCAGATCGGCGACCGCCAGGGCGCCTCGCTCCGGCCGCCCTGCCGCCTGATAATGGGCAATTGCCCGCTCGAGCATCTCGACTGCCTCGGGGAATCGTGCGACTCGGTTCATTGCCTGGCCCAGCCTGGCTTCCACCCGGGCCAGGTTGAGATCGTCGGCCCGGCCCGCACAAGGCGCTCCAGTGAGTTCCGGAAGTGGCCGATCGCGGCTTCGTTGGCGAACGCGTTGCACGCCCGCTCGCCCGCGCGCTCCAGCCACTCCGCAGCCTCTCGGTGTGACTCGGTCCTGGCATAGTGGTAGGCGATCATCTCTACGTATTCGCCGGACGGATAGAGCGCGGCGATAGCCTGCCCGACGGCCAGATGAATTTGGCGCTGCCGCTTCCGCAGCAGCATGCCGTACGCAGCATCCCGCAGCAGGACGTGACGGAAGACGTGCTCCAACTCGCCGGCTAGCTGGGGATATGTGATGCCAGCCACTTCCAGGGCCCCCAGGTGTGACGAAAGCAGTGCCTCCTCCTGCTCCAGTACCCGGGCCAGGAGCTTAACCGCGAAAGTCCGCCCGATAACGCTGCCCACCTGTGCAACCGTTTTCACGTCCCGCTCCAGGCGGTCCAGCCTGGCCAGAAGCACCTCCCTCAGGGTGACCGGCAGCTGCTCGGCCACTCCCGGCCTCAGCCGCATTTCCCCTGCCACCTCCTCGAGTCCGCCCAGTTCCTCGACGTGGCGCAGCAGCTCTTCGATGAAGAAGGGATTGCCCTCCGCTCGCTCCCGCACGTGTGCTACCAGGTCTGCGCCCGGCGCCCGATCTCCCAGCACCGCGGTGGCAAGCTGTTCCGCATCGTCCTCGCTGAGAGGCTGCAGGGAGAGTGAAGTGCTCTGCTCCCAATCGCTCCAGAGGGTTGCCTCACCCGGCCGCCAAGTGGCCAGGATCAGAAGCGGTCGGTCCGAGAGCGGTGCCAGCACCCTGGTCAGCACCTCCTCACTGGCGGCGTCGAGCCAGTGAACATCTTCCAGTACCAGCACGACTGGCCCTGCGTGCGTCAGAGACCCGAGTATCAGTCCCAGGACGCGGATGAGGGAGCCGCGCCGGACCAGGGGGCCCGCTTCCGAGACAATCGAGCCGCCCGCCGGCAGGCCGAGCACTTCACCGAGCACATCACGTGCAATCGCCAGGTCGGCGTCGTCGCAACCTGATAGGATCTGTTCCGTGCGTTCGCCGATCCGGTCGCGGATCTCATCGAGCTCCGCCTCCTCTGCAATCGAGAACACCGACCGCAGGAGATCGGCGATGACCCAGAGGCTGATGCTCTGCCCATAGGATAGGCAGTGGCTCCAGATGATGCGCGGCGGCTCGGCCGATGTTGCCACGACACGTCCGAGTCCCTGGGCCACCAGCCGGCTCTTGCCGACCCCCGGCTCGCCAGTCACCATGAGCAGCCGGGTCTCTCCCCGGGCCGCATGCTGCCATGCGTCCATGATGGCGGCGAGTTCGCCCTCGCGTCCGATCAGGGGTGTTGGGCGCGAGGCAAGCGCGGAGATCGCATCTTGGTCCCACTGCTCGTCGGGCCAGGCCCCGACCCCCAATACCGCATATCCGCCGACCGGTGCCGCCTTCCCCTTGAGTAAGAGCGCCTGCCGCTCGCCGTACCGAATGCGGTGCCGGGTCAGGCGCATGGTCTCCTCGCCGACCAGCACGCCTCCCGGCTCCGCGGCGGCCTGGAACCGTGCCGCGGCGTTCACCGCGTCTCCGGTCACCGCTGCTTGCTGGTGTCCGGAGGCGTCCCAGTGCCCGCTCACAACCTCCCCGGTGTTCGCACCGATGCGGACAGAGAGCCCAACGCCATACTGCCGCTGCACCTGCTCGGCCACGTTTCGCATGGCACGCTGCATCCCGAGCGCGCACAGCACTGCACGTTCCGGATCGTCCTCGTGGACGACGAGCACGCCGAACAGCGCCAGAATGGCGTCTCCGGCATACTTCTCTACGATTCCTCCGTAGCGATCGATCTCCCGCGCCATGGCGCCAAAGTACGCAGCCTGAACCTCACGCACGTCTTCGGCGTCGAACTGCTCGGCGAACGGGGTGAAGCCGACCAGGTCGCAGAACACGGCAGTCACCGGGCGGCGCTCTCCAGGCTGGGCTATGCTGGCCGACGGGGTACGGGGCGTGGTGGCCGCAGCCGGAGATGGGGCAGATCCAGCTGCCAGTGCGGTGCCCGCCTCTCTGCTGGACGTGGTCTGTAGGGACCTTCCACACTCGGCACAGATCATCTGACCGGCGGCGACCGGGCTTTCGCAGCCGGGGCAGACCGGCGGCAACTGCTTGCCGCATTCCGCGCAAAACTTCCTGCCGGCGACGCTCTCGGTCCCACAGAACGGGCAGGTTACCATTCTCATTGTGCCGCAATAGTAGCAAAAGCTCCGGCCGCCGAAAGGGCCCACCTACTCACCCTAGTCCGCGTTCTAGGCGGATGAGTTGCAGGGGTATTTTCTTGCTGGCACGCAGCACCTGCCTCGCGAGGGAGCGCGGGGCCCAGCCCATTTTGCGGCTTTTACGCCGAATTTCGGGTTTGCCGTGACACAGCCGGCGATACCTCACGCTCAGACATCATTCGCAGCGCCAAAAACAATGGCGCACCTGGAGCGATTCGAACCCCCGACGCCCAGTTCCGAAGACTGGTACAAGTCGTTCGTCGGGGCCCCCGAAGTTCGCCCTTCCCATCTGCAAGCCGATCGTGCGCCGTAGACAACCGGGGTCGTCCGGCGTAGTCTGCGGTGTTTTGCAGCGGAAGGCAGTGCGTGACGTGATTCAGCGCGACAGCAGGCACGGACCGACGAGAGACTGGCTTCCGCCGGGCGTCTCAGCTGGCCCGCAGGAACCTCTCGTAGCGCTCTTCCAGCAGTTGTGAGTCCGGTCGCGCCGGCGCGGACGCCGGGACATGTATCCTCGCACCGGAGCATAGATGCTGGCGCATTGCTGCACCCTCGCTGTGACTGCACGCCGGTACTCGACTGCACGGTATCCCCGAAAGTAACGACGACGCCTTGGACCGTTGCCTTCGAGGCGACAGCGACGGGCAGACGAGACGGCAACGGGAGTATAGACACGGGGCCGAGCGATGGCGACGGAGACCTCATCTGATGGCGGAGCGTCAGCAGGACCAGGGTGTCGCCGACGTTCTCATCCGCTTGCGCCACGCCGGCGTCCGGGCCATACGGCGCGAGGGAGATAGTCTGTACCTCAGTCCCCGCGACGTGTTGACGGAGGAACTCCGCGGCGCCGCGCGAGCGCACAAGTGCGAACTCCACCGGCTCTTGCAGGAGGTTGAGGGGCAGCACATCGAGCAGGTGGAGGCGCAGCTCGCGGCGGGTGCAGAACTGCTCTGGCAGCAGGAGCGGCAGGGTGCCATGGAAACGGATGCCTTCCGGCGGGTGATCGAGCGGTTTCGCGCACTTCTTGCGTACTACGAGCTGCGGGCGACCGCGCTCGCTGTCTTCCCCACCCACACGGAGCAGCACGCGGGCGGGCCTCGCCGTCGGGAGCATATGCGCACCAGAGACGAGCTTCCCAAGTGAAGAGGATGTCCCCACCTAATCGAGGCCCGGTCATGATAGAGACCGTCCCAAACGGCGCGGCTCCGACGTACCGTGAACGTGCAACCGCTTCTGTGCTTGTGAAGAGAAAAGTCGGCCACTCGATGCGCGAATACCGGGCCACCCGAAATGATTACTGTCCAGATCCCCCTGCCGACCGTCATCCTGCTGTCTTGGGATCATGACATGCAGGAACATGACTATCCCAGTTGACCTGAGCCGCAGAGCGACCTCTGGCAACAGCTGCTCGAGCGCGTCCTCTTCCTCGCAGACCGCGTCGCTCTGGTCAATCAGGTGGTGGGCGCCTTCAAGACGCACCTGCCCGCCGCCGGCCCGGTCAACCTCGTCGCCGAGAGAAACGAGGACGGCCGCATCTCCGTCTGCACCTATTCGACCATGATGGGGCTGATCAACGAGATGGAGAACGGGCGCCGCCGCTTCGGCTCCGGCCACCTCGACCTGGTCGTGATCGATGAGGCGCACCGCTCCGTCTATCAGAAGTACCGCTGCCGGGCGCCGAAGCGCACCTCTTCCAGGTCAAGGGTGAGCTACTGAGATGGGTCGGTCCCCTCAGGTTGACCTTACCTTCTTACTGTGATATCCTGCTCGCAGCCGTAAGTTACCGGTAAGTGATATTCTCAGAGGGACCGGGGCCGTTGCTGGCCTTGCCACTTCTTTAAAGAAGGGAAAATCCAACGGCCATTCACGCGTTGGAATCCCATCCCGACCAGCTGGTCAGCCTTGCCCCGGAGAAGTTACGGGCGGCACGGACCAGCGGTAAGGTGGGCAACATGACTCAGAGCGACCTCGCGTTGGCCGTGGGTGTCCATTCCTCCTATATCGCTCTCATTGAGACTGGGCGTAAGCACCGTACGAGCCGCGCGATTGCACAGAAGATGGCTTCCGTCCTGCACGTACGCCTGCGTGATCTCCTAGAGGCACCGGAGGTCACGGCGAAACGGAAAGAGCAGAATAGCCCGCCAGCGCAATACAGGCGCCGGCGGGCTCTTCGTGTTGAAGACCCTGCCGCGACACTAAAGCAGCTGCTCTTTGAGATCGAGAGCCGCGAATCGCGTGCGCTGTACTACGCGACAAATCGGGACCGCTGCTTGGGAGCTGGCATAGCGTGGCGCAATCTGGGAACTGTGTACATATTCCGGGGGGAGAATCGCCGTGCTGAGGAAGCGTTTCATTCCTCGGTAAAGGTGCTCATGTCCTCTTCTGCACTGGAACAGGCCGATCCGGCTGACCTTGAGTATGAGATTGGCCGATCCTTGTTCACGTTCGGTGAGTTTCTTGCCCAGCAGAAGAGGACAGATGCCGCTATCGATGAGCTGAAAACCGCCTTCAAGTTTTACAAGAAGGCCAGAGCTGAAGCTGACCTTGCGGCGACAACGCGGCTTCTTGAGGACCTCGGTTACAAGCGGCGTGCTACCTCGTCAGGGAACAAGCAGACAGCCGCCGCCGTGCAGCCGCCCCTTATTACCGAGTAGCTCGGCAGCGCTGCCGACGACAGCTACAGCGACGCGGTTTTCGCAACGCAATTGGGGGCTTGCAATTCTCTTTTCTTACTGGTAAGTTACCAGTAAGAGTCCGATCATTCCCGGGCTGGTAAGGAAGGCGAGTCGTGGAGCGCTTCTCTCTTGGTCTTAGGGTCCTGGCAGCTGGCGTTCTGGCCAGCTCGGCCATCCTGGTCCCCGCGCTGGGTGATGTCCCCCACGTTCCGGGCTCGGGCGTCCAGGTAGCTCGAGCCGCGGAGGCGATCCCATATTTCAAGCTGCCATGGCCGGCGAGTACAAACCCGTGGCACTGGACGGGCGGGCCCCACGGAAATGGAACCAGAACAGACTGCGTCCTAAATCCTCCGTCGACGCTGTCGGGACTCGACTTTTTGCAGGGCTCGAATGCGTTTGGCCAGCCAGTCCTCGCCATGGCAGGGGGGTACGTCCGATCTATCGGTGATGCGGGAGATGGATTCGGTCTCAAGGTGGTATTGGATCACAGCACTACTGGATCAAATACTGGGTTTCAGACGTTCTACGCGCATCTCAGCGCGCAGGCCGACGGCCTCCAGGTTGGCCAGTGGGTGCCCCAAGGGGGCTTGGTTGGGTTTGTGGGGACCTCAGGCGGGGTTCCAGCCCACCTGCATGTTGAGCTCGAATACCAAGGGTCTCCCTACCCATGGAACGGGGTGTCCATTGATGGATGGACCTTCTACAACATTTCCCCGGCAGGGGATCAGAGCCATGCCTTTAACTACGAGGGCACCGCGATCCAGGGAGCACCGTTCTCCGCCCCGGGCACGGATTGCGGTCAATCAGCAGTTATTGTCGACGGTGCCGGGGCCACCCAAACTGCGAGTACGAACTGGGGGGCTACGTCCTTCAATTCGACAAATGGCATAGGTACGTGCTATCCCAGCCATGCCTCCGCGTTGCGTGTTGCGACGGAGCGGGCCGCAGCGCGGCACATTGCAGACCGACTGGTTCGCCCGCTACGGGCCGCGCTCGGCACTACGTGCACACCGGGCCCCACGCCTCCGCCCGCATCCGGAGATACCACGGCCCCTACGACCACCCTGACTATTGCGAGTGGGGCAACCGTCGGCGCGCATTACCCCTGGTACCGCTCGTCAGTTACGTACTGCCTGTCAGCGCATGATCCAGACAATCCGGACTCGTCGCTGACCTCTCAGTACAGCTACGACAACGGCAACACGTGGCAGACGGTCGCGAACCACAGCTGCATCTCTCTCGGTCAAGAGGGGCGGTACAACGTGACCTTCCGCTCGACCGACGGATCCAACTGGGAGCAGCCGCAATCGACGCCGATATACATCGACTGGCAAAGCCCGTCTACCGCCGGGACCGCTACAGGCGCCCGGGAGGAGCACGGGATCTTCAGAAATGACCCGCAACTCACCTTCACCTGCACGGACCAGCCGGGTTTATCGGGTTGCGATTACATCCAGCTGAGCACTGATGATGGAGCGACCTGGACGACCTTCAACGGCCCCACGGCCTCGTACACTCCTACCGGATCCGGAGTGTTCCATGTGCTGTGGCATGCCTGGGATGTCGCCGGTAACATGGAAGCTGTCAAGGATTCGGGGCCGATCATCGTCGAGGCACATGCCATCTTTACAAACGGGGGCGGCCAGAGCCTGAATCTCCCGGCTATGAATGGGGTGACGATCAACGGCGATATCCATTCGGAAGGCTGCATCGGCATCACCACCGATAACGGCGTCACAATCAACGGTCAGGTGGAGAGCGTCGGCAACGGCAGCTGCAGCAACACGGTAGCGCTGAACAACAACATGCAGATGCCCGCGATCTCCACCAGTGCTCCGAGCAGACCGTTCCTTCAGTACGGACCATCGGAGTATCTCTCAAGAGCGAGCGTCATCTACCCGTGTTCGCTTACAGATAGCTCTGTCAACCAGAGCATCAGCGGCATCGTCTATGTGCAGGGAAACCTCCACATCGACGCAGTCAATCTTGCAGCGAACGCCACCTACGCCGTGGACCGCAACATCACCATCGACACCACGAGCGCACAATTCACTGACGCTGATCCCCGAAACGGGCTCGGCCTCATCTCCTGGAATGGGGATATCAACGACCTCAGCACAGGGACACGCGCCTTCATGACGGAGTACGCGCCGCAGGGCACGATCCACGTCAACGACAACGGACTCACCATGCAGGGCAGCTACTACTCGAAGCAGTTCGACGCGTGGGGCCTGAATAACTCCAGCATTACGTACAACCCCGCATTCGCCAACGGCACCTATCCCCTTCCGCTTACCACGATGGGGTGGACACCACCTACACCGGGGCCAACTCCGCGGGGGCCCAGTGTCCCGAGCACCATTGGGGTCGGGAAAGCGCCGACGGGTCCTGCGAACACGTACGGGCTTGTCGCCTCACAGGTACAGGGCGCACAGGGGTACGATTTTATCCTCGCTACGACGCCCACGCTCGATCCGTCAAGCATCGTCACCCGCGAGTGCAACGTCGACTCCACAGATCCAGTGGTTCTCCAGCCGGGCACGCGGTACTACTGGACTGTTGCCGCGGTCGGCCAGGTGCAGACACCGGGGCAGCCGAACGTCAGCGCCTTCTCACCAGTGGCCTCCTTTACCACCAGCGGGTCAGCAACAGGGAGTACTGCAACGCCAACCAGCACACCGAAGCCGACCCCGACCAGCACGTCGCAGCCCGCTGCGACAGTAACTCCGACCCCGAAGCCAACCCCGACCAGCACGCCGGTTTCGTCCGGCAGCCCGCATCTCACGGTCAGCCCCTCCTCGGTCAGCCTTAGCCTGGGCGGTTGGGTGACCTTGACTGGGACGGGCTTCCCGGCCAATGCGTTCGTTATGTTCTCTGCGCCATGCAACTCGGCGAGCACGTGCGCGAGCGCTCCGGGCCTTGGTTCGGCAACAGCGTCAAGTTCTGGATCCTTCTCAGTGCAGGTCTACGCCAGCCCCAGCGCCGCCGGCAACTATCAAATTGGCGCGACCGACGTACTCTCGGGTGCCTTCTACGCCTCCGTGAACGTGAGCGTGACAATGCCCTGAGAACTAATCGCACCGGGAGCCAGAGCGGAGTCGAGGGGATCCCCCCGACTCTGCTTTGCTCTGCAATGGACCCAAGGCCGAGTACATTGGCAATTTACTCTCATGCCCAGTCCTGGAGGGCCTGCCGGATCTGTTCCTGATTGACTTGCAGGACATCGGCGAGGTCGATCTGCAGGCGTATCACTGTGGCTGGCAAGGATGCAGCTCGCAGGCGACAGTGAAGACCGCGCTACCGGGCACCGTTCCGCTGGTTACAGATGGCGTGGGCAACGTCGAGGTTGTCCAGCGCTCACGCGCCGCCCCAGGCAATGGCGCGGGTGTGATGTACGTGGAATGGTTCCCCGGCGCCGACCACGCCGCAGGTGGCTCAGTGCCAGCCGGCTGACTTCCGCGACCTGAGACGAGTTGGTTCCCGTCCCGACTACGCTGTGCGCTCTTTTCCGACTTTCAGGACGAGATTGGGGAAGAGATCGAGATCGACCTGCTCGGCGCGGCTCCGCAGGAGTCGATGGAGCGCTTCCGGCAGAAGGTGCAGGCGTACCTTCGCCGCCACGAGGACCATATCGCCATCCACCGACTGCGCATGAACAAGCCGCTCACCGCGGACGACCTCGCCCAGCTCGAACAGATGCTGGTGGAGAATGGCGTCACCGGCGCCGAGCACCCGCAAGAAGCTGCCGCCGAGTCACAGGGCCTGGGACTGTTCGTCCGCTCCCTCGTCGGCCTCGACCGCGGCGCGGCCAAGGAAGCGTTCGCCGGCTTCGTGGCCGACATGACGCTCAACGCGAACCAGATTCACTGTGTGAACATGATCGTCGACCACCTGACCCAGCGCGGGGTGATGCGTGCGGTGCTGCTCTACGAGTCGCCGTTCACCGATGTGAGCCCGCAAGGACCGGAAGGGCTGTTCCCGCCAGCACAGGTCGATGACCTAGTCGCTGTTCTGGATCAAGTGCGCTCCACCGCCTTGGCCGGTTGAGCGTTGTGGCTCCGCGAGCGCCCGCAGCATTTACTATCGCTGTCCGGTTCAGTGATGTCTTCGGACTGGCCGGTTCCGACTGGATTACGCTGGACGCCGTGTGGGAGCCGTTGTTCTGGCTGACCCTGTATACGGCGTCATTGGCGGGACTGGACTGTGGCTACAGCGCCTGCAGCTGCCGTGCCAGGCCGTACCGCCGACTATTGGAGGGTCTGGAGACTCCATGATCAAACTCCGCTCATACCGATGTCGTCATCACCATCTGGCGGGCGTGCCCGGCTGGCCTCAACGGTCGGGAGATCATTGGACTGGTCCCCCTGCAATCCCTTGCTCGGAGTTGCTTTATCCTGGTCGCCCGATGGCTTCCGCCATATCGCCGCTAGGTCGGTGCTAAACCTTGAGATGACTACCAGGGCAATTACCGTGGCAACGCCGACGGTTAGCACAATCGCGTACAGCGCCGGGTGGACCTCGACGATGAAAGCTATCGCAAGCGCGACACATACTACTGCCAATACCTCGAATATCGTTGCGATGAATGCGAGTACCCCGAGACCTCGATTGTCTATCCGGGCATTGACCGTTAGGTTCACCTTGTCCCGTGCGACCTCGTGCGTGGCCATCTCAGGATCATATTCGTCCCACTTTGACTCGGACACCCACTGGTCCAGGAGCCAATCCGCAATCACTCGTTGGGGTCGTGGAATGATGGTAAGCAGGGCCAAGATCGCCGCCATTCCAAAGAAGAAAAGTGCAGCCACAAGCGAAGCAGCCTCGGGTGCGTCTATCGATGGGGATGTCCCGTCCGAGAATTTGACGATACCGAGTAAGACAGTGCCGAGTGCACCTGACGTCGTAATCACTCGGGCTGCACGGTCTTCTAGGGACTTCCTCCTTGCCCCTTCCGCCTGGTACGCCTGCTCGATTGCCTCTACATAGACCGAGTGAGTTTGGCGAGGTGACTCGCTACGTCCATTTGACTCCGTCACCTCAGCACCCTGGGCTTGGTCATCGTCAACGTCCTCCGGGGCTTCGAGTTCCTCGTCTTCTGAGTGGTCCTGCGTGGCGCGGCGGTGTTCAGCGTCGTGTTCCACAGTGGTAATGCTCTTACCCGCCGGAGGGCATAGCATCGTACCTGTGGTTGCGGTATGCACGCTTCTTCCGCAGGATGCCTATGCGCGTCAAGAAGTTTCTAATTGCCGCCCCATTCAGCGTACTCATGGTCGCAAGATGAAGACATTGTGGAGCACAACCAGGGACGTCACTCTTAGGTCGTCATATGCGAATAATACTCCCGCCCGACAGCAGCGACCAGTACGGATGTTGGCGCTGTATGCGCGGGACAGTTCGACGCAGTACTCGCCGAGAATCCAGAGGACTTCGAGCGGATTGAGAGCGAGTGGCCCTTCGTCCACCTGGAAGAATACCTGACCCGACGCCTCGAAGAAGAGGAGGCGGAGGGCTGTTTACGGCGGCGTAAATTGGCTCCACTTGGAGGAGTAACGGCGCCCTAAAGTGGCCCCACTGTGAGCACCAGCCCGCTACCCTCGCCGTAGAACGAGCGAGCGGTGAGCGGGGGATAGGAATTGACAGTCATTCCACGGAGCATCAAGTTCTTTCGCTAGGGCATCCGGATCGATGACCGTCACCGTTCCGCTCTTCCGTTTGCGCACCGCCGTCCCGGTCTCGCACCGGCTCCCATCTTTGTCCCAGGTGAACTCGGCATCGTGCCGGCCCCACCAGAAGGTGTAGGTACGGATCCCAGGGGCTGAGTCTGCTCGGGCTGGGTGTAGCGCTTCGACTGGCCCCGCCGTGCCCCGATTTGAGGGCTGCCAGCCCGTCCCGATTGAAGCGAGCAACCAACGCCACTCCGACGCCCGGCGGACCGGGCCGCGTCGGCAAAGCTCCGCCCACCGGCCACCGCGAGAACCGCTTTGGCTGGTGCCACGATGGCAGCTGGTTCAGCGTGGGCGCGACTCAGAACGCTCGAGTTCGTGGCTAGTAGACGAGCTCGCCACAATCGCGGCCAGGATAGAGAGCGGCGTACAGGTCGTCGTCCTGCGGAAAGGCGAACGGTCCCTGGAGGGAGAAGGCGGCTACCCCTCGCTCCCTGCGCCGCAGGGTTTCCCATCGGGTCAGCTCTTGTTGCCGCACGTCCTCGTCTAGCCCTACCAGGCCCCCCACTCCGCCAGTTCCTCCTCGTCCAGCTCCCGGCGCAACTCCTCATCGATGCGCCGCTCCGCCTCCGGGTCCTCGTAGCCCGGTATCCAGTCCCGCTGGCCGCCTCCCTGCCAGACTCCCAGCGCCAGGGCCGTCACCAAGTCATCGAACATCCCCGGCCCTTCGGCCGCTCCTAGCTTCACGTTTCCAGCCCGGGTCAGCTGGTATTGGTAGTAGCGGAGCTCCCGGAGCAGGTCGGGGTGCGGTGGGAGGCGCAGTTCGCGCCGTTCGAACGCCAAGACGAGCGCGTCAATCAGCTCCGCCTTGGAGGCGCTCGTGAAGCGATAGCCACGAGCGATCACTCCGTCGGCGAGCAGCTGCTCCAGCATCTGGGCATGAGAGGTCTCGTCCAGCAGCACCGCCGCGTCGTTGTAGCGGGCAGCCAGGCGCGCCACCGCCCGGGCCCGGGCCAGGTAGTCCCTCCCGGCCAGGTCGGCCACCTGGACCACCCGATACGGCAGCTGGGTCCGGTCGACTACTACCAAGGCTGATCGGTCCCGAAACTTGGCCGGGTCGAAGCCAAGGGAGTAGCTATGGCCGGCCAGCACCGTGCCCTCCTCAATGCTCGGGTCGACGGCTGCCTCGACGAGCTCCTGCCGGAATACCGAGGCCTGGTCATCCAGGAATTCCGCTTCGTATTCGGTGCGCCAGGCCAGCTCGGTCAGTTCGGCTCGCTGGCGCTCCAGGTACTCGGAGGAGAGGTGCGGGTTACTCCGGCTGGGGAAGTGGAAGGAGCGAATCGCCGGGTCGCCTTGCACGCCGCGGGTAGAGGCGTGGAAGAAGCGGTTGCCCCGGCCCCAGGGCGTGCTGATCAGCACCAGTTCGCGGTAGGCGCTCGCCGCCAGCATGGGCGGGATGACCTGGGAGAGCACCCGCTCGGGCACGAAAGCCGCCTAGTCGACCACCACCCGATCAGTTCCATGACCGCGCAGCTACTTGCCCTCGTGCCCCGCTGAGCAGACCATGATGACCGACTCCGCCTGGCCTCCCTGACCGTCCGGGCCCAGCAGCACCAGCTCAGTGAAGGGCGAGCGCGTCACCGCCTTGATGGCCGGACGCAGTGGGCCCTCCTCCAGGAAGCGGAGCGCTGCCCCGAAGATCAACCCCGCCTGATCGGCGGTGGGCGCGATCACCGCCTGGACGATGCTGGGATGGGCCACGGCGAACCAGACCAGCTCCGCCGCGGCCGCGGTCGACTTGCTCAACCTCCTGCCGGCCGCCGCCACCTTGGTGGGAGCCCGACACTCCAGGAACGCCTCCTGCCTGGGATGCGGCTCAAAGCCCAGCAGCCGGCGGGCGAAGAGCGGGGGCTGGTGGCGGGCGTGGCCGGCCCAGCGACCACCATCTGCCTCGATCACTGGCTGAGGCACGGGCTCGTGGAGGACGGCGTGGAGCTGCGCCAGGTAAACGTTGACGTTGCTCGTTTCCACATGGTTCAAGCCGAGAAGCTGATCCTGGCGCTTGCGCGCCTCGATGAGCGCGCTCAAATACCCGACGGAGGCGGTGCTGGTCGGGGCACACTGCTGCAAGCGTGTCCATGCTCGCCGCTTGATGGCGTCGTACTCGGCGAGCGCTTCAGTTCGCCTAGCCTCCAGGTCTGCCAGCCGCGTCTGGGTCAGCTCCGCCCGGATGCGGTCGATGGCCCGGGCGACCGTGTGCCGATCCCGACCGACCGCTCGCGCGATCTGCCAGAGCGGAGTGGACCGCAGCCACGCTTCCCAGATGGCCGCCTCGTCGTCAACGGTCAGCGCAGTCCTTCTCGGCACGGGGTCGCACCTTGTGCGCCATAGCGCACCCAACGGGGGTATCTCTTTACTCTAAGGTGGCCCGGTCCTTCAGGTCACGAGATACGGACAGAGGCTGAGTCGCGCTGGCCCTACCTGGGGGTGCTGCTCCCGGAGGAGCTGCCGATGCCGGCGGCATCGGAGACGCTGGGACGGGATGAGCAGCAGCGGGTCTTCCGGGGTGACCGGATTCCTGGCAGCCATGGCTGACACTGCCTCCCATCGTGCTTGTGCTCGATGATCTGCACTAGTAGTCCGTTACTGATGATTTGATGCGACGCTCGGTGATCGGTATGCTGGACATTATGCACAAAAAATACCCCGTAACCCTCACTGATACTGAACGAGATCTCCTCCACGGCCTGATTGCGGCCGGGACAGCTCCCGCCCGCAAGCTGATGCATGCCCGCATTCTGCTCAAAGCCGACCAGAGCCCAGGCGGCCCGGCCTTGGTCGATGAGGCCATCGCCGATGCAGTCGAGAGCAGCCAGCCGACGGTGGCCCGCATCCGCCGCCACTATGTCGAGCAGGGAGTAGAGGCGGCCCTCAACCGCCGCGCGCCACGTCGCGTGTACGAGCGGAAGTTGGACGGCGAGCAAGAAGCCCGCTTGGTCGCCCTGACCTGCAGCACGCCACCCGAAGGGCAGGCGCGCTGGAGTTTGCGGCTGCTCGCGGATCGGCTGGTGGAACTCGAAGTGGTGGAGGACGTGTCGTACCAGACCGTCCGCCGGATTCTGAAAAAAACGAGCTCAAGCCCTGGCTGAAGCGACAGTGGTGCATTCCCCCAAAGCACAACGCCGACTTCGTCTGGCACATGGAAGAGGTCCTGGATGTCTACACCCGGCCCTACGATTCCCGCTTCCCGCAGGTGTGCATGGATGAGGTTGCCAAGCAACTGCTGCGCGATACCCGAACTCCGCTGCCGCCGCAGCCAGGGGAGCCAGAGCGGCTGGACTACGAGTATGAACGCGCCGGCGTCGTCAACTGCTTCCTCTTCTGCGAGCCACTTCGCGGTCACCGCTGGGTCGCGGTCACCGACCACCGTACCAAGCGCGACTGGGCCTACCAGATCAAGGACCTGGTGGATTGTCGCTACCCGGATGCCGATCGGATCGTGCTGGTCATGGACAATCTCAACACCCACACTCCCGCCTCGCTCTACGAGGCCTTCCCGCCCGCCGAGGCCAAGCGTCTGGCTGCGAAGCTTGAGATCCATTACACACCCAAGCACGGCAGTTGGCTCAATATCGCCGAGATCGAACTCTCCGTCCTCAGCCGACAATGCCTCGACCGCCGGGTCCCGGATGTTGCCACGCTGCAAACCGAAGTAGCTGCCTGGGAAGACCGCCGCAACCAGACTGCCGTCACCGTCGACTGGCGCTTCACCACCGACGACGCGCGCATCAAGCTCAAACGACTCTACCCCTCACTTCAGGAGTAACAGACCACTAGTACTACAGTGACACATCAGGTGCCAGGCAGTCGGTTACCTGGAGGATGGCGAGGACGGCTGGCCAGTAGCCGAGCTGCTGCCAGCGGTAGTACGTGGCGTGGATAGTCTTCCAGGGGCCGAATCGCGCGGGAAGGTCGCGCCAGGGGGTACCGGTCCGGGCGGCCCAGAGAATAGCATCCAAGATGGTCCGATACGGGAGTGGCGGCTCCTGGCCACGGCGTCGGGGCTGGGGTAGGATCGCGGCGATGCGCTCCCAGAGCACATCGTCCAGCTGCCGGGCCATCGATGGCAGCGTGTCGACTCCGGTTCCGGCCAGCATCGCTCCCTGGGCCTGCTCCCGTGTGGTGGCATGGCAGCGTCGCGCCCGGGCCTGGTGCTGTCGCCGAAAGGTTGACCACCACTGGTGGAACCGCCGTTCACCCGGCGGCCGCTGCGCCGCCAGCAAGAGCCGCCGCACTTCGGGGACGGTGAGCGGGCTCATCCCGGCACCGTCCCCGGTCCTTCCCCCAGGGCACGCTCCTGCTCGGTGAGCTTGTGCCGGATCACCTCGAGCACGGCGTGTGCCAGGAGCGCGAGCGTGATGAAGCGGTACCAGGCGTCGTAGCGCCGCACCTCGTATTGGTCCAGTCCGACCGCGCCCTTCCCGTCCTCGAAACACTCTTCGATCATCCAGCGCATCCCGGCGACTCGCACGAGCTCTTCCAGGGCAGTCGGTGTCGGGCAGACGACCCGGAAGTAGGCCAACTCGGCATCGTCCGTTCGGCTCCGGCGCACGAGGAGCCGGTGCTCCAGTCCCTCGGGTGCCTGATACGGGAGCCGCAGGCAGGCCCAATCATAGAGTCGCTCACCCTTGCTCCCTGCTCCCGCCGAGCACGTGGCCCAGGCGGCAGGCGAGCGGGCCGCGGCGATTGCCTTGACTGATTGCTGCGCCATGTTCTGCCAGATGAGATGGCTGGAGGAGACGGCCAGGACATATGCCTGCTCCGCTGCTTCCAGATGCCGACGGAACGGCTCGTCGTTGCCATAGACTTCGTCGGCGACCACCCAGGCGGTCGGGACACCGGCCGCTCGCGCCCGGTCGAGCAGCCGGCTCGCGAGCTGGGGCTTGGAGGCAAACACCGTTTCTCCTGGGATCCCTGCCTCCCGGCACCGTGCCGGGTCGGTGAGCCACTCCTTGGGCAGGTACAACTCTCGGTCCAGAAAGGCCCGCCCCTTCCTGCTCCCGTAGGCGAGAAAGACACCAATCTGGCAGTTCTCAATGCGTCCGGCCGTTCCGCTGTACTGCCGTTGCACCCCCGCCGACTTGGTGCCTTTCTTGAGGAACCCGGTCTCATCGACAATGAGCACGCCGTCCGGTGCGCCAAGGTGCTCGACGACATACGCGCGCAGGTCATCTCGCACCGCGTCGGCATCCCAGTGGCTTCCGCTCAGCACCCGCTGGACGCTGCGCGGTCCGCGCTCTCCCAACTGCTCGGCCAGCTGCCAGCCGTTCTTCCGCTCAACCGTCGCCAGCAGCCCAGCCAGGTAGGCCATGATTCGCTCGCGCACTTCTCGGCGCCGAACGCGGTTGGCAATGCGCCGCCCCACTGCGGCCAGCGCATCCCGCTCAACCTGGGTGTCTCCGGTCATCCCGTGCCTCCTGTCTCCAGGCCTGCACGGTACCATACCTTACCGGGTATGTGTCACTGTAGTACTAGGCGGATGTTCGCGGCGCCGCGGGCGTTCGACTTTCCGGGATGCGCGGGGCGTCCTTCAGCCGCTGCCGGGTGGCCGCTTGCTCAGCCGAGGGATAGCGCCACGGTCCAGTGCCTGGCCTGAAGCTCATCGAAAGAATATGTGGGCCCGCCGTGCGTCCCGATCTGGGTTTGGTACATGCTGGCCCTGGGCAGCGTCACGCTGAACTTGACCCGGCACAGGACGTCGTTGAAGCCATGCAGGTGATCCAGGTTCGCGAGGTTGGCCAAGGTCGCGCCGGCCCCGATCACCTGGTTGGTCTCGCCGCGCACGACGAGGCTGGCATTGTCCACGCCCAGGTCCCAGCAGAATGAGGTCGTCGAGGTCAGCGACCCCTGCATCGTGAAGGTCGCTGACTGCTGCGAGCTGGTAACTGCCGCTAGGACCACAGCGCCAATGAACAGTGCGACGAGCACCACCCTTCCAGCACGAGTCTGTTCACCGCTTACGACATGCTCCTCGGTTACCGTGGCGGGGTGCTGGGAGCGACGCCGAGACCAGCAGGCGATGGGGACGGTAGCTGCGCATCCTCCTTGCCCAGGCCAGCCTCAGGAGCAGGAGCCGAAGCAGGCGGTGCCGGATCGGTAACCGCACCCTGACGAGACCAGCAATTGGGGCACACCGGAGCGTCGGGCTCCAAAGGTTGGGCGCACGTCGCACAGCTACCACGAGGTGTCTCGTGGGTGGTGCCGCAGTGAATGCAGAAACGCGCCTCGTCGGTCAGCTCCTTGTCGCAACTCGCGCAGATCATGTCTCGGATGCTCCTCAGCCTATGTGGATCGTTGTAGTGAGCGCTGCACATGCGCCCAATCCTCGGCAGCGTCGTTAGCCCGCTACCGCAATCCTTTAGAAGCATATGTCCAGTGCGGTCATTCCAGGTAGAGGCAAAAGTCAGACTTGCGGCGGGGGAATTAGTCTGCCACCCGGAGCAGGCGTCGGACTCCACGGCCTCGAGGTGCTGGCACGAGCCCGCGAATGTACGCCTTCCGGTCGATTACGCAAGTGTGAAAACTGGCGTACGGTTGCCCCTGACTCGTGATGCCCCCACCCCCGCCGTAACGCGCAGGAGTGAGCGCCTCACACCATCCGGTGAGCGCCGCCGCTGCCCTTCGTCTCCTCATGCCAGGACCAGCGGCAGGCAGGCACGCGTTAGGGGGCGAGCCGAACGACCTGTCTGCCTCAAGGAAACTCAGAGAGCGGTGCAGCGTGCTAGAGTCCACGCCTTTCTGGGCTAGGTGCGCCCGAAGCTCGTCGACGTTGACGGAGAAGGGGCCAAGTTCTCCGATTGCCCGTTCCACCTCGCGGTCGGTCTCCGTGGTCAAATCTCTGCTACCTACTTTAAAGGTGCTCGGCTGTATGTGATCGACCGGAATCTCCCTGCCCAGCGCAGACGCCCGAGCCTGCAACGAGCGTATCAACCGACGAAGACCGTTGTGAGCGAACAGGTCCACCCACTGCCATTGCGTCAACTGTTCGGGCACGTGGCATGATCCAAGCCGCACGGCCATCACAAAGATTGCGCCCGGAGGATGCAGCTCGGCAACATCCAGTACGATGCGGATCTCTTTCTGCAGGAAGCCGATCTTATTCACCGACCTTGACACGCACACGAGTACGGCGTCCGCATCGCGGACGGCACCCCATATCGCATCTGCCCACTCCTGTCCAGGCAAGATGTCCTCTTCATCCAGCCAGGGTGCTGTGCCAACTTGCTGGAGAAGCCGATAAAGACGGCGAACTGTCTCCTTGTCTTCAGAGGCGTGACAGAGAAACACGCGTAGAGAGTGTGGTGCCGGCACTATCGTCGCTTCCACTTGGCTCGATCTCGCGCTTGCTTTCCAGTGTGGCGAGTGCATCTCCGGGCGAAGAAGTCGAGGGACGCCGCCGAATACTGCAGCAGTTTTGCAGCAGTTCGGCCCGGAGCCCGGCGCGGGCCGAGCGTCCGTAGTCGATCTTTGGCCAATTTAAGCCAAAAGATAATGGCGCACCTGGAGGGATTCGAACCCCCGACACCCAGTTCCGAAGACTGGTGCTCTATCCGCTGAGCTACAGGTGCATGCGTTCAGATTGTAGCCGATGGATTGCGGGGTTCATGCCGCCGATACTCGGATCTCGTCGCGACACAAATCGAGACGTCTATCTGAAGGTAGGCGCCTCGATTTGAAACCGCGGCTACCGAAGCGTCAACGGCTTTCGGACCGCGTCGCGATGTTTATTGCGAGTAGTCGGCAGGCGGCTGTGAATCCCGGTTAAGCGTGTCGTCCGGGTACACTACCGTGCTAGTGGGATCAGTTACACCGGTATTCGGGTCGATCTGGAAGGACTCGTCCACATAGTCATTTCCGTACTGGCCTTCGAGGTAAATCGTGGCCTCGTTCTGTTCGGTCATTTCATGCTCCTTGTTGGTCAAAACGGTCACAAGCGGTGATAGACAGCAGCTTCAGACGTGCACACATCGGTCGAAACGTCTCAGTGTAGTCGAATCGTCCTTGAGCGCGACATGGCGGATCGCCGGCCTCCTCCATCGTGTGACCGGGATAGCCGATGGATATCTCCTGTGCTTTGGGGACGGCCGGTCCATCGGATCGGCGTCAGATGCACGGAGGTCTCCTCGTTCGCAGGTGCGTCAGGCGTTCGGCGGTGCGACTGCTGATATCACGCCGAAAATGGCGCCTTGCGGGTCTTGAAGGATGCTATAGCGCCCGTCCTCGGAGGTAAGTGGCTCGGCGAGCACGGTGGCGCCGAGATTCCGGGCACGGACCACCATGTCGTCACAGTTCGGCACCGAGAAAAACGCGAACCAGTGGGAGGGCGTCTCTGCCGGCCTCGTTGGGGACAGCGGCACTCCGCCGGCCACCAGCCGTCCATCAACCTTCCAGTAGGTATAGTCGATATCGCCGAAGGGGGTCGATTCGTTCTCCCAGCCGAGAACCGCTGCGAAAAAGCGCGAGGAAGCACCGATGTCGCGCGAGTGCAGCTCGTTCCAGGCGACGGAAACGGGAGAGTGGAATTGATCCGCGCCCTGATGGGTTCCCGGCTGCCACACGCCCAAAAAGGCGCCGGCCGGGTCGACAAAACTCGCCATTGTCCCGTGCGTTCCCATCGTCGTCGGCGCTACGGCGACCTCGCCACCGGCCGCCGCGACCTTCGCCGCCGTCTCCTCGGCATTCTCGGTGAGCACGTACGTCGACCAGCGGGCCGGCTGATTGTCATTCATCACTGGCCCAACCCCGGCCACCTTCTTGCCGCGATGCAAGAACATGCCATACTCGTTGTCCGGCGCGGTGGAAACATCCCAGCCAAACAGGCTGCTGTAGAACTTCCGCGCGGCAGCAGTATCCGGCGTCGTGATATCGTTCCAGACGAGACTTCCAGGAAGATGGGTTCGCTGCTCGGTCGCATTCGATTGCTGTTCGGTCACATGTTGCTCCTTGGCATACGCCGGCGGCGTTGATGTGCACGAGGTGGGGCTTCCATGATGGCACAGATCGAGAACCGCTCGGCGGGGACTGCAGCCGGAGTGCTCCGCCTGGTGTGGCAAACTATCGGACAGTTCGGCAGGATAGCAGAGCTCAGGCCGCCGATACCGGGAAGAGCGTGAACGGCATCGACTCCAGCGCCGCCAGGCCGGCGAGCGCTCGCGTTGCCTGTTGCACCGTGGCCACTGATACCGCCTGGCCGTAGGCAGAACGAGGGTCGGAGAAGTCGTGCACTCGTTGCAACACCCGCTCGACTTCGTACATCCGTCGCACCTGCGGCAGATCGCGGAAACCGACGACATACGCCGGGATACCCAACGCGCCGGGAACCGCCCGTGCCGGAAAATACACGCGCATGCCCAGCAATCCATGCTGCAGCATCACGTGCGTGTAGGCGACCGAGATCGAGGAAGGATCACCCACGAGGTGTACCATGCGTCCGAAGCTCAGGTCGGATTCGGCCACCTCGAGCACGTCGGTCAAGCCGGGAGGAAGTGGTGGCCGCCAGCCCGTTTCATCCGGTCCTGAAGGCATGCCTTCAAAGGAGAGGTTGCTCAGCGCGTCCCAGAAAATGTCGGGTATGTCGTTTTCATCCATCACAATCGCTCGCCGGTTACTGTAAGAAGGGTGGCGCGGCGCCGGGGTTGGCGTCGTGTGGAGGGGTTAATTGTTTCTTTACCACTATTCGGACCTCCAGCGCTACGTGCAACTTGGTGGCAACTCCTGTGCCAGCATCGACACCTGGAAGGATGCGCTTCGATGAATCCGCTTGATCCGACCTCTCCGGGCGTTGAGGCGCCCCAGATTCCCGAAGCCGGGCAGGTTGGGGAAGTTACTCGCCATTTCACCGCGACAACCTTCGTCGTGCATGACGGCCGGGTGCTCTTGCATCTCCACCCCAAACAGCGAATCTGGCTGCCACCTGGCGGCCACATCGAACGGGACGAGCTACCCGACGACGCCGCTCGTCGTGAAATCGAGGAGGAAACCGGGCTTCGTTTGCGGCTGCACAGCGAGGCAGCTTCGTCCGAAGATGCACGGCGAATGGAATGCGGCGTCGTGGCGCAACCGGCCTTTATCCTGATCGAAGATATAAATCCGTTCCATCAGCATATTGATTTCACCTATTTTGCCTGGTATTCGCGGGAAACGGAGCCGTCGGAAGGGAAACGCCTAAGCGGGCCGGAAGACACACCCGAAGAGTACCCGGCACCCCCGGCAGTCCCTACCGGGACTTCGCAGGCGCTGGCGGAGCGTGGGTTCCGTTGGTTCAGGCTGGATGAGTTGGAGATGGAGGGCGTGCCCCCGAACGTTCGCGAAGGGGCCCGGCGGGCGGTCGCTTACTTCGAGTCGTCAACCGAGCTTGGTACAATGAGACGGTGAGACCTTCAAACTATCGGTGGCGTGCTGTGTATGCCACTGACAACGGCGAACTTCACGAAGACCGCACGCTGCTGGCACTGGGAGCGAGCGGTCTTCATTCTGTGCGCCTCGGTCGCATGGTCCCATTGCCGCCAGGCGCTACGGTGTCCCTCGTCCCCGGTTGCCGTGCTCTGGGCGAGGATACTGGCGGCAACATCGTTTCCTCGGCCGCCGGACGCCGTCCGGTAGCCGCCTTCATGCCGGTGGGATACACCCGGCTGCTCACTCCGGCCTACACCAAGGAGCCGGACGCCGGCCATATGCCGCTCTTCGGGTATACCGCGGTCGCCGCCCTGAACGGCAAGCTCTTCGCCGCTGCTGTCCCGCTGGACCCAGGAGATGCCTGGGATCCCGCCATTCACAACACCAGCGATCTGCCCGATCTGGTTCACCATCGCCTGGAGGCCGAGCCCGACAACCGTCTGCTGGCCCATCACGCTCACTGCGCCACCGAGTATGGTTGCTATACCGCCCAGAACATCTTCTATCGCCGCGATGAGATGGCGATTGCCGTCTCCGTGGCCTGCAATGCGCAGTGCGTCGGCTGCATCTCCGAGCAACTGGACGATATCACCGCGCCTCACGATCGCATCCAGTTCACGCCCACCGTCGAGGAGATCGTGTCGCTGGCCGTTCCTCATCTCGAGAGCGCGCCCAACCCCATCGTCAGCTTCGGCCAGGGCTGTGAGGGAGAGCCGATCCTGCGGGCCCGGCTGATTGGCCGCGCGATCCAGGACATCCGGCGAGCCACCGACCGCGGACAGATTCACATCAACACCAACGGCAGCAATCCCGCGCGCCTTGCAACATCTCGTCGATTGCGGCCTGGATAGCGTCCGGGTCAGCATGTTCTCGGCTCGCGAGCGGCAGCACATCGCCTATTACGGGCCGCGCAACTACGGTCTGGACGACATGGAGAGCCAGTCTACGTCTGGCCCGCCGGCAGGGATTGCACACCTCGATCAATCTCCTCGCCTATCCCGGGTTTACCGACTGCCCGTCCGAGGCCGAGGCGCTGGTGGAGTTTCTTCGCCGGGCCGAGGTGCAGATGGTACAGATGCGGACGCTCAATATGGACCGCGAGTTGCTGCGATGAAAAGGTTGGCTTCCCGGCAGAGCGGGGAATGGGAATGGAGGCGTTCATGGAACTGTTGAGGCGAGAGGTTCCGGGAATCGTCCTGGGGAGCAAGACGCCGTTTGTGGGGAGAGCGCATGCCTACGTTTCTTGACGAAGCGAAGATTCTAACGCGTGCCGGCAACGGTGGCGCCGGTGCGATGCACTTTCGTCGCGAGAAATACGTGCCCCTCGGTGGGCCCGATGGTGGCGATGGTGGCAATGGCGGCAGCGTCACATTGCGTGCCGATGCCGGCATGAATACCCTGTTCGAGTTCAAGCGCCGCCGGCGATTTATTGCCGAGTCCGGTCATCCTGGCGGCGCCAACCGGATGAACGGCAAGAATGGCACCGATCTTACCGTCGACGTACCCGTCGGCACGGTCGTACACGACGAGACCGGCGACCGTCCTTGGCGATCTCAAGCATGCCGGCCAGACGCTGCTGGTGGCGCGGGGCGGGAAGGGCGGCCTGGGCAACGTCCACTTCAAGTCGTCCACCAATCAGGCGCCCGGCTTTGCCGAGAAGGGCGAGCCCGGACAGGAACACTGGCTCGATCTCGAGCTCAAGCTCATCGCCGACGTTGGCATCATCGGCTCACCCAATGCCGGCAAATCGACCCTGCTGTCCGTCATCAGTGCCGCTCGTCCGAAAATCGCCGATTATCCTTTCACCACGCTGGTGCCCAATCTGGGCGTCGTGGATGCCGGCGACTATACCTTTGTCGCCGCGGATATTCCCGGCCTCATCGAGGGCGCTCATGCCGGTGTTGGCCTGGGCCACGAGTTCCTGCGACACATCGAGCGCACCCTGGTCCTGCTTCATATCGTCGATGGCAGCGCCGAGGACCCGATGGAGACGTTCCACCAGGTCCTCGCCGAACTGGTGGAGTATGATCCTCTGCTCGCGGATAAACCGCAACTGGTGGTCGTGAACAAGCTGGACCTTCCCGAGGCACGGGAGCGCTGGCCCGAGCTGGCGATCCGGTTTGGCGAGGAGGGGTGCGAAGCCCTACCCATCTCGGCGGCGACCCACGAGGGCGTGGATGCCCTGATATACCGCACCGCCGATCTGGTGCGCGAGCAGGCCCGGACCCGAATGGAGGAAGAGCGGGCGGATGACGTCGAGGTCATCACGATAAAGCCCCCGGCCGATCACTTCGAGGTGGAACGCAAGCGACATACGTTCCACGTGACCGGCGAATCGGTCGAGCGTCTGGCGGTGATGACCGATACCGATTCCGATGAGGCGATGTACCGGCTGCAGCAGCGTCTGCGCCGGATGGGAGTGATCGCCGCCCTGCAGAAGGCGGGCGTCGAAGAAGGCAGCAAGGTGCGGATCGGGTCGGTCGAGCTGGTCTGGGATTCGAGCTACGAGCCCTACGAGCGACCGCCAAAGCGCCGATCGCACTCAGTGTCCGAATAGGGTCTTGAAGTCTCCGTCGAACTCTCGTAGAAACTCGTGGACGTCCAGTACCTCGTCACCGCTCACCGGCTTCATCTGAGCGAAACGCTCGGACTCGTCTTCAGTGAGCATCAGGCTCGACGATGCTCTCGGCATCCTTCAAGGCCACGCAAAACAACTGATGCTTGCGGCAGAGGCTGCAGCGCACGCTCACCAGCCAGACCTGTTCGTGGCGCGCCGTCACGCGAACCTGAGAGCGCTCAAAGCTCCGGCGGCAGTGCTGGCAGCGGTACGTGCTTACCCACTGTTTGAGCAAGCGTTCCTGGTTCGCCCGGTTCTCTGTCATCTCAGGCGTCCGGCCGACGCTCTCCCTCTTCGAGTCCAGGGCCACGTTCGAACAACTGGTTGACGAAGTCGCGATACACCTCGAGGCGTTCGTCCTGCTCGGTCGGCAGTGTGATCGAGGCTGCGTCCAGGATAGAGTCCTCGACGAAGATCGGAGCTTCAAAACGAACCGCCAGCGCGATCGCATCACTCGGCCGGGCATCGATGTCCAGCCGTTCATTGGCGGCATTGACAATGCCGACTCGGGCGTAAAACACGTCGTCGGTGAGCTGGGTAACGCCGACATCCACCACTTTGGCCCCGAGCTCGTCGATCACCGATTTCATCAGGTCGACCGTCAGCGGTCTGGGCGCCTTTTCGCCCTGCAGCTCCATTGCGATGGCAGCGGATTCAGGTAATCCAACCCAGATCAGCAGATAGCGTTCGAGCTTCTCGTCCTTGAGAATGACGACGCGCTGCCCGTTGCTGAGGTTCATGCGCACACTCTCGACGACCACTGGAATCATCATCTCGGACCTCGATTCACTCGGATACGCGGCTCATTCTACACCTGCCCTCAGGCGAGGTAAAAGCTGAGGAAGTGGATCACACCGTGATCAATTCCTGCACCAGCTCGATCCCCTGCGCTTTCCCCGAGGAGTCCAGATCGATCACCACGGCATTGAACATCACCGGGCCGCGCGCCACCTCATAGCGGTGGTACATCTGGGTGCGATAGCGCTGAATCACCGAGTCGGCGTCGACTCCGATGACCGAGTCACGTGGGCCGACCATGCCGACATCGGTGATGTAGGCGGTCCCGTTGGCAGAACCCGTGCATCGGCGGTCGGAACGTGGGTATGGGTACCAACCACCGCGCTGACTCGGCCGTCGAGGTAGAAGCCAAGGGCCTGTTTCTCGCCGGTGGCCTCGGCATGCACGTCGACGAAGATGTGGGTCCGCCCTGGAGCTCAGCCAGCACCGCGTCCATCGCGCGGAAGGGATCGTCGAGAGCTCGCATGAAGACCCGTCCCTGCACGTTGATCACCGTCAGCGTCTCTTCGCCAACCCGGATGTCCATCCACCCGCGACCGGGAGCGCCCGGCGGATAGTTGAGGGGCCGCACGATCGGGACCTCTTCTTTCAGGTACTCGATGGCCTCGCGCTGGTCCCAAACGTGGTTGCCGGTGGTCAGGCCGGCGATCCCCAGGTCGAACATCTCTTGCGCCGGTGTCGCGGGTGATCCCCGCTCCGCCCGCCATGTTCTCGCCGTTCGCCAGGATCACATTCGGATTAAAGTGCTCGCGGAGGCGGGGAAGGAGAAGCCGGACCGCCTTGCGGCCCGGCTTCCCGTACGATGTCCCCGATAAAGAGAATCCGCACTACTTGGCGTAGTCGACGACCCGCTTCTCGCGGATCACCATGACCTTGATCTGACCGGGATACTCCAGGGTTTCCTCGATCTTGTTCACGATGTCGCGCGCCATGCGCGCCGCCGCCAGGTCGTCGACATCCTCCGGCTTGACCACGATGCGCACCTCGCGACCCGCCTGAATGGCGAAGCTCTTGTCGACGCCGTCGAACGAATTGGCGATGTTCTCCAGGGCCTCGAGCCGCTTGACGTAACTCTCCAGAGAGTCGCGCCGGGCGCCAGGACGGGCGCCGGAGATGGCATCGGCGGCCTGCACGAGAAATGCCTCGACCGTCTGCGGCTCCTCCTCGAAGTGGTGCGCGGCGATGGCGTGGACCACTTTGGGCGGCTGGCCCAGCCGCTTGGCGATGTCGGCGCCGATCAGCGCGTGCGGTCCTTCGACCTCGTGCGACACTCCCTTGCCCAGATCGTGAAGCAGGCCGGCGCGGCGCGCCACGTTGACGTCGGCGCCCATCTCGGCGGCCATCATGGCGCAGAGATGCGCCACTTCGATGGAGTGACGCAAGACGTTCTGGCCCATGCGAGAAGCGGAAATGCAGCCGGCCCAGGGACTTGAGCAGGTCGGGATTCAGATCCGTGCACTCCGGCTTCAAACGCCGCCCGCTCGCCCTCTTCCTTGATGATGGTGTCGACCTCGGCACGTGCCTTCTCGACCATCTCTTCGATGCGCGCCGGATGGATACGACCGTCCTGAATGAGCTTCGTTCAGCGCCTGGCGGGCGATTTCCCGGCGCACCGGATCGAAGCCGGAGAGGATGACCGCCTCCGGCGTGTCGTCGATGATCAAATCGACGCCGGTGGCCATCTCGAGGGCGCGGATATTCCGTCCCTCGCGTCCGATGATGCGGCCCTTCATCTCCTCGCTCGGCAGCGGAACCACCGAGACTGACGATTCTGACACCTGATCGGATGCCCAGCGCTGGATGGCATGTGGTAATGATGCGGCGCGCCCGTTCGTCGGCCTCCTCTTTGGCCTGCACCTCGATCTGGCGGACCAGGCGGTTGCCTGCTCGCGCATCTCGACCTCGACCGACTGCAGGAACCGCTGCGCGGCCTCCTCTTCGGTCAGGCCGGAGATGCGTTCCAGTTCTCGCCGCTGCTCGGCGATCAACTCGTCGATCTCACCCCGACGCGCCTCGATTTCTTCCTCGCGTTGGGTAACCTGGCGCTCGCGCTTTTCCAGGCCCTCGATGCGGCGGTCGAGATTCTCTTCTTTCTGCTGGACCCGCCGCTCCATGCGCTGGACTTCGGCGCGACGTTCACGCGCGTCCTGTTCGGCGGCGGTGCGAATGCTGTGCGCCTCCTCTTTGGCTGCGAGGATGACTTCCTTCTGCTGTGCCTGCGCCTCGGCCAGCAGCCGGTCGGTGTCCACTGGAGTAATAACCGGCACCGCCGGTGTCTTGCCGCGCAGGTAAAAGTAGACGGCAAGTCCTCCGATGAACAGCGCAATGAGTGCCGCCACGAGGGCGGCGATGACTGTTCCCATTGATGACTCCCTCGGTTTCCGGGCAGGCAAAAACGAGCGCCCGGAGCGCCTTTTCGGCTGCTAAATGTTACACCACGCGGTGTCACCGGACGGTTAGTCGGACAGCATGAGCAGCGCAGGCCACCCTACGGAATCAACTCCGCGTCACGATGTCGCCTCGGAATCCACTTCGCTTTCCTTGGCTGCGTTCCACAAGACGTCCAGCTCAGTCGGCGACAGGGCCTTCAATTCCCTGCCCTGGGCCTTCGCGGCACTTTCGACGTACTGAAACCGGCGGGCAAACTTTCGATTGGCCAGACGCAGTGCTTCTTCCGGATCGAGGCGCAAGTGACGAGCCACACTGACCAGGGCAAACAGGATATCGCCCAGCTCGCGACAGCTGAAGTTCGTTCGGGCCGTGACGGGCAACTTCCTGTCGCAGTTCGGCCAACTCCTCCTCGACCTTCTCAATCACTTCATCGATGCTGGTCCACTCGAAGCCCACGCTGGCGGCTCGTTTCTGCATCAAGTTCGATTGCGGCAGTGCCGGCAGTCCTCGTGGAATTCCTTCCAGCACCGACGCCCGTTTCGGTTTTTGCCGCTGCTTGAAACCCTCCCAGGCGTGGCGAACATCCTGAGCGCTCTCCAACTCGAGATCGCCGAAGACATGCGGATGCCGGCCGATGAGCTTGACGACGACGTTCTGGATCACGTCCTCGATAGTGTATGACCCGTTCTCCGCCGCCACCTGGGCATGGAGCGTCACCTGGTAGAGCAGGTCGCCAAACTCCTCCGCGATCAAGGCGGGGTCACCAGAGTCGAGCGCATCCAGGACCTCGTAAGTCTCTTCCAGCAGATATGGCTTCAGCGATGCCTGGGTCTGCTCGCGGTCCCACGGGCAGCCGCCGGGCCCGCGCAACCGCCGCGTAAGTTGCATGATCCCGCCAAAGGTGCGGGCGTTTTCCAGTTCCGCCAGCGCCGGTACGAAGACTGCGGTGCGGTGGTCGATGTCCGGCAGCCGGTCCAGTTCGTAGAGTGGGATGGTTCGGACCACAGGAGCGGTCGAACCGAAGGCAGTCACGAGCAGCAGCTCGTGCTCGTCACCGTAGTAGCGGCCGAGCCAGAGCTTCACCGCCGTGGCCAGGTCGCGATCGTACAGCGGCGAAATGACCATGGGTACCGTCGGCATGGGGGCACGCCAGGGCATGACGGCGCCCGCGCCGTCCACCTCACCGGTGGCATTCTCCGAGGCCAGGAGGGAGATTTCGGCTGCATCGAGGACCTGGAGCCAGCCCTCATCACTCACACCGGCCGCCGCCAGCACCGATTCGACATAACTCAAGCCCTGAATCAGGCGAATCTCGGCTCGGTCGCCGCCCCAACGATCGCGCAACATGCGCACTGTGGTTTCGCCGATCGATGGGCTTCCCGGCACGGCGTAGATTACTGTCATGCCCGGAATCATCAGTCGTGGAAATCTCTGCCACGATGGCCGTGTACACCTCGTCGAGGGATGAACCTTGCTCGTAAATACGATCGAACGAACGAAAATCGGTATCCGGCAAATGGGAGCGAATGGGGTCGATCGATGGGTGGACGGCGGTACGGACGTAGACCGTGCTCGCCGTCTGCAGGACCTCGGCAGCTTCGATCGTGAGCGACTCCCACCGGCCGGGGCCAAGGCCGACGATGATGAGCGTGGGCAGCGAATCAGGTGGCATATCGTGCTTCCTCAGGAGATAAGATCGGAATCGAAGCCCGCGGGCACAATCACCCTGAGAGCCCGTGGAGCGAGGTGAAATTGCACCGGTGTGGTCCCTTCTAACTCACCGTCGAGCTGGAACAGCAACGGGACATCGGTCTGGACCGATAGGTCATTGACCCGAAAGAACTCCACATCGGAGTAGGTAATGCCGCCGGTCAGCAAGAGTGGCAGCGATTGTCGCACGGTGGCGAGCGGTCCACGTCCTTTGACGATGCAAACATCGAGCCACCCGTCATTGGCGATGGCTTTGGGGGTGAAGTGGAACCGACCGCCATACAATCTGGTGTTGCTCACCACCACCATCAGCGCTTGCAGGCGACGAATCACACCGCTGTAGCGCAGTTCGACGTCGGCGCCGCGGTAGAACGGGAGCGAGCCAATGCCGGCGAGGATATAAGGCGCGATGCCGAACCGGCGTTTGTACTGCTCCAGGGCCTTCGCCCGGCGCACCACTTCACCGTCGAAGCCAATACCGGCCATCAGGAGGAAGTACCGGTCGTTGGCAATGCCGGCATCGATCTGTTCGATGCGTCCATCGACGATGGCGCGCGCCGCTCCCAGCGGACGCAAGGGGGTCCGTGTTTCGCGTGCCCAGATATTCACCGTCCCATACGGAAGATAGCCGAGAGCCGTCGACGTTCCTACCAGTGCCTGCGCCGCCTCATTCAGCGTTCCGTCGCCACCGGCGACGAGGACGGCGTCCATATTCTCGGAGACCGCCGTCCGGGCCAGACTGGTGGCATGCCCGGGTCCGGTGCTGTTCTGCAGGCAGATGCTCCAGCCGGACCGTTCCAGTACCTCAATCGCCGGTTGCAGGGCACCATCACCCTGATGCTTGCCGGCACGGGGATTGCAAATCAGTACCGCTTTCATCGAAGCGCGAGTGCGAGTGCTTCGCGGGCCACGGCCTCATCGCTCCAGGGCAGCTTCACCGTACCGTCCAGAATGCTCTGCTCGTGCCCCTTTCCGAGGATGATGACGGTATCTCCGGGAGCGGCTCGCCGAATTGCGGCCAGAATGGCATCACGGCGGTCGAGGACGCAATCGAAACGTATTCCCCGCTCGCCGGCCGGTACACCGGCAGCGATCTCCTCGATAATTGCGCCGGCATCTTCGCCGGCGGGATCTTCGTTGGTGATATAGAAGTAATCGGTGTAGCGGCGTGCGATTTGGGCCAGGATCGGTCGTTTGCCGCGATCGCGATCGCCCATCGCGCCGAAAACGGCGATAACCCTGTTCCCCGGCGGGACGCGGCGCCGGAGTCCGGCCAGGACCGAACGGAAGGCGTGGATGGTGTGGCCGTAGTCGATCAGCACGTCAAACGGCTGGCCCAGCGTCACTCGCTGCAGTCGACCCGGCGGCGGCGAGGCCTGCGCCAGGTAGCGGGCGGCACAATCCAGCGAGAGACCCTCGATCAGGGCCAGGCCAATAGCGGCCAGGGCGTTCGAAACATTGAATTCACCCGGCAACGGAACGGTGGTGATCGCTTGTTCCGCTCCACGCCGGATCCGGCAGCGCGTGGAGTGATTATCCTCCTGAAGGTCGTCTGCCCGCAGTTCAGCCCCCACGCCCAGACCGTAATCCAGGACCGGGCCGGTGACGTCAGCCGCGATCGCCGCGAAATGTTCGGCGTCGCGATTCAACACGGCGGGCTTCCCCGCCGCAAATCTGGTGAAGAGGGATAGCTTCGCCCTGAAATAGGCGTCCCAGGAACCATGGAACTCGAGGTGATCGCCGGTGATGTTGGTCAGGGCGCAAGCAGTGAAGGAACAACCGCGCACACGTTGCAGGGCGAGACCGTGACTCGATACTTCCATCGCCACGTGGGTCACGCCGGCATTCGCCATGCGGCGCAGCAGACGCTGCAGGTCGAGCGATTCCGGGGTGGTTGACCGCTCGGAATTGGGCAACCGCTCGTCCGCGATTTTGAGTTCAATGGTCCCGATGAGGCCGGTTCGGTGGCCGGCGAGAGCAAGGAGTTGCTCCAGTAAGTACGTGGTGGTGGTCTTGCCATCGGTACCGGTGACGCCGAATAGGCGCAGTTCCCGGCTGGGATGCCCGTAGAACTCCGCGGCAAGATCGGCGAGCGCGGCCCGTGAGTCCGCCACCCGTACCCAGGGAAGTCCAGCAGGCGCCGGACCGCCTTGAATGACGGCCACGGCGGCACCGCGTTGCTTTGCCATCGGCAAATGCAGGTGTCCACCGCTGGTCTCATCCCCACCCACGCTGGGGATGGCGACGAACAGGGTGCCACGCTCCACCCGGCGTGAGTCGTACGCAATCGCATCAATGACGAGGTCGCCGGGTGCGGAGAGTTCCACCACCGGGATCGCGTCGAGTAGCTGTTTGAGTAGCAGGGTCTTGACCTCCCGGAATCGGCCTATTATTGCTGCTACTGGGTCTTCAGGTGCCCGACTCGCTTCATCAACGGCCGGCCGATGCGTTCCAGGGCGGCATGACGAAGGGGAGATTGTACGATGTCGAATGCGCCGATGTACCGAACGATCTCGCCTCCGTAGCCCCGTTTGTGCCGGTACACTCCCCAGAGATCCTCGGTCTCTTCCAGCCGGTCGGGGATGCCCCATAGATCATAGATAGTGGCGCCCTCGTGTTTGGCCCACCGCATTCCCTCCCACTGCAGGAGATACGGCGCCATCAGGTTGCGCTTCTCGTTGCTCGACGCTCCGTACATATACTGCGCCAGCCGGCCGAAGCGAAATACGATGATCCCGGCGAGGAGATCTCCGTCGTGGCGGGCGAGCAGCAACCTTGCCAGCCCCGATTCACCGAGAATGTCGAGCACCCTGCGGTAGTATTCCAATCGGTAGATCACGAAGCCGTCCCGCTTGGCCGTCAACTCGTACATTTCGTACCACTCTTCCAGGTCGTCAGCGCGGGCAGCTTCGACGATCACGCCTTTCCGTTCCGCCAGGCGCGTATTGTAGCGAGTTTTCTGTTTCTGCCGAGCGAGAATCTCATCCTCGGTCGCCGACAGATCGACCCAGATGCTGGACCGCATCTGCACCGGCGATGCCGGCCGCAGTCCGAATTCGACCAGGCTGGTAGCGATGTCGCTGGGCTCGACCAGCTCAGGCTCGATCTTCAGTGAAATCACACGGCATTCGGCGGCAAACGCACGTAGCATTGCCAGCATCTGAGCGAGGATGTTTGGATCGCCGTAATCGAGTACCGGCCCCTTGGGCACATAGGCCATGGTGCCGACTCCGCCCGGCAGAGGACGGAGAAGAACCTGTGCGGCGGCGCAAATCCTCCTGCCTTCGCAGAGGGCGATCCGAACCGGTTGCCACCCGATGATGCGTCGAAGCTCTCCCCATTCCCATGATTGGAGGATGTGTCCGGAGGGTGTATTGGCGATGAACGCGTTCCAGCACTCGCGCCGGTCCGATTCGAAGGTAACGAGTTCCATATTCCCCGATTGAGTAGAGCGGCGGGCGGCCCAATTCCTGCTCTACCGCATTGCTATACCTGGCATCTGCCAGGCAACCAGTCAGTATAGCCGCACGTCAGTGTTATAATCGCGACGTAGCCAGTTGAGGAGGCGGTCGATCAACAAGATCGTACTCGGCATAGTTGGCGTCCTCGTAGTAGTCATTATCGGGCTCATCGTCGGCGCTTTTTTTATTGGCCAGCAACTCGTCGATATCCTTCTGATTCTCGCTGCGCTGACGTCGCTGTTGGCATTTGCGCTGCTGGGGTACGCGGCGCTGCAGGTGGTCGATTTGGTGAAGGAGTTGCGGGGCGAGGTCACCACGCTGGTAAATACTGCCCAGGAGACGTTAACCGAAGTGCAGGGCACTGCCCGCTTTGTCAACGACAATGTGGTTGCTCCGGTAGCAAAAGCTGCCGGTGTTGTCAGCGCCAGCCGGGCCGCGGTCAAGTCGTTCACCGAACCACTCTATAAACGTCGAGGCTAAGCGGTGAACATCCTCAATCATCTCGGCCAGGCGGCGGCACTGTTGCTCCTTCTCGAGTTGATGGTGATATTGATCGTCTTCCTGGCCGTCGCCGGAGGATTAGCATTTGGCCTGCGTTGGGTTGAGAACAAGTCCGATTGGGCGTTTGGCAAGGTCAATGGGTATCTGCCCCTGGTGACGAAGTACACTCGCCTCGGCTCCGATTACGTTGCCCTGCCGTTCATCAAGGTTGGCGGCTTCGTCTCGACGGTAAAGGGAACCGCCAGCGCCATCGAGCGCCGCATTCGTACTCTGCGGGTGGCGTCGCGACCAGTTCCGCCACCTGGCCGGCTTGAGCCGGATGATCCCACCGAGGAACAGAGCATCGAGCCGGTCGCGATCGTCTGATCGCTGGTTTCTCAGCCGTCTTTATTCCAACCTGACCGCCGGCGTTCCGTCCAGACGGGCATATCGAGGCAGCGGCTCGGGACCGAGGAGAGGTCGAGCATAGCGGTGGAATGCCTCGGTTGTTGCCTTGCCGTCCGCCGTCAGATAGTCGTCCGGTAGGAGAACCTGCCGGTTGGCGACTTCGCTAAGCGGAGCCGAACTCGTCGACCAGGTGTAGGGCTCATCGCGATCGCGTACGAGCGTGATCATGCGGTCCGATTCTCCCGCCAGGGCGAGCCGGACGGCGGCACGGCCAACCTCTTCGGCCTCGGCCAGATCGACCGATGAGGCGCAGGTCATCGACATTCGCTGCAGGCTACCCGGCTTGTCGACACGAGCGCGAAGTCCGAGCTCGGTCTGGACCAGACGGCAAATAGTATCGGCGGCACCGCGCAGGAGGGCATGACCGAAAGCGTCCTTCTCGCCACTCAGGAGCGGGTCGGCGAACGGGCGGCCGGAATTGTCTCGCAGCGTTTCGGTGACCACGGCGACGACATGGCCCCGTTCCGCTTGAACCCGATGCACATCGGCAAGGAGCTGTTCGCGGGAGACTGGCCGTTCCGGGACGTAGATCAGATGCGGCGCGTCGAACGGCGAGCGTTTGCCCAGCGTCGAAGCCGCCGCCACCCAACCGGCATCCCGCCCCATGACCTCGATGAACTTCACCGGGTACATCGTCGGCATGCTTTCGGTGTCCTTCGCCGAATCCTGGGTGGCGATCGCCACGAAGCGGGCGATGCTGCCATAGCCCGGTGAATGGTCGGTCACCGGCAAGTCGTTGTCGATTGTCTTGGGGACAGCAATGGCGTGAAGCGCCTGGTGCCGGCTGGTGGCCTGACTTGCCAGCCGATGCACCGTGTCCGCAGAGTCATTACCGCCGATGTACAGCAGATACCGGATGTCGTTGCGGGCGAAGACGCTCAGTAACCGGTCAACCTCTTCGTCCGTAATCCGGCGACGCGAGGAGCCAAGGGCGGCGCCCGGCGTCGCCGCCAGTCCGGTCAGAGTGCTATCCGAGATGCCGGTCAGGTCCACGAGGTCACCGGCGAGCGCGCCTTCCACTCCGCGACGCATAGCCCAGATCCGATCGACGGTGCCGGCATCCCGCGCCTCGCGGATGATGCCTACCAGGCTACGGTTGATTACCGCAGTAGCGCCTCCGGCCTGACCGATGAGCAGTGTTGCCGACATGCGTCAATGTAACCCAGATTATGGCCCCGTATACTGGGGCATGTCCGAATCGGTCTATCTGGATCACGCAGCCACCACGCCGATGCGGCCCGAAGTGCGCGCCGCAATGGAGCCGTTCTTCGGTGAATCGTTTGCCAATCCGTCGAGCGTGTACCGGCCGGCGCAGGCAGTCCGGGCGGCGCTGGACTCCGCGCGAGACGGCATCGCCAATTGCCTGGGCGCACGGTCTTCGGAGGTCGTTTTCACCGGTGGTGGAACCGAAAGCGACAACGCGGCGATCAAGGGAGTGGCGCTGGCGCGTCGGGCCGCGGGGCGGCATCTGGTTACCACTTCGATCGAACATCACGCCGTGCTGCATCCGCTGGACGAACTTCGCGAGTTTTTTGGCTACGAAGTTACTGTCGTGCCGGTGTCTCGGAATGGGCTGGTGGACCCGGACGAGATCGAACGGGCTCTGCGACCGGACACGACGCTGGTGTCGGTGATGTGGGCCAACAATGAGATCGGGACGATCCAACCAGTGGCGGAGATCGGCGCCCGACTTCGGGCCAGAGGCATCACCTTTCATGTAGATGCAGTTCAGGCGGCAGCCTCGCTGCCCATCGATCTATCGTCAACACCGATCGATCTCCTCAGCCTCTCCGCCCACAAGTTCCACGGACCGAAAGGCGTCGGTGTCCTGTATCTGCGTCAGGGGACGCCCTGGCATCCGCTGCTGACCGGCGGCGGCCAGGAGCGCAACCGGCGATCCGGCACCGAGAACGTCGCCGGGATCGCCGGAATGGCGGTGGCTCTCAGGCTGGCCAGTGAGGAACGCGCCACTGTCTCCGAACACCTTCGATCGCTGCGCGACTTCCTCCTCGAAGAGATTCTCCGTCGCATTCCGGATACCGTGCTCCACGGCGATCGCGAGCGGCGACTGCCAAACAATCTGAACGTGAGTTTTCGTGGAGTCCACGGTGAGTCCCTGCTGGTGGGGCTGGATCTCGCCGGAATCTGTGCCTCCAGCGGCTCGGCCTGTGCCTCCGGCTCTCTCGAACCATCGCACGTGTTGCAAGCAATCGGACTATCCCACGACCTGGCGCGAGCTTCGCTCCGGCTCACTGTGGGTCGGGAAAACACCCGACCGCAGATGGAACATGTGATCGACGTACTCACCGGTCTGGTCGCCCGCCTGCGCAATGTGGCGCCCGTGGGCGCCGGGTGACATGTATTCCAGAGAATTGCTCGATCACTTCGACAATCCACGTAATGTCGGTGAATTGGCCGATGCGGATGCCGAAGCCGAGAGTGAGAATCCAGTCTGTGGCGATCGGCTGCATGTCTGGCTGCGGATCAAAGAAGGCAAAGTCGAGCGGATGAGTTGGCGGGCGGAAGGGTGCGCGCCGGCGATCGCGGCCGCCAGCACTCTTAGCGAAATGGTCCCTGGCCTGTCGGTACCAGAGGCTCTGGTCCTGGATCGCGAGTCGCTCACGGAGAACCTCGGCGGGTTGCCGGCGCGTAAGTCACACGCCGCCATTCTCGCCATATCAGCACTGCGCCAGGCGCTGAGCAACATTGATCGAGACTCCAATCCACCTTCGAAGGATGGCACTTGACAGTACCTGAATCTGCATCGAGCATCAGGCCGGTCGTCTTGATCGTCATGGATGGGTACGGCTGCAACCCCCGCACCGAAGGAAACGCCATCGCGGCGGCACGCCGGCCGGTCTTGAGTCATCTCTGGGAGACCTGCCCGCACACCGAGCTCCGTGCCTCGGGGCTCGCGGTTGGCCTGCCGGAGGGACAGATGGGCAACTCGGAAGTCGGTCATCTGAATCTCGGCGCCGGGAAGGTCATCTATCAGGACTTCACCAAGATTTCTAGAGCGGTAGAGGACGGAAGCTTCCAGCGAAACCCCGAGCTTCTCGCCGCCATGGAACATGTACGTGAACGAGGCTCCAGCCTCCACATCATGGGATTGATCGGTGTCGGCGGCGTCCATGCCCATCCCACGCATCTCTACGCCTGCCTGGAACTGGCCCGCGCCCAGGGGATCGAGCGTGTGTTCATACATACCTTCACCGACGGCCGCGACACCAAGCCCCATGACGGCATCGAAGCGATCCGTGACGTCGAACGCCAGGCCGAACACATTGGCGCCGGAGTGATCGCCACCGTCAGCGGACGGTACTACGCGATGGATCGTGACCGTCGCTGGGATCGGACCGCCAGAGCCTATGCCGCGCTGGTGGCCGGTCAGGGCCGGACTGCAACCAGTGCCGAACAGGCGGTGCTGAGTTCGTATGACACAGGTGTGACCGACGAGTTCATCCTACCGACGGTGATTACCGACCGGGACGGCAAACCGACGGCCACGATTCAGAACCACGATGCCGCCATCTTTTTCAATTTCCGGACCGACCGTCCCCGCCAACTGGTTCGCGCCCTCACCGTACCGGACTTTACGGAATTCGATCGCGGTCCCCGCCTGGAGGATCTCTTCTTTGTCACCATGACGGCCTACGAAAAGGACCTGCCGGTGAAGGTGGCGTTTCGGACCGAAAACGTCTCATTGCCGCTTGCTCGGGTGATCTCAGACGCGGGCGGGACACAGCTCCACACCGCCGAGACGGAGAAGTATGCCCACGTCACGTTCTTCTTCAACGGTGGCCGCGAGCAGCCGTTTCCGGGTGAGGAACGCATTCTGGTCCCCTCGCCTCGGGAAGTCGGCACGTACGACAAGAAGCCGGAAATGAGTGCACCGCAGATCGCCGAGCAGACTGCCGACGCCATCACAACTGGCTCGTATGACTTTGTGCTGGTGAATTTTGCCAATGCCGATATGGTGGGTCACACCGGTGTGATGGAGGCCGCGATTGCGGCCGTGGAAACGGTGGACGCCGGCGTCGGGATCGTGGTGGATGCTGCCATTGACCGCGGAGGCGTTGTTCTTATCACCGCCGATCACGGCAACGCTGAACAGATGGTCGACTACAGCACGGGAGGCGCGTACACCGCCCACACTATTGATTTCCCGGTGCCCTGCATACTGGTGCCCGGTGACCATCGCGACCTGGCGAGTGTGGAGCTACGGAGCGATGGCGTGCTGGCGGATGTGGCACCGACGATCCTGCAATTGATGGCGCTGCCCGTACCGCCCGATATGACGGGCACGAGCTTGCTGAGGAAAGGGGAACTGGAGACATGAGCACGATCGAGGCAATCAGTGCCCGCGAAATTCTGGACTCGCGCGGGAATCCGACGGTAGAGGTTGGCGTCATTCTGGACACCGGTCACGTGGGCGTCGCGGCGGTCCCGTCCGGCGCGTCCACCGGAGCCCACGAAGCGGTGGAGTTACGCGACGGGGATAAGAGCCGGTACGGTGGCAAGGGTGTCCTCCGAGCGGTAGAAAACGTGAACACCATCATTGCCGATGCCGTCGAGGGGATGGATGCGACCGATCAGGTCGGCATCGACCGGCTCATGATCGATGTCGACGCCAGCGACAACAAGGGGAACCTGGGCGCCAACGCCATTCTGGGCGTGTCCCTGGCGGTGGCCAAAGCGGCTGCGCAGGCGCTCGACCTGCCACTGTATCGCTACCTGGGTGGACCGTTTGCCGACGTTCTGCCGATTCCCATGCTGAATATCTTGAATGGCGGTAAGCACACCGAGTGGCAATCCACCGACTTACAGGAATTCATGGTCATGCCGGTGGGCGCCGAGACGGTGCGAGAGGCCATTCGGATGGGTGCCGAAATTTACCATGCCCTGGCAAAAGTGTTGACGACGCGTGGTCTGAGCACCAGCGTGGGTGACGAAGGCGGCTTCGCACCGAGTCTGAAGTCGAATCGAGACGCTCTCGAAGTGATCGTGGAAGCGATCGAAGCCGCCGGGTATACACCCGGTGAGCAGATCGCCCTCGCCATCGATCCGGCATCGAGCGAGTTTTTCGAGAATGGCGCCTATGTGCTGCGCAAGGAAGGACGGACGCTTTCATCCGCCGAAATGGTCCAGTTCTATGCCGAGCTGGTCGATGAGTTCCCCATCGTATCGATCGAGGACGGCATGGCGGAAGACGATTGGGGTGGTTGGAAAGACCTGACCGATCGCCTGGGCGATCGCGTTCAGCTTGTTGGTGATGATCTCTTCGTCACCAACACCGAGCGTCTGTGGCGAGGCATCCAGGGAAACACCGCGAACTCGATTCTGATCAAGCTGAATCAGATCGGTACCGTGACGGAGACCGTCGAGGCCATCGAGCTGGCTCGCCAGAACCGCTATACCGCGGTGGTGTCACACCGCTCCGGTGAAACCGAGGACACCAGCATTGCCGATCTGGTGGTGGCGTTGAACACCGGCCAGATCAAGACCGGCGCTCCGGCTCGAAGCGAACGCACCGCCAAATACAACCGATTGATGATGATCGAGGAAGAACTGGCCGACACGGCACGGTATCCTGGCTGGGCGGCGTTTTATAACGTGGCGCAGTTACGCCGGCGCGGGCAGGTGAGCGAGTAAGTTCGACCACAGAATCAGATTACCTGGGTCGACCGGTCCGTCAGTCGCACCACGAACCGCATTCCGCTAATCGCAGCGGAGACCGAACAGGTCTTGTTGTCCACCAGTTCGCTCTCCATTCCGGCGACAATCAAGTCCCTCTGATCCACATAGCCCGGCAATCCGCGTTTGGGCGTCAGCAGCCAGATCCCTCCATTGGTGCGGATGCGCGACCGCCATTGCCTCAATACGGCGGCGGCATCGGTAGTGGAATCAATGCCGATGAGCACGGTGGCGCACGGCTCGTCCGGTGTGGCCTCCGATCGACCGGTGACGACGAGTATGTCCCGGCAGAGTTCCGAATCGAGTTGAAAAGCGTGGTGGACGAGAGCAACTGCCTGCCCGGGTTTGATACCGAGCTTCTCCACCGCACTACGGTGGCTATAATCTCGCTCCGGCACTCTCCTCACCTCGTTCCACTGAGCGCTGCTTCTTGATGCGCCGCCACTCCACACGCCACCAGCGCCACCCCCACTATCTCCAGTGTGCCCGGAATCTGACGCAGGACGATGACACCGATTATGGTGGCGCAAGCGGGCAGCAGCGCCAGCAGGAGAGCGAACGTGGCTCGCGGCAGGCGGGCCATGGCGAGCTGATCGCAGACATACGGGATCACCGAGGAACAAATGCCGACGCCGATGCCGGCCAGCAAGAGTTCCGGATGGGTCAGGACCGGAGTAGCCTGGCTGAGTCCGATCGGACTCACGACCACCAGCGCGATGACCATGGAGGCGCCCAGGCGATCGATACCCTGTGACCCGCCATCAGACGCGATCCGATGCCCGATGGTGACGTACAGCATGAAAAGGGCAGCGTTGGCGAAGGCAAAGAGGAACCCAAGTGGCGCCCCGGCGAGCCGGGCATGGGTCAGAAAGGCGATGCCGGCAATCGTCAGACCCAGTGCACCGAGATTACGGAAAGTCCTGATTCCGATTGCCGCCAATGTCATCGTGCCCAGAAACTCGATGGTGCCGACGGTTCCGAGCGGGAGGCGAGCGATCGCCAGGTAGAAACAGGTATTCATGAGTCCCAACACCACTCCCAGAGCGACGAACAGCCGTCGCTGCGGCCAGGGGGCCCGCGCCAGGACATGCCACGGTCGTCGCCAGAGAGCAAAGCTGACCGCGGCGCTGGCAATGCGCAGCCAGGCGACCCCCAGCACCCCAACATGAGCGAAGAGCAGCACGGCGAATGCCGGCCCCAGGTAGTGGAAAACAGCACTGACCAGGAAGTAGCCGTGCGGCGGAATCGCCCCCCCGCCTCGCTCATTTCCGCGCCGCATGTCTAACCGCCGGCTCGCAATGTGTGCCATACTCTATGCTAGAAAGTGAAAATACCCGGGTACAGAGTGAATACGAGCTGATATGGCTTCTGACCATACGGAACAACGGCAAGAAGCGCTGTTTACTTACGAACCCGCTCATGCCCTCATCGACCAGACGAACCGGAGGCTACTGGAGGAGCTTCGGACCGAGCCGCGACTTACCATGGCGGAACTCGGACGTCGCATTGGGATGTCGCCGCCGGCAGTGGCGGAACGCGTCCGGCGGCTGGAAGAAGCGGGCGTGATTGCTGGTTATCAGCTCCTTCTCAATCCGGCCGCACTGGGCTTACCGATCACCGCCTATATCCGGGTTCGCCCCAATCCCGGACAACTGGGCAGGATCGGCGCCCTCGCGGACCGTATTCCCGAGGTGACCGAATGTCACCGTATCACCGGAGAAGACTGCTTCATCCTCAAGGTACACATCCCCGCTATGAGCCAGCTGGACCGGATTCTCGACCGCTTTCTCCATTACGGGAATACCACCACCTCGATCGTCCAGTCGTCTCCGGTGCCGCAGCGTCCGCCCCCATTACCCGGCACCTGAGCGAGGCGGTGAGGTCGATCCCGGGCGGTGAGGCGGTGAGGTAATGCGTGGTGACGCTCCCCACGACTAGACTTCACTGTAGCCCCGATACACCTAGGGGAAAACCGCAATCGTATCCTGTCTGGAGGCACCTGCCATGAGTACCACAACCGCACAATTCCCCGCTGAAACCTCAACCAGGGGCGAGTTTGTCCGCCAGGAATACTCTATTCGAGATCGATTCAGCGCCGATGGCTCGACCGGATTCCCGGCCATGGCCGGTCGCTACCATCTCTACGTGTCGCTCGCCTGTCCCTGGGCGCACCGATCGATCATCGTGCGCGACTTGCTTGGTCTGCACGACACAATCTCACTTTCGGTGGTCGATCCCATTCGAGACGAGCGGGGATGGGCATTCCGCGACGGACCGGGATACTCGCACGACCCGGTGAACGGCTTTCAGTTTCTGTCCGAGGCTTACCTGGCCACCGATCCAGAGTATGTCGGACGCTACACCGTTCCGTGCATCTGGGATCGAGTCACGACGAGGCTGGTCACGAATAATTTCCCCGACATCACTATCGATTTCGAGACCCAGTTCACCGAATTTCACCGCTCCGGTGCGCCCGATCTGTATCCGATTCATCTCCGCGCCGAGATCGATGAGGTGAACGAGCTCGTCTATCAGGACGTGAACAACGGAGTCTACCGCTGCGGCTTCGCCGCCAATCAGGAGGCCTATGAAGCCGCCTTCGACGTCCTTTTTGCGCGCCTGGATTGGTTGGAGGAACGGCTTTCACGGCAACGGTATCTGGTGGGCGGCCAGCTCACCGAGTCGGACGTCCGGCTGTGGGTCACGCTGGCGCGATTCGACGCTGTGTATGTCGGCCACTTCAAGTGCAATTTGCGACGGCTGGCAGATTACCCCAACCTCTGGGGATACGCCCGCGACCTCTACCAGCGGCCTGGGTTCGGCAGCACGACGAACTTCGATCACATCAAGCGGCACTACTATTGCACGCACCCGCAGCTCAACCCCAGCGGGATTGTGCCCAAGGGTCCGGAGATCGATTGGCTGGCACCGCACGATCGCGATCGGCTGAGTTGAGTAGTACGACCCAGGGATCCATTCGCCGGCACAGGACCCAGAATCCCCATATCAGGTAGAATATATCCGAGTAAACTAGTCGGATTTGGAGCTGTATGATTCGCTTCTCGACCCGTGGCGAGTACGGGCTCAGGATGATGATGGACCTTGCTCGCTGCTATGGCCAGGGTCCGCAAGCATTGTCCGAAATTGCCCGCCACGAGGCCCTTCCGGCAACCTACCTGGAGCAGCTGGTGGGCAAACTGCGCAAAGCCGGGCTGGTCGCCAGCAGGCAGGGCGCTCACGGTGGCTACGAGCTGACCCGGCCCCCGGTCGAGGTCACCGTCGGCGAGGTGATGCGCGTGCTGGAGGGTCCGATCTCGCCCATGATCTGCGCCACCGAGGGGGAAAGCAGCATACTCTGCGACCGGCAGTACTTCTGTAGCGCGAATCTGGTCTGGGAGAAAGTCAGGGATAGCGTCGCCGAAGCGCTGGACTCTCTGACCCTGGCCGACCTGGTTCCGCGCAAGACCCCGACTCCGGTCGGGGTGGGAGAGACGATCTATCTGCAGCCGATACAAGACGGGAGGAAAACGGCACGAATATGACGAACACGACGAGAGAATTGGTTATCAAGAACCTGCACGTGAATGTCGAGGGACGGGAGATCCTCAAGGGCGTGAATTTCACGGTAAAGCCGGGTGAGGTTCATGCCATCATGGGCCCCAATGGTTCCGGCAAGAGCACCCTGGCCTACACCCTCATGGGCCATCCTGGCTATGAGGTGACCCAGGGTGAGATCGTGGTCGACGGCGTCGAAGTCCTCGGACTCGATCCGAACGAACGCGCCAAAGCGGGCCTTTTCCTGGCCTTCCAGTACCCGCACTCCATACCCGGCGTCACCATGGCGAATTTTTTGCGTACCGCCGTGAATTCGGTGCGCTCCTCCCCGGTGCCCGCCCGTGAATTTCGGGCCGAGCTGCGCGAGCAAATGAAGCTGCTCAAGATGAACGATGAGTTCGCCGGTCGGTACGTCAATGAAGGGTTCTCCGGCGGCGAGAAGAAACGCGCCGAGATCCTGCAGATGGCCATGCTCCAGCCGGAATATGCCGTGCTCGATGAAACCGATTCTGGACTCGATATCGACGCTCTGCGCATCGTCGCCGATGGCGTCAACGCCGTTCTTGGTCCCGAATTGGGCGTTCTCCTGATCACCCACTATCAGCGCTTACTCAATTACATCAAGCCGGACTTCGTGCACGTGCTGGTCCACGGGAAAGATGGTGCGTGAAGGCGGTCCCGAGCTGGCGCTCGAACTGGAATCCGCCGGCTACGAACAGTATGAAATACTCTCACCTGTCTAACGAAGGAGAAACAGCATGGCAGTAGATCAGCAAGCTCGACTGAACGAGCTCGATGATTACAAGTTCGGGTTCAGTATGCCCGAGAATTATGCCTTTAAGTCGCGAAAGGGCCTCGATCAGAAAATGGTCGAAGAGATCTCCGGGATGAAGGATGAGCCGGAATGGATGCGCGACCTTCCGGTTGCGGGCGCTTCGCCTCTTCGAGAAGCGGCCGATGCCGAACTGGGGCGCCTCCCTCTCGGACATCGATTTTCAGGACATCTTCTATTACATCAAGCCGATGGAGAACCAGGGCCGCACCTGGGATGACGTCCCGGCGGACATCAAAACGACTTTCGATCGCCTGGGCATCCCGGAGGCGGAACGCAAGTTCCTCGCCGGCGTGGGCGCGCAGTACGAGTCCGAAGTGGTGTACCACAGTCTGCGCGAAGATCTGCAGAAGCAGGGCGTCATCTTCCTCGACATGGATAGTGGTCTTCGCGAGCATCCTGACATCGTGAAAGAGTATTTCGGTACCGTCATCCCGCCGAACGACAACAAGCTGGCGGCGCTCAATAGCGCGGTCTGGAGCGGTGGCAGCTTTGTCTACATTCCGGAAGGGGTGCAGGGTCGAGATTCCCCTGCAGGCCTACTTCCGGATCAACGCCGAGAATGCCGGTCAGTTCGAGCGCACCCTGATCATTGCCGAGCCGGGCAGTTACGTCCATTACGTCGAGGGCTGCACCGCCCCTACCTACAGCAGTAACTCATTACACAGCGCGGTGGTCGAGATCATCGTCAAGCGCGGTGCGCGGGTACGCTATACCACCATTCAGAACTGGTCGAAGAACGTGTACAACCTCGTCACCAAGCGCACCTCGGTATACGGCGAGGGAACCATGGAGTGGGTGGACGGCAACCTGGGCAGCAAGGTGACGATGAAGTATCCGAGCTGCTATCTGCTGGAGCCGGGCGCCAAGGGTGAAGTCCTGTCCGTTGCCTTTGCCGGCGATGGGGCAGCACCAGGATGCCGGCGGAAAAATCGTCCATGCCGCCAAGAACACTACCGGTACGATCAGCTCGAAATCGATCAGCCGCGGCTCCGGCCGTACCAGTTACCGTGGTCTGGTCAAGATGTATCCCGGTATGACCGGCTGCAAGACGCACGTCAACTGCGATGCGCTGCTGCTCGACGAGGAGTCGCGCTCCGATACGTACCCCTACATGGAGATCGAGGAGGATGATGTCGCCGTGACGCACGAGGCGACGGTCTCGAAGATCGGCGAGGAGCAGCTCTTCTACCTCATGAGTCGTGGAATCGGCGAGATCGAGGCGCGCGCCATGATCGTGCGCGGCTTCATCGAGCCGATCGCCAAAGAGCTGCCGATGGAATACGCCATCGAGCTCAATCGCTTGATCGAGCTGGAAATGGAAGGTTCGGTCGGCTAGTCCTTTCCCTGCCGGGTCCGCATTGCCGGCAGGCTACACGTTACAGTCGAATCTCACCCAACCCCTTGCCCGGATGCCGGGTAGAGGGGTTGCGGTGCGAGTATGGTGGGAGAACATATGGTTGTTGAGAACATGACCGCGGGCATAACCCGCGAAGCCGTGGAACGGCTGTCGACGGATAAAGGCGAGCCTGGCTGGATGCGCGAGAACCGTCTCCGGGCCTGGGAACTCTTTGAGAGTTTGCCCATGCCGGGCCGCCAAGACGAGGGCTGGCGTCGAACCGACATCAGCAAGCTCAAACTGGAGAATCTGGTTCCATTCAGTGGCGTATCGACAGATTCAGTTGTTTCGCCGTTGAAGCTCGATGGATCGTACGGGGGCTGGGTGACGCAGCAGAATTCGGTCACCGTCGACCGCTCGCTGCAGGCCGAGCTGGCTGACCAGGGAGTGATCTTTACCGATCTGGATACGGCGGTACGCGAGCACCCCGATCTGGTGCAGCAGCACTTCATGACCGAAGCGGTGACTGCCGACTACAACAAATTTACCGCCCTCAACGGGGCACTCTGGAGTGGAGGCGCATTTCTCTTCGTTCCGCGAGACGTCGAAGTCACCCTCCCGTTCCGCGTGCTCTACGGACTCACCGCCGGCGGCGCCGGTCTTTTCACCCACACCATCATTGTCCTGGGCGAGCGCAGCCGGCTGACAGTACGTCGAGGAGTACACCTCCGCTGGAGTAAACCAGCAGTCGGTTAATGCCGGCGTCGTGGAGATCTTCGTCAAGCAGGAAGCCCATCTCACTTTTGTCACGCTGCAAGAGTGGATGGGAAACGTCATCGATCTCTCTACCCAACGGGCGCTCATCGATCGCGATGCCTCGCTCGATTGGCTGGTCATCGGGATGGGAGATGGTCTGACGAAGGCCAATATCGAGGCGGCGATGCGGGGAGCCGGCGCCACTGCCCAGATGTTGGGCATTCTGTGGGGCTATGGCAAGCAACACACCGATTACCATACCGTGCAGGATCACATCGCTCCCCACACCACCAGCGATCTGCTCTACAAGGGTGCTCTGAGCGACGAGTCGCGGTCGATCTTTTCGGGGACCATCCGCGTTGTCAAAGGCGCCCAGGGAACCGACGCCTATCAAGCCAATCGCAATATCTTGATGTCGCCGAGGGCGTCGGCGTTTCCCAGTCCCAATCTCGAGATCGAGGCCAATGAAGTCCGGTGTACCCATGGCGCCACGATCGGCAAGGTCGATGCGGATCAACTGTTTTACCTCATGGCCCGGGGCATCCCGCGCGACATCGCTACTCGCATGATCGTCGAGGGCTTTTTCGCCGATGTTCTCGGTCGCGAGCCGGCGGAGAGCATCCGGGAAAACTTGCGCGAGATGATCGCCCGCAAGATGGACGCGAGCTTATGATGTCGGTGGGCGAATGGACTGAAGTGGGACGGGTCGAAGATGTCGCCCCCGGGACCGGGTTGCGCGTCGAGATCGCCGGCGAGCCGGTGGCAATCTGGAACGTCGAAGGGGAGTTCTATGCCACCTCCGACACCTGTACTCACGAGGAGTCATCCCTTTCTGAGGGCGAACTGTGGGACGAAGTCATCGAGTGTCCTCTTCATGGCGCGCAGTTTGATGTGCGTACCGGCGACGTGCTCAGCCTGCCGGCCATTTTTCCCCTCGCCACCTACCCGGTGAAAGTGGAGAATGGGATGCTGTACGTGGAATGGAGCGCGAAGGAGTAGCGAGATGTCGGTTGACATGAGCGTAGAAGAGATGGTGACCGAGGCCCTGCGTGAGAACGTTATCGATCCCGAGATCGGCATCAACGTCGTCGATCTTGGACTGGTGTACGGTGTTGAGGTGGCAGAGGGGGTGGCCGAGGTGACGATGACCCTCACCACTCCGGCCTGTCCGCTCGGTCCGTACATCGAGAGCGAGGTTCAGTCGGCGGTGGGTGACGTCCCTGGAGTGTCCGGCAGCAAGGTCAATCTGGTCTGGACGCCGCCATGGGACCCATCCAAGATGTCGGAGGACGCCAAACTGGAGCTCGGCTTCTGGTGAAATGGGAAGCGCGGCGCCTCGCCGGGAGGCGAGAAAGCGCCGCGCTGAGGGTGAAGGAGCCTGAAGGAATCTAGAGGAAGGGCAGGCGCTCGAAGGAACCGCCCAGAACCGACGTCGAGCTTCCACCCAGCCAGCCATCGAGGATGGTGCCGTAGACCGATCGGAAGTCGATGTCGAAGACCAGGTCGCCGTTGTTGTCCAGCGTGCTGAGGATCGGATCCTGGCCATAGAGGCCGCCCTTGACCTTGTTGCCGATGACGAACATCGGAGCAGCGGTACCGTGATCAGTGCCCCGGCCGGCATTCTCCTTGACTCGACGACCGAACTCGCTGAAGGTCATCATGGTCACCTGGTCGGCCTTCCCCTGAGCGGTGAGGTCCTGATAGAACGCGCTGACCGCGTCGCCGAGGAATTGGAGCAGACGGGCGTGGGTGTAAACCTCGGCCACGTGATCGTCGAAGCCGCCGAGGGTGACGTGGAAGACACGGGTGCCCAGTCCGGCGGAGATGATCTGGGCCACCAGTTGCAGGTCGTTGCCCAGCAAGGTCTTGGGGTATTGCACTGCCGGCTTGTAGGTCGTGCTGATGGCCTGCAAGTCGTGGACGCCTTGTTGCGCGTCCTGACCGGCCGCTCGGACCAGACCGAGGTACGGTGGCAGTCCCTTTTCCGGCTGACTATACATACGATTGAAGGCGTTCATGATCAGGGTCGATTCCGACCGCTGCACCAGGAAGCGATAGGTGTTGATATTTTCCAGCGAGGTCACCGGGGCGCGTTGAGAGAGGAAGGTCGTGGGGAGCATGGGACCAAGGGCGATGGCGGCCAGCGGATTATCCTGCCCCGCCATCTCCTGATCGAGAAATCGCCCAATCCATCCGGTCTGTGATTCGCCGGAGGGATCGGCCGTCTCCCAAATAGTCGTGCCGGAAAAGTGGGAGAGGCTGGAGTTGGCGTATCCTGCTCCCTGGACGATGGCTACCTTGCCGGCATCATACAGTGTTTTGAGCCCCTTCAAGTTCGGGTGGAAACCAACGGTGTTGTCGATCGGTAGAACGCTCTTGGCGCTGACTCCGATGGTCGGCCGATCCTTGTAATACAGATCACTGCCGTAAGGGATGATGGTGTTCAAGCCATCGTTACCACCCAATAACTGAATGATGACCAGAATCGGATCGGTGTTGGTGCTGGCGGCGGCGCGCTGAGCCAGGGCCGAGTTCAGCAGCATGTGGGGGAACATCGGTGACACCGCCATGGCGCCGACGGTAGTCTTCAGAAAGTCACGTCGAGTATGTCGAAGCGACCACTGCTTCTGGCGGAACTCTTCAAACTCGTCACAGCAACGCTGGGCGTTGGTCGATTCTTCGCTCATATTCCCTTCCTCACGCAATCTGATATTCGGGCGACACCAGCATCAGGTGGAGTAACCCGGCGGTCTTGGCGACGAGATCGACATCGCTGTCAATCGGTTGATCGCCGGCATATTGGAGTAGCGCCGCTTCGGTGGCAGCACCCGGCTCGATACCAAGGGTGTCGGCGATGAAATACACGAGGTCACTGATCGACTGAGCGTTACTGGCATCGAGCAGTGTGCTGACGTCGAATGCCGGTTTGCCGCCGGGCGCATCACCGACGAGTCGTGAGATCGCGTTGAAACGGGTAAGCATGCTGCCACCGTCGATCCAGGATGTGCCTCCGCTCCAGCCGCCCACTGTTGGTGGGTTGAACAACTCCTGACCGAGAAGGGTCAGAGTGCGCGGAAAGGTAGTGAGGTCGATACCGGTGAGGCCGAGCTGACGAATGGGGGTGACCAGGAAATCCACCGGGCTCTTCATGTGCGTCACCCGGGTGGTCTCGCTATAGAACTCCGAAGAGCTGAACATGACTTGAACCATGGCCTGAATGCTGTGGTTACTGCTGTAATAGGCGCTTGCCATCTTCGCAATGATTGCGCTCGATGGCTGATCGGAGGCAAAAAAGCGCCACAGCTTCTTTGCCAGAAACGGCCCGGTAGCGGGGTGCGAGCTGAGGATGCGGACGGCATCATCCGATCCCCAATTGCCGGTCTGACCGAGCAATGTCTTCACGCCGTCGTCATGTAGCTTCGGTGCGAAGAATTACCTCGAAGGTGGCCGGGATGAGGCGCCAGCCGGTGAAGGCGCGAGAGTTGGCGTGCACATCATCCTCGGTGTAGTTGCCCACACCGAGGGTAAAGAGTTCCATCGACTCGCGACCGAAGTTCTCGTTGGGCGCTGCCTTGACATTGAGCCGGCCATCCAGCCAGATCAGCATCGCGGGGTCCTTATAGACTGCCGTCAGCAGGTCATCGAACCGGCCCATGGCGTTGGTTCGCAGGGTTTGGTTTTGCCGGTACATCAGGGCGGGACTATGGACCTTGTAATTGGCCGTGGCGAAGTGTCCATGCCAGAAGAGGGTCATCTTCTCTTGTAGCGGGCGTGACGTCACTATCATCTGGCTCAGCCACCACTGCGCCAGCGGAGCGATCTGGAAATCCTTGATGTCGTTGACGATCGACTGGTCGGGTGGGGTCAGCGTGTCCGGGGTCTGCTGGTAGTCAATGAGAGACTGAATAGTAGTATTCAGGCCCTGGTGGGCCGCCGCCATAATTTGATCCGGGGTAGCGCCAAAACCCGCGCGTCCGAAGAGATGGCGAACATTCTGAATGGTGGTTTCGAAAGATGTCTTCGCGGCTTTAGGCCGCACCGGGGCATGCGAAGTTGCGCTCATTCAACCGCTCCCAGGAGAATACAGGTGGCTCTGAGAATCACCGTAGCAATAACTTCTTTCCGCCGGCTTACCGAGTGCTTAACGAGGCGTAAATAAAGGATGACAAAAAGAACCGCGACCACCATATGGTGGTCGCGGTGGCGTCATCCGCCTGTCGCCGGTCTATTCCGGCCGCGGCTGGAATCCTCTCAGGCGGTACGGCGCCCTGGCGTTCCCTTGCGTTCGTTGTAGTCGCGAGAGAGCTCGGTGATGCGTTCCGATGCCTCGGCCGACGTCATCGACTCGGACGGCTCTTCCGGCGAACCGAGTAACCGTGACAGCTTGGCAATCGTGGCCAGCTGGTTGGCGCTGGCCGGCTTGTAGGGCGAAGCCTTGGGGAAGTCACCACGAATCGGTTCGGCATCGTACGAATCCTGCCGCTCGGCGACGGCAGCCAGACCGGTTGCCGGACCGCTGGGCTGTGCGTCCAGGTCGCCCAATTCCTCAAGGGCGGTCACGCCGATATTCACGGCATCGCGCAGAGCTCGGGCCTTCGCCCTGGTTTCGGCCATGCGCAGAGATGTGAGGAACAATCATCCGATTGACGTTGTTGGGGGCAGCATCGCCGATGCCGCTATACGTGCCCTTGGCAGTCTCGACTTCGGCGGCCACGATAGCCACATTCCCATTATCCGGGTGAGGCACCTGGATCAGGGTTGTCGATACCCGGCAGAGACCCTGCTGATGCGCTTCGTCCAACAGCCCTTCGTATTTGACGAAGTCGGTTCCCTGCCAGTTGATGATGTAGTCCTTCTTCATTACGTCCCTCTCTGTCTCACTGCTAGGAGTTGAACACCTGTTCTAATATAGCATGTGAAGCAGCCTGGTGGCAAGTAATTTGGACGCCAATTTTGGCTTGCATTAGCCAAAATCCGCACTTTGATCAATGCCGGTCCCGACCACCCACGCCGCGATTCCGTTCACTAAGTTGACCTGCCAAACTGCCACGCGACCGGTCTATCCACCGCCGGTCGGTCGGCGCATTCCAGGAACCAGACCGGAGGGAGAACGCTGCCCAACTCGTGCGGAATCTATACAGTTCGGTATATTCATATGCAGATCCCGATTCGCCCTCATTCCGGTATCGGTCGATTGGGGCGAGAGGTATCGACCGAACGGGCGGCGAGAAGGGGACCGCGATGGAAGAGATCCGGCCCGTTTTGCGGTGCCAAGACATCTTCAAAGCCTTTGGAGGCGTCCACGCACTGAATGGCGTTTCCTTCGACGTGCGCCCCGGCGAGGTGCACGCGCTGGTCGGTGAGAACGGGGCCGGCAAGAGTACACTGATTCGCATTATGGCCGGGGCTCACCGGCCGGACAGCGGTGACGTCCTGGTGCAAGGTGAGCCAACCACCATGCGCTCGCCGGCCGACGCCCTGAGACTCGGGATTGCCGTCATTTACCAGGAGCCCACACTTTTCCCTGATCTCGACATCGCTGAGAACATCTACATGGGCCGGCAACCTCTCCGTCCGGGAACGCGGCACCTCAACTGGAGAGCCATGCACCGGGGTGCCGGCGAGCTGATCGACCGGCTCGGCGTCCGGCTGGACCAGCTGGCACGGGTGCGTGGCCTGAGCGTTGCCGACCAGCAGATGGTCGAGATTGCGAAAGCGCTCTCGAGGAATGCGCGTGTCCTGATCATGGACGAACCTACCGCGTCCTTGTCGCTGCGCGAAGTAAACGATCTTTTCCGCATTGTGCGCCAGCTTCGTGCCGGCGGTGTTGCGGTCGTCTTCGTCAGCCACCGGCTCGAAGAGGTATACGAGATTGCCGACCGGATCACCGTCCTGCGCGACGGAAAGAACGCAGGTGAGGGGACAACCACCGAACTTTCTCAGGACCGCCTGATCCAGATGATGGTTGGTCGTACCCTCGATCAACTCTTTCCCAAGGAAGAGGCTCGAATCGGCAAAGTCGTCCTCTCGGTGGAAAACCTTGCCCGTCAGGGGCTCTTCCGCGGCATCTCGTTTGAGTTGCGGGAGGGGGAGATTCTGGGCATGGCCGGTCTGGTCGGCGCCCGGCGGACAGAGGTGGCGCGCGCCATCTTCGGCATCGACCGCCTGGACGCGGGGCGAGTCATGCTCGATGGCAAACCGGTGACGATTCATTCGCCGCGTGATGCCCTCAAGCTCGGTATTGCCTATGTTCCGGAGGATCGGCAACACCAGGGTCTCGTTCTCAACATGTCCATCTCGCACAACATCACCTTACCCATCCTGCAGCAGCTGACGTTTGCCGGCTGGGTGCGAACGGGCCGGGAGGAGCGCGTCACCAGCGAGGAGGGGCGGCGCCTCCAGGTACGGGGAGCGCGCAACTTCAAGCAAGCGGTGCGGCATCTCTCCGGCGGCAATCAGCAGAAAGTCGTCCTGGCCAAGTGGCTGGCCACGCGTCCTCGAGTCCTGATCCTGGACGAGCCGACGCGGGGCATCGATGTCGGCACCAAAGCGGAGGTTCACCGCCTGATCAGCCAGCTTGCCGGTCAGGGGCTCGCCATCCTGATGATCTCCTCAGAGCTTCCAGAGATTCTGGGTATGAGCGATCGAATCGTCGTCATGCACGAGGGACAGTTGGCCGGTGAATTCAGCCGGGCCGAAGCGACCCAGGAGAAAATCATGGAACGGGCCGTCGGCCGGATCGTACCGGTGCAAGCGAGTGGGGCCGCTGGTCCCAACGCAAAACAGGTCGGATGATGGCAAACGAGGCGACTCCCGAGCGATCCGCCACGGTGGCAAGCCGGGCGGTGAAATATGTGCGCGGCGCGAACCTGGTAGATGCCGCCACGCGGTTTCGCGAGATCGGGATCTTTACCTTTCTCCTGGCCCTGATCCTGGTCTTCAGCATTCGCACGCCGCTGTTCTTTAGCGGCAGTAACTTCCGCGACATTCTTATCGACACCTCGCTGCTCACCATCATCGCCATTGGCGAGACGCTGGTTATTATCTCGCGCAACATCGACCTTTCGGTCGGATCCATCGTCGGATTCGGTTCCTTCGCCTCGGCCGCAATGGTCAAGGATTATCCACATCTATCGATCGCTCTGGTTGTACTCGCTGGCATTGCGATCGGATCGGGCCTGGGGCTGATCAACGGCTTACTCGTGACTATCGGTCGCATTCCGGCGATTATCACCACGCTTGGTACCCTCTTCGTTTATCGCAGTGCCACCTATCTTTTCGGCACGGTTTGGACGCCCAGCGGGCAGGTGTACAGCGAGGACCTGAGTAGCAGCTTCATTAACCTGGCTACCGGCAGCATACTTGGCATTCCCAACCTCATCTTCTTCGCCGGCGCGATAGCGCTTATCGTCTCGTACGTGCTGCGATACACCCGCTTTGGCCGCTCCATTTACGCGGTCGGGAGCAACCCCGATGCGGCGACTCTGGCGGGCGTCGACGTGTTTCGCACCACTCTGGCGGTTTTCGTCATTTCCGGCGCGCTTGCCGGCCTCGCTTCGGTCCTGTGGGCCTCCGAATATGCCAACATCGATACCACCCAGGGCACCGGCTACGAGTTGCAGGCGGTAGCCGCCGCTGTAATCGGGGGAGCGAACATCTTTGGCGGCTCCGGCACGATTCTCGGAACGGTCCTTGGCTCGCTTTTGCTCGGGGCGGTCAGCAATTACCTCGCCGTCTCCCGCGTGTCCGAGTTCTGGCAGGGTGTGGTCCAGGGAGTCATCATTCTGGCTGCGGTCGTGACCGGGGCGCTCATCAACACTCGATTGCAGACGCTCCTCCAGAGGCGACGGTCAGTCTCTGACGCCGAAGGAGCAACGGAGACGGCCGACACCGTCGCCGGTCGGAGGGCCGAGACGTGACGCTCAATCTGCGTCCACTCGCCCGTTGGGAGACCTTGCTCCTGGCTCTGATTGTCCTCACCGTCCTCGCCTTCTCCGTGCCCTCGTCTCCGTGGTACACGCCGTACTTTTTCAGCCTGACCAACATGCTGGGCATGACCAACCGGGTCATCGCCGTGGGCATCATGGCGCTGCCCCTGACCCTGATCATCATCGCCGGCCAGATCGATCTCTCCGTCGAGTCCATGCTGGGTCTGGGCGCAATTGTGTTCGCCGTGAGGTGGGAAGCCGGCATGAATATCTGGTTGGCTGCGCTCGTCGCTCTCCTCGTCGGTGCCCTGGGCGGGCTCTTTAACGGCCTGGTCATCACTCGCATCCGTCTACCGTCACTGGTGGTCACGCTTGGAACGTACGCGCTCTATCGTGGTCTGGCGTTTCTGATCCTGGGCGACCGGGCGGTTGATCTCACCACTGCACCCCAGAGCTTCGTCAACATTGGAGCCGGATACCTTGGTAACTCTCCCGTACCGGAATACATTCCGCTCTTCGTGGCGCTGGCACTGATTTTCGGATTGGTTCTTCACCGCACCAGCTTCGGCAGATATATCTACGCGATCGGGAGTAATGAGGAGGCCTGCCGCTATTCCGGCGTCCGGGTTGGTCTGATCATTACCATTCTGTTCGTCGTCTCCGGCGTGATGTCGGTTCTCGCCGGCCTGGTCGACGCCTCCTTGCTGGAGAGTTCGCGCGCCGACATCGGCACCGGGCTCTTACTCGACGTGGTCACCGCGGTAGTACTCGGAGGCGTTGATATTTTCGGTGGCCGCGGAACAATTCTGGGACCCGTTCTGGCGCTCATTCTGATCGCGCTATTACGCGGCGGGGTCGGATTCCTCCTGGTCACGCAGGGCGATGAGGTTGGAAACCTCATGGTCGGCTGCCTTCTTATCTTTTCTATTCTGTTCCCCCTGGCGGGACAGCAAGTCCGTGCCTTCGCGCAGCGGCACGATCTCAATCTCGGTCGCTTGCGACCAGCGCAATGAAAGGAGGTGATCGAGTTCGTTCGCGGCCCAACTCCGAGCTGTCGGCTCTGAGCCATACCGTATGACTCGTGGTAGATAGCTTTCCACGTCGAAGAAATGAGGAGAATACAGATGAGTCGGACCCTTCGCCTTCTGATCGTGATCGCCGCCTCGGCTGCGCTGGTGCTCACTACCATGAGTACCAGCCACCGGGTCGCCGGTGCCAAGGGCTACACGATCGCCATTGTGACCAAGTCGGAAGCAATCTCGGTGTTCCAGGATGTCGACCATGGTGGGGCCGTCGCGGCCGCACAGTTGGGAGACACCTTCATCCACACCGGACCCGCAACCACCGATGCCGCGGCACAACGCGACATCATTGTTAACCAGCTGATTCCGCGGCACCCCAATGCGATCGGTGCCTCGGCCAATGATCCGAACGTCGTGGGCGCTGCCCTGGCCCAGGCCAGAGCACACGGCATCAAAACGTTCAGCTGGGACTCCGATGTTACTCCCGGATCGCGCTCGGTCTTTGTGAACGAGGCGCCGACTGCGGCCGTGGGCGCACTGCTTGCCAGGATGGCCTGTGCTGATGCGCCCCACTGTTCCGGACAGATCGCCATCTTGAGCGCGACTCCGACGTCGACCAACCAGAACGCCTGGATCGCAGCCATGAAGGGCGCTCTGCGGACGCATGCCAAGTACCACAACCTCCACCTGGTGACGACCGTCTACGGCAACGATCTGCCGGACAAGAGCACCACCGAGGCGCAGGGTCTGGTGCGTGGCTACCCCAACCTGAAGGTGATTGTCGCTCCGACGTCGGTGGGCATTGTGTCCGCGGCCAAGGTAGTTCAGGACAACCACCTCAAGGGCAAGGTTGACGTGACCGGGCTCTGCTTCGCCAAGGATATGGTGAGTTACATCCGGAACGGCGTGACCAAGCAGTGCGCCTTGTGGAGTTTCAAGGACCTCGGCTACCTGTCGGAGTACGTCGGCCACGACCTGGCCGCCGGCATCCTTACGGGCAAGGTGGGTCAATCGTTCAACGCCGGCAAACTGGGGCGCAAAACCGTCGGTCCTGGTGGTGTCGTCGTTCTCGGTCCGCTCCAGCAGTACAACAAGTCCAACGTCGGGTTCTACCTCAATCACGGGTCTAAATGCTGCGGCTAACTTGACAGTTCGGCCCGGCGTGCGAAGCACGTTGGATTGGTAGTGAAAGGGCGCATCGCGGTCCGCGATGCGCCCTTTCAACGTGGTGCGATTCAGTACCGTATCAAGGCATCGAACCTGGTTGATTTCCGAGGATGATCTCGCCTGCTTTCCAGCCGATCATCATGGACGCGGCGTTGGTATTGCAGGAGACGATCTCTGGCATGATCGACGCATCGGCCACGCGGACGCCGGTCAGGCCCCGAACCCTGAGTTCGGGATCGACCACGGCGTCTTCGCCGACCCCCATCTTGCAACTGCCGGCCGGATGGAACCAGGTACTGACGGTGGTGGCGATGTACTCGCGCAGGCTCCGCTGGTCTTCAGCCAGTGGCCCCGGTACTACCTCGCGGACGCGCCACGGTCTGAACGCGTTCGCCATTCCGATCTCGCGCGACATCTCGATGCCGCGCAGCAAGCCGGCAACGTCTTCGTCCGCGGAGAGATATCTCGGGTTGATAATCGGCGGATCGAGAGGTGAAGCCGATGGAAGGCGCAACCACCCCCGGCTTTGAGGCCGCACGATTCCCGGAATAAGAGTAAAGCAGTTGTCAGGGGCGTCGTACGCCTCGGCGAAGTGTTTCTCCTTGTTGAAGGAGATCTCAATATCAGGACTGATGCGGCGCGGATCGGATTTGGCGAACAGGCAACTCTCGGTGATATTCGGGTACGCCGGTGGAGTGGGCCTGGTGGCCTCGTAAACCACGCCTATCAACATATGATCGTGGAGATTCCTGCCCACGCCCGGCAGGTCGTGCACCACGTCGATGCCGACGTCCTCGAGCTCGCCAGCCGGGCCGATACCGGAGAGCAACAGGAGGCGGGGGGAATCGACGGCGCCACAGGAGAGCACGACCTCACACGCCGCCCCGATCTGCTCCAGAACTCCGTCGTGGACGTACTGGACGCCGGTTACGCGGCCCGAACTGTCGACCAGGAGACGATGAGCCCAGGCCCCCGTGATGACCGTCAGGTTCGGCCGTTCCATGGCCGGTCGAAGGAAGGCCCGTGCCGCGCTCTCCCGCATTCCCTGGTAAATAGTCAGTTCGTTCCAGCCCGCGCCTTCGAGCGTTTCCCCGTTGAAGTCGTTATTGCGCGGGTATCCAATCTCGATACAGGCTTCGATGAATACTTCAGATAACGGATTCAGATCGGTGGGAACGGCTGGATGCAGCGGTCCGGTGGCGCCGTGATATTCACCCTCGTCGAAGATGGAGCTCTCCATCGCGCAGAAGCTCCGCAACACGCTGGCGTAATCCCAGCCGACGTTTCCGGCGTACGCCCAGGCGTCGTAATCATGCCTGTCACCGCGCAGATAGACCATGCCGTTGATACTGCTGGTCCCGCCCAGAACCTTTCCTCGTGGCCATTGTTGAATCCGATAGGCGGTGTGTTTCTGCGGCACTGTCTGGTATGCCCAATCGAGCTCTGTGCCCCACAGCGAGAAGTACACCGGAGGATTGTGAATACCGGGGTGCTCGTCAGCGCCTCCGGCTTCGAGGAGCACAACTGAGATGGCCGGATTGCTCGACAATTGATACGCCAACGAGCAGCCGGCAGAGCCGGCGCCCACGATCACATAGTCGTACTGGTCCATACTGTCCCAATCCTCTACCGACAGCCTGAGAAGCACCAACTCAACGGCACTTCTCTTGATCGAGCCAAGTTAGCATGTTCGGTGTCGACCGGCAAGCGGAGGTTCAATTGGTTAAATGGGATGCACCCTGGACTCCCGAGAGAACGGCGCGTGGGTCAGACACGATGCGGAATGCCTCCCGTGATCGTATCATCGTGGGAACGACAGGAACAGGCGAGCACCACGGATAGAACTGGAGAAGGACCATGAGCGAATCGGACCGACCGCTTCGCGCCGGCGTCATCGGATGCGGCTTCTTTGCACAAAATCATCTGAACGCCTGGCAGCATATGCTGGACGTCGAACTGACGGCAGTCTGCGATGTCGATCCGGACAAGGCGCAGAAGGCAGCCCACGAGTTCGGCGTGCCGGCGTGGTATCAGGACGCGGCGATTATGGTGAACGACGTCGAGCTGGACTTTATGGACATCGCGACGACGCCTCCCAGCCATCGACAGTTGGTCGAGTTAGCGGCCCACCGTCGACTGCCGGCCATCTGTCAGAAACCGTTGGCGCTCGACCTCGAGGATGCCGAGGCAATCGCGGCGGCGGTCAAGCGGTCCGGGATTCCGTTCATGGTCCACGAGAACTTTCGCTGGCAGGCACCGATGCGCATCCTTCGCCGGTATCTCGAAGAGGGAACGATCGGGCGTCCCTTTTTCGGCCAGATTTCGTGGCGCACCGGATCGCGCGCGCTGTTCAGCAATCAGCCCTACCTGCGAGAGCAGCCGCGACTGGTACTGGCAGACATGGGAGGCCACCTGTTCGATCTAGCGCGCTTCTTCTTTGGTCGGCCGACGGCGCTCGCCTGTCAGGTCTTGAAAATCCATCCGGACATTGCCGGTGAAGACGTCGCGACAGTTCTCCTGGAATACGACGGCGCTACCTGCATCGTGGACATGAGTTACTCTGGCCGTAGCCGCGAGGATCTCTTTCCACAGACGATCGTGCACCTCGAGGGAGAAAACGGGGCGCTTGACCTTGGTCCCCATTACGAGATCATCGTCTCGAATCGCGATGGTGAAGTCGAGCGCGAGCATGTCTCCATTTCCCAATACGACTGGTCGGTTCCTCTCTGGGACGTGGTTCAAGACAGCGTGTACCAGATTCAGCGCCACTGGGTTGAGTGCCTGAGGGCCGGGGAGACACCGGAGAACAGTGCTGAGGAGAATATCGACACCTACCGCCTGGTCGAGGGTGCCTATGACTCGGCTGAAACTGGAAGGTTCTATCGGCCCGACCCGAGTTGACCTTCGCCAGAGTACGGACTACCCTTCCACATTTGCGCTCGACTCTGCCTCCGGTGAAGATCTCGCCGGCGCCATTACCGGCAATCCTTCCAGCCGAACCATGGCGTAGACACCGCCGGCCAGCGCGAGCACCGCGGTGCCGGTAAAGACGGTATCGACCGGACCGAAGGTGAACACCGCCACGTGGGCATGGAAACCGCGCAGGACGGTGCTGACGAGCAATCCGGCGATGGCAATCGACGCCACTGACGCCACGCTGAGCGCTGGCTGGAAGACTGACGTGACCCGGCCTATAAGCTCACGTGGAGTCGACTGCAAGATGAGCGGCATGAAGGCGATATTGACGCCAGACACCGGCAACCCGAGGAGCGTGAGCAGAATCACGGCGGGGACGAAACTCGACAGGCGTGAGTAGACGAAAATCCCAATCGCGCCCGCGATCATCCCGCCCCACAGCATACGCGCCGGTCCAATCCGAGATGCCAGAGTAGCTGCCAGCAGGCCACCGGCAATAGCGCCCACACTGAAACCGGCGGACAGCCAGCCATACAGCGCGGGCGAGGTGTGGAGATTGACCGTGACGAAGAAGATGTCCAGTGCATTGAGAGCGCCGGCCCCCAGCATGATCAGCACCCCCGTGATCAAAATCGTGACCAGCGTGCGGTTGCCAAAGTAAAAAGTGAGACCGTGGCGAAACTCGCGCCAGACGTTCGCCTCCCCCGCATCCGGTGCGGTACCGCTGGACACTGCCGGGGTGCGAACAAGCCAGACGGCGGCAAATGACGCTAGAAATGAGGCGGCATTCAGTATCAAGGCCCATTGCACCCCGGCCCCGAACAGTAATGGCGCGGCCAGCGGCGGGCCGATAATGCCGGCAAATGAGGAGGTAATCTGAGCCAGACCACTGGCTCTCGATTGCTCCTCCGCCGGGACGACATCGCCGATGAGCGCCACCCGGGACGAGCCGAAAAACTGCTGACAGGATGTCGTGAGCACCACCACGCCGTAGATGAGGGTGAGCTCGACTCCGACTGACGGATGCGCGGTGATGCCGCCGGGGAGGGACACGAGACCCGTTGCCGGCAATAGGGACAAGATGAGCCCGACCCGGATGATATCCATTGCCAGCATCGTGCGTCGCTTGTCCCAACGATCGACGAACACGCCGGCAAAGGGACCGACGAGTATGTCGGGAATGAGAACGCCGAGTAGCAGCCCGCTAACAGCAAGTGCGGCCCACGACTGGCCGGCACCAATCCGGCTGGCAATCCACAGAATGAGTGTGGTGTCGAATACGAAGTCGCCGATGTAGGAGATCGCCTGCCCCGCCCAGAGCGAGGCGAAATTGCGGTTGATCAGCAGGGGTGTTCTGCTACCTGGCTCCAGGCTCTCGGGTGGAACGCCATCCACGGTGGCATTGGTCATGAGTTCATCGCCCTGGCTGCACCGTTTGCGTTCGAGCCGGGGCTCTCTGCCGGACAGGTTGCCAGAGAAACCAGTCACCCGGGCTTCGGCTTGCGCGGTACTCTTCAGGGGTTCAATCAGGAGATTGCAGCCGCGCAGTGAGTCCCGAGGCGATAAATTACCAATATACTCGGAGCGCATGACACTATTAGATCAGAATACTTACAGTAAAGCAATTTCAATTTCTATTTTGTTAATTCTATGCTCGACTGTGCTTCAGAGTAGTTTCCGGGCCAGTACGACCGCTGCCACAGTCGCGGCGGCAAGTTCCCGGCGATCGGGAGTCATAACGGGCTCGAGCTGCCGAAAGGTCTCGCCGTGGAGACGGATGGCTGCCTGCGCCCGGGCTCGCGTCGCTACTGCTGAGCCATCGGCACCGTCTTCACCGGTGGCGATCCGATGCCAGTTGGACCAGAGAGAATGGTCGCCCATGGCTTCACGCACCTGACGATGATAGGCAGCGCTGCTTTCGACGAACACTCCGTGCCACACTGCCATGGCCAGGGTCAGGTCCATGGTCAGCACCGATGCTGGTTCGAACATACCTTCGTTACGCACCAACCCGCTGAGGATTTTGTGCACCGTCTCGGCCTGGGCCGCGAGCGTAGCTCCGGCGAATGCGTCGGCGGCGGCCTGAAGCGGCGCCCAGGTGAACGTGGCCAAACCGGCTCGGTAGCGGGCAAACGTGCCGTCTGGGTCAAAGAGGATGTGCGCGGACCGTATCGCCGGAACGGTGAAGATGGCTCGTTCCGGCCGCTGCGTCGCCAGCGTCCACCACTCCAGTGTCCGGGCGTTTACGCTGATGAGTTGCGTTCCGCGATAGTAGAACTTCTTCTCCGGACCGGTGTAGTCCGGCCCCACGACATGAGCCAGGTCGATGTCGCTGAACGGCGTGGCCGTGCCGGTCACGGTGCTTCCGGCGACCACGATCGCTTCGGTGTGCACGCACCGGATCGTTTCCACGAATTCGGTCAGCAAGCCGACTCGATCGTCGTCAGAGGATTCGACAGGCATCCCGGATGGCGTCACCGCGACTGCGGACGGCTCACCTGCGGAACTCTACCGTTGAGAGGGGCGAATCAGGAGCGAAATCATTAGTCCAAGATTATGCCATAGGAGTGTCCAGAATCCCCGATTGGCCGGCTCTTGATTCATGATTCTTGTCCGCCTCTTCATTGCGGTCGGTCGGTGGACCAACGTGCCGCTGGGCGTAGCTTACCATAAACCGCTTCGGCGGATTGAGGGAGAGCCGGTACAATGCTTCCATCCAACCCAGATGGGGGCACACCCTGGAGCCGACGCAGTCTGAGCACCTGACGCAACGCGACATGGCCCACGAACTCAAGGCCTCGGTCCAGGCGCGCCGCGAACTGGACGCCGACATGGAGGACCACATCATCGAGGCGTTTCTAGCTCGCATCGAGAGCCGCGTCGATGCTCGCGTATCCCAACAACTGGGTAAGTCCGGTTCCAGGCCGGTCGAACACAAGCACGACGGCGCCGATATCGGCGTCATCGCCGGCAGCTTTGCTCTGTCGATTCCACTGGTCGCGATTGCCGGCGGGATTGCCGGTGCGATCGGTATTGTCGCGGTGATGTGCGCTCTGATAGCGGTGAACCTGCTCTACTTTATCGATCGCTGGGTACGCTTCAATTTGCGTTAGGTTGGGCGCGAGAACGGCAGAATGGCTCCAGATACTGGGGAGTGTCCGCCGTAACGCACCGTAGCATAGCGGCTTTAGCCCGTTTGCCTGCCGGTGCGGTACTCGTCCGGGCACCGGCAAACCGCTGCCGGGCGCTGTGGCGGGTCGGTGGCACCAATTATGGAGAGACCAAACGCGCTAAAGCGCTATGCTACTCGCCGATTGGTTCGGCGTGGAACCGAGAGGCTACGAGAACAGTGAATGCCCCACGATCATTGGTGCGATCAGCACGGCGACGATGTTCACGATTTTGATCATCGGGTTGATCGCCGGTCCCGCCGTATCCTTGAAGGGATCGCCGACGGTGTCACCGGTTACGGAGGCGGCATGGGTAGCCGTGCCCTTCCCTCCGAACGCGCCGTCTTCGATGTACTTCTTGGCGTTGTCCCAGGCCCCGCCGCCGGAGGTCATCTGAATCGCCAGGAAGAGACCGGTGACGATAGTGCCGATGAGCATGGCGCCCAGTGCCCGCCAGCCGAGCACGAAGCCCACCACGATCGGCGCCAGCACCGGGATGATCCCCGGGATCGCCATTTCTCGTAGCGCGGCCCGGGTCACGATATCCACCGCGTTGCGGTAGTCTGGCCGCACCGTCCCTTCCATGATGCCCGGATTCTCCCGAAACTGGCGACGGACTTCTTCCACTACCTGGCCAGCGGCGCGACCTACTGCTTGCATCGAAAGCGACCCGAAGAGAAACGGCAGCAAACCGCCCAGGAAGAGGCCGGCAATGACATAGGGATTACTGAGATCGAACGATCTGGGTGACACCATTGAACTGATCGTTGATCACCTGCGTGTAGGCGCCGAACAGGACGACCGCAGCCAACCCGGCGGAACCGATGGCATACCCTTTGGTTACCGCTTTGGTGGTGTTGCCCACGGAATCAAGCGGATCGGTGATTTCGCGTACTTTGTCCGGCATCTCCGCCATTTCGGCGATGCCGCCGGCATTGTCGGTGACCGGCCCAAAGGCGTCGAGGGTGACGATGAACCCGGTGAGCGAAAGCATGGCGGCCACGGCTACGCCGACGCCGTAGAGACCGTGGCTGATTCGATGGACCGTATCCAGGTGATTGCCGCCGGGCGCCAACTTGTAGGAGATGATCACGCCCAACGCGATCACAATTGCCGGCAGTGCGGTTGCCATCATGCCCACGGCGAGACCCTGAATAATGTTGGTCGCGTGTCCGGTTATCGACGCCCTGGCAATGCCGCGCACCGGGGCGTAATGGTCGGAGGTGAAGAACTCCGTGATGACGAAAATCAACACCGTGACGACCAGACCAACGATGGCGCACCAGTAGTAGCGCCAGTCGCCCAGCAGCGAGCTATTGATCGGAATGAGAATGAGGGCCGAGAGGACGGCAGTGACAATCATGCCGACGTACAGGCCGCCAATGATGCTGCCCCGATAGGGGCGAACGAGAAGGCTGCCGGCGATCGAGGCGAAGATCGACACCGCCCCGATGGCGAGCGGATAGAGGATGGCGTGGAGCTGTGTCGCGACGCCGTCGTATTTAAAGAGCAAGAATCCCAGCAACATCGCTGCCACCGCGGTAACTACATAGGTCTCGAAGAGGTCGGCAGCCATGCCCGCATCGTCCCCCACGTTGTCGCCGACGTTGTCGGCAATGACCGCCGGATTACGCGGGTCGTCCTCCGGTATCCCGGCTTCCACCTTACCAACGAGATCGGCGCCCACATCGGCCGCTTTGGTATAGATTCCGCCGCCCAGACGGGCGAACACTGAAATCAGGCTGGCGCCGAATGCCAGGCCGATCAGGGTGGCCGGTCCACCGGTGGCGTGGAACAGCGTCTGTAGGGGCGTCACCTGAACCTGGCCGAATAGGGCATAGCAGGTGGTGACAGCCAGCAGCGCCAGACCGACGACCATAAAGCCCGTCACGGCGCCGCCGCGGAAAGCGATGTTCATCGCTCGCGACAGGCTGGTCATTCCACCCTGCGCGGTGCGTATGTTGGCGCGTACGGCGACATTCATACCGATATAGCCGGCGGATGCCGAACAGATTGCGCCTATCAGGAACAACACGGCGGTTAAGAGATGCCCCGGATCACCCTCTTTCGAACCCTGGATGAAGATGGCCAGCAGGATGGCTACTACGGCGCCGATCGCGGCGATGGTAGTGTACTGACGATTGAGATAGGCGCTGGCACCCTCCTGAATTGCCTGTGCAATGTTCTGCATGCGTTCCGTGCCCTGCGGTTGGCGCATGATGTAGGCAATCAGAATGATGGCAAATACGATGGCCGCGAATGCGCCGACGAAAGCCAGGATGAGTACGCTGTTTGTGTCCATCTCCTCCCTCGAACCAGTGATGAGCTAAAAGCGGTGAGGCGCGAGCTTCGGCGCCGGACGGTGAGCGAGAATGCTCCCCATCCGCTGCTTACAGCTCATCAGTCACGACGTGCTGCTTGTTTGTACCCAGTGAGTCGGTGCTCGAACGAACGGGATGCGACGGCGCTCGACGCCGTGGATGGTTAGATCGGCGGGATCGGCCAGCGTCGAGACGTGACGCTGGGTCTCCGTTCCCAGGCGGGGAGCCACCATCAAGGCGGCCAGCGATGCGAGAACAGCATAGCTATATCGGTTCTGCCGCGGTTTGATCTGTGCCGCCAGGGCGGCGGCCGTGCCTGACAGGATGCCGGCCACCGCCAGATTCGTGCCGCAACGGGGATGGATGGCAAGCGCAACCTCACCGCCACGCAAGCGCCGGAGGGCCTCCGCAGCTGCGGAGGTCAACTCGGCGGTATCGATCCGCCCGAAGATATAGAAGCCACGGGTATTCGAGCGACCGGAGAGAAAGACGTGCGGATGTCTTTCCGTGATCACGGTGATGGTGGCATGTTCCAGAGCATGGTTACGCCGCACTCGATTCGCTTTGGTGAGCCGGACGAGACGTTCGATCAAGCGAAATTCTCCGCGGTGGGTCGGCAGAATGCGTACAGGGGCCGACTCGGACTTTCCCTACCCACTAGCCACTATAGCCACGAGCCTGTGATAGCGGCAAGATCGGTGCCGCGGCATGTGATAAACTGCCGTCGGTCCCCCACCCAGAGGAGTTCGTTTGATCATCGGTACCGTCGTCAAATCGAACTCGCACATCTCCTATCTCTGTCGCGTTTTCGGCAAACTGGAAACCGAGGCGCTGCCGGCGCCCAGGCAGTATGCGTTCGGAACCTTCGTTTCGCTCAGCCCACTGGAGGGCACGCGGGAGCGTTTGATTGGGGTGGTACGGGATACCGTGTTGGTGAATCCGGAGTACGGCAGCCTTGGTCCTCGCCTTTCTAGCGATGGTGACCTGGCCGTGTTCTCTCCCGACTATCTCAATGAAAAGGGTGTGCTGGTTGAGGTTCTCATTATCGGCTGGGAAGACGGAGCGGCGCATCATACCGTTCCGGCGATTTCCGCCCAGGTAGGGACCCGGGTCGAGACCATGACCGACGAGGACATCCGTGCCTTTCACCGCGATGCCCGCGGACGCTTCCTCATCGGCTATTTGCCCCAGTTCATGATGCGCGCCGACTCGATGCTCGCCAGTCTCTTACTGACGATTCTGGAACGACTGGAGCCGGAGTTCCCCGATCAACGGCGGGTCATCGGCGTCTTGAAAAACAACCTGGCGTGGAAAGCACGCGTTCTACCGGCAGGATAGTGATGGACGCGATCAAGATCGGCACGGCGAAAGGCCCGGGCGACCATCCTCACGAGTATCTCTTCATCTCGCCCGATGAAGAAGGACACTGCAAAATTGGGGAGTTCGTCTACTATCTGCTCCGCGATGAGGACGGCCAGCGAACGGTTCTGGGCCGGATCGGGCGGCGGACGCCGGTGCGTTTGTTTCCCGATAGCTTCCTGGCGTCACCAGAGGTAATGCCCAGCGAGATCGCGGCGGCGGTAGGCTATCTGGACGAAGAAGACGAACTGTTCGAGGTCTCGGTAGCCGTGATGGGTCACTTCGATCCGCGTCTCAGCGCCTTCGTCAATCCACGGGTTCTCCCGCGCAGCGGCGAGTCGATCTACCTGGCCGGCAGTGAAATGCTGGGCGAGGTCCTGAGTAAGCGGAAAGTGGGCGAGCGAGGTTCGGCCCATGTCGGCTCACTCCTGAGCCGGTTGCCGGACAAAGTCCCGGTGGCCCTCGACGTCAACGAGTTCACCAGCACCCATCTCTCCATCATCGCCGGTACCGGCTCGGGCAAGAGCTATCTGGCGGGCGTCACCGTCGAGGAGCTGATGAAGCCATACAACAAGGGATGCGTGCTCATCGCCGACCCCCACGGCGAGTACGACACTCTGCTCGATATGGCCAACGACCCGGTGTTCGTCAACGGCGAGTACCGGCCGCGAGTGCGCATCCTTCGTCCGCAACAGGTGCGTGTGCGCATGTCCAACCTGTCGCTCGACGATGTGCGCTACCTACTGCCGACCATGGGCGAGCGGATGGAATGGATCCTCACCGAGGCCTATGCGCGGGTGCTACGGAAGGGCAGTGGTTACGACGGGCAGTGGACCATCCAGGACCTGATAAACGCGGCTGCCGACGTGGGACAGGACCAACTTGCGAGCAGCGGCGTCGACTACTCGTCGAGTGTCCAGGGTCTGATCTGGCGTCTCGATCGCCGCTTCCAGAAGACGCCAACATTCGACGACAACGAGCATCTTGATCTCAACACCCTCTTCCAGCCCGGCCAATGCACCGTCCTCCAGCTCAATGAGATCGATCAGCGCGATCAACAGGTCATCATCGCCACGTTATTACGGCGGTTGTTGAAGGCACGGATGGATACCGACAAGGGCAAGAATCGTGAGGGCGACGAGAGCTACCTGCCGTATCCTGCCTTTGTTCTGCTGGAGGAGGCACATCACTTTGCCCCCGCGTCGGCCGATGTCGTGAGCACTCATATCCTCAAACAGGTGCTGTCCGAAGGACGAAAGTTCGGCATCGGCATCGGTCTGATCAGTCAGCGACCGGGCAAGCTGGACCAGGATGTGTTGTCACAGTGCATGACGCACTTCATCATGCGCATCGTGAATCCAGTCGACCAGGCGAGCATTGCCGGCGCCGTCGAAAGTGTCGGTCGGGAGCTGCTCGACGAACTGCCGGCGCTGTCGAAGGGGCAGGTTGTCATTGCCGGCAGCTCGCTGAACACGCCGGTTATCTGTCAGACGCGCACCCGGCACACGCGCCACGGTGGAACCAGCATCGCCGCGGCCGACGAATGGGAAAAGCACTTCCGCGATCGCGCCGGGCGCAAGACCGATCTGGGTGTAATCGATAGTGGAATACGCCGCGGACAGATTTATCGCACCGAAAGATAACGCACGTCGGGCCAGCCGTCCGGAGAGCGCGAAAGCCGGGTCACCAAACTGCTTGTCGGACCGCGGCAGCGCTGCCGTAGGGACGATGGTCGTGCCAGCGCCGTCGCATCGGTCACTCATTGACGTTAGAAAGCCCGGCGACGCACAATGGTCGTAAAGCGAAGCTGATCTGTGTGCCGGGTGACTGCGGGAGTTGCCGATTGGACCTGGTTTGACCGAACTGAACTCAGCGACAACGTGAACCTTTCCCAGTTCACCTCGTATAAGAGCGCCAATTACGTTCCGACCAACGAGGTCGCATGGCCCACGGCGGTCGACTCACAGGGCGACTTCACCGTCAATTCCACGCAGTACGACGAATGTTAAGCCGATCGGGCCAGGCGGCGGGCCTGTCCCTCCTCCTGCTTGTCGTACTGTGCCTGCAGTCCGCATTCGTTGTCTTGGCGCAGGGAGGGGCGCCTTTTTCAGGATCTCTCTGCAATGCAATACTACGGAGGTCTCGACCTACGGACGCTGCTTTCCAGCGAGTCAGGCGGCACGGGTGACGGCGATGATGCCGGTGCGGCCCATTCTGCCATGGACCACCCTGAAAGCTAGGTTCGGTTTGGCACTGAGCCAGGTACGTCTCACCTACTTTCCGCGGGTCACCCCGCGGGGAAAGGTATACATCTACGCCTACCTGGTGGCGATCACCTATCTGTTCGGACGTATCCCCTCCGATGGATTAGGGCCCCCTGACTACGGTGGCACCAGCAGTCGCTATGTCGCCGTGGAGGAGGACATCGTTCCGCCAGTGGACCCGGGCCCGCCGGGTCTCAGTGAGGTAGGGGAGTCACTCGAAGTCTACTGGCGCTTCGTTGTCAGGTTCGAGTGCCACCGCCTAGCGCTCGTCCTCACCTCCAACGAGCGTCCCGCCAAGATACGCCAGATCGCGCACGTCATTTACGGATCGGAGCAGTGCGGAAAGTGACATGAGTCGCCGTGCCGGCCTGCGTGACTAAGTCGGGCCCTTTCGAGGCTCAGGGGCGGAGGTGCTCGGTGCGGTTTGCCGCTTTACCGACACGCCACCAAGCACCTCCGCGCCGATCTCACTGAAGCCTTACTGCCCGTTCGGTGTCACCGCGGGTAGCGTGGTCTGATCCTGCTGGGAGGCAGCGGCAAAGGTAGCGCCTAAACTGGCGATGCTTTCCAGTTCGGACGGAACCACAAACAGCTTGTTGGCGCTGCCCTCGGCAATCTTGGGCAGATTCTGGATGTAGAGGTACTTCAGAATCTCGGGCGTCGGATGCGAGGTATTGATCGCCTGGAAGACGACGTCGATCGCCTTGGCCTGCGCTTGCTGTACTGTCAGGAGTGCCTGCGCCTCACCTTCGGCCTGCAGGATCGACGCCTGGCGGTCGCCCTCGGCCTGGAGAATCGCGGCTTGCTTCTGGCCTTCAGCTTGCAGCACTGCGGCTTGCTTCAATCCATCGGCCCGCAAGATGGCGGCGCGGCGCTCCCGTTCCGCCTGCATCTGCTTTTCCATCGCCTGTTGCACATCGGCCGGGGGAATGATGTCCTTCAGCTCGACGCGATTGACGCGCACGCCCCACTTCTCCGTCACCTCGTCGAGGACGGCGCGCATCTTGGCGTTGATCTCCTCGCGACTGGTGAGCGTCTTATCCAGGGTCAGACCGCCGATGACGTTACGAAGGGTGGTGATGGTCAACTGTTCCATCGCGGCGATGAGATTCACTACCTCGTACGAGGAACTCTTGGCATCCACGATCTGGTAGTACACCACCGTGGCAATCTGGATACCGACGTTATCTTCGGTGATTACCGGCTGCGGCTGGAAGGGCACTACCTGTTCGCGCAGATCGATCGTGGGCAGGATTTGATCGATGAAGGGCACGACGAATACCGGGCCGCTGCCGGCGGTTTTCAGGTACCGGCCCAGGCGCTGAACGATCACGACCCGCGCCTGCGGCACCAGCCGGATGGAACGGAAGCCGACGATCAGGATGAATACGACCAGGACGGCGAGGGCAATTTCGATTCCCATGTCTACATTTCTCCTTTTTCTCCGGACGCGACAGGGTCCGGCTCCTGACTCGGAAGTGCATTCAGCGGTGTTACCAGCGCCGTCACTCCCTCCACCAACAAGACTTCAACGCGAGCTCCAACTGGAATCCGCTGGGACGTATCGTACGACCGCGCCGACCAGAACTCCCCCTGACCGATACGAACCTGACCGCTGCCGCCATCAACTTGTTGCGTGACGATGGCATAGCGTCCCACGATATGCGATTGATCGGGACGACCGGAATGGGCGGTCCGCGTCTCCAGACCGAGGGAATGCACTACCAGCGGCCGGACCAGCGCGATGCCCGCCAGGGTGAGCGCGGCGAAGAGCACCACCTGGAATGGATCGGGCAAATAGGGAGCGACAATCGCCGTGATTACGGCGGCAACCGCTGCGGTGGCCAGAAACAGCCCCGTTGTGAGCACCTCGCCGACGGCGGCAGCGGCGGCGACGATTAACCAGATCAACATAGTGGCCTCCTGTTACTACGACCACTCAGCGTGACTGTAGCACACGGTCGATAGCGACCGACGCATGCACGAGCCCCGCCGGGTGGAGCACCTTGCCTTCGAGCGATCGTATGCTCTGGTTCGGTGGCTGAAGCGTTCATCATGTACCTCCGAAGCGGGTTTGCTTCACCCTCACCATACCCCTCAGTGCGGACGGCGCGCATGGGTATACATGCCCATTTTTCGCAATGGGCCGTTATGCCCAGGCAGCGGCACGGTAGCATAGGGTCATAGTGATGCTCCCGATCATCTGGCTCATACTCGCCGCCGTCGCTCTGGCCGGTGAACTCACCTCGCTCGCGCTCTATCTCGGCTCTTTTGGCGTCGCCGCGCTGGTCACTGCTGGTGTGGCCCTGGTGGCGCCGCTGCCGGTTCAGCTGGCCGTACTGGCGGTGCTGTTCGTGATCTGTCTTTTCGGGGTGCGTCCCGCCGTCTTGCGTTTCATCCCGCCTACCGGCACCGGGACCGACGATCCCAGAATTGGCCCGGTAGGTCGGTACGGGTTCGTGACCGAACGCGTCGATGCCCGCGGAGGACAGGTGCGAGTGGGACGTGGAGAGTTCTGGACGGCACGGACACTTGCCCCTGACATCGTCATCGAGCCGAACGAACCGGTGGTGATCGAGCACATGGCGGGACTGGTGGCGCTGGTGGCGCCGGCTCCTGTTGAGGAAGTAACGGCTCCGGCCGAGCTATCGGTTGCTACTGATCCGCACCCTTTCGGTCTGTCAACACGCGAAATCGAAGTCCTGCGGCTGGTCGCGGCCGGCATGAGCAATCAGGAGATTGCCGACCGCCTGTTTCTCAGCCCGCGTACAGTTCACCATCATGTGAGCCACATACTGGCCAAGATGAATGTGGACGGACGGCTCGATGCGGCGCGCGTGGCGATGCAAGCGGGAATTGTACGGAATGATGGTTAGATCGACCCGGCACTGAATTCCTGCCAGGCGCGAGCCACACGCTCTTCGAGTTCCTGCTCGGTTCCATCGTTGGCGATGATTCTGGCTACTCGCGGATGCTCAAATGATGGCTGCGCGCGAATCCGCGCCGATGCCTGATCCGCCGACATGCCCCGAATGTCCACCAGCCGGCGCATCTGTTCCGCCGGTGGACAGAGAACCACCCACACTTCGTCCGCCAGCTCGAGCAGGTCACTCTGGAGGAGCTTGATGGCATCGATGACGACAGCTCCTCCCCTGCCGGCGAGATCGCGTACCCTGGTTCGAATCGCGGTTCGTACCGCCGGATGCACGATGGCCTCCAGCTTTCGTAACTCATCCTCCTGTCCGAACACGATGTGCGCCAGTTGGGCTCGGTTGATGGACCCATCGCGCTGAAGTATGCTTTCGCCGAAGGCGGCCACGATAGAGGCCACCAGGGGCGAACCGGACTGCATCAGATCGTGGACTACCTGGTCGGCGTCGATGCGCTCGCGAGCGCCGAGTCGAAGCAGGATGTCACCTACCGTCGACTTGCCGCAGCCGATTGGTCCCGTGAGTCCGAGGATGCGCGGAATTCCTTCCGCACTGCGGTCGTCCATTCTCGTTGTGCCTCCTGCAAGTCTTCCAGGAGCTCGGCGTACCGATCCGTCAGTTCGCCGAGCTGTCCGGTGGAAGCGGTCAGGCCCAGTTGGGCCAGACGCCCGGCCAGCGTTTCGGCCTCATCTTCCAGACGCCGGACGCGCGTTTCCACCGATTCGCCTTCGTCAGATTGCGGGGTAGATCGCCGCACCCGATCGAGTGATTTGGCTTTCCCGCTGATGTACGCCGTATACCCGCCGCCGTACCGGGTCAGCGTGCCGTCCTTCACGACCCACACCTGTTCGGCCAGCGAGTCGATCAGGAATCGATCGTGGGACACAAAGAGGAGTGTGCCGGCAAACTCGGCGAGCACCGCCTCGAGCGCGTCACGCGAGGCGATATCGAGGTGATTGGTCGGCTCATCGAGGATCAACACATTCGGTTCCTCGAGAATCAACCTGGCCAGCGCGACCCGACTTCTTTCCCCACCGCTGAGCACGCCCACCGACTTGAACACGTCATCGCCAGAAAAGAGGAAGCGTCCCAGGTAGCTCCGGCCCTCTTCCTCGCTCATCGCTCGAACTCGCTGGATCTCTTCCAGTACGTTGCGCCGCTCGTCGAGCTGGGCGAGCGTCTGTGAGTAGTAGCCGGCGCCGGTCCGCGCACCCCACCGCACCGAGCCTTCGAGCGGCTGGAGCGAGCCTACCAGCGTTCGAAGCAGAGTAGTCTTCCCGGCGCCATTGGGACCGATGACCGCGATTCTCTCCCCACGCCGTACCACTGTTTCCTCGGGAAGCTGAACCAACGGCTTGCCGGGATAGCCGGCGATGAGATGTCTCAGCTCCAGGACGATATCCCCGCTGCGCTTGGGCTGGCTGAGTCGGAGCGCAATCGAGCTTTCCTCCTGCGGGGCCTCGATGCGATCCAGTCGATCGAGACGTTTCTGGCGTCCGCGGGCCTCCCGGGCGCGCTGACCGGCGCCGTAGCGCCGGACATAATCTTCGGTTTTGGCGATGTGCCGCTGCTGGGCTTCATATTCCAGACGCTGGCGCTCCATCCGCTGGGATCTCAACACCAGGTAGCGTGAATAGGGGGCATCATAGGCGGTGAGTCGGTGGAACGATAGTTCGAGCGTGCGCGTGGTCACCCGATCGAGAAGATACCGGTCGTGCGCCACGATAAGGAATGCCGACTTCAGATCGCGGAGATACGCTTCGAGCCATTCGACCGCCGGAATATCGAGGTGATTCGTCGGTTCGTCGAGCAGCAGCAAATCGGCATCACGCAATAGCGTGCGGGCCAGGCTGGCCCGTGTTCGCTGGCCGCCACTCAGTTGGGCAACGGGCGTATACCAGTGGTCCCGGGCCAGCCCAAGGCCCAGGAGCACACGCTCGATGCGTTGCCGGTAATCGTAGCCCACATGCTCGACGAATGCCTGGAGCCGCCCGTATTCCTCCATCACACCCGCGGCCGACTCCAATTGGGCGCCGTTGCCCGCCATCTGCTCTTCCAGCGCACGTAACCGTTCCTGAGCGGCAATGGCCTCGGCAAAGACATCCAGCAGCGCCTCGTAGAGAGTGTGGTCCTCCTCGAAGTCGGGTTCCTGGGAGAGATAGGCCACCTGCAATGCGTGAGCCCGGCCAACCGAGCCACTGTCGGGCTCCTCCAGGCCGGCGATGATCCGGAGGAGCGTAGATTTTCCGGCGCCGTTGACGCCCACCAGTGCCACGTGATCTCCCCGATCGAGGCGGAACGATGCTCCGGCAAAGATCAGTTCGGCGCCGAAGTGCTTACTTGCATCGGTCAGCGTTATCAGTGACATGTCAGGCTCGCTGGCAGCTCGGGCAGAAGTGCGTGCCCCGACCCTGGACGACGGTACGAACTATCGCGGTGCCACAGCGAGGACAGCCGTCGCCATGACGGTGGAAGACTTGCAGGCGCGCTTGGAATCCGCCGGCTCTCCCCTCGATATCGGTGTAGTTATTGAATGTAGTGCCACGGTGGGCAATGGCCTCGGCGAGCACCTGTTGGATTGCGCCATGCAGGCGTTTGATCTCCGCCGGTCGCAACGTGCCCGCCTGCCGCTCGGGATGGATCCGGGCCAGGAAGAGCGCCTCGTCCACATAGATGTTCCCCAGGCCCGCCACGATGCGCTGGTTCAGCAGGAGCGGCTTGATCGGCGCCGTCCGTCCGCGCAGCGACTCCTGAAAGGGACGCAGCGCAAAGGTGCCATTGAGCGGCTCGGGACCCATCGCCGCCCAGGGCAGAGGCCGCTCCGCCCCGTCCGGCTGCATCACGAAGATCTTGCCGAACTTGCGCGGATCGCGGAAACGCAATTCACTGCCGTCGTCGAGTTGGATGGTGACGCGGACGTACGGATCCATCGGATCGTTCTGGCGCCGCAGCAGGAGAGAGCCGGTCATGCCACGGTGAATAATGAGAATGTCTCCTGAGCTCAACGCGAGGATCGCGTACTTGCCACGCCGCGAGATGCCTATAACTGTCTGTCCGCAGACTCTCTGCTCGAACTCCTCGAAGCCGGGATAGACCACCGCACCGGGGAAGTCTGCCTCGACGGCCATGACGCGCCGTCCCGGCAATTGAGTCGCCAGATCGCGGACCATCGTTTCGACTTCGGGAAGTTCGGGCATCTCACGTTCTCAATATAAAAAAGCGACGACCGCATTCGGTCGCCCCGCGTCCAATTCTACCATCGTGTCCCCCGTTGCCCTTGGTACAATATGCCGGAAAGCAACAGGTGTAAAGCGCTTTGACGGAAATATTGGTCATAGAGGACGACGAGGCGATCAGTGATCTCCTTCGGCGTGGATTGACCTACGAAGGCTATAAGGTTTCGGTTGCCCAGGATGGCGCGACCGGTTTGCGCATAGCCCGGGACGATCCGCCCGATCTCGTCGTGTTAGACCTCATGCTGCCGGGGCTGGACGGACTGGAAGTATGTCGACGGTTGCGAGCTGCCGATGATGTGCCAATTCTGGTACTTACGGCACGCGGCACCGTTTCCGATCGGATCGCAGGACTCGATAGCGGCGCTGATGACTATATGGTGAAGCCGTTTTCCATCGACGAGCTGCTGGCGCGAGTGCGAGCGCTCCTGCGCCGCAAGGGACCACAGGAAGAGATCGAACTCAAGTTCAGCGATATCAGGATGGATACCAGGTCACATGAAGTCTGGCGTGGCGAGCGGCAGGTGGAACTGACGGCCAAGCAGTACGATCTACTGGAGTACTTCCTCCGCCACCCCCGTCAGGTGCTATCGGCGGAGACGATCTACGCTCACGTCTGGGGCAATACGTACGACTCGAACGTGGTTCAGGTGTTCATCCGGAATTTGCGGCAGCGCCTCGGTGAGCCGGACTTGATTCAGACTATTCGTGGTGCCGGTTACGTCCTGAAAGAGTGAGACTGCTAGTCCGACACTTCCACGATCAGGTCGATTTCAACCGGTGAATCACGCGGGAGCTCGGCCACGCCGATTGCGAGCCGAGAGTGTTTCCCGGCGTCGCCGAACAGTTGGAGGAGAAGGTCCGACGCGCCATTCACTACCTCCGGCTGCGCGGTGAATCCATCCGCACTCTGGACATAACCGGTCACACGGACGACGCGCCGGATATGGTCGAGGCTGGGAATGACGGTGCCGATTGCGGCCAGAGCGTTCAGCGCGGCAACGCGTGCCGCCTGGTAGGCCTGCTCCGGTGTCACGTCTTCCGGCACCTCTCCCTGCCAGGCCAGGGATCCATCCTTGGTCGGCAGTTGTCCCGACGAGAACACCAGGTTCCCGGCGCGTACCGCCGGGATGTAACTTGCCTGCGGTGTTGGAGCCGCCGGCAGCGAAAGACCCAAAGATTGGAGCGTATCTTCGATGGCCATATGCTTGTTCCTTCTCCTCGAGATGATCGCATCGCTCGGCAACGGTGCCGCTCGATGCCCCCAGTCTGCTTCATGGTAGTGCGAAACGTACGACGCGCCGGGTGATGGTCCAGACACGCGGTTACAATGGTGGGGATGGTCAGCGTTGCTCGACACCCAGGTTGACGATCGCTGGATCTGATGGTCTATCCCACTGGTGGAAGGGCATGAGCGAAAAATTTCGGGTCAATTTATTCTTTAACGGCGTGAGCACCTTCAAAGCTGCCTTCCCCGATGTGCACGATGCAGTCGTAGAGTGGCGAGAGAAGCGCGGTCCGGAGGACGACAAGCCGGGCGAGCTTCGGAAGACAGGTTTCAGGCGCGGTAACTTCACCCAGGGAGTTATGGCCTGTTCCAATCCCATGTGTCACGAAGGTGGGTATCAACTCGACCGGTTGATTGCCGACATGCTGAGCCAGGGTGACACCGAGCGTCGGGGGCTGATGCTCTGTTCGGGTCGGGAAGTGGCCGAAGAAGTGCGCCGTGGCCCGGTTCGTTGCCCCCATCGCATCGAGTACCATTCGACCGTCAGCCTGAAGAGTGCAGCCGAGCAGATCGCCGAACCCGAACAGCCAAGAAATAACAACCGGCGGCGTGGGCGCGGCCGAGGGCCGCGCCGTCGAAGCTTCGCTTGAGCGGATCGTTTTCGCCGTTTCCTTCCAGTCGCCCTATCGTTGGCCTTTTTCTGCCGTATCCTCTGCTCGTAACTGGCGCTGAACCTGCTACTATAGGAACCTGTGCCTGGTAGGCTGTGAACATGGAGGGAGCGAAGATGGAGCGGGCGCGATATGGCGTGCGCGACGAGGTCACGGACACGGTTGAAGCGTTCTATCGTGCCGTATCGAACAAGAACATGAAGGGTATCGATGCCGTCTGGGCACATGTCCCCTATGCGTCCGTTGCCGGTCGTTCGGGACGTATCCGGCAGGGATGGTTGCAGGTACGAGGGTACTGGGATCAGAGGTTCCATCAGTTAGGTGATGTCAAGGTAACGGCACGTCTGCGGAATTCGGTATGCCATGCCGTTGGCGATGTAGCCTGGCTTTCCGGGACCGAGATTCGCCGGGTGACGCACGGCGATGATGTTCGGCAGGAAGAATTGCGGATGACGGTGGTTCTGGAGCGCCAGAACAACGATTGGCAGATCGTGTCGTACCACGCTTCCGAGCCCGCCGCCAGCCTCACCGCGCTCACGGTGGTTAGTTGACCGTTCCACGCCAATCTTGCTAGTATTTTCGTGAACGGCCCTGCGGGGCCGTTACTTTCTGGTGCGGAAAATCGCGCCGTTGGGAACGAGAATCATGCCATTCGCAATCGTACAGACCGGCGGCAAGCAGCACCGCGTCGAACCGGGGCAGATCATCGAAGTGGAGAAGTTGCCGGCCGGGGAGGGCGAGACGGTCGAGTTGACCGATGTGCTGCTGATCTCTGGCGAGAACGGTGTTCAGCATGGCACTCCACTGGTTAGTGGCGCTCGCGTCGTGGCGACCGTCCTCAGGCAGACGCGGGGACCTAAGATCATTGTTTTTAAATACAAGCCCAAGGTGCGATACCGGAAGAAGACCGGTCACCGGCAGTCGATTACGCGCCTGGCGATCCAGGACATTATTACCGCCTAGGGAGGCCCGCGATGGCACACAAAAAGGGTGTAGGCAGCAGTAAGAACGGCCGCGACAGCGAGTCAAAACGGCTGGGCGTGAAGGTACAGGACGGCACCGCGATTCGTGCCGGTGGCATCATCGTTCGCCAGCGTGGAACCCAGAAACTGCCGGGATCTAATGTCGGGCTCGGTAAAGATCACACCATCTTCGCTCTCGTCGACGGTACGGTGAAGTTCGACAAACACGACGGCAGGTCAAGGGTAAACGTCACGCCGGCGGCCTGACCGTTCTCTTTCGTGGGGATGTAGCTCAGCTGGGAGAGCGCCGCGTTCGCATCGCGGAAGTCAGGGGTTCGAGTCCCCTCATCTCCACACTTTTTCTATCAGCGGCGAATTTCAGGCGATTCGGAACTCCGTCGCTACCATCGTGTACAATCGGGCCGGATCAGCATACGTCTATTTCGCCAGGATCGGGAGTAGTAGGTCCGTCACGCAGAGCGAGCCGGAGATGGTGCAAGCCGGCACTCAGGACTGAACTCGCCCGGGAGCAGTGGTGGCCGGCAAGCCACCGCCGGATGGCATCCGTTATCATGCCGTAACGAGCGGTCAAGGCATTGGTAGCTGCGAACGCGGGGCTGTGGCGCAGTTGGGAGCGCGTCTCAATGGCATTGAGAAGGTCAGGGGTTCGAATCCCCTCAGCTCCACCAGACGACTTCCGCGGCGACCTGATACCTTGACAATGCGGGTGGTACCGCGGAGAACCCTCCGTCCCGATCGGACGGGGGGTCTATTTATTTTTTCAAGGATTGGCGCCGATCTATAGAGGCAAATGATGACAGCAACCAGAGTTCGACACACGCGCTACCAACCGAATGAATTCGAGCAGAAGTGGCAAGACCGATGGGAAGAAGAGGGCCTGTACCGGGCGGAGGACTTCGCCTCCAACCCGAAGTATTATCTCCTGGACTTTTTCCCCTATCCCTCCGGTGACGGGCTGCATGTGGGCCACTCCAAGCAGTATGTCGGCACCGATGCGGCCTCTCGGTATCTGCGCATGCGCGGCTATAACGTGTTGCACCCCATGGGTTGGGATGCGTTTGGTTTGCCGGCCGAAAACGAGGCGCTGATCCAGCAGATTCCGCCGGCGCAAAACGTGCCGAAGAATATTGCCAACTTCAAGCGCCAGTTTCGACTGCAGGGGATTTCATTCGATTGGAGCCGGGAACTCAACTCTTCCCAGCCGCCGTATTACCGCTGGACTCAATGGCTGTTTCTCCTGATGTATCGCCGCGGCCTGGCCTACCGGGGTGTGGGCTTGCAATGGTGGTGCCCCCAGTGCAAAACAATCCTGGCCAACGAGCAGGTGGAAAACGGCTATTGCTGGCGGCACTCCGATCAGTTGGTGGAGAAGAAGGAACTGGAGCAGTGGTACTTCCGCATCACCGACTATGCCGAAGAGTTGCTGCACTCGCTGGACGATCTGCAGTGGCCGGAACGCATCATCCTGATGCAACGCAATTGGATCGGCCGGTCCACCGGCGCCGAGATTCGATTTGAGGCTACTGATCCGAACGGTGGCACCCACCCGATCCCGGTTTTCACCACCCGGCCAGATACCGTCTTTGGCGCTACCTTCATGGTGCTTTCGCCAGAACATCCGCTGGTGGATGTTCTCACTACCGACCAACATCGTGGCCAGGTAGTGCAGTACCGGCAAGCCGCCGCGCGCGAGTCGGAGATTGATCGCCTGTCTGCCGATCGGGAGAAGACCGGGGTGCCTCTGGGCGCGCACGCGCTGAACCCGTTCACCGGCGAACACATTCCCATCTGGATTGCCGATTACGTCCTGATGGGATACGGCACCGGCGCCATCATGGCGGTCCCCGCTCACGATGAACGCGATTTCGAGTTTGCCCGTAAGTACAGCCTGCCGATCCGCGAGGTCATCGAGCGCCCGGCAGAATTGTCGCCCGCTGAAACTGCCTTCGCCGGCACCGGCACGGTAATTAATTCGGGCGATTTCAACGGTCTTTCCAGCGATGAGGCCAAAGAGCGAATCATTGCCGTTCTCGAGGCCAGGAAGATCGGCCAGGGTGCGATCAACTACCGCATGCGCGACTGGTTGGTTTCGCGTCAGCGCTACTGGGGCGCGCCGATTCCAATCGTCTACTGCGATCGGTGTGGGATCGTCCCGGTGCCGGAAGATCAGTTGCCGGTGCTGCTGCCACCGCTGGAGCGATACGAACCGGGCGCCGATGGACGATCGCCGCTGGCCACCGATCCCGATTTCGTCAACACGACATGTCCGCAGTGTGACGGTCCGGCGCGGCGCGAGACCGATACTCTGGATACTTTCGTCGACTCTTCGTGGTATTTCTTGCGCTTCCCCAGCCCGCATGATGTCGACCGCGCGTTCGATCCGGCCAAAGTCGCCTACTGGTGTCCGATGGATTTGTATGTTGGCGGCGCCGAGCATGGGGTCATGCACCTGCTGTACTTCCGCTTCTTTGTAAAGGTACTGGCCGATGCCGGCCTGGTGGACTTTCGAGAGCCGGCTCCCCGGCTGCTCAATCAAGGGACTCTGCATGCGCCGGACGGACGTCGCATGTCCAAATCCAAACACAACGTGATCACTCCTGATAGCGTCGTCGCCGAATTCGGTGCCGACACCCTGCGTGGCTACCTGATGTTCATGGGGCCGTATGAGGGCGATGCGTTCTGGGACACGCAGGGAATCAACGGCGTGCACCGATGGCTAGCACGTGTCTGGGATCTGGGTCAGCCGAGCGACGCTGACGGCGAGGATCGTCAGCCCGCGAGCGATGAACTGCGACGTGCGGTGCACAAGACGATCAAGAAAGTCGGAGACGACCTGGAGAGCCTGCAGTTCAATACCGCGGTCAGCGCCTTGATGGAGCTGACCAATCTGATGCAGCGACTACGACCCGAGCTGGAAGGAAGTCCCGGCTGGAATCGTTCGGTGGAGCTGCTCCTGCTGATTCTGGCGCCAATCGCGCCGCACCTGGCCGACGAGCTCTGGCATCGCCGTGGTCACACCGAAAGCATTCACCGCCAGCGCTGGCCGGAGTATGACGAGGCACTGACGATCGACGAGGTTGTAACTGTTGTGGTTCAGGTAAACGGGAAGGTGCGTGATCGCCTGGAATTGCCGCGTGGCGAGGAGGAGAAAACCGTAGTCGAGCTGGCACTATCCAGCCCGCGGATTCAACCTCATATTGAAGGACGGCAGGTCGTGAAGACCGTCGCAATCCCCGACAAACTGGTGAACATCGTGGTGCGGTAGGTCGTCAGCGTGAGTGGTGTACTGACGGATGGCTGCGGAGGACCAGGATGTGCGCCGCGGGCATGCGGTGCGAGGACTGTGACGATGCCAGGGTGCCACTGACGCCAAATACGCCGAGGAGCATTCCGCCGGCGAGGGCCAGGGCTACTCCGGCTCGGGCACGCCGGGACGGGCGGTAGGCGGCGGCGAACGCAGTGGCGATCTCATTGGGGTCGCCCAGACGCGCGCGTGCCTCCCGCGGTGCATCTTCCTCCGGCCAGCCACCGATCAGCAGATCCGCTTGCGCTTCCTCGACGTGGTTGCGTAATTCGCGTGCGATTGACGCTCGTCGCCAGGGTGGAACGGGCAGTGATCGAGCCAGTTCCTCCAGATCGTCCCGTTGCATCTTCATCCGACCTCGTTCCAGTCTAGCGTCATCGCGCCGGTAACACGGCCGACCGCCTGGACAAACGATTGCCACTCAGTCAGCTTATCGGCAAGCACTCCCTGACCCTTGGGCGTGAGCGCGTAGTAGCGACGCTCGCTTCCGTTGGGCATGCTCTCCCAGCGCGCCATCAGCAACCCCTGCCGTTCCAGCCGGTGGAGGATGGGATAGAGCGTGCCCTCCTTGAGGCAAAAGAAGCCCTCGCTGCGGCGCTCTAACTCTTTGACCACCTGGTAGCCGTACTTCTCTCCCTCCGCGAAAGTGGACAGTACCAACGTGTCCGCTGCCCCTTTGAGAAGTTCCTTTGAGTACCCTGCCATATCCTTCCCCTCAGGCGCCGAGATGCAAGCCCGGTTGACCGTAGAACAGATGTAACTGACTCGGTGGCCAGTATGACACCCAGGCTTTTCCGATGATGTACTTCCGCGGTAGCCAGCCCCAAATGTGGGAATCCTGACTGTCGTTGCGGTTATCGCCCAGTACGAAGTAGTCATTCGGTGGCACCTTCTGGGCGGGGAAGTTGTATGTGGGCCGGTAGAACGGGGCGATATAGGGCTCACTCAACGCGTGTCCGTTGATGTAGACCGAGTCGTTATGGACGGCCACCGTCTCGCCCGGCAGACCGATCACTCGCTTGATGAAATCCTTGTCTTTATACTGTGGGCCGGCTGGTGTGGCGTTGAAGACCACGATGTCGCCGCGGTGCGGTGAGTGTAGCATGTAGCTAATCTTGTTCACGAGGATGTACTCGCCGTCGTGAAGGTTGGGATACATCGAGTATCCCTCGACCTTGAAGTTTTGCAGTGCCACCCGCACTACCAGGAAGATCGCGATCGTGAGCACTGCAGTTTCCAGCAGCTCGCGAACCATCGAACGGCGTCGTGCCATCTCTACTCCCAGCTACCTTGTATTACTACTACCTAGTATAGCTAAGTATAGGCATCGACCTGGATGGAGTCAAGAGGCAGGTGAGGTTTCTCTCACCTGCCTCCTGGTCCGCCCGGATTATGGCGTTTTCTTGGTAGCGGGCTTGGTCGACGGTGCCGTCGCGTGATGCGTCGCTTGCACCACTGGAGTGGCCTGTGCCGGTACCGTGGCCACCGGCAACTGGTTCGCGGTATTCGGTGTCGCCGTGGCGACGTTGGGCAAGCTGGTCGGAGCGATGATGGTCTGGTAATGAAGCGCCTGCTTCTGCTGGTTGATCCAGGTTTGGTAGGCGCTGCTCTGCGCCTGCTGGTATGCGGAAGCGCTCAGCGCCTTTTTCTGCCGTGCCGTTACCTTGATGATGTGCCAGCCGAACTGACTCTTGACCAGGCGGATTTCGCCGACCTTCATCGAGAACGCGGCCTTATCGAACGGGGCAACCATCTGGCCGCGCGGGAAGAAACCAAGGTCGCCACCCTTCGCGCCACTTGCTTTGTCGATCGAGTATTTCTTCGCCAGTGCGGCGAAATTAGCGCCCTTCTTGACTTCCTGAAACAGCCGTTCGGCGAGCGCCTTGTTTTTCGACGCGATCAGAATATGACTGGCACGCACCTCGAGTTGGGTGTGCGCAACCTTCGCCGCGATTTTAGGCTGGAGCTTGTTCTGAATGTAGTCCCCGGTGATGAGGAACGTGTATTCGTTCAGCGAGAGGCCGGATTGCGGCACTGTCAGATTGTAGAAGTGGCGGGGCCCACCGGCGGCGTGGATCGCCTGCGTGAGCGCAGCTTTCCGTATCGCCGGGGTATCGGGAACACCGGCCACGTAGCCGCGCTGAATCGCGATCTGGTCGTCGACGGCTGCGTTCAACGTATCGGTGGGTAGTGATCCCAGCGCCGCCTGATACTGACTGATTTGCTGGTTCACCTGCGAAATCTGGGCAGCATTGGCGGTAGGATTGGCCTGCAGCGAGTTCAACTCGGCCTGGTACTGGGCGATATTGTTATTGATGTTGGTGTCCTGGGCCTGTTCGAAGCGCTTGAAGAAACCGATGGTGATCGTATAGTTGCCGATGATCGCGACTGGCTTGGCATCTGCCGCCCGTTGATTGTTTGGTTGAATGACGTACTCGTTGAGCGTGCCCCAGCCAATGAGACCAACCAGTACCACGGCCAGAGCAATGCCGGCGAAGAGCGCGAAACGTTCTTTGACCGACTCTCGCTCACGCTGGGAAAGATGTGCTCCCCAGCCGAAGATGAATGGCTGGTGTACGGGCTCCTCGACGATGGCGGGGACGCGGCGAGGGGGCGTCTTGCGTCGACGGCGTGCTACCTTTTCCGATGGGACAGTCACGACTTCACCTGCTCCTGGACTGACATGGGGTTAGATACCGATGCGGCTGGCCTGCTCCGGCGTGTAGGGAAGGAGGGCCAGGGCGCGGGCGCGCTTGAGGGCCACGGTGAGCCGGCGCTGATGCTTGGCACAGGTCCCGGTCTTGCGCCGGGGCTCGATCTTGCCTCGCTCGGAGACGTAGCGGCGCAGACGGCCCAGATCTTTGTAATCGATTTCGGTCACGTGGTCGACGCAGAATGCGCAGACCTTGCGGCGGTTATAGTTTCGGTATTCGCGACGCGGCGGCCGGCCGCCCGGTCCACTGGAGCGGGGACCGCCCTGTGATGATGGACTTCGATCCAAAAGTTCCTCCTGGAAGCGAGCCTAAAAAGGCATATTGTCGAATTCGGGGCTTTCGGTAACACTGGATCGCGGACGGTAGAATCGCCGCTCGAGTACTCACCCGGCTCGCCGCGCGACCCAAGCATCTGCATCTCGATGGCGAGGACCTTGGTCCGGTACTTCTTTTCGCCCGTCTGCTTGTCCTCCCACGAGTCAGTCCTCAACCGGCCCTCAATATAGACTTGTCTTCCTTTGCTCAAATACTGATTGGCAATCTCCGCCAGCTTGTCCCAGCACTCGACGCTAAACCACTCGGTCTCTTCCCGGTTCTCGCCCTCGGGAGTTCGCCAGGTTCGCCCACAGCTACGCTGAAGTTCGTCACGGGCGATCCGCTGGGGGTATATCTCATCTCTGGGTCGCGACCCAGATTACCGATGATCATGACCTTATTGAGTCCAGCCATCCTATCTACTCCTCCGGCGTCGGTCGCCGGTTCCTCAACTGCCACTGCCACCACTTCGGGGGCAGCGACTTCTTCGACCTCTGACTGCGACACCGGCAAAGGTTCCTCGATGACTTCCAGTTCGGTCACCGGTGCCGGCACGGGCGCCTCAATCACTTCAGACTCGCTCGCGGGGGTGATCTCGGCTTCCGTCGTTACGGACTCAACCGGAACCGCAACAGCGCTCTGCTCGGTGTCGACAGCTTCAGCGACTGGCACCGGCTGGGCGACGGAGCCTTCAGCTACCGGCGGTGGCGCTCCGGCAGGTGCCGGCGGACGCTGGGCGGCCATGTGTTGCTGCTGCAGACGCTGCTGTGCCTGCTTGATGTTGGTATCGGTTGCCTGCACCAGCAGGAAGCGCAACAAACGTTCGTTTAGCTTGAGGTTGTTCTCCAACCCCTTGAGTTCACCCGGCTCGACGCGGAAAACGGTTGTGACGTAAAAGCCGTCGCCGAAATCCTTTATGGGATAGGCCATGCGCCGCCGTGGCGGATTCCAGGGAAGTGCGGCGATGAGCTCGCCACCCACCGATTGAATCCGATCAGAAACCCCCTGGATAACCTCACGGGTCTGATCCTCTTCGAGGTCGGGTCGGACAATGTACGTGATCTCGTAAGCGTTCAAGGGCCCTCCTTCCTTCGGGCATGCCCTGGGTCATAAGTTGGTACCCGGATTTGGTCCGGTTGCCTGCCCAGAACAGGAAGTAGGCCCCACATCATGTGGGGCCGGGCCAGTATAGCATCGAGAGGGAACTTGACGTAAAGCTCAGCGTCTCCCAAATTCCCGTTCCAATTGGGTATGACTGAGGTGAATCATCGTTGGCCGGCCGTGCGGACAGGTTGATGGTCGCGGCGTGCGTTCCAGTTGTTCCAATAGCTCGCGCATTTCCTGGACATCAAGAGTCTGACCAGCCTTCACTGCTCCTTTGCAGGCCATCACCGCCAACGCCCGTTCCCGCGCTGCTGCGGGTTCCGGTATGGTGCGAAGTTCGTCCAGTACTTCGCGCACCAACTCGGCTGTGCTGCCCCGACCGGAGAGCGCAGGCACGGCGCGAGCGAGACAGGCGCCGTTGCCGAACGGTTCGAGTTCAAACCCGGCCTGCATCAGCAAATCGAGATTGATCTCCAGGGCCAGCATCTGTTCGGGTTCCAATTCCACCAGGGCCGGCTCGAGCAGTGGCTGGGCAATAATGACGCCGGCGTCGAGCTGTTCGTCGAGCTGATCGAACAGAATACGCTCGTGCGCGGCATGCTGATCGATCATGTAGAGTCCGCCGGGTCCTTCGGCAATGATGAACGCCTGGTTGGTCTGGCCGAAGACTCGCATGGCCGGCAGATGGGGAAGTAGGCTCCTCGGCTCGTCACTGGCGGACTCGTTACGGGCGTCGACAGAGAGCGGAAGAGGAGCAGGCTCCGATGTGGGAACCGGACCTGATGCTCGCATGTCGATCTCTCGATCGCGTAACCGCAGCTCGAGCAGTGCGTTGGCCACTGCCCGATGCACGATGCCATGCACTTCACGATCGCGCGCAAAACGTACCTCGCTCTTCGATGGGTGAACGTTAGGATCGATTTCACCGGGCGAGAGACGAAGATGGATCGCCGCCAGCGGATGGCGGCCCGTCATGAGGAACCCGCTGTATGCCTCCTCCAGCGCGAAGGCCAGGCTGCGATTTCCGACCGGGCGGCCGTTGACGAAGACATGGATACCCGATCGCGTGGGGCGACTCAGCGCCGGCGTGCTGATGACCCCTTCAACTTCAATCTCCGCTTCGTTCCAATCGAGCACGCAGGTATCGTCGACGGTCCTGGCGCCGTACACCGCCGCCACTGCATCTGTCAGGCTGCCGGTGCCCGGACTGTGAAACGTCTCATCGCCGTCCATATCCAGCGAGAATTGGATCGCCGGCTGCGCCAGGGCGTATATCTGGACGACGTGCTGGATCTGGCCGCCCTCGGCGCGCAGCGATCGGACGAACTTGCGGCGCGCAGGAACGTTGGCGAAGAGGTCACTGACCGAGATGCGCGTACCAGGCGGCGCGCCCGAGGGTCCGGTGGAGAGGATTTCACCGAAATCGAGTCTGATCTGGCATCCGTTGTCCTCTTCGGCGGCATGGGTCTGCGCCTCGATCCGAGAAACGGCGGCAATGGATGGCAGCGCCTCACCGCGGAACCCAAGCGTGGTCAGATGTTCGAGATCGTCCAGGGTGGAGACTTTGCTGGTCGCGTGAGAGGCGAAGGCCAGAGGTAGTTCCGCGGCCGGTATCCCCTGACCATCGTCCGTCACCCGAATCCGTTTCAGCCCTGCTTCTCGCACTTCGATACGTACCCGCCGGGCACCGGCGTCGATGGCATTATCGAGGAGCTCCCTCACCACCGACGACGGACGCTCCACAACCTCGCCGGCCGCGATTTTCAATGCCAGGTCGGGCGCCATCGCACGGATCGGAGTGCGACTCATTCCAGCACACTGTTGAGCCGCTCCGGATACAACACGGCTTCAGTCACGGCGGCGACTCGTCGCGACGCGCGCACATCGTGTACTCGGACGATCCCGACCCCCTGACGCACGCCCCAGGCGACGACGGCCAGCGAGCCCTCCAGGCGTTCTTCTACATCGGCGCCGAGCACCGTCCCGATGAACGTCTTGCGCGACGCGGCCAGCAGTACCGGGAAATCCCCAGAGGTCAGCACATTCAGATGTCTGACCAACTGCAGATCGTGCTCGCTGGTCTTACCAAATCCTGGTCCCGGATCGACGATGATCCGATCTGAGGTGATGCCGGAGTCCAGGCAGGCAGTGACGCGCTCGGCCAATGAGGCCCGTACTTCCGCCACCACGTCTTCATACTCCGGGTGCGGATTCGCTACTCGTGGCTCTCCCTGAATGTGCATAACGACGACTGCAGCCCGTGTCTCGGCCGCCACTCGCCGCATTTCGGGATCGTCGAAACCGCCGATGCTGTTGATAATTTCCGCTCCGGCCGCGACGGCGGCGCGCGCCACTTCCGGCTTGAAGGTATCGATCGAAACCGGCAGCGAGCACTCCCGCCTTATCGTCTCGATAATCGGTACCACGCGCTCGATTTCTTCATTGACGCCGACTGGCGCTCCGGGGCCGGCCTTCTCGCCGCCGACATCGATGATGTCGGCCCCCTCATCAAGCATCTCTCGGAAGCGAGCGATAGCGCGGACACGATCACGATACGCTCCTCGATCGTAGAAGGAATCCGGCGTCACGTTCAGAATCCCCATAACAAGCGTGCGATCGAGCGGGAGCCGGCGCGAAGGCAGCGACAGAAACTTAGCCGTGTGCCGCCTCGATCTCACGGTCGATCCGTTCTAGATCGAGATAATCTTCGTTGAACAGCTTGTAGCAACGCTCCATGTACAACTCAGCCAGCTTCCGGCTGCGTTCTCCCGGCTGTTGCAAGGCAGCGATCAATTCGCGCACGCGGTACTTCGGCGGCAGAATATTGGCCAGTTCCTGCATCTGTTGCTTCACTTCCGTATCGGCTTCACCGTTGCTGAGCGAGACCAGAAGCCGTCCGGTGAGCTGATTCAGTTCATTGAGCTGTTCGCGCTGATCCATACCGGCATAGACCGATGACTCGGACCGCGGGACGGGCTGCGGTTCGGCGATCGGCTGCTCCTCGACCGCACCGTACAGCTCGGCATACGCCTGCATCGCCTCCGCTGCCTCCGCCATCAGTCGCATCGGGTCTGACCGACTGACAGCGCCGGCATAGACGAGATCATCCTGGCGACGCGCGGCCAGCTCTTGTAGGTATTCCAGTCCCGGTACCTGCTCCGGAACCGGTGGAAGCGCAACCACCATGGCTTTGCCCAGATCGAGCCCCTTCATGGCGCCGGCGAAGACTTCTGGAACGTAGCTGCTCAGGTCGAATTTGATCGGCGACACGCTCACCGACATGGCCACGATGGCGCCATCGTCAGCACTGAAGTAGATCAGAGCATGTCCCAGTGGAGCAGCACGGTCGCCGCGCTCGAAGTGTAGATTCATGGCTGTCTGGCTCGAAGCCAAAAAATGGAGCGGGTGATGGGATTCGAACCCACGACTTTCTGCTTGGGAAGCAGACACTCTACCACTGAGTTACACCCGCCCGCGAGTGCTTTCACTATATCTTATCTGCTTCTATCTGCCAGCGTTGCTCCATCAGGCGTACTAGCAGGAGCACGACCCCGGTGATGGCGACCGCGATAGGGATCGACAGCGCCAGGATGGTCCCACCGAGATGCACTGCTGTTGTCCCCCAAACGTATCCGGCCATACCCATGAAACTGGCCCAGGCCACGCAGGCAATCGCATTGAGGACCACGAACCGGTACCATGGTAGCCCATGGGTACCAGCCAGAAAGGCGGTCCAGATGTGCACGATCGGAATGAACCGGCCGCCGATCACCAACACACCGCCATGCCGCTGAAACAGATACTGCGCAAGCCGGCGGCGGCGCTCGCCCAACCGAATCAGGTAACCGAATCGGCGCAACAAACGTTCACCGCCCTCGCGGCCCAGTAGGAAGCTCGTGTTATCGCCACACACCCCGCCCAATGCGGCCGCCGCGATGACGAGTGTGACTTGAAGCCGGTGAGACGTCCCCGCATAGACTGACGCTGATAACAACATCACTTCGCCCGGCACCGGTACACCGAAGCTGTCGACTGCTACTCCGACCAGGATGGCCCAATAGCCGTAGACCGCGATCAGATGCAGCAGTTCGGTCTCGCTCATGCGTTCCGATCCTCCTACACCGGCTTGGACATCGAACTGACCTCTCAGCGCAGGACGCTGATCAGGATAAGTAGACCGATTGCGATCGCCAGGATCAGCGCCGCGATCAGTAGCGAGCGGCGCTGTGCTGCCCAGTTGCGGAGTGGAGTCATCGTTCACGCCTACCGAAGTCAATCGGTCGTCCGTCGACCGGGGCGAATACTTGACCGCTCTTCAGTACCCTCCGTACAATCACCTATGCCGGGCACGGGCGATTAGCTCAGGCGGCTAGAGCGCTACGTTGACATCGTAGAGGTCACTGGTTCAAGTCCAGTATCGCCCACCAATGCTGATCGATGGCGGTCGGGAGTTCCCGACCGCCATTTGTCCTGACGCTGGATTGCCCTGGTAGGGTGGAGTGAAGGAAGGTGCGGTGCGACACATCATTGTTGACGGATATAACGTAATCCGTGCCGATCCGCGCCTGCAGTCGCTCGAGCACGTGAGCCTGGAGCACGCGCGGGACGTTCTAGTGCGGACACTTGCCAGTTCCCCGCGCCTGGTCAACGATCGGATCACGGTGATCTTCGACGGCACTCGGGGAACCCGAAGCCACGTGCACTCACACCGGTTGGGACGCATTGACACGCTGTATTCGGCGCGCGGCCAAACGGCCGATGATGTGATCGTGGCTCAAGCCCGGTCGTCACCGCCGTCGGCTCGAGTAGTTGTGGTCACGAACGATGTCGCCGTTCGCGAGAATTGCCGGGCCGCTGGCTGTGAAGTAAGCGGGTCCGAGAATCTTCTCGACCAGTTGCCCGGAAAAGTTCGGCGACCAGAGCGCGAGCCGGAGGGGCCAACGCGGAACGGGCTGTCAACGGTGAAACACGGGAACCCACGCCGTGCGTCGCGCAAGGCGCGGCGCCCACGTGACGTGCGCTTTTAGCTCTGCTCTCGCAGGGCGCGTAGGAGTCGGGAGAATCGGGTAGCAATGGTGAAGACAGTGATGCAGGAACGAACGCTCACGGCGGACCTTCCCGGGAAAATCGGAGAACGCGTTCACCTGGAAGGCTGGATGCACAATCTCCGCAAAATGGGAGGCGTGAATTTCCTGCAGCTGCGCGACCGATCGGGTATCGCTCAGGTTTTCCTCTCCCCCGAGGACGTTGAACAGCTCGCCGGCCTGCAGGCCGAGACGGTTCTGGCCGTCGATGGCCTGGTTACCGAAGAGCCGCGCGCGCAGGGGGGCGTGGAAATCCACGATGCCGCTGTTCAGGTGATAACGCCGGTAACCGAGGTGCTGCCGTTCGAAATCAATAAGAAAGTCTTGAAACCCTCACTCGACACGTTTCTCAACAATGCACCGGTCGGACTGCGGTTCACCAAAAGGCAGGCAGTGTTTCGGCTCTATAGTGATTTGCTCGCTGGATTTCGCGATTATCTTACTCCGCGCGACTTTGTGGAGATACACACGCCGAAACTGACCGGGTCGGTGACCGAAGGCGGGGCGAATGTCTTTCGGCTGGACTATTTTGGCAAGCCGGCATTTTTGGTCCAAAGTCCCCAGTTGTACAAGCAAATCATGGTCGGCGTATTCGAGCGTGTGTTCGAGATCGGTCCGGCTTTTCGTGCCGAGGAACACTATACCGTCCGTCATCTGAACGAGTACAACAGTCTGGACGTCGAGATGGGCTTTATCCACAGCTACGAGGAGGTCATCGATCTCCTGATCGGTGTTATCCGGTCGATGGCCGAGTCCGTTATGGAACGTCATCCGGCCGACGTCAGGCTACTGGACATTCAGCCGCCACGTTTTGGCGATATTCCCCGCATCACGTTTCGTGAAGCGCAACAATTGATCCTCGATCGCCACGGCGAGAATCGCTTCGACGAGCTGGATTTTTCACCGCAAGACGAGCGCTGGATCGGCGACTGGGCGTCGAGCGAGCACGATTCCGACTTTGCTGTCGTCACGCATTACCCCACCAAAAAACGCGCCTTCTATACCATGCCCGATCCGGCCGATCCGGAGCACTCGTTCGGCTTCGATCTGATCTATAAGGGGCAGGAACTGGTGAGTGGCGCCCAACGTATCCATCGATACGATCAGCTCATACAAACGATGGAGGAGCGTGGTATCGACCCCGGTCCGTTTAGTGGCTATCTCCAGGCATTCAAATTTGGCATGCCGCCGCACGGAGGTTTTGCCATCGGGTCCGAGCGACTGATGATGCGGCTCGTCAATGTCGATAATCTTCGCGAGACCACGCTCTTCCCCCGCGACGTGAATCGCTTAACGCCGTAGGTCCGATGGCACCACGAGTCGCCTTTACCACCCTCGGCTGCAAGGTTAACCAGAGCGAGACCGATCTCCTGGCCCGCCAATTCAGCGCTGCCGGATATGTCTCGGTCCCCTTCGATAGCCCGGCTGAGGTGTACGTGGTTAACACCTGCACCGTTACGCACGTTGCCGATCGAAAGTCGCGTCAGGCTCTGAACGGCGCTCGAAGACTCAATCCCGAGGCGCTGGTAGTCGCGACCGGTTGCTACGCCAGCATCGTGGGCGACGTCCTGGCCGACGACCGTACCCTCGTGATCCGCAATCGAGATAAAGATCGAGTACTTGCTCTCGTGGAAGGCAGACTCGATCGAAGTCTGCCCGATGTGCCTGCCTACGCCGACACCGAAAAGTACCTCGGCGTGCCGGTGGGATCGGACCGCAGTCGATCGGCCGTCAAAGTACAGGACGGTTGCGACTCACACTGTACTTACTGCATCATTCCCCGAGCTCGCGGCCGCTCGCGGAGCGTACCACCCGATGTGGTGATCGGGCGGATCAATGATCTGGTCCGCGAGCGACACGCGGAAGTCGTGATTACCGGCGTCGACCTCGGCAGTTATGGCGAGGATGGCGATAATCTGCCCGACCTGGGAGGATTACTTCGCCGGATTCTGGCTGAAACCGAGATCCAGCGGGTTCGTGTGAGTTCGCTCGAGCCGGGGGACTTCAAGGCCGAATGGCTGGCGCGGTGGGAGGATTCTCGTCTTTGCCGTCATCTTCACGTACCGCTGCAGGCGGGAGCGCATCGGTGTTACGCCGCATGGAGCGAACCTATTCCCCCGACGAATTCGCCACTATGGTCGAGCAGTGCCGTCAGGCCATTCCCGACGTCACGATTACTACCGATGTGATGGTCGGTTTTCCCGGGGAAACGGAGGATGATTTCGACGAAGGGCGTGAGTTCATTCGAGCCATGGCATTCGACGGAATGCACGTCTTCAAGTACTCTCGCCGTCCCGGTACGCGGGCAGCCCGGCTGCCCGAACAGGTGGCGGAGGAAAGCAAGGCCGAGCGGAGCCGCCTTCTTCGCGACGAAGCCCTGGCCGGTGTTGCTCGATTGCTTGGCCGCCATCGCGGTCGCGTGGCCGGCGTGGTGTGGGAAAGCGAGCTGGATGGTATTTCGCGGGGACTCACCGATACCAATGTGCGCGCCTACGGACCGGCTCCTCATGCCTTAGGAAGTTTGATACGAATGCGCTTGAACGGTGCGTTCCGTGACGGCTTGTGGGCGGAGCCGGCGGATACAGACTTAGTGCTGTTCCCCGTCTAACGGAGTGGTCAAACTTCCTCGGTGCCGATGGCGGCTCTCAGGTAGGCTCTGGCAAAATCCGCGCTGGTCTTGAAATCGACCACATGAGCACGCATTTCAGTAGCGTTCGTTCCCAGTGCGACGCTTTCCGCGTGCTGCCAGGCTCGATTCAGTGATGAGATGGCGGCGGCGACGAAAGCCGGATTGACGTCGCTATCGGACCCGGAGTCGCTCTGCTCCTTCAGGGTGCGGAGTAGCTCCAGGGCCAGCGCCTGGGCCGTAGTCGCCGCCGTGCCGATCTGGCGGGTATCTTCGGCCAGGAGAGCAGTTCGTAACTGGGAATCAAGCTCGTCGAGCTTGGGCCCGCAAGCGCGAATCTCGCGATACATGCTCGATCCTCGTGGGAAATATCAAGTGGAGCCGATGGCCGGACTCGAACCGGCGACATGACGCTTACGAAGCGCCTGCTCTACCAACTGAGCTACATCGGCAGAAAAAACGAGCGCCGTACAGCGACTACGCGGCCGTAGTTGTATAACGCTGTTGCCCGCGATCTTCAGGTAGTAGGGCACAATCGGGCACATGGCCAGTTGAGGGATACGCGAGGGGATGATTTGAACATGGAGAGACGTGTCGTCGTCACAGGTATGGGCTGCCTTTCGCCGTTGGGCAATGATGTCGCCAGTACCTGGTGTGCGATCAAGGCGGGCAAGTCGGGCATCGGACCGATTACGCGATTCGATGCCAGCCGTATACCCGTCCGTTTTGCCGGCGAATTGAAAGATTTCGATCCCACCACCGTGATGGATCGCAAGGAAGCACGCCGGATGGATCGCTTCCAGCAGGTGGCGTTGGCGGCGCGCCGTCGAGGCGGTTCGCAGTGCGAACCTGGAGATCACACCGGAGAACGCCGATCGCATTGGCGTAGTTGTGGGATCCGGAATCGGTGGTCTGGGGTCGCTCACCGAGGGGTTTCGTACTCTCTTCAACAAGGGGCCCAGCCGGATCAGTCCGTTCCTGATCACCCAGATGGTCGTCGATCTCGCTCCCGGTCTGATCTCCATTCTTCTTGGGCCAAGGGTCCGAATTTCAGCACGGTCTCGGCCTGCGCCACCGGCGCGCATGCCATCGGTGAGGCCGCCGAGATCATCCGTCGCGATCAGGCCGATGTGATGCTCGCCGGCGGGTCCGAAGCTGGAATCGTCGAGATCGGCGTTGCCGGCTTCTGCCAATATGCGCGCGCTTTCGACGCGGAACGACGATCCGGATGGGCGCGAGCCGTCCGTTCGATCTCACCCGCGACGGATTCGTCATGTCCGAGGGTCGGGAATCGTGGTGCTGGAAGAACTGGAGCATGCCCGCGCCCGCGGTGTGCCCATCCTCGCCGAAGTGGTGGGCTACGGACTCACTGCCGATGCTTCGCACATAACCGATCCGGCGCCTGGAGGTGAAGGGGCGGCTCGGGCGATGAAAAGCGCACTGGCCCGAGCCTCGATGCGTCCGGACGAAATCGAGTATCTCAACGCCCACGGGACGTCCACGATGCCGGGGATCGGGCCGAGACGGCCGCGATCAAGACGATATTCGGGGAGCAGGCCTGGAAGTTGCCGGTGAGCTCGACCAAATCGATGACTGGCCATTTGCTCGGCGCGGCCGGCGGCGTGGAAGCGATCTTCTGCCTCCTCGCGATGCGTGATGGATTCCTGCCGCCGACAATCAACTACGACCATCCGGATCCGGAATGCGACCTGGATTATGTTCCCAATGTCGGGCGATCGGCGCGAATCGACGCCGTCATGTCGAACTCTTTCGGCTTCGGCGGCCATAATGTCAGCCTTATCCTGCGCAAAGAAGTACGTTGACGGCTGATGACTGAGCCGGAGCAATCTCTTTTCGATCCGGAGACCGTGCGCGATTTATTGCGTCGTCTGCGGTCCACCGACGTGGACGAGCTCGAGATCGTTCGAGGCTCGTCCCGTTTGTACCTGCGCCGGGAACCTGGTCTGGACCTGGAAGCGCGGCCAGACCACGTCACTGCGGTTCGGCCGCATCCAGGTGTGCCCGTGGTAGCCCCGCTCACCGGTGTGTTTTACGCACGCCCAAACCCCGATGAGGCGCCCTTTGTGGTCGTGGGTGATCGGGTCGAACCAGGTCAGGTAGTGGCGTTGATCGAAACCATGAAACTCTTCAACGAAGTGACGGTCGACGTCACCGGTGAAGTTCTCTCGGTGGCGGTCGCCGATGGATCTCTCGTGGAGGTTGGGCAGGCGCTACTGTATGTGAAGGTAGCCGAGGAGACGGAGGAGCCATGACGTATCCGACGATACGGGGCTGGGGAATGTATGTTCCCGAGCGGATTCTCAGCAACCACGACCTGGAAAAGATTGTCGATACGACCGACGAGTGGATCACTTCACGAACCGGAATCAAGCAGCGACGCATCGCGGCCCCTCACGAGACCACCTCATCGATGGGACTCATCGCTGCCCGCCGGGCGATCGAGCGTGCCGGTCTGACCGCGGCCGACATCGATTTGGTGATCGTGGGTACCGCGACGCCGGACTACCAGTTTCCGGCTACGGCATGTCTCATCCAGGACGCACTGGGGCTACAGGCTGGAGCCTTTGATCTCGAGGCGGGGTGTACGTCGTTCATGTATGCCCTTTCGATCGCCAGTGCAATGATTACCGCCGGCATGCACCGCAACGTGCTGGTGGTTGGGAGTGAAACCCTGTCGCGCATACTCGACTGGGAGGATCGGGCCACCTGCGTGATATTCGGCGATGGCGCCGGGGCGTTCGTTGTGTCCGCCGGAGAGTACGCCGAATTCGCGCCTCAGTTCGTCCTGGGCTCGGATGGCTCCGGCGGCCCTGCCCTCTGTCTCCCCGCTGGTGGGAGCCGTCTGCCGGCTCGGGAGGAAACGGTGAGGGACAGTCTCCACTTCGTTCGCATGGCCGGCCCCGAAGTATTCCGCTTTGCCACCAGAGTGGTGAGTGAAGCGACCCAGCAAGTGCTGGAAAAGAGCGCCATGACCACCGATGATGTCGACCTGTTCATTCCTCATCAGGCCAACACCCGTATCATCGACGCCGCGGTGCGTCGCCTGGGCCTGGACCGCAAACGGGTATACGTCAACATCGACCGATACGGTAATACCTCGAGCGCATCCATCCCCATCGCCCTCTGCGAGGCAGAAGAGCACGGACTGCTCCAGCCCGGAGATAGGGTAGTGATGGTGGGGTTTGGGGCCGGGCTTACCTGGGCAGCCGGAACGATGCAGTTTGCCGCGCACTGTGCCCCCAGGAAGCGCCGAGAGCATCCAGCGGCACTCGCCACCGTCGCTGGAACCGGTGTCGGTGCATTGCCAGATTGACCACCGCGGCTCCCGGTGTCACTCAACGACAATGCCGATTCCGCCAAGTGCCTGCCGCTCGAGCGCTTCCATGTGTTCCGCCTCGTCGTCGGCAGCGTGGCTGTACCCGAGGAGCTGGAGTGATCCATGGATCGCCAGCCATGCAATCTCGGTTGCGACCGGGTGCTCCAGTTCCACTGCCTGCCTGGCGGCGTACGGCCAGGAGAGTATGATCTCACCGAGCTCTACCGGCCAATCGGGTGGCATTCTGATCTCCGGTGCCTGGGCTTCGGCAAGAAAGGAGAATGAGAGTACGTCGGTGGGGGCATCCACGCCGCGATACTCCTGGTTCAGGCGCCGCATTTCCTCGTCATCAGTAACACGAACACTGACCAGCGCCATTCGTTCCATCGCCGCCGACGCCCGAGCCGCGATTCCAACCCGCACCGCGGATTCTACCGCGGACACCAGAAGTGCCTGGTCGATCAGATTGACGAACTGCGGCGCGACGTCAATCTGAACGTCGAGTCTAGCCACCACCGGTGGCGCGGCCAGGCAGGGTGGTTGGTACACTTGCTAGCGGTTCGGAACGATCACCGGTGGGCATTTCCGGGATAATTTCGGCTCCATCCGGATATTCGATGCGCGGATGATACAGGCCGTTCAGTACCGAGCAAAAGGTGGCTTGAGCGCGGTCCAGGTCTTTGAGCGTGAGTGGGGATTCGTCGAGCTGCCCCGCCGCTATACGCTCCTGAAACATGCGCTGCACGAGCGTCCTGATGCCCTCCGTCGAGTGGTCTCTGGCCGCTCGTACCGCCGACTCACACCCATCGGCCAGCATCAGCAGCGCAGTTTCCTTACTTTGTGGCTTCGGCCCCGGATAGGAATAGAGCGATACGTCGATCGGTGTATCCACTTGATGTTGTGCCTTGTGAAGGAAAAATGCCAGTGACATGCTACCGTGGTGCTCGCGAATGGCATCGACAATGGGACGAGGAAGCCGGTGTTGCCGGGCCAGTCGAATTCCATGAGTGACATGGCCGCGAATGATCCGGGCGCTTTCGTCCGGCGGAAGCTCGTCATGGATGTTGCTCATTCCCATCTGGTTTTCGACAAAACAATGTGGATTGGCCGTTTTGCCGATATCGTGATAGAGAGCTGATACCCGAGCGATCAATGAATTTGCGCCTACTGCTTCGGCTGCCTGCTCGACCATGCTGGATACCACCAGGCTGTGGTTGTACGTCCCCGGCGCGGTAGCGGTGAGTCGCCGGAGAAGCGGCTGGCTCGGCTGGCCCAATTCGAAGAGCTGTAGTACCGTGGTGACTCCGAAGAAGCTTGCCAGCAGAGCGAACCCGCCCAGGGCGAGCGCCGAAGACACGAATCCATTGAAGGCGGCGGCCGCGACGTCCTCGCGGAAGGCGGCGAAGTCATAGCTCTGATCTAGCAGTCCAAAAGCGAGCATGGTGCCGAGCGCGAACACACTGATATACAATCCGGCGACGATGAACTGTTTCAACTGGGCAACACGTCTGATCGCCAGTACGCCGGCGGCACTGCTGAGGAAGTAGAAGATCGTCAACTCGAATGAATTGGCCACCACCCAACCGGCGAGAATGGCCATGGCCAGGCAGAGCGCGACGCATGCCTCCGGCGCGATCAGGGCGCCGGCAAAGGTAGCAACCGCAGCCACGGGTAGGAGAAAAGGCAGGAGAACGTGCCCCCCGGTCACCAGACGCGCGGCCGCGACGGTAAGGATCAGGCCGGCATCGAGCAGGAGCAGTACCCTACGATTGCCGAGAATCGAGGCATGGAAAGCCCGCAGATACCAGAACAGCATTGCCACCACGACGACGGCAAATAGGATCGAAGCGCCGATATCCCGCCAACCGGTATGCCTGCTTTGCAAGCCGAGGGCGGCCAATTCCTCTACTACCGCGGGAGTGACGATATCGCCTCGCCGAATCACAACTTGACCCGGATACAGCGTGGAATATTGCGTGGGCACGGCGGCGCCCGCCACTTCCTGTGCCTCCTTGGTGGCTGTCAGGTCGGGGAACTGCGTTGGAGTGAGATACGCTGACACTACTTCCCCGATAGCGGTTCGATCCATCAGCGAAATCTTCGACGGGATCGAGCTGACGAGGGCGAGTGCGGTGATCTGTACCTGATCGGTCGGAAATTTCCAGGCCTGCGCCTGGGTCAGCAGCAGCAGACTCCGATGTTGCACGGTCGCAAAGTCGGCGGCCGGCAGAGCAAAGAATTGCTGCAGCGTCGAGGGTGCCACCCGTTTAGGGAGGAAGTGCCGCAGAACGGCTTCCCGTGTCAGCGGATTCTGTATATTGCGCGTGACGGTGACTGCCGCACTCAGAAATGTCCTTGCTTTTTCAAGGCTCAGCGAGGCAGGTCGAGTATCGAATTGGTACACGATAGGGACGCCCGCGATGACCTGACGTATCCTGGCCTGAGTGGCGATATGGTCGGGATATCTGATTTCATGCTGCGCGATGACGGTCTCACCGGCCACTTCGCCCGTGCGCATAGCACTGTTGCCCGCATTGACGGTGAAGAGCAGGACGAGAATAGTGACGATGGCGACAAAATTTCCCGCCAGCAGGAGCCAGCCGGACGTTTGACGGTCAGGACGTTGGGACCTCAACGCGGCGGTGCGAACCACCGTGAGATGTTCCGCCGTGCGCGGGGTGTCACTCCCGGTGCTCATGTACCGCGGCCTTGATCGCTACCAATCATCGCCAGAGTACGCGCCTTGCGCGTGCCTATTCCCCACAGTTCACCCTCGTGGTTGAGAACGTTCGGGCGATCCTGCTGGCGGCCATGACGTCGATTCAGGGATCGCCCGTGCCCTGTTGCCTTCGCGTCCCCCGGACGACTTCGATTATAAAGTGCCTCTTACTGCTGCACAACATCCTGGTAATCCTTACCGATAAGCACGACGATCGGCTTCTGAGCTTCGGGTAACGATCGAACGACCACCGGCACTTGCAATAGGGTGGCCAGGGTGTGCGCCAGATACCGATTCGAGGAGGTCGACCGCGCGGCGAGCTCGATCCGCGTGGAGGCGATGTTGAACGAATTCGCCGAGCCAATGGCGCGAACCTGAACCTGGTCGACGCGTAGCCAGTCGGCGAGAGACGCCGCTGCGCCCAGGACACCCGACCCGTTCAGAACGGTCACACTGCCATCCGACGTCAGCCCGGTTTCGGGGAATAAGTGGTGGGTTTGCTGCGTAATGGCCTGCAGATCGGGCAGAAGTACTTCGGTGCCACCCGCCCGGTAGGTCGAGGCAGTTCCATTGATCGAGCCAATCGTCGCGAACTGGATGTGACCGACCGGGAGCGACCCGAGCTCGCGAGCCAGTTGAGGTACCTCGTTCAGCGGAAAGTTGGAGGCGACCGGATTCCCCAGGCCGTCGATCAGTGCCGGGATCTGAAACGTAGTAGCGGGCAACAAATCCTGTCGAATCGCGGCAAGAATCACGCGCTGTTCCCGTCGTATCTGGTCGGCTCCCGCGCTGCTCGAAGGGCCGAACGAACCGAGGTAGGTCAGCACTCCGGTGGCATCCAGGCGGCGACTACCCGATAGATACGACATATTCGGCACCCGCCTGGACATGGCCATGGACGCGTCTGGCGAAATATCGAGGGTCAGGTCTCCGAGGGTACTGATGACCTTGCTGGTTGCCTGTGCATCGACCAGGACATAGTACGGGATCGCAATATGGGTGAGACTCTGGACAGTGAGAAGCGCCAGTCGAGCGCCGCCATCGGCATAGGCCTGTGCAATCTGCGTCTGGCCAAACCCAGGAACGGTTACCCATAAATTGCCTGGGATGGAAAGCACAGTAAGGCGCTGAGTGCGTGGCAGGTACGAGGCGACCATCAAGCTGCTGGTCGACGTGGGGGACGATGTTCCCGAATCCGAACCCAACAGCAACACAGTGAACGGATCATGCCGATTCCACGGAATCGAATCCGATTGAGCGTGTAAAAAGGGCGCGATGACTTTGCCGGTGCCAGACGCGAGCACATAGAGCGTCGCCGACGTGCCGCCGGCGAACAGCAATACCACCATCATCACGATAGCGGCAGCTCCGCAGCCCAGCCCACGGCTACGGCTCCGAGTGCGTGCGCCGTCTCCTGCCACGCTTTCCCTCCCTTGACGAGACTACCCTAGCATGTTCGCCTCTGGTTCCGCATGTTTACCGGCTTGCGTATCATGGTGTGGCGATGGTCGGAAGGATTGGATTATCCCGAAGCCGGCGCGGTTGGTAAGAGTTCGGTTGGTGAGAGGAGACGGTGATGGCGCAGCATCTCGGTCATGAGGTCAAGTTTCTGCTCAACGAGCATCAGATTCCGCATGCCTGGTACAACATCGCGGCGGACGCCCCGTTTGCTCTCCGGCCGGCTCTGCATCCGGGCACGCATCAGCCTGCCACCCCCGATGACTTCGCGCCGCTTTTCCCGCTTGAGCTCGTCAAGCAGGAAGTATCAACCGAACGATGGATTCCGATTCCGGAAGAGGTGCGCGATGCCTATCGCCTCTACCGTCCGACGCCGCTCTACCGCGCCAGACGGCTGGAGAAGCACCTCGACACGCCTGCGCATATTTACTACAAATACGAGGGCGTGAATGCCGCCGGCAGCCACAAGCCGAACACCGCGATTGCGCAGGCGTATTACAACAAGGAGGCCGGTATTCGCCGCCTGGCGACGGAGACCGGTGCTGGACAGTGGGGCTCGGCCCTGTCCATGGCCTGCGCCCTGTTCGGCCTGGAGTGTACGGTGTACATGGTACGCGTCAGCTACGAGCAGAAACCGTACCGCCGGTCGTTGATGCAAACCTATGGCGCCGAAGTGCTGGCCAGCCCGAGCGATCGAACGCAGTCCGGACGCGGCATCCGGGCGCAGGACCCGGATTCTCCCGGTAGTCTGGGAATCGCCATCAGCGAGGCGGTCGAGGACGCGGCCACGCACGATGACACTCACTACGCCCTCGGCAGCGTGCTGAACCATGTGCTTCTCCATCAGACGGTTATTGGGCTCGAGGCGAAGCAGCAGATGGATATGGCCGGCGAGTATCCGGACGCAGTCATCGGCTGTGTCGGTGGCGGCAGCAATTTTGCCGGTCTGGCCTATCCGTTCTTGCACGACAAACTCAATGCTGGACGGGAGACCGATGTCGTCGCGGTCGAACCAACTGCCTGTCCCACGTTGACGCGCGGCGTTTACCGCTATGACTTTGGTGATAGCGTGGGGCTGACGCCACTGGTGCAGATGTACACCCTGGGGCACACTTTTGTCCCGGCCAGGATCCATGCCGGTGGCCTTCGCTACCACGGCGATGCGCCATCGCTCAGCGCCCTCCACGAGAAGGGCATCATTCGGGCCGTTGCCCTGCACCAACTCCCCGTCTTCGATGCCGCCGTGGCCTTTGCCCGAACGGAAGGAATCGTACCGGCGCCAGAGTCGGCACATGCCATCAAGGCGGCCATCGACATGGCGCTCGAATGCCGCGAAGCCGGCGAGCACCGGACGATCCTATTTAATCTCAGCGGTCATGGGAATTTCGATCTTGGCGCCTATGACGCCTACTTTTCCGGCACGCTCGAAAACTATGAGCTTCCTCCCGAACAGATCGCCCGGGCCCTGGAAAGCTTGCCTGAAGTAGCACTGACCTAGCCCCTCGCCACTGCTATACTGGCTTGATCGTGCTAAGCGGGGAGCTAGCGGTGCCCTGTACCCGCAATCCGCTACAGCGGGGTGTAATTCCACGCTCGAGGCTTCATTCAGCCGTATCTGCCTGGTGATGAGACGATGAAAGCTGGGTTCTACGCGGCGGAGCCCTGTGAACCCCGTCAGGTCCGGAAGGAAGCAGCGGTAAGCAGCAAGCTCCGGGTGCCGTAGAGCGGCCTGGCTTGAGCCGCGTCACTTCGGAAAGGCGAGTGGGTGATTGTCGACAGCGTGGTGCACGATCGTCTTTGACCACACGAGCAGACGCCCCTTTCAAGCGAAAGGGGCGTCTGCTTACTAAACGAGATCTGGTCTAGTCGGCGCGCACGGTCGAAAGCGAGGGATGTACCGCCGATCTGCTATGTCCGATGGCGACGCCGGTGGATTCATCGAAGAGATGCAATTTGTCCGGATCGAAGACCACGGTTACCTTCTGATCGGGCCGGGCATCGGCTTCGGCCGGGAATTCGCCAGTGAGGGTGGTCCCTTCGTGCCCGAGATACACGAACTGACGATTGCCCATGTGCTCGACGACCTCAATGGTCGCGGTCATCTTGTTGGGGGCAGCGGTCCCATGATCCCAGGTTCCCTCTGGAATGATGTCTTCGGGGCGCACGCCGAGCAGCACCTTGGTGGCATTGCTCGACCGAGCGGCCTGCGCTAGCGCGTCGGGCAATGGGATATCCAGGTCCGGGCCGGTAATTGCAAGCTGACCGTTACTCTGACCAATTTCGCCCGGCAGAAGGTTCATCGCAGGGCTACCAATGAAGCCGGCGACGAACGTATTCACCGGGTAGTCGTAGAGAATCTGCGGTTTGTCGATTTGCTGCAGAAAACCATCCTTCATCACGGCGATGCGGTCGCCCATGGTCATGGCTTCGGTCTGGTCGTGCGTGACGTAGATGAAGGTCGTCTTGAGACGTTGATGAAGCTTACTGATCTCGGCCCGTGTCTGGACACGCAGCTTGGCATCCAGGTTCGAGAGCGGCTCGTCCATCAGGAAGACGGCCGGATTACGTACGATCGCGCGACCGAGGGCCACCCGCTGTCGCTGGCCACCGGAGAGCTGCTTTGGTTTCCGATCCAACAGATTCCCGATATTCAGGATCTGCGCCGCCTCTTCCACGCGCCTTTTGATTTCAGGCCCGGGGGTTCGGCGCAGCTTGAGTCCGAATGCCATGTTGTCGCGCACGCTCATGTGCGGATAGAGCGCATAGCTCTGAAACACCATGGCGATGTCTCGATCCTTCGGTGACAGGTCGTTGACCGTCCGATCACCGATGATGATAGTGCCTTCTGATATGTCATCGAGACCGGCCACCATGCGGAGCGTTGTCGACTTCCCGCAGCCGGACGGACCTACCAGGACCAGAAACTCCTCGTCCTTGGCCTCTAACGTCACATCGTTCACGGCCACGACATCGCCGTAGCGCTTCCAGATGTGCTCGAGTGCAACCCTCGCCATCTCTACCTCCCTAACGCCGAAATCGCGGTATGTACCTACTGTGTACTTGATGACCCCTACTACTGTCAATCATTCTCGCTCCGATGGCATGCTAGTTGCTACCTCAATCTGCCAGGAATGAAAGAATACACCCGGCCAGAGGAGGTCCGCATGAACACCGGCATCATGGAAGACGCCCGATTCCACAGCTCAAAGATCACCGGCGCTGGTGATACCGAACGCCTCCAGACCGATCTCGCCACCATCGATGGCGTGCGGAGCGTTACGGTCGATACCAACGCCCACGAGGTGAACGTCCGCTTCGATCCGGCAACGATAGATCGCAACGCAATTCAACGGGCCGTCACGGACGCCGGTTACGCCATCGACAGTCACGCCGACGAGACGCCGGCCGGTGGTAGCTAGGCAGGAGAGGCTTAGATCCGGAACGATTTGGGGAATCGCGTGAGGTTGCGGTAGCCGTCGGCAGTCACGACGACAACATCTTCGATCCGGACACCGCCGATCTCCGGATCGTATAACCCGGGTTCGACCGTGACAACATCACCTTCGAGCAGTTCCATGTCCGTGATGCCGAGATGCGGAGCTTCGTGCACCTCCAGTCCGAGCCCGTGACCGGTGCCGTGCACCAGGCGTGGCCCGCTATCCCCGCCGAATCCGGCATCTTGGTAAATAGCGTTGACGGCGGCATGCACGTCTTTTCCATTGGCCCCCGCTCTGATCTCACTGAACGCTGCTTCCTGAGCCTCCAGGGTAGCGTCATACATCGCGACCAGGATTGGTTTGGGTTCTCCCCTGACTACGGTGCGGGTCATGTCGGCAAAATACCGAGAGGATTTGTCGCGCGGAAAAATGTCGATTACGATTGCCTCGCCTGCCCGCAGCGGACCCGCGCCGGTCCAGTGAGGATCGGCCGCTCCAGGACCGCCCGCCACGATCGGTGTTCCGGCATCCGCTCCTTCACGAAGGAGGGAAATTGCCATCTCGAGCCGTAGACGCTCAGCCGTCAGCGGCGTGCCATCCACGTGGAGGACGCCGCCCGACTCGTCGCTCTGGCGCAGAAGTTCGAGCGCGCATTCGACGGCACGCTCGGTAGCCTGCTGGACGCGCTCCATGGCGGCGATCTCGTCGGGCGATTTCTGCCGTCGGGCCAGCGAGACCGCATCTCCATCGAGGGCGAGCTCGATCTTCCGCGACCGCAAACCATCACCCAGACCAAGTGGGAAATTGCGCGGCACGGTGACAGCATTGGTCGAAACTGAGGTCACGATCCGCTCCAACACCGTCGAAAACGCATCGCTGCGATTCATTCCTTCCCGCAGCAGGTCGTTATAGCCGAAATCGTCGAAGGTCTTTACCGTAGGGACGATTCCCTCTTTCTCCGCTCGGCCCCGCTCGAACGGCCCTACCACCAAGAGCCGGTCGGAACCGTTCTCCAGGTAGACAAACGGATCTCCGGCCAGGAAGTGTGTTTTGTAGTACAAATCCTGGTTGGATTCACTATCTCCAACCAGCAGAAGTGGCTGCGACATTCCGGCCTCCGCGAAAGAGAGTTGCCTAAAGCCCCCAGTCGGGACACCTCGAGTGGTGGATGGCCCGCGGCCCCATAGTATACTCGCGCGCTAGGAGCCAACAGACAATGAATATCTTTATCAGTGCGGACGTCGAGGGAGTGGCCGGAATCGCCAGCTGGAGCCAGATCATCGCCGACGGAGACGACTATAGCATCGGTCGCTCGCTGATGACGGGCGAAGTCAATGCCGCCATTGAGGGGGCGATTGCTGCCGGCGCTCAACAGGTGGTGGTGAACGATTCCCATGCCCGCATGACCAATCTCCTCCCGGAAACCCTCAATCCGTCGGCTCGACTCATCTCCGGACACTTCAAACCTCACTACATGTTGCAGGGGCTGGACGAGAGCTTCGATGCGGCCTTCTTTGTCGGTTACCACGGCGCCATCGGCGAACCGGAGGCGATTCTCGCGCACACCTATAATCCGCGGGCGATCTGGGAAGCCAAAGTTGATGGCCGGGTCGTCGGTGAGATCGGCATCAACTACCTGATGTGTGAGTACTTTGGCGTGCCCCTCACGCTCGTCACCGGAGATCAAAGTACAGCACGTGAGGCTCGCGCGATTGCGCCCGCCGTGCGTACTGCCGAAGTGAAGCGCTCATTTGGTCGCTACAGTGCGGACAGCATGAGCCCTTTGAACGCGCGTGCACTGATCCGGCAGACGGCGAAGGAGTCCCTCGCGTCGTTGCCGTCGCTCGAACCGGTACGTCGACCGGTGGACGTGGAACTGACTTTCCTGGTGGCCGACATGGCCGCCATGGCGGAATGGGTCAAGGGAGTGCAGCGCACCGGTCCACGAACCGTCACCTACCGCTCCGCCGATGGCCTCGAAGCCTACCAGAGATTTCACGCGATCGTGACCCTGACTCGCAGCATCGCCGAGTGAAGGTACTGGGCATCGATCCCGGTCTCGTCATTACCGGTTATGGGGTACTGGAGACGGAGGGCGCGGAAATCCGGCTGCGGGAAGCCGGCACGATCGATAGCGGCGATACGCACAGTCCTCTGCCTCAACGCCTGCGCCGCTTGTACGAGGAACTGGATCAGCTGATGAACGACCATACTCCCGACGTGATGGCGCTGGAACAGCTTTACTCGCACTACGCTCATCCGCGTACCGCGATCCTGATGGGGCATGCTCGGGGTGTTATCTGCCTGGCGGCCGGTATGCACGATGTTCCCCTCCACCACTATGCGGCCACCGAGGTCAAGAGCGCCCTCACCGGCAACGGCAGAGCCAGCAAAGAGCAGATTCAGCGCATGGTTCGGCACACCTTCGGACTGCTCGAGACCCCGAAACCGCCGGATGTCGCCGATGCCGTTGCGATCGCGCTCTGCCATCTTCATCGCCAACGAGAAGCAAGAGGCGTGGGCTGAGAGCTTGCTCTCAGCCCACGCCAATCTGAGGTTCGAGATGTGTCTTAGCTGCCGATCAGTCCGGAGAATCCCGGTCCGCCGGGCAGTGGGCCCGTGGTACCGGTGAAGGTAAGGGTTCCGTCGCTATGAACGGCGAAAGCGTCGATCTGGGCGCCATTCGGGGCGTCAGGCGGGAAGCTGATGTCGAGCACATAGAGCCACTTACCGTCTCCGCTGGCGAACTCATCTACCGCCAGGTGACCAGGAAGGTTGGCGATGCCGGGGAGCGAGGCCGCGATTGGCTGTAACAGTGTCAGACTTCCGTCGGCACCGATGGTGTAGCTCGAGATCGTGCCCGGACCCAGATGGGGATCGGAGCTCACTGGGGTCAAGCCGATGGCATTGGTGGTGTAGGCGTACTTGCCGTCGACAACCATCCAGCAGGTGATTTGCTGCTGGTTGGCCACGAATCCCGTGATCGGAGTGACGGCGCCGGCGTCGGTGAGGCTGTATGACGATGCCCCCGCCGGGTTGTTCGGGCTGAAGCTGGGAGCCGTGTTCGAATCGGCAACGAACAGGTGTCCGGTGCTATCGAAGGCGAAGCCGAACGGACCGAACGGCGAAGGACTGGTCGATGCCGTCGTCGTCGGTGTGCCGGGGACGCCGGCAGCACTCACCGGGAAGGTCTGGATGTTGTTATCGGTTCGGTTGGTTACCACCAGCACGGTTCCGTCCGGGTTGAACCCGATCTGCCGAGTCCCCTTGCCGGTTGGCACCACTGAGCCCGCGATGGGAGTCAGCTTGCCGGTAGAGTCGACGGTGTAGCCGGACATGTTGCCGGCAGCGTCAACGAACTTTCCGGGACCTGGAAGCTGGCTGAAAGGAGTCGTGGCACTTTCGTTCGCCACGTACACCAGATTGCCATGCGAGGTCACGCTCTCCGGGTAGCCGCCATTGGACGATACCGTGGACACGAGCGTGAGGCCAGTAGAGGTTACGAGGAACGAGGAGACGGTGTTGTCGCCGGCATTGACGGCGAATACGAACTTCCCGTCGGAGCTCAGGGTAACCGAGCCTTGAGAATCGAGGAAGAAGCCGCTGCCCATCCCGCCAGTGGGCACCGATTGGACGAGCGAGAGCAGTCCATCGGCGTGGCGCTGGAGGACCAGAACGCTATTGCCACTGCTGCTATTGGTCTCGGTGTACACTGTGCCGGCTACTGCAGTCGAACTTGGTACCGTGACGCTGTAGCAGGTGCCGCCGTTATTGTCGACGGTCGTACCGGTGCTGCCCTGGGTCACGACCTCGAAATAGTAGGTCGCACCCGGAATGACGGGCATCGCCCCGAAGGTTCCCGGGACCTGGTTGCCGGTCACCACGATCGTGTGCTGGTTCGTTGCGACCTGAGTATCCTCGGTCGCGGTCCCGATTAGCCCCGTGCAGCCAGGACCGGCGCCAAAGAGAACATATCCAATTCCGGCAGTCGCAGTCGAGTACGTCACCGTAAACGAAGCCGTCAAACCCTGGCCCGATGGGCTCACCTGGGTGGAAACGGACGGCGATGTTGTCACCGGCGTCGTGGGCGTGGTGGCCGCCAACCCGGCCTGTGCCGGAAAGCCGGCGACACCAATGGCCAATGCAACTGCGACGGCGAGCATGCCAAGCGTTGTTTTCGGTTTGATCATCCAAGTTCCTCCTAGTAAATTGGAATTCCCTAATGGACAGGTTTCCATACAGCGTACTCCAACCGTATCGTACCGCAACAAGAAAATCGCCAGATCTGAGATTATGACCCCAGTCGCACGACCGTAGTGCGGGTAATCTCATTGAGTCTGCTGTTGTCGATGCCCGAAATTGCGACTGAACTTCCCGGCTGCAGATTGTCAAATGAACCCAGGCTGCCGTCCGAACGGTAGATACGTGTTGCTGAGGAGATGTGGACCCGGATCTGGCTGCGAAAGAAGCTCACCATCATATTGTCGGTGGCAGGATCAATCGCGGTGACCGTGCCGGTCTGGCCATTCATCGCGAGTACATCCTTGTCATCGACGGCACCGCTGACGTAACCGGCAGTCTGCGACTCCGCGACCTGGGCAAGTGCGACGATCCGGTCGCCGAGATGGACATCCGAAGCCTGGATAGCGGTGCCATCGCCGCCAATGATCGCTGTGTCGGAATTGACGATGAGGGTGATTGTGGTTCCACCCGAGTTAACGATGAGGTCGTTCATGGTTCCAGCCCTGCGGATTCGAGTTACCGGGCCGTTCACCGGCCAACCGACATCGTAGTCGGCGGCTGGACAGACGCGTGGTGAAAGCGGATATGGTGCCGCCGGAGTCTGAAGAAAGTTCAGTGACGTTAGAAGCGAATTTGCGCCCGCATCCGCCGCGGTGAGGGGCGGGAGGTGGAAGTCTTGTTCAATGAACCTCAGTATTGAATCGAAATTCAATGCATGGTGATCGATAGCCCGCAGGCGGGAATAGGGCGAGATGATAATTGCCGGTACTCGGGGTCCCAGTGGTTGCCCGGCGAAGACTGGTGGAGCGACGTGGTCGTAAAACCCACCAAAGTCGTCCCAGGTCAGGACGATGAGCGTGGAGGACCAGTCTGGACCCTGCATCACTGCGTTGATCTGATTGACCGTCCAGTTTTCGCCGACACATATGCTGAATGGCGGATGATCGCTCTGCAAGACATCGGGGATCAGCCAACTCACTGCCGGCAGTCGGCCCGCGCGCGCATCGGAGGCGAACTGGGCATCGGGCCGAACGTTTGCCTTCCAGAGCGGCGAATCCCGGATGTGCTTGATCGAGTCCAGCGTGGACCAGATATAGCCCGGTTGAAACTTTTCTGGGGCGTAGTACTTCCAGGTGACGCCACGGGCCTGCATCGTATCGACGAGCGTGGGGATATTGAAGCATGGTCGCACGGTAGATCGGTGTTGTGTGCTGGGATTGACGACGGTGACATGCGCATCGCTCCCAGCGTCGCAACCCCACGATTGCACCGACTCTCCAAATGGGTTGCCAATCACATTGTTTGCTGTTCCCGCGATGGTTACCAGATGGTTGGGAAAACTCGGCCCGGCAACGGTTGAGAAGAACTCGTCGTCGAGAGTGAAGTGGCGTGCGTAGCTCCAGTAATTCGGTATGTCCGCTTGTTGAAACTGCGAGTCGGCGACGTCGATACCGCCCTGGATAGCACCGGGTAGTCGAGAGAATTGATTCATTTGACCGTGGTTCATCGCCAGCAGGGCGTCATTGCTCGCGTGCACGATGTCGCCTGCCATGTGATCGGGTGTGTGTGACAGGGGCACGCTCTTCCTGCCCTCCATCGCGGATTTTGTCCCGTGCGCACCGGCGAACAGACCGAACATGGAATCGAAGGAACGATTCTCCTTGTCGATGATAACGACATGGCGAATTGGGAATGCAGGTTGGACCGACTGCTCGGACCCTCGGATGGAAGCCGCCTGAGTGTCTCGAACATAGGTGGCAGCGCAAATGGCGGTCATGCACATGGAGAGAAGAATGAGGCAAAGTTTCACGCGCCGTAGCTCTTAATCGGTGGTCGGATACACACATCGTACCCTGGTGGACATGCCGCAAGCGCCGGCTATACACTGGACCACTGTTGACGATGACCGAGTGGGCCACACAGGAGTCATGATGAGGCGTTCACGGTGGATGCTCGTGCTGGTGGCAATGCTGTGTTTCGCATCTCTGGGGATCATTGGCAACAGTGGATTCGATGCTGGCGCGCAGTCAACGACCTGGGTCCAGCAAGCTCCCTTACCACTTGCGGTCAGCGGGCCAGCAGCGGTCACAGGACCCGGTGGGCGGATTTACGTTTTCGGCGGCAGCGGCAGCGATCAGCGTTCGGTACCGAACGCTGAGGTCTACGATCCCTCAAGGAACTCATGGACTTCTATAAGTCAGCTTCCGGTGCCGCTGGCCTACTTCAGTGGCGCCTTGTCGACGAACGGCAAGATCTATCTTGTCGGCGGTTGGGCTACGCAAGCACCTCCAGGCGAAAGCGTTGACTCGCTTATTGCTTACGATCCGTCTACCGACACCTATGCATGTTCCTTTAGCGCTCCGGGTTGCGCATCGTCGTCATTGAGTCCGCTGCCCATTCCGGTGTCGGAAGAAGGGGTTGCCGTCGGCTACAAGGGGAGAATCTGGTCAATCGGTGGCTTTGCCAGCGTTCCTGTGAATGCGGTGCAGGTGTACGATCCGGCCACGAACCATTGGTATATGGGCCCGTCGTATCCGACCGCGGATGCGGGAGTACGTGCTGCCTCGAGTCCGACCGGCACGATTTACGCCGGCTACGGGTTCGATGGACAGAACTATCTGAGTTCCCTGTACTACGTCAACAGCGCTAGATTCACGCCGACAGCACTCTCTGCGGCGCGCATCAAGCAACTCGAGCGGCAAGCGCAAGGCATCCCCGTCTTCACCCACACGTCCGAGGGTGACGAGGACCGATCCGGACGCAAATACGTCAGCGTGGCAGACGTTTCTTCCCTTTTGAAACTTAGCGATGACTCTAGCCATGTCGTGGCGCATACGTTTCAGAAGGACCGTATCCGTGGAGTCGACATTTATGTGATGGGTGGAGAGACTGGCGGCATCCTCTCCACCGCGGTTGACGTCTTCCATGTGGCAACGAAGACCTGGAGCACTGGTCCGCCATTACCCGCCCCGGTGGAGGACGCGGGAAGCGCCGTCTCGAACGGCACCCTTTATCTCTTCGGCGGAGACAACGGAACGCAACCGGTATCAAATGTCCTCTCCTATGCAGCGCCTGCACCTCCGGCCAAGCCGAAACCGACACCCACGGCAACGCCTACTGTTTCGTTGGCGAAACCGTCGGCCATGCCGACAGCGACTACCGTTCCAACTTCGACCCCAACGGCGACGCCGCCCCCGACCGCGACCCCGACCACGGTGCCCAAGAAGGCGCTAACCTGTCCCAAACATGCGAGCAAGAAGGGCAAGAAGTGCGCGTGCAAGAAGGGGTACGTGATGAAGAAGGGGAAGTGCGTCAAGAAGAAATAGCCTGGCGGGTCGAGAGGATAAGGTTGCCTGCCTTCCTACGAACCCGGCCCGCTGGTACAGTCGTAACCTCGGTGTGGCACCGGTGGGCACTCGGCGGCGTCATCCTTCTTTCGGCTGTGCTCAACGTCGCGCTACTCAGTGATGAGGATTACGCGAATACCTATTATGCGGCTGCCGTGAGAAGCATGCTTCTGAACTGGCACAACTTTTTCTTCGTTTCGTTCGATCCTGGCGGCTTCGTGGCCGTCGACAAGCCGCCACTCGGTCTTTGGATTCAAGCCGCCAGTGCGAAGGTATTTGGATTCAGCGGTATGAGCCTTCTACTTCCGCAGGCAGTGGCCGGTGTCCTTTCGGTCATGGTGTTGTACCTGCTGGTCGCGCGAGTGTTCGGACGTCCCGCGGGTCTCCTGGCGGCACTGGCGCTGGCATTGACACCGATAGCGGTAGTAGATAACCGAAACAACACTGCCGATAGCCTACTGGTGCTGAGCTTACTTCTAGCGTCCTGGGCGACAATGCGGGCAGTTGACACAGGAAGAGTACGCTCGCTCGTCGCAGCGGCGGCGATAGTGGGTATCGGGTTCAATATCAAGGGTCTGGAGGCGTATCTCGTCGTACCCGCGCTCTGTGTTCTCTATCTGACCGGTAGCGAAGGGAAAGCACCCGCTCGAGTCGCCAGGCTGCTGTTGGCGGGCCTGGTCCTCTTCACGGTGTCGTTCGTCTGGATCGCGGCGGTCGATCTCACGCCGGCTGGCCAGCGCCCGTACGTGAGCGATAGTGGCACCAATTCGGAGCTCAGTCTGGCTCTCGGCTACAACGGCGTGGGCCGCCTCGCCGCTGGTGTGGTGGCAAGCTTGCCGGCAATCCCGCTACTGCACGCGCGGATCGACACCGGCATTGTGCCCGCGGCCTCGGCGGAGATCGGGCAACCCTCTCTGTTTCGGTTGGCAGAGCCGGCGCTCGCCAGCCAGGTGAGCTGGCTGCTCCCAATGGCCGTCGCAGGCCTGGCTGTCATCCTGCTTCAACGCCGGCGGAATGAGTGGGATCGACGCGCGGTACACGTCGCATTCTGGGGAACCTGGCTCCTCACCGCCGGTGTTTTCTTTAGTATGGCGCGTTTTTATCACCTCTATTACCTGATCGTCCTGGCGCCCGCGGTCGCGGCTCTCGCCGGAATCGGCCTTGCGGAGCTATGGAGGTTGTATCGAACGAGCCTGGTGAGTATGAAGGACTCAGACTGGAGGTGGGTTTGGCTTCCCGTCGCCCTGATCATTACCGCGCTGATCCAGATGCATATACTGGCCGCCTACTCAGCGTGGAATGTGTGGCTCGGACCGCTCCTAGTCACCGGTGTCGCCGTGGCGTGCGTTGCGCTCTCTGGTATCGGGCTGCAAACGCGCCTTGCCACCAAAATTTCGGGCTCGCGGCTCGCACTCGCGGCCAGCACTCTGGGAATTCTCTCACTGTCCATCGGTCCGCTTGTCTTCTCGACGATATCGGTCCTCAATGACAACGGCGCGGCCTGGTTGCCACAGGCCGGTCCTCCGGCCAGCCTCGCCGGCGGGACGGCGGTTGTAGCATCGGCGAGCGGGAAGTTTGCTCGGCACGATACCAGTGGCGTCGCGTGGCCGCGCGGCGATGCTCGCAAGCAATTGCCTTCCGGATTACGTGCCGCACTTCCTGCACCATCACCGACCCCGTCACGGCGCGCCGCGGCACCGGAAGTCGGCATCGGTGGTGCATTCACTTACGCGGGAACCCAAACTCCTCGCCTTCCGGCGGTGTTCTTACGATACCTCCGCCAGAACCGTGGAAGTGCCCGTTTTCTCCTCGCTACCACCACTTCGGCGTACGCCAGCCTATTCATTCTGTCGACCGATGCGCCGGTTATGGCCCTGGGCGGGTATCAAGGTTGGGACCGGATACTGTCGGTAGCGACACTGCAGAATCTCATCGCCAACGGTACAATCCGCTATTTCTTCGTACCGTCGAACGTGAGCATGAATAACCCATGGCAATCAATCCCCGTAGCGGGAGCCGGCCCGGACCTGGACGATACGAACAAGCGTCTTGTTGTCTGGATCACGGGGCATTGCCCGACAGTTCCCTCTACGGCATACCTGAACGTTGCCATACCCGCCGCCAACGTCGCGGGTAGCTACTCATGGCTGGGTGCTAACCGCCTCTACGACTGCGACCCTGGTCGTTGAAGTTCGGCGGTAATTTATACCGGCGGATCAGGCTCATTCACGAGTGCCATCAGACAGGGAAGTAGGTACGGGTCGCCTGGTCTTGATCTTGCCTGAGGCTCAACTGATGCACCCGCAGGCCCCGACTCGAGTCCACCCCGTGTTACACTAAGCAACATGCGAGCCGAATAAAACTTCAGGATTGCATCGCCATGGTGAGCGCTCCGAGTTCAGATCTCCCGTCGTTGTCGACGGCTCTTCCGCCCGCTAGTGCCGAGCAGGAGTATCTCAGCGTTTCCCAGGCAGCTGAGCTATTCGGCGTCAGCCGTGTGAGCGTTTGGCGCTGGATCCGATCGGGCCACTTGCCCGCTACGCAGGTCGGTCCACGAACTACGCGGATCAATCGCCGAGACCTGGAACGTCTGGTGGCGGAGCGCGGGACTACCAGTCCCTGGTCATGGGTCTATCGGCGCCCCGAATCTCGGGCAGCCGTCACTGACACCGCGGTCGCGTTTCCGCAGGCCGACTGGACGGCGGTTGGGACCACCGAGCATTTTGTCCAGTTCTACGACACCGATGGACCACTTGTCGGCGCCGTCAGCGGTTACATGGGCGCCTCCCTCCGAGCGGGTGACGTTGGGATCGTAATTGCCACCGCATCCCATCGCGAGGGGATCGAGCAAGGTCTCTGGCAGGATGGGCTCGACGTGGACGAAGCCCGCGCCTGCGGTCAATATGTGGCTCTAGATGCGAGCGAGCTCTTGTCGAGTTTCATGGTTGATGGGGAGCCGGACTCGGGGCGCTTCGCGGCGACTATGGAGCGGATCCTTGCGCCGGCGTTGCAAAACGGGAGGCGCGTGCGTGCCTTCGGCGAGATGGTGGCTCTCCTTGCGCTTGAAGGAAACCACGACGCCGCGCTCAGGCTGGAACAACTCTGGAACGATCTGCAAACTCGCTTCTCCTTCGCCCTCTTTTGCGCCTATCCGATGGCCTGTCTGAGCGGATCCGCGCTCTCCGGAGCACTTGGTGACGTCTGTGCTCGACATGGCCGTGTGATTCCGTCTGAAAGTTATACCGCCCTTCCCACGCCGGATGACCGTTTGCGTGCCGTCGTCCAGTGGCAACAGAAGGCGCAAGCGTTGGAAGCGACGCTGGCGGCGGAACTGGCAGCACGCCAGGCGGTGGAAGATGCTCTCCGGGTACGGGAAGAGTTTCTCTCGATTGCTTCCCACGAACTCAGAACCCCACTGACGACGCTGTCCGGACACGCCCAAATGGCGCTTCGCCAGCTGCAACGAGATCCTCAACTCGAACCGGAACGACTGGCTCGATCCCTGGAGATGATCGGGAAGCAAGCCGGTAAGCTGGCGCGGCTCATCAGTCAATTAATGGATGTAACGCGTCTGGAGGCCGGCAAACCGATCCTCCTCGAACGGGCCCCTACCGACCTCGGCGATCTGGTGAAAGGCGTCGCCGCTGCCGCCCAGGTATTGAGCGACCGGCACACGATCAGCGTGTCCGCCCCGCACCCTGTCGAGATCGATATTGACCCGCTGCGGATCGAGCAGGTGCTCACCAACTTGCTGGAGAATGCTATTAAATACAGTCCGGATGGTGGCCAGATCGAACTTGCCTTGTATCGCGAAGGGCCGGATCTGGTGGAGATCTCGGTGCGAGACCACGGACCCGGAATCCCCGTCGAGAAGCGCGAGCGACTCTTCGAGCGCTTCTATCAGGCGCACGTGGAGAGCAACCAGAGCGGGATGGGATTGGGGCTGTACATTAGCCGTCAGATTATCGAGTTACACGGCGGGAATATCCGCGTCGAGTTTCCGTCTGACGGCGGCACGCGTTTCGTGGTGCGCCTGCCTAACGGGTGATTCGAGGCCAGGCACTGCCTACGGCGGTTGCTAGTCGGCTTCCACCGAGCCCGTTCAATGCGGCGGCTTCACCGCGAATTGTTCGCGATTGCCAGGCGCTGCCTCACTGCCGGCACAACTCGTGCTTCGCGCTTTTCATGAAGCGTAGAGATGAAGAAGGGGCAAATGGCTGATCCGCTCGTTGACAAAGCTGTAGCGCTGTTCGAGGCGGGTTTGGTGGCGCGCGCCCGTCAGTTGCTAGATCAGGGGGCGGCACGCTCTGGGTCTCCCGGCGCCTGGGCCGCCCTGAATCTGGGCTGGTTGCTAGAAGATCAGGGCGAGAACGAGGATGCCATAAGAGCGTACGAGCGGGCGATCGTCTCCGGCGACTCGGAACTGGCGCCACGGGCTGCGGTGAACCTCGGCATGCTGTTTGTCGAGATCGGCGATTTCGAGAGAGCGGAGACCGCGTACAGGCTCGCCCTCGACTCCGGGCATGAGGATCACGGACTGTGGGCTGCTGTGAATATTGGGGTGCTTTACGGCCGGCGCGGAAGAGCAGAGCTGGCCGAGCACTGGTATCGTCATGTTGTCGCGTCGGGTCACCCGCAACATGCCCCGTGGGCGCGGGTCATTCTAGGCGAGGCCCTCGATGAGCAGGGACAAGTGGACGAAGCTGTTGTGCTCTGGGAGGAAGCGCTGGCGTCGGGAGATGAAGACGCCACTCCGCGTGCGGCCCGCAACCTTGGGTTCCATCTCTACCGCGAGAAACGGTACCTGGAGGCAGAGGAGATGTACCGGCGAGCCATCGAGATGGGCGAAGAGGATCTGACCCTCGAACTCGCCAACGTGTTGGCGGAACAACCCAGCCGGTACGTCGAAGCCGAGCAACTCTACCGCCAGGCGCTGGAGGAAGGTGAGGAGTGGGCGCATAACAACCTGGGACTATTGCTGGTGGGAATGGGCAGGCCCGAGGAAGCGGAGGCGGCCTTCCGACAGGCACTTGCTGTCGACGATACGATGGCACTCAGCAATCTGGCCACCCTACTCCGCGATGTCGGCAGATACGATGAAGCCGAAGCCTATTTTCATCAAGCAGTCGGCGCCAGCTCTACCTCGGCGCTGCGGAACTACGGCCAGATGCTGGTGCTTCTGGAACGGTACGATGAAGCGGAGACGTTGTTCGTCCGGTCAGTGTCGATGGGTGACTATGAGACAGGTCTCGACCTGGGCGATCTCTACGCGGACACCGAGCGGTACGAGCAGGCGGAACGGGCATACCAAACCGCGATCGAGGCTGGCGCATTGGACGGGTTGGTCGCCTACGGCAACCTCCTGGACGAACATCTGGACCGGTTCGAGGAAGCGGAACAGCAGTACCGCCGCGCAATCGAGATGGGCACCGACGTGGAGAGTGCCTACTACAACATGGGCGTGATGTACGAGCGGCAAGGTCGCCTCGAGGCGGCGCGGGCTACGTACGATGCTGCTAAGAAGGCGGGATAGAAGGAAGCCTGGTAAGTCCTTCCCCTACTGATCATCAAGTCGATTTCGATGAGGGCATGCCAGAAATCCCCAGAGGGAAGCCAGTTTTCTTGTGCCTCTCCATAGACCCGAACCCGAAGTTCGACTCTTGCCTCTCGAGACTGTCAAGGCGCACTGTTGCACTATCACGAAATGTCACAGTAGTGCTGGGGGCCCTTCACGGCTGATGTGATGAATGGAGATACTCCATTACGAGCCGGCCGCCAGGATCCCGAGGACGTCCAGCGCGGCGAATCCAAGGATGATGACGATCATAATCGCCAGGCCCAGGGGCTGGCCGACGTTCACTCCTCGGCGTGAAAAGCTGGTCGACGCGTACAGCGAAAGATCGTCGGGATTGTTATAGAAGCCCACGAACCAGTAGCGATCGTCATCCTGGTCCTCAGATAGATACCGATCGACTTGAGAGCGCTGGCCCTGAGAGTGATCGTCATCATCGAACTGGTCGTGAGAGCGGGCATGAACAAAGGACCCTATGACGCCAAAAACCATCCAGACGATGAGGGCGCTAAGGATGACGATCCAGAGCACGGGACTGGCCGTCATCCGGGCTTGTAATCCGGGTTCCATCTTCTCGCTCGCTCAAAATGCGGCTTCGCAATGAACAGCGTAACACATGCGTAGACTGGTCAACGTGCCCTGGCACGCTCGTCGGCCTCTGCCTCGCGTTGATGATCGTCGCATGTCAATCTTGAGGACCCACGAGATACACGGAGTGTTTCCGCCCCCTGCAACTATCCACCATCGCCGCTCCTTGCCCAACGGGGCGCGAGTAGAAAGCGGCTTGAAATAAGCGAAAGAGGCCCGGATCACTCCGGGCCTCTTTATCACAATGCCAGTCTCGGTTTAGTAGTCCGGCATCGGAGGGCGCAGCCGGTCCCTGGTTCTTCTCAGGGAGATCGCTGATCAGCGTCTCGGTGGTCAGCAGCATCGAGGCGATGCTGGCCGCGTTCTGCAGTGCCGAACGCGTCACCTTGGCGGGATCAGGCACGACGTCGAGCAGGTTCTCGTACTCGCCCGTCTGTGCGTTGAAGCCGATGTTCTTGCCTTTGCGCTCCACTTCGGCGACGATGACGCCACCGTCGTGGCCGGCGTTGATCGCGATCTGGCGCAGCGGCTCTTCGAGCGCACGACGCACGATCTCGACACCAACTGCCTCATCGCCCGTGAGCTTCAGGTTCTTCAGTGCCGGCCGGGCATTGATGAACGCGGTGCCGCCGCCGGCGACCACGCCTTCCTCAACCGCGGCGCGAGTGGCGGACAGAGCGTCCTCCACGCGGTGCTTCTTCTCTTTGAGCTCGACTTCAGTGGCGGCGCCAACCTTGATGATGGCAACGCCACCAGCAAGCTTGGCCAGTCGCTCCTGCAGCTTCTCACGATCGAAGTCGCTCGTAGTGTCGTCGATCTGAGACGCGGATCTGCTGCATGCGATTGTTGATCGCCTGCTGCGAACCCTTACCCTCGACGATCGTCGTGTTGTCTTTGGTCGAGGTCACGCGGCGAGCCTGACCCAGCATGTCCAGCGAAACGCTGTCCAGCCGCAGGCCGGCTTCCTCGGTGACGACAGTGCCGCCGGTGAGGGTCGCGATATCCTCGAGCATGGCCTTGCGGCGATCCCCGAAGCCAGGAGCCTTGACCGCGAGCACGCTGAGGGTGCCGCGCAGCTTGTTGACCACCAGCGTTGCCAGAGCTTCGCCGTCCACGTCCTCGGCGATGATCACGACAGTCTTGCTGACGTTGACCAGCTTCTCCAGCATGGGGAGAATATCCGAGATCGCGCTGATCTTCTTATCGGTGATCAGGATGTATGGGCTATCGAGAGCGGCTTCCATATGGGCAGTGTCGGTGACCATATACGGCGAGATGTAGCCGCGGTCGATCTGCATGCCGTCCACGAACTCTTGCTCGAGCTTGAGTCCCTGCGATTCCTCGACGGTGATGACGCCGTCTTTTCCGACCTTCTCCATGACATCGGCGATCATCGCGCCAACTTCGGGATCCTGGCTGGAGTTGGTGGCAACCTTGGCGGTCTGCTCTTTGGTTTCCACCGGCATCGAGAGGGTCTTGAGCTCCGCCACGATGCACTCAACGGCCTTGTTGATACCGTTGCGAATAGCCATCGGGTTAGCGCCCGAGGTCACGTTGCGCAAGCCGGCGTTGATCATCGCCTGGGCCAGCACGGTCGCGGTGGTGGTGCCGTCGCCGGCAACATCATTGGTCTTGGTCGCGACTTCTTTCACCAACTGAGCGCCCATATTGGCGAACGGGTCCTCGAGTTCGATGTCCCGCGCGATGGTCACGCCATCGTTGGTGATGGTCGGGGCGCCGAATTTCTTGTCAAGGACCACATTGCGGCCCTTGGGGCCGAGGGTGACCTTCACCGCATCGGCGAGGGCATCGACGCCGCGCTTGAGCTCGCGTCGAGCTTCCTCGTTGAACAATAGTTGCTTAGCCATTCAGTCTCCTCCGTTTAACCCTGGATCTTGGCCAGAACGTCCTTCTGGCTCATGATCAGCACATCTTCATCGTTGAGTCGAATCTCGGTTCCGGCATATTTAGCAAAAAGAACGGTATCGCCGATTTCGAGATTCATCGGCTCGGTCTTTCCGTCTTCCCACCTGCCCGGTCCAACGGCGACGACGGTGCCCTTCTGGGGCTTCTCCTTGGCCGTCTCCGCCACGTAAATTCCGCTCGGTCGCTGTGCCTCGGTTTCCGAAGGCTTAATCACGATGCGGTCGCCCAGTGGTTGAATCTGGGTCTTGAGCTGTGTTTCTGTAGCCAATTGCAGTCCTCCTTTCATTTGGTCTGTGGCTGCGATCTATTTTAGCACTCTCGGCCGAGAGTGCTAATCGAGTGCACGACGGCCGGCGAAAGTCGACATAACTGGCGCCCAGATGCTGGCAGCCGACCAGAATACCCTGCTGTTTTCCCGTCGTCGCATCCTGGTGGGGGAACGCGAGTGCATGAACGAGGGTGGAATTGTTGCATGTCTCAGTTCCGACGGGTCTACCCCATCCAACCAACTCTCCACCCGCGGAAGATGTAGGCCGACGCCCTCTGTGGGCGGCTTGGGCGTCCCTTACCGAATGTCGTCCCCGATGTGCTCGAACCGTCCCCTGATGGCGTCGCATACCAATGCGTTGGGTGGAATCGGTACATGGTTGGTTGGGGAACGCGAAGCCGCCCACAGAGGGCGTCGGCCTACATTATTCCGCGTATCGGGACCGGTTGGACGCGACGGGGAAAGTCCGGGGACAGGCGACCGACATCCGCCCCCAGACCCCGACCCAACCGCATTGCCTACCACGGGTGCGACGACGGTGACGAAGACCCGTCAACGAGGATCGACGTACTGCGGCACATGGTCCGCCACTTTGAGCCTGCTGTTCCCTTGTTGAGGCAGTCGCCGTTCCCTCTCAGGCGGCGCGAGTTCTGGTGCTTGTTTCCTTCAAAAGAACTGCCCGAGGCACCGCGCTTGATCCGTTCCAGACAAATCTGGCCACCGGCTGAGGGTCTTTTACCCCCAGGGTCGCGACCAACTCAGTCCCGTGTTTCCCGAACGGGATGACGACACGCGGAGCCACCTCCCGCGCTAACGTTTCCGCCGCCTTCAGATCGGAGGTATCGACCATCAGCACGTCCACCCTTCCAATCGACTCCAGATCGGTTGGCTCGATGGTGACGTTTCCGCTGATATGCAAAATATTGATGCCGGAAACCTCGAAGGCGTGAGCAAGGACCTCGCTGCGGAACCCACCTACGGGAAACGTGACCACCAGGACTCCGCTGATCTCGTACTCACCGGGGCCCGAGACTCGATGCTTTGCTGCCTTCTGTCGCTTGGTGTGCAGGACCAGCACGTCTTTGCCCGCTTCCGTCGTTGGGTCGAGGGAGATTGATGTGTCGCCGGTAATGAGGAAGGATGAGCCTCCTCGATATGAAATGTCCATAAAGTTCCTCCGTTCCTTATTATAGTATGTTTGTTCTAGTTAACGGGCGCAGTGCCAGTGAACGGCCACACATGGGGTGAAGCGTGTGTCGGGCCTGGCCGGCATCCACCTTTTCCTGCGAGGCCGGCCACTACGGCGAACGAGTCCCGGTCTGGGTCGATGCTGGTACTCTGGCGGTCCGTTGTCGCGCTTTGCTCTGGGCTCCGTCGTCTCCCCAATTAGAATGCGCTGGAGGGGGAGGCTGCCCGATGCTTGTTGAGTTCGACGGATACCGGCCACAGGTCTCACCCCGCGCTTTTGTGGCCCCAACGGCGGTCCTGATTGGCAATGTCGTCGTCGGTGATGATGCCAGCATCTGGTACGGCGCGGTACTCCGTGCCGATCATGGTGCCGCCGGAATCGTCGTGGGCGAGCGCAGTAGCGTGCAGGATAACTGTGTGGTTCATGTTTCGCTCGATCGCGGCACCATCATCGGTAAGGATGTGACCATCGGGCACGGTGCCATTATGGAGGCCTGTGAGATCGGGGACGGCGCGCTGATCGGGATGAACGCCGTGATCTTGCAGGAGGCGCGGATCGGTGCTCGGGCGCTCCTGGCAGCAAATAGCCTGGTCCTGGCTGGAGGCGAGATCCCACCCGGTGTGATGGCAGCGGGATCACCGGCAGTCGTCAAAAAAGCAATCGAGGGCAACGCTGGTTGGTGGATCGAACACAGCGCGGCCCACTACGTCGAATTGGCTCGCCGCTACAAGGATCAGGGACTGGAATAACCGGCCATCCGGCTCATCTCCTGAGCTTCGTGCCACTCGGCCGGTGTGTTCACGCTGCGCAGCGACCCGAGGCTCGGATCCAGCGCCCGCATTTCGTCCTCGGCCACCCAGCGAACGCGCACCGTGCGCATGGCAGCACGTATCGACAATTCGCCGGCGTCAACCTCCGCCTGCAGTAGTGGCAAGATCGAACGTTGGTACAGCGCGTGAGTGAACTGGCCCCGGCCAGCAACCACGGGTACTGCCGCTTCCCAGCCGGTAACCAGACGTGCCAGCCCGGCCAGCGCTTCTGCTCGGAGAGAGGGGTAGTCGCACCCCACGCAGACGGCAAGCGTACCGGAAACGTGCTCCAGTCCGGTGCACAACCCGGCCAGCGGGCCCATTCCCGGCAGAGCATCCGTTACCGTCCGAACCGATGGACAATCCGCCGTCAATTCGGTCCGGCCCACAACCAGCACATCGTCGGTGAGCTGTTGCACCGTCTTCACCGTACGCGCTAGCAGGGTGGTGCCCGCGATTTCAAGGAGCGCCTTGTCCTGGCCCATGCGCCGGCTCTGGCCTCCCGCCAGGATGACGGCCGAGAGCCGGGTGGTCATACCGGCGCGTGTTCCTCTTGGCTGGCTCCGATGGCGAGACAGGCGGTCAGTCGAGCAGGCTCAATGTTACCGCCGCTGAGAACGGCCACAACAGGACCCTCCGCGGCACGTATACGGCCGAAGATGACGGCAGCGGCAGTGACGGCGCCAGACGGCTCGACGACCAGTTTCGCCTCCAGTGCCAGTAACCCGACGGCACGCAGTATCTCCTCGTCACCTACTGTAACGATATCGTCGACACACTCTCGAATCGTCTCGAAGTTGAGCTCGCCCACGCGGCTGGTGCGAAGGCCATCGGCAACGGTGTCGATGCGGTCCCAGGTCACCTGCCGGCCCGCAATTTTCGAGTCCCGGGCGTCGGCCGCTCCCTCAGGCTCGACGCCGATCACGGTCACCGACGGACGCAACGCCTTGACTGCCGTGGAGACTCCGGATATCAGCCCTCCGCCTCCAACCGGCACTACCACGGTCGAACGGCGGGAAGTTGGTCCAGAATCTCGAGGCCGGCGGTTCCCTGACCGGCAATAATGCGCCGGTCGTCAAACGGCGGGATGACGGTATAACCGTGCTGCTGCACTAACTCCATAGCGCGTTCCTGCCGGTCAAGCGACGTATGGCCGGCGAACACTACCCCGGCGCCCCATCGCCGGGTCGCCGCCACCTTCACCGGCATGGCATCCTCCGGCATCACGACGATTGCTCGAATGCCGAGCAGTGACGATGCGCACGCAACGGCCTGACCGTGGTTCCCCGACGAGTAGGTGATAACGCCGCGAGCACGCTCGGCCTCGGTGAGGCCGGCGATCGCGTTGTAGGCGCCACGAAACTTGAATGAGCCGGTGCGCTGCAGATTCTCGGCCTTGAGCCAGAGTTCACCGTCTGAAGGCAGCGAGGAACCGAGGAACGGCACCAATGGCGTCAGCGTTACCGCGCCGGCCACCCGCTCGCGAGCAGCATAGATCTCGTCGAGGGAGACAGGAGGCATCCCTATTTCACGACCAGCGGGATCGCCATGGTGCTGCGGATGCTCACCTGGGCCGCCAGGCGGCGGGCGATGCCCTCGAAGGCTCGAGTGGCTGCCGAGTTGGGTCTGCTGACCGCCAGCGGACTGCCTTCATCGCCACTCTGGCGGATGTCGGCGTCCAGCGGAAACTCGCCCAGGAACGGTACCTTCATCTCGGTGGCTGCCGCCTGGCCGCCGCCGTGGCTGAAGATGTCGGTCGTGTGTCCGCAGTTCGGGCACTCGAATCCGCTCATGTTCTCCACGATGCCAAGCACCGGAACCCGAAGATTCCGGAACATGGTCAGCGTCTTGGTGGCGATCCCGAGCGCGACGTCTTGCGGCGTGGTCACCACCACAATCCCCGTCAGCGGAATCGACTGGATGAGCGTGAGCGGGGCATCGCCGGTTCCTGGCGGCAGATCGACGATCAGGTAATCCAATTCGCCCCAATCCACGTCGTTCAGCATTTGCTTCACGGCCTGCCCGACCATGGGACCACGCCAGATGACCGGTCGATTGTCTTCGGTCAGGAAGCCCAGCGACATCAACTTGACTCCATGCGCCTCGAGCGGAATGAGTTTCTTGTTTTCAACTCGCGGCGACTCGCGGACTCCCATCAGCGCGGGAACACTGGGCCCGTAGACATCGGCGTCCAGCAGACCGACGCGGGCCCCGGTGGCCGCCAGCGCGGCGGCGAGATTGGCCGCGACGGTCGATTTGCCCACACCGCCCTTGCCGCTACCGACGGCGATGATGTTTCTTCACGCCGGGGAGCTGGATCTGCCCGGCACTTCCAGCGCCGCTCTGGCGCACGTTCGCCGACATGGTTACGTCGACCTTCGTCACCCCCGGCACATTCATCACCGCCGCTTCGGCCTGGCTCTTGAACTGGTCGCGAACCGGACAGGCCGGTGTGGTCAATTCGAAGGTGAAGGCCACGCGCGCCCCATCACTTTCGGGGCGAATCTCCAGATCCTTGATCATGCCCAGCGACACGATGTCGCGGTGCAGATCGGGATCGATGATCGTTCGCAGGGCGTCCATCACGGCCTCTTTGGTGACGTCTGCCCGCGCTTGATTTTTACGAAGTAACATTCGTTCTCCCACAGTTGATCCGCTATGGACCACGATTTAGTGTACAGGCTCAATTTCGGTGCAGTTGCCTGTAGGATCCTCCTGGTTCCGCGAGTATCACCCTCCTGGGCGAAGCGGAAACGACCCGAGTCGTCATCGCTACCAGATAGGGGCCGAAGCCCCGGGCGGCAGCGAGTGGGTGCCAGTACTCGCACCTGCGAAAGGGGCTGGAACCCGTCGGGTTCCGGCCCCTCTGACACAACTTCAGAATTACTCAGCGACGGCGAATGAAGGCGGGGATGTCGTACTGATCCTCGTCGTCATCCTCTCCGGTATCGCGCCTCAGATAGGACGCTTCACGCCGCGGTTCGACCGGGCGCTCCTGCCGCGGCTCGATCCGTGGCACCGCCGCGCGCTCTTCCGGTTGTGGCCGCGCGGAGAAGCTGGGCCCCGTTCCCCGTTGCGGCCTGACACCGCGGGACACGGTATGATTGCGGCCCTCGAAGCCAGTAGCGATAACGGTGATCTGGATCTCATCACCCAGGCGCTCGTCGATGACGGCGCCGAAGATGATGTTGGCATCCTGGTCGGCCGCTTCCTGGATGACGCGGGCGGCCTGATTGACCTCATGGAGGGTGTAATCGCTGCCGGCGATGTTGAACAGCACGCCCTTGGCGCCCGAAATCGAGACTTCGAGCAGCGGACTGGAAATCGCCGCCTGCGCCGCTTCTGCCGCTCGGTTTTCGCCGGCGGCGCGACCGATGGCCATCAAGGCGGATCCGGCGTGCGACATGATCGCCTTGACATCAGCAAAGTCGAGATTGATCATGCCTGGCTTGGTGATGGTATCGGAGATGCCCTGGATGCCCTGATGCAGCACTTCGTCGGCCAGGGCAAAGGCGTCGGTCATCGACATCTTCTGGTCGGCGATGCTGAGCAGGCGATCGTTGGGAATCGTGATCAGTGCGTCAACTCGATCCTTGAGCGCGTTGACGCCTTCCTCGGCGGAGGTCGGCGGCGGGTGCCCTCGAAGGAGAACGGCTTGGTCACAACGCCGACGGTGAGAGCGCCAATGTCCTGCGCGATCTGGGCCACGATGGGGCTGCGCCCGTGCCCGTTCCACCGCCCATGCCGGCGGTGATAAACACCATATCGGCGTCACGAAGCGCCTCGTAGAGTTCTTCGCTGCTTTCCTCCGCCGCTTTCTGGCCCATGGAAGGATTGCCGCCGGCGCCGAGGCCGCGCGTCAGTTTTTCACCGATCTGGATGCGAGCGGGCGCCTGAGCTTGCTGCAATGCCTGGCTGTCGGTATTGATGGTGATGAATTCGACGCCCTGCACCTGGGCCTTGATCATGCGGTTCACGGCGTTGGTGCCGCCCCCGCCGACGCCGACGACTTTGATCCTGGCTTCTGGCAATCCGTCGCCCGTCATGTCTCCTCCTCGCCTCTCCGGATCTCGGAACGGCCGCATGTTGTCCAATGGCACCTCCTCATTACTCAGGATGCGTTCAGGCAAGAAACTCGCGGAACAATCCACCAACGTTCTGACGGAACCAGCCCTTCAGACGACTACTTCCCCGCCATTCCGCGAATGCCGTCACCGGCGCACCCATGTCCTCAGTATGATATGCTGCCCACAGCAAAAGTCCAATTCGGTTGCATATGCTGGTCGCATAATAGTGTCAGTGAGACCTATCGCGCCAGTCGGACGTCCGATCCGAACCGGAAGGCCCAACACTTCGCGACCGAGGAGCTGAATATCGCGCAGTTCCGCGGATCCCCCCACCAACATCACTCCGGCGGGTAGATGCCGCTCCAGGCCCGCGCGACTGAGCTCCACCTGGATCAAACTCATAATTTCATGCACTCGCGACTCGATGATCTCGGCCACCAGCCGACGGGAGATGAGTTCTCCCTCCGGCCGATCGTAGGTGGCCACTTCGAGCGATCGCTGGGGTTCACCTCGGCGCTCAGTGCGGTCCCATACTGAATCTTGACCTGTTCGGCATCGACCGCCGACATGCCCAGACCGAGCATCAGGTCGCTGGTGATGTGGTTACCGGCCACGCTAATCACCGCGGTGGAATAAATTTCGCCGTCGCTGAAAATGGCGAGATCGGTGGTGCCTCCGCCGATGTCGGCCACGGCGACGCCGATGTCCTTTTCGGCAGGGGTCAACACCGCCTCGGATGATGCGAGCGGTTGAAGGATGAGCTCGTCGATTTGCAGCCCGGCTCGATTGACACACCGCACCAAATTATGAATTGGCGTGGTGCCGCCGGTCACGATGTGCATTTCGGCTTCGAGGCGCCGTCCGGCCATCCCCACCGGATCTCGAACGCCATCTTGACCGTCCAGAATGTAGCCGCGCGGAAGGACATGGATGATCTCCCGATCGTTGGCGATCGCCTGGACGCGGGCGACTTCCATTGCCCGTTCGACGTCGAGATCGCTGATCTCGGTGGAATTGGGCGACATGGCGACCACGCCACGCCGATTCACTCTGGCGATGTGCGACCCGGTAACGCCAACAAACGCCGACTCGATGGTATAGCCTGACAGGCGTTCACACTTCGACACCGACTGGACAATGGCCTGCGCTGCCTGGTCGATATCGACGACGACGCCCTTCTTCATGCCGTGCGACGGTGACGTTCCCACGCCCACGATGTTCACTTCACGGCGCCGATCCACTTCGGCGATAAGCGTGCAGATTTTCGTGGTACCAATATCGAGGGCAACGATGATAGGTTGTCGAGGCATCAGGAGGGTCCGGTCGGGAGGGGGAAAGTGTCCACAGTATACTGCACCGCTATCCGCCGCTGACGCGGTAAAAAGGTTCCTTGTAGCGCAGGTCCACGTAACTGACTGACTGACCGCGGGTCGATGCCGCCTGGAGCACTGAAACCAGAGTGGCAACACGTCCCACCATGGTCTGGGCGTTGCTGGAACCAAGCACTGCTTTCCACTTGGTCTTGCCGTCGATGTTCAGTCCCGTTCGCGGGTCCATGACGAAGCCGGCGATCGTGCCGTTGGGCGCCGCCGGGAGCGCCGATACGGCATAGCGTATGCCGGCTATGATATCCCCATTCGGTGGCTGAGAACCGCCCGCCACGATGGGAAACGACGTGGTGGGCACGCGAGCGATCACATGCCCGGTAACGTCAAGCAAAAAGAGCCCATGCGCCGATTGCCAGGCCAGTACCGGTTGCCGCATCCGGGCATAAATCGTCACCATTCCGGGAAATGAAGTTTCGACTTTGGTAACTTCAACCGACGATATGGTGGCGACGTTGTCGATGACCTGATCGGATCGGACGGTGAAAATATTCTGTCCCGATACGCCCGCTGCCTGCTGAATCTGTGCCACCGGTAGATTCGTCCCGACGACGTTCACCGTCTTGACCGTGAAGAATCCACCACCCGCCAGACCAAGGAGAAGCAGGCACACGCACAGTCCCAGAATGGATACCAGGGGTGCTCGACTCAGCATTCGTGGTGCGCTTCCCGTCCGTGGCGCCCGCCGGGATTGGACGCCGGCTCCTCCTCCCGGGCTGTGACGGCTCATCGCGCCTCCAATGCAGTCAGGAGGCTCGGTCCGAGGTGAGTAACGGTACCCGCGCCCATCGTAACGACGATGTCTCCAGGCTCCGTTTCCTGCAGCAGTGTTGCCAGCGCGGCATCCTCTGTCTCGACATACGTAACGTGGGCGTGCTGAGGCGCTATTGCCTCCACCAGCGAGAGCCCGGATAGCCCGAGGGTGTCCGTCTCACGAGCCGCGTACACGTCCAGCGCGTAGACCGCATCGGCCTGGCCGAATGACCGGCCGAAATCCGGCAGGAATGCCTGCAGCCGGCTGTAGGTATGTGGTTGAAAAACAACTCGAATAGGGCGCTGAAAACGCTGCTTAATCGCCCCCAATGTTGCTTTCACCTCGGTGGGGTGTACTGCATAGTCATCGATTACCAGGATTCCGGCGACCTCACCCTTGCGTTCGATTCGACGTTTGACACCACGAAACGAGGCGAGTGCGCGAGCAACGGTATCGGGCGAGATCCGCAGTGCATCGGCGGTTGCGATCGCCGCCAGTGCGTTGAGGACGTTGTGGTTGCCGACCAGACTGGTCGAATACGTATAGTTCGAGTCTTCGTGATGCACTTGAAAAGACATTGACGCTCCGTCCTCGTGAATATCGGACGCGCGCCAGTCACCGCCCTGGATCCCGTACGAAACGATTCTCGCCGTCGAGGTGGTCACCAGCGACAGCAGGCCGGCATCGTCGGCGCAGATCACCAGCGTCTCCGAGACGCTTTCCGCAAACTGACGGAAAGCGCCCCGCACCCGTTCGATTGAGCGGAAGAAATCAAGATGCTCGCCGGCGACGTTGGTAATCACGCCGATGGCGGGGCGGAGCTGCAGAAATGTATTGTCATACTCGTCAGCTTCAACGACCACGAGATCGCTGCCGCCAACCCGAGCATTCGATCCCAGATCGTGGCCGATACCACCGATCAGGATCGTTGGATCCTGGTCCGCCTGTACGAGGATATGTCCGATCAAGGCGCTGGTGGTGGTCTTTCCGTGCGTCCCGGCAACGGCGATCGCGGAGCCAGCGTTCGCGATGGCCGCCAGCAGTTCGGCGCGCTTTACCACCGGTATCCGGCGCCGGCCGGCTTCCTGCACCTCCACATTCCCCGACCGGATGGCCGAGGAGATGACGATCAGATCGGCGCCCCGGACCTGGTCGGCCCGATGACCGGTGAAGATCGTTGCACCGGCAGCAGCAAGGGCGCTGGTTTCCTCATTGGCATCTCGGTCCGACCCCGAAACCTGAAAGCCCCGCGCCAGCAGTACTCGCGCCAGCGCGCTCATGCCGATACCGCCGATCCCTACGAGGTGAATGTGGCGATAGTCATCGAGGTCGAGAGTCATGCCGCCTCGCTCAGGACCACCGCGGCGATGGCTTCGGCCGCGTCCGGTCGATCGAGGGCTCGGCACGCCGCCGCCATCGCAGTGAGGCGAGCGCGATCTCGCAGCAAGCCAGCCACGGTTTCGCCCAGACGAGACTCCAATTCGGCATCTTCCAGAATCACCGCTGCCTCGTGACTTGCCAGATATCGCGCGTTTTCGCGCTGGTGCACCCCCGCCGCGGGGAGGGGAACGAGGACCGCCGGCACTCCACAGGCAGGAAGCTCACCCAGCGTCGAGGCGCCACTCCGGCACACCACCAGATCGCTGGCGGCGAGCGCCATCGCCATATCCTCCTCGTCGAGGAAGGGCATCAGTTGATAGCGCTCGCGTGCTCGCGATGACAGACCGATCGCCGCCGCCTGGGCCTCCCCATATCGTTCGGGACCGCAGACATGGAGAATGTGGCACTGCTCCAGCAGCTCTGGAAGCCAGGCGGAGAGCGCCTGATTGATGCTCCTCGAGCCCTGACTGCCACCGAAGACACACAGGACGTTGCCGTCAGCGGGGATGCCGAAGCGTTCACGGCCGGCATTCCGTCGCGCGGTGCGGAAAGCGTCACGCACCGGATAGCCGGTAACAACTGTCTTGTTGGCGGGGAGGAGCGCCGCCGCGGTGTCCGTACTGGTCGCGATCCGCCGCGCCAGCGGTGCCAGCAACTGTACTGCTTTGCCGGGGACGATGTCGGGCAGAAAAAGCACGACCGGTACGCGCAACAGCCAGGAGGCCAGTGCTGCCGGGACGGAAACGTAACCACCGGTAGCGAACGTGACCGCCGGTCGAGCCCGCATGATGACCACCATGCTCCGCACCACCGCCATGACCAGAAGAATCAGGCCGCGTGGGGTCGAGGGCGGCGACATGGGAAAGAAGAAGGCACGTATCGAATCGCGCGGGACCAGGTCTCGCTCCAGGCCGCGACTGTTGCCGACGTACAGGAGCATGGGATCACCGGGAGCCACCGTCGCCGAGGGTAACGGCGTTGGGGGCTCGATGTTGATCGATGTTTCGTGCATTGACGGGGTCAGCCTGGAGCGGACGCGGTCGTTCGCGTCGCGATCCGGCGCCCGCGGGCGCAGGTGTCGGATGATCGATAACGCGGGGTACACGTGTCCGCCCGTTCCCCCGCCGGTGATGAGGATGCTCGCGCGCAAGTCCTTCCCCTGAGGTGTGCCGTGAAATATTCAGCAGGACGCCCATGGCCGCCATGCTGATGATGAGGGAGCTGCCGCCATAGCTAATGAACGGCAGTGGCACCCCGGTAAATGGCACTGACGATGTTATCACGGCATAGTTCATCAGGGCCTGGAGCGTTATCCAGGAGGTGATACCGGCAGCCAGCAAACGCCCAAACTGGTCTGGGGCCGAGGTCGCGATCCGCAGACCCCGGTAGGCGATAACGACAAAGAGGAGGAGCACGAAGACGGTTCCGATCAGTCCCCATTCCTCCCCGATCACCGCCAGGATGCTATCGGTGTGGGGTGCGGGCAGAACGTCCTTCTGGATGCTATTGCCAAGTCCGCGGCCACCGATTCCACCCGATCCCAGGGCGAGCAATACCTGAACGCTGTGATAGCCGGCGCCGGTAGCTTCCTTCCACGGGTCCATGAAGGAGGTGAGACGGCCGTTGCGATAGCTCGAGTTATGGGCGAAGATCCAGGCAAAGGCGACGCCACCGGTGAGAACCGCGGCGATGTGCCGCATCTCACCGCCGCTGATGAAGTACACCGCGAAGGCTGTACCGGAAACCACCATCGTCGTTCCCAGGTCCGGTTGCCGGACGATCAGGATGGCCACGAGGCCGACCATGGCGCAAAAAGGAACGCAGCAGGCCTTGAATTCGCGCACCCGGTCCCCTTTGGAGGCCAACCAGTGAGCCAGGTAAATGACGAGCGTGAGCTTTACCAATTCGCTGGGTTCGAGCGTAACTCCAGCACCGATCGAGATCCAACGACTGGCCCCATGCGAGACGTGTCCGAGGTGGGGAACAAGGACAAACATGAGCGCGAGAACCGTGCCGCCAAATACCAGTAACGCAATGCGTTCGAGGCGGTGATACTCCACGCGCAGCATGAACACGAATGCTAATAGACCGAGGCCCACCCATATAACTTCGCGCTCGAACACGTAATACGGCGTGCCGTAGTTTGCATACGAGTCGGCGATGCTCGCGCTGTAAACCATCAGGACGCCAATGCAGAGCAGTGCCAGGAAGGACAGAATGATCCACGGATCAATAGCGCCGACGAGGCGGGTTGCGCGGGTAACGTTACGCCGCATCGAGACCCTCCACTGCCCGGGCAAAGATGGCACCCCGTTCCTCGAAGTCGGTGAACATGTCATAGCTGGTGCAGCCGGGGGAAAGGAGGACGGCATCACCTCGCGCTGCCAGGCGGCTGGCGGCGCTGACGGCTTCCGGCAGGGAATCACAATAGTGAATGGCGTCCGCCTGGAGTACCGCCGACTCAGTGGAGAGATGCGGCCTGACGGCGGAGTCGATGATCGGGGCGGCCTCGCCGATCAACAGGAGCGCACGCGCCTTGCGGGCGGTGAGACCGGCAAACTCATCCCAGGGAAGTTTCTTGTCGCGTCCGCCGGCGATCAGAATGACCGGAGTGTCGATGGCGCGGAGGGCCACGCTGGCTCGTGCCGGGGAGGTGGCAATGGAGTCGTCGATGTAGCGCACCCCGTGCCGCTCTCCCACGATCTGTAACCGGTGGGCGGGAGGACGGAACGCGCTTATACCGGCAGCCTGGCTGGCCGGTTCCACCTGCAGAATCGCGGTGACAGCCAGCGCCGCCAGGACGTTTTCCACGTTGTGGCGTCCGATCAGCGGAATCTCATCCACCGGCATCACGGGATGAAACTCCCCATCCGCTACGCACCCTACCGCCCCGGCACGAACGGTGGCGCCACTGTCAGCGGTGCTGATCTCCCCAAACCAGCGCGTCATCGCCGGGGAAGCATTCTGGAACGTGACCGATTCGGGATCGCCGGCATTCAACACGACATAATCTGCCGGCGTTTGGTGTGCCACGATGTTTGTCTTGGCCGCGATATAGGTGTCCATGTCGCCGTGTCGATCGAGATGATTGGGCGATATATTCGTAACCACGGCGATGTGCGGGCTACGGCGCAGGACCTCCAGTTGGAAGCTGCTCAATTCCAGGACAACGATCGAATCAGCGGTGATCTGGGGCAGCAGCTCGAGCATCGGATCACCGATATTCCCGGCCACGAGAACGTCTCGACCCGCCTCACGGAGGATCTGGCCAATGAGTCCGGTCGTGGTAGTTTTCCCACTGCTGCCGGTAATTCCCACTATTCCTGCCGGACAGAGCTCAAAGAAGAGCGTCGTCATGCTTTCGATGGTGAGTCCAGCTTTGACGGCGGCGCTATACACGCTGTTTGTCGGGGGCACCCCGGGACTGACGAAGAAACGCTGGGCACGATCCACCAGTTCGGGGAAATCGCGTCCCAGGAAAAGTTCGATTGCCGGGTCGAGCTGTTCCGTTCGATCCCGGAGCCGGTCGGGCGGCGCCGAATCGGTGACCACAACGTGGGCGCCCTGCCGCTGAAAGTATCGCGCCAGCGACTGGCCCTCGCGGGCGAGTCCGAGAATGAGAATTGTCTGGCCGGGGATGTCCATGAAATCCTAACTGAATGCCAGGGCAAGTCCGGCGACGGCAGCAAGCATGCTGACGATCCAGAAACGCTGGGTGATCTGGTTTTCATGCCACCCAATCTGCTCGAGGTGGTGATGAAGCGGCGCTATCCGGAGTAATCGACGGCCACCGGTGAGCTTGAAATAGCCCACCTGCAACATGACTGAGACGGTGATGATGACGAAAACAAAGCCCACCACCGGCAGAATGAGGAGCTGGTGCAGGAGAAGTCCTACGGTGGCGAACGTTGCTCCCAGGGCGAGCGAACCGGTATCCCCCATGAAAAGTCGGGCCGGGTAGATATTGAACCAGAGAAAGGCGAGAAGCGCGCCTACCAGGGTGAAGCAAAACTGGCCGGTAAAGATTTGACCGGTGAGCAACGCAATCGCCCCGAAGGCGCCGAACCCGATCGCGCCAGTGCCGGCCGCCAGCCCGTCGCATCCATCGGTGAGATTGCCGGCGTGGGCGGCGGCGGTGATGGCGAAGATGGCCAGCGGCCAGTACGCCACGCCGAAATCCACCAGACCGCGGGTGGGAATCCATACGTCGTTGGGATCGGACAGGAGGCGAGGTAAATGAAGCACGGCGACAATGACAATCGCAATGACGAGCGTCCAGGCGAATTTGAACCGGGCACGCAACCCGGCGCTTCCGACTCGCAAAATCTTGAGCAGGTCGTCCACAGCCCCGAGTACGCTACAGCTGACCAGTGAGCCCAGGGTGAGCAATTGGGAGTAATGATTGATGAGATTGAAGGCCACCGTGAGCAGGAGGGTAGTCCCGCTGAATAGCACGCCACCCATCACCGGCGTACCTTCTTTGCCATAGTGGGTTTGCAGACCCTCCCGTCGAATGATTGCGCCGGCCTTCACCTTGCGCAGAAACGTGATCACATACGGAGCGGCGAACATCGCGATGGTGAAGCTGGCGACGCCGAAAACCATGGCGGGCAACAGCACCTGAGCGATGACCGCCTGTCTGCTCGTTTCGAGATCGGTCGACAGGGTGGCGCCGACGATCATTCTTTTCTTTCCAATCCGTGCACGACTTCCTCCATCTCCATTCCGCGGGACCCCTTTACCAGGACGGCCCAGCGCACGTCTTTTTTCGGACGTTGCATTGTAGGCCCAGCGGGTGATTCTGAAGGTGACACGATAGACAGAACAGCGTCGGCAGCCTCGGCATTACTTCCCGGGCGGAGTACCCGTGCCGGCGAGAAACCCCGGCGCTCGGCCTCATCGGCGATCCATGCGCCTCGTGGTCCCCGCACCACCAGCCAGTCCGCAATCTCCGCCGCTCTTTCTCCGACCTGGCGGTGCGCGCTCTCTTCCTGCGGGCCCAACTCCAACATATCGCCCAGAACTGCAATCTTCTCTCCCGGCGAGGCCCGAAGTAGCTCGAGCGCCGCTGCCATCGACATGGGAGCGGCATTGTAGCTGTCGTCAATGACCAGCACATCGTCGCGCGGGCGAAGGACTCGCTGACGAGCCTCGAGTCGTACGCTCTCGACGGCCGACTCGATCGCATCCCATTCCATTCCCAGGAAGCGAGCGCAGGCCGCAGCCGGCCAGGAAGGCGTGGACCACATGGGTTCCGGGCACTCTGGTGCGCAGCGGAATGCGCCGCCCCTCGGCGTGCAACTCGAACGAGACTCCGTCGAGCCCGTGGGTCTGCAGAGCGCCCGCCCGGTACTGGCAGTCGGCGGCAAACCCGAGCAGCGTTGCCGGTGCCAGGCCGCTGGTTTCCGCCATGGCCCGCGTCCAGGGATCATCGCCATTGAGAATCGCCAGACCATCAGGCGGGAGAGCGGCTACTAGCTCGCTTTTCGCACGGGCGATGCGTTCCAGTGAACCGAGTCGTTCGAGATGAATCGGGGCGACGTTGGTAACGATACCGATACCGGGCTCGGCCACGGACGCCAGGCGGGCAATTTCTCCTGGCCCGTACATTCCCATCTCGAGCACTACCATCCGGTGCGCCGGCTGCAGCCCGAGCAAGGTGAGAGCGAGCCCGACATCGGTGTTGAGATTTCCGGCGCTGCGCAGCACCGAGCCGTGAGCGGCAAGCACTCCAGCGACGATTTCTTTCGTGGTCGTCTTGCCGATGCTCCCGGTAATGCCAACAACGTCAAGCGGGAGGCTGCGGCGGCGTTGCTGCGCCAGCTGAAGTAATGCCCGGAGCGTATCTGGTACCTGAAAAACGTACCGTGGGTCGCTACCGGGCGCGGCCGCGAGGAGCGAGTTGACCTGGGCGCCGGTGGTACGGTCGGAGACCACACAGCCGCGAGCGCCGGCCGCTATCGCGGCGTCGAGAAACAGGTGGCCGTCCGTTGTTTCACCGGGAAGGGCCACGAAGAGATCGCCGACACCCACCCGGCGCGAATCGACCTGCGCGGTCCCGAACGACTGTTGAAGGTCGACGGTATGCAAATCATCCCGGGAGACGCGGCCGGTGGCGGTTCGATGCCAGACCTGCGCGCCGGTAGCACGCACGATCTCCGCCAGCTCGATCGTCATCGATACAGCGCGTGTGGCGAAGGCGGAATGTGATAGTACATGAACAGATCCTGGAAGAGATCGTGGATCACCGGTGCTGCTGTGGTCGAGCCCCAAGGCTGGTCGTGCGGGCGATTGAGGATGACCAGAGCCAGGAAGCGCGGATGAAAGGCGGGCGCCCAGGCGATCGTGCTCGCGATGGTGGCGCCGGCCACGCCGTTGATATAGCCGCCATCGTCGGCGATGTTGGCTGTTCCCGTTTTGGCGGCGATGTTATATCCCTTGATGAGCGCGTATTGCGCCTCGCCGGCGATTGCGGAATGCACCAGCATGTCGGTGACGGTATGAGCACTCTGCGCCGAGATCACTCGACCCTGAGAGACCGGGGGGACGTCCACGACCTTGCCGCGATAGTCGATGCGGGTTACCAGTTGCGGTTGCATCATGACCCCGCCATTGGCCACGGCGGCTACCGCGCGCATCATCTGGAGCGGAGTGGTACTGAGACCCTGACCGAAGGAATTGGTGAACTGATTGACGATCGTCCAGGTCTTGTCGCCCGGAAGCGGTAACATTCCAGACTCCTCGCCGGACAAGTCCACGCCGGTGGGCTGGCCAATGCCGAATCGCTTCAAGTATGCATAGAACCGCGTCACTCCCAGGCGACTCGAAACGAAGGAGGCGCCCACGTTGGCTGAATGCTGTAGCACCTGGGTCATTGTCTCCCAGCCGTTTCCCAGATTGTTCCAGTTGTGCAGGGTCGTGGTGCCGACTCTCCAGACCCCTGTATCCTCAAACGCTGTATTGGGCGTGATGACGCCGCTGTCGATGCCGGCGGCCATCGTCATGATCTTGAAGGTCGATCCGGGCTCGTAGTCCCACGACACGGCGGGATTCAGAAAACGGGACTCATCGTTCCCCCAGCGCGCGTATTGGTTCGGGTCATAGGTGGGCGTACTGGCCATTCCGAGGATGCGGCCGGTGTGCGGGTCCATCACGATGATGCTTCCGCTGTCGGCGCTGTGGACCTTGACCGCCTTCGCAATCTCGGTTTCGGCTGCGTTCTGCACGAAGCTGTCGAGTGACAGATAGAGATCGGCACCGTTCTGTGACGATGACGTGGTGTCGGTACTGGGGTGAACGTCGCTGCTCGGAATTCCGTGGAGGACGGTACTGAGAGGAGCGATACCAGAAAGCAGACTATCGTAATACTGTTCCAGTCCGTAGTTGCCCTTGCCATTGGCGCCGTAATACCCGAGAACCTGAGCGGCAGTCTCCCCCTCCGGATAGGAACGGGCAATGACCGGTTGAAGCACGATGCCGGCCAGACCCAATTGCTTGATTTTCTGCGCTTGAGCGGCCGTGACTCCGGGAGAAAGCTGGGCGTAATTCGCGTGGTTGCCGAGAATGCCGTCGAGCGTGTTCACCGACAGGTTCAAAATCGGAGCCAGCTCCAGGGCTTCCTGTCCCGGATCCGAAATCTCGCGCGGCACCGCGTAGAGCAGGTCACGCGTCACGTCCGTGGCCAGCGGCGTGCCGTCCGAGGCGAAGATCCGGCCCCGCAGCGTTGGTTGCACCACCATGGCCGCGTGCTGAGCGAGAGCCTCCTCGGCCAGTCGCGCATGTTGCAGCACTTGCCAGAAGACGAGCCTGCTGATCAATCCACCGGAGACAATAATGAAGACCATAAGTAACAGCAGGGGCCGGCGCGTCGATGGGGCTGCGGCGCGGACTATAGCGGCGGCCGGTGGAGACGGCACCAACGCGAGAAGACGAGATTTTTTCTCGGCCTTGTTCTGCTTCGAGTGGACCGAGGGCGTCGCCTGGGCACGACGCTTCGGCGTCGATCGGCGGGGAGACTGTTCCGAGCGGGTTCGCGAGACGCGAGAGCCGAGCATCAGAGCTGCGAGCCGATGAACTGCGCGGCGTTCTCCATCCAGGCCAATGGCTGGGACTGTGCCCGGGCGGTATTGGTGCTTGATTCGACCGGAGGAGAGGCTACCACCGGAATCACCGGATGAACCCAGACAATGCTGCTATAGGGAGGGGTCGTCATGTGCAACTGAGTCGAGGCTGCAGTTTCGATACGCTGCAGCGACTGCAGGGAAGACGCGGTGGCGTAGAGATTCGAACTCTGCATCCGCAGCGTGATCTGCTGGCGCTGGAGGTCGGCAATGCTGAACTGAAGAACCGATTCTTTGCTGGCTTGATTGAGATAAATGAGGGCAGCTCCGGAAATCAGCGCCATCGAAAAGATCAATTGCATCAACACACTCTGATGCAAGAGCTGCGTCACCAATTGCCGGCCCGCAATGGCAGGCGCGACCGCTCGGCTCGTTTCAGTTGGTGTGTTCTTAGAATTGACACCCGGCAGGCGTGGTGCGGCGCCAGGCATCACTATCCGTTCTACACTCATCAATTCCTCCCGTGTGCAGTGGTTGACTTGGTAGTAAAACTCATCATGAAGCTAACTTTTCGGCCACGCGAAGTCTGGCGCTCCGCGCTCGAGGGTTCTGGGTCACTTCCGCTGGGCTTGCTTCGATCGCACCCTTAGTGATCAGACGGAGGGTGGGAAGCCGCCCGCAAACGCATACCGGGATACCTGGCGGGCAGATGCAGCCCTTGGCTTCCCGCTGGAAGAACTGCTTTACGATCCTGTCTTCCAGCGAGTGGAAGCTGATCGCCGCCACGCGTCCGCCGGCCTTCATCACGTCGACCGCCTGCGGCAGCGCGCGCCGCAGACGTTCCAGTTCATCATTGACGGCGATCCGCAGGGCCTGAAATACACGCGTGGCCGGATGAATCCGCTCCCGGTGCCCGGCGGGCTTGGCACTGACTACAATTTGCGCCAGCTCTCCGGTGGTACGAATCGGATTCAGCCGGCGTGCCGCCACAATGCTCCGGGCCACACGCCTGGCGTGCCGTTCTTCGCCGTACTCCTGGAGGATCCACTGAAGATCGTCGGCACTCATCGTACTCACGAGATCAGCGGCAGTACGCGGTGCTGAGGGACCGAATCGCATGTCGAGCGGGGCGTCTCGCTGGAAGCTGAAGCCGCGACCAGCAGTGTCAAGCTGGGGTGAACTTACGCCGAGATCGAAGAGAACGCCGTCCACCGGCGAGAACCTGGTTTCCACGGCGACAGGCGCCAATCGATCGAAATAGGTTTCGACGAATAGCGCTCTGGAACCGAAGATTGCTAATCGCTCGCGAGCGGCACTCAATGCAGTGGGGTCAGCATCGAGAGCGAGCAGCATACCATGAGGACTTGAGACTTCCAATATCTTCTCCGCGTGACCACCTGCACCGACAGTGGCGTCGATGTAACGACCGCCGGGTCGGATCTGGAGGGCCTCGATTGTTTCAGTGAGAAGTACGGGAGAGTGGACGAAACCAGACGTCAGAACGCCGGAATGGAGAGCGCTTCAACGAGTTGCCGGCCCTCCGTCCGATGTTTTTTCTGTTCCGAGTCCCACGCCTCTCGACTCCAGATCTCCACCCGGCTATTGACCCCTACGATGACAGCCTCGGTACCGAGACCGGCGTGTTCGCGCAGAAACGCCGGAATCGTCACCCGACCCTGTCGGTCGAACTCGCAGGGAACCGCGCTGGCAAAGAGAGATCGAGCGATGTCACGCACCTCGGAACGAGTCTGCGGAAGCGCGTCCACGGCGAGAGCGAGAGACTCCCACCGCGCAGCCGGATAGATACACAGGCAGTTGTCGAAGCTCCGCGTCAATATTGCCCCCGTACCGAGGGCGCCGCGCATTTCGGTTGGAACGGCCAATCGGCTTTTCTCGTCAACCGTTCGATCGTACTGGCCGAGAAACATCGCGCTATCCTTTATCAAAGCTCCGACAGTTGTCCGCGGTCCGTGTGGCTGGCCTTGCTCCGCGAGTACCGTACTCCACCGGTCCCCACTTAACTCCACTTCTTCCCACCTGGGCACATTATGATCTCCTGGTAGAGGAAAAAGCAAGGGTAAAAATCAAGCGAATATGGACGATTGTGTAGCGCTATCCGACACTTCTCGCCCGCAGGGCCGGTGACGATGGTCCCGATCGTCCCCACTCTATCCCACTTCGCTCGATACTCTCACCGCCCGGCTGGTGAATTACCATGAATCAATCACGATCGGGAGGGCCTGGGTGAGGGATCTAATTTCAGCTGATCGGATTCAGCAACGCGTGACGGAGCTGGCCGATGAGATCAATGAAGATTTTCACAATATCGACCTGCTCTTCATGGTCATCATTTTGCGAGGCGGCTGCTTTTTCGGCACCGACCTGGCCAAGCAGCTACGCATGCCGGTGCGGCTCGACTATATCCGTGTGACCACCTATAGCGGCAATGAGTCCACCGGTGTGGTGAGCCTGGTGAGCGACGTGAAGACTGACCTCAGTGGTCGAACTGTACTGGTGATCGACGACATCGTGGACACCGGATTCACCATGCAATGGATTCTGAGCTACCTGCAGCTGAAGCATCCTGGTTCAGTGCGTGTTGCCGCCCTTCTGGACAAGCCGGCACGCCGAGAAATGGACGTGCATGTCGACTACGTGGGCTTCGTGGTCCCCAACGTCTTTGTCGCCGGCTACGGCCTCGATGGTCTCGACGACACCATGGCAAACTTACCGCGAATTATCGCGGTGGAAGATACCGACGACGATGTCTGGGTCCCTGCCCGGCGGGCTCGGCTGCCGATCTTTGGAGCCTGACCGGCCTAGATCGCGCGCAGTTCCTGCTGTTGTGCCTTGCGCGCCTGCCAGCGCCAGCGACCGTAACAGACCACACACATCTCGCGGGCTTTGTGCAGCTTGATCTCGCCGCACGAAACACATTCTCGCAGTCGTGGCTTACGTGGGTTCTGCTGCCTCAGCTCACGCATGCGGGCGCGGCAGCGCTCCTGTGATGCCTTATACCGTTCGGGATATTTTTCTCGCCACCGGCGCGCCGATCGAGCATTTTGCTCGAGCTTGCGCTCGCGATGGGCCAGATAATATTGCCGGTTGTATTCTCGCTGCTTCGTCTTCTTCTCTTCTTCGGTCATTGCCATGATGTCTCACCTCGTCCGTGGGCGTTTCATGCAACACTCTATATGCACGATTGCTCCCCTACGCCTTAGCATAGCGCGAAATTTTCCATTGTCAAGAGCAACTGCGCAGTTATTTGAAACTCGGCATGTTCGAGAATGACTTCTCACGAAAGATGTGATGACGACGGAAAACGCTGGCGCCTTCGCGAGCTCTCCGGCCGCGATCATTCTGGCCTCGGGCATGTCGCGGCGCTTTCGCGGTAGCAACAAGCTGCTGTTACCAGCCGGCGGCATTCCGCTGGTGCGCCGGGTTGTGCAGGCGTATGTGGCCGAGTCGGTTACGCCGGTGTACGTGGTCGTTGGGTTCGAGGCCGACCAGGTCGTGACCGCACTGTCGGGCCTGCCGGTTAACCCGGTCTGGAACCCCCACTATGCCCTCGGTCAGAGCCGTGCGCTGGTACGAGGCATCCAGGCGCTTCCGGCGTCGACCGGCGCGGTACTCATCGGGGTGGCCGATCAACCCTATCTGACTGCCGGCGTGATCAGGGCGATCGTTGACCGGTTTCGAACGACCGATGCGCCGATCGTCGCCCCTCGCTACGACGGGCAACGCGGCAATCCAGTGCTCTTTCGTGCCGATCTCTTCCCTGAGCTCCTCGCCGTTGAGGGCGACGAAGGCGGGCGGTCAGTGATCGGGCGCCACGCGCCGGAAGTCGAATGGGTCGACTTCGACGACGGTACGATCGGTGTCGATATCGACACCGGGGAAGAGGAGGACTACCTCCGCCGCCTCGAATCGGGCGAGTGACGGTACCGAGCGCCTCATGCTGGGTTGTCGCCGGCGATCGCGGAGAACCCGGTGGCCGGCCTAGGAGCGCATGCATCTCGGCACCGAGCGCCGCTGCTACATGCGTGAGGTTGGACATCGCGCTGAGGATCCGTGCGGGACATTGGAGGCGTGGTCGATGCTGAGAAAGCGATGAGCGACAATTTTCCACCCGGGCCGCGGTCACAGTGCGCATGGCGGATTTCAGTAGCTGGAGAGGCGCGCCCAGCGAAGTGCCTGGCGAACGGAGCAGCGGGTGGCCTGGCAGTATCCAAAGGGCGCTTGGAAGCGGATGAGAAGCATATACGCGAAAGAGGGCACGAGCGCGGTGCTGGGAGGCTGTGCCAGGGCGCTACGCTGCGGCGCGGCACCGGCCCTACGGAAGTCACCCGACCTCCTGGGATACGCCGCACCGGGGAGGATACTGCCGCTTCATGCGGTGTTGCACACGATGCAGCATGATCAGGCACCAGGGACCCACCGGCTGGCATGAACAGGGGAGAGGGGCTGAGTTGGCCGGGCGGCTGAGCGCGCGAGCGCCCCGGCTGGTAATTACGAGGTCGGGGGCCCACTGCGGAAAACTCGAACATGAGGGGAGCTGAATACCCACTCGCGGCGGTTTCGTTCACTCATGCGGAGTGGATCCAGGCTTCAGCCGGCAGTAATTCGGTATAACTGGCCGAGTAACAGATGAGAAACACTGCATCGAAGGAGATCAAGGTTCGCAGGCTACTGCGAGGTTGGGAGTACGTGGCACGAGAGATTGAGAGCTACCTCTTGAGTGCTCTGCGGCACGATAGGTGAGCGATAGGCTCAGTCGGAACTGTCTGCGCCCAAAACGATCGACCACTGTGCAGAACTTGTCTAGGAGCAAAATGGCTGCTAGAAACCATCTGACTTGCTGCCATGCTGGAGGCCACACCAGCACGCGTGATCGTTATACGACGAGGTCGCCTGCTGGTCTGCACGGCTTGCCGCGTTCGCGTAACGCACGCATCCACTGAGCGACTCGACTCGTGCTCATTGACAGAAGGAGAAGGATATGAGGTGGACCCTTACACTGTTCGGACTGCTCGTCTTCCCGGGCTGGATCCCGGCAGTCTCGTCTGTGGATGCGATGTCTCGCGCGTCGATGGCTCGCGCCTCTGGCTCGATCGTCCTGGGCAGCACGTCGTATTACGCTCCCCAGAGCCGCGGTTGGGGTACCGTCAAGCCGCGCATGATCTTCAACGGCGGCGACCCCAGCGGTTTGGTGTCCGGCATCCGCTGGCAACATTGGGGCCAGACCTCGGCCATCGGGTGGGGCGTCACCGCAATCTTCAAGCCTGCGGGCGGCTATTATTCCAAGCTTGTCCGTGCGGAACTTCGCGCGACCGACATTGGCCGGTGCACGGCAGCAGGTCCGCTGGCGTACCGCCGTCTCTCCATTCGCGTGCCGGCTCGCCCGGGCGGTCCGCTCCGGCCATGGTCTCCCTGGGGCAACGGCACTGTCTGCAAGTCACCCTGACGCGAGTGAATATGCCCCGGATCATCGCGTATATCAGGTGCCAGGCCCAGGCATAGACGGCATCGTTGCCTACGCTGTCACCCCGTTCAGCTTCTTAAACGTACCGTCCGCTTGCTATCCACGCGTGCGTCTGAAGACATGAATCTGCCGGCTCCGCTGCCCACCGAAAACGAGTGTTTTGATCGGCAGGAAGCGTAGGGCTTAGACGTTCGTTTAACGCCAGCAGCAAGAGTGCTCAGTCGCAAACACGGCCTCAGAAGCTTGGAGAGGTTGTCGCAGCAGGCGTTGCCGGCGGAGTGGGCGCCGGTGTCACGGTGTGCGTGGATGTGGGCTGAGGCTGCGGCCCCGAGGCGCTGGGAGGCGACTTTAAGGAGACTGTTGGCGGCGAGATCACATCGTCACCTACCAGGAGACCCGTCCCTGATACCGTCCTCATGGAGCAGCTCCTCGCCGCCGAGGTCCAAGCAGCGCGAGAGAGCCTGGTCATCGGCTCCGTCTGATCGCCGCCGCGTGCCAGAAAGCACCGAAGAAACAGTGCCACCTAAGGCATGGACACTGACTATGGACATGATTCCACCGAAGTGCCATACGGGTGCTGACCTTCGGCACGCCACCGCTCGGCCTGGCCCTGGCTGGCTGCTCGACTCCCACTCGAGGTAGACCAGGTCTCGGGTCCCTTCGCTATGTGCCTTGACCGGTACGTAATCATCCTCGTAAATTGACGGCATGGAAGCCGTTCTGCGAGCACTGGCGGACGAGAGCCGGCGGACCCAACTGGAGACCTTGGTGGACGGACCGGCAACCGCACGTGACTTGGCAACGCTGCTACCGATTGCTCGCCCGGGTGTCTCGCGGCATCTCCGGATGCGGCGGCAGGCGGGACTGGTCGAGATTCGCCAGGAGGCGCAGTGGCGAGTCTACCATCTTCCCCCTGGGCCTCTCGCCGAGGTCGATGCATGGCTGGGCCGGCATCGGGCCCTGTGGGAGCAGCGGCTGGATGACCTGCACACCGAGGCGGCCCTGGAAAAACGCGAACGAAGGAGCAGCAGATGACCAGCAACGAACCTGGAGGCGTCCACATCCTGGGCAGCCTGCGATCGGCAGGCGGCGCCGGCGTCGTGCGCGTCGAAGACCGCTACGACACCAATATCGACGACCTGTGGTCAGCACTCACCGATCCCGGCCGCCTGGCCCGCTGGTACGGCCAGGTAGAAGGCGACCTCCGCCCCGGCGGAGTGTTCCGGCTCTACCTCGAGTCCGATGGCTGGGAGGGCACCGGGCGCGTGGAAGCGTGCGAGCCTCCACGGCGGCTGCTGGTGACGACCAGGGAAACGGACGAGTCCTGGCGGAAGGGCCGCGGCGCGCAGCCTTTCGATGAGGCTATCGCGGTTATGCTGACCGCCGACGGCGACCAGACCACCCTGGTCGTCGAGGTCCGGGGCGTGCCCCTGGACACGATCGCCTTCTACGGGGCTGGTTGGCAGATCCACGCCGAAAATCTCGCCGCCTATCTCGCTGGGCGTGAGCGTGGCGACAGCGAGGCGCGGTGGGACGAGCTCATCCCTCCGTATCAGGACTTGGCGGCCAACGTGAGCTAGACGCACAAGAAACGGACCGTCGCGTGTGGGCGCATCACGAGATGGAAGCCTACGCGAGGACAATGCGGAAACGCAAGCTGCGGACCGAGCCGCTGTTTGCCGAGCGGAAGCTCTGGTAGGGGTTACGGCGGTTCCGGCTGCGGCGACTCTGGGGCGTGAACATCGAGGCACTGATGGTCGCAACTGCTCAGCACCTGAAGCGGCTGCTCAGGCGGCGCGGTCGAGGGCTCAAGCCCGGATCCGGGAGGGCGGTTCCGTTCTCGCTCACGGCGGAGAACTCTCATCTATCCGACTGGATCAGTGTGCACGAAGCGCTACAGGAGCATCTGACCTTCACGACAATGCTTCCCGCATCCCTCTCGGGCACCCTACTGCCATTGATCGCCTGAGACTGTGCTATCGAACCTGACGTAGGCTGGAGAGTACGGCAACATGAATGACCCTCCGGGCACCGCCGGCGACAAGTATTCCACAGGAGCACCTCAGTGCACAAAAAGCTGCTTGATCGTGGACCAGCAGCTCGTTCGAGAACCGATCTCCTCGGCGACGCGCTCAAGGTACCCGAAGTCACCGTCTTCTTCTGGATAGTGAAGTTACTGTCGACGGCAATGGGCGAATCAACGTCCGACTATTTTGTGTTCCAGATCGACCCGTATGTCGCCGTCGTGCTCGGCTGCATCGGTCTGGTGGTCGCCCTGATCCTCCAGCTCTCGGTACGTCGATACATTGCCTGGGTGTACTGGTTCACGGTCGTGATGGTCGCGGTGTTCGGTACCATGGCGGCGGATGTTGCCCACGTCGTACTCCACATCCCCTATGCGGTGTCGACCGCCTGTTTCGCGACCGCTCTGGCCGTGGTATTTGCGCTCTGGTATCAGAGCGAGCGAACCCTCTCCATCCACACGATCTACCCCGGACGTCGTGAGCTCTTCTACTGGGCAACGGTGATCGCTACCTTTGCACTGGGCACTGCCGCCGGCGATCTGACGGCCTCTACCTTCGGGCTCGGATATTTTCCCTCATTCGTGCTATTCGCCGTCCTGTTCGCCCTTCCCGCGGTCGGTTATTGGTGGTTCGGCCTCAACGAAATTTTCGCCTTCTGGTTTGCTTATGTCATCACCAGGCCACTGGGCGCTTCGTTTGCCGACTGGATGGGCAAGCCATTCCTTGGCGGTCTCGGAGTCGGCGATGGCAAGGTGGCTCTGGTGCTCACAGCCTGTATCCTGCTCTTCGTCGCCTATCTGGCGCGATCCCGCGTGGATGTCGCTGGCCGTGGGGCCGCCTCAGTTTCTTGAGGGACCTTTATAGCATGTCCGGTTGGATGGTCAGCCGGCCAGCGCCGTGCCCTCGGTGTCGGCAGTCAGCGGCACCGTCTGGCTCAAGATAGTCCCGGATTCAGCCACCAGCCGCATGGCCGCGGTCAGCGCGTCGCCGGGATCGGAATGTCCGTGGAATTGGACGCCGGCAGGTTCCTGAAACCACTGGTACTGACCCGAAGGCATGCGCTCGATCACGATCGTATGCAGCCGGTCGGCATACCCCAATTCGTACCGGGCAACGCCCGCAAAGACCAGGTCCGAACCAGGAAGTGGCTTGACGGAGACCGCGGGTATCGAGATCATGGACCCTCTCTGTGCGGGCGCCCCGACCGTAGATAGTGGTCGCTGGGCATCCAAATGTGGCATCTGTTGCCACTGTAGCCAGATTCGTGTCCGAGTGCCATATCCTGCGGTTGCAATTTGGTTACAAACGTCAGGATTGTGCCGGAATCGCCTCGAAGAGCACCGCGATTCCCTGGCCGCCGCCAATGCAGGCGGACGCGATCCCAAATCGACCGCCGCGCCGCCGCAGCTCGTACAGCAGGGTGAGACCAAGTCGAGCCCCGCTGGCGGCCAGGGGATGGCCGATCGCGATTGCGCCCCCGTTCACGTTCACCTTGTCCCGATCGAGATTCAAGCTCGCGCTCGACGGCCAGATACTGCGCCGAAAACGCCTCGTTGATCTCGAACAGATCGACATCGTCGAGGGACATGCCTGCTTTCTCCAGAGCAGCCGGAATGGCATGGGCCGGACCGATGCCCATGATTCGCGGGTCCACGCCCACGATGCCCCACGATACGATTCGACCGATGGCCGGTCGACCGGTAAGGTCGTCGCCGGTGGCCAGTACCACGGCGGCAGCGCCGTCAACGATGCCGCTGGCATTACCCGCCGTTACCACGCCGTTTTCGCGAAACACCGACGGCAGTTTGGCCAGCGCTTCCGCGGTTGTATCGGGACGCGGATGTTCGTCGCGAGCAATCGCGACCGTCGTCTTTCGGGATACCACGTCCACCGGGACAATCTCGGCGGTGAAGTAGCACCTGTCCTGGGCCGCCCGGGCTGCTTGCTGGCTGCGGAGAGCGTACTCGTCGACTTCCTGCCGGGAGATGCCATACTGTTCGGCCAGATTCTCGGCCGTGTTTGCCATGTCGCACCCGCAGTACGGATCAGTCAGCGCTTCCCAGAGGTAGTCTTCGAAGCCCGCATTCCCCATGCGCAAGCCCCAGCGCGCACCGCGAACCACATACGGCGCCTGGCTCATGTTCTCAGCGCCACCGGCCAGGACCGCATCCGCTTCATCGAGAAGCATTGCCTGCGCGCCACTGACCATCGCCTGAAGGCCTGAACCACAGAGTCGATTGAGGGTCAGGGCCGGCACCTCGGTGGGTACTCCGGCGTTCAGACCGACATGCCGGGCCAGGTAAATGGCATCGGCGCTGGTCTGAATAACGTTGCCGAAGAACACTTGATCGATTTCGTCGGGTCGGTAGTGCGAGCGCGCCAGAGCTCCATTCGCTGCCACCGTGCCGAGCTGCGTCGCCGACGTATCCTTGAATGCTCCGCCGAATGCGCCGAACGGCGTGCGTGCGCCATCGACCACAAAAATGTCTTTGCTCATACCGTCTCTCGCTCTCGTTGTGACTCTGCCAGGTGGTCTGGATCCATCCAGCTGGCACCCTGTTCGACCTCCGCGGCCACCAGATCGCCGATCTCGGTGGTGGGTTGATCGCCACGAGAATCGAGCCGGGGGATACGACGATCGGTGAGGAGCGCTTTGATTGACGCTTGAATCAGGGCTGCGGCCTCGGCTTCGCCGAGATAGTCCAGCATCATTGCCAGCGCGGAAATCGCGCCCACGGGGTTGGCGATGCCTTTGCCGGCGATATCCGGCGCCGAGCCATGGATCGGCTCGAACATCGACACCCGGCCGGGGTGAATATTGGCTGAGGCGGCGCTTCCCAGGCCACCCTGGATAGCGGCGCCCAGGTCGGTCAGGATGTCACCGAAGAGGTTCGTGGTAACGACGACATCAAATCGCCCGGGGTCGTCGATGAGATACATCGCCGCCGCATCGACATAGATTGCGTCGGTGGTGATGTCCGGATACTCGCGACTCACCTCAGCGAAGACCCGGCGCCAGATCTCCTGCGGCCGGAATCGCATTGGACTTGTCGACGAGCGTCACCTTGCGTTTGCGGGCACGGCTGGCCGCTAGCTCGAACGCATAGCGAATGCAGCGTTCCACGCCGATTCGGGTATACACCATCTCGGCTATGGCTATTTCACCCGGGGTTCCGGATCGCAGTGTGCCCCCGATTCCGACATAACATCCTCGGTGTTTTCCCGCACCACGACCAGGTCAACATCGTCCGGAGTGACTTCTTTGAGGGGTGTCAAGTGCTCGGCATAGAGGACGATCGGCCGCAGGTTGATGTACAGATCGAGGCCGAACCGGATGGCCATGATGACCGACCGCTCGACCAGGCCGCGTTCCACACGCGGATCGCCAAGCGCCCCCAGATAGAGCGCATCCAGTTGGCGGAATTCATCGAGTGCCGATGCCGGCATCAGTTCTCCGGTATCGAGATAGTGGCGACCGCTCCAGGGATAGTCGATCAGATCGACGTTAAACCCGCGCGCGTTCGAGACCCGGTCCAGTACTTTCAGTCCCTCGGCGATGACCTCCGGCCCGATGCCGTCGCCGCGAATCACGCCGATGCGATAGGTGCGCGAGGTCGGCGCGGTCATCGAGACGAGACTGCCGGTCCGTTCCCGGCGAGGACTTCCTCGGCATAGCCGCGCAGTCCACCACGGGCCATGATTGCCTGCAGAAATTCGGGGAACGCCGCGGCTTTGAAAGTCGGTGCCTTTGGTCAGGTCCCGGATCGTCCCGGTGTCCGGATCGATCTCGATCTCGTCGCCTTCGTCGATCCCCTCGTACGCTTCGGTGGATTCAAAGATCGGGAACCCGATATTGATGGCGTTGCGGTAGAAGATCCGAGCAAAGCTCGGCGCCACCAGGGCGGATATGCCCGACGCTTTGATCGAGAGCGGCGCGACCTCGCGCGACGAGCCACAGCCGAAATTTCCGCCGGCAACAATGATGTCGCCGGGAGCAATCTTGCCGACGAACTCGGTGTCGAGATCGGCCATGCAGTACTTCGCCAGCTCCTTGGGATCGGTGATGTGGCAGTACCGACCGGGCATGATCACATCGGTATTGATGTTGGGTCCGTATTTCCAGACCCGGCCACGAAACTTCTCCATAGTGATCCTCCTCAAGCCACCGCGGGTTGCCGGCTCATGATTTCTTCCGGACCGGCAATCCGGCCGGCAATCGCCGAGGCTGCCGCTACCGCCGGATTGGCCAGATAGATTTCCGCCGTGCGCGCGCCCATACGGCCCACGAAGTTACGGTTGGTGGTCGAGACGCACTTTTCGTAGTCGCCCAACACTCCCATGTGACCGCCGATGCAGGGCCCACAGGTCGATGTCGACACGATGCAGTCGGCGTCCATGAAGATCTCCATCAAACCCTCTTTCACCATCTGCCGCTGCACCTCCTGGCTGCCGGGCACGACGATGCAACGCACTCGCGGGCTCACCTTGTGGCCGCGCAGGACCTGGGCGGCTTCGCGCATGTCCTCGATCCAGCCGTTGGTGCAGGTGCCGATCACCACTTGATCGATCTCGATGTCTCCTGCCTCGCGAGACTGGCCGGGCGTTTTCGGGCAGGCTCGGGAAGGCGACTTGTGGCTCGATCTGCTCGGCGTCGATGTCCACTTCGCTCACGTATTCGGCATCGGGATCGCTGCTGAATTCGGTGTAACCGTGGTGTCCCACCAGGGCGAGATAGTCGCGGGTGACGTCATCGACGTGAAAGATGCCGTTCTTGGCGCCGGCCTCGATGGACATGTTGGCCATGGTGAAGCGTCCGGCCATGGGTAGGTCGCGCAGCGTCTCGCCGTGAAACTCCATCGCCATGTAGGTGGCGCCATCCACCGTCATCTTGCCGATGGTGTAGAGAATCAGATCTTTTCCCGTCACCCAGGGGCGCAAGCGACCGTGATACGTTACTTTCACGCTGGGAGGTACCCGCAGCCAGGTCTGTCCGATCGCCCAGGCCACGGCCACATCGGTTGAGCCCACGCCGGTAGAGAATGCCCCCAGGGCGCCGTAGGTCGTGGTGTGGGAGTCGCCGCCGATGATCATCTGGCCGGGACCAACGATGCCGTGCTGGGGCAGAACGCAATGCTCGATTCCGGCGCGTCCGACCTCGAACCAGCGCGCATCTTGATCGAGCGCGAATTGCCGGACGCGCTCCACCAATCGAGCCGTGCTGATGTCCTTGGCCGGGGTGAAGTGATCGGGCACAAAGATGGCGCGCTCCGGGTGAGCGATGCGATCCGCGCCCTCGATTTTGTGAAATTCGTCGATCGCCAGGGCCGCGGACAGCTCGTTAGCCAGGATCACATCGACCTTGACCATGACGATTTCGCCCGGCTCGACGCGTTCCTTGCCGGCATGCGTCGCAATGATCTTCTGCGATATTGTCATTCCCATGATCTGTTCCCCTCTATCTATACTTCACGCCGCGAATTCTGCCAACCGACGGTCGGGCTCGCAGCGACGACATCAACGGTTTGTCCGCCGGCGCGCCCAAATCAGGCGCTGGTTTCAGCCACCAGTTGCTTCGTCTGCCAGCCCATTATCACGTTCCGGATCTCCTCCTCCTGGAGAAGCGTCGAGGACTGTTTGCAGGCCGCGAAGACTTCCTCGACCAGACTCTCCTCGGGAACGAAACCATGTTTTTCCAGCCAGAAGACGACGTTGGATTGACCGCTCATCGGTCCGATTTCGATTCTCTGTTCGCGACCAAAAAACTCCGCCGGTACACCGGAATACACGCGGTTGGCCAACCAGTCGTCGCCCTTGCGCATCGCTTTGATTACGGCCGCGGCATGGACGCCGGTCGCAGTGCGAAACGCGTCCTCTCCGAAGACCGGGTAGTTATACGGGATGTCGACTCCGGTGACGGCGGCGACGAGATCGCAGTAATCACCAAGCGTCGAGAGGTCACCGTCGATCCAGCCCAGCAGTTTGAGGTTGACCAGTAGCTGATCCATCGCCGTATTGCCCACCCGCTCGCCGATTCCCAACGCGGTACCGTGCACGCGGTCGGCGCCCGCGTACGCCGCGGTGAGAGCGTTGATCAGAGCCAGACCACGGTCATTGTGCCCGTGCCAATCAATGGCCACGTCCTCGCCAGTGTCGGCGACGACGCCTTTCATGAACGAGACCAGGTTCCATACGCCTTCGGGAGTGACGTGGCCGACCGTGTCCGCCAGGCAGATACGGCGCGCTCCTGCTTCGATCGCCGCGGTGTAGAGTCGCCGCAAGGTCTCAGGATTGGCCCGAGTTGTATCCTCGGTGACGTACATCACGGGCAGCCCCTGTGCTACCGCGTACGACACGGCATCGACCGAGTGCTTGAGAATGTAGTCGACGGCCCAGCCTTCGGCATACTGACGGATTGGGCTCGAGCCAATGAACACCGCGGCTTCGATGGGAATGCCGGCAACGTTCGAGGCCTCAACGATCGGATCGATGTCTACCTGCAAGGTGCGCGCCGCGCAATTGGGAGCGATGGGCAGGCCGGCCTGGCGGATCTCGCGGGCCAGGGCAATCACGTCGTGCTTTACCTGCGGGCCGGCGCCAGGCAATCCGATGTTGGCAGACTGGATTCCCAGTCGTGCCATGGAGTGGAGGATCTCGATCTTGTCGTCGATTGACGGTGTTCGCACCGACGGACTCTGCAGGCCATCGCGGAGGGTCTCATCGTCGAGATGGAGGTTGCGCTCGGCGCGTTGGCGTGTCGCCGGCCAGATTCCAGTCGTGGATGAGCTGCTGCTGGATCAAGGCGGACCCTCCCGCCGGATTATAGCCCTGAAATCGAGTCAGGAGCCGGCTTGCATCTCCGCATTTGGAGTGGGATGGTCACCGACCAGAAGCGTCCCTTCCTCCATCCAATCTTCCTCGATATGGAGACCGAGCGAACCGGCGAAGTCGATCAGTTCTGGAAGTCGACGGGCGGTGAGCAGTAAATGTTCGAGTTGCCGGGTCTTGTCGATCTCACGCTTCAGTTCTTCTTGATCCTCGGTCGCGAATGATGCGCCCCGCATGTCAGCCTCAATCGCTTGCAGTGCCGGCTCAGGGTCGATCTCACCGCGATAGCTCTGGATGGCAGCCTCGCATGAATTGGCGATGGCTTTCGCCAGACCTTTGATCTGTCGCGGGTCGTTTATTCCCAGCCGGTAGGCGGAGGCGGCAATATCTCCCAGGGCGGCCACGACAGCGGTGGACAGAGACGAATAAATCTCTCCTTCCGCTCCCCGTTGATAATCGCCGGCGCCGGAGAACATGTGAGCTTCGATCTGGGTCGCGGCAACAGAGTAGGGATCGAGCTTGGATCGGTCAAAGCGATGAGACATCTGACAGCCATCCTCTCAGGCAACGGTGACGACGGATCTTCTCGAGGCAGCGCGGACGGGCGCACTGACGGGCGCCACGCTGCGGAAAAGTTCGAGATAGCGGCGCGCGACGTTGGGCCAGGTCATTGAACGACTAAAGCGATATGCTCGCTCTTCCATCTGAAGAAGCTTGCGACGATTACCGAGCAAATCGTTCACTCCGGTGGCGATAGCGGCTGGGTCCTTGAATGGCACGATGATTCCCCTGCCGTCGGAAAGCATCTCCTGGGCGTAGGTAAATGGCGTCGCCACCACTGCCTTGCCGCAGCCAACGGCATACGCCAGGGTGCCACTCACGATCTGATCCTTGTTCAGGTACGCCATGATGTAGACATCAGTGGCGGCGAGATACCGGATCAGCTCGTTGTTGCTGAGGAATCGGTTATTGAAGCGTACGTGACGCTGGACGCCCAGACTTTTGGCCAGTTCGACCAGGCTATTGCGATACGCTTCACCCTCGCGTTGCCTGACATGCGGATGGGTTTCACCAATCACCAGATAGAGCACGTTGGGGCTGATGTTCCACAATCGCCGGCAACGCCTTGATGACGTACTCGATCGCCTTGCTCGGGCCGATGAGACCAAAGGTAGAGAGTAAGGGGCGTTCGCCCAGATCCGAGCAATTTCTTGGTTCGACGGCGAATCGATTCTTTGCGAGTAAAGACCGGGATGCCGTGCGGAATAACGTGAATGGACTCCGGGCGACACCCGGTAATTATTGCGAAGTAACGGGACCGCCGCACGGGCGAGGACGACGACGGCATCCGCTTCGTCCAGCACGGCCTGTGTGGTCGCTTTGAACGTACCGTCTGGGTTCGGCAGCACGGTGTGCATGGTCACGACTACCGGCTTCTGCAGCCGGCGCATGAACTCGATGATGTATTCGCCGTGCTCGCCGCCGTACAGCCCGTACTCGTGCTGGATATTCACGACCTGAACCCGTGATTTATTGAGGGCATCGGCAGTCTCCAGAAAGCTGTCGAGGTCGTCAGCCTCAATCTGGTAGCGAACCCGTCCCTGGTAATCGTGCAGATCGTAGTCGTACATCTGGCCATCGTCATTGAGCGCGACGACCGTCGAGAGGCGTGACGGATCGATGGCGTCATAGGCGTTTACCAGGTCGTAGGTAAACGTGCCGATTCCGCACTCACGCGGCGGGTAGCTGCCCAAAAATGCGATCCGAGGGTGGCTTCCAGACTGCCCCATTGGGACGGTTTCATACGGGTTCGTCCATGTTCTCTCCGCTTTCTTGGGACCGATCCTTCTCACTCTACCAGCTGGCCAAGATGGCGGCAAAACATGGCAGCATATTTGACACGAGCCTCAAATCCTGGTAATCTGGCCTTGCGTTTTGCGTGCTGAGCCCATGCCGTACCAACCGTGTGTGGCTGTCCCGGGCCTCGGTGCGACCAAAAATTCTTGGAGGTCGCGGATGAGGAAACCGCTCGTAGCTCTCAGTTTGGCAGCAGTTGCCAGTTTGGGAGCGATATCCGCAGCGGATACACTAGCCGCCCCAACAGCAAGCTCTCCCCACGGCACAAAATCCTCTTCGAGTTCCACAGCTCAACTCTCCCCAGCGCCCCTCTCGCGCACTCAAGCCACCAGCAATACCGTCACCGGCGCTCAGATCGTCCGGACGGCTTTGCGGTATCTCGGTTATCCCTACACCGCCACCGGAAACAGCCCGGCAACTGGCTTCAGTTGCATCGGTTTCGTTTCTTTCGTCTACCGTTCGAACGGCATCCCTTTGCCGGGCGATCTGGCCGACGCGATGGCCTTCGCGCCGCAGGTTCCGTTTGCCGACCTGCAGCCTGGCGACATCCTGTTCTTCCAGAACACCATCTGGAACGGATTGTCACATACTGCTATCTACCTTGGTGGCGGTCGATTCGTCCATGCCGAGTATTTCGGGTATGGAGTGCGGATCTCGTCATTTAATAACGATCCGAAGGATGGAAATTACTGGATCGGCAAGTATTTGGGCGCCAACCGACCGTGGGGCGGCGCTGCCGTTGCACCGGTCATCGGCGCCGCGCCGTCGACTCCTCCATCTGGTTCCGAAGCCCAAACACCGGGTGTGAGTACCCAACAGGTCGTCGCCGGTGGTCATCCGGCCGTCGTCACCGCGCCATCGCTCAATGTGCGTTCGGCGCCGTCGCGCACCGGAGCGGTCCAGACCGTGATCGCCCGCGGAACCAGCGTTACCATCATTGGGAATTCTGGAGCCTGGGCGCACGTGCAGTTGTCCAATGGAGCCGAGGGATGGGTGATGCGAGTCTATATCTCTCGGGGCGTCACTTCAGCAAGTACCCCCGCGGTTAGCGCTCAGGTAAATCCCAACATCGGCACACCATCGTCGCCACGACGCGCCAACGCGCCGGCCGAGATCAAGTCTCAGGCGACCACCCGGGTGGCGACAACAGAGATGCGGGTAACCGGTGTGCGCATACACACCTCTCCTGCGGTCAGCGCGCCGGTCATAACGACCACCTATGCCGGGCAGCGGATGCAAGTAATTGCACGCAGCAACGGCTGGGTCGAAGTCCGTCTCCCCACCGGCCAGACTGGCTGGCTGGTGGCGTCGTATATTTCCGGAAGCTCCAGCAGCCCGCGCGTCTCGACTTCGGCCAAAGTAACCGCGCGAACAGCCGCGCCGGTGTCGACCGCGAAAATGCAAGTAACCGGCGTGCGAATTCATACCTCGCCGTCGGTTGGCGCTCCGGTTATCACGACGACGTATGCCGGACAGCGCTTGCAAGTAGTGGCGCGCAGTAACGGGTGGATGGAAGTCCGCCTCTCCACGGGCCAGACTGGCTGGCTGGTGGCCTCGTATGCCGCTGGTGGCAGCAATTCCTCGGCCACAGGCGCGTCCAGTTCGACCAAGTCGAGCGCCAGAGCCTCAACCAGCAAGGGCGTGTCCGGCGGTTCTGTTCTTACCGCCGGCGTCCGGGTGCACGTCGCGCCTGGATTGAATGCCCGGGTGGCCCGTGTGGCCCCCGCTGGCACGCACGTCCAGGTGCTTGGTTCCAGTGGAGGTTGGACGCTGGTCCGCCTACCCAACGGTCAGACCGGCTACGTCGCCTCGGCTTACGTGCATTAGCGAACTCTAGAGCTAGATGAGAGAGCCGCGGGTTGGTCCCGCGGCTCTTTCCTATTTCGCCTGGAGATCACGCAGCAAATTTGCCATTTCGATCGCCGAGAGCGCGGACTCATAGCCTTTATTGCCCATCTTGCCGCCGGCGCGGTCGACGGCCTGTTCCATTGAATCCGTGGTCAAGATGCCGAAAATGACCGGAACTCCGGTCTCTCGACTGGTCGCGGCAATGCCGGCCGCGGCTTGAGCGGCGACATACTCGAAGTGGGCGGTGGCACCGCGGATGATCGCTCCCAGGCAGATCACGGCGTCGTGTGAGCCGGCGAGCTGTCGCGCCACCAGCGGAATCTCGAAGCTGCCCGGTACCCATACCACATCGACAGCGTCGCTAGCGACGCCATGGCGTCGTAGACCATCCAAGGCTCCGGCGAGCAACTGCTCGCTGATGAAGCGGTTAAAGCGGCTCACCACAATTACGAGGTGCAGTCCTTCTCCCCGCAGCCCACCTTCGAAGACGGTCAACTGCTGGTTCGCTCCCGGAACTCCAGTACGTGGCCCATCTTCTGCACTTTGGTTTCCAGGTAGCGTTCATTGTGCTCATTTGGCTCGATGGCCAGCGGCACTGTTTCCACCAGCTCGAGACCATGCTCGCGACCGCGACTCTGCCCGAAGATGCCCCGCGCTTTGTCGGGATTGTTCGTCAGGAAGCGAATTTTGCGCAGCCCGAGATCGAAGAGGATTTCGGCGCCCACGCCGAAGTCGCGCATGTCGGGCGGGAACCCAAGCTGTTCATTGGCCTCGACGGTATCCAGTCCCTGCTCCTGCAACTTGTAGGCACGCAATTTATTGTGTAGTCCGATGCCGCGGCCTTCGTGCTGTCGCATGTAGACCACCGCACCGCCTTCTCGATCGATCATCCTGAGGGCGCGTTCCAATTGTTCGCCGCAATCGCAGCGCAACGACCCGAAGACGTCTCCGGTGAGGCATTCGGAATGAACCCGCACCAGCGTGGGCTTGTCCGGGTCCATCTCACCCTTGGTGATGGCGAGATGCTGCTCTCCAGTGGTGGTGTCCGCGTAGCCGATAACCTCGAATGAACCGACGGCGGTTGGAAGTTGAACCGGCTCGGTCACCGGTCGAACCAGCCGCTCGTGCCGCCGCCGGTAGCTGATGAGCTGGGCCACGCTGATAATGTGCAATCCATGTCGGGCAGCAAAGAGCTCGAGGTGGGGAAACCGCGCCATGGTGCCATCCTCGTTCATGATCTCGCAGATGACGCCGGCCGGCTGGAACCCGGCCAATCGGGCCAGGTCGACCGCCGCTTCGGTTTGTCCGGCGCGGCGGAGCACCCCTCCCTCACGGGCGCGCAATGGAAAGGTGTGGCCGGGGCGCAACAGGTCATCCGGTTTGGTTGCGGGATCGACCAGTGCTCGAATCGTGGCCGCCCGATCGAAGGCGGAGATCCCGGTAGTGACGCGTCCACGGGCCTCGACCGAGACGGTAAAGGCAGTCCCATGGGGAGCAGTGTTATCGGCCACCATCAGCGGTAAGCCCAGATCATCCAACCGTTTCCCCTGGAGCGGCACACAGATCAGTCCACGAGCCTCGCGCGCCATGAAATTAACCGCTTCGGGTGTGACCAGTTCTGCTGCCATCACCAGATCGCCTTCATTCTCGCGATCTTCATCATCGACCACGATAACGAAGGCGCCGCGGCGGATGTCCTCGATCGCTTCACTAACATCGCTAAGTGGCATATAGTCCCTCAGGCTCAGTGTATCACCAGTTTTTCCACGTACTTGGCCAGAATGTCCACCTCCAGGTTCACCTGCTTGCCCGGAGTGAACAGCCCCGATGCGATGTGGTCCTGCGTGTATCGAATGAGAGCGATTCCGAAACCCGAGGCGTCAACCTGGGTGACGGTGAGACTCACGCCGTCGACGGCGATGAATCCCTTTTCCACGATGTATTTCAGTATCTCCGGCGGGGTCTCAATCGTGACCCGCAGAGCAGAACCATCGGGCACCACAGCCGCTACCCGACCGGTACCGTCGATGTGACCCTGGACGAAGTGTCCGCCGAGGCGGCTGGTCGGCTGGACCGGTCGCTCCAGATTGACCCGATCTCCCGACCGCAGCGATCCCAGGGTGGTACGCCGGAGCGATTCCGGCATCACCCCGACGGCGAACGTGACGTCAGTCAGACCGGTGATTGTCAGACAGGTGCCGTTAATCGCTATGCTATCTCCCGGGCGCGATCCGTCCAGTACGATAGCCGCGCCAATGATGAATGTTTCCAGCGGGTTACCCAGATCAACCGCACGGATATCGCCGACCTCTTCAACTATTCCGGTAAACATCTGCTTCATCCTCTTCGTGGGTGGGATACAGTTCTAGATGAGGACTGGGATCAGCCAGGCGCCGCCGCATGGCAAATCCGGAACGCGGAGGCAGGTCCTCACTGGAAACAATCTTGTCGATCAGTCTTTCGGCGGCAAATGCTTCCTCAGCTGCCATGTCGCCAATCAGGAGGATCGCTCGCGTTCCGTACTGTCCAAGCACCGTCAGGAGTTCCGGTAAGCTCCCGGACTCGACGATCGGCGGCAGGGTGGTGGGGGCCTCCGCCCCCGGGGCTGCCTCCACGAGCACCGATCGTGGGGTTTTCCGGAGCCGGAAAACGGTGCCCGGCAGATCGTTTGGCGTCTCGACAGGATCCGAACCGGTGATGGTGAGATCATGTTCCTTCCGCAGCTCGGCCACCAGCGTGGGAGGGAGATGGGAAGCCAGCGTGACAAACGGCCGCCGATTGCGGATCGAGGAAAGGTGGATCTCGGCGATGTCGGCCGCTTCATCGGCGCCTTCGCCGACGATCACCTCGATGCCATGGGCTTGTAACCTCCGGGCGCCTTCGCCATTCACCAGCGGGTTGGGATCAAGCAGGGCGATGTGTGCGCTGGAGATACCCGCGGTCATCAGAGCATCGGCACAGGGCGGCGTTCGCCCCCAGTGCGAACACGGCTCGAGGGTCACGTATAAACTGGCTCCGGCTGCCAGGCTTCCTGCTGCGCGCAGCGCCTCGACTTCGGCGTGGGGTCGCCCTCCCGGTTGCGTCTTTCCCTCGCCAACGATCTTCCCGTCGCGGACGAGGACTGCCCCGACCGGTGGATTCTCAGCGGTACTGCCCCGAGCACGGCGCGCCAGCTCCAGAGCTCGCGCCATGTGGCTCGCGGTCACCGCACCTCCGACGTCGCGACCTCACGTTGGAGCAAACCATAGAGATCGGGACGCCGATCGGCGAAGGCGTCATACTCGTGTTCGCCCGGCCGGAGGACCACATTCTTGGTGTCGGCCAGACCGAGATCGAGTTCGCGGATCAGAGTTGCCGGCTCTCGCCGTGATGCTTCCACGATGACATTGCCATCGGGGGCAACCATCTGGCTGCGCCCCAGAAAACGTGCGTCCCGTTCCTCACCAATCCGATTGGCCGCCAGAATGAAGATGCGATTTTCCGCTGCCCTGGAACGCGTGAATACATCCGCCTGGATAAATGACGTCTCGGGCCAGTTGGTCGGAAGGAGGATCGCCTGCGCGCCCTGGAGCGCCAGAACTCGAGCCGGTTCCGGAAAACGCAAGTCGTAGCAGATGAGGATACCGATGCGTCCGAACGGCAAGTCATGCACCTGGTAGGGAATATCACCGGGTGTCGTAAAGCGGTCGACGCCGAGACAGAGTGTGTGGGTTTTTCGATACGTCGCTAGCAGACCGCCTGGTCCCACCAGGATGGCGCTGTTGAAGCACCGGTCGCCGGCGCGCTCCAGCGTGCCCACCACGGCATAGACTCCGTGGCGATCGGCGGCGGCGGCAAGCCGGTCTGACCGAGCGCCTGGAATGGGCTCGGCAACAGTGAGAGCTTCGTCCAGGCTACCGTAGACATAACCGGTGACGGCGCACTCGGGGAAGACCGCCAGTTTGACGCCCTCGGCGCCAAGTTGAGCCATGGTGGCCTCAATGGTAGCTACATTGCGATCCGGTTCGCCCAGCTGGGGGTCGAATTGAACGACGGCGGCACGTACCACGTTTGTCTCCAATACCGTATTCAACGACTTTCGAGGTCCCTCACGGAGGGAGTCCTCGACCGGACTATAGCATGGGGTTGGCGAGCGGGTGCATAACCTGCTAGATGAGTACAGGCGGGCCAGCGAGTCTGTTCCCCCGAGGGAGATTGGGAATGTTGCGAGAAGTGCTGTTCCGGCTGTCCCAGCAACCACGATTGAAGGCTGCCGCGACGCACAACCGTCTGGCGCGCACGATGGCACTGCGATTTGTCGCCGGCGAAACACTGCCTGAAGCGATCGAAACGGTACGCCAGATCAATGTTCGTGGCATGACTGCGACGCTCGATCATCTTGGCGAGAACGTGACCTCCAGGGCGGAGGCGACACGCGATGTCGATGCCGCCTGTTCGATCATTGGCGCGATTCACGCCGCCTCCGTTCGCTGCAATGTGTCCGTAAAGCTCACCCAATTCGGGCTCGATCTCGGTGAGTCGCTCGCGTACGAGAATACGGAGCGACTCCTCCGCCAGGCAGCGGAATGCAACAACTTCGTTCGCATCGACATGGAAGGCTCGGAGTACGTGGACCGCACCTCTGGACATCTTTCACCGCCTGCACGCGGTTCACCAGAACGTCGGCACGGTCATTCAATCGTACCTCTACCGCAGTGAATTGGATCTAGAACATCTGGTCAAAGCGAAGGCTCGGGTGCGGCTGGTCAAGGGGGCGTACCTGGAGCCGGTCGACGTTGCATTCCAGCGGAAGGAGGATGTCGACGAGAACTATGTGCGACTGATGCGCACGCTACTTAGCCGCGGCAACTATCCGGCAATCGCTACCCACGATGAAAGAATGATCGAGGCAACACGCCAATTTGCGGTCGACCAGGGGATTCCATTGTCCAGTTTTGAGTTTCAGATGCTGTACGGCATACGGCGAGACTTGCAGACCAAATTGGTAGCGGAGGGGTACAACGTGCGCATTTACGTGCCCTACGGAACTTCATGGTATCCGTATTTGATGCGGCGAATGGCCGAAAGACCGGCAAATGTGATGTTTGTGCTCGGCAACATCGCCCGCGAGGCGTCCGCCGGTCGACGCTAGCATAGCCGGCTAGTGCAGGCCGCCAAGCGCCATCCAGAGGATGACGCCCCACAGCGCGCTGACGAACAGAAAGAGCGCCGCGTACTCACCCCATCGGTACCACTCAATATTCGGGAAAACAAGGCCTGGCGCCTGAGCTTCGACTCGGACTTCGGATCGCGAAAGTTCACGCATGATTCAACCCTCCCCACATAGTACGGTTGTTCTATAGACCGCATGTTCTACTTTAAGGGGTGCGGAGGCACGAGTCAAGGGCAATTTTCTGGCCCGTCGGGTAGTCCCAAGATGATGCTGATCGCCCTGGGAACCACGCATAAGCACGCGGTGTACTGTAGTCGACACGCCTTCGGTGGAGGACCGACCACTGGACTCACAGTTCAATCGGTACGACCCGCAGACCCTACGGCTCATGGCAACACGGCCGCTCGATCAAAACGACGCCGTCTATATGCTCGCCAACGGCGGCTAGTGGTACAATTCGCCGCACGGTCCCGTGGTGTAGCCTGGTTTATCACGCCGCCCTGTCAAGGCGGAGATCGCCGGTTCAAATCCGGTCGGGACCGCCAGGCTCTTAATGACGTGCCGCTCGGTCTTGACCGGGCGGTTTCTTTTTTTGGGCCGAAGGGGAGCATGTCGGGACGCTGATGGGGCCCATGCCATCGGCGTCTACGCCGGTAGGGATTGAACGACACTGTCCGCCGCGTCCTGCCCGGATCGAATGCAGTCGGGGATACCCACCCCCCGCAATGCGCCAGCGAGGTAGAGGCCGGGGATGTGCGATAGCACATCCCCGATAGTCTGCAACCGGTCCAGGTGACCGATGACATACTGCGGCATCGCTCGGGGCCAGCGAAAGACCCAGTGATGGTGGGGCGCGGCCGCAATGCCGAGGGTGTCGCGCAGTTCGGAGCGCGCCAGCGCGACCAGATCGTCGTCCGATCCTTCGAGTACGTCCTCTCGACCGTAGCGTCCGAAGAACAGCCGGACCAGAGCCTGACCTGCCGGGGCACGATTGGGAAACTTGGACGAAACCCAGGTCGCGGCCAGCACCGGGCGGTCCTCGGCCCGCGGCACGATGTATCCATACCCGTCCAGCGGTCGTTGCAGATCACCGTCGTTATAGGCCAGGGTGACGGTCGCGCTCGATGCATATGGAACGGTGCGCAGGGAACGCTCGAGGTCGCTGTCGATGTGCCCGATCAGGTCGGCGGCGACGTACGCCGGGGTGGCGATAATCGTGGCCTGGGCGGTGAGCACCTCATCGCTATTCAGGGCGATCTCGAATCCCTCTCTCTGGGGGCTGATACGCGTCACCCGCACGCCGGTCATTGATCTCGACCGGAGGTCAGGGCGTTCCGCAACGCCTCGACGAGTGCCTGCATCCCCGTCCGGGGAGTGAGAAAGCCTGGCCGCGGTTGCGCCTCACGGGAGGCTTGTTGGGCCTCGAGGCCACGAACGATGCTGCCATACTCGATTTCCAGCTTGCGAAGCTGTGGGAACGTTGCGTCCAGGCTCAGGAGGGCACCGTCGCCGGCATAGATTCCGGCCATGAGAGGTTCGATCAACCGGTCGTAGACTTCGATGCCGAACCGTCGATCGATGAAGCTGGCCAGCGTCTCGTCACCATCATCCGTGCGGGCTGGCGTCGAGGGCTCTTGCTGCAGTCGAACCTTTGCCGCCGGAGAAAAGAGTGGCGACTCCAGCAGCGGCTCGAGCTGTGCCGGCACCAGGCCGGTTAGACCAGCTGGGATCTGGTGAAGGACACCGGCGCGATAGACATAGGTTCGCCGTCGCTCGCTATCGGGACCGATGAGCTGACCGTCGATACCGAGCGCCTGACAGAGTTCAATGCCAGGCGGCTTGGACGCCAGAAAGGAGTCCGGCCCCGCCTCGACGATGAAGCCATCGGACCGGATGGTTTCGATCATGCCGCCGAGGCGATTGCGTGCCTCGATCAGGACGACCGGGAGCTGTGGCGCGCGCCGGCGCAACCGGTGAGCCGCCGCCAGTCCCGAGATGCCCCCACCTATAATGACTACCGCTTGATTATCCATGGCCAAATCTAGCTGACCGGCAAAAAGGCGGTAGAATGCCTCCATGACAGAGCCTGAAACTGCAAAGCGATATTGGATCTGGACCGTAGGTTGCCAGATGAATAAGGTCGACAGCGATCGCGTGGCTGCCACCTTGAACAGTCGCGGCTATCTTCCCGCCGAAAGGGAGGAGGATGCGGATATTATCATCCTCAACTCCTGCGCGGTGCGAGAGAGCGCCGAACGGCGAGTGAGCGGCAAGCTGGGGAACCTGGTGCAACTCAAGCGCGAGAAGCCGGAGCTTCTCCTCGGACTCACCGGTTGCTCGGTTTCACCCGATTTCGATGCCACCCGGCGCCGATTCAGTGGCGCGGATCTCTACTTTCAACCGACACGGATCGATCAATTCCTCGAACAATTAAACCGGCACTGGCCCGAATCAACCGACCCCGGCATCATGGGGTGCTGGCAGGAGCAAAGCGGCAACACCGACACCAGGGGGCCACTCGCGTTCGTGCCGATCAGCAACGGCTGCGACAAGTTCTGTACGTATTGCATCGTGCCCTACCGGCGAGGCCGGGAGCGCAGCCGGCCGATGTATGAGATCGTCGACGAGTGCGGCAGCCTGGTCAAGCAGGGCGTCAAAGAGCTGACGTTGCTGGGACAACGCGTGAATGCGTACGGGCGCGATTTCAAGGATGGCACCGATCTGGCCGACTTACTGGTACTGGTCAACGATATTCCGGGGCTGGTACGGTTGCGGTTTCTCACGTCGTATCCCAAAGACATGAGCGATAAGCTGATCACGGCCATCGCCGGACTGGAAAGGGTGTGCGAACACATTCACTTGCCGGTACAAGCCGGGAATAATCAGGTGCTGGAACGCATGCGTCGCGGCTACACGCGCGAAGAGTATCTGGAGCTGATTGGTCGCATCCGATCGGCCGCACCCGACATTGCGATCTCTACGGACATCATCGTGGGCTTCTCCGGCGAAACCGAAGAACAATTCGAGGACACCCTTTCGCTGATGCGGGACGTGCACTTCTCCACCGTCTATTCGGCGGCCTACTCGGTCCGTCCGGGTACGCTGGCCGCTCGTTGGGAGGATGATGTGCCGGCTGAGGTCAAGAAGGACCGTCTGGAGCGCCTGGATGCAGTGCAGGCGTCAATCTCACTGGCTCAGCATCAGGCCATGCAGGATCGAGAGACCGACATACTGGTAGAGAGCTCAGTGTCGGAACGCAAGGACGTGCCCCAATGGCGGGGCCGTACCAGCCAGAACCGGCTGGTCTTCGTTCCGCGGGGCGATGAAGATCTCACCGGTCAGATGGTTCGCGTGCGAATCGACAAAGTGAGTCCCTGGGCCATGCAAGGCACGCTCGTTGCCGACCGGGAGTCTGCTGTAGCCGGGTAAGTTCCCTATCAGGCTACGCCCCTTAGACAGGGTTCGGGTTTTTGCCTAGCGGATCCGCTCGTCTTCAGCGGCGGCCAACACTGCCTCGTATTGCTGCTCCCAGGGCGAGCCTCCGATCGACAGTTCAAACTCCTCGCCAGGAGGATCAAAGGGACGCCGAGAAGAACGACGACTCCGGGTCACGACCGCCCTGAATGACTACCTCGTTAGCTCTCCTTGCCTTCTCCTGACGCTACCGAATGACGCGGTATCTGTTCGATGCCAACCTTTGCCCGTACCGGCACAACCATCACTGATTGCCGGATCGCTGCCGTTGCCCGGGAGCAGCAGGCAGCGATGGTGACCGGAAATGCTAAGCACTTTCCGATGGAGGACGTCACGCTCCCTGGCATGCGGGAGATGCCATAAAGAGCTTCCCCTCCATCGGACGGGAAGGAGGCGAACCCTTCAATGTCAAGCCCTGTTTTGATCCTTCTTTTCGCGATGCTCGGCTGCGTCCGCCTTGCATCATGATGAAGAGAGGATCTCACTCTGTCGCCGGCGACCGCCGCCGATGCGATTGCCAACCAAAGGACACTACATGACATCGAATGACGGCTGGGACGCAATGCTCCACGCCAACGCAGCGACCTACGCTCGCATCGCTCTGGAGAATATCCGGCGCGAATTCCCCTCGGATATTCATCACACCATGAGCGCACCCGGTGACTTTCCGTACCGGCCGCGCGATCGGTCGCCGGTGTTCTTTGGCAGCTTTGATTGGCACTCGTGTGTGGAGATGCACTGGTTGCTGGTGCGACTGTTGCGAGTCGCCGGCGAGGATGTCCCCCAGGACGAGATCCGGTCGGCGCTCGACACGCTATGGACCGCGACCGCGCTCGCGCAGGAAGCACGTTTCATCGGCACTCCCTCCGATGGAAGCCGTCAGCGACCATATGGCTGGGGCTGGGCGCTGACATTGATCCACGAAATCATGGATTGGGACGACCCTGATGCGCGTGGCTGGTTGCCACGATTCGAGCCGCTGGCGGACACTCTCACCAACTCCTTCCTGCGCTGGCTTCCGAAGGCGACCTATCCGGTGCGATACGGCGTGCATTCGAATAGTGCGTTCGGGCTGTCCCGATCGCTGCCATATGCCACCAAACGGGCTGGACACGGCGAGCCGGCGTTGCTGGATTCGATCCGGGAACGGGCCCGTGGGTGGTACGCGAACGACCGCGACTATCCGGCCGGATGGGAGCCATCTGGCACGGACTTCCTGTCACCGGCGCTGACTGAGGCCGAACTCATGACACGGCTTCTGGCCCCGGTCGAGTTCTCCGGCTGGCTCGATACCTTTCTGCCGGGAATCGGACAGAACGAGCCCGAGTCGATCTTCACGCCCGCGATTGTCTCCGATTCCACCGACGGCTACATCGCTCATTTGCACGGCCTGAATCTGAGCCGAGCCTGGTGCTGGCGCCGGCTGGCAGCCCACCTCCCCGCCGGTGATACCCGCATCGAGCCGGCGCTCGCGGCTGCCCGAACACATGCCGGGGCGGCGCTTTCGCATGCGGTTGGCGATCACTACATGGTGGAACACTGGCTGGCGGCGTACGCTGTGCTCTTGCTGAGCCCGAACCCGTGACTTGACAGGACCGATCGTACGCGTCAATCTGAAGTGTGCGGGCGTGGTCCATTCACCACGTCACTTCGTTGGGAGGGAAGTTCGATGAGCTTAAAAGGATTCAGAGACTTTATCACGCGCGGCAATCTGGTCGAACTGGCGGTAGCTTTCGTCATCGGAGTGGCGTTCGCCGCCCTACTGAAGGCCTTCATCGGCGATCTGATCACGCCGATCCTGGCGGCATTCGGTGGCAGTCCAAATTTTTCCAATCTCAGTTTCACCATCAACAACAGCAACTTTCTCTACGGCGACTTCATCGACGCGTTGCTCACGTTCTTGCTCACGGCAGCAGTGATCTACTACTTTGTGGTGCTGCCATACCAGCGCATTCGTGAGCGATTCGACACCAAGCCGGCGGGCGCGGCCACGACTCGGCCCTGCCCGTATTGCATCAGCGATGTGCCGATAACAGCCACCCGCTGCCCGTTTTGCACATCTCAATTGGAGGCTGGCCCGATCCCGAGTGCGACGGCTTGAAGGAATCGCGTTTATGAAGTGAACTCGCACTTTCCGCGCCTTTCTGTGATATAGTCACGATTACGGCTTGGGCTGGAGTCGTCGGCACTGACGACACGGTCACGGGCCTACCTGGAGGCAGGAGAGGAGTGGTCTGTGCGCATTTTTTCGCTGCATGGTTCTCGAACGGGTCGAACCCTGGTGGTAGGGGCAGTTATACTCTCAGCACTCGTCAGTACGCGGGTGGCCTCGACAGCTGCGGCCACGGCTCCCACCTGGGTGACGTTGCCGGGAAGTTCCATGGCCACACCGACGGCCATTGCGCTGGGCGATCACCCCGGCTACGACCCGCTGGCCATCACCGTAGCGCTTCAGCCCAACAACCCGTCCGCTGTCGCCAGTGAACTGACGAGCCTCTACGATCCTGCCAGCGCTCAGTACCACCGATGGCTTGCTACCGGTGAGTTCAATGCGCGTTTCGCCCCGTCTCCGACGCAAATCGCTCTGGTCACGTCGTACTTGCAAGGACAGGGCCTGCACGTCCATGCCTCAGCCTCTCCGTTCCTGGTGCAGGCCACCGGGACCACCGCTCAGGTGGAGTCTGCCTTCAACACTCACATCTCCAACTACCTCTCGGCCAGTACCCACACGCCGTTTTACGCCAACGACACCAGCGCGCATGTGCCCCTCGCTCTCGGCGGTGTCGTGACCAGCGTTGTTGGTCTGACGGATACGGTTCGCTCTCATCCGCACTACATCACCACGCGAGCGGCCGCGGCCGCTCGTGGGATAGCGGTGCCGCACTATGGCGCTGGACCGGGTGGCAGCGGCTTCACGCCGGCGCAAATTACCAGCATTTACGACGCCCACACCATCTATCTCGCCGGCGCCCGCGGAATGGGCGGCGGTCGGACGCTTGGGCTCTTCGAACTCTCCGGCTATACGCCGTCCGACATCACCACCTACGAGCACACCTTTTTCGGGCCCAACGAGAACGTCCCGCTGGTCAACGTCAACGTCGATGGGGGCCCGATCGCTCCACAGTGTCCCGCTGGCGACACGTGCAACCCGCCCGCCGATTACAGCGGAGACATTGAGGATGAAGCCGACATCGAGACGCAGATCGCGGTGGCGCCCAAAATTAGCCGCATACTGGTATACAACGCTCCCAACGACTTCACTGGCCAAACGGCCCTTGACGAATACTTCAAGATCGCCAGCGATAATCTGGCCGATTCGATCAGTTCCAGTTGGGGGCTGTGTGAGCAGGACAACGGCATTGCCAGCAGCGAGGCGGAGAACATTGCCTTCGAGCAGATGGCGGCGCAAGGACAGAGTATGTTCGCCGCCTCCGGCGATACCGGCGCCTACGGCTGTCTCCGCGATACCGGAAGCCCCGATCTAACCTCGGTTGCGGTTGGCGATCCATCCCAACCGTATGTCACTGTCGTCGGTGGAACTTCGTTCGAGAACTTCGATCCCGGCTCCAATTCGTCCCCAACCTACCCGGCCGGGGTGGAGACCGTCTGGAACGTAGGGAATCTCTGCAATGGCACGCCGACCGGCCTGGATAATTGCGGGAATTATGGCGCCAGCACCGGCGGCAATAGTGTGTTCTGGCCCCGACCGCAATACCAGAACGGCGTCGGCGTCACCTCGTCATACACCCAGCATGCTCCCTATTGCTCTCAGGCGACCGCCGGCCAGGCCTGTCGAGAAGTACCAGACGTCTCCGCCAATGCCGATGAATTCACTCCATATGCGGAGTACTGCACCGGCGATCCGGCGACCAATAGCATATGTGGGTCGTTCTCCGCATCTCAGACCCCTCCTGGCTGGTTTGGCATCGGCGGCACCAGTCTATCCTCTCCGCTGTGGTCAGCCATTGTCGTGCTCAACGACAGCTTTCATGGGGTTCGACTTGGAAACGCGAACATAGCCTTATACCGGCTGTACACCGTGCAATCCTGGAACGCGCCGTTTTTTCACGACATTACCGGACAAAACCAATTGGAAAATAACAACGGTCTCTTCCCAGTAACACCCGGGTATGATGAGGCCACCGGGATCGGTACGCCGCGCATCTCGATACTGGCCGAACTCCTGTAGCGGGCCGGGCCGGCGTAAGATTCTCAAGTCCCGGCACCAAACCGGGTAAACTCGACTTGGTCACGCGTGCTCGGCCAAAGAGCGAGGAGGCGGACCCCTAAGGGAGAGTTTCACCACACTATGGAAATAGACGAAAGCGCAATCGCGCGCGAAACCGCTCTGGAAGCCCGTCGCGTCAGCCGGCGCCAACTTATACAACAAGCCATTACGTTGGCGATGCAGAGCAGATGGCAGGAAGCTGCCGATGCCAACGTGTTGCTGGTGGAGATGGTCCCGACCGACGGCGAGGCCTATAACCGGCTGGGGAAGGCCTACACCGAGCTCGGGCGGGTGCAGGACGCGCGAAGCGCCTACGAACAGGCGCTGAAGATGGACCCCGCGAACCTTATAGCCCAGCGCAATCTTGACCGCTTGAGCCGGATCAGCGATGCCGAAGCTGCCGAACTGGTTCGGCGTGCCGGCGAGAAGCTTGATCCTCGGTTCTTCATGGAGGAAACCGGCAAGACCGGTATCACAACCCTGCAGAATGCAGCGGCGCTGGAGACTCTGGCGACCTTGACCGCGGGAGACCGCGTGCATCTGCAAGAGGAGGACGGCGAACTGGTAGTGCTCACCGCCGATGGAGTTCGCCTCGGTACCGTGGAAGATCGACTGGCAACTCGATTGATACGGCTCATCCAGACCGGCAATGAGTACCAGGCCGGCATCGTGGGGATAGATGGTACTGATGCGCGAATCATCATCCGGGAGACCTTGCAAGCCCCGAGAAATGTCGGTCGCATCTCGTTCCCGCCGCGAGTCTCAGCCGAGTCACTGCCTCGCCCCTATCTACGGGAAGGGCTCATTCGGCGCACTGGCTCTGGTGATGAGGAGGAAGAAGACGATCTCGACCGCGACCTGCAGGACGAGGCCGGTGACGATGACGAGGAGGATCCGTCAGAGTTCGGCTTCCACGAAGGACCGCTCGAAGAGTCGTAGCGTCAAGAACAAAGAAATATGTTGCAGTTTGGCCCATACTGCGATATACTGCACTCTTGGCGCGACAGTATAGGTCTCGGGCGATCCGCGGGCTCTCTTGCTGACCTGCTGAAGGCCGAAAACTGGAAAGGAGGTTGGCAGAGTGAGTTTGGCGGACAAGACCCTGACGTGCCGGGACTGCGGCTCGGAGTTCCTGTTCACCACCGGTGAGCAGCAGTTTTTTCAGGCGAAGGGGCTCATGCATGAGCCGGGTCGGTGCCCATCGTGTCGCGCGCTTTACAAGCGCGAGCGGGGACTGACGTCCGACCGACCTGTTCGGGAGTATCACGACACTGTCTGTGCCGAGTGCGGGAGCCCGGCTCGGGTGCCGTTTGTGCCCCGCAATGACCGGCCGGTGTACTGCAGCCCCTGCTTCGACAAAGTTCGCGCTGCCAGCGCTTAAATCCACAGAGGTTGCGACGGGCCGGGGAAACCCGGCCCGTTTTGCTGTGGTACAATCCACTTGACGTGGTGCCCGGTGGTTGGCGCCTGGGGACGAGCTCAGTTCGTCCGCAGACGCCAATCACGGCGCACCTTCCATGATTATCCCCGGAGAACTGAGTGCCCGTAACTAAAGAGAAAAAAGCACAGATCATTAGGAGTTCGAGACCCACGCGGGTGACGTGGGCTCCGCCGAGGTGCAGATTGCGCTCTTGACAGAGCGCATCAGCCAGTTGACGGAGCACCTGCGCGAACACAAGCACGACTTTCATACGCGTCGCGGCCTGCTAAAACTCGTCGGTCGTCGCCGGCGGCTCCAGGCGTACCTGAGCCGAAAATCGCCGGAACGTTACCGCACCGTTGTTGCTCGTCTCGGGCTACGCAAGTAGTCCGATTTTCTTTACTGCGAGCCACCAACCATGAGCCGGCGAGGAGCAGGACGGACATCCGGCGCAGAGCGTGCGAATCGGGCAGAAATGTCCCGGGCGGGCGCGATGTGCCTGAGTGCCATTTCATGCGCGCTTTCGTACGCTCAGCGCACGAGCTGAACGGTCACGTCTTCGACTCTCTGGTGAGCGTATGGGGCTCGCCGCCTAACTAGCTTCGGAGGACTCATTGATTCACGCAGAGAGTGAAAAGGTCGGCGGAAAAGATCTGACCATCGAGACAGGTCGTCTGGCCTGGCAGGCCGGTGGCGCCGTCACCGTGGTCTACGGCGAAACCGTGGTGCTCGCCACGGCGACGGCATCCGAAGGATCCCCGACCCAATATCGATTTCTTTCCCCTGACCGTCGACTACGAAGAACGAATGTACGCCGCTGGTAAGATCCCGGGCGGCTATATCAAGCGAGAAGGCCGACCCAGCACCGAGGCGATTCTGGTATCGCGCCTGACCGATCGGCCAATTCGCCCGCTCTTTCCCAAGGGATTCCGCAACGATGTTCAGATCGTCATCACGCCCCTGGCGGTCGACGGGGAGAATGACCCGGACATGCTGGCCATCAACGGCGCCTCGGCCGCGCTGACGATCTCCGATATTCCGTTTCAGGGGCCGATCGGCGCCGTTCGCATGGGATACATCGACGGCAACTTCGTCGTCAATCCAACGATGTCCGCAACTGGCGGACAGCAAGCTCGATCTGGTCATGGCCGCGACTCGCGATGCGATCGTCATGGTCGAGGCCGGCGCCACCGAGGTGTCCGAGGACGTCATCCTGGAGGCGCTACTGCGTGGCCACGAGGCAATCCTGCCGATCATCGACGCTGCAGGAGCGTTTGCGCGAGGCATGCGGCAAAGAGAAGCGCGAGTTCCCGCTCAAGACGATGCCGGACGAGCTCTGACCACAGCCATGCGGGAGTATGTCGCGGACACGATTGCACGACAATCTCGTTCATCGCCACCAAGCAGGAGCGAGAGGGGGCGGTCGATGCCCTTGGCGATGAGGTGCAGGCGCACTTCGAAGAGCAGGGTTGGGAGGCGGCGGACGTCAAGGCTGCGTTTGAGAGCCTGGTCAAGAAGACCGTGCGCGAGATGATCCTGCAAGGAGAACATGCGCCCGGATGGCCGGCCGCGCACCGAGATCCGTCCGATTGCAGATCGATGTTCGGCGTGCTTCCGCGCGTCCACGGCAGCGGACTGTTCAGCCGCGGCCAGACCCAGGCGCTGACCATCGCCACGCTCGGCTCCAGTCCCGAGACGAGCAGACCATCGACGGTCTTGGGCCTGACGAGTCCAAGCGATACATGCACCACTACAACTTCCCGCCGTACAGCACCGGAGAGACCCGGCCAATGCGCGGTCCTGGCCGGCGTGAGATCGGTCACGGCATGCTGGCGGAGCGCGCGCTGGAGCCGGTTATCCCCAGCAGGAAGAGTTCCCGTACACCATTCGTCTGGTGTCCGAGATTCTCTCGTCGAACGGTTCGACTTCGATGGCGGCGACCACCGGCAGCACGCTGGCGCTGATGGATGCCGGTGTCCCGATCAAGGCGCCGGTTTCCGGGATCGCGATGGGCTTGATCACCGGCGATAGCGGCGAGTACGCCATCCTGACCGACATCCAGGGAGTCGAGGACGCGCTGGGCGACATGGACTTCAAGGTCACGGGCACCCGAGAGGCGTGACTGCCATCCAGATGGATATCAAGGTGCAGGGGCTGACTCACGCGAGATCATGGCCGAGGCGCTGGAGCAGGCCCGGATGGCTCGGCTGTTCATTCTCGACAAGATGCACGAGGTGATTCCGGCGCCACGAAAAGAGATGTCGCCGTACGCGCCGCGCATCACCCGCATCCAGATCAATCCCGACAAGATCGGCACGGTCATCGGTCCCGGCGGCAAGATGATCAAGAAGATCATCGAGGAAAGCAAGGCAGCGATCGACATCGAGGATGACGGCAGCGTGTACGTCGCCAGCATCAGCGGCGAGGCGGCGCAGAAGGCGATCGACATGATCCGGGGTCTGACCGCCGAAGTCGAGGTCGGCAAGCAGTACAACGGCACCGTCAAGCGAATCATGGACTTCGGCGCCTTTGTCGAGGTGCTGCCAGGCAAGGAGGGCCTGGTCCACATCTCGCAGCTGGCGACACATCGCGTCAACCGGGTGGAAGATGTGGTCCAGGTCGGCGATCCGCTCGAAGTGAAGGTGACGGAGATCGACTCGATGGGACGCATCAATCTTTCCCATCGCGCAGTGCTCGATCCGAATGGCGCCGATGCCGGCACCGGACGCGATCGTCCACCACGCGAGGGTGGTCCGCGCGAGGGCGGATTTCGGCGGGACGACCGCGGTGGTCCTCCGGGTGGCGGCGACGGTGATCGCGGTCGCGATCGAGGACCGCGCCCAGGCGGAGGCTTCCGACGAGAGGTTCCAGCGGCCCGCCTCGCGAGGGCGGATTCCGTCGCGAGGGCAGGATAACCCTCCACGAGACCAGGGGTTCCGTCGCGATGCATCCGGTGACCCGATCCGGGAGCGGCCGGAGGAAGGACGTCGCGACAACGGAGACGATCGCGAGCGATCCCGAGAGTAATCGGTGAGCGATTCCGAAGCCGGGAGCGAACTCGCGCGCATCAGTTCCACCGTCCAGGCGTGTGAGCGCTGTGCCCTCCATCAGTCCGCCACGCATGGTGTCCCTGGTGAGGGGCCGGCCACCGCGACCGTCATGCTGGTCGGCGAGGGCCCGGGTTTGAATGAGGACAAGCAGGGCCGCCCCTTCGTTGGGGCGGCCGGCAAGTTCCTCGATCAAACCTTGCTGCCTCTGGCGGGCTTGAAGCGGAGCGAGGTGTACATAACGAACGTCGTGAAGCATCGCCCTCCCAATAATCGCGATCCTATGCCCGACGAACTGGCGGCCTGTCTTCCTTATCTGGAGCAGCAGATCGCGATTGTAAATCCGCGCCTCATCGTGACGCTGGGCCGCTTCTCACTCGGTACCTTCTTTCCCGGAGAAATGATCTCGAAGGTGCATGGCCAGGTCGAGGACCAAGGCCGGTCGCTATTTTTATCCCATGTATCATCCGGCCGCAGCGCTCCATCAGGAGCGGCTTCGCCAGACGCTGGAACAGGACATGAAACGACTGGGCGACTTCATTCGAGACACAATGAGCCGGGATCCAGCTCCACCGGCGCCGGACGACGATACACCGCCGGAACAGCTCACGCTCTTTTAATCGAACGCAGTTACACCTGCGTCTATTTCTTCGGTAAAGGTTCCTTACAAAGTGGCGAAACCAAAACTCCGCATTATCCCGCTCGGCGGCGTCGGCGAGATCGGGAAGAATATGACCATTTTCGAGTACGGGAACGCGATCATCGTGGTCGATTGCGGCGTCATGTTCCCGGAGGAGAATATGCCCGGCATCGATCTGGTGATCCCAGACATGTCGTATCTGCTGCAGAAGCGGCAGAAGGTGAAGGCATTCTTCATCACGCACGGTCATGAAGACCATATTGGCGCGTTGCCCTTCGTGCTGCCGCACTTCGAGGCGCCGGTCTACGGGACTGATCTGACCCTGGGATTCATTTCGGTCAAGCTTGCGCGAGCGTCGTCTGCTCGATTCATCGGATCTGCGTCCGGTGAAATTCGGCCACAGAATCAAGGCCGGCCCGTTCGAGGTGGAATATTTCCGCGTGGCGCACAGCGTTCCGGACGCCGCCGGACTCGCCATCCACACGCCGATCGGAACTGTGGTCCACACCGGCGATTTCAAGATCGATCATACGCCGGTGGATTCCAAACCCACCGATATGGCCGCTCTGGCGCGTCTGGGTACCGATGGCGTCCATATCCTCCTGGCCGATAGCACCGGTGTCGAGCGGCCCGGTTTCTCCCCTTCGGAGTCCACCATCGGTCCGGTCTTTGACGAGATCATGCGTAACGCCCCGGGACGGGTCTTGATCGCGACCTTCTCCAGCCTGATCGCCCGCATCCAGCAGGCAGTCAACTACGCCCACAAGTACGACCGGAAAGTCGGAGTGGTCGGCCGCAGCATGACCAAGAACGTTGAAATTGCGATCAAACTCGGCTACCTGAAGGACCCTGGCGGGGCGATCCAGCCCTGGGAGAAGATCGCGAACCTACCCGCCCGCCAGATCGCGGTGGTGACCACCGGCGCCCAGGGCGAACCGACATCTGCCCTCAGCCGCATGGCCAACCGGGATCATCGTCAGATCCAGATTCGAAAGGGCGATACGGTCGTGCTCTCCGCCTCACCGATTCCGGGCAATGTGGAACTGGTCTCGCGCAATATCGACAACCTGTTCAAGCTGGGCGCCAATGTCATTTATGGACCGGATGCCCATGTCCACGTATCCGGCCACCCGGGACGCGAAGAGTTGAAGATGCTCTACAGCGTCACGCGACCGCGCTATCTCATTCCGGTGCATGGCGAGGTCCGCCATCTGATCCAGCATGGACTCATGGCGGAATCACTGGGCATGTCGCCGAATAATATTTTCATTCCGGAGAATGGTCGGGTGATGGAATTCACCGATTCCACCGGACGTTTTGACGGCCACATTCCGGCGGGCAATATTTTCGTGGATGGCCTCGGCGTCGGCAACATCGGCGATGAAGTGCTGCGCGATCGACGTGCATCTCTCGCAGGATGGCGTGCTGATTGCGCTGATCACCGTCGATCGCCGCACCGGCAAGCCGGTCAACCGTCCCGAGATCGTTTCGCGCGGATTTATCGAGGGCTCAGAGGAGCCCATCATCGAGGGGGCACGCGAGCATCTGTTCCGAGCGCTTCAACAGACGCACGCGGCCGCGTCGGCGGAACCGATGTACGTGCAGAACAAAGCCCGCGATGCCTTGCAGAAATACACCCTGCAGAAGACCAAGCGCCGTCCGATGGTGCTGAGCTTCGTCGTCGAAGTGTAGGGGCCGGCTCCGCCGTGCCCGCATAGGCATCAAGCTAAGGGGTAAGGAGGCGTCCGGGAGCATCATGGAGATACTACCAATCCAGATGCACGGAGCCTCCCCATGTCTAGTGTACGCAGCCTTCCCACCACGCTTTCGACCCTGTTCACCACGACGGCTGACATGCTTGGTCGCTCGACCGGCTGTATCCAGCGCGTGGTCAAGTTCTCCGGTGCCACGCTGGCCCAGACCCTGGTCTTTGGCTGGCTGGCTACCCCGAGCTGGCTCGTTGGAGCACCTCTGTCAGATGGCAGCCAGTTGTGGGATCGAGATCACGCCGCAAGGACTCGATAACCGCTTTACCAGAGCGACGGCGACCTTCCTGGAGGCACTGCTAACTGCCGCCATCGGTGCGGTTAGCCATGCCGACCCGGCGGCGGTGCCCCTCCTCCAACGCTTTGCCGGCGTCTACCTCCAGGACTGTAGTGCGCTCACCCTCCCGGCCGCACTTGCCGCGGTGTGGACGGGCTGTGGGGACAGCACACCCGCCGGGCATCGCAGCGTGGTCAAGGTGGGCGTGCGCCTCGACCTCTGTCGTGGGAGCATGCAGGGGCCGGTGCTGGCACCCGGAAAGACGCATGATCGGGTGGTGGTGCAGGCGTTGCCGGTGCTCCCACCAGGCTCGCTCCGTATCGCCGATCTCGGGTTCTTTGCTCTTGCCGAGCTGGCGACGCAGGCAAAGCGGGGCTGTTTCTGGCTGACCCGGGTCCAAACGGGCACCCAGGTCGTCGATGACGCGGGGACCGCACTCCCCCTCTCCCAGTTTCTCGCCCAGCAACCGGGTCCGGTGGTGGATGTCCCGGTCCGGGTGGGCAAAGCGGTGCGTCTCCCCTGTCGGCTGCTGGCCGCGCCGGCACCGGCTGCGGTGGTCGCGCAGCGGCGTGAGCGGCTCAAGCAGGATCGGCACCGACGCCAACAGCCCATGACCCAGGAGCGGCTGCAACTGCTCGAATGGACGGTGCTTATGACCAATCTTGCCCCCGACCAGTTGACCCACAGCGAGGCCTTCGTGCTGTATCGAGCACGCTGGCAGATCGAACTCCTCTTCAAGCTCTGGAAGAGTACCATGGCCATCGACACCTGGCGGACGGCCAACCACTGGCGCGTGCTGTGTGAGGTGTATGCCAAACTCATCGGCTGCGTGGTGCAGCACTGGCTGCAACTCACTGCGACCTGGGAGGATCCGGCACGCAGTCTGGTCAAGGCCAGTGCCGTCATTCGCTCCTTTGCCCGCCAGATCGCCCATGCGCTGCCCCGACGTCGTGCGCTCTGCGCTGTCCTCGCCGACCTCGCCGCTGTCCTCCGCGCGACTGGCCGGGTCAACACCCGGCGGAAACGCCCCAGTACGGCGCAATTCCTGCTCAATCCTCCCCTCGGAGCCTTAGCTTGATGCCTATGGGGCCGGCTCCGCCGTGCCCGCTGCTCTCACTCGCGGTGAACGAACCCAATCGTGCCGCGTTGCCTCCGGTTCCCGCCCCGTAGCGCCACCACCTGGCCGGCGGCAATGATCACCGAGTCGCCGCTTTCCGCCAACTCGAAGTCCGGCCACGCTTCCGCGGTGAGCTTCGCCGCCACATTCCGCACCGAACCTTTGACGACAAATCCGCCACCAGTAGTAAAGATGAGAACTTCACCTTCTGCCGGTGTCTTATCGAGATCGACTTCCATCTTCAAGCCTCCTGTGGGCGCGACTGTTTTCGCCTGCTCCCGGCAACTCGCGCCTCTCTTCCTCTAACTATCGTGGATTTCGTGCCCGAGAATGTGTAACCGCCGCCGACCGTGTATTCACTAGAATTGCCCAGACGCCAATCGACCTGGAAGCCGAACAGGGAGACTGATCCGCATGCCCGTTATCGAACAGGCAACCGATATACACGCACCCATCGACGCCGTCTTCGTCGCGATCACAGACCCGCGCCGAGCCGGCGAGTGGAATCCGCATATTGTGGGCATCACGGAGCTTTCCGGCTACCCGATCACCGAAGGGACCACCTGGAAACAGACTGTGATGATGGCCGGCCGACCGGTCGTGCTTTCTTGCACAGTGACGCAATTATCCGCGCCGAATCTCGGTGTCCTCGAGATCTCCGGGGACCAGAACGGCCGCATAACCACAACGTGCTCCGAGGATGGAGGGTACACCAGACTACGTCAGCGGCTCGAATTCGCGGCTCCATCCGGATTCGCCGCGGGGATGATGGCCCGACTGGCGAGTCCGATGATCAGTCGCGAAATGGCCGGTTCGCTGGCTCGTCTTCGTGCTGCCGTCGAACGCGAATCGGGAGGGAATAATGGATCTGAACCTACATGACAAAGTAGCGGTCGTGGCCGCGTCGTCACTCGGTATCGGACGGGCGGTGGCCACAGTTTTCGCCCGCGAGGGCGCACGCGTGGTGGTAAACGGGCGGCGTGAGGACGTGTTGCAGTCAGCTTGCGACGAACTGCGGGCCAGTGGCGCTCGCGTTGAAGGGGTCGCCAGTGACCTCACCACTGCTGCCGGTTGCAGCGCGTTAATCGACCGAGCGGTGGAAGCGTTTGGGCGCATCGACGCGCTGGTAACCAATGCCGGTGGTCCGGTATCGAAACCATTTGAGGCGCTTACCGACGAAGAGTGGTACTCGGCGGTCGATCTCACGTTAATGAGCACCGTGCGTCTCCTTCGGGCCGGCCTCCCCCATCTTCGGCGCAGCAAGGGTAGCGTGGTCAATCTGACCTCGATATCGGTGAAGCAGCCGATTGCCGGTCTGGTGCTCTCGAACAGCATCCGGCCCGGGGTGGTGGGACTGGGAAAGACACTTGCAGTCCAACTTGCCGGCCAGGGCGTGCGCGTGAATGACGTGGGACCGGGTCTGGTGTGGACCGATCGTCAACAGTATCTCACCGAGGTCCGTGCCCGGAACGAGGGCATCTCGGTGGAGCAGGCGAAGGAGCAGGTCCAGGCCGGCATTCCCATGGGACGCTACGGGACACCCGAAGAAGTTGCCAATCTGGTGGTGTTTCTCTGCTCTGATGCCGCTAGCTATATAACCGGCACCACCACCCTGGTGGATGGCGGTCAGCATAAGGGGTTGCTGTAGACGCCTGCCAACGAGCGTACCGAGTTTGTAAATGGCAGGTTGCGCGACGCTTGTGGGGGCTTATCCCGCTGAGGTCAAACGTGTCCTCGTACCTGCGGCACGCTGGATTCTCTTGGTAAAGACCCACAGCATCGCCTCTGCTCAGGCCCCAACACCGGTCCGTTGTTCGAACGGGTCGATGCAATCGACCCGCGTCCCAAGTTGTAGGGGTCGATAGCAACGACCCGCGTCCCGACGCGTAGGAGTCGATAGCAACGACCCGCGTCCCGATGCGTAGGGGTCGATTGCATCGACCCCGCTCGAGTGCCAACCATGTTCCGAGTTACGAGCACACCAAGTGGAAATCCCTCCTGAAGGCAGGGAACGATGTCTTTTCAATAACCCCTACGGTACTATGCAGCATGTCAGCTCGTAATCACTGCACTGTGTCTCGCCCGGTAACCTGGGGCTGAGAGCGCTCATGGCGTCCGGTCATCCCACCCGTAAATCCCCGCGTCTCGACGGTTTCAACTATGCATCCTCCGGGGCCTACTTCATCACCATCTGCACGGACAGCCGCGTTTCACGATTCGGCCAGGTCACCGATGGCACTATGCACCTCAGCCGTGTTGGTCGCATCGCTGAGGAGGAATGGCTGAGAACCCCAAGTGTGCGCTCAGGTGTCAGCCTGGATGTGCACGTAGTTATGCCGAACCACCTTCACGGGATCCTATTGATTGATGATGCTGGCATCGACCTGGGCCGGCTGCCGGCCACAGTGGGAGCAATCATTCGTGGCTACAAAGGCGCGACGACGCGAAGAGTCACCGAGGCGCTCCCTTCTTCAACCGGAAAGGTGTGGCAGCGGGGATACTACGATCACATCATCCGCAGTGAAAGCGACATGCAGCGCATTCGGGAGTATATAGTCAATAATCCACTGCAGTGGTCACTCGACCGATACTTTCAAGGTGAGTGAGAGGGGATGCGATCTCCATTTCGACCGTGAGCAGCAATTGTCCCGGAGCCGAAGTTGGACATGCTAGTTCATTGACGTGATTGCATCGGGACGCGGGTCGATGCAATCGACCCCTACGAATCGGGACGCGGGTCGATGCAATCGACCCCTACGTTTTGGGACGCGCGTGGATGCACGATTCCCCGTTGTGTCGGCCCGAGGCCACCATCGCTCGGCGGTACAATGAATTGCGGCCGTTGAGCCGCACTATCCCCGCCGGGCTCACGGATCGTTACCTGGACGCATAGGCCCGATCCGACGCCCTTTTTTGTCTGGAGTTACTGGATGGTCCCCACCACCATTGGCGAACTTCGCCAGAGCGAATACCGCGTCCTCTCCATTAAGGAGGAGATGCGCAAGAACCTGATCGGCATGATCGAACGCGATGAAGAGTTGTTTCCCGGAATCGTGGGCTACGATCAAACCGTCTTACCCCAAGTCGAGAATGCCATTCTCTCCGGACAGGACATCATCCTGTTGGGCGAGCGTGGCCAGGCGAAAACCCGCCTGGCGCGGGCTCTGGTCTCGCTCCTCGATCCGGAAGTGCCGGCCATTGCCGGTTGCGAGATCAACGACGATCCGTATGCGCCTATTTGCCGTTCATGCCTGGAAAGGGTGGCCGAATCCGGCGATGCGGTCGAGATTTCCTGGATTCCACGCGAAAGCCGGTATGGCGAGAAACTGGCGACGCCCGATACCACCATCGCCGATCTGATCGGCGAGGTCGATCCTATCAAAGTAGCCGAAGGCCGCCACCTCTCCGATGAACTGGTTATTCACTACGGGCTCGTGCCTCGCACCAATCGCGGCATATTCTGCATCAACGAGTTACCCGATCTGGCGGAACGAATCCAGGTCGGCTTACTCAACATCATGGAAGAGCGAGATGTGCAGATTCGTGGTTTCAAGATCCGGCTGCCGCTTGACCTGGTCATGGTCGCCAGTGCGAACCCCGAGGACTACACCAATCGCGGTCGCATCATAACGCCACTGAAAGATCGGTGTGGGTCCGAGATCCGTACCCACTACCCACGCTCGATCGATCACGAGATCGAGATCATGGACCAGGAGCGAGTGAGTTTCGACAGCGACAGCTATGAGACCAGTGTTCCCGCGTTCATGAAGGAGATCATCGCCGAACTCACCCATCTCGCCCGGAAGAGTCCGGACATCAGTCAGCGATCCGGCGTTAGCGTGCGCGTTTCCATCTCGAACTATGAAAACGTCACGAGTAATGCGCTGAAGCGAGCGATTCGACTCCACGAGCGAGCCGTTGTGCCCCGCATCTCGGATCTCCCGGCGGTGATCGCCAGTACCGCCGGCAAGATCGAGTTGGAAACGCTGGGCGATGCGTCGGAAGAGAAAATCATTGACAAGCTCGTGCAGGCTGCGGTACTGAATGTGTTCAACCGCTACTTCCTGGTACAGGAGTTTGAGGACGTTCTGCGCGGCTTCGAAAACGGCATGACGATGGATGTCTCCGACAGCATGCCGGCGCGCGGCTACGCGCAGCAAGCATTTCGCATCAATGGCCTCAAAGCAGCGGTGCAAAAACTCGGTGCCCAGGGCAACCCCGCGGCAATTGCCTCGGCAACTGAGTTCATTCTCGAAGGTCTGCATCTGAATAGAAAGCTGAACAAGGATCGCAGCAAAGGGCAAGTTCGATACCGGAGGTAGCCCTTGGGCTATACCTACTCCCGCTGGGACGGGAGACAATCTCTGGGCGTTCTGGATGCCGAAACGCTGATTGAAGAGCTTGCGGATGATCTGATCGTCGACGGGGATGTCGATCGAGCCCTCCAGCGTCTAGCGACTGAGGGAATGCACGTCGACGATCGGATGCATCTCCCCGGACTGGAGCACCTGCTGGAGCTGGCACGGCGACGGCATCAGGAAATGCTCGACCACTACCGTCCGGACTCAGTTATCGACGAGATCGACCGGCAGTTGCGAGACATTGTGGGTGCGGAGCGCAACGCGTTGGAGGCGGACGGCTGTCAGGTATCTCGCCAGGTTGATACCAGCGCTCCAGCCATGCTGAAGTCCGCTCCGGCGAAGTCGCTTCTCGACCAATTGCCGAGCGATGCCGTGGATGCGATGGGTGTATTACAGCACCATGAATTCATCGACGCCGAGGCGCGCGCCGGCTTCGAGAGCTTGCGGGCCGACTTGCGGCAGCATCTGCTGGAACGACACTTCACCAGCGCTCCCGGAATGTTCTCGCCGGATAGCGGAGCCGAGAGTGAACTGGCGCAGTTCGTCGCCGAGTTGAACGCGGTTCTGTCGCGGCGGGAGTCGGGATCAGACACGGAGTTTCAGGCGTTCGTGCAGAACTTTGGCCGGCACTTTCCTGGAGTCCGCTCGACCGACGATTTGGCCCGGCAACTCGAGGGGCATCAGACCGTCGCCGATTCGTATCGGTCCACTCTCTCATCGATGGTGCGGGACCGACTTGAGGCGATGGTCCTCACCGCTCTCGATGATCCCGATCTCTTCGAGGGCCTGTCCACACTTCATTCCACTGTGGGTGCTGGAAGATGTCGGGAAGCGAGACCGATCCCCTTTAACGGAGAGAATGATCTAACGTTGAAGGCAGCACTCGGTGTGACCCGAGCGGTGCACGATCTCGAACAACTCGAGCAGGAACTCGGACGCGTCCGCGATACCGGGGACCTCACCAGCCTGGATGTTGAAACTACCCACCGCACACTGGGAGCGGACGCCGCCGCCGCGATCGAGGCAATGCGCGGTCTCACGGGCACACTGGAAGCTGCTGGGTATGTGCGCCGAAAGGGTCCCCAAACTGAACTCTCAGCGCGAGGCGTGCGCAAAATCGGTGAGAAAGCGTTACAGGACATCTTTCGGCGACCGGGGGCTGGCGGCCTCGGCGAGCACCCAATTCCCGGGACGGGAGTACGGGGTGAACTTTCCGATGTCTCCGCGCCGCCACAATTCGGTGATCCGTTTACGCTCGATCTGAATCGTACATTGATGAATGCGGTGGTACGCCGCGGGCCCGGTACTCCGATCGCGCTCACAGTGTCAGACTTCGAAGTGTTCCGTCCGGAAAGAGTCACGCGATCGGCAACCGTACTGATGATCGACACCAGCCGGTCGATGCCGTTGCGCGGCTGTTTCGTTGCCGCCCGGAAAGTGGCGCTCGCGCTCACTGCGCTGATCGAGGCTCGGTTTCCGCGCGACTTCCTCTCCATCCTGGCGTTCTCTGAATACGCTCGGGTAGTTCCGCCCGAGAGACTGCATCATCTGGCGTTTGGCGAGCAGATCCATGGCACCAACATGCAGCAGGGATTCATGGTCGCCCGCCGGCTGCTCGGTCGCTTCCACGAAGGTACCAAGCAGATCATCCTCATCACCGATGGTGAGCCGACGGCGCATCTCGAGAACGGTGCGCTGCGCTTTGCCTACCCGCCAACGCGTGCGACCTTCGAGGCCACCTTGCGTGAGGTGAAACGCTGCACGCGCGAGGGCATCGTGATCAACACCTTCATGCTGGCGCGCAGTCAGCATCTCACCGACTTCATCATGCAAGTGACCCGCATCAATCACGGTCGCGCGTTCTTCACCACTCCCGGTTGCCTGGGTGAGTTTGTGCTGCGCGAGTACGTAAGCAATAAAGGTAGACACCCGCTGTCCATGACTTGACAATCGCGATTGAACGGTTGACAGACCGGGGCCAAGCATGGTACTTTGGCACAGGATTGATTTGGTATCGACGCACTGGAGGATACGTACATGGTGACCATTTCCGAGCAGGCCCTTTCGCATCTCAAGGGACTGATGGCGCAACAAGAATTGGATGATCTGGGGCTTCGAGTCTTCGTTTCCCCGGGCGGGTGTTCCGGCTTTCAATATGGGATGCGATTCGAAGATAGCAGTATGGATGGCGACTGGACGGACTCGCGTGACGGCATCCGCCTCTTCGTGGATGAGTACAGTGCCCAATATCTGGAGGGGGCCGAGATCGACTACGTCGACGAACTGATGGGCGGCGGCTTCACCATTCACAACCCCACGGCGATCTCCAGTTGCTCCTGTGGACAGTCCTTTACCTCGGCACAAGACGGCGGATCTGCCCGCCCCTGCGGCCACTAAACGCGGCCCTCAATGGTGAACGCAGCGCTGAACGAGGAGCTACACCGGCAATTGCTGGCGGAACGAGAGCGCCTCGAGGAAGAGATTCGCCGGGTTTCGACCGGTGTGAGCGCGGATCTGTTTCAGGACAACGAATCGGATGCGTTGGATCAGCATCCGGCCGACGATGCTTCAGAATTGTTCGAGCGAGAGAAGAATCTCTCCGTGCAACGGACCCTGGAGACTTCTCTGCAGGCCGTGAACGATTCGTTGCGTAAATTCGACGATGGTACCTATGGTACCTGCGACAATTGCGGAAAGCCGATTAGCGAGCCGCGTTTGCGCGCGCTGCCCGAGGCGACATTGTGCATCGACTGTCAGAGTCGCCTGGAGCGAGAAGCCTAGACGGAGCGCGAACCTGACTCTGGAATTTTCAAGGGCTCGCTGTCTTGACAACGATGGGAAAACCTTTATAGTGTCCATAGGATTCGTTCGCTGAAGGCAAATAATCGATGGACTACAGCGATGCTTGACTTTACCAGGAGGTTTCGAAATGAACGAGTGCGCATGTGGCGCGCAGCGGCGTAAGTTCTGGGTCTGGCGCGACTCTACAGGTGTGCTGCATGCGTCGAGCTTCAAACCGACCAGCGGTGCCGTCCAGTCGGTGATCGCGTCCACCGCTCGAGACGCATTGCTCCCGATTGCCGAGCATCGGGCGCCGAAACATCAAGTCCATGACGGCGACAATCCCGTGGTTGGCTGGGAAGGGCGCTGCTCAACGGTTCTCTCGGCCGCCGCCGGCTAATCCGGAAGCCGCGAGCTCCGGCCAGTCGAGACCAGAATTACGGCAGCGGTCTCATTGACCTGGCTAACAGAAGAAACGAAACCTGCTGATCGCTTCGAAGCGTTCGCGCGATCTTGTAAAGTTCAAATGCCGTTTCGTCATGGGCCATCGGGACGGAGTCAAGATAGTCATCGGACGACTCCCGCACCCCCAATGGCAATGCTGTCTGCGTCTCCAATTCGGTACCGCCGACGGTATCGAGTTTCATCGCCACCCGCAGGAAGAGCTCGCCCAGCGGAACCTCCAGCGCCTCGGCGATGAGCGTCAGTGAATGCGATGACGAGTCCTTTTGCCCGCGTTCTATTTCGCCGAGGAAGACCGGAGATATGCCGGCACGACTGGCAAGTTCACGACGTGACAGTCGCTTCCACTGGCGGTACTGGCGTATAGTTGATCCCCAGGCGGAAAGAATCTCCTGCTCGCCGCCTCGGTCGCTGCGTTCGGCTGCCATTCCGGCCACCTATAATATGGTCACCACTGATGCCCTGAGCATACCTCAGAAGGATAGGACGAGCACACCCATTGAGCACGCCCCTCACTCGATTTGCCTTTGTCGACGCGGTGCATGCCGCCGAACTCTTGCACGTGACCCAGGACACGATCCTGGACTGGGTGGCACAGGGGAAATTGCGGGCAGTCGGTGGCAAGCCGACCAATCCGTTCCTGCGCAGCGCCGAGGTAGCGTCGCTACTGACTGAATTGGGAGTTGCAGCCGACGAACCTCCACGCCGCCTGAAGAGCGCAACGGCCAAAGTGCAGGCCCGTTTGACCGCGGACTCGCGCTGGTCGGACGTGAGCGAGACAGAGATTCGAGATTGGGCGTCTCGGGCCGATCCTTCCCGACGGCAGGCGGCGCGGGTCACGGCGTCCGGCGCAATGGCACGATTATCCGCCGTGATCAAGGTACTGGACGAACTCGGGTAGTCTCAAGCGGCGCGCTGGATTCGGTCGATCTGATCCATCAAACGATCGACATCTTCCGCGGTGTTGAAGAAGTGTGGTGAGACTCGCACCAATCCTGGTCGGTAATCGACAGTAAAACCGGCACCCGCGAGCGCTTCCACCGCGGCTTCGGGGTTGGTCAGGCGAAGCATCACGATGCCGCCTCGTTCATTGGCATCCTCGGGAGACACGATGTCGTATCCGGCCCGTTGTGCGCGCTCGACCACGAGGCCGGTGAGGTACTGGATTCTCGGCCCGATTTTCCGAGGATCGGCACGCACAATGAGATCCATCCCGGCGACGCCGGCGTAGGCGGTCGGAACCGATGGCGTGCCCAATTCGAGTCGATCGGCCGATGGCGCCCAATCCAGATGCAACGAGTCAAAGGCGAACTGCTGTGCGGATGCAAACCAGCCACTGATGGTGGGCTGCAACTCGGGGATCAGTTCCCGGCGAACGTAAATAAAGGTGAGCCCGGGGCCGCCGAGTAACCATTTCAAGGTGCCGCCGACATAGAAATCCACGTCCAGCTCTTTGACATTGACGGGAATGACGCCGACGCTATGGTAGCCGTCAACGATGATCTTCGCGCCGTTGGCATGAGCGAGGTCGGCGAGACGGCGAATGGGCTGCACATAACCGGTGGAGTAAAACACGTGAGATGTGACGATATGGGCCATCTCGCGGTCAGCGACCTGCTCGTACTCCTCGAACGGCACCCGAATCCGATCACGAGAACGAGCGTACCGAACTTCCACCCCCTCACGCGCTTTTGCCAGCCACTGGTACGGGATTGTCGGAAAATCGAGGTCGGCGCAAACCACCGCCTGCCGGTCGCGATAGTCGAACGTGCTGGCGATCGATGAAAGTGCCGACGAAATCGAGTGGCTGATCGTTACCTCGTCTGGTTCAGCCCCGATCAGGGTGGCGAATCGCTCCTTGGCAGCCGTCAGTTGGGGCAGCCATTTTTTCCACCAGGCGGGCGCGCCGTACGCTGACCAATCGTCCCGATAGCGGTCAAGAGCCGCGATAGCGTCGATGCTGAGTGGACCAAGCGAGCAGCTGTTGAGGTAGGTCGTATGATTGAAAATTGGAAATTCAGCCTGGAAGCGCTTTGCTTCGCTCTCGCCAATCTCCAGTTCTATCGCCTGGGTCATGTCTCCTCCTGGCGTAATTGGTCGCTCGTTCTGTCGGGGTTATGGCGCGGGCGTCATTGCGTTGGGCAGGTACGACGCACCCGCTTGAGTGATTCTAATCGCGGTTACCATTGCCGGTGGATTGTACGGGTCAGCCCCGTCTTGTCGGATAATATCGCTGAACACGGTTGTTGCGACTTCGAGTCAGTGAGACTATAGGTAGGTGGTGACGATGGCTAAGAAAACAGGGATGCCGACAATTCGTTGTGACGCCACGCTGTACGCACTCGATGAATCGACTATTTTGCGGTTGCCTGACGAAGCCAGCAAGCAACTGCCGTCGCGTGGACAGGTGGCAGTACGGGGTACGATCAACGGCCAGGAGTTCCAGACCGTGCTAGAACCTGACGGCTCTTCTGGCCACTGGATGACGGTTGATGGCACCCTGCAGCGTGGTGCCCGGATCGGCGTGGGTGACACCGCGACGCTCGAATTCGAGCCCACCGAAGAGTGGCCGGAGCCGACCGTGCCTCCGGATTTTGAGATGGCTCTGGCGGCTGCCCCGCAGGAGATTCAGGACCTATGGAACGCTATTACGCCAATGGCGCGTTGGGAATGGGTTCGCTGGGTCAATGCAACCAAAAACCCGGACACGCGGAAACGACGAGTAGAAGTCAGTATTTCCAAAATGAACAGCGGAAAGCGACGGCCCTGCTGTTTCAACCTGGCCTCATGCACCGACCCGTACCTGTCAAAAAACGGCAGGCTTCTCGATCTAGCGTAGCTCTGTACTCGAGGTCTGGGGCGGCGGGACTTCCGCTAATATAGTCCGGAGGACGTACCATGACTACGTTGCCGCCCGACGTCGTGGGGCTGCTCAACGTTGCTCTCACGGCGGAGTTGACGGTGATCGACGAACGCGGAAGAATGCACACCGATCCTCTGATTCCGATGTGGGACGGGCAGAAGATCCTCATGACGTCCAGCGTGCTCTTCTCGCGCAAACTCGAGCGCATCAAGGCGAATCCGAAAGTCAGTGTGAGCCTCAGTGATCCGGTGGCCTGTCCGGTGACACCGTTCCTGCGGGCCACCATTCAGGGGGACGCTCGCGTCATCGATGGGGACATCCACCAGGACTGGGAGCGCGTGCTGCCACTCTGGACGGCCAAAGAGCCTTCGGTGTCGAAGCTGCTGGGATTTCGCTTTGCATTGCCTCTGTTTTGGGAACGTTCCGTTATCGAGATCACGCCTCGACGTGCCTTTGTCTGGTCCGGAGGTGACACGACTCGGGTTCCCACTGTCGTCGATTTGTCGGAAGGTGCAGCATGAAGATCGACGAGGCTTTGCCTCAGCTTCCCCGCTTTCCTCACGCCGTTTTGATCACGCTCGACTCTCAGGGGTATCCACTGGCAGTGGCCACCGAGTTCCTCGTGCAGGGCCGGAACTTGATCCTTACGGCGGTCGATACTGGCCCGGAGACCATTCACAACGCCGAGTACGCCCAGGTCGTCTGTAGTCGTATCCATCCGCTTCCTGGCTACGGTTACGATGAGCGCGCCTATATCGAACTGAGCGGATCGCTCCATATTGAGAACGATGTCTGGACCTTCACTCCGCGCACCGCGCGGGGATGGGACGAGAAGACGTTACCGTTTCTGGAACTCTGTGAACGGGCGCTTCCCCAGGCGCGGCGCTATATGCAGGCACTTTCGCGAGATCGTGGTGAACCGGTCACGCTGCGCATGGGTCTGGGATGGAAGCTATTCAACGCCACTCGCGCGCCGTTTCCTCACCGCCACCTTCGTGCCGGTGGGACTTGGCCTGGCAGCCGCCGCGCACGACGGACCGATCTCCTGGAAACTGGCAACTCTAACGACCGTGGGAGCGGTCGCGGCGCACCTGGGGATCAATATTTCCAACGACATCTTCGATACTCGCAGCGGGGCCGACGAGATCAATATGACGCCCACCATGTTCAGTGGAGGGTCCCGCGTTTTGCAGTACGGTCTTCTCTCGATGGGAGAGATGAATGCGCTCGCTGCCGCGTGCTATGCGATTGCCATCAGCTCTGGTGTCGTGCTGGTGGTTCGGTCTGGCACCGGACTGCTCGGACTCGGCCTGGCTGGAGTACTTCTCGGCTACTATTACACCGCGCCGCCGCTCCAACTGGTCCACCGTGGACTGGGCGAACTGGCCGTCGCCCTGGGCTTCGGACCGATCATGGTGCTCGGGGCCTACTACGTTCAACGAGAACGATACGCACTGCTGCCGGCCGTGTTGTCGATTCCGGTGGCTCTCCTGGTTATGCTCATCCTCTATGCCAACGAGATTCCCGATCGCATCCCCGATGCACGGGCCGGTAAGCGAACGCTGGTGGTCCGCTTGTCGCCGGGCGTGGTCGTGAAAGGCTATGTGGCTGCCGTCTCTGCCGCCTACGGCACGGTTGCGGCCGGTACTGCTGCCGGAATCCTGCCGGCGCCCACTCTTGCCAGTCTGGCCACAATACCGTTAGCGGTGCGGGTCGTCCGCGGTATCAACCGGCATTTCGACCGGCCGTATGACGTGATGCAGTCCCTACAAGACAACATCGTTCTGCATCTCGCCACCGGAGCCCTTCTGATTGGCGGTGTTCTCGTTGGCCGTCGCTGGGGCCGGGCACGGCGCGCTCAGTAGTACCGATTGCGGCCGCATCGATACATCGAGCCGGCGAGCGAGTCAGCTTGAGTTGGTTGCTACTATCTCTCTTGAGTCGCCGTGGCCGAGACCGGTCGGACCACCGGCCTCCGTTACAGTAGGACATGGATGACGTGATTGCCGTCGTGACCGATCTGTTTTTCCAGTCGAGGATCGCTGCGGCCGGACGAGCAGCGGGGCGACGGGTGCGCTTCCTGTCGACCGTGCCACCGGATGACCACAAGTCATCGTTTGCGCTCGCACTGGTGGATCTTGATGCTGGGATCGACGTACTCTCGGCGATTCGGCGACTTAAAGCCTCGAGCGCTTCGCCGGTGGTGGCCTTTGGTCCACATGTCGATGTGGACGGGCGAAGGGCGGCTCGCGCTGCCGGTGCGGACCGCGTACTGGCCAAGTCCAGGTTCGTCACCGAATTGCCTCGCCTCCTGGGTGCATCCCCGGTGAGTGATGGGGATGCAGCGGAAGTGTGACCAATCTCGGAGAGTGGCAGTATCGTATCTCCCGTCGTTTGGGCCGCATTGTGACCCGGACAGCGGCGTTGGTCACGCTGGAGCGCATGCCGCCTTTTGTCTCGGCCTCGGCGTTGATTATCGAGGGAGACCGCGTTCTGGTGGTTGGTGATCCGATTCGGAACGAGTTCGTACTCCCGGGAGGTCACCTACGGTGGAGGGAGACACCCCGTCAGGCCGTTGTTCGCGAGGTGCGGGAAGAGACTGGCTATCGCGTCGACACATCAGACGTAGTCGCGATACTCGCGGGCGAGGAGTGGACGGGCGAGCCCGGAATCGTACGGGTGATCTTCGCCGCCACTACTATCGGTGGTGAACTCGATGCTTCCGCCGAAGGCATACCGGCATGGACGAGCCTGGCCGAGTTTGCCGTTTCTCAATCTCGTGATGCCCCCATTGCCAGGCTCTGGCTTTCTAACTCTCAGCACTGCACGGCAGTATGACGACGCGGCGCTGACTGCGGGGGGCACGTGTCCTGGAGACCTGTCGGCGGCCACGGCGAATCCAGGTCCGGCGTCGGGAATACGGTTGCGAGACGCAGTGCGTGGCGGCGCCGAGCGCCCACCACGCGCTATCAGGAGGAGCCTTCCTCCTCCAGTTCGTGCGGACGCGGGGTTTTGGTTAGCGGGGCGTTCAAGTCGGGTCGTTGATTGCTCTCGAACATCGATTGCCTGCATTCCGCAATGTGGGTCGTCATTTGCCGATCGTGCCGAACCTGTTCCTTAACCAGTTCCATGAGCCCTTCTGGCCAGTCAGGCCCGATTCCTTCAAGTAGAGCGATCGTGCCCGCGCGCCAGTGCTCGAACACCGTCGCCAGCCCCGGTTGCTCTTCCGCCTCATCAACTGGCAGCGGTACGTGTTCCGCGGTAGCGGCTGCACTAGACTTAGCGTGCATCAGGTCGCGATAACGGCCCTGGTATTCCGCCTCGGAATTGACCATCTCTCGAAGGATCATATTGACCGTTTTGCCGCCGCAGGCGGCAGATTCACGTGTCTCTTCGTCGATGTCCAGAATCTGCACATGCAGTTGTCCCAGGGTATAACGGAGTTCGGTGAGTAGGAAGTCGGCCTCAGAGATCGTGTCTGTGGTCATGCTCTAATCCTCCTGGCGGGAGTGAATGAATGAAGTGCCTGACACTCAATATCTGGAATTTTCAGCATCAATGGTCTCGACGCCGTGAAGTGATCGCCGGTCTGATAGCGGCCCACCGACCCGACGTCGTGGCGCTGCAAGAAACGCGCCATGACTTTCGTTTTCAGCGTGGCCGTGGCCAGGCCGAGCAGATCGCGGAACTCACGGGCTACCACGCCACCTGGGTTCTTGGTCAAGTGTACATTCCGTTCCCACGGGTCGACGAGGGCTTGACCATTCTGACGCCAGATGTACCGCCCCGCGTGATGGTGCGGCGCCTGACTCGAGACCGCCGTCTCCGTGGAGACGGCAATCAACGTGTCTGTCTCGGGGTCGCACTTGGCCGCGGTTCGGACGAATTCCACTTCTATACCTCCCACTTTGCGCTGAATCCGCGGGCACGCGAGAGAAATGCACTCGAAGTCATGCGCTTCGTGCGGGAGCAATCGGGAGCGACGCCCTCGATTCTGGTCGGTGATTTGAATGAAGTACCGGAAAGTCCCTCGATCCGATTTCTAGTTGGGGACCGGAATATCGAGGGAGAAACCGGAGATTGGATAGATTGCTGGACAGCGGTCCATCCCGACCAGCTCGGCTACACCTACGCCAGTTGGGAGCCGGTTCGGCGTATCGACTTTGTCCTGGCGCGGAACTTTGCCAGGCCGCCGGTCGCGGCTCAACTTGTCGGTGACGAGTCACGAAACGGCGTGTATGCGTCCGATCATATCGGCATCCTGGTGGAATTTCCGCTCTAATTCCATATGCTGGAGAGTAACCAGCACGCAACGGAAGGGAAAGACCATGACCACCTCGACACAATTGCCCCGTTGGGATATGACCGTCGTCTTCCCCGGTCTGGATTCGACCGAATTCGATCGGGAATTTCAGGATATTCCCCGACGCATAGCCGATTTTGCCGACCTGCTCGATCGATATGGGATCGGGTCGGAGAGTGGGACTACAGACGATGAAGCGGTTGCGGCCACGTTCGACCGGGTAATCAGCGCGTACAACGAACTTCACGAACGACTTCGCACTCTGAGCGCATACATTCGCAGCTTCGTGGCCACAGATTCATTTAACGATCTGGCTCAGGCCAGGAACAGTGAGCTCGAGCAGTGCACCGTTCGACTGGCGAAACTCGGCACGCGAGTCACCGCCTGGCTGGGCGCGCTCGACATCGATCAGTTGATCCAGGACTCGTCTCGTGCCCGTGAGCTGGCATTTGCCCTCCGCAAGATGGCGATCCAGGCACAACATCTCATGTCGATGCCGGAAGAGGATCTTGCCGCCGAACTCGAGCCCAGTGGCGGTTCGGCCTGGGGAAAAATGAAGAGCAACATCGCATCTCAGTTGCTGGTGACGCTGGAAATGGGCGGCACTGAGGAACGGGTGCCGATGAGCGTTGTCCGGATCATGGCACACGATGCCAATCGCGACGTTCGCCGGCAAGCGTATGAAGCCGAGATTGCCGCCTGGAAGCAGGTTGCTACTCCGATTGCCGCCGCCCTCAACGGCATCAAGGGCGAATCCAATGTCCTGCTCTCGCGGCGCGGGTGGCCGTCGCCGCTTGATTTTGCCCTCTTCAACAACAATATCGACAGGACCACACTGGACGCCATGTTCGAGGCGGCACGGGCTGCATTCCCCGATTTTCGGCGCTATTTGCGGACCAAGGCACATGCGCTCGGACTGGAAAAACTCGCCTGGTACGACCTCTATGCCCCGATGGGTGAGACCGAACAGGTGTGGGACTTCGCCGATGGCACTGCCTTCCTGCTCGAACAGTTCGGAGCCTACTCAGCGCGGCTTCGCGGGTTCGCGGAGCGGGCCTTTGATGAGCACTGGATCGACGCCGAGCCACGCAGTGGAAAGGTGGATGGCGCGTTCTGTATGCCGCTTCGAGCCGGCGAGTCGCGCATTCTCTCAAACTACGTGCCGTCGTACGATGGAGTCAGCACGCTGGCTCACGAATTGGGGCACGGATACCACAACTTCAATCTGGCCGATAGATCTATACTCCAGCGCCAGACGCCAATGACCCTGGCTGAGACCGCAAGTATTTTTTGCGAGACCATCATCGAGCATGCGGCCCTCGAGCACGCCGGCCGGGAGGAGCAGATTGCAATTCTGGAGTCTTCTCTTCAGGGTTCATGCCAGGTTGTGGTGGACATCACCAGTCGCTTCATGTTCGAGGAGGCGGTCTTCGAGCGCCGCCGCCAACGAGACCTCTCGGTTGATGAACTGAACGCGATCATGCTGGACGCGCAGCGGCGAACCTACGGTGATGGCCTGGATGAGACCACCCTGCATCCCTATATGTGGGCCGCAAAGACGCATTACTACAGCATGGCTCGACCGTTCTATAACTTCCCCTATATGTTCGGGTTGCTCTTCGGACTTGGTCTGTACGCTCATTTTCAGACCGATCCTGACGGGTTCCGCGATCGGTATGACGAGTTCCTCTCCTCGACCGGCCTCGCCGATGCGGCCACACTGGCGGGACGGTTCGGGATCGACATTCGCACTCCCGCCTTCTGGCACTCAAGCCTGGACGTGGTGCGGCAGAAAATCGATCGCTTTGAAACACTCATCGGAGCGTCTTGACCGTGGACGAAGGACCTCCGGATGAGATCGTCGAGCTGTCGGAGGATCGCTGGATCCTGCTGGTGTACAGCCGGCGCTGGCCGCAGTATGTGGTGAATTGGTCCATCCGGCAGCGATCGGGTGACTCGGACTATCCGACAAAGGCTGGACAGCTCGAATCCGCCCCGGCACGGGGAGGAGGCGAAGAGATCTGGGCCGGCCTGCGCCAGCGAGCCCTCGATGAGGCGATGGCCATCGAGGCCGCCACCGCGGTGGAACGACGTCCTCGCTCGGTATTCGCTCGTCTTTTTGGTCGCTGACTCGCTACCATCGCTTCCTGCGGGCGCCGAATTGCCATAATCGTCGTCTCCGGGGCGGCGGTTGTGGAGGCGAGCATTCGAGTGCCGGAATTTCTCCGGCAGCACGTGCCACTTCGTGCGCCACCGCTACCAACGGGCGATGCAGCGCGAGCGGAACGCCGAGATTGAAACCGAGAATAGCAGTGTTGAGCGCCTTCAGCTTCGCTTCGTACTCGGTGAGTGCTTGTCGCCGGCGCTCGTTAAAGGCGTGAATGTCCTCCGGGCTAGCCCGTGAACCTGAACCGGTGAGCCAGGAACGCCGCCGGCGCAGTCGTTCCAGAATCAGGTCAGCGGCTTTCTGGGGCTCTTCCAGTTCCCGAGCGCGTTCGAGTAACGGATGGGAGTATCCCTGGTCCTTGATTACCCGCGCACCGATCCACTCGTCGTCTTCGGTTAGATTCAGCGGTTTCCCCTGCAGATGTCGCAAGGCGCCAGTCTCTTCCCACTCTCTGGCCATTTCGGCAATCGTGTCGTCCGCCTGCTTCATCAGCTTCTTCAAGTTTTCGCTTGTCATATCGGCCTTTCGCGGTGCGCGCTCACCCATCGTCGGATTGCTTTCCAGCGATCGAACGCCGTGCTTGCCAGCTTCAGGCAACGATCTTCGATGTCAGCGGCATCGGCTCCCGGCGAGAACACTATCGTCCATCCTCCATCCTCAAGGTCGGTTGCCAGAGCAGTCAAATCAGATCGCGGGATCGTCCAGATCCCGCGAAAAGCATGGTCCTGCGAGACCGCCGCCAGTACCAACTCGGCCTCCGTGGCATTGGCGCAGGCCGTCGTGATGGCAAAGACCTGGTCGTGGAACACGGCGGCAGCATGGATCGTCTGGATCGATCGATCGGATGCGAGTCTCGGATCGAACGTCATGCAGATTGTCCATTCGCTGTCGTCATTATACCGGTAGATACTCCTCCTTCACGCGAATCCCAGCTTCTTCTGGCGAAGTGAAATGTAGGCGTTCCGTCCGATGACGAGGTGATCGAGCACTTCGATATCGAGCAGTTTGCCCGCGGCCACCAGATCGCGGGTCACGCGAATATCTTCGGGCGACGGTGTGGGATCCCCGCTGGGATGGTTGTGCGCCACGATCAACGCCGGACAATTCTCCTTCACGGCGTCACGAAATACTTCGGCAGTTCGGATCTGCGAGGTGTTGACGCTGCCGCGATACACTTCACGCGTCCCCTGGACATGGTTCTTGGTATTCAGCAATACCACGTAAAGGTGTTCCTGTTCGAGCAGCCCCATTTTCAATTGAAGCAGTGAGGCAACATCCTGTGGTGAACGTACCTGCATGCGTTCGTCCGCGTCTGCCAGGAGTAATCGGCGGCCGAGTTCAAGGGCTGCCTTGATCGTGACCGCCTTGGCCCGTCCCATGCCGTGGACATCAGCGAGATCTTCCCAACGATTCCGGTACAGCCCAAGCGGTCCATGGAACTGTACCAGGAGTTGATTTGACATGCTCACAACGTCCTGCCCCTGGACGCCGACGCGCAACAAGATGGCGAGCAGCTCGGCATTGGAGAGGTGTTCCGCTCCCAGTTGCATGAGTTTCTCGCGGGGTTGCTCGCTCGAGGGCCACTCTTTGACCGGAAGTCGGTAGGTCATATCTGCTCCGCACGAGTGTAGCGCATGATGCCATCATGTCCCGCCCAGTACCGGACCGGGGCTACCGGCGACGACACCGCCCGGCGGTTTCGCGCCGTCGGCGATCCTTGCGGATGAGCCGGGGCGAAACTCGATGCCGGCACGCCTACCGCGTGTTGAAGGAGTTGACCATGTGCTTGAAGATCGGCGTGAGCTTGGTGAACTGCGCCGGCGGAGCGGCTACTGTCAGGCTGAACGCGCCGTGCGAGTCGATCAGCGTTGCTATTTTCACTTCAACGTTGTAGCCGGCGAGGGTGCCTGTGCCGGTGAAAGCGGCGGCGTCACCGCTGTATTTTGGCGCGCCGACATGGAATCTGAGCTTGTGGTACTCCGTTATCAGGGCGTTGGTGAAGAGTTTGATGGTCAAACCCGCCGCTGGATGGTAATTGATCGTCAGCGCTGTGGACTTGCTTTGATTGAACGATACATAGCGTTGAGAACTCGAGTAATCTGCGGTCCACGTGGTCGGATAGTCGATTGAAAAGTGCAGTGCATTCGAAACGTAGTGGCGATAGCTCGCTGCCTGGGTCGTGCTTGGTAGCGCCGCCAGGGCCGCCGCCAGCAGCCCGAGACTCAACAGCCGAAAGCTCTTCACGCTCTCCTCCTCCACGATCGGCGCCGCCGGTCGGATGACGGTATCCGGACTCGGCAACCGTACTCGATGGTACCATCCCGACCGTCCACATTCGTGGACCAATCCAGGCGTCGAACGGTGCTGCCGGCGGCTGGATACATGCTGGGCGACTTCTCGGGTAAATCGTTACGATGAACGAGAAGGAGTCCTCATGTCAGATATGCGGTTACGACGGCTCGGCGATTCCGGCCTAAAGGTCTCGGTGGTGGGGCTCGGCTGCAACAACTTCGGACGGCGCCTGGATCAGGCGGCCACGGCGCGAGTGGTGCACGCTGCCCTCGATTGTGGCATCACCCTGTTCGACACAGCCGACGTCTACAGCTCCGGTGAAAGCGAGCGGTTCCTCGGAGCCGCACTCAAGGAGCGACGGGATGACGTCATCATCGCGACGAAATTCCGATCGTCGATGGGAGAGGGCCCGTATGACCAGGGCGGCTCTCGCCGCTATATCCGACGCGCCGTCGAGGCCAGTCTGAGCCGACTTGGTACCGATTATATCGATCTCTATCAGATGCATTCTCCTGACGATGAGACGCCCATCGAAGAGACGCTTTCAACCCTCAACGATCTCGTGCGCGAGGGCAAGGTCCGCTACCTTGGTTGCTCGAATTTCGCCGGCTGGCAGATCGCGGATGCTGCCTGGATTGCCGGCACCAATCGCTGGACACCATTCGTTTCTGCGCAGAACCACTACAGTCTGCTCGAAAGAAAGGTAGAGCAGGAGGTCATACCCGCTTGCGAACGATTCGGATTGGGTATGCTTCCTTATTTCCCGCTTGCCAGTGGACTGCTCACGGGGAAGTACCGGCGGGACCAGTCTCCGCCCGACGGTACCCGGCTGGCCGGCAGCCCGGCCGCCGATCGATGGCTGACGGACGAGCGGTTCGACGTGGTGGAGGGCCTCGAACGGTTCGCCCAAGAACGCGGACTCAATCTGCTTCAGATCGCGATTGGTGGTCTAGCGGCGCAACCGGCAGTGGCTTCCGTAATTGCCGGAGCAACCAGGCCAGAGCAAGTGGTGGCCAACGTCGAGGCCGGACTTTGGGAACCTTCAGCTGAGGATCTGGCCGAGATCGACCGCTTGGCGCCGACGCCACGTCGCGCCTAGACTTACGCGGTCTCGCTGGCGTTGAGTGCAACCGGCATCTTGCGCTCGACCGCGCAGTACGGACAGACGCTCCAGTCCAACTCAACCAATCGGTCGCAATTGATGCACACGTCCTTGAGTTTCTGCATGCAATTCGGGCAGATACGATAGTCATGCTCAACCCGGTGACGGCAATTGTGACAGATCGGGCGTTCCTCGATTTCCTGCAGGAGTGCCTCTTCTTCCAGTGATCGCTCGTAGGCCTGCATCAATGTTTCATGTGGCCGCAAGATCAGATAGACCACCAGACCGAACACGGAGAAGAGAAAGACCAGGGCAGTGGCAAAGATCCAGACGAGGACATCGCGGGATCGAGATCGGATGTCCATGAAGGTCCAGACGACGATGCTGAACTGAACCGCCAGTCCAAACGCGACGAATCCGGCAACGACGAGAGGGCCGATCTCCTTCAGGGTCGACATAACGAGTGGTTATCCTTTTCGCTCGGCAAGATACATAAGGCTAGCGTATGGTAAATTATGCCCGCCAGTTTGTCAAAGCAAGCACCTGGGGCGACCCGGACATTCATTGCGATCGAGTTGCCGGAACCGATACTGACTATACTCACCGCGCTCGAACCGGACCTCCTGGAGTACGAGCGTTCCCTTCGAATAGTAGCGCCTGAACTCCTCCATCTTACCGTGCGCTTTCTCGGCATGCTTTCCAGCGAGAGAGTTGAGGCCGCGGTCGACGCGGCGCGGGCGGCCGCTGCCGTCAGTGTTCCATTCGAACTGACTCTCGGCTCGGTAGGAGCCTTCTACGCCACCGGCAAGCGGCCGCGGGTGGTGTGGGTCGGCCTGCGACCTGATTCGGGCTACCAAGCACTGCAGGGCCTTTTTCTCCGGTTAGAGGACGAACTGGAGCGACGGGAGTTCGCCCGCGAACCACGACGATTCTCTCCACATCTCACCATCGCTCGCGTCGGCGACGGTTTGACCGAGAGTGAAGGTAGCCGCCTGGGCGCGACCATTGCGGCGATGTCGGCGCGGGGCGGGCTAGCAGGGACCTTCGAGGTGCGCGACACGACCGTGATGCGCAGCGACCTTTCGCCTCGCGGACCGAAGTATACCCCTATCTGCCGGGTGCCGTTGTCGGGAACGGCGGAAGATCGCATCGGATCGGCTTGACCGAAACGCTCCGCACCGGTAAGCTAATTGGGTCATTCCTCCACCTCCTTCCCGCCTCGCATCCTTCCTATCTATGGGGTTAGACGTCAACACGACCATCCAGGAAGACGCCACTCCGGCCAGCCGGGTCGACTGGCTGCGTCACGAAATCGAACAACACAACTACAACTACTACGTGCTGGACGCGCCCACCATTGCCGATGGCGAATGGGATGCGCTGATGCGAGAGTTGCGTGCTCTGGAGCAGCGCTATCCGGAGTTGCAGAGCGCCGATTCCCCGACGCAGCGGGTGTTGGGTGAAGTTGCGCAGGGCTTTCGACCGCGACTTCATCCCCGTCCGATGCTCAGTCTTCGGAATGCGTTTAGCGGGGAAGAGCTCGATTCATGGTTCCAACGAGTACGCAATCGGCTCCCCGCGACCACCCTCGACTTCGTGGTCGAACCCAAGATCGATGGTCTTGCGATTGCGCTGACCTACCATCAGGGCCGATTTGTCGTCGGGGCTACTCGAGGCAATGGCATCGAGGGAGAGGATGTCACGGCGAATCTGCGTACCATTGCTGAGATTCCCGAACAGCTCCGCGCCGAACCAATTCCCGAGCGGGTGGAGGTACGCGGAGAGATCTATTTGTCGATCGAGGGCTTTCAGAAGCTCAATGAGCGGCGTGCTGATGAGGGCGCATCGCTCTTCGCCAATCCGCGCAATGCGGCGGCCGGATCACTTCGCCAACTCGATCCGGAAGTGACCCGGGGAAGGCCGTTACAGTTCTGGGCCTATGCCTGGGGGTATGCCGAGGGTTTCGAAATCGAGAGTCAGTGGCAAGCTCTGGAGCTATTTCGAACCTGGGGCTTCCCGGTAAGTCCGCTGGCACGCCGAGCCCAGTCGATGGATGAGGTACACGCCTATTGCACCACGATGGCCGTGGAGCGGGAGCGGCTCCCGTACGAAATCGACGGTGTCGTGGTGAAAATCAACGCAGTGGAGGCGCAGGAGGAGTTGGGGGCGGTGGGCCGCGAACCGCGCTGGGCAATCGCGTTCAAGTTTCCGCCGCGGCAGGCCACGACTCGGCTCGACGATATTCGAGTCAATGTAGGTCGCACCGGAGCGATCAATCCGTACGCCGTGTTGCAGCCGGTAAATGTTGGTGGCGTCATCGTCCAGCGGGCCACGTTGCATAACGAGGTCGACATCCAGCGCAAGGACATTCGCATTGGCGATCGGGTGATCGTTCATCGGGCTGGCGACGTGATCCCACAGGTGGTCAAGCCCATCGTCGAAGACCGAGACGGCAGCCAGGTGCCATATTCCCTGCCGGAAAACTGCCCCGCCTGTGGCACCAGGATCGTTCGGATCGAAGGCGAAGCCATGGCGCGCTGTCCCAATGCCTCCTGTCCGGCGCAGCGTGTTCGCTGGCTCGAGCACTTTGTTTCCGAACCGGCAATGGATATTCGCGGCCTGGGTGAACGGCTTGTCGATCTGTTGCTCTCGATGAAGCTGATTCGCGATCCTGCCGATTTGTACACACTGACACGCGAGCAACTGCTTTCGCTGCCAAAGTTTCAGGAGCGAAGCGCAAATAATATACTTCGGTCTATCGACAGGAGTAAGAGACGGCCACTGGCCAATGTAATCTTTTCACTGGGCATCCGCTTCGTTGGCCTTCAGACCGCCGAGCTCCTCGCCCAGGCGTGTCCCAATCTGGACGAGCTTCTCACCGCCTCGCGGGAGGAGCTGGAGGCGATCGAGGGAATAGGCGGTAAGACTGCCGCCAGCATCGCCGAATGGGCCGCCGAACCGCGGAACCTCGATTTTATGCGCCGGTTCAAGGCTGCGGGCGTTACCTGGCAAGAACGTGGAACGCCGGCGCATGCCGGTCCGCTGGCCGACATCAGCTTTTTGCTGACCGGTAAGCTGGTAACTCTATCCCGAGGTCAGGCCGAGAATCGATTGCGTGAACTCGGAGCTCGTATTGCCCCTGGCATGAGCAAGGGAGTCGATTTCCTGATCGCAGGTGCCGAACCGGGTTCTAAGCTCGACAAGGCCAGGAAATTGGGTACCGCTGTGCGCGATGAGGAGTGGCTGGTACGGGTGTTGGAGAGCGGCGCCATTCCCAATGATGAGTGAACAGATAGAGCCCCGCGATCGATCACCACTGATCCAGATCAGCGGAATGCGTCCATCTCTCGTGGTCGCTGGATATCGCGTGCCGTGCCGCCGCGTGCCGGAATCGCCAATCCTCGCACGATCACTGCCGGTATACCCTCATCTGCCGGTCCCATGACGAGTGAGGCCGCAGCCGCAATTTCGTCGGCCAGGCCGATGACGGTGTGTTGCAGGACGTAGCCGGTCATGTCTGCGTCCCCGCGTCGATCGGAGAGCGCCGGCATTCCGGCGAGGCCAATGGCCACGCCGACGGTTCCCTGCCGCCAGGCCCGGCCATGACTGTCGTTGATGATGACGGCAACAGTTACCCCAGTGAGGTCCTTGATGCTCTGTCGCAGCCGGGAGGCGGAGGCATCCGGATCCTCGGGGAGCAGGGCCACCTCTTCGCTCGTTCCGGACTGTTCGATGTTGGAGCGGTCGATTCCGGCGTTCGCGCAGACGAAGCCGCGCCGGTCCTCCACCACCAGCAGACCGGGCCGAGCGCGTAACACTGCGTTCGACTCCTGGAGGATCAACTCCACCAGGCGGGGATCCTTCTCGGTGACAGTCGCGAGTTCGATCGCTCTCGCCGAAGGCTCAATCGTCTCCAACGATACGATGCGACCCTCCGACTTGGAGATTACTTTCTGTGCCACGACCAGGACATCGCCAGCCCGAAACGATTCGCCAGCGTCCTGTAATGCTTTGACCAGCAATGTAGCGATGTGGTCGCCGACGCGCACCAGCGGGATGCCCGCTACCGGCAGCAGAGAGACCAATTACTGCTCTGTCGGTGGTTTGACAGCTCCGGTTGCGTAGCTCGCACGCCAGTAGTCGGTGCCCGTTGGTTCGAATTTCAGGCGCGGGAATCGCGCCTGGTACAGATTGTCCCCCTCGTCGGCGGAATACCGCAACACGACGGTAGGATCATCCGGGTCCATCTTCATCAGGCGGGCAACGTTACCCGCGGCTGCCCGGAGAGCATCGTACGTGGCCGTTCCAGCGAGCGTCATGCCGATATCAAACTGGGATGTGGGCCCGAGACAGCGGCAGATCTCCCGGGAGGCGAGAATCACATTCTCTTCCGACCAGGATTCGGGCGGGATAAAGATTCGCAACGCGGCCAGCACCGGGACACCTGGAACCGAATTGGTGTACTGCGGCCCAGTTATGAAGGGCACTCGTGAACGCCTACCGGCGTACGCCAACTTGAATGAGAGATCGTACGTGTCCATCTTTGCCTACCGGCCGGTCAGGCCGTGCCGAACTTGTGCAACTTAATTTTGACTTTCTCACCGATTTTGGTCGTGACCTGTTTCTCCACGATGATCAATCCATCCTGAGTGTCGTTGAGACTTTGAGACAGTACATACGGTTGGAAGTGAGCCTGACCGATGTAAAAGTCGTCCACGAAATTCAGAGTGGTGCCGTCAGTGCAGGTACGCACATCGGTGAACTGAATGTGCCAGGTCGGATGTCCCTGGAAGGTATCGGCCCCAAGGTTGCTCACATCTTTGGAAATGTCCGTACAGGTTGGAGTGGTCGTCGTGGAAGAAGCCGGCGCCGAACAGGCGAGAGGATTATCGATGGGATAAGGGAAGCCATAGAAGGTGACGTTTTCCTGGTTCTTCACCTTGGTCCACTTTGCCTTCTTGGCGGATGTCTTGACTTCAGTAGTGTTCTTGCTCTGGATGTACGTGGCCTTGGAAGTCCGCGACTGAGTCGTACCTTCGAGGGCATCGGTGGCCTTTACCGCGAGTTGCATCGCCGGACCTTTGCAGGTGGCGTCGCCGATGCCATCGATAGTGAGCTTCTCGACGCTCGGCTTCTCGGCAGTAGTGATCAGTTCGACGTGGGCCGTCTGAATCTGGGAGTACACCAGAGCGAAGTTTTGCAGCACTGTCGTTCCGTCCGGAACCGCCGGCCCAGTAGGAGTAACTGTCGGCGTTGGCGTGTTGGTGTCGACTGGAATCGCAGTGTCCGTGGGAACAGGGGTACCGGTGCCGGGTGTGCCCGTCGGGGAGTCCGACACGGCCGCGCCGTTGGCCGCGGGGAAACTAATCGGCCGCAGGACGAAATGACCGGAGCGCGCGCCTGCCAACGGAAGGAGCAGAGTATAGCCAGACGCGGTGGTCGGCGGCGACGAATGATGCGATGCGATCGCACTGAGGGAAGTCGTAGTCAGCAGCACCACGGCGGCGACTACGATGGCAAATGCTCTCATGGGTGGGCCTTTCTATACAGTGGGTCGAGTCCTGATCTCGCCATGAGGCAACGCCAGGCTTCCATGATTGAATGGTAGCACGGTAGTACCGGTCCGCAATCTCGTCACGACCATGCTCGATAATGAGTCTGAGGAGGGACACATGAGCAGCGAAGCGGTAGAAGACGTTATCCGGCGAGCGGAGAACGATCCCGAGTTCCGCGATACCCTGCGTCACCGACCGGACGAGGCACTTCATGGCTACGAAATCGAATACGCCGAACGTCAAGCATTGATCTCCGGCGATGCGGCCAAGCTGCGCGATCTCGGGGTCGATGCCGATCTGAGTCTCCTGGCCGATGCCTACAATCCTGCCCGGCAAGAGCCAACGGAGTAGGTGGTCAAACTCGATTGTCTTCCGCCGAGCCGACCGGTCAGCGCATTTGCTCGCTACTTCCCAGTGCAACCGAAATCGTGTATGCGCTGGGCCTGGGAGATCGTCTGGTGGCTGTGACGCACGAGTGCGATTATCCGCCGGAAGCACGGGACAAGCCGCATGTCACCCGCAGTATCATCGACTCGGACGGCCTGTCTGCGCATCAGATCGATGAGGCGGTACGCAGTAGTCTGGCCGACGAGGCCACGATTTACCACCTGGATCGGGACTTGCTGGATGATCTCGCCCCCGATCTGATCCTGACCCAGGATCTCTGTGCCGTGTGCGCCGTGGGAACAGACGAAGTGGGCCAGGTCGTCGCCGGCCTCCGCAGCCGGCCGGCCATGGCATCGCTCGAGCCGAGGACGCTCAGTGGCGTTCTTGACTCGATACTCCTCGTCGGGCGGCTGACGGGTGAAGTCAGACGGGCGATTGAGGTCGTTGGCGAACTGCGAGCCCGGCTCAAGGCGGTGCGATTGGCGGTGACGCCGACGCACGCCTCTCGGCCACCAACGCCGGTGCTCACGCTCGAGTGGATCGACCCGCTCTTCGTTAGTGGGCACTGGGTTCCCGAGATGGTGGAAATCGCCGGTGGCCGCGACATCCTGGGCAATGCCGGTCAGCCGTCACGCCAGGTTGGCTGGCCGGATATCGTTTCCGGCGCACCTGAGGTTGTCATTGCCATGCCCTGTGGGTTCGGGTTGGGACGGTCGGTTCGCGAGCTCTCTGAAATGGATCGACCGCCGGAGTGGCATGAGATCAGTGCGGTAAAGAAGGGACAGGTGTACGCGGTCGATGGATCGTCGTATTTCAATCGACCCGGTCCACGGTTGATCGACGGTGTGGAGATTCTGGCGAGCATTCTGCATCCAGCGCGGTGGAATCACAAACCGGCTGAGTCGGTGGTGCGATTCGAGAGTTGAATCCTACGATGTGCACCCGGTCGCCGAGGCGCGGAGGGCGATACCCACGATCAGAAGTAGAGCCAGGGCGAACACCAGGGAGTCTCGCCGATCGCGACCGCCATCGGTCCAGGGCGACAAGTACGCGACGGGAAGCGCAACTATAGCCACAAAGCCGTAGAGCCAGTGCAGCGCATCCTCCGGGCGATGGTTCGTGACGATCAGAGCGAGGCCGATAAGCGCCTGGAGGACGATGACTCCTTCGACGATAGCCAGTGCGCCCAGGAAGCTCCCGGAAGGATTGCTCCCGCGGAGGTACAGCACAAATCCCCAGAGGGCCACCACGATGCTGTAAATCACGACCACGGTGAAAAACCCCTGGTGCAGGGTGTTGGCGGTACCGGTGGCACAGGCGACGCCAACGATCATGGACCGAACTCCCTCAGCAGAGTTTCCGTCTGTGCCCTGGTTGGCATGGAAGGCTGAGCTCCGGGCAGACGAATACTCCAGGCAGCCGCGGCGGAGGCGAACCGTGCCGCTGTTTCCAGAGGCTCGCCGGCACCGAGCGCATGCGCCAGGTTGCCCAGGAAGGCGTCTCCGGCTCCAGTGGTATCCACTGCCTCGACGAGAAGCGCCGGTATCTCGATCTCGCGCTCCCGCGTTACCACGACGCAGCCATCCTCACCAAGCGTCACGACCACCGCTCCGGAGCCTGCCTCGAGCAACAGCCGTGCTCCGTACGCAGGATCGACCGGGAAGCCCAAGCCACTAACGAGAGCCAGTTCACTCTCGTTCAACACCAGCACGTCGACGAATTGCAGAGCCGCTGCGTCGAACGATTGTGCCGGCGAGGGGTTCAACAGAACTCTCATGCTGCCTTCATGTCCTCGACGCGCGGCATAGGTCACGGTGTCGATTGGGATTTCCAACTGCAACACGAGCAGGTCAGCCGCTTTCATTACCGCGTTCGCGGCGTCGACCTGAGCCGGGGTGACACCGGCGTTTGCGCCCGGCACGACCACGATGCTGTTTTCACCGTCCTCATCCACGGCTATAAGGGCCAGCCCGGTCGACTCGCCCTCACCGACGGAGACGTACTCGGTGCCCACTCCCGCTGCTTTCAGACTTTCGATGAGGGCGACACCAAAGGCATCATCGCCCACCCGTCCGACAAAATTTACAACGCTACCAGCTCGAGCCGCGGCCACTGCCTGATTACCTCCTTTGGCGCCGGGGGCACGGAGAAAGCTGGTGGCGAGGAGGGTTTCGCCCGGCTGCGGCAGACGTTTCACACCCGCGATGAGGTCCATGTTCAGGCTGCCGATTACTGTGATCATGGGTCCAGGCTAGCTTGCCTGACTCGCTAGTTCAATGCACGACTCGGCCCGGAGACGACGGAGGGTAGCGACACTGCCAAAACGTTCGTCCGCTTCAAGTCGGGTATCAAGGTCAGGAGTTTCCACGATCCAGGGAACCGCCGTGAGCGCCGGCTGAACCAGCAGTGACCTAAATCCGGTGTCGCCGATGTGTCCTTCGCCGACATTGGCATGCCGGTCACGCCGGCTCGCTGGCGGCTGTTTCGAATCATTGGCGTGGATCAGCACGAGCCGGTCGAGACCAATGGACCGCTCGATGTCGGCCGCTAGCGATGCAGCCACAGCACTATCGGAAAAATCCCATCCGGCGCCGCATAGGTGGGCGGTGTCGAGGGCAACCTTCAAACGCGGATGAAACGCGCTCAGCTCCAGAAGTTCGGCCAGCTCTTCCATGCTGCTGCCAATGATTCCTCCCGCGCCTGCGCTGTTTTCCAGCACCAGGTCGATATCCGGAGGAGTCTTTGCCAGAATGTCGAGTAGGGACGACGCGATCTGGTTGGATACGGTTTCGAACCCCCGACCCTGATGACTACCGATATGGGTGACGATACCGGCGGCGGCCAGCTCCGATCCTGCCTGCAGCGTCGCGACCAGAGAGGCTTTCGATCGATTCACCAGTAGGGGATCAGCGGATGCCAGGTTGATCAGGTAAATGGCATGGATGAAGAGCGGATCGATATCGAATTCTCGGCGTGCCGCCACCAGGTCCGCAGTACGCAGTTCCTGAACGATGGGCGGCTTCCAGGCGCCGGGGCTGGAAGCGAACATCTGCATGCACTGTACTCCGTGGGCGGCGGCGTCGGCGAGACTGACGCGCGGATGTCGTCCCAGGGAAAGATGCGCCCCAATGCGTGGCTGTGACATGTCGCTCCATCGGGTTGACTGTCGGTTCGCCTGTCACTATGCTAGCGGAGATGGATACGGAACAGCGCGAAGAAGAGACCAATCGGGAGCAGGCGCCGGTGGCGCCGTGCCCGCGGTGCGGCCACCTCATGAACGCGGTGCGAGGGAGCCGAGAGGCGATTTGTCCGAATTGTGGGTTCAAGGACAGTTGCTGCTACTGACGGGGACGTAGGGGCCGGCGCACGCAGGCTCGACTACGACGGGCATCGGCACAATGTATCGATATGCCGCTGGTACGTCCCTGGTCTCCTCAGGAAGCGGTCATCGTCAGTTCGCCAAACGCATCCCGCGCCGTATCGATTGTCTGCTCCAGAAGAGCCGGAGTGTGGGCTGCGGACAACATCCAGGCCTCGAACTGTGAGGGTGGCAAGTAGATACCGCGGTTCAACATGGCATGAAAGAACCTGGCGTACAACGCCGTACCGGCGGCTTCGGCATCGGCCAGCGTCGACACCGGCCCTGTGGTGAAGAAAACCGTCAGCATTCCAGTAACGGCGTTCACGGTGACCGGCACGCCGGCGTCGTCCGCTGCTTTTTGCAGTCCGCCGGCCAGGCGTAGCGTGGCCTCGCTGAGATTCGGGTAAAAGTTCTCGGCGCCGAGTGCCTCCAGACTGGCGATGCCGGCGGCCATCGCCAGTGGGTTCCCGGAGAGCGTCCCAGCCTGGTAGACCGGTCCCACCGGCGCCACGTATTCCATGATCTCGCGACTCCCGCCGTACGCACCGACCGGCAGTCCGCCGCCAATGATCTTTCCCAGGACCGTCAGGTCGGGCTCCAGGTCATACACAGCCTGGGCACCGCCCAGCGCCAGGCGAAAGCCGGTGATGACTTCATCGCAGATGAACAGCGCACCCGAACGACGGCTCAGCTCGCGGATCGACGTCAGGAACCTGGCCTCGGGAACCACGACTCCCATGTTTCCAGCAACCGGTTCCACAATGACAGCGGCAAGGTCGGGTCCGTGTTGCGCGAACGTTTTCTCGAGCGCATCGACATCGTTGTACGGCAGCACCAGCGTGGATTCGGCGGCGCCCGCCGGAACGCCAGGACTGGTGGGCACACCCAACGTAAGGCTCCCACTCCCAGCTCGAGCCAGGAGCGCGTCGGCGTGGCCATGATAGTTTCCAGCAAACTTCACGATCAAGTCGCGCCCCGTCCAGCCACGAGCCAATCGAATCGCGGACATGGCGGCTTCAGTGCCGCTGCTCACGAACCGTAGCATCTCAATTCGCGGCAACGCCTCAACCACTCGTTCGGCAAGCACCACTTCGAGTTCGTGCGGCGCGCCGAAACTCGTTCCTCGGGCGGCGGCGCTCTCGATCGCCCGCACGACGGGCGGAAAGGCATGACCGTGGATCAGCGGACCCCAGCTCATCACGTAGTCGATATATCGATTACCGTCAACATCCCAGAGATAGGGACCCTCGCCCCGCTCGATGACTCGCGGCGTCCCTCCGACGGCGGTGAATGCCCGTACCGGGCTATTGACGCCGCCAGGGATCAGGGTGCGGGCACGCCGAAAGAGAGTGTCGGAGCGAGCAGTGTTCACGGTCTCGAGCCGGTTGGGCACAGGAACTCCTCGAATAAAGGTCTGGAGTGGTCTCTACCAACGATACCTGTCAGGTGGACGGCAGACTCGACGCCAACTCAGGCGTTCCAGTCATCCAGCAGCCGGCGCATATTCTCTGGCGTCGTCTGATAGCGTATCCACCAGGCCATTGACCCGCCGCGCCGCACCTGGTCCATTTCCAGGATCCAGGCAAGGTAGGCTGGTCCCTGCCGGCAGAGCAGGAGCAGATTGCTTGGCGGCGCCTTCCACCAGGGCGCAGTATACGGCAGCGCCGGGTAGTACACGCCAAAGGTCTCCAGCCGGAACCTCACCTGGCCGGCACGCCAGCAGTGAACGGCATGTCTGATCAGACGTGCCGCGTCTCGGATCATTACGGAGTCACCGTCAGGGCTTCAGTGGCTTCGCGATGGTAAGCAAAGAGGGCAGGAGCACCACCGGTGTGCACAAAAATGACAACATCATCCGGTCCCAGGCGTCCTTCGCGACAGTGCCCGATCAGCCCGGCCATCGCTTTCCCGGTGTACACAGGATCGAGCACCAGCGCTTCGTCCCGTGCCGCGATTTCCACGGCTTCCATCGTCTCGGGAGTCGGTATGCCATAACCCGGTCCGCGAAACCGGTCGTCGACGAGCACATCGTCAGGACTCACAACCGGGACCAGACCGAGATGGCGAAGGGTGTCATTGGAGAGAGCCAGAACTTTCTCCTCTTGTAGGTCCTGTGGCCGGCTGACGCTGATGCCCTGCACCAGGATCGACGAACCGGTGGCCGCGATTCCGGCCAGTGTTCCGGAGTGCGTGCCGGTTGAGCCGGTGCCGAGATAGAGATGAGTCGCGGATATGCTCTGGTCGGCGAGCTGGATGAGCAACTCGGCGGCCATCGACGCGTAGCCGGTGGCGCCCTGGGGGGTGCTGCCACCACGCGGAATGATGAACGGCCTGGCCCCTCGCCTTTCCAGTTCACCGGCAACGCGCTCCATTTCGGTGACCGCATCAGCCGGATCCGGACTGTCGATCAAGTGAATGTGAGCGCCGAATAACAGATCGAGCAGGAGGTTGCCCTGCTCCTCGGGGTGCTGTCCCCGGTCGAGTACCAGATGGCACTCGAGACCAGTCAGCCGGCAGGCGGCGGCGGCGAGCCGCGCGTGATTCGACTGCGAGCCGCCGGTGGTGACAATGGTATCGGCCCCTCGTTCGTTCGCCGCGGCCAGCAAGAACTCCAGCTTCCGTACTTTGTTGCCTCCGAGGGCAAGACCGGTCAGGTCATCGCGCTTAACGAGAATGCGGACGCCGAGACGCTGCGAGAGCCGGGGAGCTTCATCCAATGGCGTCGGAAACTGTCCCAGTGTCAGTCGCGGCGGTCTGGTCAATGCCTCGATCAGAGTTGCTAGCGATGTGCCGGCCATTCGGGCTCTCCCTCCATTGGTGTGCTCAGCCACGGGTGGCTATAGTGAAATGCCAACAGAAAGCGGAGAGATATGACCGTCTGGCTTCTCATTGCTCTGGAATGGGCCATGCTCATCACCGGTATCATGCTGGCCGAATACGCCCTGCGACGGCGGCTTCGGCGATAGATCATCAGGACGATCGCATCGATCGCGTACGCTGGCGATCCCGACGTCATCTCGAACGATCAATTATAGGTATCTCTTCATGCATCGCAGTGAGCTGGTGAAGAGCGACCAGAGGAGGATTGAATGGATTCTAATCGGGGAGTAACGGTCACCTGGCTCGGGCAGGCCTCGACCATAATCGAAACCGCTGACGGAAAGACGATCTTGATCGATCCCTGGTTGCAAACCAATCCGTCCACGCCGGACGGACAGAAGAAGATCGAGAAGCTCGACCTGATGCTGATTACGCACGGACATTTCGATCACATTGCCGATGCTGTGCCGATTGCTGAAGCTACCGAATCGGAAGTTGTCACCAATAATGAGATCGCTCACTTTCTGGGAACCAAAGGGGTCAAGAAAGCCACCGGAATGAACAAAGGCGGGACCGTCGATTGGAATGGGATTGCTATCACGCTCGTCCACGCGGTTCACAGTTCCGGAATCAGTGACGGCGATACCATGGTCTACGGTGGCGAGGCCGGTGGGTTTGTCATCCGATTCGCGGATGGATTCACCCTGTATCATGCCGGCGACACCGATCTGTTTGGCGACATGAAGCTCATTGGTGAACGGTACCATCCCGATGTTGCCATGCTTCCCATCGGCGGCCACTTCACCATGGATCCGTCCGCGGCCGCGGACGCTCTTCGCTTGCTTGGTGTCACTACCGTTATCCCCATCCATTACGCCACCTTCCCGGTACTGAAGGGGACGCCGGAAGAACTCCGGGAGGCGGCGAGCGATATCGCGGGCCTACGAATCGTGGCGCTGAAGCCGGGAGAGAGTATAAGCCAGTCGGAATTGACGTAGGAACCGATTGGTTCTAACTGTCAAATAAGATAGTCGGCTCGCGATAGAGGCGCGGTTGCAGTGTCTGCAGATGCCGTCGAAGCACCGCATCTGCGTCTGGCATGTCGAGCATCTCGATGGGAACGTTTACTCGTAAGGCACGGCCCGCTCGGATAATGTGGCGGGTGATACCGGCGGGGATCAGTGCAGGTCGCTTGGCCATGGTGACGACCTGCGAGCGGCTGAATGCCGGAAATGCGATGAGCGACCGGGCGCCGGCCGTTGAGCTCATCAGTGACTGCGCGCGTTCTTCCACCTCGTCGGCGGAACAGTCGACCCGCACCAGGCCCTCCTCGTAGATGTCGACCAACTGACGGAGTTGATCTGCCCTCGATACTGCGGGGTCGCGCAACCGTCGGAGTTCGAACTGGGAATTTTCGTCCAGAATCACGGCGAGTGTGGTTGAACTGCGCAGCGCATCGCCGGCAGCGAGCTCCGGAAGTTCGGACGCGACCACACCAGGAATCTCGCCGGCACGTTCCACCAGGAGTTCCAGCGGCAGAGCGGTGGAATGACACCAGGTGCGCAGTTCAACGGCATGTTCGTCGCCGTAGTCGATGACCTGGACCAGGACATTGGGGAGGCCCAAAGTGGCCAGTGCCCGTTTGCGGTTGGTGCCGTCCAGCAGCACCAGGCCGTCGAAATCTGGAACCGCCCCGACCATCAGTGGATCGCGTAATTGCCTATCCTGGCGCAGGCGCTCCTCGATTCGATGCTCACGTCCCGGATCGGCGATCTCATGGGGACGGACCTGCTCCGCCGGCACGATCCGAAGATCGACACGATGCGCGTTATCCACTCAGCACTTTTCGAAGCGATCGACATCGAGCACAAACACGGTAGCACCGCCTACCTCGACTTCCATCGGGTAGGGCATGTAGACCTCACCAGGCTCGACCACCGGTGGCAACGGACTGACCTGTTCCGTCCGTGAATGACAGCGGGCGCGAACGATGTCCAGGACCCGCTCCACGTCGCGCTCAGGCACGCCGGCGAGAACGGTTGCGTTCTGCTTACGCAGAAACCCGCCCGCGCTTTTCACGTGGGTCACGCCATAACCGGCGTGCGAGAGGGCCTTGGTCAGTCCGGATGCATCGTCAGCATGTACGATTGCGATGACCATCTTCATATGACGCCTGCTACTCTCTCGATCCGCGTTAGGACCGCTGCTCTGATTCTGCGTTCCACTTCCTCACATGATTGGGTTCCATCGATAGGGGCCCAGCGGTCTGGTTCCTGATCGATGAGGGTCTGATAGCCGGTCCGCACGCGCCGGTGAAACTCCAGTGCTTCGGCATCCAATCGATTCGCCTTGCCGCGAGCCTGGACGCGCGCCATGCCCACTTCCGCGGGCACGTCGACATAGACCACCAGATCGGGCCGTAAACCGCCGGTGGCGATGGCAGTGAGCTGTCGGATCAGGTCGATCGGAACACCTCCTCCCCAGGATTGGTAGGCGATGGTTGAATCGGCGTACCTGTCGGCGATGACGATTTCGGCGCGTGCCAGTGCCGGTTGAATGACCTCTTCAACGAGTTGTGTTCGCGAGGCGGAGAGCAAGAACGACGTTGCCAGAGCGGTTGCCGGCGGACCGCCGGGATCGAGGATGATGTCGCGCACACGGTCGCCGAGTGAGGTGCCGCCGGGCTCGTGGGTCTCCGTCACCGGGTATCCCCGAGCGCGTAGCCAGGCCGCCAGACGGCGAGCCTGAGTCGACTTGCCGCTGCCGTCGGGTCCTTCAAAGGCGATGAAGAGGCCCATGATCACGTGAGGTCGTCGTACTCCCGGGGGAAGAACTTCACGCGCCGGTTCGGCTCTTTGCCGCGGCTGCGCGATCCAACATTACGTTGCTCGGCCAATTCATGTTGTAGGCGCCGAATATGTGAGTTTTGTGGGGCCAGCTCGATGGTACGCGAGCGCTCGATGACCTCGGCAATCGCCTTTTCTGCTTCGACTATGGCCTCGGTAGTGGCATCGCGTTCGCGTGGCTTGAGGTCGAATACATCGGCCAGTTCTTGTTGAATCGCCCCCACGGTATTGTTCTTCAGGATTCGTAAGCCAAAAGGCGGAGTGTCTGACATGCGCAGCACATCTGGCTTCCGACGGTAGTAATTCCGCAGGGTCAGCACCAGATCGGCATCTTCCACTCGCTGCGCTAAGGTCACCGGTACACCCAGTTCACGAGCCGCCTGTTCGATTCGGCTCCGCGCAATGCCGAAGGTGAAGACCCGGAGCGGCGAGAGTCCAGATTCCTCGGCCGAGCGCCGGGGAAGCCGGTCCGAGCTGCCTGGCCGGGGCAGTCGAGTCTCCATTCGCGCTCCGATCGGGGGCTCGGTCGTCGCCGGCTGGATCCGGACCTCTCCCGATTCATCGCGCGACCGCTCCTCACCGGGGACTGGATAGCCTCGGAGGGATCCATCCACGGTTTCGGCCACGTTTGGGTGTACCACCACGTGATTCCAGTCCTGAATCTCCACGACGACGTCGAAGGTGGGAGGCGCTTTACGCTCCAGCACTGTCTTTTGCGTGCCTCGGCGCCGGGCCTCTTCGTCACCCAGCGTTACTGCCTGAATGCCGCCGATGAGATCGCTGAGGGTCGGGTTCTGCATCAGGTTTTCCAGCTCGTTGCCATGGGCAGTTCCCACCAACTGCACGCCCCGTTCGGCAATCGTTCGGGCCGCCGCGGCTTCGAGCTCGGTACCAATTTCGTCGATGACGATGACCTGCGGCATATGGTTTTCAACGGCTTCAATCATGACGGCATGCTGCCGGGCCGGGGTCGCCACCTGCATTCGCCGGGAACGCCCAATGGCGGGATGCGGAATATCGCCGTCCCCGCCGATCTCATTCGAGGTGTCCACGATGACGACCCGTTTCCGCAATTCGTCGGCCAGTACTCGGGCTACTTCGCGGAGCATTGTGGTTTTCCCCACTCCGGGCCGTCCGAGCAACAGAATACTCTGTCCGGAGACGACGATATCCTGGATGATTCCGATCGTGCCAAACACGGCGCGGCCCACGCGAAGGGTTAATCCCACGATCAGACCGGTGCGGTTGCGGATGGCGGAGATGCGGTGCAGAGTACGCTCGATCCCGGCACGATTGTCCTCGCCAAACGCTCCGATGCGAGTGATGACATACTCGATGTCTTCAAAGGACACCGACCTGGAGCTGAGAACGAGTTCCGAATCGGCAAATCTCGCCTCGGGCTGGCGACCCAGGTCCATAACCACTTCGAGCACGTTATTCACCCGCTCCGATCGACGCAGTGCCTGATAGATGTGAGGTGGCAAAACGCCTAACAGGGCCTCAGTGTCGTCGACGAACTCTTGTCGCAATGCTGTCACGCCGGGGTGTACCTCAGCTCGCCGAGGGCGGTGAATCGCCCGGACGAATAGTTTTCTTCCATCGCTGGTGGGCAATGTGAGTGGTTGGCATCTGCCCGACGCGCATGCGGCGCACTGCCGTCCGGGCCGCTTCGACGCGGCCGTGCTTGACCATGAGAATCTCCTCGCCGGTGATTTCGAACCCCGCGTCGAGGAACGTCTGGACGGCGTCGTGCTGATAATCTCGCACGCGAGCAAGGAAGCGCACGCCAGCCGATCGCTCGATCACGTGGCTCAGTAGGTTCGGCGCAATGCCGCTATAGTCGGGATGGACCAACAAGCCAATTTGATGCAGATTCTGCCCAACCCTGGCACCCCAGCCGATCCAGCACACGACCCTGCCATCGCGTTCCACCACGATCTCCGCCATTTGGGGCAATGCATTTGACCAATCGAGACTGGTCAATCCCTCCATCTGGCGGATGAGAGGAGGAGTAGTTTCGCTCTCCAGTTGATGGAGAGGCCAGGCGTCCTGGGGCATGCGGTAGCGACTGTCTACCGGCAACGGTTCATCGTGTCCAGTCGACGCTTCCGGACCGACCAGGAGGTACTCGCGGGCCAGTGGATGGAAGGCCACCGTTTTCAATTCCTCACTAGCCGCCTCGGAGCAGCGAGCGAACAAACGGGGGACGCCCCGACTCCTGAGGTGATCGACTGCCGCTCCCAGAACCGGGGGGAGTACCGCGCGTGAATCGCCGTGAACCGATAAGCGGATCACATCCCAGCCGATAACGTACCGGCGCGGAACCGCCTCGAGCAGGGCCGACGACGACCCCTGGCGGGCTATCCACATACGGCCTGGCAGCGCCATGGGCAGGGCACTCCGAACGAGAGTGCGAAGTACCTGATTTTTCGCGGGCCAGTCGAAGCTCTTGACCAGATGCGCACTCTCATCGAGCGCCAGAGCCAGTGCGACTGGAGCGTCCGTGGGGCGAGCCAGCCGGACGTCCATTCAACTCCTTCAGTGCGTCTCTCGGCGCCGCCGGCGAACCGGCGAGCTACCTTGCGAGGCAGCCCATTGTACTCTGGTGAACGACATCCTCTCTAGCTTGACTTTTCGGGTCGGGATAAGTAAGCTTGGTGCGATTCACGTGATCGCATCATCCCTGGAACTGCGATCGTCCGGTGCGGCGCCGGATTGCGTGATCCCGCCACCATCCAAACAGGGGGACCTTTGACCGAACTTGGGGAGATGCTGCGCACTGCTCGGCAGAAGCGCAGCCTGAGTCTCGACTTGGTTGCCGAGGCTACGCGTATCAAGATCACCTACCTCGACGCACTCGAGAACGGTGACTACAGTTTGCTGCCTGGTCCGGCGTATGTCACTGGATTCATCAGGAACTATGCCCGCTATCTTGGCCTGCATCCCGACGATTTGGTGCAGGTGTATCATGCTTCCCGCCCAATCGTCCAGCCCGAAGTAAAGGCGGCGACGCGGGTCCTGGCCAGTGGCTACGAACGACAGAACCGCACTCGATTGTTGTGGGCACTGGCAGCGTTGGTCGTTCTTCTCGTTGGCGGCTACGCCGTCAAACAGTACGCGCAGAACGGTGACGCCCATGCCTATGCGCCGCTGAATGTTACGCCGGCAAACCTTGGTTCGCCGGTTTCGACCACGAACAAGAAAGTCCATGCCGCAACGGTGCGGGTACGCCTCCAGGCGATTGCGCCGGTATGGGTGCATGTCATCGTGGATGGCAAAAATGGGTTCAAGGGAATACTCCGACCGGGACACAATGGCCGCCTCTGGGTGGCGCGCCACTCCGTCTACATGATCACCTACAACGGCACGCATCTCCGTGCCCGTTACGATGGCCGGCCACGAGGACTGCTGGCTGCCAAACCCAGGCTGACAGTCCAGCTGGCGACTGTCGGGGGCTGGCAGACGATTTCCTGACCCGACACTTTGGTAGCCCCGTACCGAGCGCGATACCATGGTCTCTAAGGACGGGGTGAAAGGGCGGCATGAAAGAAATATTCAAGCGCCATCCGCGCTATCACGCTACCCCCGAAAACTTCGAGTCCCTGCCCGATGATTTGTGGATTCGGTGTGCGCGGTGTCGTGAATTGGTGTACTCGCGCGAACATGAACAGGCGCTTCATGTGTGCCCAAAGTGCAAGTTTCACTCGCGAATCAGCGCACGGCAGCGGATCGACGCCACGCTTGATGAGGGCACCTTCAAAGAGCTCGACGCCGGCTTGCGCTCTGCCGATCCACTTCATTTCCAGGCCGGTAATGAGGCCTATGTCGATAAATTGACCAATGCCGCCGACGATGCTTCGAACGAATCGTTCGTGTACGGCACCGGACAGATCGAAGGCCAGGACGTCGTCTTCGGTGTCACCGAATTCAGTTTCATCGGCGGGACCATGGGAGCGGTCTTCGGCGAGAAAGTGGTTCGTGCCATCGAGACCGCCCGCAAACAAGATTCACCGTTGATTATCGTATCCAGCGGCGGCGGCGCCCGGATGCAAGAGGGTGCGGTGAGTCTCTTGCAGATGTCGAAAACGGTGGCGGCGCTGGATCGCTTCAAACGCTCGGGTCTTCCCTTCCTCTCAGTGATGGTCGACCCGTGTCTGGGCGGCATGACGGCGAGCTACGCCATGTTGGGCGATGTTAATATCGCCGAACCTGGCGCCTATATCGGCTTTGCCGGTCGCCGCGTGATCGAGCAAACGATGCGGCAGAAGCTGCCCCAGGACGCGGCGACGTCTGAGTTTCTGCTGCGCCATGGCATGATCGACATCATCTCGGCGCGATCCGAGCTTCCAGGCTTACTCAGCCGGCTGATCAGACTGTACGTGACGAACAATACCTCCGCTGCCGAGTCTCGCCGGGTGGCGCAGTATGCTTGATTTCGAGCACGATCTGCGACCGCTGGAGCACGAACTCGAGTCGATTCGACAGCGGTCGAACGGCACCGGCTCGAATGGCGACGAAGCGCGGGTGCAGGAGGCCATCTCCAGGCGTCTGCAATCGATCTACCGCGATCTGACACCGTGGCAGAAGGTGCAGGTGGCGCGCCATCGCGACCGTCCCTACACGCTGGATTTCCTTCGCTGGGCCTTCAGCGATTTTGTCGAGCTGCATGGCGATCGGAGCTTCGCCGACGATCGGGCGATCGTTGGCGGCCCGGCACTGCTCGAAGGTCGATCGGTGATGGTGATCGGCCAACAGAAGGGGCGCGACACCAGGGAAAACGTGGAACGAAGCTTCGGGATGCCGCACCCGGAGGGATACCGCAAAGCCGAGCGTCTGATGCGGCAGGCCGAGCGGTTGCGCCTGCCGGTGCTCACGCTGATCGATACTCCGGGAGCACATGCCGGTCTGGAAGATGAGGAACGCGGCCAATCTGAGGCCATCGCTTCGTGTATTTCCACCATGCTCTCGATCGCAGTGCCGACAGTTGCCGTGATTATTGGTGAGGGCGGTAGCGGCGGCGCGCTCGCTCTGGCTTCGGCCGATCGCTTGCTGATGCTGGAACACTCAACCTTTACCGTGGCCTCCCCGGAAGCGGCCGCGGCCATTCTCTGGCGAGACTCGGCGCAGGCCTCGTACGCCGCCGAAAACATGCGTATTACCGCCCAGGAGCTGTCGCGCCTCGGCCTGATCGATGGGATCGTTCCCGAGCCCGTTGGTGGCGCCCACCGCGACCACGCCGCCGCTGCGCTAGCGGTAGCGCAGGCCGTACGGGACTGTCTGTCGACGCTGGAGGCGCTGACTCCGGATGAGCTTCGTGTCCAACGATACGACAAGTACCGTAGCATTAGCTTCGTCACCGAGTAATCCGATTCATGCCGGCCGTTAAGGGTGGAGAGCATGTCAAAGTAGTCGCGGTCAACCGCCGTGCCACCCACGATTACTTCATTGACGATCGGGTTGAGGCCGGGCTGGTGCTCACGGGCACCGAGATCAAGTCGATCCGAGCCGGACGCGTGAATCTTCGCGAGGGCTACGCCCGCATCGTGGGGAACGAGGCCTGGTTGGTGAATGTCCACATCGCCCAGTACGAGCAGGGCAATCGCTATAACCATGAAGTGTTGCGCGAGCGTAAGCTGCTCTTACACCGCGACGAGATCAGCGGACTGGTGGGCAAGGTGAAGCAGCGCGGCTACACCCTGGTGCCGATGCAGCTGTATCTCAAGCAGGGGCGGGCCAAGGTGGAATTAGGCCTGGCGCGGGGCAAGCGAGAATTCGATAAGCGCGAGACGATTGCGCGTCGTGAGGCGCAACGCGAGATCGATCGCGCCTTGCGGGCACGGGGGTAGCAGCGCAAAAAGACCGGGGGACGCATGCGTGTGCATCCCCCGGTAGGTCAACATCGGCAGACCAGGCGTTTATTTGTCGGGCTTATTCTCGCTGGTTGCTTCGGAAGCCTTCTTCGCCGTCTCGCTCACCGTCTGCGAAGCGCTCTGAGCCGCCTGCTGGGCGCTCGACGAGGCATTATGAGCGGCTGAGGACGCCTGCTGGGTGAAGCTTTGCACCGGTTGAATTGGACCACTGGCGCCCGTCAACTTGTCCAGGAGCGCGTCGCGTCGTTCTTGATCGAAGAGGTAGTATGCCAGGGCGCAGCCCACGAGTATTCCAAACAGAAACCGCATCTTCTTTCCTTTCTTCTTCCGTCCCCCGAGTTTGCTCTCTGCCTTCTCCTGTGCCGCTCCGACTGCATCCACGCCGGTGTCGCGGAGAGAATCGATGGTGTCACTCAGGCGGCCTTTACTGGTCTCGGCTAAATCGTCGATGGCGCGGGTGATCGCTTTGGCGACCGAATCGTAATCGATCTGTTTGAAGGCGTCCCGTAGTTGACTGCCCGCCTCATTGGGTGCGTCAGGATTGGTGATGAACTCTACCGCCGCGCGCGACGCCGAGAGCAGGACGAGCGCGCCAAGCTGTCGATACCAGTTCTGGTCGCTGTTCATAGACTGACATCCTTTCATCCGACCGTATCCGTTGCCAGGGGTCATTCCTGGCGTGCTGCTTTGATTGTGCCACAGCAGCGCCAAAAGTCGGGCCTTCCAGGACACAAACTATACTGATTCGAGGTTACACATCGTCTGCATGAAGCGTGCCAATATTCGAAATTTTTGCATCATTGCCCACATCGATCATGGAAAATCAACACTGGCAGATCGTCTGCTTGAAACCACCGGAACGGTAGCACGCCGGCAGATGACGGAGCAGCTTCTCGACTCGATGGACCTGGAGCGGGAGCGCGGTATCACGATCAAGCTGCAGGCAGTGCGCATGCAGTACCGAGCAGCAGATGGGGAGGAGTACGAGCTCAACCTCATCGACACGCCGGGCCACGTGGACTTTACCTACGAGGTTTCCCGTTCGCTGGCGGCGTGCGAGGGGGCGCTGCTCGTCATCGATGCCGCCCAGGGGATCGAGGCCCAGACGCTGGCGAATGTCTATCTCGCGGTCGAGAGCCATCTCGAAATCATTCCGGTGATCAATAAGATCGACCTGCCGGCAGCGGAACCCGAGGAAGTGCGGCGCGAGATTGCGGACGTTATCGGTCTTGACCCTTCCAGCGCCATTCTGGCCAGCGCCAAGACCGGCGCCGGGATTGACGAAATTCTGGAGGCGGTCGTTCATCTGGTGCCGGCGCCCGGTGGCGATCCGGAGGCGCCGCTGCGCGCTCTGATCTTCGATTCGCACTACGATGCCTACAAAGGCGTCATCGCCTACGTGCGCGTCATCGACGGCATCGTGCGCAGCAGTGAGTCGCTCTACCTGATGGCGTCGGAACGCCGAATCGATGCACTTGAGATCGGAATTTTCCGTCCGGGTATGGAACCGGTGAACGAGCTGGTGGCCGGCGAAGTCGGGTATATCGCCACCGGCTTGAAGTCGGTGCGCGAATCGCGTGTTGGGGACACCATCACATCCGCTGACCACCCTGCGGCCGAGGCATTGCCCGGGTATCGTCCGGCCAATTCGATGGTGTTTGCTGGACTGTTCCCGATCAATGGGGAAGAATATCCCCTGTTGCGTGAGGCGCTCGACCGATTGAAGCTGAACGATGCCAGCCTGGCCTACGAGCCGGAGAGCTCGGCTGCCCTTGGATTCGGGTTCCGCACCGGGTTTCTTGGGCTCCTCCACATGGAAATCGTGCGTGAGCGGCTGGAACGTGAGTACAACATTGACCTGCTGGTGACGGCCCCGAGTGTGGAGTACCAGGTACTGAAGACCGACGGCACCTGGCTGCAGGTAGACAGTCCGTCGCAGCTGCCGCCCACGGTGAATATCGAATGCATCGAGGAGCCCTGGGTCTCGGCTACGCTCTTTGTTCCACCCAACTACATTGGCGCCATCATGGAGCTGGTGCAGGGACGCCGAGGCAGTCTGGCGCACATGGACTATGTGTCCGATCAGCGGGCCATGCTCAAGTACGACCTGCCGCTAGCGGAGTTGATTGTCGACTTCTATGACGAGCTGAAGTCACGCACCCAGGGATACGGCTCTCTCGATTACAGCTTTAGCGGCTACCGCGAGGCCGATGTCGTAAAAGTGGATCTGATGATTGCCGGGACCTCGGTCGACGCCCTCTCGATCATCGCGCACCGGGACAAAGCCTACTATCTGGGGCGGCAGCTGGTAGACAAGTTGCGCGAAGTGATTCCGCGCCAGCTTTTCGAGGTGCCGGTCCAGGCGGCGATCGGGAACAAAGTCATCGCCCGCGAAACCATCCGGGCCCTGCGCAAGAATGTGCTGGCGAAGTGCTACGGCGGCGACGTTACCCGGAAGCGCAAGCTGCTGGAGAAGCAGAAAGAGGGCAAGCAGAGGATGAAACGGGTTGGCAGCGTGGAGCTACCGCCTGAAGCATTCAGTGCCGTGCTCAAACGCGAGGCGTGAAGCCCAAGGAGAACATCAGGCTCGTAGGCGGTCGCGAACGTAAGCCGGGTCTCTAGCTGCCATCCTCGAAGGTATACGAATGCAGGATGGCGGCAAACATCGCAATCGTGAGGAGAGCGAGCACGGTGCGGTAATGGCCCTGGCGAAACGCCCACTCGATGAGGGCGAGGGCCAGACAGATGGCGCCAATGACTCTGGTGATCCGTCCCACCCAGATCGCAGCCATGCGATCGTGAGTTGACATGCCGGCAGTTGGACTGGAAACTCCCTGGTCGTCCGTACCGGGTGCGACCCCGGGCAGCGGTGACGTGGATTGCATCATCGAGTTCTCACCACCTCGTTGATCATAGTCAAGGCGTACCTCGTGGACAACCCATGGAGGCCCAGCACGCGCTCCATTATGGCAGACGGCATCGGCGGATGCCAGGTAAATAGTCGAGTGTCTTTCTGCAGTACGGCATAATTCGTGCCGTCCGGGACGAACATCATGTGCACGCCGCAAGGGGGCACCGGCGGGGCGCCTTTATACTGGACTGGCACACATGAGGGCGTAGCTCAGTTGGTAGAGCATCGGACTTTTAATCCGTTGGTCGGGGGTTCGAGTCCCCCCGCCCTCACCAGATTCTCCCATAAGCAAGCCAAAAAGACCGAGTGGGCCATGCTGTTTTAGCATTCCAACGTGGGTTGAAGGCAGTTTTGTACGCAGTTTTTGCTATAATGGCGTGCAGCGTGCGTTTCGCTGCAGGGCGTTGGCATGCCGCGAATCAAGGAAAAACTCAGACGTAGTCGTAACGGCGTCGGCAGCGTTCGCAAAATTCGCGACAATCTCTACCAGGGCACGATTCAGGTCATGTCTGGTGATCGCCGATACGTATCCGGGCGCACAGTAAAAGAAGCGGAAGACAAACTCGCGGAGCTCCGTGTCCTGTATCAGCAGGGACGCCTGCCCGAAAAGTCGGCTCGAACCGTGCGGGAGTACCTGCAGAGCTGGCTCCGTGAGGATGTGCAACCGAATGTCGCCCCCCGAACGTACGAATCCTACGAACTCAATGTGCGGCGCCTCGATCCACACATTGGCTCCGTGCGGCTCAGTTCACTGAAACCGGATCATATCAAAGCGGCATATCGTGCTCTGATCGATGGCGGGCTCTCGGCTCGGAGCGTTCAGCAGGCTCACCGCACGCTGCGAGCTGCTTTGCGCCAGGCGGTGAAATCAGAACATCTCTACCGTGATCCGACGTTTGGCGTCACACCGCCGCGAGCACAGGAGCGCGACGAAACGATATTCACCCCCGACCAGATTCGGACGCTTTTGCAAACGACGACCGGGCATTACCTGCATCCTCTGTGGGTTGTCCTGTCGGCGACGGGCATGCGCCTGGGTGAAGCACTCGGGCTCCAGTGGCGAGACCTCGATCTCCAGTTGGGCACCGTCACAATTCAACGACAGGCACAGCGCCAGGTGGGTAAAGGGCTCGTGCTGGCGCCGTTGAAGACACATTCGAGCCGCCGGACTCTGCAGCTTGTGCCGGAAACGGTCCCTGTGCTGCGCAAACAGCGTGCCCTGCGTCAGGAACAGTGCTTGCGACTTGGTGTCAGCTGGAGCGAAGTAACTCAGGTCTTCGCGACCGTCGATGGAGGGCTTCTCGATCCCGGGAGCGTCAACAAATCCTTTCATCGCGCTTTGGCTCAGGCCGGTCTACCCGACTTGCGCGTCCACGATCTGCGACACACGGTTGCCAGTTTGCTTCAGGCTCGCGGTCGCACGCAGCGCGAAGCACAGGAAATCATGGGCCACGCAAGCGAGATGACTACTGCTCGGATCTACACGCATGTTCTGGCGGATAGGCGGCGCGACATTTTGACCCCAACAAGAGAGTTCTTTCTGTCCGATCCAGACGCTGGACCGTTGAAAGGCGCACACTAAGTCAATCGGGGCACCTTCGATCGGTCGTTGGTCAGCGTCGGCGGAGGCCACTCCCGCAGCTTCTGTGCTTCGAACGCTATGGCGGTGCCGCCTCGGTTGGGACACACGGAATCAACTCCAACGCGCATCAGGTAACCAAGACGGTTTGGAACCTCTGACGCGCTAACTTCTGTGCCCCGCGTCTAGGCACATCCGATGTGTCTAACAGGCTTCCGCCGACCGGAATCTGCCTGTCTGTTCCAGCAGTCGTACGCCATGCGACATGTTGGACCCTGAGCGGAATCGCGGGCTGGGCACATGAGCACTTAATCTGGCCCGCTTCCCGGCACTGCCGTTATGGTTGCAGCCCGATCGGTGATCGGGATACTGGCATGCAGAAGCATAAAGAGATCACGAATCGGCCCCGTATGTGGGTGCTTTTCCCACTTTAGGGTGTTATCCGACGTAACACTAGTCATGCCTCACTACCCTGTTCAAGTTGGCAGCCGCCATGAGAAAATCGTGATATGGCGGTGCATGACAAGCGTCGACTGGAGGTATGAATTGACCGGCGAAAACATGAAACCCCTGTTGGTGGATACCCCAACAGCATGCTATCTACTCGGAATCGGCCGAACCAAGCTCGGAGAACTGGTATCGGAAGGTGACATCCCTGTTCTCCGTATTGGACGCGCAGTAAGATTTGGCGTTGCAGATTTGGAGGCATTCGCACGAGTACAAGTGGAACAAATCGACGAACCTTGATAGTTGATGGATGCCTGTGCCACGCAAGTTGGACAACTAACTAATTCCATGCAGCTTAGTAGTCACAGGATGGAGTAACCCTGAACTGCGCCCCGATTATTGAGGGGAGAGAAAACTTTGCACGATTAGCGTTCAGCACGAATGGAGCGGTTATGCACCCGCAGGAGACGCGACAGGAATACCTCGACCGGCTGGCACGCCGGAATTATGCTCACATCCTTGGTGGGATGGGTTCCGAGGAGGTGTGGTTCATCACGATTACGCGTGGCCGAGACACCCAGCTTACCCTTCGAAATCGTGTGTTCCGTCGACTGAGTGCGCGGATACGCAGGAGGTGGCCAGATGCAGCCTTCGTCACGGTTTATGAGTATTCGGACAAGCGGGGTGCGCATCTCCACATTCTTGCCAAGAACATCCCCGGTTTCACGCATGAATGGCTAGAAAAGGCGGTTAAACGTCTGAATGCGAACCTGGACGAACCGCCATGTAAAGTCGATAGCAGGATCGTTTGCGATCGATATAGTATTGCATCGTATATGTGCAAACAACGGCGGAATCGCCAAATTGCCGATGGATGGCCGAAGAATTTCCATCCTGCCACGTTCTCACGAAACTGGTGTCCGACATGGTTGAGTGCGAGCGCGTGGCGCCGAAAGCAGGTCGCTGGGGGCGCAGCCGGTTTTGGTGCCGGACGTCGTCCCCCCTGGTAGCTATGAAGCAGTGCAACAATCCACACCCCGAGCGCATAGTCGAGCAGACACCCTGTCGACGACAGCCACAGCGGTACCGAACTGTGCGGGAGTCATGCTTGGGGACGCACTGGTGCCTGATGCTGCCGCCGGAGCGTCGGCTACCACCGACGACACCGGCTCTGCTGCGGAGGATCCGATGCAGCGAGGAGCAGCCGTCCGCACCTCAGATACCGTAGGTGCGCGCACGCAGTCCATGGTTCCTCCTGTTTTTGTCGCTGCACACTCCCGGATAGTGACGTGGTGACTGGTACCCTCAGGGCCGAGCGCGAGAAGGACGCGAGCGTGATGAAGCACTGCCGGTCGCCGTACCGCTGCGCCTCGTATCGGCGGGGCCCGGCACTCCTTTTGGCATCGTCGAAGGGCTCCTCCATCATCCACGGCATTCCGACTGGAAAAGTGCAATGCGGGGACACATTGTCAGTGGACCACTTCTATGCCGACGCCGGACTCCATCAGCGAATTTAGGCGTTCGCGGTCAGCGTCGATCGGCCCTACGTGCCCTCGGTCCGCTGCTCTCGACGCTCGGCGAACTCGGAAAGGAGCCGACCCGCCGACTCGACGTGGACTCGGCACAGCCGTTCGGCTGCCTCCCCGTCGCGCTGCTCAAGGGCATGGAGAATTGCCCAGTGTTCGACCTGCGATTGCTCGGAGTAGTTCGGGAGGAAGTGAACGGTGCGGAGCCGCATTGCTTTCTCTCCCAGGGTCTTCGTTAGATCTCGCAGCAAAGCGTAGGGGATGGATGCAGCCATTGCCTGATGGAAGTCGAGGTTGCACTGGACGTACTCAATGGAGGCCGCCCCAGCGAGGACATCCATGCGGGCCAGTAGTTGGCGCAATACATCGGTGTCGGCGGCCGTTAGATACTCAGCAGCTAGCCGACCGACCAGCCCCTCAACCACGGATCGCACCAGAGCCGTCTCCCAGATCTCGCCGGGCGAGAGTTCTGGAACCACTGCGCCGACGTGGGCGGTGACGTCGATCCACCCCTCACCGGCGAGGCGCAAAATTGCCTCTCGTACCGGGACCTTGCTCACGCCGTACTCATCCGCGACGGTGTCAACGACGATGCGGCTGCCGGGGGGATACTCGCCCTTCAGGATCGCCTGACGCAGGTCCTGGTAGATATATTCTGACTTCGTCTTATAGGAACTGAGCGCGCCCCGTCGCACGTTAGGTTCAGGCATTGGCGGCCATTACTCTCTACCCAGTTGGTGCCCGCGGGGACTCAGTAACTCCCGGGCGTCCTTCGATAATACTGCCCATCCGTCCGTTCGCTGCGGACATAGTCGGGTACAGTGGCTGCCGCGATCCGTTGAACTCATAGCACCGAATCGTACTCCCTCCTAACGCTGAAGCGCTGCATCGACTTTCGAAACACCTTCAGTATTTGCTTAGCTATCGTATATCGTATAAGTTATTTTAGAGTATAGGCGACGGATTTTGGAGGAACGATTGAAAGTCTTTATTGGGCGCGAACTCCTTCCCCGCGATGAGGCGAAGGTTTCGGTCTGGGACAGTGGGTTCCAAAGCGGTGACGCGGTATATGAGGGGCTCCGCGTGTATGGCGGGCGAGTGTTTCGTCTGCACGAGCATGTGGATCGTCTGTTCAGTTGCGCGCACGCCATTGGGATATGCAGCCCGATGTCCAGGCGCGACGTTTGCGATGCCATTCTTGACACGGTGCGGGCCAACGGGCTGCACGATGATGCCCACGTCCGAGTGACGATGACACGCGGCGATAAGCCCGTTACGGGTATGAACCCAACGCTTGCGCGGGCTAGCGAACCACTGCTGGTAGTAATTGCTGAGCCCAAGCCACTTCCCTTTCCCGAGTCCGGAATCCGACTTATCACCGCCAGCATTCGCCGCACCCCGGCACAGTGCCTGGACCCCAAGCTCCATACCTGCAACCAGCTCGGCCAGATTCTGGCGAAGATGGAAGCGAACCTGGCGGGAGTCGATGAGGCTCTGATGCTCGATGTCAACGGCTTCGTCGCCGAGACCAACTCGGCGAATATCTTTGTCGCCACCGGTGGCCGACTCCTCACACCCAGGCGTAACTCCTGTATGCCCGGGCTCACGCGTCAATTCGTGCTGGAGGTCGGCCCCGAATCGGGGTATGCAACGGCTGAAGAGGATATCTCGCAGGCGGACGTCTATTCTGCCTCCGAGGTCTTTATCTGTGGCACTGTGTGCGAGATCGTCCCGGTAACGGCGGTGGATGGCCGTCAAATCGGGAACGGTAAACCCGGTCCGATCAGCACCCAGCTTCGCAAGGCGTATGCCCGACAGACGTCCTCATTGGGGGTTCCCGTTACATGACCGCCAGCGCCTCCACATCTCGCTACGTCGGCTGCGACATCGGGGGGACGTTCACGGATGCCGTATTGGTTGATCTTGAATCGGGAGACATCTGGACAGCCAAGGTCCTGACCACGGAGCGGCCCGGGCTCGGCGCTCTGGAAAGCATCCGCTCTGTCCTGGAGAAGGCTGGGCTTGAGCATGCCGACATAGCGCGTCTCATGCACGGCACCACACTCGTCTCCAACGCGCTGATCGAACGGAAGGGAGCGAAGGTCGGACTGATTACCACGGCAGGATTCGCCGACGTCATCGAGATTGGGCGCGAGATCCGCTTCGACAGCTACAACCTCGGCGCCGAGTTTCCTGAACCACCGGTTTCGCGGCGGATGCGAAGGGAGGTTAAGGAGCGTGTCCTGGTCGATGGGACGGAGCTTGAGCCGCTCGACTGCGAAGCCGTACACCACATCCTGGGCGACTGGCGGCACGAGTCAGTGGAGGCGATTGCCGTCAGCTTTCTCCACAGCTACCGTAACCCGGGTCATGAGGACCAGGTTGGGCAGATTATTTCGACTGAATTCGGGGGCGCTATTCCGTTCTCGCTCTCCTCTGAGGTTGCCGCGGAGTTCCGGGAGTACGAGAGAACCTCAACAACGGTCCTGAATGCGTATGTCCAGCCCATCATTGGTCCCTACCAGCGCATGATGGAGGACACGCTCCGATCCCGAGGCTATGACGGGCCGCTCTATGTGATGCTCTCCTCGGGAGGTATAGCCACCAGCACTGTAGCGGCTAAGTTTCCAGTGCGGCTTTTGGAGTCGGGCCCCGCGGCCGGGGTATTGGCCGGTGCGCACTACAGCGACCTGCTACGAGAACCAAACCTGGTTTCCTTTGACGTTGGCGGAACCACGGCCAAGGCTTGCCTCATCCACGATGGGGCGCCCGCGCGGACCAACGCCTTCGAAGTTGCTCGCACGAATCGCTTCATGAAGGGTAGCGGCCTACCGGTGCGCTCGCCCAGCATTGACATGATCGAGATTGGAGCAGGCGGCGGGTCCCTCGCCTCGGTTGACGAACTCGGCTTTCTGCGGGTCGGACCCGAATCAGCTGGCTCAATTCCGGGTCCCGCCTGCTATGGGCTTGGAGGAACGGAGCCGACGGTGACGGACGCCAATCTTCTCCTCGGCTACCTGGCGGCGGAGTCATTCGCGGGTGGTGAGCTCCGGTTGGATGTCGAGTCGGCTCGACACGCGGTCAAGCAGATCGCTGACAGACAGGGGATCTCGCTGACCGATGCAGCATGGAGTGTCTTCGAGTTCGCCAGCGAGAACATGGCCAGCGCCGTGCGCGTTCACCTGGCCGAACAGGGGCACGACCCGCGAAACTGCTCGCTCTTCGCGACAGGAGGCGGCGGGCCTCTTCACGGCAGCCATGTTGCCGCCAAACTGCGCATGAATCGCGTGATCTGTCCGCTGCGCGCTGGCGTCATGTCAGCGTTTGGCCTCCTGACCGCACCGCTGGCGTTCGACTTCGTGCAGACGTACATCACGCGCCTTGACCGCATTGACTGGGCAGTCGTCCGAGGTATCTACGAGCATATGGAGCGCACTGGTCGTCAGATGCTCCTCGATGCCGGGGTTCCGGAACACGAAGTCTCTCTCACCCGCGACGCCGACATGCGAAGGCTGGGACAGATGCACGAGATCACCGTCGCCCTGCCGTGCACCGACCTCGCCGCGGGTTCGGAGCACGAAGTGGAGACGTCCTTCGATGATGCCTGCACCCGACTCTATGGGGCTCCTCTTGAGGGCACAGCGATCGAGATCCTCACCTGGCGCCTCAGTGCCTCCGGACTTCGTCCCGTCCTGAGCGTAGGTCACACCCCCTCCGGAGGACGGATGACGAAAGGCGAGCGAGCCGTGTACTTCCGGGAATTCGGAGTTGTCCAGACCACGATCTACGATCGCTACGCACTGCCGTCCGGTTTCAGCGCCTCGGGCCCGGCGCTAGTCGAGGAGCGTGAATCAACCGCTGTGGTGAGGCCGGGGGATGAGTTCACCATCGATGACAGCGGCACGCTCCTGATCGATCTCTCGTACGACACCATGACGAGGCCAGCACCGGGGAGTAATGTCTATGCTCACACCGTCTGAACTAGATACCCTCACCATCGAGATCCTCTGGCGACGGCTGGTGTCTGTCGTCGAAGAGGCGGAGGCAGTCCTGGCCCGTACCTCGTTTTCCTCGACGGTGGGCGAGGCCTCCGACTATTCCGCGGCGTTCATGGACGAACAGGGCCGACTCCTCGCGCAGAGTCCGTCGGCCCTGGGGGGGTTTATCGGCGTCCTCGCACGAGCCACCAAGAAGCTCCTCGACTACTTCCCGGCCGCAACACTGCAGCCCGGTGACGTGATCATCAGCAATGATCCCTGGATCTGCGCGGGTCACCTGCCGGACGTCATGGCACTGCGACCGGTGTTCTTTCGCAATCGACTGATCGGGTACGCGGCCAACATCGCACACCTGAGTGATCTTGGCGGACGTGTCTCGACCGAGGCCGCGGACCTGTTCGAAGAGGGGCTCCAGATCCCGCCCTGCATGCTCTACCGTGCCGGGGAACTCAACGAGGACGTGATTCGATTCATTCGAGCGAATAGTCGAACGCCGCGTCAGGTGGTCGGCGACCTCCAGGCGCAAGTCACCGCGAACATCGTCATCGAGCGAAGAACGGCTGAAGCGCTCGAGGAGTACGGGTTGTCCGATGTTGCGGCGCTGAGCGAGGAGGTACAGCGCCGCACGGAGCGTGCCATGCGAGAACGCATCCGTAGCCTTCCCGATGGCGTCTACGAGAGCGAGGTCTGGTCGGATGGCATTGATCACCGACTACGGATTCGCGTGACCATCCGCATTACCGGCGACGAGCTCACGGTTGACTATGACGGCACCTCCGATCAGGTTAGGGCCGGGATCAACTGCCCCTTCAGCCTGACGTTTGCGGAGACCGTCTACTCCGTTGTTGTCGCCCTAGCCCCGCATCTGCAGGCCGTCGAGGGGTCAATCGCCCCGATTAAGGTCACCGCTCCAGTCGGTAGCCTCCTGAACCCTCGGTTCCCCGCGCCCGTCATGATTCGCGTTGCCGTCATCCATAACGCCCAGGCGGCCATCTTCCGCGCTCTCTCCCGCCTGGTACCGGATCACATCTCACCCGGAAGTATATCCGCGCACTACGGCGGTATCTGGGCCTTCCGATTCCGGGGCGGGTATCGGGGGACGGATTCGCCCTACCACCACGGCGGTCCCCCCCAACTCGACGGGGACTACGTCCAGATGTACCTGTTCAATGGCGGGATGGGCGCGACCGGGGATCGCGACGGACACCCAACAACCTCGATGCCAGCAAACTGTGCCAACGTGCCTATCGAGGTGATGGAAGCGCGCGCGCCAATTCTCTTTGAGTCGAAGCGACTTCTCGCTGACTCTGGCGGTGCCGGTCGATTCTGCGGCGGCCCGGGACAGCGGGTCGACATAAGAATTCTGAGCGACCACAACATCGACTTCATACCGGGAGCGTGCGACCGTATCAAGAATCCCCCGTTTGGTCTCTTTGGGGGGGCGGAGGGCTCTCAGGGTGGCATGTGGATAGACGACACACCGGTCAATCCGCGGACGACGCACGTCGTGAGCCACGGGCAGGTTGTCACGGTTTCCATACCGGGAGGTGGCGGATTCGGGTACGTCAGCGACCGTCCACCAGAACTCGTGCTCTCAGACCTCGAGCGCGGGTACATCAGCGCAGACCATGCCGAGAAGGTCTTTGGCGTAAGCGATATCCAGGTACGACCACTCTCCTCGACTGAGGACGAGAGTTCCAGCGGACAAGAAGGAGTGAGATGAGAATGAACCGTCGATCAATCGCGATTGTCCTGGCCGTTCAGGGGCTATGCATGGTGGCCGCACCTGCAATGGCCGCCAGCTCCGCGAAGACCTCAAAACCCGCTGGCACTATGATCTACGGGCAGCCAGCATCACCAGCCTGCATCGATCCGGGTGATGCCGTTCAAGACAATCAGACCATGAAGGTCATACTCAACACCTACGACAGCCTCGTGGGTTATAAATACGGCACCTACAAGCATGCACCAGATGCAGCGATCAGGTGGACCAATGTCAACAACAAAGTCTGGACCTTTTACCTCCGTCCGGGAGTGAAGTTTCACACCGGCGAGACCCTGACGAGCCAGGACGTCGCCTACACCATCGAGCGAGCCAACGCGCTTGCGCTCCCGATCTCCGTCGTCACGTCCACGATTGCGAAAGTTCAGACGCCGAACAAGACAACGGTAAAGATCACATTGACCAGCAAGAATTCGTACTTCCTCGATGACATCACACGGCTCTATATCGTCGACAAAAAGGTGGCGGCGGCTCACGCCACCAACAACGACATGGGACACGCCTGGCTGTGTGCAAATGAGGACGGTAGCGGCCCGTACGAAGTAACCTCCTGGAACCATAGCTCCGAGATGGACCTCGCCTACTACCCGAAGTACTGGGCGGGCTGGTCGGGAGCCCACCTCGCCACTGTGAAAATACTGTACGTCGCCGATCCCGCGACCCAGCAGGAGATGATGCAGCAAGGCGACCTCGACTTTATGGCGATGAACCTACCGGCCCTGGACCTCGACGTGAAGCACCATCCGAAGCAGTACCCCGACCTCAAGCTGCTGACCGGTCCCTCGTTCCGCACCGATATGCTGACCTTCAACACGCTGAAGTCCCCGCTCAACAAAGTGAAGGTGAGGCAGGCGATCTCCCTGGCATTCCCGTACACGGACTATGTCAAGGCCGTAACCAACAGCTTTGGCATCGTGCCGACTGGCTATGTGCCCAAGGGCTTCGCGGGGTTTGACAAGAGTATCAAGCCTGAGACCACGAACCTGAAGAAGGCCAAGACGCTCCTGGCGCAGGCGGGGTATTCCAACGGGGGCTTCAGCCTGACCCTCGCTTATGCAGCCCCGCAGACGAGCGAGCAGGAAGCGGGTCTGTTGCTGCAAAACAACCTGCGCACCCTCGGCATTGGGCTTACGTTGCAGCCAACGCCGTTCGCCACCATGGTGCAGGAAGCAACGAAAGGGGTCAATGCCCCGGATATGTTTGCCCTGCAGCAGGTCCCGGCCAACGCCGACCCAGTGAACTTCATCGACATCTGTTTTAACAGCAAGCTGGCGGGTAAGCAGTACAACTGGTCGTACTACCAGAATCCCACCGTCGACAAGTTAATACATCAGGCGTACGCCGCGAACAGCCATAGCGCGCGGCAATCCATTCTTGACCACTTGCAGCAGATACTGGTGTCGGACGCGCCCGCGGTCTACTTCGGCAATCCCGGCAAGGTGGAACTGATCAACACGCGCATAAAGGGATACACGCCCGACCCGCTCTACTACTGGCTCGTCCACTTCTACAATCTGTCGGGGGGAACAAAATAGCCGGTCGGGGCATTGCCCACGCCCGCGGCGCTCCCGTGGCTTGTCGAAATACAGGCTCGAAGAGCGCCAATTCTCCGCACTGGCAGGCGAGGTAGTCGAACCGAACCATGGTCGCGTTTATCCTGCGCCGAACGCTCGCACTCTTCGTCGTACTCCTCGGCATGACGGCGGTTATGTTCGTGGCCACGCACCTGCTGCCAGCAGATCCCGCTGCGATCGCTGCTGGACCTGGAGCCGGGCCAGCCCAAATCGCCATCGTGCGACACCAGATGCATCTTGATGAACCACTGCTCGTCCAGTACCTGACCTATCTCTCCGGGCTCATCCACCTCGACCTCGGTCGTTCCATCATCACCGACCAACCCATAACTCAGGAACTCTGGCAGGCGTTGCCGGTGACGCTTGAGCTGGTTGGACTCAGCACGGTATGCATCGTCGTGATTTGTATTCCAGGTGGCATCCTGGCCGCCGCGTCGCGAAGCTCATGGGTCGACGCTGCGATCCGAATCGCCTCACTGGCGGGAACGGCCATTGCTCCCTTCTGGCTAGCGATTGGACTCCAGTACATCTTCTACGCCCAGCTCGGCTGGCTTCCGGGAAGTGGTCAGCTGAGCCTGACGGATACCCCGCCTCCTCACGTCACCGGAGCGGCTTTGTTCGATACCCTTGTCACCGCTCACTGGTCGACCCTGTTGTCGAGTATTAAGCACCTGATCATGCCAGTCGTCGCCCTGACCCTGGGACAGCTCGGCATCCTGCTCCGGATCGTGCGCGTGCAGGTGCGTGGCGAGCTGGGCAAGGACTACGTGCGATCGGCACGTGCCAAGGGCGTGTCAGGTACAGCGGTCCTACGTCGCCACGTGCTGAAGAACTGTTTGGCTCCAATCCTGACGCAGCTCGGGATCGACAGCGCGTACCTGCTGACTGGAGCAGTGTTCGTGGAGGCCATATTCCGACTTCCGGGCCTTGGCCAGTACACCGTTCAAGCCATCACAAACCTCGACTTTCCTGCGCTGACCGGCGTTGCCCTGGTGCTCTCCGTCCTCTTTGTCCTGATCAACTTTCTGGTTGATATTGCGATTGTCGTGACCGACCCGAGGGTCCAGCTATGAGGTCGCTAGCCGTACGGCTTGACGCCGCTGGCTACCTGGGTCTGGCCCTCGTGCTCGGGGTCGTTGCCGTGGTCGCCCTCGGTCCGCTCGTGAGCGGACAGGACCCAATTGCCACCAATCCGCTCAATGCCTTCTCACCGCCAAGCGCTCAGCACTGGTTCGGGACGGATGACCTTGGTCGAGACGTTTTCACGCGGGTGGCGGTCGGTGGGCGGTACTCGCTCACGTCCGGGGTTCTGGTGGTCATCCTCGTCGTTTGTGGTGGGCGCCCTGCTGGGCGGAATCTCCGGGTACTTTGGTGGACTCATCGATGAGGTTCTCATGCGCGTGACCGAGCTGGTCATGGCGTTTCCCGCACTCATCCTGGTGATGGTCGTCGCCTTTTCACTGGGACCGTCGTTCTGGAGCGATGTCGTGGCGCTCGCCGTGGCGTGGACGCCGTCGTTCGTGCGCCTGACGCGAAACACGGTCATTCAGATACGGGCGCAGACATTCGTGGAGGCCACACGAGCGCTCGGCGCATCGTCGCGGCATCTCATTCTCCGCACGGTACTGCCACACGCCTTTCCCGCGCTACTGCCGAAGGCGACAACCAACATTGGCATGGTCGTCATCGTGAGCGCGGGATTGAGCTATGTAGGGCTGGGAGTTCGGCCTCCGACCCCCGACTGGGGGAATATGATCGCCGATAGCACGCAGTACGTTTTTCAGGGGTGGTGGCTCGGATTCTTTCCGGCCTCGCCATTTTTCTAACCGTTGTGGGCCTCAGCCTGGTAGGCGACTCTTTGCAGGAGCGATCCGATCCTACTCTTCGCAGGAGGGTAAAATCGGTGCCAAAGGCCAAGCTCGCAGCACCCCGTGTCCGCAGGCCCATTAGCAGCCGACGTTGGCTTTGAGACCAGATTCCGCAGCCTCGCTTGCGCACGCCAGCTCATGAGTTGAACACCCAAGTCCTTTTTCCTAGAGGACGCATACCGGCACCAATGCCGTGGGATCGGGCGTTGGTGCAACTAGAGCACCTAGCCACGAACGCAACCCAGGCCCTCTTGACGGGACAAGCACGTGGCTACGGTTTCGGCGTAACATGAGCGCGGGTCCTGCCTCAGGCCGAAGACTCTTCGTACCGTGTTCGGGAGAAAGACGCTAGGAATGCATGACGATAGTTGATGTCACTACGCGACCCGGCCCCCAGAGTCAAACCATTCGCAATCACGCCGCCTTCATCTGGAGTGTGGCGGATCTCCTACGGGGTGACTATAAACAATCAGAGTATGGCAAGGTCATCCTGCCGTTGACAGTGATTCGCCGCCTCGATTGCGTGCTCGAACCCACCAAACCAGCCGTTTTGGCTAAATTCGCCGCACCTTTCAGGCCGAATCGACAACCTGGAGCCTGTACTCCAGTCGTGGCTGGACAGCAGTTCTTCAACATCTCGCCGCTGACGCTCACCAAGCTGCTCGATGATCCTAACTCCATCGGCGATTCCTTGAATCTCTATATCGGTGGATTCTCTGAGACGGCCAAGGATGTCATCGATAAGTTTGAATTTGGATCGCAGATCGAACGTCTCCGCCGCGCCAATCTCTTGTACCAGGTCATCAGCAAATTCGTCGAGATCGACCTCCATCCCGATGCGGTTTCCAACATTGAGATGGGGTATCTGTACGAGGAACTCGATTCGCAAGTTCTCCGAGCTATCCAATGAGACCGCCGGAGAGCACTTTACGCCTCGTGAAGTCATCCGCTTGATGGTGAACCTGCTCTTCATCGATGACGCCGACATCCTCACTAAGCCGGGCATCGTGAAGACGCTATGCGATCCTGCCTGCGGTACGGGTGGAATGCTGTCGGTCGCGGAAGACCATTTGCGGAGCTTGAATCCCCAGGCACGATTAGAAGTTTTCGGGCAAGAACTTAATGCCGAGACCTATGCCGTGTGTCGGTCGGACATGATGTTGAAAGGCCAGGACGCCTCGCACATCGCCTATGGGAATTCCTTCTCCGAGGACCACCACGAGGGCGAACGATTCGACTATCTCCTCGCCAACCCACCGTTCGGGGTGGAGTGGAAAAAGGTGGAGGACGTGGTCCGGAAAGAAGCCGCCAAAGGCTTTGCCGGTCGATTCGGTGCAGGACTACCGCGGATCAATGACGGCTCGTTCCTCTTTCTCCAGCACATGATCTCCAAGATGAAACGTCCGGAGGACGGTGGGTCGCGAGTGGCGATTGTCTTCAACGGATCACCGTTGTTCACAGGTGCGGCAGGTTCAGGGGAATCAGAGATTCGTCGCTGGATCATCGAGAACGACTGGCTTGAGGCCGTCGTCGCACTCCCCGACCAGCTTTTCTACAACACCGGCATCTCGACGTACTTCTGGATTGTCACCAATCGAAAGGCACCTGAGCGCCAAGGCAAGGTACAGCTCGTCGATGCGCGCGAGTACTTTGGGAAAATGCGCAAGTCACTGGGGGAGAAGCGCAAGGAGATCTCCGAATCGCAGGTCGAAGCTATTACTCGGCTCTACGGCGACTTCACTGAAGGCGAGAAGGTCAAGATCTTCCCCAACGAGGCGTTCGGGTTCTTGCGGATCACAGTCGAACGTCCGCTACGGCTGCGCTGGGAAATCAATGACGATACTATCGCCATAGCCATGACCATGAAACAGCTGCAGAAACTCGAACCGGCCTTGTCAACGGAGTTACGAGATGGACTTGAGAAGCAACGCGGAGCAACTTTCACAACCGAACGCGAGGCGGTGAAAAGTCTGGGTTCCATAATGTCGCGGCTCGGCTCTGTCCAGAAAGCTGTGATCTCTGCGTTGTCCGTTCGAGATGAAGATGCCCCGGTTGTCACTGATCGAAAGGGCACTCCAGAGCCTGATCCGGAACTGCGCGATTACGAGAACGTTCCGTTGCCGCCAGTCGTAGTGTCGTTTGTAGAAGACCCGACCCAACGATTCTCGACTTTGGAATACCGAACCGCCATCGATGACAACATGCGTGAAGAGGTGCTGCCGTATGTTCCTGATGCCTGGGTGGAGTACGGTCACACCAAGATCGGCTATGAGATTCCGCTGACGCGCCACTTCTATCGGTACGTGCCACCCCGTCCATTGCACGAGATCGACGCCGAGATCAAGGCATTGGAGGATCAGATCCAACGCCTACTGGCGGAAGTCGCGAATTGACCGCCTTTCCCGTGACTCCACTGCGACGTGTCGCCCAGGGTGGAGGGCTGTTCACTGACGGTGACTGGGTTGAAACCCCGTTCATTACGGACGATGGCATCCGCTTGATTCAAACCGGCAACGTGGGCGTTGGTGTCTTTCGAGAACAGGGCTTTCGATACATATCTAACGAGTCCTTCTTCACCCTCAATTGCACGGAGGTACTGCCGGGTGACCTGCTGATCTCAAGGCTTGCGGATCCTGTCGGCCGGTCCTGCATTGCCCCCGATCTCGGAACGAGGATGATCACCTCGGTGGATGTTGCGGTTCTGAGACCGCGCCCGGGCAGTGCCGATACTCGTTTCCTTAACTACTACCTATCGTCAAGCCGCCACCTCGATGCAGTCGCTGCGATTGCTCGTGGGGGAACACGCGAGAGAATCAGTCGGGAACAGTTGGGGTATGTGCTGGTACCGGTACCGCCGCTTGTTAAGCAAAGTGCCATCGCCGACTACCTCGACCGCGAGACGGCGCGGATCGATGCCCTCATCGCGGCGAAGCGGCGGATGGTGGAACTGTTGGAGGAAAAACGCCGTGCGCTTATCGCCCGCCTGGTTACACGGGGACTGAACGCCGATACACCTACACGCGACTCGGGCGTTTCTTGGCTGGGTCAGGTTCCGGCGCATTGGGAGGTGAGGCGACTGAGGCGCATCGGACGATCGATCATTGGATTAACTTTCGATCCTGCTGACACCACAGTCGACGACCAAGGCGTATTAGTTCTTCGAGCTTCGAATGTAAAGGATCAGCAGATTCGTCTGGATGACAAGCTTTTTGTGCGGAGTGCCGTTCCCGAGATACTGCGAACTCGCCAGGGCGATATCTTGATATGTGCCCGAAGTGGGAGCCGCACGCTGGTCGGCAAGAACGCTCTTATCGACGAGAGATCAGAGGGCCTGACGTTTGGCGCATTCATGACTGTGTTTCGAAGCCACTATAACCGCTTCATCTTTTTTGTTCTTAACTCGCCGCTTTTCGACTATCAAGCGGGTGCCTTTGGGACCTCCACCATTAACCAACTCACGTCCGAAACGCTGAACGCTATGGAAGTCCCCTTTCCGCCCAAATCTGAGCAGCTGGAGATTGCGGAAGTACTGAAGGAGAAATGCGCGGAGATTGATCGATTGCGGAGGACAACAATTCAGTCAATCGAGCTGATCCAAGAGCGCCGCCAGGCACTTATCACCGCCGCCGTCACCGGCCAACTCGACATCCCGGGGGCCGCGTGAGTTCAGTCTCAGAAAGGCTTCTTGAAGACGAGGTCTCCGCGTGCCTTGTTGAACGCGGCGGTTATCTAGGCTGCAAAGTCGGCGTTGGGCCGGAATATCGTCAACATTTCGACGCAAGGGTCGGCCTGGACACCGTTGAACTCTTCTCGTTCATCGAGCTGACGCAGGGCGGGGAGTGGAGCAAGCTGGTCAAGGCCCACGGTGGCGAGGACAATCGTGCACGCGAGCGGTTTATACGACGGCTGGCGCAGCAAATTGACGAGCGCGGTACCGTCGATGTTCTCCGTCATGGTGTGCGCGACCAAAACATCGAAATTCGCCTGTCCTACCGAAAGCCAGCATTCGGGATGGCGCCTGAACTCGTTGCCCATTACGACGCCAACCGCTTGACCGTGACCCGACAACTACCATACGACCCCGAGTCCAACAAGACGGTCGATCTATGTCTGTTCTTGAACGGCATCCCGGTGGCAACGGCAGAACTGAAGAATCATCTCACCGGTCAGAACATCGAACATGCCATCTCGCAGTATCGCAGCGATCGAGACCCCAGGAACGTCACATTGGGTCGCCGGGCGCTGGTTCACTTTGCCGTCGATCCGGATGCCGTGGCCATGACCACCAAGTTGGCGGGCAAAGAGACACGATTCCTTCCCTTTAATCGTGGTCACAATCTGGGCAAGGGCAATCCTCCGAACCCCTATGGACACAAGACCTCGTATCTGTGGGAACGCGTCTGGGCAAAGGATGCCTGGCTCGACATTCTTCATCGCTTCATCCACGTGACGAGACCGGAGAAGGGCTCGATCTCTGTTCGTCGGGCTGCTGAGGAGGTGATCTTCCCTCGGTTCCATCAATGGGACGCCGTGCTGAAGATTGAAGCTGATGCGTGCACACGGGGTGCCGGTCATTCCTATCTGATTCAGCACTCAGCCGGATCGGGGAAATCCAATACGATCGCCTGGACCGCGCACCGGTTATCAACGTTACACATGTCGGATGACCGGAAGGTCTTTGACAAGGTCGTCGTCATTACCGACCGCGTGATTCTCGACCGGCAACTGCAGGACACGATTTACCAGTTCGAACACGCCCGCGGTGTCGTCGTAAAGATCGACAAGGATTCACAGCAGCTTGCCGATGCCCTGACTGGCGAACAGGCACGGATCATCATCACTACCCTCCAGAAGTTCCCCTACTTGATCGAGAAGATCGCTGCACTCCCGGCGAGAAGCTATGCAGTCATCATTGACGAAGCCCATTCCTCGCAAGGAGGCGAAACGGCGAAGGACCTTCACCTCGTGCTCGGTACAGGTGATGAGGGAGAACTCACCGCCGCAGAGGTCGAGGATAGCGAGTTGCTCGCGGCAGCCATCGACCCCGTTGAGGAGGCACTTGTCAGGTCTGCTGGTGCCAGAGGCGCCCACCAGGCGAATCTTTCTTACTTCGCCTTCACGGCGACGCCCAAAGGACGCACACTGGAGCTCTTCGGTCGACTGAATCCCGAAACGGGTCGGTATGAGCCGTTCCACCTCTACTCCATGAGGCAGGCGATCGAAGAGCGCTTCATCATGGACGTGCTTGAAAACTATACGACCTACCAGACGTTTTGGAAGATCGAGAAGCGCACTGAGGAAGACCCGGAATACGACGCCAGGAGAGCACGTCGAGCTATCGCCCGCTTTGTGGGCTTGCATCCTACTCACCTTGCCCAAAAAGCCGAAATCATTGTCGAGCACTTTCGGCAACACACCGCCAAACAGATCGGTGGTTGCGCCAAGGCGATGGTGGTGACATCATCTCGGCTTCACGCCGTGCGCTACAAGCAGCATATCGACAAGTACATTACAGCCAATGGATATGCCGACATCGCGACGCTCGTCGCCTTCTCGGGGAAGATCGATGACGGCACTGGAGTCCCACTGACCGAGTCGAACATGAACAGGTTTCCCGAGTCTCGAACCGCAGAAGAATTTGCCACGCCGGAGTACGGCGTCCTGATCGTCGCCGAAAAGTTCCAGACCGGATTCGATCAGCCGTTGCTGCATACCATGTACGTCGACAAAGTGCTGGTAGGGCTGGCCGCCGTCCAGAGCTTGTCACGCCTCAATCGTATCCACGCATTAAAGGAGAGCACCTTCGTTCTCGACTTTCGTAACGACACCGGAGACATCGTCGAAGCGTTCGAGCAGTTCCATGGATGTACGGTGGCGCCGCCCACCGACCCCAATATGCTTTGGGACGCCCGACGACGGCTCGATGACTTTGATGTCGTACGTCCTGACGAGGTTGAAGCAGCGATGCCCGCGTTACTCGGGACATCAGACCAGAAACGTTCGGCCCAGACATACGCTGCACTCAGTCCGGGGAAGGATCGCTTCTATCAGCTCATCGACGACGACCAACTCGAATGTCGTGACGCCCTCAAGCGGTTCGTCAGAATCTACGCGTTTATTTCCCAGATCGCCGCCTTCACTGATCCCAAACTTGAACGCGATTACGTGTACTGTCGAGCGTTGTCGCTGTATCTTCGTGACGCTGGTACCGTTGAGCGCCTCGACCTGGGAACTGATGTCGAGTTGACCCATCTAAGGCATCAGATGACATTTAGCGGCACACTGTCGCTCACCTCGGAGGTGAGAGAGATTCAGTCATTTTATGGCGATGCTGCAGGCGGACAACAGGAATTGGACCTGGAGCGGCTATCCAGCATCATCGAAGTCCTCAACGAACGCTTCGGCTCCAGCCTCACCGAGGCCGACAAGTTGCTGTTCAATCAATTTGAAGAAAGCTGGGCGGCGGACCAGGAGCTCGCCGATCAAGCGCAGAACAACAGCATCGAGAACTTCCGATTGGTATTCGACCGCAAGTTCCTGCAAACGATCATCACCCGAGTCGACGCCAATGACGATATCTACAAGCGCATTCTTGATGACGACGATTTTCGCGATGCATTGGGTGAGTTTTACCTTCGCAAGGTGTACGACCGCTTGCGGGCTGGGGCGGCCTAATGCCTGCTGACGGTAACTCTTCTGTTCGTAGTTCAAAACCCTGAGAGGTCATTGGGTTAGCTTGAGTCAGACTCGTCGCTGTAGTCGTCGTGAACTGGATGCGACCCGAACCGCCCGCGTTCGCGCACCGCGAACCCAGTGCCTCTTGTCGCATCACGAGGACCGTCGTTACCGAGGCGTTCTCCCAAGCGTCTGGCGATGGTCGTTGAGTTTGAACTCGTTCGCTCTCGCGTCTCAAGTGATACGGCATGTTGCTTGGTTGGGTGTACTTCTCGCCGGTGTTCCGCCAACGCCTCCGCCAGTACGCCAACTCGGCAATGTGGGCAGGAAATGAGTCGGCCTGCCTGTTTGAGGGCCGTACCCCTTGCCGCTACGAAAGACATCCTGGTGGAGGCGGGTCTCGCTGGATGTACCTTCCGAATGTGTGCCGCCAACTTAACCTCCCGCACGTTGCACGAACAGCGAGGGCAGACCACCAGATTGTTCGGCTGTGGGGACGCGGGATCGCTTCCGGGCGCTCGGCATGGGCTGCTCTCAGCCACCGCTGGCTGATCCGCTCAATATCGACTATTTCCTTGCTCGACTGAGCCCTCGTACCTTGCCGTTGAAACGCTCCAAGTCACGGCAGGACGGCATGGTTGCGCGCCAGTCCTGCAGGATGGACGGGTTCCGGAGGACCATACGGAGGCGGCCACCCTCTCCACCGGCGACGAATCGATTGAAGACCTTGACCTCCCGGCGCGAGCAGAGAATGCACCCAAGCGGTCAGGGACCACGAGGCTTTCACAGATCACTAGGACGAGCCGGGAGGAGCACCTGCTGCTCACAAACTTCGGGGAACGGGCGTATGCCCGACTGGTGGCGCGGCTTCGCGCCCGCCGCTAATGATCCAGTGAACATCACTAGAGCAAAACGAGCATGTTTGATCTCCGGCTCGGGCAGCGGCACTTCGATATGGTGCTCGCATGTGTGGCCGAATTTGAATGCCGAGCCGTAGGGGCCTCAGGTGCCTACGTATGGCGCAGCGGGTGTCTCGATGCCAATTGCGTGAGCCAATAATTGCGACCAAGCCAAGTGAGCCACCACCTCCTAGCACGTGGCCCGACACGTCGTGTGTACTCTATTACAGTATATGACCACATCTTTGCAATACGATCAACTGCCCAAGCTGTTCTCCGTGCTAGCAGGTAAGGGTCCGAACGGCGCGAATTTGGCTCACCGCCTTTGCGTTGACGTTCGGCCCCATGTGGTGCACGCCATGTCGGGTATGGCAAATTTGTTTCCTGACTTCACCCCACATAGTCTTGACCATTTTGACTCAGTGGTCAGTACTCTTGGCGAACTCATTCCGCAGCGCCTTCTCGACGATTTGAACGCCTATGAAATTTACTTCCTACTTGCTGCGGCTTATCTGCATGACGTCGGTATGGTCGAAGCATTCCCGGGTAAGCCAAAGGGAGAGGACTTCGACCGGTTTTGCAGGGACTTTAATGCGGCTGAGCCAGGAGCGAGCGAACGTCGTATAGTCGCCGAGTATGTAAGGCGAACCCACCACCACAGGTCGGAGCAATACATTAGCTCAAAGGGTGTGGAACTTGGTCTTGGTACGTTCAGGACCGAGTGGCCGATCATCGGCCGCATCGCGGCTGGGCACCGTGAGACTGATCTGTCGGACACCAGGCAATTCGGAGCGATCAATTATACGGCCAACGGCAATCACAGAGTCAGACGGGACCTCCTAGCTGCCTACCTCAGACTCGCTGATGAGCTAGACATAACCGCGGCGCGAACTCCACATCTCGCACTGGAGTCCGTCGGGCCAGATACCCCACAAGCCTTAGAGCACTGGAACAATCACTTGTCCGTGATTGGAATAGGAGCGAGCAATCAACTGATAACCGTCACCGCACGGTGCGAGGACTACGACATCCATCTACGTCTGCTAGAACTCGAGCGAAAGATTCAGGGCACGCTAGACGAGATTGTAGACTCCCTACCGACGATCTACTCTGAGGCAACAAGTGAGCCACTGTCCTCGCCGATTCCGTACACCAACGTACGCTTCGATATCGAGGCCGTAGGTTACAAGGCACTCCAAATTCGATTCGAACTCGACCCCAAACGGATCATAGGTATTCTGTCGAGCCTTGAGCTATACAAATCACCAAATGCGGTGGTAAGAGAGCTGATCCAGAATGCAGTCGATGCCTGCCGACTACGTGCAAGGTTATCTCCTCCGTCGGAACAATATGTGCCAAGCATCAGGCTCGAAGTAGCCAGCCAAGATGGCACCGACTATCTCATCGTCGAAGACAACGGCTTTGGCATGGATGAGCACGTAGTGGAAAGTTACCTTAGTAAGGCAGGCAAGAGCTTCTATCGGTCAACGGACTTCGATGCATTGCATTCCGGACTACATCCGATCAGCCACCATGGAATCGGGCTCCTATCAGCATTTATGGTCGGAACCCGAATAAGCATTGAAACCAAGCGACGGCATAGCGAGGCGTTGTTGATTGACATAAGGGATCTGGATCGCTACTTTAAGATCATGGCCGTTACCCGAAGCGAAGAAGGGACTAAGGTCACCGTCTGCTTGAAAGCTGACCACGGAGTGCAACTTGAGATGGCTGCGCGCCACTACGTTCGATGCCTGGATATTGCAGTGCGGGGTGTGGATCACGGGTGTCCCTTTGAGATTCCTACGAACCCTGAAATGATCTTCGACTGGCGTGAGCGTTGGAGGGATGCTCACTCAGATGGAAGCCCCCTTTCACAGTTGGGGCAGAAAGATGATAGTCGTTATGTGGCCAGAGAGCTTAGGATCGATAAGGCTGACTGGCGGGCACGACTAGTCGCTGTGTTGCCGAGGAGGTCAAGCGGTCTCGTCGGTGGTAGCTTGAATGACGTGAACTCGCTAGTCTTCTCCAATCAGGGCATTTACCTTACGGAAGACGTTGACCACAGGTCCTCGCAAGTTTTCGGGTTGAATGTACTCGGCAATGTCGATTTGAGTCGCCACCGCCCCGACATAAGTCTTGACAGATCTGCATTCGCTGGTCACGGGTGCCGTGATGAGATCACCGCTGAGATTCGTCGTCAACTTATTAGTGTTATTGATGGTGTTAGTAGGGAGCTGTCTACGGACAGGGGCCCGGTAGTTCAGCGCCGTACCTATATGTTCGGGTTAATGTTCGCACACCTGGGTGGAGAGACAGCGTTGCAAGCCGGACGAAGAAACGTTGACGTCCCTTTTTCGTTCGACCACGACGTTCTGGAATGTGCGATTCGTGTGTATGGAGAATGCTACCTGACTGCTTGGAAGCACGGCGCTGATGCGAGGTTCCAGCCGCTGTGCTCACTCCTAGAGGACCGGTCAGTCCGTCGAATTGCCGTGACGTTTGCTGATCCGATGTATTATCTATTCCGCGTGGAAGCTGTTCCCCCTGAGTTGGCTGCGCTCGGAACTCGAATTGCTGTGATCGATGACCCGCGCGAGTACGGATTAATCCGTACGTTTGTGAGCAGGTCACGCGCCGATGTAGAAGTTATCTTCCTTAGCGGATGGAGTCAGGCAGAGATGTACGGGTATCGGAGGGTAAGAGGCATCTTAGACCAGATGCTGCCTCCTGGCTTTGCCGTGGTGGATTCGCCGTTGCTGGATTCCGAGGTGGCGGGGACTAGTTGTGACTATCTCTTTGCAACTGTTCTGGCGGCTGAGAGCGGAACAGAAAGCGAACCACCTCCAACGGAGCCAGTGGTTTTGCTCAACCAGTTCGGTCACATTGTCCGCGTACTGACGCGATTCCATGAGGGTTCGCACCTGGGGGATGAGTTCCTGCGAGACGTGGTGCGGGCGAGGGTTAGCAACGACGTGGCGCAGGAAACGGAAGGTCTGCTCGATGCGCTCGATATGCCATACGGGGACGACCCCATCGCTGAGGAGTTTGAGCTCGAAACCATTGCGCGCATGTCTGACGATGAGCCTTGGGACGAGGAGGATATCGCGCATCTCTCCGGCACGTACGAAGAGTACGTCCATGAATTGGGATTCAATCTTGAGGATCTCGCCAAGGGCCTGGAGTTGGATCCGCATGGCGACGTCTGGCCGAACGTGCTTGTCGGGGAAGTGGGTCCATTCAACCCTAGTGCAAGTTGGGACTCCCTGCTCGACGGTAAACAGTTTAAGTGGTGGTCCTCAGTCCTATGAAGCAGTAATATGCAAAGCGCCTCGGCCTGACGCCCAGCTCCGTCTACGATCATTAGCGGTTCAGATAGTGCGGGCCTTCCCTCGACCTTCGTAGTACTGCCTACCACCTACTCGCCGCCCCCATGGATGTCTCGAACCGCCTCCTAGCTCCGTAGCTATCGTGGCACCTTCAGCACGACCCCGAAATCGAGTTCGGTCAGTTCCTCCTTGCATTCATCATCCACGGCCAGTAAGTCTTGCATAGCACGCAACTCAGAGAGATACCACTGCTGGTACAGCGCCTTGGCTATGAAGGCATACGGTATCTCCTTGAAAGTGGACGGTTCCGCGTTCTGAGCGACCCCACGCAGATCGGTCGCATTACCCGCGATACCGAGTTTATCGGCGCGGGGGAACTTCCGTATCCCCGGACGCATCGAGTTGTTGAAGTACAGAGGTCGTGTAGGAGAAACCTCGGCCCCGGCCGACGGCTCCGAACAGGTCCGCATCCCGGAATAATGCGACCGCCTCGCGACCGGGAACTTCGCCGTTCTCCACGAGCCGGGCATAGGGCCAATGTCCACGACCGTCCAACGTGGACGATGACCGACCCCGCCGCGCGCATTGTATCACCCGATTCTCGTGACCACCTCGACCCGTTCACCGACACGGGATATATGGCCATGGCGAAGAACCCGAACCCCATGCCAGGACACGCAGAACGAGCCAAAACAGGCCCGTCAGCGGAAGGAACACCCGTTCTAGTGTGTTCTCTTACCGAGAAAGCTCTGAGGTTCCGGAGGTACCGAACCGAGAGTCAACGAGGGCGACACCGGTCTAGCTGGACTATACCCATTTTGGGGAATAGGAAACCCAGAATACCCGAGAACTACTTCTCGCCAAGGGGCTGTCCGCGCTTACCCTGCCTCTCGCACCGCGCCTCCATATTGCGCCTCCATATTGCGCCCAGCGCCGACCTCGAGTAGATTCATGCGCACAACATTGACGCCGCCTAATTTTTGGGAGTATATCGTCCGGACTACGCATAGGTCTTCAGGTTCGCCGTTGAAAACGATGTATAACTCAGCATGCTCCCACAATTGCATATGTCGTGTCTCAACCTTTCAAGCGCATGCGCGCGAACGGCTCCCGCTTCTCCATCCATCCTACACAACATGTGGGGGTGATCGTGTCATACTTAGCCTATATACGCTCGGTCGTCGGGCAGTTATAACGTTCGCTAACACGGGCAGAGCCCGAGTTCGAGCCCAAAAAACCGCAGCGTGAAGGTTTCCTCAGGGAATGTCGAGAGTCAGCCACAGACCCTGGTATCTACGTTTTCCGTACCGACGCGAGTGCGTCCTCTTGATCGATGCTGCAACGCGGAGCTCCTGCGGCAGTCGAAAATGGATATAAATCACAGACGCTCGAGAGTTTGCTCGGGCCGCAAAGGGCACGCGTCTTGGTCGCGTTGATCGAACAATTTACAACCTACTGCGACGAGAGCTGGACCGTCGATGGAGCGTTCGTCATTGCTGGGTATGTGGCCCCGTTAGAAGTGTGGACTCGCTTCGGTCTCCGTTGGGCCGAAGTTTTGCAAAGTGAGCAGATCGTCGAATTCAAAATGAACAATTGCCAACAGGGTTCGCGTGAATTCAAAGGCCGGGACAGAGAACAAAGGCGCTTGCTACAACACCGCCTGATCGACATTATTGTTTCATCCGGTCTAACGGGCGTTGTATCCGGGCTTGATCTCGCTGCCTACGAAACGCTCGCTCCCCAGCTTCGCCCGTTGGTCTCTCGACAGGCATCGAAGGCGTACACGCTGCTGTTTCAGCATCAAGTAGAGGCGACGATCCTGCTCATGCAACGCCTGCCTTCATATGAACGGGTGTCGTTTGTCTTCGATCGCCAGTTGCAACATCAGTCCAACGCACTAGCGATTTACAACTCGATGAGGGTTTCGGAACGGTCCTACTGTGCCCGTATGGGCCCCATCGCGTTCGAAGACTCCCGTTTACACCCTGGCCTCCAGGCCGCCGACCTACTCGCCTACGAATTGCGTCGTTGGTTGATGGAGGCTGCTTATCAAGAGCGCGCGATCCGGGCTGCTCGACCGCAGATGCAAGCTCTAAACAGGGGTCGAATCGTCGGAGGTTTGTTTGACGGTGGTGCACTTCTCCAATTGGTTGGTGCACTGGCGCGAAGTAGGATGCTTGTTACGGGCGACTTCGATCTCGAGGGTCGTCGAAGACCTTCTAAGCGCCCTCGGACTCAATAAGGCCGTAACACGTGCCGTTCCGGCGCAATGACATCCAAACGGCTGGGCAGCTATGCCCCATCATAATCAAGGTCGTTGAGATACTAACTTGCGATTCTCTGCTTCACTTTGGAAGAGTGTCCGAAGCGTAAGTTGGAATCCATTGAACAGAGTGCGCCAAATGCAAAGGATCGAACAAACGTGGACCGTCCTCGTGACACCCTCTTTTTGGGTAGCCGCTGAGTGACAATGATATCTGACAATGACGCCAATGTCAACAGAGAGTAGTTCAGGCGGTGACGTTGAACTCATCCTTTCCGCGGTCAAGGCCGAATCCTCTCGCCGTCAAATCTGGGATCGGCCTGGAGCTACGACGCTTCACGACCTCCTCACTGCATTTGAGCTTGAAACCCAAATTCGACTCTTGGAAGCTTGGCGTAACAGGGACCAGACCGCGTTGACGGCTCTCGGCAGTCTCGTGGCCGGACTAGAGCAACTTGCGGAAGAGTTGGGCCACAGTTGACAATAGCTCATGAAAGCATATTCCTCCGACCTCCGCAGCAAGATTCTGGCGGCGGTTGATGCTGGCATGAGCAAGAGTGAGGCGGCCCGCGTGTTTGGTGTCGGCCGCTCGACCATCAAGCGCTATGCCGCCTTGCGCCGGAACACCGGCAGCATTAACCCTCGTCCGCGACCCGGAAAGCGGCCAACGCTGAGCCGTGACTACGACCCCGCCCTCTGGGTGCAGCTTGAGCAGCATCCTGATGTCGTGCTTGCCGACCACTGTGCGTTGTGGGAGCAGCAGCAGGGCATGCGCGTGAGCACCGCCACCATGAGCCGTGCCATCCGTCGCCTGCACTGGACGCGAAAAAAAAGACGCTGGGAGCCACCGAGCGGGACGACGCGCGGCGATGTATCTGGCACCAGATCGTCCGCAAGCTCGATGCCCGGTGGCTTCTCTTCGTCGATGAGACCGGGGCGAACACCAGCATGACGCAGCGCTACGCTCGCTCCCCCAGAGGCACCCGCGCCCTTGGTCGGGCGCCTCGCAACCACGGCAAGAACATCACGCTCGTTGCCGGACTGTCTCTCGCTGGTCTGGTTGCTCCCATGACGCTCGACGGTGCCATGGACACTCCGGCGTTCGAGGCCTACGTCGACCAGATACTCGCGCCCGCACTCTCGCCGGGCATGCTGGTCATCCTGGACAACCTCGCTGTCCACCACAAGGCAGCCATCCGCGAGGGGATCGAGGCACGCGGCTGTCGGCTCCTCTTCCTGCCCAGTTACTCGCCGGATCTGACGCCAATCGAGCTGGCGTTCAGCAAGCTCAAGACGTTTCTGCGCCGCCACGGAGCCAGAACCCGAGATGCTGTGCATGAGGCCATCGCCCAAGCAATCGACACGGTTAGCCCGCATGACGCCGTCGGCTACTTCCGCCACTGCGGCTACCACTCTCCGGCCCAACTCCTATGAATACTGCTCTAGGCGTAGGGTTGAACGCCGCGGTGCATGAAGTCTTCAGGCGACACGGCAATGCTCTTCAACCCCGACCTCATGAACGCCATGATCGACAGGCTGTGGAAACTGCTCGAACCGCACTTCGGTATGCGGCTGGCGTTGCCCGAGTTTTCGAAGCGCTACACGACGTTAAAGCGGGAAGTCGAAGACTTGAGCGAAACGGGACTGATATCCGATTGCCCTTCGCGATACCAGGAACGATTGAACGAGAAGCTTGGAAGGCTGCACACTCCGGGCCAACGGAGCCCGATCGCCCGTCCGACTTCGCGGTCATCGAGATCTTGCAGTCACGGCAAGGGGTGCAAGCGTGGAACACTATGCCAGCTACCATTCTCTTCGTCGGTGACGATGCGATTCATTACCGGGTGAACGAGTCAGTCGGGGAAATATTCACGGATTGCGCCGTGCGGGCTACATCGAGGACCGAACTCCCCGGAGACATTGAGGTGGGGGGCTACACGCTCGATGAATTCCGCACGTTTTACCGATATTTGTACCTACTACTACAGTGACACATCAGGTGCCAGGCAGTCGGTTACCTGGAGGATGGCGAGGACGGCTGGCCAGTAGCCGAGCTGCTGCCAGCGGTAGTACGTGGCGTGGATAGTCTTCCAGGGGCCGAATCGCGCGGGAAGGTCGCGCCAGGGGGTACCGGTCCGGGCGGCCCAGAGAATAGCATCCAAGATGGTCCGATACGGGAGTGGCGGCTCCTGGCCACGGCGTCGGGGCTGGGGTAGGATCGCGGCGATGCGCTCCCAGAGCACATCGTCCAGCTGCCGGGCCATCGATGGCAGCGTGTCGACTCCGGTTCCGGCCAGCATCGCTCCCTGGGCCTGCTCCCGTGTGGTGGCATGGCAGCGTCGCGCCCGGGCCTGGTGCTGTCGCCGAAAGGTTGACCACCACTGGTGGAACCGCCGTTCACCCGGCGGCCGCTGCGCCGCCAGCAAGAGCCGCCGCACTTCGGGGACGGTGAGCGGGCTCATCCCGGCACCGTCCCCGGTCCTTCCCCCAGGGCACGCTCCTGCTCGGTGAGCTTGTGCCGGATCACCTCGAGCACGGCGTGTGCCAGGAGCGCGAGCGTGATGAAGCGGTACCAGGCGTCGTAGCGCCGCACCTCGTATTGGTCCAGTCCGACCGCGCCCTTCCCGTCCTCGAAACACTCTTCGATCATCCAGCGCATCCCGGCGACTCGCACGAGCTCTTCCAGGGCAGTCGGTGTCGGGCAGACGACCCGGAAGTAGGCCAACTCGGCATCGTCCGTTCGGCTCCGGCGCACGAGGAGCCGGTGCTCCAGTCCCTCGGGTGCCTGATACGGGAGCCGCAGGCAGGCCCAATCATAGAGTCGCTCACCCTTGCTCCCTGCTCCCGCCGAGCACGTGGCCCAGGCGGCAGGCGAGCGGGCCGCGGCGATTGCCTTGACTGATTGCTGCGCCATGTTCTGCCAGATGAGATGGCTGGAGGAGACGGCCAGGACATATGCCTGCTCCGCTGCTTCCAGATGCCGACGGAACGGCTCGTCGTTGCCATAGACTTCGTCGGCGACCACCCAGGCGGTCGGGACACCGGCCGCTCGCGCCCGGTCGAGCAGCCGGCTCGCGAGCTGGGGCTTGGAGGCAAACACCGTTTCTCCTGGGATCCCTGCCTCCCGGCACCGTGCCGGGTCGGTGAGCCACTCCTTGGGCAGGTACAACTCTCGGTCCAGAAAGGCCCGCCCCTTCCTGCTCCCGTAGGCGAGAAAGACACCAATCTGGCAGTTCTCAATGCGTCCGGCCGTTCCGCTGTACTGCCGTTGCACCCCCGCCGACTTGGTGCCTTTCTTGAGGAACCCGGTCTCATCGACAATGAGCACGCCGTCCGGTGCGCCAAGGTGCTCGACGACATACGCGCGCAGGTCATCTCGCACCGCGTCGGCATCCCAGTGGCTTCCGCTCAGCACCCGCTGGACGCTGCGCGGTCCGCGCTCTCCCAACTGCTCGGCCAGCTGCCAGCCGTTCTTCCGCTCAACCGTCGCCAGCAGCCCAGCCAGGTAGGCCATGATTCGCTCGCGCACTTCTCGGCGCCGAACGCGGTTGGCAATGCGCCGCCCCACTGCGGCCAGCGCATCCCGCTCAACCTGGGTGTCTCCGGTCATCCCGTGCCTCCTGTCTCCAGGCCTGCACGGTACCATACCTTACCGGGTATGTGTCACTGTAGTACTACGCTCGATTACTCACCAGGCATTTTGCTGCCGCGCGGCCTCCGACCGCGCGATGCAGTCCGTGAGCAGCCTTCTGCTGCCACTGGAAAGGGAGAGCCTGGTTCAGGCCCTGGTCACGAATGGCCCGATACGTGCTTCGGCTCTCGACCGTATCCTGTCCGATCTCAGATACGGAGTGGGGAACGCGTGGACCAGTATTTTCAGTCAGCCGCTGTTTGTACTGGATGCAAGTCGCTTCCTCGTCGCTCCGACGCTTGTCACCACGGGCATGTGGGAAACCAATCTAACTCAGATGTGGGCGCGAAGATATAGCGCCGAATATTCAGCCCGAGTGCAGACGATCAAGCGAAAGGGAGCCGCAGATATTGCGAAGCACCTGTCCACCCACGGCTATATCGCAACGGCTAATCGGCGCTATGGCACCAACCGAACTCGAGCGCTCGGAGATGTCGACCTTGCGTGCTTTGACCCTAGGTGCAACGTGCTTTTCCTCGGGGAAATGAAGTGGCTGATTCCGGCAGCCGGATCGCATGAAGCGCGCATGGGCGATGCGGAACTCAAAAAGGGTATCCGGCAAGTCCTGAAGGCTGCTCAGTATGTACAGGATAATTCTGAGGCGGCCGCCGAGCAGTTGTTCAACCCGATGCACGTACAAATATCCGTTGATACGCAAGTGCGCTTGGCGGTGATCGCCCGCGGCCATCTTGGTTCGTTCATTGAGCCGCACCCTCGAGTTCCGGTCCTTGATTACCATCGAGTCTCGGACTATCTGCACGGACTCTCCGATATGCCCGGTCTCGATGTAGTGGCTGATGAATGGAACAAACTCATGCAGGATTGGAGCGCTCCACACGGTCGCTCTGTTACCGAACTTTCAATCCGGCTGGGTGGTTACAGCATACACGTGCCCGCGTTTAGAATAGTCCCGACCACTATTCCAGAGTGAGTGACTGGGGACCAGTCCAAAGAACGGGCAAGCATGTGAAGCAAATGTAGCAACAGGTCGGGCACCAACCAGACATCGCAGCGGTCGCTGGTGATAAGTAGACAGAAAATGGCAGCAGCAACGTCGCGTCCCTCTCAGAGGGTAAGTGGTCACCCAGGAGCTATGTCCGGAGACGCGCGCCAGATCTGTCCTCCAAGTGAGATGGGTGACCCGCGCCGAGGCGAACCACCGTAGCCAGCATCCAGGCAGCGGCAAGGATGAGGGCATGGCTCCGCCAGGGATCCGCACTACCATTCAAGTAATTTTCGTAGCACGTCCAGAGAGACACGCCGCCCAGAGCAATAAATAATGTCTCAAAGGTTGTAACACGCCACGACGATCGGATAATTTCGAGCGGTGCGACTGCCTTTACGGCCATCAGACACGAGAGCATCGCATTACTCATCGTCAGGAGACCGGCTGCGGCCACGAACCACTCGTCTGACATAGGATCTGCTTAATTACCGTCCAACGTCTTTCCAAACATGACTAGAGGTGCAATTGGTATGCCACGATGAGCAGACTCAGCGCCCCAGGCCAGGACGGGACGTGTGTGTCTGTTACGCACCGGCTGGAGACATTGATACGCTCGGGGTTGCGAATAGAATGGGTATCCCGCCGGACTCGACCCAGCGCAAGGGGGAATGCGCTCTCGCCGGAAATCAACCAGCGACGAATGAAGAAATCGTACGTGAGATTCGAATCAAGGTCGCCGCGGGATGCGGACGTACATAGCCAAGTATCTGCGCTGCCGGGGTGCGAGAGGTCGATAGAGCGCCACTCTCGTGCAGGTTTGCACTCTCAGTGCCGTACCCGATATACACAGACTTCTGTTCATCTTGCACTCGATGCGAGCGCAGTTAGAACCTCGCGGAATTGCGACTCCTGTTACCGACCGTGGCCGACGGCGATAACACGGTGTAGGGTATGGCATGGGCACGCCAATGCGAAGTCAGGCGTCTATCTGTAGGCACCGAGAGAGTGCGGCTGCAGTCGCCGCTTTCATCAGATATTTGGAGCTGGGGCACCATCGTTTCCTCCGAAACCTTGCAGCCACATTGCAGCAAGCTTGGGGCGCTCATGCCCCGTGTCTAAGCACGATTTGTAATTGGAGCATTTGGTTCGATTGGCAAGTACGTGCGAAAGAGTATGACCAACAACTTGGTCAAAAGTCGGCGGAGGTACTGACCACCGCAGTGTCTTGTGAGGCGGTCAGGCGTCTGGAGCAACGCTTCGAGATTACGGGATATGTCATGGACATCGTCGCTTCGTTCGTCGTCCAGGCATATAGCGAGGCGCTATCGACACCCGACGGAGCACGAGATGTACTGAGGAGGATGGCGTCGGATGGGACAGGGAGATTGTTCCTTCGTCTATTTGAGCGCATAGCGGAGAGCGATCGCCTTGATGCCACACTGCTCAACTCCGCGATTGACAAAGTCGCCGTTTTCACAGGAGAGTCGGAGTCCCCATGGAATGCAGAACGGAACTTTCCAGCCGATTCGGATTTCATTCAGGACCTACGAGAGCTGACGGCGAGGTTAAGGGAAATGACCGGCGAGTCGAACTAGGCAGGTGGCGCACGCATCGGTGTCCGATGCCCTTTGGCTCAACACTACTTGTTCGCCTCTCACCGATGTGATGGTTCCGGCCCAGTTGGTCCCATCTCCCCAGTCGATGGTGGCGGAGCGGTCGGCGAACGGACACGCCGGGTTGGCTGCTCCCGCTACGGCAGCGGGGCGGGCGTCTAAGATGGTACGCTAAAGCTGAGGGAGGGACATCCTCCAGCAGGAGGCGATGACGTGAGCGCTGCAGACTTTGAGATGATCAAAGACGAGGTGCTGCGACTTGTGCAAAAGCATCGCAGGCCCACGAATCCAGATCGCATCGTGTCCGCGGTGAGACACAAGACGGACGGCTCAGATGAGGACGTGCGTCGTGCGATCTGGCACCTCGTCGCACGCGATGAAATCAGGGTAACGCCCGATTGGCGCCTTTTCTGGCAATCGCCCTGACGCGACACAGCCCTAAGTCAAGCTACAGTACGCCATGCCGGATACTGCACAGCGGGACGAACCAGCGGAACGTTACAGGCATTTCTACGACCAGCGACCGGCCCGCTATCGGAGCGAAGGGCAGAGAGACCGCGACCGAGTCCTATACAGTTCTGCATTTCGGCGACTTGCAGAAGTCACCCAAGTTGTTGCTCCAACTGAGGGTCATGTATTCCACAACCGGTTGACTCATACGCTCGAAGTTGCTCAGATCGGGCGACGGCTCGCTGAGAAGCTGATAGATCCGGATGCTAGCCCGTGCTGCGTCGCCATTGCCCAGGAGCTTGGCGGCGTAGATCCGGATGTAGTCGAGACGGCAGCTCTAGTCCATGATCTTGGGCACCCCCCCTTCGGACACGTTGCTGAGAAAGAACTCGACCGCCTAATGCGCGCGGGAAGTGATGCTGACGGATACGAAGGCAACGCACAGTCGTTTCGTATAGCCACTCACCTCGAAGTCCAAAAGGAGAGTGTGCAACAAGGGCTGGACTTGACCCGTGCAAGTCTTGCGGCAAGTTTGAAATACCCTTGGATGCGCCCCGACAAACCCGAGGCCCAGCTCAGCTCCATACAGAGGGGCCACCAAACCAAGTGGGGGGCCTATCGAACCGAGACGGAAATCTTTGACTGGGTCCGGCTAGGACGTCGCAAAAACGACTATTCGAGGAGTCCTGAAGCGGAAATCATGGACTGGGCGGATGATGTCGCTTACTCGGTGCATGATGTCGAAGACTTCTTTCGTGCTGGCCTCGTGCCGTTGGATCGAATTATTACGAATTACAGTGGCGAGCGCGATTGGTTCTTCTCGCGAGTCTTCCCTACTGAACCGGAGGACAAGGAGGATCGCAAGAGAGCTAGGGGCTTGAAACGCGCTTTCCTCAAATTGATCTATGGGCTCGAGCGGATAGGCGTGCAACCTCCCCGTCCCTATCGTGACCACCGAGACCAGCGAGTCCTACTCAATGAGCTCAAGTCATTCTTAATCGGCCGTTACATCGATGGAGTTAGCCTCGCGCGCTTTCGGGCCGGGCCTCGGGGCAACCTGCGGATCCCTGCCCCTTTAGAGAGAGAGGTGCACATGTTGAAGCAGCTGGTTTGGGTGTATGTCATCAATAACCCGGCTTTGGCAACTCAACAAACGGGTCAGGTTCGAGCAATCCGCACTCTTTTTCTCAGCTTCGAGCGCTTCTCCAGAAAGCGCTCAGACTGGACTAAGTTCCCCGAGCGGTTCCGGGAACAACTGGAGGCAATCCGAGAGGGGGACTCAGCTGACACACGAGCGCGTCGCCGGATTGTTGCCGACTTAGTTGCCTCCATGACAGAACGTCAAGCGCTCACCATGTATCAGCGGCTCTTGGCGACATCTCCTGGCTCGGCTTTGGATCGTCTACTCTAGGCCATGGAAGACATCGTTGTCTCCGGATCTTGCCGTGAGATCTCGATCTTGGAGAGGCTCGACTGGCAATACCTCACGCGCTATCTAGATGTCCACTTCGTGGTTCTGTTCGGCTCGGCTCTGTCTGACGCCGAGTCATATCGGGATATCGACCTCCTGGTGGTCTCACCGGACTTTTCCCATATCTTCTATCTGAAGCAAAAGGACATCGTTCGGGGCTGCCTGGGTTCCGCCGAAGTAGATCCGGTGTGTCTCACGCCTGCGGCTTTCAAAGCGTGCCTCGACCGAAAGGACCCGCTCTTGCAACGTATCTTGGCGACAGGAAGGATCGTCCATGCTAAGCCACTTCGATGAGGTCGTCGGGGTGCTTACCCGAGACCTCCATGATTGGCTTCAGGACGCCGTGTATGACGAGGAAGGCGACCCTCGCGAGCCCGTTCGTGTACAGGAGGCGGCCCTCCTCGCTGAAGTTGCACTTACTTATATGCAACTTCAGGGTACCGGAGTCGTCCAAGGTGAAGATCGTGCCGCCATCGGAGTCGCTGTAGAGGTTGCCCTCTCCCGTCTTTCAGACAAGATTGGGTTCTTTCACTCATATCGCATTGCCGAGGAGGCGGTCAGGAAGGAGTTCTTCGGGGCCGCAGACGCACTCTTCAATTGGCCGAACGTCGCGACGTTATATATGGGCCTCAAGGTGCGAACCTATTCGGCCGCGCAGCTTCAGATCGAAGATTCAGCAGAATCGGAATTCATTCGTCATGCAGATAAGTACATTGGCGTTCTCACGACATTACTGCGTAGGGATCATTTAGACCAAATCGTGCCGGTCGCGTACGCAGCCTGCAATCTCCATCAAACGATCATTCTTTACTTCCGGTCCTCGTATGGAAAATACGGTGAGGAAGCCCTAGCATCAGCTCAGAGGCTACACGTGATGCTGAACTCCCTTTCACCGAGCCATGAACCCAAGCTCAAGCGCAATCTCGCGTTGCAATACTTTCTCCAGTCCCAACACTTTCTTTTCGCCCGGTATATCAAACGCGAGACGCTAAGCGCGCCGCGGCAGCAGCTTCAATGTTGGCGGCATGACACGCGAAAGCCTTCTGCGGATTCTCACCAGCATATGGATAATCAACCCCGACGATGGTCGCAGATTGATCGAAGATCACTATGAAGTGCTATCGAGAGATGCGGCCCCCATGAGTGTCAAGGAGAAGGCACTAATGCTGAGGTTACTGTCGTGGTGGTGCATCAGGAGTAAGTATGAAACCCAGATTCCTATCGGGCTGACTTATCCTTACCGCGGAAAGATAGAGACCGACCTCGGCAATATCTTTAGAGGGTACTCTCAGATTGCATCGACCATAGTATCTAAATCTGAACAAGCGAAGTGCGAGAGGCTGAATGACGCTGCGTTGCGCGCTGCATTGGTGACTATTATCCAGGGAGCGGACGTTGCTGTGTTGCAACGTGAGGCCAGCAAACCCCACACCGGTGCCGAGATCTCGAACATGGAGGTTCCTGTCCGGCTCAATGGTAAGACGTATTTTCTCTGCGTCGTTGTGAAGTCAGGGCGCGAGATTAAAGCGATGGCCGTTCCGCACGACGTGTTCGCACAGGTAACTAAGCCGTTTGACTACTTTGCAAAGCCGCTTGTTGTTCTCGTTTTTGCTAAGAAGTGTTCCGAGCCGTTGATGAACCGCATAAAAGTGGCTCGCGAAGAGAAGAGGCTGCCTATCGCTGTCATCGAGGGGCGGCAGCTCGCTGCCCTCTTGAGTATTAATGGAGCGCTGTGAGCGCGCGAAGGAGGACGGGAAGCTGAACGGTTCCCGACACGGAGCCGCGATGCTCTACTCCGGGTATGACCATAGCGCTGACTTCATAGGAGAGTCGGAATCCCTATCGAATGCGGAACGGAACGACCCAGCCGATTCGGATGTCATTCAGGGCCTACGAGCGCTGACGGCGAGGCTAAAGGTGATGACCGGGGAATAAAACCCAGTTTGCCTGCACGCGCCGAACGGATGCTTGGATGAGGCCCAACCGACGTATGGAGCGAGTTGCTCATGCCGTGATGGAGTGAACTCCGATCGGGATGACCGTCCATGCCGCGGTCCATCAGACGTCCGAGACACGATGTACGCATTTGCTCGGCGCCTTGGTCCAGCAGTCCGGGGGATCCGCATCGCTCACCTTGAGAAGAGTGAGCGTGTTCGAAACTACTGTAGATATGAAGCCGAGGCAGGCACCCGGATTTAGTGGTGGATGAACGTACTCGTCAGGTACAACTCTCGGTACTGGCGCGTTGGCTGTGTCGCGACGGAACGATTCCAAACCTGAATAACGTATGCAGCTCCGCACAGAGGAACATCGACGGTAGGTAAACGCTTCAGCATAAGCCTCATCACTGACTAGAACCGATCAAGAAGCCTATTTAGCACGTACAAGCAGTCCAAAGTCCTCGTCGAGATAGACAACACCTACATCGAGTCCTGCGTTCGGCGTAAGGTAGCGCACGACTAAGTGGGCTACAGACGCGGGCTCGGCCCCGACCCTCACTCAGAATATTCCACAGGTCTCCGTTCACGCCGAACTCAGAAGGCCTCGGTCCTGTCCCAGACCCCTAGCTGGCGCCGCAGGCTCGCGGGTCATTTTGTCCTGAGCTTGTCCGTAGCGCTTAGCGTATTTGATGCCATGGCAGGGCCGTTCGATCTCGTTTCCCCTCAGTCCTGCCGAATTGCTTGTTGGCACCCATCCCTGCCGTAAAGATACTTGTCTGAGGAGCAGAATCTAACCGCCGCACCGATCACTGAGCAACACAAGATCGACGAGCCTGGGGAACAGGTTCGACTGCTGATCGCCAAGAAGCATCGGGGGTGGTGAAGTGCGAGTTTCCGGTTGTGTTCGTGACTCGTAGTCCGCGCGCACGGCGGAGGTGCCGCAGTGCTTCAGTTATGGGCGCGCTGCGAATGTAACGGCCCTATGCTTGTGTCTGCCGTTAACGAAAAGCGTGCCCGTGAACGCGTACTGACCGGGACGATTCGGTGCATAGGACACCGCGAAGCGCTGTTCGCCCCGGCCAATGTGTCGGCCAACGTGTGGTGTGTCTGCTTGAAGAAGACTGTTTTGCCGTCTGATGTGATCCGAAAAGCGGTCTCAAAGCGCGTGCCAGACATGTCCTGCACTCGGAAGTAGATCGACAAACGCACGAGCTGCCTAACCCTGATGCTCGTGAGGGAAGCCCCCTTGAGGGAGTAGTCCGGAGCGGCACCGGCTCGCTCGACCTTGACCGCGTCGATTGCAAAACTTTCCGGGATTGTGGTGGGTGTTGGGACAGCGGTTGAGGTTGGCGGAGGAATGGTGGGCGGCAAAGGGGTCGGAGTGGGTGTGGACACTGCAGCGAGCGCCGCGCTTGCCTCAGGATCGGGATTACTGAGGAACGGGTCGATTATGACGCACACTGACGGGGAGCCGGTATTGTTCGGATCGGAGCAGTCACTCACGCCCTGAGCGATCAGGCTCCGATCGGTCGTGCCCCACCAGTTATTTGAGGCGTCAGCGTAAATCCCGGCCGATCCATCGAGGGTGCCTGTCGTATGCACAGCGAATCTCTGGTTCCCGTACACGTTGCTATACTCCAGACTCGGCGCTGGGGCTGAGGAGCTTTGAACCGTGAGGTCCAATCCTGCCGCATTGTTCACCACGTTGTCGTGCTGCATAACGAGGGGCCCGGAACTGAGGTCGATGATGTTGATGTCGGTGGTGAACGATGCCGCCATCGTGTTACCCGAGAAGGTCGTGTCGTCGATGGTGACGGCTGTCTCGACGGTAGCAGCCACGCCCACAGTATTCGAGCCGAAGAAGCCAGCGCTAATCGTTACGGGAAAGCATGTTGTGCCTAAATCCAGTCCCGTCTTGTTGCCGTCAAAGGTATCGTTGGACAGCATGAGGGAGCCCACCTGCGTGAGGCAATCCTGCTCAACTCCGGTCCCATTCCCCTGGAACGTGACGTGGGCAATTGAGTAGCCGCTGTTGGAGTTCGAAGGCACCCCCTGTATCCCAGTCTGCGCGTTGGCAACGTCTGCGTACTCGAGAGCGGTCGAATTGGTGGCTCCATGAAGATCGAGACCCGGCCAGGCGGCAACCGTTGGGGCCGACGTGAAGGTGATGGGCGCAGTGGGAGAGCCGACGGCTATCAGCGTCCCGTCGACCGTGAGCGCAGCGTCCGAGGTGCCGTAGACGACGACCCCTGGTTGAATTGCAAGTGTGACACCGGCGGGGATCAGAACGTTGCAGTCGAGCTGATAGGGCGACGCTGCGGGAGTCCACGTGACGTCTGCCGAGATCGAGCCGCACACGTGGGTAAGCGGCGGAGGGCTCGCATGAGCGGTGCTGGGACCGGTTGCTCGCAGCGATGCGGTCACCAGGAGGACAACGGCTGAGAGGACGCCGACAAGGGTCCAACGCATGATTGCTGCCTGACTCCGTCCGCTAGCAATGTGTCTCGTAGTGACAAGTGTATCATCACGATGGGCGGGTGTCGACTACTCGCGGATTCTCCACGACAGCCGATTAGTCTAAGGCCGAAGCCCGGCCTCATCGCGGAACCGGCTCGTTTTCGTTTATACATCGCTGATCCGTGCTTCGTTACATCCGTGAAACTATAGGCGCGATGTTGGCGTACAGTACACAGAGAGGAAGTGGTGGGGCGACACTGGAATGAACATTGGGCGAAGGAAGAAGAGGGCGACGCCGCGGGGATTCCGACAAAAGTCGCGGGCGTTTTTGCAATCAGGGACGATTGGCCAAGTCGGAGTAGCGAGTGCTGGGGCACTGATCGGTGGTATACCCGGCGCTGCTGCAGGGTCTGCCATCGGAAAGATGGCGGATATTGTGCTAGCGCGAATAGGGTCAGATTTTTTGAGAGGCAGTTGGCTCCCCTGGAACAGCAGCGCAGTTCCGACGCGTTCTATGTGGCCGTGACGCACCTCTGGCGCCGAATCGAGAACGGAGACCAGGTCACAGACCCTGATGTCTTCGCGCCGGAGATCGGTGGACGGAGCAGGGCGCAGCGAATGATCGAAGGCGCTCTGCTTAAAGCGCGTGACGCATTCGAAGAGAAGAAAGTGCCGTATATCGGCAGAATTCCAGCGAACTGGATGTTCTCCGGACTTAGCGATGCCGAGGGATATCTCATCCTCAGAATCTCGGGAGAGCTCACATACCGACAGCTTGCCTGTCTTGCTTGCGTGGAGCACCGAGAGGAGTTCAACCTTGGCGGCTTGGGAGGAGTAAATCTACGGAGCATCCGGACGAGGACAGTCCTCCTCGAGATCTACGACTTATATCAACGAGGACTGCTGTCGAAGGCCACACTGGATGGGCGGCATACGGAGCTTGTCAGTGATCACCAAGACGTAATTCCCGGGCGGATGCGCTTGACGCTATTTGGGCGCCAACTCTACGGACTCATGGACTTGGAGGGCATGGACGCTGGGGAGATCAAGTCACTCGTCGCTAGCCACATCCAGGAAATCATGCGGGCCAGAGATATGCATGGAAACCCTTGGCCAGTTCGAGCAACACCCAGACCAGACGTTCACTAGAAATCCAACGTGCCGCGCGGTAGAGACACCCCCGAAGACTAACTTTCGAACATCCGTGCCGTCCTTGTTCTCGCAAAACGGTAGTTTTCAGGTCGGTACGACGCTGCAAGACCGTCGAATCTTGAGGTCGTCTTCGGCTCGTTCCCGCCGAGTCGCAGACGCATGATGGCTCAACTCGCCAGCGGTTGAGCTAAGTACCCAGGATTTTCTGCGGGAGACCGTCCAGTTCTCTCGCACCTCTCGCGGTCTGGTTCGTACTCGTCAGTGCCAGAACAGGTCGAAAATGTTCGATGTGCAGTGTTGGCTCAGCCGACTCCCCGCGCAGTCCCAAAGTGTCACGCTCACTGGTCTGTCGGTTAGCGCGATCGGCCGCCGCGATAGCTGAGCCACGAACGAGTCATAGGGAATCGGCTCGCGTCGGTCACTTGGGCTTGCGGTGCCAAAATTCTGTGAGGTCCAGAGCAATGCCAGGTAATACTGGCCATGTGGGAGAGGAGGGCCGATAATACTTGCCGAGTAGAACCCGCCATAGCCTGGCGTGTTGGGGACCTGCCAGGGACTGGGGAAGCATATCAATCCGGCGCCGACCGCAGTAACCTCCAGCCAATGTGGGGAAGCCCATCGTCGGTAGAGAGCGAAGGCTCGCATGTGCAAGATATCGAAGTGCCTCCGGCCGGGTCCGATGCTGATATGTGCTGTTGGTGTCAGGAGAGTAGGCGTTCGCTGGCCGAAATAGATTCGTGGGAATACCCGTCCTCACGATCTGCTCGCCACACTTCAACCATGCGGGTACGATGCCGCTGGTCGGCCAGCCGGTTTCGCTCCCTGACCCTCCCTCTCCAGCGGGCAATTGGAGGACCTTTTTGAGCGCTGCAAGTGATTTGGCGTACGAGAGCACTTCGGAGTGCCCGAAGCAAAGTGCTGGGTCACCCCCAGGGCGACACTGCGTCAGCTCAATCCCAAGCGAAAACTCCTGCGAATAACCCGGGATCTCGGCATCCGCTGGCGGTACGATGCGGTCATCGCGCGACGCAAAGGTGCGGATAATGGTGCGAGATGCAAGGCGCTTCGCTAGCGCCGCATTCAAGTAGGCGGTGTTCGCGCTCTGCGCCTCGGCTCGGAGATAGAGCCCGGTTGGACCGTCGAAGTACTTTGCCGGGGAAATGGAAGAGATTCACTGCAAGGATCAGAGTTCGCCGCGAAGAGCCGTTGACAGGACTATCGAGGGTAATGACATGTCGGAGGTGCTGCCCCTCCGGGGTATTGAGTCCGTAGAGGCTCACGTACTGGAGCGCGACTGCACCACCCAGACTGTGACCGATCAGATCGATACCGGCATTCGGACAGGTAGACAGAGCGTTGAGTATCGTCTTGTGCAGCGCAGCGACCGCGGTATCTGGCAGCGCGTTGTATGTGGCATCCGGTTTATAGGGCAACGGATAGGTGTAGCTGAAGAAAATAGGAGGCTTGCTGTACCCAATGTGAGGAAGGACGTTCCGAGTGATGGCTGAAAAGTCGGAAGGGGCAGTGGCGGAGCTTGAGTCGTAGCCTGCAAGAAGGATGACAAGTCGAGTGCAACTCGAGGTGACGAGGCGCGTGGATGGCAGGGGCGCAGAGGAGACGTGGATTGGGATGGCAGAGGAAGCGACGACGAGGGCGCAGAGCGCGAAGAAGAATCTCATGCCCGTTCGCTTCAATCCTTGGAAGGCCGCAATTGTGACTCTATGGGTACCTGGCGTCAAGATGTCGTGTGTTCCCGCGTTGACTGCCGATGCGCCACGCTCATCGACTCCGGCATCGCAGGTGATCCCGTTCAACGTCTACGGCCGAACTATCCGGATGTGCCACGTGCAGGTTCCGAAAGTCGTCGTCACGCCGATCAAATATCTGTGCGTTCCGTCCATCCGCAGAGCATCAGGAGCCACGCCGTGGGCGGTAAGGTGTGAGCCGATGAAGCCGGTCTGCGCGATAATGTCCTCTCCGACCGTTCGCCAGTCCCCTCCCTGGCTGTTGCGACCAAACTGGTAGTCGTCGAAGGCATATATCAGCACCGTTAGTTGGCCCGGACGTGGGCATCGGTAGGACCAGTGCAGCACGTAGCCAGGACCGGACCGGAAGTTTAGGGTCCGCATCGTGATATGGGGCGAGTTCACGTTTCCGACGCCGGAAGCCTTCAGGAGACAGGTCGAACTACAGGAATGAATGCTTGCGCTTTGTGCGTGAGCACCCTCGACAACGCTCGGACCAAACAACACGCCGCTGGAAAATACCGCTAACAGCGTGCAAATGCTAATGGATCGCACCCTCACAATCAGCTTTCCCACCGTCCTACACGTCCTTGTTGGTTTGCGATTTACCCAGAGAACGCCCACGGGACATGAACTCTTGGGCGCGTGAGTATTGTTACCATAGCAGCCTGGATAAGAGCAACGTCGCTGGGGTATCGGCCAGATTCGCAGCGCCATTCTCACCGTCTTCTCAAATGTCGTTCGCCACACACACCACGGAATCGCAGCTTCGGGACGAGAATCGAGGGACGTGGGAAGGGGGCTCTTGGTGAGATACGCCGGAATGCTAGTGAAGTATTTGCTGTGCAAGTGGCCATTCCCTGTGCCAGAGCACTTCCCTCTCAGCCGGTCCACCGTGACGATTCAGTTGCTCGGAGCTAGTGCAGGCGACGCATCGCGACATGCGGTCTATAGTGAGTCTCGAAAGGAGACAGAACCGTTGGCAACCGCACAGGAGGCCCCTCTGGGCTCGTGCGGGCTGAGCAGGACCAGCAGGTCGGGGTGGCGCTCGTCCAGATCAAAGGTGATAGGGCAAAGTAGATTGAGCGCTTCTACGATCTCCTGTGGGACAATCCGGACATTTGGCCCCCCGAGGATCAACAGTCCCCTGACAACACGCGCTTGCCGTACCCGACCGAAGCGAATGTGGGCGACACCTGCATCTGTGCCTGGATTCTAGGTCCGCTTATCGAGGGTGCAAGCCACAGCATTCGCAACCTTCTGAGCAAGATGAACGGGGATGAGTAGGCCGCGGAGGATTATCAACTGTGAGTCGACGCGTGGGCGTTGGAGCGGGTCGAATACATCCTTCGGCAGGCCTCGCGGGGCGGTTCGACCTTCAATGCCTGTTTGACTTCTTCCTCGAAGATCAGATTCGAGGGGAAAGGTTTGCTTGCTCCGAGCACACGACACAGTTCGGCGGGCCGGGCTTAGGACTGTAGTTCTCAAGCTCCTGCTGGGCGGCTATCCTGTATGGATTGGTCCGTCCGTATACCGATGCTACCGATCGGGTCTGTGATGCTAGGGCGTGGTAATGCTCACCTGCGCAACGTTCTTTGTCCCGCTGTCGTAGCCGGTACTCGTCCGCAAGCGGAAGGTATCGCCGCAGCCCCCTAACGCCAGGTCGGCAAGGTCCATCCGGACATACACGGTCTGTGCTCCCTGTCCCTGGCTGCCATACACCACCGCGGTATTCCCACTACCGTTGAATCGCCCGGAACCAGTTCGTACTACGCTCAGCACCTGGAATCCTGCCGCGCTGCGGAACAGTGTGCCCGTCGTCAGGTCCTGGAAGGAGAAGGTGTCGTTAATGCCACCACCCGACCCGACGTGGATTCCTGCGGCGATGACGAGGTTGGTGCCTGCACAGGAGTTGCCACTGTTGCCTGCATCGATCGTGGTGTTCGGTGTGGAGGGAGCAAAGCCGTTGACAATCGCTGTCCCTTGTCCGCTTCCCGACGTTCCATCGCTATCCTGCACGCTAGTTGTGGTGGTGTAGGTTCCAGGGAAGAGATAAGTGTGCATCCCGCTGACGCTACAACCAAGTGACGCGTTGGTCCCCGACACGCTACCAGCCGATGTGCTGCCGTCTCCCCATGCGATCGTAGCGGTGAAGTTGGTACAGGAGTCACCATCGGAGTCCGTAATGGTTGCCACCATCGGCGTGCACGAAGTCCCAGCTAGACAGTGGATGGTCGTGCCACTGACGGTGACCACGCCCACAACCTTGACCGTAGAGGATGCCATGGCAGTTGCGCCACCATCGTCATCGATTGTGGCGCTGATGGCATGCGAGCCTGCCGTGGTGTAGGTGTGGGTGCCAGAGACCGTGTAGGTGCAGCCACTCACCAATGTGATGGTTCCGGCCGAGGTGGTCCCATCTCCCCAGTCGATGCTGGCGGAGTAGTCGGCCACTGGACACGCCGGGTTGGCGTCAGTAAATGTTGCGACCGTCACCGTACACGCCTGGTTGATGATGCAGGTCGTCGCTGGAGCGCCAGTCGCATTGAGCCCTGCACTGTCTCCATTTGCTGACCCGATCCCATCGTTGAGGTAGCGGTGTTGGTCACACTGACGGTGATCGTGTACATCCCTTCCTCAGCATAGGTATGAGTCCCCGAGACCGTGCAGCCGGAGGTGGAGTTGGTCCCACTCAGGGTCCCCGTGGTCGTTGTGCCGTCACCCCAGTTGATCGTGACGGTGAAGGGAGGGTTGGAGCAGTTGGAGCCAGTGCCGTCGGTAAAGGTCGCCACTGCGCCAGAGAATGCGGTGCCCTCGGTGAAAGTAATGCGCTGGACTGCGACTTTGGTCCCCCCAACCACTGGGGACAACTTCGTCACGAACGCATCCCCTGATGCACCACCAAATGTCGGCTGAACTGGGCTACCAGTGTGCGAGGCACAGTAGCTGGCCGTCCCGCCATTATCTGGGCAGACGGGGAAATTACTGGAACTGGTGACGCCGGTAACGTAGGCATCACCTGAGCTGTCCACCGCGACGCCATCTCCCTCATCGAGGCTGCTGCCTCCGAGGTAGGTGGAGTAGAAGAATGTCGTTCCTGTTGGATTCAGCGCAGCGACAAACGCATCATACTCTCCACCATTAAACGATGATTGAACTGGGCTACCAGTGTGTGAGGCACAGTAACTGGCCGTCCCGCCATTATCTGGGCAGATGGGGAAATTACTGGAACTGGTGACGCCGGTAACGTAGGCATCACCTGAGCTGTCCACCGCGATCCCTTGGCCATAGTCCTGGTCATTGCCACCGAGGTAAGTGGAGTAAAGCAGTTGCGATCCACCGGAATTGATCTTTGTGATAAACACGTCGAAGCTTCCACCACCATACCCCGACTGCACCGGAGCGCCAATATGCGACGCACAATAGTCGGCGCTACCTCCACTATCTGGACAGATGGGGAAGTTGGTGGAGTTCGTGGTGCCCGTGACATAGGCGTTACCCGAGCCATCCACCGCTATTCCGGCAGCCCCCTCCTGGCCATTGCCACCCAGATAAGTGGAATAGAGCAGTTGGGTTCCCGTGGAATTGAGCTTCGCGACAAACGCATCTCCAGATCCGCCCCCAAATGTCGATTGAGGGGCGCTACCGGTGTGGGAGGCACAGTAATTGGCACTTCCACCATCGTCCGGACAGATCGGGAAGGTGCCCGCGGTACTACCGGCGACGTAGGCGTCGCCTGAGCCGTCCACCGCTATTCCTTTGCCCACGTCCGGCCCACTGCCGCCGAGATAGGTCGAGTAGAAGAGTTGGGTTCCGCCGGGATTGAGTTCGGTCACGAACGCATCTCCAGATCCACCAGGCGTCGCCTGAACCGGGCTGCCGGTATGCGAGGCACAGTAACTGGCACTTCCTCCATCGTCCGGGCATATCGGGAAGTTGCTGGATTCCGTAATGCCGGTGACGTAGGCATCGCCCCAGGTGTCCACCGCGATCCCCTGGCCTACATCCAAGTCACTGCCACCGAGAAAGGTGGAATAAATCAGTTTGGTTCCGGTGGGATTGAGCTTCGCGATAAACGCATCATAGGATCCGGCCGAAAGCGACGATTGAACCGGTCTGCCGGTATGCGAGGCACAATAACTGGCCGTCCCACCGTTGTCCGGACATAGCGGGAAGTTGGGGGAGTCTGTGAGGCCGGTGACGTAGGCATCACCCGAGGCATCCACGGCGATCGCGTATGCTTCATTGTCGTAACTGGCACCAAGATAGGTGGAATACAGGAACTCGGTTCCACTGGGGTTCAGCTCCGTTACGAATGCATCAGTCGACGCAGTGAAAGTAGCCTGAACCGGGCTACCAGTGTGCGAGGCACAGTAACTGGCCGCCCCGCCATTATCAGGACAGATGGGGAAGTTGCTGGAGAAGGTAATACCCGTGATGTAGGAATCACCTGAACTGTCCACTGCGATGCCGTAGCCCTCATCGAGGCTGCTGCCACCGACATACGTGGAGTAGAGCAAGGTCGTGGTTGGATCGACGATCAGCGGCAGATGGTGGTCAAAACCTCCCACCCACAGCCGGACGGTTGATCCACTCAGCCGGAATCCTCCCGCGACCGATCGCCTGCTCCCTGCCCGCAGTTGATAGAGCACCGGCCGCTCCTGCACCATCGTCCCCAGTGCTGTCCGCATCATCAGATTCCCTCCGGTATCCAGTCGGAGCGACGACGCTCCCCGGATGCGCAAGGCAATCTTGGCGGCATCCGCTCCAGGCTTGAGGATCCAGTCGTATTCCAATCCGCTCGCAGCGCCGTGCAACGCCAGGTCGATCCCTGGATAGATATTCACGTAACGCAGATCGGCATAGGTGGGGATGTTGGTGTGGGAAACATGCTCGGTGATGTAGTTCACGATTCCTGGTAGACGATCCGAGCCCACGATTCGCGCATGAGTCGATGCGCCGACGGGCAGCAGTTGAAGGATGGATTCGCGGGAGTGGGTGGCCGGTACGCTGCGTCCGAGAGAGCGAACCGACGGCGTGAGACTGGACGATGGTGTGGTGAGACGAGCGGATACCAGCACGATTCCCCGCTCGGTGAGGAAGATGGTTGAGCCACCGGCATGCGCCAGGAACCGGACACGGGAATCGGTCTGCCCACGATTAGGCTCGAAGGCAAGAGGCAGTGAGGCGGTGTGCGCAAGTGCGGATCGAGATGTGCTCACTGCCGGTGTGAGAGCGGTCGGGCGAGCCGCGGCCTGTGTCGGCAGCGGAATCATGAGCGCCGCCATAACGAGGCCGACCCCTCCGCACAAGCGGACCAACCCGGTTGGATTCGTCATCATCCTCACGTTCTTCCCTCCATCTTCCGGATAAAAAATGCGCTCTCGCCTCACTCGTCGGGCAAGTTGTGCCGCTGTGCTGAATCAGGTCGAGGACTATCTTCCTTTGTCGCCATAATACGGGCAACATACTCCGCACACGTCAAGAATATGGTAACACCCTTCGCAATGTGATCGACTGCAACCGTCCCTGGCGCGTCAATACTGGCTACGAATCGACCAAGTCTCCAATCTCATACACAACCGATTCTCGACTGCGCGGGTGCCTGAGAGGTCCACGTACCAGCAGACAGGCATAACCGTTCCGGTAAAAAACTCGTGCGTCGTGATTTGGGTCCACGTCAGCGTCTGGTCAGAGACACACACGTCCTCGGGAAGCACCGGTCCACCCGCTGGTTCACGAATGCAGTCATGCATGAGGACTTTCTCCAGGTCCTCGCTCATCACTGCGTTGATTGCGTCGGACTTGGTTTCCAGCTCATGTATCCGGCAATTCCGTGCAGCGTCATGAACCTCCCAAAAGGCGTACACGAGGCGCTCACTTTTGACAATTGCGTGGATCAACTCGATGTGTCGAATCCGTTTTGTCCTCGACATCCGCCTCCAGAGGTAGGGGCCCGGGACGACGTCCCGGTCACCGATTTTGAGGGCCACCCCTGACCGTCCAGACACGTGTTGCTCTGAGATTCGCGCAGGCTCGGAACTAACCCGCAGACTACCCGTGGCCGAGAATGCGTCTATCGACGAGTTGAGCGAGCGCTACGGCACTCGACGAGGCTATCTGTGCCGAGGCATTCGAAACGTCTAAGTCCACGACATAACGCCCGCGACGAAAATGAACGACCGCCAGCGTATTCGGTGAACCGACACAGCATCCCCGGATTCCTACGCTCTGGTTTCCAACGGACACCGGATAGGCGGCATATTGCCCACCCGGGGCCACGGTGCCAAGGGTCGTTTGATAAAACCACGAAGCGCCGAGTGTCGACCTGAACTGCAGGATAGTGTCATTGACGCTGTTGGTGCTGCGTTCGAAGCCGACCTGATATCCAGCGATAAAGCCATGAGCGTTTAGCGATCGTGCGGTTACACCGGAGTAGTGGGTCGCCACCTGGGACGCGGTGAAGTAAGTCGCGACGTCACGGACATAACCGGACCGCAAGTCCAGTCGCTGAATTCCAAGTGCTGAGAGCGACGCTGCGGCAGCTGTGGGGAGGGCGAATGGACCCAGCCACGGTGTGGACAAGGCCGAACCGGACAGAAGGAGGAATATCGACACTATGGTGCGCAGTATCAGTCTCATGCCTCTCGTCCTCGCAAGTTCAAGGAAATATCAACTGCCCACATCATGAGTCGTGGGCATGTCGGTGAGGTAAAGGCTGCGAAGCAGAACCGCGCTCCAGCGCGGGCACGCGATGCTCGGGCCCGTGAATTTTCCAATTCGACATATCTGAGTTCATGTACATGTGAGGACAGCGTTGTCATTGCGTCGCCAAGCTCGTCTACTCGGTTTCAGTGTTCATCAAAGCTTGATCGCTTCTCATCGTGAAAATGCACGGACCCTTCTCTCCTAGACCGGGCTGGTGGTCATTTCTAATTTTCAGCCTTAACCCACTACTGCCGCAGCCCATTCGACATATGCGCCGTTCGTCTCGCTGGACCTCTGTATCACGCTGCATGACTCGAAAATACGCTACACAGTGGAAACTACACCCGATGCGATGTCGATTGTGCCGGAGTCGTATCCTGTACTGGTCTGAATGCGAGCAGTATCGCTACAGGCGGCCACACCGAGATCATGAATCTCAATCCGGATCGTCACCGGCACGCCATTCTGGAGTCCCTGCGCAACGATCACCGCACTGTTGCCGGTGTGGCTCCCACCACTGCCGGTACGCTGCACCGAACGAAGCTGGACAGCGGTGAGGCTGACGGCATCGAGGGCATCCCGGTAGGTGAAGGCGCCAGCGGGTATTCCACCGGAAGGGCTGACGGTGGCTGCCAGCGTGAGCGTGATACCGGTATCCCCGGCACAGCTCATGGGGCCGGTGCCAGCAACTATATAGGTCGGTGCAGTCGAGGTTGCAAAGCCGCTGACCAGTGACGATTCACCTGGGTCATTGCAGGCGGTGGTCGCTGGATTGTTGTTGGCATCACCACTGTAACTGGCGATCCAGCGATAGGTTCCCATCGCCAGGGGACTGAACGCGCCCGACGCATAATTCCCATTGCCATCAACAATGTCTGTCGAGGTGAAAATCGGCGTACCCGTGCAGGTGGCGTTGTTGGGACCGAAGAGACTGAAGGTGATGGAACCAGAAGGATTGTAGGCACTAGCGAGGGTGGCCGTGTCTGCGATCGTGCCGCCCAGAGCAACCGGACTCGTGGCAGCCGTGGTCAGTGCGGGCGTCGACTTCAGATCGAACTTCGTCACGAAGGCGTCCAATAGTCCACCGCCGTACGAGGTTTGGAATGCACCCGATGTGGTGGGAAAGTTCGAGGATGCAGTCACGCCGGTCACGTAGATATCCCCTCGCGGATCGAGACTGACTCCGCTCCCCGCATCTTCGCCATTCCCGCCGATATAGGTAGAGTAGACCAGCATGGCTCCATCGGGACTAAAGCTCGTCAAGAAGGCGTTGGTGATGCCCCCGCCGTATGACGTCTGGTAGGCATCGACCGTCGTTGGAAAGTCTGTGGACGCTGTGTCACCGGTCACATATGCATCGCCCGCGGCGTCCACCGCAACTGCCTGTCCAAAATCGCCACGGCTTCCCCCGAGGTAAGTCGAGTAAAGGAGCGAGCTCCCCGAGGCATTGAGCTTGGTCACAAATCCGTCATAACCTCCCCCGTATGTGGTCTGGTACGCGCCGGATGTTGTCGGGAAGTTACTGGAGTCCGTATAGCCAGTCATGAACGCATCGCCACCGGCGTTCACCGCGACAGCTTGTCCATTGTCCTCGCTACTTTCGCCCACGTATGTGGAATACACCAACGCGGTTCCGAGCGCGTTGAGTTTGGTCATGAACGCGTCAGATCCCCCTCCATACGAGGTCTGGTACACACCGGAGGTGGTCGGGAAGTTGGAGGAAGTAGTGTAGCCGGTCACGAATGCCTCTCCCGAGAGATCTAGGGCAATGCTGGTTGCTCCATCCCCGCCGCTGCCACCAAGATACGTGGAGTACACGAGCGCGGTCCCAGCGCTGTTCAACTTCGTTACAAAGGCGTCGGACCGACCCCCGTATGAAGTCTGGTACGCACCGGGGGTTGTGGGGAAGTTCGAGGACACGGTGTAGCCCGTCACGTAGGCGTCTCCCGATGCGTCCAGGGCCACTCCAAATCCGGCATCGCCATTGCTTCCCCCGAGGTAAGTGGAGTACACCAGCGAAGCGCCGGTCGAACTGAGCTTAGTCACGAATGCGTTCTGGCCTCCCCCGTTCGAGGTCTGGAAGGCGCCCAGTGTAACCGGGTAGTCAGTGGACTGCGTGTATCCAGTCACATAGGTATCACCGAAGGTATCAACCGCGATCGCTTGTCCAGTATCGAAGCCGCTGCCGCCGAGGTAAGTGGAATACACGATCGCAGTTCCGGACGCATTGAGCTTGGTCACGAAGGCGTCGCGGTTTCCTCCAAAAGACGTTTGGAAAGAGCCAGAGGTAGTCGGAAAGTTCGTGGACTGAGTCCACCCTGTCACAAATGCTTCCCCAGCGGCGTCAGTAGCGATGCCTACGCCAGCATCGTAATTGCTCCCACCAAGATACGTAGAGTATGCCAGGGTCGGGTCGATGACCAGCGTTCGCCGGTTGTCGTAGCGACCCAGGCGTAGTGTCATACGGTTACGTGCAAGCGCGAGACGACCCACGACAAATCTCGTCGTCCCCGCGATCCGCTGGTAGATCAACGGTGCGGTTTGCCGAAACCCGTTCCCAAAGAGGACATTGCCGCTTGGATCCAGCCGCATCCCCGCAGCGTCATCGACTACCATCGCTATTTTCCTCGGGTCCGCTCCAGGTCCGACAACCCAGTCGTACTCGAGATGCCCCGCATGACCATAGAAGCGTAAGTCGATGCCGGGATAGACGTGGCGCAGAATCACTTCTCTATAGAGCGGGATATTGGTATGCCATCTTGCAGGATTGTTCCCAATGAAGTAGTTCACCCGACCGGTGAGCTTCCCCTGGCCAACGAGTTGAGCGCGCCGTCCACCACTAACCGTCAGTCGCACGACATGACGCCGTATGCAGGCAGGAGGCCCGTGCCAAAGGTCCAGGGACGCGTTCGCATTCGCACCGGGTTGCGGGGAGGAGGGGCGTGTAGCAGTCGTTGTGGACTCAAACGTGGCACCAGACTTCGTAAGGAAGAGGGTATACCCCGGTCCCCGCGCCACGAACCTGACCCGAGGATCGAACTGCCCGACGTTCGGTTCAAAGCTCAAGGGAACTCGGTCGTACTTCTGCGCAGTGGCTGCTCTCGACGGACCGGCTGTGAGATGGTTCGCACTCCATAACTGATCGGCTACGGTGTTTCCTGCGGCGCGGACTGCAGGAGCAACGACTCCGGCGCTACAAACGCAAAGGGCGCCCAACCAGGCGCCGAGTGTGCGGCCTCGCACGATAGTTCTCCCCATCCCGATAGTCGCTACCTCGAAGTAGCGTGACCAGTGTAGCAACAACTCATGAGTCTGAGATCAGGAGAGTGAATGTGGGGCGCAAGTTCAAGCTAGTTGTCCTGTGTCGTGCAGGCAGGCAATGGTACAGAACCCCAGGTGCTGTCCAGACCTTAGTGGAGGGACGTAACTGTGGGCTATCCATGGAAGTGGAACCAGCTCGCGCAGCGAATAAATTGTCGGGCTCCCGCTCAAAGTTTGTACGCAGTTTGTACGCAGATGTACCGAATTACTCCACGATGCTGTGCGAGACTCAACGATGACCGGCGGTTGAGAATCGCCAGAAACAAGCCAAATCTGCGGTGCTCAGCGGTACACGGCGAGCCTCTACAAGCGTACTGCCCCAGACTTTTAATCCGTTGGTCGGGGGTTCGAGCCCCCCCGCCCTCACCAGATTCTCCCTTGCAGAAGCCAAAAGTACCGATTTGGCCATGCTGTTTTAGCATTCCAGTGCAAAGGCTGTACGCAGTTTTTGCCACAGTGGCGTGCAGCGTGTGTTTCGCTGCAGGGCGTTGGCGTGCCATGAATCAAGGAAAAACCCAGGCGCAGTTGTGACGGCGTCGACACCAGCACGGTTGAAGCGAGCGACCAAGTGAGCGACGGCATCACCACTCCGGCGGCCAGCGGCTCGTGCCGGTGCCTGGTAACTCGATCCCTGGGCGACGGACAACAAGTCTGTGGCCCGTACAACCCGCTTCGCCGCATTGGTCCGTGAGTGGCTCACGAGTTCAAGAGCGCTGCGTTCATCGGGAGTGAGAGGGTGGAGAGTATCCTTCTGACGACCGGCCATGGCAGGCTCCCAGGAGGCAAGACGGCCTATACCTGCCTTCAGCCTCCGCCCATCAGTCCCGATTGGCAATGCTCAAGGCAAGTGACCCACTAGCTTGAGTAACTGTTCACGTTGCGTGAGATCGTTGGAGTCGACAGAATCCTCGTACTGTTGTAGGATGAACGCGCCGAGGAAGAGAGGAGCACGACGTGATTGCTGCGGGCATACCGACGGTCCTGGAGGAACTAACACCCGAGTGGTTAACTGAGGTCCTCCGCGAGGCAGGGAGTATAGGCGGGGCTTCCGTCACCGCTGTTAACAGCGAGCTACTTGGCGAGGGACGAGGATTCACTGGTCGTGTGGTGCGGGTGCGATTAGAGTACGATTCGTCCGAAGATGGCGATCCCCACTCGCTTATCGCCAAATTGCCGTCCGCCGACTCGGTGATACGGACGAAACTCAATGACCTAGGGGTCTACGAGCGAGAATTCCGATTCTATACCGAGATCGGCGCATCGCCAGAGTTGCCCATACCTCGTCTGTATTACGCTCGCTTGGATCTCGAGGCGGGGATGAGTATCCTGCTGCTGGAGGACCTGGCGCAGTCGCGAGCCGGTGACAACGTAGCGGGATGCTCCGACGAGGATGCCTATCTCGCCGTCTCCCGATTGGCACGGCTTCAGGCGGCGTGGTGGGAGAACCCGCGGCTGAGGGAGATGACCTGGCTGATTCCGCTGGACCCCGATCGGTTCCAGGAGGTCTGCCAGGGACTGCTGGCGCCATTCCTCCAGAAGTTCGATGACGTCCTGACCGAGAGGCTGCGGGAGCTGGCCCGGCGCCTCGTCGATCATGTTGCGTACTATCGACGCTGGCTAGACGACTCTCCCCGCACTATTGTGCATGGCGACTTTCGCCTGGACAATCTCCTTTTCGGAGCCGCGGACGGTGAACCCCTCACCATCATCGACTGGCAGGTTAGCCTGCTTGGGCATGGCGTGGTCGACGTCGCCTATTTCGCGGCCTTCTGCCTGCCGAAGGAGCAGCGGCGGGCCATCGAACGGCAGATGGTGCAAAGCTATCATGCCGCGCTCCTCGGCAACGGGGTGGTAGGGTACGACCTCGATCAGTGTTGGGAGGACTACCGGTTTGCCACACTCAGCGCTTTACTACGACTGATTACGGCGGGAGCGCTCCTGGATTTTTCCAGCGAGCGAGGACGAGCCCTGACGATGGTTCTCGTTCACCGGATCGACGCAATCCTGGTCGACCACAATGTCGGCGATCTCTTGCCCTCCGTGATAGGGGGAGAGATGAGCCGTGGCTGACCCCGACGTCCAGCTCAGTGCGATTCGCGCGATTCCGATACGGCCGGGGGTCTGTATGCTCCTGCGGACTCGTGACGAACTCACGGCGATCGCCCGAGTGCTTCGTGCATGGGACACCCTTCCCGATGTCTTTTTCGCCCGAGCACGCTGCGAGGCAGTGGGCTGGAAGGAGTAAGCGCCGTCAGCAATGAGCTAGCCCGATAGATAGCGTGATGCCAGGTCTCCCGTCATCGTCTGAGCAACGATGGCGTCCTTGATTCGATCCAGCTCATCAAGCAGGTCTGTCTGTGCCAACCCAGGAACGCACACGAGCTCTCCCCGTGACAGACCGGTCAGCGAGGCTTGCACCACGTCGTCGACCGGCATCCAGGCCCCGGGCGGCACAATGCCTGCCAAGGCTTCTGGATTAGCCATCTCGGTCGGAGTCCATCCCGGACAGAGAGCCTGAACTCGGACTCCCGTGCCGCGAAGCTCCTCGTGCAGGCGCTGGCAGAGGGTGACGGCGAATGCTTTCGTGGCCGAGTAGGTGGTCATCAAGAGAGGGCCGAAGCCAGGGCCCAAACCGAGACTGGTGCGAAAAGCTGCGACGGAAGCCACGTTGATGATACTACCGGTCCCGCGGCCGATCATGCCGGGGAGCGCGGCGCGTGTAAGCCGCACGAGTGCAGTAACACCTAGCTGGATCATTGCCTCTTCGTCGTCGGCAACTCCGGCAACATTGGCCAGCAGAGTAAGCGATGGCATCCCCTCGATCCTCTGCGCGACCACCTGCAAGTCGTCCGGCGCCCGCAGGTCGGCTACCAGCACCTCAACGCTCACCTCGTTGTCGCGCTGCAACTCAATCGCCAGCGCGTCGAGACGTTCTCGACGCCGAGCGACGAGAACGAGATCGTATCCGTCTTGCGCCAGGCGCCGTGCAAACGCTGCGCCGATGCCCGATGATGCGCCAGTGACCAGCGCTCGACCGGGCCGGGAAGCACGGGCATCATGTTCTGATCTCGGTCCCATGAGACGCCTCCGTCAAGAGTCAGCCGCACTGTCCATATACTACATGCGAACGGCGAGTGCAACGGGATGCCGAATGTCCTCGCCCGACTCGCTACGCCGCTCCTGGTCTCTCATTTCACGTGTTTCCGTCTGCCTCGGTATGCTTCCGCGCCCAGGCTCTCACGACTGGAAACAAAGGCCAGGCCAACTGATTGTCGACGATCTCATGACGGAGGCGCTCCGCGAGCGTGTCGACTTCGGCTGCGGCGGCAACCCCGAATCGTTCCATGACGGGTAGGAGGCTACCGGCCGACTCGGCGGCCCATTCAGAAAGCCAGATCGTTTGGGTCGCGCTGTTGACAGGTGATGTGGCTCCGACCCAAAGCAGTAGCGCGGTCGAACCCGATCTCCAGGGAACGCTCGTTGATATCAATCCCCACCGTGCCGCTGCGTCCGACGAGGTCCGCCGCCAGCAGACTGACGTCGCCGACGCCGCACCCGATGTCGAGGACGCGCATTCCGGGGGTAGTATGTGGACCACGACTCAGTGAGTCGAGAAACTCGAGGAGGAGGTAACGATACGATTCGCAAGCCTCCTCTGAATGACATTGCCCCAACTGGCGGTGAGGTTCTACACGATATGGCAGCATTCGTGCGACAGAAGTTCGATGGCGTTCGTCGTCCAAGTCCCCAACCGGCAAGTGTTGCGGTTTGTTTCTGGCGTCCGCGCCGAATACTTTCTGCCGAACCCAAGTTCAATGCGAGGACGTTGTGATGCGCGTCGTCGGGCGAAAGGTGCTTCAAGGTTTCAGTCTGACAGCGGCACTTCTTGCTGCCTCCCGAATCCCCGAGTGTTCTTTCTCGATCGACAGGCCGTTCAACCGTTTGCTGATGTGCCGCTCTCGCTCCTTTATCTGCCCATACCACGTACTCAGCATGGGGCACACGGAACGAGCAAGCCGTTGCCAGCGTGAGCTCTGGGTGTCGTGAGCACGTGCATTGGTGACCGCGTAAGCATGCGGTCCTCCGGTCGGGGAGGGAAGCGGCTGAATGTGCGTCTCTGAAGGTCGTTCGACTCAGTGAGTGAACACGACACCGACCTCAGCGGTACTTCCCACGAGACTGGCCACCGTAAGTGTCGATCCGTCAGTTGGATCGGAAATGACATCGTCGGCATATAGCGGGGGCACTTCCACATACATCTTTGCAAGTTGTGACACTAAAGGAACCTGCAAGGGATTACAGTGGCGGCTCCATGGAGGAGAACATGAGGAAGTAGTGGTGGTCCGGGTTGCCGAGCGCGTTCAGCCGCTCGACTTCCGACTCCGCTTCCTCGTACCTGCGGACGACCTTTATCACACGAACAGCCCCCTCACAGGGCCATGTAACCCGTTCGAGTAGCTCGGCGAGGTGCCTCTTCGATTCGCACATAATAATGAGGACCCGATCGAAGACGGTCGAGAGTCGCTCCCGTTCTCCTTCGAACACCTCGCGGATCTGATCGCTGATTCCCAGTTCGACGAACTCCTCATGGACCCAGACGCCGTCGACCACCCGGCCGCCTCCCATGCCGCCTGACACTCCCGATCCAACCGGCCTGGGCTCGTAGTGAATCGCGGACCCGTCGTTGTCGCCGTGCTTTTCATTGCCGGGCCAGGCTATGCGGTTCAGGTCGGTCAGCAGTTGGCTGAGCTGCTGCTCCGAACAGCGGACGCGCTTCGCTGGACAGGTGGCGTAGATTTGACCTCCCCAATCCCCTTCCAGGATGACGACGCCATCATCAGCGGCACGGGCCTCCTCGAGTGACCGAAAGGCGTGGTAGGGAAGTCCATGAGCTCTGGCCATGATCCACCTCACGGCCGATTCATGCTCCTCCGGCGATTCCCCGTCCTCGATGGTCCCCATAGCTGTATGCGGAGCAGAAGCCATGCCAGGCACACCGTGGCTACAGTATCGTCCATTGTTAGTGGGCCGGTAGGGGGCGCCCAGCGGAGCGTATGCGGCGGCCCGCCCGCGCTTCGCCGGGCCAACTCTTCCGCACACTGCTCTAAGCGACCACTCAACCCTTGGTCAACCAGCGCCTCCGCACCCTTCCCCTGACGTCGACAGCCTCAGACGTTGCTTGTGGAAGACGAACGGAATTGTCACCTCATCCGCCTCGAGCTGCTACGCACACGAGGGATGACCAATGCCGAGTTATGCCTACCGCGGTGTGAGCGGGTCATCCTCCGGATCCGACTCGGCTGGAGCGGCGGTGGCGCTTGAGACGTATCGTCGCCGACTGGTATGTCCGATTGCCACCCAACGCAGAGCCACTCTGCTTGATGCACCCAGCGCTATGAAGCCACCAGTACAGCAGTTGAACATCAGTTGTCCAGCCGTCCACGCTAGCGTCTGGGTCAGCAAGAAAGCGACGAACTGCAAGCGATCAGAGCGGCTGTCTCTCGAGTGTGATACGCTCAGCCACCGTAGTGCTGCCGCGGCGCAGCGTCTCGGCGCTGTGGGTTCTCGGGGAATCCAGTGTGGGAGGGCTGGACCTGGGCGTTAGCCTTCAGTATGTACTCAGCTCGGGTCGCATTCTCCGCAAGCCATCAGCTTGCGTTCAGCCCAAGAAATGTCTTCCCCGAGCCATTGCCCGGGATTGAGGGGTATGCGGGCGTACCACCACTCTGTTTCTGGGTTGAATCTGAAGTAGATCTCAAGGGCGCGACTTGCCACCGTTACGGCGCGAAAACGCTCGTCGACAGGAGACACTAGCTCCACCAGCCGTTCTCGCGTCGCAGGTGGCACGCGTTCGATGACTCGTTGCAGGATGGCCCGCGATGAAACGTCATTGAGGTACTCGTCCACGGTATCGGAGTACCCTCGCTCGACCTCCGCAACCGTCCTCTTCCAAGACCCGATAAGGTATCGGAAGGAGCGTGCGTGCTCGGCAATATCCAGTGTCCCCAGCACCTTGTTCGCGGCCGCGAGGTGCTCGGGCTCTAGCTCCGGGTCGTCGAACAGATCGGGATTGGTACGGGACATCGGAATCACTTTCGCACTACTATCGATCCTGGCAATGGACTGTTTATAGCACTGCTTGTATGCCTTGCAGGAGCGGGCGGTGGCCCTGGGCTGACCCCGAGACGACATCGTGGTCATTGACTGCGATCTGGGACAGGCCGGGGCTGCAGTGGATCGGGCCGGGTTCCTGCGGCTGGTGGCGGAGGTCGGGATGGGACGAGCCGGCATCGTCCTTGGCCTGGAGGTCTCCCGCCTGGCCCGCAGCTCCACCGAGTGGCATCGCCTGCTGGAGATCTGTGCCTTGACCGATACCCTCATCCCGGATGAGGATGGCATGTAATTCAGGAGGTGTAGTGAAAGTCGGTGGCGAACCCACAGCGCCCCCGAACGTCCCAGCGCAACGGCGGGTCATCGACGCGAAAATGGTCGGCGACCAACTCTTGACCCGGACGATCGTGTCCCGGTATCCCGCATGAGATGGGTTGGTCACTCTCAACTGGGGAGGCCTCTACCGCCGTGAGGAAATCCCCTGCCCTTATGCGCCGGGGCTGCCTTATGTGGTCCAGCTCGATGCGAGCGCTGCGTACCGCATAGACCTCACCGATCGCCAACGCAAAGTTGCGGAACGTCGTGCCACCGGCCCGTCCCAGGAAGATGTCGGCGAGGGCGGCATGCTGCGAGGGGTCTGCGCGCTCATCTATGTACAGGACCACCCGCCAAGGCGATCCGGGTTCATCGTCGTCGTACCTGCCGGCAAGCACCACGGTCAACCCTGCCAATTCGATATCGTCCAGGTGCCCGTCACTGAGAGCCCAGGACAACCCGAAGTCGCACACCCCGTACGTCGAGCGCCCGCCCGATACCGCTCCCTGCCGCCGGCACGGACAGATGGCCTCGCAATTGCAGACCTCAAAATAGGAGCCTGCTACCTCCCAGAAACGATCCATGATAGCCACAGTGTAACTCGCGAGCGCGGAGAAGGCGAGCCCACCGTCTGATTCCTGAGCCCCACGGCCGGGTGTGCCAGCAGATGGCGGAGGATTCAAACAGGATGAAGCGGGCGGGCGTATGCGCTACGCTGGCGACGACAGCCGTGCGAAGAAAGAGCCGCTCGTGAGATTGCCCGACATGTTCGTTGACTCTGCACTCGGTCTGATACCCGCAGGCACCTGGCGCCGACGACGTCTTTGGTACGATGCGGTTATCAAGAAGCCTGGACCAGGCGTAGGAGAGGGCTACGGCAAAAACACAGAAGTGGTCTCTCACTGGCGAGCCCTATCGAGTACCGCAACGAGGGCAAGCAGCGCAGCGCCCGCATCGACGGTGTACTCGATGCCCATATTCAGGCGGTACCGGCGGCGGTGCCTGATGCAGTCGTCATCAAGCTCAACGCGAACCTCCCCTCATTCCCGACCAGGATTGGGTCCAGGCATATGGCACGAGGACCACGTACACGGACTTCGACTTCCAGTGGGACAATTCTGGCAAGTGTGCCGACTACGCTCAGTTCGGGTGGACGGGACCATAGGTGCAACGGTCCTCTCTGGCCCCACGCGCTTCCCCGGAGGGAGCGCCTGATGTCGGTGCCGGTGGGCATGGGTTCTCTTCGCCGTCACCAACTGGCGGTGCTGGTCTACCTCGGCATCGTAACCGTGCTCGCCTGGGCTGTCCTGGTTGCACAGTCTCGGTCGATGACCGGCATGGCAACCGGCCTCACAATGGGGATGAATGCCGCGCTCTTCCTTGCCGTTTGGATCGCCATGATGGCTGCCATGATGTTCCCGGCAGCGGCCCCCATGGTCCTCACATTTGCTCGGGTGCAGGCCGGGAAACGGCAGCAGGGCCGTCCCGCGGTATCGACCTGGCTCTTTGTCGGCTCCTACCTTGCTGTCTGGAGCGTGATCGGCGTCCTCGCCTATGGCGGTGCAGTGGGAGCGCAGGATCTGGGCCGAGCCGTCCCGTGGGTCGGAGAGCATGGTACCCGTATCGGCGGCCTTCTCCTCATCACGGCAGCCGCTTACCAACTTACGCCGCTCAAGCGCATCTGCTTGAACAAGTGTCGCTCGCCGCTCAGCTTCATTCTCAGCTCCTGGCGCGACGGCCCCTCCGGCGCCGTCCGGATGGGCGTGACCCATGGGTTGTATTGTCTGGGATGCTGCTGGCTCCTCTTCGTCATCCTCTTCCCACTCGGCATGATGAATATCGCTCTTCTCGCCGCTCTCTCGATCCTCATCTTCATCGAGAAATCTCTTCCCTACGGCGATCGTCTCGCCTGGGGGGTCGCGGTGCTCCTGATCGGATATGGCGTTGCCGTGCTCGTCTCGCCGAGCATCCTGCCGGTGCAGCCTCCACACGGGATCATGTCCTGACGGCTGTGATACCACATGTGTTCTCGATGAGAGAATCATTGGACATGGATTGCTGCATCAACCGGCAGGAGGCATGGCTACGCCCGAAGGCTTCAGCGGCTCGGGCACGTGCCCCAGTGCCGGCCGGCTGACAATACGCTCACCGGGAGCGAGGCGGGCACTGCTTGTTCATCCGTTTGCCGAGAGCGCCCCAACCAGTCCTTCAGTCCGCGCTCGGGCGGTGGATCGCGCTCTCATCCACCAGTTGTTCCGCGTAAGCGAGCTGGAAGTTGCGGAATCTCTCTTCTGGACTGGCTGATTATTGCGGCTCGTGTGGAGCTCTATACACACTCGCTGTCATGGCGTACGGCGGACTGTGTGCCTGGAGGTCGGTGTGACGCCTGCAAAGCGCAAACCAGGACGAGATCGGAGTGGTGTCGGGAGCGTTCAAGAGCTTTGCGGGTCGCCTTCCAGGGGGTCATACAAATCTCAGATATCGTAGCGCTCGGTCACATCCCGGCCACTGTACTCTTCACGAAGGTCCGCGTCGCAGCGCTGCTGGTCCGACAACTCGAGGTGATCAGGCGAGCCAACCAAGAGTTCGACAAAGACACCGCGCACCGGACGGTAGAGCTTTCCCGGAATACTGCGAAGGCCACGCGTCCGGCGGTGGACACGGCCGTACAGGAGCATGAGCGAGCGCGGCTGCCGGACGGTATAGATGGTATACAGGGCCACATCCACGAGGAACAGAGCGATCAGCGCAAGAACGATAACGGTGATTATAAGTCCCACGACGAGGCTAAACGGTGCACCAACCGTGCCATCGCGTCCGGATGGGAGTTCTAACACCAGAGCTCCCGCTGTGCCACCGGTGTGTGCAATCTTCCGACGTTTCGCAGCCCGGTCGCTTTTCGCCTCGGATCCCAAACGGTGTGCAGTGGACCGTACTGGAGATTGGTGCCATTACCATCCTCGCTGCCGGCCGATCTCACCCGCCTGCCGCACCACCTGGCCCACACGCAATCCGCCTGAACTGCGGAATCTACGCTAGCGCGCCGCCAATGCCGCCAGTACCTCAGCGGTCGTGCCGAGCTCGCCTAGCTTCGGGAACTGGTGCTGGACCGAGGCGTCGTGGGCCTCGGCGCTGGAGTCGGTCATAGCGTCGGTGACGAAGGCGACGTGGTAGCCGAGTTCGTACGCCGAGCGAGCCGTCGATTCCACGCCCGAGGTGGTCGACACGCCGGTCAGCACGATCTGAGTCGCGCCAACCTGCTTCAACTTCGCGTCGAGATCGGTCGAGAGGAACGCGCCGAGGGTGTGCTTGGTGACGGTGATGTCGCTCGGCTGCTGGTTGAGCTCGGGCACGAGTACCGTCGCCTCGGTGGGCAGTGTCCGCGCACCGGAGCGACCCGACGCTTTGTTGCGCTCGGTGCGGCCGGGTGCCGTGCCGTCGACGTTGACGAGCACGACGGGCAGCCCCTGGGCACGGAACGCCTCCGCGAGCCTGGCCGAGTTTTCGATGATCTGCTCTACGGGGTGGGCCCCCTTGATGCCGACGATGCCGGACTGCAGGTCGATGACGACGAGGGCGGGGGTCGGCTCCAGCTCGATGCTCATTCATTCTCCTTGGTGAGGTGGGTGGGGATGTTCCCGGCACGGCCGGGAGGTTTCGGCTCACTGTATTCAGTCCTACTGACGGTCAGCAAAAAGGTGTATTTCTGGCATGCCGGGTGGGATGCCGCAGTCCGCCGGACTGAGTGACGTACTCGGCTATCTCGTGAAGCAGGTGCAACTGCGGCTGAGTGCGCTCGCGGATGCCGCCAGGCTTATCGAATATGGTGAGGTCGGAGTGCGGGTGACGCTCCTCGCCATGTGCCCCCGCTACGTGCTACTTGAAAGAGGGCATCTCCTCTGGTGCGAACCAGACGCGATGATCTGGGAGGGCGGACATGAGGCTCACCAATGATTGCTATCTCATCATGCTCCGTGTCGGCAACGGTGTGGAGCACTACTACCGCGATGGCCCCATCTGGATCAAGGAGAGTACGCGGATGACCAGCTCTGTTGCGGACACCTGAGCGACAGTCTCCCGGCACAATCTGCCCTCCGTGCGTCGCTTCTCCGCGAATGACCTCTTCAAACCAGTAACGAAGCTTCTCTTTGTTTTCAGAGACTGACAGGTCTACGCGAACGTACGTGTCCTAGGGCAGCTGCCGCCCGGCCTCATCGGCACGTTGGACCAGCCCAGCATGTGGATGTCTGGACTCGATTGCAGCCAGAAAGGCGTGCGGCGAGAGGAATCGGACGCCAGCCGCCTCTCCCCCAGTCGGGAAGTCGTGTGCGTCGAGCGAGATGACATAGCTAGCTCGCGAGGCAAGCGCCGTGGCAAGGATCGGCTCGTCATCAGCGTCGGTGAGCAAGCCAGCAGCGCTTGCCTCACGATAGTTGACGATCAGGAGCACAGCGGAGAGGAGGTGGATGAGGTCATTGATGCGCTGCCGATAGACCGGCCGGTCCATGCCGCGGTTGATACTGTGCTCCACCCGAATCCGGACCAACTCGCCAACGATGAAGGCGCTCCAGACGGCTTCGTAGTAACCTAAACGCGCCAGGAGCCAGAGCCAATGCCGATGCTCGCTGAGGAGCACCGAGGTATCGAGGACTGCACGCAGTTGACCGGTCGGTCTCTCAGCTTCGTCGCTCAACGCGGGTGGCGCCCCTCGTCGACGAGACCGGCCGCCACCGCATCCGAGATCACGTCGAGTTGCTCGCTCCATAGCCTTCTCGCTCCCCCTGCAGCAACGCCCTGCTTCTACATCACGTCACATGCGGCATGAACTTCCCGGATGCCTGGGCGCTGCTCGTTGCTCCCGTGCGCGTGTCTCATCTCGCTCGTCGCCCTGGGCGTTCACCAATCGCGAGCGCCCTAGAAGGCGCCGCAGGTGTCGATCTTTATCTCGATAATCTGGGTGGAGGGTGTTTCGGGGTCCCGCCCGGCGTCGTCCACGAATATGAGACCGTTGTGCGCTCGCCACTCGCTGGCTCCCGCGACCCGCAGCCCGCCATACCGGTGGCGAAGCGTCGCGAGTCTGCTACCCAGGGTAATGCCCTTGGCAGTCGCCAGACGAGGGTAGGGCGTCAACCGAGCCGGGACCCGGCCAGCGCCGACGGCTGGGCGGGGATGGCCTCCGAGAACATAGCGATACCCCGTGAATGCCTTCGCACGGAACTCGGCAATCAAGTTCCCCCACTCGACTTCCGTGAACCGAGAACCACATCCGGTGTTTCCTCCTTGCCAGGTCGGAGTGCCAAAGAGGGAGCGGAACGAATCCACCGCCTGTGCCTTCGGTAGTCCGAATCTCACTGTTGCGATGCCGGTTGGCTTGAGCTGTAGGGTCTGCGCAGCCACTGCCTTCCCCTGCACCACCAGGCTCTGAACGCACACCAGGAACAGGGCGCTCAAAAACGCTGGCGCCGCTCGTACCGCAGTGCATACACAACCGAAGCAGCGGAGCGTGAAAAGGCACCCAGTCAGGTTGGGTGGAATTCTCAGTCGGTTGAACATAACCGTCTTCCCGTTGTCTAACTGAAAACACCATTGGGGTGCCGAACTTCGACGATGCGAGGTTGACGCATTATAGCTACGCCTGTCCCGTCTCTCCGCGGCGGGAGGGATGAGAATTCGGCACCGGTCCTCGCCGTCGAGATCGAATGAGTGCAGCACCTATGCAAAAGTGTTACACTTCGATATGCCTACGAAGCGACGTCGCCACGTTATAACCGAGACCGAGCGTGTCGCTCTCGCTCTTGACGATGCTGCCAAACGGTGGCCTGAGGAACGAAACAACCGCACCAAACTCCTTCACCGGCTACTCGAGGAAGGTCACCGAGCCGTTGCCGAGGACCAGGAGCGCGCCGCTATCTGTCAGAAGCGCGCGCTTGCCCGCACGAGTGGGATATTGTCCGGAATGTACGGCCCCGACTACCTGCCGTCATTGCGCCAAGACTGGCCGGAATGATCGTGCTGGATGCGAGCGTCTTGATCGCCCATCTAGACCGTGACGACGCCCAACACGATCGAGCGGATTCGTTGCTGTTCGGCGCGGTAGGCGAGGAGCTAGCCGCGAGCCCGCTTACCCTCGCCGAAGTTCTGGTAGGACCAGCACGACACGGACAGATCGACCGCGCCGCTGCTGCGCTGCGAACCCTCCAGATTGCGAGCGTAACGCTGACCGAGGATGCACCGGTCCTGCTGGCTATGCTCCGAGCGGGTACGGGGCTCAAGCTGCCTGATTGTTGTGTACTTCTGGCTGCCGAGCAAACTCAGGCCGCACTGGCAACCTTCGACGATCGCCTCGCCGCGGCGGCCCGCGAACGTGGGGTCAGCGTCCATCAGGGTTAGCGCCGGCTGGTGCGGATCGTTCCGGGTATCCCGACGTTCGATGGCCTCCAGTGTCATCGTTTTGTCGCGCCCCGTTCTCGACCTGCCAGTGATGCCTGCTGTACACTCCTCTCCGGTGAGTGGCTGTCTCGAATGACGTGCTGCGCAAGGTCGCGGCCCTCCTCCCACTCGAGCGCTTCATTGCCGTGCCTCGGACGGCAGCGATGTTCGAAACTCTGCGAAGATGTCGTGATGGGATGGGATGCACTCGGGCAGTGGGGTGACAACGTCGCTCGCATCGCGCCACTCGCTGGCGGAGTCGCCAACGACGTGTGGAGCTTGCGCGTCAGCGGGCATCTAGCGGTTGGTCGTCTCGGTGCCAGGAGCGACGCTGATCTCGCTTGGGAGACCAGGCTCCTCCAACATCTTGACCGTGGAGGTCTCACCGTGCCGCTCCCGATCCCGACAGCGGCCGGACGGCTATTTGCCGGAGGTCTGGTGGTTATGACCTACGTCGAGGGCGGGCCGCCCGAGACGCAGGCCGACTGGCGTCGCGTGGCTGACACGCTCCGCGAGTTGCACCGGTTGACGCAGGGCTGGCCGCAGCGCCCGGGCTGGCGATCGTCGACGGACCTCCTGCACGCTGAGACCGGGACGAAGATCGACCTCGGCACGATGCCAGCTGAGGCCGTGGCTCGATGCCGAGCGGCGTGGGTGCGGCTCGTCGGACGTGAGACATGCGTCGTCCACGGCGACGCCAACAACCTTGGTAACGTCCGCATGACCGCGGATCGGGTGGCGCTGATCGACTGGGACGAGGCTCACGTCGACGTCCCCGACCTCGACTTGGTGCTGCCCCACAACGCCGCCGGTCTCGACGACGGCGCCTATGACATCGCCTCGCAAGCATCGGCCGCATGGGAAGCCGCCGTCTGCTGGGACGACGATTACTCAGCCAAGCGACTCGCTGAGGTTCGGGCGCTCTGAAACATCACGTGCAACGCGACGGCGATATCGGCTATGGATACAGCAGCCTGGCACGCAACGGCTCTCTACCAGAAGCGGGATTCGTCTAGCCAGATCAGACTCACGTCCCTTGCCGCCTGATGCTACTCAGCACCGACTCGGGTGTCATCGGCAGCTCGGTGGGCCGGACGCCGGTGGCGTCCAGGATGGCGTTGGCGATAGCGGCGGCGCCAGGCACCACTGGTGGCTCGCCGACTCCGCGGGCGCCGAGTGGACCGAGCGGTGAGGGCACCTCGACGACAATACTCTCGATCAACGGGATTTCGACAATCGTCGGCAGCAAGTAGTCGGCGAAGCTGGCCGTGCGCAGATGACCGCCCTCGTCGTAGACCATCTCCTCGAGCAGCGCCCACCCGACGCCCTGAGCGATGCCGCCGTGGATCTGGTCCTCAATGCCGGCCGGGTTGATCGCTTTGCCCACGTCCTGGGCGGAGATATAGTCGAGGAGGGTAACCTGCCCGGTGTCGCGGTCGACACGCACGCGGACAAGATGCGCGACGAACCCCGGGGCCGAGGAGGGCGGCGCGACGCGACCGTGCCCGAGAATGGGCTCGTAGCGGCCGCCGAATGCGGTGCTCAGACGGGCGATCTGCTGCAGCGTGACGCCCCGGTCCGGCACCCCCTTGACGCGTACCTCGCCATTGACGATCTCCAGATCCTGTTCGGCCGCTTCGAGCTGGTCGGCGGCGATCGCCAGGACCTGCTGCCTTGCCTCGGCGGCGGCTTTCATCACCGCCGCGCCCACGGTGTAGGTGATCTTGCTGCCTCCGCTGGCGCCGGCAAAGGGCGCCGCGTCGGTGTCGGCGGTGACGATGGTGATGCCGTCCGGTTCGCCGCCAAACGCTTCGGCGGCCATCAATCCGAAACCGGTCTTGGTGCCGCTGATATCGGCCGAGCCGACGATCACGGCCAGGGTGCCGTCGTCATTGAGCTTGCAGGCTGCTGAAGCGGGTTGGGTGCCGCCGGGCCAACCGCCGTAGCCGATGCCAATGCCTTCGTCCGTTCCCTTCTCGTGCCGGTTTTGCCAGAGGGGATGCGCGCTTAACGCCTCGAGCACCGCGCGCGAGCCGATCACCGGCCAGGGCGTCCCCATGGGCATGAGATCACCCTCCTCCACGGCGTTCTGAAGTCGAAACTCCAGCGGGTCGAGATCGAGCTGCCGGGCTAGCTCCTCGATCTGACCCTCGATGGCAAAGCACGCCTGTGGGGCGCCAGGGGCGCGGTAAGCGCCACAGCCTGGCTTATTGGTGAGGACGTCGTAGGCGTCGATGAGGAGATTGGGGAAACGGTAGGTGCCGCCGAGTAGAAGGCTGAGGATGCCGGACGTCCCGCCCGGATAGGCTCCAGTATCGACGATGACGGTCGCTTCCAGGGCCGTGAGGCTGCCGTCGCGCCTTGCCCCTGTCTTCACGCGCACAATCGAGGCCGGGGCCGGGTTGGCAGCCAGGAAATCTTCATTGCGGGTGTAGATCAGGGACACCGGACGGCGAAGTTTCCAGGCCAGGCTGGCGACCAATGGGTCGAGCAGCGCGTACTTGGCCCCAAAGGCGCCGCCGACCTCGGTGGTAACGACCTTCACTCTGTGCTGTGGGATCCCAAGGGCGGTGGCGACCTCGGAGCGTACCAGGAACGCGCCCTGGGTACTGGAGTACACCGTGATGCCGCCGGCGCCGTCGGGCACGGCCACGCTGGACTGCGGCTCGAGATAGGCCTGGTGTACCCAGGCGGTGCGATAGGTGTGCTCGACAACGGCGTCAGCTTCGGCGAAGCCGGCCTCGACATCGCCGCGACGATAGCGCTGCGCCTGGGTGGCGTTAGCGGGACGGGGAATACTCTCGGTATGGCCGCCGACACTGGTGTGGGCCTCGGCATCCTCCCGGATGCCCAATGTTTCCCGGTCGTGGACCATCTCGCGCTCGTCGCCGAGGGTGGTTTCCGGGTCGACGGCAACGTCGACCGGCTCGTACTCCACCGTCACCAGGTCGACGGCATCTTCGGCGGCGGCTTCGTTCTCGGCCACCACCGCGACTATTGGCTGGCCCTCAAAGAACACCCGGTCCCGCGCCAGCGGGTCACGCGAGCGAGTCAGATCCTCGGGGATGACTATGGGAAGGTCTTCGGCGGTGAAGACGCCGAGCACGCCGGGCAGCGCACGCGCCTCCTCCAGGTCGATGCGGGTGATGCGGGCGTGCGGGTAGCGGCTGAGCACCAGCCGGGTATGGACGAGGCCGGCAAATTGGAGATCGCCGGCATAGGTTGCCCCGCCGGTAACTTTCGGCTCGCCATCTTCGCGGCGCACCCAGCGCCCGATTGCGGTCTCTCTCGCAGTCTCAATTGCCATACAGCCTCCCTATCACGTCCTCATGCTCGCGACCCGTCGGATGTGTCGGCATCAGGATCGGGACGCATTTATGGAAGGGGCGCAGAAGTGCCCATGAGGAACGATTCTACATCGACCCCCGCAGCGATCCGGTGCGCCCGGAACCTCAGTCGACATAATCGCTGGTTACATTGCAACCGATTCTTTGGAGATCACGCGTCACTGGAATATTTGAGCTAGGATGGGAAACCGGGGGCCGTTCCCCGTCGGCACGATCCAGTGCGCCGAATTCGGTCGTCCAGGTAGCTGTTGGCGGAGCCGGACCGGTTGTCGATGTGGCTTCGTGGATCCGATCCTGTGTTGCCGGTGTGTAATCTACGCACCTGAGAAGAAAGAGAGTGGCCCGTGAATAAGGCGGAGTGCCAATGCGGGCACCTGATGGCCTCTGAGGACCGCGATACGTTGGCGGCGATAGTTCAGAGGCACTATGGCGATCAGCATCCTGAAATGAATACTCCCGAGTTGAGTGCGATCCGGAAGGTCATCGGCAAGGCGGGTGCGACCGGTTCGACACCGATATTCCTGGTCTACCCGCGCCAGAATCCGGACGAAGCGACTACCCAGGACTGAGGCCCTTCATCTCCCGGAGCAGAAGGCGGGCCAGAACCGTCTCCATCCCGATCAGAAGATGCGAAGGGCACCGATGCTGTCGCGCTCACGTCGGGTGAGGGCATGCAGCACAGCGACGTCGCCATGGCGGAAGCGGGCTACGTCGACCAGGGTACCGATGACCATGATCCAGCGCGGCCGGCGAGAGGACAGGAGCATCGAGTCCAACACTCACCGCCAGGTCATCGGTGTGGATGGTCAGTTCGACGATGCGGGTGACGAGGTAGTCGTCGAGACGCATGACCGCATCACCGGCGACGGTGAGGAGACGGTTCTCCGACTCGTGGGCGAGCCGATCGTTGAGCCTGGTACTCGAGTCGGTCGAGGGCACCGACCAGTTGCGCGTTCCCGGAGGCGGCGAATTCCTCGCCGCGCTGACGAATGGCCACGTTGAGAGGTGAGGCGATGTCGGCGTCCAGGTTCGCCAGGTAGGCGGCAGCGGAGATGGGTTCCCGGCCTGTTGGTTCGGGGCCATCGAGGTAGCTGTCGACGGTGAGGACGGCCCGGGCCAGATGACCGGCGAGGCCGCGGACAGAAAACTCGGCCAGGGCGCTCGGTTCGTTCCATCGCTCTGCCACCGCCTTTGAGGCGACGATGGACCGAGTGGTGGGGAGCAGATCGCAAAAGATGCGACGGACGCGGCCCTGGGCGCGCTCCGGCGAGGCGTCGCGTGCCCAGGCGCCCGCCGCACCTTCAAGGGGCCGTCCAACCAGCCAGTGATGGCCAAAGGGGTCCGCCAGCCGTCCCTGGCGAAGCCCATAAGACTGGTCCGCGATTGGGGCAATTTCGATCGCCCCGTTCGCGATCGCTTGCCTGGCGAGCGCATCGGGATCGGGGACCATCAGATTGATCCTCACGCTGGTGCCGTGGAGTGTTTGGGGACTGAGATTGGCGGCCTCGGGCGCCTCGTCGGCCACCCTGAAGCGTGCGGCTCCGACTGCCATCTCCACCACGATGCTGCCACTGGGGTAACAGTTGCGATAGATCTCTTCGGCCCCAAAGGCCCGTTGATAGAAGGCCACTGCCTCGGCGGCATTCGCGACCGTGAGGACCGGCGTGATCCTGCTCTCAAACGCATCCACGACTCCAGTATCGCCCAGGGATTCATGACAATATTGGATACCTCCCGTCCGGTATGGTCACACTCCCGCCCGTCTTGAAGGAAAAAGGTTAGACCTGGGCCGGAGTTCTGGCCGGCTGCAGGATGCGGATCTGGTTGCCGAAAGGATCGCGCACGCCGCAATCGATGCCGTAGAAGTGCTCCATCGGCTCCTGGGTAAACTCGACGCCTTTGGCCTTCAGGGTCTCGTAGGTCTTGCGGCAGTCGTCGGTAGTGAGGGCAAGGGTAAAACTCATGGCGCCCCTGGTCAGCAGCTCGCGGATTTGTGCGGCGGTCGCCTCGTCCATCGCCGGAGGGCCGGGCGCTTCGAGGAAGATCTCGGGCGCGGGCTGGCCAGGAACGCGAACTGTGAGCCAGCGAGTGGGACCTTGCCGCACGTCATTGGCGAGCTCCAACCCGAGCTTGTTGACGTAGAAGTCGATGGCCTCGTCCTGGTCCAGGACGAAGATGCCGACCACGGTGAGCGATGTGAACATGTGAACCTCCTCAATATGGTGTCTGATGGGCCAGGCCGGCCCCGGTTGATGCGCCACGGCGTTCAATTGCCGTGCCAGTAACAACGTAGCTGGAGTTAGCCGCCTCCGGCTTCTCCAAAACTGCTCGGTCGGTCCCACGCCATGGTGAAACAGGTGGGAGCGGACGTGATCGTCCCGGTCCGCCGGTATGCTGTCGGCGTCTGGCCCACGATCTCGCGGAAGGTCCGGCTGAAGCTGCCCAGGCTGGTGAAGCCGACATCGAAGCAGATGTCGGTCACGCTGCGTTCCGTCTCGCGCAGCAGGAACATCGATCGCTCGACCCGGCGCCGCTGGAGATAGCGGTGCGGCGTCTCGCCGAACGTGGCCCGGAAGGTCCGGATGAAGTGCGCCTCGGAGACGCAGGCGATGCGCGCCAGGGCGGGAATGTCGAGCGGCTGGGCATAGGCGCGGTCCATGGCGTCGCGGGCACGAAGCATACGGCGATTGGTTTCTTCAGTGGCGCGGGTCATCCGGGAAGCGCTAAGCGCTAGACCCCGAGGGGCTGAAGCTCGGCCTCGATCTGGTCGCGGCGCGGCTCCAGGAATGGCGGCAGGGAAAGGGCCTCGCCGAGATGCTGGATGTCCTCGTCCGCCGTAAAACCGGGCCCATCGGTGGCGATCTCGAAGAGCACCCCTCCTGGCTCCCGAAAGTAGATCGACCGGAAATAGTACCGGTCGATCACCGGAGTGACTGATACCCGGTTGCGAACCAGATACTCTTGCCAGGCTCGATGTTCGGAGTCGTTCGGCGTCCGGAAGGCAACATGATGAACGCCGCCGATGCCGACCCGCGCCGGCGGGAGGTCCGGACGAACTTCCAGATGCACTTCAGTACCGAGCCCTCCCTCGCCGCTGGCAAAGATCTGCGCTCGACGCGACTGGTTGTCCACGAAACGGTACTCGCCGGTCTGTCGGAAGCCAAGAACGCTGGTGAGGAACTCTTCGGTCGGGTGCAACGTGTCGACCACTATAGTCACCGCCGCCAGGCCGCGGATGGCCGACTCCTCGGGCACCGGGCTCTGCGCCCATGGTGTCCAGGCTCGCTCTGCGACCGGTTCACCCGTGATCAGCTCGAGACGCTGACCCTCTGGATCGAGGAAGGGCAAGACCTGTCGCTCGCCTCGCTCCTCGATGTCGCCATGCTCCACGCCCCCGGCCTCAAAACGCTGCTGCCAGTAGGAGAGGGCGGCGCGATTGGGCACCACCAGGCCGGTGGCGGACACATCGCCGGCGCCGCCCACATGCCGCGGCACGTCCGGCCAATCGAAGAAGGTTATCTCGGTACCGGGGTGGCCAACTTCATCGCCGTAGAAGAGATGGTAGGTCGAGGTCACATCCTGGTTCACCGTCTTCTTTACCAGTCGCAACCCCAGAACCCGGCGGTAGAAGTCGACATTGCTCGACGCCCGACCGGTGACTGCCGTAAGGTGGTGGAGGCCGTTCAGTTCCATCGTTGATCTCCTCAGCACGTCAGCGCCTCTAGTTATACACCGCGGACAACAGGCGACAGTATGATTACCGTATGGGCTTGAACGACACGACCGACATCACCGCCGCCGGCTCCTTCCAGCTCGGCGACCGCACCGTCAATCGCCTGGGCTATGGCGCTATGCAGCTCGCTGGGCCGGGCGTGTTCGGGCCGCCCCGGGATCGCGAAACGGCGATTGCCGTGCTGCGCGAGGCGGTGGCCAGCGGGGTCAACCACATCGACACCAGCGACTACTACGGCCCGCACATCACGAACCAGATTATCCGCGAGGCACTGCATCCCTACCCGCGCGATCTCGTCATCGTGACCAAGGTTGGCGCCGTGCGGGGAGCGGACGCCTCCTGGAACCCGGCGATGACACCGGCGGAACTGACCCGCGCGGTACACGACAACCTGCGCAACCTGGGTGTCGACGTGCTCGACGTCGTCAACCTGCGCCTGATGGGTGATGGCCACGGTCCCAGCGAGGGCTCGATCGAGGCACCGTTAACCGCGCTCGCCGAGCTCCAGCGGCAGGGTCTCATCAGGTGCCTTGGTCTGAGCAATGTGACTGCCTCGCAGGTCGAGCAGGGACGCGGCATCGCCGAGATTGTCTGCGTGCAGAATCTTTATAACCTTGTCCACCGCGACGACGATGCGCTGATCGATCATCTCGCCAGCGAGGGCATCGCCTATGTGCCTTTCTTCCCGCTCGGCGGCTTCACGCCGCTCCAGTCGTCGACGCTGTCGGAAGTGGCGGCACGGCTCGGCGCAACGCCGATGCAGGTGGCGCTTGCCTGGCTGCTGCGGCGCGCGCCCAACATCCTCCTGATCCCGGGTACCTCGTCGCTCCAGCCATCTGCGCGAGAACCTGGCGGTAGCCGGGCTAACGCTGCCAGAGGCGGTGCTCACCGAACTCGACACGATCGGTTTCACCGACCGTTGAGCCTCTGCCGCGCAGCCTGCAGCGCGCGCCGCGTGTAGGTGCGAACCAGCAGGGCACCCGGTCTTGAGTTAGCTGTCCTCTTCCCGCACGCGCATCAGTCGGGCAATCTCGCGATCGTCACTCGATTCTGAGTCCGAGTACGCGTCATGACATTCAGCCGATTCGCCGGGCGCTGATTTTGGCTCAACTTGAACGACCCCTCGATCCGATCGATCGCAATCTCGAAGGCGGCGACGCCGGGCGCGAGCTTGCGCGGGTAGCCGCCGGCGTTCTCGAATCGCCATGGTTGCTCGAACCGAGATTCCGCCTGGATGACTGTCTGCTCGAGGACCCAGAGGACACGCGGGTCGTCCGGCGCGAGCACCTGAGGCCGGCCGTGGACCTGCACCTGGAGAAAGTTCCAGGTGGGCACATTGGGCTCGTCGGCGTACCACGCGGGCGATATATACGCATGCGGGCCCCGAAAGATAATCAGGACCTCTCGATCCGGCCGGAAGTCGCGCCATTGAGGGTTGGCGCGCGCCATGTGTCCCCACAGCCGCAGCCGACCTTCTTCCTCTCGGAGGATGAAGGGCACCATCGTGGACCGCAGCCCCGTATCGTCGGCACTCGAGATCACCGACGCGAACATATACCGGTCGATTACATCGTAAAGCTCGGCTTCCTTCTCCGGACGGAAATGAGCCGGTACATACATATGGGCAAAGACCCCGATATTTGCTTCGACACGCTAGCGCACACGCCGGCAGTCGGTGACATAGTTTACTGGCGTTCGAAACCGCCTCACCAGATTGGACCCGCGTCGATTCCTCCTACAATATGCGCATGTCCAACGAGTCGCATCCAGCACTGCAGCAGGCACTGAAAAGTGTCCCGGACGACATGTTCCGGACGATCGTCGAGCAGTCCCCGGTCAGTATCCAGATTTTCGCGCCCGACGGTGAATGCCAGCTGACCAATCGGGCCTGGGAGAAGCGATGGGGCACGACGCTCGAGGCCATCGGCGGGTACAACATCTTGAAAGATCCCCAACTGGTAGAGCATGGCGTGATGCCATTGGTCGAACGCGCCTTCAATGGCGAAGCCGCCTCTATTCCCGCCATTCGGTATGTCGCGACCAAAGCGGTCAGCGATGTGACTCGAATTCCCTATCGTTGGGCCGCGGCCAGGATTTACCCCATAAAGGATGAGCTGGGCTCGGTTCGTGCCGTCGTCCTGGTTCATGAGGATATTACCGAGCGCAAGGAGACGGAGCTAGCTCTGCAGCAAAGCGAAGCACTGTTTCGTTCCGTCTTTGAGAGCGCTCCCGTTGGTATTGCTGTCCTCGATGACCAGGGTCGCTACCTCGAGTTAAACCGGACCCGGGCCGAAATGTTGGGCTATTCGAGAGAAGAACTCCTGGGAAAGCCATATCAGGACTTGACGCATCCCGACGATGTGCTGATGGACCAGCAGATCAACGCTGACGCGCGCGCCCGCGACGAGGACCGTTACCAGTTCGACAAGCGCTTCCTGCGAAAGGACGGAAGCACTCACTGGGCCAGGATGACGATTGCCCTGGTGCCTGGTGAGAGACGGACCAGCCAGGTTCCTTTCACTCAGCGAGGACATTACAAACCAAAAAGAGGCCGAAGAGGAACGAGAGCGTCTCCTCAATCAAGTAAGGGAAGCATTGGCGGCCACCGAGTCATCCCGTCGCCTGCTCGACACCGTACTCGAGCGCGTTCCGGTGGGAATTGTCGTGGTCGACAACGAAGGCAAACTGGTCCTCATGAACGGGACCGGTCGATTAATCAGCGGCGTCCCACCGGACCAGGCGGTTCCTGTCAAAGATCAGAACGCTCAGTACGCCCTGCGCGATACCAGAAGTGGCCGACCGCTCGATCCCGAGGAAACACCGATCGCGCGGGTAGTGTCCGGCGAGATTGTGCCGTTCTTTGACTATATCTTTCGGAGACTCGGAGAAATTGATGATGTCTGGGTTGAGGGTTCGGCCGTTCCATTGCTCGATGAGGAAGGAACTGTTACCGGTGGTGTCGCTGTCTTTCAGGACGTTACCGCCCAGCGGACCCTGGACCGCCAGAAGATCGAGTTCCTCTCCGCCATCGCCCACGATCTGCGAACCCCGCTCACGAGCATTCGGGGACGCGCTCAGCTCGTGCAACGCGGGATCGCCTCCGGCCGCATGGACACTGCCCGAATACTCGATGAGGTAGATCGCATCGATGCTGCGACCGCTCGAATGACCGGACTGGTGACTGATCTCCTGGATGTTGCCCACGCCGAACTCGGACGGCCCGTGTCTCTCCGCCTCGCAGTCACCGATCTGGTGGCTCTGGTGCGCGCGGCTGCAGACGACCATGCGACCGTAAGCCACCGTCACGCGATTGTCGTCGAATCCGAGGAGGAGAAGCTTTTGGGTTGGTGGGATGAGGGCAGGCTGGCTCGGGTTCTGGTCAATCTTCTCTCGAACGCAGTGAAATACAGTCCCGAAGGCGGAACTATCACGCTGCGCGTCCGCCGGGACGACACCACCGCGGAGCCGGCGGCGATTCTCAGTGTCAGTGATCCCGGCATCGGCATCCCTGCCGGAAAGATCGACGCCATGTTCGAGCGCTTCAGCCGTGGAGCGAACATAACAGGAAATATGACCGGCGCGGGCATCGGGTTGGCAGTGGTGAGGGAGATTGTGAGCCAGCATGGTGGTACCATCTCGGTGGAGAGCCGGGAAGGACATGGAAGCACCTTCATAATCCGACTGCCATTGTCGACCCGATGAAGGCAGGGTTCGGTCCCGGGAGAGCGAGGTTCACTGGGCGCGGTCGCTCGATGCCGCGGATGGCGCGGGTCCTACTAACACTCGCGATGACGGTGGCCGGAGTAACAGCCGGACTGGGCCCAGACGCATCTTCAATCTCCGGCGAGGCAGGCGTCCCTCCGTTCCGTGGCACCTCGGAAGTCACCTACACGCTTGAAGGTATTGCGCCGCCGAGTGCAGTGGAGGCTGTCGGCCGTTACCTCATCGTGTCGCATTGGTCCGTCGCGGATCCGCTTCACTGGCGGCTGGATAGCCGAACCTGGGAACCCGCACTTCAGAGCAACGATCAGACGGTGGTCGCCAGTGGAAGCTCGCTGATCTGGTACCAGACCATCTACAAACGCGCGTGGACAATGTCTCTCGGCGCAAACGCCACATTTGGTTCGCTCGGCACGTTTCAAGGTGGCAGCCTGGTCGGAGTCATCGAATCCATGGGATCGGAGTACTTGACCTATCTGCGGCAACACGGTGGGCACTATCGCCTGGTGGGCTCGCATGAAATGTTAGGTCGACTCACCGACGAATACGAGGTGTCGTCCCCTGGAGGCGGCCCCGATGGGACCTTCCTCGTCTGGATCGACCGACAGTATTCGCTGGTCCTTCTCCTCGAAATGCCGGGAACCGGTTCCAACCACGAACAGCCGGCTCATTGGACCTATCGTGTTACGTCTCTCGCTTTCGGTCAGGGACCTCCGCCCGGCGCACTCGCGTACCGACCACCGGTAAAACCGCGGAGACCAACAACACCTACATCGAGCAGCGGAAGCGGCGCCACCGGTCCGGACAGAGAATGGCAGGTGCCAAAAGGCTTCATTCACGTGCGAACGGCAGCGGGATATTCACTGTCGGGATCGGGCGAGGGTCAGGATCCGATGTGGGGGAGCACAAGTGATGTCCAGGCTCTCTTCACTGCTGTCCACCGATTCATCTACGTCCAGGAGCACGTTCGAGCCGGAGGGTTGCCCGCATCGCTTCGGGCCGGGACGGCTGGCCGGGCAGGACGATGCACTTTCTGGATGGGACGGATCTCCGGATTGCGCTGGCTCTCGATGCAACGCCGTAACGTGTCGCTTCTTGCCACTTCCAATGTCCGGTCAGCATCGGCGTTGCGGCAGTATGCCGTGAATGATGTCTGCCAGTAACGACGAGTGCGGTGCAATTTCCTATCTGCGTACCGCCCCGCATTACCCGCGTCCCCCATCGGTACCGAGCAGTATGCGCCCCGGCCATGCCCGAACAAACCGGCCGGATGGTGTATGAATGGGTATTCACGCAAGGAGGTGCAGCGTGAGCCATAGAGATGTATCTCGCTTCGTCACTCTCGCACTCGAAGACCATGTTCTGCGCGGCCGGCTGGAGAAAGATCCGGAGAGCGCGTTTCATGGATACGATCTCTCGGACGAGGAAAAGGAGGCAATTGTCTCGGCAAACGAACATGCTCTGCAGCATGCAGGCGTCGATCCGCTGACGGCACGATCCTGGCACGCCTTCCACAACGTTGATGAATTCGCCCCCGATATGCCGAATGCACCGGGCGATTTGCCCCGCCAGAGGTAAGCCCGACCCGGAACCTACGATAGCCAACGGTCTGACGGAAAGGAGAGCGGAACATGGGCATACCTGTTGCCATCACGGTTAACGGACGCGAACGCCGGGCCGAGGTCGAGCCCCGACTGTTGCTAGTACAGTTTTTGCGCGAGACTTTGGGACTGACCGGCACGCACATCGGGTGCGATACGTCGACCTGTGGCGCCTGCACGGTCCACCTGGACGGCGCTGCGGTTAAATCGTGTACGCTGCTGGCCGTGCAAGCAGACGGCCACGAAGTCACCACGATCGAAGGGATTGCGCAGGATGGCGAGCTTCATCCTCTGCAAGAGGCCTTCTGGACCAACCATGGGCTCCAGTGTGGATTCTGCACACCGGGGATGATCATGGCGGGCATCGATCTACTCAATCGCAATCCAGATCCCTCGATTGATGAGATCAGGCATGGCCTCGAGGGAAATCTCTGTCGCTGTACCGGCTATCACAATATCATCAAGTCCGTGCAGGCAGCCGCCGAGACGATGTCGGCCGGCTCAGCCACGCCGCAACCGGTGAGTGCCGGCGCTCCGGCCGAATAGGAGGCATGATGTGGCAGTCAAAACTGCTCCGACAGCACGCGCCTTCGGCGCCGCGATTCGCCGGCTCGAAGACCCGCGATTCATCACCGGCAACGCTAACTATGTGGATGATGTTGCTCTCCCGGGCATGCAATATGTCGCGATTCTGCGCAGTCCGCACGGCCATGCCCGCATCAACGGCATTGATGTAGAACGCGCGCTGGTTCATCCGGGCGTCACCCATGTCTTCACCGGAAAAGATCTGGAAGCCGCTGGAATCGGAAACGTGCCTTGCGGGTGGATATTGCCCGATATGGTGGTGCCTCCGCACACCCCGCTGGCCATCGACAAGGTGCGCTTCCAGGGAGATGCCGTGGCTGCCGTCGTCGCCGACACCCAGGCCAATGCCGAGGATGCACTGGAAACGATCGAGGTTGATTACGAACCGCTTCCCGCTGTGGTCGATGCCGAAGCAGCCGCCAGAGAGGGAGCTCCGGTGGTGCATGAGGAGGCTCCGGATAATCACAGTTTCACCTGGACGGTCTCCGGCGGGGATGTGGACACAGCTTTCAGCAACGCCCACACCATCGTGAAGCAGCGGCTGATCAATCAGCGACTGATCCCAAATGCCATGGAGACGCGTGGCATCGTGGTGCAGCATCAACCTTTCAGCAAGGAGCTCACGATCTGGACCGGAACCCAGATTCCGCATTTGGTTCGTCTCTTACTCGCGCTGGTAACGGGCTACAACGAGCAACAGATACGCGTGATCTCTCCCGACGTGGGCGGAGCGTTTGGCAGCAAGCTCTATCTTTACCCCGAGGAAATCATCATGACCTTCATCGGTATGCAGGTCGACACGCCGGTGAAGTGGATGCCGCCGCGAAGTGAGGACTATCAATCCACGACGCATGGACGCGATCACATCGAGTACGTCGAAATGGCGCTTTCCGCCGATGGCAAGATCACCGGACTGAAGGTGAAGAGCTATGCCAACCTGGGCGCCTATCTCTCGACCTTTGCACCCGGGATTCCCACCATTCTGTTTGGGTTGATGCTCTCGGGCACATACGACATTCCCGCAGTTGAATGCACCGTGCATGGGATGTTGACAAATACCACCATGGTGGATGCCTACCGCGGCGCGGGCCGTCCGGAGGCGACCTACATCATCGAGCGGATGGTCGACATCGCGGCGTTCGATCTGGGCATGGACCCATTGGAGATCCGCCGCAAGAATTTCCTGCTAAAGGAGGAGTTCCCGCGCGATGTAGTCACCGGTGTTACCTACGATAGCGGCGACTACGGACCGACGCTCGACAAAGCGATACAGAGTGTCGACTACGAGGGGTTGCGGGCTCAACAGCGTGAGGCCGCCGGGCAGGGCCGGTACATCGGAATCGGCGTGTCGTCGTATGTCGAGATCTGCGGCATGGCGCCATCGCAGGTTCTGGGTGCGGTAGGAGGAGGGGCTGGCGGCTGGGAAAGCGCCATTGTGCGGGTGCATCCAACCGGAAAAGTGACGCTGCTCTCCGGTGCCTGCTGGCATGGACAGGGGCACGACACCGGTTTCGCTCAAATTGTTGGCGATGAACTGGGCATTTCGCCCGAGGACGTCGAGGTAATTCACGGTGATACCGGCAGGGTGCAGTTTGGCATCGGGACGTTTGGTTCGCGCAGTGCCGCGGTTGGTGGCATCGCCGCCTATAACAGCCTGCAGAAGGTCAAAGAGAAGGCCCGGAAGATCGCGGCGCACATGCTGGAGGCGAACGAGGAAGATGTGGTCTATGAGGACGGCCGATGCTTTGTGAAGGGCGCGCCCGATCAGGCCAAGTCCCTGTCAGACATCGCCCTCGCAGCCTACCTGGCCCACAACTATCCTGCAGACCTCGAACCGGGATTGGAGGCCACGAGTTTCTACGATCCCTCGAACTTCACCTGGCCGTTCGGCACACACATCAGTATGGTGGAGATTGAGGCCGACACCGGGAAAGTGAAGGTCCTTAAATACCTGGCGGTGGATGACTGTGGACGGGTGATCAACCCGCTGCTCAAGGATGGCCAGGTACACGGAGGGATTGCGCAAGGCATTGGACAGGCGCTCTACGAAGGGGCTGTCTATAGCGACGAGGGGCAGCTTCTCACCGGGTCGATGATCGACTATGGTATTCCCACCATCGGTGAATTGCCGATGTACCAGACCGACGAGACCGTTACGCCATCGCCGGTCAATCCCCTCGGGATCAAAGGAATCGGCGAAGCAGGCACGATCGCGTCAACACCGTGTATCGTCAACGCCGTCATGGACGCGCTGAAGCCGTTGGGAGTGCGACATATCGATATGCCGCTGACGCCGGAACGCGTATGGCAGGCTATATCCACGGCCAAGGGAGGGCAGTCATGATCCCCGCTGCATTCGACTACGAGGCGCCGGCATCGCTCGATGAGGCGCTGTCACTACTCGCGGAACACGGCGACGACGCGAAAATACTGGCGGGTGGTCACAGTCTCCTGCCACTGATGAAATTGCGGCTCGCCGCTCCGAGTGTGCTGATCGACATCGGAAGAATCGATGGTCTGCGTCAGATGCGCGAAACGGGTGACGGCGTGATGATCGGCGCAACGGCGACCTATTCGGCAGTCCAGGATTTTGCCGCCGTCCGGCAACACGTTCCTCTGCTGGCACAGGCAATATCGATGGTCGGCGACACGCAGGTGCGGAACCGAGGCACGTTGGGAGGAGCACTGGCTCATGCCGATCCGGCCGGGGACATGCCGGTCGTGGTCACCGCCCTGGGCGCGACAATGGTGGTCCGCGGGCCGGGCGGCGAGCGAACGATCCCCGCCGACGAGTTCTTTGTGGACATCTTCAGCAGTGCCCTCGGGCCGGACGAGATTCTCACTGAGATCAGAATCCCGGCTCAGGCGGGTCCAGGAAACTACCAGAAATTTCGACGTCGAGCGATCGACTGGGCGATCGTCGGGGCCGCCGTCAGCGTTACCCGAGCAAACGGCTCGATCGATGCGGCCAGCGTGGTCCTGACCAATGTAGGTCCCCGTCCGATGCGGGCAGCGGCGGTGGAGTCCGCCCTCACGGGCCAGCAAGCCAGCGCGGACGTCATCCGCCAGGCGGCAGATCGCGCGGCGGATGGCATAACGCCGACCGGCGAGCTGTCCGCATCAGCGGAGTATAAGAGTCATCTGGCCTGCGTGCTGACCCGGCGAGCTCTGACGGAGGCGCTGGGTCTGGGCTGATCGATCGGCAGCAAAGAATGGAGTCGGGCCGGCGGTGATCTCCGCCGGCCCGACTCCAAGTCCTATCGGATGCGCGCCGCTCTACGCCAGCTGTGAACGCAGCCAGGCGTCGAGATGTTCGGTGCTCTCGAAACTGGTGATCAACCCGTAACGCACGTGTGGACCCATGTGGAATCCGCCGTGGAACAGGTACTCGGAATCAACCACCGCCTGTGAATACTTCGGCAGGGGGATGCGGACCTCAGAGTCCGCATCGAACTCATCCTTGCGCACGATCAGGCAGCTATGCGGGTCGTCGGTAAGCTCGAGCCACATACGCACCACCCACCCGTTGGTCTCGGGATTTAGCCGGTTGTTGTCGTCGAGGTGGAGGCCCCAGTGGGCCTCGCGCAGCGAGTTCGGCGCCATTCGAATGAGCTGCACCCGTCCGTATCTATTCTGAATGGACTCGATATATCGCACGATGGTCGGACATTTGGCGGCGTTCGAGGTCCAGATGCCATCGAGGTCCGGCTTGCCGAACGCCCAGAAACCGCGGAGGATATTCTCGCCGGTGGCCGAGGTGAGGGGCGCGAAGTAGGTATCCGGATCGGTAGGATAGGTGACGTATTCGAGCTGAGTCCACTCACTGGCCGGAATCTCTGGACCCGAGTATGGCTTGAGTTCCAGCCAGCCGCCGTTATCTTCGAGTACCGGCATCCGATAGTGTGGGGTTTTTTCCTGGCGGACAAACGGTTTGCGGATCCCCAGTTTGGCATAAAGCTGCTTGGCATACTCATTCTTCAGAATGGGGGCAACACTCTTCTTTGCCTCGGTCATCAACGTTGCCATGTCATCTACCTCCTGGATAGACGCGATATTTTTGCGGAGACAGTCTCGTAACCATACCATCAATGGGCCGATCGCAAGGACCCGGTAGCTGGCCGGGTCAGTCCGGCGACCTATTCTGACGATTGTGTTCCACTAGCGTCCAACCGCCGGGAGCTTGACTGACGTGATGACGGAAACACCGCGGTGAAAACGGCGCCGTGCGTGGGAGCGTTCGCCACGCCGATCTGACCACCGTGGGCTTCGGTGATCCACTTTCCAATCGCCAGGCCGAGCCCGGACCCTTCTCCAGTTCGCGACTGATCGGATCGATAGAAGCGGTCGAAGATCCGTGACATTGCGTCTGCTGGGATACCAGGTCCCGAGTCTGTTACTTGCAATTGGATTCGACCGGCGTGATTCCCCAGCGAGACCCCGATCTTCCCGCCGCTCGGGGTGTGCTTGAGCGCGTTGTCCAGGAGTATAAGCAGGAGCTGGCGCAAACGCACGACGTCGCCAATCATGTGCACACCGCCCTGAATATCGGTGGTGAGCGCGACACCCTGTTCCTCCGCGAGGTAGGTCAACTCTACCGACGTGTCTTGCACCAGAGAGGATAAGTCGACGAGGTCACGCTCGATGGTGACAGCGTTGGTATCTGACCGTGCCAGTAGCGAGAGGTCATCAACGAGGCGGGTGAGGTGTTGGTTTTCCCCCAGCATTTGGGCCACGGTGGCCTGAAGCTCGCCGGCGGATGATGCCGACATTCCTACTTCTCCCACGGTTCGCATGATTGCGAGTGGGGTACGTAGTTCGTGGGCGGCGTCGGCGACGAAATCTCGCTGTCGCTGAACGGCCCGTTGGATTGGCGCCAGTGATCGCCGTACCAGGACGGCGCTGATCCCTCCGGACGTGACCAGGCCAAGAACCGCCACAACCAACAGCGCCTGGAGCAGAGAACTCATCGTCTGCTCGTATTGGTGTTCCGAGATGCTGGTTTGCACGGCGCCAATGACATGGGTATTGAGGTGTATAGGGCTGGTGTATACCAGATAGTCCTGTCCGAGGTAGTTCTCCGTGCTACAACATTGGTCCTTCAGCGTGCTGAACGCCTTGCGCACGTCGGGGGCGTCCAGAAGCACTTTACTGATCAGGCCATCACCGTGCACGACGTGAAGGTTGCGATCCACGTAGACCGCGGATGCTTCGCTAGGACCGAGGGAGGGTCCGGTGGTTCCACTGTTACCCTGTGGTGCATGGCCGCCTCCACCAAAACCCGGCGGAGGTCCGGATCCGCCACCAGGACCAGGGGAACCGGGATTGGCGCAGGGCAAGTGATAGGCTGCACACAGTGACGGATCGGACTGCTGGGCGCGATTGGCGAGGGTTGTCTCCAGCGATCCCAAGAGTGCCTGGCGGGTGATTACGTACACCACGATCTCGAGAACGACGAGCATCACCAGTAAGAGAACTACGGTCCGAGCAGCCAGCCGGAGGGCTACGCGACGCAGATGTTCGTCGCTTTGGGGCAAGCCCGCCGAAAACACTCCTTGCAGCCGGTGGAGGAGCCCGGTCACCATCACGCCCTGATCCTGTAGCCCACGCCCCGAACCGTCTGAATCAGCGGCTTCTCATTGCCTTCATCCACTGCCTTCCGCAGACGGAGAATTGCCGAAGCGACGACGTTGGCGAACGAGTCGAAAGTCAATCCCCGTCGCAGTGCTTCGGCGACGGACCGACCGTCTTCCACGACGAGCAGACGCACTTCATATTCTCCTGAGTTGGACCCGGTTGAGCCTCTCCTGGCCCCACGACCCGCTCCTGACTTCCATCGTACCGCCGCCAGATGACCGTCGCATGACGGATATTCACGGTTCCTGAGCAGACTGCAGCCGGTGCTCATCAAATCATCATGTTCGTCCCATGTAGCCATCATGCAGCGTGCGTACTGTGATGTCATACCGACTCCCTCCACGGAGGACTGAAAGGAAGTCCAGGTGTTCGACATGATTCTTTCCTCGCCGTCGATCCGGCCCCTGCGCTTTGCAGGCACCGGAATGGCCGCCGGAACATTCCAACTCGCCCTCTTGTTCGCGTTCGTTCACATTGGTTGGCATGCCCTCGCCGCCAACGTCGCCGCATTTCTGCTGGCCGCGCAAGTCAACTTTGCGCTGAGTAGTGCGCTAACCTGGAGAGATCGCCAGCCATCCCGCGCACTCTGGCGTCGCTGGCTCCTGTTTCACGGTTCAATCGCCACTATGGCTCTGGTGAATATGCTCGTCTTCCTGCTGGCACGCGCCGTCGTACCGACCCTGGTGGCATCAATGCTCGGGATTGCCGCCGGTGCCGCCGGCAACTACTTCGCCGGCGACCGGTTGGTGTTCCGGCAAACGGCATCAGCACCGGTGATGATCGAGCGATCCGCGGCATGAGAAGCGATCGCTGGGTCTGGCCCGAACGTTCCCGCCTGCTGCCTGCTGCTGGCGATCCTGGACAAGATTCCTCAGCAGCGGAAGCGCATCTTTTCTCCCATCCGGCGTCCCGAATTGCCTGGCGACACCCGGCCCTCGCTGTCGTACTCGGGCTCTCGACTCTGCTCAATGTGATTGGTCTCAGCCAGGAGGGCTATGCCAACACGTATTACGCCGCCGCCGTTCGCAGCATGCTCATGAACTGGCACAACTTTTTCTTCGTGTCCTTCGATCCAGGCGGCTTTGTTGCCGTCGACAAGCCGCCTCTGGGACTCTGGCTCCAGGTTGCCAGCGCCAAGATCTTCGGATTCAGCGGAGTCAGCGTGCTCCTCCCCCAGGCGGTTGCTGGGATCCTGGCGGTTGCGCTTCTCTACCGGCTGGTGGCGCGAGTGTTTGGCCCTGGCGCCGGACTGCTGGCCGCGCTGGCGCTGGCTATCACCCCAATATCAGTGGTGGACGATCGGAACAACACATCAGACAGCGTGTTGATTCTCGTTCTGCTCCTTGCTGCCTGGGCGGTGACGCAAGCAATCGAGACCAGGCGACTCCGGTGGTTCGTCCTCAGTGCCGTCTTTATCGGCCTGGGATTCAACATCAAGGGATTCGAATCGTACCTGGTTCTGCCTGCCCTGTTTCTGGCATATGTGCTCGGTGTGCCGCAGCGATGGTTCACCCGCCTCTGGCATGTTCTGCTGGCCGGAGTCACCACCCTCGTCGTTTCATTCGCCTGGATCATCACGGTTGACCTTACGCCGGCCAGCCAGCGGCCGTATGTCAGCGATAGTGGCACGAACTCGGAACTGAGTCTGGCCCTGGGCTACAACGGATTGGGACGGCTCGCAACCGGGTTGGTGTCCCGCCTGTCGTCGATCCCCTTTCTGCACGTCAGTATCGACTTCACCATCGTCCCGGGGATTTCAACGGAGATCGGCAATCCCAGTCTGCTGCGCCTGCTCGAGCCTCAAATCGGCGGACAGGCGAGCTGGCTGTTGCCGGTCGCTATTGTCGGCCTTTTCCTGGCGCTCTTTCGGATACGCCCGGTATTCCCATTGCAGCGCGAGCACGTCGCGCTCGGCCTCTGGGGCGGGTGGTTAGTCGTGGCCGGCGCCTTCTTTACCGTGGCGCGATTCTACCACCTGTACTACCTGAATTTGCTTGCTCCCGCGGTCTCAGCCCTGGCCGGTATCGGCATCATGGCATTGTGGAACGACTATCGGGAGAGCCTCGCTATCGGCAAACCGCCCTGGTGGAAGGGTTGGCTGCTTCCCCTTTCGATTCTCACCACCGCATTTATCCAGGCACATCTCCTCTCCGGGTACACCGCCTGGAATAGCTGGCTGGCGCCGACAGTGGTTGGCGTGTCTGTTGTCGTTGCCGCCCTGCTAGCCGCGGGCCGGTTGGGAATCCGAGTCTCTCTCGCTCCCGGCCAGATCCTAGGTATCAACCGCAGGGCCGCGCTGGTATTTGCTGCCGCCGGTACCGTCGCCCTGGTCTCGACTCCGGTGGTATTCGCTGCCGATTCGGTGGCGAGTGGCAATGGCGGTGCCTGGTTGCCACAGGCGGGTCCCACTGTCGGCTTCGGTGGAGGGGGTTTCCGGGGTGGTGGCCGCTTTGCCGGACGCCCAGGCGGATTCGGTTCGAGTGCCGTTCCGGGATCGAGTCCATCGTTCGGCTCTGGAGGCGGACAACCACCCTCGGGAGGGTTTGCCGGCGGGAAAGGTGGCTTCGGCTTCCGAGGAGGTGGCTTCGGCGGCGGTGGTGCCTTGACGTTTGCGGGAGACCAAGTCCCGGTGCTCGGGACCAAGCTCTTGCGCTATCTCGAAACGCACCGCGGTGCGGCGCGCTACCTGGTCGCGACTCCGACCTCTTCGTATGCCAGCCTCTTCATCCTCGACACCGGCCAGCCGGTGATGGCGCTGGGTGGATACCAGGGATGGGACAAGATCCTGACGCGCCCTCAACTGGCTCAAATGGTGAAGTCGGGTGTGGTACGGTTCTTTTTGCTGTCCGGGAGTGCCGGCGGATTTGGCGGACGATTCGGGAGCGGTGGATTTCCGGGCGGTGTCGATGCCAATTTGAATGCGGTGAATGATGGTCTATTTTCCTGGGTTGAGTCGAACTGTTCAGCGGTCCCCGCGAGCCGGTATGAGACCACCAGCAATAGGGAGCGGAACGACGTCAGGAGGCTTTGGTTTCGCCGGTCGCGGCCCGCAATCGCAGGGACCTGGTCAGTTGTACGACTGTGCCGCGATGGCCAGGGGTGGATAGCTGCACCCGGTACCCAGGCGCTTCTTGATCGAGTGACCTCATCCTGCCGTGTCGAAATTGTGCAGGGCGTAGGTATTCTGGCCCAGTCTGCGGGCACGGTACATTGCTTCGTCGGCGGCTTGCAGTAACTCCTCAATCTCCTCACCACCGAAGGGATATACGCCGATGCCGATGCTGACCGAGAGCGTGAAGTTGAGGTCGCCAAGGTGGAATGGCGCCCTGGTGCCATCAATTATTTTCTCCGCAACGCCGGCGGCATGCGCTGCCGAGCCGATATCCGGAAGGAGCATCACAAATACGGCGCCGGCGAGGCGCGCAATCGTGTCGCTGGGACGGGCACAGGCATTGAGCCGTTTTGCTGCCGCCGCCAGTACAGCATCGCCGGCCTCGTGTCCGTGTCGATCGTTTACTTCCTGAAGCCCTTCCAGACCTATGGACAGCACACCGACGATTTCGCCCTGTCGCTTGGCGTGGACGAGAGCATTTCGCAGACGGTCGACCAGGACCAGACGGGTGGCGAGACCGGTCAGACCGTCATGGGTTGCCTGATGGTGCAGCATCTCCTCCACGCGCTTTCGCTCGGAGATATCGAGGGCGAACGTGGCATTCTGAATCGCGTCGCTGCCCTCCATCGAAATGGTGCTGGTCAACACGGTCACACGACCTCCCTCTCGATGCGAAAACTCCAGTTCAGCGAGTCGCTCGTAACCGACGAATAGTTCATTGGGGCGCATGCTCGCCAGACGGGCGGATTCGTCGGTGGGCAGGACCGTTGTGTAATGGTGTCCGACCAGCTCGTGGGGCTGATACCCCAACATCGCTGCATAGGCCGCGTTTACCTGTTCGAAAATACCGGCAGCTGACGTCACGCACACGCCGATTGGCGCCTTCTCGACCAGAGTGCGAAAACGGCGTTCACTCGCCTCCCGTCCCGCCTCGATCATCTGTCTTTCGGTAATGTCGATCACGAACACAGCTCTCCACGGCTCTCCATCCGGCCGGTCCAGTGCCACGCCGGTCGACAGCACCGTCACCCTCGAGCCATCTTTGTGCAGGACTGCGAACTCGTCGAGCGCCTCGACAGGTTGGGCGAACCGCTCAGTTCGTAACCGCGAGACACGATCTCGTTGTTCGGGAGCAATGAGGGTACGGTGGTGCGATCCGACCAGTTCGGAGGGGTGATAGCCGAGCATACGGGCGAATGATGAGTTTACTTCTTCGACGATGCCGTGGCGATTCGTGATACAAATCCCCACCGGGGCGCTCTCAATCAAAGTCCGAAGTTGAACTTCGCTTCGGTGCAACAACTCCTCCGCTGCCTTGCGTTCGGTGAGATCCAGATAGGTGAACACAATGCCTCGAATCTGACCGCTGGCATTGGTGATGGCTGCCGTGGAAAGACTCAGGGTTACATCGGACCCATCGCGTCGTCGTCGCACCACTTCGATATCGTGAAGTGGCCTGCCGGCCAGCGTCTCCTGGACAAACGTTTGGTGCTGCTCCGCCTGTTCCTCGGAGACAAAGGGGGGAAGCCTCTCCAGCACTTCGGTCTCGGTCCAGCCAAATATCCGTTCGGCGGCTGGATTCCAGCCGGTCACGTTTCCGTTCCGATCGAGTGAAATGATCGGCAATGGCGCCGCCGTGATTACTGAGCGAAGCAAACTTGCCAGACCGGTGTCCGAAGGAATGGTGGCCGCGACGTACGTTCCCGAGCCGACGCGGACGTTGACGAAGCCTTCTAGCGCAAGTCGCTCGATTGCCTGGCGCACCGTCATCACGGCGATGCCGTACCGACGCGCCAACTCCGTTTGTGAGGGGAGCGGCGAGCCGACGGCGAACAGGCCTGCTTCGATGTCTGCTCGCAACTCCTGATATACGTGCCCCGAGCGGGGTCCGAGGTTCTGGGCCATGGGGCAATTCCTGACCTGTCTAGATATCTAGCAGAATAACCTGAAGCAGGCCGATGTGCACGGGACTATCGGCAGGGCATTGGTCAGGTCACGCGGCCTATAACCGCGGTATCTTAACCTCACCGCAACCAAAAGGGATTGTGAACACCCACCGATACCCCGCTAGAGTACCAGTCAGCAGGAACGATGGCTCGTTCGAGTCCCAGTACCTGACTTTAGAGCACAACGGAGATCATACCCTTGAAATGGATAGTCCGAACCTTTATCCTCCTGGCAACTCTTGCCATCTGCGGTCTGCCTACCGGCGTCTTCGCTGCGGCCGGTGGCAGTGATACCCTGGTGGTGTCTGCCAGCACGCTGACCTTGACCGGTGCCGGTCCCGGAAACTTCGCCGCCACCCTGAACGGCTCCGACCAGCAGGTCTACGGCACCCTGGGTGCTTATACTGCGACCGATAAGACCGGCGGCGGCACCGGCTGGAATGTTACCTTCCAGGCCACCCCTCTGGCTTGCACCAGTGCCGACACCGGTTGTCCCGCTGCGGGCGACACATTGCCATCCAGTTCCCTGCTGATGCCGCCGCCAACGGTGGCGTGCAACGCCGGCACCTCCTGCACCGGTCGCGCATCGGCGCCGACCATCAGTATCTCCGTCAACACTGCATTGGACAGCGGTTCCGCGGTGAAGGTCGCTTCGGCTCCGGTCAACAAAGGCATGGGGACCTACAACTTCAGCCCGGGCACGATCGGCACTGGCAATCTGCAGTTGACCGTTCCCAGCTACGCCTATGCCACCACCTACCATTCGACGCTGACGGTTTCCGTCGTCTCGGGTCCGTAGCTACGGCTGTCGACTGTCGAGTTCCGTCGGGCGCCGAGTTGACTCGGCGCCCGGCGGAACCACCTCTGGAGGAAGAAAGTGAAAAGCCCAAGTCGTTTCGGTGCCCTCGTCATCCTCGGTGTCGCGGCCATCTTTTTCAATCAGCCAACGATGTCAGATGCGAGTACTCCGACCCCTGCGGCCGGAAGCGTCGTCTTGCAAGTGTCCGACCAGAACGGAACGGTTCTTCCCGGATCAGGGTACTTCCAGATCACTGCCGCCGCCGGGTCGCGCACCCAGCTCTACGCCGTCGTCGGCAACGCCGGCAGCAAAGCATTCGCCGTTTCAATCACCGCCGTCGATGCCAGGAGTGGCGTGTATGGCGGTGTTTCCTATGACCTGCCCCAGAAGCGATCCAGAGCGGTGGGCTCCTGGATCAAGCTTGCCGTCCGATCGGCGAAGATCGCCGCCGGACGCGCAATCCTGGTTCCGTTTTCGGTGCAAGTACCTGCTGGTACCCCCGGTGGTCAGTACATCGGAGGACTGACGGCCTACGTGCCGGTGAGCAGCAGCCGCACGGGCAAGGGAGCAGCGAGCAATGGCGCGATTGTCTTGCAATTGCGACGCGTGGTTGCCGTTGTGATTACTGTTCCCGGACAGGAGTATGGTCGTTTCGCCGTCAGTCGCGTTAACGCCAAGCAGCGGCCGGACGCGGTGTATCTCATTGCCCATATCCGGAATACCGGGACCATGCTGGTAAGCGGTCAGGGCCATCTCTGGATGTGGAAGCAGGGAACACGCCGGGCTGTTCTGTCGGTGCCGATTGCCGTCGACGTGGTAGTTCCTCGTACTACTGTTCTCTATCCCATCCACTGGGCAAGCCGGCCCTCTGCCGGAAAGTACAGCGTTACCGTGACGTTGTCCTGGGCTGGTGGAGGAAAAACTACTCGCAAGTCTTCCTTCATCTGGACCGCACCGAAGCGTTGATCCGTCCTGGCGTCTCCTGCTGTCATCAAACCGTCATCCGAATGGAACCGCGGTGTCATTCTCATCGCACTATTCTTGATCGAACCCCACCGCACTGACCGAGCGCACGTTCGCGCCGGCGGGTGAAAGGCGGGAAATCGATCGTGAAGATTCTCACGCTCGGCGTGCGTCGCGCTTGAACGCCGCCAGGTCACATTCGAGAACGCCTTTGCGCACAGTATTGAAGGCGCTTATTCGGACCAACAGCGTCGTGCCTGGGCTCGCGCACCAGGCAACGCGCCTGGGCGTAGCCTGTATGCTGACCGCGGCGTGGATGTTTCAGCCCGGCCCATTGCAGGCACAGACCGGACTATCGGTAATCGCCGGTTTCCACGCCAGCGTCTACGCTAGCGGACTATCGGCACCGACCGCCCTGTCATTCGGTCCCGATGGCCGGCTCTACGTGGCCGAACAGGATGGGGATATTTTCGCCCTGCGATCGGGACGGGCCAGCCTGGTTGCCTCTGGATTCGCCACCATATTGGGGCTGGCCTGGCACGGACACACACTCTATGTTTCTTCCACCGGAGAAGTATCAACACTGACGCCCTCCCGTGGATATACTGTGTTCGCGCGACGCGCCATCGTTCGTGGTTTACCTACCGGGAAACACCAGAATGACGGCATGGCCTTTCAGGGCCGGTGGATGTACCTGGGAGTGGGATCAACCTGTAACGCCTGCGTCGAACCGGATCGACGAAGTGGCACCATAATGCGATTCCACCTGGACGGCTCGCATGCCGCCATCTTCGCACGGGGTCTGCGAAACCCCTATGGACTTGCTTTTCGACCTTCCACTGGACAGCTATACGCCACCGACAATGGACGAGATGACTTCGGCAATACCGTGCCCGATGAACTCAATCGCATTGTCCAGGGCGGGAATTATGGTTGGCCGGACTGCTGGGGGAACCACCTGGGCAGCAGCTGCGCCGGGACCATTGCTCCCGTAGCTCTCTTCGAACCACATTCATCGGCCGACGGCCTGGTCTTCTACACCGGCCGCACCTTTCCTCCGCGCTATGCGGGTGATGCGTTCGTCGCCGAGTGGGGAGATAGTGTCAACGGGCTGGGAACGGGGCATATTCTCAAGGATGTGCACTTCGCTGGACAGCGAGCGAGCGTCACAACATTTGCCACCGGGTTCTCCAATCCTCTTGCCGTCGTCATAGCCAGGGATGGCTCACTGTTAGTTGCGGACTATGGTACCGGGACGATCTGGCGTATTCAGGCCAACGGACATTGAGGGGATTCGAGTGACGTCGCCGGCTACGGTCCTCTAGAGAGGGCATTTCGCCGATGAATTCGTCAGCAATAACCGCACGATCCGAGCTTGATTCTGCTCCACGATAATTGGATCACCGCAACGATCGAGCGTCAGTCCCTGTGGATTCGCCAGGCCAACCAGCACACGGCGTGGTGCTGCTCCCTTGTCGATCTCCCAGAGGCCCCCATCGCCGAGGGACGTTACCCATATGCGTCCGCGGCTATCGACGGAAACGTCGTCTGGAGTCGAAAACGATCCTCGATGTGATACCTGACCTCGAGGAGAGACGACGACCAGCGTTCCGAGGTTTTCGTCCGGGATAAGGACATCTCCGTTGGCGTCCAGTGCCGCGTCTACCGGGCGACCGAGCCCCTGGGCGACCACCCGCGCATTTCTGCCCGACGCGCTCATTTCGAGAAGCGTCCCGCGTGGTGAGTCCGGCACCAGCAACTCACCGGTTCGTGGATTGCGCCCTATGCCATCGACTCCCTCTTGCCCTGCTACTGGTTGCAGATTGTAGAGAACGGTCAATCGCCCATGAGGACCGATGCGCACGATCCGATCGAGACCTTGCTCGGCCACGACAAGGATCCCGCCTGCGAGTGCCAGGACCCCCTCCGGTACCGATAGGCCACGAACTACAACCTCTATTCGCTTACCATCCAATCGATCGACCGTACCGCGGGCGATATCTCCCCACACGAGCCTACCTCGCGCATCAACCGTGATGTCGTCAGGTTGTCCGCCTACGACGGCGAGCGTCTGCAGCGTGAGGGAGCCGGCGGCCAGCGACGCGGATCCGTGTGAACGCGCCTTCGTCCGTCCTGCGGCCGAGACGCTGCCGGATGACAGGGCGAATGTGCCGATGACGAATAGGTATAGCGCGGAACGGGTGAGGAGGTGGGTCAAGGGTAATCCTTCAGAGAGCCAACCAGGGCAGCGGGATGTGATCACGTCACCACCAGCCTAACCCAGCAAGATGACGACTCAATGAACAGGTGAGTGCTGCCACCTGCCCGGTCGTCATCAATCCGTCATGTAACCGCCATTGGGCGCTCATCTCGGCTCGGTAGCCTGGAAGAGTAGTGAAGAGAGACGCCCTGCCGGGCAACGCCCCGACGTCGAGGAGAGGATGATGCAGCCAGCTAACGAAGTTCAATCCGTAGGTGCCATCAGCCCCCGTAGCGGGGCCGTGCGTTTCCGGAAGGTCCGCTTGTCGATGGTCTCTACCATCGTAGGCGTCAACATCGCCATTATCGTCTGGCTCTGGCTGCGTGACGGCGGAATCACTGGCGTTCACACCAGCGGTGACCTGTTCACCAGCGCGGGGCGAATAACCGGATTGCTGGGCGCCTACTCTCTGTTACTCCAATTGCTGCTGCTGGCCCGCTTGCGCCGGCTCGAGCGGCTGGTCGGCTTCGATCGACTCACGGTCTGGCACAAGCTCAATGGCAAGATATGTTTTTACCTCATCGTTGGGCACGTGGTCCTCATTACTATCGGCTATGCGTTGCTCGATCGGATCTCGATCCCGAGTCAAGTGGTAAGCCTGTTGCAGGATTATCCTGACATGGTCCAGGCGACGATCGGCACTGTGCTCATCGTGGTGGTCGTGGTTTCCTCGCTAGTCATAGTGCGCCGGAGACTCCGCTACGAGACCTGGTATCTCGTCCACCTCACTGCCTATGCGGCCGTCATACTGGCCTGGTACCACCAGATTCCAACCGGGAACGAATTCATCCTCAGTTCCTCGGCGGCGACTTACTGGACGGCGTTGTTCGTCGGTACTCTGGTTCTCGTCGCCCTGTTTCGACTGGCAGTGCCCACCCTCCTGGCATTTCGACACCAGATGCGCGTGGCCGAAGTGACTGCTGAGGCGCCGAACGTCGTTTCATTGCGCATCACAGGACGTCACCTGGACAGACTGGGCGCGAAGGCCGGCCAATTCTTCCTCTGGCGATTCCTCAACTGGAAGCTTGTCTGGCAGTCACACCCGTTTTCCCTCTCGACCGCTCCAGACGGACAATCGTTGCGCATCACAATCAAGAGCCTGGGGGACTTCACCAGTCGAATCGGCGAGGTGAAGCCGGGCACCAGAATTGTCGGCGTCGGACCGTTCGGGCTCTTCACCGATGCTGTCCGTCATCGCGATCGTGTCGCCCTCATCGCCGGCGGTGTGGGGATTACCCCCATCCGTTCGCTGCTCGAGGAGATGTCGGGAGACCTGGTACTCGTCTATCGAGTCGTGACTCACGACGAGATCGTCTTCCGTGAGGAACTCGAACAACTGGCCGCTGAGCGCGGCATCAAACTCATCTACATCACCGGCGATCACCGAGCTCCGGGAGCCGAGCGGTTGATGTCCGCCGAACATCTCCGCGAGATCATCCCCGACATCTCCAACCGCGAAATCTATGTCTGCGGTCCGCCCGCCATGTCAAATGCCGTCGAAACCAACGTCCGGCGGGCAGGCGTGCCGCGGAAGTACATTCACTCCGAAAACTTTGCCTTCTAGTCAGCCTGATTCATTCTCGAAAGGAACAAACTCATGCTTCGAATTACAACCAACAAGTCCGTTCTCGCTCTGCTGCTGGCGGGCCTGGCTACAGTACCGGCCGGGACTGCATTTGCCTCCACGGTGCACTCCAGTACCGCGAAGTCCCGAACGTTCAATGGGCCGACGGAGGAAACGCAATACGGCCCCGTCCAGGTCAGCATTGTCACCAAGAATAAAAAGATCACGACGGTCACGGTCGTGAACTCTCCGGATAGCGGACGCGGAATGCTCATCCAGGGCCAGGCCATTCCGATTTTGAAGAGTGAAACCTTACGGGCGCAAAGCGCGAATATCAATGAGGTATCCGGGGCAACCCAAACGAGCGATGGTTTCGTGGGCTCGTTGCAATCCGCGGTCAAGACGGCCCGCAAGGCGAAGGCTTTGAAGTAGTCCGAGCGGTCCTACTCTTACCCACCCGGCAGCAGTGATCCTGCCCAATTGAGATCGAGTTGTGCGTTGTGTCTCGTTGGTGTACTGGGGGCCTTGCCGGGTATGACATGCGTCCACTCACCAGCTCCGACCCGCACGTACCCAGCATGATTTGAGACCACGACCACACCGGCCACGACCGACACGGTTGTGGTTCCGGGGGGATACTCGGTCTGACCTGGATACGCTGTGACGTGCGGCCCGACAATGCGAACGTCGAACCGCGTTCCCACCGCTGACGCCACGGAGTCGTCAGTTTGGATCCGGTAGTGTGAACCCGGCGCGTCCATCGCGGCTACATCGCCGCTTTTGACCACGGTGAGTTCAGGCGCCTGGAGGATCACATCGGTTCGCTGGTTCATTGCCAGTATGGTGCCATCCTTCAGCCCGAGTGATGCTTGTTGGGCCTTGAGTGTCTCTAAACTTTCGGCGCTGAGTAGGTGTTGCTGGGCCCGTCCCGGCTGCTTTCGAGCACCCGACGGTTGCACGGTCAACCCTCGATGGATCGATCGTATCTTGCCGACATCCTGGCCGGCAGCCTGCGCGATCAGGCTCTGGTCAACCGGCAGGAAACACAGGAGAGCTACTGTCAGACCAAGGATTTGGCGCCTTCGAACCTTCCAGCCGGAGCCGAGAGCACGACTTACCATGCCGGCATCGTACATCTATCGGACGGCAGCGTCAAGTACTAACAGTTTGACAAATGCGCGTAATGGTGTTATAGTGGGCAAGTGCCGGCGATTAACCCGGCGCCGAGCGATGCTCTGCATGTGAACGGATCACGATCCGCGGCCTGGTGCGCACGAGACGGTGCGATTGGCCCGTTCCAGGATCGATCAACTGCAGTCGACTCGTTCTATCCGACCAGAGGAGAGAGACGATGAACGACAGGAATCGACGGAACCCCAATCGACGAACCGAACCGACTGGCCCTCGTTTTTGCGCCCGCTGCGGCGGCGCATTGATGTCCCAGAACAACGTAAACCCTGGAAATGTATGCCGCTGTAAGAAAAGCAATAATCCGACTCCGGCGGAGTAGTGATATGAACGGTAGTACACTTCGCCAAATGCGCTTGCGTGACCTCACTCATCACCTGACCCAGGTCGAGGACTCAACGACGCAACTGGAGACGGAGCGGGAATCGGTCATCAGGCTGTTCGGCCTCGCGCACCCCCGCTCCATCGATGTCTCTCGCCGGCTGATATCGGCGCAACGGACGCATCGCCATCTCTCGCTTTTACACCGCCAGCGTGCAAACGAACTCGCTCGGGACCACCAGCGACAGATCCGCTAACGGACTGAGCAGCCGGTCGCCGGGTTCTCGGGCATCCCATCGCCAACTTCGTTCCTTGCTACCCTTTTGAGGGAGCAATCGACGTGGCGCGAATCAAATTGGCGTATATCGGGGGCGGAAGCACACGCGCGCCGGGCACCATGGCCTCGTTTATCGAACAGGGCCAGAATTTCAGCCGGTTCGGAAGTGGTCCTCGTTGACCTCGATCCCGAGCGACTAAAGATCGTAGAATCCCTGTCGTCCAGAATGGCTCGCTCGCGAGGAGTCGACGTATCGATCAGGGCGACCACCGATCGCCGTATCGCTCTACAAGATTGCGATGCTGTTCTCACCAGTTTTCGGCCGGGCGGTTTCCAGGCCCGGCATCTCGACGAGAGCATTCCGTTGAAGTATGGCGTCATTGGGCAGGAGACTCAGGGTCCGGCGGGATTCTTCATGGCTCTGCGAACCATCGCTGTGATGAAGGAGATCGTACGCGACATCGAGGAGGTTTGTCCTCACGCACGCCTCTTCAATTACACCAATCCGGTGAACATTGTGTCGCAGGCAGTGACGCAGCACTCTTCAATTCCGATAATCTCACTCTGTGAAGGCCCAATCATCTTTCCGCGCATGCTGGCACGGGCTGCTGGTCTCGATCCGGATCGAGTCGATGCCGTCATGATCGGACTGAATCACGGCTCGTGGACGGTGAGACATCTCTACGACGGCGCCGACATGATTCCGTTGGTGCGTGAGGCGCACGAGCGATATCGCAACGATCCGTCAGTGACCCCCATCGCCGGCGGCTGCTGGCCATTGCCGCCGCCATGGGGTCGCTCCCAGCGGACTATTTCCAGTATTACTATTTTCGGGACGAGATCCTGGCCGAACTGCGAGAGAAACCGACCACGCGGGCGCAGGACATCATGGCCCAGAGCGATGATTACTGGCGGCACTACACCGAGCAAGCGGCAAGAGATCGCCCAGAGCTCGATCCGGATCGATCACGTGGCGGCCTGCACGAACTCGAACTGGCCATAGACGTAATGGATGCCGTCTACAACGATCGCAAAGAGCTCTGGCCGGTTAACATCCCGAACCAGGGCAGCATTTCAGACTTTCCTGCCGATATGGTGGTGGAAGTACAGGGATACATCGACCGGCACGGCGCCACGCCACTGGAGCACGGGTCACTGCCGGCGCAGGTGTCCGGGCTGGTGAAAATGCTGGGATCGTATCAGGTGCTCACCGCCGCCGCTGCCTGGAACGGAACGCGGCGTGAAGCCATCCAGGCGCTCGCATCGAATCCGCTGGTACCAACCCTGCCCAAGGCAGAAGCGCTGTATGACGAAATGAGCCGGGCGTTGCGCACCTATCTTCCTGCCCGATTGCTCAATTGAAGGAGTCTACATGGATGTGATTGCGGTCCAGAATCCGGCTGAGTTAGCGCGCACCGGTGCGAGGCTGGTCGGTGAGGTTATCAGTGCCAATCCCAGGGCGCGCGTGATGCCGGCTACCGGCAATACGCCCATGGGGTTGTACGCGGAGCTCGCAGCGAGCGCGCAGCGCAAAGAATGGGATGCTTCCGGTCTCCAAATATTCCAGCTTGACGATTACCTCGGACTCAACTCTGATGATCCTCGGTCGCTGTATCGATGGATGAAACACTCTTTGTTGCTACCTCTCGGCATAGACGATGACCGCGTTATTACACTATCCAATCGATCGGTGGATCCCGAAACTGCTTGTCGGGCTTACGATCAGGCTGTCGCCGCGGCCGGTGGCATCGATCTCACCATTCTGGGTCTGGGATTGAACGGGCATCTGGGCTTCAACGAGCCACCATCGGGCGCCGACGCGCCGACCCGGGTGGTACAGCTTTCGGAAGAGAGCTTGAACAGCAATGCGGCCTATTGGGGTGGGCGCGAGTCGGTCCCGCGCCAGGCCATCACCGCCGGCATGACGGTATTGCTCGCGGCCAGGCAGACGATTCTGCTCGTCTTTGGCGAGCGAAAAAGAGAGATTCTTCGGCGCGCACTGTACGGTCCGGTCACCCCTGAGGTGCCGGCATCGTTTCTCCAGAGGGCGCCGAACGTTACGGTAATCGCGGATCGCGCGGCTTACGGTGCCGGTGACGGATAGCGGTGTCGGCAGTCCTCGCGGTGGACGGAGGGAATAGCAAGACGGTGGCCCTTATCGGCCGCGCCGACGGCACGATTGAGGGTCAGGGAAGGGGCGGCTGCTCCGATATCTATGGCGCGCCCTCGGTCGCCGCGGCGTTCAGGGCGATCGATGAGGCGGTGGATCAGGCGCTTCACATGGCCGGGATCGATGCGGCCGAACTCGATCTCGGGCTATTCAGTATGGCTGGCGTCGACTGGCCCGAAGACGAGGCTTTCTTGCGAGCGGAGATGGCTCGTCGCGGCTATGGGCGACAGATTGTGGTTATGAACGATGCGCTGGGGGCGCTGCGCTCCGGCTCGGACGATTGGACCGGTGTAGCGGTAGTGTGCGGCACGGGCGCGGCAGTGGGAGCGCGGAATCCGAAGGGATCGCGCTGGCATACCGGCTGGTGGCAGGAACCACAAGGAAGCCGTCACCTGGCTCAAAAGGCTCTTCGCGCCGTCTACCGCGCTGATCTATCGATCGATCCAGCAACCTCGCTGACGGGACGAGTGCTCGAGATTTTTAGTCAACCGGACGTCGAAGGGGTATTACACCTGTTCACCTCACGAGTCGACGATCAACCGTACCATCGCCTCCCACACGTGACCCGAGCGTTGCTCGAGGAAGCAGACCATGGAGACGCGACCGCGCATCGAATCGTTAGCGAACACGGCGCCTCACTCGGCGACTACGCTGCCGCCGCTGCCCGGCGGGTTGGCATCGAGAGGACTCGATTCCCATTGGTTCTCGCCGGCGGGGTCTTGCGACATCAATCCGTACTGTTTGCAGACGCCATTGCAGAGCGCGTCAAGGAGTCATCACCGGAGGTCGAGGTGGTGCACTCGCAGTTTGAGCCGGCCGTCGGCGCGGTACTACTGGCGATGGAGTTCGCCGGCACGACGATCGATGCCGGTGTTCTTCGACGGCTGCGGGAGAGTATCCCGCCGCCGGGCTGGTTTGAAACCTGAACGATCGCCGAGGGCTCCTGGTCTGCGAGCTCAGATCACTGGTTAGGCGTGGATCTGGATTCTGTGGTCGATGACACGTGCCAGCGCCGCGACGGCGCTGCGCGGCAGACTGGATTCGATGCCGTCGACTCGCAGGAACACTACATAACGACCTCGTCGAAACTCGATGCTCCGGGTAATATAGGCGAACTCGTCCGCCGCCCAGCTGGCACGAAAGGCCGCGGTCTGATTGCCGACAACCGGCGCCGGCGCACGATGATAGGGAAAGAGATGCTTGGCCTCGCCAACGTGCGTGCCCGCGGTGGTGCTGCCGTAGACACCAGAGCGAAGCGTGGCCCTGAGGAGGCGCATGAAATACCAACGGGCACCGGAAGTGGTGCGAAACTCCGTCACCTCGCTGCTGGCGGCCACGATATTGACGCGAGCATGCAGACTCAGTCCATTGATTAATGGACGGGAAAAATTATCGAAGTACGAGATAATGCGGCCATGCCTGTTGTAAAGGGAAACCGGGACGTGGTCACGTTTGGCCGCGACGGCGTTCCCGATGAATCGTGCGGACTCTCTGTCCGACCCTCGCGGCAAGTCGCTCAGGTGCAAAGCATATGTTCGGGGCCCTGAAGTCTGACGAAGTTGTGCTGCTGAGCCGGGGATCGCGGTGAGCCAGAGAAGTTGAGAGAAGAGAAGAAGTGTGCTCGACAGCTTGAACACAGGTACCTCCTGGCGGGTGATACCTCATCGTAGACAGGATGAGTAAGGCATCTAGCGAGTTGCCGGCGAGAGGGCGGATTGCTCTCCTTCATTTCACGGTGGCGCCGAGTGTCGGTGGCATCGAGCAGTTGATCGATGCACAGAGCTCTGTTCTCACGAGCGGTGGCTACGACGTGCGGCTGATATGCGGCCAGGGAAGCAAGCCCCGGCATGGAGAGCTGATCCGGCTGCCGGAGCTCCATCCGGCACATCACCTGGTGCGGCAAGCGAGAGCCGCCTGCCGCGATTCGTGGCCCTCCTCGGACCACCCTCTGGTGAGGAAGATCGCCGCCGACGTGCGGCGTGCTCTTCACGGCTGCGAGCAATGCTGGGTGCATAACGCGTTCACGGTCTTTCTTCACCCATTTCTCACCGTGGCCCTCCGTAGCCTGGTTGAGGAGCTGCCTTCGATCGCCTGGGTCGCCTGGTGTGAGGACATCTCGAGCGTCAGCAGCTACTGGCGCCGTCCGCCGACGGCGTGCGACGATCCCTGGATCGATCGGGCCCTCCCTGGCGTGACCTACGTCGCTATCTCTCGGTCCCGACAACGTGAGCTGACAACAGTGCTGAGTATTCCTCCGGCTCAGATTCCGGTCATTCCTCCACCACTGGATTACGCGGTCTGGCTGCACCTGGGACGCCAAACGATTTCCGTCGCGCAGCGCTTGCAACTGGACACAGCCGATCCCTTGGTGCTGGTCCCGGCGAAGCTTCTCCCCCACAAGAACCTGGGGCTGGCGGTGCGAGTTGCCCGCGAACTGCAAATGACCACACCACGTCCTGTTTTTCTGCTTACCGCGGCGAACTCGCCCCATGAAAACGTCGCGTCGCGTCAGGTACGGCGGGATCTAGAGACGCTGGCGGCTGAGCTTGGTGACTCGGAGACGGTTCGATTCTTGCCGGATCTGTCGAAGCGTCGAATATCTCATCGAACGGTGCACGATCTGATGCTTCTCTGTGATCTCGTCTTCCTGCCCTCGGCGGAGGAGGGTTTCGGTATGCCGATCAGGGAAGCCGCCGCACTCAGGGTTCCAGTGGTGTGTGCGGATATTCCGGCGTTTCGCGAGTCGGGCGGAGGGTCTGCTCGACAATTTGCTCTCACCGATTCGCCGCATTCCGTCGCACAGCAGGTGCGAGAAGTCAGTGAGCTTCCAATTAACCGGGCTCGCCGGGAGGCGATCAGGTCATTCGACCGGTTCCGTGAGGATATCACCCGGTTGGCCCGGAGGAATTGCTAAATGCCGGTTCGTATGATAGCTAGAATGGCAAAGAAGGGGATTTGTACTCATGGATAATACCGAGAGTTATCGCGCCCGCGAGCGTCAGTGGGACGACCAGTGGCCTAGCAGCCCCAATGAAGAGAACGAGCACGAGCTGTCCGAGACCGATATCGAGAACGAACTCATGCCGTTTCCGGACGTGGTCGGCGTCGAGGACGCCGCGCATGCTACTGAGGATGCGGAGCCGTACATGCCGCCGCTCGACCCGCCGGTTCTCCCCGGTGGCCGTGACGGAGTCCACGTCGCCACCGGCTTCGGCATGTCTGCCGATGAGGAGGCAGCCAACAGTCCGGCACCCAGAGGGGACGAAGATATCCGAGATCAGGCGATCCTCCTGCTGCGGCAGGACTCTCTGGCGTCTCACTATCCACTGAACGTGCAGGTCCACGATGGCGTGGTGCGTCTGACCGGACGGGCTGCATCGGTGGATGACATCGATCACGCGATGTCGGTCCTGGGCGAGCTACCGGGTGTGGTCGATGTCGAGGACCATACGACGTTGGACTCGACGCTGGCGTAGCATCAATGCTCGCTAGCCTCGGGCGGTTCTGTTATCGGAATCGCTGGCTCGTCGTGGTGATGTGGGTGGCGCTTTTTGCCGTCGGCGTCCTTTTTGCTCCGCGGGTTACCGGCATCCTCCGTGGCGGAGGCTACACCATCGGCAATAGTCAGTCGGTAGCGGCGTACAACACGCTCAACCGCGCCTACGGCTATCGAGCGCTTACTTTCAACGTCGTCTTCAGTGCCGCGCCGGCCCATCGAGCAAGCCTCCTGTCCGCCGCCCAGGCGTTCCAGCGCCGGGCGGAAGCCGCTTTCGGTCGCCAGCTCGATATTCGTCCACCGGTGTGGACGCCAGATCACGCGGTTGTGTTCGAACGAATCTACAGTGCGCCGCAACAAGACTTCGGCGCCAGCTATGCCCAGCGCTTGCGCCCGTTGCTTCCCTCCGGATCGGTCCACGCCTATCTGGCAGGCTCCGCGGCCATCTTCCAGGACATGGAGACCGTGAGCGACCAGGACGTCAAGCATTTTGAGATCATCACCCTACCAATTGCGCTGGCCGTCCTGCTTTTGATCTTCGGCTCGGTGGTGGCGTCAGCCGTGCCCGTTATGATGGCGCCCATTTCAGTGACGCTGGCGCTCGCCGCGATCTATTTCATCGGTCAGAAGATCGACATGTCGATCTTCGTCCTCAACACGACATCGATGCTCGGTCTTGCCGTTGCCATCGATTACTCCTTGTTCATGGTAAATCGCTTCCGCGCCGAGCTTGACGCTGGTCGAGATCATGAGACGGCAGTGGCGAACACGGTGGCCACCTCGGGTCGCGCCATCCTGGTGTCTGCGATCGTGGTGACGGTCGGCTTTTTCGCCCTGACCCTTTCAGGTATATCGATGTTGTCCTCGTTGGGTATCGGGGGCAGTATTGTGACCGCTCTGTCCCTCGTACTGGCGCTGACCCTCTTGCCGGCAATCCTCGGGATACTGGGACACCGAATCAATCGGTTTCCGGTTCTTCCGCGCCGGGTTTCCGGGCGACGGCTCTGGCGCACTCTGGCCCTCGGTGTGATGCGATCGCCACTGCTGGTGATCGGCGGAGTAGCCATCATAATCGGCATTCTGGCCTTTCCCGCGTTTCACCTGCGGGTCGGTGTTCCCGGAGCCGAGATCCTGCCGCCTTCGGTAGAGTCGCGAGCCGGCAACGACATTCTGAATACCCATCTCGGCATCGCCAACCAGTCGCCGGTGCTGGTCGTGGTCCAGCGCGATCCCAGCACGGCTCCGTCCACCTATCGGGCGGCCGCCTTCTCTGCGCTCGATCGAATCTGCGGTTCGGGGAGCCTGGTGGCGGGTATCGCGACCGTGCCGGTGCCCGATTCGCCCCGGCAAATCCGCTCCTGTCAGGCGACGCTCACCGCCTTTGAGAATGCCACGCCCGCCCAGCTCTCCGCGGCCAGCGCTCAGGCCCGGCACCACGACGTCGCGCTGATATCCGTGTTTCTCCGTGCCGATCCATCGAGTGCCGCTGCCGAGGCCTACGTTTCCGACCTGCGGCGAACTCTCGCCATTCCCGGATATCAGGTACTCGTCGGCGGCCAGACCGCCGGCCAGATGGACTTCGATCACTATCTCTATTCCCGGTTTCCGACAGTTATCCTGTTTGTTATCATCACCATATTCCTGGTACTGCTCATCGCCTTTCGATCGCTTCTCCTGCCGATAAAGGCAATACTGATGAACGGGTTCTCGGTGCTGGCCGCTTATGGAGCTACCGTCTTCGCCTTTCAAGATGGACATCTGGCCGGTCTGCTAGGATTTACGCCCGTCGGCAATATCGACTCGGTCGTGCCCGTGTTTCTCTTTTGCGTTCTGTTCGGAGTGAGCACTGATTACGAGGTGTTCCTGCTGACGCGGGTGCAGGAAGAATACCGGCGCACGGGCGACAACGTCGAGAGCGTAGCGGTCGGGTTGGAGGTGACGGGACGGATTATCACCAGTGCCGCCGCGGTGATGATCGTGGTGTTTGGCGCTTTCGCCTTTGCCCGGCTGGTCATTATCAAAGAAGTGGGGCTCGGGCTAGCGGTGGCGGTCCTCGTCGACGCCACACTTGTTCGTGTTTTCCTGGTTCCGGCTGCCATGCGCTTGCTGGGTCGCTGGAATTGGTGGCTGCCGATGCCCAGATTCCTTCCGCGCATACGATCGAAGCCGATGAAGACGCCTGGCCGGTCGCCGGCTGCCGAGTAAGGTTGAGCCTGGAATACGACGAACTCTCGCTCCATCTGGGCTGACATTCGGCCGAGCGGAGCCACTGCTTGTGTGTTTCTAGCCATTGCCGGATAGAATGTCGCAGTGCGCGCTACCCTGAGGTCGCGCTTCCCGATGCCGGTGGACCATCCTGAGAGACGGCGGCACAATGCTGCCAGTGCACCGGCCACGATACTGATACCACTTCCTGGGGCGCAAATCGGGAGACTGACCGCCCCTTAATCGTCAGTGAGGAGACCAGATGTCCACTCGTGTTCAATTGCAGGCCGAACCACGCACGGTGCTCGGCAAAAAAGTACGTCAATTGCGACGATCCGGCATGTTGCCGGCCACAGTCTACGGCAATAAGATGGAGCCGCAGTCGATCCAGCTGAGCGCACATGAGTTTATTGGTGTTCTTCGTCAGGCGGGGCGGACCGCCCTTATCGATCTTGCCATTGGCGATCAGCGGGCGCGTCCGGTCTTCGTCAAGCAAACCGGCGTCGACGCCAAACGGAACATCATCGTCCACGTGGAGTTTTACCAGGCGAACTTGCTGGAGAAGATGCGCAGCCAGACGCCTCTTCACTTCGTCGGCGAATCACCCGCGGTCAAGAACGAGGGCGGCATTTTTCTCGCCGTGCTCGACCATCTCGAAATCGAGAGCCTGCCGGACGACGTGCCGGCGGGCGGCATCGAAGTCGACCTGTCGCAGATGACGGAACTGCACTCGACGATCCACGTTAGCGACATTCATTTGCCCGGTAGCGTGACCATGATTACACCGGCGGATGAAATGGTGGCCAAAGTCGACGCTCCAGTGACTCAGGCTGCTGCCGACGAAGCAGCCTCCGCGCCGGAGGCTGCAGCGGAGGGAGCCGGCGGCGAGGCGTCTGGCGAGGCTGCCGCCGAGTCGTAGAAAACTACTCGGGAAGGTTCCGTCGAGACTACCCCGGTACGATTCCTGCTATAGAGTCTCACATGAAGTCTCTGTTTCGGTGGATGCCAGTTGCCCTGGTACTGTCCGCGACCGTCGTCGCCAATACAGGCGCGGTGGCCTGGGCGAACACACACGTCTCGATGCGCGCGCAACAGGGTGCGATCACGTTTCGGCTTCGTGTCGCCGGTACGCCGGCACCGAATGAGCAGTTCTGGGCCGCCTACGGGCCGTTAGCCGGGCATTTTGGTATCGTCAGACTGAGTGCTGCCGGTGGCGGGATCTATCAGGCCACGCGTACTTTGCCGCTCTACGAACCGACGAGCGTTGCCTTCATCGCCGGTCGGGGCGCCATCCGAACGCGTGCCGGACTCGAGCCGGCTGACGTCCTCGCGACCATCGCCACGGTTGGGCCAGTCGCACTCAATACCATGGGAAGACACGTCCCGGAATGGCACGTCGCTCTGGGGTAATGGGCTAACCGATCCAGCTACCGCACAGATAGGTAATCGAGGTAGCCAGAAAGCCGATACCGAAAACGCACAGTACCCGGTACAACACCTTTCGGTCGAGGGTGGCCGCCGCCCAGCCGGCTAGCGGGAAGAGCGCAAGCACAAAGCGATCCATCGAACTGAATGGCGCGGCATAGGCGTCTTGCCATTCCGGTGAACATAGCACGAGCAGCCAGAAGCCGGCGCAGTAGGCTCGGATCGGCGGTGAAAGATCCCGCCAGGCAACGGCTGTGATTACCACGCCAACCAACGTCAGAAACAGTTCACCGAGGTTCTCGACCGCCAACTGAGGCGCCGTGACGATGCCGTGTGGCAGCCAGAGGAGGGATCCGACGAAGCCGGCCCATGGTGCGGCCAGACCACGGTGCCAGGCGTGCTGCGCCAGAAACAGGTAGGTTAGCGGGATCCGTTGCCACATCAGGTAGGTGATATAGGCAACCCATCCAATACCTGCCGGGACGATGAGGGCAAGCCAGCCATGCAGCTTCTGCGGGCGCAGGAGAAGGATGGCAGGCAGGAGCAAAATGATGCCGGTCGAGCGCGTGAGCAGCGCTACGGCGAAGAACAATCCGGCCGCGACAGACTGTCGCTTCCGGGCGTGGTAGAGCGTACCGGCCGCGGCCAGGAGGAAGAGCGATTCGGTGTAGGGAGCAAAGGTAAAGAAGGCGGTCGGAAAGACACACACGATGATGAGAGCCCATCGCGCCGCGCGGTGACCCCAGTCATGCCGGAACAGCGCGTACATGTACAGCAGCGCTCCGAGCAACGCCAGATTTGAAATGACTACCCCGGCGAGCACGCCAGGGATTTGAACCGTCTCCATGATTCGTATCAGCAACGGGTAGAGCGGGAAAAAGGCTAAGGTTGCTCCCCGGAACGCGGATGCGTAATGACCGGGCAAGATCCAGTGGTACCCATGCTGGGCAATGCCGAGATACCAGTTACTGTCCCATTGGTTCCACACCGCGATCAGCGATTGTCGCTGTAGCGTTGCGACGACGGCTGCCAGCGCCAGCAAAACCGCCCTGGTCACCAGGAACGGTAGTGCTACCGCCGAGGTGCCAGGGTGGCGCCACAGTGCGGTTGGTGACAGGTGATGAAACCGGTGTGTGCCTCGGTCGGACCAGGTGCGTGCTAGTGCTGACATGACGGCATGTGCTTCCGCTGGCTGTCACCCCGTCGTTCCTGGGTCACACCGTCTCGTTCAGCAAGGGGGCAGGAACTTGGGCATCTCGCTGCCGGGCCGATTGAGCGAAGACTACCGCTAGCGTCAGCAGTGGAGCGAGGTAGAAGTAGTTCACCAAACTGCGCCAGGCGAAGAAGAGCGGTAGCGTTCCGAGGACGACGCCGGCAGCTGGCCCGAGCAGACGCCAACGGGCGTTCATCACCAGTCCGCCCGCCCAGGCAACCATCTCGGCGGCGGCGAATGCGCCTTTGGGCAACAGTGGAAGCAAGTTCGCCACGAAGAGAGCAATCGCTCCGACTCCCAGGGGGAACATCGGATCGGTCATGGGGCCGGCAATGCTACTCACGTATCCCAATGGTGACTGAATGATGAACGGACCGTTGAGAAGAAGGAAGATGCCGGCCATGATCCCCGAACGTCGAACGCCCTCCCGCCAACCGAACTCTCGTATCACCAACAAGAGGTAAAACGGCAGAAAGAACCAGGAGAGCTGTTTGGTGGCTATGGAGAGCCCCATGAAAATGGGGCTGACACGCCGTCCCTTCCACTCGGCATACCCGATCAGCAGAAAAAGTCCATACACCGGGTCAGGTTGACCGCCAGCGGTGAGAGCGATCAACGGGGCGTCCGCCAGGATGAGAAGGGGCGCCAGCGGCCGGAGCGAACGGGGCAGTCGAAAAGCGAGGTACCAGCCCATGCCAAGGATCGCCAGTGCGTACAGGAAGCGCATATCATGTACGCCAGCCCAAAGGAAGGGCAAGATGATGAGAAACGAACCGGCGGGATAGTTATATTTGGATTCGAACTCGGGGGGGATGGTACCGGGCTGGTGTCGTAACACGTTCAGGAACACGGTCTGAATCGCTTCGTCTGATGGGTAGGCGCCGGCACCGCGGAACTGGCCGAGCATGAGTGGCGTCACGGTGATGGCGGGCGCATTGATGTCGGCCAGCGCCGAGACGATATCCGTCTTCTGATACGGGTTATGTCCTTGCAAGACCTGACCGGCGGCATACGAATCCATGGCCGCGCCGTCATTGGTGTACGGATTGCCGTTGACGACCGCGGTAAAACCCGCCTGTACGCTGGTGAATCCGGTGATGGCGAGTACTGGCAGCGCCGCGAGGGCGAAGATTCCGACGGTTCGACGGAAACGCTTACCCCCGAGACGCGCGCCGGGCAGCGCGGCCATCAGACAGAGTGCCAGACTCGACGAGCGTGCCCAGCGGAACGAATATGGCGAAAAAGGCATCGGTCGCCGGGCGAAAATGCCCCGGGCTGTAGAGTACGGCGGTCTGAAGACCCAGAGCAAACGTTACCAGGCCGATCCGCGTCAGGTCAGTAGAAGCGACCAGAACGTGTGCCCACAACGCGTCCAGGCGGTCACGCGTAGAGAGCAATAGCCGGCTGAGAGCCGGCCGCCTATCGATAGATTCCTGGCGCAGCACGATAGATACCCCTGGCCCCCCGGGTGGTTTCCGTCCGCACGATTATACACTGCGGTTGACAGACCGACTTAACTGTCAGCCCCTTCGCAATGCAGTGTAGACCGCCCCGAATATGATCAGGAGTCCGATCAGGTACACCAGCCCGGAATTCACCACCCAGACGTGGTCTACCAGCACTTTCAGGGCTGTGAGCAATACGACCATGGACAGGAGGATAGTCCAGGTTTCGCGTTGTGAGTTGCGATACGCATAGGTGGCAGTGCCGCGAGCCGGACCGCTGTAAAAGGGCTGAGCCGGCCGGCTCAGTCTCGCCGCCGGTCGGCGGCGGGACCACCAGGAACGAAGTCGAAGTCGATTCCTGGTGATATGGCGAAACCGCCAATACATCATGTTGGTCCGAAAATCCTTCCAGATGCTCTTCACTCCGCTGACTCCGCTCCCACTAACCGCCGTCGCGCCAGATCGAGTGCCGACTGCGCAAAGAAGCGCTTGGCCACGTCTCTCGCTGCCGGACGATGGATTTCGCGCACATCCTCGGTCCCGTCTTTGCTGACGGCAACGAAGCAGGTGCCGGCCGGTTTGCCCTCGACCGACTCGGTGCCGGCGATGCCGGTAACTCCCAGCCCGACGTCAGAACCCAGCCTGGTGCGTGCCGCCCTCGCCATCGCGATCGCCACCTCGGCACTGATCAGTCCATGTTCGTCGCAAATGCCGGCCGGAACCCCATTGGCTTCTTTCACCTCCCGGGTATAGGCGACAATGCCGCCCACGAAGTGATGCGAACTCCCCGCCCGATCGGTAATCATGTTTGCTAGCTGACCGCCGGTGGCGGATTCCATGACCGCGATGGTGAGGTGACGTTCGTCCAATAGATCGGCCAGCACCTCGCCGAGGGTGATGCTACCCACCCCGAAGATGGCGTTTCCCAGCAGCTCGCGGATCTCCCGATCGGTTGCATCGAGCACCGTTTCAGCATCGGCCCTGGTCTCGGCTCTGCAGGTGATATGTACTTCCACGCCGGTCGACTTCGCGTATGTTGCCACGGTTACGTCCGGGCGACGTCCTATCGTTGGCGCGATACGTTGCTCTACCATCGACTCGCCGAGGCCGAAAGTCATGAGGGCTCGGTCGGCGATTGCTCCGGCAACGAGGTGTTCCAGTCGCGGGCGTACCTCGCCAAACCACATCGGTTCCATCTCGCCCGGTGGACCCGGCATGGCGGCTATGACCTGGGCATCGTGACGTACATACCATCCTGGAGCGGTGCCATGCGGATTGGCCAGTGCTTCCGCTGAGGGGATGCGCAGTGCCTGGCGGAAGTTACTCTCCGGCATTCGGCGCCGCAGTGAGGCGAACCGGTTCTCGACCTGAGCGACCAGATCGGCATCCTGGAACATCGTCTCTCCCACCGACCGTGCAATCGCGTCTCGGGTCAGATCATCCTGCGTCGGGCCGAGCCCGCCGGTACACACGGTGACGTCTGCCTCGTGAAGAGCCGCCTCGACTGTCCTGGTCAATTCCTCGAGGTCATCCCCTACTTGCACCACGCGCCGTACTTCCATGCCGAGTCTACTCAATTCCCGATTGAGGAAGACGGCATTGGTATCAACAATATCGCCGCGCAGGAGTTCGCTGCCAATGGAAAGAACAATTGCTCGCACGCGATTATGTCCCGGTCCAGTTTGGCTTGCGCTTCTGGAGGAACGCACTGGTGCCTTCTCTTCGGTCTTCGGTGCCGACTGCTTTACCGAACAGCTCCATTTCGAGTTCATTTCCTTCTCGGGGACTGAGCTCAAGCCCCTCGTACACCGCTCGTTTGGATAGCGCGATGGCGAGAGGAGCTTTTTCGGCAATCGTAGCGGCGATCTGCTTCGCCGTGTCGAGAAGCTCCTCTCGCGGCACTACCCGATCTACCAGACCGATACGGTATGCTTCCTCGCCAGAAATCGGCTCTCCGGTGAAGATCATCTCGAGCGCCCTGGTGCGCCCGACCAGACGGGGCAGACGCTGGGTGCCCCCGAATCCCGGAATTATGCCGAGATTCACTTCGGGCTGGCCGAGCTTCGCCTCCGTGGCAGCCAGAAGAATGTCGCCTCCCATGGCGAGCTCCAATCCGCCGCCAAGGGCGTAGCCGTTGATCGCCATGATGATTGGTTTGGGCGAGTCGTGCATTCGAAAGAGGACCTGGTGAGATGCGCGCGAGTGCTCATACCCGTCCTGGGCCGTCTCGAGCGCCTCCAGTTCTCCGATGTCGGCGCCTGCCGCGAAAGCTCGCTCCCCGCTACCGGTAATGATGATTGCCCGGACCGCGTCGTCGTCGCTCAACCCCGCTATGGCTTGATCCAGTTCACCAAGGAGCTGACTGCTGAGCGCGTTCAACGCACGGGGACGATTGAGCGTGATGATGGCGTAGGTTTCGGTCCGTTCTACGAGGATATTGTCGTACATGAAGCGTTCACTTCCCCGCGCGGTAATCGTAGAATCCACGCCCGCTCTTCTTACCCAGGTAGCCGGCAGTTACCATCTTGCGCAACAAGGGAGGCGCGGCGTATTTCTGGTCTCGAAATTCTTCATACATGACATCGGCGATGTAGAGCGTGGTGTCCAGCCCGACATAATCCAACAGGGTGAGGGGACCCATGGGATGGTTGAGGCCGAGCGCAATGCCAGCATCGATGTCTTCCTTCGAGGCGACGTTGGCTTCGACCATCCGGACAGCATCGATGAGATAGGGAACCAGGAGATAGTTAACGATGAAGCCCGGTGTGTCCTGGGCGACGATGACCTGTTTCTGAAGAGATTCGCCAAACCGACGTAAAGTCGTCAGTGTTTCTTCGCTCGTCTGCAGCGCCCGTACCAGTTCGAGCAGCTTCATGACCGGAACGGGATTGAAGAAATGCGCCCCGGCCACACGGTCCGGCCGTTCGGTCACCGAGGCCAGCGCGGTGATGCTGACGGACGATGTGTTGCTGGCGAGAATCACCTCTGGCCGGGTGATGTGGTCCAGCTCGCGGAATACGTCTTTCTTCAGATCCAGGTTCTCGATTATCGCCTCGATCACCAGGTCGCAGCCGTGCATATCTTCCAGATTTGTGGTCGAGGTTATGCGCTCGGCGGCGGCGGCACGGTCACTTTCGGTGAGCTTGTTTCGTTCGACGGCCCGAGCCATGGACGCCTGGATGCGATTCCGCCCTCGGGTCAGCGCCTCTTCATCGACCTCACGCATGATCACGCTGTAGCCGCATTTCGCTGCTTGTTCAACGATGCCAGAGCCCATCAGACCGGCGCCGACGACGCCCACGGTTCTGATCTCCATACTGTCTCCTTCACGTCCATTGGCGCGACGAAGCGCTGTGTTTCAGCTTCGTGGCAAAAGCGCGCGGGACTGCCCGCGCGCCACATTCAGTATAGATGCGAGCCGCCGGGACTCAATGCACCAGCGGCAGTGCTGCCTCCAGAATCTGCTTTGCCAGCGGAGCGGCCACATAAGCACCCTCTCCGCCGTGCTCGACGAGCACCGTCACCGCAACCCGCGGATGTTCGGCGGGAGCAAAGCAGATGAACCAGGCATGTGGCGGGTGTCCATGACCGACCTCGGCGGTGCCGGTCTTGGCGGCAACATCGACCCCCGGAATCTGTGCCATGAAGCCCGAACCCGCCTGTACGACCTGGATCATGGCATCCCGTACCTGGTTCGCCGTATCGGCCGTCTCGGTGGTGTACAGGGGGCCCTCATCGGCCGACTTCACCACGCTTCCATCGGGCGCCGTCACCTGTTTGACCAGCGTGGGCCGCGGGATCACGCCTCCGTCCGCCTGTGCCTCGTCGATCATGAGCATCTGTAGTGGGGTCACATTGAGGCCGCCCTGTCCGAAAGCCGTGGAAGCGAGCTCCGCCAGATCGAAATTTTCACCGGGCGATGTAACGTGACTCTCAGAAACGGGAAGATCAAATGGCGTTGGCTGGTCGAGCCCGAAGCGCCGGGTATAGTCGAGGAATTTTGGTGCTCCCAATGCCGCCCCGACCTGAGCGAAAACTATGTTGTCGCTGTACATCAGGGCGTGCAAGAGATCCACCGACGTCACGCCGTACGGGGCTAGGTTGTTGAGTGGAGCGCAACTCTCGACGGTATCGCAAAAGGTGTGATTGCCCAGTGTGAGCGGACCGGTTGCTTGCTGGCCGATGAACTCGGTGTTCAGGCTCATGGTGTGAGTATCCAGGGCCGCTGTCAGCGTGAGCACCTTGAATGTCGATCCGGGAGGGTAGTAGCCGTTGATCGGTCGGTCGATAAGGGGATCGCCACTGTTCTTGAGCAGGGATTGCCAGTAGCCAGGGACATCGACCTGGTTGGAATCGAATCCCGGGTGGCTGACCATCGCCAGAATTTCCCCATTGCGGGGATCCGACACAATGGCTGCACTCGGCGTGTTCGGTAAGATTCGGTCGACCTGCCGCTGAATGCGGTCATCGATGGTCAGAGTCAGGTTGTCTCCGGTAACGGGCTTGTGCTCGATCTGATTCAAGAAACTCGTCCAGCTTTCGCCAAACAACTGTCCACTCAAATAGGGATCGTAGCTCGCCTCGAGCCCGGACTTCCCATAGATCTGGCTATCGTAACCGATGACCTGGGACAGACTGGGATCGGAGAAGTTCACGTGGACGCTGCCGTTTCCGTCGACGGTGCGACTCTCCAATACGACTCCGTTTCGATCGAAAATGAGGCCTCGCCGGACCTGTGCAGCCTGCACTGCGAGGCGATGATTATCGGGGCGGGAGGTGATGTTGGCGGCATCAATGACCTGCCAGTAGGTGACATCGCCAATAATGACGGCGAAGGCGATCAGAAAGAAGACGCCCAACCGGCGAATATTAGTGTTCACGTTCCTGTCTCCTGTGAGATCTTGAGCAATAACCCAACCACGATATAGTTGGCGAGAGCAGAGCTTCCCCCGTAGCTAAGAAAGGGCAGCGGCACACCGGTCAGCGGCATGAGTCGGGTGGTGCCGCCGACGATGACGATTGTCTGGAGGGCCAAAGTCGCCATCAGGCCGGCAGCGAGCAGTTTCTGGAAGCCGTCGTCGCTGCTCATGGCGATCGTCAATCCGCGAAAGACGAGAAGCAAGAGAAGGACGAGGAGGCAGGCAACACCGGCCAGCCCCAGCTCCTCGCCGATGGCACTCAGAATAAAGTCTGTTGTCACCACCGGCACGATCGTGGGGAGACCCTGACCTAACCCCTGGCCGCCGATTCCGCCGCTTGACAGTGCGATCAGTCCCTGGACCAATTGGTAGCCGGAGGTCGACGCATGGCCGAAAGGATCGAGCCATACCTCCGTCCGATCGCGGACGTGGGGAAACAGGTGAAATGCGGCAAACGCTCCCACGACGAACATCCCCAAACCGGTCACAGGGTAGACGGCACGCGCCGTACCGACGTAAATCATGGCGAGGAAGATCCCAAGGAAGAGCAATGCGCTTCCGAGATCATTCTGCTTCACCAGTAGTGCCAGGGAGAGACCCCAGACCAGCACCAGGGGCGCCAGGTATTGGAACGGAGGCAATTTGATCGCGCCGATCCGAAGCCGGGCGGATGCCAACAATTCATGCTTCTCATCCAGATAGGCAGCGAAGAAGATGGCAATGATGACTTTCAACAATTCGACCGGCTGCAGATAGACGCCGTGGAACCCGATCCAGCGGCGATAACCGCTGCCATTGATGTCGGTGCCGCCAACAATGGTCAGCATGATGAGCAAGAGCCCAAGCGACGCCCAGGTGTACTTGTACAACCGGAGAACGTTGACGCTGCGGGGAAAGGCAACGATGACGGCGACGCCAAGTTCACCAATGAGGATCCAGAAGAGTTGCTTGTGGCCGAGATCGGAAGCAAGCCTGCCAACGACCAACATGCCGATTCCGGCCACCAACGCGACGATCGGGAGCACCAGTTGGTCGGAGCGCGGCGCGAATTTACCGAGCCACAGGCTGAGAATGACGGTGCTAGCCACGTAGATGCCGGCGTATTTGAGATCCGCGGTGACGACTCGCTGGTGATGAACTGCTGAGAGCAAAGCGAATCCGCCGATGACAATGGCGCCGGCAAAGAGTAACAGCACGAGTTCCAGCCAGCGGAAGCGATATCGAAGCCTCACAGCGGGACCATCTTGACCTTGACGCGGCCGAACTCGATCGTGTCACCGGCCTTTATCGCCACTGCTTTCCGCACCGGTTTGCCGTTCACCCGCGTGCCGTTGGTACTGTTCAGGTCCTCCAGGACCCAACCTCTTCCGTTCCACGAGAGGCGCGCATGTTCGGCGGAAAGGAAGCTGTCGTCGAGCGTCACGTCGTTTTCACGGCCGCGCCCGACGGCGGAGAGGGCGAGCAAGGGAATTCGTTCGCCCGGATCCAGCCCGGTGTCGAAAGGCTCGACCACCAGCAGGTCCGCCGGCGCGCGTTCGGTCGAGCGTGCTCCCTTCGCTCGTAACTCCCTCCACAGCACGGTGGCGAGTACGAGCAAGAAAAGGTACAGCGCGGCGATGAACGCCACGCGTCCAATCAGGAGGGCATCGTCGACGCTCAATCGGAGCCTACTGCTCCCAGGCGACTTCGAGGCCACCAAGCGAGATGGTGTCTCCGGGCTTCAAAATGGCTTCGCGCACAATCTTTCCGTTGACTGCCGTTCCGTTAGTACTCCCCGCGTCTCGTACCATCCATCGTTCACCCTGCTTCAGTACCTCGGCATGGTGTCGGGATACGCGCTTATCGTCGAGGACGATGTCGTTGTCGGCGAGACGGCCGACACGCGTGGGCGAGCGCAGTACCGCATAGGTCTGACCATTGAAGATGAGGTTCGGCGTCGCCGGTCCGGTGGGCACCAACCCGTTCATCTGCGGCAGGATAGCGGTGTGCTGGAATTGATCGCGGGTCGAGCTATCGACGTCCCCCAGGGACGGCAGAATGCGCACATCCCCAGAGGAAAGATGCTCGTCCATATCGAGCCGGACCATCGGACGAGCCATCATGTGAAATCGACGTTGACGCGCAACTCTACCCAGATGTGCTTCCAGATTGCGGGCCAGCGATCGGCGCGCCGCTTCAAAGTGCAGGTAATCTTCCCGGCTGAGGTAGACGTCGTACACGTTCGGGACGATAACGCCCTCAACGCCCACTGATTGTTCTGATTCCATTGCTCGCGCCAGGCGCTTGCCAATCTCGACCGGATGCAACTGACTACGAGTGGCGCGCGCGAAGGTGCGCTCCATCAATCGCTCGATGAAGCTTTCGAACTGTGCGATCACATTCATTGAATCATTATAGGGACGGCCACGTTGCCTGCCCGACGTCAAACTCCACCGGGAAGACGCGCGGCTATCGGCCACGAGCGATCCAATGCCGGCTACCACAGTCTGGCGTATCCGTCAATGGTAAAGGTTCTTCCATGTCGCGAACAGGGTACAGCGGCATACGACACATCGGGCCGGCGCTGGACGGTGAAGGGCTGGTTGCTCCGATGAGACCGCGCTCCGCTCCGGAACTCGTCGCGGAACCTGGCGGATCAGCCGGCCTGGGGGGCATCTCCGGCTCGCTGGAGGACCTTCGTCGCCCGGTCGATGTCGTACCCGGCTCCGAGACGAGTGAAGATTTCGAGCGCGACGCGCAGTTTCTCGCCGGCTCGCTCCGATTGCCCTGCCCGGTGCAACATTTCGCCCCACTCGTACAACGCCTGCGCCTCCTCATACGGCATCGACAGACTGTGCGGGACCTCGACCGCCTCCTCGAATGCGGCCTCTGCTTCCTGACACTTACGTTGATGGGCCAGGACGGCGCCACTGGCACGGAGCCAGGGAATGAGGTTCGGAGCACTCTCCATCTTCCGGATGGCGGGGAGGCTTTGATCGATAAGTCGCTGGGCTTCATCTATAGCCCCGGTCGCCAGATGGGCATACACCAATGACGTACTTTGAAGGACGGGAGTGTACGCACGCATGCCACCGTTATTCTCCCCTTCGGTCGAAAAGAGCCGGCCCGTCAGGACTCGCGCCGGATTTCCCCGCCGTAGCTGCAGCTCCGCCCAGTGACCTTCAGCAATTGCCATCCACTGAAGGTCATCGATGGATTGGACGATTGGTACCAGCTCGGCAAGGAGACGGTCTGCTTCATCCCACAAGCCATCAAGAATGCACAGCTCAATGAGGCGACAGAACGGACCAGCCGAATGCCATCCTTGCTCGACCGAGCGCACGAGGCTGACAGACTGCTCCAGCTCCCGACGCGCTTCCGTCCAGCGGCCCAACTTCGTAAGCGCCAAGCCGAGATGCGACCTCACATACGCGCTGTGAGGCAGGTTGTGCACTCGTTCGGCGAGGATGATGGCTCGCTCGATGACATCCACCGCTTCCGCCCACCTCGCGGTCAATAGATAGAGCTCGGCCAGACATATGGTGCACATCAGTTGAGTAAATGGATCGCGAATTCGGTCCGCAGTCTCGATGCTCTCCTCGAGAACGACACGCGCTTCCATGGGCCTTCCGTTTAACCGCAGCCCGATGCCCTTCGCCGCCAGGCAGATGGCGAGCGAACGCGCGTCATCGACTCGCCTCGCCGCGGCAAGGCACATCTCGGCAACAGTGAGCGCTTCAGGGAATGCTGCTCGCATCCACGCGTCCCACAGGTCGCGGTAAGAGCGGACAAGATCCAGCCCAGGCGAAGAGTGAACGTCAGGGTACCTATCGATGAGTCGTTGCAAGACATCGATACCGCGCGCAAGCTGTCCTTTGAAGAAGAAGTCATTGGACATGTAGGCGATGGCAAGCGCTGCCGGTTCCAGGTCTCCGGTGGCGAGATACGCTTCAGCGGCCTTCTCGAGGCACTCGATGGCTTCGTCGAATCGCCCCATCGAGATAAGCAAGTCTCCAATCTTCCTTCGCCCCACTGCCTCCGATCGTTTGTCTCCCAGTTCTTCTGCCAGTTGCACCGCGGTTCGGTACTGAGTCTCTGCTTCCGACCAGGCGAAGACTTCCAGGGCGGCGTCACCGGCGCCGAGCGAGCAGGGAAGCGCCCGCGCTGGATCGTCCGCCTGAAGAAAGTGCCAGGCCAGCTCTGTATTCCTACCGGCCGAATGGGCTTCAATTGCCGAAGCTGCTTCGGCATGTAACCTTCGCCGTCGACGTGCCGATACCTCGGTGTACAGGGTCTGTTGGGTCAATGCATGGTCAAAGATGTAGCTCTCGCCGTCGGTGGTCACCATCAGGCCGGCGGCAACTGCCTCGTCGAGGGCCCTCTCCACGTCTGTCTCCGCCAACTGGACCACGGCAAGCAGTTCATCGAACTGGAACCGCTGGCCGAAGATTGACGCCACGCGCAGCAGCTCCTGGGTCGGTTCGGCAAGTCGAGTCACCCGCTGGCCGATAACCGAGCGAATACTTTCGGGCACCTCGATCTCCGCAATGCTCTTTCGATCCCATCGACCGTCCCGCCGGAAGACATCGCCACGTTCGATCAAGGCACGCAGTACCTGCTGGACGAAGAATGGGTTTCCCTCGGTCCGCTCCTGGATCAGCGCTCTAAATTCCTCGGTGACCTCGGTCTCGCCCATGGTTTCGGCAATCAGAGATCCAGTGTCATGTTCGTCGAGTCGACGAAGATGGACGCGCTCGACGAGCCCCTCGCGGTGGAGATCCCGGAGAGCGCCTTCCAGGGGATGCTGCCGGCCCACTTCCACATCACGGTACGTTCCCAACAAGAGCACGGGCGACGAAGGGAGATGCCGGGCCAGGTACAGCAACAACCTGAGCGTTGATGTGTCGGCCCAATGGAGGTCGTCGAGCAGGATGGCGACCGTCGAATACTGTGAAAGTGCAGCAAGAAATCCCGAAACTGCCTGGAACAGCAGTAACTCTTCGTCCTGGCCGCCGGACTCGAGCGGAGCCGGGAGACGGAACTCGCCGGGAAAGAGCTTACACAGAAATGGCCAGCGCATCGGTATCTCGGCCCGCAGCGGAGGCGGGGAGGCATGAAGCAGCGATGTTAGCGCATCATGCAAGGCGAAGTATGGAACCGACTGCTCGGGCTCATAGCAGCGACCGGTACCAATGAGTGCATCCCGGTTCAATAGCTCGGCCGTGACCTCCTGGGCCAGTCGGGTCTTGCCGACCCCGGGCTCCCCGGTCAGGAGAACCAGGCGACTCTGTCCAGAAACCGTCGCATTAACCACCTGCCGGATTCGTTCCAATTCTTCCCGTCGCGCCACCAGCAGACCGGTTGGTAATGCGCCGAGGAACCGTCCGAGGGGCAGAGAAGAGCGACTGACGAATTGATCTTCGCCCGCAGGGGCGACCCCGAGTGGTTGGTCAACGGTGCTCTTGATAGGCGGGTGCTCGCGGCCACCGATCGGGTCGGGCCTCGTCGCCTCTGCCGGCTCGCCTGCCCGTGCAGCATCGAGAAATGCTGACCGCTCCGTCGCCGGGACATCGAGCGCGTTGACCAGGAGATCGATCGTGTCCCGACGCGGTCGGTGCTTCCCGCCCGCCTCGATATCCCGGACAGCGCGGACACTCAATCCGGCGCGCTCGGCCAGAGCCTCCTGTGTCAGCTCCGACTCAAGCCGATAGCGTCGTACCAGTTGACCAAACGGCGCCAGATCAATCAACGTCCTGGCTCCTCATAGTTTGACAGGATCATACCACGCGGGGAGCCGGATCCGGGATCGCCACCAAAGTTGCCGGAGTTATTTGCCGGTTGCGTTGCCGGTTTTGCCTCGTCAATACCGGGAATCGGGAGCAAACTGGACTTTGCCAACGAGATCAGCGAACCCGATCGATACCGAGAAAGGAAGCACGAATGAATACGTACCTGACGAATCCTGTGCATCGAGATGCCATCAGCCGCCGCGAGCATGAAGTTGCGACCTTCACCACCGAGCGAGCCTTGCGCACAATGAATGCGGGCAGCAACCAGGCCGCCCAGCGCACCGAGTCCGATTCCGCTCAACCGGCGCGGCGACGCTGGTCCTGGTCTCGACTCGTGCCGGCATGGCGCCTGTGAGAGGAGATCGGTAATTCTGGCAGGCATCGACAGACCTGCCTTACGCGACCGGCGGTACAGTTTGGCCCCACTCCGAGCCACCCCATACAATCAGTGGCTCTGGAGGGCGTGTCATTTACATGGGCGGTATCGAAACCGACATCCTCAATTTCATCAAGCATTTTCTTACCTCGGTGGGCTATCCGGGCGTGTTCGCGCTCATGATGATCGAGGGGTTCGGGGTCCCGATTCCAAGTGAAGTGACCATGCCTTTTAGCGGATTTCTGGCGACGGCCGCCGGAGGAAACAAGTTCACCGTTCCCACTGCGATTCTGGTCGGTGCGGTGGGTGAAGTCACCGGCAGTGTCATCGCCTACTGGCTCGGATATCTCGGTGGCCGGCCGGTCCTCGAGCGCTATGGCAGGGTGATTCTGGTTTCCACCGAGGAGCTGGAAAAGGCCGAGCGCTGGTTCGGCCGGTATGGGGATTGGGTGGTGATCGTCACCCGATTGTTACCAGCCGCACGTGGCTTCGTGCCATTGCCTGCGGGCGTGGTTCGTATGCCGTTCTGGCGGTTTTTTGCGTACATCGTCGTCGGTTCGGCAGTCTGGTGCACGGTACTCACGCTTATCGGTCACGCGCTTGGTCAGCACTGGAACACGATCAGCAACGATCTCCGTCAGTACGACGTCATCATCATCGTACTGGTCGTGCTGCTTATCGTGTTCGTCCTCTTCAAGCGCTTGCAGCATCACCGACGCGATCAGGGAAGCTCGCCGGTGGCGGAATCCAAGACCTGAGCAGCCTACGGGTCCGCTATGCCGACTCGTGCTCCGGCAGGTAGTCCTCAGTGCTGCGAGTCGGCAGCGGTGATGGCTCCAGGATCGGACGCTCCTGCTTGAGAATCACTCGATCCGTGATCGTGCAGGAGCGGATATCGCTACGTGACGGGATCTCGTACATGATCTCGAGCAGCGTTTCCTCGACGATGCTGCGCAATCCGCGCGCGCCCGTCTTCTGTCCGAGCGCCTGCACCGCAGTCTGATCGAGCGCATCCTGAGTGAAGATCAACTCGACTTTGTCGAGCTCGAAGAACTTCTTGTACTGCTTGATAATTGCGTTTTTCGGCTCGGTCAGGATGCGGACCATGGTGTCCTTGTCGAGTGGTTCGAGACCGACGATAACCGGTAGCCGTCCCACGAATTCGGGGATAAGGCCGTACTGCAGCAAGTCCTCGGGCGTGATGGCGTCGGCATTCGCCGCCGCCGCCGGCTCCAGGACGGGTCTCTGGGCTCGATAGCCGATCGTACGATGCTTGCCTGTTCGCTTTTCGATGATCTGCTCCAGACCCTCGAACGCACCACCGCAGACAAAGAGGATATTGGCGGTATTGATCTGAATGAAGTCCTGATGTGGATGCTTGCGACCACCTTGCGGTGGAACGTTCGCTACTGTGCCCTCGATGATCTTGAGGAGCGCTTGCTGCACGCCCTCACCGGAAACGTCGCGGGTAATCGACGGGTTGTCTGACTTACGAGCGATCTTATCGATTTCGTCGATATACACGATGCCTTTTTCTGCTCGGCTGATATCGAAATCGGCCGCTTGAATCAGCCGCAGCAGGATGTTCTCGACATCTTCACCAACGTAGCCGGCCTCGGTGAGCGCGGTGGCATCGGCGATGCAAAACGGCACGTCGAGGATTTTCGCCAATGTCTGGGCCAGGAGTGTCTTGCCGCAGCCGGTTGGGCCAACCAGAAGAATGTTGCTCTTTCCCAGTTCGACGTCGTCGATCTGCATTCCCGCAGCCACGCGCTTGTAGTGGTTGTACACCGCGACCGACAGCACTTTTTTGGCGCGATCCTGTCCGATGACGTACTGGTTCAACTGCTCCATGATTCGCTTGGGCGTGGGGATCTTGGTAATCGGTAGACGCTGTGCCGTCGGAGCGGCCTGCTCTTCGGCGATGATCTCCTGGCAGAGATCGATGCATTCGTCACAGATATAGACCCCACCGGGGCCGGCGATCAGACGGTGCACTTGTTCCTGGCTCTTCCCGCAGAATGAGCAACGGTACTGCACTCTCGGGTTCTTGGAGCCCGCCATATCCCTTAACTCCCTGCGTTCGCGATCGGCAATTCGTCGTGCGTCACGACTTCATCGACCAATCCGTAGGCTTTTGCTTCGTCGGCATTGAAGAAACGATCTCGCGAAAAGTCCTCGCGAATCCTTTCCACCGCTTGTCCCGTATGATTCGCCAGTATATCAAAGTTGCTCTCGTGCAGGCGCAGTAATTCACGAGCGTGGATCTCCACATCCGGCGCATACCCGCCAAGATTCTGCAGACCCGCCGGGTGCATGTGAATCGTCGAGTTGGGCAGAGTGTATCGCTTGCCAGGGGCGCCACCGGCAAGAAGAACAGTGGCCATGCTCCCCGAGAAGCCCATGCACATGGTGGACACGTCCGGCTTGATGTACTGCATGGTGTCGTAAATAGCCAATCCCGAGTAAACGACGCCTCCCGGGCTGTTGATATACATGAATATTTCGCGATCCGGATCTTCGCTTTCGAGGAAGAGCAGTTGTGCCGTGATGAGCGAAGCGATCGTATCGTCGATCGGTGTAGTTACAAAAACCAGCCGATCTTTGAGCATTCGCGAGTAAATGTCGAAGGCGCGCTCACCACGATTTGTGGTTTCGATTACTGTGGGGACAATGTGGCGTTCCATGTTTCTCCTGCGTCGTCAGCCGGCGGCTTCCACCGCCAGCGTCTCCTGGGCGTCATCTTCGCTAGCGCCAGTCTGGTCCGCGACGGCTTCGGTCGCTTCGGCGGAAACCGTCTCACCGCCGGTCATGAGTTCGACCAACCGCTCGAGTGCGCGTCGCCGTCGGATCCGGTTGCGCAGGCTGGTGCGAACGGCGTTCGAGGTGCGCAGACGGCGACGCTCCGGCTCGGTGAACTCGGGACGCCGAAAGAGATCCTCGAGCGCGGCATTAACCTCGCTCCCCGACACTTCGATGCCCTCCGCTTCAGCGAGCGCGCCCACTACCAGTGAGGTTTTTACATTGCCGATCGCTGTCTCTCGCATCTCATTCCGGATGTCGGTCTCCGAGCGGTTGGCGGTCTCGAGATAGGTCTCGAAACTGAGATGGGCTCGCTCAAAGTTCTGCCGCAGGTCGCCAAGCATGCGTTCGATTTCTTCTTCGATCAATACGGGAGGGATTTCGACGAACGTTCGCGACTGCACTGATTCGATGGCGTCGGCTACAAGTTTTTCATCCGCCGCGAGTCTGCGCTCGGTTTCGAGGTTAGCGCGCAGCGTCTCTTTCAATTCGTCCAGCGTCTGGAATTCGCTGATGCTCTGGGCGAATTCATCGTTTGCCTCGGGTAGCACCTTGGCCTTGATTTCCTTGACCAGGATGTGAAGAAAGAGCGTCTTGCCGGCGAGCTCTTGATCGGCGTACACGTCGGGAAGACCAAGAGTGATCTCCTGGATGTCTCCACGATTCACGCCGATCAGTTTAGCCGCGAGCCCAGGAAAGACGGTGTGGAGCCTTTCCTCGGTCTCCTCGATCAGTTCGAAGTCGAAGTTATCGCGATTGAGAACTTCCTCCCCGTCGACTCTGCCGACTATATTCATGGTCACCACATCCCCGATGTCGGCCGAGCGTACTGTCGGCTCGAGCGTCGCGTTGCGTTCCCGGAGATCCTGGAGCAATGCCTGCACATCGGCGTCGGTCACTGGTACTTGTTGCCTCTCGACTCGGAGATTGGCGTAATCGGGCAATTGCACCTGCGGTTTCACCGATACCGTTGCCTCGAAGCGGAATGGCTCTCCCTGATTCACATGGTCATCGGCATCTTCGACGGGTTTGATTTCGGCCTCATCGATCGGCGTCAGGCTCTCCTTGTCGACCGCCTGGCGGTAGCCCCAGCGCACTGCTTCGTCGGTGGCTTCGTGAAGAAAAAACTCACGTCCCACCATCCGTTCGACGACCGGACGCGGCGCTTTCCCGCGTCGAAAGCCCGGGACATTCACGCGTCCAACAAGGCTTTTATAGGTCCGGTCGAGCGCCTGCTCCACTTCGGTCGGCGAGAGTTCTATGGCAAGAGCAACTCGGCTCTCGGGAAGCTTGGTAACCTCGACGTTCATCTACCGCCTTTAGACGCATCCGCTGGCACGCGAGGCGGCCAGCGGATGGAGCTGTTAGACATGATACGAAGCGCTGGTGGGGACGGAGGGACTCGAACCCTCACGCCGTGAGGCACATGATCCTAAGTCATGCCTGTCTACCAGTTCCAGCACATCCCCGCAGGGATCGCGTCTCCGTAACCTTCATCTGAGCATATCAGATGTATTCCCGCCCCGGACGCGAGCGCACGGCAGGCATGGTAAAATCGCCAGGTCTCACGGTGCGCGCCGGCGTGGCGGAATTGGTAGACGCACGGGACTTAAAATCCCGGGGCCCTCGGCCGTGTGGGTTCGAGTCCCACCGTCGGTACCAGGCTCAGAGCGGTGATAGTGAATACGGAATTTGATGAAGAGAATTGCGAGAACTGTGCCTTTCTGGAGGCCAGCGATTGCTGTGCCAACCCAGAGTCCGTTTACTTCCAGCGTCCGATGGTCTACCGAGACGGAGATGAGGTGCTGCAGACCGGGTGGTGCGATCGTTGGTCGGCGCGGTCGTGATGCGGAGCAACGTTTGACGAACGCAGCCGAAGTGCGATATGCTGAGGATGTTGCAGTGGCGGTTGCCCCGCGCTGCATTTCTATATTTCTTGGAGGCTGACTCATCCCGAAAGACCTGCGAGTAAACAACCAAATCCGGGCGCGAGAAGTACGCTTGATCGGTCAAAATGGCGAACAACTCGGCGTCGTGCCGCTGCCCAGAGCGCTCGACATCGCCCGGAACGACAATCTGGACCTCGTCGAAGTGAGCCCAACGGCTCAACCGCCAGTATGCCGGTTGCTCGACTACGGGAAGTTCAAGTACGAACAGACCCGCAAGGAGCGCGAGGCACGCAAGACGCAGAAGACGGTGACGCTCAAGGAAATGCGACTGAAGCCCAATATTGGCGTCCACGATCTTGATTTCAAGACGAAGTTGATCGTGAGTTTTCTGCAAGAGGGAGACAAGGTCAAGGTAACGGTCAATTTCAAGGGACGCCAGAATGCACATCCCGAGCTGGGACGGCAGGTTCTGGAGGAAGTCGCTCGACGTCTCGACGGTGCCGGTTCGGTCGAGAGGTCTCCGTTGCTCGAGGGCCGGGCAATGACAATGATCTTGACGCCGGCCCCGGTCAAGCCGGCGCCGGTACTGCAGGCCGTTCCGGCGGAGCCGGTCCGATCCGGCTAATTTGACGAGAGGTAGAGGAAGACGTGCCGAAAATCAAGACACACAAGGCTACCGCCAAGCGCATAAAAATTACCGGGACAGGGAAAGTCCTCCGTACCCGCGGATTTCAGAATCATAAGAAGTCGGCCAAGGCCAAACGATCGCTCCGAACTATGGACGATATGGTCGAAGTGAATGCGGGTATGAAACGTCGCATTCGAGCACTGATTCCCGGTCTCAAGGCCAGGTAAAGGAGAGATCGATGCCACGCGTTAAGGGCGGACCGCAAACGCGCCGCCGTCACAAGAAGATACTCAAGCTCGCAGCTGGGCACCGAGGCGCTCATAGCCGGCATTTCAAAGTTGCCAACGAATCGGTGACCAAGTCATTGGCATATGCCTATCGTGATCGCCGCACTCGCAAACGAGATATGCGGGCCCTCTGGATCGTGCGGATCAACGCGGCGGCGCGTCAGCATGGATTGAACTATAGCCAGTTCATGTACTTGCTGCACCAGGCTCACGTGAATCTGGACCGGAAAATGCTGGCCGATCTGGCAGTTCGCGAGCCTGACACGTTCGAGCGCATTATCAGCGAGGTCAAGCCAGTCTCCGCGTAGTGCCGGTTGCATCTGCCCGCCATCCGGCGATCAGGTACATCCGTGCGCTCGAGCGGACCTCGGTTCGGCGGGAGGAAGGCGCATACCTTGCCGAAGGTGTCCGGCTCGTTGGCGAGGCCCTGGAGACCGGCCAATCCTGTCCGCTGGCCATTTACGATCCCACTACTTTGGGCCGATCGGCGGCAGGGTCGCGACTCCAGGCAGCACTTTCCGGTTGGGCGGAGAGAACGCTTGAGGTAGACAGCGATACTCTACGACGCGCGTCACTGACCGAAAGTCCATCAGGTGTCGTCGCCGTCCTCCGACTGCCCGTTATGCCGATCCTCGCAACCCACCGTGGCGATGGTTTTGGCCTGGTTCTGGACAGTCTGTCCGATCCCGGCAATGCCGGCACCATTCTCCGCACGGCGGCGGCATTCGGCGTCAATTACGTCATCACCACTCCATCGTCAGTCGACCTCTTCTCCCCGAAGGTGGTGCGTGCCGGTATGGGCGCACACTTCCGTCTGCCCCTTTACTCGCATATCGAGTGGGCTGATATTGTCGCGGCTCTTCCCAATGTCGAGTTAGTCGCTGCCGACTCGCGTCGGGGCCCGAGCGTCAGCGAGCTCCAGTGGCCGGCGCAGACGGGGCTGGTGATCGGGAGCGAAGCGGGAGGAGTGTCAGAGGCAGCACGCTCCCGGGTGCAACACTTCGTGCACATCCCGATGACGAGGGGAGTAGAATCACTGAATGCGGCGGTGTCCGCCGGCATTCTCCTGTTCGCCGCACTCGGCAATTCCCATGGGGTGAACCACGTTGACGATATCTCCCGTCCTTCATGAAACCTGCGGGTGCGTTACAGATGTCCTCGTCCGACGTACTAACAGGTAACACCTCCGACGGTCATTGGGTCGAGGATGCGCGGGAGGTCCGCGCTCACCACGTACAGGCGGAAACGGAAACAGACGATGGCTTTTTGGCTGAAGCCGCCAAAACCGACGCGGCTGCGTTTGGCGAGTTATACGAGCGGTACTATCCACGAGTCTATCGCTACGTCTACCACCGGACCGGGCATCGGGCAGATGCAGAAGATATCACGGCGCTGGTGTTCATGAAGGCACTGGAAGCGCTTTCCGGCTATCAGGTTCGCCAGAACGGGTTTGCGCCGTGGCTCTTTCGAATCGCGCGCAATACCGTGGTGGATCACTATCGCCGCAGCCGTAAGCAGAGTTCGCTGGACACCGCCGATCTTCAGCAGGGCGGCGCCGATCCGGTGATTCACATTCTTGGGGCTGAACGCCGGGCCGAGCTTCGAGATCTGGTCCAATGCCTCTCGGTGGATCAGCGGGACGTAGTGCTGATGCGCTACGCCTCTGATCTTTCCTTTGGCGAGATTGCGACCGCCATGAACAAAAACGAGCCGGCGATTCGGATGCTGCTCCATCGCGGGCTGCGCAAGCTGAAAGCGGTGATGGAAGATGGATAACGACCTCGAAGCCGGTCTGCGGGATATTGCCTCTCATGTCCGTGCTATCAGCCGGATTGCGCCACTCGATGTGGATCATCGGGCGCGATTGCGGAACGAACTCTTGCAGCGCCACCAAGCGCTTTCGATGGCGCGCAGCGAAAGGGGCATGCGGGGACGTTGGTTTCGCCCGCAAATGGTCAAGCGACTGTCGCTCATTGGCTTTCCGGCCGCTGCCGTGGCGGTTGCTGCCAGCATGGTCCTCTGGTTGCTGCCCATCTCCGGAGGCCAGACGTCGCCGGCTGCTGAGGCGCAGCGCATCACGAGCGCGCTGGCGCGCACTGCCCCCACTGTTACCGCCTGGGATTGGACTCTCCGCCGGAGCTCGGGTGGCGTGCAACGGGTGGACCGATTGGGCGTGCAGCTGACGCCGTTTCAGCGCCTATACGTCGATCACGGCCAGGCCTACCTGTACTCCTACGGCCAATGGAAGCTGATGGCGCCGGTGGGCCCATCGACCGACGGAGATTCGACTGAAATTTACTGGCAACGCGCCCTCGCCAGCCTTCTAGCAAGTCTACAGGCGAAGAATTTCGTCCTGCTCGGTTCCGCCACTGTGGACGGGAAGGATGCGAGAGGCATCCGATCGCGTCTCGTTCGCGCCCATGGTCAGCGGATCACGGTCACGGCCTGGGTGGATGAGAAGAGCGGCCTGGTGCTTCGCCTGGCACGCGTAGTTGCTAGGGGTACGCATGTGATTGAACGCGACGTCGCCGACTACAGCTATAAGAGGACGGGATGAACATCCGACTGTCCATGGCGGTGGCCGTACTCTTGTTCAGCGTCTCGGCGACATCGGCGCTGGCGTCGACCAATCAGGGACCACCACCACCTCCGCCACCACCCGGGTGTACCGCCCTCTGCTCCGGCCCGCCGCCGCCCCCGACACCGGTGCCTACCGTGGCTCCGACCGAGGTTGCCGTTCAACCGGTGGTGGACGTGCGACTGGATGAGTCGAAGGCCATGCGCGGCGATACGGTGAAGGTAGCCGTTGATGCTTCGACCGACGATGAAGTGACCACCGTGGTGCGGTATCACCAATGGAAACCGAAGACGCTCCACTCCAGGATCGGTTCATCGGGTACGTTAGAGCAGAACTGGAAGGTCCCCAAAGACGCACCATTGGGCAAGGCGACAATCAAGATCACAGTTGCGGATCCCGGCGACGTAATCTCGAAAACGCTTTCGCTCGAGATTGTACCGTAGCCGGCGACTAAAGTCGGTATACTCAGTCAGGATAGTACCGGCGGACCGGTCAGTTCGTTTCTGCGAGCTGACCTTTTTTTGTGGGAGGAAATGGCTGTGCTAGGAGAGCACTTACGGGAAGCACTCGATCGTTTAGAGAGCGTCCGTGCCGATGCGCTCCATGCGATCAATGAATCCCTCACGCTGGATGAATTGGAACGCGCCCGCGTCCTGCATACCGGGAAACGTTCCGCTCTGACCCAGATTATGGAGGTCATGCCGGTTCTGCCTCCCCAGGAGAGGAAGCGGCTTGGTGCTGATGTGAACGGCGCCAAGGCGGATATCGAACGCGCGCTCAGTGAAAGAGGAATTGAATTGGCGCGTGAGGAACTCGTGGCCCGGCTCGAGGCGGAGCGGGTGGATGTTACCCTGCCGGGAACCCCGTCAGTCGTCGGCTACCGTCATCCATTGCTCCAGTGCGTACGCGAGCTGCTCGAAATCCTGCGGCAACTTGGGTTTTCGGTCTACGAGGGGCCTGAAGTCGAGTGGGAGCGCTACAACTTCGACATGCTCAATACGCCGAAGTTCCATCCGTCACGCGATTTGCAAGACACCTTCTGGGTGTCGGACAACATGGTGCTGCGCACTCAGACCTCGCCGACGCAGATCCGATATATGGAGACTCATGCGCCGCCGGTTCGAATTGCTGCTCCCGGCTGGTGTTTCCGGAACGAGGCCGAAGATGCCAGCCACACCGACCACTTTTATCAGATCGAGGGACTGGCGGTGGACACGAATATAACGCTGGCCGACCTCAAGGGAACGCTCACCGAGGTCGCGCAGCGCTATTTCGGCCGGGACCGTCGAGTCCGTTTTCGGCCACACTACTTTCCATTCACCGAGCCAAGTGCCGAAATTGATATCGAGTGTGCGCTGTGCCGCGGAGCCGGTTGCCGATCCTGTGGCAATGAAGGCTGGCTCGAGCTCGGTGGCTCGGGAATGGTGCATCCGAAAGTGCTGAGTGCCTGTAACTATGACCCCGACGAGCTGACTGGATTCGCCTTCGGGATTGGCCCCATGCGCTACGTCATGATGAAGCACGCGGTGCCTGATATTCGACTATTTCGGGAGGACGACCTGCGATTCCTCCGCCAGTTCAATTGAGGTAGTACCATGCGCGCACCGCTCAGGTGGCTGGCAGACTTCGTTGCCATCGACATGCCCACCGATGAACTCGCTCATCGGCTTACGATGAGCGGGCTCAAAGTCGAGTCCATTGACCGAATGGGGGACGATTGGCGAGACGTTCACATCGGGAAGGTCATCGAACTTACGCCTCACCCACGTTCTAACAAGCCCTTGTGGGTAGCGAGGGTCGATCTGGGCGATCGGCAGGTCACGATAGTCACGGGAGCGCAAAACGTGCGGCTGGGTGACGCCGTTCCGGTGGTGTTGGTCGGTGGCCTGTTGCCGCACGGTCCCGACGGCGGGTCGATGCGAATCGAACGCAAACCAATGGCCGGGATCGACTCTGACGGCATGCTCGCCTCTCAGCGGGAATTGGGAATCTCGGATGAACACTCCGGAATATTCCGGCTGCCGCCTGATGCTCCGGTGGGGGCACTGTTGACGTCGATCATGGGCGGCGATGTACTCGATATCGAGACCAATCCGAACCGTCCCGACACCCTGTCGATGATCGGCATCGCCCGTGAAGTGGCAGCGCTCAGCGGTCAAGAGCTCTCGTTGCCTGACCTCGATACCATTGGCCCCAACGTCGTCCAGCTGGATGAGGACAGTATTCCCATCGGCATTGAAAATGCCGATCTCTGTCCCCGCTATTCGGCACTGCGCATCAGTGGGTTGGAGGAGAGAGCATCCCCGTTCTGGCTGGCCGACCGGTTGCTCGCTGCCGGAATGCGACCGATCAACCTCCTCGTCGATCTCACCAATTACGTCATGCTGGAATATGGCCAACCGATGCATGCCTTCGACGCCGCGCGGTTGGAAGGCGGTCGGATCATGGTTCGACGCGCAAAGGACGGTGAGCGACTGACCACCCTGGATGGTGTCGAGCGGACCCTCTCACGGCACGATCTGGTGATTGCCGATGACCACCGTCCGGTCGGGATTGCCGGAGTAATGGGAGGCGAGAACAGCGAGATTCGGGGCGACACATCGTCTCTGGTGCTCGAGTCAGCAAACTTTGACCCGGTTAGTGTGCGTCGCACTGCCCAATCCCTGAATTTGCGTACCGAAGCATCTACTCGGTTCGAAAAGGGTCTGGCTCCGGAACAGACGGTGCTCGGGTTGCGTCGATTTGTGCAGCTCCTGGCGCAGACCGCAGGCACTCAGGTGAGTGTCGCGCGCATCAGCGACGCCTGGGCCGGCGCCCAGCCGCCCCGGGTGGTGGCGATGCCAATGCGAGACGTTCACCGCCTCGTTGGAATGCCCATTTCGCTCGGAGAAGCCCAGAATGCGCTGAGCCTGTTGGGATTCGGCGTACGGAGCGAGGGCGAAGAGATTATCGCCGAAGTTCCCTACTGGCGGCGATCCGACATCGAACTGTCGGCTGACCTCGTTGAAGAGGTGGCGCGTATCGTTGGATTCGAGAAAATTCCCGCCACATTGCCCCTTCGGACCATGCCGGCGGACCCGTTGCCCGCGCCGCTCCGATGGGAAGACCGAATCCGCGAAACTCTTCTGGCCAATGGAGCCAGCGAAGTCACAACCCATAGCCTGACCTCCGCCAGCGAACAGTTCCGCCTGCTCCAAGACGGCGGCTCAGGTCCCATCGACGAGGAGTCATGGTCGACACTAGCGATCAATCAAGCCGGAATCAGAGCTGAGCGTGCGCAGGCCCAACCTGTTCGTCTACTCAATCCGGCGACTCTGGAACGTCAGATCCTGCGCGTCAGCATCGTGCCGGGCGTGCTGGACGTCGTGGCGCGCAATGCCAAACACAGCGACGAACGACTTGCGTTCTTTGAAATGGGGCATACCTTTTTCCACCGGCCCGACGCCGGCAAACTGCCCTACGAGCGCCGAACTCTGGCAGTGGCAATGGCGGGCTTCCGTCACCCGCCATCGTGGGCGGATCAGCGGCCGGGGCCATATACTTTCTTCGACTTGAAGGGCGTGATCGAGGCCTGTCTCGAGGCACTTCATGTTGCTGGGTGGCGAGTCGAACCGTGCTCCCATCCGGCGTTGCATCCGGGGCGCTCCGGAGCGTTGATGTTGGCCGAAGGGAATGTGGGCTATATGGGCGAATTACATCCGTTGGTCGCCGACCGCTTTGAGTTGGGTGGTCAGCGCGTCCAGGTTGCTGAACTGGATCTCGATGCAATCTTCAAACAGGCCTCGGACATCCCTCCTTACCTGCCATCGTCGCGCTTTCCGGCGGCACTGCGAGATCTCGCCGTGGTCGTCGGCACCGACGTGCCGGCAGGACAGGTGCTGGATGTGGTGCGATCTTCCGGAGGCGAGCTGCTGGAATCGGCGAGAATCTTCGATGTCTATTCCGGCGATCAACTCATCGCTGGAACCAAGAGCATCGCCATCAGTATGTCATTCCGCGCAGCGTCGGCGACGCTCACACAGAATGAGGTGGGCAGCGTGTGGGACGGCATAGTCGACGCCCTGAAGAACGAGTTAGGTGCCACTGTTCGCGACTGAAAGCGGTGTCACCAGGAGCCGGGATGCGATCGAGCGGTTATTTATCCCGCACTTTCCCATCCGGGTACATCGGAGGCGCAATCTGATCGCTGAGAAGACGTTACAAACGCTCGAATTTCCGAAAGTCCTGCTCCAGCTCGAGGACCACGCCAGCTTCTCGGCAGGTAAGGAAGCCGTCCTCGCCATGCGACCGGTTTTGGACCTGGGAGGCGCGCAGGCGTTACTCGACCAGACGGCGGAAGCACGGCTGTTGTTGGAGACACATCCTTCCACCCATCTCGGCGGCGCGCATGACGTGCGGCCCGCGGTGCGCCGCGCCGAAGTAGGGGCGATTCTCAACCCCAACGAACTGCTGGACATCGGGAGCACACTGGGCGCAGCCGCGCGAGTTCGGTCTGCGATCGTCAAGGGAGAACTGGAGATTCCGTGGCTGCGATCGCGCGCCGCGAGCTTGCTTGAATACCGGGAGTTGACCGAGATTCTCGATCAAACGTTTGACGAGCGTGGCGAAGTTCTCGATGGCGCCAGTCCGACCCTGCGCCGGATCAGGAGCGATATTCGCAGCGCTCAGGGCCGGCTCATGGACAAGCTCAATAGCATGGTCGCATCTGATCTGCGCAGTTCGTTGCAGGATGCGATCGTAACGATGCGCAACGGCCGTTACGTCATACCGGTCAAGATGGACTCGCGTTCGAAAGTACCTGGAGTCGTGCACGATCAATCGGCCAGCGGCCAGACACTGTTTGTCGAGCCGCTGATCGTGACGGAAATGAATAACCGGCTCCGCGAATTGGAGCTGGCGGAGCAACGCGAGATAGAGCGCATTCTGGCCGACCTCAGCGCCCGTGTGGCGGCCCGAGCGCAGCAGTTGTATAACACTGTCGATTCGCTCCGGGATGTCGACGTGGCGTTCGCCAAAGCCAAGTACGCCACTGCCCTGGCCGCTGCCCAACCCACGCTCAATGCCGAGGGACGGATGTCGCTGGTGAACGCGCGACACCCATTGTTGCGCGGCAACGTCGTGCCGATCACTGTCGAGATAGGCGCCGAGTTTCGATTGCTGGTGATCACGGGACCAAATACCGGCGGCAAGACCGTGGCTCTCAAAACGGTAGGGTTGCTGGCTCTCATGGCCCAGAGCGGCCTGCACATCCCCGCCGCTGCTGAGTCCGAAACCTGCATTTTTCAACAGGTTTTCGCCGACATCGGCGACGAGCAGAGTATCGAACAGAGTCTCAGCACGTTCTCTTCTCATCTGCGCAACATCATCGCCATGCTTCCTGACGTGAATGATGTGAGCCTGGTGCTACTGGATGAACTGGGAGCCGGTACCGACCCGGCCGAAGGGGCCGCCCTGGCTCGAGCCATCCTGACGACTCTCCTGGCCGCCGGCGCTCGCGGAGTGGTAACAACCCATTACAGCGAGCTCAAGGGATTTGCCCATGAGTCCGAAGGTGTGGAAAACGCCAGCGTTGAATTCGACGTCGAGACACTGTCGCCGACGTATCGACTTATCACCGGTTTGCCGGGAAGGAGTCAGGCGCTGGCCATCGCTCAGCGTCTCGGTATGCCGGCTCGTGTCATTGCGTTGGCGCGCCAGAACGTCTCCTCCAGTGCCGTGCGCGTCGAGAGCCTGCTGGCACAGATCCAGGCCGAACGGGCGGAAATCGGACGCCTCTACGAGCGAGCCAGGGAAATGCACCTTGACGCGCGCAAGATTCGAGACCGAGTCCGGTCAGAGCTTGCGATGCTCTCCAGTCAACGGCAGGCGATACTCGATGCAGCCCGTGAGGAAGCAGCCACTATCGTGCGCCAGTTACGCAGCGATCTGCGGCAGATCGAATCGGAATCGCGGGGGGTGGCATCACGCCGCGAGCAGCGAGAACTGCAGACTCGAGTCGAGGAGGTGCAATCGGCGGCGGCGACAGCACTGGGTCCCTTGCCCTCGACCGCTGCGACCGCCGGAGTCACACTTCAACCAGTGCGTCCGGGTGTGACGGTGGAGGTGCTGTCGCTCGGCCAGCAGGGTACCGTCGTTTCGCAATCGGGCGGCGAGGCTGAAGTACAGATCGGCCAGTTCACTATGCGCGTGCCGGTGGATGATCTTCAAGTGGTCGGCAAGGCGAAACGCGAACCGGAGCGTATCGTCAACTTTCAGGCCACGCGAGAGGCACCGCCGCTCGAACTCGACGTGCGCGGCTGGCGGGCCGACGATGCTCGCCGCGAGATTGATCAGTACATTCACGACAATTACATGCACGGACAGACGACCGTCCGCATCATTCACGGCAAAGGAACGGGTGTACTGCGCAAGGCGATTCGAGATTTACTGAACGATCATCCTCTGGTGGAGAGCCAGAGATTCGAAGAAGCGAAACAGGGTGGGGATGGTGTGACCGTGGTGAAACTGACGAGCTAAGAATCCTCTGAGCTACTGCATCAAGAGCTCAAAATTTACCCGCCGACCACGGCGTGAGAGCCGAATGCGGGCGGGATACCAGGCATCACCGTGCTCGACGTATTGTGTCAGCAGAGACACCATGAGGGAACCGAAGGCGGCGCCGACGACGGTCCCGAGGAGGAAGTACCGTACTCGTTCCGCCGCCAGATCGTCAGTCTGCATACGCCGTCTCCTACTGAATCTTGAGCAAGGTGGGAGCTTCCTGCCACCGCCGTTCAAGGTCGTAATATGCTCGCTGCTCGGGCGCGAACACGTGGACGATAATCAGGCCGTAGTCTAACAGAACCCAGCCATCGGTGGGAACGCCGTCTCGGTTAAGCAGACCAAGCCCCTCCTCTTTCATGTGATCTTCAATGGCACCCGCAATTGCATTGATCTGTCGTGCGCTGGTGCCGGTCGCGATCACGAAATAGTCTGCCAGGCTGGTGACCTTGCCGATGTCCAGGAGCATTACGTCGTTGGCCTTCTTGTCGGCTGCCACCTCGACCATCTCTCGGGCGAGTGCGGCGGCGTCAATTTCGGGAGGTAAAAGCACTTCGGTGGGTTGCTGCATCACTCCAATTATACTCTGTTTGCGCTGGAACGGACGTCCTAGCGGGAAAGCACCGTGTTATATCCTGGACACGGGAGGACTTGCAGATTCGTGAACGGATATGACATGCGATTTACCATCGTGGACCCGGAGGGCACGATTAGTTTCATCGGCGACGGCTTCCTGATGCTCCCTCTGGTGGCGGCTTGTGCCACCAATCCCGGTTCGCTGGCGGAGATGCTGGCACGAGTGGATCGGATCGACCGCCGGCTGCGCGACCGCATACTGGCCGGACTGGCAATCTTCGATGAACACAATGTGGTGGGCAATTACAGCGAAATTCACCGGGTGTTCGAATCGGGCTCAGAGAACGACGAGCCCGTATTCCGCGTCGTGGACGATATTACCCGGCAACGCAGCCTGGAACCCACGCGAACCGGTCTCATCATCTTTAATCTGAAGGATCGGCGCATCGTGCAGGTCTTGAATCACTTTTACGCGGTCGAGCGAAAGGGTGAAGTGCACCTCCACACCGGTCAGCGTTACTCGCGCCGGACGGTTACGTATGACTTACCTGAGTCGTGGTCCATCGTTCCGTGAGGCGCGTATCTTCAGCCGGCTCAGGCGCTTCCAGTAGCGGAACGTAGTACTGATTGGCTGAGTTGATTCAGCAGTTCATCAAGTTGCTGCTGTTCCGTTGTCAGCCGGCCCACCGATGCTTCCGCCTCGGCCCGACCGTCGGCATCGACGTCGGAAAATGCTTGACTGATGCGCGCTAGCTGAACGCCCAAACGCAGGCGGCGCAGGCGCGCGATGTGGAGTTCCACGGCGACGCTCACCTTGCCTTCATCCGGCAGCGGCTCATTACGATCGCGCAGCTTATCGGCCAGCAAGCGAATCTCTTCCGGCAAGGTTTCACGCAGAAACTCGTAGTCGTAGTTTTCGGTAGCCGCCCAGTCGAGGAGTCGTTGCACGATCACCCGGTGTTCGGGACGCTCTAGTTCGATCTCGCGAACATGAGCCGCGGCGCCATCAGGCACGATGACGAGCTTGAGGAGCAGCGCTAGCAAGGACTCCTCGATAGTCAGGGCGGGATCGCCGGCCAGACCGCGGGAGGTGGTACCGGCCACAACCTCGCGCGAGAGATCGCTGGCTCCCGGCGTGGACCTGCGCGTGCGCTTGGTGGCAGGGGACGGCATACTCCGCTGGAGAGCTGACGCGTCGACACCGGTGGCGCGAGCCAGTTGTTGAATCCACCTGGCCTGCCAACCAGCACTCTCAGAGAACTGTTGGATCAGCGGTAACAAGCGGTCAATCGCCTGCTGCTTCCAGCCATCCAAGGATCGGTCGAGGGAACTCATCGTTTGCTCAAAATAGAATTCAAAAGCGGGCACCGAGTTGTTGACCACCGTCTCCCATTGCTCTGGATGGGCGCGAATCAGATCGTCGGGGTCGCCGCCCTCGCTGGGAAGTTGAGCGACGCGCAAGTCGAGAGCGCCGGATTCGCCCTGTGCCCGGCCCCGGGACTTCGTTAGTTCGGCCAGTGCCGTGAGCGCGGTTCGCGCTGCCGCCGCCTGTCCGGCCGGATCGGGATCCAGCGCCAGGATCACGCTTCCGGTGAGGCGGCTGAGGGCCGTGAGCTGCGGAACGGTGACAGCGGTACCGAGGCTGGCAACGGTCCAGGCGAATCCCTCCCGGTGGGCGCGCACGGCATCAAGGTAGCCTTCCACCAGCGCGACCCGCCCGGACGTTCTGATCGCGTCGCCGGCCAGGTGAACGCCATAAAGCACCGAACTCTTGTCGAAGATCTCAGTTTGCGGCGAGTTCAGATATTTAGGCTGGGCATCGCCCATCGTTCGCGCGCCGAACCCCGTGACCTTGCCACTGGAATCGCGGATGGGAAGCATAAGGCGGCTATGAAAACGGTCGCGCACGCTGCCGCTGTCGTCCTGGAGCACGAGGCCCGCGGCCAGCAGTATTGACTGTTCAATGCCCTGACCGCGCAATTCGCGGAGCAGTAGATCCCGGCCATCGGGCGCGAATCCCATTTGAAACATTTCGGCCGCCTGCCGATCAAAGCCGCGTTCGTTGAGGTATCGGAGGGCTCGCGATCCCGCCGGCGCATCGATGCACTTGCGATAGAAGGTCGCCGCTAGCTCGTTCACCTCGTAGAGCTGTTTTTTGAGCGACGGCGCGGCGCTCTCGCGCTCCGGCAGGGTGATGCCCGCTTGCTCGGCGAGGCGCTTCAGCGCATCAGGGAAGGGGAGCCGCTCTACCTCCATCAAAAATGAGAAGATGTCGCCACCCTTGCCGCAGCCGAAGCAGTGATAGGTACCTCGCGCCGGCGTCACGTAGAACGATGGTGTCTTCTCCTGATGGAAAGGACAGAGACCCTTGAGACTGGCCCCTGACCGTTTGAGTTCGACATAATTGCTCACCAGATCGTCGATGGCGATCCGACTCTTGATCTCTTCAACTGCGTCCACTGGCCCTCCGTGTTTCGCAGAGTATCATGAGTCACTTGCCGGCGGGAAGGGAAAATGGACAAGATCATCCTTTCCGGCATCGAGGTCTACGCGCACGGCGGAGTGACCGCGGCCGAGAAAGAGATTGGCCAGCGCTACCGCGTGGGTGTGGAGATGTCCATCGACCTCACGGCGGCCGCGCGCAACGATTCGATCGCCGACACCATCCACTATGGCGAGGTGTACGAAACCGTGATAGCGATTATGCGGGAGCGCTCGTTCAACCTGCTCGAGTCCGTCACTTCACGAATCGCCGAAGTTCTCCTCCAGCGCTTTGCCCTGGAACAGGTGACGGTCAGGCTCGAGAAGTTGCTTCCGCCAATTGATGGCGTCGTGGCTTCAGCAGCAGTCGAGATCAGTCGCAGTCGAGAGTAGCCCACGCCAATTGCAACTTGCTCAGCAACAAGGTTTGCCGTCGTGACGGCACTTACTTCCGCCGCAATATTCGCCGAACCAGGCCTCTCCGTCCGGGTGCCGGAGGGATTGACAGTCCCGCAGCCACCACTTCGAAGCTGCCGTCCTGCATTCGCGTCGCGCCGTCTTCACGCAGGTACATGCGCCAGGTCCAGGTGCCTACCTGATCGACTCTCAGACGCATGTCGTGCTTGTCCCAATCGCGTTCAATCGAGCTGCCGTCCGGACGGGTGACTTCGGCGCGATAGACCGAGGGTAGTGGGCGGCCCTGTGAATCATAGGCGGCCGCCAGCCGCACTTTCTCTCCAAGTCGGTACTGTCTCATGGCGTATTGTCTTACAGCAGGTTCGAATGGGACGGAGCGTTGAAGATTCTGTCTCTCGCTGGATGACCGTTGCTTCGTAGGGCGAAACGGTTCCGGCGGCGCGCGCCTGCGCCCCGGGCGCCCTCTCGGTGTCAGTGGCACGCCGCACTGTGAATCAACGACGATTCGGCAATGCTCGCAGCGATGACATGCCATTCTTCCTCCACTCGTGCAGGACTACAGACGTCTCTTCAGTATGTGGAGCAAACACTGTGATACGATCATGGCAACTGTGCCGGGAGGGGATCGATGCTGGCAAAAGCGCTCAGTTGTGCGGTCGTGGGTCTCGACTCGGCGTTGGTCGAGGTCGAGGTCGATTTATCGCCCGGCCTTCCCTCTTTCCAGATCGTGGGATTGCCCGATACCGCCGTGCAGGAAGCGCGAGAACGGGTGCGTGCCGCCATCAAGAATTCTGGAGGACGGTTCCCGGGCATTCGGGTGACGGTTAATCTCGCTCCCGCGGACCTGAAAAAAGAGGGGCCGTCGTACGACCTGGCAATTGCCGCCGCGGTGCTCGTGGCTGCCGGCCAGCTCGACGCCGAATCGGCCTCCGGCCGCCTGTTTCTGGGCGAACTGGGCTTTGACGGAGCATTGCGACACACCCAGGGGATCCTGCCCATGGTGATGGCGGCCCGTGAGCACGGATTGAGAGAAGTGTTCGTACCGGCAGTCAACGCGCGCGAGGCGAGTCTCGTTCACGACGTCGACATCATTGGAGTGCCGACGCTCAGCCGGCTGGTCCAGCATCTCTCCGGAGTGGACCGCCTTGAGCCCATCTCGCCCAACGGAATGCATCCGGAGCCGATTTCGTATGGAGCCGACATGAGCGACGTTCGTGGTCAGGAGCACGTGAAGCGAGCGCTCGAAGTCGCGGCCGCGGGTGGACATAACGTGCTGATGTCTGGACCGCCAGGGAGCGGCAAGACACTGCTCGCCCGAGCGTTACCCTCGATCCTACCCACGATGACACTCGATGAAGCGCTGGAGACGACGAAGATTTACTCGGTAAGTGGTATGTTGCCCGCCGATCGGCCGCTGATGCGGCAGCGCCCGTTCCGGTCACCGCACTATACTGTCAGCCACGCCGGATTGGTTGGCGGGGGTCAGTGGCCCCGGCCAGGGGAGATAAGCCTGGCCCATCGGGGAGTGCTCTTTCTCGACGAGGTGGCGGAGTTCTCGCACGGTGGACTTGAGGCCCTCCGTCAACCACTGGAAGATGGTGTGGTCACCATTAGCCGGGCGCACGGCTCGGTGAGTTTCCCTGCGAAATTCATGCTGGTTGGTGCGATGAACCCCTGTCCATGTGGGTTCGCCTCAGATCCTGATAAAGAGTGCACCTGCACCCAGACCTCGATCATGCGCTATCAACGCCGTCTCTCCGGACCGTTGCTCGACCGGATCGATATTCATGTCGAGGTGCCGCGGGTCAATTACGATAAGCTCACCGGCACGACAACCCCCGAGAGTTCGGGATCAATCCGGCAACGAGTCGAGACCGCCAGGACGCTCCAGCTGCAGCGATTCAGTGAGACCAGGCGGACCAACAATGCGGAGATGGGACCGAAGGAAGTGCGGCAGTTCTGTCCGGTCGAACCGGCGGCTCAAGCGCTGCTCAAGGCAGCGGTCTCCCAGTTGCATCTGTCGGCGCGAGCGTTTCATCGCACCCTCAAACTGGGGCGAACGATCGCGGACCTGGCCGGATCAGATGTGATTGGAGCGGCGCATGTGGCCGAGGCGATTCAGTACCGGCCGAGGCAGCAGGGATGAAATAGACCGGGGCCGACAGCCGGTGTATTAATCAAAAACAAAAAGATGCCCACCAGCTCGCCAATTGGCGAGCCGGTGGGCTGTGAAATATCGTAGCGTGCGTCCGAGCTACAGGTCGGCGGCGGTCGACTTGTGCTGGACGAAATTGCGGATGTAGACCCAGGTTGCCGTGATGGCCATGGAGACGGCCACGGTTCCCGTGATGATCTCACCGGCGTAGGTGTTGTGGTATGGCTTCTTAACCGCCAGGCTCAGTGCTCCAAGCAGTATCTCGTGCACCGTAAACTCCTTTCAGATGACAGGGTGGACAAACGTTAGTCGAAGACTGGGCGCCGGTCAGGCTCTTGCCGGCACCGTGGCCGGGCCGGAAGCAGCCGCCTGAAGCCGTGCCATGTGCTCTTTCGCCAGGGCAAGCATGTCGGATCCAGTCTCTTGACTGCTGTTGATGATTGCCAGGAATGTTTCCTTTTCCATTTCCAGCACACTGAGTTTGGTCACCGCGCGGATCGTCTTCGTGTGCGGCGCATCCGGAACCAGGAGACCGATTTCACCGAAATACTGGCCCGCGTGGAGCGTCGCAGACTCGACATCCCGTCCGCTTTCGTCGGTCGAGTACACGGCAGCGGATCCTTCCGAGATGATGTACAGGCGATCGGAAGGGTCGCCGGGCGAAAGGATTACTTCGCCGGGGGCGAAATGCAGGGTCTCCACTTTACGACCGAGCCCAATGAGCGCCGCCGTAGAAAGATGCGGGAACGCCTTCTTCAGGTTGGCGTCGTAGATGTGCTTCGTTTGATAGATCAGGGCTGACACGAAGGGAATGGTGTAGAGCGTATTGTAGACCCAATGGAGGTCAGGTCGATTCAGGCCGATGCCTCCGCCGATTGCTCCGCCGGGGCTGCCGAGAAGACCAACACCACCACCGGGGTCGCCCGCGAAGAGGTAGTTGTACGTCAGATAGGTATGTTCGGCCTGATGGGCGATCTGGAATGGGATCGCGATCCAGAGGAACGGATTGCGCGGGTATTTGGCCAGAAGCAGGAGCGTTCCAATGGTCAGAAAACTGTCGCCGCTGAAGTGGACTAACTCGACGTTGAGACTACTGAAAATTGCGATCGACTGTGCCAGCGTCTGGTGGAAGATGTGGTACTGAATGACTTCGATGCAGTGCTCGCTATAGTGGATGGTCTGTACTGTAGCCATGGTCGCAAACAGCGTGAACCATCCGAAGTGCGCGTAAATCCATTCGAGCTCGATGAAGATAATCGCGCCCCACGGTGAAAGGGCGAGGGCGAAGGACAGCCAGGTCGGCAATCCCTGCAGCAATGAGAGCGCCAGGATGACGGCCGAGGCCAGCGAAGCTGCCAGGATGTATGTCACCGGCACCTTGTGCAGCGCGAGCCTGGCGTACCAGTTGTCGGCTTTGAAGGTGGCTCGATCTTCCGGTTTCGTCTCGATATACGGGGCGAAGATCAACAGCAATGCCCAGGGAACGCCGGCGTAGATGAACGAAAGCCAGTTGGGGGCGCCCTTCAACACCGAGAGCGCGAGAATGAGGTACGAACACAGGGCTGCCAGCGTGAACCAGGTAGCGGAAACGCGGTGGATCGCCAGCTTCGCCCACCATTGGTCCGGGTGACGGTGCGCCGGGTCCATATGTACTTGTGCCACTGCCATAATTGGTCTACTGCCTCCTACAGGTACGAACGAAATTTGACTAAACAGACGAATCCGAGGGGCGGCTAGCTTTCACCGGCCACCAAACTCTCCACTTTCCTTTCGGGAAACGTCAGCGTTCAATAGCACATATCCTAGCACATCCTCAGACGATCATCAAGGGCTTCTTGACAGGCCATTATGAAGCACTGCCTCGTGGTCGAGTTAAGCCATTCGGAAGCTGTAAGACACTGTTTATCCCTTTGTAAGCATACGTTCCCTCCAGGGTAAGACGGCCTCCCTAGAGTTGAAGTCAAGGAGCCGGACACTCCGGCCCTGAGTTGACTAAGGAGGACGTTAGCGATGAAAGCATTCGGAATCCGTACCACGCTCGCCACTGCCCTGGTCGCCGCCACGACGGTGGTCGCATTCTCGGGAGCCGCGATCACCAGTGCCGCCGGACCGCCGACGCCGCCCAACGCGGTCGAGGCGACCGCGCCGACGGTCAGCGGCACTTTGGTCGCCAGGCCGTTTGGACAAAATCCGCCCCCACAGTGTGGCCCCACCGCGGCATCAAAGCCAGCGGCATCTCTCCGCGCTCGGGGACTGGTCCTGTGTAGTAACCAGGGCAATCTGGTGCTTCTCGATCTCTCCGGCAGCACCGATCTCGACGCTCGTTATGGCGGGCACATCACCGTCCGCCAACTCACCGACGGCGATCACCTCAATGCCTGGGGTACGCTGCAGGACAACGGCATGGTGCTCAATCCAACGGCGGATGTCCAGGATGTCGATGTGCAGTATGCGAACACTGATAGCCAGGACTACATCACCGCCCATGCCGGTGGAGTCCTCACGCTCATGGTGCTGGCTTCCGATTCCGGTCCGGTGTCGGGAATTGTCCGTGCCATTCGTGGCGGTCCGGTCTCAGTAACCCTGTGCGGTGGAAAAGCCGGCACCTGGGCCAATCTCAAACCCGGGAAAACCATCCACATCTCAAATTCCCTGTTTAACTCCCGAACTCGCATCTACCTGCGCACCACCACGGTGAGGGTCGACTGCCCGTAACACGCTGACCAACGTCAGGCGTCGTACGCCGAGACCCGCTGGTCCGATCGCCCTCTCGGACCGGCGGGTCTTTCATTTCTCACGTCTTGTCTAGGAAAACGCCTGATTCCAGGCATGGCGAAGGCCGTCTCGAGAGGCCGCGATGACCGATGTCAGATCGGTGTCCCACAGCGAGTCCGGAACCCCGCCGGAAAATATTTCGACGACATAGGGGCCGCGGTAGCCACTATCGTGAACGGCGCGAAGGAGAGGAGGCAACGGAATCTCGCCCTGTCCGACGATGCATCTGTCCTGGTAGGAACGCGGAGTCCTCCAGTCACTCAACTGGGTGAGGAACACGCGGTCACCGCAGGCCCGAATGGCCGCAAGGAGATCTGGATTCTGCCAGATGTTCCAGGCATCAAGACAGATTCCAAAATTCTCACGATCCACTGCATCCACTGTTTGCATCGCTTGTTGAAGCGTCCAGATGGCGGTCTCGACGTTCACGATTGTTGGGTTCAGGGGCTCCAGTGCGATGCGCGCTCCGCGGTCCAGAGCGAAGTCGGCGAGGGCAGCATACTCTCGTCGTGCCGTGTCGAGCACTGCCTGCATGTTGCCGTCAGGCGGATTTCCGGTGTTGGTGACGAACGGCACTCCCTGCGCCAGTGCGCCGAAACCCTCGATCGAGTGCCGAAACCGGAGCATTCGCTCGGGAATCTCTTTCGGTTCCGGTTGAGATTGACTCGGAAACAACGTTCGGGTACTCGGTTGCATCGAACTCACGATCAGACCGTGACCACCGATTTGAGCCAGTTGTTCCTGCCGGCGAGAATCGTCGAGCTTGAACTCGCACACTTCGATTGCGTCCACGCCCATCGCCGCGTATCGTTCGACATCCTGCTCAAACGTCCAGGGCCAGGTAGTGAACTCGCTGACGCCGAATCGATACGGTGGTGGTTGCATCATCCGGTACCCCCTGTCTGGCTGTTGAGCTCCTCAACTTCAGAATACGCCAGTCACCGGCCGCGGCTTCAGTACCCCGCGACTGACGTACAATCGCGCACGACCGCACCGAAAGGAGCCCGATGGAGATTCCACCCGAGGAAGGGCCGCCCCACATCGTCTTGCTGGAGCAGTTACAGGGCTCATTTGCCACTATCTATCTGACGATGCTCAGCATTATTCAGGGCGTGGCCCTGGCCGATCTGGCCAATGTGGTCGCCGGTAATTTCGGTGGGTTCACGATCGTGAATTGGTTACTGGTAGTCGCCGAATTCTGGCTAATCCTCGAAGTGTGGACGCATTTCATGACCGATGCAACATCGAAGGGTTGGATTCCCGGCTACGTTGATTCGGTACTCTTCTTCGGACTCGGGGGTGGCGAGTTGTTCCTCAATCACGCTATCGCCCTGGGACTCAAAGTCTGGCTCTTCGGCATGGTAGGCGCGGCGGCGGCCGGTCTCCCCATACTGCTCTTTATTCGATGGCGCGAGGAGCATGACGTCGACGACGAAGCGCTTCTGGCGGTTTTGAGGAAGCGTGAACCGTTGCACAAGTGGCACGCAATTAGCGGAACTGTCATTTTCGGCGTCGCCTTTCTGTGCTGCCTGCTGCTCAACGTCGAAGCGCACGACCTGCACGGCATAAAGGGAGCGTTTGCTATCGGCTCGGGCGTACTCAGTGCCGCTTGGGTTGGCTCGCTCATCGTCATCACCGCCGCCCACTGGAATGGTGTGACCCACTACGCGCGTACGGGAACAGAACTCGAGTCGTATTTCGTGCTTCCGCCGCGCGCCTCGAGTCGATCTCGCCGTCCGTGATCCCCATGCAGCGATAGTCGTAGTGCGGTTCCGCGCCGCAGCGCAGTGGACCGCAGCCACACCCGCACGCCTGACTGGCGGATCCCAATACGACCCCTCGGCCCCGAAGCGCGGTCGGTACTCGCTCTTGTATCGCCCCGGTGCTTCGAGGTCCGATGGGCCGGGGCTGCGGTCCACTGCGCTGCGGCGCGGGACCGCACTACGACCATTACTGTCGCCCGCCCTGACGGAGAACAGTGACCTTACGACGTCACGTCTCTGGTTCGTACCACAACCAACGTTGCGCCGAGGAAGATTGCGGCGTAAATCAGTAGAGCGATCACTGAAGCGGTCGCGCTCGGCGTTCCTGGATCGACACTCGCCAAACCGGAACCGGCAATCAACTGGCCGCCGACGACGCGGGTGATCATGTTGCTGGCGTAGGTGAAGGGAAACTGCAAGGAGATGTCATTCCAGATGCCGCCGAGTGAGGAGAAAATACGAGTCAGTATCAGCTGGGCAAAGGTGCCGCCAATACCGACCCCTATTCCAACCGCGGCGGAACGGGCGATAGTGGCTGCGGCGTACGCGAACAGAAGATAGAAGGTCGAGACAAACCAGGCAGCAAGAAAGCCCTTGATCAGCACAAGAAAGAAGGTGCCGCTCCAAATGCTGGAAATCCATGCCGGGTTACCGGTCAGCTCGGATATGGCAAGGCTGCCCACCGTCGCGACCGCCAGGACCGCGAGGATACCGACACCGACACCGGCGGTCAGAATCGCCAGCGTTGCCAGCACATGCTGGATCCGGTAGGGTCGACGGGTGAGGATGGTGCGAATCGTTCCCCAGCCGTACTCATTGCCGGCCCAGGTGCCACCCAGGACGGGCCAGAAAAACGCGGCAAAGAAGGAGAACAGCGTGAGCCCCACTAGCCAGCCGCGCGGCAAAAAGAGATTACCGCGGAAGTGTGAACGGGTCCCCTGGCCCCAAAAGGTCACGGCCGTGAGCCCGATGATGAGGGCCATGAGGATACGCGGCATCATGCGTTTGCTCAGCTTGAGCCACTCGAACTGGAGATAGGCGATCATCGGTTATCTCCTTTCGGCAGTGTGACCTCTGGTTCGGTGGTGACGTCGAGGAAGTATCGTTCCAGGCTCTGTTCCTGGGGCCGGAGTCCGGCCAGGTACAATCCCTCTTCGGCGAGGGCGCGAGTGAGCTCGGCGGCACGTTCTGGCGGCGCGCTGACCAGAAGACTACCGTCTCCATCGGGGGTCACGCCGGTTACCCAGGGAAGCGAAGTAAGGACGCGAGACGCGTCCACCGGTCGGTCGATCCGAATTTCCAGGATCTGTTGGGCGTTGAGGAGATCATCCACGCGGCCCTGGACGACAATTCGCCCCAGATTGAGAATGGCAATGCGGTCGCATATCTGCTCGATTTCGCTCAGAACATGACTTGAGATCATGACGGTGTGGCCCTCTGCCTTGAGGCGCTTCATCAGGTCGCGCATTTCCACGATCCCGGCCGGATCGAGACCATTGGCTGGTTCATCGAGAATCAGCAGGTCGGGATTGTGCAGCAAAGCGGCTCCGACGGCGAGGCGCTGTTTCATGCCGAGCGAGTAGGTTTTGAAGGCACGATTCGCCGCCCCGGACAGATCCATCAAATCGAGGATGCCATCGATGCGCGCCTCCGGAGTCTGCGTGAGCCGCGCGAGGGCTCGCAGATTATCTCGTCCGGAAAGATACGGATAAAAGGTTGGGTTCTCGATAATCGAGCCGGTTCGGCTCAAGATCTCCGGCAGGTGGGAGGCGATGTCCAACCCCAGTACGCGAGCGCGACCGTGGCTGGGACCGATCAGGCCAAGGAGCATCCGCATGGTCGTCGTCTTTCCGGCCCCATTGGGGCCAAGGAAGCCGAAAATTTCACCGCGAGCCACTTGCAGGCTGAGGTGGTCGACGGCCACTATCCGACCGTAGGTCTTGGTCAGGTCTTCGGTCTCGATCGCAAACTGATCGTCCGCCGGCCAACGCTGCGCCACGACGGCGGTCGCTTCCGCCACCGCCGAGCGCATCTCGCTCGATTTACTCGGTCCGTTCGTCATGCGTTGCTCCTCTGTAGATTTCCACCATCAAGCTACGCGATAGATGTGACGATCGCGTGCCGAAAGTGTGGAGATTCTGTGTCAAACAGGGTTCAGCAGAGAAGCACCGCGGGGCACCATTATGTGACAGTTAACTCTACGAGCCGAGCGGGAATGCATTGCGAATGCCTGCTCGGCTCACAGCGATGGTACTAATACGGAGATGGTCGTAGTGCGGTCCCGCGCCGCAGCGCAGTGGGCCGCAGCCCCGGCCTATCGGACCTCGAAGCGCCCGCGCGATATACGAGTGAGTACCGACCACGCCCCGGGGCAGAGAGATCGCAATGGCATCCACCAGTCCGTCGTATAGCCGGGGCTGCGGTCCACTGCGCTGCGGCGCGGGACCACACTACGACCATCTGCCGTATTACGACCATCGCTGTATCGGGATTGGCCTTAACTTGGTGACCGTGGGGTCGGCGTTAGCCTCCCGTGTTGCGAAGGCGGTTAGACGGTTCTTCCTCGGGCATAGTAGGCGAGCGCGATGATGACGAGGATGACGATGATAATGACGGCCCAGTACCGAAGCCGCAGACCCAGCAGGCCAATCGTGTGCAAGAACAAGACGTGATCCATGATCCCTCCAGAATCCTTCGTTCGTATCTCCTCTAGAGTACGCGAGACGGACGTCGCATCAGTCGATCATCCGGTAGACTTTCGAGGATAACGTCTCTGGCGCCTTTCATGCCGAGAGGTGACAACGCTGAAGGATGTGGGTTTGGCTGTCGAACATTCAAGCGAACCGCTAACCTATGGCTCCTACCTACGAGTACCCGAGCTGGTGAGCCTACAATCACCTCTGGCCCAACCCCCGGTGCCCGACGAGATGCTATTCATCATCGGTCAGCAGGCGCAGGAACTGTGGTTCAAACAGATCCTGTTCGACCTCAGGCGCGTAATCGGGTTCGCCGGCGACGGCAACGTGCTCCCCGCCAGCCGCCTCCTCGATCGGATAAATCGCGTCCTGCGGATTCTGGGAGATGAGGCTGAGGTGCTGGAACTACTGGCGCCTTCGCAGTTCCAGCAGTTCCGTGGTGTGCTCAGGGCTGCTAGCGGACTCGAATCGGAGCAGTTCCGTGAAATCGAGATAGCTTCCGGACTGCGGGACGTGGGGTATCTAAAAATGGCCGGCAAACTGGTCGATGTGCCGGCGGTGCTGGCTCGGTGGCCGGTGAGTCTGCACGACGCACTGCTGGCGATGCTACAGCCCGACCCGGTAGGAGCGCTGGTCACGCTCTACCGCGAGCCCGATGCCGAACCGGGGCTCTATCAATTTGCCGAGAATTGCAGCGAGTATGAGGTACGGTTTCAGTCCTGGCGCTTTCATCACCTCCAACTGGTCGAGCGGGTGATCGGCGATTTGTCGCCGGGCACTGGAGGGTCCGCCGGCAGTACCTATCTCGCCCGGACGCTCGGTTATCGCTTCTTTCCTGAGCTGTGGCAGGCGCGGAATCGCCTTACGTCGGAGGCTGCCCGGGCACGATAGCGAGAACCCGCAGTGGACTGCCGGAGCCGCCCTCGATCTTGAGCGGCGCCGCGAAAATGATGGCGCCGGTCGGTGGTAGCTGATCGAGGTTACACAGTCCGGCGAGGCCATATTTGCCGTGGCCGTGCATGATGAAGTGGTTGCAAAACGGTGGTTCGAAGGTCGCCGCCTGGCCCGCGTCGGTCCCTACCGTCTCCACGCCGACCCCAATGACATCGCGCTCCATGGCGAGAAAGAGCGAGCATTCCGCCGTCCAACCTGGAGTGTGTCCCCCGCGTTCGTCGATGTTGAGATAAGCGGCACCCTGACGCTCGGACCACGCTGTGCGCAATAGCACCCAGGCGCCCGGCGGAATCGTTCCGTATTGGTCTTCCCATTGCCGGACGCGGTCGGACGTCAGGAGGAAATCCGGGTTATTCGCCGCTTCCTCGACGACGTCCACCACACATGCCGGGGCAATGAACCTCTCCGGTGGGATGGTATCTACCGATCCGGCGCGAACATCCTTGCCACTGGCCCAATGAACGGGCGCGTCAAAATGAGTGCCAGTATGTTCTCCAGTAGAAAAATTGTTCCAATACCAGAACGGGCCGCGTTCGTCGTAGCGCGAGATCTCCCGAAGCTCGAACGGCGCGGTGTTGGGCCATTGCGGTGGGAGCGGAAGGAGAGGGGTGTCGGCATTGAGTGGTTGAGTGAGGTCGACCACGTGAAGCTCGCCAGTGGCGAGCGCATTCACCAGCTGACCAAGAATCGGTAACTCGGACTCTGTCATTCCGCATCTCCCCGCGTGCCTGGATTTGACTCATTATCGAGCGATTTGAAATACCGGCTAAATTCGAAGCGGTTTTCCAGCAGAGTCACGTCCATGTGAAATGACTTCGGTCCCACCGCATCGACCTTCGCGACCAGGCAACACATTTCGTTCCTTGCCAGTGCGTCGTGTACAGCAGACTGGAGATCCACTCGATTGTCCACGGCGCGGACATTCTTGATGCCGGCGCCGCGAGCGATCGCGGCGAGGTCGGATCCAGTTGATGTAGCGGTGGGAAAACCGCCAACCGAGAGCAAGCTACCGTTGTCGAAAATAATGTGGGTCAAATTGGGCGGCGCGTAACGAGCAAGCGTCGTCAGCGTGCCCAGATTCATCAGGACCGATCCATCACCGTCCAGCACAATCACCTGTTGTCGGGGTCGAGCGAGGGCGATCCCGAGCCCGAGGGACGACGCCAGGCCCATGGCATGCTCGAGATAAAAGAAGTTGCGACGATGACCGAGCGAATACAGTTCGGCTGCCACCGCTCCCATGATCGTGACCACGACATGATCGGAGATTTCGGGGTAGATGGCCTCCAGGGCATCAATGCGATTCACGGGTCCTCCCACATCAGGTCCCGAGTGAGCAACAATCCCACCGGCATGAGAGCGCTTTCCGCCAGACATTGAGCACTCAGGATGCGTCGCTCGACCTGGCCAGGGTCCTCCAACGCGTAGGCTGGAATGCCAAGGGCGCGAAGTACGGGCATGGTTGCCATGCCGCCGGCACACTGCCAGGGATCGCGCTCTCCCAGGTCTCCGCGGTGGCTGATCAACATGAGCAGCGGAATCTTGTACAGCAAGGCCAGAGACACAATGCCATTGATGCTCGCCAGCAAGCCGTGGTTCTGCATGAGCATGGCTGACTTGACGCCGGCCAGATGAGCGCCCGCCGAGATACCGACGCCCTCCTCCTCTTTGGCCAAGCGAATGAGCGTGGTAGCGGGATCGTCCTCGGCCATTCGAATGAGGTGTACGAGCCAGGTCTCCGGCAGGGCGGACAGAATGCGCACATCGGCTTTCTTCAGCGCGTCGAAAATGCGTTGCGAATTCTGTACGGATACCGGCATCGACTCTATCTATCCTCGCCTGCCATTGTGACAGCAATCAGAGTTCGATGGCGCCCGAAGGTCTTGCCATGATGAGGCAGAGGTCAGCGCGCCCCGCCGCCAGGAGGGTGTTGGCCTCGTCCCGGGAAGTGATATTGCCACCCAACAATACCGGAACCCCGGCCTCATTCCGGATAGCGTCGCCAGAGCCGGACTCCCAGGTCCTGCCGTAGCTCGGATTGGCGCGAAACGTGGTCTGTCCGGTGGCCACATGGAGCAGGTCGCACCCGTGCTGGCGAAACATCTGGCTGCTGGTGATCGCATCCTCCAGGCTGATCCCTCCGGCCGCCCAGTCCGCCACCGAAAATGCCAATGACAACGGTCGATCGTCGGGCCAGACCGCCCGGACTGCATCGAGGACCTCTAGCGGGTAGCGCAGGCGTCCGTTGATATCGCCGCCGTACGCGTCGTCTCGACGGTTGGTGAGCGGCGAAAGAAATGTGGCCAGGAGATAGCCGTGGCTAAAGTCAAGTTCGAGCAGGTCAAAGCCGGTGGTCAGGGCGTGGCGCGTTGTCTCGGTGAACGCGTCGCGGACTCGCTCCATATCGGCACGATCCATAGCTCGAGGGGATGAGGCGTACGGACTGTAGCGAACGGCGGATGCGGCCAGCAGGGGCCAGCCACCCGCCCGCAGCGGGAGATCGACGGCCTCAGACCGGGGACGTGTCGAGCCGCGAGGGCCCGCGTGTGATAGTCGCAGGGCGATCAGGGCGCCGGTGTGCTGGTGCATCATTCCCAGAATGCGCTCCCAGGAGTGCACCGCGGACTCGCTGTACATCCCTGCCGATCCAGATGTAATACGGCCATCGGCAGAAACCGCTACCGGCTCGGTGAGAACCAAACCGGCGCCGGTCGCGGCGGTCGCGCTCAAGCCCACCAGGCGGGTGTCGTCCGGCACACCGTCAGTGGCGACGCCGTCACCCGCGGAAGCGCCCACTAAACGGTTCCTCAGTTTCAGGCCGCGGAGCGTGAACGGATTGGCCAGGGGTTCGGGCGCGGGGAACGGCCTGCCGAGCCCACTCGTGTGCACCTGTTCGGTAAACCAGGCATCGACCTGGCGGGCGAAGCCGGCATCTCGCAGTCGCAGATTCTCATAGGTGATGCGCTTGCTCCGGGTGAGGAGACTGAAGCCAAACTGTACCGGCTCGAATCGGGAGTACCGTTCGACCTGCTCGAACCAGAGGGAACTATCGCGCGCCGCCTGCTGGATTCGATCCACTGCCGGCTGGCGCAGTTCCTCGTAGGCCGCCAGCGCCGCGCGCAGGCCGTCGTGCTCGTCGAGCGCGCGGGCCAGACTAATGGCATCCTCCATCGCGATCTTGGTGCCGGAGCCAACTGAAAAATGGGCGGTATGCGCGGCATCACCGAGAAGAACCAGATTTCCATCGGACCAGGTCTCATTGCGTAGTGTCACAAAACTGAGCCAGGTGGAGCGGTTGGACAATAGGGGATTGCCATTCAAAACGTCGGAAAACAGTTCCTCGCAGAACGATATGCTCTCGGCTTCGGTAGCCCGATCCAGTTCTGCACGCCGCCACACGTCGTCATTGCACTCCACGATGAAGGTACTCCGGTCGCGCTCGAAGGGGTAGGCATGGGCTTGAAACATACCGTGGGCCGATCGTCGGAACGCGAAAGTAAAGGCATCGAGGGGCAATGGCGTCCCCAACCAGATGTACTTGGTCCGGTGCACGTCGAAGCTTGGTTTGAAGATGTGCGCTCGTTCCGTCCGGATCCTGCTGTTGACGCCATCGGCAGCAATAACCAGATCGCAGTCGGTCAACGAGGAGACGTCGGACAGTTCTCGCTCGAGGTTCAGGTTGACGCCCACTTCTCGGCAACGAGTCTGGAGTATGTTCAACAGCCGGCGGCGAGCCAGCCCCGAAAACGCATGTCCTCCCGAACGGATTAGCGCATTTCGATAATGAACGTCGATCGCCTCCCAATGGACGAATTGGCCGGCGATGGCCGCGTAAGACTCGGGGTCGTTGTCCTGAAGGAAGCCCAGGGTCTCATCCGAGAAGACAACTCCCCAGCCGTAGGTTGCATCGGGAGGGTTACGGTCAACGACGGTGATATCGCGGCACGGATCCGCCTTTTTCAGGAGAAGGGCCGCATATAACCCCCCGGGACCTCCGCCGATGCAGGTGATTCTCACGTTCTCGCCAGGGCGGTGGCGAGGCGGTCAAGTTCCCCTATGTCCGTGATCGTGGGATAGAGGATAAGCTCATCGCACCCGGCCTCGGCATAGCCACGGACGAATTCATCGATTTCGTCGGCGTCGGTCAGTAAGCCGGCGGCGATTCTATCGGCGAACGGTCCAGTGAAGGCGTAATACTCCCTGAGGTAGTCGGCACCGGCTCCGGCGTCGCCGCCGAGCTGGAAGTATGCCATACCCCAGAGCACCGGCTTCCCCGGACGGCCGGCGTCCTCCCAGGCAGCTCGCGCTTCGGCGGCGCCGCGCGCGAAGGCTCGCGGTGGACCGCCCGAATGGACATAGCCGTCGGCGTATCGCGCCATGCGACTCACGGCCAGACCGCCACCGCCGCCAACGAGCAACAGCGGTCGATCGTCAATCCGGGGGCCGATGGCCTCATCCTCCCATTGTCGGCGCATTTCCACGAGTTGATCGGTGAGCCGGCGACCTCGGGTGCGCATGTCAACGCCCGTGGCGTGATAATCGTCCTGGCGGGCTCCCAGCCCCAGTCCAAGCACCAGCCGTCCACCCGAGAGTGCCTGCACCGATGCCGCCTCTTTCGCCAGCAGGGCAGTGCGGCGCAACGGCGCGATGATGATACAGGCGGCGAGTTGCACGCGTTCGGTGATGGCAGCGGCAGCGGCCAGGACGGTGAGCGGCTCGTAATTGTCGTACAGCACGCGGTCCAGGACGCCAAGACTGGAAAATGGGCCCTGGTCGGCCTCGCGGGCCCAGTCCAGCACGGTGCGCCGGGGCGCTCCCGGGATCGTCGCCGGCAGTCCTACTCCGATCTGCATACTTCCATGTTCCGCCATCGACGTATGCTTGATTATGCCTGGTGACAGCACGAAATGAGCGAAATGCAATTGCGCGAGAGTAGCGTTCTGGTCACAGGTGGAGGACGCGGAATCGGCCGAGCCGTTGCACTGGCGTTCGCTGCCGAGGGCGCGTCGGTAGCGGTCGCGGCCCGAACTCGGGAGTCGCTCGAGGAAGTCGCCGGCGAGTGTCGTGCCGCCGGAGCACGGGCCATCGCGGTACCGCTCGATGTTACCGATGAAGCGTCATGTGTAGTGGCAATCGAGCGTTGCGAATCAGAATGGGGACACCTGGACGTGCTGGTGAACAACGCCGGTTTGGCAACCTCGCAGAAATTCACCGACGTTGACAACGCCACCTGGTACCGTACGCTGGCGGTCGACCTCACCGGACCGTTCTTTCTGACCCGGGCGGCTCTGCCGGGGATGCTCCGGCGCCGGCATGGGGCAGTCATCACGATTGCCTCAATCGCGGGGAAACAGGGAGCCCCATACATCGCCCCCTACGTCGCGGCCAAACACGGCGTCATCGGCCTGATGCGCGCGCTGGCTGCCGAATACGCCGCTAGCGGCGTCACGTTCAATTGCGTCTGTCCGGCGTACGTCGATACCCCCATGACGGAGGAGGCGATCGTGCACATCATGCGGAAGACCGGTCGGAACCGAGAAGAGGCGCTCGGTCCGCTGCTCACGCCGCAGGGCAGATTGGTTCAGCCGGCGGAGGTGGCCGCGCTGTGTGTCCTGTTGGCGAGCGCCATCGGTAAGGGAATAAACGGCCAGGCGATCAATGTCGATGGCGGGGCGGTGCAATCGTGACATCACCCTGGGAACACTTCCGCTATAACGAATCCGGCGGGGTGGCAACGTTGACCTTCGACCGCCCCGAGCGGCTCAATTCGCTGACCTTCGAGGTGTACCGCGATCTTCGCGATCTCACGGCGGAACTGAGAGATCGCACCTCCGAGGTGCAGGTGCTGGTGCTTCGTGGTGAAGGTCGAGGGTTCTGCTCCGGCGGCGATGTTGACGAGATTATCGGCGAACTGCTGTCCATGGATACGCGTGGTATCCACGAATTCGCCCGTCTCACCGGAGCATGTGTCCGCAATCTGCGCGAGATGCCGCAGCCTGTCGTTGCCGCCGTGAATGGTATCGCTGCCGGTGCCGGCGCCGTTCTGGCGCTGGCATGCGATTTTCGCGTTTTGGTCGAACGCGCGCGGTTTGAGTTTCTCTTTACCCGGGTTGGACTCAGCGGCGGCGACATGGGGGCCTGCTGGCTGTTACCACGGATTGTTGGGCTCGGCAGAGCAACAGAAATCCTGATGTTGGGCGAGCGGCTCGAGTCGGCGCCGGCCCGCGAGATCGGTTTGGCGAACGCGGTGGTTCCGGCCGGTGGACTGGACGCGGCGGTCGCCGACCTTTGCGCCCGGCTCATCGAGCGTGCTCCGTGGGGATTGAGCATGACCAAGGAAATGCTCAATCGGGCTGCCTCGATGGATTACTCGACCGCGATCGAGATGGAGGCCTGGACCCAGTCGCTTCTCATGACGGCCGCTGACTTTCGTGAGTTCCACGCCGCCTTTGGCGAAAAACGGTCGCCACAGTTTCGGGGACGGTAGTGAACTTCGCCCTCGATGCGCACCATCGTGCGCTGCAAGAAGAGATTCGGGGGGCTGCCGAGGCGATCGTCAGGCCCCAGGCTCGAGATTCGGACGAACGCGGCGTGTTTCGCCGGGATGTTATCGATCGGCTTGCCGATCTCGGTTTCCTGGGGCTCCCCATCCCGACCCAGTTTGGTGGCGCCGGTGAGGACGCGCTCGCGATGTCACTGGTATACGAGGAGTTGGGCCGCGTTGATTCGTCGGTCCGTGGTTTCCTCACTGTGCAGGTGGCACTGGTATCGCAATGTCTCCTCCAGTGGGGATCAGAAGAGCAGCGGGCGCGCTGGCTCCCGCGACTGGCTCGGGGCCAGGCAATCGGGTGCTACTGTCTGACCGAACCAGGCGCTGGGTCGGACGCCGCGGCACTCGAAACGCGTGCCTGGCCAGATGGAGATGGTTGGTTGTTGGAAGGAGAGAAGCACTGGATCACCAACGGGAATGTCGCCGACGTGGCCGTACTCTTCGCCACCATCGATCCTTCGTTGCGTTCGCGTGGAGTGACAGCGTTCCTCATTCCGACCTCGACGCCGGGATTCGAACGAACCCCGATGCCGGGTCGGGAACTGGGCCATCGAGGCTCCGACCATGCATTTATTCGACTATCAGGAGTACGCGTCGGTTCCGAAGCGGTACTGGGCTCGGTCGGCGGCGGCTTCAAAGTGGCGATGAGCGCGCTCGATCATGGCCGTCTCGGCGTGGCTTCCGGCGCCCTGGGTGTCCACCAGGCGTGTCTCGACGCGAGCGTCGATTTTGCTCGCTCGCGCCGTCAGTTTGGACGGCGTATCGGCGACTTCGAGATGATTCAGGCGGTCCTGGCGGACATGGGCGCGGAGCTCGAAGCCTCGCGACTGCTCGTCCGGCAGGCCGCATGGCTTCGCGACACCGGAGCGAACAACTCACAGGCAGTATCGATCGCCAAGCTGTTTGCTACCGAGGCGGCGGCACGCGCCGCCGGACAGGCAGTGCTTCTGCATGGTGGGCGCGGGTATTCCAGCGAGTATCCTGTCGAGCGCTTCTATCGGGACGTGAAGGGTCTGCAAATCTACGAAGGCACATCCCATATTCAGCGCATCATCATCGCTCGGAGTCTTCTGGGTAAAGAGGAAGAAGAGTCGCGGTAACGCCTTTCTGGGGGACTTTGGTCCCACATGCGAGGAGCACTTTGCCGCTACCGGTGACCGGTGCAGCATGATTGACTGAACCTAGATCAACACACCGGCCTCGAGTGGACGAAGGAAGCAGCGCGGTCGGGGTCGCGGGCCTGGGGTCGACACATATGCGGACTCTCGATGCCACAGCGAAGGGAAGGATAGTATGTTCACGCGCGGATGGATCTGGACCACAACATACCTGCGGATGCCGACCTGGGACGATGGTCAAGATGTCGTCGAATACGCCTTACTTTGTGGATTGATCACTTTGGCCACGCTGGTGCTGCTGGTGCTGGTAGGACCCTACATCAAGAACGCATTCCAGGACACCATCAACGCCATCAACAGCGGTCCATAGTGCAGATCCAGTGAGGATGCAGAGCAACAGTCGCCATCCAAGGTAAGGTTTATGTGGTCAGTTCACGGACGGTAGGGTAGCACCGGCCGCAGCCAGTGCCGCAGTGATGCCGCCTCCCTTTCCAGGGATTCAACTCGTGAGTGATCGATACGCCGAATAGCTTCCGCACGGGATTTGTTGAATGGACACACCCTGGCCGATCCTGGAGTTCGATTCCACGACGGATGCGATGATTCAACCCGATCGGGTCATCCGCAGGCAGGACGTAGCCGAACGGTGCGTCATGTGTTTTTTCCAGGAGGTGATCGAGACCCTCTGTCAATCTGGAAAGGCCCAGCAGGTGGCCAGGTTGCGCAGTGAGATCGGCGTCAATCCCGTGTACGAGATCATCCTGAACGACCAACGGCTGACGGTTTTGCATCCAGGTGTCGGTGCGCCGCTGGCCGCGGCATTTCTCGAAGAGGCTATTGCCCTCGGGTGCAAGAAGTTCATTGCCTGCGGCGGAGCCGGCGTGCTCGCGAGCGAGATAGCAATGGGTCATGTGGTCGTGCCGTCGGTCGCGGTTCGTGACGAAGGAACGTCGTACCACTACCTTCCTCCTTCACGAGAGGTGGAGGCTGACCCGCGAGGGATCGCGGCGATCGAGACCGTGTTGCGGCGCCATGGCGTCGATTATTTGGTCGGAAAGACCTGGACGACTGACGCGGTGTACCGGGAGACGCGGGAACGAGTGCAGCGTCGGCGGTCGGAAGGCTGCTTGACGGTGGAGATGGAAGCCGCCACATTCTTTGCCGTGGCGAAGTTTCGCGGCGTACCGGTGGGCCAGATCCTGTATGGTGGCGATGATCTGGGTGGCACGGAGTGGGATCATCGGGACTGGTTAACCAGCTCCAACCGTGAGAAAGTGTTCTGGCTGGCCGCCGAGGCTTGCCTGGAACTCTAAACCACCCCCTTATTACCTCTCGGCGAGGCAGAGCGACAAAGCGACGATGAAGGCATCAGACATTCCGCGTGCGGTGGCTGCGGGTATGGCTACGGGCTTAGCGCTTGACCTCCGAGGTCGATGATGCGGTTGTCCTCCACGACTCGAACCGGCTGGCTGTGCGCCTGCTGCCGTGTGACGTTCTTGCTCGGGTCGCGAACATGGCGCATCACGCCGTCGCCGCGTTCGAAGTCGAGGTGGCACGGCGGCTGGCGGAAACTGATAGCCCGGTGGCTGAGCTCGAGCCTCGGGCGGAGCCGCGCGTCTACGTGCGTGATGGCTTCGCGGTCACGCTGTGGACCTACTACGAACCTGTGCCGCCCCGAGACATCGCACCATCTGAGTATGCGCGGGCGCTCGAGCGGCTGCATGCCGGCATGCGGCAGATCGATGTGACTGCGCCGCACTTCACGGACCGAGTCCAGGAGGCGCAGTGGCTGGTTGGCAACCCCGCCCACACCCCGGACCTTGCTGATGCGGACCGTGAGCTTCTCAGCGAGACGTTGAGCAGCCTGAGACACACGATCGGCAACCGCGGCGCCGACGAGCAGTTGCTGCATGGTGAGCCGCATCCGGGCAACGTGCTCAGGACGAAGAAGGGGCTGCTGTTTATAGACCTCGAGACGTGTTGCCGCGGACCGGTCGAGTTCGACATCGCCCATGCGCCCGACGACGTCGGCAGGCACTACCCAACGGCGAATCAAGACCTGCTTCGCGACTGCCGGACCCTCATGCTGGCGATGATCGCAACGTGGCGCTGGGACCGAGACGACCAACTGCCCAACGGCCGCCAGCTGGGCACCGAGTGGCTGGGCGAGGTCCGAGCATCGCTCGATCGCGGGAGAGAGTAAGGGGACAGATTAGCGGTCCGGCAGCTCCGCAGTGTAGAGATCGAATGTTATCCCCTGGCCGTTCAATGCCTGGGCAATCTGAGCCATTGCCGCTCGGGCCGCTGCTCGAACCGAAGGCACGGGAGCGCCGGCCAGAACTGTGAGCTCCTCGAACACGTGTTGCAGTCGCTCTCGATCCGCATCGCTTAGCACGGCGCGATCGTAGTCGTTCATGATCCGAGTTCCGTGCTGGGCCGGACATCGCGAAAGCGCTTCGCTTTCATCTCGAAGCGAGGAAGCGTCCCGACTCCAACCATCTCAACCCGCGGGCTCACCGACAGAACTCGCTTCGCCTGCGCGGCCACGCGCTGCCGGAGCGGCTCGTACTCGCCTGCCGGCACCGAGGCCCCCGGTTCGATCTGAATGATGAGCGTATCGAGCGCGTCGATGGTGTCGAGCACGCACTGGTATTCATCGATTTCAGGAAATGCCCTCACCACGTCCTCGACCATCGACGGCACAAACCAGACGCCTCGGATCTTGCGCATATCATCGTGTCTTCCCTGAATTCCAGCCTGGTAGATGTCCCACGTGCGTCCGCAACGGCAGTTCGAATACGGCAGTTTCACCACCAGGTCATTGGTCCAGTAGCGGAGCATGCAGATACCCTCGCGCCCCAGGCTGGTCATGACCCGCACGCCGCGCTCACCGTAGTCGACCGGTCGAAGCGTCTCCGGATCGAGGACCTCCTCGATGTAGTCAGTCTCGATAATGTGGGCACCGCCGGGTTCCTCAACACACTCGAACATAAAGATAGTGGCGGCTTCGGTCATGCCCGCGGTATCGCCGACAAACGCGCCGAACGATTCCGCGATCGCGCGTTTAGTGACATCCGGACGCGGTTCTCCGGAGGTCACGACGATGCGCACCTGGCCATCGCGGACCAGATCCACGCCTATATTCTTGGCCGTGAGGGCAAGACGCATGGCATACGTCGGGGTGCAGGCCAGGACGGTGATTCCCTGCTCCAGCAGCAGCTCGATGCGTTTTTCGCTGTCGAACGATCCGGTGGCGATCGTCATACAGCCGATCTTTTCCAGGGCGTAGTGCAGGCCCCAGAAGCCGATGAACAGCCCATAGCCGAACGCTACCGCGGCGCGGTCGTCCTGTCTGACTCCCATTGCATAGAGACCAGTCGCCCACATCTCGGCGGCCCACACCCAGTCCCGGTTGGTGTCGAACGTCCGAATCGGTGGCTGCCCGGTACTGCCGCTGGTCTGGTGGTACCGCATGGCATGGACCGGATCGATTGCGGGCAAGGTGCCGAACGGTGGCGCCGTGGCCTCCGCCGCCATCAGATCCTGGCGCGTCAGGATGGGGAAGCGTTGCAGGTACTCTGCCAACGATCCAATCTGTTCGGGCCGGCAGTCATGAGCATCCATGCGTTGGCGATAGAATGCCGACCCTCGATAGACATGCCGCAGCAGCGCACTCAGCTTCCGCCATTGCAGTTCGCGAAGTTGTTCGCGGGGCAATGTTTCGGTATTGGGATTCCAGTAACCGCGCGGAAGAGTTTGATGCATCCTGGGATAACCTCCGATCTAGATCAGGTCGAATCGAGCTGCCGGGCGATGCACTCGATTTCGATCATTGCTTCCGGCTCGAAGAGACCGGCTACCACGAAGAGGGAGGCGGCAGGGTAGTGTCTCCCCATCACCTCGCGGTAGGCGCTGCCAATCTCACGCAGTGCGCCACGGTAGGCATCGAGGTCGGTGATGTAATACGTTATCTTCACCACACCCTCCGGACGGCATCGCGCCGCCGCCAGGGCAATGCTCACATTGTGCATCGCTTGCTTGAACTGTGAGGGCATGTCACCGGGATGAAGCACCACTCCAGTTGCATCCGTGCTGATTTGGCCGCCGAGCCAGACCCAGCCGTCGATGACAGCGGCATGGGAGAAGCCGACTGGCGGCGACAGCTCGGGCGGATTGAAAAGTGCAATCTCGGCCATGTACTCCAACTTTAGTGGGTTTGCGCAACTGCGCTACACGGCGCATTATGGAAGGGACATTCGCGCTCCGACATGCGTTGCTTCGGTGAGAAGGTGGAGAAGCGATGGCCAGAGTCTCTCTGGGGTCATCGGGACAGGTCAAGTCGGCTGCTGACGTTCCGTCTCGACTGGGCGCTCTGGCGCCGTGGTTGGCGTACCGTCTCTGGCTGCGAGATTGCAGGAGCGCCGCGGTCATGTTCTGGCGTGACAATGTACCCGGCATGGCCGGAATGATTGCATTCTTTGGATTTCTGTCGATCGTGCCTCTTACCCTATTGCTGCTCGCAGTCGGTGGTCACGTGCTGGGCGGGGCCCTGTCGGTGAGCGATGTACGTACGCTGTTTAGACGAGTTATGCCCGGGCTTTCCCAGCAACAGTTCCTCCAGACCTATTGGGATCCGATTCGTCACAGCAGAGTGGCAACCACCGTCCTGGGAGTGGTATCACTGGTATTCGGAACGCTTGGACTTCACGATTCGATCGATTGGGCCGTCAATCGACTGTGGCGAACACCGGGGGCACATTCCTTCTGGATCGCCAAAGTGCGGGGTATCGCCGTTATCCTCTGGGTCACGGTGTTTGCCGTGATCTCACTGGGACTGGCCTCGGCGTCCGCGCTGGTCATCGGTTTGACGCACGCGCTCTCCGTCCCCGGCGCTATAATCGCTCTCACTCCAGCGCTCGTGCTCGATATAGCGGTCTTTACCGCGCTCTATACGCTGACGCCCACGGTCAAGGTCCGGGTGCGATGCGCCTTTCCGGCGGCAGTGCTGGGCGCCATCTTCTGGGGAGTGTCCAAGATCGTCTTCGGCTGGTGGGTGCTTCAAGCGGGCACCTACAACCGAGTGTATGGACCGCTCGGCGGCCAGCGTCATTGTGATGCTCTGGTTGTGGATCTCGGCCATGATTTTCCTGTACGGAGCGGCGCTCTCGGCGGTAATCCAACGTCGTGAGACGGCGACAAACGAAGTTGCACCGATCCGCGAGACCAGCTTGAGCCGGAGCACCACGGCGGAACCGCGCCTGCTTCCCCGTATCTGAGCCCCATCGGTATCGGGTATCATGTCGGGGTTCGCGGCACGCTTGCCCTCGGTTCGCTTCGGCTCACCTGTTGGGTGGTTGTGCCGAGTAAGCCAGTGCCGGGGATGGGGAGAGATATGACAATGTTTACACGGATGGCGACACTACCCGCCATTCTTCTCCTGGTCGTCGCGATGAGCGCTTGCAGTCCGTCATCGGCGCCCAGGCCCAAAGCTACTCGCGTGCCAACCTCGAGTGCTCCGGCGACGGCCCCCCCGTTTTTCCCCACGCCGCCCAAGGGCAAGGCGTTCACCGCCACCCTGGTGACCGATGTCGATGGTCTGCACGATCGTTCTTTCAACGATCTGGCCTGGCGGGGCCTGCGCGACGCGGTGAAGCGATTCGGAGTGACGGCCGCGGTCTCTCAACCGCGGAAGAGCGCGGCCTATACCCTGGATCTCGTACGCGCCGCGCAACATTATTCCAGCGTCACGTTTTCCATTGGTTACGGGATGAGTCACGCCCTCTATACCGCGGCTCTTGAATTCCCCAGGGCGCGTTTCGTTGCCATCGATGCGCGACCACTGACACCCTCCGGTCAGGAGGTCAGCCTGCCTAACGTGGAAAACGTCATCTTCAAGGTGCAGGAATCGGGCTACCTGGTGGGTGTGATTGCGGGCTTGATGGAGAAGGAACGAGTTGGTCGGGCTACCCACAACACCATTGGATACCTCGGCGGTCAGTCAATCCCAGCGGTGAATCAGTACCTGGCGGGATATGTGGCCGGAGCGCAAAGCGTCGATCCGTCGATCAAGATTGTCGGCGACTACGCCAACAGTTTTACCGACGAGCGGCCGGGCGCGACACTGGCAGCCAAGCAGATTGCCGAGGGTGCCGATATTCTCTTTCAGGTCGCTGGTGGCGCTGGGTTGGGCTATCTTCTGCTCGCCAAAGCGCGTGGCGTGTACGGCATCGGAGTGGATGCAAGCCAGCATTATCTGGGTCAGTTTGTGCTCACCAGTGCGCTGAAACGGGTGGCGAGTGTTGTGCGCCAGGTGGTGCTCGCCACGGAGAAAGGACACTTTACCGGCGGAGATCATGTCTTCGGCACCGCCCAGCATGCAACCGGTTTTGCCCGCCCATCGAGTCTGGTACCTGCCTCGATCGTGAAACAAGCACGGAAAGTGGAGCAAGAAATCGCCTCCGGTACGATTGTTCCCCCGACAGTGATACCGCGACACTGAGCGAGCGCAGCTCCGTCAGAGTTCTACTGCACAGGCCACTTGTGGCATTCTCGACAAGAAGCCAGTCGGAGGCATGAGTGTGAAGACGTTGCTGAGCGGGGGCGTCGTGGTGACCTGCGACGAGGAGCACACCGTCTACAACCCCGGTGATGTCCTCATCGATGGCGAGGCCATCGCCTTCGTCGGCGCCTCGTACGACGGAGAGTATGACGTTCGCCGGTTTGCCGGAGGCAAGTTGGTAATGCCCGGATTGATCAATGCCCATACCCATTCCGGCATGTCAATTTTTCGCGGCTTATCCGACGACGTCGATCTGAGGGTGTTCCTGGAAGAGCGGGTCTGGCCCCGTGAAGTACGTCTGACCCCCGAAGACGTGTTGGTGGGCTCGCGCCTGTCGGCGATTGAGATGCTCAAATGCGGCGTGACGACCTACGTGGATATGTATTTCTTCGAGGACGCGTTGGTGGAGGCGGCACTCGAAGTGGGTAGCCGTGTCCTGGTGACGCAAACGATCCTCGCCACTCCGCAGTGGGAACAGCGACTCGGATCATGGGAGCAACAGTTGGCCCGTGGGTCGGAGTTCGTGCGGTCGCGGAACGGCGAAGCCGGCCGCATCCATCTCGGCTTCGGCCCGCACGCACCGTACACGGTCCCACTCGAAGCGCTGCAGGCCATTGCCGAGGAGGCCCGAGCACTGGACGTTCCGGTCAACACTCATCTGGTGGAAACGGCCTGGGAGCGGGAGGAATTTAACCGGCGCGGCCTGGGTAGCACGGTACGAGCGCTCGACGATGTTGGGTTCTTCGAGGGGAAGACACTGGCCGCACACAGTATCTGGCTCGACCCAGGAGATATCGATATTTTCCACCAACGCGGTGTCGGAATCGCCCATTGCCCCCAAAGCAACGCGAAGTTGGGAGCGGGCATCGCACCGTTGGCAGCAATGCTGATGGCTGCCGTCAACGTGGGCATCGGCACCGACGGAGCGGCCACCAATAACAATCTGGATCTGTGGGAGGATATGCGCCTGGCGCCGATGCTGGCCAAGGCGATGGCGCTCGATCCCAAACCCGTGCCCGCCCGAGTGGCGCTCTGGCTGGCAACGCGCCTGGGGGCGAGGGCCGTCCATCTCCCCAATATCGGCGTGCTTCGAGAGGGAAATCAAGCAGACGTCATCGAACTGACTCTCGATGACACCACCATGGTGCCGGTATTCGACTCGGAGAGCTTCATTTCACATCTGGTGTACTCCGCCGGTCGTCACCTGGTCGATACGGTGTGGGTCAACGGCCAGCAGGTCGTGCGAGCCGGCGCTGTGTTGCTGGTCGATGAAGCCGAGGCTCGCCGCTCGGCTCAACGGACGGCGCTCGGACTTTCTGAACGGGCACTGGCGTGACGCCTTGACTGAATCGATGGTCTGGTCTCAGCTCCAGGACGCCGCCGATGCTACTGCTCGGCGGGCGCCACTCCGACCCGAGGTCGCCATTGTATTGGGCTCCGGTCTGGGCGGACTGGCTGCTGAACTGGAGGATAGTATCGCCATTCCGTATGCCGAGATTCCGCACTTTCCGCTTTCCACAGCACCGGGCCATGCCGGCGAATTGCTTGTTGGGCGGCTTGCCGGACGGCCCGTGATGATGTTTTCCGGCCGGGTTCATCTCTACGAGGGATACGGACCCGCCGAGGTGGTCTTCGGCGTCCGATTGGCGAGAACGCTGGGGGCGGATGCTCTCTTCGTGACCAATGCGGCCGGCGGTGTGAACCCGCACTTCGAGCCAGGAACCTTGATGCTCATCACCGATCACATCAATCTCACCGGCGCCAGTCCACTGGTGGGTCCTCCCGAGGCCAACCTGGGCACTCGTTTTCCCGATATGTCCGAGGCGTACGACCTTCGATTGCGAGCCCTGGCGGAACGTGTGGCTGCGGAGCAAGGGCAGAACCTGGCCCACGGCGTCTATCTCGGACTGTTGGGGCCGAGCTACGAGACCCCGGCCGAAATTCGCATGGCCCGCACCATCGGAGCCGATGCCGTGGGCATGTCTACCGTGCTCGAAGTAATTGCTGCTCGACACGCGGGCCTGCGGGTGATGGGTATCTCGTGTATTACAAACATGGCAGCCGGCATGCTGCCGCAGACCCTTACCGAGGAAGAAGTGATCGAAACCGCGCTGCGGGTACGCGATCGCTTTTCCGCGCTCGTGCGCGGTATCGTGGCCCGATTCGACACCGCCTGAGAAGTAAGGAGTGGCATGAAGACACTTGAATATCGCGACGGCGCCCTGTGGCTGATCGATCAGATCGAGCTACCGCACAATCCGGTGCTGATCGAGTGTCGAGGATACCAACAGGTTGCTGAAGCGATTCGACGGTTAAGCGTGCGCGGGGCGCCTGCAATCGGTTTGGCTGCTGCCTTTGGCGTCGCCTTGGCGGCGCAGTCGCTGGCCGCCGCGGGTAGCAGCGGCGAAGCGTTCGATGCCGGAATGGCGACAGCAGTCAAGACCCTGCGGTCCACGCGGCCCACGGCGGTAAATCTATTCTGGGCACTGAGCAGAATGGAACAGGTGAGACGGAATGCCGGCAGTGATCCCGGTGTCGTCGCCGGCGCTCTTCTAGCGGAAGCCGGGCGGATGTTGGTCGAGGACGAGCGTATCAATCGCGCCATGGGAGAGCATGGCGCCTCGCTGATTCCAGATGGGGCCAACGTATTGACCCACTGCAATGCGGGCGCGCTCGCGACCGGTGCGCACGGCACCGCGGTCGGCGCCATCCTGAGTGCTCACGAGCAGGGCAAACGCCTGCACGTGTGGGTCGACGAAACCCGACCATTGCTCCAGGGAGCGCGACTCACGGCCTGGGAGCTTGAGCACGCTTCCATTCCGTACACGCTGATCACGGACAGCATGGCCGGTCATTTCATGGCGCGCGGTCGAGTCGATCTCGCCATGGTTGGGGCCGATCGCGTTGCCGCCAACGGCGACGCGGCTAACAAGATCGGTACCTACACTGTTGCCACCCTGGCCAGAGCGCACGATTTGCCTTTTTACGTCGTGGCGCCGACGTCGACGGTGGACCTGGACACACCCACGGGCGCTGCCATCGAAATCGAAGAGAGGGCGGCGGAAGAAGTGACATCCTTCCGCGGAATCCGCGTTGCCCCCGAGAGGGCCACGGTCGCCAATCCAGCGTTTGACGTGACCCCGGCGAGATTGATCAGCGCCATCGTGACCGAGCATGGAGTGGTGCGAGATCCGTACTCTTCGGGACTGGCGGATATCGTGAAAGGCCCGAAGAAGCACCTCGTCTGAAATGGTGTGGCGCTGATGGCGGTCGAGAGCTCCAACGGCCAGACGCGGAAGGGAGCAGACTCGCCGTCGACAGTGCCGTAAATGGTGGGGCCCTCATGCTCGATCGCTTGAACGCTGGCTCCTGCAACAAAGACTCGCGTCACTACTCCTCTCTCTGATGTCACACTTGTTGTCTCTAGCGGGTCACTTCTATGACAGGGGGCAATGCTAGGAGGTGACAGATGGACGAGAACGAGTGGCTAGCGGAACGTTTCGAGAATCACCGAGGACATCTGCGGGCGGTCGCCTACCGAATGTTGGGCTCGCTCCCAGACGCGGACGACGCCGTGCAGGAGACCTGGCTGCGGCTCAGCCGGTCCGGGGCAGATGGGGTCGAGAACCTCGGTGGATGGCTCACGACAGTCGTGGCCCGGGTGTGTCTCAATACGCTGCGGTCACGCCAGGTCCGTCGCGAGGAATCTCTCGAAATGCGCCTCCCCGACCCCGTCGTGAGCCCGGACGGAGCACTGCAGCCGGAAGATGAGGCACTCCTGGCCGACTCGGTCGGTCTCGCCCTCCTGGTGGTGCTCGATACCCTGACGCCGGCCGAGCGGCTGGCGTTCGTCTTGCATGACACTTTCGGACTGCCGTTCGAAGAAATCGCTCCCCTGGTGGGGCGGACCACCGAGGCCGCGAGGCAGCTGGCCAGTCGGGCACGGCGCCGGGTGCGGGGGGCCGACATCCGAGCTCCAGACCCCGATGTAGCTCGACAACGAGCGGTGGTGGATGCATTCTTCCAGGCAGCCCGTGGCGGTGATTTTGACGCCCTCGTCGCCGTGCTCGATCCCGACGTCGTGCTTCGCACCGACCTGGGCGCCAGTCGCCCTCGAGATCGCAAGGTGTTCCATGGTGCCGTGGACGTCGCCCGACAGGCGCGCATCGGCGCAATCCCTGCTGCCCGTCTGCATCCCGCGCTCGTGAACGGAGCAGCCGGAGTGGTCGTCACAATATATGGCCGCCCGTTCGCGGTGATGGGGTTCACGGTCACCGAGGGCAAGATCGTCGAGATCGATGCGATCGCCGATCCCGAGCGCGTCCGCCGGATCGCAGCCGCGGTCCTCGCCGACGAATAGTCGCGCGGCCAGAGCACGGACGGGAAACGATCACTGCAGTACTAGACACTCAAGCCAAATATTCCATCGAGAATTAGCCAGATCCCCAGTCCGGCAAGTAAGACCGCCAATCCACGGCGGACATTGAGGACCGTATGGTGTCCGGCCCGGCGAATGCCGAGACCACCGAAAAGTACCAGTACACCGTCTCCGACAGCCACTCCACCGGTCATTGCCAGTGCGGCGAAGAGGGCGATTGGCTTGCCGTCCGCCAGGGCAGCCGCCGACAAGAGTGACGACGCGGCCGTGGCCAGAAAGATCCAGGCGCCGGGATTGAGCAGCACGGCAAGAATACCGCGCGCCACCGGTGGGAGTGTCGTCTGACCGGACGAATCAAGCTCGAGTGCCTGCCGGGAACGGAACCCGTCCACTCCGAGCCACAGCAGGAAAAGACCACCGATCACCTTGAGCGTCTGCAAGGCAAGACCTCCGGGCAATGCCAGCGAAAGACCGAGAGCCAGTGCCACCAGGAGCACGGCAAATGTGAGATTGGCACCGAACTGCGCCTGGGCGCCACGCGCGATACCACCTCGTACCGATTCGGTCAGCAATACCGCCTGCACCGGTCCGGGGGCGCCCGCGAGCGCAAGGCCGAGACCGAATCCAGCAGCGATCGAGGGCAATGTTTGAGCGGTTGAACTCACACTGGACTAACGATCACTGGTTCGGTGCGCGCGGATAAGAAACGAATAGATCGCCGCGATGCCAAGGGCACCAAGCATCGCGGCCGTCGGGATCTGCTTCGCACGGTGACTGCTGGCCGGCAGCGACGCAAGAGCCACCAGGCCGGCCGCGGTGATGAGGTAACCGCCGACGCGATGGGTGCGCTCCCACACGCCCGGATCGGCCAGCGTCCACGGAGTCCGGATGCCGATCAAACCATTGCGAGGAAGCTTGGGCATGACGTTCCCCAGGCCAACCATCAATCCGCCAAGCACTGCCCGGTTCAAGCGATCCAGGTCCAGGTGGATGTCGACGGCGTTCGCTAGCGCCGCGGCGTGGGAGGCCAACATCGCTAACTCGACCAATGCTACCGACTCATCCCGAGCCCGGACACCAGAATCCGGAGATTCCCGGTCCCGGCCACCCGGCCAGCCGCCGAGCCGATCGTTGACTACGGTCATCACCGCCATCACAATTGGGAGCGTCACGGCTGCACTCGCGCTCGAGCTAAAGCGATCGGCCCGGCCGTCTTCATCGAAGTGCGAGGCGACGCGTTTGGGCAGGAAAGGATAGGTTGCCGCCGAGGCGACCGCTGCCGTCGCCGTGGCGGCAATCGATATGGTGCGGAACGAGAAATTCACTTGAGGTCTCCTTTCGTCTGCAATCCCGGTTCCGACTCGGTGCCGGGGTCCGTCAACCAGCCGAGAATCTCGGTGACAAGATCCTGGAACACTGTCGTATTGAGGGAGTAAATCTGATACTGGCCGCGGCGTTCCACGCGAACCAGGTCCGCCAATTTGAGAACCATCAGATGGTGTGTGAGTGCTGCCGGGCGAAGGCCGGTGACACTGGCCAGTTCCCCTGCCGTCCGTTCACCGTGGCGCAAGACGCGCAGTATGGTGCGTCGATGGGGGTCGGCGATGGCGCGATACAGTTCCTGCACAAAGCCTCTATTCAAGTATTTAAGCAGTTGTTGAAATAATAGCCGAAGGGATAACTCGCCGTCAAGAAACGGCGGCGCGAGCGAGTCCGGGACGTCGAGGTGAAGTTGCATTCACCGGCGAAATCGATCATAGTGAGACTCAGCACTTGCTAGAGGGGGAATTAATGCCGGACATCATACTGATCATTTGGTTGCCGCTGGCCATAAGTTTTATGGCTGTGGCCTGGGTAGTGACACTCGGGGCCCTCGGACGTCAGGCCCCGCTGGCGACCGAGGAACCGGTCGCGCGCATGTCTCCTCCGGCTGGAGAGTAACCCGCCGTACTCAGGAAACGCGACCAATGGTTCGCTTGGCGGCGTACATTAGCTGATCAGCTCGCGCCAGGAGGTCTTTCCAGCGTGAGCCGTCTTCGGGCGCCACTGCCTGTCCGATGGAGATCGAGATTGGAATCTCGAGTTCGTCGTTAGGACGGCAGGGACGCATCGACGCGGCCGAAGTGATGCGCGCCGCTACGCTGGCAGCCTGCACGCGATCGGCCCGAGGCAGGAGGACGACGAACTCGTCGCCCCCGTACCGGCTGCAAACGTCTCCTTCGCGACAGCTGTCCCGGAGTAGATCCGCGAAGTGCGCCAGTATGGCATCGCCAATAGGATGGCCGTGGGTATCGTTGATGACCTTGAAATCGTTCAGGTCAATCACAAGCACGGCGCATTGCATTTTCGCTGTGCTCAGTGAACGCTCCAGAGCCTCAATCAGGGCGCCACGGTTGAGAAGCCCCGTGAGGGGATCGTGCTCGGCGCGCACCCGCAATTCTCCCGCCAGACGCGCGTTTCGCAATACCACTCCGACCTGGGCGCCGAACAACTCCATCAGGTCTCGATCCCGTTCGGACAGGAACTGCCGGCTTTCGACATTGAGCACGCCCGCAACTCTGCCTTCGTCTCGAATGGGAACCGCGATCTCGCTCACCACCTCGCGTTCCGCCGGTCGGTAGGTGGGGTCCTGGTGGACATCGGGAATGAAGAGGGTCTCCCCCCGTGCACAGGCGGTACCGATCGCTCCCGCGTTCAGCTCAATCGTTTGGTAGAAGCTCTCGTAGCCCACCTGGGCCTGCATGGTGAGGACCTCACCGTCGAAGAGATACAGCGAGACCAATCCATGCCCGTAGGCAGCGGCCAGTTCTCGTACGATCGATGCGATGGCGTCGTCCATGCTGAGGTGTTGGGCGACGATTGAGGAGACGCGCTGCAAGGTGAGCAAGTCCTGGGCGCGTTCCTCGCTCTGGATTCGAGCTTCCGTCGCGAGAGCGGCAGACCGGTCGCGCGCGCGAAGTTGAGTCACTATGACCCCGACCAACCAGTTCAGTGTGACAAAGGCCGGCACTGCGCCTGATGCCGCCACCACAAACGATTCCTTCGAACTATACAGCCCGGGCGAAGCACTCACGAGACCGGCCAGAATCGCGACGGGTAAGCCAGAGAGGATGCCGGTTGCGGTTACGGCATAGACCACCGGAAGCGTGAGAAACAGGGTGAACGGACTGGTAGCTCCTCCCGACGCCCACATTGCCGCGCCGATGACCAGAATGCCGAATGTCGGTAGCGCAAGGTATGCTGTGCCCGGCAGCTTCTGCCACGGAAGCAGATATTCAGCCGCCACGAACACGCCACCAGCGAGGACACAGGCCGAAAGCACCAATCGATGCGGAAGCGACCACGGACCGAGCAAGATCCCGATGGCAATTGCGAGACCGATGAGTGCGGGCAGGATCAGTGATCGGCGCGAATGGAGGTCGACCAGGGCGCGGCCCGGACTTTCGGTTCCGGGAGGGATATAACGTTGTCGCACTCTTGCGACGCCTGCTTTCAGAGCGTATGCTCGGGACCGAGCCGGCCCCGACTAGCGGCATATTTTGTGATAACAGTCTCGATCATACCTGATATAATTGGTTGCATGGGGATGCCAGGTTTCGACAGGGGGCCTGGAGCAAACATTGCAAGCCGAGGTGCCAGTGGATGTCTCGTTAAACAACTGGCAACGGCATAACTGCCAACGACAACTATACCCTCGCTGCTGCTTAATCAGTAGCGACGCCTAGCCGACCCATCGCCGACGGGTTGGTGACGGCGCCATAAAGTCGGCCGTGCGGCAGGTCCGAGCGCTCATAGGACCCGCTTAAGCTTATGAGCTGGCCGGCGGAGACTTTGTCGGTAGAGGCTCCTCCGGTGAGATTAAAGTACCGACTACGCTTGTAGACGTGTTTGTGCCCAGCTTTCTGGACGGGGCGTTCGATTCGCCCCCATCTCCACCAATTCGGCCGGCGGGATAATTTCCCGCCGGCTTTCCCTTTGAATCCGGTGTTGGCAGTGCCGATAATGTGGCGCCAATCATCCACGCCTTCACCGTCTCGCCAGGTTTCCAGATCCCGGATGATTCTGCGCCAGCACGTGGGATCCAGAAGAAGAGCGGTTCCCAACTCGACGGCGGTTGCACCTGCCATGAGAAATTCGAGTACATCGGTCGCCGTCATGATGCCGCCGACTCCGATGACCGGTATTGAGACTTCCTGTGCTACCTGATACACCAGATACAACGCGTACGGTTTTATCGCCGGTCCCGATAGTCCTCCGGTGACGTTGGCCAGCGTTGGTTCACGGCGCTGGATATCGATGGCAAGGCCATACACGGTGTTGGCGACACACACTGCGTCCGCCCCGGCGGACTCAACGGCGGCGGCGATGCTCCGGATGTCAGCCACGTTGGGGGTGAGCTTCACCAGCAGCGGAAGGTCAGTGACCGATCGCACGGCATCGGTCACGGCCGCGGCGGTGGAAGGGCGGCTGCCGAACATCACTCCCCCTTCCCGTACGTTGGGACAGGAGATGTTCAGTTCCACACCGCCGACTCCAGGCACATGATTCAGGCGTGAAACGATATGTGTATAGTCCTCTATGGACGTTCCGCTGACGTTTACCAGGAAGGGCACATCGAGGGTTGCCCAACGAGGAGCGTGCTCACGAATCACCGCCTCGATGCCAATGTTCTGCAGACCGATTGCATTGAGCATGCCGGCCGCGGTTTCGGTCATCCGGATTGGCGCGTGGCCGCTGCGGGGTTCGCGCGTCGTGCCCTTGCAGACGATCGCGCCCAGCCCCGAAACGTCTTCCCGGGAGGCAAACTCGGTGCCGTATCCGAATGTGCCGGATGCAGTCATGACCGGATTTTTCAGCGTCAGACCGGTCCGGGGAGCGATTGTGACGTTCATCGGCACATTGTGGCACACCGGGGAGGCGACAAAGTGGGAGTGTACAATGAGCAACCGAATGTAGGCCACCCAGTTCACAGGAGGAACGATCCTTATGCGAGTTGCTGTCCTTGCCGACACTCACTGGAAGGGTTCCGACGCCGTTCCCGATCAGGTCCTGAACCTACTGGAGTCTGTCGACGTGGTTATCCACGCCGGCGACATCAAGTGTGAGAAGATTCTGGCTCGACTCGGCGACCGCGATCGTACAGTGCTGGCGGTACGAGGCGACAGCTTCGACCTCGATCTGGCCAGCTTGCCGGATACTCGGGTCGAGGACCTGGGCGGCTACAAGGTCGGAATCGCCCACAATATTGGCGCTATCACCCAGTGGGCGACGTACAGCAAGAAGCCGCAGGATATCTTTGGTGAGCACGTCGACTGTGTCGTGTTCGGCCATACCCACCATCCGTTTTTCGACGTCATTCACGGTGTGCGGTTCGTCAATCCGGGTAGCGCGACCGATCAAGATCATACCGGCTCACCGGGCACACTCGCGTTGCTTGACATAAACGGGACGCTGAAACGCGTGGAGTTCGTGCAGATATGACCGACCGGGTCGTCGAACTTCGGAGCGACACCTTCACCCGTCCATCAGCCGGCATGCGTCGGGCGATGGCCGAAGCGGAGGTCGGCGATGATGTCTGGGATGAGGACCCAACGGTCGATCGCCTCGAGGCGCTGGCAGCCGAATTGATGGGCAAGGAAGCCGCGCTTTTCGTCAGCAGTGGAACCCAGGGCAATCTGGTGGGGGTACTGTCGCACGCTCAGCGCGGGGACGAGCTGATCCTGGGCGACGAGGCACACATCTTTCGTTATGAAGTCGCCGGTACTGCTGTGGTCGGCGGGCTACAAACATTCATCCTGCCCAACGACGCTCGGGGTCGTCTGGCGCCGACCGATGTCGAGAATGCCATCCGAGGCGCGGATATTCATGAACCCAGAACAGGATGTCTGGCACTGGAAAATACGCACAACCGCTGCGGGGGCGCGGTGTTGCGGGCCGATGAGATCGACCGTCTGGCAGCCATCGCCCACGATCACGGCGTGCCGGTTCACATTGATGGCGCCCGGATCTTCAATGCCGCTATCTCCCTGGGAGTCCCGCCGTCTCAGCTGGTGCGTTCGGCCGATTCGGTAACGTTCTGCCTTTCCAAAGGGTTAGGCGCACCCATCGGATCACTCCTCTGCGGTACCGCCGGCTATATTCAGCGAGCGCGCAAATGGAGAAAGGTCCTGGGCGGGGGCATGCGGCAGGTGGGTATTCTGGCCGCTGCGGGGCTGTTCGCGCTGGAACACAATGTCGAACGGCTGGCCGAGGACCACAGCAATGCTCGGTTGCTGGCTGAAGGTCTGGCACGGATACCCGGCATCGCCATTCGACCGGAGTCGGTGGAGAGCAACATCGTATTTTTCGATGTGTCCGCTCTTCCCGTGCCACCAATCGAATTCGTACGACTGTTAGCCCTTGAAGGGGTCCGGGTGGCTGGAGGAGCCAAACTCCGTGCGGTGACGAGCCTCGAAGTCTCGCGCGACGACATCGAGTATGCCCTGGAAGTGATGTACCGCGTGGCACGCGAGCCGGTCGCCGCTACCGCGTAATTCGCATGCTCACCGGCCAGGACCCGCGTATCACTCTGCAACGAGTCCTGGTGCTCGAGCGCACTCAAGGGTTTCAGGACCGATCGGCGACTGGCGGTCTGGCACGGTTTGCACGCCAACAGGCACAACGCGCGAATCCCTCGGGTCCGACCAATCTCGACGCCGTGGCCGGGACGTTGGAGCGATATTCGACCGCCGACCGAGGAGACCGCGAACGCGCTGTGTCGGAAGCATTGCGCCTTTTGCTCAGCGGTGCGTCGACGGTTGCTACCTCGACACCATCCACGGAGTCACGGCCGGGACCAGCTGCGCCGGACTCGATCGCGGCGCCTCCGGCAGGCGCGCCGGCGCCTTTGCCGCCGCCCGTTGCTCGTTCTCCCGAGGAATTGGATGCTCCGATCACAACACTCAAAGGGATGAGACGGCCAATGGCCGAGCCGCTGCAGAAGCTCGGCGTGTCGACGGTTCGGGATCTCCTCTACTATCTCCCTCGTACGCACTACGACTACGCGGACACCCGCTCGATCAGTCGCCTCCGTCTGGGACAGCGCATCACCCTGGTGGGAACCATTCTGAACGTGCGAACGAATCGTACCGGTCGCGGCATCGCTATTACGACGATGACGGTGGGCGACGACACCGGTACGGCGGCAGTACGTTGGTTCAATCAGCCATACATTGCCAAACAACTCCCGATTGGTAGCCGAATCGCGATTTCGGGCGTGCCGGAGGTGTTTCACGGCTACATCGCGCTGCAGCCGCGAGAATATGAATTGGTCGAGGCCGCCGATCTGACGCACACCGGCCGGCTGGTCCCGATGTATCCCCTGACCAAGGGGCTCTATCAGCGCTCCCTGCGAAAGATGATCCGCGCCGTGGTAGAGGGCTACTCGTCGGCGATCGAAGACCCGTTGCCGGCAGGACTCCGCACCGATCTTCGCCTGCCGGATCTGCCCCATGCGATCCAGCAGTATCACTTTCCCGCTGGCGAAGACCAGAAAGCGTGGGCGGAACAGCGGCTCGCGTTTGATGAGCTCTTGCTGGTCCAATTGGGGCTCCTGCAACGAAAACTGGCATGGCAGCAACCGGATGAATCTGTGGTGGTGCCGGTTGATCAGTCCCTGCAGACCCGCTTTGTCACCTCGCTCCCATTCCGTCTGACCAGGGCGCAAGCAGGCGCTCTGGATGAAATTCTTCGAGACATGAGCCGGCCACTGCCGATGAGCCGGTTGCTGGAGGGGGATGTCGGCTCCGGGAAGACAGTGGTCGCCGCTGCCGCTCTCCTCCACACCGTCAATGCCGGCAAACAGGGTGTCATGATGGCCCCGACCGAGATCCTGGCCGAGCAGCATCATCGCACTCTACAGACGTTGCTGGATCCATTTGGCGTGGATTGTCACTTGCTAGTCGGCAGTATGAGCCGTAAAGAGAAGCTGGCAATGTACGCCGCTGCCGCTGATGGCAGCGCCAGGGTGGTCGTCGGCACCCACGCGCTGATTCAGGCAGGGATTGGTTTCGAGCGCCTGGGGCTCGCCATCACCGACGAGCAACACCGGTTCGGGGTAGAGCAACGGGCCAATCTTCGCCAGAAAGGGGGAAACCCTCATATTCTCGCGATGACCGCCACGCCCATTCCACGAACCCTGGCGATGACGATTTACGGCGACCTGGATGTGAGTCTAATCGACGAGCAACCCCCGGGTAGATTGACGCCGATTACGCGCTGGTGCCGCCGTCCGGTCGAAGCCTACAGCGTCATCCGAGATGAAATCGGCAAGGGTCACCAGGCCTTTGTCATCTGTCCGGTCATTGCCGAGTCTGCCGATGGTGACATGAAGTCGGCACTGGCAACGCATCGTGAACTGGAGAATCTCATCTTCCCGGACTTGAGCGTGGGCCTGTTGCATGGACGGATGAAGCCCAAAGAGAAGGAGGCGAGCCTGCGCGCCTTTCGGGAGGCGGAATGCCAGGTGCTGGTTGCCACCTCGGTGGTTGAGGTCGGCATCGATGTGCCGAACGCCACGGTCATGGTTATTCTGGATGCTCACCGTTTCGGATTGGCCCAACTTCACCAGTTCCGCGGACGGGTCGGCCGTGGCGGAGATCAAGCGTACTGTGTGCTGCTGAGCGACAGCGAGGGTGACGATGCCAGTGAACGGTTGCATGCCCTCACGATGACGGAAAACGGATTCGAACTGGCTGAGGAGGATCTACGGCTCCGTGGTCCGGGTGAATTCTGGGGCACGCGCCAGAGTGGGTTGCCGGAATTGAAGGTGGCCCAGCTCGGTGACCTACCAACCATCCAGTTGGCGCGTCAGGCGGCGCAGCAGATCCTGGCTGCCGATCCGACGTTGGATCGGCCCGAACACGCGCTGCTTCGGACTTCAGTACGGCGTTTCTGGGCGGATACGGCCGATTTCAGTTAGAGGAAGTGCGGTGCACTTCGCGACTATTCGCGCCTTCCGCCAGCATCAGGTCAATGCCAGATGGCGCGCACGCTCCACGCGCGTCCTATCCCATTTTCAGATCGTTGAGGGCCGCGCCCAGGAGTTCCCACGCCCGGCGCACATGTTGCTCCTCAGTCCGCATATTGCCGATGGCGAGTCGAAGCGTCACCTTGCCGTCGAGGACGGTATGGGCAAGGAAGATTTCGCCGGACGAATTGACCGTATCTTCGATAGCCACGTTCAGGCGATCGAGCTCCTCCGCCGGCAGACCACCAGGATGGGCACGGAAACAGACCGTGCTAAAGGGAGCCGGCGCCAGGAGTTCCCAGTCGGGGGTTTCCCGTACCCAGCTCTCGAACAGTCGCGCCAGACGCAGGTGTTCACGTAGTCGAGCAATGATCCCGTCCTGCCCGAAGGCACGGAGAATGAACCAGAGTTTGAGAGCCCGGAAACGCCGGCCGAGTTGGGGGCCATAGTTCATGTAGTCGCGCACTTCACGGCTCTCCGGAGTCTCGAGATATGCCGGGATCAGAGCGAACGCGTTCCTTACCAGGTCGAGCCGTCGACAGTACAGCGTACTGAGGTCGACGGGCGTGAAGAGCCATTTGTGCGGGTTGATGACGACTGAATCGGCGTGCTCGACCCCCTCGAGCACCCACCGCATTTCGGGCACGATGGCAGCTACCCCGCCGTAGGCGGCGTCGACATGCAGCCACATGCCGTACTGTGCCGCCAATGTGGCGATTGCGGGTACGGGGTCGATGCTGGTAGTGGCTGTGGTACCTACCGTGGCAACGACGCAAAACGGCTTCCAGCCCGCGTCGATGTCCGACCGAATAGCACTTTCCAGATACACCGGATCGAGACGGTATCGGCCGTCGGTCGGAATCTTGGATACGCCCTCCTGACCTATCCCCAGCGTAATCGCCGCCTTTTCGATCGATGAGTGCGCTTGTCCCGAACAGTACAGGCGCAAGCGCGGAATGTCGGGTCTCCCCGCCATCCCCTGGTTCCTGATGTCAAGTCCGGCCGCCTCACGGGCAGCAGCGATAGCAACGAGGCTCGATATTGATGCGGTGTCGTAGATGACACCTTCGAAGCCGGCCGGAAGACCGACGAGCTGTCGTAGCCAATCGAGTACGATACTCTCGAGCTCGGTGGCGGCCGGGGAAGTACGCCAGAGCATGGCATTGACGTTGAGTCCCGCGGCGAGGAACTCACCGAGGATTCCGGGCATCGAAGCAGTGATCGCGAAGTAAGCGAAAAATCCGGGGTGGCTCCAGTGCGTGATACCAGGCATGATGATGCGCTCGAAGTCGCGCAAAATGAATTCCATGTCCTCGGCTTGCGACGGTGCGCTTGCCGGCAACGATGCGGCGATCTCTCCCGGCCGGACGCGGCTCAGTACCGGATAGCGTTCCGAATGCTCCAGGTACTCCGCTATCCAGTCGACGATCTCGTGACCGTGCCTCCGAAAATCGTCCGCCGGCAGGTCGCCCAGAGGCCCTGATAGTGACGGAGGAAGAGGTTCCATGTGTGATCCTTCGTGTCGTTCGCTCGCCTGCTTCGAGTATGGTGGAGCGATTGCTATTTTCGGAAAAGGCTGGAGCGATTGCGGATCGTCGCCGGGCGCGTAAAGGGACACCGTCTGCGCATGCCGAAAGGAACCGAGACCCGGCCGACCTCGGAGAAGGTCCGTGAAGCCATTTTTGCCATCCTGGGAGACTCGTTTATCGAGAGACCGGTACTCGACCTCTTCGCCGGTACCGGCGCTCTCGGCATCGAGGCCCTCAGTCGCGGCGCCTCTCGGGCAGTGTTTGTCGAGCGTCGAGCCATTGCCTGTGCCGTGATCCACGACAATCTACGGCATACCCATCTCGAGGACGAAGGACGGGTCCTTTGTATGCCGGTCGAACGCGCCTTGAAGGCACTCGACGAGCCGTTCGGATTAATACTTTTGGACCCGCCATACGCCTATCCGGACTTACACGGTATAATGACGCTGATTAGTGGGGCGCGGGTCATCGGGGACGACACCAGGGTGGTTTTCGAGCACAGCCCGCGTTTTTCTGTTGGGGAGCGCTATACACATCTGGCACTCCAACGTCAACGGGTGTACGGCGATACCGCGATCTCGATTTTTGCCGTACAGGAGGAACGGAACGAGTGACGATTGCAGTGCTGCCTGCAAGCTTTGATCCCATCACGCACGGCCACGTGGACATCATTGGGCGTGCCTCGCTGCTCTTCGATCGCCTCGTGGTGGGTGTCTATGCTCACCCGCGCAAGAATGTCATGTTCTCGCTGACGGAGCGTGTCGCCATGGTGGAAGAGTCGCTCGACGGCATGACCCGCGTCGAAGTCAGGCCATTTGACGGTCTCCTGGTCGACTTCGTCCGACAAATCGGGGCATCGGTGGTGGTACGAGGGCTCCGCTGGGTGTCCGATTTTGAATACGAGTTTCAGCAGGCTTCGGCGAACCGCCGCTTGCTTCCCGGGCTGGAAACGATCTGCATGTTCGCCAACACCGACTTTGTCTATTTCAGCTCGAGCATCATCAAGGAAATCGCGGAGAACGCGGGAGACGTGAGCGCCATGGTGCCGGAGCCGGTGGCCAGGCGACTCCTCCAGCGCATCTCCGCATTACCCTCTCACCGCGCTCCCGAGGAGGTTGCACCATCGATATTCTGATGCTGGTAGATCGACTTGAGGCTGTGATCAACAGCGGTACCCGGCTTCCTCTCTCCACGCGGGTGGTGATTGACGAGCGAGAAGCACTGGACGTCCTGGATTTAATGCGGACGACGGTTCCCGAGGAGATCAAGCAGGCCCGGCGCATTAACACGGAACGCGAAAAAATACTGGCCCAGGCGCAAACCGAGGCGAATCGTCTCGTGTCCCAGGCGCACGAGCGGGTGGAACGCATGGTCAGCGACGACAGTGTGCGCACCGCCGCCGAGGAACGGGCACGCGATTTAATCCAGCAGGCCCGGCAGGAGGCGGACGAGGTCCGGCGAGGTGCTGAGGATTATGCCCTCGAGATGTTGGATCGCCTCGATGCCGATGTGCATCGCATCCAGTCCAGCGTACGTACTGCCATCAATGCGCTGCAGACGCAGCCTGTTCGCGAAGAAGAAGAAGAGTAACTCTTGCTTAGCACTCCGGCAACGAGGTCCGTCATGTCCCTACATTACAACGTCGCCCAGTTTCTTAAGTCCGAAGTCGGGCAAACTCGGTCATACGACTTCGAGAGCCCGTTGCCGATCGATCTGGACGGTATCCTTGCTTCCGACATTCGGGGGCACGTCAAATTCAGCCTCACCAATTTCAGCATTCTGGCCGATGTAGAGGCCGATGCTATGCTGCACTTGACCTGTGCCCGTTGTTTAGAGCCATGCCAGGATCCGGTGCATATCGAGTTTGTGGAAGAGTATTTGCCCACTATCGATATTGCCACCGGCCAGCCTTCCCCGGCACCGAGCAGCGACACGGCCTTCGTTATCTCCCAGAGTCACACGCTTGATCTGCGGGAAGCGCTACGCCAGAACCTCGTTCTGGCCATTGAACTGATCCCGGTCTGTCGCCCGGACTGCCGGGGTCTGTGCCCCACCTGCGGCGTAAACCGAAATCTTCAGACCTGCGCCTGTCCACCAGTTGAGGCAGCCAGTCCGTTTGCTGCCCTACAAGACATATTCACCACAGCCGAAGTTGAAAGCTAACCAAAGGAGAATCTATGGGAGCTCTACCAAAGCGAAAAACAAGTCGAGCCACCAGGCGGCAGCGACGCAGCCAGGATAAGGCCAAGTTTGGCGCCATCATTCTGTGCTCGCACTGTCGCCAGCCTCATTTGACGCATCGCGTTTGTCCGAATTGCGGCTATTACGCCGGACGAGAGGTCTTCGTTCCCAAATCCGTCCGACCGGCCGAATAAGTTTCCGCGGTCGCATGAGACGCTTTGACGGGAAGGTGGCGCTCGTTACGGGCGCGTCACGTGGTATCGGCCGCGGTATCGCCATCCGGCTCGCACAGGAAGGGGCCGGTGTCGTTATCAACTTTCGATCGGATGAGGAGGCAGCGGCATCGACCGTACGCCTGATCGAGGAGGTTGGTGGCCGCGCCGTGATCGTGCGCGGTGATGTTAGCATCGCCGCTGATGCCGGTCTGGCGGTGACCACCGCGATTCAAGAACTGGGCGGTCTCCACATTCTGGTCAACAATGCCGGCGTTTCGATTGACACCCTCACCGTCCGACTGAGCGAGGAATCGTGGGATCGCGTCCTGGACACCGACCTGAAGGGTGCCTTCCTGATGACAAAAGCGGCCCTACGACCCATGCTTCGTCAGCGTTGGGGGCGCGTGATCAATATTGCTTCCGTCGTCGCCTATACCGGCAACGTGGGGCAAGCGAGTTATGCGGCCGCCAAAGCGGGATTGTTGGGTCTGGCCAAGAGCGTCGCCCGGGAAGTGGCAACCCGAGGCATCACCGTCAACGTGGTCGCTCCTGGTCTGGTGGACACGGCCATGACCGAGGCGCTGTCCGACGAGATGCGAACCTGGATGCTCAATCAGATTCCGATGGCGCGACCTGGATCGGTTGAAGATATCGCTGGGGTGGTCGCATTTCTGGCCTCGGACGATGCGTCGTACATGACCGGACAGGTTATCAAGGTCGATGGCGGGATGGTGATGATCTAGGATGGTCACCAAAGTGCTGATCGCCAATCGAGGCGAGATTGCGCTACGAATTATGCGAGCCTGCCGGGACCTCGATATTCCCTGTGTGGTCGCATATTCGGAAGCGGATCGGAAATCCTTGCCGGTACTTCTTGCCGACAGTGCCATTTGTATTGGGCCGGCGCCCGGCTCCAAGAGCTATCTGTCGGTACCGAATATCATCAGTGCCGCTCGCATCACCGGGTGTGACGCTATCCACCCGGGCTACGGCTTTCTCGCGGAGGATCGTTACTTCGCCGAGATCTGTGGACAATACAATCTGACGTTTATCGGTCCCACCGCCGAAGCAATCGCGCGCGTGGCCAACAAGGCGGAAGCCAGGCGGGTGATGGCCGATGCTGGATTGCCTATTCTGCCCGGATCGGACGGGTCTCTCGGTTCCCTGGAAGAGGCCCAGCTCGCCGCCCGCGAAATTGGTTATCCCGTCATTCTCAAGGCCTCCGCCGGGGGCGGTGGACGGGGAATGCATGTCGCCAATGATGAACGTGAACTGGCTCAAAACTTCAATCTGGCTCGCGTCGAGGCTCGGGCCTCCTTTGATAGCGACGAAGTGTATGTCGAACGGTTTCTGCCCCGCTGCCGGCATGTTGAGGTGCAGGTGCTGGGAGATGAACATGGGAGCGTAGTTCATCTCGGCGAACGCGAGTGCTCCATTCAGCGCCGGCATCAAAAGGTGATCGAGGAGGCCCCTTGCGAATCTATTTCGGCAGATTCGAGAGCGGCATTGGGACGACTCGCCGTTCAGGGCGCGGAGGTGCTGAGCTTTACCGGTGCAGGTACGCTCGAGTTTCTCATGGACGATTCAGGCGATGTGTACTTCATGGAGATGAATACTCGAATACAGGTGGAGCACGGAATCACCGAGCTCGTGACCGGCATCGACCTGGTCACGGCACAGCTACGCGTCGCCGCCGGAGGGACGCTCGGCTTTTCTCAGGACGATATTGCGATCGAGGGCCATGCTATTGAATGCCGGGTGACGGCGGAATCGGGGCGGGAGTTTCGCCCGGCCACCGGTACTGTCACCCGTCTTCTGCTTCCCGGCGGGCCTGGCGTGCGCGTCGACACCCATCTTTATGACGGCTACTCGGTGCCCGCCCATTACGATTCGCTCCTGGCCAAGGTAATGGTTCATGGCAGCGACCGTAACGAGGCGCTGCATCGTATGCGACGGGCGCTGGCTGAAACTGTGATCGATGGGGTGCCCAATACGCTGGATACCCTTCGGGATATCCTCAGCGATCCGCCTTTCATCGCCGGTCAGGTGTACACCGACTATCTTGCGGTCGCCGGACGATGAGACTGAGCAGGCGGGCGGCACGCGGACTCGCATTCCAGACGCTCTTCGAACTGGAGTTGCGACCGGATCGTCCCCTGGAAGAAGTGCTGGCTCGGCGGTCGGTGATGCTGGAAGAGGATGATGGCACTGAGGCCGACAGTCGCTCAATCGAATTTGCTCGGCGTCTTGTTCGCGGTGCCCTCGAAGCACGAGAGTCGATTGACACCAAGATCCAGGCCGTCGCCCCGGCTTTTCCGGTGGATCAACTTCCCACCACAGACCGGGTCGCCCTCGAAATCGGCATCTTCGAACTGCTCCATGCTCGCGATGCACCGGTGAAGGTGGTGATCAACGAGGCAGTGGAATTGGCCAAGCGCTATGGGGGCGAGAACTCAAGCCGGTTCGTCAATGGCGTTCTGGGTACTATAGCAGAGGGACTGTCCGCGACGGACGAGAACAGTACGCGCGATTCCAGATAAGTCGAACAATCGAAACAAAGAGGCAGGAGGCAGACAGTCATGGAACAAGGCACCGTTGAGGAGCGACTGCGTCATATCATCGCGGACCAACTTGGGGTGGATGAAGCCCAGGTTACGCCAGGTGCCTCATTTGAGGAGGACCTGAATGCTGATTCATTGGACCTGGTCGAGTTGATCATGTCGCTCGAAGAGGAATTCGGCATTGAGATTTCGGAAGAGGACGCGGAGAAGATGCGCACCGTGGGTGACGCCATGGAGTACGTCAAGGATCACAGTGCGGAATAGAGCTCGTCGCTTCACGCGATTACTGATCTATAATGGGATCGCGTCCGTATGTAGTGATAGGAGCTAATGTGTTTGGATTTCACGCCCCAGAGCTGATCATCCTCCTGGTGGTCGCGCTCGTCATCTTCGGACCGAAGCGACTGCCGGAGATCGGTGGAGCGCTCGGTAAGGGCATCAAAGAGTTCAAGAAGGGAACGGCCGAGCTTCACGACACCGTATCGTCTGAACAGGCGGTGCAGATTCCGCCCGTACAGAGCGGCGACGTGAGAGTACCCGAGCCCCCCATCGAGAGCGTGATGCCGGCGCGCGAATCAGAGGTTCGATAGCATCTCACGTCCGCGCCCCGAACGACGCTGCCCGGAGACTTTCGGGCGGTCGATAGGCGCTACGCTGGCGGAATTGGCGAAAGAGATGCCCGAATGAGTGTAGGTAGGAGTGGACCGTGTCGGTAAATGCGCCTCGGAGTCTGCGTTTCCGGCAACCGGACCCCAAATACATGACGTTCGTCGAGCACCTCAACGAGTTGCGTCATCGCCTCGTGGTGTGCCTCGTTGCAATTTCCGCCGGCTCGGTTGCCGGCTGGTTTCTTGCCGGTCGAGCGATTCACATCCTCGACCAACCGCTCTGCCATGCCCTGGGGCCGAACCACTGCAGGCTCATCGTGAACCAGGTGTACGGTGGCTTTACCTTGCAATTGAAGGTCGCCATCATCATAGGGTTCATGTTTGCTCTGCCGGTCACAATCTTCGAGTTGTGGGGGTTCGTCGCTCCCGCGTTCGGACCCCAGGCGAACTGGTGGGCGCCAATCTGGATGGCTTCGGCGTTGTTGCTCTTCGTCGGCGGCGCGGTTACCGGCTACTTCGTAATCCCGCTGGCGATCAACTTCTTTGCCCACTTCCAGGGGACGGACGTGCAGATCCTTCCATTTGCCAGCGAGTACGTCGGCTTCGTGTCCCTGATCCTGCTGGTCTTCGGGATTTCCTATGAGCTACCCCTGGTCCTGGTATCGCTCACGACGGCCGGTATCACGTCATCGCGCTGGCTGGCATCAAAGCGTGTCTACTTCTTCTTCGGGATATTCGCCGTCGCTACCGTCGTTACACCGGGAGCGGACTGGATTTCGCCGCTGATTCTGGGGGGCATCCTGTACATTTTGTACGAGCTTTCCCTGATTGTCAGCCGTCTGCTCGGCAAATAGACCGAGGTACAGCTCCAAGATATCACTCGCGAGGCATGGTTCCAGGGCTCCCAGCCAACCACCTTTTCCGGCTCTGGCATACGTTCGACAGGGACACCTTCGGTATGCGATTCTGGTTTCCCGGTCGCCGTGTTTGTGCCCGTAGTGGTACAATGAGCTAGAATGTTTGTTCGTATTACGTAGGAGAGAGTGTGGCGGAGTTTCGACTCGTAAGTGACTTCAGGCCGACCGGCGATCAGCCGCAAGCGATACATGGTCTGGTTAACGGACTCCGCCGTGGAGATCGCTATCAGACCTTGCTCGGAGTCACTGGATCGGGCAAGACCTTCACGGTAGCGAATGTGGTCGAACAAATCCAGAAGCCTACGCTGGTGCTGGCCCCGAATAAGACGCTGGCGGCACAGCTGTTCTCAGAGTACAAAGATTTCTTTCCGGACAACGCAGTCGAGTACTTCGTCAGTTATTACGACTACTATCAACCGGAGGCTTATATCCCGCGCAGCGACACCTATATCGAAAAGGACTCGTCGCGGAATGATGAGATTGACCGGCTCCGCCTTTCTGCCACCAGGTCGTTGTTTTCACGCTCGGATGTATTGATCGTCGCCAGCGTCTCCTGCATTTACGGTCTTGGTGATCCCGAGGCGTATGGCGATGTGGTGGTCACGATCAAACGTGATGAGATTCGCAAGCGAGACAAGCTCCTGCGTCAGCTCAGTGCGATCCTCTACGAGCGTAACGACATGAACTTTATTCGCGGCACATTCCGCGTTCGCGGGGATGTCGTCGAGATCTATCCCGCCTACGAGCAATTGGCCATCCGAATTGAGTTCTTCGGCGACCGAATCGAACGCATCGTCGAGCTCGACCCGCTCACGGGCGAAGTGATGGCCATCAAGGAAAGTATCGACATCTATCCAGCTCGACATTTTGTCACCACCGAAGAGCGGATGCAGCGCGCCATGGGCACCATCGAGCTCGAGTTGCGCGACCAATTGCAAGCCATGAAGTCGCAAGGTAAGGTTCTGGAGGCGGCCCGGCTGGAACAGCGGACCATGTTCGATCTGGAAATGATGCGTGAGACCGGGTTCTGTAATGGCGTGGAGAATTATGCTCGACATCTCTCCGATCGGGAACCGGGCTCTCGTCCCTGGACCCTGCTCGACTACTTCCCCGATGACTTTCTGCTGGTGATCGACGAGTCGCACGTGGCGGTGCCACAACTTCATGGAATGTACTTCGGGGATCGCTCACGCAAAGAAGTGCTGGTCGAGTACGGCTTCCGTTTGCCGTCGGCGCTGGACAACCGGCCGCTGACCTTTCAGGAGTTCGAGCAGCGGGTGCAGCAGGCGATTTTCACCTCGGCGACGCCGGGCCCGTACGAACAGGAGCACAGCATCCACGTGGTGGAACAGATCGTGCGTCCGACCGGCCTCCTGGATCCGACTATCGAAGTGAAGCCCACGGAAAAACAGATCGATGACCTCATAAGTAACATTCAGTCGCGGGTCGAGAGCCAGCAACGGGTGCTGGTGACCACCCTGACCAAGAAAATGGCTGAAGACCTGGCTGATTACCTCCGCGAGATGGGCATGAAAGTGCACTATTTGCACAGTGAAATGGATGTCATGGAGCGCGTCGATGTGCTTCGCGATCTCCGTCTCGGTGTCTATGACGTGGTCGTGGGCATAAACCTACTGCGTGAGGGACTGGACTTGCCGGAAGTGAGCCTGGTGGCGATACTCGATGCTGACAAAGAGGGCTATCTCCGATCGGAGCGATCCCTGATTCAGACGATGGGACGCGCCGCTCGCCATATCGACGGCCATGTGCTGATGTACGCGGACCGGATGACCGATTCGATGCGCAAGGCGATCGACGAGACCTATCGCCGCCGTGCTATTCAGACGGAATACAACCGCATCAATAACATCACGCCGGTCGGCATCCGAAAATCGATCCGCGACCTTTCCGATTCGGTACGCGCCGCCGCTGAGGAGCGCGTTTCCTACGATGTCGCCGACGAGATTCCCAAGGATGAACTCGCTCGTCTGATCAAGGATCTGGAGGGACAGATGAAGGGGGCGGCGAAGAATCTCGAGTTCGAACGCGCTGCCGCGCTTCGCGATCAAGTGGTCCAACTCCGGCGCCGAATGGAAGAGATCCCGTCACCGGTAGGGGCCGAGGGACGCCGCTAACGGCGATGGCCAGGTTGCCGCGCGCGTTCTACGAGCGGCCGGCGGTTGATGTTGCGCCGGAGCTCGTCGGCATGGTGCTGGCTCGCCGCTCCACCGACGGTGTACTACGTGGGCGCATTGTCGAGACTGAAGCCTACACCGGCCAGTCTGACCCGGGCTCGCATGCATTTCGAGGCCAGACGCCGCGAAATGCGGTGATGTTCGGACCCGCCGGTTTCCTCTACGTCTACCTGAGCTACGGCATGCATTTCTGCATGAATATCGTTACCGACAGCCCCGGTGTGGCCGGCGCGGTGCTGATACGCGCGCTCGAGCCCCTCGACGGAATCGACGTAATGGAGCGCCGGCGGGGTGGCCGTCCCCTGGTCGAATTGTGCAACGGCCCCGGAAAATTGTGCGCCGCCCTCGGCATAACCCGCCAGGAGAACGGAGCGGACCTTGAAACGTCGGACATATGGGTTGAATCGGATTCGTGCCCGCCGCCGCCACTCAGCGTGAGCACCCGAATCGGATTATCCGCTGGTACGGAGCTTCCACTGCGGTTTTATGCTCGCGATAGCCGGTTCGTGTCGCGGGCCAGGCCGCCGTCACCGCCAAAAAGTTGAGCAACCTTACCATTCGGTGAACTCGATCGACGCCGCCGACGCGCGACGTTCTTCTCGGGCCATATGCTAAGGTGATGCGTCGCAGTTAGGCCCGTACCGTCGTGGTGTCGTACGGCCGGCCTGCGAGTCAGGGAGTCTGATGCCTCGGTTGAGCCGCGCAATGAGACCGGTCACTCTACTGGTCATCGCTGTGCTCACCGCCTGGTCAATGTGGCTGCCGGCCGCATCGGTCGATAGTGCCGTTCTTGGCGCCTCCGCCAACCAGGGCGCGCCGCCAGGCCCCCCGCATGGACAGGTGCCGCGTCAGGGTCCATACGCGGTGGTGATCGTTATCGATGCCGCCCGGGCTGATGAGATAAACCTGGCCAACATGCCCAATCTTGCCCGACTGGCTGCCAGTGGTACGAGCTACACCAACGCCTGGGTGGGACAGCTTCCCAGCGTAACGGAAAGTTCTCACGCCACGATCGGAACCGGCGTGTTTCCCAACCGTCACTTGATCCTCGGCGACACCTGGCGGATTCCAGGTACCAGTCAAATGTCGCCGAACCTGCTTAACAGTACGCTCACACGGACCGGCTACATCGGAAAAGTCATGCAGCAGGCTGGTGTTCCCAGCCTGGCACATTTTGTTCACCAACGCTATCCGGGCTCTCGGGTGGTGGCACTCAGCGGACACAAGATCTACGCCGCCGACGGGCTCGGCGCCGGCGCCGCCGATTACGTCGCTTTTGGTACCAAGGACGCACGGGGCCATTTCGTACCCTCGGCTATTCCGGGAAGGGAGCCGGCGCAATCGCTGCTCAGTAGCCCCCAGCTCGACCTGCCGACCTATCCTCGGGTGCCGGGTATCGAGGACAACTGGACCACCACGCTGGCCCTCAAATTCCTGTTCAAATACCATCCCCGACTGATGATGATCAATCTGCCCGAGGTCGATATTTTCGGTCATATCGACGGTACCAATTCGACGGTGATGCAACCTCTACTCAACGATGTCGACCACGAAATCGGGCGGCTGGTGGCGGCCTACGGTCGAGCCGGATTGTTGAATCAAACGTACTGGATCGTCACCGCCGATCACGGCATGGTTCCCGCCGTGCATACGATTGACTCGACGAACATCAAAAGCATCATCACAAATGCTGGCGGCCAACCGCTGTACATCGGCCACGGCGACTACTGCACGGTCTGGCTGAAGAATCTCACCGCCGTTCCCAGGGTTGCGGCCGCTTTGTCGGCCGCGAATCTTCCCAATGTCGATGCGGTATACGACAAAACCGCCAGTGGGAAGTACCAGCTGGTATCGCCCCTATCGAGACTGGCCGATCCGGCCGTTGCCAGGTCGTATTCTGCCCTGCTGGGTACCCTGAATCAGGGTGAAAGTCCGGACATCGTACTGATGTACGACGAAAACACGATCACAATGACGCCGACCTTTTTGAAGGTGGGGCGAAAGGGTGACCATGAGGGAGCCACCTGGGGATCTCAGCATATTCCCCTCTTCATCGCCGGCCCGAACGTACGCCGTGGCTTCACGTCGACCTATCCCGCTCGTCTGGTCGACATCGCGCCGACCCTGGAGACGCTGATGGACATCCAGCCCGAAGGTCAGGACGGCGTTCCGCTGGCGGACGGGATGATCTCGCCACCGACCTGGGCAGTTACCGCTCAGGACAAACGGGGACCGGCGCTACTCGCGGATGTCCAGGCGCTGGAAACGGAAGCAACCCTCCGGCCGAACCTGTTACCAACCCAGAAGATCAAGAAACCCAGGTAATGTCCTGACCGACGCCGCCTAACGGACGAGCATCGGTTCCGTTCGCATTCATAACCCAGATCTCGCCAGACCCCAGGTACATGGCTTCCTGAGGCGCCGACCGAACGAACGCGATGTAACGATCGTCGAGCGACCATTGCGGAGCCCAGTCGGTCCAGTCCTGTTCACTCGTCAGTCGCGTTACCCGTTTGGTCTTGAAATTATATTCGGCAATGCCATACAGGGGTTGAATCCCTTTCTCGCCGTGGTACGCCGAAAACGTGATCTCATTGCCCGACGACGAGAATGAGGGGACCGACGAGTCATAAATTCCACGCGACACGTCGATATAGCCATTCTTCCAGTAAACCAGGACATCGCCGCCCGTGCTGTACGGTGTCTGACCGACGAACGATGCCTTGTCCCCGGACTGGTCAAAGCCGCTAAAAGAAAGGGCATTACCACGGTTGGGAATATGGAGCAAATGGGACCCGTCGGGATTGGCTAGCGTGAGTGCGGAACCGAGATCGGTGTATGCCACCTGACCGCCAGGCGAAAAGTCGATGAAGTTCGTGCTGGGCGCGTCGAAAGCGGCATGGAATGGAAATACGCGACGCGAGTGCAAGTCCAGAAGATAGACGAGAGGACTTCCGGTATCGGTGTAGCAGCCCTCGTAGGTATGGCACACCCGCACGTTCGTGGCCAGAAATGCGACGTAGCGGTCGTCGGGCGAGATATGTGGCTGACTGATGTTCCAGGCGGGTTCTCGCAGTATCTGTTGGGTACTGTCGTCTCCGAGACTCAAGAGCCACAGTTCGTCGGGACGTCCACCTGGCGACCCACGCGTCACGTACACGGCCAACCCGCCATCGGGCGAGACCGAGTAGTTGGAAACCTGGTCGCTTCCCGGACTTACCACACGACGTTTCCCCGTAATCGTGGCCAGTACCAGTCGATGAAGCTCGTCTCCCTCGGTACCGATGTAAAGGAGGTGTTGACTCTGCGTGGTGAATGTGCCATGGAAGGCGCGCTCCAGCGGTTTGCCGCTCGTGTCCACCGCTCCTTCGCCGATAGTCACGGTATAGACGCGTCCGTAGGCGAGGTTGTCTTTGGGAGTGAAGAGCATTTCGTTCCCGGACCAATTAAATGTCCCGGGTGTTTTTGGGTCGAGCCGGAAACTTCGCTCGACGGAGGCAATACGCATCTGTTCCGTGAAGGTGATGGCGATCTGCGTCCCAACCTCGGTCCCGTCAAACGTCGTCGCCGTCTGCATGTTGTCTACCATCGGCCCGAGGCGTGCTAGAGCCACCGATAGTCCGGCGATAGTCAGGGCCAGGGCTAGTACAGCGGCGACAACGAGGCGATCAAAGCGGGACATGGTACGCGCCTAATGGAACCTCAAGCACCTTATTTATGGGTGCCCAAATCCTTGAAAGTGACTTTCAGTGGTCGATAATTCGAGTCGGAAATGCTCAACGCGACGATCCAACTGACGAGCTTTGCCGATACCGGTTGCGTGAGCACGAAGGTCTTAGGCGTGTTTCCGGTGAAGGTAAGTGACTTCGTCGACTCGCCCGCATGTTGCTTGTAGATCCAGGTGTAGTTCTCGAACCCGGTGCCGCCAAAGTGAGTCTTTCCGGTACTCTGGACCGAGATGCGGTAGCGATGACCCGGGACCAGGCCTTTGGTGAGATACACGTAGCCGGAATTCGTTGGCGTACGCTTCACCACTGGGTGGGTCTTCGCCGCCAGGCTGGGGATAGCCCCGGTCGCCAGCGCAGCCATTATCGTGATGGAAACGATCAAACTCTTGAACACGCAGTACCTCCGGTAACTGGACCACGGGCGTGCCCCGCAGGCTCGCTAATTGTATCTCACGGTATCGTGGTGGTATAACCCTGTGATTCTTCTCCCCTGAGGTTGCGTTGCCGTCCGATCCCTTGGCGCCCGCCAGTACGGTGCCCCGCCTGGCTCCGACACGAATTCGGTCTTGCCTGCTGTTGGGCACGGTATTCATTTTTTTCTTCGCGGCCTACGTTTTTAGTGCCTCAGCGGATTACTTCTCTACCGGCGATACCACCATCCGGATCGAACTGGCGGAGAACATCCTCGGCCGTTGGTCAGTCTCCCTCCACGGCTGGGAGCTTCAGTATCCGCACCACATCAAGAAGGAGTTTCTCGATCCGCGCGTCCAGGTCGGGCGCAATGGGGACACCTATTCGACCTATGAATTGGGTCAGCCCCTACTGATCATCCCCTTCGATTACCTGGGCTCGCAATTCGCCATTCACCAACGATGGCCTTACGGCCCGGCAGTTCTCTTCATGGATCGGATGGTGGGTCCGCTGGTTGGTGCCATTGAAGTACTGATTTTCTTCATGTTCGCCATGCGACTCGCCTATGGCCTGCGTAAGTCGCTGCTGCTGACCCTGATATTTGCCTTTGCCACCTCGATGTGGCCCGACGAGCAGAGCGTCTTGGAGCACACGCTCGTCGGCTGTTCCCTCTTACTCGCCATGTACGGCGCGTTCCGTTACCGGGAGCAGGGAGCACGTTGGTGGTTACTCCTGGTCAGTGGGATCGGCATCGGGGGTGCCACCATAACGCGTTATCAGGATGCGTTTCTAGGACTCCTTGCCTTGAGTCTCTATCTCATCCTGCCGGGCGGACCGGGTGCGGGAATTCGCGAACGTGCGGGTCAATGGGAACGAGTCAAGCGTCTTGGGCTGGTGGGTCTGGGCGTGCTTCCGTTCGCCATCACTGACTTGTGGTATTCGTGGGTCCGATTTGGTTCATTCTTCGCCAGTGGGCATAAAGAGACGGTGTTTGGCTACGTTATCTGGAAGGGCGTGCTGGGGCTCACAGTGAGTCCGGGTAAAGGATTTTTGTGGTACTGCCCGACGATTTTTCTGCTGGCGCTGGCCGGCCCTAAGTTTGCGCGCCGGTTCGGCGCTCTCAGCGTATCCATTGCCTTCATGGTTGCCAGCTTTATCCTGCTCTATGGATACGTCACCTACTGGCATGGCGATCCGGCGTGGGGGCCGCGGTACTTATATCCCACGCTCCCCTTCTTGACGCTGCCGCTGGGCGAACTGCTAGTGTGGCGCAATAGCCGGCGGCGATTGGTTTGGACCACTCTCGTCGCCATCGTCGCCGCCAGCTTCGTCATCCAGTTTGCCGCCGTATCGGTGAGTCCGTGGCGAACCTGGTATCGCGTCATCTCCTATGAGGAGGCTCAGGGCCACAGCTGGACCTGGATCGCATCGCGCTACCGTTACTTCTGGAATATTCATGAATCTCCGCTGGACTTCCAGCTACGCGGTCTCTATCAGATGCTGTACGACGGTCTGCGCCAGAGTAATCGGTACGAAATCGTGCCGCCGGATGAAGACAGCGTACTGGACAATATGACGACGAATTACGCGATCAACCAGTGGAATTTCTGGTGGAAGTCCAATGAGTTTGACTGGTGGATGGGACAGGAGAAAATCGTGGCCGGTGTCACTTTCCTGGTTGCCATTATGCTGGCGACCGGAACGTATCTGGCAGCCGAATCGCTGGGCGTGTTCGACACGCCGGAGGAACGCGCGCGCCAGGAAAAGGTACCTGAGGCAGCATGAAAAATCGTACCGTGCTTCGCGCTGTTATTATTGCGCTGATCGGACTGTTCGTCGGCGTGGCGGGTACCGCTGCGGTCATGGCGTATATCCCTGACTCGGGTTCGGCTCCCTCAATCTTCGACGATTTCAATTGGAGCTCGACCGCCAATGGTTTCTGGCATGTCAATGCGTACGGAGCCGATGCCATCATCAAGGACGGCACACTGACGTTAAAAGGCGACACGATCGAACTCGACCGGCGGGTGCAGACCGATCCAAATGAGACCGTGGTGGCAGCTCGGGTCCGAGCTTCCGCATTCCACAAGTTCGGGTTGGGACTCGGTATCTATCATTCCGGCACCATCGGCATGGAGTTCGATTCTGATGGAATTAAATGCGGACGCGGCGACCGACCACGGGTACCGGATCGACCCGGTGACGATGTGGACCAATCCACCGCTGAACCAGTGGTTTTATCTCTATATGGTCGTGGTCAACCCGTATCCCAACCCGGCGGTGCTGGCGAAACTGGGAAACGTTGACTATAGCCAACTGAAGCCGGTTACCTTGCACTGCGCCGCCTACGACGCGAAGGGCAATCTGATCAAGTACGTGACCGCCTCGAACCCACCGCCGAACACACATTACGCTGCCCTGGACGAAGCCTATGTGCGTACCTGGGACAGCCAGAACGACTACAAGGTCGACTGGTTCTACGCCGGGCCACCAGCGGGCGATCCATTGAACGCCCTGGTGCACCCGGCGCCTGGGTCAATTCAGTCCAGGTAGTCCTTGATCTTGCGGGTGATCGAGGGGTGGCGTAGTTTCCGCAGTGCCTCGATCTCGATCTGCCGGATTCGCTCGCGCGTGAGTCCGAAGTGGCCGCCGACCTCTTCTAGCGTCTGCGGGCGGCGACCGGAGAGACCAAAACGCAGCCGGATGATACCGGCTTCGCGATCGGAGAGTTTGTCCAGAACCTCGTCGATTGCATCGCGCAGTACACCCTTCGCCGCCAAGCTCTTCGAGATCGTGCGACTCGTCCTCGACGAAGTCGCCAAGCATGCTTTCTTCGTCGTCGCCAACCGGCTTCTCCAGCGAAATCGGCACGCGAATCGCGCTCTTGATCTCCTCGACCTTCTCCGGGCTCATCTCCATCGCCTCGGCGATTTCCTCGAGCTTTGGATCGCGACCGAGACTCTGGGAGAGCCGCATCATCTCGCGGTTGTACCGGCTGATGCGCTCGTTCATGTGCACGGGCACACGGATGGTGCGGGCCTGATCGGCGATCGCGCGCGTGACCGCCTGCCGGATCCACCAGGTGGCATAGGTCGAGAACTTGAAGCCACGTCGCCAATCGAACTTCTCGACGGCGCGCATCAAGCCGGTGTTGCCTTCCTGGATCAGATCGAGCAGGCTCATGCCGTGGCCCAGATACTTCTTGGCCACGCTTACCACGAGGCGAAGATTCGCTTCGATCATCTGCCGGCGCGCTTCATTTCCGCCCACGTCATACCGGCGCAGTGCCGGAAGATCCCAGGTAAGGATCGTTACGATCTGCTCGGGCGCAAGGTCGAGGCCCTCGAACGCTACCGCCGGGTCAGTCTCTACGCGCGTCGCGTTCCTCTTCGTTCGTCGAGCGCATTTTTTATCAGGCGCTGTAATTCGATAGCCTTGGCCAGTCGAACTTCATCGGCTTTCTTCAGCAGCGGGACGCGTCCGATCTCGCGAAGATAGAGCCGAACAGCATCCTGGGCCTGCTCGTTCTCGAGCTGCGATAGAGGATCGTGATGCTCCGCGACCGTCTCCTCCGGCTCCATCGCTAGATGTCCGCGGAGGACATCTTCTTGGGGGGACATCTCATCTGCAGGTGCGTACATCGCACCTCCTTTCGGGGAGCAAAGACTGGAAAAGGCCATCGAGCGGGATTACCACCCCTGGCCTTCTTACACTGCTACGTGAATGAATGCTGCTTTTCGTAACATGCGCTACCGCGCCCATTCTCACGGCCGTAGTGTATCACGGAAGGGAGAGAAATGTAAATAGGTAGAGGCCCAGAATCTATAAATCCGCCGTATCGAAATGGACGCGCTAGCAACACGGAAAGAGGTGCACATGAGGGTAGGAATAATCGGGGCGCCGCTGGACCTGGGGGCCGATCGGCGGGGAGTGGACATGGGTGCCAGCGCCATTCGCTACGCCGGTTTGAAGGAGCGGCTACTGGCCTCGGGCCACGAGGTGAAGGACTTCGGCAACGTGCCGGCGCCGGTTGCTGAAGGCGAACCGACGGGGCATAGCGCGCTCAAGTTTCTCGATCCAATCGTGCGCACGGCGAAAGAGCTCGCGAACCTGGTCACTGTATGCGTTACCGAGGGTTGGTTCCCGCTCGTGTTGGGCGGAGATCACAGTGTTTCACTGGGATCGGTGACCGGTGTAACGCGAAGCAAGCGGCTTGGGTTGCTCTGGCTCGACGCTCATGGTGACTACAACATTCCCACTACCTCACCGTCGGGCAATATCCACGGTATGGTGCTATCGGCGCTCACCGGCGCCGGCGACGAACGTCTGGTACATCTCGACGGCCGCGCTCCCAAGGTCGAGCCCACTCAGGCTGCCCTCATTGGCGTCCGGGATCTCGACCCGGGCGAACGTGATCTTCTCCACTCCTCGGGCGTCCGTGTGTTTTCGATGTATGACGTTGACCGAATGGGACTGCCGGCGGTGGTAGAACAGGCGCTGGACGGAATGGATCCCGATCTCGACGGTATCCACCTGAGCCTCGATCTGGACGTCGTCGATCCTCAGCTGGCGCCCGGTGTCGGCACGCCGGTACTCGGTGGATTGAACTATCGGGAGACCCATCTGGCAATGGAGCTGATCGCCGACTCGAGCCTCCTCAGGTCTATGGATGTAGTCGAAGTGAACCCGGTGCTCGACTCTCATAACGAGACCGCTCAGATCGCGGTGCAATTTACGCTCTCGGCTCTGGGTAAGCGAATTTATTGAGTTCAGTTATGCTGCCCGTGGGTATGCTACGATTGGCGCGGTGTACGAGGATTATGGAGCCATATGGCACTCCAAAAGCGACTAGTCATATTCGGGCGTCTGCCCAGAACCGGCCCAGAGCTCGACGTACTTCTGCGTTCTCGGGGATTCCAGGTATATGGCGTCGAAACCGAAGAAGAGCTCTTCGACGCGCTGGAGTTCTCTCAGCCGGATGCAGCCGTGCTCGCTGGTCCGGCCGATCTTCCCTCGCTCTGCCGAGTAGTGGGTGAGTGTCAGGCCGTTGGCCGTAGCCTCATTGTCGTGCTCCGACCGCAATGTTCGGCCAACGACGCCATAACCCTGTTGGAGATCGGAGCCGACTACGTTTCGACCTCCTTTCAGCCTGACTGGCTCGCAGCTCAAATCCGGGCCGGCCTCCGTCGCTATAGCATGGATCGATCGGCTCCCAGCGTGATCGAGCTGGGCTATCTGCGAATCGATCTGCAGCAACGGCAAGCAACGGTCAACGACCGTGAGGTGGGCCTGACTCGAACGGAATTCGACGTTCTCCGCGTGCTGGCGGAAAGGCCAGGAACTGTCCTCCCGAGCGGCGAGATCATGCAGCATGTCATGGGTATCCGCATTCCGGAGTCGGAGGCGCAGGACCTGCTGAAGGTTCACGTTCATCGTCTGCGCCAGAAGCTCGAACAGGACTCTGACAACCCGCGCTATATCCGCACGGTTCGTGGCCAGGGGTACATGTACGCCTTCGAGCGGCGCTCACGTCAGCGCCAGACGGCCGAATCGGAGCCTGATCGACGAACGGCCGGCTAGACTCAACTTTTTGGAATTGAATCTGCCGTCTGGACAAGTGTGTGTATAAGTTCGTGGACGGCATGTTTCCAGTCCTGTACAGGCTGGGTATAAGGCGGTCACGGGGCGAGCGAGCAGAGGATGGCAATGCTCAGAACCGCCGCTGGCTGGGAAGCGTGTCGCTCGACATAAGGACGGCGACGCACTCGCCCCGTGCTTTGCTCGCCGTTGACTCCTCGGAGAAACCCGCTAGAGTACGAAGTAACGGTCGAACTGATCGGGACACCGCTCAGCGAAGACCCTCGACACACATTCGCCTTTCCTTTCCGTCCCGCCCGCCGATGAAGCGCCGTCTCCTCGCTTCATCGGCGGGCACCGCCGCTTTTTGGGGTACGAGTATCCAGCGACGGGCGCGAGTGGGACAGATAGACGAGCCAGACGGTACGATAGAGGGCGATCAATGTGGAGGCGCCCATGGATTCCGCTGACTCTGGGTTCGAGCTGCTGGCATCCTCCCTGCGCGCCGACTCCGGCGATCTGAAGGCATACCTCGAGGCCATGGCGACGAAGCTGGAGGGCGCGCTGCCGGCGCAGACGACGGTGGAGAGAAAGGGCGGTGGATTCTTCTCCAAGGAGAAGAAAGTACATCGCATCGCCGTGTCTCTCGGTGACAATCGCTACGAGTTGAAGGCCGAGGGCGGCCAGCTGGAAACAACTTTTGCGCGAGCGGTGCGAGGAATCGTGCTCAAGACGGAACGTCTACCCCTGGACGACTGGATCGATGCGCTCAGTCGCGATCTGGCCGAAAGCGCGCGCAGCAGCGAACAATCGCGGCTCGCGCTCGAACGACTGCTGAGCGAATAGGAGACTCACATGCCCTGGTTTCATCGCCGTTCCGACGAAGAGAAGAAAGAGCTGGCCGATGCTGAGGCGGAACGAGCCGCGACCATTGCTGCGCTCGAACGCGGTGGCATCCCGGTGCCGGCCCAGCAGCGCCTGCAAGAGTTACGCGCCGGCGACCGTTCACTTTTTACCTCTGACCTTTCGGTCAACGAGTTTCTGCTTTCACGCGCTGCCGGCATCCAGCCAATCACGCAAGTAATGGGCAGTTCGGTCTACCACGTCGGTTGGCAGTATCTGAATCTCTGGACCTCCTCGGGCGAACTGGCAACGATCAGTCATGCCTACAACCAGGCCCGTTCGCTGGCCCTCGGTCGGATGACTCAGGAAGCGGCGCTGGCGGGCGCGAATATCGTCGTCGGGGTACGCATCGAGCGCCAGCCTATCGGCGATGAACGGTTGCTGGAGTTTCAGGCCTTCGGCACCGCCGCCCGTCTCGAGAGCGCACCGGCGACGGATACCCCAGGACTGACCAATCTCTCCGGCCAGGACTTCTGGAAGCTCTACCAGGCGGGATACTGGCCACTCGGCGTGGTTGCCGGCAGCACCGTGTATCACGCCGTGCCCAGTTGGGGAGCACAGTGGGCGATGTCCGGCTTCGGCGGCTTGATGAATCAGGAACTCACCGACTTCACCGCCGGCCTATATGCCGCCCGCCATCTCGCCATGAGCCGCGTCTATGGAGAAGCTGATCTCCATCTTCATGCCGACGGCATCGTCGGCGTGAGTATCGAGCAGACCGAAGAAGAGTACGAGGTGAGCTCGAATAACCAGGAACGCACCGACATGATCTTCACCTTTCACGTTATCGGAACCGCCATCGCCGCACTCGAGCGAGCAGGAGACGGCGCCACGGTTCGTTCGGCAATCGGGTTACGGCCGTGATTGCGACCGGAAGAGGAGTGACATGAGTTACGATCCGAAGTCAACTGCGGGATTGACCGAGCACGGACGCGAGCGCTTGCAGCGCATGCGTTCAACCGGCAGATTTTTCACCAGCGATTTGTCGGTCAACGAGTTTTTGCTGGTGAAGCAGGCCGGATTCGACCCCCTCGGGCTGGTTGTTGGCTCGTCGATTTATCACATCGGGTACCAGCGGGCCGGCTTCAACCAGAACCAGGAAATGACAGTACTTACTCAGGCCACCTATCATGCCCGCGAACTGGCAATGACCCGAATGGAAGAAGAGGCGGACCAATTGGGCGCCGACGGGATTGTTGGCGTACGGCTCGATGTCACCCGCTATGAATGGGGCGAGCATCTGGCCGAATTCATCGCGATCGGGACGGCAGTCAAGCATCGCGAGGGTGAAATCCACCGCGCGCCGAGTGGACGCCCCTTTACCAGTGACCTCACCGGTCAGGATTTCTGGACGCTCCTATCGGCCGGTTATCGTCCGGTCGCGCTGGTCATGGGCAATTGTGTCTACCATGTTGCCCACCAGGGCATCGGCGGGTTCCTGAAACAGGTGGGCCAGAACCAGGAGATGATGAACTATACGCAAGGGCTGTACGATGCCCGCGAATTGGCCATGGAGCGCATGCAGGCCGAAGCGGAACAGGCGCAGGCCGAGGGAATCGTGGGTGTGCAAATTCAGGAGAAAAGTCACGGCTGGGGCTCGCATGTCATCGAGTTCTTCTCGGTGGGCACGGCGGTCATTCCAACCCGCCAGGACCACGAAATCTCGGCTCCCACCATGGTGCTGACCCTCAATGACTAAATGATCCTCTTCTGGCTGTCCGGCGGATTCATCCTCGGGATCCTGCTGGGCGGCTGGTGGGGAGCCGCCGGCGTACTTTATCTGCTGCCGGCCGGAGCGCTGTTTCTCGGCGCCTGGATTATCCGGCTTGGACGGTGGTGGTCTGCGCTGCTCTTTCTGGCCATCCTGCTTCTCGGCGTGGCGCGGGCGCCGCATGCCGGAACGCCGGTTCCGGGGGACCTGAACTATTACAACGGGCGCCACCTGCAAGTGCAGGGAATTGTGAGCGCCGAGCCCGATATTCGAGATACCGGCGCGAACTACGTGGTCAGCGTCGATCACGTCTTGATCGGCAGCCGCCTGCTCGCGGTGTCCGGCCAGGTGCAGGTTCATACCCCGGCGGCCATCCAACTCGACTTTGGCGATCGTGTCACGCTCATTGGGAATCTGCTCACGCCGGTCAATACCAGCACCCTTCCCTGGAAGAACATTCTGGCACAGCGCGGGATCGGGTCGGAGATGCAGTTTCCCAGAGTAACCGACCTCGGGTACAGCGCCTCGGGACCGGCTGCCTGGATTCAGAGCCTGCGACAAACGCTCGAGAACGGTATCAACCGGTGGCTTCCCGAACCGGAAGCGGCGCTGCTTATCGCCATCACGTTGGGGGCAAAATCCGCCTCACTGGGCGATCTCGTGCCTGCGCTCGTCGCCACCGGCCTGATTCACCTTATTGCCATCAGCGGCATCAAGGTGGCCGTCGTGGCCGGCACGGTCAACGAGTTGGTGAAGCGAGCGGGAAACAGACTGATCACGCTGGCCACGTCTCAGGTCGCCATCTGGCTCTATGTCTTACTGACCGGCGGGACTCCATCGGGGGTTCGGTCGGCCGTGATGTGGTCACTGGTGTTCATCGCCGGCTATCTGGGGCGCGGAACGGTGGCGCTGGTGTCGCTCGGGTTCGCTGCGGCCGTCATGGTCGGGCTCGATCCGGGGCTCCTGGAGGATATCGGATTCCAACTCTCCGTGGTGGCTACATTCGCCATCGTGGCTTTTGCTCCGGTCGTCATGCGGGTGGTGAATCCGGTACCGTCTCCCTGGCGCGAAGCTCTGGGAGTGACGGTCGCGGCCCAGGTCGGCACCGTTCCGATCGTCGTTATCGGATTCCATCTCCTCTCTCTCAGTGGTCCCCTGGCCAATCTCCTGGTCCTGCCCTTATTGCCGCTGCTCATCGTGCTGGGCTTCCTCGTCGGACTTCTGGCCGGCGTCCCGGTGCTGGCATCTCCGCTGGCGGCCCTGAGCTACGCTCTGCTCCATGCGATCGTGGTTGGAGCCCGGGCGCTGGCGACCTGGCCGCTGGATCTGCCCGCGACTGCGATCTCGCTCGGCGTTACCCTGGCCTATTACGCCGCTCTCGGGGCAGTGGCGTACGTCGTGCTGCGCTACCTGCGCTGGTCATCACTCTCTCAACGAGGCGGCCGGAGTCGGGAGTTCGGCTTTGCCGGCGTACTTGGCGCCGGCTTGCTTACCTTTTCATTGGTCGGGTCCAACACACCCCCCGATAGCTTGACCTGGCTGGGTTCCGGCAACTCGATGTTGCTCCAGAGCGGTTCCCAGAGTGCTCTTATCGACGCGTCGTCCCACCCGTTTGCCTTGTTGGAGAGGTTAGGCGCGCTCTTACCGTCCGATCGACGCCGGATCGATGTGGTCATCGTGACCGATCCACGCGGGAACAACGTCCTGGGGCTCGGTTCCATTCTTCAGCACTACGAACTGGGCGAGGTCATCGATGTCGGTGTCGAATATCCTTCAACCAGTTACGCCCGCTGGCGAGCAATGCTGCGGCAAAGGCACATTCCAGCGTACGCACTGCGCACCGGTGCTCTGGTCACGCTCGGAGATGCCGCCATCACCGCACTGGGGCCCGACGCGCTCTATTCGAATCCGCGCGACAGCGCCGGGTTACTGCGGGTGGTCATACCGGGTGACTCGGTCCTTCTGGCCGGCACCGCCAGCGTTCGCGAACAGCATGAAGCGGTGTTCCGACCGGTCAACCTGGGTGCCACCGTCCTGGTTGCTCCGGGTCCGCTGGATCCCGAGTTCCGGCAGGCAGTCCACCCGGTGAGGATCTGGCGCCCATCGACAACGGAGGAAACAACGATTGTTGGGTCGCGGTGAACTATCAGTCGCTGGGGGACGTGGTGGCGCGGTGTGCCGTCAGTTGATCCTGGAGCCCGAGCAAGAATAGCTCCAGGCCGGTCGAGAACACCTGGTCCCAGTCGAGCTCAGCAGCGTGCGGCGCGGTTGCCGCCAACCGCGGGAATCGCGCTGGGTCGATCTCTCTGGCGGCATATTCCCAGGGATCGCGGACATTCCAGATGGAACGCGGCCAATGCAGAAGCGCAGCGTCGAGGAAGCAGATCAAGGTCTGATACAGCAGGGCCACGTCGGTGGCGCTGAACCCTGCATCGGTCAGTGCCCCCATCAGTTCCTCGGTAACAGCTCGTTCCTTGTCAGTTCCTTCTCGGTTACGGTACAGCAGCGGAAAGCCACCGGGATGGGCCTCCTCAATGCGGACCCAGGCCGCGACCGCATTGCGTATACGTGCCTGCCAGTCCTGGTTCGGGGCGCTGACCAGCGAGAGTTCACTCGCGACCCGATCGGCAATGGCATCGAGAAGATCGTTCTTGCTGGCTACGTACTCATACAGGCTCATCGCCTCGACGCCCAGCCGATTTCCCAACTTGCGCATGCTGAGCGCGGCGACGCCATTCTCGTCGACGAATCGCAGCGCCTCTTCCACGATTCGCGACCTCGACAGCGGCATTCGTTCTGCCTGTGACTGAAGGCTTCCAGCGCGATTCTCGCGTCCGGCGGGCTTCTTCCGGCTTGTCATTACACCAAGAGTATGCGATGATGGGTTCATACCTTACGGTGTAAGCCTGCGACAAACCGGTGCGTTCGCTGCACAGTCACCGATGAGGCCGGTGCGCTGGGGCAGCCAACTCGGGTAGGCGCGAAAAGGAGAATGGTCAGTGGTCAGAAAAACTGTCGGTCTCACGCTCATCTGCCTGGTCGCACTGGCGTCTGCGATGTGGCCTTCCGATCGCCACTGGTCGGTCGCTTCTGATTCGTTTGCCTCCCAGGCGGCGGCTCGCTGCAAGACGGTGACAAAGAAAGTTCACGGACACCGCAAGAAGGTGCGGGTGTGCCGACCGGCAACTCCGACTCCGACCCCAACGTCCATTCCCGCGCTCTTCGTTGGCCCGTCGGATGTCGCGATCGATGTGGCTGGAAACGCGTTGGTGGCCGTCCAGGGACTCGAGCGAATCACCACGTTGTCGCCAACCGGGGCCGTCCTTACCAATTGGACCGACGCCGGGCAGAATCCCACCGTGTTCCAGCAGCTGTACGGGATCGCTCTCGATGCGCAGGGTAACGTGTACGTCTCCGATGCGGCCAACCACGTTGTGGACAAGTTGAGTCCCACCGGTCAACCGTTGGCGCAATGGAACACCGATATTGCTGAGTCCGGATCCTTTCCGACCCTCCTGGCGGTCGCCCCCTCCGGAGATGTCTATGTGTCCGACCACACGTCCAAAACGGTGCTACACTTCTCGCCCGGCGGGGCGCTCATCGGGGAGATTGGAAAGGGTGACATCCTGGACCCCTACGGCGTCACTCTCGGACCGAACGGCGACCTCTATGTGGCCGATTTCGGCGGCGACCGGGTCCGAGAATTCACCCCGGACGGTACCGTCGTTGCGGCCTGGGGAGACGGTGCCAATGGATCGGTGTCGCTGCAGGCGCCGGAAGCGATCGCGGTAGACCAGCAGGGGAACGTCTACGTGACCGAACAGGGCGGCCAGCTCTTCAAATTTGACCGTACCGGTCGGGTGTTGAGCGACTTTGGGACCAGTTCCACCCTCCATTTGAGCGACCCCTCCGGCCTGGCACTGGACCCGGCGGGAGAGCTCTACGTGGTGGAGTATCAGGGCGAGCGCGTGGACAAGCTGTCGCCAACCGGACAGATACTGGCGGTATGGAAGTAAATCACCCGGTAACGTGATGCCTGGGAACACTCCGCGTATGGTAGGAGGGAACGCGAAGGAGTGACATGGCGAAGAGTCATCGGGCGACAAAGCCCCTGCTCGAGGCGGAAGTTCATTTGGACGACTGGGTTGCCCGCGGGGCGGTCTCCGCGGATCTCGACGGGCGCCAGATATCGATCGATCGTGGAATCCCGGGCGAAACGGTACGTGTCCTGATCGACCGGCGTCACCGGCCCTGGCGCGGGGTTGCCGTCGAGATACTCGCTGGTTCCCCGCTGCGGCAGTCGCCGCCGTGCCGGTACTACCTCGACGATTGTGGCGGGTGTCAGTGGCAGCACCTTACCTACGAGGCACAACTGGCGGCTAAACGCGATCTGGTCAACCGCGAACTGCAACGCGCCGGTCTCGATCGTCAGGTCGATGCCGTGCACGGCATGGTTGACCCCTGGCGCTACCGCCGGACGGCGGCGATCGCGATCGGTTGGGAGGCCGGGTTTCGACCCCGAGGCAGGCGGGGCATCGTCGAGATTCGTGACTGTCTCATCGCGCATCCACTCATCGGTCGTCTCGCCGATCAGTTGAATGATCTCCTTCGCGACGGCCAGCTGCCCAACTACCATGGCAAGGTCTGGCTCGACTGCACGGTCATCGGCACCGAATTGGACCCGTCGATTCAGGTGCTGCTGCAAGGCATCATGGGGCTCACGCTCGAATCACATCCGGAGCTTCCGCAGGTAGCTTCCGACCTGATCGCTATTCCGGAGGTGAGCGCGGTGGCGTTTCGCCATCGTGCCGGCCACGCGCTGCCCCTGTGCGGAGAGCTCGTTGGTGCTATCGAGGTGGACGGACGGTCGCTCCACCTGCCCGCCGGTTCGTTCTTCCAGACGAATCTGCGGCTGCTACCGGCGGTCATCGCTCGCATGCGAGCAGCGCTTGGCGGTCACCAGGTGCGTCAGGCCGCCGATGTGTATGGCGGCGTCGGAACGTTTGCCTTCGCACTGGCCGATCAAGTCGAGGAAATGAGCCTCGTCGAACTCGACGCTGCCGCAGTCGATGCCGCCCGCATCACTGCGACCGCTCTGGGGGTGAAGAATATGCGCTCCGTGAGCCAGCATGCGGAGCGCGCCGTCGCCAACCTTCCCACGTTGGATCTCATCGTGGTCGACCCGCCGCGTTCCGGGCTGGGCGACGCCGTGGTCGAGGCAATTACCGCTCGAGCCGTGCCTTTGGTGTTCTACCTGTCGTGTGCGCCTGCTTCGCTCGCCCGCGATCTGTCGGCTCTGGCGGTAGGCGGCTATGCGATCCGGTCACTGGAAGTCTTCGACTTTTATCCTCAGACCTACCACGTCGAGAGCCTTGCGATACTGGGATTGTGAGCCTCGTTCTTGCGTCCACTTCCCCCCGCCGGCGCCAACTTCTGGCCAGATTGGGAGTGCCGTTTGAGGTTGTTCCCAGCGGAATTGAGGAGCGGCGGCCCGGACCGGGTGAGGGCGCCGCGTCGTACGCTCGGGCGCTGGCGATAGAGAAGGCAGAGAGTATGCAGGGCACATTTCCGAACGACGTCATCCTGGCGGCCGACACCGTGGTCAGCATTGACGATCTAATTCTGGGGAAACCGGTCGACGTTTGCGATGCGCTTCGCATGCTGAGGCTCCTTCGCGGACGCAGCCATACGGTAGTGACCGGTGTCGCCGTCCGTGGGGCGGTGCCAGGCGACGGTGTGGTTGCTGCGACCGTGCGCATGAGGGCGAGCACTGATGGTGAACTGGAGACGTATATCGCCAGCGGTGAACCCATGGATAAAGCAGGAGCATACGCCGTACAGGGGCTGGGCGGCGATTTCGTGGAGTCGGTTCAAGGCTGTTTGGAGACGGTCATCGGATTGCCTCTCTGCCTCTGTGGTGAGCTGCTTCGCGCCGCCGGAATTGAAGTGCCGCCGTGGCCCGCCTGCGAGCATCACGCCGAGCGCATTTCCGGCAGCTAATCCACTTAATTTCCGTCCACGTTACGTGCACAAAATACTCCGCTTTTTCCACATTGTTCCGACTCCTCACTCCTACATCCTTCGAGCGAACGCCAAAGGCCGATCCGGCTTGAACGTGCGTTCCAACGCTCTCTTGTTATCGTCAATTCCCTACCTGGTTTGCTACGGTACGCTAGTGCCAGGGGAACTCAATGGAGGTCGGGGGTCGCGTGTCTGAGTCCGTGGATTTTTCTGCTTCCGGTTGGCCTCCGCGGCCACATTCCGTTCCAGGATTCGCGCGCGGTGAGATTACCACCCTGACCTGCGATCGCTGCCAGCGTCCGCAGGTGCCGTGGGAGCTACGAGTTTTTGGCGAGAAGTCGATTTGTACTACCTGCTATGACGCTACCCTGGAGCTCGCGCAGGGTGCGATCAAAGCCATGGGCAACGGCGAACCGGAACGCCTGTGCCGGAACTGCCGCGCGCTGCGCGACCCATCATTGGGCAGCGCCTGGTGCCGTGTGACCGAGTTGAAGGACGAGCGGGCCCGAATCTGCGCCAACTTCGTCCACACCGCATTGCAGTCGTCGACGGCTGACCTCACCGGCGGTCGTTCCGATGTAATCGAAGTGTGGCGTACGGTGAGCGAGGAGTTGCAAGCGAGCCTGGGCAAGGACACCTATCAGATGTGGTTTGGCCAGGTCGAGCCGGTAGAGCTGCACGATAGTGAGCTGGTGCTGGCGGTGCCTGACGATTACACTCGCGACTGGCTCGAAGGGAGAATGCTCCCGGTGATCCGGAGCGCACTCGCTGTCGGCGGATACCCCAATCTCGTTCCAACCTACGTCGTCGAACCACCAGATGGAGCAATGCCGGTGGAACCGGTAACCCCGGCAAGGGCGCACTTCAATCCGCATTACACCTTCGCCGAATTTATCGTCGGCTCGGGCAACCGGCTGGCCCAGGCGAGCGCGTTGGCCTGTGTGGATCAGCCCGGCCAGGCGTATAACCCGCTCGTCATCTATGGCGGCGTCGGGGTGGGCAAGACCCACCTCTTGCAAGCTATCGGTCAGCGCGCCCTGGATCTGGGCAATCGCAACGTCCTGTACACGACATCCGAAGCGTTCACCAACGAATTGATCTCGGCGATTCGGGATGGCTCAACTCGAGCCTTTCGAGAGCGGTACCGGGCGGTCGATTTCTTCCTCCTTGACGATATCCAGTTCATCGCCGGCAAGGAAGCGACGCAAGAGGAGTTCTTCCATACATTCAACGCCTTGCACCAATCCGGGAAACAGGTCGTGCTCACCAGCGATCGTCCGCCGGGTGAGTTGCGCACGCTCGAAGACCGTCTTCGATCACGTTTCTCCTGGGGCCTGACCGTCGACATGCAACCTCCCGATCTGGAAACCCGGATTGCCATTGCACGCTCCAAAGCAGCCCTTCGCGGTCGGCGAGTTCCCGATCCGGTACTCAATACGGTCGCCATACGCGCCTCGAGCAATGTGCGCGAGCTTGAAGGTGCGCTGAACCGGCTATTTGCCCTGGCGGACATGCTGGGAACCGAGCCGGGCATGGAAATCGCGCGAACCGTACTTGGCGCCGCTGCGGATGGCGGCAGTGCGCGACCGGCGGATGTTTTGCAGGCCGTGGCCGCCTACTACCGCGTCAAGACATCGGAACTCGCCAGTCCCCAGCGCGAGCGGCGCATTGCTTACGCTCGCCAAATTGCGATGTATTTGCTCCGAGAAGAGGCCAAGCTGTCGCTGGTCGAAGTGGGAAACCAACTCGGCGGTCGGAATCACAGTACCGTTATCTACAGCTGCGAGAAAATCGCCGAGTCGAAGACCAAGGGACGGGTCAAACAAGACTTACAGGCGATCCGGCAACTGATGTACGGGAGCGCGTAGGCGCGAGCCAGACCAGGGGAATGTGCCCGGGATCGTTGCGTCCTGTGGCCCTATGGAATGAGGTTTACGTCACCCGTGAGGTCGTGGACGAATCGAGTGAGAATCGCCACGGTGGCGTCGATGTCGTCCAGTGATGCCAGCTCGGACGAGGTATGCAGGTATCGCGTGGGCACGCTCAAGATTCCTATCGCCATTCCACTCCGCGAAAGCTGCATGACGTTGCCGTCAGTAGGAGATCCACCGGCATAGGCATCCACCTGGTAGGGCAGTCCCTCCGATTCGGCCGCCGCGACCAGACGCTCGACCACACGCGGGCTGGTATTCGCACCGCGAATAATCACTGGTCCACCGCCCACTTTGCTGTCCCCCAGTTCGGTCTTCGGAGCTTGCGGATGGTCGGATGTCCAGGTTACCTCGAGTGCGATTCCGATGTCGGCGGCAGCGGCGTAAGCACTCACCCGCGCGCCGCGCAAGCCGATCTCCTCCTGCACGCTTGAGGCTGCGATTACGGCCGCCGCCGGCGGTTGAGCGCCGAGCGCCCGGAACGTCTCGGCCATGACGTAACAGCCCACCCGGTCGTCAAGAGAATTGGCGGTAACAATGCTCCCATGCAGGCGAGTCAGGCCATGGGCGCGTCCGCCGGCGTCTCCGATGGCGATCAATTCCTCGGCCTCAGCGCGGTTAGCGGCGCCAATATCGATCCACAGCGCCTTGATCTCAGGAGCCTTTTTTCGGTCGTCGGCGTCCATGAGATGTACCGGCTTGCGTCCGATCACACCCAGCACCGGTCCCTTCCGTCCGACAATCCGGACCCGGTTCCCTGCCAGCGTCGAAGGATCGAAACCTCCGACCGGGTTGAAGTAGAGAAAGCCGTTTTCGTCGATGTATTTCACCTGGAAACCGATCTCGTCGATATGCGCGTCGATCATGACGCGCGGCCGTCCTTCCGGATTGAGGACGGCGATGCAATTGCCCAGTACGTCGGTTTCGATCTCGGTCGCGGTTTCCCGTACTCGATCGCGCCACAGCGCCTGCACTTCAGTCTCATATCCGGATGGACCGGTGGTTTCAACCAGACCTTGTAGGAATCCAAATTGATCGTCGTTCATCGATTCACTCCTTTGACGGAAAGGGTAGGAAGGTCGCGAGCTGGGTACTCAAGGGGCCGGGCGTGACTAATCCGGGGCAATGCGTGCTCGCCGGGTCGTAACAGAAAGGCGAGCACCAGCAGCCAGGCCATGAGCGCGGCTGCTCCCGTTCGCTTCCAGGTCACGGAACGCGCTCGTCTTGTCGAAAGAGGGGCCGGAGCTTCGCCGCCGTGTCTGCCAGTAGCTCGGGCATCACTTTGGTTTGTCCCAGCACCGGCATAAAATTCGTATCGCCTTTCCAGCGCGGAACAATATGCAGATGGATATGATCGGCTACTCCGGCGCCGGACACGTCACCCTGGTTGACACCAAAGTTGAAGCCGTCGGGATGCATGGTCTGCTGCAGAGCCGCCGTTGCCAACTGGGTTGCGGCGAAGATGTCAGCGCCTACCTCGGGCGGGAGTTGTTGAAGGTCGCCGGCGTGAAGGTACGGAATGACCATGAGGTGCCCGGAGTTGTACGGATAGAGATTGAGCATGACGAAGCAGGAAGGAGCCCGATATACGATGAAATTTGCCTCATCTTCCTGTTCCCCGGCCTTGGTACAGAAGATACATCCCGGTTGAGGTTCGTGTTCGGTGAGATACGGCATGCGCCATGGCGCCCAGAGTTGATCCACCTCGATCCTTCCTCGTTGTTCCAGGTGATTATACGGTCAGGCTTCGTTATAATTGGCGATTCGAAGCCGCGTGAGGACGCCATCAGCAGTGTGACGAACGGGCGCCGAGCGCCACGCCTCTCAATCGTGATTCCTGCACACAACGAGGTGCGCCGTCTCCCCGAAACGCTTGCCCGGCTTCACCACTATCTCCGTGAGCAGCCGTATTCCTGGGAGATCATTGTGGTGAGCAATGCCAGTACCGACGGTACCGAGGCGCTCGTGCGCGAAATGGCCGGGACCATACCGGGCTTGCAATTGCTCACGCTTACCGGTCGTGGAAAGGGGCTGGCAGTGCGTGCCGGCGCCATTCGTAGTTGGGGAGAGGTAGTGTTTCTCTGTGATGCCGATCTGTCCATGCCGCCGGAGACGCTGGCCCAGTTCCTGGGCGTGATCGAAACCTGCGACATCGTGGTTGGCTCCCGTGAGGCCGCCGGGGCAACCCGATACGGCGAACCCTGGCAGCGGCATCTCATGGGCCGTGTCTTCAATCACCTGGTGCAGTGGCTCGCGGTGAAAGGCATCAAGGACACGCAGTGCGGCTTCAAGGCGTTTCGGCGGACAGCGGCAGATCACCTCTTTGGCCAACAGTTCGTCACCGGCTGGGGCTTTGATGTTGAATTGCTGTACCTGGCACAAAAATATGGCTATCGGGTAAAGGAAATTGGTATTGATTGGTACTTTGATGCCGACTCGCGGGTACGCCCGGGCATCGATACTCTCAACATGGCTACGGAGCTACTCATGATTCGACTTCGCGATCTGCTTCGTCGTTACCAGCCCGCGCCGAGCCGCGCCACTCCTTCGGTGGAAGAACATGTCGGATAATCGGCCCATCGGTATCTTCGACTCCGGTGTCGGCGGGCTGACCATACTGCAAGCACTCCGCGATGCTCTGCCCGGAGAATCGACCATCTACCTGGGCGATCTGGCCCGGTGCCCTTATGGACCGCAACCGCAAGGCCAGGTGCGGCAATTCGCCCTGCAGATCGCTGATCTCCTTGCCAATCTCGACATAAAGATGCTCGTCGTGGCCTGCAACACGGCCACCGCGGCGGCATATCCTCTGCTGGTCAATCGATACGCTTTCCCGGTGCTGGGCGTTATCAATCCGGCGACACACGCCGCCGTTCGTGCCACCCGTAATGGACGAATCGGCGTCATCGCTACCGACGGGACCGTGGCCAGTGGCGCCTACCGCAACGCGATCCTGGCCGAGAAGCCGGAGGCGATCGTGGTGGAACGATCGGCGTCGTGGCTGGTGCCGCTGATCGAACGCTTAACGCTGACCAGAAGTCGCGTGGCCAGCTTGCTGACCCCAACATTGGCCGAGCTCAAGACTCACCAGATCGATACTTTGATTCTTGGGTGCACTCACTTTCCCCTGGTGCGCGACCTCTTCGCCACCGGCACCGGAGAGGGAATCGTGCTCCTGGACTCCACCGACACGACCGTGCAAACGGTGGCCGACACGCTCTTTCGTCTAGATATGCAGGCGAACGCGGTCCCGTTCCACCGGTTGCTCGTAACCGGTCCTGCCGAGGCATTCGCCGAGCGGGCGCAGGCGATGTTTCACACGTCGCCTGTGGTCGAAACGATCGATTTCGTTCTGACGTGACCAGTCGTCCCGAAGGACGTCAACGGCTCGACACAGCCCTGGTTGAGCGCGGGTTAGCTGAGTCACGCGCGCGCGCCCAGGAATTGATTACCAGCGGAAACGTTCGCGCCGACGGCATCATTGCGAAACGCCCGGCCATGATGGTCGAACCGAATTCTGAGCTTGCGCTGGTGAATCCACCGCCTCCTTTTGTCAGCCGTGGAGGAATCAAACTACGCCACGCGCTGGACTGTTTCGACGTTTCCGTGGCTGGGGTTGTTGCTCTTGATGTGGGCGCATCGACCGGGGGGTTCACCGACGCGCTGCTACAGGCCGGCGCCCGACGCGTGTTCGCTGTCGACGTCGGCTATGGTCAACTCGCCTGGTCATTACGGACGGACCCACGCGTGGTTGTCATGGAGAGAACGAACATCCGCGAGCTCGAGGGCCTTCCCGAACCGATCGATCTCGCTGTGGCTGATGTCTCATTCATCTCACTGCGGCACGTGTTTCCCGTGGTGACCGGTCTCGTGCGTCCAAATGCTGATTGCATCGTGCTGATCAAGCCCCAATTTGAAGCCGGTCGCGAGAGCGTGGGGCGCAAGGGCGTGGTACGCGATCCGCTCGTCTGGCGACGGGTAATCAATGACACGATCCGGTTCGCCGCTGATGATGGTTGGGTCACTCGGGGTCTGACGCGCTCACCGATTACCGGTCCGGCGGGCAATGTCGAGTTTTTACTCCATTTGTCGAACGATCCCGGTTCGACCGGCATCCCGATCGAGGAAACGCTGGATCGGGTCATTCAGGGCCGCTGATCCGCACGGTACACTTTGATGACAGAGTCGTTCCCGGCTGGAGGGAATGACGAACGTGCTGACGCTGGTGAATCTTGCTGCGCAAAGCCGCCATACTCTTCCATCCTCGACGTAAACAAGCCATCGTAGAAGCCGAATGGCTGGCCTGTGCGCTCGCCGAGCGAGACGTGCAGACCAAAGTCGGCAATGCCTGGGATCCGGAGATGGCGACGTCGCTTTGCGGCGAAACCGAGTTGGTGGTTGCATTGGGCGGCGACGGCACCATCATTCATGCCGCCCGTCTGGCGAGCCCGTTTGAAGTGCCGTTGCTCGGAATCAATTTGGGGCGAGTGGGATTTCTCGCTGAGATGACCCCGGACGATTTACACGGTCGCGTCGACGATCTTGCCGAAAGTGCGTATTGGGTCGAGGAGCGCACCATGCTTGAAGTGGACGCCTGCATTGACGGTCGCCGTCACACCTATCTCTGCCTGAATGAAGTGGTGGTTGCCCGCGGCGTGGCGCCTCGCGCGATTCACGTGACGACGATGCTCGACGGCGAAGTCTTGCTTACCTACACCGCGGATGCTGTCCTGGTGGCAACTGCCACCGGTTCGACGGCGTATTCACTGGCTGCCGGTGGGCCCATTCTCTATCCCGAATCGCGCGACTTCATGATCACGCCGGTAGCGCCCCACCTGCACATCGGACGCTCGATTGTGGTCCCGGCGGACACCGAATTGCGTCTGACTCTGGGAACCGATCGACCGGCAGTGATGAGCGTGGACGGTGGTGAGGAACATGCCATGACCGCGCTCGACACCGTCGACGTGCGCAGGAGCGGACAACTGGCCCGCTTTGCCCGTCTTGGGCCACGTCAGTACTTCTACGCGGCCATCCACGACCGGCTTACCTGACACGACTATGCTGCTCCAACTTGCCATCGAAAACTTCGCCATCATCGAACGACTCGTCGTTCCGTTCGATCCTGGTCTGACGGTGTTGACGGGAGAGACTGGAGCCGGCAAATCGATCCTGATCGATGCCTTGCAGGCTGCGCTCGGCGCCCGCACGCCGGTCGATATGGTGCGATCTGGAGCGCGGGTCGCTACCGTCGAAGCGATATTCGACTTTCCTCTCGATGACGAGTCCGGACCGCTATCCTTACTGGCCGAGTACGGGATCGAGCCCGATGAACAACTCATCCTGCGTCGCGAAATCTCCACTACGGGCCGGAGTGTCGCTCGGATCAATGGACACGCTCTCCCGATCGCCTCCCTGCAATCAATCGGCGCCCTGCTGGTCGATATCCATGGCCAGTCGGAACACCTGTCGATCTTGCGACGAGACCGGCAACTCGACGTCCTGGACCGGTTTGGCGAGCTCACCGACCTGCGAAACCGCGTGTCGGCGGCGATGTCGGAGTGGACGGGAATAGCCAGGGAACTGCAAGCTCTCGTCACCGGCCGGCGGGAGACCGAGCAACGCCTGGACTTATTGCGGTTCCAGGTAGAAGAAATCGAGAGCGCGAAGTTGACCGCGGATGAGGAGCGAGACCTGGAAGCCGACCGCGCCCGTCTTGCCAACGCCGAAAGGCTAGCGTATCTTGCCGATTCGGCGCATGAATGTCTGGCCGGCGAGAACGGCGGGGCCATCGAAGCGTTGCGTGATGCCCTGGCCGCGACCCGCGAGCTGGGCAGCATCGACACCGATCGGAGCGACCTCAACGCTCGATTGGAGGCGGCTCGCTATGAGCTGGAGGACGTGGGTGAGGAGTTGCGACGGTATCGAGATCAGGTGGAGAACGATCCCGACCGGCTGCGCGCGATCGAGGAACGTCTCGATCTTCTGACCCGGCTTCGTCGCAAGTATGGCGCTACGCTGGAGGACGTTATCGCATTCGGCGAACAGGCGCGGGCATCGCTCTTTGACGCCGAGAATCTTGACGACCGCATCACCGAGCTTCAATCCGGCGCGGAACAGGCAGAGCGAGAAGCGGGTGACCTGATCGGACAGCTCTCAATCGCACGCGGGAAGGCGGCCCAAGAGCTGGCGCGAGCGATGAGAGCGGCGCTCACGGGCCTGGGCCTGAACGGAACCGGTTTCGAGGCGCGGTTGACCCAAACGGAATCCGCCGAGGGCCTCAACGTGCCTGCGCTCGACGGCCGGTATGTGGCCACCGGCGCGGGCGTCGACGCGATAACGTTTCTCGTCTCCTTCAACCCGGGCGAGCCATTGCGCCCGATCGACAGAGTTGCGTCAGGTGGAGAAACGTCGCGATTCCTGCTCGCCCTGAAGAGCGTGCTGGCCACGGCCGATCCAGTGCCGACCCTCGTATTCGATGAGGTCGATGTGGGCGTCGGAGCCCGGCATGGGCGCAGCGTCGGCGAGCGACTCCGCGACCTGGCACATGGCCACCAGGTGCTCTCGATCACGCATCTGCCACCAGTGGCGGCGTTGGCTGATCATCATCTGACGGTACGAAAAACCGTCACCGGTGAACGCACAACAATGATTGTGCAGGTACTGGAAGGTGCGGAGAGAGTCAGCGAGATTGCGGCCATGATGTCCGGCAGTGAGAGCGAGACTGCCCGCAAGAATGCCAGAGAATTGCTGGAATTGGCTCATCGATCGTAGGTCGAGGAGGGCAAGTTTCGAGATGCCGCACACTGACGAAGCCATTGATGTTCCTTCCTCGGATGCGGTTGCTCTCCATGGCGATGCGGGAGTACCAATCGAGGATCGGACCCGTCATCCGTTGTTGATCGTGTTCAGCGGGCCATCGGGCGCCGGCAAAGATTCGGTTATCCAGGCACTGCGTCGCGAGCTTCCGGATTTACACTACGCGGTGACGGCCACCACTCGGCCGGCTCGATCCGGAGAGGCGCATGGTCGGAGTTACTACTTTCTGGATCGCCGGGAGTACGACGCTCTGCTCGACAAGGGCGAGTTACTGGCGCCGGCGGAGGTGCACGGAAACTGGTATGGAGCGCCCTTGCAGCCGTTACGGGAGGCGTTCGCGGCGGGGAAGGACGTGTTGCTGAAGATCGATGTCCAGGGCGCGATTGCGGTGCGGCGTCGTTTTCCACAGGCCACATTCATCTTCCTGGCGCCGCCATCGCTGACCGAGCTCGTTCACCGATTGACCAGCCGGCGCACGGAGTTCGGCACCCAACTCGACCGGCGTATTCGCGACGCGGAATTCGAACTCGCGCAGCGCAGCCAGTATGACTACATCGTGGTCAACCGTGATGACGACCTGGATTATGCCGTGCATTCCGTGGCCTGCATTATCGCTGCCGAGCGCCTTCGGACCCACCGGCAGCCGCTGAATCTGGGTGAACATTGACAGATGTATAACGCCTGCTTATACTCGCTGTGATGCGCATCTCCGCGCTTTCCGGATCCCACCTCGAACTGTATCGGCTCGAGCCACTGGACTACCTTTCGACTGCCGCCGCCAGGTGGCACCGCGCGTTCTGTTATCACTACCTCACCCTTCGCGTGCACTACCTTCCCCAATAGGAGAACGAACGTTTACCATGGCGGCCGATCAGTCGCTGGAGCGCAATCTCGCTCTCGAACTCGTGCGGGTCACGGAGGCGGCGGCACTGCATGCCGCTCGCTGGATGGGTCGTGGCAATTTAGAGGCCGCCGATCAGGCGGCGGTGGATGCCATGCGCACCGCGCTCAAATTCGTTGACATGGACGGGGTCGTTGTCATCGGCGAGGGCGAAAAAGATGAGGCTCCGATGCTGTACATCGGCGAACGCGTGGGTACCGGTCGGGTGCCCAAAGTCGACGTTGCCGTTGATCCGATCGACGGCACTAAATTGACGGCCCGAGGTTTGCCCAACGCCATCACGGTGGTGGCCCTGGCTGAACGCGGCTCGATGTACTACGATCCCAACATCGTGTACATGCAAAAAATTGCCGTTGGTCCGGAAGCAAAGGGAGCGATCGACATCAATGCTCCCATCGCCGATAATCTGTTACGAATCGCGCGATTCATGAGCCGAAACGTGGCTGACTTGACCGTTGTCGTTCTGGACCGGCCGCGACACGCCGAGCTGATTGCCACCATCCGAGAGACCGGCGCCCGCATCAAGCTGATCACCGACGGCGATGTCGCCGGTGCCATCATGGCGGCGATGCCGGAGGACACCGGAGTCGACGTGCTGATGGGAATCGGAGGCACTCCGGAAGCCGTACTGGCCGCCTGCGGTCTCAAGTGCCTCGGCGGCGATATGCAATGCAAACTCTGGCCGCGGTCAGACGATGAGCGGCGTCGAGCGGAAGAGGCGGGCAATCCCTATCTCGACCAGGTGATGCGACTCGACGATCTGGTAAAAAGCGACGACGTGTTCTTCGCCGCCACCGGAATCACCGACGGCGAATTCTTGGGCGGCGTGAGGTATCGGGGCACGCGGGCCGAGACGCACAGCATCATGATGCGTTCCATATCCGGTACCGTGCGCCGGATCTCCACCAATCACAATATCGGGCTGAAGGCGCACCTTCCGATGGGCGCGGCCTATGTGCCCGACTAGAGCTGCATGATGACCGAACCCACTCCTGGCTTGAGCCTCGCCGACCTGGAATCGCGAAATCTCGTGGACCTGCGCTCGTACGCCGCCGAGATGAAATTGCAGGGACTGACGAACCTGAAGAAGCAAGAGTTGATTTTCCGGCTGCTGCAGGCGCAGGCTGAGCAGCAAGGCAACATTTTCGGGTCTGGCGTGCTCGATGTGGTGGACGATGGCTACGGCTTCCTGCGCCAGCAGCGCTTTCTCCCCGGGCCGAACGACATCTACGTTTCCATCTCACAGGTCCGCCGCTTCGGGCTGCGCACCGGGGACGTCATCTCCGGTCATGTCCGACCGCCGAAGGACAGCGAGAAGTACTTCGGCCTGTTGCGCGTGGAGGCGATCAATGGGGTGGACCCGGAAGCCGCGCGGTCGCGACCACACTTTGATGAACTCACTCCCATCTATCCGGACGAGATGTTTCGTCTGGAGACCGATTCCGAGAGTCTTTCCGGCAGGTTGATTGACCTGGTGGCGCCGGTCGGCAAGGGACAACGTGGACTCATCGTGGCGCCTCCCAAAGCCGGAAAAACCATACTTCTCCAGCACATCGCCAATGGGATTTCGGCCAACCATCCTGACGTTCACCTGATGGTGCTGCTGGTTGGGGAACGGCCGGAAGAAGTAACCGACATGGAACGAAGCGTCAACGGTGAGGTGCTGAGCTCGACGTTCGACGAACCGATTGAGAACCACGTGCACGTTGCCGAGATGGCGCTGGAACGCGCCAAGCGCCTGGTCGAGGGCGGGCGCGACGTGGTGATTCTGCTCGACAGTATTACCCGACTCGCTCGCGCCTACAACCTGGCCGTCGCCCCCAGCGGACGGACGCTCTCCGGCGGAATGGATCCAGTAGCCCTCTATCCGCCGAAGAAATTCTTCGGCGCGGCACGCAATATCGAGCATGGCGGCAGTCTCACCATCATGGCTACCTGTCTGGTCGATACCGGCAGCCGTATGGACGATGTCATCTACGAGGAGTTCAAAGGGACCGGCAATCAGGAGTTGACGCTCGATCGAAAGTTGCAGGAACGCCGAATTTTCCCCGCCATCGATATTCATCGATCGTCAACCAGACGTGAGGAATTGTTGCTCGACCCCCGGGTCTTGCTGAAGGTCTGGACCATGCGCCGCATGCTCGGCGCGGTGGGGGCCGTCGAAGGCACCGAACTCTTGCTGAACCGGCTGCGCAAGCAGCCCAATAATCAGGCGTTTCTAGAGTCCCTGAATAAAGACGTAGCATAGCGGGGCGCATACTTCATTGCGTCTGACCGCGCGACCGCCGGTTCCCGGAGTGGCGCGCGGTGGTCGAGTACGATACACTGTCACACGCGAAGGACGAAATATGGCTCTCAAAGTTATCCTGCGGCAGGATGTGCCGAATCTGGGCGAAGCGGGCGAAGTCAAGCAGGTTGCGCCCGGGTACTTCCGTAATTTTCTGCTGCCTCGCGGCCTGGCCGTGGAGGCATCGCGCAGCCACCTCAAGGCACGGGAAGCGCTGGTTAACGCGCAGGCGGGGCAGTCGGCCAAGGCGCTGGCCCGTTCCAGTGCGCTGGCTGAGCAGATGCGCCAGATCAATCTGCGTATCGAGGTCAAGGTCGGCGAACAGGGACGCCTCTATGGCTCGGTCACGAATAAAGACATCGCCGACGCGCTAGCCGAACAAGCCAATACCACTGTTGATCGCCACAAGATCGAGTTGCGGGAGCCGCTACGCTCGATTGGTGTCCATTCCGTTCCAGTGAAATTGGATCAGGGTGTGGAAGCCAATATCAATGTCGAGCTCGTGCCCGCCGCGGAGACTGCCGAATAGCCACGATAGACTGAATCCCCTTGTCCCCACCTCCGTGGAGGACAGATGAACCAACCCACATATCGTCCCCTCGATGGCGCTCTTCCCCAGAGCATCGAAGCCGAACAGGCAGTGCTTGGTAGCCTGCTGATCGACAATCGGGCCATCGAACGCATCGCGTCGTTTCTTCGGCCGGATGATTTCTTCCTGCCCGTAAACGGGGAAATTTACCGTGGCATGGTCGCGCTCTACGAGCGCGATCGCCCCACCGATGTCGTCACCCTCACCGACCATCTGCGTGGTGAGAACAAGCTCGACGAGACCGGTGGAGTGGGCTATTTCGCGTCTCTGGCGAGCTTCGTGCCCACGTCGATCAATGTCGAATACTACGCGCGCATCGTCGAGCGACTGGCAGTGCTTGCGCCGTCTCATCGATGCCGGCAATCGGATCGTGGCCATCGGCTATGACGAACGCTACGAGGCATCGGCTGCCCTCGAAGACGCGGAGCGAGTGCTCTTCGATATCTCCCGGCTCAGAGTCACACGAGACTTCGAACCCCTGGCCAAGATCCTCACCGGGGTCTACGAAAAGATCGACCACATCCACTCACATGACAGTGAGATCACCGGAGTTACCACCGGATTCATCGATCTGGACCGGATCACCGGCGGATTTCAGCGATCAGACCTCATCGTGCTGGCCGGACGCCCAGCGATGGGGAAAACGGCACTCGCGCTCAACATCGCTCATTCGGTGGCCCTCCGGGCCAATTTACCGGTGGCTATCTTCACTATCGAGATGTCGGGCGAGCAACTGGCGCACCGTCTCATCTCCATGCAGGCGCACATCGACTCGCAACGATTACGCAGCGGTCGTATGTCGGACTCCGATTGGGATCGTCTGGTCGAGGCAGTCGGCATCCTCTCCGAAGCGCCTATCTTCATCGACGACACGCCCGTCCTCTCGACCACTGAAATGCGCAGCAAGATTCGCCGTCTGCATAGCGAGCAGGGCCTGGGACTGATCGTGGTTGACTATCTGCAGCTGATGCAGGGCTCTTCCACGGAAAATCGAGTGCAGGAGATCTCGGCAATCTCGCGGGGACTGAAGGCGGTCGCGCGCGAACTCGACGTGCCGGTGCTGGCCATATCCCAACTTTCTCGCGCTCCCGATCAGCGTCCGAATCATGAGCCAATGCTGTCTGATCTGAGAGAAAGTGGATGCCTAACCGGGGACACCCGCGTGCTGCTCGCAGACACGGGTGGCTACCGCCGAATCGACGAACTGGTGGCGGATCCCAACCATTCGGTAGCGGCGGTTGACACCAGAGATTGGAAGTTGCATGAGCGAAGCATCGTGCGTGCATACCCTACAGGACGCAAGCCTGTGTTTCGACTAACTACGCGCAGTGGTCGATCGATCCGGGCTACCGGGAACCACAAGTTTCTCACCGTGGATGGCTGGCAGCGCCTTGATGAGCTTTCGGTTGGTGACCGGATTGCGATGCCTCGGCAGACTCGCGCGTCCACGAAAGCGACCATGACGACGCCCGAACTTGCCCTGCTCGGTCATCTCATTGGGGACGGTTGTACCTTGCCGAGCCACTCGATTCAGTACGTCACCGCAGACCCGGGGCTGGCCGAAATAGTTGCGGCCTCCGCGAGGGAAATGTTCGGCGATAGTATTGCGCCGCGTATACATCCAGAGCCTAGGGCCGGTAGAAATGTACATTACGTTGATCTTCGCCCGACACGTCATCTGACTCACGGAGTTTACAACCCAGTTGCAGCATGGCTGCGAGATCTTGGAGTCTTTGGTCTTCGCGGATTCGAGAAGCACGTGCCAGCGCGCGTCTTTTGCCAACCAAACGACGAGATCGCTTGCTTCCTACGCCATTTGTGGGCGACCGATGGTTGCGTCCGGCATCGGGCAAACGGCCACCCGGGCATCTACTATGCCAGTTCGAGCGAGCGTCTCTGCCGCGACGTTCAATCACTTCTCCTTCGACTCGGCGTGATGAGCACACTGCGATGCCAACCACAAGGGGCAAAGGGACGAGATCAGTTCCATGTTCTGCTCATGGGTAAGCCAGACATTGAGCGCTTTCTCGAAGTGGTGGGAACCGTTGGGGAACAGCGAACCGAGCATGCGCAGTCGATTGCGCGGCAGTTGTGTAGCACCATCCCCAACACGAATCGTGATGTGCTACCACGAAGCATGTGGAGGTCGCTAGTGGTTCCTGCTATGCAGTCGAGGCAGTTGACCACTCGAGCAATGCAGGCCGGAATCGGAATGTCGTACTGTGGGACCACGCTCTATAGGTCGAATATCAGTCGCGAACGGGCGTTGCGTGTTGCGCGCCTGGTGGCATCGGAGCAACTGGAATGCCTGGCACAAAGCGACGTGTATTGGGATGAGGTGTCTGCAGTCGAGTCCATGGGGGAAGAGGAGGTCTACGATCTGACCATCGACGGTCTGCACAATTTCGTGGCCAACGACATTATCGTCCACAACAGCATCGAGCAGGACTCGGACATCGTGCTGTTCGTCTATCGGGACGTCGTCTACAACCGGGAAACGGAACGACCGCACGTCGCCGACGTGATCGTGGCCAAGCACCGGAACGGTCCGACCGGTACGATCCATCTCTATTACCAGGACTCGCTCATGCGCTTCCTCGACCTTAGCGTTCGCGATGGAGAGTGAGCCGGCGGCGAACATATCGCTCGACGAAAACTTTCTCGAAGAGTTGCTGTCGCGGGTGGAGGATCTGGGTGAACTCAAGGTCGTCCTCCAGGCGCTTCGTTTGGCGGCAGTCAGCGGGACGCCGCTGGTTCCGCTGGACCGGCTCCTTGCCACCGATATCTCTCGTTCGATTGCCGGTCCGCACAGTCCCGAACCGGCCGAGGATCGCGTCCGCCGGAGTATCGAACGCGCCCTGGCCAATGGATTCGTGCTGTCGCTCATCGCCGGAGAACGGAGCTCCGCCAGGACCTACATCGTGCCGGCCACCATTGCCGGCCGAGTACTGGTGGCAGGTATCCGCGATGGCGAACCGGGGACCGAGCACGCTTCGGAACTGGAGCAAGGTCCTGTTATTTTGAACCGGCCCAACATTTTCTCGCTTTACGAGCGACATATTGGTCCCTTGACTCCGCTCGTAGCCGAACAGCTGCGCGATGCCGAGCGTTCCTATCCGCGACGATGGATCGAGGAAGCGGTGCGCGAGGCGGTCGACAACAACAAGCAGAGTTGGCGGTACGTCCAATCGATTCTCAACCGTTGGGAGGAAACCGGAGCGCCGGATGTGGGTAGCCGGCGATAGTCCGGGCATCGAGGGCGGTGACGGTTTGAGGAAAATGGATGTGGCGCTCGAGTTGAACCGGCGCGCGGGTGATCGAGTTTGATCGGGCCGGTGTCGAGGGCGCTTTCATATGTAACGATGCGACCGTGGTTGACCCCGCGGCTCGAGGTCTCTCGGGTTGAAATCGTCGTACCCGATCTGCCGGAGCAACTCGACGGCGTGTGCCTCGCTCAAGTCTCCGACCTCCATGTCGGTCAAGCGCCGTGGGAGCCGATGCGGCTTGAGGAGGCGGCGAGTGTGCTGCGAGACAGCAAGCCAGACCTGGTGCTGAATACCGGCGACTATTTTCAGGGTGAGCCGGGTATGGCGCGAGTGCTCATTCGCGTTCAGACCCTTCGCACTCGAGAACATCCGCAGGTCGAAGGCCCAGCAAATCTGACTGTGCTGGGCAACCATGACTACTACGCGGGAGCCGATAAGGTGCGGGAACTGTGCAACGCACTGACGTCGATCGGCGTGAAAGTGCTAATCAACGAAGTGCTCTGCCTACCGATCCGCGGGACCGAGATGACGGTTGCGGGACTCGACGCTCAACAGCCTGGGCTCGACGAGGCGATTGGAGCGCTTAGAAACGCGAAGAAGCCGCGAATCATCCTGATCCATGCGCCCGATCTGGCCCAGCGGCTACCGGCGGGGACGGCCGAACTCATTCTGGCGGGACACACGCACGGTGGCCAGATCCGCATTCCGTTCCTTTCGGGTCCGATAGTTCGACGCTTCTCCGGCAGCGAGTATTCCAGACGACGGTATGAGGTCAATGGAATTCCGCTGTACATCAACCGTGGGCTCGGTTGTACCGGGGTGCCGCTACGATTCAGGGCCAGGCCGGAACTCACGCTGCTCCGGCTGAGGGCACCGGCGAAATTGGAACACTGAGGAGGAACGCGTGACCGATACAGAAGCCGTCCGGGCGGTGTTCGAGGCGTATCTCGGCCAGGACAGAGAAGTTATACATACGTTCTTCACCGTGCCCGATAGCCAGGTCGTTGATATTCAGGTGCTTTTCGGAGGCCGCGGCTGATCGTTCGTTGACCGACCCGGAGGCCAGACACTATACTCGGTTGCTCAAATGAGGCGCCCAAGCGGGCGCCTCACGTTCATGCCATCATTCACCACCCACTCCACTTCGAGGAAGACCAATGCGCCACATCGGTTGGATCGTCGTCGCTATCTTCATCGTTTTTCTGGCCGCGGTATACGTGGACCTGCCCGGTACCAATAATTTCCTGGGCCGCACCACGACCATCAACAAGGGCATCGACATCGCTGGTGGTGCCCGGGCGTTGCTCTGTGCCAGCGGAACGCCGTCCGATAGCGACATGAATACGTCACGAGATGTCATCAATTCGCGTGTATCCGGCGGGTTCGGCCAGACGGAGCCGCAGGTGAGTCGTGTGGGCAGCAACTGTATTAGCGTAGAGGTTCCCGGACTCAATGCTAAGGACCAGAAGCGACTGTTCGGCGTCATCGGTCAGACCGGGTACCTGGCACTGACTGACAGCGCTTCAACCTCTCTGAACTCCGGAGTCACGGTAAAGCTCGTCTGCACCGGCGGCGCGGCCAACTACTGCCCGCCAGGCTCGAAGCCGGGCACGACCAACGTCGGCGCCAATCCTCCGGTGCTCAACGTCATCGCACCCGGTAAGTATGTTTCGGCCGGCAGTGCGCAGGTAGGATTCGATTCGACCGGCGCTCCCGAAGTCACCTATACGTTGACCGGCCACGGCAGCGACGCCTGGTGTACGTTCACGACCAATAACGTCAAGAAATACTCCGCCATTGTCCTGGACAATGTGGTCGTGAGTGACCCGCAGATCCAGCAGCCCATTTGTGGCGGTCAGACGCAGATCACGGGTCTCACGTCCACCACGCAGGCGCAACAGATTTCTACGTACCTGAATTACGGCTCGCTGCCGGTTAAGTTCAAGATCGACTCGTCGGAACAGGTTGGCGCTAGCCTTGGATCGCAGTACGTCAACGAGGCCGAGAAGGCCGGTATCATCGCTATGATCATCGTTGCGCTGTTCATGGTGGCGTACTACCGGCTGCCTGGACTACTGGCCGATATCGCCCTGGTCATGTATGCCGTAACGGTCTTCGCGCTGTTCAAGTACATCGGTGTGACCCTCACGCTGGCCGGTATCGCCGGCTTCATCCTCTCCATCGGTATGGCGGTTGATGCCAATGTGCTGATTTTTGAACGCATGAGAGAAGAGCTGCGTGGCGGCAAGACGTTGGGCGCTGCCGTGGAATCAGGCTTCAGACGCGCCTGGTCGTCGATTCGCGATTCGAACGCGTCAACCATGATCACCACCGTGATCCTCTTCTGGTTCGGACACAACTTCGCTGCCACGACCATCACCGGGTTCGCGACCACGCTGTTCATCGGCGTCATCGTCAGTATGCTCACCGCCGTCTTCGTCTCGCATACGTTCTTGCGGTTGCTGGTGCTGTCGGGGTACGCTCGCCGACCCAGCCTGTTCGGCGTCGAGCAGCCTTCGGTAGGAGGACAAGTTGCTTAATATCGTCGGGAAGCGATACTGGTACTTCCTGCTGTCGCTGATCATTATCATTCCGGGCACGATTTCACTGGCTACCGTGCACCTAAAACTCGGCACCGACTTCACCGGCGGGACCGAGATGACCATCGGTGTCCCCACTACCGGGCAATCGAGCGAGATCGCGACTCTCGTCGGCGGGGTGGCTGGCGGCGTCAACTACGTGCAAGCGGTGCTCACCACTGGCTCATGTAAGCCAAACTGCCAGTACATTGCGCGCACCAAGGAATTGACGGTGAAACAGGTCGCCCAGATCAACGCTGCCATCACGGCGCATTACAAGGGCGCCAAAGGAGTTCAGCAGCAGCAGGGAACCAGCGGCACGATTGCTTCGTCGCTGACGCAGCAGGCCATCATCGCGGTAATTGCCGCGGCCATCGCGGTACTGCTGTACATCAGCTTTGCCTTCCGAAATTCACCCAGCCCGTTCCGGTTTGGCGTCGCTGCCGTGGTGGCGATGTTGCACGACGTGCTGGTGGTCCTCGGCATCTTCTCGATTCTCGGTGCCCTCTTGAACGTAGAGATCGATGCGACTTTCGTCACCGCGATGCTGACAATCATCGGCTTCTCGGTACATGACACCATCGTGATCTTCGATAGGATACGGGAGAATCTCGCCCGGCGCACCGGCGAACCGTTCGCCACCGTGGTGAATCACAGCATTTTGCAGTCGTTCGTGCGGTCGATCAACACCTCGTTCACCGTTGTGCTGACGCTGCTCGCCGTGTTCCTGTTCACCGGCGAGTCGATCCGGTACTTCGTGCTGGCGATGCTGATTGGCATCATCAGTGGGACCTACAGCTCGATCTTCAATGCCAGCCAGATTCTGGTCGTCTGGAACAACCACGAGGTTCGACGGTTCTTGCGCCGCGGTGACGCGGAGCCGGTGCGCGCCGCATAGACATCCCCGAGGCTCTCCGGCCGCTGCGCGTCGCGCTGGTGCATGACTACCTGAATCAGCACGGCGGCGCCGAAAAGGTGGTGGAGGTCTTCGCCGAAATGTTCCCCGGCGCCCCGATTTACACGTCGGTCTACGATGCTCGCTGCATGCCGTCCCGGTGGCGTGACTTCGATATCCGAACGAGCTTTATGCAGCGGCTATCACCGCGAATGCAGGTGGCGAAGGCGCTCTTTCCGCTCTACCCGACGGCGTTCGAATCGTTCGATCTACGCGAGTATGACCTGGTCCTAAGCAGCAGCAGTGCCTTCGCCAAGGGTGTCCTGACCCGTCCGCATACGTGCCACGTCTGTTACTGCCACAGTCCAACACGATTCCTCTGGATGGGACCGGAGTATCTGGCCCACGAACGATTACCGGCAGCGGCGACCTGGCTGCTACCGTGCCTGGCGACCCCGCTCCGCGTTTGGGATTATGCCGCGGCGCAACGCGTCGATTACTTTATCGCCGGCTCGCACAATGCCGCGCGACGCATTGCCAAGTACTACCGGCGGGAGAGTGACGTCGTTCACCCACCGGTGGATACGACGGCCCATCAGACCTCGGGTCCGATCGGGGACTATTTTCTGGTGGTCTCCAGACTGCAATCGTATAAGCGGATCGACATCGCCGTCGAAGCCTGCTCGCGGCTCGGTGTTCCGCTGCATGTCATCGGCGAGGGCCCCGATCGAGCCCGCCTCGAGGGGCTCGCCGGTCCGACGGTTCGATTTTATGGTCGGTTAGCGGACGGCGAGGTTCGGAATCAGCTCTCGCGGGCCCGAGCGCTGATTTTTCCGGGCGAGGAGGATTTTGGTCTGGCGCCACTCGATGCCCAGGCTGCGGGACGCCCGGTCATAGCATTTGGCGGCGGTGGAGCGCTGGAGTCGGTTCGAAATGGGGTGACCGGAGTTTTCTTCCGGCCGCAATCGGTGGAGTCTCTGACCAGAGTGCTGGTGGAATTCGACGGCCGATTCGAACCGGAGACAATTCGAGAGCATGCCCGCTCCTTTGATAAGCAGATATTCATTGCCCGAATGTATGAGCTGCTGACGCAGCACGTTACCGAACATCAAAGTCGATTCTCGCCGCCAGTATCGTGAGTACACCGACGACTACGGGCGGTACGCGGTTCGGATTGGGCATCTCCAACTGCCGTCCAGCTTCCCAGGTGGTGGACGAGGTGCGGCGTGCTGAATCCCTGGGCGCGGAGATCGCGTTTATTGCCGAGGACGTCAATTGCCGTGATGCCTTTCAGTTAGCCGGTCTGGCGGCGTCAGCGACTGCTACTATCCGGTTGGCAACCGGGGTGGTGAATCCCTATACTCGCAACCCAACCTCGATTGCCATGGCGATCGCGACCCTCGATGAGGTCTGTGGTGGGCGGGCAACACTCGGTATCGGTAGCAGCTCGCCGTCGCTCATCGAGGGACAGATGGGCATCCCACATGGCAAGCCGGTCCAGGTTCTGCGTGAGGCCGTAACAATAATTCGCGCTCTCCTGGCGGGAGAGCGGGTAACGGCCAACGGAGAGCGATTTAACTTTCGTGACGCCAAACTCGAAGTGCGTCCCATTCAGCCCCGCATTCCGATTTACCTGGCGGCCATGGGTCCACTGGCTTTGCGTCTGGCCGGGCAGATCGCCGACGGAGTGTTGCTGAACGTGGGAGCGTCGACCGAGTATGTACGCTGGGCGATCGACGAGATTCGGATCGGGGCCGAAGCCGCCGGTCGCGATCCCGGGACGGTGACGATTGCCGCCTGGTTGACCGTCTATGTCACCGACGAGTATGAGAGCGGGCTGCACAAGGCGCGAGCGTGGCTCGCCGGTATGCTGTCGATCCCCCGTCAGGGGGAACTCTTGCTGGCGCACGCCGGTGGAGATTCAGCGATTCTCGCCGAGATTCGGCGCCTCTATCGCGCCTACCCGCACTCCGGTGACCGGGAGGCCGCGGCCGCAGTAGTTCCACCGGAACTGGCGGAGCGAATGGCGCTGATCGGTAACGTTGAGCGAGTGCGCGAGCGGCTGGAGGAGTATCGCCAGGCAGGGGTGCAGGTTCCCGTACTCGGCCCAGCAGCGGTCAGCGGTTTGTTCGGGCATTTGCCGGGTGGCTAAGGTTCGAGATGTCATCCGTCGCCTCGAACACGACGGCTGGTACTTCGATCGCCAGCGAGGCAGCCATCGCCAGTACCGACACCCAACAAAAGCGGGACTGGTCACGGCGCCCGGACATCAGAGCGACGATCTGCCAGCGGGTACTCTAGGTAGTATTCTGAAGCAAGCAGGATTAAAGGAAAGCTAGTGAATCGTGAGTATCTCGTCATTCTTGAGCACGCTCCTGCAAATTTCGCGGCGTATTCTCCCGATCTACCAGGTTGTGTAACCACTGGACGAACGCGCGAAGAGACGCTCGAGAACATGCGCGAAGCTATCGCGTTTCACCTGGAGGGCCTAAAGTTGGCCGGGGAGCCCGTTCCAGAACCAGCCAGTACCGCGGAGTATGTGGCCGTCTGACGAATTGAATCAGGCCACCGAAAACACGAGCCCCACCACCGACGCCGCCCCGGCTCGCCGCAGCTCGCCCGCCGCTGAGTCGAGCGTGGCTCCAGTCGTGGTCACATCGTCGATAAGGAGAACGTCTTGCCCAGCGACGAGTTCGTTCGCCTTGAATGCACCGGCAACATTGCGCAGGCGATCGCCCGCATCCAGCATCGCTTGCTGCTTTGTCGGCCGGATTCGGCGCAACGCTCTTGACTCGCACGGCAGTTCCAGTGCCCGAGCAATTACATGCGCCAGGATGTCTGCCTGATCGTAGCCGCGCTCGCGCCGGCGGCTGGGATGCAACGGAACCGGAACGACGACGGTCAGTGGCAACTCTGGTGATCCGGGCAGTGTCGTCGCCATGAGCTTGCCCAGCATTGATCCCATGGCATGTCGACCCTCGAACTTGAAGGCGTGCACGGCCTCGCGAGCAGCGTCTTCGAAACTCGCTACGGCGACGAGCCCATCGAGACTGATCTGCTTTCCTTCACAGGAGGCGCAGAGGTCGGATGTCCAGAACCGGCCACAGCCCGAGCATTGTTGCGCGCTACGCCAGTACACTCCGGGCCAGCAGCTTGCACAGAGCCAGCGTCCCACACGCCGGCAACCGACGCACGTAGGCGGGAAGAGCAAGTCGAGTCCGCGTTCGAGGAGGCCAGGAGATGGATAGTCAGGGAGACCGTATTGCGCGGTCACGCCGCCAGGCCGAGAATCTTGCGGGTCCGATCGAGACGCGTGCGCGCGTGTACCAGCGGGCTGCTCAGCTTCCCGTGCCAGGTTCCCTGGCGCATACTCTGGAGAAACTCTTCAGGAGTACGAAACGGCGGTATATCGACATAGGCGCGCCCGTACTCACCATAGGTATGGGTGTCGCTCCCAGCGCCGCCGAGCAAACTGTGCTCAACGGCGTACTGTAGGGCTCGGCTGTTGTATCGGGGCAGCGCGTTACGCGCGTTGAACACTTCCAGAATGTCGATGTGCGGAGCAACCAGATCCAGGGCCCAGCGTTGCAGGCGGCTGCCACGAATCTCGTCGAACGGGTGCGGCACGTAGGCCAGACCACCCTGCTCGTGGATCCGCTCTACAGTTTCCAGAGGCTCCAGGCCAGGCGGAATGCGTTCCTGTAGGAAGAGCCCAATGATCTCGCCCGCTGAGGTCTTGATCTCTTCTCCCGAGATCACGAGGAAGGGCGCTCGCGCGGCGAGTTCGGCGGCACCATGATACTCATCGTGATCGGTGACGGCGATCGCATCCAACCCGGCCCGCTGAACGGCCTGCACAATGCGGTCGTACTGATTGCAACTGTCCTTCGAGCAAAAGGTATGGGTGTGTAAATCGACTTTCATTTGAAGAAGTGGAGAACGACCGCCGCGGTGACGGCCCAGAGAATGAGATCGGCGAGCAGCGGGACATCCCGCCATACTGCCTCTTCCGGTGCGCCGGCAAAATCGGTGCGCTGCACCAGCAGGAGATACCGGAAGACGCCGTAAAGAACGAACGGAATGGTCGCCATCATGGCGTGATCCTGTGGCACTGCACTGGCATAAAACGTATACAGCGAGTAAGCAATAATGGTGGCTCCGGCCACGATATTGATCAGATCGTCCAGGAACGGGCCGGTGTACTCGTCCAGATTTCGACGATGGACCCGAGCACCATCCTCAAGCAGAAGCAGTTCGTGGCGCCTCTTCCCGAACCCGAGAAACAGGGAGAGCAGAATGGTGCAGAGGTAGAGCCAGGGCGAAATTGACACGTGGATGACCTCGGCTCCGCCGGCAGCGCGGAGCACGAAGCCGCCGGCGATGGCGAAAACGTCGATGAGTACCAGGTGCTTGAGATACAGGGTGTACGCTGCCATCAGAACCACATAGGCGGCAGCGACCAATCCGAAACGCCAGTCGAGAGCGAAGCTGGCGCCTACAGCCACGGCAATGGCGGCCAGAGCGATGATCACGGCGGTAGACGGTGCCAGGCGGCCGGCGGCGATGGGCCGGTTGGCCTTGAGCGGATGCCCACGATCGGCCTCGACATCGGCGGCATCGTTGAGTAGATAAATTCCGCTGGATAGGATGCAGAAGAGCAGGAAGGCGGCCAGCGTTCGGAGCACCAATTCCGGATGCCCAATCTTCGAGGCAAACACCAGCGCAGCAAAAACAAAGCCGTTTTTGATCCACTGTTTCGGCCGCGCCGATACGATGACGTCCGCGAGGAAGCGCGTGGGACGGCGCTCGATCGCGCTGGTCTCGTCGGACTGCTGGTGTATTACGGAAATGCCCGATCTATGCTTGGCCATGCTGGGCCATGCTACCAACGGCTTCCAGAGATAGGCAATGGAGAAATCGGTCTCCTGTGCCAAGATAAGGGTGAATGGGGAACAATATCCCCGCACGGAGGGCTGAAAAGATGGCACAGGCAACCGCCGCCGGAAAAGGACTGGAAGGCGTTACCGCGACGACGAGCGCCATAAGTTCCATTATTGGCAGTACGCTCACCTATCGCGGCATCGACATCAACGAGCTCGCCGAACACTCGACCTTCGAGGAAGTAGCCTACCTGCTCTGGTTCGGCGAGTTGCCGAACGCAGCGCAACTCGAGGGTTTCTGCCAGTCGCTACGCGAAAACCGTGAACTGTCGCCGCAGGTGATCGAGTTTATTCGGGGCTTTCCCCATGATGCCAACACCATGGTGTCCCTACGAACCGCGGTCTCGGCGCTGTCGTTTTACGACGCGCAGGCCAACGATATGTCCAGGGAGGCCAACCATCAGAAGGCGATTCGCCTCCTGGCGAAGTTCCCTACCCTCGTGGCTGCGCTCCAGCGCTTGCGAAGTGGGTCCAATCCGGTCGAACCCGACGGGACTCTGGACGAGGCAACGAACTTTCTGTACATGCTCAATGGTGAAGCGCCCAGTGAATTGGCCGCGCATATTATGGACGTCGCGCTCATTCTGCACGCCGACCATGAACTCAACGCTTCCACCTTCGCCGCCCGGGTCGCCGCGTCGACTCTCTCTGACATGCACTCGGCGGTCGTCGCCGCGATCTGTACGCTCAAGGGCCCCCTGCATGGGGGCGCGAACGAAGCAGTTATGAGCACGCTAGAACAGGTCGGCAGCGTCGAGAACGTGCCCTCGTTCGTTCGCCAGGCACTGGATCGCAAGGAACGGCTCATGGGCTTCGGACACCGAGTGTACAAAGAGGGCGATCCGCGCGCCCGCTGGCTCAAGAGAATGTCCCAGCAGTTGGCGGAAGAGTGTGGCAATCCCAAGTGGTACGAAATGTCAGCCCGGATGGAAGAAGAGGTGAAGGCAGATAAGGGTTTGCTGCCCAATGTCGATTTCTACTCGGCATCGGTGTATACCTATCTCGGCATTCCTCGGGATCTGTTCACGCCGATCTTCGCCGTCAGCCGGACCTCCGGTTGGATTGCCCACATTCTGGAGCAGTACGGCGACAATCGACTTATCCGCCCACGAGCGGAATACATCGGGCCGGCGTACCGTCATTACGTGCCCATGGCGTCGCGCTAGGAGACAGTGAGTGGGTTTCGGTCACCTTCCCGAGTTACTGATCATCATGGTGATCGGGCTCATCGTATTCGGTCCGGAAAAGCTGCCGGAAGTCGCGGCCAACGTGGGCAAGATGGTGCGCGAGGTGCGATCGGTCATGGATGCGGCACTGCATCCAGACGACATCACACCACCTGATGATTTTGCCTCCTACTACTACGAGTCCCTGGCCCGTTCCGGCGAGACAGTTCCCGACGGCGTCGAAGACTCGGATTACGACGCCATCTACTCCGAGATTCCCCCGCACAGTGAAGAGGGAATGTATGAGCCGCTGTCCGCAGCCGAGCCGAGCATCGAGGATCTGCATCCGGAGGAACATGACGCGCTCGGGATGCCGGAAGACGGCGCGTAGCAGGGCCGCTTCAGCGAGTCAGTACATCCACTTCGCCCGAGGCGCGACCGACCACAACCATCGACGCCAGGTTGAGGAAGAAGCCGTGGTCCACAACGCCGGTTTGTGCTTTGATGTCCGCGGCCAGGTCCGCGATCGGTCGATCCAGCTTCTCCGGCAGGTGACAGTCGAGGATGTAGTTGTGGTTCGACGTCAGGTACGGGTTGACTCCCGCCGCGTAGCTCGCAGGTCAGGCCCAGCGCGTCCAGACGGTGGCGCGTGGTGGTCCAGCCGAAGGCGACAACCTCCACCGGAACCGGCATATGCTGGCCGAGTCGCTCGACCAGCTTGCTCTCGTCGACGATCACGATGAATCGCCGGCCAGTCCGGGCCACCAACTTCTCCCGCACCAGTGCACCGCCATGACCCTTGATCAGTTCAAGTTGAGGGTCGACCTCGTCCGATCCGTCGATAGTAAGATCGAGAACCTCGAGCTCGTCTAGACGCACCAGGGGAATTCCGTATGACTGCGCCAGTTGGCCGGTCTCATCGGACGTGGGCACACCGGTGAACTTGAGTCCCTCTTTGAACCTCCGGCCGAGCGCATGGACAGCCTTCTCCGCCGTGGACCCGGTGCCGAGTCCCACTATCATGCCTTCTTCCACCAGATTGGCCGCGTGCTCGCCCGCGATGCGTTTCTGATCGTCCGCATTCATGGCATACCCCATATCTCCATTTCGTACAGTATAAGGTGGAGGGATAGTGGAGATACACGAGAGTACGGTGCTCCCTGCCGCGGCTCTGGACCCTCTCATTCTGGCGCTCGATGCTGGAACGTCCTCGGTGCGTGCCATCGTCTTTGACGCGACCGCTCGATCGGTTACCGGGTGGGAGGCGCACCGGCCCTACGCCGTGACGACAACTCCTGACGGAGGCGTCACTGCCGACCCGGATGCGCTGGTTGACCTGGCGTTTCAGTGTGTGGACGCGGTCCTTCCCGTCGTCGCCGCGGCTGGTCGTGACATCGCCGCGATTGCCTGCGATACTTTCTGGCACAGCCTTATTGGGGTGGATGGCCGGGGTCACGCGATTACTCCCGTCTTCACCTGGGCCGATACGCGGAGCAGCCAGGCGGCGCAGGAATTGCGATCGAAGCTCGACGAGGATGCCATCCACGCGCGCACCGGAACCGGCCTGCACTCCAGTTACTGGCCGGCGAAACTGCACTGGCTGCGAGCGACGAGTCCCGAACTGTATCGCGGGGTATCCAACTGGATGTCGTTCGGAGAGTATCTCTACCGCCGCATCTTTGGCGAGCTGCGGGTCAGCATCTCCATGGCGTCAGGGACTGGACTCCTCGACCAAAATGCCTGCACCTGGGACGCCGAACTCCTTGAAGTTCTCGATTTGAACGTTAACCAGCTTTCGCCGCTTGCCGACTTTACTGATGCACTCTCGGCTCCGCAGGCAATTCTTGTTCGCCGCTGGCCCCATCTTGGTGCCATCAATTGGTATCTGGCGGTGGGCGACGGCGCCTGCAACAACGTGGGCAGTGGCGGCTTCGATCAGAATTGGGTAGTGATCATGGTAGGCACCTCGGGCGCGCTTCGGGTGGTGCGCCGCGCGGACCGGATCGATCTGCCCAGAGGCCTATGGACATACCGTGTCGATCGACACCGGTTCGTGCAGGGCGGTGCTCTATCCGCTGGTGGCAACGTGTTTGCCTGGTTGATGAAGACGCTCCAGATCACCGACATAGAAACGCTGGAGAAAGAGTTACTCAAGATGCAACCGGACGGTCACGGACTCACCGTTCTGCCCTTTCTTGCCGGCGAGCGGAGCCCGGACTGGAACCCGAATGCCCAGGCGGTCTTCCTCGGGCTTACTCTCAATAGCTCGCCGCTCGACATCGTGCGTGCCACCCTGGAAGGCATAACATACCGCTTTCGGCTGGTATACGACATCCTCTGTCAGTCGATGCCGCGACCACGGGGTATCATTTTGAGTGGGGTCGGTCTCCTTCACTCTCCTGCCTGGATGCAAATCATGACTGATGTGATGGCAGAGCCGGTAATGGTCTCAGCCGTAACCGAAGCGACCAGCCGTGGCGCGGCACTCCTGGGGCTGGAGGCAATGGGTGCGGTCACCGATCTCTCGGCGGTACCGGTGCCGGTCGGAGAGCGACGTACTCCCAACGCCGACCACTCGGAGATCTACCGGAAGGCTCTCGAGCGTCAGGAAGCGTTATACGGCCGATTGCTCACTTCATAACATCATTTCGGGGTAACACCGTCTCGTTCCGCGGAAAACGACGAAAGGGGAGATCTTCACATGAGCACTGCCACTGAGCCCAGGATCCAGGTCGACGATCAACTGCAAGAGTTGATGATCAACACGGTGCGAATGTTATCGATCGACGCGGTGCAAAAGGCCAAGTCCGGTCATCCGGGCGCGCCGCTGGGCGCGGCACCGATGGCGTATACGCTCTTTACCCGCTTCCTACGCTTCAATCCGCGCAATCCGGACTGGCCGAATCGGGATCGCTTCGTCCTCTCCGCCGGCCACGCGTCAATGTTGCTCTATTCCCTGCTGTATCTCACCGGCTACGACTTGAAACTCGAAGACCTCGAGCAGTTCCGCCAGTGGGGCTCGAAGACGGCCGGCCATCCTGAGTACCGATTGGCACCAGGCGTTGAGGTCAGTACCGGACCGCTGGGACAGGGTTTCGCCAACGGGGTGGGCATGGCAATCGCCGAGGCATTTCTTGGCGCCCACTACAACCGGCCCGGCTTCAACATCATGGATCACTATATTTACGCCATCTGCAGCGACGGCGATCTCGAGGAGGGTGTATCGGCCGAGGCAGCCTCGCTGGCCGGTCACCTGCAACTGGGCAAGCTGATCTACCTGTATGACAACAATCATGTGCAGCTCTCCGGACCAACGAAGGTCACATTTACCGAGGACGTGCTGGAGCGCTTCCGAGCCTACGGTTGGCACACCCAGGAAGTCGAGGACGGCAACGACGTTGAGGGGATTGCCACCGCCATCCAGAACGCCCAGGCGGCGACCGACAAGCCGTCGATCATTGCGGTTCGCACCGTCATCGGGTATGCCAGCCCCGAAGCCGGAACCTTCAAGACGCACGGCGAGCCTCTCGGTGAGGAAGGCGTCAAGAAGACCAAGGAAATGCTCGGCTGGCCGGCCGATAAATCGTTTTACGTTCCACCGGAGGCGCTCGATGCCTTCCGCCAGGCAGTACCGCGCGGCCAGCAGTGGGAAGACGCCTGGAACGAGAAGTTCGGTCAGTGGCGACAGCAGAACGCCGAGTTGGCGCACGAATGGGATATGGCAAAGTCCTGGAAACTGGTCGACGGCTGGGATCGTGAAATGCCGACCTACGACCCGGACCCGAAAGGCGTCTCGACCCGCGAGGCCGGTGGCAAGGCGATGAACGTGATTGCCAAGAATGTGCCGTACTTCATGGGTGGCGACGCCGACCTCTCGCCGTCAACCAAGAACAACCTGATCGGGTTCGGCGACTTCGAGCCCGGCAATTACTGCGGCCGGAACATCCATTTCGGGGTGCGCGAGCACGCCATGGGCAGTATCGTCAACGGGATCATGGTCAATGGATTCCTACGAGCGTTCGGCGCTACCTTCTTCAATTTCTGTGACTACCAGAAGCCCGCGGTGCGCCTGGCCGCCATCATGGAGATACCGAGCATCTTCCTATATACCCACGACAGTGTCTGGCTGGGAGAGGATGGTCCAACGCATCAACCGGTGGAGCAACTCGCGACCCTCCGAGCAACGCCGAATGTCATTACGATCAGACCCGGGGATGCCAACGAGACCGTCGACGCCTGGCGCTGGATCATGGAACACTGGCATCATCCGGTGGCTATCGTGATGAGCCGGCAGGCGATTCCCGTGCTCGATCGGTCTCGTGCTCGCGGCGATGTCTCCAGGGGCGCGTACGTTCTCGAGGATGCGGAGAACGGACGGCCCGATGTGATCTTGATCGGCACCGGCTCCGAGGTGGCACTGTGCGTCGATGCCCGAACCGAGCTCGGCAAGCAAGGAATCCAGGCCCGGGTAGTGAGCTTTCCCAGTTGGGAGCTTTTCGAGGAGCAATCGGAAGCGTATCGTGACGAGGTGTTACCGCCGGCGATTAGCGCGCGGGTTTCCATTGAAGCCGGCGCCACCCTGGGATGGAGCCGTTGGGTCGGTCCCCAGGGATCCTGTATCGGCGTTGATCGCTTCGGCGCATCCGCGCCCGGCAAGGTCGTCGCCGAGCATTACGGGCTTACCGTGGACAATGTCGTTCAGCATGCGATCAAAGCGCTGGGAAGGTAAGCGATCATGTCTGCATCAGGTTCGTCGCCCGAGATCGTGACGTTGCCCGATCCAACTGCGCTGGCGCGGGCTGCGGCGGAGCGATTCGCCGGTCTGGCCGGCGAATCGGCCTCGAACGGACGCGTCTTCCGTGTCGCTCTGTCAGGAGGAAGCACGCCCAAAGCGCTGTATCAGATACTGGCGGCCCCTCCCTTTCTTGACACGATTCCCTGGGACAAGGTGGAACTGTTCTTCTCCGACGAGCGATTTGTTCCGCCAGAATCGCAAGAAAGCAATTTTCACACCGCGCAGGTAGGGCTGCTCAACAACGTGCCGATCCCTCAGGATGCTATCCATCGGGTGCCGACAGTCGACGTGACGCCGCAGCAGGCGGCCCAGGAGTATGAAGACGAAATTCGACGCGTGTTCGGCGCCAGTGGAGGGGACACTCCAGTTTTCGATCTGATTTTTCTCGGACTTGGTCCCGACGGGCATACTGCATCTCTCTTTCCAGGAACAGAAGCACTGGCCGAACGAGACCGTCTGGTTGTGCCCAATTACGTTCCCCGCATGGACTCCTGGAGAATCACGTTCAGCTATGGTTTGATCAATGCCGGTGCGATCGTCATGTTTCTGGTACAGGGGGCCAACAAGGCGCAGCGGGTGGCTCAGGTGATGGCGGGAGAAGGCAATCTACCGGCGGCCGGCGTGCGTCCAGCCCGCGGACACCTGGTATGGATGCTCGATGAAGCGGCAGCATCGACGCTTCGGCCGAGTGCCGGCTCAGCCACATGACGGTGACAGCCGTTCGGGTCGCGCCTTCAGTCCTGGCCGCGGATTTCCTGCATCTAGCAGATGCGGTCCGTCAGGCCGAAGTTGCCGGAGTCGATCGACTCCATCTGGACGTCATGGACGGTCGATTTGTGCCCAATATCAGTTTCGGCCTGCCGATCGTCGAATCTATCCGAGCGGTGACTTCGCTGACGTTGGAAGCGCACTTGATGATTGTCGAGCCCGAAGAGTATGTCAGCGCCTTCGCCGAGGCGGGCGCCGATACCATCACCGTGCACGCGGAGGTTTCACCGCACCTGTACCGCACCGTGCAACACATCCACGATGTGGGTAAGAAGGCCGGCGTGGCGATCAATCCTGCCACCCACTGGACGGCGGTGGAGGAGATCTTGAATGTGGCCGATTTGATCCTGGTCATGACGGTGAACCCCGGCTTTGGCGGACAGGAATTTATCGAGCCGATGCTGGCCAAAATCGCGCGCGTTCGCTCTGAAATCGACCAGCGTGGCCTTGCCACCGAACTCGAAGTTGACGGTGGCATAACGGCGGAAACCACGCCGCGGGTGGTAGCCGCCGGCGCGCGCGTCTTGGTCGCCGGTACATCCGTCTTCCGCGATCCAGACGGAGTTACCGCGGCCGTACGCCGCTTGAACGAAGCTGCGACCGGGGGATCGCCGGAGTGAGTTCTCCTGCTGCGGGGACAGGTGGGCAACGTGCGTGCACGAAGGCCTGGCGCCCGGACCCGGGGAATGATGTAGGCCGACGCCCTCCGTGGGCGGCTTGGGCGTCCCCAACCAACCAGGTCCCGATTACACCCAACGCGTTGGTATGCGACGCGATCATGGGGACGGTATGAGGACGTCGGGGATGGTATTGGAGGGGGAACGCGAAGCCGCCCACAGAGGGCGTCGGCCTACATCTTCCGCGCGTCGTGAGGTGGTTGGACATGGCAGGGTATGTTCGAGCTGTGGCACCGGGTCAAACTCCGGCGGTATTGGCCATCACATGGGGTCGGGGAATCGGCTCCAGGGATACTCGTCTGGGTTCGTCACCAGCCCCTTTCGTACCGGATTCTGCCGGATGTATTCGGCGATCGAGTGGCCATCTTCGCTTCGTCGCACGATGTGATCGTAAAATCGCTCCTGCCACAGTGTCCCTTTGAAGCCCAACTTCCAGCTTGCTCGGGTGGTGAACGATTTGAAGGCACCGAGAATCGTTCCTAACCCTCGACGGTCATCGGTCAGCCGCAGCAGGAGATGCACGTGATCTGGCATCAGACAGCAGGCGTAGATCACAACGCCCCGCATCTCCCGCAACCAGTCGAGCGAGTCCATGATTGCCTTGGCCAGTCGGGGATCGCTGAACGGGGCGGTGCCGCGTCGTGCGCAGATGGTCACGAAGTAGGCATGATCGGGGTTGGTGTAGTCAAATCGAGCGAGGCGGTGGAGAGTGCGGGAGAAAGGACGCGCCGGTTCGCTGCCGGTGCTCGAGGATGGACGCGTCTGCGGAACGGGATTATCGACCACGATTATGCCTCCCGAGTTGAGGTCAGTATACGGCACTTTGGTTTGACCGGGGACCAGCCACAATGTGTGTCCATGCCACCGCGCGCCGTCCGCCGTCCAACCAGGCTGCAGACACGGGGAAGATGTAGGCCGACGCCCTCTGTGGGCGGCTTGACGTCCCCCATCGAATACGATCCCCGATGTCCTCAACCCGTCCCCATGCTGGCGTCGCCTACCAACGGATAGGGTGGAATCGGGACCTGGTTGGTTGGGGAACGTAAAGCCGCCCACGGAGGGCGTCGGCCTACATTATTCCCCGTATTGAAGGTTGGTTGGATGGGGAACGCGCAGGCTGCGCATTCGCACCGTTCTGCCGGAACAACGCTGGTTCGGCCAGGAGCGTCGTCACGACTGCACACCAACTTTGCGTTTTTGCACTCTCTGGATGGTACCGAGTCGAGCTCGCCAGCAGGTGACCTGAGGCTGAACTTTCCCGGACAGTGAGCGAGATATCGGCAGGCGACGCGCTCGCTTGCATGGTCCATCGCACTGCAACCATATTGCTGGCCACGCTTTGGGAACGTTTTGGCAACGCTCGGGATCTATGCTCCTCTCACGCACTGGCACGGTGGGTTTCCCGACGGGACCGCCATAGCCACACGGCGATGACATGGAACCAAAACCGTGGGTCAGATACGCATCACCACGCCCTGGAGAGAGGAACATTATGCGCGTACTCTTTGTCACTCTTACCATCGCCGCCCTGTCGCTAACCTGGGGACTGCGGCCGGCATCCGCTGCCGGCACGGCCTCCTACGCGAATACCCGGCTGGTGGTGCCAGGATTGACCGGTACCTCGGCGGCAGCCGGCATCCACCCGGCCACCGCAACCTGCACCGATCCCAAGGCGCTCTGCCTGCCCGGTGACAAGCTGATACACATCTTCGATGACACCAAGGGCATCTGCACCTGGACCAATACCACTAACTGGGGCGACGGCACCTCCGTTACTCATGTCATCAGTCCCGGCAACATCGTCCAGGACGAGCATACCTATGCCCCTGGCGAATATACCTTTGAGACCTCCGGGACCGGTCTCTCTACCGACCCCAATGTTACTTGCATCCCCTTCGACAACAAGCTACTCGTCCAGGCGCCGGTCCTCGCCGGCCCCAGTGGCCCCACCGGCGGGCCCATCACCGGCGCCGAGCTCCTCGGTGGCGGCAGCCCATCGGAGCCCGACCTGGGTTGCGGCTGCGCTGTCTCCGGCGATCCGGTCAACGACTTCTCCGGCAACCTGGCCGAATCGCCCGCCGGTCTGGGCATTCCTGGTCGCGGCCTGGCGCTCGATGTCACCGAGACCTACAACAGCCTGGTGGCTGGGACCGATTCGCCACTCGGCTTCGGCTGGACCATGAGCTACCTCTTCCATCTCGCTATCGATCCATCGGGAAACGTCACGCTGAATGAGGAGGGCAACAGCGAGATTCACTTCACGCTCTCCGCTGGCGTGTATTCGGCGCCGCCGCGCGTGGTCGCTACCCTGACCAAGAACCCCGACGGCTCGTACACCCTGGTCCGCCAGAACCGCCTGACCTACACCTTCACCAGCACCGGTCAGCTCACCGCCGAGCGTGACCGCAACGGCTACGTCACCACCCTCAGTTACGCTAACGGCTATCTCAGCCGCATCACCGATTCCTCCGGCCGCTCGATTGCGGTGGGGTGGTCGGGCAGCCATATCGTCTCCCTCACCGATCCCATCGGCCGCAGCCTGCAGCTCGGCTACGACCCGGCCGGCGACCTGACCACGGTCACCGCCGTACCCGGTCCGGCCGCCGTCTGGCGCTATGGCTACGATGCCGGCCATAACCTGATCAGCATCACCGACCCTCGCGGCATCGTCACCCAGAACATCTACGACAGCACGCACCGCGTCATCGAGCAGATCGTCGATCCCAGCGTCGGCGGTCATAGCGGGCTGAATCGGGCGACCAGCTTTACCTATACCGCGAATCCCAATGGCTCCCAGACGACCACCGTGGTCGATCCCAAGGGTAACCAGACCGTTGACACCTTTACCTTTGGCGAGCTCACCAGCTACACCCGTGGCGCCGGGACCGCCTGCGGCAGCCACCTGGTCCTTCCAGTACGATCCCGCCAGCACCGGCAAGACGCTCACCATCGATCCGAATGGCGACAAGTGGTCGGCGACCTACGATAGCAGCGGCAACGTCAGCAGTGAGACCGACCCGCTGGGCCGAAACTCCCACTACACCTACGACAGCCAGAACGATCTGCTGACCAGCACCGATCCGCTGGGCGTCACCACCACCAACAGCTACGACGCCAGCGGCAATCTGCTCGCGATGAGCACGCCCCTCACCGGCAGCGGCCAGAACCAGGTCACGACCTCTACCTATGGCGATCCCGCGCATCCTGGCGATCTCACCGCCCTGACCGACCCCGATGGGTATACCTCGCACGCCAGCTACGATGCCGCCGGCGATCGCAGCAGCGCCACCGATCCGGCCGGCGATACGACGACCTACCGCTACAACCAGATCGGCTGGCTGCTGAGCTCGGTTGCGCCTCGGGGCAATGTTGCCGGCGCATCGCCCGCGCACTACACCACCAGCTACACGCGCACTCCCTTCTTTGGCGATGTCGCCTCGGTCACCGATCCTCTCGGCCACACCACCCGGAACAGCTACGACCCGGACCGCAATCTCATCGCCACCAGCGATCCCCTCGGTCACACCACTTCGTACACCTACGATGGCGCCGGCGAACAGACCCAGATCATCCGCGCCGATGGGACCAGCACCCACACTGCCTACAATCCGGACGGCACCGTGGCCTCCCAGACCGATGCCCTGGGCCACACCACGTCCTACGGCTACAATCCTCGCGGCCAGCTCGCCAGCGAGAGCGATCCACTGGGCCGAACGACCACCTCGACCCTCGATGGCGTGGGGAATGTGCTGACCGTCACCGATCCCGGCGGCAGAGTCACCACCAACAGCTACGATGCCGCCGACGAGCTCACCGGCATCAGCTACAGCGACGGCACCACCCCGGCGGTGAGCGCGATCGCCTACGATGCCGATGGCCGCATGCTCGCGATGACCGACGGCACCGGCACCTCGCAGCGCAGCTACGACTCGCTGGGACGGCTCACCGCCTCGACCGATGGCGCCGGCAGATGCGGTGGGCTACGGCTACGATCTCAAGGGGCAGCTCACCCATCTGGTCTATCCCAATGGGAGCGCGGTCAATCGCCAGTTCGACGCTGCCGGACGGATTGCCGGCCTCACCGACTGGCTGGGCAATACCAACAGCTTCGCCTACGATGCCGATTCCAATCTGGTCAGCGCGACCTTTCCCGGCAACCAGGTCGACCATCAGAGCTACGATCCGACCGACCAGCTGGCCACCAGCTCCGATACCGTCGGATCCACGTTCAACGCCTCGTTCATCTACCTGCGTAATGCCGATAGCCTGATTACCACCGCCTTCAGCACACTTCTCGCATCCCGGTGGCGCCGCTGGTTCTCCCGTCGCATCGGCCGCTCAGACCTATGGGTACACCAGCTTGAATCAGGTCTGCTCGACTGGAATTGCCTCGAACTGCCTGCACCTCCCTCCGCCGACCAGCCGGTACGGCTACGATGCCGCCGATAATCTCACCCAGCTCGGCGGCTCGACCCTCACCTACGATGCCGCCAACGAAGCGACTCGGCGGCCGGCACCACCGGCCCGACGGCATTCAGCTACAACGCCAGTGGCGACCGGCTCTCGGCGACGCCCCTCTCCGGTCCGGCCACCAGCTATGGCTACGACCAGGCGAACCGGCTGGTGAGCTTCAGCCGGGGCAGCACCAGCGCTACCTACCGCTATGACGGCACCGGCCTGCGGGTGGCGAAGAGCGTCAACGGGGTCAACGAGGCCTTTGTCTGGGATCAATCCGGTACCCTTCCCCTCCTGCTGCAGGATGGCAACACCAGCTATCTCTACGGACCCGGTAACTCGCCGATCGAATCGATCGCCGGCAGTCAGGTCCGCTACCTCCATCACGACCAACTGGGCAGTGTGCGCTCGATCACCGATGTCGCTGGGCAGGTGACGGGGACGGCGAGCTTCGATGTCTACGGCAATCGCACCAGCGTGGCCGGTGAGCAAACGCCTTTTGGCTATGGCGGCGAGTATACCGATGCCGAAGGCGGCCTGCTCTACCTGCGTGCCCGCCTCTACGACCCCGGCACGGGACAGTTCCTCTCGCGGGATGCGCTCGATAGCCAGACGCGAGCGGCCTACAGCTACGCCGGTGGCGATCCGATCAATGCCACCGATCCGAGCGGGCTCAGCGGGGGCTCGGGCGGCGGCGGCGGCCTGCCCGATCTGCCCCGCCGCCGCCAGATGGCGGCCTTCGGCGGCTCCGGCAGTATACCCGAACTGGCGCCGCGACCGGATGGCGGACCTGCAGCGGCGGCCGGAGGCCTGCCCGATCTCTGCCCGACGGCGCCCAATGACGGCCAGGTGGCAGATGACGGCCAGGCAGAAGACTGGAACTATGGCAGCGATAAACTGAACGTCTATGTGCCGCCGTCACCGGATGCCGGCCGAAGCACCTTCAACTATGTACCTCCGCCGGCTGCGGGCCAGGGTTCGGGTTCGGACTCTGGCGGGGGCCCGGCCTATGTCTACCCGGACGGCGGACGGTTCACGGATGAGTACGATCGCCCCCGCACCTGGACCCCGCCGCCGACGCCGACATCTGACAGTGGCCAGGTCGCGGACGGGAGCTTCGGCGGCGCCGGTGGCCTGCCCGACCTGTATCCACCGCCGCCTCCGCAGGCAGGCGGGCCGGTGGCCGAGTCAGGCTCCCTCGCGACCGGAGGCGCGGTCTGAGCCGCGCCAGGACTGCAGTGAACTAGCATCCAGCAACCATGGCCCTCTTCGCCCCGTGCGGCGAGGAGGGCCATGCCCGTCCTCGGGTACACCGGCGTAGCACAGCTCCCTTTAGGGCGTGCCTCCGTTGTTCGTACCCATATGCTCCCGATCTACCCGATACCGTGACGTCACGTTCCGCGATCGATGTGTTCGTGGCACCAACGGACGGGGCACGCCCTAAAGGGAACTGTGCTACGCCGGTGCATCCTAGGACGACTGAAGTGAACTGGCATCCAGCAACCACGCCCGAATACGCCGACAATGAAGGAGCGCCCAGAACCAATGATGCACCGATGCCACGAGGGTGTAGCGTGGTGCTCCTCTATGGGGATGGTCGATGCACTCTGTGGGCGGCTGGGGAGTGCCCCATCCAACCAATCTTCGATGCGGGGGATAATGTAGGCCGACGCCCTCTGTGGGCGGCTTCGCGTGGCCCAACCAACCAGGTCCCGAGCAAACCCAACGCGTTGGTATGCGACGCGATCCGGGGGATGGTATGAGGACGTCCGGGATGGTATTCCATGGGGAACGGGAAGCCGCCCACAGAGGGCGTCGGCCTACATCGTCCCCGTGTCGGAGACGTGGTTGGGCAACACGTCGGAACGTCTGGGACAGGACGACTTCTACCCGCTCCCAGCCCCTGCTGCGAACCCATTGCCCAGCTCGAGTGCGGCTACGACGGCGATACCTCAGGAGGGATCGATGACTCGCCCTCATGCCACACATCTCCTGTGGCGGCCAGCGGAGGCATGCATCGAGGTCATTCCGCGGCCAGGTCGTGTGCGACAATAGATCGGCGTGACGAGGGAGGTCCTCAATGTTCAAGGTATTTATGCTGCTCTTCGGCATTGCCAGTGGCGCGGCCGGCGCGACCGCCTGGTTGCTCTCTGAACCAGGCGCAGCTTCGGCGCGTCTTGCGTCGGCACCGAACCCGATTGCGGATCGATTTGGAGAGGTACAGGTTCGCTTCCGCGAAGCACTCGCCGAGGGCAAGGTGGCGGGAGCGGAGACAGAAACCAGGCTTCGGGCACAGTTAAATACCTATCGGCGCCCGTCCGCCGCGAGTTAAGTCCGGCATCCGAATCAGTACGGCGGATAGTCGTCTGGTACAATCTGCGCGTGTGCGGCGGGCACGCCGGTTTGGAGCATACTGTTTGAGCCCCGACGAAATCCGACAACAATTCATCGCGTATTTCGAGCGGCATGGGCACATTCACCTCCCTGGATTACCACTCGTCAGCAATGATCCGAGCGTAACCACGCTCTTCGCGATTGCCGGCATGCAGCAGATGATCCCGTACTTCATGGGACGCGAGCAGCCGCCCGGACCGAATATGGTGACGGTGCAGAAGGCGGTGCGTACCGTCGATATCGACGAGGTTGGCGACGATACCCATCTGACCTACCTCGAAATGCTGGGCAATTTCTCGGTCGGCGATTACTTCAAACGCGAGGCCATTCACTACACCTGGGATTTTCTGGTGAATTCGTTGGGAATCCCGGCAGAACGCTGGTGGGCGGTGACCTACCCCGGCGACGACGAAGCGCATCAGGCCTGGCTGGAAGTCGGAGTTCCGGAGGATCGCATCGGCGAGACCGAGGAAAACTGGTGGGGTCCGCCGGGCGCTTCGGGACCGTGCGGCCCGAACTCTGAGATCCACTACGATTACGGCCCCGAGTATGGCTGCGGCGAGCCAGATTGCCGTCCCGAGAGAGAGTGCTGTGGCCGGTTCGTTGAGATCTGGAACGATGTCTTCATGTCGTTTTATCAGGATGAATCGGGTGCTCGACGGCCATTGCCCTGGAACAATATCGACACCGGCATGGGTTTTGAACGCCTGGTGACCGTGGCGTCCGGTGTCCGTTCCCCATACGAGACCGAACTGTTTCAGCCGGTGATCAAAACGCTGACCGAGCTCTCCGGCGTGCCGTATGGCGCCGGTGATCGAAGCGATCGATCGATCCGGATCATTGCCGATCACTGCCGGGCAGCGGTAATGATTACTGCCGATGGCGTGATGCCCTCGACGCAACGCCGCGGTTACGTGTTGCGTCGCCTCATTCGCCGGGCGGCCATGCACGGACGCCTGCTGGGAATCGAGAAGCCTTTTCTGGTCAGGCCGGTGGAGACCGTGATCGACAACTTGAGCGGGTATCACACCGAATTGAACGGTCGACGCGAGCATGTACTGCGGGTAATTGGCGAGGAAGAGCAGCGGTTTCAACAAACCCTGGCGCGAGGACTTGGCATCTTCGAAGAGATCGTGTCGCGAGTCGCTCCCGGGGAATCAATTGCCGGCGAAGATGCCTTTTTACTGTTCGATACTCATGGGTTCCCCCTCGAATTAACCGAAGAGCTCGCCACCGAACGGCAGATCCAGGTCGATCGGGAAGGATTCCAGGAAGCCCTCGCGGCGCAACGGACGCGAGCCCAGAGCAGCGCATCGCGCGGGAGCATTGGCACTGATCCTGAGGTCTATGCCGCCGTTGCCGAATCCATTCCGGCATCGGTCTTCTCCGGCTACGACGAACTCAAGACCACGAGCTCGGTGGCGGCAATCCTGGTCCATGGAGAGTCAGTGAATCAAGTCGAGGGCGATGTCGAGGCTCAGGTTATCCTGATCGAGACCCCGTTCTATGCGGAGTCGGGCGGCCAGGTTGGAGATCGAGGCGTGATCCGCGGCGATAACGGGATGGCCCGGGTCATGAACACCACCAGGCCGTACGCACCGCTCATCGTCCATCACGTTCAGATTGCTCAGGGATCGATCGCGGTCGGTGATGTGGTGGAGGCGGAGGTGGACGCCGAGCGTCGACTCCACGTCTTGCCGCACCATTCCGGCACCCATCTCCTTCACAAGGCACTCCAGGAAGTGCTGGGACCCGAAGCGACCCAAGCCGGATCGCTGGTCGCGCCGGACCGGCTACGCTTCGATTTCCGCTGGCCGCGAGCGCTCACCGAGGACGAAATCACGGAAGTTCAAGATCGAGTCAACGTCGCCATTTGGTCGAACCTGCCAGTGCGAGCCGAGATAATGCCGTACGACGAGGCGCTGAAGACCGGAGCCATGGCGTTATTCGGCGAGAAGTATGGCGATCGGGTACGAGTTGTCACCATGGGCGACTGGAGCAAGGAACTATGTGGTGGCACCCACGTGACTGCCACCGGCGATATCGGATTACTTCTCATCACGCGGGAAGAGAGTATCGGCAGTGGCATCAGGCGTATCGAGGCACTCGCCGGCGCCGCCGCCTATGGCTATGTTGGAGAGTTGCGCGGTCGCCTGGCCGAGACGGCGCGTGCGCTCGAAACGTCGCCCGAGAGCATCGTGAGCCGGGCGCAGCAGGTTGCAACCCAGCTGAAGGAAACCGCCAAGAGGGTCGATACGCTAAACAAACGACTGGCGGTGCAGGAAGCCGAAACGCTCCTGCACGGAGCCGTGTCCATCGACGGGCTTACGGTGGTGGCCAGACGCATAATGGCCGATAATGTCGATCACCTCAAGGCGGCTACCGATGAGGTGAAAGCACGGCTCGATCGCGGAATCGTGGTACTCGCATCGGTGACCGAGAGTGGTCCGAAGTTCACGATGGCAGTCACCCGGAATCTTACCGATCAGGGATATAACGCCGGCAAGATACTCAAGACTGCCGCTGCCCGAGCCCACGGCAATGCCGGAGGCAGCCCGGAATTTGCCCAGGGAGGCGGTAGTGACGCTTCTAAAGTAGATGAAGTGCTGTCGACTGCAATGGACATTATCCGCCAAACGGCGGAAAGGTAACATGACTTCCACCGAAGCTATCGACACCCCTTTCGCCTCCCATCGCTTTGTCGGGCTGGATGTGGGCGACCGCCGAATCGGTGTAGCTGTCAGCGACCCCACCGGGTCGCTGGCCAGTCCGATCGAGGTGTATGCCCGGCGCGGCCAGCCCGTCGATATCCAGCATGTTTTGGATTTGGTCGAGGAATTTGAGGCGGCAGGTGTTATCGTGGGTCTGCCCAAGAACATGAACGGCACCGAAGGTCCGCAAGCTGAAAAGACGCGCGAATTTGCCGCCCTACTGGCGAAACGAGGTATCGCGGTGGCACTCTGGGACGAACGTTTGAGTACGGTGGAGGTAACGCGTCGGTTGGTGGAGCAACGACACAAGCGGCGAGGCATCCAGCAGCGGGTAGATTCTGAGGCGGCGGCTCTCATTCTGCAGTCGTATCTTGAACATGTGCGAATAAAGGAGGGACGATGAGTAGTCCCCGACCAATCACCCACCGGCGGGCTCGTCCCGTCTTCGAGGGCCCAACCTATATGGCGCCTCGCTACCACTCCCGGCTGTGGGGGCGCCTGATTTTCCTCGCCTTCGTGGTACTGCTGGTCGGCCTCATAGGGGTGGGCGGAGGCCTCTACTGGGAACTCCACCGAGCCCAGGGCGGATCCTCACGTGCCCTCGTCTTCGCCGTCACGCCGGGCGATAGTGTTAATACTATCGCCGACCGATTGCAAAAAAACGGCGTCATCGATAACAGTTTAGTGTTCAAACTTGATGCCCGCATCCATAGCCTCAGTGGCAAGTTGAAGCCCGGGAACTACACCCTGCGGCGGAACATGAGCATCGACCAAATGGTCGGCGTGCTCTCCCTCTACCGTCCCGTCTACACGCGAGTGACGATTCCGGAAGGGTTCCGGCTGGAACAGGTCGCCCTCATTCTGCAGCAGGACGGCATCGATTCGAAGTCATTTCTCAGCCGAAGCACGGCACCCAAACGTGGCCTACTTACATGCCGGCATCCTACAGGGGAAGCCCGCGAACGCCACTCTAGAAGGGTACCTGGCGCCGAATACCTATCTGGTTCAACCGCACTCGGGCGGAGGCGAATTCGCCCGGTTGATGGTGCAGCAGCTGGATCGGGAGTTCACCCCCACCATGCGTGCCGCGATGGCAGCAAAACACTTGACGACGTATCAGGCGCTTACCCTGGCCTCGATTGTGGAACGCGAGGCGCGGCTCCCGGCCGACCGGCCAAAAGTCGCCAGCGTATACCTGAACCGGCTGCGCCTTGGTATGCCTCTCGATGCCGACCCAACCGTTCAATATGCCCTGGCCACCGATCAACACAATAAAGGGGCAAGGGGTAGATGGTGGCCGGTGTTACAGGATCAGGCGTTTAACATCGAACCGCAGTCACCGTACAACACCTATCGGAACAAGGGGCTTCCTCCTGGACCGATTGCGAATCCGGGATTGGCCAGCCTCAGGGCGACGATTTACCCGGCCAATACCAATTTTCTGTACTTCATCTCGATCCCGCACAGCGGTGGCAAGCTGGCCTTCGCCACCACGCTGGAGGAGCAAACGGCGAACGAGCAGAAGTATGGCATTCCCACCGGTTGAGGCGAAGGCATGATATCGACCGCTGACCTGAAACGAAGCATGACTATCGAGCTCGATGGTGAGCTCTGGAACATCCTGGAGTATCACCACATCAAGATCGGCCGCGGCAGCGCGCAGGTCCGAATCAAAATGCGCTCCGTCAAGACGGGGTCGATCGTGGAACGGACCTATCAATCGGGCGAGAAGTTCAAACGCGCCATTGTCGACCGGTCGACGATGCAGTTCCTCTACCGCGAAGACGAACTCTTCACCTTCATGGACGTCGAGAGTTTCGAACAGACAACCATGTCGGCGGAGCAGCTCGGCGATGTGGCGGAGTACCTCACCGACGGCCGAACGCTTGATGTGCTGTCCTATCAGGGCATGCCAATCGGGGCGGAATTGCCGGCCAGTGTTGAGCTGGCAATCGCGACCACCGACCCTGGCTTCCGCGGCGATACTGCCTCTGGTGGAACCAAACCCGCCACGCTGGAGACCGGAAAAGTGGTCCAGGTGCCTCTCTTCGTGCATGAAGGAGATAAGATTCGCGTTGATACGCGGTCGGGACAGTATCTGGAACGTGTCTGATGCGGCAACGGCGAGCTGGCCTGACGTGAGGGACGAGCGCGTCCCTGCGATAGTTGGGGCCACGAACACTCGGTCGGCGCGGACGATATCTCGCCGTGGATGATGACATGAGGTATCTCGGTATCGAACTCTCCCGGTTGCTCGACGTCCTGGCCGGCAGCGATGTCCGTGAGATGGAACTCCAGGAGAATGGAGTGCGGGTTCGTCTGCATCGTACCGGGGACTTGCAGGCGGCGGAAAGCGACAGTAACGCTGAAGAAAGCGAAATACTGTCGATACTCGAGCCGGTATTGCATCAGATCACCTCTCCGCTCGTGGGCACCTTCTATCGCGCCAGCGCGCCGGAAATGGCTCCGTTTGTCAGCATGGGCAGCCGGGTGCAGGATGATACCGTGGTCGGCATCGTCGAGGCTCTGCAGGTGCTGACCGAGGTGGAAGCCGGCTGCAGCGGCGAGGTTATCGACGTGCGATTGAGTGACGGCCAGCCGGTGGAGTATGGACAGGTGCTTTTCGAGGTGCGTGGTGGCTGAAGTCGCCCTGCCAGTGTCCGAACGGCAACCGCCCGGGCGGCCCCTGCAGGTGAGCCAGCTCAACCGCTACCTCAAAGAATTGGTGGAACGGGACGAGATACTGGCCGCGCTCTCCGTCGAAGGCGAGATCTGCGAATATTCACGGTCGATGGCCGGGCATTGTTACTTCAGCCTCAAAGATGCGACCAGTCAGGTTGCCTGCGTTCTGTTTCGGCGCGAAGCGGCGCAACAGCTGGAAGAGGTAGAAAAGCTGCGCAAAGGGATTGCGGTAATAGTGCATGGATTCCTCACCGTCTATGAGCCGCGAGGTGGATGCCAGGTGTATGTCGAGCGGGTCGTGGTGCAGGGCGCGGGGCTGTTCTTCCAGCGAGTGGAAAAGCTGAAGGCTCAACTGGACTCCGAGGGCCTCTTCGCGCTCGAACGCAAGCGACCGTTGCCCTCATATCCTCGCGTGCTGGCGCTGGTGACCTCACCCGGCAGCCAGGCCTACCATGACGTGTTGCACCGGCTCAGGACTCAGTATCCGTTCGTGCGGGTCATCGAGGTCGGTGTCTCGGTGCAGGGTGACGGTGCGGCCGATGAGATCGTCATGGCGCTGGATATCGTGAACCGGTTGACCAGCGCGGAACTCATCCTGCTGGTACGCGGTGGTGGCGCGCCGGAAGATCTGGCCGCTTTCAATGAAGAGCGACTGGCCCGCGCGATTTACGCGTCACGTATTCCGGTGGTCACGGGTATCGGGCATGAGATGGACCAATCGATCGCCGATTTTGTGGCCGATCAACGAGCGGCCACGCCATCGCTGGCAGCGGCGGTAGCGGTTCCGGATATTGGTGCCCTGGGAGATAGCATCGCCCAACTCCACCGTGAGATGGCCGGCATCATGCAACAGCGGGTACGGCACGAACGAAAGCGATGGCTGGACGCGAACCGGGCGCTGCTGCATTCCAGCCCGCAAAATCGCCTGCGCACCCAACGACAGCGAGCGGATGAGCTGACTCGCGGCAGTGAGCGGGCAATTCGCGTCATGCTGCGCTCGAAACGGCAACGATTGCACGCCCTTCAGGTGCAACTGCAGGCGCTCGATCCACTGGCAATCCTCCGCCGCGGCTACGCCGTGCTCAGCGATGCCGAAAGCGGCAAGGTGGTGAGCACGCGCGGTGCGGCCGCGCCCGGCCGAGTCCTGACGGCACGTGTTTCAGATGGTGAATTCTCCGTGAAGGTACAACCCGTATGAACCAACAGATAACGTTCGAGAGCGCCCTGGCGGAGTTGGAAAAGATCGTGGAGCGGCTCCAGCGGCCCGAACTTGCGCTGGACGAAGCGGTAACACTCTTCCGGCGCGGAACTGAGCTGGCGGAAGTGACGGAGGGACTGCTCGGAGATGCGGAGCTCCAGGTCCAGCAGCTCAGCCAGGCGGTACGTGAGCGATTTGCCGAGTATGCCGCCGATGACGGCGAGAACGACGAGTTGTAGACGAGGACCGGATGCCACATTGTCTTCACCGTTCGCACTGGTAACGGTGGGCACCGGCGGATGAGGATACCGGCACTTCCCGGCTTTGCCGATCCACGGTGGGAGATGGTCCGCGTTGAGCACGTTCCGATTAGGTGATCGGCACCAAGCGAATCCTGACGCCCGATCATGGTCGCACCCTTTCGCAGGCAATGCGGTTGCAGTAGCGAGGCTGGAATGGTTGCATGTCCCAGCTCCGACAGGCCTGCAGCCCATCCAACCATCGTTCGATACACGGAAGATGTAGGCCGACGCCCTCTGTGGGCGGCTTCGCGTTCCCCCTCCAATACCATCCCCGACGTCCTCATACCGTCCCATGATCGCGTCGCATACCAATGGGTTGGGTGACATTGGGACCCGGTTGGTTGGGGAACGCGAAGCCGCCCACAGAGGGCGTCGGCCTACATCGTTCCGCGTATCGAACGATGGTTGGGACGACGCCGGGGGAACTCCGGAGAGAGGAGACCAACATCCCGTCAACTTGCGATGACCGTCGCCTGCTGGCGGATTGGGATGCGTTTCCACCCGTAGACAGGGGGCCAGCATGACAACACGTCAACACATCGCCTGCCACCCACTCAAGCAACCGTACTCCCCACCAGGAGTATGACCGCAACGCTCGATTTGACGACGCCCGCGCTACTTTTCTCTCGACATAAGGTGGCAAAATGGGCTATAATTAAGAACAAATTTACTAGGACAAGACCGATGTACGACAGCCCCACCGAGACTGAATTCATCACCAATCGAGAGGTCGCGCGCATCCTCTTCCAGACCGCGGCGCTGCTCGAGACCATGGAATGCAACCCGTATCGCGTGCGCGCCTACCGGCGGGCAGCGCTGGGCGTGCTGTTTCTGCCCAAACAGCTGGCGGACTATTTTGCCGCCGACGAGCCGGCTCCTCTGCCTGGGGTCGGAGAACGAATGCGCCGGCATCTGGCCGATCTGGTTAACACCGGGCATATGGATTCTCACGAAGCCTTGCTGGATGAAGTCGGCGAGCCGATGCTTTCGCTGCTCAGCGTGCCGGGAGTCGGGCCGCGTACGGCGGTGCGACTGGTCAGCGAATTGGAAATCGATTCGCTCGAGGATCTCGCCTCCGCCGTGGATCAGCAACGTATCCGCGAGTTGCACGGCTTCGGGCCCAAGCGCGAAGCGCAACTTGCCAGCGCACTGGAGGCGCGGCTGGGGCCGGCGGCATAGTCCGACATTTCTAACCTGTCCTAAATATCGTTCTCATACTGGTCCAATGTCGACCCCGTACGATAAAGATGCTTCCTTCCTCCACTAGAGGCCGGCCGGGAATCACAGGACTCCTCCTCATTCAACCGCACGCAAAACGCCTCTCCCGGCCGGCCTCCAGATCTTGAGAAGCACGAAGTTCGTCAGGTGGGCCACCCTATAATGCGGTCATGAAGTGGTTCGCCGAAGACACCAACGAGTCGGCATGAGTGCGGGTTTCCTGGGCCTGAAGGCTCCCGGTTTCGCCCTCACTCACCGGGCTCTCGATCGACTCGAGGCATCGCCCGCCATCGCACGGATGCGGCCGTATACCTATCAAATTCTTCTGCTGGCGGCGATACCGATAGCGTTCGACCTCGACGTACACACCAGCAGCATCGCCCAGCAGAACGTGCTGGGAGCGCTGGCCTGGATTCTGCTTTTCCTGGCCACCCGACTCTCGCCGCCGGCGGAGCGACGGCAAGTCTGGATCATGGTAGGAATCGCCACCTGTGTCGAAGTGTGGTCGTCGATCATCTGGGGAGTATATCGGTACCGCTTCGGCAACCTGCCGATGTTCGTGCCACCAGGGCATGGACTGGTGTACCTCTTCGCCCTGCGCTCGGCACGTACGCCTCTGATCCTCAGACATACGCGTGTTGCCGTCCGGCTGGCGTTGATAGGCGCCACAATTTGGGCCATTTTTGGCCTTACCGTCGAGCCTCTGTTGTTTCACCGTCTGGATATCCTCGGAGCCCTCTGGTGGCCAATTTTCATCTGGTTTATGCGCAAACCGTCGGCGCCGATCTTCGCCTGTGCCTTCTTCGTCACCGGCATACTCGAATTGGTCGGCACCGGGTTCGGCAATTGGGCCTGGCAGGTCTCGGCGCCGATTTCTCACATTCCCACCGGCAACCCGCCCTCCGTGATCTCGGCCGGCTATTGCCTGATGGACTTCTGGTCGCTGACCATCGCCGCCGCCCTACCGCCAGTTGGCTTCCTCAGTCGCCGGCTGTGGCGACAACGCGCCCTGGCGGAGACGTCGGTATGAGGACGACCGGTTTGGCCACGATATCCGGGTCCGGACGCCGTGCATGCAGCACGATGTAATTGTGGTTGGCGCCGGGCCGGCAGGGAGCACCGCGGCGCGCGAGTGCGCCGCGCGCGGACTGGCGACGGTTCTACTGGAAAAGGCCGAATTTCCGCGCGACAAGCCGTGCGGCGGTGGTGTCAACGTGCGCGCCGCACGCCTGTTGCCGTTTGATCTGGACGAAGTTGTCGAGCGTCGCATCTATGGCATGCGCGTCAGCGTGCGGCAAGGGCCGGAGTTCGCCCGCTATTCCAGCGAGCCTCTGAGCTATCTCACCCAGCGACGTGTGCTCGATGCCTTTCTGGCCCGGGAGGCAGTCCGCGCCGGCGCCCGACTGGTGGAAGGCGCGGGTGCGACCGCAGTACATCGGGAGGCCGGTGTGGTGACGGTCAAGGCCGGAAGACAGTCGTTCACGGGGCGAGTGCTGGTGGTGGCCGATGGCGCCAACGGGCCGACGGCCCGGCTTGCCGGTATTGCCGTAGACCGAACCAAAGAAATCGCGATTGAAGGCAACGTCACGCCGAAGACGCGATACCCCAATCAATGGCTCGATGCATTTGGAATCGACGTCGGCAGTGTGCCGGGCGGATACGGATGGCTGTTTCCCAAAGGGGACCACCTGAACATCGGCGTCGGCGGCCTCGCCGCGATTGGTCCGACGTTGCGAGTCAGGTTGGAACGGATGGCACGGTTCTATCGATTCGAAGCCTCGGAGCTGTGGGGAGTTCGCGGCCATCCGTTGCCGGTCCGGCGAACGGGTGCGGCCGTGATGGACGGCAACGTGCTTTTGACTGGAGACGCCGCAGGGCTGCTCGACCCGTTGAGTGGTGAAGGTATCTATGGTGCCATCTGGAGCGGTGGCGCGGCGGCCAGGTCTATAGGCGCACTCTTCTCCGGTGAAGCGGCCACACTGGATGGTTACCGTCAGAATCTGGAGACCGAGCTGGCTCCCGAGCTGCGCACGGCACGTCAGCTACATGCGCTCTTTCATCTGGCCCCGTCGCTCTGGGCCCAGTTGGTGCGTCGATCGCCGCGTGCCTGGCATGTCCTCTGTGCCCTCATAACCGGTGAGGTCACCTATGCCGATATCAGGCGACGCTCGCGCCTGATATCCGTGGGTATCGATGCCGGCTACGGCGGTCGCCGCGCGGCGTTTCAGCTGCTCAATGGATTTCGCCTCAGCCAGGCCGGTCAAGCGCTCGCGCGGGCTATTGGTACCTGGCCGGAGCTACCGGAGTTGGACGCTCTGTAACGACGCGGCGTCTTTGGGGATAAAGTTGTGCGCGACCCCGTGGATAACGAGGCTGTACGCTCGGAATTCGGTGGATAACGGCAGCTGTTGAATCGGTGGCTGAAGAGTGATTGCCGAAGAGGAGTCAGCGGCAAAGCCGTGTGTGTCCGGTGGCGCAGCCGCCGTCGACAGCGCGGCTCATCCAGTATAGGAACCGGGCATTCGACATAACGAATCGCCGTGCCGACCACCCGCTGAATAAGCTCCTTGACCCCTGGCACCAATTGCGTATCGTGAAAGGTAGTGCCAATCTCTTGGGCGCCAGAGGAACGGGAAGCCGGGTCGGGAGGATCTCACGATGCTCGCAGGTCGACAGCCGAACTCTGCCAGGAACTCGAAAACCGCCGCGATTGTATTACTCCTCCTCGCCGGTGGTGTCAGCGCAGTCGAACTGACGGCATCGGCTTCGGTAGCGGCCTGGCATGCCGACATGTGGGTGGTGGCCGGGCTCTCTGCTGCACTGGCGCTGCTCTTGCTGGCCGTGGCGGAGAAGAGGGTCGAACTCACCGGGTCCGCCCGGCCGGCACTCCGGACGAGCGCGCCCGAGGTCCGACCCGACGACATTCCCAATGTCGCGCATCTGCCGGTCGCGTCATACTCCCAGGAGGTCCCTGGGCAGTCGGTGGCCGAGGTGAACCCCGAAATGGAGTTGCTCCTGGGTTACTCCCGGATGGAGTGGCTCACGGAGCCGCACCTGTGGTCCCGGGTTCTGCACCGTGACGATCGCGAGCGCGTGTTCGCCGAGCGGGCCCATCATCAACACCCCGGCGCGCGCTTCCATTCGGAGTACCGCATGCAGACGCGAAGCGGTCGCTCGATCTGCGTCCACGAGGAAGTGGTGACGGCGGCGGCACAGCACGGAGATGGCTGTATCCAGCATGGCGTATTGATTGATGTGACCGAGTGGAAGCAGGTCGAGGCGGCTCTCGCGCATCAGGCATTACACGACAGCTTGACTGAACTGCCGAACCGCACTCTCCTCCAAGATCGGTTACAACAGGCGATCGTGTCCGCTCGGCGCGAGGGAAAGCCGGTAGCGCTGCTCCTCATGGACCTCGATCGGTTCAAAGAAGTGAACGACACCTTCGGTCACCAGTACGGGGACCTGCTGTTGCGCCAGGTGGTCACCCATCTGCGCTATGTGTTGCGTGAGTCCGACACCATTGCGCGCCTCGGGGGCGACGAATTCGCCGTCATACTTCCGGGAGATGATGAACGCGGCGCCACGTTAACAGTGGAAAAAGTGTTGCACGTCTTGCGACAACCCTACACTGCTCAGGACCATGTTCTGGATATCGGCGCCAGCATCGGGATAGCCTTGTTTCCGGAACATGGGCATGATGCCCAGACGCTGCTGCAACGAGCCGATGTGGCGATGTACGCCGCCAAGCGGCGGGACGTCGGGTTTGCCATCTACGAAGCACATCGGGACCCGTATACTCCCAGCCGATTGACGCTGGTGCGCGAATTGCGCGATGCGATCGAGCATGATCGCCTGACGCTGCACTATCAGCCCAAAGCCCAGTTCATCCCCGGCGAGACCAAGCATGTCGAGGCGCTCGTGCGCTGGTTTCATCCTGAACACGGTCTGGTTGCGCCCGAGGAGGTAGTGTCCCTGGCCGAGCATGCCGGCTTCATGACGCAGTTGACCGACTGGGTGCTGAATACGGCATTGCGCCAATGTCATGTCTGGCACGAAGCGGGAACCGACGTGGTCGTTGCGGTCAATCTTTCGGCGCGTAACCTGCACGATTCCAGGCTGGTGGATACGATTGCCGCGTTACTGGCGCGCTGGAAGGTGGCACCCACCTCGCTGGAGGTGGAGATCACCGAGGGCGCATTGATGATCGAGCCTCGGGGAGCGATGGAGACGCTGAATCGGCTCCATGGCATGGGCGTTTCTGTTTCTATCGACGACTTCGGTACTGGCTATTCGTCGCTGAGCTATCTCACCCGGGTGCCTGCCGATCAGATCAAAATCGACAAGTCGTTCGTGCTGGAAATGACTCGCAACGACAACAGCGCCTTTATCGTGCGCTCTGTCATCGACCTGGGTCACAATCTCAGTTTGCGGGTCGTGGCCGAAGGAGTGGAGAACCAGGAAACGTGGGACCTGCTCGCCGATATGGGGTGTGATGTGGCTCAGGGCTATCATCTGAGTCCGCCATTGCCGGCCAATGAGGTTGGTCCCTGGCTGACGCTCTACGGCCGCCGCGCCTCCTGAGCTTTCAACTACAGCATCTGAGGGCGGTGCGTGAAGCAACCCGTCCCGATGCCGGTGGGCTCGCTACTTCAAGACGCAAGTGGATTACCTGGATCGTAGCCGTCTTCGCCTTCTTGGGAAGCGGACGACCTGCGTGGTCCGTCATCGAGCTAAATTCTCCTCCTCAGTCTTCCGGCTTACCGCGCAACGGCAGTTCACGCTCAATTTCCCACAGTTGATCTAGCATCTCCGGAAGGCAACTCTGATCTAGCGGCGGTAGAGTGAACTCGAGGGAGTTTCCGATGCCAGGACCATCGCACGCTGTGCCCTGGACGGTGATGTGGCCGGACCGGTCCAGTTTGAGAGTCAAATCTAACCAAGGCTCCATTGATGAAAAGTGGGCCGCACTCCCGGGAGCACCGGAGAGGAGTGCGAGTTCTTCGCGGAAGGTCATGAACTCATCGATGCGCAGAGTGTACGTTTGCTAATAACGATCGCCTGAAGAAATAAGACGATTTAGCAAGTAGGAGAGCCTCGGCGTGAAATGGCTGGCTATTGGTGCGGGTATAGTCTGGATGGCGGGAACAGCGGGAATCGTTCAGGGTCGCGTGGCCACGACGCACCGGAATGTTACCCCGTTCTCGCGAATGGCGCTCATCTATTTACAACGCAATTACGGGCTGGAGTTCGGGGCCGTAGGGCAAAAAGTCGCGGTACGAATACCTCTTCGGCAAGCCGTTGAGACGGCCCAGAGGGCCACGCCAGGCGACAGGAGGCTACGCGGTTCGGAGATCGCCGTAGTACATTTTTCCGGCACGGGCATGCGCGTATCGGGGCGTCCGGTGAGTGGTCGCCGCTGCTGGATCCTGGTGTACCAATATTCCGGTCGCTTCATATATGACCTCGTCGATGCGCATTCCGGTCAGTATCTGGGAGGCCTCGGCGGGATCTAGGACGGCACTCATCGTGGCACGATCTATGCTGTAAATATCGTGAGACGATCGAATCGTACAGTCATTATCTCGTCTCAGAAGGAGTTATTCAATGGCACAAAATGTTGGCACCTACCGGGAGGCACGGACAACTGCTCCGTCGATAGACGGCAGCGCCTATCCCCAAATCGCCACTTCCCAGGTGGCACGTGATCGGGCCCGTTGGGGTCCGGTATGGGCCGGTTTCGTGGCCACGGTAAGTACCTTCGTACTGATGGAGATGTTCGTCCTCTGGGTTGGCTGGGTGACGGTCAGCATCAACGCCAGTGGAGTCGCTACTTCAGGACGTGAGTGGATTACCTGGATCATAGCCGTCATCGCTTTCTTCATTGGAGGCCTGGTTGCCTCGCTGACCACCCCGCTGCGCGGCACCATCGCGACCGCGATGGACGGATTCCTGGTCTGGGCGCTCACCACGGTGGTCATGGTGGCGGGCTCGGTCGCCGGTGGCGGACTGCTCTTCGGCTCGTTGGGCGGGACTCTCGCTCAATTGTCAGTGGTTACCGCCGGTCGCGGTTCCCACGCGGTAATGGTCGGATTGGCCTCCGACATCCAAACGGCGGCGTTCTGGGGATTCATCACCCTGATCACGACCGCGGCGGCGGCGATCCTTGGTGGCTGGCTGGGGGACATGACCGGTCCGATCGGCTACTTTAGCCAGAACGAAACGACCAACCGAACCGCGTAAACCGGGGCTTCCCGACTGCGTAAGACGAGGGAGCGCCTCCCGATTTGGGAGGCGCTCCCTTCATTGCATCCAGTGGCTCCGGCGGTAGGACTCGAACCTACGACCAAGCGGTTAACAGCCGCCCGCTCTACCACTGAGCTACGCCGGAATAGATCGAGCCTCGATGAGCGTGCGACCACGAAGCTACGTCAGTATACGGGTGCTCGACGATGCACGTTCAAGAGGCGAGCCGCTGGCTAGGCTTCGAGGAAGTCTCGCAGCTTCCGGCTTCGGGACGGATGACGCAGCTTGCGCAGCGCCTTGGCCTCGATCTGACGGATGCGCTCGCGGGTCACCTTGAACTCTCGGCCGACTTCTTCCAGCGTCCGGCTGCGTCCGTCGTCCAGACCGAAGCGCAGGCGCAGACACCTGCCGCTCGCGCTCGGAAAGGGACGCAAGCACATCTTCCACCGACTCCCGCAGCATCTGGAACGATGCTGCATCGGATGGCGCTTCGCCCGATCTCATCGGGGATGAAGTCGCCCAGATTGCTGTCCTCTTCCTCGCCGATCGGCGTCTCGAGCGAGACTGGCGTCTGCGCCACTTTCATGATCTCCCGCACCTTTTCCGGGGAGATGTCGAGCTCCAGGCCGATCTCTTCGGCAGTCGGTTCGCGGCCATACTCCTGCAGCAGCCGGCGCGAGATACGCACCAGCTTGTTGATCGTCTCCACCATGTGAACGGGAATGCGGATGGTTCGCGCCTGGTCGGCAATGGCTCGGGTGATGGCCTGGCGGATCCACCAGGTCGCGTAGGTGGAGAACTTGTAGCCCTTCGTGTGGTCGAACTTCTCCACGGCGCGAATAGCCCGATATTGCCCTCCTGGACCAGATCCAGAAGGTTCATGCCACGGCCGATGTACTTCTTGGCGACGCTCACCACGAGTCGCAAATTGGCTTCGGTGAGCTTGCGTCGCGCCTTCCATGCCGCGTTCGATGATGGCCTGATCGTAGGGGTCGACCGTGACGCCGGTTCTCGATCTCGGCATCGGCGTCGCGCATGGCCTGCGCCAGCTCGACCTCTTCGACGGCCACGAAGCAGCCGCACACGGCCAATTTCACGCAGATACATGCGAACGGGGTCGTCGACCGGCAGTGCCTTCGGCATCGAGCACTTTCTCGAGTTCGGCTTCCTCTTCCTCAGGCTCCTCTTCCTCGACCGCCGCTTCGCCCTCGACTTTGACCTCGTTGCGAGCCAAATCCGTTATCACGGCGTCGATCTGGTCCACATCGTCGCCCACGACGTCAAGGATTTCGGCCACCTCAAGTTCGCCGAGCTGGCCATCCCTCTTCGCCTTCTCACGCGCTGCTCGTAGATCGGTCGCCGGTGCGCCGTCCTGTTCCTGTTCAGTGCCTATATCTTGCAACCCGTTCCCTCACCCAGCGAGCGTGTTTTCGGAAGCCATTTACGCAGGCGTTGCGCACAGCTTAGCACGTGATGGCCCCGTCCCGCGCTTTGAGTGTAATTGTCCAGTGGCACTCAATTCTAGAAATGGAAGGAATGAATCGCATGCCATTCGCCGCTGGTCACGGTCATCCACTGGAAAACGACACACCGATCGCGCCTCCTCGACGGCAACCAAGGAGGAAACCATCTTCTTCGGCAGCCGACGGTGCGTGCGGCCCCATTTCGAGCCGCCCGAAGTCGTCGAATGCTTGACCGATCGGCGCCACCACTGCCGTTCCACCCGTGGCTTGCTGGATCGCTTCAATCGAATCGAGAGCATAGCGGTAGCCGTAGGCGGATCCATAGCTCATGCCGCCGTAGTTCAGTCCCTGACCGGTTTGGGTCTGATGCCAGTAATCCATCGGGGCGACCACGTCGAACTGGCGTGCAATCTCGGCGAAGGGATAGGTCGGCAGCGATTGTGGTGGGTAGGTGACGCCGACCAGCAAGTAGGCGCCGCCCAGATAAGTCCTGACCAGTTGCCCGTAGGCCCGAATCCTCCAGGCGTCCATATTTCGTTCCAGATCGGCCGCGATGCCGTCGAAGGCTTGCCCTTGCGGACTGCGGTAGGCCGCCACCTCACGGGTAAGCGCGACGTCGGCAGCGATGTCCTGGAGGTAGGGATACACCCAGGCGATGACAGCGATGTGTCCCTGGTGTGCCGCCTCCAGCAGTGGACCCACGGACGACCGTCCGTGGAAACCGAGCGGTGAGATCGCCGACTCGACGTACAGATGAGTGATGCCGTCCCGCTGCGCCGCCGCCACCAGGGTGGCGGGGTTGGTGTCGGTGACGGTTCCGCAGCGTCAACCACATACCTTTGCCGGCAACCGGTTGCCAGATCTTGCCGGGGTGCGGCCGGGTAACTCGGACTCGCGGAATGACGATACCATCCCCGAGCGCCCACCCCAGTGGGGTTAGATACCAGATTTTGCCGGCGGAATCCTGACTCCAGGCACGCACCGTAATTTTTCTGCCGGCGGGTATGCTCCCAAGCCAGGGTCCATTCAGGGAATGTTTCAGCGGCGAAACCGCGGTCGTGACTGCTTCCGCCTGCAGTGGTTGTGGGGCGGTGGCATGGATCGACTCGTGGATCTCGGGAGCGCGGTAGGTGGAAACAGTGCTCCAGGGAGGGCGAAAGGTGATATCCCCCCGCTCCATCCAGCCTTTCACGCTATCCCAGGCGGCTACGGTGAGGAGAAATAGCACGTAATGAGAGTCAGGAGAGAGGACAGAACCCTACCACGTATTGCTGCC
>CAVSUG010000002.1:0-120000 GCA_963731225.1 uncultured Chloroflexia bacterium
CCGCCAGGTGGCCAATGTGGATCGGATCGAAGGTGCCGCCGAAGACCCCTATCTGCGGCGCCATCACGCGGTCGTGCTCGCCGAATTCACCGTCGCGTCGGGAAAAGCGCGCGAGATCGCCCAGAGGATGGCGCTGTCGTCACCCGATGACTGCGCCCACAGCGAGAGACAGGCTGTCCAATCGTCTTTACCCACTTGCTCGACGCGTAGCCGCGGCTGCGGTGTCCGCAGCACCGATGGGAGCCCGTCGAGGACGGCGAGCATCGCACTGGAGACCGATTCCAGCTCGGCATCACGCGGGAACGTCACGGTCACGTGTCGCACGAACCCTCCGACCGCGGTACGGTTCGTGATCACGCCGGCGAACACCGCTGAATTGGGCACCAACACCAATTCATCATCGCCATTGCGCAGATGTGTGGTCCGCAGTTGCACATCCTCCACGCGTCCTTCCTCGTTCACACCGGAGGGAGCGTTGATGGTAATGAGATCGCCGATGTGAAACGGCTGCTCGGCCAGAAGATAGACACCCGCGACCAGATTCTGCAGCACTGCCTGGAGGGAGAGACTGGCGGCCAGGCCGAGAATCCCGACGGCTGCGGCCAGCGGCGTGACGCCGATCCCGAATTGATAGAGAACCAGCAGAAAACCCAGGACCCAGAGGGTGATCCAGAGAGCGCGAGAAAGCAGGATCGCAACATTGACCTGGAACCCGCCACGTTGCAAGCCGCTCCGCATCCGACCGGAGGCCAGTCGGGAACAGAAGTAGGTGAGAGCGAGAATAACGAGCGACCAGATGAGTGCCGGCACGCTGTCGCGCAAGTGGCGGGCGATTTCATCGAGTTCTGACCACGGCGTAGGCATGAGGAATTGTATTTACCCTTCGACGTCGACTGTTGCCAGCACGATAGTAGTGCTTCCCTCTTTGAGCGGCGGGTGGCCGCCGGCAGTCACAACGGGGCCAAGGCCGTTTACTTGCAGCTCTACATCCACCTTGCCGGCCTGGTAGGGGAGAGGCGTCAATGGGACCATGTCGGCGCGGATGGTACGCCCCTGTGGCCACTGCGTCAATGGTAACCAGTCCAGGGTTGGGCTATCCGATGCGACCGTCCGTGCCGACGAGTATTTTGGGTGGGCGCCGCTGTACACCGGCGTCAGGTACACATCGATACTGGCGGTGGACGGTAGGTGTCCTCGTACCCGCCAGTAGGTCTCGACGCCGATGGCGGGTCGCGATCGGTCCACGATACCGTCTCCGGGGTGGATGATGACACCGGTCAGGGACAGCGGCCCCCAGCGTGCCTCGACGGTCGTCGCTTTGGGCGGCGAACTAAAGATGAATCGATAAAAACTCGAGGGCAGCGTATGCGACGGTACTCCCCGGCGAAGTATCAGGATTCCGTCATTCGCGCTTTGCACGCCGTAGCCGTTCGCCAGCGCCTTCATGGCGAGGTTGTGCAGTGCGGATGGACCTACCGGCGCCGACGGCACCGAGGCATCGAGCACCAGGTACTGCGCCGCCGGACCGTTGGCTGGATGAGTGGTTGGCAGCAGATAGATCCAGGAACGGTCGGACAGGTGTGGTTCGATTTCGTCGGCGGCCGCGACCACCGCGTTCGCCGGTATGCCGCGTAGTAGCGCATTCTCCAGGGCCTGATGCGTTCCGCCCGATGGGATCGAGTATCCCCGCGACGCCGGGGTGAAGCCGAAACGCCAGCTCTGTTCGGCGGCGAAGAGGAGCACGATCAGACACAACCCACCCACGACCCAGCCGGCCAGCCAGTCCCAGCGGCGGCGCACGAGGCTGCCCAGCCAGCCAACACCGATGGCCGAGGACGCCACCGTGAACGGCACGATTTCGGCGGAGTACTGATAGAAACCGCTGTACATGCGTGGATCGGAGCTGAGCAGGTTGATGAGGAAACCGGGAACTGCCAGCAGCAGAATGGGGAGTCCCAGGATCGAGGTGAACCCAACCGGCTCCAAGATATACCGCAGGTATTGCAGGCGGGGAATCGACGTGAGGGTGCGGAAGACAAGGTCGGGGTGTCGCACGATGCCGGAAGCAATGCCGCCGATTCCGTGTCCCAAATACCGGTATCGACTGACGTATGGTGACTGTCCCGCAGGATTGAAGTGCGGAATGATGATGATGATGCAGATGACGAACCAGAGAACTCCGGCGACGATGGCGCCATACGCTACCGGTGACCGTCGCCGGTAGAGGAGCAAAACGCCGAGCAGGGCCACGATCAACCCGATCTCCTCTTTACTGGCCATTGCCAGGACCGCCATGACGGCAAAGGGAACGGTCCAGCCGCGATAGGCAAAATACACGGCCCAGAACAGCAGTGATGCCGTTAGCGTGACGGCGTGAAAGTCGTCCAGCAGTGCATTCTGGAGGCTGGGATGAAGTAGATAGGCGAGCGGAAAGACCAGCGCCAGCCAGGGCTGTCCGACGGTGCGGAGGGCCAGGAGATATGCGGGTACGGCGCCGGTGGCGACCACGAGGCTCTGGACCACGAGAAGCGTCTCCGGGCCCGAGTGGATGAGGTAGAGCGGCGCCAGTGCTGCCAGTAGGGGCTCGACGTGAATTGCCAGCCGGGTCTGCAGCACGCGTCCGGAGACGTCCATGTCGGTGAAGCGAAGAAAGTGGCCATGGAGGGTATTCCACACCGCCTGATCCATGTTGCCCAGATCGAAGGCATGGGACTGATACGCCAGGTGACGCGAAACCGAGAGCCAGGCGAAGGTGATACCGAAAGCAACGGTCATCAGACCGACCAGGGCGCCAGGAATCCTGGCCGACAGTTCCCGCTCAAACGAAATGATGGGCAGCGGTTCACCCGCCGGCAACGCTTGTTTCACAGCCGGTCGAGTGACTGCGCCGGTGTTTTGGCGATAGTAGCGGCCGGGAGCAAGAGCGCGCCGCCGATTCCGGGAAGAGCAGTATTCAGAAAGAACATCAGAAAGGCGGCCAGGGCGGCATGGGCGGGGGGGACGCCGTAGTGCGAGAGCAGAAACGCGGCCGCCGCCTCGCGCACCCCCAATCCACCGATGGTGATCGGCAAGACGTTCGTGAGAATCACGAGCGGAAATGTGAGGAAGACGATCTCGAACGACCAGGAGCGCCAACTGAGGAGGATGAGGCCGAATTGGAGCAGGACCAGGGCAAAGGAGAGCAGCGTCAGTGCCAGGTAACTGCTGGTTGCCGGGGCGGAGAGACAGCCTGTGCTTGACCAGATCCGTTCCAGTTTGTGGCGCAGCGGGAGGCGCGCGCTCAGGTGGTGAAGTCCGGTGGAAACGGGGCGAGGATTGTAGACCGCGGCCAGACCGGCCAGCGTCGCCACCGCCAGTGCCGTGCCTGCCAGCGGGCTGACCAGGACCCCGGCGCCGGCGATGGAGAGCCCAGCGAGCACCAGGACGTCGAACCCTTTGTCGATCATGACCAGCCCACCGATTTTCAGCTTCTGGTCATCCCGCAAGTAGGCGCCACGAACGAGCTCACCCAGTCGAGCCGGCGTGATCAGAGCCAGGCCCATCCCTCCCACCAGCGATAACGCCGCTTCACCGAAACTGGCCTGCACGCCGGCGCTACGCAACATCATCGACCAGCGCAGTGCCTTGAGGTACAGAAACGGCAGGGTGAGCACAGCGGCCAGGAGAACATAGCCGGGCATGATCGTCGAGACTGCCGAAGCCAATCGGCCAGGTTGGGCTTTCCACACCACCGCTGCCAGGAGAGCGATGGTGAGGAGGTAGCGAATCCAACGATTGGCATATAGTCTGCGGACGTGATGCACAGCCAAGCATAGACATCCGCCAGCGCTTGCCGAAACCTCTGGCGTGAAGTACACTTGACTACCACAGGCTCTGGCTGGCGACGATGGTCGAATCGTCGCCAGTGCGGCGTCTCTGGTGGGAAGTGCTATGTCTCCTACTGCTTTTGTCGGCGATCTGCCGGACGTACTATCACCTACCGTGGAGTGCCTCCTCGATGAGGTGAGTACCTATCTGCCGGCGCCCGCGGTTGACGCGGTGCGGCGCGCCCACGACTTCGCCGCGCTGGCGCATTCGGGACAGACGCGCAATTCGGGTGAGCCCTACCTGGTGCATCTGATTGCGACTGGATATTACCTGGCCAAGCTGCAACTTGACGTAACCTGCATCGCTGCCGGACTGCTGCACGACACCCTCGAGGACACCGCAGTGACCTTTGAGGACCTGGAACGTGAGTTTGGCCACTCGGTTGCCCGCGTGGTGGAGGGAGTCTCCAAATTCGGCGAGATCGGTCACCGGCACCGGATGTGGACGGAGGAACGGGCCGAAACCGAGGCCCGCCGGCAGCGCACCGATCGAGCCAAGCAGCAGGCCGAAAATGTGCGCAAGATGTTCCTGGCCATGGCCGAAGATCCGAGGGTGGTGATCGTTAAACTGTCGGATCGACTACACAATATGCGCACGCTGGATTTCCAGCCGCCGCACAAGCAGCATCGCATTGCGCTCGACACGCGGGAAATCTACGCGCCACTGGCGGGCCGCCTGGGGATCGCGCAGTTCAAGAATCCACTGGAAGATCTTGCCTTCAAATACCTGGAGCCGGACGATTACAACTGGCTGTCACGCCGGTTGGAAGAGCAGCGGGCTCTGCGCCAGGAATTCATCAACGGGATGGCGAGCGAACTTCGCCAACAGCTCGGCGAGCACGGGATTGAAGCCGACGTTACCAGCCGCGCCAAACACCTGTATAGTGCCTACCTGAAATTGCGCCGCCCGGAAATCAACATGGATCTGGAGCGCATCCACGATCTCTTCGCGCTGCGGATAATCGTGGATAGTGTCACCGCTTGCTATCAGGTCCTGGGGCTGGTGCATTCGCTCTGGATGCCGGTCTCCGAACGATTCAAGGACTACATCGCGACCCCCAAGCCGAATGGCTATCGTTCGCTCCATACCACCGTATTCACTCAGGGGTCGCAAACCGCCGAGGTGCAGATCCGCACTCACGAGATGCATGAGATTGCGGAGCGCGGGGTGGCGACACACTGGTATTACAAGGAGAAGGGCGAATCCGCCGCCTTGCCGTCGACGCTCTCGAATTGGATCCAGGCGCTGATTTCCTGGCAAGAAGAACTCAATCCGGATGCCGCCGAGTTTGTCGACACGCTCAAGACCGATATGTTCACCGGTCAGACGCTCGTCTTCAGTCCTCGCGGAGACATCATCGAGCTGCCCACCGGCTCGACACCGGTCGACTTTGCCTATCGAATTCACACCGAGCTCGGACACCGGACCATCGGCGCCAAGGTCAATGGGCAGATGGTGCCGCTCCACACCGAGCTCAAGACGGGCGATCGCGTCGAGGTGATGACCACGAAGCTGCCCCACGGTCCGGGTCGTGACTGGCTGCACTTTGCGCGTTCCGCCAATGCGCGTCAGAAGATCCGCCAGTGGTTCAAGCGCCAGGATCGGGAAGAGAACATCGCCCGTGGCCGTGAGATTCTGGAGAACGAGCTGCACAAGCTCGGTCAGGGGAGTCTCTCTGAAGTCGGGTCTGATGCGCTGTCGGAGGCAGCCACGCAACTGAGCCTTCGATCCACCGACGACCTGTTCGCTCAGCTTGGCTACGGCGGCCTGACCGCTCACCAGGTTATCAATCGACTGGGCGTTCTACCTGCGGCCGAGGAGCAGATCCCATTGGTCTCCACGCCGGCGGCTCCGTCCTCCGGTGAAGTCCATGTTCTGGGCGTCGGCGATCTGCTTACGCGTCTGGCCAGTGACTGTTTGCCGGCGCCGGGCGATCCGATCATTGGCTACATTACCCGCGGTCGGGGTGTTACCGTCCATCGCACTGATTGCCCACGGATTGTCTCGGAGAAAGAGCGCGAGCGCCTGGTGCCGGTCAACTGGTGTCCGCGTGATGAGCAACAGCTGTATTCCGTGTCGGTCGTGATCGAGGCCTGGGATCGCGAAGGTTTAGCTCGCGACGTGGCCAACGCGGTGGCCGAAGAACGGATTAGCATGTCGGCCTTCTCTGCCCTGGCCCCTGGACATGGCAAGGCGACCTTGACGGCCACGCTACGAATCGCCGGAATCGACCAGCTAGCCCGCGTCTTTGCCCGCATCGAACGGGTGCGCGGCGTACTCGAGGTGAGACGCAAAGGCGGCGCGGCGCGTGCCGCCGAACAAACTGCCTGAGGCGTGATGCATAATCCGGGGCCTGGCACCAATGCTATCCTCGCTGCCGGCGAGGCGGCGTATGACAGCAAGCCGTGGCTCGGTCAATATCCCCCCGAGGTGCCGCCCACACTGACCTATCCGGACCAGACAATCTGGGGCCTGCTCGAGGAGACAGCCGGCAAATACGGGAACAGCCCGGCGTTCGTATTCCAGGACCGGACCATATCGTTCCGGCAACTGAAGCGGCACGCCGAGCGATTGTCGGCGGCACTCTCGGCGTCGGGCGTGAAAAAGGGAGACGTCATTCTGGCCGTCCTGCCGAATGTGCCCCATTTCCCGGTGTTCTACTATGCCGCCGCGCGGCTGGGAGCGATCATGGCAGCGGCGCCGCCGAATTCGGTGGAACGGGAAATTTCAATCCTGATGCAGGACTCGGGCGCGCGAACTCTGGTTACCCTCGATCTTCTGTACGACAAGGTCGAAAATATCTGGCAACAGAGCAGTGTCGATACGGTTCTGGTCGGCACCGCGGTGGATTTCATGCCTCCGCTGGTGCGAGTCATTGGACGGTTGACCGGGAAAGTACCCAAGCCCAAACGTCCGGTTCCGTACTCCGAGAAAGTCCTCGCCCTGGTGCCGTTCATGCGACGTGGGCCGGACATCCCGGCGGCGCCCGTCCAGCAGGACGACGTGGCCGTGCTGCAGTACACCGGAGGGACCACGGGGACGCCCAAGGCGGCCACGCTCACCCATCGCAGTCTCCTCTGCAATGCACGCATGATGGTCGCCTGGTTTCCTACTCTCCGTCAGGGTGAGGAGACCATGCTTGGTGTTCTGCCCTTTTTTCACGTGTATGGGCAGACCCTCTCGATGAATGCCGGTCTGCTGCTGGGGGCACGTTCCGTCCTGATACCGCGTCCACTGGTCATGGATATGCTGGAAGCCGTCAGGAAGTACCGGACGACGATTTTTCCCGGCGTACCCACGATCTATGTGGCGATCACCAACGACAAGCGTTCGCGAGAGTACGACCTTTCGTCGATTGAAGTGTGCGTGAGCGGCGGTGCTCCGTTGCCGCTGGAATTGAAGCATGATTTTGAGCACATGACCGGCGGCCATCTGTACGAGGGGTATGGTCTTTCGGAAACGTCGCCGGTTACCCATGCCGAACCGTACGATGGCCGCAATAGGGTCGGGAGCATGGGCCTACCGATGCCAGACACGGAGTGCCGCATCCTGGACGAGGACGGACGCTCCGTGCCGGTCGGCGAGGAAGGCGAGCTGGCAATCCGCGGACCGCAGGTGATGCTGGGTTACTGGCGGCGACCGGAAGAGACCGCTGCCGTCCTCCGCGACGGCTGGTTGCGAACCGGCGACATTGCCCGTATGGATGAGGACGGTTGGTTCTATATCGTCGACCGGAAGAAGGACTTGATCATCACCGGGGGCGAAAATATTTACCCGCGAGAGGTCGAGGAAGTTCTGTTTGAACATCCTGCCGTCCAGGAGGCGGCAGTGGTGGGTGTTCCACATCCGTACGGTGGCGAGATCGCCAAGGCATTCATTGTCTTGAAGCCGGGAGCGACAGCAACCAAATCGGAAATCAGACAGTTCGCGTCCACCCGATTGGCCAAACACAAAGTACCGCGTGCCGTGGAATTCCGCTCCGAGTTGCCCAGGTCAGCGGCCCAAAAGGTGCTGCGGCGCGTGCTGGCTCAGGAAGAGCGAGAGCGACAGGCAGGACACCAGCACGGAAAGAGCCTGTCTCGCGAGCCGTAGGCTCCGGTCGATGTCCACAGAGGGACCTCGACTCAAACGAGATAGATATTGCCCTTTCGAGTCGATCGTAATCGGCAGCGACGTGAGCGGCGAGGGCGGTGGACCAGCTACCACATTGGCGCCCTGTGCCGGGTCGAAGGCGCCGCCGTGGCAGGGACAGACCAGCAGTTTATAGCTCGGATCGTATTGCACGGTGCAGCCGGCATGGGTGCAGACGGCGTCGTAGGCGACGAATTTGTTCCCGACGGTGTGGACCACGACAGCCGGATCTCCGGACTTGGGATCGGTTGTGGCCAATGCCGAATTCAGTCCGATCTGACTGGTGTTGCCGACCCGTTTTCCTGCCGGCGCGGGGGCAGCGTTGCCGGCCGGTGATGTCGGTTGGGCGCCGGCAGTTGGCGCTGTTGCCGGCGTGGCGCTGGACGACGCGGGCGCGCCGCTGGCTGCGCCGGCACCGAAGGACGGACGAGGTCCGAGCCCCAGGATCACGAGGACGACGGTAGCGGCGCCGGCGACCAGCACTTCTCCCCGGGAGAGCAACGAAGCTGCCCGTGATGCCGACCCCGGAGCGACTCCATGCCCGATCTCGGCCGGAACCTGAGCGCGTTCCGGATCCGGTGGCCCCAGGACGATTGGAGTCAAGCCAGGAGAGAGCAGTCGGCGCAGCGGGCCGGCGACCAGCGAATCGAGATAGAACGCCCCCGGACCCGTAATCGCCAGCGTGAGCCAGCACATCACGAAGACGATGTCCGAGCCGAGAAAGTATGGATAGACCTTCCAACTAGCCGAGAGAAAAAAGGTCAGGTTGAGCACCAGCCCGACAATGGCGGCCGGTCGGGTAAACAATCCGAGGAGCACGAGTATACCGATGGTTATCTCGGTGAAGATCGTCAGTACGCCGATGGCCTGGCTGTGCTCTAGAAAGTGGACCAGAAGGAAGTGGATCGGTGAACCCTGGGCGAAATTCCGGAGCTGGGTCCCGATGTAGGTAGGAGAGCCCAGGCGGAAGAAGCCGGGATCGGTGATCTTCTGCCAGCCACCATAGAGAAAAGTCAGCCCCAGGAAGAGGCGGAGAGGTAGAATCGCGATTCCGGGGATCGTTGTGGTCTGGCTCAGTGCCGCGCGGACCGCGCTGGAGGGTGTCGGCTCGGCCGGGCGCCGACGCGTCCGTGATGCGTTCTCACGCGCTGGTTCGATCCGGCGCCTGGCGGGAGGTCTTCGAGCCACTCAGGTACCTTTCATTCGCTGTTCACTCCTCATCGTAGGAGAGATGGGTGATGCCAACATGAAAACCGGGTGACAAAACTGTCATGCTTCCGGAACGCAGGTCAGGCATGATGGGAGATAACGAATACTCCCGGGGTACGCCATGCGACTGCTGGTAGTCGAAGATGATGCTGGTCTCGCCGATGTCCTGCGGCGAGGCCTCGCCGAAGAAGGGTTTACGGTCGAACTCTGTGCACGGGGTGACGAGGCCATCATGCTGGCGGAGTCGGCGACGTACGACGCCATTATTCTCGACATAATGTTGCCGGGAGCGAGTGGAATCCAGGTGTGCCGCGCTCTGCGAGCCGCTGGAACTACGACCCCGGTGCTGATGCTCACCGCCCGGGACACCGTCGATGACATCGTGACCGGGCTCGAGGCCGGCGCCGATGACTACCTCGTGAAACCGTTCGCATTTCGCGAGTTGCGCGCCCGCTTACTCTCTATTCTTCGACGAAGAGAAGGGCTTGCGTCACCGCTGGTGACAATTGGGGGAATCACACTGGACCTGACGAGACGTGAAGTTCGACGGGGCGAAGAGCGGATCTTGCTAACAAATCGGGAACTCCAGGTCCTCTCTTGCCTGGCGCAGCATCGCGGTCGTGTTCTCACTCGGCTAATGATCGAGGACTCGGTATGGGGTTCGATGTACGCCGGACTATCGAATACGGTTGATGTGCAAATCAGACGGCTCCGCGCCAAACTCGACCTGCCCGGTCAGCCGTCGATTATCGAGACGGTGCGCGGCGCGGGATATCGCCTCGCCGACATCTGAGTTTGAATCTCTCGATTCGCGTCCGCCTGACCCTCTGGTACAGCGCACTCCTTATGGGGGCGCTCATCCTCTTCGGTGCGACTGTCTATCTTGTCCTCGCCGGCGCCCTGTTGAACAGCCTCGACTCGACCCTCACGCAAAGAATGCATCAGGTGCAGGGAGAGGTGTCGGCGAATGGTGGGCGCCTGGCAGTTTCGAACACCGAAGAAGAGACCGATGTCCCTGCCATTCCGGTCGTGCTGATTACTCCGAATGGAACCGTAGTACATGGCGGTTTACCCGCCGATGTTCGGCGCTGGGTTACCGATCACAGTCGATCGTTTCCCCGGGACCTGACTCTCACCACGGTAGGTCGAGTGCGTCTCGCGGCCGCACCGGCGAACGAGAACGGCCGGATCATTGGTTACATCGTGCTCTGGAGTTCGGTAACCTCGATTGAGGAAGCACGCGAAACTCTGGTACGCGTACTTCTAGCCGCCGGTCTAACGCTTGTAGTGTTAGCCGGTGTGGGTGGACTGTTGCTCGCTCGTCGGGCGTTGAGGCCGGTGTCGCTTCTTACGCACACTGCTTCCGCGATCTCCGCCACCGATCTCCGTCGCCGGGTGCCAATCGGGGTAGTACGCGACGAACTGAGCGAATTGGCCGGCACGTTCAATGCCATGATCGATCGCCTCGAGGCCGCGGTGGAACGTGAGCGAAGCTTCACTTCCTCGGCTTCACATGAATTGCGTTCGCCCCTTGCAGTGATTCGGGCCGAGGCCACATTGGCGCTGGAGCAGCCGCGAACCGCCGAGAGCTACCGGGATGCAATGGAACGGGTTGATTACCAGGCGTCGGTACTGGAAGACCTGCTGGCGGCGCTGCTGATTCTGGCCCGGCTCGAGTCAGCGGGTCAACAGCGAGATGTGGTAGCAGTGAACGACATGGTGGTAGCGGCGGTCAACACCGGCCGGCATGCTGTCGATGCTCCGGACGTTTCCGTCATTCAGGACATTGCGCCCGGAGTCTGCGTCGAGGGATCGGCTGCGCTCCTGACCCGCGCGATCGGAAACGTGGTGGAGAATGCGCTCAAGGTCTCGACACCCGGCCAGACCGTCGATGTGCGCGCCGAGGTCAGTGACGAGGCGGTGACTGTCATTGTGTGTGACCAGGGACCAGGCATCTCAGCAGAACATCTGGAGCGCATATTCGAACCGTTCTATCGCATCTGCGCAGCGCGCACTCCCAGCACGTCGCACGGCCTGGGACTGTACATTTGTCAGCGGATCGTCGAGGCTCACGGTGGTTGCATCACGGTGGAGTCGTCTCCCGGCAAGGGGACGTGTTTCCAATTGAGGTTGCCGGCCGGGCGAAGTTGATATCTTCGTGGCAATAGCCAACGGCCTCGGCATGGCGCTAATCAGGCCGCATCTGACCGACGAGAGAGCGCTCGCCAGCCCAATCCTGCAGATTCGCCGGTCCACGTACCGCTCGTGGCCGCGGGTGACGCTGGAACGTTCCGGTCACTCCTGCGGTTCGTTCGCACCCTTCTGTAAGGCCGGCAAAGCTGCAATGATCATTAGATCGGTTCGCGAGGCAACATCTTCAGCGGCGTGCTCATCGAATTTCTCCAGCGCCTCACGCAGGACCGGCAGGCGAAGTTCGAGCTGCTCGCGACTGATCCGGTTGATCGATTGCAGTATCAGATTCCCGTTCTTCATGTGGCGATCGAGCGTTTCCGGATCGAGCTCCGCGTACTCATGGGCCGCTTGCCGCAACAGGTGCGCCATGGTCAAACAGACGCTGACCAGGACCGCCTGACGATCCTCCGGCGTGATCGTCGCGCCGACGCGATCGTACCAGCCCGGATCGAGTCGCAGGGCGGCCCGGATCTGCGGGTTGATCCGAAAGTACTTCTCGACATAGGTCGGCCCGGGAACTATACGGGGCGGGTCGACCAGGCCAAGTCGGAGGAGTATTCGCATGTGGTGATAGACGTTGTTGGCGGTGAGGCCTAGCCGGCGCGCGAGTTGGGTCGCAGTCGCTTCTCCGGCCCGATCGATTTCGACGAGTAGCATCCCGCGTGTTGGGTCGGCAATGGCAGTCGCGTACTGATGGAGTTGTTCGGCGATTTCAGGCACGTTGTTCACCAATTCCTTCGTAGTGTCTAGACGGGTTCTGGCTCACGAGTCGAATCCATAGATACACCCCCCCAGCTAACGGATTGAGCCTTATACCCTGGCAGATATGGCTCGGCACATCGATCCGGGCTGGTGACGTTTCCATTCTACAGTCTGATACCATATCGTCCGGGAGTGTGTCCCTGGACAATCGACGAATTCAGTTGTCCTCGTCGGAAATTGGATCGGCTACCGAGGCCCGTAACGTCCGCGCGCTGCGAGCGGCAACATCATACGGAAATCCCCGTCGCTGCAGGAACGCCACCATCTTGCGCATGAATTCGCGTTCGTCCAGCGCGGAGAAGCTTCGGGCCTTTTTGGCGCCGGCGGCGAGGGCAGACTCGTCTTCGTCGTCGACCTGAGCCAGTGCTTCGGCGATGATCTCGGAGTCGAGGCCCTTCTGACGCATCTCGACCCTCAGGGCCCGGGTACCACGCGGCCGGAACTGTTGACGGTTTTCGACCCAGAAACGGGCGAACTCGCGGTCGTCAAGGAGAGCGGCACGTTCCAGGCGATCGACGACGGCGCCGGCCACGACCGGATCGAGTTGGCGGCGCCGAAAGTAGTCCTCGATCTCGCGCCGGCTTCGAGGCCGGTACGACAGGAGGTTCAAAGCCGACCCGAAAGCCCTCTCGACCTCATCGTCGCGTTGCAGTTCGCTCAGGTCCTCAGCCGACAGTGCGAGGCCGGCGTGAAGCCCACGCGCGATCACGAGGGACAAGGCAGCGCCGAAGGCGAAGGTACCGTCAAGATAGATATTGACCCGTTCGGCATTGCGCTTCTGTGGCTCGATAGAAGTGATTGCGGGCATGCTTGACTACTCCCTTCCTGGAAACAATTCGAGCGTCGTGGCGTGGTATACTCATGCAACTTGCGACAGGACCGGGGCTGCCGTCCTGGAGTTGCGTGTGCCCGACCTGCTATCTCAAGCCCTCACGACATTTTCGCGCTTCACGGTCAGTAGCGCCCTCGACATCCTCATTGTCACGATCGTCTTTTACGGCGTGCTCATGCTGGTGAGGGGAACACGAGCCGATCAGGTGCTTCGGGGCGTTGTTTTGCTCTTCCTGTTCTTTGCACTGGTCGCTTCGGCCTTCCATCTGGAAGTCGTGAACTGGTTACTCAGTAATTCGCCGCTAGTACTGGTCGTCGCCATTCCCATTATCTTTCAGCCTGAATTGCGCCGTGCGCTCGAACAGGTTGGGCGGACCAGCGCGATCATCAACCACCCGATCGCCACCCTCTCGACGCCGCTCCAACCATCCACCGTGGTCGAAGAGCTGCTCGACGCCGTCCACCGCCTCTCCGATCGGCAGTCAGGCGCCCTGTTGGTCCTGGAAGGCACCACCGGGTTGGAGGACTTCGTGCGTAGCGGCGTTCGGATTGACGGCGAAGTTTCCAGCGACCTGTTGGTCACCATCTTCCTCGTTCCGGCCCCATTGCATGACGGCGCCGTTATTGTTCGCGGCGATCGCGTTCTGGCGGCGGGCTGCGTGCTGCCGCTCTCGGACAATCCGATTGCCGCTGGCCGCGGGACCCGGCATCGCGCGGCGCTGGGAATCACCGAGCAAACCGATGCGGCCTGTATCGTTGTCTCCGAAGAGACGGGGTCTATCTCGGTGGCTCGCGCCGGCAACCTCCTGACCAATCTAACTCTGGAAAAACTCAGCCGGTACCTGGACGCCTTCTACCGGCAACACGCCCCGGTGACCGAACCACGACTGGTCGCCTCGGGAGGCAGGTGAAGCAGTGGCCGAGCCAGCGGAACGACGGGAGACAACGAGACCGTTTCCAGCCTCACGCAGTGTGAGCATCGCCGCCAGCGGCGCTCGGAGGCAGTTCTCCTGGCTGTGGGGTCGCGAGTCTCTACTCCGGCTGGCCCTCTCCCTGGCTCTCGCGATTGCACTCTGGCTCTTCGTGACCGGAAAGAACAACCCGAACTCTATCGATTTTGTCCAACCGATTCCGGTCACGACCTCCAGCGGCATCGATGAAACCGTGACCAACACCATCCCGACGGTCCACGTGCGCTATCGCACCGATAGCCCGAACACGATCGTAACCTCGAACACGTTTCAGGCCGAGATCAGCCTGCTCAATCGCCGTCCGGGAGTGTTTCGGCATATTCCGATCTCAGTGCTCTCCACCAATCCGGCCGTTACGGTGGTCAGTGTGACGCCCGCTTACACCACGGTCGTGCTCGAACCGGTCATCTCCAAGACCGTTCCGGTGGTTGCGCAATACCTCGACCGCGGCTTGCCGTCCGGCTACAACGCCGGCACTCCCACGTTTACCCCCAACACGATCGTCGTGAAGGGCCCGAAATCGGTAGTGTCGCAGGTCGCGCAGGCGCAGATCGACCTTAACCTCGCCGGTAGCAGAACCAGCATCCTGGCTCTCTTCCATCCGTTGCCGGCAGATTCGTTGGGCTCCGCCATCCCGAACTCCGGTAGACTGACGCTCTCACCGAACGTCATCGAAGTATCGGTTCCGATCAAGGCGGTCGCCAGCTTCAAATCACTTCCCGTCCTCGTACCGCTGCGTGGCCTGCCGCGTTCAGGTTACGGCGTAGTGCGTTTGACGGTTACTCCCTCGGAACTCACTGCCAAGGGTTCGCCGGGTTTGCTCAACCACACCTCGAGCGTTTCCACCGCGCCGGTGTATGTGAGCGGACGGCGCGCCGGTACGGTGGTACAGCAGGTGGCGATCGCGTTGCCCAGGGGCCTTACGTCGACGGTCAGTCGGGCTAAAGTCACGATCGTGCTTCAGTCCGTGGATGCAGGGACGTCGACGCAGGTTGGGGTACGCATCCGAAATGTGATGCCAGGGCTGGTCGCCCATCTGCGTCCAGGAGCAGTCCTGGTTACGGTAGTGGGACCATCGTCGTCACTGAGTACGGTACCCAGTGGTGTATCGGCTGTCGTCGACTTGAGCGGACGGGGAACAGGTACTTACCAGTTCGCACCTCGGGTCGTGGCGCCGCACGGATTCCGCCTGGAGTCGGTGTACCCCCGGACGGTTACAGTTTCGATCGTGTCAGCGGGGGCGCAGTAGGGTCAGCCTGCCATCGAGGTCGGCGCCACATCGAGTACCTGGCGAAGAAACTCACCGGTGTAGGAGCCAGGTTCGGCTGCTACCTGCTCGGGAGTGCCTTCGGCGATCACAGTGCCGCCATGGTCGCCACCTTCGGGACCAAGATCGATGATCCAATCGGCGGTCTTGATCACGTCCAGATTGTGCTCGATAACGACGACTGTATTGCCATTGTCCACCAGCCGATTCAAGACCAGAAGCAGTTTTTCGACGTCGGCAAAGTGCAAGCCGGTGGTGGGTTCGTCGAGGATGTACAGTGTCTTGCCGGTGGCGCGCTTGCTCAACTCCGTCGCCAGCTTGATACGTTGCGCTTCGCCGCCGGATAGAGTGGTAGACGGTTGGCCGACCCGGACATAGCCAAGTCCGACATCGCGTAACGTTCGCAGCTTGTTGGCAATCGAGGGCATGTTTTCGAAGAGACCAAGTGCTTCGTCAACCGTCATGTCGAGCACGTCGCCGATATTCTTGCCCTTGAACTTTATCTCCAGAGCCTCACGGTTGTATCGCTTCCCCTTACACACCTCGCAGGGGACATAAACATCCGGTAAGAAATGCATCTCGATCTGGATAATTCCTTCGCCCCGACATGCTTCGCAGCGGCCACCTTTGACATTGAAGGAGAATCGACCCGGTTTGTAGCCACGGATCTTGGCCTCCGGCATTCTGGCGAAGAGTTCTCGGATCGGAGTGAAGGCGCCAGTGTAGGTGGCAGGATTGGAACGTGGCGTGCGTCCAATCGGTGATTGGTCGATATCGATGACTTTATCCAGATTGTCGAGTCCCTCAACCGAGTCGTGAGTGGCGGCGCGCTGACGCGCTCGATGCAACTTCTGCGCCGCCGCCAGGTACAGAATTTCATTCACCAGAGTGCTCTTTCCGGACCCGGACACACCGGTGACGCAGACAAACCGTCCCAGGGGGAACGAGACATCCAGGTTCTTCAGGTTATTGGCCCGAGCGCCGCGAACTATCGCATAGTTGCCGCTGCCGGGGCGCCGTCGGGAGGGTACACGTATCTGTCGCATGCCGCTAAGAAACTGGCCGGTAATTGAGTCGGGAGCCCGCTTGATATCCTCCAGACTGCCCTGGGCCACAACGTGACCACCGTGCTCCCCAGCTCCGGGACCGATATCGACAACATAGTCCGAAGCCCGCATGGTGTCCTCATCGTGCTCCACCACGATCAGGGTGTTGCCCAGATCGCGAAGGTGCAGGAGCGTGCGGATGAGGCGGGCGTTGTCGCGCTGATGCAGACCGATGCTGGGCTCATCGAGGATATAGAGGACACCCATCAAGCCCGAGCCGATTTGCGTTGCCAGCCGGATGCGCTGCGCCTCACCTCCCGCCAGGGAAGCGGCGGCTCGGTCCAGGGTGAGGTAGTCGAGACCCACGTCGAGCAGAAAGTTCAGCCGGGCGCGAATCTCCTTGGTAATCTGCCGGGCGATGATCCGTTCTCGTTCGGTGAGCTCGACCTCGCCCGTCTGCAACGGAGCTTCACCGGCGAGAGCGGCAAAAAATCGAGCACCGGCGCGGATCGACATCGACGTGACATCGTCGATCGAACGGCCACCGAGCGTCACGGCCAGACTCTCCGGTTTTAGTCGTGCGCCTTTACAGGAGGGACAGGGCACGCTGGTCATATACTGCTCGATCTCGCTCCGCATCCAGTCGCTTTCGGTGTCCTGGTAGCGCCGCATCAAGTTCGGCAGCACTCCCTCGAAGTGAATTCGCATCGTCGAGCGACCGCGTTTGATCGGAATGACGTCATCCCCGGCGCCGTTCAAAATCTTATCGAGTTGCTCCTCGGTCAATTTCTCGACGGGCGTCGCGGTATCGAATCCGTAGCGCTCGGCAACACCGGCGAGGAGGGAGAAGTAATACGGGCTGGAAGTGCCGGTCCGGGCCCACGGTTGCACCGCGCCCTCGGCTAACGTCAGCATCCGGTTAGGGATGACCAGATCGGGATCGAGCACCTTGCGCGTGCCCAGGCCGGTGCATTCCGGACAGGCGCCATGCGGGTTATTGAAGGAAAACGTCCGCGGTTCGATTTCCGACAAGGAGATTCCACAGACGGCGCAGGCGAAGTGCTCCGAAAAGAGCCTCGTCTCGCCATCGATCACCTGTACCAGGCAGACTCCCTCTCCCAGTTTCAGGGCAGTCTCCACCGAGTCGGCCAGGCGTGAGACGTCGGAGGCGCGACTTTCGGGGTCAGCTTCGCCGGCGGGAATAACCAGGCGATCCACCACAATTTCGATGTCGTGTTTCTTCTTCTTATCGATCTTGATCTCTTCGTCGAGATCGCGTACATCACCATCGACGCGCATCCGAATGTATCCGGCGCGACGCGCCTCTTCGAACACGTGACGGTATTCCCCCTTGCGACCGCGCACTACCGGCCCCAGAATCATGATTCGGGTACCAGGCGGAAGCCCCATCACCTCATCGACGATCTGCTCGACCGATTGGCGTGCGATCTGCCGGCCGCAGTTCGGGCAGTGGGGCGTGCCGGCGCGGGCGTACAACAGACGCAAATAGTCGTACACCTCGGTGACAGTGCCCACGGTGGAGCGAGGATTGTGGCTGGCGCTCTTCTGATCGATGCTAATCGCCGGCGATAGTCCGTCGATATGATCGACATCGGGCTTATCCATCTGACCGAGGAACTGGCGCGCATATGCCGAGAGCGATTCGACGTACCGACGCTGCCCTTCGGCAAAGATGGTGTCGAAAGCGAGGCTCGATTTTCCCGATCCGGAGATACCGGTGAAGAGTACGAGCTTGCCGCGTGGAATGGCAAGGTCGACATTCTTCAGGTTGTGCTCGCGGGCACCACGGATGGTGATGGAGTCACGTGTTGTCATGCCGTCGAAGAAGCTCGCACTGAGGGGAAGTCTCGCTCGAGGAAGAAGTGAGCGGATCCTATTATACCAGATTGTTTGGACGTGTGTGCTAGTTATTTCTGGAATTGTTGATTCGAAATTATTGGCCGCGCGAGCCCACGATCAACGGAAACCGTGCCGGCTCGCGATTACCGCTGATGAGTGTTTTCCAGCGTCGAAGCGTGAATTGTACGCCCAGGTAAGGCGACACCATTTGCCACGACAGACCGATATTCGAGCCCAGTTCCTCGAGTCGCATCCAGGTCAGGAAGTTTTCACTGGCCAGTGCATTCGAAGGGAAGCCATGAAGTCGAGTGAAGCGCTCTTCCCGTTCCCGGACCATCTGCGCGCCGCTAGAAGCGTGCCGGTAGACCGGTGAATCCATAATCACGACCGTGCCGTCGGGCCGCAGCACCCGAGTGGCCTCTCGCAGGGTGATGTCGTAATTGGTCGAATAGTGAAACGAGCCGTTGAATACAATGATGTCTACCTCGCGATCCGCCAGGGGTATCCGGTCGAATTCTGCCTGAACCGGAACTACAACTCTCCCCTCCGGCTCAAAATTCACGTGGGCGCCCAATCCATCGTGTGCGTCGAGCGACAGATCGATGGCGAGGACGTGATCGCCTCGCTCGGCCAGACGATACGCCAACCAACAGTTGCCGGCTCCTACATCCAGGATTTTCCGCGGCGCTGTAGGTACGCTCTCTCGTGGTGCGATAACCCGAGATGTCAGCGCTCGGTAGGTCCGGACGCGCAGGTCCCAGATGGCACGTTGCGGATCGTCTGGCGGCACCTGAGGCAGACGCTGGTAATAGGCGCGCTGCTCTCCTCCCCAGCCCTCCCGTTCCCGCACCGTGTGGTACTCTTCCAGGAACCGGTGGTAAACGCTCTGGCGCTCCGGGGACAGGAGTCGCCAGATTCCGTCCACTTTGTCATAGTGCCGGTCGCATCGTACGCATCGCATCTCCGGCTCGGGGTTGCAATCGAGCGGCTGGCGACAACGCGGGCAGGTAAACCGCCACCGACACGCGGTAGCACCGTCGCGGTCTGGAGTCACGCCGATCGTTCTCGAAGAAAGAGCACGCGCTGAAGAAACCGCACCGGGTCGAGCGGGTGACGAGCGCCGATGGCATCCGCCACTCGAACCGCGATTTCATCGCCGATCCGCTTGCAGACATCCGGCGGAAGCATCGGCGCACGCGCGAGGAACTCGTGCATGATCGTCAGGTCGTGCGCCGAGAGCGCAGGCAAATTCCAGTCAGTCTCTTCGGGATCCACTTCACCGAGCGCCGGCTGTGCTCCGATGGACTGGGTTACAGGCGCCGTCAGGTCGAGCGGCGCCGCCGACGTCCTTTCCTTGATGACGATCGTGCCGGCGGCATAATCCCCGAGCCGGCGACTTTCGGTGCTGATGAACATCGTCACCAGTCCCACGCCATACAGCGACGGTAGAAAGTCGGCAATCCGGACCACGTTCCGGACCAGGGCTTCGATGAATCCGATGGGGTATCCGGTGATCTTGATGACGCGAATCTTCATGAGCCGCTTGCCCGGCGTCTGACCCGACCAGAAGATTTCGAAGAGCAGGAAGTAGCCGAAGAACAGCAGAAAAAGCAAGATGGACGCCAGTACGGTGGCAGCAGTGAGGAATGGCTCGCCGAGGAGACTCAGGCCGACCCAGCCCAGCACGATAGCAATCGCCAGCAGGGCGATGACGGCGACGTCCGCCAGTGCGGCCAGGAAACGGGTGCCAATGCCGGCAATGTCGTAGGCGAGGGTAATCGCCTCAGGCGTGTCGAGCTCAAATTGTTCCCTCATCCTGGCGCGACTCCTCACCCTGCATGGTAAGAGGAATAGAATTTAGCGATGCAACGCGATCGGTTTGTGGACACTCGCCGTGAACATTGGGCTCGTCTGGAGACGCTCAGTCGCCGCCTCGGACGTGGAAACCTGCGGCGCGCCCGACCCGACGAGCTGCTCGAGTTCGGCGATCTTTATCGGCGCGCGGCGTCGGACCTGGCAGTGGCCCGGCGCGATTTTCCCGGTGACCGCGTCACCGAGCACCTCAACCGATTGGTGGCGCGCGCGCATCCGATCGTCTATCGCGACGATCCGGTAGACGCCGGTCGCATCAAGCGCTTTATCGTATCCGGCTATCCGGAAGCATACCGAAGGGCCGGAGGGTACATCGCTCTGGCCTTCGCGATCTCACTGGTCGCCGCCGTCATTGCCGCGCTGCTGGTTGCCTTGAATCCCTCGCTGGCCGATGACCTGCTCATGCCTTCCGGCACCGCGCAAAGCTTACGGAGCGTGATGGAGCATCACCATCTGTGGGTGAAAGCGGCGACGGAGAATCACTCGGTCGCCGCCAGTCTGATTGTCACGAACAATGTGCGCGTCGCTTTTTTCGCCTTTGCTGGTGGCATGTTGGTCACGGTGGGAGCGGTGTACATTCTGGCTTTTAACGGCATTCAACTCGGTGCCGTGGCGGCATTGGTAGCACAATACGGACTGAGCTGGGACTTCTGGTCGTTTGTGGTGCCGCATGGCGTTATCGAGCTCTCGGTGATCTTTATCGCCGGGGGCGCCGGCATGATGATCGGAGATTCGATCCTGCGACCGGGCTTGAGACGTCGCAGCGAAGCGCTGATAGAAGCCGCCCGGACCGCCGCCTACCTTCTCGTCGGTTGTGTCGTACTTCTTATGGTGGCGGGGACGATCGAGAGTTTCCTCTCACCTTCCAACCTGTCCTCTTACATCAAATTCGCCGTCGGCGGTGTTTCGGGCGTTGCACTCTACAGCTATCTCCTGCTGCCGCGAACCTCCAGCAGGTCAAGGGCTACGTCTCGATCGACCAGGGGAATCAATTGATCGCGGACGCGTTGCTCGCGCTCAGTTCCGCGTCCGGCTATCAGGATGGAATCACGCGGACCGGCGGTGGCCAGCGCCAGCGCGATCGCCTCGCGGCGGTCGGGGACGATGTGAACCGATACCGGGGTGCCGGTTGGTATACCCTCGGCAACCTCACGCGCGATCTCAACCGGATCCTGGTCGCAGGGGCTATGCGAGGTCAAGATAATCATGTCCGCACCTTCGGTGGCCGCGCCCATACGCAGTCGCTTCGCGCGGTCCATCAGCCCATGGGCGCCGAATACCAGAATCAATTTGCCCGCGGTCAACTTCCGCATCGTGGTTACGGTGCGTTGCTGCGCATCGGGCGAATGCCCGTAGTCGACAACCACCGTCGGGTCCGACGCGATCACATCGAATCGCCCGTCAGGCAGCGACGATTGGCGGATGCCGTGGGCAGCCACCCCGGGACTGACCCCGACGGCTGTTGCCACCGTCCAGGCCGCGATCGCATTCTCGGCGAAGTGTTCGCCGGGCGCCGGCACGGTGAGGTCATGACATTCAGTGGAAGCCGGCATGCTCAGGGAGAGGTGGGTTGCGTGCCAATCCATTTCCCTCACCATGCCGGTGACGGTCAGTGGAACCTGCGCCGGGCGACTCTCGAGACCGTAGGCCCTCAATGAGACTTCATCCTCGGCCGTGGAGACGATGCGCGCGATTCCCGGATCGGTGCCGTTAACCACCGCGATGCCTCCCGGTGTGAGCGCATCGAAGAGACGTGATTTGATGCGCAGATATTTGCCCATGGTGCCGTGATCGTCGAGATGCTCGGCGGTAATGTTGGTCCAGACGGCGACATCGCACGGCCACCGGTTGGCGAACCCATTGGATAGCGCCATGCTGGTCACCTCGACGATCAGCGCGAAGGCACCCGCGGTCTCGGCTCGTCGCTGAAATTCCAGGAATCCGGCATAGGAAACATCGGTGACAATCGGTTTGCCGGCGAGGGCACGTCCGGAGCTGTCGCTGCGAGCGACCAGCAGGCCCGCCGCGGAGATGGCAGCGTCGATCCATCTGCAGGTCGATGTTTTTCCGTTCGAGCCGGTGACCGCGATACGAAGCATGAATATCGTGTAGACCTATTGCGCTCACTCAAATGATCTGTCAATATATTTTGATAGTATGCACTGTCGACCGGCACGCCATAGTCTCAGTTAACATATTTCCCTGAAGCAAAGGAGCACGACGTGGCACAACCCAGTGAGGGATCCGAGGACGCAGAACGAACCGGCAATGAAGAGCAGTGGGGAAATCAGGACCCGTCGAGCGAAGGCTTTTACCAATCAGGTCAAGAGTACCGTGGCGATCCGTCCAGTGAAAACTACGGCGATCCGTCCGGCGAAAACTATGGGAATCAGAGCGGCACGGGTAACGAGGACCAGCCGTGCTCTGATTTCGGCAACGAGGGTAATTCGGGCTATGGGGACCAGTCGGGATCGGGTTACGGCAACCAGAGCGGTTCGGGCTATGAAGACCAGTCGGGATCGGGTTACGGTAACCAGGGAGGCTCGGGCTTCGGCGATCAGTCGGGATCGGGATACACTGGCTGACGGCGGCGTGCGACTGTCCTCTCGGGCAGGTGAATATAAGCACAATCGAACGGGGGTGGGCCACTGTCCCATCCCCGTTCCGCGTTCTCTTAGAACTGAGGAGCGGGCGCAGCCATAATGTCGGCCGTAACGCCATCCCGAATGTTGAGGATAGCTCTCTCCAGTTTCATCCAGGATGCGCGGTAGGCATCCGATGCGGGATAAAACGGTTGCAGCACCGGCCAGTTGACGCCCGTATTGATCTTGTGGACAGTGAAGTAGTGGTTGAGGCCATTGATATAGTTTTGGCGCATGCTTGGATCCTTGGCGTAGGTCAGCAGGAAAAACGTCTTGACCAGGCCGGTGACATCGCTCCAATGGGTCGGGATCTTGTTCTCCGGGAAGTACACGTTGACCTCGGCGGTTGCCTTTGCCGCTAGAGATGTCCAATTTGCGTACTGCGTGGCCACCGCTGGATCATTGAGGTTGTTATAGGCCACGCCGCTGTTCAAGACCGGGTTCATGCTGATCTCGAGTTGTGTCATCGCCGTCGACGTCGCCGCCGTGATGTCGGAGATAAGTCCGCTCTTGGTCTGTTGCGCCGTCTGCGCCTGCTGCCACCGATGGGTGAAGCTCGGCACCAGGATTCCGGTAACGATGGCGCCCATGATGAGCAACACCAGGGGATGTCCCAACCAGGTTCGGGCATGTTCGCTCATTGGTTTTTTGCCTGGTGGCGGACCGCCGGGACCAAATCGCTGCGGAGCCTGTCCTGGCGGACCCTGCCGCTGCGATCCCGGCGCCCCGGGCGGAGACATTGAAGGCTGGGTAGAGGGAGCGGTGGGAGCCGCCGCGTGAGCGGCAGTACTGTCCGGTCCCGGTTCCAGTTGTCCTGGTTTCGCGATTGCCATGCGGGTACTCCCTGAGTCGGTGAGTGGAGGTATCAGTCCAGAACAGAGTCCCAGCACGGATCCAGACCGGCCTCCATTCATATCGACACTGTACAGGATCAGTGGTGCCTACCGGCAGGGAATATCACGCTACAATGCACTTCTGGCCTTGACCTCGAGGTAGCGATTGATCACCGAGGGCGTCAAAGCATCCGCGCGGACGTCCAGGGTGAGGACCCCGGCGGCCCGCAGGGACACGAGAACTTTGGCGCGCTCGTCGAGGAGTTGACGCGCCACCGATCGCTCGTACACGCTACGGGTGTCTCGCGGCGCCTGGGTGGCGAGGCGCTGGATCTCCGGATCTTGCATGGTGACCACCAGAGGCAGATGGCGGCGCCTGAGTTGAGCCATGGTCGATACCAACTGGGCGGCGGAGTACGACTCGGCCAGATCGGTGAACAGTACTATGAGCGATCGGCGCGGATTCCGCCTGCCGAGATAGGCTGAGGCGGTAAGAAAATCTGTAGCCGTAGCCTCCGCCTCCAGGTTGTAGAGAGACTCGGTGAGCAGGAGGAACTGCCTTCGTCCCGACCGCGGGGCGACGTACCGAGTGACGCGATCGCTGAAGGCGAGGAGACCGACGCGATCGCCGTATTCCTGGGAAACGAAGGACAGCAGTAACGCCGCGTTTACCGAGAAATCCAGGCGCGTGAGGGCTACTGGCGCTGCTGTCTCGGCGGCCACTTCGCTGGCGGCCTCATCCTGATTCAGGGAGGAGATGGCCAGGGGCAGCCTGGTCGCCATCAACCGGCCGGTATCGAGCGCGATGATGACGTTCTGGCTGCGTTCGGTTTGGTAATCGACAACAATTGGCGAACCGGTTTTCGCCGTTGCCTTCCAGTTGATACGGCGGTACTGGTCGTCGGGCGAGTATGAGCGCAGGCGCTCGAACTCGGTTCCCTCTCCCCATCGCCGCGAATTGTGCAGTCCTATCTCAGCCAGGTGACCGCGGCGCAGCAACATCTCATAGTTTCGGATCGCCTGGAGGTTCGGGTATACCTTGACGTTGTCATCGAGATCGACGCTCCGCTGCTTCCAGGCCAGACCCAGCGGTCCCAGATACCGGGCAGTGACCGGACCAAAGCGATAGTCGCCGCGATGTATCGGAAACACTCGATAGGAGAATCGCCAGGAACCCGTGCACTCACCGTGCCGGCTCTCTCCTCGCGCCGCCATTTGACCGGGGACGGCATCTCGCACCCGCAGCGCGACCGGCCGCTGGAGGCTGCTGTGCAGATCCAGAGTGACAGCGTTCCAGACACCGAGTGAAAGTTTGTTCTCATGATCGCGCGTCCAGTGGACCTGTCCGCTCCTGGGTGCGAGAAAGGCGTCAACCAGCGCCAGCACCACGATCGCCGCGAGCCACAGCAGAGCAATCGTCAGCCCGGCATCGTGACTGCCGGTAAGGACGACCAGGGCAACTCCGGCAACTGCGAAGAGCAACAGCCTCGGTGTGGGAATGACCATCCCGATGTCAGCGCGGGACAGGCACGCGGGCCAGTATGCGCTCGATGGCGCGCTCCGGCGTGATGCCCTCGATCTCGGCCTCTGGCTTCATCAGTAGCCGGTGACGCAGGACCGGCGGAGCCAGGAACTTTACGTCGTCCGGAGTTACAAACTCGCGTCCACGAAATGCCGACAGCGTCTTGGCCGCCAGGAGCAGACCGATGGAGGCACGGGGACTACCTCCCAATGAGATATCCGCCGATGTGCGCGTCGCTTCGACGATGGCGACGATATATTCGACGATCGATGCGTCGACCGTGACCGTCGCGATCGAACGAATGGCGTTATCCAGTTCGGCAGTGGTCAGAACGGGCGCAACGCCGGCAGCATCGAGCGCGCGAGCATCGAAGCCGTTATCATACGCGCGCAAAATCCGCTGTTCCTGCTCTCGTTCCGGGTAGTCTACTTTCAATTTGAAGAGGAAACGATCGAGCTGTGCCTCCGGCAGCGGGTACGTGCCTTCGTACTCGATTGGGTTCTGAGTGGCGACGACAAAGAAAGGCGGGGGCAGATCATATCGTTCTCCGTCCAGGGATATCTGTCGCTCTTCCATCGATTCAAGGAGCGCGGACTGCGTTTTTGCCGGCGCTCGATTGATCTCATCCGCGAGTAGAACCTGGGTAAATATCGGCCCGCGCTTCAGATGGAACCGACCGGTGGTGAGGTCGAAGACGCTGGTGCCGATCACATCCGACGGCATTAAGTCAGGAGTGAACTGGATGCGCCGAAATTGCGCGTCCACCAGGCGCGCCAGAAGTTTCGCCATCAGTGTCTTTGCTGTGCCGGGCACGCCTTCAAGCAGCACGTGGCCGCTGCTAAAGAGGGCAACACACAGCAGTTCGAACACATCGGTCTGACCGATCAGCACCCGCGACGCCGCTTCTTCCAGTCGCGTGTAGAACAGCGCCGGACTGGAAGACTCAACCATGGCCCGTCCTCACCTCTTCCTCCGCTTCCAGAATAGACCGCGCCTGTTCCACCAGCACTCGTTCGGATAGCCGCCTGGGAGAAATGAGGAGCGCGGTGACGCGGCGGCGCGTCTCCTCGTCGATCTGTTCGCTCTCCACCGAACCATAGGTGTCATTGACGACGCGAAGGAGATGTAGTTGGTACGACGCCAGCACTCGTTCCCGACTGCGGGCGCGACGTAAGAGACCGGCGAGCGCAATCACGTATTCGGCCGCCGGCCGATTCCGGCTTCCCAGCACCTCCATCGGAGGGCCCAGCCGCCAGCTCCCCAGCCATCGATAGAGCACGGCCACGGCCAGCAGGAAGAGCGCAGCAACGCCCCACACAGTGCTGGTGATCCAGTCTCCCACCGGTCCGCCTGGTGAACCGGGCAGTTCTTGATCCAGGACCACTGTCGTCCGTGGTCCGACGAGATTGAGGAGCAGACGGCGATTGTCTTTCCGGGCTATGCTGTCGTTTTGCAGGAGCTGGGGGGCAGTCAGCACCCAGAGGATCCCGCGCCCGAATTGCCGGCGGGTGAGGATGGGGCCAAAGAATCCGGTGGCGGCCACGAGGTCGGTTGACGCCGGCTGGATGACTGCGGTGGCAACTCCGCTGAGTGTCCGCCGCTGGCGGCGCCAGCAGAAGCGGCTGCGTCACCCGCACGTCGGTTTCTGCGGACGGAACGATCCGGATGCCGAATCGAGCGAGCAGGGCGGTGCCGGTTGAACCATCGGTCACGACGACGACGCGTTCGCCACGATACAGCCGGTTAGCGATGCTCGTAGTCGACTGGGAAGGCACGTCGCTGCCCTGCGTCATCAGCATGAGTGTTCCGCGCGGAGTGGCGTCAAAGTCGGGGTGTGATGTCACCTCCACGCTGTAACCGGCACGATCCAGCCAGAGGCGAAGCGCCAGCGCTCCATCCGGCTGGGCGCTATTGGCGTCGAGCGGAACCGCCGGTGTTGAGCTGCGCATCGAAAGCGCGGTAATGACTGCCACCAGCGTGAGGCAGAGGGCGAGCACGCTCCAGGAGGACGAGAGCGCCGACCGCAGCGCTATCACGCGATGCGCTCTCGAGCCGTACGCAGAGCTTGCCGGCCGAGTTCGCGGCCACGCTCGTATGCGGTCCGATCGATTGGTTGATGCCCGTACCAGGTCCGATCGAAGAGCTCCACCAGTTCGGCAAAGGCTTCTTCCGATGGACCGGCGTGCGGACCGACTCGGAATCGATGAAGGTATTCTCGATTGGTCAAACCAGGTCGCAATTCGAGCACGCCACGGTCGCCGAGCTCGAGCATCGTTGCCAGCAGAACATATCGAAGAGCAGAACGCAGGTCACCGGCAACTTCCATGGCGTCGGCTCGAGCTTGAGCCAACCTGACTGACGTCGGCTCGTCGGAGTCTGCGGCCGGCTCGAACGTTCCGGTAACACGTGCTATCGCGGCGCGACCGAGTAGAACCGCCAGGCCGGCTACTGCCAGTACAAACGCGAGCGCGATCAAGAGCAGGAGACCGGTCGGCAGTTCACCGCCTGGTTGAACGTTCTGCAACAGCTGTTGGATGCGATCGAGTACCCACTGCACCGGTTGCCAGATCCAGACTCCGAATTGTTGGAAGAGATTTTGTTGCGGATGGAATCGCGAATCTCGCAGTACCGAATCGAGTGCCGCCAACTCACTTGCAGCCGCCGGTGCGACTGGTTGGGTACGAAGGGCCGAGTCCAGTCTGTCGATCTCCCTGGCGACTCGGCGAGCAGACGTTCGTCCACCGCCGGTCACCTGAGCGGCAAGATCGGGCGTGGAGGTCTGGATTGTTCGCCCGGCAGAGATCTGTACCTCGCCTAGCGACCGCAATTGAACGGCTATCTTCGCGGCTTGGGCCGATCCGCCGCCGGGTGCCAGGCGATCGAGCGCAATCCGCAGGGCGTGGACGGTGCGCTGGTATTGCTCCAGGCTCGGGATGGAAGTCCGGGCAATGTCACCCCGTTGGTTGGTGCCGGTGTGGACTACCGAGTACGATCTGCCCGCCGAGACCTCGAGCACGTGGTGTCCGGATCGATTCTGGCTGTGCGGCGCGAACGCGAAAACCCTGCTGGATTGCAGGCAGGAGCAGACCGCCAGGATCAACAGCATTGGTGCCGCGAGTCTTCCGGCTATGAGATAGCTCGGCGGTCGCACGTTGCGCTGTCGCACGCTGGGCCAACAGTGAAGAGGCATCCTAGAGCGGCTGGAGCGGAGGTTCACTCTGGCTACCGAGGGCGCGGCCCGCCTCCATGGTGCTGGCCATCTGCTCGAGATCAAAGCCCTCCTTGCGGATGCGCATGTCGTAGTAGAACAGCACCAGGAAGCCAAGTTGAAATGGCTGAACCACGATGCCGATAAGGGCGCCAACGACCGAGCTCACGACCTGACTATGCACTCCCAGCGAGATGATGCCGATGGCGATCCCGCCGATAATGCCTTCCACCAGACTGACAATGATGATGTCGACCAGGCCATAGATGAAGACGCGCCAGAAGCTGCGCTTGGTCAGTTGCCAGCTACGGCCGAAACTGGCAAACACGCCCTTCCGCTCCAGCACGATGACCTGCGAGACGAAGACATAGCGGACGGCAGCAAAGATGGCGCCGAAGAACAGCCCGAGCAACCCGATGAGAATCGCGACGACGTACAGCAAGGAACCGAACAGGAGAAGAAAGAACGTTTTCACTCCGAGTGATGCGTATGCCTGCTGGATCGTGACATCACGGCCGAGATAGCGCTGCGATATTGCCCAGGAAAGAGTACCGGTGAGGATGGTCCCAAAGACCAGACCGACGAGACCGCTGACGCCGCTTACCGTCGCCGTGCCGGCGAACACGTCCCCATGAAACGTGGACACGCCGCCAGGAGACGTCGTGGTCACGCTCCCCGAAGGACGCGCCAACCCGATGATGCCGGTAATGATGCTTTCGGGAACAATGAGAACTGCCGCGATGCCGGCAAAAAGGGCGAAATTTTGGCGGTAAAGAGCGAACGCTTCGTCCAACATGTCGCCCAGGTCCAGCGGGCGGAGTCTTCGGACCGTCGGCTGCATTCGCGCTCTCCTTCCGACTATCGTCGGTTCAGTCGCGACCACTGCATGCGTTACACCAGCGTAACGCATGCGTTAAGGTAAATAGTGCCCCGAAAAGGGCGCCTCCACAAGTCTGGAAGGGAGTCCCCATGAAGAGGTTGGTAATTGCGGCTGTCTGTGCCGCGGCGCTCGGAATCGTCGTATTGGCCGGTCCGGTGCGTGGTCAAACACCGCCGCCACCCCCGCCACCGAACGGTGGCACGCCGTATCCCACTATCGCTCCACCGTGTTCGCCGGCAGGATGCCCCACCAATACCCCGACAATTACACCGACGCCAACAATTACACCCACGCCGACGATTACGCCGACGCCAACGAATACACCGATTCCTCTCTTCGCCACGATCAAGCTTTCGCATAAGTCACTGAAGCCAGGAGCGAAACAGAAAATCGGCGTAACCACGTTGCCCGGGGCGCACGTGACGATTCTGGTTCAGTTCCCCAACAAGAGCAAAAAGCACCACGGGGGCTTTGCCGATTCGTCCGGATCGTTCACCTGGAGCTTTAAGCAACCGGCCAAAGTAACGACATCGAAGAACAAAACGGCCAAGGTCAAAGTCACGACCTACATCAGTACCGGCTCACCGGTTGTCGCCAACAAGAAGTACTCGATCACCTAACCACCGGCAAATCCCCCGGCATAGCCTGTCAGCTCGGTGTAGCTCAGGCCGGTTACGTGCTGACCCTGGAATACGCCCGTGACCCGGCCACTTCCTTCCCAATAGGTTCCAACTCTGGCTCCCGGCGCGATCAGCTCCTGGTCTGTGACCGTCGGCGTGATCTGCAGGGCGGTGTGGAGGGCGGGAATGCGCACGAGCCAGCGGTTGGGATAGCGACCATGGGAGTGCGGGCTGACCCACAAGCCGGAGGAAGTGATGGTGGCGCCGTATTCGGTGCGGAGGGTGCCGTTTCGGAGTAGAACGCTGGCCGCCCTGATCCGCGTTCGGGTGCCACGGAAGTCGAACACGCTGAGCTGGACACCGTTGTTCAACTGCAATGCCATCCAGGTCCAGCCGCGGATCGTCTGCCAGGACCAGTCGCCCCACTGGTGATCGAGCCAGGAGATGCCGGTGACATGAAAGCGAGCGGCACCGATCTGGATCGAACCGGTCGTCGACAGATCGGTCAAAGAGTAGTAATAGGTGAATCCATTGCCAAACGGGATATAGCCACGACCGCCGACCAGCATCGGTGGGCGCTTCGACACGAGATGGAGGGCGATCTTGCCACCAGGAAGGGAAGCACTGACATTCATTTCCGCTGGCGATAATCCGGAAATGCTCGCCGGTCCTACCCGTTCATCGAGGCGCGTCGCGGACATGCTGGCCGACTCGGGAAAGTAGTAGCTGACGTGCTGCCGGAACTGATGCCTCGATTCGTCGGTGATCGCGACGTCGGCACGAAATATCGACACTGCCGTCGGGAAGCCGGGCAAGCGAAGTTTGGCGAAACGAAAGAGCGTCACTTCGAAGCCGAAGGTGCGGCGTCCGCTCTTCAAGTGACCGACGACGTACCACCACTCGTTGTGTACCGCGGGATGGTTGGCCTGATCGGAAGGGAAGTGGACCAGGGACGCACCGGCGGCAGCGTCGTTTTTAGGCGCGGCCCGCGCCAGGCCCGGAAGAGCCACCAGAAGCAGTACAAGTAGCACCAGACCGGGGATGCAAGTGCGGCCTGGTCTATAACCTTGGTATGTCGAGTTGCGAACCAACAGAGATATTCCTTTCCATCGGGAGCAACCTGAGCGACCGCGAGAGTAATCTCCGCCAGGCGGTGCGTGCGCTTCAACAGGTGTTACGGGTAAAGGCAGTCTCGTGGATCTACGAGACTGACCCGGTGGGCGTGACTGCCCAGCCCGCTTTCCTCAATATCGCGGTAGCGGCGGAGACACGATTGACGCCGGTCGAACTGCTCCGAACTATCAAGCAGATCGAGGGCGACGTCGGTCGCCGTCCCACCTTCCGCTGGGGACCACGAGTAATCGACATCGATATTCTCCTCTACGGCGACGTTCAGGTCGAAACAGTCGACCTGACCATTCCGCATCGCGAACTCACCAACCGGGCTTTCGTCCTGATACCGCTGGCCGAAATCGCTCCAGGCGCGATCTACCCGCTGACGAACGAGTCGGTGGAAGAACTTCGCGACCAGCTGGGAGGGGAAGCGGGAGTTCGACGGCTGCGCCCCTTAACGATTTCTCCTATCTCTTGACTCTCACTCGACTGGCGCGGTACTCTACCTGCAATATGCGATTCGACGGCAGAGAATGTCCCTCCTAAGTCCACGGCGCTCGGCGCCGGCCGCCATCGCGTTACTGGTTTGTGTGGTCACGGTACTTGCGCCGGCCGGAGTGGTGTTTTCCCGGGGCGCCGGCCTGCCCACCCGGAGCGCGTCCCAGGCGAGACAGTCCCCGAATCGGCTATCGGCGGCAGAGACAGTGCTGGCCTATCCGCCGCCGCCGATTGAGGCCAGAGCGGCCTATCTCGTCGATCTAACCAGCCATCGGGTCCTGTTCAGCCAGAACGCAAACGCCGAATTGCCGATGGCGAGTACGACCAAAATTACGACCGCGGCGGTCGTGCTCTCGCATGCCCGACCCTCCGAGATGGTGAAAGTCTCGGAGAAGGCGGCGACCATCGGCCAATCGACCATGTCGTTGCAGCGAGGCGAACGGCTCACCGTGCTGCAATTGCTGTACGGGCTCCTGCTGAATTCGGGGAATGACGCCGCCATTGCCCTGGCCGAGCACGTCGGCGGCACCGAGAGCCGGTTCGTCGGCATGATGAACGCGCTGGCGCGATCGTTGGGTATGCGGCACACCCACTACGCCACACCCCACGGTCTGGATGCCCCCCATCACTACACGTCGGCTCGAGACCTGGCGACGATCACGATGTATGCATTGCAATTCCCGCTCTTCCGACAGATCGTCGCGACCACGAGCTACCATATCCCCGCAACTCGTCATAACGCTGAGCATTGGCTGGCGAGCATTAACCGAGTGATGTACTGGTTCCCTGGAGTCGATGGCGTCAAACCGGGGGATACCGATGCCGCCGGTCTCTGCCAGGTGGTTTCGGCCTGGCGCAACGGCCATCATCTGCTGGCGGTGTTGCTGAACACGCCTACGCTCGTGACCGACATTCGGGATCTCCTGAATTACGGGGGACACGACTTCAAGTGGGTACAGGCGCCGGCCTATTGGGACACGCCGGCAAATGAAATCCGCGGAGGGCGAGGAACCGGCGCCTGGCTGTACTACCTGGGCGCCGGACATTACATTCGGGGTCTGTTTTTGCGCTACTTTGTATCGCACGGTGGCCTCCGCACGCTCGGCTTTCCGCGCACCGAAGCGATACGGCTCGGCAGCGAACGGGTCCAATATTTCGAGGGTGGGGAGCTGGTCATGGACGCGCGTAGTAGCACTGTTCACGCCATGCCACTGGGACAGCAAGCCGCTGACTGGCTGGTTCCTCATTCAATTCGGAACGGAGTTGGTATCACGCCCGGGTTCGTCGGCGCCTATGCCAGGTTCGATGGACGCAAGGCGCTCGGAGCCCCAGTGACCAGGACCGTGTCGCTCGCAGGGAATACCGTCCAGTTCTTCCGCGACGGCGCGATTGTCGAGTTCGAGGGGGCGCCGGCATTGCTACCGGTCGGTGATCTGGCGCTGAAGATGCACGGATGGCTACCGGCATCGGGCTCCGCCGATGCCTATCCGCTCACGATTGCCGGTCCGCTGGCGGAGATCGATATCTCGCATGCCAGCGAACGATAGCCGGGAGGTCGTCGAGCGTTTCTGGGCGGCGATGAGCAGCAATGACTTTCGTGGGGCTGGTGACCTACTGCACGACGAGTATCTGCTCGAGTGGCCACAGTCGGGTGAACGCATCCGGGGTCGGGAGAACTTCGTAGCCATCAACGAGCAGTATCCGGCTGCAGGTCGGTGGCAATTCGAGGTCCATCGCATCGTTGCGGAGTCGGAATGGGTAGTTACCGATGTGTCCGTCACCGATGGGGTGCTGGCCGGGCGCACGATTACGTTCTCGGCGGTGCGTGACGGTCGAATCGTTCGACAGATTGAGTACTGGCCGGACCCTTTCCCGCGCAGGACTGGCGGGCCCAATGGGTAGAGAAGACAGAGGCAGAATCAGAACCTACCGGCGAGGTCGGCCCATGAGGCGGCCAGGTCATTGTCGCCCTCGATGTGCATCTCGTCGGCCGACCGACGGCCCATGATATAGAGCCACAGATCGGTGGCGGTGCCGGTTACAGTTACATCGGCCGGCCCTTCGTCGGGCGAGGTGGCGATGCCGGATTTGTCGAAGGACACGAGCCACCGACCAGGGCCCGGGTCTTCGTGGAGGAGGACCTTCTGGCCGTGGCGGCGATCCTGGTTGGTTTGGTAGCCGGGGTCCTCGCCGAACATGCCGAGCATCTCGTCGATGCCGTCGCGGGCCAGGACATCGTCGGACCCAGAGGGTACCCCACTGGCGATCCCGTGGGCGTCCTCGGCGTCCCAGCGGTGGATGGTGGTCTCCATGGCGAGGCGGCGGAAGACAAACGCCCCTGTTTGGTGAGCCGGAACGAAGGTCCACACCGTGTCCTCCGGCTGGAGATCATCGAGGGCGGAGTCGAGTTCATCGCCGGCGTGACGGGCGAAAGGCACGATGCCGTCGGGTCGAGATTCTTTGGGGAAGCCGGCCCGGTCCCAGGCGGTGTATCCGGGCAGCCTGGCATCACGATCGGCGGCTATCTCGCTCATAGCTTCCCGGCTGAAGCCACGGGGCCGCTCGCGCACCCACTTTAGCCAGAAGGTATAGACGCGGCCCATATGACCGGTCAGACCGGCGACGTCCCAGCCGGGGCAGCCCTTTATCGGCGGGTCGAAACCCAGACCAGCGGCCTCAATAATGGCCGCGCGGTTCCGACGGAAACGATCGAGGTAATACGACTTGAGCGCATGCGAGTCGGCTTGGGGCTGGTGGACACTGTTCATCACGCTTTTCGGGCTCTCATTGATTGCTTCGCCGAGCGACTTTGCTGTGCGGCACCCATGGGTAAAGTCTATCTAAGATCGTATGGACCGCATTGGAGTAGGCCGTTCGGGGCTCGTTCTCGATACCCTGGTGAGCGTCCCGACGGAACCGGAATCGATTCGTAACCGAAACGTAGATGGAGTGAAGTGGAAGCGTATAACGACCTCCGTGATGGTGTTCGCGCGCTCTGCCGGCGCTTTCCAGACGAATACTGGCGCGCCCAGGATCGCGAGCTTCGCTACCCGGAGGAATTCGTCAACGCGCTGACAGCGTCTGGGTACCTGGCTGTCCTGATCCCGGAGGAATATGGCGGCGCAGGCCTCGGAGTGCTTGAGGCGTCGATCGTCCTCGAGGAAATCAATCGATCCGGCGGAAACGCGGCTGCCTGTCACGCTCAGATGTACACCATGGGCACGCTTCTGCGTCATGGCTCTGAAGAACAAAAACGTGAATATTTGCCGGCGATCGCGAGCGGCGCCCTGCGGCTGCAGGCGTTCGCCGTCACGGAACCCAACACCGGGTCTGATACGACGAAGCTGACCACCCGCGCTGTGCGCCAAAACGATCGCTACGTCGTCAACGGGCATAAGGTATTCATTTCCGCGCGTACAGCACTCCGATCTCATGATCCTGCTGGCGCGGACCTCGCCGCTCGACCAGGTAAAAAAGAAATCGGAGGGCCTATCGGTCTTCCTGGTCGATCTCAGGACCGTGCCGGCTGGCCAGCTCACAGTGACACCGATTCGGACCATGATGAACCACGAGACGAGTGAACTCTTTTTTGACAATCTCGAGATCCCTGTCTCCAGCCTGATTGGCGAGGAAGGGAACGGGTTTCGATACGTCCTCGACGGGATGAACGCCGAAAGAATCCTCCTGGCTGCGGAGTGTATCGGCGACGGCTATTGGTTCGTCGATCGAGCCTCGAGCTATGCGAACGAGCGAGTTGTCTTCGACCGGCGGATCGGTCAGAACCAGGGCGTGGCGTTCCCCATTGCGCAAGCCTACGTTCGAGTGCGTGCGGCTGATCTGATGCGGCATGATGCCGCCAGACGGTTTGATGCCGGCGAGCCGTGCGGACCGGAGGCAAATATGGCAAAGCTCCTCGCCGCCGAGGCTTCCTGGGATGCTGCCAACGCCGCTCTACAAACGTACGGAGGCTACGGCTTCGCGGAGGAGTATGACATCGAACGAAAGTTCCGTGAAACGCGGCTCTACCAGGTGGCTCCCATCTCCACCAATATGATCCTCTCGTACGTAGCCGAGCATGTCCTTGGCTTGCCGAGGTCGTATTAGCCGGTTCGTTCTCGTGGGCACCACACGGGATATCCGGCGTCATGCCGTCGACGTGGAATTAGCCCCGCAGTAGAAACTAGCTCCTGGTCCCTATAGATCAAGGCGGAAACGAGAGAAATCAAAGGGCGCGGATACGAGTCGATGTAGGTGGCCTGGCCCACGACGCGGGTTGCGGTCCGGTAGCGCCGTGTAATCGCCAAACAATTATCACTTGTGCATATACCCAATCGGGTGTACGCTTGACCCAGCTTGGTCACCCCAGTGAGAGCCATCGTGGAGCGGAAGGCGATGGAGCGCGTCCTCTCGTGGCGGCCACGTCGACCGTGCCGAGGCACTGGTGACACCGATCCCTCCTGGGCCGGGTTGCGCTTCTCGGAAGGCAGGGGGCCAATCCGCCAGCGGTCGTACAGCAGGCGTCCGAGTTTTCGTCCACGTTCGTGAAGGAGCAAGTCATGCGAAGTGCTGCGCACTTTCCGGTCAGATCACTCATCGGAGCCCTTGTCGTACTGGCATCTGCCGGCAGCCTGGCGCCACAATCGCCGCTACCTTCCGTACCGGCGTTCGCCCAATCGGCGGCACCAGGCCCGGTGGCATGCTCGGTCCAGTACATCAATGGCCACGCCAACTGTTATGCCCCTCGTGACGTCGCCACGGTGGAGCAGCAGGTGCAGTTTGCAGTTCGGCCCTCTGCTGGGGCGTACCACATCCTGCATCTCCGGCTGGCTCAGGTCGGCATCTGGAAGAACCCGCCCGGCTTGCGCATCGAGTACATCTTCGGGTCGCTGGTGCCAGGAGGTGACTACGGTCGGGCGCCCGCCCAACCGAAGTCGGCGGTAGTCAGGGAGGATCGTGGACGAACGATCATCCGTCCCTCGAAGTATGTGCAGCGAGTAGGTGGGATGGTGATGGAGGTCTCTCCAGCGGTGCTCGATCATCCGTACCGCGCCTATGGCCCGTGGTTCCTGTCCGCCAACTTCCCCCACCGCAACGTCACCCTGCGCATCATCGCCAATATCAACCAGTCGACACTCAAACGGCTCGCCCTGAGCATCCTTCGACGATAGGCGGCCACGTACCGCTATATGCCGATTCAGGGTAGTTACCCTTCTTTAGGGTTCGCGGTTGTTCGGGGGGGTCGTAGGAAACCTGGCGACACCATGGCCGACACCCACTTTAGTCGCCGATCCACTTGACGCTGCTGTACGGTATGCCGATTTGTTGGGGGCAGGCGGTGCATTGAAAATAGACATACTTTTCGGCATATGCGTACTCGATGCGTGAGCACGCCCAGATGGCGTTTCCACAACTGAGACACGGTTGCCCTTCGAATACTGGCGGCTGATCAGGAGCGCGTTCTCCGTTCACACGCACTACGGTCGTGCTTGGCAAGCCGGTCCAACAGGCACCCCGGTAGTGAGGCGCGTAGCCGCTGCACGCCGTCTCGGCTGATACGGCACTTGTACAGGCCCAGTCGCTTCAGGTTGTGCAATCCTTCGAGGTGCGGTATGCCGGCGTCGGTGATGGCTGTTAAGGATAGGTCGAGTCTCCGCAGGCCGGTGAGATGCGAAACATGACGGAGGTCATCGTTTGTCACATCGCTGTACTCAAGATCGAGCTCCCAGAGATCGTCGGGGGCAAGGCCGGCAAGTGGCGACAGATCGAATGGTGTCGCCCGGCTTTCCAGGAGCATTCGAGCCGAGGCAGGGACCTCTACGGTGCCAGTCGCCGACACCCATAGGGCTCCGTCTGAGCTGGTGTCGTCAAGGTTGTAGAGCATCCCGAGGTCTGCATCGCCGAAATGGAGCAGCCGTGTGGGTTCTTTGTTCATTGTGCTTGACTCCCTCCGCGTACCTCGGGGTCTCGAACCTTACTTGATTATGGTGCGAGACCAGCGTTTCTGGGGGATGGCCTGCTCGCGCTGCAGGCTCTCGGAAGTAGAGATTACTCGCATCCGCCGCCCTGGTCGCCCCACGCAGTGCAGACAATCAGCTGCAGGTGACAATTGGTTTAGCCGGATTTGGCTATGCGACTGGCTGTCACACGGGGAAATGCAAAACGTTATGACGGTTGGGGTTGATGATGCGATTTAGAACTTGGTGGACTGCTCTCCTTGGTCTCCTCGTGGTTCTCATCGTTGTTGGCTCTGCTCTGGTGGCGTACGGAGAATTCGTACTCCGCGCTGCCAGTACCTCCAACTCACCCGCTGCCGAGGCGCTCTACTGGAAAGCGCTTCGTCGTCTCGTGGCCCAGCCACGCTTTCAGATATCGGAAAGGTTTCAGCAACGACTTACGGCGAGCATGTTTGCATTTCGTACGTCAGCAACTGCGTTCGGAATGAGCACGACCACCTATCGCATCCGCCACACAACTCCGGGAGGGATCGAAGTGCTCCGGACTGTTCAAAGGCTGAGCCCGCTGTTTGAGTCACCCTTCCGCGTGGTGCTCTATGGAAGCACCGTCTGCCTCGGCTTTACGGTGCAGCCTCTGCTGTGCAGCCCGACGCACCCCATGTCGATTCCGGCCTATCTCTCTGATTATCTGCTCGGTGGTCAGGTGGATGAGTTGCGCTTCTCGCAGGCGCCGGGTCTGGTGACGAGCGGTCTACGGCCGGCAGTGACCCTTATCCGGATCTCGGGTCGGGGATCGCTGGGCTGTACGCCCGCGTATGCCGGCGCCGGCATGAAGTCCGGCTACCGTTGGTGCCGACCGGTCGATGTACATGGAGCGGGCGCGGTTGAAGCAATGCTTGCGATCGCGACCGCAACCGGAATTCCAATCCGGTTCACTGCGGTCGGCAGCGAAAACGGTCAACCCAATGACGTGCGAGCAGACTTCTCCTACAGAGGCAACTATGCCATCCGCACCGGCAGGGTGACGCCCGTCCCTTGCCTGAGTTGGATTCCTGCGGTGCACTGTATTGAGCTTCGACATAAAAAATAGAGGGCGCCAACCGGGTGGAAACCTGGCCCCCTCTGGGGCTCAGACGCGCTACCCATGGACGCGCTCGAAGCTGCTGTTCGGTCACGGCGGATAAGGACAGGTGAGAACTGGAATAAAGAGCGCCGTCCGGACCCGGAATCGGTGCACGGGACAATCGCAGAGCAAACGTCGCGGGAGACCGCAGGCGCGCAAAGATTGGCGTCAACAGCATGGCAGCGCAATAGCATCGGGGCAGGAAGTTGAAGGTCTGTGGTCGCGGCGAGGCATGTGCGTTCGATACGTATTTGGCTTGTTTGTGCGGAAGATTGCGTATACTTGGGGCGGCGAGCCCCTATAGCTCAGGTGGATAGAGCAGCGGTTTCCTAAACCGTGTGCGCAGGTTCGAGTCCTGCTAGGGGTACCACTAAAACTGTCCGAAAACGGATATAGTCGGCGCCGTCCGTGAATAGTCGCGGCAAAGCTGACGACATCGCTCTCCCGAGAATCCGCTGATGACCGCGAATCGGGTGGTGCCGGTATCGCTTTTCCAGGCCGGCGATACCAATGGCCGTGCCGCCACCCCGCCGAGCGACCACGACCAGCCGGCGCGCCCCGGTTCGCAGTAGTTCATGCCGCCCTCGCCAGATCCGTCAGACTCTCCACAACGGTACTGCCAGAGGTCGGATACTCCACAGATTTCTCTCTACGAGCATCGTACTGGGCCACGACCACAGGGAAGGCAATCAATTGACGGTGCTGGTGGACCTTCCACACCCTAGAGCATGTTATGAACTTGGTACGCTTGTGAGATGAAGCGGGGACTCTTGTGCTGGGAGTGGAGATGGCTAACGAACTTCGGATGACGCTCGAAATCGGACCGAAAGGCAAGAGGGTGGTGGCGGTGGCGCCGGACTGGCCCGGCCTGGAGCGCGGTGCGACGACCGGGGAGGCCGCGATAGAAAGATTGAATTCCTACCGTCCACGATATGCACCGGTGGCGAAGCTGGCCGGGCTGGATGCAGAGTTTGCGGCCGCCAGCACCGTCGACGTGGTCGAGCAGTATCCGGGCACCGGCTCAACCGACTTCTGGGGCATCTCGTTCGCGTTTTCGAGCATCGATCGGGAAGCCATGTCGAGCGAAGAGGTGGAACGTGAGCTGACTCTGATGCAAGCGTGCTGGGCGTATTTCGACGATGTGCGTTCGCGCGTGTCGGCTGAGATGCAGAAGGGCCCGCGAGGGGGCGGACGTGATCGAGACCAAATCGCTCATCATGTCCTGGCCGCTGAGCAGGAGTGGGCGAACAAGCTTGGGGTGGGCACTAAACAGGGTGCCAGGGTGACCGACGTGAAAGGAGTAAAGGAGTTTCGCCGCGCCTATTGCACAACAATTCGGGCGTTCCATGCTGAGGGCAAAATGGCCCGAACCTGGCCGCTCCGGTATCTGATCCGGCACACCGCGTATCACACGTTGGATCACGCCTGGGAAATGGAAGACAAGGACTTGACTGTCGGAGTCGGGTAGGGTTCAGAACAGGCTCTAGACTTTACTCAAACCTTCTGGACTCGTCATAAAAAGACGATCACAAGGATTATGACTCGTCACGGCTGCCAGACGCTTCCAGTACTCCGACTCGGGGACTATGACAAACGAAGTTGCCGAGCGCGCCTCGAATTGCTCCCGTAACGTTGATTCCTGAGCGCTGCCGAATCGTCTGTGGGGCCAGTCGATGTAGCTGGCGAGTGTTGGCCTCTCGGATATCTGAGGGGTGAAGTAGCTGTGGCGTACTTATTGCTTATGGTAGGCATAGCCAAGGTCCAGTGGGTTGTGTAGTTATGATACTCGGGTCGCTGCGTGGGGAACCACAGAATTCTGTATATCCGCTTGCAGGCCTCGTCAACTTGCCGGGCTTGGGTCGGCGGCGCATGAGCGCGCTCAAAGCGAAGACTCGCGTATTCCACTGGCAGCCCGATAGTTCCACTCGTACGCCGTACCAACAATCCGCGTCGCTGCACCCACATTCGCTCCCACAATGGACGCGCAACTCGCCACGTGGTGCCACTGTTCGAGGGCATTCGCGTGAGTCCCCCTCGCTTGTGATATGCCATGAGTGGTGAATGCGGGAGGAGGCATGTACACACATAGATGGCTGGAGACGTGAACCCCGCGTACTCCTAAACCGTATGCGCGGGTTCGAGTCCTGCTAGGGGTACCACTAAAAATGTTCCGAAACGGATACAGCCGGCGCCGCCGGTGAATTGCGGCGGCAGGGGGGATGACATCGCTCTTCCGAGAATCCGCACTCGGTGCGCGTGCAGGTACCTCAGGTCTCGATGAGCGGCGCCGCCGCGTATCCTCGTCGGTGACGTGGTCGTCCGAGTTGGCGGCATCTCCGCGGGCATCGGCTTCGACCATTGCCAGGTGCGTCATGAAGCGGTTCGAAGCCGCGCTCCGGTTCTCCGTAGGCCATGCAACCCAGACAGTCGGCGAGGTCTCCGGCTGCTGCTGCCAGGTGTCGGGCACTCCACAGACTTCTTCTCTACGAGCTTCGTACAGGTGGCGTGTCCAGACAGATTTGAGGAGCGAACTGAGTATGGCCATGGATAGGATACGGAACTCCGGGGTTTCAAGGTTCGACTGGTATCCGAACGGGCATCACACTATCGGTAGGTGTCCCGAACGTTGTATGAGGAAGGTCGAAGATACGTACGCATGTCGCATAGAATCCATCTATGCAATCAGAACTGGAAACCGCTATCAACGAGTGGCACCAGATGGTGAATGGCCGGACCTGAAGTGGGCACCGATGGCGTTGGTGATCCGTCTTTTTTCTGGGCCAAAAGTGCTGGCCCCATCACGCCTGCGCAGTTTCCGCATGGGTGGAACGCTCCGGAATAAAGTTAACCCCAAGGTCGTGGCATCCGTCAGCGAGCGCCTGATGGTCGTCGAGGAGGACGCCACCTGGAGCAAGAGTAATACCGCTACTCGGGTAGCGACGGTGTTACGAGTAGCCGGCGGGAAGGTGACCGCTGCCCTCCTTTGTCGGACCTGCGGCAAGCCCTAGAACTTGCGTACATCTGCCGCGAGATGGCTGCCACTGAGTGAGCAGCCGGGCGCCCGGACCGGCCTTGTTCGCTTTTGTACGGCGCTGGGCGCGCAGGTCATCAACCGGCACCATCTGGGACACCACATGTGGGCAGTGGGGGTGACCGCGTTAGATCTGCGGTCGGTGTTCGTCTCAGCCGAAGCCGCGTCTTACCCGGAGGATGGCCTCGTCCCCGAGCTCCGTCGTGAGTTCGTGGGTGCCCCGATTCACGCCCCGGCGCCATGGACGCGTGCCCGTAGAGTCGGTACTCCCGGGCCGTCGAGCTGATCAAGGTACGGAGCGCGGGCAGCCATGCTCATCACCAGGGCGAGGGTCGATCCAGTGACCAGCGGCCCGTCGCCCGTGGCAAAAGGCCCATCGTCTGCGCGCAACCGGAGACCGGCAACGGTGGTCCGGCTGGCAACCGCGAAGTTGCGGCACGCAAAGAAGTCCGCTACTGGCGTCAGCGCGTCGATGTTTGGTGTCCGAGTCAGTCCCAGCGGCTGACGGATGTCCTGGGCGTGCACGATAACCTCGCCAAGGTAGGCCGGGGTGTGTCCCGACGGGGCAGTAGTGCTGTCGATGACGGCGCGGAATCGAGCGAGCGTCTCGGCGGGGGTACTGCCCCGATGCTCGTCCAGCCGGCGCTGGTTGTGCTCGTTGACATGGAAACGCGCGCCGAGCATGCTGCGGACCCACCGCCACTGATTCAGGCTGGCTGCGGCGGTGAGGTGGGCTACGACTTGCTCGACGTCCCACTGCCCGCACAGGGTGCCGTGCCGCCACTGCTCGGCCCTGAGGTCCGATAGGTCCTCCGCAAGCGCAGCCCGTTCGGCGTGCGCCAGGGCCCAGAGGTAGTGGTTCCGCGATCTCGCCATATCGCCTGACGCCCATCCCACGGTCTAGAGTCCCTAATGGTTATTGCAAGACATCTCCGTGGTAGAACGGAGCCATCACACCCCCGCCTGCACAGGAGATGTCTCGTGTCCCAGTCTGTCACAGCCACGACCTTCTGTAGCCACCCCGCCTCGCTTTCTGTCGCGGCGAGCTATGACGCGGGTCACCTCGCCTTGGATGCCGATTCGTCTACGGCAGCACCAACTCCTGCCGATACCGATCTAATTCGTCGACATTGGCGACGCCGCGCACCCTTCTCCCGGACTCGAGTTCGTGAATCATGTCGACCAGGCGGCGAGTCAGGGACATGGGCAAGCCATGGGACTGCGCCGATTTGCGCGGCGAGCCCGATCTGATCGTCCACTTCGGTTGGTCGCTGCCGCACCGCCAGGTCCCGCCAGATGCCGCTTCGGGTTTTCGCGTCGCGGCGGCGTCGGGCTACCAGCGCGTCGAGCGAGTGATTGATGGCCCCCCAATCGCGGCTCTCACGAGGGTAGTAGAGAGCCGGCTCGACGTCGTCGAACGATTCCGGGGCCACGCCTTCCCGTTCCGCCACCTCGTATACCTCGGCGGCGAGATCGACCAGGAGCGGGCGGTAGCGATCGATAATATCGGCCATGGTCTCGTCGGTCAGCGCCGTGGCAAACAGCATGTTGGCGTAGCCCATCTTCCCCCAGAGGTAACCCCAGATGTTGTCCGTTACTTTAACCTCGCCGGCGTGCGAGAGGAGGGAGGAAAGCTGGTCGATACGCGGTGTTCGGCGACCGTCCAACTCGCCCAGTTCAATGGCGCCGGCGCCGCCGTAGAGGATCACACCGGGTTCGAGGTAGTCGGCGGAGAAGTTCACCAGGCAACCGATGGTGCGAGCCTCCCCGATCTTCCCGGCAATGGTTCGCTCGCAGAGCCCATTTTGCAGCGAGACGACGGCGCCATCCGGAGCCAGCAGCGGGGCGATCACATTCATGGCGTCTTCAGTGTGCTGTGCCTTCACCGCCAGAAGTACGATATCGAGTGGTTCGGAGAGCTGCTCCGGCAAACGTGCGTCGACCGGTACGGTCACGGTTTCATCCCCGTGCTGGATGGTCAGCCCACGGCGTTGCATGGCGGCTACGTGGTCGCTGTCCCGATCGACGAGGAGTGCGGGGATACCGTCGCGTATCAGGAGAGCACCGACCGTTCCACCGATGGCACCGGCTCCGTAAACAGTGAGCGGCATGGTCAGAACATGGCCTTCCCGCCATCGATGCTGAGCACCTGTCCGGTGCACCACGCGGCGTAGTCGGAGGCGAAGAAGAGGACGCCATAGGCGATGTCCTCGGGCGACGCCGAGTCGCTTCAGGGCGAGATCGTCCACCAGCGCCTTCTGCCCTTCCTCGCCATACGAGTCCCACTGCCGTTCGGTGGAAGGATTGCTGAGGACAAATCCGGGCGCGATGTTATTGACGGTGATATCCCAGGCGCCAAGCTCGCGGGCCAGTTGACGGGTGAGGCCGATCTGGCCCGCCTTGGCGCTGGTGTATGCCTGGATGCCGGTCAGGCTGGTGCTGCGCCCCGCGCCGGAGGAGATGTTGACGATGCGGCCGGACCGACGGTCCTTCATGCCCGGCGCCACGGCGCGAGCGCAGTTGAAGGCGCCGGTCAGGTTGACGGCCACGATGCCGGCCCAATCGGCGTCGCGTCACCTCTTCAATTGGCTTGCCTACCTGACCGAGCACGCCGCCGGCGACGTTGACCAGGATGTCGAATCGCGCCGTCGCGTTGCTCGATGGCGGCGACGGCGGCGTTGACCGCGGCGCCATCGGTCACGTCGAGGACCTGGGTTCGGCAGGTCGCCATCGACCAGCGGCACATGCTGGGCTGTTTCGGCAAGGTCGTCCTCGAGGACATCGGTCGCCCACACAATCGCGCCACGCCGGCTCAACTCGACGCAGATAGCTGCGTCCAATGCCGTGGGCCGCGCCGGTGACCAGAGCAACCTTTCCGGAAAGGTCAAAGTCCATCAATCAGCCTCCTGGTTTCTTCGACGCCGGCGCGCCAGACTCGAGCATCTGCTCGTCTGGCTTCTCGTAGGCGCCGCCGTAGTTGCCATCGCCGATCAGCTCCTTCACTTCGCGCGGTCCGAGCGCGCGAAGGACATTTATATCGACCGGCGGTTTCACCTCCGAGGGCGTGGGAGCAACGCGGTTCCAGGGAAAGTTCTCCATCCAGGAGCCATGCGACCCGAACGCATCGACGGCCTGCACGGCCTTGAAGCGTGTCGGGCGCATTCCACCAGTTGTGGAACACAATCTTGGTCCCGGGGTGCCTCGCCATCCACTCCGCCGCGAACGAGCCGGCGGGGCTATTGCCGCCGTGGCCGTTGACCAGGAGAAATCGGCGGAAGCCCTGACCGTGGAGCGAGTCGAGAATGTCGCCGACCATGGCCACGTAGGTCGACACGCGCAGGCTCACGCTGCCGGGGAAGGCCAGGAAATACGGCGTGATGCCGTAGGCCACGACGGGAAAGACGGGCACGCCCAGCGGCTCGGCGGCTTCGACTGCCACGCGCTCGGACAGGATGGCATCGGTTGCCAGGCTGAGATAGGCGTGCTGTTCGGTGCTTCCGAGCGGGATCACCGCGCGATCGTCGCGGGTCAGATACTCCTGGACCTGCATCCAGTTCATGTCAGATAGCGCATGAGGCGTTACCCCTTTACTTCGTTCAGGTTGGGAGATCGAGATGTCCAGTCGTGATTACGCTCGTAGGCGCGTGCCAGGCGATAGAGAGTCGGCTCGCCGAACGGGCGGCCGAGGAACTGCATGCCGATCGGGAGTCCGTCGGGCGGAGAAGCCACAGGGGATGGTGAGCGCCGGGAGGCCGAGTACGTTGGCCGGCCACGTCAAGTTGATCGCTGCCGTCATGGGATCCAGCCCCGACTCGTCGGGCACGCCCATCCGTTCAATCGGCATCGTTGTGGTCGGAAGGGTCGGTCCGACGAGTGCGTCCAGACCATGCGCATCATAGACACGGCGGACGAGATGCTGAAGGAGTCGGCGTGCCCGCTGCGCCAGGACATAATGCGTGCCCGGGCACGAATTCGCCCAGTTCCAGCATGACGCGCGTTGCGGGATCAAGCCGGTCACCGCGTTCTCGCAGCAACGCTCGATATTCCGCACTCGCGTCCGCCAGCAAGATGGTCATACCGATCGGGCTTACAGTCTCCAGCTCGGGCATCGAGACATCGACGACCTCTGCGCCTGCCTCCTTCAGTTCGTCGATGGCTCGAACGACGGCGTCGCGCACCTCCGGGCGAATGTGCGGGCCGAAGGAAAATCTCGCTCGATGCCCAATCTGAGGCCGCGGATACCAGCGTCGATCCCACGGAGGTAGTCTGGAACCGGTTCATCGATGCTGCCGGTGTCGCGCGGATCATGACCGGCAATCGCCTGGAGCATCAGGGCATTGTCGACCACAGTGCGGGTCATCGGGCCTACGTATCGAGAGAGGGGCTAAGAGCGACGACGCCGAAGCGGCTGACTCGCCCGAACGTCGGCTTGAGTCCGACTACGTTGTTGAGCGCAGCCGGCTCGCGGATCGATCCGCCAGTGTCGGTGCCGATCGCGGCGAAGGCGGAACGCGCCGCCACCGCGGCGCCGGAGCCGGCACTGGAACCACCCGGATAATGATCGTCTCCCCAGGGGGAGCGGTGTCGGCGGTACGTTCACCCCATACGCCAGCTCGTGGGTAACCGTCTTGCCGGCGATCACGGCGCCGGCAGCGCGCAATCGCTCCACGACGGCGGCGTCGTGAGGCGGGACGAAGCCCCGCATGGCGGCCGAGCCTGCCTCGGTCGGCGCGTCGGTCGTGAATAGGAGATCTTTGATCGCTATGGGGATGCCGTGGAGGGGACCGCGCCAGCGACCTTGAGCCAGCTCTCGATCGCGTTCGACGGCGGTGGCAACGCTTTCTCGCCGTAGACGTGCGCGTAGGCATGGATATGCGGTTCGGTCGCTGCGATTCGGCCCAGGATGGCTTCGGTCAGCCTGCGCGAGGATAGCTCGCCGCGACGGAGCGCGGCGCCTGCTTCCGCCATCGAGAGATCGACCAGCTCAGTCATGCCAGCGAGGGTCGAACCGGAGTACCGGAGCGATGCCGGTGAGGTCCAAATGCGTCGAGGCGGTCGATCGACGCTAGCTGATCGCGCAGCGCCACTGACAACGTGCTCCAGGTCTTCGCTCGGGAATCGATAGCCCGAGCAAGCTGGGCCAACTCGGATGATCCGATCGCGCGAAATGGGCTCGCCGGCGGAAGGTTGCAGATAGGCCAATGCGCTAGCCTCTCGGCCGTAGATAGGCGGCGAGACCGTCGCCCAGCAGACTGAGGGAGATTCCGACGATGACGATCGCGATGCCGGGAATGGTCGGGACCCACCAGGACGTGACCAGGTAGTTCTGGCCATCGGCGATCATCGTGCCCCACTCCGGCGCCGGCTCCTGGACGCCGAGTCCGAGATAGCCCAGCGCGGAGGCGAGCAGGATATTGCCGATCGCGTCGACCATGGCAAAGATCAGCGCCGAGGACAAGATGTTCGGCAGGATGTGCCTGGCCATGATCCGCATGTTGCCGCAGCCCATGGCCCGCGCCGACAGGCACAAAGTCCCGACCCTTCATGGCGAGCGTCTGTCCGCGGATGATGCGGGCATACGAAACCCAGCCCACCGCCCAGATGGCGATGAAGAGGTTGAACAGGCTCGGTCCGAGCGCGGCGACGATGGCCAGCACCAGCACCAGGAAAGGGAAGGCAAAGAAGACGTCGGCGATCCGCATGAGGATGCTATCGACCCAGCGACCGAAGTATCCGGCGATCAGGCCGAGGATGCTGCCGATGATGAGCGTCACCCCGGTCCCTCCGAGGCCGATGGCGAGATCGGCGCGCCCACCGTAGAGCAGCCGGCTGAGCACATCCCGGCCATACGGCGCATCGGTGCCGAGGATGTGGCCGGCGGTGAACGGCGGCGCCGCGGGATTCAGCAGATCCAGAGCCGTCGGGTCGTAGTGCGTGACGAGCGGCGCAAAGATGCAGAGCAGCGCGATGATGACGAATAGGCTTCCGCCCACGACCAGCGGCCAGGTTGGACGGCGTCGTCGGCGACCGCGCTACCTCGACGTCGATCCCGGAGAGGAGCGCGGCGGCGCTGCTCAGGCTGCTGGATGGCCACGGCGACTCTCATTCATAGGAGATTCTCGGGTCCAGCACGGCGTACACGATGTCGGTCAGCAGATTGACGGCCACAACCGCTACCGCGAGCACGAGCGTGATGCCCTGCACCACCGGGTAGTCGCGCTGCAGGATCGCCGAAATCAGAAGCTGGCCGATGCCGCCGATGGCGAAGACGTTCTCGATGATGACGGTCGAGCCCAGCAGAAAGGCGATGTTGACGCCGAAGATGGTGACGGTGGGAAGCAGCGCATTGCGCAGCACGTGGCGGACGATCAGCCCGCGAAATCTCACGCCTTTGGCTCTGGCGGTGCGGATGTAGTCCTCGTGCAACACCTCCAGAATGCTGTTGCGGAGGGAACGGATGAGGACCGAGGAGAAGGCCAGCGCGATGGTGAGCGCCGGAAGGAAGAGATAGCGAACGTGATCGATCGAGGTGTCGCCGAATCCGCTCACCGGGAAGAGCCGAACGTCGATGCTCAGGAAGCAGGATCAGGATGATGCCGACCCAGAACGCGGGCATGGCGAAGCTGACCACGAACAGGGTGCGGATCACCTGATCGATCACGCCGTTGGCGCGCAGCGCGGAGATGATGGCCAGCGGCATCGAGATGATCGCGGCCAGCACCGCGGAGTAGAGCACCAGCCAGATCGTCGGCTCGATGCGGTCGCTGATGACCTGGGTCACCGGTTGCGCGTAGTACACCGACTGGCCGAGGTTGCCATGCAGCACGTTGCCCAGGAACATCAGGTACTGGTCCCAGATGGGCTTATCCAGGCCCAGAGACTGGCGGAGGGCGGCCGCGGTCTTCGCGTTGTAGTGGTTCCCCAGCATGGTCGCCACCGGGTCTCCCGGGATCAGGTGGATCAGGAAGAACGAGACCAGCGTGATCCCGAAGAGAACCGGGATCGACTGGAGAATCCGCCTTCCGACGAAGCTGAAGCCGCCCACCGCCTTATGCTCCTGACTACACCAGCTACGACTTGTGCACGCCCTGGAGGTTGAAGTAGCCGAGGGGGTTCTCCGAGAAGCCGTGCACGTTGGTCGCCACGGCGTTCACGAACGGCACGTAGAACAGCGGGAAGAAGGGAGCATTTTGCTGCATGAAGATCTGTCTGGATCTTGAAGTAGTCCGCCTTGCGAACTCGCGTTGTTATTGGTCTCTTCCGCCGCGACCGAGAGGTGCGCCAGCTGCGGGTTGTTGTACCAACTGAAGAACGATCGCGAGCCGGCAGGTTGTAGTTCACCGCGAACGATACCAGCTCATCCGGATCGGGGATGTCGTTGGTCCACAGGTTGTTGGTGATGTGGTACTTGGCCTTCTGCTGGTCGTTGAAGAGCGTCGTCTGATCTTCCTGGCGGAGGTTCAGCGTGATCCCCAGCGGCTGGAGCTCGCTCTTGAGGATGACGTCGATGGTGTTGCTGACGGAGTCACCCGACGGCACCTCCATGGTCATGGTGAAGCCATTCGGGAACTTGGACTGCTTCATCAACTGCTTTGCCAGCGCCACGTTGTAGCTCGGAACCGGACAGATTGGGGTCCCAATCGATCGCGCCCTTCGGCATGAAGGAGTTGGCCGGCGTGCCATGGCCGAAGAGTACCGCCTTCACCAGCGCTGCCCGGTTGATGGCGTGGTTGATCGCCTGGCGCACATGCACGTCTTTGAACTGCGGCAGCGTGTCGAGCGGGACGATGTACTGCGTCTCGGTCGAGGTGTTGATCTGTACCTGGGCCTTGCCCGCCACTCTGCACCGAGGCGATATCGGTTGAACGGCAGTACGTTGTCGACGTCGAGCTGGCCGGCTTCGGTCTGCAGCAGGCGGGTGTTGTCGTTCGGGATCAGCTCGTACTTGACGTACTGCATCGGGTATTTGGCGGCATTCCAGTAGTTCGGGTCCTTCTGCAGCAGGATGTACTGACCCTTCTTCCAGGTAACGAACTTGTACGGCCCGCTGCCGATCGGGATGGGTGGCCATGCCGCTGGCGCCGACCTTGTTGAAGTACGCCTCGGGGTACACGCCCGTATCGAAGAGCGAGACATCGGAGAGGAACGGCCCCCAGGGGTGCTGAGGACGAAGCGCACCGTGTTCGAGTTGAGCGCGGTGACGCTCTTGACCGCGGTCAGCGTCCAGGACCATGAGGCCGCCGGCTTGCGCGCGCGATTGATGCAGAACGCCACGTCTTTGGCGGTGATCGGCGTGCCATCCTGGAACTTGATGCCCTTGCGGAGTAGGAAGGTGTAGACCTTGCCGCCGTTCGACGCCTTCCAGGTGGTCGCGAGGTCCGGCAGGATGGTGTTGCCGTTCGGAGCCACCGTAACCAGCTTGTCGTAGATGTTGACCTGGACCCAGATGTCCGGGTTCTGGGAGTTGCCGGCGGGATCGAGCGTCTTGGTCTCGATACTCCATCCGATCGAGAGTGTGTTCGCCGATGTGGGTCCGGCCGCCGGAGCGCCCCGGGCAATGCCGGTGCCGGCCAGCAGGCCCGAGCCGAGGAGAAACGCCACCAGCGACGCCGTAATCACGAGCCTCAACTTGAGGCCGATTTGCGAGAGTGCCATCCTTCTATCTCCTTTCGGGAGTGAAGCTACCGTCCTCGCCCGCGCGAGGAACTCCTCCGAATACACCGCTTTTCGAGTTGCTTGCTTTTCCTGTCGCTCATGCACCCTTTCGTACTGATCTCGTGCCCTCTCGCGGGGCTAAGCGCCGATTGCCAGCAGCGGATCGCCGGCGTTCATTGCCAGTGAGGTGACGAGAAAGACCACCTCCCCGCTTGTCACGGCCTCCAGAACCTGGAGCGTATTGCCGAAATAGTCGACGACAGTGCCCAATGGCTGGCCCTGCACCACCATGTCACCGACTCTGGTCGCGGGATGAAAGAGACCGTTCGCGGTCGAACGCATCCAGGCGAACGTGTCGTACGCGCGCTGCCCGTTCGCCGGCTGCACCTCACCTGGCAGCACACCGAGGTGTTGCAGCACCCGGAGCGTGCTCGCCATGTGGGCCGTGACTGCCTCCTCGTCCCACACTCCCTGTCCCCCGATTTCGGTCAAGATGGATGGGATGCCGGCGGCAACTGTGGCCCCGCAGGTCGATCCCGCAACTTCGCCGCGGATGATTCTGGTAATGCCACAGGCGACAGCCATGGCCTGCGATGCTTCTTCAACTGTTTCATCCGCGCAGCGCGGGGCGAGGACGAACGGTACCAGCGCCTCAACCAGGTCGCCGCCATGCATGTCGATATAGTAATGCGACGGCTCCAAAATGGTACTAAAGAGCCAGTCGGCCAGGACCTCGCTCGGGGAACCTTCAGGATTGCCGGGGAAGATACGGTTCAGGTTTTGACCGTCCAGTGCCGAGGTATAAATCGAACGCGCATGATAGGAGGCAGTATTTGCGACCGGCACGACCACCAGGCTGCCATGGATTTGGGTCGGATCGATGGTCATGCCAAGACGTCGAGCCGCTTCGATGCCGACATACTCGGCTCCGTGAATGCCGGCGGTGATGGCCACGCGGGGGCCGTCATGCGCGCCGTTGAGTGCTATCACGGGGACCTGGACCACGCGGTCACCGATGGCAACATCCGCTACACCGGTAGCGCGCCGGCCTGATTCGACCCGAAGTCCGGCGACGGCTAGCTCGCTCACGGCACCTCCCTTTCCGCTACTTCCTCAAACGGTCTGATGTAGTGGAACCGAACCGCTTCCTCCGCGGTGTCGGGATCACGCTGGGCGATGGTGTCAACGAGCAGTTGATGCCGCCGGACGATACCGGCGGAGTCGTAGTTGTAATACGCCACCCGAGAGGAGAGGAGGGCGCCATGGAGGGCGTTGAGGGATTGCCAGCGTTCCCAAAGATACTGGTTGGGTTCGCACCGGCAGATGCAGGCGTGAAGCTCGATATCGAGCTCCGTGACTTTGTAGACGTCACCCCGAAGTACATACTCGCCCATGCTGCTGGCGATGGCGCGCATCCTCTGCAACTGGTCATCGGTTAACTCCGCGCAGGCGCGCCGCGCCGCCCAGCCCTCGAGGATGCCGCGTACGGTGCAAACCTCACGTGCCGCTTCGCTGGACATTCGGGTGACGACAGCCCCACGCCGTGGGCGAATGTCGATCAAGCCCTCGACGCGTAGCTGCGTCAGTGCCTGGCGAAGGGTGGCACGGCTGACCTCAAACTGATCGGCGAGCGATGTCTCGAGTAATCGTTCACCCGGCGGAATACTGCCATTGATGATGGCACGGCGCAATTCGGCCAGCACGGATTCCGCGAGCGAAGGGTAGTGGACCGGCTCGAAAGTGAGGCCGGTTTGGACATCGGAGGCAAGGATGGATTGCCGTCGTGCCGCCATCACGCTCCTGGTTGCCAGCTGGATCCAAAGAAAGTCGAGGGAAGGCGCCCGCCAGAGATGTTCCTAGTATAGGCTCATGCCTAATTGTCGACAAACTACACGGGCTCGCGAGTCACGCGAATGCTGGCCGGCTCCGTGATTGGAGTCTGTTCGCATCCGGTAGCGTCCGCTCGCGATCGCTCTGGTGCTTCAGTCCGTGCCCGCGAAAGCGAACTTCACCGTGGCGTCGAGTCCACGACAATCACATTCTCAGTCTCGCCGCGCCAGTCGGATTGTGCTGGCGCGAGGATCTGAGTCGCCGGAAGGATGCGTCCTAGTATCTTTGCAAGTCCAGGGAGAATACTGTGAAATCGGTGCTCCGCCCCAGCTCCGCCACTACCGTCCGGTAGGGCAGGGCACTGCGCTGCGGCGCTGCCCTGCCCTACGAAACATCCGTCCTGCCCTACCGGGAGACGATGCACCGGCGAGGAATGGCCGCTTCATGCGATTGCACAGGATGCGGCTTGATCACGCACTAGATCACGGCGAGGGCGGATTGATGCTCAGAGCGTGAAATTGCTGCAAGGCGTGCTCGAAAGGGTACTTGCTCACATGCACCTGGCCGGTGAACGGGTCGTTGAGCGACACAATCAAGAAGAGCACTGAACCAATGAGCGCAGCGAGCACTCCGGTCATTGCCGCCTGTACACGGAAATCCTCGATCAGGAAGAAGTAGGAGAAACCGATGGTGCAGATGGCACCGAGAATGAGCACTGGCCAGAACACATCGGGAAGGGTCGCCTCGGTGGAGAGGTGACGCAGGTGGCGCTGGCGCTCGAGTTCATAGATATCCGAGATCGAATTTTGTCGAAGCGCAACTTGCCAGGCCGACGTGGGTGGATTGGCCAGGAACGGCTTCCAAATTCGGTTCAACGGGTCCGCAGTGTGATGTGGCAAGAGTAGTCCGTGTTCGGACCACTCTACTTCCTGGACTTCGAGCGCGTAGGCCCGCAAGCCTCGCTGGGCCTGAATCATTTGCGCCGGCTTGAGGAACTGGCTATCGCGAAAGACGGTAATCAAATCCGCGGCCTCGGCCGTCACTGCTTGATCGACGGCTGAATACCGCTCCCAGACCGCGAACACGACGAATGCCAGCAGGATTCCGTACACCACGCCGACGGCCGCATACACGAATCCGGCGACGTCGTTCTCGCCCCGGAGCGCCCGGAGGTGCGGGATGTGATGGAAGGCCAGCAATCCACCCAGGGCCAATATAACCGGGCAGACAATGAGGATGAATGCCAGGAGCGGGAGGGGTACAGTGGCTAACCCATTCATAGAGAACTCGACTTCAGCCCAGGATGTCCGAGTCTACCATTGAGGCATATTGTCCATGTCGCAATGTGACGGGAAAGAAAGGAGACGCTCGTAGAGTAAACCAGGCCTCGTCGCCAGCCGTGGCAAAGTAGGGGTGGGGGTTTTGCATCACATTGCGGTTGGAGGATGACTTCGATGACTCGACCACGGATGCGAGTGTCGGGCGTGGTGCTGGCGACGCCCAATCCGCTGGCTCTGGCCGCCTTCTACGAGCGACTCCTGGGATGGTCCATTACGCGTCAAGAAGGGCCGAGGCCGGGCGCAGCGCCGGAGGACGGCTGGGCGATCATGCGACCACCCGATGGCACTGGAGTGTCGCTGGCCTTTGAGTACGAGGAACAGTACGTTCCACCGGTGTGGCCGAGTGAGCCGGGCCGGCAACAGCTGATGGAGCATCTCGATATAGCGGTTGAAAACCTCGATGAAGCAGTCGCCTGGGCCGTGGAGTCAGGCGCAGCCATGGCCGATCACCAGCCACAGGAGAATGTGCGTGTGATGCTCGACCCGGCGGGTCATCCGTTCTGTCTCTTTCCCGCGCCGGTGTGATTTCGTCGCAATTGAAGATTTCACTTATTCTCTGGAACCAACGGTCGCGAAGGCGGTGGATCGGATAGCGGATGATCCTTGACGGTGACAACCGACGTCAGTTAATCTGGCCTCAATACCAATGGGGAAGGGTCTACCGATGCGACTCGTAAACACCTTACGGCGCCGGCGTTTTATGGGCTTGCCAATGCTGGCAGTCTTTGCTCTATTGCTCTCGGCCTGTAGCCCCGGTGCTTTCACTGCTCTCAACCTCCACGCCAGCGGCAAGAATGCATCCGATGTACTTTCGGTGCAAGTGGTTTGTGGAGAAGTACCGGTTTCCATGGGCAACTGTCGCGGTCTGGTGAACGGCGTTATCGATGGTATGAAGTTCTACACAATAGATCAGTCCGGAGGCACCGAAGACAACACCCTGGATTATTCGGACTGCCTGCAGGCACCCTGTCTTCCCGGCGGCGCGGCTGAAATCGTCGGCAATGCCGAGTGGGGTACCCAGCAGATTCGATACGAGATCGATGGCTACGACAACGGCCCGGGGGCGACGGACATCGTCCATGTCAGTTCCGGAACAACGTCTTTGCTCGGTCGCACGTTCACCTGCACCGGCTGTGTGCGCGTAGTCGTGCTGCCCGGGCACGTCCCGGGAAGCTAACCGGCACCCTTCATCCGAGCGAACCTGGAAACGGTTCTGGGTTGGTACTGAGGCTAACACCCTTTGTCACGAATTGACTTCCTACGCCGCAAGTTCTATTTTAGGTATACGAGCGGAGGGAAGTGGAAGGGGTTGAAGGCAGAATCCGGCGTTGACTGACGCGCGAGTCGACGCTGGTTGCGGCTGACGTTCCTTTTCTACTTGAGCCTCCGACGTAGGTTCGCTTGAAAGGAGCGAGGTGTGAGGAAGTCGTTAACTATTGCAGCGGCTATTGGGGTGTCCCTGGCGGTGTCGCTGGGGGCGAGCGTAGGGGGCGGAGGAAGCATTGTCCACGCCAAGAGCACGGCTAGATCGCTAGCCGCCGCTCTGCCGCCGGCCCCGGCGGACCCATATGCCAAACAGGACAAAAAATTTAAGGGACAGACGATTGTGTACTACGGAGGCTCGGTGGGTACCGACCATCTCGCCGACGTACCCCTGGCGAAAGCGTTCACCAAGTCCACCGGCATACACGTAACGCTTGACGAGCAGCCGTCGACCGGAACTGCAACCTACGCGCAACTGCAGCGCGTGTTCTCGTCGGGATCTAGTTCCATCGATGTCACCAGGCTAGACACGATCTGGCCGGGCGCATTCGGCCAGTATCTCGTCGACATCAAGAAGACGGCTCAGCCGTTGCTGAAGCTGGAGTTTCCGACCTTGCTGGCCAACGACACTGTCGGCGGGCACCTGGTGGCGATTCCATACCAGGGCGACTTCGGCATGCTGTACTATCGCACCGACCTGCTGAAGAAGTACGGCTACTCCGCTCCGCCCACTACCTGGACGCAACTCACGGCGATGGCCAAGAAGATTCAGGCCGGTGAGCAGAAGACGACGAAGAATTTTTACGGCTTCGTCTTCCAGGGCAACGCCTACGAAGGTCTCACCTGTAACGCGCTGGAGTGGATCAACTCGTACGGCGGCGGAACGATCATCAACAGCAAGGGTCAGATAACCCTTGATAATCCCAAGGCGAAGGCTGCACTGACACTCGCACAGAGCTGGGTCGGTACCATCTCGCCACGTGGCGTCACGACCTACACCGAGAGCGACACTCAGAATGCGTTCCTCGGCGGTGATGCTGCCTTCGCGCGCAACTGGCCGTACATGACGGCGCCGGCTCTGGTCAACGGGTCAAAAGTCGCTGGGAAGTTCGCCGTAGCACCACTGCCGCACGGTCCTGGCGGGAAGTCATCCGCCACGACCGGTGGCTGGCAGATTGGCGTAAGCAAGTTCTCCAAGCACCAGGGTGCCGCTGAAGCGTGGGCGCGATACTACGCCAGCAAGCCGGTCTCGATCTGGCGCGCGGTGAATGCGGCTATCGTTCCGACGATGCCGAGTGTCGGCTCGGTTCCGGCCGTAAAGAAGGCGCAGCCGTACCTGGTAACGGTCGGCAACCACACGACTCACATCGTACGACCATCGACCGTGCTCAAGACGAAGTACAACCAGGGATCGACTTACTTCTTCCAGGGCGTGAGCCAGATTCTGCTCGGACAGTCCGTGGACAGCAATGTGTCCAGCATTGCGAGCGAATTGGGTAATCTCCACCCCTAGCAAGCAAGCCAAGAAACCGGCAAGAGAGGGAGATGAGGGGCAACCGCCCCTCATCTCCCTTCGGCAAGGGAGAACACCATGGGTACACTCGTGGAGGCTGAGAAGCCGGCGGTGGCTGTCTCACGACCATCTCGGACAGCCTTGCAGAATAAACAGACGCAGTTGGCCTGGATGCTCATGGCACCGACCATTGCGGTCATCATTTTCGTAGCGGCCTATCCGCTGGGACGAACTTTCTACGACAGCTTCACCGACGCGTCGTTCGGGAGCCCGGTCACCCATTTTGTGGGGTGGACCAACTACTACAACCTTATTCACGACACCCCATTTCTGAACTCGATTAAACTAACCGTCAAGTTCGCGATCATAACCGTTTTCTTTGAGTTCATCCTGGGGATGATCATCGCTCTGGTCGTGAACTCGAACTTCAAAGGACGCGGCGGGATGCGCGCTGCGATGCTGGTTCCATGGGCCATCATCACTGTGGTCAATGCCCAGATGTGGAAGTTGATGTTCAACGACACCTACGGAGTGTTCAACGACTTTCTGCAAAAGGTGCACATAATTAACTCGCCCGTCGCCTTTACCGTTGACCACCCACTCGCCTCGGCCGCCGCGATCGACATCTGGAAGACGACCCCGTTCGTGGCACTGATCCTCCTGGCAGGTCTACAAGTGATCCCCGGTGACCTGTACGAAGCAGCTGATGTTGATGGGGCCACCTGGTGGCAGCAGTTCTGGCGCATCACCCTGCCCCTGCTGCGTCCTGCGCTTCTGGTCACGCTCATCTTCCGCACCATGGACGCATTGCGGGTATTCGACGTTTTCTACGTGCTTTTCGGCAGTCGTCCCGACACGGAGACCATGGCGATCTATGATCAACAGAACATCGTCGACTTCGGCAATGTCGGATATGGCGCCGCCATCAGCGTCGCTATTTTCATCCTTCTCGGGATCGTTATCACGGTTTACATCAGAGCATTGCGGACGGAGCAGACATGACGACTAACGCCATTCAAGCCACCAATCGGTCGCGCCCAGGCGCTGTGAGCAGGATGTTGGGAAAGAATCCGATAACTCGCATCGGCTTCTGGCTGATGCTTCTGGTGATCGTGATTTACCTGCTGTTCCCCTTTTACTGGGCATTCCGCACCTCCATTACCCCGGACAATGCCCAGTACACCACGCCGGTGCAGTACTTTCCGGCCAGCCCTACATTGAAGAATTACGGAGACGTGTTCAGTAACGGTAACTTCGTGCATGCCCTGCTCAACTCCGCCATCGTGGGTGTGGCCGTGACCGTACTGTCGTTGATCGTGGGGGCGAGCGCAGCCTACGCCCTCGCGCGGTTCAACTTTCGGGGACGCTCCTTCATGACCTACCTCATCTTGTCGATGACCATTTTTCCCCCAGGTCGCCGTGCTCGGCGCCCTCTACCAGTTGATCAACGACTTCCATCTGTACGACTCGCTTGGGGCACTCATCATTAGCTACATGCTCTTCACCCTTCCATTCACCGTATGGGTGCTCACCAGCTTCTTCCGCGGCTTACCCCGGGAACTGGAGGAAGCGGCCTACGTCGATGGGGCCAATCCGTTCCAGACCTTTTACAAGATCATGCTGCCGCTGGCCGCTCCCGGAATGGTGACTACCGGACTCCTGGCACTGATTGCAGCCTGGAATGAATTCCTCTACGCGCTCTCATTCGAGTTCAGCCCGAATAACTTCACCGTTCCGCTTTCAATCAACAACTTTACCTCGACAGTGTCCAGCTCATTTGCCGTCCCCTGGGGCGACATTATGGCTGCTACCGTCGTGGTCACGGTACCGCTGGTGATCCTGGTTCTCGTTTTCCAGCGCAGGCTGGTCGCCGGACTCACTGCCGGAGCGGTGAAAGGCTAAACCGCTTCCCTCACGAACCAAATATCGTCGAGCATTTGGCCGGCGTATCTACCATGCTCTGGATCTGGGTCAGCATGTCGGTTTCCTGCTCGGTAGACAGGGTGCCGTCGTACGATTGCACCACCAGGAAGCCAGTACAGGCGGCTTTAGTCTGGCTGCCCAACGTGCATTCGACCCGAGCAACTCCGCCGCCCGCCGTCGTGTTCTCATTGAATGGGAACGATACGAACCCGTCGGAACCCGCTACCTGCGCCGTGCCGGTAAATCCCGAGGGCGTGGTGCTGTCGAGATAGACGACGGCACCGGTGCAACTGGCGCCCGGAAGGGTAAGACCATTCAGTTCGGCCGAGCTTCCGCCCAGGGTCTGTCCGTTCATCACGCTGGGCTGCACACAGGCGCGCACGGTGACTGCCGGAATCGGAGTTGGCGTGTCAGTCGGGCCCGGAGTGGAAGTAATACTCGGCGTCGGGGTGGCCGTGGGAGTGCTGGTGGGTGTCGGCGTATCGGTCGGCGATGGCGTCGGCGTTGACGTGGCGGTTCCAGGGCCCGGCGTGGGCGTCGCCGTCGGAGGAGTCGCCGGAACGATATTGACAATCTGTTCGCGTTGCTCCTGGGGCCAGACGGCTTTGAGGTCCAGGCCCTCCGGTTTCAGGGCGGCATTGTCGACTTCGAGTTCGACCTGCGCGGTGCCGACTCCGGGGTCGGCCGGGTTCTGGTCGACGAAGAACGACAGGGCCGAGAGGGAAGACGGACCTGGAGTCGGCTGGAGTTCCGTCAATACCGACGATCCCGCGCTTCCCAGGAGATACAAAATTGTCGGCTCGGGCAGGGCGAAGCACGAGACGGCCGATGTAACTCCGACGAGATATGATGTGGTCCCGTCCGGTCCCGGTTGCGCTGCCCCCACCGAAATCGCCTTGACCGGGGGCGCGGGTATGGCGGTGGGCGTCGGCGTGCCCGGAAGCGGTGTGGGCGTACACGAGACCAGTTGATTGGACGGTCCGGCGAAGCAATACCCGTTGACCTGGATGGGATCGGCCTGGGAGCGATGCGCCCCTACCAACGTCAACCCCACGAGCAACAGAAACGCGACAACCAATCGCTTCACGCGAGCCCTCCCACCAGATGCAGCAATACTGGTCGCATGTTACCACAACATCTAGCGCACGGGGAGAGGCAGTCGGCCCTCTCTAGCGGGTGACTGAACGGTTCTGGTTGTCCTGGTGTCGCTCCAGTGCGAGCTGGATGAGCCTATCGATGAGGTCCGGATAGGGTATGCCGCTATGCTCCCACAACCGCGGGTACATGCTGGTGCTGGTGAAGCCAGGCATAGTATTTATCTCGTTCACGATCACCTCGCCGTCGGAACGGCGGACAAAGAAATCAACCCTGGCGAGCCCGGCGGCCTCAACCGCCAGGAAAGCTTTTCGGGCGAGGTCCCGCACCTTTTCCTGCTGCTCGTTCGACAGCTGGGCCGGAATGAGCAGATCGGCCAGGCCCTCGGTGTATTTCGCCTCATAGTCGTAGAAGTCATGATGCGGTATGATCTCTCCTGGAACCGAGACCACCGGATCGTCGTTGCCCAGGACAGCGCATTCGACCTCGCGCGCGTTGATTCCCAGCTCGACGATCAGGCGGCGATCGAACGCTGCCGCCAGATCAAGGGAATGTTCCAACTCGGATCTGTTTCGCGCTTTTGAGATGCCGACGCTGGATCCCATGTTGCACGGCTTGACGAACACCGGATACTCGAGTAGATCCTCGATCGATGCGATCACGGTCTCGCGATCGCATCGCCACTGGCGGCGCGCTACGACGATGTATGGCACGCTAGGAATGCCTGCCTGAGCGAACAGGCTCTTCATGTGACCTTTATCCATGCTTGCCGCGGAGGCGAATACGCCGGCGCCGATATATGGAAGGTTGGCCATCTCCAGGAGGCCTTGAACCGTTCCGTCCTCGCCGTATGGCCCGTGCAGTAGGGGAAACACGACGTCTACCGCCGACTCGTGCGCGCCAGTCAATTCGGTGCCGGTCACCGGCACGATGCCATGATGCGTCAGATCGGGAACAGCCTCCTGGTTGCCCGCCAGTTCGAGCACGATCTCACCACCGAGCAGTCGATCGGGCGAATCAAAGATATGCCACTCTCCCTGCCGGGTAATTCCAATAGGTACCGGATCATACTTGCCTCGATCGATCGCTCGCATCACCGCTATTGCGGATGCAATGGATACGTCATGTTCCCCGGATCGGCCGCCGAAGAGTATCCCGACGCGCAGCTTCGTCATGCTGGTCTTTCAATTCCGAAGACGGGAATGAGATGACCGGTGACGGCTCCCTGCAGATCAACGGTCGCCGGGCGATGCCATTGCTGCAGACGCTGCAACTCGAGGTCGTCGAGCAAACCGAGGCTCTGGAGAAGATGAACCGATGCCGGCCCGACCGCTCGGGCATTGCCGTCGGTAATCTTGAGCGCGATTCCAAGTTCTGGCGCCGGAAAGCCCAGCCCCTGAAACCCTTCGGCCCCACTCTTGGCGACGATGCGCCCGGATGTGGCACTCATTAGATCGGTGTCGAATCGTGCCTCTCCACCAACCATTTCCGGGTGTGCCGTCATCGCTGCCACTACACTGGCCGCCGCTCTCTGGAGGCCTTCATCGGTCACCCTGGCCGCGGCCAGGCGAGCGAAAGCAACTGCCGCCCGTCTGATAGGCAGACGGAATGTCGGCACGTGGCAGTTGTCCATGGCGATGTCCACACTATCGCTCTCCACTCCCGCAAAGATGCCCAAAGTCGTCCGAGTCTCCTGCTGCAATGGATGATTCGGTGATCCGTAATTGTCGATCGGCCAGCCTCGAGCCCGGCAGGCAAGCAACATCCCGGTGTGCGCCCCGCTGCAGTTGTTGCAGGCAGGCGACGGTTCCAGTCCGTGTCGCCAGCGGTGTTGAGCGGTTGCTTCATGTAAAGGCGGGTGAATGCCGCACTGGAGCGCCGATTCATCCAAACCAATTTTGGCCAGTACGGACAACACAGCTTCCTGGTGGCTCGGCTCACCGCTATGCGAAGCGCACAGAACTGCGAGTTCGGGCGGTGTGATGCCGAACCGATCGATGCCACCCGAGACGATCGCCGGCATCACCTGAAATGGCTTGGCGGCGGAACGCAGGTAGACAGGCTGCGAACTGTCGCCCAGAGATGCGAGCACGTTGCCGCGCACGTCGGCGACAGCGAAAATGCCCCGATGAAGGCTGCCGGCATGCTCACCGCGCATGACCGCAACCAGGGGACGATCATCGGCGAACCCATTCTCCGACACGTTGACGCGGGTCTCGAAAGTGGCGTCGATTTTCATACCGTCCATCCGTCCTCAGATGCTAGCGAGGTCGCCACGCTCAGTTCCTCCTGTGTAGTCGTGGCGGCGCCCACTTTGCGCACCACGATGCCTCCAGCGACATTGGCCAGATACGCAGCCTGGCGCCACGAGGCGCCGGCCAGAAGGGCCAGGGTGAAGACTGCGGCGACGGTGTCGCCGGCCCCCGTCGGATCCACCACCTGGGAGCGCTGCTCCGCTTGCACCGGCAGTTTCCAGGGAAGTTCGTCATGGGAGTATAGCGCGACACCTTCACTGCCGCGTGTGATGAGAATCGCTTCGGCCTCCATGCCGGCGAGCAGCTCGTTGCCGGCGATATCGAGATCCGCTTCGGAGTGAATCGGCCGTCGCAGCGTGCCAGCGGCCTCCGGTTGATTGGGGGTAGCGGCGGTTATACCCTTGAACCGGAAGAGGTCTCCATGGGAGTCCACCACGATCGTGCGGCCCTGCCGCCGCGCTGCCGGGAGACAGGCATCAATGACTTCCGGAGAGATGACGCCGTTTTCATAGTCGGAGATCACCAGCGCGTCATTTTCAGCCATGGCACGGCAGACCCCGTCCACCATGGCGTCGCGGAGGGACCCGTCGACGGCGCTCACGTCGACCCGGTCGATGCGCACAATCTGTTGCTGCACTTCCTGGGTGCCCTTCCCCAGAATGCGCGTCTTGGTGGAGGTCGGCCGGTGGGTGTCGGTGAAGAGGTACCGGCAGTCCACGCCGGCGGCTGCGAGCTCGGCACGTAGCCGCCGGCCCATGTCGTCATCGCCGACGACACCGACGAGCGACGCGCGCGCGCCGAGATGAACGAGATTGTAGGCCGGATTGGTGGCTCCGCCGGGACGCACGAAACTCTCGGTGAAGTGAAGAATCAAGACCGGCGCTTCGCGCGAAATCCGCGCCGGCCGGCCCACCACATACTCGTCGGCGACCACGTCGCCAAGTACGAGCACCCGGCCCGCGGACATTCCGACAATCACCTGGGAGAGTGAGGACATGAACGTTAGAGCGACCCATAGAAGACGTGCACGGTACCGCCGCTAAAGCCGACTACACACACCTGATTTCCGCTGGTAGCAACAATTGTGAATTGCGATGCGCCCGCCGGGGGAACTGAGGATTGATCCACAGCCCAGCCGGCACGGGGAAAATGAACCTCATAGTAGCTGGCCACAACGCCGGCCGGCACGTCCGAGCGGGTATTACTGACAACTTCCGACCCATTTACCGACTGGCCTTCGGCGCTGAACACTGCTGGAATCGGATTTCCATAACTGAATGGCGGAGCCAGGGGCACATTGTCGGGCACTGGTTGTGCCTGGGCCGGAGCAACCGTGGGATTCACCGGACCGGTCACCTGGATGTTCCAGTTGTTGTTGTCGGCGACTGTTCGTTTGCCGGAGAAGTCATACACGCCCACGGTGAAGTGATACGTCCCCGGAAGTGAGGGGGCCGAAGCAGATCCGGACCACACGCCGGGTGAAGTCTCGCTGAGCGATATCGTCTGCGGAGGCGGACCGCCGGGAGGCGATCCGATATACATCTCGGCGTCGCTGGCTCCTCCGCTCACGGTGACGTTGGCGCGAAGAGTAGCCCCTGGGCCGACCGATGCCGGACTCAGGCTCGCGGATGTCACCACCGGTGCTCGATACCCCGGGTGGGCAGTGGGGCGTGGGCGGGGCGTGGCCGTAGCCGTCGGTGCCGGCGGCGTGGTCGGAGTCGGCGCCGGCGTCGGTGTCTCGGTTGCCTGCTGAGGCACAAGGGTCACCTGGGCCCGAGGACGCGTCGGCACTACGCGCGGAGTCGGCGTACGCACGCCACCGGCTCCCGCGGTGCCACCGCAGCCGGCGGTAGCGAGGAGGCAGAAACAGGCGCACAGCGCGGGCGCCCAACGCAACGATATCACCACAGACGAGACCAGGGCATACTATCAACGCCCCTCGGACTCGGGCAAGGTCAGTCCGCCGCCACCAGGGCTACGAATGGTGAGGATGTCGCCGGACTCGGCACGTACCGTCGTCTTGCCCGCGAGTTGCCGGGACACCCCTGCACGGCTCAACATGTTTTCACCGGTTGACCCGGGACCTCCTCCCAGGCCATAGGGAGCCAGTACGCGACGTTCGGACAGAATGGTCACCGTCGCCGGGTGAAGGAATTGAAGTACGCGCTCGATGCCTTCGCCTCCGTGGAACTCACCCCGGCCGCCGCTAGAAGCTCGTAATCGGTAGGTGGCGATGCGCAGGGGGTACTCCGACTCCAGTACCTCGATCGGAGTATTGAGCGTGTTACTCATGTGGTCGTGGATGCCACTGGCACCATCCTGGCCAGGACGGGCGCCTGCACCTCCTCCCATGGTTTCGTAGTAGGCGAACGCTCGCCCTCGAGTCTCATCGAAGCCGCCCATCGCCAGATTGTTCATGGTGCCCTGGCTGGCAGCCGGGATTTCGCCCGGGAGAGCTATGGCCAGGGCGCCAAAGAGCACATCGACGATGCGTTGCGACGTTTCTACGTTGCCGCCGGCAACGGGCGCCGGCGCGATCGCTGCCACCACGGTAGCGGCGGGTGCGATGACGTGTAGCGGGCGAAGGCTCCCTTCATTCACGGGCACGTCGTCGCCTTGCAAACAGCGCATGACGTAGAGCGTTGCCGAGATGGTCACCGCGGCCACCGCATTGACCGACCCACGGCATTGCGGCGCCGAGGAAGAGAAGTCGATGGTCAGATCCGTGCTTCCGGCGGCCCGGGAGATCTCCACGCCGATCGCGACCGTCGACTCGCTCTGTCCGTCATCATCCAGCGCGTCAGTGAAAGCGTACCTGCCCGTCGGAATCCTTTCGATCGTCCGCCGCATCGCGACTTCGGAGTACGCTTGCAGCGCCTGACCGTGAGCGGCGATCGTATCGGCACCGTAACGCACGGCGAGTTTGCGGAGGCCCTCCTCTCCGGCACGCTGGGCAGCACGTTGGGCAGCGAGATCGCCTCTACGTTCGTCCGACGTTCGCACATTGCGGAGAATCAGCGCCAGCAACGAGTCGTTGAGCACACCTCGCTCCACCAGGAGCAGCGGCGGAATGATCATGCCCTCCTGGTAAATCTCGGTGGAGAGCGGCATGGAACCGGGGGACATGCCGCCGATGTCGGCATGGTGCGCACGCGACATAACATAGCCCAATAGGGTTCCGTCACCGGCGAAAGACGCTGAGACCAGCGACACATCCGGAAGATGGGTACCGCCCTGGTAGGGATCGTTTGTGATCACCACATCGCCTGGCTGCAGCTCGAAGTTCCGCCGTATCGCTCGCATCAAGACGGGCATGGCGCCGAGATGGACCGGAATGTGGGCTGCCTGGGCGAGCAGGTTGCCGGTTGGATCGAAAATAGCGCACGAGTAATCTCGACGCATGGTGATGTTAGGTGAGTACGCTGCCTGCTGCAGGGTGACACCCATCTCCTCGGCAATGGCACTGAACAGATTGGCAAAGACCTGCAGGGACAGCGGATCGACCGTCATTCGTCGAATAACCTCGTCTCCAGAATCTGCTCCTGCTCGAAGTCACGCAGCCGCAGGTAATGTCGTGCCGCCTGCACCAGTGCTTCCAGCGGGACCAGTCCCACAATCTCCGAATCTGTCACCGAGACTCCGCGAGCCTCAGCTTCGGATCGCACCAGATTGAATACGGTGTGTATCGCCGATCGGCGGTAGTCAGTGAGGTTCATGGAAACCTGGACCTGCCCGCGAGCAGGGATCTCGAACCCCAAGGCTTTGACATAACGCAGGCCGCCCGTGCTGTGGCGGACGATTCTGGCGATGTCCCTGGCCACACCAATGTCGGCGGTATTGAGATAGATGTTATAGGCGATCAGCGCTCGGCGCGCGCCGATAACAATTGCGCCGGCGGAGGGGTGAACCTGGCGCGGTCCAACATCAGGCGCACGCTCGGCCTGCTCGATGGTCTCACGCAGTTCCTCGAACCCCTTGCGGCGTACATTCTCCAGGTTTACTCGTTCGGGGCGAGATGCGGCTTCCTCGTAAAAATACACCGGGATATCAAGTTCGCCGGCGACGCGGGAACCCAACGAGTGAGCGGCCGCCAGAGCGTCAGCCATGGGCGTCGCGCCGACCGGGATAAACGGTACCACGTCAGTTGCGCCCAGTCTCGGGTGTTCGCCGCGGTGCTGTCGCAAATCAATGAGCTCGGTGGCACGACTGATGGCACGGAATACCGCCTCCTGCAGTGCCGCCGAGTCTCCGACCAGCGTGAGTACCGTCCGATTGTGATCTGGGTCTGAGTGACGGTCGAGTAGCCGCACACCGGACACAGATGCGGCCTCGACAATCTGTTCAATGACTTCCGGGCGCCGGCCCTCGGAAAAATTTGGCACCGACTCAAGTAAACTCTTCACCGACGGTCTCCCTTTGACTCATTTTTATTAGCAGGTGACGCTGTGCCGGCATCATCGGCGGCAGGTCGTCGAGCGGATAGAACTCGGCAGCGCTGATTTCCGCGCTCGGCCTGAATTTCTCCCCGAGGGGACGACCTCGAAATACGATATTGACTATCGAGCGTTCATCCACGTAGACGCCATGGAGTCCGGCTACCTCGATATCCAGTCCGGCCTCTTCACAAACCTCGCGCCGCAGCGCCCGCTCCGGTTGTTCCCCCGGTTCGAGGAAGCCGGTGGGCAATCCCCAGGGATGCTCGTTGCGATACGTATGTTTGAAGAGGAGGTACTCACCGGCCGCATTCTGGATAATCCCAACGACGCCGCAGCGGAAATGTGGAACCAGAAGGCGCTGAAAAGCACGGTGACTGATTACGGGTTCCACCAGTCGGCGCAGGCGGGTCGGCCAGGGCAGGGACCACAGCCAGGTGGCGAGGCGGCGCATCAAGGAGCGTACGCGGAAGAATGTAACGCGGCCGCGACGGTATTGCCATCGTGCACGACCACCGAACCGCCGGCAATGACGGTCTCCGCGAGATTCATCGCGTAGTGGTAGGGGATGGCTCGATAGTCGTCCACCCGAAACACGGTCAGATCGCAGTACTTCCCCGGTTCCAGCGAACCGACTCGGCTCGCCAGTCCAACAGCCTTGGCCCCGCCCATGGTGGCGGCGCGAATTGCTTCTTCTGCCGTCATTTCCAGCTTCAATACCGCCAGGGTGAGGATGAACTGCATATTCTGGGTGCAGGAGGTGCCAGGGTTGAAGTCGGTGCCCAGCGCCACCGACACGCCGGCGTCCAGCAGCTGTCGGGCCGGAGCATACCGATCGCTGCGCAGGAAGAACGTCGTTCCCGGTAGAAGCACAGCAGTCGTGTCCGAGGCCGCCAGTGCCTGAATGTCAGCTTCGTCGAGATACACGGCATGATCTACTGATAGCGCGCCCTCGGCGGTGGCCATGCGCACGCCTTCACCTTGTCCCATTTCACTGACGTGCGCAGTCAGGGCGAATCCGAGTTCATTGGCGCGCTGCAATATCCGGCGGCACTGCTCAGGGGTGAATGCTCCCTCGTCTGACCAGACATCGCAGAACTCCGCCAGCGGCCGCGCGGCTGGAAGCCAATCGGCGATAAGTTCATCAACGTAGCGGTCGGTGTCACCGTCGAAATCGGCCGGTACGACGTGTGCTCCCAGAAAGGCTGGAATCACTTTGAGTGGCTGGAGCCACTGTAAATGGGCCAGGACTCGAAGCGATTTCAGTTCGGCGTCGAGCGTCAAGCCGTATCCGCTCTTGGCCTCGATAGTCGTGGTTCCATAGTGGAGAAACGATTCCGCTCGCCGGAAAGCGAGACCAAGCAAGGCATCTTCGGACGCGGCGCGAGTAGCGCGAACCGTGCGCATGATGCCGGTTTCGATTTGCTGATCGTAGGTTATGCCGTGGACGCGTGCGTAGAAATCGGCGACGCGTTCGCCGGCGAAAACGGGGTGCGTGTGTGCATCGACGAAACCCGGGAGCACGGTGCGTCCGTGAGGATTGAGGACGGTGGCGTCCGGACTGAGCCGGACCTCGGCATGGAAATCGGACATGGGTCCGACCCAGACGATGGTATCTCCCTTGCTGGCGAGGGCACCGCGTTCGATCACGCCCAGCGGCCCCACGGTCGCCGGATGGCAACCAGGCGCGACGGTCACAAGTTGGTCGACGTTGAATAGCGCGAAATCCGCATCAACCACGCCCGGCTCCTCTCCGCAGTACCTCCTTCCATGGTATTCCAGGCGCCCATTCGCAACGGACCGCAATATGCAGTGGCGGCACAGAATTTGCTAACACAATATGTGGGCGCAAATCCTTGACTCCACTACAGCTTGTGGGTAGGATAGGACATGTCCCCTACATGCAGTAGGGATCGAGGCGGCATTTTACAGTGTGGAGAGAACGATGGAGGTTCAGATTCAACGCGCGATCATCGAAGCCGATCAGGCTGCCGAGGGGGTGCGCCTGATGGATGGTCTTGGATCGACGCGACCCGCGAAGGAAGGCATCTGGTCGGAGTCAGCTCTCCGGGTGCTTCGCGAGCGCTACCTGAATAAGCGCGATGGTGAAGTGGTGGAGACGCCGGACGAAATGTGCTGGCGCGTGGCCACGGCGGTCGCGGCGGCGGAGCGCACCTGGGGTGACCAAGAGGTCGCCAGCCGGTATGCGCGAGAGTTTTACGACATCCTGGTAGACCAGAAGTTCATGCCCAACTCGCCGACGTTGATGAATGCCGGCACCGGGAACGGTCTACAGTACTCAGCGTGTTACGTGCTGCCGGTGGGTGACTCGATCGATGAGATTTTCGATACCCTGAAAAACGCCGCGATTATCCACCAGAGTGGTGGCGGCACCGGTTTCGCTTTCTCTCGCATTCGTCGCAAGGACAGCATCGTGTCCCGGAGCGGCGGACGGGCCAGCGGTCCGGTGTCCTTCCTGCGGGTGTACAACGCGGCCACCGAAGCAGTGAAGCAGGGCGGTACTCGCCGTGGGGCCAACATGGGCATTCTGCGGGTGGATCATCCCGATATTCTCGAGTTCATTGAGTGCAAGAACGATGGCGGCATCACGAACTTCAATATCAGTGTCGCCATTACCGATAGCTTCATGGAGGCCCTCCGCAACGACGACTACTACAATCTGGTCGATCCGTCGAGCCACGAGATCACGAATCGACTTCCCGCGCGGGAAGTCTGGCAACGGATCATCGATTCGGCCTGGGCCACCGGCGATCCGGGGCTGGTTTTCATCGATCGAATCAATCAGAGTCCAGCCAATCCGACTCCCGAAATTGGGATGATCGAGGCGACTAACCCGTGCGGTGAGCAGCCCCTCTTACCAAATGAAGCGTGCAACCTCGGGTCGGTGAATGTCGCTAAGTTTGTTATCAACCGTGATGGCGCCAGGGAGGTCGATTGGGTCGAACTGGAGCGAGTAGTGAAACTTTCCACTCGCTTTCTCGACGACGTCATCGAGGTGAATCCCTACCCTCTGCCCGAGATCAACGCCACCGTCAAGGCCAATCGACGCATCGGTCTGGGCATTATGGGATGGGCGGATCTGCTCTTCGTCCTGGCCATTCCGTATGACAGTGAGGAGGCCGTCCAGCTGGGTGAGCGGCTCTGGAGCTTCGTGAAGCGAGCCAGCCATCAGGAATGCCAGGATATGGGCCGCGAACGCGGGCCGTTCCCGAATTGGGAGCGCAGCATCTATCGAAATGGTCCGCCAATGCGGAACTCGACGGTGACGACGATTGCGCCCACCGGCACCATCAGCATCATCGCCGATGCCTCGAGCGGGATCGAGCCGATCTTCGCGCTCGCATTTCAGCACAAGGTTGACGACCGGGTTCTCACCTTCGTCAATCCCTTTTTCGTCGAGGCCGCAAAGCAGCGGGGCGTCGATTCCCCGGAGCTTCTCGATCGAGTCACGGCTCACGGCTCAGTCCGTGGTGTGGACGGCGTGCCGGAAGACATGCAGCGCGTCTTCGTGACCGCGCACGAAGTCGAGCCGGAATGGCACGTTCGTATGCAGGCTGCATTTCAGCGACATACCGACAACGGCGTGTCGAAAACCATCAATTTGCCCAACTCCGCAGGCCGCGACGACGTGGAGCAGGCGTATGAGTTGGCCTGGAACCTCGGCTGCCTCGGAATCACCGTGTTCCGTGACGGCTCGAAGGGCGTTCAGGTGCTCAACGTCGGCGTGGGCGGCTCGAAGCAGGATGCGCTCGCGGTGGAACAACGTCCCACCCAGGCGCCCCTGCCGGGCTTGCCATCGATCCAGCCTCGTCCCCGTAAGGTCAGCGGTGAGACCCACCGAATCGAAACGCCGCTGGGGACGGCCTACATCACCGTGAACATGGATGAGCGCGGCCAGCCCTTCGAGGCGTTCGTCACCATCGGCAGTTCGGGGAGTGACGTCATGGCCTTCGCTGAGGCGCTCGGTCGGTTGATATCGCTCAACCTGCGGACACCTTCACCGCTTACGCCACGTGAGCGGGTAGCTGAGATCGTCGATCAGCTCAGCGGTATTGGAGGCAGCCGATCGGTGGGCTTTGGTGCCCAACGCGTACTCTCCGTGCCGGACGCCCTCTCGCAAGTGCTCGCGGAGTACGCCCACGACGAGCCCCAGCCAGCCACCACAATCGGCCTGCTGCCCGACATGTCGGTCAAGGCGGATATCTGTCCGTCCTGCGGCTGGGCCGCCCTCGCCCACGAGGAAGGGTGCAAGAAGTGCCACTTCTGTGGCTACAGCGAGTGTTGATCGTCTAACTGAAGCATGGTCTCCGGCCCGTGGCCGGCTCATATGAGCCGGCCACGGGTTTCCGCTGTCCTGGTTGGTCAGTGTCGCCGGCTCTGCCGCCATGGATTACTATTCGCCCAGACCGACCTCGCGGATCTTCTCCGGGGCGATCTTCAAAATGATGCGCACGGCGTCAGGCTGGCGGAACGGGTACTTCGCCTGACCGAGATACTTGAACGCCAGTGCGTCGATCTGATCGTCAGCGCCGTCCGTAGTAACCTCTGTCACTTGCCCCCGCAGCGTGGCAATGCGCCACTGATTGGTCGGGTCGAAGACATTGACCGCTACCCGGGGATCGCGACGCACATTGAGAACCTTCTGCGATCCGTCATTGGTGTTGATCAGCACATGTTCGCCGTCAGTATCCACCCAAACCTCAGCCAGGTGAGGGGAACCATCGGGCATGATGGTGGCGAGCTGGCAGTAGGCGGGTTCGCGCAGTAACTTCTGGAATCCGGAGGAGAGCTTCGTAGCCATGCATTAACCTCGATCAGAAGACATCGGCCCACGAGCTGGTGCCGTACGATGGTTCAGCCACGCCCATGGTTGCCTGCGAACGATTCTACGCACGACGCCGCGCGCGACCGAAGACCGACCGATGGTGATGATGATGGACCTCCTTCACCCAGCCAATCCGGTTGCTGCTATTGCCCGCAAACATGGGCACTACCACCACGATGGTTTGATTCCTGCGTTTTTGCAACCCCGAACGCTCCTCGGGAGGTTGGGCGACCGCCAGCATGCGGTTTGCCGCCACCGTCGCCAGAATCGAAGCCAGGATTGAGAGTACGAGTGAGCGCAATAGAGCCATGATAGTTGCCTCCAATCATCGGTCGTTTGGGACATGGTAGACGGTTCACTTGTGGGCATGCCTGGCGCGTAGTGCGTTAGCGGGCCAAAGAGAACCCACCTGCCGATCTGGGACCTCGGCTACGAGGAGTTCATCCACCCACGGGTGGAGGAAAAGAACGTCGCAAAAATCCACCCGTAGTCCGATGACGCCGCTCTATTCCTCCGCTAATGTGGAACTCGTAACAGACACCACTACGTAAGGAGCTTCGCAATGAACACGACCGAAATCATTACCTTCGTCGGACTCGCCGCGCTGATCATCGCCACCCAGGTTGGCAGCCATCGCCTCACCGCACATCGGCTGCTCCTTCCACTCCTGGCCGTGGGGGCCGTCGGTTATCACTACATACAGAGTATCCCGACCGCCGGCGGGGACCTCGACTTCGACATCATTCTGAGTGTTGTTGGCGCAATCGCCGGAATAGCAGCCGCCAGCTTGATGCGCGTGGACCGGGACGGTGACACGGGAAGAATCGTGACCAGAGCCGGACTCGCCTATGCTTCCCTCTGGATCATTGTTTTCGGTGGACGGCTGGCATTTGCCTGGGCAGCGACTAACTCGTGGCGACACCAGGTCATGCAGTTCTCCATCCAGCACGCCATCACCAGTTCCGCTGCCTGGACGGCCGCCTTCGTCCTCATGGCGCTCAGCATGGTCGTTGCTCGCACCATAGTCATCGCTGTCCGCGCCACGCGGCTCGATGGCGCCCGGCCGTTACTTTCCGTTACCAATTCGTAGAGCCACTATCCACCCGTGCTCCGTATCCGCGGCGCTGGGCACGCGCTAGAGTGGATGCGGACCAGGGCAGAGTCCGCGAGAAGGGCAGTCTGATGGAGTTCTCGACCAAAGCATCCACGGACTCGATCGTCCCGGTACGGGTCGGTCGAGTCCTCGTTGCTGCTTGTTGGGTCGCGGTGGCCTATGGGACGGCTAGCGCCGTTCCGCGTCTCGCCACCTTTCATGACGTTGTGGCCTGGATCATTGCTCTGATCTTCCTCATCACACTTACCGCCGCCGTTGAGCGCCCCAATGCCACTCTTCTCCTCCTGATCAGCGGTCTGGCCAGCGCGGCGATGCAGTACCTCGCTCCGGGTACCGCCGCCTTCGTCGCTGTCACGGCAGCTATTGCGGTCGCAGGAGTGAGACTTGACTACCGGTTCAGTCGACCCGTGGCCGGGCTCAGCGCGACCGCATTCCTGGTCGCCAGCGCCCTGGGCGTCAATAACGCGGATCCCAGTAAAACTGTCTCGGTCGTGCCCGCTGTTCTGTTCACCTATCTGGGTGCCAGCGCGATGCGACGGCTTCGGATCGAGCAGCGGAGAACCGAGGAGCTTCTGAACGAGGCGATCGCCGGGCGAGATGCACGTGTTCGGGTTGCTGCCCTCGACGAGCGAGCTCGACTCGCTCGGGAAATGCATGACGTCCTTGCCCACACCCTTTCGGCCCTCAGCATTCAGTTGCAGGGGACGCGCCTGCTGGCTGAGCAGCGCGAGAGCGATCCAGACGTTGTATCCGCGCTTGGCCGCGCCAGTGGACTCGCCAGAGAGGGACTGGCGGAAGCACGACGAGCGGTCGGTTCTCTTCGCGGTGAGACGCTACCCGGTCCCGATCTCCTTCCCCTACTCGCCGGCGATTTCGAGCGAGATACCGGCCTGCCGTGCCGCTTGCAGATCGAGGGCCACCCCACGGAATTTACCTCAGAGGCACGGTTAGCACTGTATCGTATCGCTCAGGAAGCGTTGACGAACGTACGCAAACACGCGAGCGCTTCCGCGGTTCAGATCGTCCTCCGCTATACGTCGAATGGCGCCGAATTGATCGTCGACAATGAGGGCGTCCCCTGTCCTCGCCGCTACCGGGAGGCGGCTACGGGCTGAGGGGAATGCGCGAACGGGCAACACTCCTGGGGGGCACATTGGACGCCGGCCCGGCAGAGAACGGATTCAGAGTCAGGTTATGGATACCGACCGAGACGAACGGGCCATCCGTGTCTTGATCGTTGACGATCAGGCACTCATCCGGGAAGGACTGGAAATGCTTCTCGGTCTCAGCGCCGGCATTACGGTGGTAGGTACGGCCGCCGACGGGGAGGAAGCCGTGCGCTCGGTTACCAACTGTCTACCTGATGTCGTGTTGATGGACCTGCGCATGCCTCGATGCGACGGAGTCGAAGCAACCCGCCGGATCGTGAGCGACCACCCTGCGACCCGTATTGTCGTTCTCACAACGTATGCGGACGACAGTTCCATCTTCAGTGCGCTCGAGGCGGGGGCTATGGGGTATCTGACCAAAGATGCCGACGCTCGCGAGATCCAGGAAGCCATCCGAACTGTCCATGGTGGTGAAGCGCTACTCGACCCCGCCGTTCAGCTGCGCCTCATTCAGCAGGTCCGCGCCACCGGTGTCCGCAACGTTGCCCCCGAACCAGCGTTGCCCGACGGGCTCACCCCGCGCGAAGCCGAAGTGCTCGGTCTGATTGCTGAAGGTCTGAACAACAGAGAGATCGCGCAGCGTCTGGTGGTAAGCGAGGCCACGGTCAAGACCCACATCAACAATATCTTCAGTAAGGCGGAGTTACGCGATCGGGCCCAGGCGGTGGTATATGCGATGCGGCATGATCTGGTTTAAAGACTGCCGTCTGCCCAACGAATGTGAGTGCCATCGGTTCATCGACGCGGGTCTCTTCATCCCACACAACGCGAAATAGGAACCGGCGGCCGTTCACACTGCCGGCCGAACTGAGGGCAAAAGTCACATGAAGCATGCCCGTTTGTGCCCTACCTGCCGGCTCTGCCGGCGAGTAGAGTGGCGGCATGGACTGTGAATAACGTTGATGGAGAAGGCGTCCCGTCTGGACTATGTCGATGGCCTCCGGGGAGTTGCGATCGCGTTGGTCGTTCTGACTCATGCCTGGACGCACGACCCACCGCACCTCTGGAATCCCACCTGGTATCACAATCGAATGGTGCCCGGGCCGCACTCGACAGTATTTGACTACATAGCGAACCGAGGCTACCAGGGCGTGAGCCTCTTTTTGGTGCTGAGCGGATTCTGTCTGGCCTATCCAGTCCTGAAACGGCGGGCGGCGGGAGCGGAGACGTGGTTTCAACCAAGCCACTTCTTTGCCCGGCGCGTGTTGCGCATTTTGCCCCCGTATTATGCCGCTCTGCTTCTCTCGTCGGGTTAGTGTGTCTCTTCCGTCTGGGCTGGTTGGCCATACCTTCGAGCCATGGGAACGAGAGACGTGGGACCGGCAAACTTGATTACGCACGTCCTGTTAATCCACAACTTCACGCCGTATGTCTACTCGATCAACAGTCCATTCTGGTCGCTCGCCCTGGAGTGGCAATGGTACTGGATCTTCCCGGTTGTCCTGATTGCCGCCATTCGATTCCCCGTTCTCACCGCCAGTACGTCTCTCATCCTGGCGTGCCTCTGGCAGGCAGCGATGGAAAACTCGCCCATCGTCGCGTCCTGGCTTCCGGGCCGGCTATTCGAGTTCTGTTGCGGTGTGCTGGTCGCCCGCCTGGTGGTACGCGGGGTCAAAGCCCCGTCTTCTTTGCTCTTATTCGGCGCAATTGCAGCCGTCGCACTCGCCGAGGCTCCGTTTGGCACGTTTGTCGGCGACACGGGGATCTACCAGCCACTGTATGGCATTGCCTTCGCCCTTCTCCTCCTGCTCGCGTCGACCAGCTTTCGGGTGCAGGCGATTCTGTCCTGGCAACCACTGGTTCGGCTCGGCGTGATCTCGTACAGCGTGTATCTGGTGCACCGTCCTGTGAGCGACATCATCGAGTCCTTCGCCCCGTATTGGCTGCGTTCCTCTGAGGCCCTGATTCCGGTGGCCGCAGTTGCGGGACTATCGGCGGGGATCATTTTCCATATCGTCATCGAGAGACCGTGCATGAGCCAGGCTACCTGGCGGCGCGTGGGACCAGCTTTGCAGCGCTGGCTAGCCTGGACCGACCGAGTCTTCCGAGTGAAACGTTCATTGGTGGCGCTGCCTGAGGACAGGTCGGCGCCGATGGCGCCCACCCGAGCTAGCGCATGAGCGACCAGTTCGCCAGGAGCGTGTCTGTTAGCTGGGCCCAGGTCCAATGAGCGCGGCTTCTTCGTCCCTGCCCGATCGAGGGCCGCAATTCCCGTTTCACCTGGCGGATTCGGGCCAGGTATTCAGCTCCGACGGTCGGGCATCTGCCTTGAAGCTCGAGTGGCTACTGCGCTTGACAGCGATCCTGCTCATCGTTCCAACTGTCGTCATGGCAAAATTGAGCGAGCTGGAGACTCAAAATGGCGTACCCACGTCGGATGCCGGAGTATTCGCTACCATCGGCAGCGCCATTCTACGCGGCCAGGTCCCCTACCGCGATCTATGGGATCACAAACCTCCCGGCATCTTTTACCTCAATGCGGTAATCCTCGGCTGGTTGTCCCCCACACCGTGGGATTACCACCTCCTTGAGATTCCGCTGGGTCTTCTTACTGTCGCTGCTTTCTATTGGCTCCTCCGTACGTTTGCGACAGTATGGGCGGCGGTGGTTGGCGCCTGCGTCTTCACCTTCGTCATCACGGCGCCTACTCTCAGCTCGGGTGGTGACCTCACTGAGACCTACCTTCCGCTGGTGACTATTCTTGCTATCGGTCTGACGCTTCGGTACGCGTCGTCCTGCACATCGGGACCCTTGCCGGCCGGCGCCACCCTGCAACCACCGAAAGCTGGGTCCCAGCGGCATGGCAACGCCGTGCCTCGCTTCTACGGATCAAACTGGTGCCTCGTTCTGGTCGGACTATGTTGCGGGTGCGCAATGCTTCTGAAGCCACAAAGCGGGCTTGATCTCGGCCTGGTCGAGGTCCTGGTACTCCACCGCCATCTCAGGGTGGCGGCCGGGCGAATTGGTGCCGTGCAGATTGGTCGGACCCTCGCCGCCGGTCTTGTGCCTGTCGTCGTCGCCTGCACCTGCGTCGGCGCGGCCATCGTTCCTCTGATCGCGCAGGGAGCGGGCCCTGCGATGTGGAGTCAGTTGGTCGTATACAACTCTCTGTATTCTCGTGCCATCACATTTTCCCAGGCAGCCCATTTGCTGGGCACCAGCGGTCCCGGCATATTACTCTGGCTTCCCGTGCTCTTCGCCGGTGGGGTCGTACTACTCACCGGGGATGCCGATCGACGCCGAGCCGTGTCGGCGCTTCGGACTCGACATGGCCAGTTCGCCGCGCGCCTCAACGGCCGTGCGGTTACTGTGGCCTTGCTGGCCTGGACCGCCATTGGTGTGGTCGAAACAGCGGCCGATCGCCACTTTTGGGGACACGATTTTCTCATGAGCGCGCCATCGGCCGTTGCCCTCGGCACGTTAGCACTGCAACGCCTCCACACTGTGTTTCGACGATGGAAATCGGATCGCCACCTGTCGGCAGCGAGTTGGGCGGCCGCGCCGTTCGCATTCCTGCTCGCCCTCACGTGGGCCATTCTGCTCGTCAGCATGCCGGTATTGGTCATGGGTCAGGCCGGCGATTTTTCGCGACTTCGCTTAACACAGGGGCGCGCCTCCGATGCCATTGCCTGGAACCTGACGACGGCGGCATCTTCGCCAAACGCGTATGGACTCCTCTCTCTTGGTGGCTGGACGCTGTCGATGCGCCCTTCGTCCGTCCTCTCGGACGATCAGCTGTTGGCACAGCATATCGTCTCGATGACGAATAGATCGGACTACGTGTTTATCTGGGGCAGGCCGCTCGGCAGCTATTTTCTATCCGGGAGGCGTCCGGCATCGCGATACCTCTACTTCATGCCGTTGGTCGATTATTACGGGGTCACGGCCGGAGAGAGGTACGCCACTCCTCAGCTGAGGCGCCAGTTTATCAACGACCTGGTACGGGATAAGCCCAGGGTTTTCATCGTCGAAAAGCGTTACGCCGCGCTCATGCGCGACGTGCCTGACTTGACTGGCTACCTTCGACATTCATACCGGAAAGTACTGTGGTTACCGAGCGCACAGAGTGCTAGTGGCTTCGAGTTATATCGGAGACGCTCGTGAGAAACCGGAGCTAGTCGAACCCAAGGTCCGGCCCTCGGTGGGTCACCACTCCAATCTGTTCCAGAGAGCCGCGTCGCCCGTTGTACCAGAGCATCCAGCCATCGTGCACGCGGAGTGCCCATGGCCGGTAGGCCGCACTATAGTCCCACTCCGAGGGACGCAGCCCGGGTCGCACGATCGGGTTGTGAGGATTCCGTTGCCAAGCCGTTATTCCGTCCCGCGATCGTGCCAGACCGATCTGAGCGCTCACCTCGTTGAAGAACCCGATGTAGAACATGACGTACCACTCGCCGACCCGCAAGACCTGGGGCGCGGTTACTTTGTCCTGGTCCCAGGCATGAGGCTGCCCCGGTCTGAAAACCGGATTGGACAGTTCTTTCGACCAGCGTAGGCCGTCGGGGCTCGTCGCGTACCCAATGGCATCCGGCTCGAATTGGTCGCCGCCGGAGTACCACATCCGGAACGATTCACTCTCGGCGTCCTGCATCACGGATGGCGCCATCACAGCGCTTTTCTCCCATGACGAGTCGGCACTCAACACGGGTTGCGAGCCGGCGCGCGCCCAGCGGATACCATCCGGGCTGCTAGCGTAGCCGATATGTGATTCGCTGGCCGTCTGACCGGTGTACCACATGTGATAACGGCCGGCGACCTTAATGACACTGGGGCGATTGACTATCGCTTCCCAACCTGCCGCCGGTCCCGGACCGAGGACGATCCGAGGCAGACTCCAGTGCCTGCCGTCTCGGCTCTCGACCAGTGCGATGCTGCCCCTGGGCCGCCAGGAAAACCACATCCGGAACACATCGCCATCGCGAAGCACGCACACGTCGAAACAGGTTCCAAGCGACCCGCCCAGTACCGGATTGTCCGCATACTTTGCCCAACCACCGTTGGTCTCGTTCGAGTACGGAGGGTAGTCACGTCCGGGTTGATCGAACGGCAGGAGGCCGGCTGCACTGGTGATCGCCTCCCAGGTAGCGGCTCCGCGATTGACGGCGACCAGCCCTGCCGCTGCGCCGGCCAGGGCCAGTAAGCGGCGCCGGCTGATGGTAGGCGAAGAAATATTAGGTCTCGTCATCTACTGCCGCACTCCGAACTCTGGCGCCTGACCGAGTAAGCGTATCGCATTCCGGAGCGGAAGAATACGGCCCAAGGGGGAAGCTCGCGGGGGACTAAAGCCCCACCCTTCCGGGATGCCGAGGGCCGAATCTCGGCATAGTGACGGTCTTCGCCTACTCCTCGCCGGTGCCCGCGGCCGTGAGCGACTGTCTGGTTCTGGTGGCGCGACCAATAAATCGCATCAGCTCGTCATAACTCTGACGAGGCCGCGGGAGGTCCTCCAGAACCAGGCGCCGCTCCATCCCGTGTTCGTCTCTTGCCGATAGCTCGATCGTGCCCAGCCCCAGAACCCGGTCGATCAGGCTCTGCTTCAATTCCAGGGTGGTGATGAATCGCACCGGGACCCCAAATCGATGGTGACCGATCAGTCCCCATTGCAAGACAGCGGCATTACCATCCATTTGATAGCTCCAGGAGCGCACGTAGAACCACGAAATCAGTAGCCCAGCGGCTACCAGTGCAGGAATCAGAGCATACGGGGCGGAGGGGTATTGCGGAGCCGAGTACCCGCCAAATGAGACTCGCGCGGCGTCTCCGGCGGCCGCCAGAAACACCGCCGCCAGGATCGCAAGCACTCCCGTTTTGCGCGCCGAGCGCCGAAGCACCAGCGCCTCGGCTGGCCGTGCCGGCGGGCGCGGTGTCCGCGCCAGTTCCAGCGGTCGAGTCTTATCGTCCTCGATCGAAAGAACCTGGGTTGCGTTTGGATCACTGGGCAGCGCCGGCGACAGGGCGGAGGAGAAAGCGGCGGCATTGGGAAAGCGGTCGACCGGGTCCTTGGCCAACGCCCGATCGATGGCCGCGATCACCGCCGGCGGCATGCCGCGATTCGCCACCCGGGGAGGAGCGGAATGGAGATGATGGTGCGCGATAGCCAGTGCATTGGTGCCTTCGAATGGTGGTCGACCGGTCACCGTCTCATAGAGGACGATGCCTGAGGCGTAGATGTCCGATGCCACCGTTGCCTCCTCGCCTCGCGCCTGTTCCGGAGAGAGATATTGGGCCGAGCCCAGGATTGCCGCGGTGCGGCTGGAGCTTCCCTCAACGACTCGCGCGATGCCGAAGTCGGCGAGTTTGGCGGTTCCTTCAGGAGTCAGAAGAATGTTATGCGGCTTGACGTCGCGGTGAATCAACCCACGACCGTGAGCGTAGCTGAGCGCGTCCAGCACACTGACCATGATCGTCACCGCTCGCTCGACCGGCATGGGGCCGGTGGCGTCCAGCGTTTCTCGCAATGTTCGGCCCCGCACATATTCCATCACGATGTAGTGAGTGCCTTGCTCCTCGCCGACATCGTGGACGGGCACGATGTTCGGGTGGGAAAGAGAGGCGACAAATTGCGCTTCGCGCTGGAATCGCGCCAGGAAATCCGGGTCTCGGGTCAGGTCGTCCCGCAGAATCTTGATCGCCACGTCGCGGCTCAAGCGAAGATCTCGGGCGCGGTAGCACCGTGGCCATTCCTCCCTCGCCGAGCGGCGCCAGCAGGCGGTAGCGGCCACTGAGGACGAAATCGAAGGCGGGCATGTCAGGCGAACTGGCGGGCCGGAAGGCCTTTCCGGCGCCGTCGAAATGCGGTGAGCTCGAACCGGCTACGGAAGTAGATTTGCCAGAGGCCGGAGAGTATCGGGTGGTAGGCGTGCCCCCAGGCGTGCGACGTGGTGAACTGACGACCACCGAAGCCTTCTTTGAAGCGATAGACGCCATACATATCCTGATCCGGGCGTAATACATCGGGGATGGCGCGAAAGTCGTAGAGGCGGCAACCCCACCCTTTGGCTCGCTGGATTGCCTCCCACTGGAGTAAGTACGGCGCCATCAGATTCCTATGTCCGTTGCTGGACGCGCCATGCAGGTACCAGCAGGTCTCACCAAAGCGAACCAACGTCACCGCAGCGATAGTCTGCCCGCTGGAAGAGGCCATGAGCAAGCAAAAATTGCCGGCTGCAGAGAACGCCTCGAACATTCGCGAGTATACCGCCTTCGGTTGAATAAAGAAGTCATCACGAGCCGCCGTCTCCAGATAGAGCTCATAAAAGCAGTCAAGCGCTTCTGGTCCGACTTCCTCGACGACAACCCCCTTTTTAACTGCCAGGCGGATATTGTAGCGGGTTTTCTGCTTCATCTGCGCGAGCAACTCGTCCGCGGGCGGCGTAATGTCTAGAACCCAGGAACTGCGCGGCTGGGTCGGCGGAAAGCTAGGACGAAAGGACAGCGCTTCCAGGCTGTCCTTCCATGGTTTCGAGTACTCGGCGGCATTCGGCTCGATACGTACCCCAATCGCGTTGGCCTCCCGACCGACCAGGCCAACGCGATCGAAGATCGGGCCCAGAGTCCTGAGGTTCGGGCAGAGAACAGCGGGACCGCGCGGAATGTACAGCTGGGTGGCACCGGTTCTGCCGACCGGATTGACGAAGACCTGCGCGGCTCCGATCACGCTTCCGTTCTCGGTTGCGGCCAGACGGACTGCCCTTCCACCGAGGTCGGGCGCCAGATTCCCCCATTCCCAGCTCTGTTGAAAATGAGCGTTAGGCGTGGAGGCAACGAACTGATTCCAGCTGGTGGGATCCTCCCACAGGTTCACCGTGACAGTCATAAAGCAGTGCATTCTACTGGCGCGAACGCGACGTGCGGGAGGACGCTTGTTAGAATGTCGCGGTTTTCCGCCATGAGGGCATCCTCCGCTCGTGAAGTGACAGCCTCTCCACGCACTGGTCGCCTCGCTAGCGCGGCGATCATCTTGAGCGCGTCGTTTGTACTCAGCCGTCTGCTCGGCCTGTTGCGCACTGTCGTCATTGCCGACGTGTTTGGAAACAGCCCGCAGATCGCCGACTATTTTGCCGCATTCCGGATTCCGGACACTATGTTCACTCTGGTGTCGGGAGGGGCATTGGCTTCCGCCTTCATTCCCGTGTTCGCTGGTCTGTTGGAGAAGGATGCTGATGATGAGGCCTGGGTCGTCGCCAGCACGGTATTCAACACAGTGTGCGTGGCGCTCGCGGGGCTCGCTCTGGTCGCATTCATTCTGGCGCCGGAGATCATGGGCGTTCTCGTCGGGGGATTCGGCGCCAAAGATCGATCGCTGACCGTCGAACTCACCCGAATCATGCTGTTACAACCAATATTCCTGGGAGCGGCGGCCATCCTCAGTGCCGTGCTCCAGACCTACAGCCGGTGGCTGCTCACGGCCCTGGCGCCGCTGATGTACAACGTTGTCATCATCATCGGCGCCGTATTGGGACACACCTTCGGCGTCGGCGGGTTGGCCTGGACAGTGGTATTGGGAGCGATCGCCCAGGTACTCATCTTGATTCCAGGCATATGGCCGGACGCACGCTGGTCATACCGGGCCGTATTCGAGTGGGCGTACCCGGCAACGCGAGAGGTCGTGCGTCTCTTTGCGCCTCGGGTGTTGGGGCTCGCCGCTTTTCAAGCCATGTTATTCGTGACGTTTTTTCTGGCCTCTCGTCTCCCGGAGGGCGCGCTCAGCGCTATAACCTATGCCTGGCTACTCATTGCCTTCCCGGTGGGCTCGCTGGGTACCGCTGCTGCTACCGCCCTCTTTCCGTCGCTCTCCCGGTTCAGCGCCGCTGCCGACATGGACCTGCTCCGCCGAACGGTGAACCGCAGCCTGCGACTCGTTCTCTTTCTCTCCCTGCCGGCAGCCTTTGGTCTGGTCGTCTTGCGCCGGCCGATCATCAACTTGTTGTACCACCATGGGGGCATCTGGACCGGACACGACACCGAACTCACCGCGTTTGCGCTGCTATTTTATGCTCTGGCGGTGCCAGGTCTCTCCCTGGTGGAAGTGCTGCCGCGCGTCTTCTATGCCATGCGCGACACCCGCACGCCGGTGCGGATTGCCATCTTTGCGGTGGCGCTGGATACCGTCCTGAGCATTCTCTTCGTCCACCTTCTTCCGGCCGGCTCCGGCCAGGGTGGCCTCGCGCTGGCGACTGCGATCGCCACGTCGCTCCAGGCGTTGTGGCTCATCGGCGCCCTCGATCGCCGGTTGGGTGGCATCGGGCGGCGCAGCTTACTGGGCACGCTGCGGGATACTGCCATCGCGACTTTATCGATGGCAGTTGTGCTGTATGTGATCCTCGATGCGCTCGCCGCCGCCCTACCTCAGCGTGGCGCCGGCGCATTGATCACGGTCATCGTAGAACTGACGTTGGGGCTCTCGGTGTTTGTCGGCGTATCGTATCTACTCGGCGCTCCTGAGTTGTGGCAAACCCGTGAATTTGTTCTCCGCTTCACCATGAAAAACGGGGAGAGCGATCGCTCTCCCCGTTCCGTTGCCGGCAGGACGACTACTTGACCTCGACCTCGGCTCCGGCATCCTTGAGCTTGTTCGCTACTTCATCGGCGCGCTCGCGGGCAACGTTCTCGATGACCGGTTTAGGCGCCTCATCCACCAGCGCCTTTGCTTCCTTCAGGCCCAGTTGGGTGATTTCCCGCACCGCCTTGATCACATTGATCTTCTGAGGACCGGCGGCATTGAGCATCACGGTGAATTCGGTCTGCTCTTCGACGGGCTCAGCCGCGGCGGCGGGCGCGGAGCCGGCGGCCGGGGCGGCCGCCATCTGGGCTACGGCGGTCACGCCGAATCGTTCCTCGAAAGCCTTGATGAAATCCGAAACTTCGAGAATCGTCATCTGCTCGAACTGGGCGAGCAGGTCTTCACTTTCCATTTTCTGCACTGCCATACCATTCTCCTTCTGTGGGGTTATACGTGTTGGTGTCGGTGGGTATCCCGGAAACCGGCTATGCGGCCGGGGCGTTCTCGCTTTCGCGCTTGTCCTTGAGTGCCTGCAAGAGGCCCGCCATTTGGCGGGTCGGAGCTTGTAACACGGCCAGGGTCTGTGCCAGCGGCGCCTGAACGGCGCCCAGCAATTGAGCGAGCAGAGCGTCCCGGCTCGGCAGTTCGGCCACGCGTCCGACCTGTTCGGCCGATATGGATCGCCGACCGACAATTCCGCCTTTTATGGTTACCACTCGATTACGTCGGACGAACTCCGTGAGCAACCGGGCGGGTGATGTTTCATCGCGCCAGCCGAAGGCGATCGCCGTGGGGCCGGCGAGGAGATCGGCTGATACATCGAACTCCGCCCGATCGGCGGCGATCCGCAACAATGTGTTCTTGGCCACCGTGAATTCAACCTGGTCGTTGCTCAGTTGACGCCGCAGCGCCGTAATATCCTTCACGTTCAGGCCACGATAGTCGAGCAACACGGCGCCCTTGCTCTCCTGTAGCTTGCGGCGAAGCTCTTCGATCGTTTCGGCCTTTGCTTCTGTGGGCATATCATTCCTCCTTTCCTGGTTGGTGGAGACTCGGCAAAACGCAAAAACGCCTCGGAAATCTGCCGAGGCGCGAACCCAGCATCAGAACTGATGCTGGGTGATGCCTCGGCAGGAATCATTAAGCGATCATCCGCTCCTGCTGTCTCGGGCTATGCAGTTGTAGTTGCGTTACATAAGTATAGCGGTCTGCTTGGAGACCGGTGGAAGCTGAGTGAGAGTCGGAATTACGCCGGCTGAAGCGCCGCCGTGGCAGCGGAGTCGAGCGTTACCCCAGGTCCCATGGTGGGAGACACGGTGATCGACCGCAGATACGTTCCGCGGGCACCGGTAGGACGAGCCCGAACGATGGCGTCTACCATGGTCGCCAGATTGTCGAGCAACTGGCTTCCCTCGAACGACACTTTCCCAATGGGCACATGGATGATGCCGGTCTTATCCACCCTGAACTCGACCCGGCCCTTGCGAATTTCGTCGATGGCCTTGCCGATGTCGGCAGTAACGGTGCCCGTTCTCGGGTTAGGCATGAGTCCGCGTGGACCGAGGACTCGTCCCAGCTTTCCCACCGTGCCCATCATGTCGGGAGTCGCTACCGCGACGTCGAAGTCGAGCCAGCCTTCCTGGATACGTTTGGCCAGATCTTCTCCACCCACCGTATCGGCCCCGGCCTCTTCGGCCTCGCGCATCTTGTCGCCCTGCGCGAACGCTACGATACGCGGCCGCTTACCGGTTCCATGCGGAAGGACGGCCACGCCGCGCACCACCTGGTCAGCATGTCGCGGATCTACTCCCAGACGCAAATGGAGTTCGACGGTACCGTCGAACGTTGAAGTGGAGACGCGCTTAACCAGGTCGACGCCCTCGTCGGGTGGGTACTGTCGTTCCTTTTCCACCAGGGCGACGGCTTGACGGTACTTCTTACCGCGTTTCGTTTCGAGTTGTGCCATTGTTGGTTCTCCTTCTTGGTATTCGCGGCCTGACACCGGCCTCCCAAATTGCGGGCACAGAGTGCTAACGCGAGACGGTGATTCCCATGCTGCGAGCCGTGCCCTCGATGATCATCTCGGCAGCCTCAATCGTAGTCGCGTTTAAATCGGGCATCTTGGTTTGGGCGATCTCACGTAACTGGACGGGAGAGATCGTACCAACCTTGTCACGGTTCGGCGTCGCCGAGCCGCTCGCCACTCCAGCCGCCTTGCGCAGCAGCTCAGCCGCCGGCGGGGTCTTCAGAACGAAATTAAACGATCGATCCTCGTATACCGTGATCTCTACCGGCACCACCGTGCCGACCTGCGACGCGGTGCGCTCGTTGTACTGCTTCACAAACTCCATCACGTTCAAGTGCGGAGCGACGGCCGGGCCCACCGGCGGCGCCGGGGTTGCTTTCCCCGCCGGGATCTGCAACTTGATGATGGTCTTGATCTTCTTCGCCACGAATCCGGTCTCCTTACAGTTTTTCTACCTGGAGGAAGTCCAGTTCGACGGGCGTCTCGCGGCCGAAGAAGCTCACCAGAACTTTGACTTTATTGCGTTCCGCACTGACCTCATCGACAACGCCGATGAATTCGGCGAATGGCCCATCGATAATGCGAATGTTCTGACCGCGGTTGAAAGTCGGCTTGACCTTCGGCGCTTCGGTCTCCGTCTGCTTCAGGATGGTCTTCACTTCGCGGTCGAGCAACGGGATGGGACGCGTGCCGGAGCCGACGAAACTGGTGACCCCTGGAGTGTTCCGAACCACGAACCACGCTTGATTCGAGGAATCGTCGCCTTCTTTCAATTCGATCATGTTCACCAACACGTAGCCAGGGAACATCTTGCGTTCCACCGGCTGGCGCTGTCCGTTGCGGATCTCAATCTCGTTCTCCACCGGAACAACGACCTGGTAGATCATGTCTTTCATGCCCATTGAGTCGATCCGATGCTCGAGATTCTTCTTGACTTTCTTCTCGTAGCCGGAATAGGTATGAATGACATACCACTTGGAATCAGCGTGCTCGACCGGCTGCGCTTCTTCCTCGGTTTCATTTTCCTGGACAAGCGTATCCGGGGTATCGCGTAGTGCCATGTTGTCGGTCTCCTATTCGCTTACGCGCCGAGAATCCAGGTCACTACCTGGTCCAACCCGGCGTCGATTAGACCGAGAAACAGCGCAATCGCAGCGGTCATACCGATCACCGCGATGGTCAAATTTATGGCTTCCTGTCGGGTAGGCCAGGTAACTTTTTTTAGCTCAGCCAGAGCTTCCCGAAAAAAGTTGGGAATAGACGGCGCATTCGCCCGACGCGCGGCGAGATCGCCGCCGAGCGATCGGCTCGAACCGCCAGACGTTCCGGCGTTCGCCCGCCCGAGAATCCGCCGCGAAGGGGTACTTTCCGGCGTCGTGGATGTCGGGGATTTAGCCACCGTTCACCTCGATCTGTGTGTTCAACTACTTGAATTAGGGGCCGCCGTTCCCGCGCTGCGCTGCGGTGATACGACCGGTGGAGCTGGTTCTTGGCAGGCCCGACACGACTTGAACGTGCAACCCCTGGTTTTGGAGACCAGTGCTCTTCCAATTGAGCTACGGGCCTACGCCGCCGAGTAACGGAACACGCAAATCGGTCCCCAAATTAATAGGACCGGCCCGTTCGGGCTCGGTGCGTCACAGTATACCCAGGCTAACGACCTACTGTCAAAGCCACTACGCTCTATCGGCGGTGAATCGCATGGCCGCGACGGCAATCGCTTGAGAGCAGGCAACCAGGTCCGCGATCGGAACGTGCTCGTCGATCGTATGTGCGACCGACCAGTGCCCAGGACCGAAGCAGACAGCGGGTGTCCCGCCTAGACGCGTGAAGGTAGCGCCATCGTGCCAGTTATCCATGCCGGTAATGCGGCCGGAGCAACCCATATCGCTGGCCGCCTCGAGCAACAGTGGCACGATTGGCTCGCTCGGCGACACCTCAGCCGACGGCACATCGGGAGCCCACTCGATGATCGGCGGGTTTGAGGCCAGCCAGGGATCGGTTTGTGCAGCTCGATGCACCCAGTCGGTGATCTCCCGTTCGACTCTTTTGCCCCAACCGTCGGAATCGGCATGCTGGGGCAAATAGGCAACGTGATAGGTCAACCGGCAGGAGGCGGGATAGCTGACTATCCACTCTCCGCCTTCGACGATGACCGGTACGATATCGCCTGGTGAGAGCAGCGGATGCCGGTGGTCCGGATTGGTGTGCCAGTCCGACTGGAGCGCATCCATCGCGTTCATGACGACTCGCATCTTGTCGATGGCGTTCACCGCGCCGCCTTCCATCCAGTGGCCCTGAGGGAAACCGGCATGGCCGGGCCGGCCGATCACCGTGAATGTCGGGATCAAGCTGCCGCGGCAAGCGATCCAGATGTCGAAATTGGAGGGCTCGGGGACAATGGCCGCGTCGGCCCGCACGCCGTGAGCAACAGCGGCGGCGCCGCCGGCGCCAGTAGACTCCTCGTCGGTCACCGTGCACACGAGAAGGTCGCCGCCCAGCTCGACTCCCAGCTTTGCCAGAGTTTCCGCGGCAAATACCATGGCGGCAATACCACCTTTCATATCGCAGGCGCCGCGTCCATACAGGAGACCGTCGCGTACGTGGGCTCGGTTCGGGTCTGAAGTCCAGCGGTCACGCGGTTCGCCGGAAACAACATCGATATGTCCATTGAGCAGGAGGCTTTTGCCACCACCAGATCCGGGGACCCTGGCAAGCATCTGAGGCCGGCCGGCGAAGTCAAGGCCGGGAGGAACCAGTCGATAGTGGCTCAACGTACCGGGCTCCGGTTCCCAAAGCTCAGCTTTCGCCCCTACATGGCTCAACCGATCGGCGAGATACGATTGCAGCCGCTCCTCGTCCCTTGGCACTTGTCCAATGTCGCGGGCCGTCGTATCGAAACGAATCAGATCCGAGGCCAGCTCGACGAGTTCGTCGCTTCGACTGGCAATGGTAGCGGTGACTGCCTTTTCCTGGTCGCTCAAGCTCATCCCGGTGCCTCGACTCTCAGACTGCGGATAAACTCGGCACGGCAAGCGTATCACGACACGCCGAGATGAATCGGTCAACATGCTCCATGGTCACGATCAGCGGTGGCGCCAGGCGCACCGTGTTATTTGCCGGACCGCAGGTGGACACAATCACCTGTCGCGCGAGAAGGCCGTCTCGAATGCGCCTTGCTACTTCCGCCGACTCGAACTCGACACCGATAAGCAGGCCGCGACCGCGGACTTCGGTGATGGGCGACGACGATATCTGCGCCAGTTCACGAAGACCAGCGCGAAGTTCCTCTCCACGAACTCTGGCGTTCTCCGCTAATTTCTCCCCCTCGATTACGTCTAGCGTCGCCATTGCGGCGGCAGCAGTTACGGGGTTGCCGCCAAATGTGTTTCCGTGTGCCCCTGGCTCCCAAGCATCCATTAGATCGCGGCGGCCCAGTAGGGCACCCATGGGCAGGCCGGAGGCAATGCCTTTGCTGGCGGTGATGAGATCGGGGCTGATGCCGCTATATTCGCAGGCGAAGAACTTTCCCGAGCGAGCAAACCCGGACTGCACCTCGTCGGCGATCAGTACAATGCCGTGTTCGTCGCACAACTGGCGCAGCGCGGGCAGGAAACCGTCTGGTGGAACGACGTATCCACCCTCGCCCAGAATCGGCTCGACGATGACCGCTGCGAACCTTTCAGGGCGTGTTTGGTGGACGAACACCTGCTCGATGGCCTCAAGCGTTGGTTCCAGTGCCTGGCGCGGGTAGGGGACGGAATAGACGCCAGGCAGAAACGGCTCGTGGCCCGCCCGAAATGCGGCCTTCGATGTCGTCACCGACAGCGAGCCCATGGTTCGGCCATGAAACGCCCCAATAAAGCTGAGGATGTTGGGACGACCGGTGGCATAGCGCGCCAGCTTCAGCGCGGCCTCGACGGCTTCGGTTCCACTATTGGTGAAGAACACGCGGGTGTCCCCGGTGGGTGAGAGGCGGCAAAGTCGATCGGCATATGCCATCGCTGGTCGCGTGTATCCGACGGTGGACACGTGGATCAGCGTCCGAACCTGTTCCTGAACCGCCTCCACGACCCGAGGGTGGCAGTGTCCGGTGCTCGTGACCCCGTACCCGGAAATGAAGTCGAGATATCGCCTGCCCTGGTCATCGATGAGCTCGGCGCCCTCACCGGCAATGAAGGTAAGCGGGGTTGTAGTGGCAACTGCACGAGAAAATGCACCGTTCATATCGTCGCTCCTGGAGTATGGTCTCGGGTCGGATAACTATCGATGCTATTGCAGGCGGCACACATGGCACAATATCCCGTCCACTCTCAACGCGAGAGATACCTGGACCTGCTGTACGCGCACATCTGATCAGATGCGGAGGTTCATCATGGATCAGTCGGCACCATCGACTCTAAAACACCCCATCTCTCGGCAATTGCACCAAGGCCGAAGCTTCGGAGAGCGACTCGCCGACAATGCTGCCGACCAGATCGGTTCCTGGCGCTTTCTGATTATCCAGTCCATCGCCGTTGCCCTCTGGATCATTTTCAACATTGTCGCGATCCTCAAGAGTTGGGATCCCTACCCATTTGTCCTGTTGAACCTGCTGTTCAGCGTCCAGGCCGCCTACACCGGGCCGGTCTTGCTCCTCTCCTCGAACCGATCGTCCCAGCGCGACCGGGTCATGGCTGAACACGATTACGCCACTAACGAGAAGGCCGAGAAGATCATCGAAAGCCTCATGAGCGAGTTGCTCCGAAACAGCCAGGCCACGCTTGCCATCGCCAAGCATCTCGATGTTCATGTCGAAGACATGATCCAGCGGGGCTCGGACCTCGATACCAGGATGGCTACCGTACAGGATCAACTCGCCGAAGTAGAGGATGCTCTCGCGGCGGAAAAAGCAATACACGCGGCGATGGAGGTGGGAGAAAGCTCCTGACCTCAGCCGTTCGGAAATGAAGAAGAGCCTGCCCGGTTTCTGGGCAGGCTCTTTCTACAGTCCGTATAGACTTAACGCGTCTCTCGGTGGAGCGTGTGCCGGCGCTCGCGTTTGCAGTACTTGGTGAACTCCAGACGGTCCTGGTCGTTTCGCCGGTTTTTTTCCGTCGTGTAGTTCCGTTCCTTGCATTCGGTGCAGGCGAGCGTGACGATGATCCGATTTTCCTTACTCTTGGAAGGCACGAATTACTCCTTAACGCTGGAGACGGCGCCAGCGCCGACGGTGCGACCGCCTTCACGGATGGCAAACCGCAAGCCAGGCTCAATGGCAATGGGGGTGATCAAGGAGACCTGCATCTCGATGTTGTCCCCCGGCATCACCATCTCCACTCCCTCCGGCAGCTTGATCTCCCCGGTCACATCGGTGGTCCGGAGATAGAACTGCGGACGGTAGCCGTTAAAGAACGGGGTATGCCGGCCGCCTTCATCCTTGGTCAAGACATACACCTGGGCAGCAAACTCGGTATGGGGCTTGATACTCCCTGGTTTGGCCAGCACCATCCCCCGCTCCACATCGGTTCGCTCCACTCCACGGAGCAGCGTCCCGACGTTATCCCCGGCTTGCCCTTGATCGAGCAGCTTCTTGAACATCTCCACCCCGGTGACCACCGTGGACCGCGTCGGGCGAATGCCGATGATCTCCACCGTCTCGCCCACTTTGACCAACCCGCGATCGATGCGGCCGGTGGTGACCGTGCCGCGTCCCTTGATGCCAAAGACATCCTCAATCGGCATGAGGAACGGCTGATCCACCGGGCGAGGCGGCGTGGGGATGTACGAGTCGACCGCCTCCATCAGCTCCAGCACGCTCTTGACCCCCTCTGGATCCCCTTCCAGGGCTTTGAGCGCGGATCCCCGGATCACCGGGATGTCATCGCCGGGGAACTCGTACTTGTTCAACAGATCCCGCACTTCCAGTTCCACCAGATCGAGCAGTTCCTCATCGTCTACCATGTCGACTTTGTTTAAGAAGACGACGATGCTGGGCACTTCGACCTGCCGGGCCAGCAGCACATGCTCCCGGGTCTGGGGCATGGGACCATCGGCGGCTGAGACCACCAGAATAGCGCCATCCATCTGGGCAGCACCGGTGATCATGTTCTTGATGTAGTCGGCATGACCCGGGCAATCGACATGGGCATAGTGCCGGTTGGCGGTCTGATACTCGACATGGGTAATGGCGATGGTAATACCCCGGGCTCGCTCTTCGGGGGCATTATCAATCGAGTCGAAGGCCCGGTAATCGCCACCACCCCGCTCCGAGAGCACTTTGGTGATCGCGGCCGTCAGCGTGGTCTTGCCGTGATCGATGTGGCCGATCGTGCCCACATTCACGTGGGGCTTGGTTCGCTCAAACTTCTGCTTTGCCATAGTGGTGCAAAATCTCCTTACAGGATCAACTTATCGGTACATATGGAGCTCCAGGTGAGGATCGAACTCACGGCCTCGTTCTTACCAAGAACGCGCTCTACCACTGAGCTACTGGAGCAAGCCAGGGGGTGATACGGGGAGGCGACACCCGCAAAAGTGTAACAACCAGCCTCTGAAATAGTCAATTAGTACGAATTGGTGGAGGGGGGAGGATTCGAACCTCCGAAGCATAATGCAACTGATTTACAGTCAGCCCCCTTTGGCCGCTTGGGTACCCCTCCATGACGCAGCCAGGCAAAGAGAGTCGCCGCGTCGGCGACGCCAGGCCACGCTTCTCAGTATACCGAAAGGAATAATCGAGGAACGCGCACCGGATTCGTCGTGCGCGTAAGATAGACCATTCGATCAGTGCTCCGAGGAGGGTTTCCCGTGTCGCTGTCCGCCCCCGAACTCGAGGTCCTGGCTGCGGTGGCCGGCCTCATTACCGGAGTCGTCATCATAGTCGGCGCGCCAATATTGGCTGCGTACCGCTTCGATGATCCCCTTCCGCGTCCGCCGCGCGCTGTCCTCATCCCACTCATTGGCGTCTGGCTGTCCGGCTGGCGACCGCTCAGATCGGTTATCAGTCAGGTGGGCACTGCGGGACTATTCGTGGCCCTTGCGCTCCACTATGGCGCCACCATTCAGCTGATTCTCGCCTGCATCTATTCCGCCATTTTGATCGCCATCGCGTACGTCGACTTCGACTACCGCCTGGTGCTCAATCGCCTGTCCTATCCGGGCACGGTAGTGTGTTTGATCGGATCGGCGTTCTGGCCCCATTTCGGGTTGCTCCAAGCGTTCCTGGGCGCCCTGGTGGCGCTCGCAATCATGGGCACGGTGCAGATCATCGGGCGCGGAGCGCTGGGGGCAGGTGATACCAAACTGGCGGTGCTGATTGGGGCGATGCGGGGCTTGCCGACGGTCCTCGATGCGCTTGGTCTTGGGATTGTGATCGGTGGACTGGCGGCCGCGTTCCTCTGGTTCGTGATGCGACGGGGGCGCAAAGAGTATTTCGCCTACGCGCCCTACCTCGGCGCCGGGGCCATTATTTCTCTCTTTTTATTCAAGCCCTAATGCAAACCGGGAAACCTCAACGCTACTGCTGTTCGCTCGGTGTCTGGGCGCGGCGCAAGAAGCCCATGCGCTCCTCGAGGCGGCCGCGTAACTGCTGAATCGGTTGCCTGGCCGGGCTGGGAGCATCCACTTCGGGGATACAGAGGGTGCGCGCCAGATCAATTACGGCGCGCGCTGCTGGAGGAAGTTGCTCTTGGGACACCAGCGGGATGCCGGCATTGCCGGCCTCCACAAAGTAGGGTCCGGCATGCGGAATTACATAAACCTCTTTGCCCAATCCGCTTTCTAATTGATCCTTGCTCAGACCCGCCCGGGGGACGATCTCGTTCAAGATAATCCGGACTTTGTCTTGCCTGATTTTGACTGCCTGCAGGACGCGCATGGTGTTTACCGCCGACTTCATGGCGGCCACATCCGAAGTCACCGGTAGCAGCACCGTCTGGGCCAGTTCGAGCGCGATCAGGCTCGCCTCGCCGAAACTGGAAGCGGTGTCGACGACGACGTAGTCGAAGGCTTGGGGCGCGAGTTGGAGGGTCAAGCGGACGACTGCAGGGCGTACAGTTTCCGCCTGTTCGGGAGAGAGCGGAGCCGCCAGGAGCGCCACCCCGGAGCGATGCTGGACGAAGTACTGATTGAGCATGTGCGGCGTTGCTCCGGTGAGGTCCTCACGCGCCCATTCGACAATCGTCGACGTCGGTACGATGTCGAGCAGCAGGGCAACGTGCCCCTCTTCAAGCGATGTATCGATCAGGCCGACACGAGCTGAGGGTGCCGCCTGTTTGATTGCTACGGCCAGATTCACCGCCAGGGTGGTCGTGCCCACACCACCCTTGGGGCTGAATACGGTGATGATCTGTCCACGTTCGGTTCGACTGGGAAGACCGGCGACGCGCCCTCCGCTGCGATCGAGCCGCCCCATCTCATGTCGGGTGAGCAAGCCGCGCACCGCTGCCAGAATCTTCGGTGGTTCCATCGGCTTGAGGAAATACTCGTCGGCGCCGGCCTCAAAACTGGTGGCGTAATCCTCCGGAGCCGAGCGAACGGTGAGCATGATAATCGGAATGCCTGAGATTTGTGGCAGTTGTCTGATCTGCCGGACCAGTTCGAAGCCATCCATCGTGGGCAAGAGTGCTTCGGTAATGACAAGTTCGACCTTGGCGGTACGCAGGGTATCAAGCGCTTCTTCGGCCCGGAGCGCAGTGACAACCTGGAATCCCTCACGTTCCAGCAGCGATCGCAATTCTGGAGCGGCAGTTGGGCTATCGTCGACGACGAGAATTGTGTGTGGCACGACCTAAGTCTCCCTCAAGATGGTGATGTCGGTGATTGAGCTGGTGGGGATGGTGAGCTGGATGGAACCGTACGTCGGTGGAGGCATTATGTACCGCCCATCTGCATGACCTGCGGGAGTGCGGGGCCCAGGATCACAATGAAGAGCGAGGGGAACATCAGGAAGATGAGGGGGAAGAGCATTTTGATTGGAGCTTGACGCGCCTTTTCTTCCGCCCGCTGGCGCCGCTTGATGCGTAGTTCCTCTGACTGGCTGCGCAAGACTTGAGCGATACCGATACCAAGCTGATCCGCCTGGATCATGGCGGCGACAAATGTGCTCAAGTCCTCAACGCCGGTGCGCAAGGCGAGATCCCGAAGCCCTTCGCGGCGACCCTTTCCCGCCTGAATCTCGATCCGAAAGCGATCGAACTCGTAGGTGAGCGCGTTATGCTTGCGCGCCGACAGCGTTGCCAGGGCACCGTCGAATCCCTGTCCGGCTTCGACGCTGATCGCGAGGATGTCGATGGCATCGGCCAGGTACTTCTGAATCTCCTTCTGGCGATCCTTGATCTTCTGGCTTATCCAGATATTGGGAAGATAGAACCCAACCACGAGCGTGGCGCCGAGCCCCCCGATAAAGAAGATGAACGGAAGATGGAACACGAACAGCATGGCCAGGAGTCCCAGGCCGGCAAATCCGAGGGCACCCATGCCCTTGAGGCCGAGAAAGTCCTGAACGGTAAGGTTGTTGGGGTTGCCGGCCTGGGCGAGCTTCAACTGGGTTTGTTCTATCGTTCCAATGGGCGTCATCTGGCGCACTGTCGTCGCAATTTTGCGTCGAGCCGGGCCCAACAAGCGCTCGCCACGAGGAATCTGGAGTTCGAGTTCGCTCAAGCTACGTGCCGGCTTGAGATCGTACCGATTGAGGCGGGCAGCGAGCGTATCGTCCAATTGGCGGACGGTCACGGCGCCGTAGACTGCCACTGCGCCGCCGACGACAAGTCCGATGATCAGGAACACAATCATTTCACTGCCTCACACTTCGATGTTTGCTATTCGATTCAGGAAGAAAAATCCGATACTCAGCATCATGACCGCCATCGCAATCATCAGGTGACCGATCAACGACGTGTATAGATACGACTCATAGGGCCGATCCATCAGGTTGATCACAAACGCCACGCCGACCGGCAGTGCCGTAATGATGTACGGACGAGTACCGTGCTTGAGACGTCATCGCGCGCAGATCGCGGGCGAACCGGACGCGCTCGCGCACCGTCTTCGAGATCACCATCAGGATGTCTGCCAGATTGCCGCCAACCTGGCGCTGGACGTTGATGGCGACGACGGCGAGCCCCAGGTCTTCACTGGGCATGCGCTCCAGGAGATGGTCCAGAGCCTGGTCGAGCGGTAGACCGAGCTTCACCTCGGTGATGACCCGTTCGAACTCTTCCTTCGACGGTGACGGACCCTCCTGGCCCACCATCTCCATCGACTGGAGAATGCTGAAGCCGGCCCGCATGCTATTTCCCATCATCTGCGCCATGTCGGCGAGCTGGTCCAGGAACTTCGTTTTCCTTTTCTTGGACCGCTTTCCGAGATAGAACCAGGGAGCCGCGATCCCCACGACTGCACCGGCGAGGAAGCCAATCGTGCTGTACACCACCAATCCGATGAGCGCGGCGACCAGCGCGACCACTACCCACACCATCACCCATTCGCCGGGTGTCCACTTGAGGTCGGCGGACTCGAGCCGCAGGCTCAGCGTCCGTCCGATGCGCCCACGTCCGACGATCTTCTCAACCGAGCGGCTGACGGCTCGTTGATCACCGCGCTGCCGGCCGGAGGTCATGATGCGCCCGACATCCGGCGCCTGGGCGGTGACGATTCCGAACCGGCCCAGGCGGGACGCCATAGCGATCGGGTCCATTCCGCCGGACGTTCGCAGCCAGTACAGTGCGCCGCCAGAGAGTGCGACGACGATGAAGAGCAGCATGTAGGTCATGGTAGCCTCCTAACTATTCAGCAGCACGCGTCCAAAGACGCTCAGCGGAAGATGAATGCCCATGGCGCCGAACTTCTCGTAACAACGCGGCCGGGCGCCGGTGGCTTTGAAGGTGCCGACTACTTTGCCGCCTTCATAACCGACCTGATCGTATTTGAAGATGTCCTCCAGGATGATGGTGTCGCCCTCCAGACCGTGGACCTCGGCAATCGACACCACCTTGCGGGTGCCGTCCTGGAGCCGATCTTGTTGCACGATCAGATGAATGGCCTTTCCCACCTGGTCGCGGATGGCGCGAACCGGAAGATCCATGCCCGCCATCAGCACCATGGTTTCAAGACGCGAGAGTGACTCGCGAGGACTGTTGGCGTGGATGGTGGTGAGCGACCCGTCGTGCCCGGTGTTCATTGCCTGAAGCATGTCGAGCGCCTCGCCGGAACGAACTTCACCGACGATGATTCGGTCCGGCCGCATACGCAGAGTGTTGCGCACCAGATCGCGGATGGTTACTTCGCCGCGGCCATCGATGTTGGACGGCCGCGCTTCGAGAGTTATCACGTGCTTCTGAATGAGCTGCAGTTCGGCTGCGTCTTCGATCGTCACGATGCGCTCGCCGTCGGGAATGAATGACGACAAAACGTTGAGTAGAGTCGTCTTTCCTGAACCAGTGCCTCCGGCGACGACCACGTTCACCTTGGCTCGAACCGCAGCCGAGAGGAAATCCGCCATGTCGCGGGTCATCGATCCGAGGCGCACCAGATCGTCAGACGTCAGCGGCTGCTTGGGAAACCGTCGAATGGTGAGGATGGGCCCGATCAGTGAAAGCGGAGGAATGATGGCATTGACGCGGGAGCCATCAGGGAGCCGAGCATCGACCATTGGTGATGACTCGTCGACGCGGCGACCGAGCGGAGCGACGATCTTGTCGATCACCCGCATCACATGGTTTTCATCGTCGAAAACCACATCGGTCATGTGGAGCTTGCCGAAGCGTTCCACGACTACCTGGTCGTAACCATTGACCATTATTTCAGTACAGGTCTCATCGTCCAGCAGTGATTGGATAGGGCCAAAGCCCAGCACTTCGTTGGAGATACTGTCCAGGATTCGCATGTAGTCGACTCGGGCCGGTTGGATCCCATCCTGGGCCAGCGCCTCGTCGAGCATGGTGACGATCTGGGCCTGAACCGCCTCGCGATCGTCGAGACGCAGATATCGGTTCGACTCTCGTAGGAGTTGCGACTGAACCCGCTCCCGTATCGGCCGGAAGGGATCCTTCCGGGCCTGACCCAGGGCAAATCTTCGCACCTCGAGGGTTCGTTCTTCCTCGCGCCCATTCTGGTTCAACAGGGCCCGTTCCGGCGGCTGCTCAGCCGGCGGAGGCAAACCGGTCGGCGGAATCAGCGCCGGCGCCGGTTGCAGCGGCTGAGTCAGTGCCGGCGCACCCGAGCTCATCCTATCCAGCAGTCCCATCTATACCCCTCCTAAACGCCGGCTTAATACCCGGGATTCGGACTGAATGGATCGGAAGATTTCGAGAAGAACCACTTGTCGGTGATCGGCAGGGTCTTGAAGTGAGGGATGTTGGTGGCGTGAGCCGAGCGCAGAACGGCGCTGAGCTGCCAGTTGAAATCCTTGAGATGCTGGATCTCGAGCGCCTCCTGATAGCGAACGAGCAAGACCACCGATCCACCCGCCGTGGTTGTGCTGGCGGTGGTCGAGACCGACGAGCTCGCGCTGGTGCCACCGATGCTCGGAGGGGCATTCACCGAGATCACCTTCAAATTGTCCAGTGCATACTGGGTCTCGCCAGGCGCGCTGACCCCGGCGCCAACCTTGCCGCCCTTCCAACTGGCGATCAGGTCGATGGTGTCGCCGGGGGAGATGGCGCCCAGAACGCTATTGGCTGCATCGAAGCTGACGGCGATGCCGACATAGCCGTACGGAATGGCGAACGACGGTCCGACGGTCTGTCTAAACTGCCCGAGCGTGCTAAACATACCGGAGACGACCGGTATGCCCTGAAAGATTGTTTGCATAGTGGTAATCTGACCCGCACAGGCGGCCGTCGTGACCGGTCCGCACCCGTTGGGATGGGCCAGAGCGCTGATCTGATCGACTTTCTGGTAGGCGCCGAGAGGAACAACGGACGGCGCGACCTGCTTCACGGTGAAGTAACTGGACAGTGATTGTCCCGAGGTGAATACCGTGCCCGCGGGGATCGTTTGTTGTGCAACCACGAGCGAGACAGTGCTCGCGGCCGCTGCTCCCGGAGAACCACCGCCCTGGTGAGAGAAGACGAGCGCGATGCCCAGCACCAGGGCGATGACGACCCCGCCGATAACGATAAGCTGCTTTCCGTTCTGTCGTTGCATGGCTGATTCCTACCTTTGATTGCTGTGGGGAACGTTATGAGTCGAGCTGTCTAGCGGGGTGGATGTGCGGTGGCCCGGTGGCGTCCACATGGGAAGGGGACGTCGCCTCGCCGGCGACGTCCCCTTCCACATATCGAGCCCTAAGCCGTGCCGAGGCCGTTGACCACGTCCTGGAACAGGTTTTTCAGGTACGGGCCGACGAGGAGAATGATAGCGATGGCGACGATGGAGATCAGGGCGGCGAGCAGTGCGTACTCGACCATATCCTGGCCCTCCTCGCGCTCGAAGAGAGTTCTTTACCATCTCCTGGAGCTTGAGCTGCTGCACGATCACGAACTGGGTCATTGCTTCCTCCAAAATATTGCGGCCTTTCGGGCCTGATTGCTGCTTACAGGAGCCATTCAACCAGGGTTGGGTCGACCCGGACAGAGTCCCGTGACCCCATTGGAGCGGGACTTTGGGCCCGGCACTTGACGGAAGTACCTATACCGCCGTCGTAGGGGCGGGGGTGGGCAGAGAAGCTGCCAGTTTCCGCCGCACCACTCGAGTGCGGCGGCAGTGGGACGCCAGGCCATCACCACGGTTCACGGCGAGCTGCGGGCCCGCTCGACCGGGATACGGCGCCCTGGCGAGGAGAGGCAGTTTGCGCTAGTGGCCACCAAGCGGCCCGGTTACGATCGCCTGGCGCCGTACGTACAGCACCGCCATTGGGTCCTTCTCTGCCAGCCGCCAGCCATGATTCTCCGCTAACACCTGAGCGAGTGGCGCCGATGGTTCGACCAGGACATCCTGCACGTCGTAGTTCTTCAACATTTGCTGCCATCCGGGTCTCGCGCCATACGCCGTTAAGTAGCCACTGAGGATCTTGTTGGTAAACAGGGTATCGGCGCGCGAGTCCATGTAGTCCCGATAGCGCGGAAAGAGATTCCAGAGGAGATATCCTCCCCAGCCGTACGACACGAATACATGAGGCGGCAGATCATGGTTGCGCATGTAGGCGATGGCGGCGCGCGGATAGTTCTCCGACTCGGCCTGTCGCAAGGTGGTGGCATTCACGAAGTGCGTGGTCTCGAGCACGTACGCGAACGAAATCAGCAGCAGGAGCGCCGCATTGAGCAGGAGACCTGTGTTGCCTCGTACCGGACGGCGACGGTACGAGAATCCGGGAAACTGCTCGCGGAGGGCGGGGAGAGCGGTCTGGAGGTAGAAGGCAAGATACGGCGTAACTACCACGGCCCAGACGGCGACATTGCGCACCTGGCTGAGAGCGAGGTGGGTGAACGCCAGGATGATGAAGAGGTGGGTCCAATTGATGCGCTGCCTACCGATGAAGGCTGCCGCTATCAGCAGAAGCACCATGACTTCGAACAACATCATGACCGGCAAATGAAAGTTTGGCGAGGCTGATTCTTCGATCAGATTGGTGTACGCGTTCGGTAAGACAAAGGTCAGCGGGTACAGTAACTGGCGGAACCCGTTGGGGTTGATCATGGTGACGGCCGCGGTACCGAGCGTTGCGATCCCGAGCGTGCGGAGCTCGAGTTGGGACCAGGCATCGGGATGCCTGGTCAGCCTATTCAGGGTCTCGCCGGCCAGAGTAACTACCAGAACAGCCAGCCCCAGGACGAAGCCGCCGTGTACGTTCGCCCAAACCAGCATGAGCAACGGCGGCAGGATGAACCACCGCCGATCGCGCGATACAGCGAAGCGTTGCAGGATTAGCAGATAGGCGGCCAGGAAGAAGAGCGTCATCATCTGGATGCGCGGGCCCCAGCTGGCACTGGAGGCGACAAAAGCGGCCGCCACGATGAAGAGAGCGAGGACGCGATTCACGCGCAGTGCCGAGATGCGCAGGTAGAGCAAGAAGAACGTGGCGCAGATGATGCACGCGAAGAACACTATCGGCCCCCATAGTCCGGCCAGCAGATAGAGGCCGTAGAGACCAAGTTCCGCCAACCATTCGTGGTCGGTCCAGGCATGTCCGGTGAGCGTATATGACATAAAGTCGCGCGCCGGCACCACGTGGTGGAGCGCGATATACTGACCATCTTTCAAATGCCACCAGAAGTCAGTATCGAGACGCGGAGCCAGAGCGACGATGAATACGGCTCCGAGTACAGCGAGAAGAGCGACCTGATAGAGCGAGGGAATGAAGCGCAGTGCTCCAAGAGGTTTAGATGGAACCGATACATCGCGCCGGGCGCTGGAAGTTAGCATGACTCATCCTTCAGTAAGAGTGCGGGTGGATTGGCGGCAAGGGACGGGCGTGGTTGGCGGCGCGCCTCTCGCCGCCGGGCCAATTGTGTCGGGAGCTGCGGGCCGAGAAGCCAGATCGCCAGGGCCGTCATGCAAGGAACGGTCAGCTGGATGCGGGTGGCGCCCACTACAGCAAGTCCCAGGATGCCGGCACTGTAGCCGGCGACCAGAATACCGACAAGTACTGGTGAGGACGAACGGTGCCCTTGGAGCGCAACGATCGCCGGCAGAATCAATACGCTGAGGTCATGAAGCAGGACATGCGGACTCATAAGCAAACCGACCACCACCGCCAGGGCGAAGGCCGAATCGAGAGATTCCGGCCCACGTGCGTACCAGCCCACGGCTGCCAGCGCCGCGACGGATAGCGCGAGACTAAGAATCGTGCCCAATGCGGAGATAGCAAGAGCTGGGTGAAACCCTCAAAGCTCTGATTCCACTTCGGGGCGAAGCCACCAATCTGTGACTGCCACCCCATTGCCTGGAATGTCGTGGAGAGATATCCACCCACTCCGGCACTTCCCACCACCATGAACGCCGCGAATGCGTACACCGCGGCGCTGGTCAAGAATGCCGCCAGCGCGCCCCATTGGCGGCGAACGGCGAGGACGAGTAACAGGGGAATAATATACGGCGGCTTGATCAGGACCAGAGAGAGGGCCACGCCGGCGACAAACTGATGTCCCGACCGCAGGGCGAGGAAGCAGGCGATCAACGCGGCCAGTAATACGATCGAGGTTTGACCCTGAGAGAGGGCGACCAGTACCGGAAAAAAGGAAAACGACGCCAGCCAGAATAAGCCGCGATCCGCGCCTCTCAGATCGGCATATCTCTCCAGAGCGTGGAGGGATGCCGCCATCAGCGCGAGATTGAAGGCCAGCCATACCAGGAACGCCAGGTTGTACGGCAAAGCGGCGATCGGCGCGAGGAGCAGTGCCACGTGGGGGGGTATAGATAGGGCATGACCCCATCGCGCACGTGCAGCGGATGGACCAGAGCCCGTTCGAAGCGCCCCAGTGCCGCCAGGTCATACACGCTGGCACCGTGGCCCTGGAGGACCAGGCTTCCGGCACTGAAATACGGCATGAAGTCAGTTTGCCTGGGTCCGGCCTCGCCATGTACCAACAGAAGGACATAACTCGAGAGCATGCCCAGGAGAAGGGCCGCGCACAGTACAAACGCAATCTGTTTCCAACTCCGGAGCCGGCTCATTGCTCTCATGCGCCACCCTCGCGTGCGGGAAGCGATTTCGAGCCTTCATCGCCCGACTTGGCTAACGGCATGTCATTGGATGTGATGGACGATGCGAGAGGCAATGCTACTGAAACCGTTGCAATCGCGCCGGCACGGACATACAATATCCGCAAGGGGAGGATATTGCGATGGGATTGGTTACCACGGTGGGTTTGCCTGCCGACGAACTGCGAAGACGCGAATCGCGCTGGCGCTTTTTTCAGATCACGTTTATCGTCGTCTATACCGGCATCGTGGGCGACATCGTTACGACTGCTCTGGGCTATCTGAAGTCCGGGAGCGCCTACGAGCAAAACCCGTTGGGCGGAGGCCTGATCGGATCGCTCGGTTGGCCTGGACTGCTGGCGCTGCTGACCTTGCTTTGCATCATCTGCTATCACTCTGTCCGCCTGGTGTACGCCCGAATGTCGATCCGTTGGAGCAGCTTGATCAACGTCATGATGGTGTTGGTGGCGGCCTTCCGCTGGCTTGCCGTCGTGACCGCCGTAATTTATCTGTTTCAGCCGGGTTCGCATCCGTAAGCTCCTAGATCAGGGTGTAACCCGTAGTGAACATCGTGGTGGCGCCGAATCAAGCCGATGAGCGAAATGCTAAACAGCGCTATCTGGAGCGGCTTGCTCTTGAGGGCTGCCCACACCGCGAAGGCTGGAAACAGTACGATCACGTAACGCTCCATCCCAACCAACCCATGCACCAGTGGAAGCAGCGTGCCGCTCAAGACGTAGGCCCCATACCCGGCGCCCAGCTTTCGCCAGGCAGCAATACCACCACCCAGAAACAGGACTGCCAGGAAGGCATCGATCCGGTCGAACGGTGTCAGATAGGTATTGAACTGGCTCGCGAAGGTAGTGAGGATGCCGCCGTGCGGCTTCACCCAGCCACCGCTATGAGACACCAGGAACGCCAGAGGGTGTCCGAAGGCATTCATTAGAAAGAACGAGAAGCCAGCCAGAGGCAGGACACCGAGAATGGCGGCGAACGCGCGGCGACCGTTTCGCTGTGACACTGCCATTGCCACCAATCCGACAATTACTGCCAGACCGACTGGACGCGTGACGGTACTTAGACTCGCTGCCACGACGGCAGCGGTCCAGTGATCGCTCTCCGCCAGCAGAAATGCGGCCACCGCCAGAGCCAGGAAGACCGATTCGGAGTATGGTGTCGCGTAGAAGAATGAAAACGGGAAGATGCACAGGAGTATGAGGAACCGCTGCGCCACCGGGTCGGTAAACCTCCGCCGTGACCACTCCCAGAGGAGAATGACCGCGATCAGAAAGGCGATGTTGGATACCAGCCACGCGGCCAACCAGGGACTGACGTGCAAGAGGAACCGACCGAAGTCGATCAGTCCCGGGTAGAACGGCAGAAAATTCGTGTTTGCCCTCGATGCCATTCCCCAGTGATATCCGTGCTCCGCCACCCCCACATACCAGCCGGTGTCAAAGCGGAACCACGGCTGTGTCCACGAGCCGCCGCGGTACAAAGTGTCGTTCGCGGGAAGTACCGATGCATTGGCGCTGATGTGTGGGGATGCTAGCAGTCGCGGTGAAAGCCAGCCGAGCAGCGCCAGTATTGCCCTGCTGGCGAAAAACACAGCAACGGGGAAGGTCAGATCCATCCATGCCGATCGCGCATTCGCGCCGGTACGGCCCCGATGCAATCGGGTGCTGTTCGGAGGTAACTGCAGACTGCCGGTTTCCGCTGGCATTGGTGATCGCTACTCAGGCCGGCGCGAGAGTCGGTCCGACGGTCGCTGCTCGCAGCGATCGACCACCAATGTACAGGCAAAGCATGATGCCGACCAACGGTAGCCACAGGAGTTGGATACCAGCAGGTGCCACCGAAATCACCAACAGCGAAGCGAAGGCGAGATAGATCGACGCTATCGACTCGCGGCGCGTGACCCAACGAGCATCTCTGCCGATCAGCGCGAGTACCGGAATTGTGAGTGCGATCTCATCGTAAAAGTGCGCATAGGGGGTTGCCAGAAACCAGAGTGCCCAGAGCCATGCCACTGATAGCAGCGGCACCTGACCGACGCCCCGATACCGGTGCCAGGCCAGAGCCGTGCAGATGACGGCGATGGCGACGCTGAGCGCCTCGATCGACAAACGCATTCCGGAGGGTACGTCACGGATATACAGCCCGGCAAACGAGGCAACATCGGGCTGGGTCACCATGTCGCGCGAGTAATTGAGTAATCCGTGAATCCAATTTACGACGCTGCCTTGACCGGTGGTGACCAGAGTCAATGCGAGCCAGGTGAGCGATGATCCGACGAACCCCTGTACGAGCGCTCGCCGATCGTGGGTATGAAAGAGAACGATCAGAAGGACTATCGGCAGTGCAGTTGGCGGCTTCAGCCAGGCAACCGATAACAGGATACCGGACACAACTGGATATCGCCTCATGAAAACGAGTGCAAACGCGATTCCCGTGAACACGAGAACGCTGACGTTCCCGAAAAACGGACCAAAGATCGTCTGCGGCATCAACATGAAAAAGAGCGTGGGCAGTGTCCAGCGCCGCCAACCCAGATGGGCGAGTAGCGAAGCGAAGGCCAGGACCGATAATGCATAGAGGATCAGCACCCAGGCGTCAGCCACCATCTGAAACGGTAGTCCCGCTAGCGGTGAAAGAGCCCAAAAGAATAACGGAGGATTACCTACGCGCACCGTGGTCCGGATTGTCATAATCGGAAGGTGCTGGCGATGCAAAAGCCGGGATTCGGTGCGGTAGAGCAGCGCCCGGTCGTAAGGATTACCTCCGTCGTGTACTACTTGCGCGGCGCCAATGAACATCGCGAAATCGGCGCCAAACGCCTGACCGCTAGCTCCTCCCTTGAGTGCACCCTCCGCATAAAAGAGCCACACCCACAGCACCAGCAAGATGAAAAGGGGGACCAGCGGGGCGTGCTGGCGCACGCGCCGTGACAACAGGTCCGGCCTTCGCTCTCCGTCGGTAGATGACAAGTGTCGTGCTTCCGGGAGTTGGCTACCGGACTCAGAAGACGGCGCCGACTCGTACGGTTGGGCCAACTGATTCCCCTCTCAGCGGTTTCGCTCGAGATCGCCAGACGCGAGCCACTCGCGCATTGCGATCTCCAGTGAACTATATCGGCCACAGGAACAACTCACCAGAGCCGAATTACCCCACCGAATTGGGTATTAGTGCCTTTGGCCTGGAAGGACTGTCAGGCTGGCTCGACGCGGATCCGGTCGCCGATTTCGGTGCCGGTGCGCGCCACGGAGCCGGCGGGTAACTCGACCACCAGCTTGGAACCGCGTACTATCTTGCTGGTTCGCCATGGAACCATCGGCCGCAGCGCGTGGAGAATGATCCCGTCCTTGCTGACGAAGAGGACGTCGATGGCAAATCGCATAAAGAACGAAACCACGGAGTTACACGGCTGAATAATGAGTGCTTCACCATCCGAGAGCCCTTTACGGCCCATCAGTCCGACGCCACGCGTTATGAAGTTCGAGGCCCTTTGACTTCGATTCGCGAGTACAGTGTCGCGGGTCGTATTGACCACTCGATAGCGGTTCGCGGATCGGGTCATTGGCGAGCTGGACCTATCATATGACGGGTGGCGGCGCAGTCGGGGACAGACGTCGAGGGGAGTTTTCCCGTTCGACTCGACGTTGCGCAGCGGTTTCCTGGCGCCACAGCTGGGAGGGAGGACGCGGTCGAATGCAGCGCGTCGACCCGTTCGATCGTCAATCCATTGGACCCCACCCAACGTGCCGTCGCACGTAGAAGTGGGGACGGGGTGAGTGGCAACTCTGCCGCCCCCGCGGCGTTCGTCCGGATCCGAATCGTGTTTCTGGCACCGTGCGCATACCAGCGCGACACGAACAGCAGCGTGTCTGCCGGTCCATTGACGATCAGCGCGGCATGGGCGTGGTCAACCCGCACTGCAATCTTGGGCACCTCGAAACGAACGGTGGCACGATCCTCGTGCACGAGCAGAGTTCGGGTAGTCGACAGCCGAAGCCGATGCCCTCGGGCATCATGCAACACCGCGTGAAACTCGCCTGACAGGCCGGTACTGGCCACGGCTGATCCGATCAGCCGCCCGGCGGCATTAAACGCATGCAGGCTGACAAGCGCTCCAGGACGCACCTTACCGTCGACGTGTGCCGAACCCTGGTGCACCAGGATGCCACGCGCTTCGTTCACGGTCTCGACTGTATCTCCGCTGGGCAGTACGAATTGTACGGAGGAACTGTCGCCAGGGACCGCCGGGCCGCCCGGTAAATGCACATTGGCAGCACCGGAGGAGTCCAGCGCCTCTCTGCTGGTCCAATTCTGGCGTCCTGCCGGCCGGAATGTCAGTTGCACGGTGGCATGCGCAGGCCCCTGAATGTGAAGCCTGGCCGAATCGGTCAGAGGCGCGGAGAGATTGGGGAGCACGACCGATCGATGATGGCGACGGGATCCCAGGGTCAGAACGTCTCCCGGCGCGAGAATGGTGGCTACTCCGTGATTCTGGAGCTCGACCTCGAAAGTACCGTCGGACGCCGGATTAATCGCCTGACTGACGAGAACCCGGCCATGGCGCACCACGCTCAATCTGGGCGCCTGACTGACGGTCCAGCCACTCACCTGGCTGGTGCCTTCCACCGCGATGAACCCGGGTACAAACGCCGACGCCGCTTCATTGTTGCCGGCATAGTCGGAGGTGCCTGCCACTATCTGACTTCCGCCTACTAGCGGCGGTGAAGTAGCGTCAAGGAATCGCCCCGACCAGCCGGCGCCGAGCAGCCGCTGTTGCGGCGACTGTCCGGGAGGCAGGATAGACAGCGAGACCGTGGAAAACGGCGCGACGCTCCCGAAGACGAGGCTGCGCCGCGCCTGGACGCTTAGCGCTCGGGCCTGAATGCGCGACGTTCGGCCCCCTGATTCAACTTCTACGACGTCGCCCGGCCGAACCGGTACGGGTGTCCCCAGCGCATCCTGAAGTGTCGCCACGAACCCTCCGGAGTCGGGCTCGGTGGAGGTGGTGGCCGTGGCCACGACGGTGCCCCCACGATGTAGCGTGACTGCAACGTGATCCCCCGGGAGTCCAAAGCCCGCCAACATCGGGCTATTCATCAGGATCGTGCTGATTGGGCGCCAGGTATGGAGTCCAGAGCGGAAGCCGGCCGGCCATAGCGTGGGAGCAGATTGGTGGCCCATTTCGATGAGTAAGGCGTGCGCCAGACCCTGTTCGGCGGCGATCAGGTCGCGTGGCTCGGTGCCCGCCAGGGAGGCCACGCCGTTCAGTCCTTCGAGTTCCTCGGTAGTCGCTCTGCCGTGGACCCAGATCGCGCCGGCGGCCGGAAGAAGCTGGTAGCTCTCGACGAGTCCCTGGGCACGCAGATCATCAAGCTGAGGTCCCAGCGATTCAGCTTCCTCGGTAATGCGGGCTTCGGTTTGGGCCAGAGCTACCCCGGGACTCACCGGGCCGGCCTGGCTGGGTGCCGGAAGCCCCAGGAGCAGCAATCGATCGGTCGGCGGCAAGACACCTGCCTGAGCGGCCAGTCCAACGTCTGCCGGCGGAATTTTCACGCTCAAGCCCTGCGGGAAAGCCGGCCAATCAGGTGGCGGGTTGACCAGCAAGGGATCATGGCCAGGGAGCCAGAGATAGGATGACTGCTCTCCACCGAACGCTTGTAACGGGTCACGTCCGCTGCCGGTCCACCCGTAGGGGTCGACCACATTGCAGTCCAGAAAGACGCTGAAGTGGAGATGTGGTCCAGTCGATCGACCGGTTGATCCGCTAATAGCGATTTCCTGGCCGGTGCTCACCCGGTCGCCAGTTTGCACGTCGAGCTGACTCAGGTGACCGTAAAGCGTGACGTACCCATTGTGATGATTGATCAAAATCATGTTGCCATAGCCGCTGTTGGACCAGCCGGCGAACTGAATGGTACCGGCGGCGGCGGCGTATACCGGCTGGTAGCTGATGGCAAAGTCATAGCCATTGTGTCCGTCGTAGTTGATAAATTGGCGCAGCGCGGGCGACCAATAGGCCGGAAAGACGTCGGACTCCTGTCCGTCGGTCGCTAAAGCAGTCAGTCCGTTGGCCAGGACGATCTTTCCGTCCACCGCGTAATCTGGTTGATCGTGATCCAGAAACGAGACTACCTCGGTCCAGCCGTGAAACGGTGCAACCATAAACGGACCGGCGGCCGGGTGTTTGGTCCCGCTACAGGTCAGTTCAGCTGGTGCTTGAGAAGAGGTTGAGGGAACGGTCAGATCGAGGGTCGGGGCGCTCGATATCGGTTCACTTGGCGGCGTGGTTGTCGTGTCAACCGGAATGGGTGCGCTCGATCCGGAGCTGATGGGCGAAGACGGCGTCGCCGAAGAGACGGGCAGAGGAACGGACACACCCGGGGGCGGAGTGCTCTCTCCCACCGTGGGAAGTGTCTCGGGCCCCGAGGTCGGCCCGCTCTCGGGTGTCTGCGCGACACTCGCTATGGGTGTGCTTTTTTCGCGAACCACCGTGACCGGAGTCGAATCGATCTGCGGAGGCGCCGAAGTTACCACCGGCAGGGGAGTGTCTACTGCGACCGGTATAGTTGGCTGTTCGGTGGCAACGACTACCGGGGCGGTGGTCGGCACCGGAGTGCTGTCGTCTGCCCGCGCTAGCGCCGCACTGGTCAGCCAGAGTATGAGTGCAAAGGAAAGTGCATAGATGAATCGCGTACGCATGTGCCTCTCGCGACCAGAGTTTCAAGTGCGAGTATAGCAGCCGGTTGTCGCTTCTCCGCTATCGGCAGGCGGCGAGAATCGAAGTCGCAACCTGAACGGCAGGTGAATCAAGCATAAACGCACGTTCAGCCAGGCATTGCCGAAAATTCATTTTGGGTGTACGATAAGGGACGGTGCAGCCGCTCACGCGATCCCACTTCCACTGCAACGGAGATTGGTCCTGCATCCTTTTCGACGCCTCCCCCGCCGGTTCGGCGTATTGCTGCTCGGCTTCGTCGCACTCATTGCGTGTGGTGTGCTGCTTCCCGGATTGAGCGGCCGGCCTATCGTTCACACCGCGCTTGCCGTTGACGTCACGCCACCGCCGCCGCCGTCGTTCCTCCCGACTCCAATCGGTCCGCCGCCCCCGCCTCCCACGGCATCACCGACGGTCACGCCGGTGATCACCGCGACTCCCGCCAGCACCGTAACCGCGGCGGCAGGTACCGCGACCCCAACCGCGATCCCGACCGCGACCGCCAAACCTGTCAGCGCCGCCTTCTCTCTGGACGCGGCCCGCGTAAGCAAGATCGGTAATCCCGGGAATCTTCAAGGCCTGGCTTCGGTAAAGCGTGGAAGTAAAGTCTGGCTGATGATGTATTACACCATCGATTCATTGCGCAAACAGGTGACGCGGACCACCATGTATGACGTCCGTTACCACGGCAAAACAGTGTTCCAGGTGGCGTATCGAAGCAAGGAGAAAAAGGGAGATAGCGGTCGATTCAGCCGGTATACGGTCTACACCGTGCCCGGCACGCTGCCCTTTGGCAAGTACTACTTTCATGCCACCCTTCGACTTGGCTCGCATGTCGCGACGAGATCATGGGGCTTCCAGGTAGGGACGCGGGAGCGCGTCGCCCGATCCACCTCCTGACGGTGGGCTCTGACGGTTGAAATCGGGGCTGTAGGTCACTCGTCAACCCATGCCTCCTTTCCCCCGCTTCGCACGAGGCGCCTGACCGGTCTGCCCAGCCTTGCGTTTTCCGTTCCGCGTCTGTAAGCTAAACCCGACCCCTACCTGAGCAGATGACCCTCACTCCATCCTCTGGAGCTTCCTCTGGGTCGTCCACCATCCTTCCCTTCCAGGCGCAGTCGCGCACTCTTCATACTTCTGCTTATCATTCCGTTGGCCTGGCTCTTGCCGCCACGGACGCCGGCGCATGCCGCGGGCACGAGTTCCAGCACCACGAAACAGGCGGCTGCCAATCCCGATGCCGTCACACCCGAATTCGCCTGTGTGAAGGCCACCGGGAGTTCGGGGCCGGCATCGGACTGTTTGGTGAGTGCAGGGGTCTCGAGTTCGGAAAGCGCGATCGGCGCCGGTCAAACGGTGACCTTTGTCTGTGGAAACGCAGTTAATTCGCTGACTGGAGAACAGCCACATCCCATCCCGAGTCCTGGATGTTACGACGTGCAGTCAAGCCTGCTCGATCTGACCAGTGGCGGCTCCATCCCCTTCTCGTCGGCGTCCTGCGGTGACACGTCGGTCAACGTCACCGAAGGTGTGGATTGCAGTCCAGTCGCCAACCCCATCTGTCCAACCGCAACCGATCAGAGCACGACCGGAGTCTGTTCGATCTGTCCGTTGGGGTTCCAGTTGATTGGCGGGATATGCGAGTCGTTCCCGGTAGGTGGTGTCTGTCCGCCAGGCTCCACGGCCATCAAGAACCCCGGCGGTGGAGTCATTTCCTGTCAGACTTCGCCGCTAACCAACACCATCGCGCAAGGCAACGAGGTGATTCTCGGCTATACCCTTCCGACGCCGCATGTCTTCGCCGTGCGCATCACCGGCTATCTCCCAACGAACCCCGACGGGACCTGTCCCGCATCACTCTCGCTGGTGCCTTCGATCAGTTTCCGCCTGGCGCCAGGGTCGATACAGTACTCCGGACCCGCCTGTTCCTTCAATCTTCAGCTTGGTCAACGTGGCCTCGAAGTGACTTCCATAGCCATCAATCCGGCCGCGACCTGCGGCGGTTCATTTGGCGGCAGCACCTACAACTCCATAGCCGGGGTCGCCTGTCTGACGCAAGTCACCGCCTTTGGTACAGTCATTCTCAAGATTGGAGTGAACTGTTCGAACGGCTCGGAACCGGCATCGGGAACGAGTGCCACCGCGGACGGCTTCCCTGCCGGATCGATCTATCAATGCAGCGGTGACGCTCTCTCAGTAGTTGACATTCCGGTCCCCAATGCACTCCTCCAACTCGAAACGACGAACGGGGTCTTGCAACCCAGCTGTTTTCCCCTGTACTCTCCGCCTCCAGCGATAGTGACCTCCACTCCGACGGTCACACCCTCAGCCACGCCGCTGGCGACCCCACGCGCCACACCGACCGCCGTTCCGACATCGCTCACTCCGACTCCCCTGCCCACGAGCACGGGTTCCTCACCGGCAACGTGTGCGCCTCCGGGAACGACATCAACGCAGTCAACCACCAACGCAAACGGCATGATCGGAGTATTCGGTACGGAAGCGGAATTCTCTGCAACCGTCAATCCGCTGAACCCCGCTCCTGGCAGCAACGTCACGGTGTCTGGAAGCTTCGAAATCGACGGCGCCGGCCTGGCCGGAGTTGACATGTACGCGCACTATAACGACGCGAACGGCCAGAGTGAGACCTGCGGGCCGGCCATAACCGACGCTAGTGGCGCCGCCAGTTGCGTGCTGAGTTCGGACAGCTCTCCGCCAGGGGTACCGGTCGTCGTGGATGTAGATTTCATCGTTAACTGCACCGACTACCAGACTTCGGTGACCTTCACTCCCAACGGCACAGTAAGTGCGGGCCCCGCTCCGGTCGTCGTCGAGCCGGCGCCGAACGGTGTCTGTGTCTTGCGCACCGAGGCCGGTGCTCTCGGGCTGTCCGCTTCCTACCCGTCCCCAATCGACACGCAACCAACTGTGTTTTCCGGCACGATTACCCTGGGCCAGTACGGCTTTCCCACCGCGACGCCGACAACCGGTCCACCGCCGACAACGCCACTACCCACAGTGGCCGTGACACCAACCCCGATCGTCATTACGACGGCAACGCCGACCCCGACACCCGTCGCGACGGCAACGCCAACGGCAACGGCCACGCCGACCATCACGCCGACGTTCACTCCCAGTCCGACCGCAACGCCGACAGTAACACCAACGTCGACACCTACCCGAACACCGATACCGCCGAAGTCCCTTGCGTTTTCCCTCGATGCGGCCCGAGTAAGCACGGTCAATGATCGAGGCGACCGTAAGGGCCTTGACTCGGTGGTCCAGGGTGGGAAAGTCAATTTGATGCTGTATTACACGATACGCAGCTTACCCAAGACTTTGACGCGAATTACGACGTACGAGCTAGACGGAAATGGACGGACGATATTCAAGGCAAGCTACCCCGGGCAGCAACGCTCGACCGATGTCGGGCTCTTCGTACGCTTCATTCCATACACCGTGGCGGCCAGCTCAGCCCCAGGAGTGTATACCTTCCGCGCCTCGTTGCAGATCGGATCGGTATCGCAAACGCAGACCTGGACGTTCGTCGTGGTGCGCGTTGCCCTGCTCGCTCCTCCTCCGCACCCTACCGTTCTAGTCGACCAGCTTCCCGGGAGTGCAGGTAACTAACCGCTTCGGCGCGGTTTCTAGCCTGAAGCTTACGGAGGACGTTCTGAACGTGCTTTTTGACGGTAGACTCGGAGATGAAGAGCTGGTGCGCGACTTCGCGATCGCGAGCTCCCTGGGCGATCAGCCGCAGGATCTGATCCTCTCGTCGGGTCAGATCGGCAATCGCGTGCCTTCGCTCTCTTCGCTCGCGGGTCTGAAGATGCAGCACGAGGTAGGTGGCGAGGCATGAAGGCAGAACTGAAACTCCCTGGGCCGCCTCCCGAATAGCTTCCAGCATTCGGGCAGGCACGGCGTCGGCCTCGATGACGCCGAGGGCCCCGGCTTTTATGCACATGAGGAGCCGATCGTTCGATTCCGATCGAGTGCACATCAGTATTGAGGCCTGTGGCAGGCGCTGACGGATACTGCGAATCTCGTCAATCTCGCTCGGTCTTCCGATCCTGAGTTCCATCAGAACGACCTGCGGGAATTCGGCCTGCACTCGGTCTCTCACTGGTAACCGAACGACGGCCTCGTCGACGATCACGATGTCCGGTGCACTCTCAAGCATGCTTTCTATTCGGCGCCAGGTTGCTGAACGATGCTCCACGAGCAGCACTCGGATCGGAGCGCCCAGGGTGCCCTCCCGGATCGTCGCCCGGAGATGCGCAAGTCGCGCCCCGAGAAACAAGAATGGAGCCGACGACCGGATTCGAACCGGTAACCCCCTGTTTACAAAACAGGCGCTCTGCCGTTGAGCTACGTCGGCCGGCGGCTCTCGCCGGTCATATTGTACCGGACGATTGGCACGGCGGTTCGCGAGTCAGGCGGAGCGGCCAATCGGTGACTGTCGCTGCCGCACGACCTCATACATCGCGATTGAACCGGCAACGGCGGCATTCAAGCTTCCGATTTCTCCCTGCATCGGGATACGGGCGAGGAAGTCGCACTGCTCTTTGGTAAGCCGGCGCAGTCCCCCGCCTTCGCCGCCGATCACGAGGGCGAGCGGAATTCGGAGGTCCAGCTCGAAGAGCGACTCGCCGGCGTCTTCAGCGAGGCCAACCAGCCAGATACCGGCGCGGCGCAGGTCGGTGAGCGCGCGAACCAGATTAGAGACGCGAACGGTTGGCGTGTACAGTGCGGCTCCCGCCGAAGCCTTCACCGCCGCTCCGGACAGCGGTGCGCTGTGACGGTCGGGCATCACCACGCCCTGGACTCCGGCGGCATTTGCCGTTCGCAGCAGGGCACCGAGATTTTGTGGGTCCTGGATCTGATCCAGACAGAGCAGGAAGCGGTTGCCGGCGGACGAAGAGACCGTCAGTAAGCTGGAAAAGTCGACCGGACTCGCCGGTCTCAGAAGAGCCGCCACCCCCTGTGAGGCCGTACTACCGGCGACCCGCTCGATCTCGCGCAGAGTAACTTCGCGGAGCTTGACGCTGCGCTCGGAAGCCAGCGACCGTATTTCCTCCAGGACGCCCGAATTGCTCCGGCCCGACGCGACGAGAATCTCGAGTGCCTGTCCACGGCGAAGTGCTTCGACGACGGGGCGTCGCCCCCAGATCCAGAGTTCACCGGCCATGCTCGCCCGTATCCACCAGCGCCACGGCGTGGGCGCTCATCGCCTCGCCCCGGCCTTCTGTTCCCAGCCCTTCATTGGTCGTTGCTTTGACTCCAACCCGGTCTGACTCGATGCCCAGCGCTTGTGCGATGCGATCGCGCATCATGTCGACGTACGGGCCAATTTTGGGTTCCTCAGCGATCAATACCAGATCCACGTTCACGATGGTGACCCGGCGACCGCGCAGGAGCGAGACCACCTTTTCCAGCAATACCAGGCTGCTCGCGTCCTGGTAGCTATCGTCAGCCGGCGGGAAGTGATACCCGATGTCGGGTAAGGCGACGGCGCCCAGCAGGGCATCCATCAAGGCATGCAGCAGGACATCGGCATCCGAATGGCCAATCAACCCAAGTGGAAAGGGAATCGGTACGCCGCCGAGAACGAGAGCACGATCGACACCGAGGCGGTGAATATCGTATCCCAGCCCCACTCTCAACATGCCACAGCCCCACTCTCCAGGAGCAGTCGAGCAACCATCAAATCGTACTCCGTGGTTATTTTGAAGTTTTCCGGCGCGCCGTCGAACGTCATCACCGGGAACCCTGCCAACTCCAAGAGAGCAGCGTCGTCAGTAACGCCGCTCTCCTGGAGACTGACCTGGGCATGAACGGATCGAAGTGTGAGGCCGCGAAAGAGCTGCGGGGTCTGTACGCCGCGCAGGGAGTCCCGATTTGGCGTCGACATAACAATGCCGGTTTCATCGATCTGTTTTGCCGTGTCGGCGAGACGAACGACCGGAATAGCGCCGTGGACCGATATCAGGAGGCGCTTGCCCTCGCCAAGCAGACGTGGAGGAGCGAACGGACGAGCGCCATCGTGAACCGCGATCACGTCGGTTTGGGGAAGGGCGTCGAGCCCGAGCCGTACCGAATCTCGGCGTTCCGCGCCGCCCACAATGGCGGTAACATTATCAAACTGTCGAACGAGACTTTCAGCGACGCCGAGTTGATCGCGGCGCACTACCAGCACCGTCGCGGCTGCGGCCGGCGAAAGCCGGGCAAGGGAATGCCAGATGATGGGCTTGTTCGCCAGCGGAGCCCAGATCTTGTCGGTCCCACTCATGCGACGGCTCGATCCAGCTCCTACCAGGATCAAACCGAGGGAGCCCGGCTTCACTCGAGCCCGTTGACCTTGGGGTGGGCGAAGATCAATCGACCCGCGACGGTCTGGAGCACTCGGGTGACGACAATGCCCACGTCGGCATTCAGGAACCTGCGACCGTTCTCCACCACGATCATGGTGCCGTCATCCAGATAACCGACGCCCTGATTCAACTCTTTTCCTTCCTGAATGATGCGAATCTCCATCTCTTCACCGGGCAGTACCACCGGTTTAATGGCATTCGCGAGCTGGTTGACATTCAGGACGCGAACCCCCTGCAGCTCGGCGACGCGGTTGAGATTAAAGTCGTTGGTCACTACCGGACAGCCCATGTCGCGGGCAAGCTTCACCAGCTTGCCGTCCACATCCGAGATATCCTTGGCATCGACGTCGCACACGCTCACTGGAGTCAACGATTCTTTTTGCAATCGATTAAGGATTTCCAGTCCGCGCCGGCCGCGATTGCGCCGTAACGGGTCTGCCGAATCGGCGATGTGTTGTAACTCTCGTAGTACGAACCGCGGAACCAGCAGTGGACCCAGCAAGAAGCCGGTTTCGCTTATATCCGCAATTCGACCATCGATGATCGCGCTGGTATCGACCAGGAAACCGACCGTCGCCATTCTTTTCGTGAGTGGCACCGTCGGCCGAATGTCGCTGCACGAACGCGGTCAGTTCCCGGCGTCGCATCATGATCAGGGTGACACCGAGATAGGCACAGACGGCGGCGGCAACGGCGGGAAGCACATGGCCGAACCACCAGGGGAGGAAGGAGAGAGGGTAGGAGAGCAGGGCGGCAACCAGCAACCCCAGGACCAGACCGACTATGGCGAAAGCCAGGTCGATCAGCGGCACGCGCGCCACGGTGCGTTTGAGTTCGCTGTACGGCCAGCTGACGATGAGAGGAGCGATTGCTAGACCGACGACCGCTCCGGCGATGATGCCGAGGATGGCATTCCGAGGCTGGTCGCGGGCCGGTCCGATGAGACTGCCGATTTGCCAACCCGCCAGGCCGAGTGCCGCGCACCCGATGATTCTTTGCGCCACCCTGGCTTTCATCATCGTTCTCTGGGAGCTAACCATCAATCAAGTCTTCTGACAACCGCTGACAGCGAGTGCTTCTTGCAACGTACTGACGCCTATCACCGTACCCGGGTCAGAGCCGGCCATTTCGCGCATATTTCGCTGTGGAATGATGCAGCGAGGAAATCCCAGCTTCTGTGCTTCGGCGACGCGCTGAAGAATCCGGTTGACCGAGCGAATCTCACCGCCCAGACCGACTTCACCGATGACTACCGATTGACTCACCGGTACATCATTCAAACTGGACGCAATTGCGAGTGCCGCCGCGAGATCGGTTGCCGGTTCCGTGAGTCGCATACCACCAACCACATTGACATACACGTCCTGAGTTGCGAGCGACAATCCTGCTCTCTTCGATAATACGGCAGTTAGCAGTATCAATCGATTCAGATCGAGGCCGTTTGCGGTGCGACGTGGCAGACCAAAATGCGTTGGTGTAACGAGCGCTTGCATCTCCACCAGAATTGGCCGTGAACCTTCCAGTGTCACCGTTACGACCGACCCGGCGGCGCCTCGTTCGCGTTCGGAGAGAAATGCCGCCGAAGGATTTTGAACCTCCTCCAGCCCACTATCTTTCATATCGAACACGCCAATCTCATGGGTGGCGCCAAATCGATTCTTTGCGGTCCTCAGGAGTCTATAGGCATGAAATGCATCACCTTCGAGGTACAGCACGGTGTCGACGATGTGCTCGAGGACCTTGGGGCCGGCCAGATTGCCTTCTTTGGTGACGTGACCAACTAGAAACGTACCGATGCCTTCCAGCTTGGCCATGCGGGTCAGGCGAGCCGTTGCCTCACGTACCTGGCCCACACTGCCCGGAGCCGAGTCGAGCTCGCTCGTCTGCATGGTCTGGATTGAATCGACCACCAGTAACGCCGGTCGCATGTGCTCGGCATGGGCGCAAATAGCATCGACATCGGTCTCGGCCAGGATGGAGAGCCTCGGTGAGATCGTTCCCAGACGGTCGGCACGCAGCTTCACCTGCTCGATCGACTCCTCCCCAGTCGCATACAGTACCGGCCCGCAGTGATCGGCGGTGAGATTACTCACCTGAAGCAGCAGCGTCGATTTCCCGATTCCCGGGTCGCCGCCAAGAAGCACCAATGAGCCCGGAACTATCCCTCCACCGAGGACTCGATTGAATTCTCCTAGCGGAATCTGCAGACGACGGTAGGCCACACTTTCGACGTCGGCCAGCGGAACGGGCTGGGCACCAGACGACGATACTGCTCGCGGAAAGCCATTTCGAGATTCGGTCGGGCGGTCGATCGTTTCGACCAGCGAATGCCACGCGCCGCAGCCAGGGCAGCGGCCATACCCGGTGGGATACTGTCCGCCACATTGCTGGCAGACGAACTTGGTGTGCGTCTTCGGCATTACCCTTCCGCTTCGGCGACACTTAGCTCTGGTGTTGCAACATCCTCCGTCGTCAGCGCAATACTGTCTTCCCGCCGTTCAACCATGATCTTGCATCCGGCGAAGAAGCGCCCTTGCAGCATTCCTTCGGCCAGAGGATCCTCAATCAAGTTCTGGATCGTTCGTCGCAGGGGACGAGCGCCGAACGCTGGATCGAAGCCTTTCTCAACCAGCAGATCTTTTGCCGCTGGCGTCATATCGAGTTCGATCTGTTGTTCGACGAGCTGCGATTTGATGCGGGACATCAGCAGATCGCAAATCTGATGGACCTCCGGCTGGGTGAGTGCCTTGAATACGATCGTGGCGTCAATCCGATTGAGGAATTCGGGCTTGAACGTGCTCTTGAGTTCGTTCATGATCTTGCGGATCATTTCATCGTGCTGGTGCCGCAACTCAACTTCCTGGTCTTCAGAGGTGCGCCGGAGCTTGAACCCGAGACGTGCCTCATTGTTCAGCAAACTGGCGCCGACGTTGGATGTCATGATGATGATCGTATTGCGGAAGTCAACGGCACGGCCTTTGGCATCGGTCAGCCGCCCGTCCTCGAGGATCTGCAGAAGGATGTTGAACACCTCGGGATGCGCCTTCTCGATCTCGTCGAGAAGGATGACCGAGTACGATTTCCGTCGGACTGCCTCGGTCAGCTGTCCGCCGTCTTCGTACCCGACATATCCTGGCGGGGCGCCTACCAGTCGAGCCACCGAATGACGCTCCATGAACTCGGACATGTCGATCTTGATCAGCGCTTCCTCGCTGCCGAACATGAACTCGGCGAGGGCCTTTGCCAGTTCGGTCTTGCCCACGCCGGTCGGACCCAGGAAGATGAAGCTACCGATAGGTCGACGCGGATCTTTGAGTCCGGTGCGCGCGCGACGCACGGCGCTCGCGATGGTGGAGATTGGCTCGTCCTGGCCGATTACGCGGTTGTGCAGTGCGCCTTCCATTTCGAGGAGACGAGCGGACTCCTCCTGATGCGATCCGCATGACCGGAATCCCGGTCCACATCGCCACTACCTGGGCGATATCGTCTTCCGTAACCTCGAGTTGTTCGCTGGTTTGCTGGCTGTGCCAGCCGTGCTCGAGGTCGCTGATGCGATCGCGCAGCTTCTGTTCCTGATCGCGCAATTGAGCCGCCAGCTCATATTTCTGATGCTGAATGGCGCCATCCTTCTCTTCCTGGATGTTCTCCAGTTCCTTCATCGCATCTTTCAGGTTCTGGGGCGCCACCGCCCGACGCATGCCGGACCCGTGATGACGCTTCATCGATCAAGTCAATCGCCTTGTCTGGCATGAAGCGATCGGTGATGTAGCGCTCGGCCATTTCCGCGGCAGCTTTCAGCGCAGGATCAGTGATTTTCAAACGATGGTGCTCCTCGAAGCGCTCGCGCAGACCAGCCAAGAATTTCGATCGACTCCTCGACCGTCGATTCGCGTACCGTTATCGGCTGGAAGCGGCGCTCCAGGGCAGCGTCGCGTTCGATGTATTTGCGATATTCGTCGAGCGTGGTCGCGCCGATGGTCTGAATTTCTCCCCGAGAAAGAGCGGGCTTCAGAATGTTGGCAGCATCGACGGCGCCTTCGGCTGCGCCTGCGCCGACGATCGTGTGCAGTTCATCGATGAAGAGAATGCAGTCACCGGAGGAGCGAATCTCTTCGATGATCTTCTTCAGTCGCTCCTCGAACTCGCCGCGGTATTTGGTGCCCGCGACCAGCGAGCCAATGTCGAGGGTAAGTAGGCGTTTGCCGAGCAGGTTCTCCGGCACTTCGCCGCTGATGATGCGTTGCGCCAGACCCTCGACGATCGCCGTCTTGCCGACGCCGGGCTCGCCAATCAGTGCCGGATTGTTCTTGCGTCGACGCGAGAGCACCTGCAGCACGCGCTCGATCTCATCATCACGTCCGACGATCGGATCGAGCTGGCCGACTGCGAGCCTGCGCCGTCAGATCGATGCCAAGTTGATCGATAGTCGGCGTCTTGCTGGAACGGCGCTCGCCACGATGGTGCGGCGTTGGTCCGGTCTGGGTGAGGACCTTGATGACTTCGGAGCGCACCTTTTCCAGGTTGACGCCGAGGCTTTCCAGCACGCCGGCGGCGATGCCTTCGCCCTCGCGGATGAGCCCGAGCAGTAGGTGCTCGGTGCCGATATAGTGATGGCCGAGACGGCGAGCTTCGTCGACGGCGAGTTCGATCACCTTCTTGGCACGTGGAGTAAGGCCGATGTCGCCCATGACCTGCCGTTCGCCGCGACCGATGATGAATTCAACGGCACTTCGTACCTTTGTCAACTCGATGCCGAGGTTGGAGAGGACTTTGGCGGCGACGCCCTCGCCCTCGCGGACGAGTCCGAGGAGCAGATGCTCGGTACCGATGTAGTTATGATTGAAGCGCTGCGCTTCTTCCTGGGCGAGTGTCAGGACTTTGCGCGCGCGCTCCGTGAATCGATCAAAACTGCCGCTATTTTGCATGTTTGATTATCCGTTCAGATGATTGCGCGGTGTTGCGAGATGGAGTAACCGCCGAGGAAGAGGGGGACGGGCTCTGGAGACGTATCTTACTCCGGAACCACTGCGCGTGGCTACCCGGAAGCGACCTCGGGCTCGTCCTTGTCTTCATCGGTGGAGTCTATGGCCTCTGGTAACGCGGGAGATGCGTCCTCCGGAGAAAGGGCAGCTGGTTCGACCGACGTAGTCGATGCTGCAGGCTCCGGCTCGATGTCCGGTTCGCCGGCGGCATCGGTGTCGACGATCAATTCGGGGGAGGTGGTCTGGGGAGAGTATGAGACTGGGTCGTCGTAGGTCGGGAGTATCCACGGCGTAGTCGCCAAAATCCTGATCGGCAAACGGAGTGTTTTCATCCGGTTCGCCATACGATTGGAACCGTTGTCCGGATTCGATTGCCTGGCGCACGCTCAGGCCGAGACGTCGCCGCTGGCTGTTGATGTGAATGATTTTCACGTCGACGTGCTGGCCTTCCCGCACCACCTGGGATGCATCCTGGACCGGCAGGTCGGTCAATTCGCTCAGATGAATGAGACCCTCGAGCCCCTCTTCCACCTTGGCGAAGGCGCCGAATTTTGCCAGCTTGGTGATCGTCAGCAGGAACCACCTGTCCGACTCGATATTTTTCCTCGACGGTCGTCCAGGGATCGGGAAGTGCTCTTTTGAGACTCAGAGCGATCTTCTTGGTGTCTCGATCCACGGTGAGGACGGCGACATCCACTTCCTGACCGACATGCAGAATCTCGCCGGGATGATTAACGCGGTTGTAAGAAAGCTCCGAGACATGGACGAGTCCATCGGCGCCGCCGAGGTCGACGAAAGCGCCGAAACTGGTCAAGTTGCTGACGACGCCACGCCGTACCTGTCCGGGCTGAAGCTGATCGAGCAGTTCATCTTTACGCTGGGTGCGCTGCTCCTGAA
>CAVSUG010000002.1:125000-1809186 GCA_963731225.1 uncultured Chloroflexia bacterium
AGAGAAGGCCGCATCGACGAGACGGGCATGGCCGACTGTCTGGCCGCATACCTCAGGCATACCGCCGACAATGGTCCGCTCGGCGTGTTGCCGCTCACCCATGACACTGTACTCCGGGCCCGCGAGATTGTTCTCGACTTTCCAGTCCGAACACTCGACGCGCTGCACTTAGCCGCCGCGTCGATCCTCGCCGATGCCAGCGAGGAACACGTTGCGATCCTGACCCGAGATGTCCGTCAGGCGAGCGCAGCGCAAAGCCTCGGTTTACCGTGTACCAGTCCCCGACCGGTTGACAGAGTATGCAACCAGACCTTCCGCGGTATACGCGTGCCCCGCACATCCACGCCATGTGGAGATGCGGGGATTCGAACCCCGTACCTCCTGCGTGCAAAGCAGGCGCTCTACCAAGTGAGCTACATCCCCGCTGGTGGTGGGGCATCCTGGACTCGAACCAGGGGCCTCAGTCTTATCAGGACTGCGCTCTAACCACCTGAGCTAATGCCCCCGGGGTGCAATCCGAAGAGAGAGATTCCAAAGGAGTTCAGCTTGATCTGTTGTCGATCAGTTCCCTGATCGATCGACCTGGACCCCATGACCGGGGTGCCACCGTCCACGCGCGTGAGGGCGTGTTGCTGACGGTTGCGTCCCCGACCACCGGTCCTATCCCTAGAAAGGAGGTGATCCAGCCGCACCTTCCGGTACGGCTACCTTGTTACGACTTCACCCCAGTCATCTGGCCCACCTTCGACAGCTACCTCCCTTGCGGGTTGGCCCACCGGCTTCAGGTGTTCCACACTTCCATGGTGTGACGGGCGGTGTGTACAAGACCCGGGAACATATTCACCGCCGTATGCTGACCGGCGGTTACTAGCAACTCCGACTTCATGCAGGCGAGTTGCAGCCTGCAATCCGAACTGAGACCGCGTTTGCTGCGATTCGCTCCAGGTCGCCCCTTCGCTGCGCATTGTCGCGGCCATTGTAGCGTGTGTGTAGCCCTGGACGTAAGGGCCGTGCTGACTTGACGTCATCCCCGCCTTCCTCCGGGTTTCTCCCGGCAGTCCCGCCAGACATCCTAACTGGCAGTAGGGGTTGCGCTCGTTGCGGGACTTAACCCAACATCTCACGACACGAGCTGACGACAGCCATGCAGCACCTGTGCACCGACCCTTTCGGGAGCAGCTGTCTCCAGCTGTGTCCGGTGCATGTCAAGCCCAGGTAAGGTTCTGCGCGTTGCGTCGAATTAAACCACACACTCCGCTGCTTGTGCGGGTCCCCGTCAATTCCTTTGAGTTTTAGCCTTGCGGCCGTACTCCCCAGGCGGGACACTTACTGCGTTAGCTCCGGCACGCGCGGGGTCGATACCGCGCACACCTAGTGTCCATCGTTTACGGCTAGGACTACCGGGGTATCTAATCCCGTTTGCTCCCCTAGCTTTCGCGCCACAGCGTCAGTTACAGGCCAGGAAGCCGCCTTCGCCACCGGTATTCCTCCGGGTCTCTACGCATTTCACCGCTACTCCCGGAGTTCTACTTCCCTCTCCTGCACTCACAGCATGACCGTTACCGATGACCCTCCCCAGTTGAGCCGGGGGCTTTCACACCGGTCGTACCACGCCGCCTACGCGCTCTTTACGCCCAGTAATTCCGGACAACGCTCGCCTCCTACGTATTACCGCGGCTGCTGGCACGTAGTTAGCCGAGGCTTCTTCCTGGGGTACCGTCTTCTACTCGTCCCCCAGAAAAGGAGTTTACAACCCGAAGGCCGTCATCCTCCACGCGGCGTTACTCTCTCAGGGTTTCCCCCATTGGAAAAATTTCCTAACTGCTGCCTCCCGTAGGAGTCTGGGCCGTGTCTCAGTCCCAGTGTGGCTGACCATCCTCTCAGACCAGCTACCGATCGATGCCTTGGTAGGCCGTTACCCCACCAACCAGCTAATCGGACGCAGGCCCCTCATCAAGCGCCTTTCGGCTTTCATCATCGCTGATGCTATGCGGTATTAGCGCCGGTTTCCCAGCGTTATCCCCCACTTCACGACAGGTTCCTACGCGTTACTCACCCGTCCGCCACTCGACTCCCCGCCGAAGCGGTGAGCCCCGTTCGACTTGCATGTCTTAGGTACGCCGCCAGCGTTTGTCCTGAGCCAGGATCAAACTCTCCATCATATCCCCCGAAAGGGATCGTCTCTCGAGTTCGCTCCATTAACTCTTTGGAATCTCTCTCTTCAGTTGCAAAGGTGCCCAGACAAAAAGACCGGCACTCCTCGTGCCGCCCTCTTGCTCATTAGTCTATCACCTCCCTCCCTCTTTCCTCAATCCCCTGGCAAGGATGTACCGGGACGAGCTCGCGCGATCCGAATGTCCAACAGACCGAGTGCCGCACCGATCAGACGTTCGCGCTGGTTCCGACCGGCGAATCGTTCCTACACTGAGGGACGCGGGAGGTCATCATCGAACCACAACCAATCGGTAGGGAACTGGTGTTCACACTGTCTCTGCTGGTCATGCTGGCAGTCGCAGTCCTCCTCATCGCAAATTTGATTGGAGCGATTCATGTCTTCGGCTGAAGTCGTGCCGGCACCATCGGCGCCACACGAGGTGGCAGGGCTCACCGTGCGCGATCTGTATACGCTCTACTACTTCATGCAGCTCACGCGGTCGGTCGAAGATCGGGTCCGTACTCTCTACCTCCAAGGACGGCTGCAGGGCGCCGTCTATTCCAGCCGCGGACAGGAAGGAACGGCAGTCGCCAGCGCTTATGCCCTCGGCCCGGACGACTTTGTCGCGCCGCTCATCCGCGACCTCGGGGCCACCTTCACTCGCGGTGTCGAGCCGCGTCGCATCTTTGCGCAGTGGCTCGGTCGAGTGGGAGGTCCAACCGCGGGACGGGACGGGAACCTGCACTTTGGTGATCTCTCGCATGGCGTCCTCGCACCCATCAGCATGCTCGGCGCGACCATTCCCCTCTGTGCCGGCATCGGTCTGGCCAGCAAGCAGCGGGGTGAGAATCGGGTGGCGCTGGCCTACATCGGTGATGGCGGCACCAATACCGGTGACTTTCATGAAGGCTTGAATTTCGCCGCCGCCCTTCGCCTGCCGCTGGTGCTTATCGTCGAAGACAACGGGTTCGCCTACTCCACCCCGAGCAACCAGCATGTCGCCATTCGGTCTTTCGTGGATCGCGCGGTCGCCTATGGCATCCCGGGCGTGGCCACAGACGGGAATGACGTCATCGCCGTGTTCGGACACACCCGCGATGCCGTTAATCGGGCTCGCCGGGGCGACGGCCCGACGCTGATCGAGGTCAAGACGTTCAGGATGCGGGGCCATGCCGAACATGACGATGCCTTCTACGTGCCCAGGGAAATGCAGGCGCATTGGGAAGCACGGGACCCAATTGAGTTGCTCTTGCGCTACTTACAATCGCATGGGCTCTTCGACGACAAGGAACGACAACGTCTGGACGAGAAAATAGCCGCGGTGATTGAGGATGCTCTGGCCTGGGCCGAACAATCGCCCCTGCCTGATGGGAGCACACAGGCCACCGGGGTATACGCGGACTAGATCCTGGCTTACTGTCCGCCGGCGGGGAATGGATCGACCCGTTGCAACGGATCCGGCGTGGTACTATCCGGCCAGAAAGGGTCGAGCACATCGGAGGCCGGCGATGGCGCTACCGCCGCCTGGCAGGCCGTCAGTCCGCACGGGTCGCTCGGCACTACCGGCAGATGAGCTATCCGGGCCAATGGCGCGACCTTTTTGCTTTGCCCCTTGAAATGCGTCAGGTCTTTCAGCGTGCTCCTGAACAGCGACCGCCGAGACGCGGTCAGCTTATGGTGGCTATACAGGTCCCACAGATACCGCACGACGATCACGTAGTCACGCGTCTCCCGGTAGGGCGGAACTCCGCCGTACTCTTGCACCGCCCCCTCGCCGGCGTTGTATGCTGCCAGCGCCAGTGTCCAGTCGCCAAACTCGGCGTAGAGATGAGCGAGCATCGACACGCCGAGGAAGACGTTCGTTCTGGGATCCCAGGGACCGTGAAGCACCTGCATCAGCCCGCGCGCATCGGCGGGACTCAAGGCCAACGGGTCGCCGTTCGATTCCATCGTCATGACCGCTGCCACCAGGTTCGGATCGAGATTATACTCACGTGCCGCCGGCACGATCAGGAAGGCCCATCGGCGGACGGTCGAAGGCACTCGTGCTCCCCAACGCAGGCGAGCATCCTGTTCCAGTTGGGCGGGGGATGGCCAGACGGCGGATCCAGAGTTGGAGGCGGTGGGCGCCAGCAGCGGTGGGACTGTCGGCAAGGCGGTAGGCACTTTGGTAGCCTCCGGTAGCGCCGTGAACGTGGGCGTCACGCTGGGTTCTGGAGTCGATGCTACGAAGGGCGCACTGGTCGCGATCGGAGTCGATTTCTCCTGCTTGACCGTCGGCAATCTGGTGGCGACCGGGACCGGCGTATCGGTCGCAATTGGGGTCGAGGTAGCCACCGCGGTGGGGATGGCGGTGGGCGTGGACGTTGAATCGTCCGCAACTGCCTGTTGCCGGCTGCTAATCAGCACAGTCGTGACGACAGTAGCGACCAGCAGCAAAATTCGGCTGCCGCGAAGTACCGCGTGCTGCCAGCTATTCATGTGGAGGTGTGGTGCTCGTCATGGGCAGTCTGAATGTGAGCTTACCAGATGTACTCTCATCAGTTCTGGAGCGTGCTGATTATCGCCAGCGCATTGATCAGTCCGTGGACCACCGCCGACGCGAACACGCTCCTTCCGTACTGAAATACCAGTGCCAGCCAGATTCCCAGCAGAACAAGGATCGGAAGGGTGTGGGGCTCCAGATGCGCCGCTCCAAAAATGAGTCCGCTCAGTACCGCGCCAGCGGCGATGGCGCCTCGCTCCGGTAGCCAGCGGCAGAAAAACTGGCGCATTCCCTGGTACATGATGCCCCGAAATAGGGTTTCCTCGGTCAGCGGAACCTCGATCGCAACCCATATCAGCGTGATCAGCTCCTCGCCCAGGCCCACATGTTCGCTATGCGGATTCAGAACATCCTGGGAGTTACCCTCAATATGGAAACCCGGCAATACGAAGTTGAAGAGGGCAATAAAACCCGCGATCGCCAGGAGAAGTACAGGGACCGAAGCGGCAGCTTTGAGCAGAGTGAGCCAGCCCGGGAAGCGGAATCCGAGCGTCTCCAGGCCACCGCGATGCCGGTAGAAGAGAAGCGCCACCGCCGCCACCACGACCCCCAGCGTGAGGAACTGGTACCCAAATATTTCGAACGCAAGGTTGTCGCGCTTTTGCAAGCCCGCAGCCAGCAGAAAGTACGGCGTTCCGGCCAGTTCGGCCACAGCGTAGGCCAGTACGAATCCGCCGATCGCTCCCAGGAGGCCCCAGGGCGTTCGCCGAACCGCCTGTTCGCCGCCCACGGGCGCATTCGGCTCGTCAGACAACCATCGCTCCCTGCGCCGCTTGCCTCACCCGTCCACTCCGAATCATCGCCGTGACTCGCTCGATTTCGGGGAAGAGAACGCGATCGGTGTCAAGGTGAGGCACCTCCGAGCGGATGAGGGCGTGTACGGCTTCGAGCGCGGTCGTGGAGCGAAGGGGCCGTCGGTAGTCGATACCCTCAGCCGCGCATAACAACTCAATGGCGAGAACGGTCTGTACATTCCGGAGTACGTCGACGGCTTTGAGGCCGGCCGTAACGCCCATGCTGACATGGTCTTCCTGATTCGCCGACGTCGGGATCGAATCCACACTGGCGGGATGCGCCAGGATCTTGTTCTCCGAGACCAGGGCTGCCGCCGTGTACTGCGAAACCATATATCCCGAATCGACACCGCTCTGTAGCGTGAGAAACGGGGGCAATTCGCTGAAATTGGGGTCCAGCATTACCTCGATCCGACGCTCCGAAATGCTGCCTAGCTCGGCGAGCGCGATGGCCGCCAGGTCGAGCGCAATGGCGAGCGGTTGTCCATGGAAATTCCCGGATGAGATGACCTCTTCCCCCTCCGAGAAGACCAGAGGATTGTCCGTGACTGAGTTGAGTTCAATGTCGATGACGTGGCGGACGTATCCCAGCGCATCGCGGGACGCCCCATGCACCTGAGGCATGCAGCGCAACGAGTACGGGTCTTGAACGCGATGGGAGTCGTGTCGGTGGGACGCCATGATTTCGCTGCCGCTGGTCAGTTCACGCAGACGCGCCGCCGAAAGTATCTGGCCGGCATGCGGCCGTAGTTGTTGCACCCTCGCATCGAAGGCCCGATTGGTACCTCGGACTGCTTCCAGTGAGAGCGCCCCGGCGATGTCGGCGACGTCGAGGAGGTTTTCGGCATCGGCGATCAGGAGCAGGCCGAGGGCATTCATCAACTGGGTGCCATTGATCAGTGCCAGTCCCTCTTTGGCACGCAGACTGACCGGGCGAATGCCGCACCGCGCCATCGCTTCGGCACCTGGCATCGTCTCCCCGTTTAAGATCGCCGTCCCCTCTCCAATCAGGACCAGAGCAAGATGCGCTAGCGGAGCCAGATCGCCGCTGGCGCCGACCGATCCCCTGGAGGGAATGACGGGAACGACGCCGGCGTTGAGCATGTCGACCAGGGTCTGAACGGTGGAGACTCGGATACCGGAGTAGCCTCTGGCCAGCGAGATCACGCGCAAGAGCATCATTGCTCGAACTACGTCCGGGGGCAGTGACGGTCCAACACCTACCGAATGGCTGTGAATGAGATTACGTTGAAGTTCATCCAGCGCGCCGGGCTCGATCGTTCTGTCGGCGAGCTTCCCGAAACCAGTGGTCACGCCGTAGACAACGCGCTGCTCGGTAGTGATTCGATCCACCACGGCACGGGACGCATCCATGGCGAACTTCGCCTTCGGGCCAAGAACTACTTCGTAGCCGAGCCTGGCGACCCCCACGACGTCGTCGATTGAGACGGAGTTCTGATCTATTGTGAGCGGATCCATCCAGGCTATCTGAGTCCAATTTTGAGCGCCTCATCCTACCACGATGCCATCGCCTGCGCGGTGTAGCATGGAACAGAAACCTCGATCTGGAGGGGCTGTGACCAAGCCAATCATCGGCATCACCTGTCATACCGTGCCGGGCACGCTGGAACGATCGTCAGTAGTGCAGGCGTACGTCGATGCCATTCAACACACCGGTGGGGCGCCGCTCCTGATCCCCATTGGGCTCGATCCGGATGGCATGCGTGCCATCTACAGTGCCCTCGACGGACTGTTATTGCCAGGCGGAATCGATGTCTCTCCCGACCGTTACCATCAGGAGCGACACGCGATGTTGGGTGAGGTTGATCCGATGCGTGATGAGCTCGAGATCACGCTCGCCGCCTGGGCGGTGGAGGACGACCTACCCGTTCTGGGTATCTGTCGCGGCATTCAGGTGCTCGCGGTCGCCGCCGGTGGATCGTTGTTTCAAGATCTGCCCAGCGAACGAACCTCGGAAGTGGCCCACGAAGTCCGCGAGTTTGGACGTGACTTTCTCTCTCATCGCATCGACGTGGAATGCAACAGCCGCCTCGGCCGCGCGCTGGGTTGCGCGAGTTCTCAGGTCAACAGTTTCCACCACCAGGCGGTCCGTGACGTTCCACCGGGTTTCGTGGTCACGGCCCTGTCGGAGGACGGCGTGATCGAAGGGATCGAGGCCACTGATCGGCAGTTCATCGTTGGAGTGCAGTGCCACCCGGAAGCGATGTGGAATACGACCGCACCGGAATATCTCGGGCTGTTTGCTGCTTTTGTCGACGCCGCAGCGCATCATGCTCGATCGCAGCGACCGGGGGAGCCCGAGATGCAAATTGCGGTGTAGGCGATTCACTCCCTCGAGGGAGTGAATCGCCTACATCGGGTTCAGTGTCTTGCTAGGTGACCTTCACCACTGTCCAGGGGCTGACCGCCTGATGTCCCAAACTGTCCGTGATCTGCACGCGCACGCGGAAATTCCCAGCATGAGGAAAGGTAAACGTCGTCGGAGCCGGCGTGGCCTTCAATAGTTGGGTGCCGACTTCCCAGGCGTACTGTACCGCCTTCACTCCGGCACCGGACTTTAGCGTTGCGCGGAGGTTCACACTGCGGTGGGCGGCGTACGAGGTATGTATCACCTGAGCCGTCGGCGTATCACCGAACCACTGGAAGATCCGGCGCAGGACTTGCTCGCGAGTGGCATAGCCGGTGTTGTCATTGATGCCTTCGAAACCAAAGGAGAAGAGTACGGACCTGCCCTTCAACTTCGCCGTGTGTTTGAGCGAAGGTTCGTCGCTGTTGACGACCGCTACATCGCCACTGCCATCGTCGTGGGCCACGTCAGTCGTTCGCAGCGCCGCTTCTCCATAGGAGGTGCCGTAGAACGAGTCGTTCGCGGTGAACGGATCTAGATCGGTGACGCCCACCAGCGAGCCTACAGCGGTATTGTTGACCGCCACGTTGTCGGCGGCGCCGTCCCCCTTGGTGCTGAAGTCGATCGCCTTCAGACCGGCAAAGAGGTATCGATTTTCCCGACCGAACTGACGCTTGTCGACCACGGCACTCGGACTGGGCGGCGATTTCCCGCCCGTAGAGGTCTTGTCGTTGGTGGTGTTGTCGTACTCGCTCAGGCCGCCCTGCTGCGCTCCCAGGACAAACGCATCCCAGGCATCGTCACTGAGTGCGGCTCCCATTCCGGAGATGAAGACCCGGCCACCGCCATCTAAATAGGAGTGGAGGCTGCTGAGGTCAATGGTATTCAAGGGACCAAGCAACGCTTCAGGATCGGAGTTTTGTTTGGCGAAGAAGTTCAGGTTGGCGCCGGTGAAGTAGATCACCGCCGAGGCTCGCTTCATGTCGGCAAGCGATGGGGAGCCCTGTACGGCATTATTCCAGTAGGTGTACTGTTTGCCCAGTGACTGCAGCGCCGCCTCGTAATAATGACTGACGTCCATATGCTGGATCGGAGCGGTCGGCGGCGCGGGCTGGAAATCGGACGTGGACGCGTCGACGAGTAAGACGCTTCCTGACGCCACCGCCTCGCTGGCCACGTGAACGAAATACGGTACGTGGAGCGTCTGGTCGCCGCGAGTAAGCATTACGTAGCCGTCGTAGTCACCCGGCTTGGTGGTGCCGGCTTCGGCTAGATGCAATGCAAGGTCGACCTGGCCGCCCGCTGTCAGCGACACGGTTGGGGGAACCGATACTGTTAAGCCGTCGACCGGGTGGAGCTGATCCACGGTTGCGTTCCAGGTTCCGGAACCGCTGCCGGCGTCGTGAAGCGTCAAGGTCACACTCTGCGATTGAGCTCCATATCCGACGTTCGCCTGACCAACGCTGGCGGAGAACGGTGTAATGTAGGCGTTGGCCGCGAGCGCCGACTGGAGATCGAGCAGACCGGCGCCGACGTCCATGACCGAGGGGGTCGGATTGGACGGATCGGTCAGGGAATCGATCGACGCGGTTTCCATCAGAACCGCCTTCACCTGGGTCGGTGTCCAGGTGGGGTGCTGCTGAAGCAGGAGAGCGACGGCCCCAGAAACGTGCGGCGCGGAGAAGCTGGTTCCGTCCGCGGCGGTGAACCCGCTGCTATCGTACAGATCGCCGAGCGGAGTGGTGGACTGCGCGGCCGAGTATATGTCCTGTCCCGGTGCAACCAGATCGGGCTTGATCCGGTAATCCGGCCCATAGCCGCGCGAGCTGAAGTCGCTCAGGACGTCAGCGGTTTCCGGTTTAAGCGTCTTCTTCGGATCCATCACCAGCGTGGCGTCAGGATGAAGCTTGAGCCAGTTCAGCAACGCCTGGCCATCAGTCTGACTGATTAACATTGCCGGTAAGGTCGCCGATTGCTCCTCCATTACTGGATAATCCACTTCGTTTTGATTGTCCCAGACGACCACGCCGATGGCGCCGGCGTGCGCCGCATTGTTGATCTTGTTCTCGAATGGTTCGCCATCGCCTCGTTCAATCAGAGCGATCTTGCCCTGGAGATCGAGACCGGCGAAGTCATTGGCTTGATGCGTGCTTGGGTCTCCAGGTATACGACCGTATCCAGCGGGCACGATGGGGGCCGGACCGACGGTGTTGGTGAACGGATGATCTCCCTGAACCGCCCGTAGATGAGTAAGGGAGGCAGGCACCGTGCCCGGCCCGGTAACGCTCACGCTCTCGGACACGTTCTGGTCGTTGGTGGAGGCCCCGACCGAGATCGCGCTATCGGCCGTGCTGGGCGAGGAAATCGTCATTGGTGAGGGACCGGCGTTTCCCGCCGAGATGACCATGACCAAACCGGCCTGCGCTTCGGTGTTGATGGCTGCGACTTCGGGATCCTCGCGCTCGTCGCCGGCGCCGGTCGGGAACCCAGAGCTGAAATTGACCACGTCGGCGCCGTCTTGTAACGCTGCTTCAAAGGCGGCAATAGCGGAGTCTTCGGGGCCGCGCTGATCGTCGCCTTTTGGATACACATCATAATTCATCAGGTAGGCTGCCGGAGCGACCCCACTGATGGTCGTGCCCAGAGGGGTGGCAGTGTTGTAGTCGCACGCTTCGATAGCGGCGACGAACGTGCCGTGACCCTCGACATCCTGGGCGTTGTATTGCGTTCCGGGATGGGAGCCGAAGGCGCGGGCGACGACCACCTTGTTGTTGGTAAGCGCGTAGTCGCCGTTATTGTCCGCTCGTCGACCGATCGACGGGGCCGGCATCCCTTTGTCACTGAAGCAGGGATTGTTGGTCTGTATTCCGGTATCGACGGTGGCGATGTACAGGCTCTTGCCGGCGTCTATCGATCCGCCCAACTGGGCCCACGCCTGTTGAGCGTGGATCAGTCTCAGGCTGTGGTCGTCCATGAGCACATTCATGCGGTCGGGCATCACGGACGCCACATTGGTTAACCCGCGAAGCTTGTTCTCCTCGGACTGCGGCACCATGGCGGCGAAGCCATCAAACAGCAGATGGAATTCGCGAACCGGCTGGATAGAGACGCCCTTCGATCGAACGTAGGCTAGTTCGGCCTGTTGGAACCGAACTAACTGGCTGCTGTACGACTTCGCGGTGGCCAGGTATGGATCCACCCGCAAGTGGCCCCGGGTCCAGCTATCACGTGTTTTGAGGTTGGGATCGGCAGCTTCGGGAGGGCCGGCGAACCGGATCATTAACCTCACCAGATGCTGCTTGGCCGGCGTGGGCGCTGCCTGCACCGGGTGAATTGTGAAGGAGACATTCAAAGCTACGAGCGCGACGAAAACGGGCAGCAGTCTAAGCATGGAAACCTCGATGCGATACGATGCCAGAGTCGAGCCGTCGAGCTCTCTCCGACATTTCGATATACGGCCGACAGACACACTAGTGCCCACTGACGTTCTCAGTGGGCACTACGGAAGTATATCGTCAAATCCGCGGGGGCTCAATGGCGCGAGACAATCCCTAACAGGCGGCGCCGTGGCCATTGAACCACTGCCACCAGCGGTCGAAACCCTGCCATTGACGCGTACGAATGATGTCCTGAGCCGATGCATGGTTGCCGGCGTCGAAATACGAACAGGTATGGGCGATCGAGCTGCGGTATTCGGCGAACACCTGACAGGTGCTGTTGAGCCAGAACGGGCAATCTTTGCATGTCTTGTTCTGCCAGGGAAACGTAGTCTGCCGTTTCCGGTCGGTCTCGGTCTTGTAATAACCAGCCTCGTAGGCCGCCTTCAGTCTTTGCAACCAGGCTTCCGCCGTGATGTCGATCATCGATGTCCCCTTCTACCGTCGCCCCGGGTTCACTATCAATACGGTCCGGGTGACGCTGGGAAAAGTGCAGGATACGTGCCAGGCGTAGGTTTCCCAGTACGGCACCGCGGCCGCGGCACAGTGTGGATCGATCGCATCGAGCCGATGGACATCCCGTCAGGCGAGATCGGCCTCTAGCCTCGAACCGTTACCGCCCTCTTCACGCCGGTAATAGCCTCGATCTCTTCTTCGACGGCCCGGCCAAACCGCGTGACGGCCTCCAGCGCTTCCTCTTCCGTGGTCACGAGCGCCGGTAAGAATCGGATACTACTTCGTCCGGCTCCGAGAATCCAGAGTTTCTGCTTCAACACGCAATTCTTAACGATTCGATCGCGCAGCTCGATCGCCGGTCGTTTGGTACGGGCATCTTCCACAAACTCCACCCCTTGCATGAAGCCGAGTCCACGAATGTCGCCTACCTGTTCGAGACAGCCAATGGTTTCGCGCAGACGTTTCAGCATCGCTTCGCCGACGATCGCGGCGTTGGCGATCAGGCCTCGCTCTTCAATGGCACGGAGAATGAACAGCGAAAGCAGGGCCTGACGCGGCTCGGCGGAGAATGTCTCCGAATGACGAGAGGCGCGGTCGAACATCGGCGCGCGCGCGATCACCGCTCCCAGCGGGTAGCCGCCGCCCAGTGATTTGGCGGTACAGATCATGTCGGGCTCGACGCCGGCGTGCTCAATTGCCCACCAGCGCCCGGTGCGTCCCAGGCCGGCCTGTACTTCGTCGGCAATCAGAACGGCACCGAATTCGTCGGCGATTTGGCGCAATCCACGCAGAAACGCCGGCGGAGGCACGATAATGCCGCCCTCGCCCGACAGCGATTCGACCACGATGCCGGCGATGTCCGTCCCCTCATCGAGGATCGCGTCCCGAAGCATGCTCAACGAGTACGTTGCGCACGCTTCGGGATCGCTTCCGACCGGGCAGCGATACGGGTAGGCATATGGCGTCCGAATCACATCGAGCCCTTGCGGATAGCCGACTTTATGGATAGCCTTGCTGGCGGTGAGCGCCAGGGCGTAGCCGGTACGTCCGTGGAACGCCGGACGGAATGCCACAAAGCGCTGCCGGCCGGTCTGGTCCATGGCGGCCTTGACGGCGGATTCGACTGCTCGCGCGCCACTGGTGGTGAAAAAAACCTGCTTCTGGAAATCGCCCGGTGCGGTGGCCGCCAGGCGCTCCGCCAGCAAGATCGTCGGGACACTGTCGAAGTCGTGCCCTGGCAATTCCTCCACGATTCCGGCGAGCCGAGCCTCCAATTCTTCGATGCCGGCGAACCGGATGCCAAGAGCCCGCACCGCAACGCCGGAGGTCATGTCCAGATACTCATTACCTTCCAGGTCATACAGCCATACGCCGTGGCCGCGGGTATGATCGACCACCGGATAGACGGCACGATCCTGAGTCGAGATCGCAAGAGCCCGGCGAGATCGCTCTGACCAATACGAACTGGCGGCGGGAACGTCAGTCAGGCCGGGTACCAACCATCGCAAGAGCTCAATCTGATCCCGATTCACTCCGAACGCTCCTTCGCTTCACTCAAGAACAACATCAAAGCCTTCTGTATATGCAGTCGATTCTCCGCCTCATCAAAGATGACGGAGTGAGGTCCATACGCGATGTCCCCGGTGACTTCGTCCCCGATATGCGCAGGGAGGCAGTGCATGAAGATGTAGTCTGGGGCGGCGCCCGCCACCAATTCCGTGTTGACCTGATACCGTTGCAACAGTTCATGGCGCGATGCCCGCTCCGTCTCACGTCCCATCGACACCCAGATGTCGGTGTAGACAACGTCGGCTCCGCGTACTGCCTCTTCAGCGTCATCGCCGATGGTCACACTGCCGCCCGACCGCTCCGCATACCTCCGAGCCTGATCGACATGCGCACTGTCGGGCTGGAGCGACGCCGGAGAAGCGATGCGTATGTGCGCTCCGAGCTGCGCCGACGCGAGCATCAGCGAGTGGGTGACGTTATTGTTTCCATCACCCACATAGCCAATCTGCAGGCCGGCGATGCGTCCCTTCTGCTCCAGTACCGTAAAGAGATCGGCCAGGGACTGGCAAGGATGCTCGACATCGCTCAATCCGTTGATTACCGGGATACTCGCAGAACCGGCGAGCGTCGCGACGGTCGCATGTTCGTTTACGCGGGCCACGATGAGATCGGCGTACCGCGACACCACCCGGGCGGTGTCTTCCAGCGATTCTCCACGCGCTAATTGCGACGACTCACGATCGGCGTAAATTGCATGGCCGCCCAGTTGGGTCATTCCAACTTCAAAGGAGAGCCGGGTGCGCGTCGAAGATTTCTCGAAAAACATGACCAGCGTGCGTCCGAGCAGTTCGGTTGAGTATCGTACCGGCTTGAGAGCAGCGGTCCGCACGAACAGTTCACGCACTTCGTCCGGCGTCAGGTCATTCTGGCTCAGATAATGCCGCACCATGATCCACCCCCCTCTCGGCGCCTCCGTCCCATCTCTCTGCGAGCGGGCGCTTATGTGGGCGGCCGGGGTCACGTGCGACGGATTATACCACTGCCATTTTGCCGGCCCGATTGGCCTCGCGTATACAATGTGGCCTGCGAGCGAGGTATCTATTGACGATGCAAGAGTACGTCGTCGTTGCCTTTGGTGGCAATGCGATCATGCCCTCCGGTCAGCGAGGCACTCTGGTGGAACAGCGGGCCAACGTGCGACGCATGAGCGAGCGTCTGGTAGCGCTTGCCGCCGATGGACATCGCGTCGTGGTGACGCACGGGAATGGGCCGCAGGTAGGCGAGATCATGCTCCGATCGGAATTGACGCGAGATGACGTTCCGCCACTCACTCTGGACATCGGCGGAGCGATGTCCCAGGGTCAGATCGGCTACATGCTGCAACAGGAAATCGATTCACTCTTGCCGTCCGGCGATCCGACCACGGTGTGCAGCATCGTCACCCAGGTCGTGGTAGATGAGGATGATCCGGCTTTCCATCGACCTACCAAGCCAATTGGCCGTTTCTATAGCCGTCAGGAAGCCGACGAACTTCGGCGGATTCGTGGCTGGGACATGGTAGAGGATGCCGGCCGTGGCTATCGTCGCGTGGTACCGTCGCCGATTCCCCGCCAGATCGTCGAGTGGCAGGCAATTGCAGCGTTACTCCAGCAGGGGATCCTGGTCATAGCAGCCGGCGGCGGTGGGATTCCAGTTGTCGAACGAGACGGCCGGTTGCACGGCGTGGAGGCCGTGATCGACAAAGATCTGGCCGCCCAGCGACTCGCTACCCTGGTTGGCGCCCGTGTGCTGGTGCTCCTCACCGAAGTGGACGCGGTGGCGATCGACTACGGGACACCCCGACAACGGCAGCTCGGGGTGGTATCGCTGGCGGAGATGAAGGCCTATCACAAAGCCGGGCATTTCCCTCCAGGGAGCATGGGGCCCAAGGTTCAGGCAGCAGTGGAGTTTATCGAAGCCGGAGGGGAGCGGGCTATCATCACCTCCACGGCGTTTCTCTCCGAAGCAGTCAATGATGTGCGCCGGGGGACTCAGGTGGTTCGTTCGACGGCCGACCTTCCAGTCGCGCCGCGCTCGGCGGTAGGGCAGGCAACGTGACCGAGCTAACGATCGACGAGATCCAGGCAATCATTCCGCACCGATCGCCTTTCCTTCTGGTAGATCGCATCGTCGAGCTGGAGGCGGAAAAGCGTGCGGTAGGAATCAAAGCCGTGACCATTGGTGAACCGTTCTTTGCGGGACACTTTCCCGCCTACCCAGTCATGCCCGGAGTTCTTGTGGCTGAGGCACTGGCGCAAGTGGGAGCCATTGCTGTACTGGCCTCGCGGGGAACTGAGGGCCGCATCCCATTCCTCGCCGGCCTCGATGGCTTTCGCTTCCGGCGCCAGATCAGACCGGGCGATATCGTCCGCCTCGAGGTCGTGCTCGTTAAGTTGGGAAGCCGTTCCGGTCGCGGCCACGGCGTCGCGAGCGTCGACGGACAGGTTGCCGCCGAAGGAGACATCACGTTCGTCTTCGCTTCTCCCGGACGAGGTGGCGGCTAACGCTTGAACACGCGCCAGTGGGTTCGGAGCGCGGTACGTCGGGCTATCCAGCGAATCGTATATCTGGGCATCGGTGCGACCGGGTTTGCGCTTCATCGCCCGCGCCGGGCGGTGCCTGAAGCAGCGTCGCCGCGTACCGGTCCTGAACAGATCCTCATCGTTCGCCTGGAGCTTCTCGGCGATGTGTTATTCACTCTCGCCCTTGCCGAGGGCCTGAAGGCTGCCTTCCCAGGGGTGCGGGTAACCCTCCTGACCTCGCGCTACGCGGCCGAGCTGGCTGCGCTATCCCCGGCATTGGACGACGTGGTCTCGGTGGAGACTCATCATCTCCGTTCCGTTCGGGGCCTATCCGATCCCAGAACCTGGGCAGGCTACTGGCGGTTATTTTGGCGGCTGCGTGCCCGCCAATTCGACCTGGCGATCGCGGTATACGGCCAGATGGGCAGTCTTGGCGCGGGTTTGTCGGGCGCCAGGCGAACCGTCGGTTACGCTCACGAGGCCTATCCGAACCTGCTGACCGACGCGGTGCCAGGCGGACGGCACCTCGATCGGAAACACGAGGCCGAGTACGTACGCGTGCTTGCTCGACATGTGGGGGTGTCATCGCTTCCCGATCATCCGATTATTCGAGTGCCCGTCGAGGCGTCCAGGAGCATCGAGGAGAAGCTTCGGTGCGCCGGAATCGCGGCCGCGGATGAAGTCGTCGTCATCCATGCCGGTTCAATCAATGGGTCCGCCAAGCGATGGCCCGCGAATAACTGGAGTCGATTCGCCACTCAGGTTGCACAGGCAACGGGTGCCCGGATAGTTCTCGTTGGAGCCGCCGGTGATCGGAAGATCGCGGATGAGGTCATTACCGGTTCGGCGACGCCGATCCGCTCCCTGGTGGGCGAGACCTCACTCGCAGAACTGGCGGCGGTATTGCAACGAGCCGATCTTGTGGCCAGTGGTGACAGCGGGCCGCTCCATCTCGCCGTTGCGCTGGGTCGGCCGGTGCTCGCGGTCTACGGACCTACCGATCCTGAGGTCTACGGCCCCTATCGTCCCACTGCGCCGGTGCAGTTGCACCGGCGTGATCTTCCCTGCAGTCCGTGCTATTCGCTCAAAACCATTGCTGAGTGCCCACTTGGGGACCCAATCTGTATGCGACTGGTCTCGGTCGAAGCTATGGTGGCGAGCGCGGCGGAAATGTTGAGGCGCTCGTAAGCTAGCCGGGCGCGAACACCAGCTTCTTATGTCGCAGCAGGATACTCTGCAGGATGCCGAAGGAAGCCAGCGTGGTTATAAGTGAACTGCCGCCGTAACTGACCAGCGGGAGGGGGATACCGGTGACCGGCATCAGGCCGATGTTCATGCCGACGTTGACGAAGATCTGAAACATCACCATCGACAGGATCCCACTTGCCAGCAGCCGCCCATAGAGATCACCAGACATAAACGATACCCGCGCAACGCGCAATAACAGAACAATCAATACTCCGAAGAGAACCAGAACGCCGGCGAAACCGATCTGTTCGGCGATCACAGAAAAGATAAAGTCCGTGTCCTCGACTCGTAGCAGCCCGAGCTGACTCTGAGTGCCGGTCGTGAACCAGTGTCCGAGGAGACCACCCGATCCCACAGTGATCTGTGAATGGATCACGTTATAGCCGGAACCAAGAGGATCCTTGCCGGGATTGAGAAAGATTGTGAGCCGATCCCTCGCATATTGAAACGATTTGATGTGGCCGGCGATCGTCCATCCGATGGGAACGATGACCGCGACGGCCGCGCCGAGGACTGCCAGGTGTCTCGGCCGTATTCCGGCCATCAAGGCGATACCCAACCAGATGGCCAGAAATACCGCGCTGGTGCCCAGGTCTGGTTGGATGAGCACCAACCCCACAGGGATTATCACGAAGATCAGCGACGTGAGGATGGTTCTGAAGCGCCCGATTTGTCCTTCTCGGTCGGCAAAAAACCTTGCCAGGACGAGGACCAGCAACAACTTGGCCGGCTCCGACGGCTGTAAAGGCAGAATTCCCACGTTGATCCAGCGCGTGGCCCCGTAGGTCGAGCGACCGAGCGCCAGTATCACCAGCAGAATGCCGATATTCGCCACGAAGAGCGGCATGGCAAAGCTGCGTAAGAGCCGGTAATCGAAGTTGGTGAGGAAGAACATGAGGCCCAATCCAATGACGGCGTAGGCGGCTTGATGCGCCGGCGTCGACATGGTGACTCCCGACGTGGGCCATCGTGAAATGGCCACCAGCACGAACAGCCCAAAGGCCACGAGGCCCATTGGAATGGCGGCGAGCTGGAGGTCGAAGTTACGCCACTGTTTCATATCACCAATTTGCCCTCGGCATGGGGTAGACGCGCGCTTCCAGCTTCCGGACCAGCCAATAACCCGGAATGTTCAGCAGCGCATTGTACAGCGCAATCGGGAGCACATCGTTTCGCATCGCGGCTATCCAGTCCACCGGTTGATGACTACTCTCCAGAATAAAAAGCGAAACCGCAAAGAAGAGAATCGTGCCGACAAAGACCGCCGCCAGGGGGAGCAAGGCGTGGGTCCGAATAAACGTGCCGCCTCCCAAACTCACGACGCTCGTCACCAGAACCAGGGCAACAGTATTGGTGCCGATCGGCCAGCCGGAAAAGACGTCCAGGCACAGGCCGCCCATGAATCCCCACATCATGCCTTCATCCGGACCCCGCAAAATGCCCCAATCAATCACTACGATCAGCGTCAAGCTGGGGAGAGTGTTGGCAATGACGAGGTGATCCCCCATGCCGGTTTGCAGGAGGGCAAGTACCGGCAGGAGCCAGAGAGCAGTGAAGAAGCCGGGGTGAAAGGTTCGCGTCTGCGCATTCATTGCTTGCACTTCAAGCTGGTGGGCAATGAAGGCACGAAGTTGCGAATGACGGCCGCAACCTCGAGATTACGGAAATCGGCCGCCGGCTGGAGGGTAGCAGTCTGATACACCTGGACGTTGCTATGCTGTACGCTTACCACCTGTCCGATTACAAGTCCCCGTGGATAGAGCAGACATTCACCGGAGGTGAGGATCAAATCCCCCGGCTGGAGGCCGGCACTGGCGACGACCAGGCCAAGCTGTGGACGAGCACCATATACACCCTGGACCAGGCCGGTGGCTCTTGAGCTGAGATCGTAGGCTCCAACGGCACGGCTGGGACTCAGGAGCAGTTCCACGCGAGCGGCATTGGTCCACACATCCGTGATAGCGCCGACGAAGTAGCCGTTCTGGTCGACGACCGTCATGCCGTCACGAACTCCGGACGAGGTGCCATGGTCGATGAGGATATATGGAGCCAGGCCGCTGGAGACGTCCATTCCGATGACGCGAGTGTCCAGAAGCTGGAGGTTGCTGTGTTTCACTTCGAATCCGAGCATCCGGCGCAGGATAGCGTTCTCGTGTCGCGCTTCAGCGTCGGCAATAGTCTGCTGGAGGAGCCTGGCGTTTTCTTTACGAAGACTCTGAACCTCCTGCCGAAGACGCGGACCGTCGACGATCCCCGAAAAGCCGTCACCCACCCAATTCGACACGCCGCTGATGGCAGCGGTGAACGGAGCCGCTACCGTGAGCGCGGCGTGGTCCACCGGCTTGAGCCAGCGGCCCAGAATCAGTACGAGAAACGCAGCGACGAAAAAGAGAACTGCGAATCGTCGTCCATTACGTGTTTCGACCATAGACGCCCAATTCCGTTAGCGGGGGTTTCGCCCGTTCTGCGGAGAGACAAACACTTTGCGGAGCGTATCCAGATCCTCCAGGCACCTGCCCGTTCCGCGTACAACACAGGTCAGAGGATCATCCGCGATGGCGACGGGCATTTTCGTTTCCTCGGCGATGCGCCGGTCCAATCCCTGTAAGAGAGCGCCACCGCCGGCCAGGATTATGCCCTGATCCATGATGTCGGCGATTAACTCCGGCGGAGTATCTTCGATGGTGGTAATAACTGCCTCGACGATCAGCGCGACCGGCGGCTCGATTGCTTGCCGGATCTCGTGGCTCGAGACCTCGATTGACTTCGGTAAGCCGCTGACGACGTCGCGACCACGAAGGATCACTTTTACTTCTTTCACATCGTCGTGCGCCGAACCGGCAGTGAGCTTGGTTTGTTCCGCGGTTCGTTCCCCGATGAGAAGTCCATGCTCCCGGCGGGCGAATTGCAATATCATATCGTCAATTTCATCGCCGGCGACGCGCACCGATTTGCTGATGACGATACCGCCGAGCGAAATAACAGCGACTTCGGTGGTCCCTCCGCCGATATCCACGATCATGCTGCCGCTGGGCTCTGTAATCGGTAGGTCAGCTCCGATGGCCGCAGCCATCGGTTCCTCGATTAGATAGGCCTCACGCGCGCCGGCGTTGACAGCCGCGTCCGAGACTGCTCGACGCTCCACTTCCGTGACTCCCGACGGGATGCCCACGACGACCCGGGGCCGTGGCAATAGTGCCACCTCCTCGTGAACCCGGTTAATGAAGTAGCGCAGCATACTCTCCACGATTTCGAAATCCGCGATGACGCCGTCTTTGAGCGGCCTGATGGCCACAATGTTTGCCGGCGTCCGACCGACCATACGTTTGGCTTCGGCGCCGATGGCAAGTACCCGTTTGGTGCGCTTGTCGATGGCCACCACCGATGGTTCGGAGATGACTACCCCTCGTCCACGAACAAATACCAGAGTGTTGGCGGTACCAAGGTCTATACCCAGATCCTTGGAGAACATTCCAAAGAGGCTGGATAGAGGACTGCGCATTCATGGCCTTTCCGTCTGGGCGCCGAATCAGGCCAGTATAGCACGGGTATTTCTGGCTTCAATCCGCCATTTTTGGCCCACCAGGTGCGCGTCGCGAAAAGAAATTCGTTGACTCCTGGCCGAATCTCCCCCTATACTTGAGCATAAGAGTAAAGGAGGTGATGTGTAATGGATAGTAGTCACAGTTGTCCGAGCGTGGTGACGTCCTGCACGGAGGTGGCTGCCTGCTGACACCCCTCCAGCGTCCTCTAGCAAAGGACGCGTGGGACGTTTTTATCAGCCGGTAACTGGAGGGAGCGCCCGAGGGCGCTCCCTCTTCCTATTTCGTTAGATTGGTGTTCTCATGAGCCCCGAATCCAGTAGTACCCCTCTGCCTCCACTTGATGTCGGGGCGATTCGTCGGGGGGCGCGCAACGCCGGACGAGAGCTCCGCTATTTTCCTGAAACCGAATCGACCAACCTTGAGTTTCACCGTCTGCCGCCGACGGCGAGGACCCATGGAATGACGTTCATCACCGATTACCAGACTGCAGGACGCGGACGCCACGGACGGAACTGGTCGGCTCCGCGACGTACCTCCCTCCTGTTCACGATGGCGCTGGCATATCCCCCACCGGAAGTACCGGCGACCGCGGTGATGTTGGCCTCACTGGCGGTGAGTGATGCCATCAACGGTCTCACCGGGCTGGATACGGGTATCAAGTGGCCGAACGATGTTCTCGTCGGCGACCGAAAAGTGGCGGGTATCCTGGCCGAGCTGCATACCGACGGAGCGGAGAGGTTCGTCACGCTTGGGATCGGGATCAACGTCAACTTTGACCCAAACCTGGAATTCGCCCCGAGCTTCCGGGCCACCAGTTTGTCGCGCGAGGCTGGTCGCAATCTGAGCCGCGAAGCGCTGGCCATTTCTCTGTTCCATCAGATCGATTTGTGGTATGGTGTCCTCACAGAGACCCCGGACAGGGTCTTTTCTGCTTGGTCGGGGAGACTGACGATGCTCGGTGACCCGATCATCGTCACCGAAGGCTCGCTGACGTGCAGCGGGGTTGCCATCGGAGTCGAGCGAGACGGGGGGCTGCTGGTGCAGGCTACTGACGGAACGATACGAACTGTCTATGCTGCCGATGTCTCGTTGCGGCGGAGTGCGACTGAGCCGTAAGGCCGAATTCGAGTAGGACCATCTTTGCCCTGCTACCTGTGAAAGAGAAGTAACCAGACCGCCTGAGATCGCGGCAACGGGCCAGATAATCGCCCAGAACCACCAGGAGGATTCCGTTGAACAACCTGCACCGGCCAACTCAAATATCCGCCGAATTCAAGGCAGACCTCGAGCGGGAACTTCATCATCTGCGCAATGACGTCCGTCCGGCAATCGCCGAGCGCCTGAAGTCTGCTCGCGAGGGAGGCGACATTACGGACAATTCCGCCTTCGAGCAGGCGAAGGAAGACCTGGCACGGTTAATGGGCCGGCTGGCCGAAATCGAGGCGACCCTTCGCGATGCCACCGTCATTCACCATGACGGTAATGGCAAGCCGCGCCGGGTCGAGGTGGGCACTATCGTGCATGTGGCTCGCGATGATGGACGAGAGTGCTCCTACAAGATCGTGGAGTCGCTAGAAGCCTCACCAACGGATGGAAAGATATCCGATCGTTCGCCCATCGGCCAGGCACTGGTCGGACGGAAACGAGGCGACACGGTGAAGGTTAAAGTGCCCGCCCGGCTGGTCTCGTACACCATTACCGATATCCAGTTCATCGCCTAGCGTGTCTGGTGGAGGAACATCTCCAACGCCAGCGGGAAGAGAACCTGGCGGCACTGGCTCTCCTCGGTCTGCCATTCTTGCCCCGCCGTTACAGCGGCACCCGTTCATCGGAAGAAATTAAGGGAGCATACCAGGCGCTCGAGGGCTCGTGCGTCCGGATTGCTGGCCGTCTGATGCGCGAACGCGTCATGGGGAAGGCATCATTTGCGCATATCCAGGACTCTGCGGGCCAGATTCAGGCCTACTTCAAAGCGGATGAACTGGGAGAATCCAGGTATCAATACTTCAAACTGCTCGATCTGGGAGACCTGGTCGGTATTGAAGGCACCGTATTCACCACCCGCACCGGAGAAGTGACGATCCAGGCACGAGACATCGTGTTGCTAGCCAAAGCGTTCCGTCCGCCGCCGGAAAAGTGGCACGGACTCACCGACGTTGAGACCCGCTATCGTCACCGCTATCTCGATCTCATGTCGAATGATGAAACGCGGAGAGTTTTTCGGCTGCGCAGCGCCGTGGTCCGTGCCATCCGTCAGTACCTCGATACCCTGGGCTTTGTTGAGGTAGAGACGCCCATCCTGCAACCCATGTACGGGGGGGCGGCGGCCAACCCGTTTGTCACCCGCTACCGTTCGCTCGACATGGATGCATATCTCCGCATTGCGACCGAGCTCTACCTCAAGAGACTCATCATTGGTGGCATCGATCGGGTGTACGAAATCGGCAAGGATTTCCGCAACGAAGGTTTTTCTCGCAAGAACAGTCCCGAGTTCACCATGCTCGAGTTTTACCAGGCTTACGCCGACTATGGCGATGTCATGACACTTTTCGAGAGCATGATCTCCAATGTCTGCCAGGAGACGCGCGGTACCCAGTCGATCCAGTTTGACGGTTACGAGATTGACTTTTCGCCGCCCTGGCGGAGAATCACGGTCGCGGAGGCGCTGGCGGAGTACGCCGGGGTGGCGCTCACCGCGGATACGACGCGTGATGAGTTGATGGCGGTGGCGGCCCAACGCGAGGTGCACCTCGATCCGTCCGCCACACGCGGCAAGGTATTGGACGAACTGGTGAGTACATTGGTAGAGCCCAATCTGGTTCAACCGACTTTTCTGTGTGATTTTCCGGTGGACTTCCCCGGGAGCTTGCTGGCCAAGCGTCGCGAGGACGATCCTGGCATCGTCGAGAGATTCGAGGTGTACATCGGCGCTATGGAATTGGCGAACGCCTTCACCGAGTTGAACGAGCCGCAGGATCAGCGAGTTCGCATGGAAGAGGCGGCAGCTTTGACCGGCGAGGAACATGCCGCCATCGACGAGGATTTCATCCGCGCCCTCGAACATGGCATGCCGCCCACTGGCGGGCTAGGATTCGGAATCGATCGCCTGGTGATGATTCTCACCGACTCCCATCAGATCAGAGAGACAATCCTGTTCCCACTGCTACGACCTCGCGAGGACGACGATGCTCAGCCGTGAATTTATTCGCAAGAATCCCGAGCTGGTCAAACGAGCAGTGGCCGAACGATGCGACACCGCGCCCATCGATGAGATCGTCGCCCTGGATACCGAACAGCGCCGGCTGAAAGAAGAAGGCGAAGCGCTGAAGGCTGAGAGCAACCGGCTCTCAAAATCTTTCGGCGATCGTTCGCTGAGCGAGGATGACCGGGCTCGACTGCGCGAACGTGGATCGGCGCTGCGTGCGCGGGTGACCGCCATCGATCAAGAAATCGACGGGCTGGAGGCGCGCCTCCACGAACTCGAGCTCTGGGTTCCGAACATAGCGGATTCGAGCGTACCGGTTGGCCAGACCGAGGCAGACAACGTGGTGCGCTGGACGTGGGGCGAGCCTCGGAAGTTCGGCTTCGAGCCGCGGGCCCACTTCTCACTCGGAGAATCGCTTGGCATCTTCGACTCGGTCGATGGCGTGCGGATGTCTGGAACTCGGTTCCACACGCTTCGCGGCCTGGGCGCGCGCATGGAGCGGGCCCTGGCGGCGTTCATGCTGGACATACACACCCGTGAACATGGGTTCGTCGAGTGCTGGGTGCCATATCTGGTCAAGCGGGAATCGATGATCGTTTCGGCCCAGTTGCCCAAATTTGCTGATGATGCCTATCTCTTGCCGACTGAGGATATGTACCTTATTCCGACCGCCGAGGTCCCGCTGGTCAATATGGAGACCGAGAAGATTCTCGACGGAGATTGCCTGCCGATTCGGTACGCTGCGCTCAGTCCCTCCTTTCGTCTAGAAGCCGGCGCCGCCGGACGGGATACGCGAGGACTGATTCGTGTGCATCAGTATGACAAGGTCGAGATGGTGGTCTTCTGCCGGCCCGAAGAGAGTATGGAGTGGCTCGGGCGCCTGGTGAAGAACGCCGAGACCGTGCTCCAGCGACTGGAACTCCCTTACCACGTGCTTGAAATGAACACATCCGATCTGGGCTTCGGGCAGGTGAAAAAGTTCGATCCTGAGGTCTGGATGCCCAGTCAGAATCGCTACGTGGAGATTAGCAGCTGCAGCAATATGGGCGATTTTCAGGCGCGTCGCGGCCGAATCCGCTATCGACCGGCGCCGGGCGAGTCTCCGCGTTTTGTCCACACCCTCAACGGGTCAGGCGTGGCCGTCGGCCGCTGCCTGGCCGCAGTATGGGAAAACTATCAGCGTGAGGATGGAGGCATCGATATTCCGCCCGCCCTGGTGCCCTACATGGATGGCCTGACCGAAATATCCCCGACCGGTAAATGAGAGATTGACGTAATCCCCGTTCCGCGTGCTACGGTAGGCGGCGTGGAGGGATGGCCGAGCGGTTTATGGCAGCTGTCTTGAAAACAGCCGGGTGATGAGCCCCGGGGGTTCGAATCCCTCTCCCTCCGCCAAGTGGAGAAGCGTTGACGATCGTTCAAACACTCCGCTAGAATCGACCTGCCGGGAGAGGTCGCATAGAGGCCTAGTGCGGCGGTTTGCTAAACCGCTATGGGGGCAACTCCATCGAGGGTTCGAATCCCTCCCTCTCCGCCAGAGCTTTTTATTCCTGGTCCCACTGACATCGTCGTATCCTGAGATAACTCATCGTCGATAGGAGTACCGCTATGTGGGCACAACTGATCAAGACACGATTGAAACCAGGAGCGGAGGAAGAGGCCGCGCAGGTGCGAGCCGACCTTGCGGTTCGAATGGCTAACCGCTCGGGATTTGTTCAAGCGTTCACGATGCAAAACCAGAAAGACCTGGACGAGTACTACTCTCTGATCATCTTCGACACCGAGGAACACGCGCGTGAGGGTGAAATGCTGCTCGACGAGGAGGATGTCATCCAGCGAGTGAGGGCGCTATCCGAGGAGAATCCCGAATATATCGATCTGAATGTGATCGACGAGTTTTCCGGCCTGAGTAGCTAGCACGGCCAGGCTCCGGCGATACGTAGTTATAGAGTTCCAGAGCGTCGCTCTCGTAACCCGACAACGTAATCTGAATTGAATGGAAACTACCGGCTACAGGGGATCGCATTGCGCTGGGTTCGAGGGATTGGCGGGGCTGTACTCACGTTGGTCGGACTGCTCTGGATCCTCCAGGGTACCAATGTCGTCGGTGGTTCCGGAATGTCGGGACACGAACAATATGCGGTGCTTGGCATCGTTGTTGGCCTGATCGGACTGTGGCTCTTGCAGGGAGCGATCTGGATGCACCGCGGTTCAGAAACCTCATAGGTTGCCCAGGAGCATACCGGTGCGGTCTCTCCGAGGTCCTAACGGTTCTCGCCTTCAGCGGACGAAGTGCCGATTCCTAGCCGATCGTACGCCGTCTGTATGTATCGGAGCAGTACCGACAGATCGAAGATAGCGTCCAGGTCTCGGCAATCGAGACGCGTGGTGATCTCCGGATCGGCCTCGAGGACCCTCCGAAAATCTATATCCTCCCGCCACGATTTCATGGCGTTGCGTTGCACCAGCGCGTACGCATCGGGCCGGCTCAGTCCGGTTTCGATTAGCGCGGTCAGGACCTTTTCCGAGAAGAACAAACGGTGTGAACTGGCGACGTTAGAAGACATTCGTTCCGTGTCTACCGTCATGTCGCGGACGATCCTGGTGAGTAACGAAATGGCGTAGTCCGCCAGCGTGGAAGCATCGGGCAAAATCACCCGCTCCACTGACGAATTGCTTATATCCCGCTCGTGCCACAACACGACGTTTTCCAGGGCCGGTACGGCGTAACCGCGCAAGACCCGGGCAATGCCGCTGACTCGCTCGTTCAGAATTGGATTCCGCTTATGCGGCATCGCGCTGGACCCTTGCTGTCCGCGGCCAAAAGGCTCTTCCACCTCCCGAATCTCGGTGTGTTGGAGATTGCGCAACTCGGTCGCGATCTTGTCCAGCGAGGACGCCAGTAGTGCTATTTCGAGAACGTAGGTGGCATGGCGATCTCGTTGAACCACCTGGGTGCTGGCTTCTTCGGCACACAGCCCCAACTGCCGGCACACAGACTCTTCGATTTCGGGAGGGACATTCGCGTGGGTACCAACTGCGCCCGAGATCTTGATGACGCCGATCTCGTTGCGTACCGCCTCCAGCCGGTGCCGGTGTCTTCCCAGTTCGGCGTACCAAACTGCCAGTTTGTAGCCGAAGGTGATGGGCTCGGCATGCACATTATGCGTACGTCCCATCATGATCACGTCCTTGTAGCGTACCGCAGCCTGGCTCAAGACCGATCGCAGGTCGTCCACATCCCGCAATAGAAGATCGGTGGACTCCACCAGTTGAAGTGCCAGCGCGCTGTCGATTACGTCGGAGCTGGTAAGGCCGAGATGGATCCACCGCGCATCCGGTCCCACGCGTTCGCTCAGATTGCGCAGGAACGCGATGACGTCGTGCTGGGTTTCCTCCTCGATCTGCGCAATCCGGTTCAGATCGAAGGTCGCTGCTCGAATCGCCGGGTAAGGCTTCGGATGGCACCCGTCCCATTGCCGCCCAGGCTTCGGCCACGGCAACCTCGACCTGGAGCCAGCAGCGATACTTGTTCTCGGTCGACCAGATGTTGCCCATCTCGGGCCGGGTATACTTCTCGATCATTTCAGCCTCTCGCGGAGCGACCTACTCCCATTCGATGGTGGCTGGTGGTTTCGAGCTGATGTCGTATACCACTCGATTCACCTGCGGAATTTCGTTCACGATTCGGTTGGAAATCCGGGCCAGAAGATCATAGGGCAAACGCGCCCAATCTGCCGTCATGGCGTCCTCGCTCGTGACCGCCCGGATGGCGACGACGTAGCCATAGGTACGGTAATCGCCCATTACGCCCACGCTTTGCAGCGGCGTCAGAACGGCAAACGACTGCCACAGCTCGTGGTAGAGGCCGGCCGTCTTCACCTCGGACACGACGATATGATCCGCCGCTCGAAGGACGTCGAGACGATCGCGGTTTACCTCGCCGATCACACGCACCGCCAGACCCGGTCCAGGAAATGGCTGTCTCCAGACCACGTCTTCCGGTAATCCAAGCTCGAGGCCGACCTTCCGGACTTCGTCCTTGAAGAGGTACCGGAGGGGTTCCACCAGGGCAAACCGCAAGTCTTTGGGCAAACCGCCGACGTTGTGATGCGTCTTTATCCGCGCCGCCGACGTCGCCGTGTCGTGACTGGTACTTTCGATGACGTCGGGATAGAGCGTTCCCTGGGCCAGGAAGTGAAGATCCCCCAGCTTGGCAGCTTCGGCCTCGAACACCCGGATGAATTCATCGCCGATAATGCGGCGTTTCTCCTCCGGGTCAATGACGCCTTTAAGCCGGTGTAAGAAGCGGTCGGCGGCATCGACATGGATCAGCTTGCCTGGAATATGCTGTCCAAAAACCTCTACCAGTTGTTGGGCCTCGTTCTGCCTCAGCAATCCATTGTCGACAAACACGCAGATGAGCCGGTCGCCGATCGCCCGGGCGATAAGCGCGGCGGCCACCGCGCTATCAACGCCGCCACTGAGGGCGCAGAGAACGCGGCCATCGCCAACCTGGCCGGCGATCGACGCGATGCTCTCGTCGACAAAGGCGCTTGGTGTCCAGGTTGAACCACAGCCACAGACTGTATGCACGAAATTAGAAAGTATCGTGCTGCCTTCGGCGGTGTGCACAACTTCGGGATGGAATTGGAGACCAATCGCACCGCGTCCGTCGCCGATGGCAGCAAAGGGCGAGTTATCGGTCTGCGCCAGCGCGTGAAATCCAGGAGGCGCGGCCTGGACCATGTCGCCATGGCTCATCCAGACTCGCGTGGGTGATTCCAGGTCGCGAAACACCCCAGAACGGTCCAGGAGTAGAAGGTCCGCGGGGCCATATTCGCGCTGTCGGGCCGGAACTACCTGGCCACCGAGCTCTCGTGCCATCAGATTCATGCCGTAACAAATCCCGAGGACAGGCAACTCGGCACGGAAGACCTCGGGCGCGCAGCGCGGGGCCCCGTCGTCATAGACGCTGGACGGACCGCCAGAAAGGATCAGCCCGCGAGGTTTGCGCGCCACTATGCGATCCCAGGGCGTGTCGTGCGGCATGATCTCGCAATAAACTCCGGTCTCGCGGATCCGGCGAGCGATCAACCTGCTGTACTGCGAGCCAAAGTCGAGGATGAGAATTGTCTCTTGCGCGGAGGCAGCCGGCGCGGTTCCGGGGGCTGCTGCTGATTCCAGGTCAGCCTCCGGCACGTGCCGGCTGGTTGCCGCCGAGCGCATTTCTCCGGCGGCGTCGGAATCTCCCCGGGATGTCACTCCGGCGATACCTTGAGCATCTCGGGAGGCGCCGGCATCGAATTCGCGCTGTGATTGAGAGCTGCTGCCAACAGCTTTCTCTGTGCTCGGCGGATCTTCGCCGCCGCCATTCGCCGCCGCTGGTCGTGGGTCTCCGCCTGCACCGGCGGTACCGGTACCGGCCGCCCATCGTCATCCAGTGCCACCATGACAACGTAGGCCGACGACGTATGGTGTTTTTCGCCCGTGAGCATATTTTCGCTTTCTACTCGGACTCCGACTTCCATCGACGTGCGGCCAACATCGTTCACCGACGCCATCACCGTTACCATGTCTCCGACCTGAATCGGGTGGAGAAAGCTCATCGAGTCGAGTGCCGCCGTGGACACTCGACAGCGCGCATGGCGGATCGCGGCCGATCCGGCCGCCTCGTCGACGAGCTTCATTACGACCCCGCCGTGCACGTATCCCCAGGGGTTCGAGTCGCTCGGCATCATCTGTCGCGCCATCACGACCTGGGACTCGCCGACCGACTTCGCCGGTCCCCGGTTGGTACCATCAGAGGACATCGCGGATCCTTTCGTTCCATCGTAGCCCGCCGGGACATACCGAGGGAATGAATATTGCGGACTCCGGCGTCCGGTCGCGGTTCGCGCCCGGGTCCCAGCGAGAGTCATATCAGTTCGGGGAGGAAACAGTCCAATGGAGTGGGAAGAAATCCGGAATGCCATGGTGATCGTCGCCCATCCCGACGATGCCGAGTTTGGCAGCGCCGGCACGGCTGCAAAGCTCACCAGAGACGGCAAGAATGTCTCCTACGTGGTCTGCACCGACGGGTCCAAGGGGAGCTCGGATCCAGAGATGACACCCGAGAGGCTCACTTCCATTCGGAAGGCGGAACAGCGTGAAGCAGCGCGTATCACCGGTGTTGCCGAGGTGTCCTTTCTCGACTTTCCGGACAGTTTGCTGGAACCTTCGATCGACCTGCGGCGGGCAATTGTCGCCTGCATTCGACGATTCAAGCCGGACGTCGTCATCTGTCAGAATCCGAATCGCGACCTGGGCACGAGCCTGTTCGCACAGCATCCCGACCACCTCGCCGCCGGAACGGCAACGCTCGCCGCCATTTATCCCGCGGCTCGCGACCGGATGACCTTTCCGGAGTTGATGGAGCAGGGATTGGAACCGCATGCCGTCAAGGAAATATGGGTCGTCGGCGCCGCGCCCACGGACTTCACCGTCGACATCAGCGAGACGCTGGACATAAAGCTGGAGGCATTGCGGGCGCACAAAAGTCAGGTGGACCCGGAATCAGTGGGGAAGTGGATTCCGGAGCGCGCCCGTTCTCTGGGCGAGCCGGAAGGCTTTAAGTTTGGAGAAGCGTTCAAACGCTTGCAGCTTCCGTGACGTCTAGGTCGGCCCGTCCCCGACGATATCGAAATATGCCAGTTTCAGGGAGCGTGCCGGTTCAAGGATGAGCTGGGTGACTGAAGCTCGGGCCGGATAGACCGTGGTGTGCAGATTTTGAGCGTTGAGTTCCTTGTCCTCGAGCCCGATTCTCATGATGGCGATCGGATCCCCGTGGGAAATCGCAACGATGGTGCCGCCGGGATGACGGCGAATAACCAGTTGCAGGAACTTCAACATGCGCTGCTTAACTTCCAGCATGGTCTCATCGTGTTGATCCCTGAGCGGCTCATAAAAGCTAAAGCCCGGTTTCAGAATCGAGTTCGGGCTGCCCTGGTAGCTGGTTCGTACCTCGATAAGGCTCTGGTTGAGACGGACGTGGGCGGCATGTATCTGCCGATCGACGATCGCCGCCGTCTCTCGGGCCCGGAGCAGCGGGCTGGAGTAGAGCGCACTCACCGGGCGAGTGGAGAGAAACTGTCCCGCTCGGTCAGCCTGTGCCCGGCCTCGCTCGCTCAAGCGAAACCGCGGCAGGCGCCCGTATACGATGTCAGTAGGGTTGTGCACCTCCGCGTGCCGCATCACCAGAATTTCAGTACGAATTGGAGCACTCAGAATGGCCGATGTCGAACTCAAGCACTTCTCCGTGGGATCAATGGATAACAACGTCTATATCTTGGTTGATCCGAACACCAGGGACAGCATCCTGTTCGACGCGCCCACCGATGCCCCCCGAATATTGGCCGCGCTGGAGGGCACGAAGCTTCGAGCGATCCTCATGACGCATACCGACGGGGATCACGTCCAGGCGCTCGATGAGATTCGGGCCGCCACCGGAGCACCCGTCGGAGTCCACCCGGCCGACGCTCGCGGATTGCCGGGCAAGCCGGACTTCGAAATCGAGGACGGACAGACGCTCCAGTTCGGTAGCCTGGTGGTCGAGGCCCGGCATACTCCGGGTCACACTCCCGGCGGCGTCAGCTTCATCATTGATGACATTCTCATCGCCGGGGACACGCTCTTCCCCGGCGGACCGGGTAACACCAATCGACCGGATGGAAACTTCCCACAAATAATTGAAAGCATACGCAGCAAGCTGTTCGTCTTGCCGAATGAGACCAAGGTGTATCCCGGACACGGCGCATCGACCACGATCGGTGCTGAACGCCCTCACCTCCAGGAGTGGATCGACCGCGGCTCTTGAATGCGCACCCTCCTATCAGCTCCGGCCAACGGAATGGCTGGACATATGCGCCGCGGTTAACGTAGCGCGGTTGTAGAATTGACATAGTAGGAGATCGCCACGTGGCAATAGCTATCGGCACCCGCGAGCAATGCAGAGGTCTTGCGGCGGATTAAGGACGGAAAACTCATCGAGACGGTGGACCAGATGAGTCCCAGTTACCTCGAGGGGATGATCCGGATTCTCACTGTTTCCGCCGACACCGAGCTGATCAGCGCTCCGGCGTATTACAACGCTGGGCAGCATGCTCCCTCGCTCAATGCGTTCGGGTCGGCCACGGCCATCATTCAAGACGAACTTGGCCATGCCCACATTGCCTACCGGCTCATGCGAGATCTCGGAGTCGACACCGAAGAACTGATATATTCCCGCGAACCGCACAAATTCAAGTATCCATACGCGTTCGACATTCCCCTCGGCACGCTGGGTCGAGTTAATCGTGGCCAACGCCTTTTACGATCGTGCCGGATTCTGTCTCCTGGGTGACATTTTTCAGACCACGACATTCGGCCCCTGGAAGCGCGCGTTGGTGAAGGTGGACAAGGAAGAGACGTTCCACCTACGGCACGGCGAAAACTGGATGCGCAAGATTGCGCAAAGTGCGGAAGGGCGCGACGAGTTACAACGAGCCGTGGATTGGATGTTTGTGCTCACGCTCGAATGGTTTGGACTGCCGGACGAGCTGAAGCGGCATTCCGAGCAACTCGACTTCGGATTCAAGGGCCAGTCCAACGACCAATTGAGGCAAATCTGGATGTCAACCGCGGTACCATTGGCTCAGGAACTGGGACTTTCGGTTCCGGCTCACCTGGATTCAGACAGCCAAAAGTATGTCATCGACTGTCCTTTCCCGGCGGAGTTCGACGAAGATCATAAGCGATGGTTGTTCGACCAGGGGCCCATCGGCTGGGACGAGGTGCTGAAACGCTGGAAGCGACGTGGCCCGATGAATGAACGGTACATCGAAACTATCCAACGGGGTAAGCGAGGCCTCGAGCGCCTCATTGCGCAGGCGTGACAATCGCGACCGAGTCGGAGACTCGTCTGCTGGCAGCCTTGCGAGACGTGGAGGACCCGGAGATCCCGGTAAACATCGTCGATCTTGGCCTGGTTGTCGACCTTCGTGAGCGGGGAAGCGAAGTCGACATAAAACTAACGCTCACCTCGATGGGTTGTCCCGCGGTCGACATGATCGTCGATGATATACGAACACGCCTGCAGCGTGAGCCGGGAGTGCGAGAAGTCCGGGTAGAGATCGTTTGGGACCCGATCTGGACCAAGGACCGGCTGACTCCCGAGGGCCGCGCGGCGCTCCGCGAGTGGGGAATATCGGTGTGACCGGCGGTAATGAACGATTTGAAGACCGACGGATGTGGGAGGTTTTTGCGCGGCGTAAGTTCGACGAACCTCTGGCCCATGTCGGTACCGTTGCGGCTGATGATCCCGATCTGGCTCTGGTCTACGCACGAACCATTTTCAACGAGTTTACCTGGATCGAGATGGTTCTCTATCCGCGCGCCGACCGTGTCATCGCATTGTCGACCTGAAAGGAGGTAGTCCTGGGCGCCAATATGGTTTCGCCGGCCGGCACCGGCACACTGGTTGCCGGCCTTGCCGACAACAAGTACTTCCTTGGTCTTCGGTATGCCGAGTGGTGCACGGCGGCTCCGACTCTGGAGTCGGCGGTGGCAGCGGCATCGATGGCACAGGATGAGATCGGCCATGCACGCAGCCTCTATCCTCTGCTCCGAGACTTGATTGGGGCTTCGCCGGAAAGCGAGCCCGAAACGCGCACCGCCTTCACGGCCATCGGTCCTCTCTCCACCGCTTTCAATGGCTGGACCGACTTCGTCGCGGCCAATTTCATCTTCGACACTGCGATGAGCACATTGCTCGGCGCGGCGCGCGCATCGGCATCGAACGACCTGGCCAGCCGGGCGCGTCGAATCCTGGAGGAAGAACAGTTGCACTGGCTCCATGCGGAGGGCTGGGTACGCCGGCTCGCCCGTAATGGACCGGGTGTACGTCGTGCCCTCGAGTCGTCGCTGAATCAAATCGTGCCGGAATCACTGACCTGGCTAGATCTCGCGGGCGAGAACCTGGTGGCGAACGGCATTCTCGATACGGGGGCCGAGCAACTGAGGTCGCGATTGCGAACCCGTGTCAACGCGGTTCTGATACCGGCTAGCCTGAGGCCAGTATGAATCCGAGTACGTCGCCAATCAGGTGCCCATTCTGTAACTCTATCGATACGGAGCTGTTCTCCCTCTTTGGCCAGCAACTGATGACGGCGCAGTATTACTGCAACGGCTGCAGGACGCCATTTGAACGAGTCAAGGGAGCGGACGTGCTGCAGGACGCGGGCGCGCGGGAATTCGGAACCGATGTGCAGAGTAAGCAGTAGTGCGGTTTCGATCCTGACGTGCAGGCTTGACGCGTCAACGGCGAGAATTCGTTGACTAACAGGACGGATAGAATGGCTGGTGGTTTCGCCCGCCTACTTCAGGTATGGCAACCGGGAATACCGACCCGACGGACGGTCGTTCGGAGGCACGAGTGATTGAGGGGCTGATTCGCCAGGGACTGACCTACGAGGACGTCCTCCTCGTTCCGCGCTACTCGGATATCCGGTCTCGGCGTGATGTCGATACGTCTGCCCAACTAACGCGACGAATACGCCTCCAGATTCCAGTAATCAGCGCCAATATGGACACTGTCACCGAGGCGGATATGGCGGTGGCAATGGCGCGACACGGCGGAATCGGGATCATCCATCGCTTCAACTCGATCGAGCAGCAGGCAGAACAGGTCCGGCTGGTCAAGCGATCGGAAAGCTTTGTCATCGAAAACCCATACACCATCGGACCGCGGAACACGGTGGGTCAGGCGCGCGAACTCCTGAGTCAGCACCACATCACTGGGCTTCCGGTGGTGGATGAAGCAGGGCAGGTTGGCCGGACTTCTGACCAGTCGCGATATCCTCTTCGTTCACGACGACTGCCGTCTGGTTGCTGAAGTAATGACAGCCCGCGACCGTCTGGTTACGGCGCCGATGGGGACCACTATTGCCCAGGCAGAAGAGATCCTGCAAACGCACAAAGTAGAGAAGCTGCCACTGGTCGATTCCGACGATCACCTTGCCGGTCTGATAACGTTTCGGGATATTCTGCGGCGCACCCTCTATCCCGAGTCATCGAAGGATGCCAAGGGCCGGCTCCTGGTCGGCGCTGCTGTCGGGGTGGTGGGCGACTACCTGGAGCGCTCGGTAGAACTCCATAAAGCGGGCTGCGATGTGCTGGTGGTTGATATCGCCCACGGCCATTCGGAAAACGCATTGCGTCGCCGTGCGCCAGATCCGAGAACGGCTCGGCAGTGTCGATCTGGTTGCCGGCAATGTAGCCACCGGCGAGGGAACTCGGGCTCTTATCGATGCCGGTGCTGATGCGGTCAAGGTTGGAGTTGGACCTGGTTCCATCTGTATTACGCGCGTGGTCAGCGGAGTTGGTGTGCCTCAGCTCACGGCGGTGATGGACGCCGTTCGTGAAGCGGAGCGGTTCGGCGTGCCGATCATCGCCGACGGTGGTATCCGGCAGTCGGGTGATGTGAGCAAGGCGCTGGCAGCGGGAGCCGCAACCGTCATGATCGGAAACCTCCTGGCCGGCACCCGGGAGAGCCCGGGCGTGGTGGTGGTACGGAATGGTCGCCGGTACAAAGCCTCTCGCGGCATGGCCTCGGCCGGTGCCACGCTGGAACGCCGGCGGCGCGAGAAACCCGGATGGGAGGGAGAGACCGACCTCGCCGATGTCGTGCCGGAGGGGGTGGAAGGCATGGTGCCTTTCAAAGGCGACGTTTCGGAGGTCCTGGTGCAGATGGTCGGCGGTCTCCGATCCGGTATGTAGCTATCTGGGTGCGCGTACCCTTGCCGATTTTCACGAGAATGCTCGCTTCATTCAGATCACGGGGGCCGGCCTCAAGGAGAGCGAGGCCCACGATATCGAACTGTAGGGTGCTCTGGACGTGCCGTGGACCCGTGGTACACTTACCCGTTCAACACCTCTCAGCGGTCAAGCGGGCATGGTTTAACGGCAGAATGGCTGCCTTCCAAGCAGCAGGTCGCGGTTCGATTCCGCGTGCCCGCTCCAATCATCGATCTCACTGCCAAATCTTTGCGAGGGTCTTCATGCGCTATCGCTTCCTCATTAGTTGCCTGGCGGCGCTGCTCTTTGTCACCGCGGCCACCGTCTCTCCGGCCCTGGCCAACAGTGGTTCGCATGCCACCGCGTGGTTCAGCCCCGCCCGCGTGCCGATTGGCGGCACTGCGACGTTGAAAGGCACGCATCTCAGGCCAAGCACCTACTACGAACTGCTGCTAGCCGTACCCGACACTCGCAAGGGCGCGATCGAGCGTCTCTTCGGTCTAGTGAAAACCAACGCTAACGGTGGATTGACTTCGTCGGTACATCTTCCGGTAGTCACCAAATGCGGTTCTGCTTCGGTCTATCTCTATCCGATCAAGCAGAATGGATCGGTGCGAGCGAAACTGACACTGACGCGCTGTACTGTTTCCAAGCACGTACCGCCTCCTCCGGCACCGGTGCCGACGCCCAAGGGCAAAGGTAAAGGCAAGACGCCTCCTCCGCCTCCCTGATCGGGACCAATCCGAACCGAATGCGGTAAGTCGTGACTATAATCGTGCACGACGGGGGCCCATGGCGCAGCGGCAGCGCAACGGACTCATAATCCGCTGGTCGCAGGTTCGAATCCTGCTGGGCCCACCACTTCAATACCCGCGTTATGGCGTCTTTGTGCGCAAGTTAAGGCATTGACCGAGCGCACAAACGGTGGCACGGTTATCGCTTGTAACGGAATATACCAACCTGTATACCAACCGCGTTCAGCCGAATAGTGCCCAAGCGTCCGCGCGGACGCTTGGCCTGCCAAATCTGGCCGCCAGTGTAGGGATCGGGGTTCAGCCCAATATCGTAGCGAGCGTTACCGATGAGATCGGGGCCCTCGACGACTACTGCACCGACGGCACAACCACCTGCGCTTCCCCGCCGTGCACCAATTTTGGGGCGACGCGCGAAGGGCACGTTAAGGCCGGGTTCTACGGCACCGATCCGTTCGAGTTCGGTGTGCAGCCAAAGACCAACAGATATCCGCGGGAGGCCCCAAGGTGCTCCCGAGACTGCAAAATAACTGCCCGGAAGTGGAACCAGGAATGTTGACCCCAGGTATCGCCCCCGGTCCACGTTTGTATGTTTACGACCTATAGGTCTCCGCTGCGTGCTGAATGTCTGGCTCCGTCTGCGACAATTCTTGCGGCGTAAAACAGGGCGCAAATTCGATCTTTGCGCCCATCGCCATGAAGAGCGGTTCGGCAATCGACGGTATCTTGGTGACGTCCTCCAGGTCGAAGACTATATACCCTCCTCGACAGCCATTCACCGTCGTGAAGTACGCGGCCTCCGGCTTGGTTTTCCCGATCACCTCCTGCAGTGCCCGGACAAAACTACCGTTCTTGAACGCCACGTTTCCCGCCTCGGTCGGGATCTCGATCCGCATGAGCATTCGCATGATCAACTGCCTCCTACCGTAATTCCGTCTCACGGACAGTCCTTACGTTACTCTCCATCTGCATATCCGTCAATCCCCTGCGACCATTCGTCCATTCACCTGGCGCTGACCGCCGAGAGCCCGAACTGGGATTTTGCACTCTCACGACAGACGGCTCCGCACAGTGGACGACGGAGAACGATTGTAAGCAACGCGACTCAGTAAGCCAACGCCGGGATGTCCACGAGGTACGCCGACGAAATGTGGACCTGATCGCCGGTACATGTAGGCAAAAGTTCAGACACCGGTCATCCTGCTGTCATCGACTTCCAACCAGACCTTAAGGCATGCTCGGTAGACTGAAAAAGTATATCCACGCCACGAGGAGACCCGGTGTCTGATAGCGCGAGCAGCCCGACTTTCACCTGGCCAGGACGACGGTCCGCGGCCATGAATGGTCATCGGCGACGTTATTACGTCCTGGCGGCATGGCTGTTCTGGCTGGTAGTGGCGGTCAATGCAGGCATCATTGTCTGGATCTGGACGCAGGGTGGCAATGTCAGTGGAGTCCATAGTACCGGCTTGTTGCTCGACAGCATCGGGCGCATCACAGGGCTCCTGAGCGCCTATTCCGCTCTGATTCAGGTGCTCCTGCTGGCGCGAATTCCTATGATCGAACGTGCCACCGGATTCGATCGGCTCACCAGGTGGCATCGGCTCAACGGCAAGGTATGTCTTTATCTGGTACTGGCGCACGTCGTGTTCATCACTATCGGCTATGCGCTGCTCGATCGGATCTCGGTCCCGAGCGAAGCCGTCACGCTGATCACCAGCTACCCGGGAATGCTCGCCGCCACCGTCGGAACCGGTCTCTTCATTGTCGTGGTAGTGAGCTCGTTCGTGATCGTGCGGAGAACGCTGCCATACGAGAGCTGGTACGCGGTTCACTTCACCGTCTATGCGGCGATCGCACTGGCCTGGTTTCATCAGATTCCCACCGGCAATGAGTTTGTCCTCAATACCGTGGCTGCCACCTATTGGGAGTCACTCTACGTCGCGACGCTCGCTTTGCTGGTTGTCTTCAGAGTGATGCATCCCGCCTGGCAGATGTGGCGTTACCGCTTGAGAGTTGTAGACGTCCAGAACGAAGGTCCTGGAGTCGTCTCGCTGCTTATCAGGGGTCGCGACCTCGATCGGTTGAACGCACAGCCTGGTCAGTTCTTTCTGTGGCGGTTCTTGACCTGGAACCGATGGTGGGAAGTGCATCCGTTTTCGCTGTCGGCCGCGCCCCAATCTCGCGGCTTCCGCATTACGGCGAAGAACCTGGGCAACTTCACCAGAAAGATTGGAGAGATACCTCCAGGTACGCTGGTAATGGTTGAGGGACCGTTCGGCGTCTTTACTGAAGATGTGCGGCGCTGTCGAAACTCAGTCCTGATCGCGGGAGGAATAGGAATCACTCCCATTCGGGCTCTGGCGGAAGTGGCAAGGGGGGATGTCGTCCTCATTTACCGGGCGCTCCGCGAGGAGGACCTCATTTTTCGTACCGAGTTGGAGCGATTGGCGGAAAAGCGAGGCATCCACCTGCATTTTGTCGTTGGTGATCACGCCGCGCCCGGGGGTGAGCGCCTGCTCTCCCCGGAACATCTCCGGGACCTCGTTCCCGACATCGCCCAACGGGATGTCTTCGCCTGCGGTCCACCGGCAATGGCCGACTTCATCGAAGCGAATGTCCGACGCGCCGGCGTGCCGGCCCGATTCATCCACGTCGAACGCTTTGCACTCTAACGCTCAGATTTCGCGCTCTAAATAGACCGAGTAAACGAGGCCGGACCCACCGAGGAGCCTGGTTCGCGGCACGGCATCGACAACAATTACGAATCCTTCATTCCACTCAAGAGAGGTACATCATGAAACATCACACTATTCATCGCTCGCTCCCATTGATTGTTCTGTCGGCCCTGGCCTGCATACCTGCCGGAACGACGCTGGCGGCGACCCACCAAGCAGCACATCCTTCAAAGTCAAAGGTCAAGACGGTGACCTACAAAGGTCGAGAAGTCGACATGCGCTGGGGGCCCGTGCAGGCAGTGATCAAGGTGAAAGGAAAGAAGATCACCAGCGTGAAGGTAGGGGTGTCGCCGGAGACGTTTCGTTCACAGATCATCGACACTCAGGCCGCTCCGCTGCTCCAACAGGAAGTCCTGCAGGCGCAGAACGCCGGCATCGATGAAGTGTCGGGTGCGACCATGACCAGTGACGCGTTCATATCGTCGCTACAGTCGGCGCTGAAGAAGGCACACCTACCGACCAGTTAGAGGAGTTGTGCTAGGCGGGAAGATCGCTCACGTCGGTCGCGTTCACCGGCACCTCGACAGTATGATCTTTACCCCGGAGTGACCTGCACCCGAGTCGCTACCCAGAATGCGATCCCTGCCAGTAATACCGCTGCCGAAAGGAAGACGTCTCGAATACCGGTGAATGCCACGATCGCCGCTGTGGTCAACGGTCCGGCGGCGATTCCGATCGAGTTTGCGCTGGCAGCCAGGCCGTACGCCGCTCCTCGCCTCTCCGCCGGAACCAGGCCCGCCAGGAGGGCGCTGGCCGATGGCAACATGGCTCCGAGAGCAAGACCATCGGCCACGCGCAAAGCGGCGAGTTGCCAGGTCGCCTGCACGAAGTACTGTGGCACCGAGATGAGGCAGGCCGCCACCGCGGCCGAGACCAGAATCGATTTGTGTCCGATGCGATCGGAGAACCAGCCGATCCCGCTCGCCGATATCGCCCCGGCGGCTCCGGCTCCTCCCAGAATCAGACCAGTGACCACAGCAGCATGTCCGGATGAGCCCTGCAGATACTGGACGAATTGCGGAAGAATGGGATATACCTGGGTCACGGCGAATTGAACCGCGAAGAGGGTGGCGATCATGGGCAGTAGCGCCGGCGTGCGCAGCGCCTGGCCCATACCGGAACGGATACTCGGCCGCGGCTCGTCCCTCCTGTCGCGGAAAGTGTCTTCTTCCTCAACGAACGCCACGACTAACGTGCCGCAGGTGGCCAGAAGAATGGCAGCCGCCGCGAATGACAATCGGAAGCCGACGGCTTGCGCTACCAATCCGCCGGCGAGCGGGCCCATCGAATTCCCAGTGAAAACCGCGGTCTGCATGACTCCCAGAGCGAACCCGAGTCGATTCCTGGGAGTTTGCGAGGACACCAGCGCCTGAGAAGCACTCACAGTTCCAGTGAACATGCCCTGCAGCACACGGAGCGCCAGAAGTTCATACACGTTGGTGGCGAGCCCCATAAATCCTATTAACACGGCGGCACTCAACGCGGCGCGCACTACCATGATTTTGCGGCCATACCGATCGGCCAGGACACCCCAAATTGGTGACGCGACCGTCATTCCGATGGCGACGCCACCGGACAGAACGGCTGCCCAGAGGGTGATATTGGTGGTCCCGTGGATGCCAAGTTGCTGGATATACAGTGGGAGAAATGGCAGGACGAAGGAAAATCCGAGGATCGAAAAGCACTGTGCGACTGCCATGATGGTCAGCGTGCGCTGCCAGCGCTCCACTACGCCGACCCCGGTAGCGAATCAAGCAGTTGAGCACCCCCTCGCCGATGTTCGAGCCCCTACTGCAGCCTACCATCGCGTCGAACTGAGACCTTGTCCTTAGCCGAGCGACCCCCTGACGGATGTATCACTACTCGTTCCCGAAACCATAGGCGCCTATCTGGGCAACTGCGAATCGATCAGGCCTTGAGCAGCCCGATCCCGTAGGGCTCGAACCTGGGATCGTGAGTCACGAGGGTAAAACCATCGACTCTCGCCTGGGCAATCAGCATACGATCGAAAGGATCGTCATGGTGGCGCGGCAGATCACCGGCGACAAGCCCGTGAATCAGAGTGATCGGTAGCTCGGCGAAACCGTTCGCCGAAATCTGCTCCCGCAGGTCGCCAGGCGCCTGGAGCTTGCCGAGGTTTCGTTTGATCGAGATTTCCCAGGCGGACACAGCACTCACGGCCACGATGTTTTCCTCATCCGCGACGCTCGCTCGGGCCGTCGCGGAAAGCATCTGGTCGTCCGATAACCACCACAGTAGCGCATGGGTATCAAGGAGAAGCCTCACTCGAGATCGCCCCGGAAGGCGGTCACAAGCTGCGGGGGCAGTTCGTCAAAGTCCGTCGCAATGCGGACCCTTCCGCGCCAGGCGCCGGGGGTTCGGGCACCGTGCCGCTCGAATGGTACCAGTCTGGCTACTGGGTGTCCCGCCCGTGCGATCACGATTTCCTCCCCGGTCTCAACGCGTTCGAGCAAACGGGAAAGATGGGTCTTAGCCTCATGAATGTTAACCTGATGCATGGCCTAAGCTTAGTCGACTAACGACTGGAATGCAAGCTAATAGACACGCAACGACAAAGAATAGGTAGAATCCGCCACCAACGTGCCGAGGATTGCGCTTGAAACCCACCGATGTCCGGGACCCAAATTATTTCCATAAAGTAGTTGATTGCCAGTGGGCTTGCCCCGCTCATACCAACGTGCCGGAGTACATTCGGCTCATCGCCCAGGGACGTTACACCGATGCCTACATGGTGAATCGTGAGTCGAACGTCTTTCCCGCCATTCTCGGACGAACCTGCGATCGACCATGTGAGCCCGCGTGCCGGCGAGGGAGACTCGACGAGGGTACCCCGGTGGCCATTTGCCGGCTCAAGCGCGTGGCCGCCGATCTCCGCGATGATATCTCACCATTTCTGCCGGTTATCCCGACGAAGAAGAACGGCAAGCGAATCGTCTGCGTCGGTGCCGGTCCGGCATCGCTAACGGTGGCCAACGATCTCCTGCCGTTGGGATATGAGGTGACGATACTGGAGCAGCACGACAACCCGGGCGGGCTGATGCGCACCAATATTCCCTCGTTTCGGCTGCCCGCGGGCGTCCTGGATGAGGAAGTACAGGTCATTCTCGATATGGGTGTCGACATCCGTTACGAGTCGCCGGTAACCAGTCATGGATGCCCTGCTGGCGAAGGGCGACGATGTCGTGTTCGTCGGCAGCGGCGCTCCGCGAGGCAAAGATCTCGAGCTCCCTGGCCGGCATGACACCGATCGTATCCACATTGGTATCGATTGGTTGGAATCCATTGCCTTCGACCACGTCGATTCAATCGGCGAACGCGTAGTCATTATCGGTGTCGGCAACACCGCGATGGACTGTTGTCGCTCCTCCCGCCGCCTGGGAGGTCGAGATATCAAAGTGATGGCTCGCCGGCCGCGCGGCTACTTCAAAGCCTCACCGTGGGAATTGGAGGACGCCGAGGAAGAGGGCGTCGAGATCATCATCAATCACGCTCCGACGCGGTTTGTGGTTGAGGACGGCGTGCTGGTCGGAATGGAGTTCAACCGCCTCGAATGGGACCAGGATGCCCGACATTCAACGGTGATCGATACTGTCGTCCTTCCCTGCGACGATGTCATCCTGGCGATCGGTCAGGAGAATGCGTTTCCCTGGATCGAGCGCGACATTGGCATCGAATTCGGCCAGTGGGATATGCCTATCGTCAACGAAACCACGATGCAGTCGACTCGACCAGGAGTGTTCTTCGGCGGCGACTCGGCCTGGGGGCCCAAGAACATCATCTGGGCCGTGGCGCACGGACATGAAGCCGCGATTTCGATTCACAACTTCTGCACTGGCGTTCCGGTCAGCGATCGACCGCCGCAGGGTATGAATCTCGTCAGCCAGAAGATGGGTTTGAGCGAATGGAGCTATCACAACGACTTCAATCCGTCATCCCGCCAGAAGATGACCCACGTAGACCTCACCCGACGGTTTCAGGAACTCAATATTGAGGTTGAACTGGGCTTCACCGCCGACCAAACCGCTCGGGAGGTTCAGCGCTGCCTCAATTGCGATATCCAGACGGTGTTTGTCGAACAGCGCTGTATCGAGTGCGACGCCTGTATCGACGTCTGCCCGGTTCAGTGTCTGACTATTGCTCCCGATGGGGACGAGGCTGAGGTGCGAAGTCGACTGTCCGCGCCGGCGATCAACCTGGAGCAAGCGCTGTACGCTTCGGCCGCCCTTCCCCAGACCGGCAGGCTTATGCTGAAAGACGAGGACCTCTGTGTCCACTGCGGTCTGTGCGCCGAACGGTGCCCGACCGCTGCCTGGGACATGGAGAAATTCGACCTCCTCTTGTCATATGCAGGGAGACCGGTATGCAGCAGCTGATAGAGCCGAAGACCATCGACCGGGACAGGGTGCGCGTCAACGACTGCGCCATCAAGCTGGCCAATGTAAACGGCACCGGCTCTGCCAGCGCCAACAGTTTGCTGATGCAGGCAATCTTCCGAATGGGTATACCGGTATCGGGCAAGAACCTGTTCCCCTCCAACATCCAGGGGTTGCCCACCTGGTATGAAATCCGAGTGAATCATACCGGTTACACGGCCCGGGCACTGGACTACGACCTCATGGTCGCCATGAACGCCCAGACCTATGCCGCCGACCTCGCCGAGGTAAGGAAAGGCGGTTACGTGGTCTACGACTCAACCTGGCCGCTCGACTCCGATCTGGTGCGCGAGGATGTGCAGCTCCTGGGCATTCCGCTCGCCCGGCTCTGTACCGAGAATTTCCGGCAGCCGCGGGAACGCATACTGATGAAAAATATCGCCTATGCCGGGGCTGTGGTCGCTCTACTCGATATCGATTTCGAGCTGGTGACCGAGCTCCTTACCGACAAGTTTGCCGGCAAAGAAAAGCTCCGTTCCTCCAATCAGCTCGCCCTCCGGCTGGGTTACGACTACGCGCGCGACCAATTCACTACTCCGCTGCCATTTCGTCTCGCCCCTATGGACGCAACCGACCAGAAGGTTCTGATTGACGGCAATACGGCCACGGCCCTCGGCTGTCTCTACGCCGGGGCGACGGTGGCGGCCTGGTACCCGATCACGCCGGCGACGTCGGTAATGGATGCATTTCGTGGCTTCTGTGAGCGCTACCGACATGATCCGGATACCGGCCGGAACAACTATGTCGTATTGCAGGCAGAGGACGAATTAGCAGCAATCGGGATGGTGATTGGCGCCGGTTGGAACGGCGCCCGCGCCTTCACCTCAACCGCCGGCCCGGGGATCTCACTCATGAACGAGTTGCTGGGCCTGGCCTATTACGCCGAGATCCCGGCAGTCGTGATCGACGTCCAGCGCACTGGACCATCAACAGGAATGCCAACCCGCACCCAGCAGGCCGATATTCTGGAGTGCGCCTACGCCTCGCATGGCGATACCAAACACATTCTCCTGTTTCCTGCCAGCCCGTCTGAGTGCTTCGAGTTCGCGGTCAAATCGTTCGATCTCGCCGAGCGCTTCCAGACCCCGGTAATGATCCTCTCCGACCTCGACATCGGGATGAACGACTGGGTGGTGCCGAGGCTGGCATGGGATGACCACTACCAGCCCGATCGGGGACGAGTGCTTACCGCCGACGACCTCGAACGGATGTCGGTGTTTCACCGCTACAGCGGCGAGGACGAAAACCATGTTGCCGCCAGGACGCTCCCCGGAGTACATTCGGCAGGCGCGTTCCTGACCCGCGGCTCCGGCCACAATCGGCTGGGCGGTTACACCGAGACGCCCGACGAGTACCAGGAGGTCGTGGATCGCCTGGCTCGCAAGCACGCTGCCGCCGCCAGGTTCGTGCCGGCTCCCATAATCGAGCATCGAGAGGGAGCCCGCGTGGCAGTGATCAGTTTGGGCGGTTGCGACCTCGCCGTTCGAGAAGCACTGACCCAACTCGGCCAGTCGGACGGCTCCCGGCCCGAGCTACCGATCGATTACCTTCGCGTCCGTGGCTTTCCTTTCGACGGGGTCGTCAGGGACTTTATCGAGTCTCATGAGATCTGCTTCGTGGTCGAGCAGAACCGCGACGCTCAACTCCGCACTCTTCTCATCGTGGAACTCGGAGCGTCACCGGACCGGCTGCGCTCCGTGCTCGCCTACGGTGGGTTTCCATTGAGCGCTCGACACGTGATCGACGGTATCCGCCGTCAAATGGAGATGTAACCATGCCCTCGATCACCAAACCCAGGGTTACTCATCCGGGCCTCCCGCGAAACGACCTGGGACTTACGGTTCGCGATTATGAAGGAGCGATGTCGACGCTCTGTGCCGGCTGTGGTCATGACTCGGTGACGGCCGCGATAGTTCGAGCCTTCTGGGAACTCTCGACTCCGCCGCACATGGTCGCCAAGATGAGCGGTATCGGATGTTCGTCCAAGACGCCGACGTATTTTGTCGGCGGCGCCCATGGCTTCAATTCGGCTCACGGTCGGATGGCTGCGATCGCAACGGGAGCAAATGCCGCCAATCGAGATTTACTCTACATCGGCATTTCGGGGGACGGTGACTCGCTTTCCATCGGACTGGGCCACCTCGCCCACGCGATCAGGCGCAATGTGCGGATGGTGTACGTGATCGAGAATAACGGTGTCTACGGACTGACGAAGGGCCAGTTTTCGGCATCTGCCGACATCGGGTCGCGCGCCAAACGTGGGGAGGCAAACCGGGTGGCGCCGATCGATCCGGTGATGCTCGGCCTCAGTATTGGCGCCACCTTCATCGCTCGGAGCTTCTCGGGCGATAAGGAACAACTGGTGCCGATCCTGAAAGCGGCAATCGCTCATCAGGGTTTCGCCTTACTCGACATAATCTCCCCCTGCGTCACCTTTAACGACCACGAGGGCTCGACCAAGAGTTATCTCCACACCCGTGCCCACCAAGTCAGGCTCACCCAGACCGACTTCGTTCCTCCGCGGGAGGAAATTGTCGCCGCCATTCCGTCGCATTCTCCTGCCGGAGTCGTCATGCACGACGGCAGTCTGGTACGCTTTCGCGCGGTACCAGAAGGGTATGATCCAACCGATCGCAGCTCGGTGTTCGCGTATTTGCAGGAACGCTCGACGCTTGGCGAAATCACAACTGGTTTGCTCTACATCGACGAATCGGTGGGTGATATTCATGCCAGGAACGGAACCCCGGACCAACCACTGGCGCACATTCCATACCAGAAACTCTGTCCTGGCTCGGCCGAGCTCGAGCGCCTGCAGGAGAGTTTCCGCTAGAGTTTCGGTGGGTATACAGTGGCCGCAATTCGGCGGTGGTGGTTTCCGACGGCCTTTTTGCTCGCGATTCTCAGTGGCATACTGTACCTCCGCCTTCAACAGCATGGCTTGTCCGTAGAAGAAGCGCGTCGCTCGGCCGCCCCGAACTGCAACCAGGTATCCGAGGCATTTCGGCGGCACCAGAGCGGCAACTGGCTGAGTCTCACCGCTTCGGTCGATCGTCTTCTGCCGGACAGTACGAGCCTGCATACCGAGCAACGATTTATCGTTCGGTGCGGCAACGGTCAGACGGTGCTCATTGACAATGATGTCGGTGTTGGACAACGCGTGCCGGTGGTGGTGGGAGTTGCTATCACCCTGCGAGGGCAGTTCATCTGGAATGATGAAGGTGGCCTGGTTCACTACACCCATCACGGCGGGCCGAACAACGGGGGATGGATTCTATTCCGGAACCATCTCTATTCCTGACGATTGCCCGTCTGCCCATACGGGCCGACCACGGAAGACGAGGTCTCGGCCGATGGGGGTGAACGATGCATCGGCAAAGACGATCGCTTTCTCCATCGTCTCTATACCGAGGTCGCCGACTGCATTGGTACCGGTGCCAATGATCGTGGGCGCAATGATGCACACCGCCTCGTCGACCAGATGCTCCCGTAGGAACGCGGTGGCTATCGTGGGTCCGCCCTCGACCAGAATCGAACCGATGTCTCGGAAGCCCATCAATTGAACCAGCGCCTGGAGGTCAACGTGGCCGTCACGCTGGGGTACGGTTAAGACCGCGGTGTTCGACTGCATCCGCCGGTTGTGGCCGGTTACCGCCGTCGCTATTACTGTCGGCTTGCCGTCAATGAGCACCTTCGCGTTCTCCGGAGTCCGGAAACGGCTATCGACGATGATCCGCAACGGGTCTGGACCGGGACAGAGCCGGACGGTCAATTGAGGATCGTCCGCGATAACGGTTCCCACGCCGACGAGGACAGCGTCATGTGCGGCTCGCAACTGGTGAGCCAGCACGCGCGCCTCGGGACCACTGACCCAACGGGAGTGCCCTGTTACCGTCGCGACTCTACCGTCCAGAGTTTGCGCGTATTTCAGCGTGACTCGTGGCCGTGACGCTGTACCCATTGGTTACCGTGAATACCACCAGTTACTGGAATGATGTGGGCGCGTGTGCTTGCGATTCTCCAGTTTCTCATGTTGCGTGGATAACCTTCCGGAGCAAGAGGTGGAAAAATCCGGTGAGTCGAGGGCTGGCCGTGCACCGACGGTTCGCGACCCTCGTTATAACGGCCCGTTCGCTCCCTACGGGCGATCGCCTCAATGCCGGTTGTTGAGAGATAGCCGTTTGGTACCGGTTCGAGTCCTTGAGTTGGCTGCGACATAACGACGCACCCGCCTGTGGATGCTGATTCAGGGGCGTGCGACGTCCACGACCACTCCGTACCATGGACTCTACAACCCTCCTCCCGAGCCCTCGACCACAACCGGTCACATCCTCACGATTGCAATCCCGCAGCAGGAGCGAGCAACATGACGTACTTTCTACCGCCTGACGGCACCGTGAATCGCGCACGGTCCGACGCTTCTTCGACCCCTGGCCCGCAACCGACGGAGATAGCGGACATCAAAATCTTCTGGGGACCTGAGATTTGCCGGTTGGAGTACCTTCTACATCTGCTTGATACCGGTCGCGTAAAGGACGATCGTCGATTGACCGGCGACCCCTCATGCTCCGGCCTGGGCCTCCGTTAAGCCTGCATCCGCATTGTGGTCATGCTGCTCCTCGATCTGGTGCGTCTGTTCCCAGTGACGGCGCCAGATCAACCACGCCGGTACGGCGATGACGAGCACTGCGATCGAGGTTAGCTGTGCCTGCTTCAACCCCAGCCCGACGACCACATTCGCGCGGTCGAAGAACAGAAAAAACTGGCCGATCGAATAGAGCGTGATCCAGAGCGCGAACAGCGTGCCTGGCGTTCGAAATCGAAATCGTAGACGCCACAGAAGAAAAAACAGGAGCAGGCTGAAGAGTAGTTCATAGGCGGCGGCGGGATCGTAGGCCACCGAATGGCTGGCAACAAACGTATTGGCAGGATTGGTGTACTGTGTCGCCCACGGGAGACTGCTCGGGTATCCCACGATATCTCCGTTGACGATGTTACCGATCCGTCCGATTGCCTGAGCCAGCGGAATGAAAAGTGCGGCGACGTCGAGCGCGACGGCGAAGTTCACCCGTTTCCAGCGGCAAGCCACAAAGGCTGCGACGGCACCGAGGAACACCGCGCCGTAAAAAGCCATACCGCCTTCCCAGGTAGCCAGAATCTTGTCGGGATGTTGAAGATACCAGCCAAGATTCGATTGCACCACGTAATACAATCGTCCGCCGACAACGGAGCCGACGACGACCGGCCAGAAGACGTCGTAATAGCGGTTACGATCGATTCCTCGACGAGCGGCGTAGGGCAGAGTGGCATACAGTGCCACCGCCAGTCCGACGACGTACATCAGGCCGTACCAGTGGATAGAGATCGATCCGAACTGAACAAGAACCGGGTTGAGACCGATCTGAATAACGGAAAGAGTCGACATGTCGCTCAATGGCTAAACGTCGCCGTTGGTGAAGGAGAAGCCACCGGACCCGGAGTGCCGGTGGGCGTCGGAGTCACGCCGGGAGTGCCATGGACGGCATGAGCAGGCACGGCGGTCGGTTGGACCGGGTTGCCAACGGTGATGATCGCTGACGAAGCCTGGTAGTGCGTCCGGATCTCGTCGGTGTGAACGCCGCCATTGGGATAAGTGATCGTACGCTGTACCACGGTGTCGGCCCCATCGGCCGCCCAGGAAACCTGGACTACCTGCCCCGGAGCCAGCGACGGATCGGTGCGCTCGATCTGTCCGCCATGCGGATAAACCTTCAACACCTGCCCTTGCTGGTCGACCGATACGTGCCAGCCTAGCTTCGGACCATACACATAAATGTAGAGTTGTTGCCGAATCGGCTCTACTCGGGTCTCGATCAACAAGTACTTGTCGGTACTGTTGGCAAAACGGAGGTCCCAGCCTCTGCCCGGCGCGACCACTGCGTCAAGACCAATCGGCGGTTCATACCACGGCAGTCGGTAGACGTGGGCATGCCGTTCTTCGAGCTTGAGTCCCGCTGCATAGAGCGCGCGGAGAAAGGTAGTGGCGACCTGTTGCATGGCGCCGCCGCTGGCGGGCACCAGAGTACCGGCCACGGCATGCTCCTTGTCGCTGTACACGCGGTCGGGCCAACCGGTCCCAACGAGCGTATTAAACGAGATATCGCCGGTGGGACTCAACAGGTCTTGATTGAGCGACCTGGCAATGTTGGTGATGTCGGTAAGTCGGGTAGCTCCCGCTCCGACGAAGCTCGTGGATCCCATTCCGATGAGTTGCCGGATACCGAGGCTGGCGGGATTGCTCTGGTCTATTGGTGGTTGAATCGTCGCGACGGAGAAATGCAGTCGGGCATTTGGGCGCAATTTCTGCACGATCGGCAACAACTTGGTCAACGCAGCCTGCTGATCGAGCGTTCGACCGGTCTGTTGCGGACTGATTACCTGAACCTGGCCGGCATCAAAGTTGAGTTTCGCATTGACCGCAGGCCTGTCGACCTCCGAGGCCAGAGACGCAATGAACGAGGACACGGCATTGGGATCGACGCTTAACTGAATTGTGGGACGTTTACCTTTCGGCTCCGAGAAGGAGAACGCCGGCCCGAAGTCCTGCCGCGTGGTGACGATGACGTGCTGGCCGACGGCAATGATTGGAGGATGATTCAAGAAGCGTTCGACAGTATTACGAATTCGATTCGCGTCGGCATCGGTGATCGCCGGTTGCGTCCGGACCACGATCAATGGCTCGACATGGACCGTGAGCGAGCCCAACGCGGCATGTACGGCGGCGTCGGCGGCGCTGGAATCGAGATGCGTGCCATCCTGACTCGGCTGCAATGTGACTCGATACCCGGAATTGGAGCCAATCGACAAGCTTGCGTTCTGGGATTTCACGTAGACATTGCTGCTGGCGGCGATGGTCTGAATATATGCTTGCAATCGCTTCTCGTCGATGCGGTACAGCAACGGAATGGAGTGGGTGGTGTGGAACGGCAGACGATCGATTAGTTGGGAGATGACCGAACCTTGCCGGCCCACCTGCATGGCCTCTCGAGCCGTACCGGGAAGGTCGTAGCTGAGCCCGATCTCGCTCTGTTTCGGTTTCCAGGAGAACCGACCGTACACCAGCTGAACCGGAACATGTTGAATCGCGCTGAGGCGGAAAAGAATCGCATTGCTCGCTTGCGTCGTCGTCAGGCCACCGAGGTTCAGACCATCGACCTGTACACCGGGCAATATTTCGCCGCGGTACTTGGAGAATGCGTATGAGCTGTACGCCAGGAAGAGAATGATCGCGATCGCGACGAAAAAGACACCATAGGCAATTGGAGCCCATGGCGTCTCCTTGCGTTCAAGGTGCCGGTGAGCTTCTCGGCCGGAAAACTCGCGCCGCCGGTCAGCCGGGCGGACCAGCTCCGGTGACCGCTCTCGCTCCGGAACCATGGATGAGAGAGGCTGTCGTACAGATCGTCCCATGCTAGAATCAAGCTCCCAATGGTAGTCGGTGAGGACGCCAACGTACAACGCTCGGAGGGGTGCGGTTGGTGCGATTCAAGCAATTCACGGGTAGTGGCCCCGAGCTCGAACAAGCAGTCAATGCCTGGCTGGTGGAGTTCAACCCGGACGTCACGCAGATGACGCAGACGATGAACCAGGCCGGCACGGTGTGTCTGGCCATCCTCTTCGAGGAGAGTTTTCGGGGGCAAGAATTGCGTATATCTTCGGAGCGAAGCCGACGTGTTGATGTCCCGGTACCCACGTCCAACATCCCGGACCGACCGATCACCGTACCGATCGAGCCGGGGACGGAACCGGGCTAGCGACTACCCGTCGTGTAGCCAACGCGCCACGTCCGGAGCATGGTAGCTGATAATGATATCCGCTCCGGCGCGCGCGATTGAGGTGAGGACCTCGAGGACGATGGTCTTTTCATCCAGCCAACCCTGCTGAACCGCTGCTTTCACCATCGAATATTCGCCACTCACGTTGTACGCCGCCAGGGGGACCGGGAAGGCGTCCCGGATCTCCTTGATCACGTCGAGAAACGCCAGCGCCGGCTTGACCATCACGATGTCCGCGCCCTCCTCGATGTCAAGAGCCGTCTCGCGCAGCGCCTCCCGGCGGTTGCCGACATCCATCTGGTACGATCGCCGGTCGCCGAACTGCGGCGCGCAGTCGGCCGCGTCCCGAAAGGGACCGTAGAAGCCGGACGCATACTTGGTGGAGTAGGCCATGATGGGCACGCCGGAATGGTTGGCAAGATCCAACGAGCGCCGGATGGCGCCTACGCGCCCATCCATCATGTCCGAAGGAGCTATGACGTCGGCACCCGCTTCCGCCTGGGTGACGGCGGTACGCGACAGGACCTCAACGGTCGCATCATTGTCGACGACGCCATCGCGAATAACTCCGCAGTGTCCATGTGAGGTGTACTCGTCCAGACAGGTATCCGCGATTATCAAGCAGATCCGGTACCGTGTCCTTGATCGTGCGGATAGCGCGCTGCACGATGCCGTCCGGATCGTACGCCTCCGACCCGAGCTCATCCTTTACCGCCGGAAGACCGAATAGAAGCACGGCCGCGATGCCGAGGCCTTGCAGATCACGGAGCATCGGCGGTAAGGCATGGACCGGCCACCGAAATTGACCGGGCATCGAACTGATGGGTGATGGATCGATTGCTTCCGCCTGCACGAAGACGGGATAGACAAGCGAGGTGGCGCTCAGATTGGTTTCGCGGACCAGGTCGCGAATGACTGGCGTGCGGCGCAACCGACGCAAGCGGGTTTCGGGGTACGGCATGTTACTCTCCGTGTTGGGACTGCAGCCGCGCTAATGGATCAACCGAATAAAGACTTCGGCCATGATCGGCAAGACCAGTATCGCCACCAGCGCGAGACTGATGATCACCATAATCGGGTGCTGGCGACGCGGCGCCAGCTCGCCGTCGGCATCGTCACCGTCGTCGAGCGCAGTAACGCTCGACACCCGCGGCAGCATATTGGCATACGGATCGGTATGGAGCTCGAACTCCACCAGTTCTCGGGGCCGGGACCCTGCGACCGCCTCGGCGTATGGATTGGTGGTGGCCGCAGGCTCTTCCGGAGCGGGGGTGTGGCCGTTGCGATGTGGCGCTGTCATCGCGCGCATTCTAACGCGCCGGGGAGGGATTGTTCTGAGAAACGGTCATCGCCGGTTCTCCGTCGCGCCAGGAAGTAGGTAGCGCCTATCTACTTTCCGTTTGCCTCACTCTCGCGCAGACAACCCGTTTCCGGCGATCAACGCCGGCCGAAAACCCACCGCGTCACCGGCCACCAAACAGTATTCCGTGTCACCGTAGCGGCCACTCGGTCCGAATGCCGCTGCCTCGCCGTGGAGATGTCCATACACCACCAGTGAAACCTTCTCCTTATCGATAATCTCTCGATAGGGGCTGCCGCCGGGAGGGTAGAACGGCGGGAAATGCAAGGCCACGATGGTCGGCGCCGTACTGTCACGTTGTGCCAGCGAAGACACCAGCCGGCCCACTTCGCGATTCAATAACTTCTCCTGCTGATCGCTCCAGTCGATGGCGCCCGGCACCGGCGACCCCTTGGCGCCGCAGATATTGAACCCCTCGACCTGAACGGCATCGTTGTGAAGAGCGTGTAACGATGGGGGGAGTGCACGACGCACTCGACTGGTGCTCTTGCTGGACCACCAATAATCATGGTTGCCTCGGATCAGAATCTTGCGACCCTTCCAGCGGTCGATGCGCCCGAGGGTCTCGAGTGCGTCCTCCAGGTGCAGCGCCCAATCGATATCGCCGGCAATTATCACGGTGTCATCGGTGTCAACCAGTTCGTCCCAGGCGCGCTCCAGTCGCGCGACGTGCTCCTCCCACTGGGCGCCAAAGAGGTCCATTGGCTTCGAAGGCAGACCCGTGGCAGGATCGAGACGCGAGGAATGAATATCGGCGATCGCCCAAATCGACATGGCTCATGATATGAATATGCGATCGGTCTATCCGCACTTCACGCCAAGCTCCCGAAGTGGGGGCATTACCGCTGTGGTGCTCGCTGTTGCGACCGTTCTACTTCTCGGTGGATGTGGGGTGGTTACTGCCGGCGGAGCGGCGATCCATTCGAATGGCGCCGCCGGCGGCGCCGTTGCAGTTCCTGGGACTCCCCTGAACGGCGTGTCCTCCGATGCGCTCTGGGTAGAGCCCGCCGACGGTGTGGGCAATCTGGTGAAACTCATTGACCATGCTCAGGGCCGTATTTTCGTCGAAGATTACATCCTGACGCACCGGCGCATCGTACGAGCTCTGGAACGGGCAGAAGCGCAGGGCGTTGATGTCTACGTTATGCTCGAGCCGCATCCCTTCGGGATGGGCACCCAACCACAGCACATCGCCGATGAGTTGCGAGCCGCCGGTATCAGCTTTCGCTGGTCCTCGCCGGCGTTCGCTCTGACGCATGCCAAGCTGATGGTCATTGACGACCGGATCGCCGTGATCTCGACGGCTAATTTTTCGCTCTCCGGATTCAAGAGCGACCGCGACTTCGTTGTTATCGATAGAAACCGCGAGGATGTGCAGATGGTATCCCAGATCTTCCGGGAAGATTGGGATCGACTGCCGGTAACTGATTCAGATCGGCACCTCGTGGTATCGCCGGTGGATTCTCGCCTGAGAATGTCGTCACTGATTGGTAAATCCCGTCAGTCGGTCGATGTATTCTCCGAGGAGTTGAACGATAGGGCCACGGAACGGCTGCTGGCGACGACTGCTCGGAGGCATATTGCCGTGCGTGTCATTCTTCCATCGGCCGCGGCTGACCCGCTCTTTCTGTCCCGTGCGGGAGTGCAGATTCGGATCTTGACCAACCCATACATTCACGCCAAGGCCATCATCGTCGACGGCAGAACTGCATTCGTCGGTTCCGAGAACCTCAGCGAGCAGTCGCTCGACCGCAATCGAGAAGTGGGCGTGCTGTTCTCCGGACCCGCGGTCAGGAGCTTGCTTGCCGTGTTCCAGTCCGATTGGCGCCAGGGCAAGGCTGCCGGCTAACCAGCTAACCGAGCGGTCTCCAATCGCTGTCGCTCGGATCCACGGGCGGGACCACACCACGCCCGGATTCACCACACTGGGCGTCCACGAAGTGGTGAGGCCGCAGCGAACTTCGATTGGTTGGCCGGAACGCGGTATACTCTGTAGGTTTTCGCGTCAGAAGTGGCGACCCCATGAACTCCGCGGGTGGCTTGATACGCCGTCCGCGGTAATTTGTTGTGTAGGGCAGCCATGCCGAGCGCGGACCCGGCCGCTGCTCAACCGAGCCTGATTGGGCTCCCAAGCGCCAGGACTCAAGAGAAGTCCCGCACGAACCGAGGGTTAGAGGAGAGATCGTGAGTACTCTTGTCGTTGGATCTGTGGCCCTCGATACGGTGGAAACGCCGTTTGGGCGCGCAGAGAACGCACTTGGCGGCACTGCGGTGTTTTTCTCGGTCGCTGCCAGCCTGTTTACCGACGTGCAACTGGTCGGTGTGGTCGGCGATGATTTTCCCCAGGACGCCGTTCAACAACTCGAAGAACGCGGCGTCGACGTCACCGGCTTGCAGCGCCGCCACGGCGAAACGTTCCGCTGGGTGGGCCAGTATGACTTCGATATGAATGTGGCCCACACCCTCGACACGAGGCTCAACGTGTTCGAGACCTTTCATCCCACCATTCCCGATCACTATCGCGATGCTCGATATGTCTTCCTGGGGAATATCGATCCTGAGCTGCAGCTCGACGTTCTCCGGCAGGTTCACCGTCCCAAGCTGACGGCGTTAGACACCATGAACTTCTGGATCGCCGGAAAACGGGATGAGCTCACCGACGTTATCCGTCAGGTAGACGCCGTGCTGATCAATGAGGGCGAGATTCGAGAATACACCGGCAAGTACAACGTGCTCGCCGCCGCCCGCGCTCTGCAGGCGTTGGGACCTCGCCATATCGTGGTGAAACGCGGCGAATACGGTTCGGTGCTGTTCTCCGACGAAGATATCTTCCTCGCTCCCGCCTATCCCACCTTTGAAGTACGCGACACCACCGGCGCCGGTGACAGCTTTGCCGGAGGGTTCCTCGGGTATTTAGATACCTGCCCGCTGCTCGACCAGGATGCGCTGCGAGCGGCAACCGTGTTCGGAACCATAGTCGCTAGCTTCGCTGTCGAGGACTTCAGCATTACCGGACTGCTGCGTGCCAACCAGAACAGCGTTCGCGAGCGCTTCGAGCGACTGGCACGGATTACACGAATTGAATTGCCTCGCATACAAAAACCCGCCTTAGTACATGAAGGAGCCTGATGATGCAGACCGAAATCTCTCGGCGCGGAGATGTGAAGGACGCCGGCCTGGCCGATAAGGGCAAAGTACGCATCGAGTGGGCCGACGCCACCATGCCGGTCCTCAGAATGATCCGGGAACGGTTCGTTGATGAGCGCCCGCTGGAGGGAGTTCGGATTGCAGCGTGTTTGCATGTCACCACCGAGACCGCCAATCTGGTCCGCACGCTGAAGGCCGGCGGCGCGGAGGTGTACCTCTGCGCCTCGAATCCTCTGAGCACCCAGGACGACGTCGCCGCCGCACTGAACGTGCATTACGACATTCCCACCTTCGCCATCAAAGGAGAGGACCGGGACACCTACTATGGCCACATCGATGCAGTACTGGACTCCAGTCCACAGGTGACCATGGACGACGGCAACGACCTGGTAACCCGGATCCATCAGGAGCGCCGCAACTTGCTGGACGGCATCTTCGGTGGCACCGAGGAGACCACGACCGGCGTCATTCGGCTTCATAGCATGACGGCTGAGGGAGCGCTGGCGTATCCTATCGTGGCGGTGAACGAAGCTGACACCAAGCACATGTTCGATAACCGGTATGGCACCGGACAGAGTACCGTCGATGGCCTGCTGCGGTCCACGAACATGCTGATCGCCGGCAAGCGAGCAGTAGTCGCCGGCTACGGGTGGTGCGGCCGCGGACTCGCGAGTCGCCTCTCCGGACTCGGCGCCAACGTCATCGTCACCGAAATCAATCCAACGCGTGCGCTGGAAGCGGTGATGGACGGCTACCTGGTGATGCCGATGGAGGAAGCCGCGAAGGTGGCCGACCTCATCATTACCGTGACCGGCAATCTTCACGTCCTCGACGAGCGACACTTCCGGGTGATGAAGGACGGCATCGTCATCGCCAACACGGGACACTTCAATGACGAGATCAACATTCCGAGCCTGGAGAGTCTCTCGCAAAGTCACCAGGTACTCCGCGAATTTGTCGAGGAGTATGTGGTGAACGGGAGGCGTATCAATCTTCTCGCTGACGGCCGGCTGCTCAATCTCTCGGCTGCCGAGGGTCATCCCGCTGCCGTCATGGATATGAGCTTTGCCAATCAGGCACTTTCGGTCGAATATCTGAAGGAGCATCATAGCGAACTGCAGCCCGGGGTCTACGTGGTTCCGAGTGATCTCGATAAGGAGATCGCGCGGCTCAAGCTGGCGTCAATGGACATCGCCATCGATACGCTCACGCCGGCGCAGGAGACCTACCAGAGCTCCTGGCAGTCCGGTACCTAGGAGCAGCGAATGGCGGCTACTGACCAGCCTGAACTTCCGATCAAATTTGGTACCGATGGATGGCGTGGTGCCATCGCGGAGACCTACACCTTCGCCAACGTCCGCATCGTCGCCCAGGCGACGGCGAACTATCTGAAGGATAAGAACCAGGCGGGCGATGGACTCATGGTCGGCTATGATATGCGGTTCGGGTCTGAGTTTTTCGCCGCTGCGGTGGCCGAAGTGCTGGCGGCCAACGACGTGCACGTGCATCTCACCCAGGCCGCGACGCCCACGCCGGCGGTGTCGTATTCCATCCTGACGCATAGAGCCGCTGGCGCCGCCGTCATCACTGCCAGCCACAACCCCTGGACGGATAACGGCTACAAGTACAAGCCGGAATACGCCGGGTCGGCCGATCCCGCCACTATCGACGCGATCGAGGAGCAGGTCAAGCTCATTTTCGCCGACCAGAGTGTTCGACGGATGGACCTTGCTCAGGCGCTCGAGGCTGGGTCGGTCGAATACTTTGACGCCAAGCAGGCCTATATCCAGCGACTGGGCGAACTTGCTGATCTGGAGCGTCTCCGTTCTTCCCGCATCAAGGTCATTGCCGACCCGATGTATGGCGCCGCGATCGGTTACTTTCCTTCCTTGCTGGCTGGTGGTTCGCTTGGTCTGACGGAGATCAACAATGAGCGCAACCCGTACTTCGGAGGCGTGAACCCGGAGCCGATCGCGGTGAACCTGGGAAAGTTGATGGCTGCCGTGCCGGCGCAAGGCGCCGATGTCGGAATCACCGTCGATGGGGATGCCGATCGCGTCGGTCTGGTGGACGAGCATGGCAACTTTATCGACCAACTGGTGGTATATGGGCTGCTCATCATGTATCTTCTCGAGAAGAAGGGTTGGCGGGGCGCGATCGTGAAGTCGGTGAGCACGACCTCGATGGCCAATCGACTTGGCGAGAAATATGGTGTGCCGGTTATTGAGACGCCGGTGGGTTTCAAGTACATCGGGCCCGCCATGCGCGAGCATGATGCCATGATCGGTGGCGAAGAGAGCGGTGGATATGCCTTCCGCGGACATATTCCCGAGCGAGACGGCACCTTAGCCTCGCTCTACCTCCTGGAGATGTTGCTGGATTATGGCCAGCCGGTTTCGGCAATTGTCCAGCACCTGCAGGAGGTGGCAGGGCCATCGCACTATCGGCGCATCGATGTCCGCTTCGCTGCCGAAAAACGGGGCGAGGTACTGGCGCGTTTCCAGGGCGAGCATCCGGCTCAAATCGCCGGCGAACGCGTCCTGAACGTGCAGACGCTCGATGGGTTCAAGTACTTCCTGGCCGACGGCAGCTGGCTACTGGTTCGCGCTTCCGGCACTGAGCCGCTCATCCGCCTGTATACCGAAGCCACCAGCCCGGACATGGCCGACAAGATCCTGAATGCAGGCAAGGAGATGGCAGGCCTGGCGTGAACCTGCCCGCCTGAGCTACCTGGTCACCGGCACATCGTCAGGCCCGGCATAGTCGACCGGCGGATGAAGACTACGCGGGTACGCTGGAGGAGACGAAGAGTAGAGGTCCACTTTCATCGTTCCTCGCGACCGCGCGGTCGGAAATACAGCCTGATCGCGGTGCCAAAGAAACCAAAGCGCTCTCGCAACCTGTTTTCCAGGAAGCGCTTGAATCCGAAATGGACGAGTTGCGGATCGTTGACCTTCACCACGAAGGTCGGCGGATCGACGCCCACCTGGGTGACATAAAAAACCTTGAGCACCCGTCCTTGACTGGAAGGAGCCTGATGTTCGGCGAGAGCACGTCGCACCGCGGCGTTGAGCGTGCCCGTGGGAATGCGCTTCCGGCGCTCGGTCGCAATCGAGAGCGCCAGGTCGAGGACGTGATCGATTCGTTGCCCGGTGGTGGCCGAAATGAAGACAATCGGCACGTAGGGCAAGAAGTGGAATTGGTCGCGGAGAAGGCGCTCGTATTGAGCCATCGTTTGGGTCTCCTTCTCGATCAGGTCCCATTTATTCACCGCTACCACCAGACCCTTGGCTTGATCCTGCACCGCCCCGGCAATGTGCGTGTCCTGAGCCGCCACCGGCTCGGTGGCATCGACGAGCAGTACCACGACATCGGAACGCTCGATGGCACGCATCGCCCGGAGAACGCTGTACCGTTCGATGCCGGGGCCGATCTTCCCACGCCGGCGGATACCAGCGGTATCGACCAGCACGACCGGTTTTCCCTTGAACTCGAGTGTCGTGTCGACGGCATCGCGGGTTGTCCCGGGTACGCTCGAAACCACCGTGCGTTCCTCTCCAGTGAGAGCATTCACCAGAGAGGATTTGCCGACGTTAGGCCGGCCAACGATCGCCACTCGCACCGACTCCGCATCCTCGTCTGACTCAACTGCAGGCGGTAGGTCGGCAACTACCCGGTCCAACAAATCACCGGTATTCAGACCGCGTGCCGCCGAGACCGGGAACGGGTCTCCCAGACCGAGCGCGTGGAATTCCACGGCGTCGGCCTCTTGTTTGACATTGTCAGCCTTGTTCACCGCCAGCACGATCGGCTTGGTGGACCGCCGGAGGATTTCGGCAATCTCCTCGTCCAGCGGAGTGATGCCGCTGCGACCATCCACCACGAACAGCACCACGTCTGCCTGCTCAACCGCCAGGGCGGCCTGTTCGGTGACACTCTCGGCCAGCTCTTCGACCAGGCCCGGGGCCATGCCGCCGGTGTCCGCCACCGCGATGCTCCGACCGCGCCACTCGAATTCGCCATACAGGCGATCTCGGGTTGTACCCGGCAGGTCCTCCACGATCGCTACTCTCTCGCCAACGAGCCGGTTGAAGAGCGTGGACTTGCCCACGTTCGGGCGTCCAACGATGGCAAGCAATGGCTTCACCACGGCTCTGCCCTCTCGCTCGCCGGAGAATGCATGATTTCACACCGGGTGACGGCCGACCGCACCACGGCGAGCGCGGCCATCAGCACTTCGTTTTCCGAGAGCCCGTCAGTCGAGAGCACAGTCGCATCCGGCGCCGGTAGCGACGGCGAGACCGCACGAGTCGAATCGATGCCATCACGGGTCCCCAGGCTGGCCACTGCCGACTCGTCGTGGCAGTTGACTTCGGTTCGCTGGGCGCGGCGGCGCCTGACCCGCTCTGCCAGCGATGCTGTGACCCACAGCTTCACTGCGGCCTGCGGCAGAACCACGGTGCCGATGTCGCGGCCGACCATCACGATGGCTCGACCGGCAGAGAGCGACCGCTGCCGCTGCACCATGATGCTGCGAACCTCAGGATGGGCCGCGACCACGGAAACCGCGGCATCCACGTCTGCGCTATGCAATCCCGAGTCGGGGGGAGCATTGTCTATGAGCAGGGTGTGGTGATCGTCCCAAGACAGGCTGAAGCCGATCCGATCGGCGAGTCTCGCCAGAGCCTGCGCATCGCCCAGGGGCACGTGGCCTCGAAGAGCTCGAGAGGTTGCTTCTCGATACATGAGCCCGGTGTCCAGAAACGCGCAATGGAGCGAGCCGGCCATTGCCCTTCCGACCGTCGTCTTACCGGCTCCCGCCGGGCCGTCGATAGCGATGTGCAGCCCGAGTCTCTGTACTGCCCGCGGCAATTCGAGATCCGCATTCACGTATTCCATTCACCTCTTCCGCCCGCAGTTCCCGCCGGCAACCTTCGGGTAGGTCACCAAGGCAGATGCATCCAATCCGAATACGTCGCAGGCGCCGGACAGGATTACCCACTGCCGCGGCCATATGTCGTATTTGTCTCTTCTTCCCCTCAATCACGGTAACAAATAGCCGTGATTCCTCGAACATTGCTTCCGCGACCCAGACCCCCGCCGGGCTGGTGACGCTGCCGTCGGGCAGTCGGGTGCCGTGGCGAAGCCGTTCTAACGCTTCGGTGGAAACCAAGCCTTTCACGACAACCTCATATTCTTTCTCGACCTCATATCGTGGGTGAGTGACAACATTTGCCCACTCGCCGTCATTGGTGAAGAGGAGAAGTCCACTGGTGTCCCTATCCAGTCGGCCCACCGGGAATACGCCCGTCGACTCCGGAAGGAACTCCATCACGGTGCGCTCTCCGTGAGTACTGCGCACACTGGTGACGCACCCGATTGGCTTGTTCAGCGCAATATACCGGCGGTTCAGCCGGACGTCGATACGGTTTCCATTGACCTCGATGACGTCTTGCTCGGGGTCGGCTCGTTGCCCCAGCCTGGCAACCACGCCATTGACTGAGACCCGTCCTCCGGCAACCAGTGATTCGCACTGGCGACGTGATCCCATCCCCATTGAAGCGAGAACCTTCTGTAGTCGCTCCGCTGACATCAGTGCTCAGCCCTCCGTTTCGTTGACGCCGCCGACATGTCGCACTCTAGAGTAACTAGCTGACAGGAAACGGAGTGCCGATTGAGTGACATCGATTCCATTGTTGTGCAGATAACGTCGCGGCTCGAGTCCAAGAATGCCGCGCGCGACCGAGCCCTGGTAGACTCCCGGCAGACGGTTCGCCATGCGGCCAACGCCATCCGAGCCCTCCATCGTGGCGAGACGGAACTGGCGGAACAGCATCTTCGTCAGGGGCGGGAGATGGTCACCGCGGCGCGTCGCGATCTCGAAGATCATCCTGACGTGTATTGGGCCGGATACGTTCAGGACGCTCAAAAGGAGTTCGCCGAAGCCAATCTGGTAGCGGCCATTATCGGCAAGCGCGTCATGCCCGGGTCTGAGGAGCTGGGAGTGGAGGACGCTCCTTTTCTTAACGGCATGGCAGAGGCGGCCAGCGAGATGCGTCGGTATGTACTGGATGTAATCAGACGCGGCGGTCGCGACGACATGGCGGAGGCCGAGCGAGTCTTGATGGTGATGGACGATATTTATACCCGGCTGATTACCGTCGACTTTCCGGATCAGGTCACCGGCGGACTGCGGCGAACGTGCGATTCCCTGAGGGCGGTGTTGGAGCGGACACGAGGCGACCTGACTATCAGTATCCGCCAGGCCGACCTGGCACGAGCGCTGAGCGTACACGCTTCCCGAGAGAACCTGTAACTGATATTGTCTTCACATTGTATCCCGCGCGCAGCAAGCAAGCAGCTCACTACAAGGCCTTGCGTCAACTACTAGTTATTGTGGTGCCTCACCTCGTGCAGTTCCACCGGGTGTGCTACAGTGAATACAAGATTTACAGTGGCGAAGGGTCCGAATGATGCTTTCCACGGCTGACTTTGGGGGGCGACGTGCGCCCTACGCGCCTATCTCAGCGCTCGACCGGTTTTTCGAGAAGATTCGAGATCGAGCCGTTCCCGAGCACGTCGATCATCGTTTCCTCCAGAAACTGAATGTGGCCAGCAATAACGAGTATTCGCTCCTGAGCGCGCTCAAGTTTCTCGGCGTCCTGGACGATCGCGGGCGCCCCACCCATGCTTACCGTTTGCTACAGACCAGCGATCGGTTCGAGGATACCCTGAGGCACCTTGTAATCACGGCGTACAAGCCCGTATTCGAGGCCGGAGCTGACGGATGGTCGGCGGAAGATCTGGTCAATTTCTTCCGGCGGAGCAGTTCGGCGTCACAGGCGAAAAACGCTGCCCGTTTCTTTTACGCCGTGTGCCGGCTGGCAGGAATCACGCCGGAGCCGGTAGCGGACAACGACTCCCTGGCAGACGAGGGGGGCAGCGAGGAGCTGATCGCGCCGGTCGAGCCGGCGGAGCCCGCCGGGGTGCCCGACCGGCGCAGCGGATCCGCCGAACGAGACCTGGTTCTTGCCGCCAAAGCACGCTTGCTGGAAAAGCTGCCGGCCGCGCTGCCCGGCTGGTCGGCCGCCGAGTACGAGCGGATCTGCGCGCTGTTCCTCGAGATGGTGAAGTCGCTCGATTCGAGATAGCTCGGCCGCCTTCCCCGTCGCCGTGCCCTTTATTAGCAATGCGGATGCGTGCGGGAGCCTGGAACGGTTCGATGTCTCTGTTCCAACGGGTCTGCCGCCCATCCAACCAACTCTCGACACGGGGAATGATGTAGGCCGACGCCCTCTGTGGGCGGCTTCCCGTGCCTGATCGAATACCATCCCCGACATCCTCATACCTTCACCTTGCTGGCGTCGCATACCAACGCGTGGGGTGACATCGGGAACCTGGTTAGATGAGGAACGCTAAGCCGACCACGGAGGGCGTCGGCCTACATCTTCCGCGGGTCGGGGATGTGGCTGGATGGGCGGCAGACGGGTCCAACCGCAGTGTCCTTCATGGGTTCCGGTGTAACCGCTCGAGCGCAACAGGATCACGGTAACCCATGCGCCCGCCTTGTACGCCAGAATCCAATGTGTAATACCTGTATTCCAAGGATGGCGGAGAGAATACAAGGAGAACAAGTGTCTATACAAGTCAAACAAGGTCCTTGCTTGGCATGGAGTCTGCAGTGCGGTACGATAGCAAGTACACCTCCAATTGCCGGGGAAGGGGGCTTACATGCCCGAATTTGTCCATTTGCACAACCATAGTTGCTATTCGCTCCTCGACGGGCTGGGGCGCATCGATGATCTGGTCCAGGCCACCGTGGATGGTGGCATGACCGCGCTTGCTCTGACCGATCACGGCGTACTGTGCGCCGCCATCGATTTTTACTCGCGGGCCAAAGGCGCCGGCATCAAACCGATTCTGGGTTGCGAGGTCTACGTCTCAGATCGGCCGCTCGAGGAGCGTGCCGGCCCCGGCAGCGAGAATTATCACCTCGTGCTGCTGGCGGAAAATGAAATCGGGTACCGCAATCTCATCCGACTGACCAGCGAGGCCCACATCCGCGGTTTCTATCGCAAACCGCGGGTCGACCACAAGCTGCTCGAGCAACACAGTGACGGTCTCATCTGTCTTTCCGCCTGCGCCAGTGGTGAGCTCGCGACTCGCATTCTGAAAGAAGACGAGACCGGAGCCGACGAGTTGGCGGACTGGTATCGGCAAATCTTTCCCGGGCGATACTATCTCGAGCTCCAGGATCATGGTCTCGATTTTGATCCTCGCCTCAATGAGGGCATCGTTCGGACGGCGCGGCGTCTATCACTCCCATTAGTGGCCACCAATGACGTGCACTATGTGTACCGGCGCCAAGCCCACGCGCACGAAGTATTGCTCTGCGTCCAAACCCAGACCACCCTATCCGATCCGAAACGAATGCGCCTGGAGACTCCGGAGTTCTATCTCAAGTCACCGGAGGAGATGCAGGCGCTTTTCGGGCATCTGCCGGAAGCACTGAAAAACACGCTGGCGGTGGCCGAGCGCTGCAATCTCGAACTGACGTTCGGTCGCCCCGAATTTCCCACCGCGGGAGTGCCGGACGGAAAGACACCGCAGCAATACCTGCGCGAGTTGTGCGACGAAGGCATGCGCCATCGTTACCCGCTGGCCGGCCCCGAACATCGTGAGCGACTCGAATATGAACTCGGCATCATCGAGCGCACCGGCTTCGTGGAATATATTCTGCTGGTGCATGACGTGATTGATTTTGCTCGCCGCCGCGGAATCGCCGTGGGGCCTGGACGCGGCAGTGCCGCCGCTAGCATTGTGACCTACTGTCTGCGTCTCACCAATGTCGATCCGATCGCTCTCGGGCTCTCCTTCGAGCGGTTCTTGAATCCGGAGCGGGTAACGATGCCGGACATGGACCTTGACTTTGCCGATAACCGGCGGGATGAAGTGATTCGCTATGTCACCGAAAAATATGGCCGGGACTGCGTAGCGCAAATCATCACCTTCGGTACGATCAAGCCGCGTGCCGGCGTCAGAGACGTGGGTCGCGCGTTGGGTGTTTCTCCGGCCGAGGTGGACCGGGTGGCAAAGCTCGTACCGTTCATGTCGAGCAAGATGGCGAAGGCGAGAGAGGAAGTCCCCGAGCTGCAACGCCTCTACGAAACCGACGCCACCATGCACGAGGTGATGGACGTTGTCGAGGACCTCGAAGGAGTGGCTCGCCATGCTTCTACCCATCCGGCCGGGGTCGTGATCTCCCGCGATCCACTCATCGAACGGGTGCCCCTCTACAAGGTTCCGAAGAGCGATGCGGTAACAACGCAGTATGCGATGAGTTCGATTGAGGAGATCGGCCTGCTCAAGATGGACTTCCTCGGCTTGCGGACCCTCACCATTCTCGATCGGGCCTGTGCCAACGTGCGCGCATCGACCGGATCCGCCTTGACCGTGGATGACATCCCGCTCCACGATCCGTGTATCTACGAACTGCTTTCCAGTGGCGACACCTTCGGCGTCTTTCAGGTTGATGGTCAGGGCATGCGTAAATTCATCAAGCAGCTTCGGCCCACTGAATTCGAGCACGTGGTGGCGCTGCTCGCCATGTACCGACCAGGGCCAATGGACTTCATTGAGGAGTTCGCGGCGCGGAAGAACGGTGAGCATCCCGTGAGCTACGATCACCCGGCCCTGGAAGAAGTACTTCGGGACACGTACGGAATCGTTGTCTACCAGGAACAGGTAATGAAAATGGCGGTGGTCGTCGCCGGTTACACCATGGGCGAGGGCGATCTGCTGCGCAAGGCGATGGGGAAGAAGAAACCGGCCGAACTGGCGAAGCATCGCGATCAGTTCATCCAACGCGCTTCCGAACGGGGCACGCCAACGGATGTGGCCGCCCGCCTGTTTGGGATCATGGAACCATTTGCCGGCTACGCTTTCAACAAGGCGCATTCGGCGGCGTATGCCGTCAATACCTGCCAGACCGCGTATCTGAAAGCGAAATACCCGCGTGAATTCATGGCGGCATATCTGACCGCTGAAAGGGAAAATACCGAGACACTGGCCGCCGGACTGGCGGAGTGTCGCCGGCTGGGGCTGGCGATATTGCCACCCGATGTAAACCAGAGCGGAGCGGACTTCTCGATCGAGGAGGATGGGATCCGATTTGGCTTGAGTGCGATCAAGAACGTTGGCTCCGGTGCGGTTGAGGCCATTCTGGAGGAGCGCCAGAGTAATGGACCGTTCGCTTCGTTGGAGGATTTCTGCCGACGCCTCGACTGGAATACTGTCAACAAGCGTGCGCTGGAGAGCTTATTCCGTTGTGGCGCGGCCGAGTCGTTTGGCGTTGATCGTGCCCGCCTTGTCGCGAGTCTGGATCGCCTGGTGGCATTCACGACCGAGCTTCGTCGAGCCGCGGCAGCCGGACAGGGATCGCTCTTCGGTGACGAGCAGCAGCCTCCCGCGCTCCTGGCCCTTGCCGGTGCTGAGCCGGCGGCTCTCGAGGACATGCTTCTCTGGGAGCAAGAGTTACTGGGCATATCGACATCCAGGCACCCGGTGCTGGATGCCGAGCCCCAATTGCTAGCAGTTGACGCTCTACCTGTCGCGATGGTTTCCTCCGAACATTACAACAAGCAGATTCGGATTGGCGGTCTCACCCGGGGGATCCGTTCCTCATCGACCAAGGCCGGTAAGCCGATGGCGAGCTTCACCGTCACCGACCTACAGGCATCGGTCGAAGCGCTGGTGTTCAGTCGCAACTACGACTCGATTTTCCCCCGCCTGGAGGATGGCTCCATCGCCGTGGTGGACGGTAGGCTCGACGCCAATGACGGGCGCATTCGGCTGCTGGTCGATAATGTATATTCACTCTCCGATGCCGCCGAACACCCGTTCACGCCGGCGAATCGACGAAACGGTCACCGGGCGCCGGCGACTAACGGCAATGGAGCCTCGAACGGCAACGGCGCTTCAAATGGCAACGGCGCTTCTAACGGACATGGGTCGACGCCGGCGGTACTGGCGTCGACCGCGTACGGGCGACGCCTGACCGTCGAGTTAACACGCGGCGATGACCGCTCCGCCGACGTCGATCGCATCGTCGCGGTATATGCCGCGCTTCAACGATTTCCCGGTAACGATGACGTCGAGATCGTGGTGCGGAATGGTGGCAAGCTTCTCTCTATACCGCTGCCCAATCGAACCACCGAATGGTGCGACGCGCTGGAGGCCGAGCTTCGCCGCGTGGTCGGCGACGCCGGAATCCGGATTGCCATGCCGGGCGTCGCTGGTTAGCGCGCCGGGGCGGGCGGGACGAGGTCTCCGTTAGGCGCCGGAGTGGTGATAGAGCATGCGTTCCGGAGGGGGTAATCGCCAGACCTGCACGGTGGCCTTATCACCAACTCGTAGCTCGGTAATGTCTTCGGGTATCTCGAGCAGCCCATCGGCGTGGGCCAGGGGCACCAGCATGGCCGAATCCTGCCCTCCCGACAGGCTGGCGTGGAACCCACCATTCAGATAGCGGAGCTTTACCCGTGCGTAAGTGCGCCGACCTCCCCGATTCTCGATGGGTTCGTCCACCTCGACTTCGATTTGTGGTCGCATTGGTGAGGTTCCGAGCAGGCGGCGGATCGCGGGTCTTACAAAGAGCTCGAACGTGACCATGGCACTGGTGGGATTTCCGGGCAAGCCTATCAGCGGAACCGAATCGATCGTGCCGAAGAGCAACGGCTTGCCCGGTCGCAGACGAACTCGCCAGAAATCCAACCGACCTCGCGCCCCCAACACTGTCCTCATGTGATCGAAATCGCCCACCGAGGCGCCACCTGAAGTCAATAGGAGGTGACAGGCGCGCGCTTCATCCAGCGAGTTCGCGATCGCCTCGGGATCGTCTCGAACCGTTGCAATGGCGCGTGGAATGCCTCCTGCTTCGCGCACTGCTGCCTCAAGCATGGGCGTATTGCTGTTGTAGATCTGGCCGGGGCCCAGACTCGCACCCGGTGCTACCAATTCATCGCCGGTGGAGAGTATCGCCACGATAGGTTGGGTGCGTACGCGGATGGTGGCGTGTCCCAGCGCCGCCAGGAGCGCGATCTGGGCGGCGCCGATCTCGGTTCCGGCGTCAAGCACGGCAGTGCCGTGCACTACGTCTCGCCCTCGGGGCCGGACGCACGCCCCCAGGTCGACACGACGGGTGAGGAGGATAGCACCATCCTCCTCGATGACGTCCTCAAATGGCACCACAGCGTCGGCCTCGGGTGGAAGCGGCGCTCCGGTCATGATCCGGGCACAGCCGCCGGATCGCACCGCGACATCCGAATACGACCCGGCGGCAATTATCTGATCGATTGTCAGGCGTACGGGGTTCTGCTCGGCGGCTCCCTCGGTGGCGGCACTGATGACGGCAAAGCCGTCCATCGACGAATTGCCGAACGGAGGCAACGAAATGCGAGCCTCCATGTCTTCCGCCAGAATTCTTCCTGGGGCGTCTCGCAATGCCACTTCCTCACCGGCGAGGGGTGTGAAGCGCTCGAGTATGCGCGTCCGCGCTTCCTGGACCGAAAGGAGGTTATCCTGCTTCGCCACGGAGAATCTTCTCGTATAGCATTCGGGTAGATGGAGCGGGTTGGGCAGCCAGGTGCTGCGCGAAGAGTCGTTCCGCGTAACGGTACAACTGAATCGCTTCGCCCCGCCGTCCCGCGCGAGAGAGATAGAGCATCAGGGCCTGGTAGGCGTTCTCGCGGTAGGGATCGATGTCCAGCACTTTTTTCATCAGGCGCACGCTATCGGCATATTCCGATCGATCGGCGCAGATCGCGGCGACCCTGAACATCGACGAGATCCAGAGTTCGCGGAGACGCTCGCGCCGCTCGCTGGGCCAATCTTCGTAGAGGTTCTCGCGCAAATAATCTTCTTTGTAGAGGGCCAGTGCCGATAGGAAGAGGCCCAGGGCAATGTCAACGTCACCGGCTTCCTGCGCCTCTTGCGCGGTATGAACGTGTGCCTCGAATTCGTTGGCATCGACCCAAATGTCCGCGTTCTCGTCCAGGCGCAGAGAATTACCCTCCACCAACAGGAGGCGGGGAGGAAGAATGGCGGTGAGGGAACGGATTTGTTCACCCAATCGCTCGTCGGCCTGGTGTTCGTCGAGATCCGGCCAGAGCAGGTAGAGCACCTGCGATCGCTGGACCGCCTGGCCGGTCTCGGTGATAAGGTACTTGAGCAATGCTTTCGCACGCGAATCACCCGACTCTTCGTCGAACAGTAAGTTCTCGCCGATGAGCACGCGGAAAGGCGCCAGGGTGAACACGCGCAGGGCATTTTCACTTGTCGGCTTGGGCCCGGTCCGGGCTAGCCAGACTCGAACCCGCAATAGGAGATCTTCCAGATCGAATGGTTTCGGGATGAAGTCATCGGCGCCTCGCGCGAGCGCGTCCAGAATATCATGATGCGTCGACTTTGCGCTCAGCACGATGATCGATGGACGGGCGTTGCTGCCGCGCTCTCTGATCGCATCCAGGACTTCGAACCCCGTCATTCTCGGCATCATCAGGTCGAGGATGACGAGCGCCGGTTTGATAGCCTCGATCATGGCCACGGCTTCCATGCCGTCAGCCGCCGCTTCCGTCGAGTAGCCCTCGTCACGGAGCACGGTAGTCAAAAACTCGACGATATCTGGCTCGTCGTCGACGACGAGCACCGGCCCTCTTCGCTCGCCCATTCCCTTGCCCTCTGGGGACGCCTCGTATACTTAAGACTACACGGCGGCGGGGGAATGGCGATGGATCCGTACCTGGCAATCGCGGCGGTGTATGACGTCGAGCACGACGACTATACCGACGACGTTGCGTTCTACCGGCAATTCATCCGGGCCGGGCCGGTTCTCGAAATTGGTGTGGGCACTGGTCGCATCATGCAACCACTGCTCGAGGACGGCTGGGAAGTCTGGGGAGTTGACCCATCGGAGACGATGCTAGACCGGGCTCGCCGGCGCATCGCTGACCATCCGGCCGGCCACCTCGTGCGCCAGTCGGTGCAAGCACTGGATCTACCGCGTCAGTTCGAAACCGTCATCGTCCCGCTGAATACTCTTGGCCACATACAGACTATCGATGCCCAGCTTGCCGGGATGCTGGCGATTCGACGCCACATCGCACCAACCGGCGTGCTGGTCGTTGACCAATCGAATCCCCACTCGATGGCAGACCGTGGAGCCGCGGGTGAGGTGCGGCGGCGCTTCCTTCGACGGCTCGGATCGACATCTGTCAGCGGCTGGTCGGCTGTATGGGATGACGAGGCCGAGCAAACCCTGACGGTTCACCTTTGGTATGACCACTCCGGCGAGCAGGGGGCAATCACGCGCACGGAGACCGACTTGCGACTCCGCTACTCATACCGTTTCGAGCTCGAGTTGCTGTTGCGCCAGGCGCACTTTCGCGTTGCCGAAATCTACGGGTCCTACGACCTCGAGCCGTACGGCGTTGCCAGCCCGCGGCTCATCTTTACCGCCCAGGCAGCGCAGGGTCCCTAGACAGCTTCAACCGGCGAACCGTGCAGGGCGCGGTTGATGGCTTCTCGCTCTTCCGGCGTGAGCGAGTATCGGGAAGCACCACTCTCGATGGGCTTGGCGTACAGTCTGCTGTCATTCCGGGAGTGGAGGCCGGTGATGATCACACCGTCAGAGCGGGCATCCAGAATCGCCAGAGCGAAGCTCTGATCGCCGCCAGTGTCGTGAAACGGGCTGAATCTCACCAGGCCCACGTGGCGGACGACTCCTGGCATCACCTCGGCGATGCGCCGATGTTCCTGTTCAATGCGAGCGACCGCCGTCGCGGTACTCCGCACCGTGCCCAGGTACTCGGCGAGCATGCGTACCGCATTTTCTCCAGAAATGCCTTCGAACAGTTCATCGAACTGGGACTCGAGCCGCCGCATCGCTTGATACGTGCGCGCCAGCCAAATAGCAAGAAATACGACCAGTGCCAGTAGCACCAGCCAGAATACGAAGGGATGCTGGCTGTAGGTAGTACTCAAGGGTTCATGCAATCTCTGTGGTCGAGCGTATTCGGACACCAGTATACTCGTTTGCGCGCTCGATCGAGCCGTGTATAATTTGGTGTCTCCCGGATCTTGACAAATTATTGAGGCGCCTTACTGGTAGCCCGAAGAGAGAAGCTAGACGTGCCCAAGAAAGTACATGGTCGGCCCGCCAAGGCGCGGAATCGTCCTCGACGCGCTCCCGCCGGCGTAGCGGCCGGCGCCGGTTCATTCGAACCAAACATCGTCGCCGAAACGGTGCCCACCAGCACCCCGATGGCAGCCGCTGCTGCCAATGGAGTTGCTGCCGTGCCGGCTGCTCCCGCGGTGGCCCGAACCAATCCGGCCGCCACCCGCCGAGCCTCGGCTGCGGCTCGAAAAGTCGCTGCCGCCACGATCAACTACGACTACCTGCGGCGGGACATCCGTACCCTGGCGGTAATGGCTCCGGTGATGATCATTGTCCTCATCGTAGCGTTCATTGCCCTCCACTAGGTTGCCCGGCTCACGCCCCTGAGGCCACCACCGCTCCAGTCGCTCCCGTCGGTCGACCGGTTGCTGCGATCGGCAGAAGTGATCGCTCTTCTCCAGCGCTTCGAGCGCGAGCCGGTTACACGATTGGTTCGCGAAGTACTGGTAGCATACCGCGATCGGCTGGAGCAGGGTGACGCCGCCCCTTCGTTCACGGCGGTGGTCGAACGCATCGTCGAAGAATCGGAGCGCCGCTGGAATCCGTCGCGGCCGGTCATCAATGCCACTGGCGTCGTCCTTCACACCAATCTGGGTCGGTCGCCCCTGAGCCAGGATGCTATCGCCGCCATGCGCGAGGCTGCTGCCTTTTCCGACCTTGAATTCGACCTCACCAGCGGTGGCCGCGGATCGCGGCAGCAACGTGTGTGCTGGCTGCTCCAGGCGCTCACCGGAGCGGAGTCAGCGTTCGTGACCGTGAACAATGCTGCTGCCGTCCTGCTCGCCCTGAGGGCGCTTTGTCGGGGTCGGGAAGTGGTCGTCTCTCGCGGCGAAGCCGTTGAAATCGGTGGTGGGGTCCGCATACCGGTGATGTTACGCGAGAGCGGCGCACGACTGGTGGAGGTCGGCACCACCAATCGTACCCGGCGGCAGGATTACGAGGATGCGATCGGTCCCCGTACTGCAGCTATCTTGCGTGTCCACTCCAGTAATTTTCGTGTGATCGGATTCACCGAGAACGTGAGCACTGAGGAATTGGCGCGTCTAGCCCGGTGCCATGGTCTTCCGCTCATTGTCGACAATGGCAGCGGCTCGTTACTGGATACCGCGACCTTCGGTCTCGCTCACGAGCCGATGCCTCAGGAAGCGCTCTCCGCCGGCGCCCAGCTAGTGGCATTCTCGGGAGACAAGCTCCTCGGCGGTCCCCAGGCCGGAGTCTTGCTCGGCGAATCAGATCTCATCTCTCGAATCTCCAGTCATCCGTTGGCTCGAGTCGTTCGCCCCGACAAGGTTATGCTCGCCGGCCTCGCTGCCACCCTTCTGGCCTATCTGCGGGGTGACGCCGTTCGAACTCTGCCAGTCTGGCAAATGATTGCACAGTCGCCTGACCAGTTACGGGCGCGAGCATTCAGCTGGGTGGCGCGCGCTCGGGACCGCGGCATAGTCGCCACGCCGATAGCAGGTGAGTCGACCATCGGTGGCGGGTCCCTGCCGGGCGAAACCCTTCCCACCACGCTCATTCGCCTACCCGCGGAGGTGACGGCGGCGAAGCTGCGCGCAGCCACGCCGGCGGTCATTGCCGTCACCCGCCGGGGCCGCACCCTGCTCGATCTGCGTACGGTGACGACGGCCGAGGAAGACCTGATTCTGCGCGCGGTGGAACGCATTGTGACGGCAAAAAACAGCGTGATAGACTCGACTGCCGAATGACCGACACCCCACCCGCCAGTACTCCGCCTCCTGCTCAATCCAAGTCTCACTTCTGGCGTGAGTTGCTGGAGACGGTACTTCTCACCGTCATAATCTTCCTCGTCGTGCGCCTGGCGCTACAGAACTTCAAGGTCGATGGAGATTCGATGTACCCCAATCTGCACAACGGGGAGTACATACTGGTCAATAAACTGGCGTACTTGTTCCACTCGCCGCAGCGCGGGGACATAATCGTGTTCCAGGCGGTCCCGGCGCTCCAACCGGATCGCGACTTTATCAAGCGCGTAATCGCGCTGCCCGGTGAGACCGTTGCTGTCCATAGTGGAAGCGTATTCATTGATGGCCATCGTTTGGTCGAGTCGTATATCCATGTCGCGCCGAACTATACGTTCCGGGCTCAAACCGTGCCGAGCGACAATTATTTCGTGCTGGGCGACAACCGAATCAATAGCTATGATTCCGCCAAGTGGCCGAGCACACCCTGGTTACAACGGAAGTACATCATCGGCAAGGCATGGGTGGCTTACTGGCCGCCAAGCGCATTTAATCTCTTCCGCTCGCCCTCATATCCGTCGCTCTGACGTCAGGGGATGGCGCAAGGACGGCGATTCGACTACGTCCGGTCTCAGGCCCTTGACCAGTGTCCTACGTGAGCGAGCAACCCTTGGAGCAGTGCAACGGCTGGAAGCGTGCGAGCACGTCCAGGATGTATCGAACGCCCTCGGCGCCTGGACCTTCCACCCGAAGGTAATAAATTGCTCGCGACTTCGCCTGGAATCGGATTCGAGCAACCTGGTTGCAGTGCTTTTGCTTCACCGAGCAGGCCGCCTGCCCATAGGCGACTGACTGGCCACCCTGCAACACCGTCACTCGAACGGCATAGGAAAAGCCAAAGCCCATGTCATACGTTTTCAAGGCGGCACTGATTTGGACCGGCCCGGGTCGAACGCCCAGCGTGAACCAGTTCGTATCGCACGAGCAGTTGCCGGTGGTAAGGGTCATGCCCTTATTCGAATCGAGAATCTGGCCCTTGAGAGGGATGCCCTTCGCACTCGCGACCCCACTCGCGAGTGGGAGAAGAGCGAGAGTGAGTAGCACTGGGAGCGCATATCGTCGCACTGGTAGACCTCCGATGTTGAACGCTCCACTGTATCACGATCTCAGCGAACCGGGTCGGTCGTCGGTCCGGCTAACTTGCCTCCTGTTGATCGGAATGAATACGCTTGAGCGGTGCCTCGATGCGGGATCGTCTAACGGTAGGACGCTTGACTCTGGATCAAGAAGTTGGGGTTCGAATCCCTGTCCCGCAGCCATTTCGACGTACGCCTGTAGAGGCCCTGCTTGGTGGGAACCCCAGGGCGGTTCGACGTCTTTGCGGGTGACTATGGTCACCTCCCCCGAGGTACTCGCGCCCGTTGAACTCTTCGGCGCCGGCTGTTAGTGTGTTATCCGGGCCGAAAATACGAGATGCGGTCCGCACTGCTCTCGATTCGGCGAGGAGATAGCAACGTGATCCAGCCCAACATAGTCAGTTTCGGAACTGCGGCCGCCGACGATTCCTTCCTGCCGGCCGTACCGCATACTCTGGCGGAGACCGGACTGACGAGCTCCCTGATGGACGATTTACTGCTCAAGCGTCTGTTCAACGGTGGCCCGCAAGCGGCAGGTGATATTGCCGATCAGTTGTGCCTTCCGTTCCTTCTGGTCTTGACGAATCTCAACGAACTTCGGCGTCTGCACATAACCCATGTGTTGGGTTCGCAACGGGCTCCGGCGAACGCAACTACATCTATACGCTTACCGATGACGGGCTGGACCGAGCACGAACCGCCCTCGAACGCAACACCTATGATGGCGCCGCGCCGGTTCCGCTGGATGACTATATTCGCTCAGTCGGTGAACAGTCAGTACGGGACGTCGCCGATCACCCGACGGTCGATCGAGGAAGCATTTTAGCGATCTCGTTCTGCATCGGGAAATCCTGAACGAGATCGGCCCCGCCGTCAATGCCGGTCAGTCGCTCTTCTTCTATGGCGCCGCGGGAAACGGGAAGACGGCTCTGGCCACGCGTATAACCCGCGCCATGGGAACCGACGTCTACGTTCCTTACGCGATCGAACGTCGAGGGAAGCATCATTCAGCTTTACGATCCCGTTTGCCACCAACAGGTCGCAGGCCAGTTTGAGATGGCCGATCCGCGCTGGATCCGAGTGAAGCGCCCGACGGTGGTGGTCGGCGGCGAGCTGAAGCTGGAAGACCTCGATCCTGCGTACAGCCCGGCGCGACGGACCTACGAGGCCCCGTTTCAGATGAAGGCCAACACCGGCATGTTCCTCATCGACGACTTCGGTCGCCAGCAAATGTCGCCGACGGAGCTCCTGAATCGTTGGATTGTGCCACTGGAACTCCGGGTAGACTTCCTGAAGCTGCAATCGGGCCGCAAGCTCGAGGTGCCTTTCGATCAGTTGCTCGTGCTCTCCTCGAACCTCGATCCGGCTCATCTCATGGATGAAGCCTTTCTTCGCCGCATCAAATACAAAGTGCAGGCGCGGGACCCCGATCGCGACATGTTCCGGCGCATCTTTCAGAGCGCCTGCGCGTCGCACAAGATCCCCTTCGATCAAGAGGGATTCGAGTATCTGGTTACCGAGCACTACGAGAAGACTGGCCGGCCTTTCCGGGGAGTCCACCCACGCGATCTGCTCGACCAACTCGTCGCCCTGGCACGCTACATCGAAGTCCCGCCACGCATGTCGCCGGAACTCCTTGATTCCGTGATTGCGACCTACTTCATTGCGTCGTAGGCACGACCGAAGCCATATTCCAATGCTCTAGCCAGTGGGTTCGGATTCCACCTGCGCGCGCAGGAGAGCGGCATATTCATGCGCTCTCTCGCGCAGGAACGGAACACTGTGTCGGCGGCAGTAATAACCGCCCTCCCAGACCTCGTATACCTCGCCCGCGAAGATGTCCCCACGGCAAACGATGCATCGTGCTACCAGCGGGCTGGCTCCCTGACGTTCATCCACCTGGCCCTGCCTCCCACGCTTTTCTGAGTTTAGCAGTCTGGTAGGCAGGGATCGTTACAATTCCCTGATGGAACTTGAGACTGCCGACATTATGCGTACCGCCGAGGCCATGCTCGATGAGAATATCGGTCGTTCGGTTTGCGTCCAGGGGTGGGTTCGCACCAAACGCCCTTCAAAAGCAGGCCTGACCTTTCTAGAGATCAACGACGGATCAGCACTGCGGAATCTGCAGGTCGTGGTCCCCGACACCATGCCGGCGTACGAGTCCACTCTGTCGGACATCTCAACCGGTGCCAGTATCGCCGCCCGAGGATCGATAGTGGCCTCTCCCGCTCCCGGCCAGCCCACTGAGCTACGGGCAGACCAGGTGATCGTGGTGGGTCCCGCGGTGGACTTCCCGCTGGCAAAGAAGCGTCACTCTTTCGAGTACCTGCGCACGATGATGCACCTGCGACCGCGAACGAACACGTTCGGCGCTATCGCCCGCGTACGCAACGAGGTATGCCGCTCAATTCACGCGTACTATCAATCGCGGGGCTACCTCTACGTCCAGACGCCGATCATCACCGGAAGCGATGCCGAGGGCGCCGGTCAGATGTTCCAGGTAACCTCTCTCGACTTGAGCGAACCGCCTCTCGTCGATGGACGGCTGGATTTCTCCGGCGATCTCTTCGGCCGCCCCACGCACCTCACCGTCAGCGGACAACTGGAGGCGGAGATCATGGCCACGGCGATGGGCCGCGTGTATACCTTCGGACCTACCTTCCGCGCGGAAAACTCGAACACCTCCCGCCACCTCGCCGAATTCTGGATGATCGAGCCGGAGATTGCGTTTTGTGACCTATCCATGCTGATGGATATCGCCGAGGATTTCCTCAAAACCCTCTTCAGCGATGTCCTGCGAAATTGTCCGGAGGATATGGGCTTTTTCAACGAGCGTATCGACGGCACCGTCATCAGACCCTGGAACACATCGTGGACAGCGTCTTCGTGCGACTCTCGTATACCGAAGCGATCGATATTCTGCAAGCGTCGGGCCAGGATTTCGAATTCCCCGTGCATTGGGGGGCCGACTTGCAGGCGGAGCACGAGCGCTATCTCACCGAGACAAAGTTCCAGTGTCCGGTCATTCTCACCGACTATCCCGCTGCTATCAAGGCGTTCTATATGCGTCTCAGCGATGATGGCCGGACGGTACGGGCGATGGATGTGCTGGTGCCGCGTATCGGTGAAATCATCGGCGGAAGCCAGCGTGAGGAGCGCGAAGCGGTGCTGGTCTCCAGGATGGTGGCTCAAGGGCTCGATCCGACGAAGTACTGGTGGTATCTCGACCTGCGGCGCTTCGGCACGGTGCCACATGCGGGTTTCGGGCTGGGACTCGAACGGGTAGTGCAGTTCATCACTGGAATGGCCAATATCCGGGACGTCATTCCGTTTCCGCGTACCCGCAACATCGAATTTTAGGCGCCATATACCTGGCCATGGCAGAGCCCGAAGCTAGCTCAGCGCACCCAACGGTCCGGCAGCGGCTGGAAGCCGTTGAAGATGCGATTTTGGCGCCGTATGCGGTGCACAGTGCGCGCAGCGCGGGACGGATACGTGCCGAAGCGGAATCGCCGGTGCGTACTGGCTTTCAGCGCGACCGCGACCGCATCGTTCACGCCAACGCGTTCCGGCGGCTGCGCGGCAAAACACAAGTGTTCATCGCTCCGGCGGGCGACCATTACGCCACCCGGCTCAGCCATGCTCTGGAAGTCGCTCAGGTCGCCCGGGTGGTCGCGCGGGCCCTCCGGTTGAATGAGGACCTGGTGGAAGCGATCGCGCTGGCGCATGACCTGGGCCATGCCCCATTCGGGCACGCCGGGCAGGAAGCACTGGATGGATTACTTGGCGGGGGCTACCGGCACGAGGAGCAGAGTTTACGGGTAGTCCAATATCTCGAAAAAGACGGTCGTGGGCTCAATCTCACGATCGAGGTGCTGGACGGGATCAGGACTCACCGGAAGCCACGACACAGCCTGGCCGGCGTGTCGGTGGCGCCATCGACCACTCTCGAGGCGGAGGCGGTGAAGCTGGCAGACGCGATCGCCTATATCAATCATGATGTCGACGACGCCTTGCGCGCTCAGATAATTTCAGCGACTGATTTACCGGCTCCCGCCATCGACCGTCTCGGTCACTCACGTTCGGCGCGCATCAACACGGCCGTCAATGACATTCTCGCGTCGAGTATGGATCGAGCTGCCGTGACAATGAGCCCCGGGTGCCTTGCAGCTCTCGATCAGCTGCGGGACTTCCTTTTCCAGGCGGTCTACACCAATTCGATTGTCAAACGTGAAGCGGAACGGTCACGGCACGTCGTCACCGAATTGTTTCACCACTTCGTCGGGCAACCGGACGCCATGCCGGAACAGTATCAGCAGGATCCCCGTTCTGAAGGAGTCGAGCGGCGAGTGGCCGACTACATCGCCGGCATGACGGATTATTATGCGATCCATCTATTCGAGGAACTGTTCGTCCCCAAGATGTGGCCGGCATGAGACGTCTGGACAACTGCGTGCCAGGCGCGGTACACTTTTGGTGTTAGTAACGATCCGGAACGCGCTGGTTCTCTGATTGCGCATCGTAGTCTTCCAGCTCTGGCCCGCCGTTGACTAAACGAACCTTCGAGGAGTCGGGAGACTTGGTGTACGCGGATAGAACTCTCAATTGTGTACAGTGCGGCAATTCCTTCACATTCACTGCCGACGATCAGCAATACCACGCTGATCGCGGCTATCAGGATCCCAAGCGCTGTCCCACCTGTCGCGCCGAGCGGCGCGGGAGCCAGGGCGGAGGCTATGGGTCATCGAGTCGCGGCGGCGGCGGCGGTGGCGGGTACGATCGACCGCAACGACAGATGTTTTCCGCCACCTGCTCGCGCTGTGGCAAGGAGGCCCTGGTTCCGTTCGAGCCACGTGGGGATAAGCCCGTGTACTGCTCGGATTGCTACCAACCGCGCCCATCGCGCTGGTAATCGTTCGCAGGCTAAGATGCCAAAACGCCCTTCCGGTACCGGAAGGGCGTTTTGGCGTACTTCGGGTTCCAATAGGTCTCAGTTGCGCTCGAGCCGCACCCGAATGCTGTACTCATCCTTGGGGTGGAACGAGTAGTGCCGGAGCATTTCACCGACCAGTCCAAGCATGAAGAGCTGGATACCCGCCACGATCAAGATGCCGGAGAGAAAGAGCAAAGGCCCGTGCGATTGAAACACCGACTGACCCAGGAATTTCAGAAGCAGCAGATAACAGAAGCCCAACCCACCGAGTGCGAGTAATGCGGCGCCAAGCAAGCCGAAGAGTTGGAGGGGACGCTGCAGATAGCGAGTCAGAAAGAGCACTTTGAGGAAATCCAGAAGCCCCTTGAACAGCCTGCCGGCGCCGAATTTCGACTTGCCGTGGATCCGCTCATTGTGTATGACTTCTAACTCACCGATGCGATAACCCTTCCAGAAGGCCAGAATCGGAATGAAGCGGTGAAGCTCGCCGTAGAGCTTCAATTCGTCCAGGACTTCGCGGCGATAGGCTTTGAAGCCGCAATTGAAGTCGTGGAGAGGGATGCCGGTGCTCTTGCGCACGGTCAGATTGAAAAGTCGGGACGGTACTGTCTTCGATATCGGATCGTTTCGCTTCTTCTTCCAGCCACTCACCAGGTCAAAGCCGCTGTCGAGTGCCGAGACGAAGCGTGGTAGCTCCCTGGGCTCGTCCTGCAGATCTCCATCCATCGTGATGACGATGCTACCTCTGGCATCCTGGAAGCCGGCCAGCAGCGCAGCGGTCTTCCCGAAATTACGGCGAAGCCCAAGCACTCGAACTCGCTCGTCCTGGGCAACGAGGTCGCCCAGTCGGGCAAGAGTCCCGTCTTTACTGCCGTCGTCGACAAAGATAATTTCGGCGGTTTCGCCGGTATCCGCCAGCGAGTCGCGGATACGCCGATACAACTCGGCCACATTATCTTCTTCGTCGACAACCGGAATGACGAGGGAGAGGTGGGGAGGATCGGCGGCAGTGGACGGTGTTGCCGCCCTGACCGTCGCTGGCGCGGTATGCGGACCGGCATCGACCGGCGAGAGCGATCGTGATGCCATGGTCACCGTGGTGCCAGCGAAGTAGGTTTCATTGTGTCGTTCTCACTATACCAAGGTGCCATATTCGGTAAAATTTGGACCTGACAGGACCGCCCGCGCGGCGTATAATACGGGTAAGAGACGGCACCGGTGCCACTCGCCGCTGTCGTTGGAGACTTCCCGGCTTGTGTTGGTGGACGAATGGTGAAGGACAGTGCAATCGCTGGCGGACGTGGCGCCGCGCGTCATGCCCCGTCGCGTCAAGGAGATTCCATGATCAAGATTGAGGTTACGACTGCCTTGAAGGACGCGTTGGAGCACGCTGTGGCGAGCGGCACCGCCCAGGTTGCCCTGTATAAAGACAAGCCGGTAGTCATTCTGAGCTACGACGAGTACGAACGGACTTATCCGGCAGAGGATGAGGGCCGCCTCTAGAACCCAGCCGGTTACGGCACCCGGGGTTGGATCAAGCCATAGTTCCCGTCATCCCGCCGATAGAGGACGTTTACCTTCTCGTTCCGGGCGTTAAGGAAGACGAAAAACTCATACCCCTGAGCATTCATTTCTTCCGTCGCTTCGTCCTCGAATAGAGGCTCCAGGTCGACGTACTCTCCAATGATGCTCGGCGGTCGCGCGACCTGGGTACTTTCGGTGGGAAGTCCCTCGGCATCGGACGCGGACCCAAGTATTTCAGCCGCCGGCAAGTCTCCCAATTTGTTTCCGTGGTGGTCCTTCAACCGCTCCTTCTGGCGATTGAGCTGGCGATAGAGCTTATCTACCGCTTCATCAATGGCGGCATGCATCTCGCTGTGATCGGTGCACACGCGGATTGGTCGTCCGAGCACGTGGGTGGTCGCTTCAACATGACACTGTTGATCGGCATCGCGGGCATTCTCGTTCCACAGCTCGACATCGATTTGTTGCAGCCGATCGTGGTACTTGTCCAGTCGCTGCATCTTGCGCACCACCTGGTCGTGTAATGCCGGCGTGACGGTGAGGTTTCTGCCCTTCACCCGGATCTCGACATCTCCCGGGCTATGACGCTCCTTCTTCATCGACACCCCTCCTTACAATCGCCCCGACTCGACAGTGGGCCGCCAGGGACTATCCGAGTCTAGCCAACCAGGGCGGTAGCGCGCAGCACGATCGACGCGGCCCGGCTCAGTCCCTCGGAGGTCCCTCGTCTGGTGGCGGCAGCACCGGGCGCTGCTTGCTGCCATCGGCGGGACCCACGACTCCGTGCGCCTCCAGCTGATCCATGACGCGCGCTGCCCGTGAGTACCCGATGCGCAACCGGCGCTGCAAAAGCGAGACGGAGGCGTGCTGAAACTCTCGAACCACGTGAATCGCTTCGCTCAACAGGTCGTCATCGGTGTGTACCGAGGTTTTTTCGGCGGCGGCGAATTCCTCTTCCTTGATGCGCTCGATGGCAGCTTGAAGCGGACTACGCTGCCAGAACTCAACGAGGCGCTCGATCTCCTGATCGGAAAGAAACGCTCCCTGTAATCGCACCGGCTTGGGAGCGTCTGGAGGCTGGTAGAGCATGTCGCCGCGACCCAGCAACTTTTCCGCACCCGCGGTGTCGAGAATGGTGCGCGAGTCTACCTGCGAGCTCATGGCAAACGCCACGCGCGCCGGGAAATTGGCCTTGATCAGTCCGGTCACGACGTCGACCGATGGGCGCTGGGTGGCGATAACGAGATGCATGCCGGCCGCTCGAGCCAACTGCGCTAACCGGCAGACAGCATCCTCGACATCCTCGGGTGCGACCATCATCAGGTCGGCCAATTCATCGATCACGATCACGATGTACGGGAGTCGCGCCTTGCCGGCCTCTATCATCTTTTCGTTATAGCGACCGATATTCCGCACCGTATTGTCGGCAAACAACTGGTAGCGGCGCTCCATTTCCCGAAGGGCCCACTGCAGCACGCCGACCACCCGGTCCATCTGGGTCACGACCGGACTCAACAGGTGCGGCGCCCCGTTATAAACGGTCAGTTCAACCATTTTTGGGTCGATCATCATGAGGCGGACGTCTTCGGGCGTATTGCGATAGAGCAGGCAGCTTATCAGCGCATTGACACACACGCTCTTTCCCGAACCGGTGGCGCCGGCGATGAGCAAGTGGGGCATCCTGGCGAGATCGATGACGGCCGGGTTGCCGGCAACATCTTTGCCCAGAACAACGGCGAGCGGGGATTTTACCTTGTCGAATGCGTCGCTTTCCAGCAACTCCCGAAGAGATACCGTAGTCGCCGATGCATTGGGTATCTCGATGCCAATGACAGCTTTTCCGGGGACCGGCGCCTGGATGCGGATGGTTGGGGCGGCGAGTGCCAGCGCCAGGTCATTCTGAAGTGAGGTAATGCTCTTGACCTTCACGCCGCGCTCTGGTTGCACGTCAAACTGAGTGACCACCGGCCCGGCGTGGTGGTCGACCACCCGAGCACGCACCCCGAAGCTCGCCAGCGTTTCTTCAATTCGACGAGAAATCTGCTCGAGATCCAGAGACGGTCCTTTTCCTTTGACCGCGACGTTGAAGGTTTCGATCGGCGGCAGTTTAGGAACCGGCGATGGTTGTGAAGGACGAGCCGGAGCCGGAGTCAGGGCTGACAGACCGCGACCCACAGTACGTGCAGCCGGCTGCTCCACCACCGCCTCGGATTCAGGATCGAATCGGTCGACTTCAGGGAAGTATGCCGGTAGATCCTCGACCCGGGTCGATTGCAGGGTGTGACGCTCACGCAGCGCGAGCATCGACCGATGCCACGACGCAAACCCGGAATTCGCCCAGCTCCACACCGGCACATCGAAGATGGTGGCGAAACCGACGACGGCGAGGACCAGCAGGGCAGCGATCGCTCGCGCTCCGCTGCTGAACGGACCCAGCAACGGGTAGACAGACCTTCCGCCGAGGTCGGATGCGAGCAGGTGAATGGCTACACAGAGGGCGACGAACATGATGACCGTGACCCCGATGTACTTCCGGGCCCGGTCCGCGGTCATCCTGTTCAATTCGGCCAGCCACCAGGGCGACAAACGTGCCACGCCGGCGCCGAAGAAGATGGGAAGGCACCAGGCGACATCGGTTCCGGGGGACTGCCGGCGAGCGACGGTGATGGCCGCAGTGCCAAGAAAAGTTGCCACTCCCAGGACGGCCAGAAGCAGCGCCAGGAACTCCGACGCGGTGCGCGGACGCGACCAGTTCAGCAACCAACGAAGCGCCCTGAACCCCGGTCGTTCGGCAGGACGGGGCTGAGAGCGAGCGCGAGTGGAAGCTTTGGCGGAGGAGCGTGTGGTGGTGCGTGCCATGAGGAAAAGGGGGGAGGGGGTCGTTGAGCAGCATAGCATCGTGCGTCACTAGCCGCAAATGCAGAGCGAGCCCAGGGTGCGTTCCCTGGGCTCGCTCTTCGGAGGAGAGGTGTGAGCGACCCTCACTTGCTATCGTACGGTGGAAATGTTGGATGAACATGAGAAGATTTTCGACCGCTATCCTCGTACTTGTACTGCTGCTAACTGCCGGACCACTCCTTCGTCTGCCCAACACCCAGGGCATCGTGGCCGTGGGTGCGTCGACTGGAACCGGCAGTACCGAACTCGATCGCCTCATCGGCGCCGAGCAAGTGTTGTTTGCCGGCGACCGAACCTGTAATGACCTCTGGAACGACTGTGACTTCTCGGCCGTGCGCCCTACCCATCGCTATTTGCATGTCGTGGTGCATGATGCGGCGGCAAATGCCGATTGGCAGGTTCAGGCTGGTCCCTACTGTCAGGATGCAATGCCGGACATCGCCGGCGGGCAACCTCTGCCGGCAACCGGGTACCTGGAGATCGTTGTCGATCTCGCCACCAGCGACCCTTCGCTGTTGGGGACCGCTGACTGCTTCGTCTTTCGCGGAAGGAATCATTGGGCGGTAACCTACTTTGCCGCCTATTTCGACGACGACCCTGGCCTCGATGCCGATGTCGTCTATCCTGGCTATCAAACCCAATTCGGTCGACCGGCACAACCCGATCTTGACGTAACGTATATTCATCGCACGCCGAGCTATCCTTACGATGCGGCCAAGAACGCGCCCGCAGTAGGGGATCGGGTAGTGTTTTCGGCCCATGTGATGAATGCAGGTTCGATAGCAGCGGCTCCGTTCGTCTACCGCTGGTTCCTGGATAGGAAGACGATTCTCACCGGCTTCGTTGCCGGCGGTCTGGCCGCCGGCAACGAGGCGGTGTTCGACTTTCCCTGGAATTGGCGATCGGGCCCGCACACTCTCGAGTTCAGGGTCTTTCCGGCCGATGTGGAACTCTCGCGCACCAACGACGCCCTCACCATAAGAACCGATGCGCTGGAACTCGGGTTCTGGGTGGAACAAAGCGCCTGGCAGTACTTTGGGCGCTATCAGTGGCTGTATTGCTCGACACTTTCCTGTTCCGGCTCGGATTCATTCGCGGACTGGTTGGAACGGGAAGTGTCCGCCTGGAACGGCCTTCTCGCCTCTGCCGTCTATGCCGGCTTCACGCCGCATGGAGTCGAGGATCGAGTTCGAGTGGACGAAATTACAGTCGTGCCTGATGGCTCCCTTCCGTTGCACGGCGGACGGCCCACCAACAGTCCGGATCTTAACGACCGGACCGTCGATTTGCAGTGGGGATTACCGGCAGCAGGCGTGGAAAAGGCGTACCCGCATTTGTGGGATGGGCCATTCAATGTTGATTGGGGCATGATCCACGAGCTCGGACATGCCCGCTCGCTGGCCGACATGTACCGCTTCGACGTGTCCACCGGGACAGACACGGTCATCGACGTCACCGACGATCACGGGCATCCCATTTACGACGCCCAGGACCCAACCGCTCCGGGCAGCAAGTTGAGGGCATTCTATACCGTGCAGGACGATCCATTGATCTATCAGGACGCAGCGCGTGATGTGATGGACTGCACCTGTGATCACAACTACAGCGTTTACACTGCTGAAGTGCTGAACCGAATACAGGGCAAGAGACCAACCTGCGGTAATTTCAATCCACCGTGCAATCTGGGAGACTGGTTTCTCGATCTTCCGCCGGTGAATCGGTTGCGCCTGATTGACTCCAGCGGCCAGTCACTTCCGGACAATACCGAAGTTCGAGTGTTCTACGACGAGGGCACCAGCTACACCGGTCACATCTTTCATCAGGCGGATTCCGAGGTATTTCATACCGTCGATGGCGCCATTCAACTCGATTCCGACCCATTCCATAGCGGTGGAAACCGCTATCTTGCCGGCCACAACCTGCTGCTGCTGGAGATCGACCCCAGCGGTATGGATCGATTCTGCTTCGTTGAGCCAACCACGTTTAACCTGGCCGACTGGCTGGGGTACAGCGATGCCGCCCATCCGGCAACGTACATCCTTCAGGTCGATCGTCAGGATGACAACAGTTGCGAGCTGACTCTTCCTCCGCCGCTGGTCAACGAGCCGTTCGGTACCTCACCGTACCTCTCCCGGGTCGCGATTCAGCCCGCCGCGGCGAAAACGGGTACGAATCAGATTCTCGAAATTCAATTGCGCGACTCCAGCACCCCGCCAAAACCCATGCGCGACCGGCTGGTGCGCGTCAGCGATCCTGCGGGCAAACTGGTGGCTCAAGGCACGACCAATGCAGCCGGCACGCTTCGCCTCTCAGTTAGGCGCGGTATCGCCTACCAGATCGAGGATGTGACCGACGATAGCCTCACGATACCGTGGGTGCGCGCAATTCCCCGGACGCCAGCGGTCCGGCAGCGACAATGACCTGGCGAGGCCATACGGGGAAGTCCTGAAGGTAGGCACGCAGGTCTTCGAGAGTCACCGCCTCTATCTTGTCGCGGACTTCGCGGAGCGTCTCCAGCCTGCCGACGGTGAGCCATGAGTTTATCAATCCCATCACCCGCTGATACGTGCTCTCGCCGCCGATGATGACGGAGCTATTGAGCTTTGCCTTGGCGCGGGCCAGCTCCTCTTCGGACACATCGAACTCCTGAAGACGCCTCAATTCAGCTTCAGCGATATCCAGCGCAGTTTGTGCTTGCGTGGGCTCGGTGGCGATGTGGACGAAGAGCATGCCGTTGTCGTCGAAGTCAAAAACCTGCGCCGAAGCACTCTCCGCAATCCCCTCCTGGTAAAGCGACCAGAACAGTCTCGATCCGGTATCGTCGCCGAGAATTGTGGAGAGAACCGCGGACGTGTAATAGCGGTGATCGGTGTTCGACACCGACGGCACGGCGATGGCCATCTGTTGTTGTACAAATTTGTCCCGCGGGTAGACGGCAAAGCAGGGTTGAAACTCCGCTGGTTTGGTCTCGCGTCCGGTTTCGCCCGGTAACCACTCACTGGTAAGCGACTCAACCTGCGATTTCACGCTGTCCCAGTCGAAATTACCGGCGATGGCAAAGAGTATATTCCTTGCTCCGTAGCGTTCGGCCCAGTAGGCACGCATTTGGTCGATCGTCAGCGCTTTGATCGTGCCGGCCGAGCCGAGAGTCTCCCAGGCGAGCGGGTGGTCGCCAAAATAATCGAGAAAGAGATGATCAAAGAGCGCGTGCGACGGCAAGTCCTCGTACTGCGCAATCTCCTCCAGGATGACGTTGCGCTCGCGGAGGAAGTCTTCCTCGCGCAGGATGGGATGAGTCAATTCACTCAGCAGTTCGATGACCGAGTGGGCGTGCTCGCCGAGGACGCGGGCCCAGTAGAAGGTCATCTCTTTCCAGGTGCCGGCATTGTGCTCGGCCCCCATCTCCTCGAACGCCCGATCGATCTCGTCGCCGCTGTACTTCGACGTCCGCTTGAATGCCATGTGTTCGAGAAAGTGCGAGACGCCCATCTCCTCGATCTTCTCATCGCGTGTTCCGGTATTGACGTAAAACACGACCGAGATAGACTGGACCCCGGGAATCCTCTGTCCCAGCATCTGGAGGCCGTTGGGCAAGGTATGGGTGTACAGGGTGCTCTCTTGTCGGGTTGCAACTGCTGCCATGTGTATTCCCTCTATCTGGTAGCTAACTTCTGGTGAGAACCGCGCCCAGCAATTCTGTCTCCGGTCGGGGACCCAGCGCGACGATGGTGAGGTTGCGAATGATGTCCAGGCGCTCGGTGACGCTCAATACGTCGGCCACGGTGACGCGGTCGATGAGCGACTTAACCTCATCGAGACTGTACAGCCGGCGCTCGTACCACCAACTGCGTAAATTTGCAGCCATCCGAGCGGAAGTACTCTCACTTCGCATCAGAAGCTGGCTCTTGAGTCTGGTCTTTGCCAACCGCAATTCCTCTTCCGAGATGCCGTCGGCCAATTTGCGCAATTCCTCCACGATCACTTCGACGCTCTCATGTGCCCGCTCCGGACTCGTGCCGGCGCTGATGCGGAATAGACCGGTGTGTTCGAGACCGTCGAACCGAGCACCGACGGAGTACGCCAGCCCTCGCTGCTCGCGTACCTCCCGGAAGAGCCGGGAATTCATGCCACCACCGAGAGCTTGGGCCAGGATGGCGGCGGCGTAATACTCCGGATCCCCGGCGGAGACGCCAGGGAATCCGAACCCTATGGTCTCCTGGCTCATATCTTTCTCCATCACCACAGTGCCGGAGCGAGTGGAAGGCGCTGCCGTCGCCATGCGGCCACGACCTTCCTTCCAGCCGGCAGTGAGCGCTCGGAGCTGCTGCACGATCTGATCCCAATCGAAGTTGCCGGCAATCGACACGATCACGTTGTTGGCGGTATAGCGATCATGCCAGTAGTCAATCACCTGATCTCGAGTCAGTTCCGCAAGGGTCTCCTCGGTTCCCAGCGTATCGTGACTCCAGGGAGTGCCGGCGAACACCTCGCGCCTCAGTCGATCCATTACTTTGTTTCCCGGGCGGTCCTCACGCTGTCGCAACTCCTGCAGCAGCAGCGTGCGCACACTCTCCATGGAGTCTTCGGGAAACGACGGATGACGAAGCACATTGAACAGTAATTCCATTGCCTGGGGCAGTCGATCCCCGATGAGCAAGGCGTTGAGCAACGTCATTTCCAGCCCGGCGGTCGAGTCATAATCAATGCCGAGCAAGTCCAGCCGCTCCGAAAGTTCTCGCGCATCGAACTGCTCGGTCCCGCGGAAAAGCATCTGCTCGGTGAAATGGGACACGCCGTAGCTGCGCTCGTCCTCGTCCCTGGCGCCGGTTCCGACCAGGATGCCGATGGCCGCCGATTCCACACCGGGCATCGGTTGCCCGACCACTTGCACATTGTTATCGAGCAGTTCGCTCCAGAGAGGATCCTGCTGTTCCATGTATTCCCTCGCTTCCCTCAGTAACCGTGCTCTCGATCCACCACATTGAGCAGCGGCTGATTGTCCAGGTAATGAGTGAGATTCACGGCGAAGAGCCGGATACCGCGCTCCGCCGTTCGATCCCCCATGCCGCCCACGTGTGGACTGATTATGACATTGTCCATCGCCCAGAGCGGACTGGACCGTGGAAGAGGTTCTCGCTCGAAGACATCGAGCCCTGCTCCGCCAATGCGACCGCTGCGCAGCGCCTGGACCAGCGCCTCCTGGTCGACCACCTGGCCGCGTCCCATGTTGAAAAGGAGAGTACCGCGTTTCATGGAGGCGAATTCCGGCGCACCTATGGAGTGTCTGGTGACCTCGGTCAAGGGCAGAAAGAGAGCGACAATGTCGCTCTGCGCCAATACCTCGTGCAACTGGGCCGCCGGATAGATGATGCTGGGCAGCACATCGTTTGACTCGACCCAGGGAGGATCGACAAAAGGGTGACCGTCGCTGGCAACCTCACGTGGAACCATGATCGACCAGCGCGTCCCGATGGCACGCATTCCGAAGGCTCGGGCGATGTGGGCGACGCCATTACCGATTCTCCCCCACCCGATGATGCCGATGGTGCGTCCACGGAGCTCGATCGGGTGGAGAGCTTCCGGTCCGTCATGTCGCCAGGCGCGGGCATCCTGGGCGCGCACCATGCTCGTGATCCGGCGTGTAAGCGCCAGTATCATGGCGAACAGGTGCTCTGACATTGGGACGGTATGCATTCCCTGCGCTGCCGTGATGAGGATGTCGCTTCGCCAGACCGGTAGGTCTCGCACGTGATCCACACCGGCACTCGGCAGTTGAATCCAGCGAAGGTTGGGCGTGTCGGCTGGAATCGTGTCCGGAATGCGCCAGCTATAGAGGACCTCTGCCGTGCGCACCGCCTGTCGAAGTTCCTCCTCGGTGTGCGCGATCGTCAGCGTGATTCGGTCGCGGAAGGCGTCGAGAGGAAAATTCGATGTACGCGACCCCGCAATGACGACTCGCACCGGCTCATGGGTCATGACGCCGGCTGGACGCCCAGACCGGGAGTAGATGGGAGGATGAGTTTGCCGTCCTCGACGGTCACGCCGCGATAGGGGTCATTGTCGATCAGCAAATGGCCGTCGAGATCGGCGTAGTCGATCAGCGGGGATAGGTGTGCCGCTGCCGTGATTGCTATCGAGCTCTCGACCATGCAGCCCATCATGATCTGAAGATTGTGGGCGCGGGCGAGGTGAATCATCTTCAATGCCGGGTAAATGCCGCCGCACTTCATGAGCTTGATGTTGATACCGTCGACATGCGGAGCAACCAGCGGAACGTCGGCCGGTACGATGCAACTCTCATCGGCGATCACGGGGAGACTGACGTTCCTTCGCACCTGACCCAGGCCGGCGAGGTCACGGGCCGGCACCGGTTGCTCGACGAACTCCAGGTTGTATACGCTCAACTCCTCGATCCGGCGGATCGCTTCTTTCGGTGTCCAGGCTGCATTGGCATCGACTCGAATCACTGCGTCAGGACGTTTGTTCCGTATCGCCTCCAGGTTCTCCCGGTCGTGACGAGTGCCCACTTTAACTTTGAGAATCGGGTACTGTTGGGCTTCGGCTGCCTTTCGGGCCATGATTTCCGGGGTGTCGATCCCGATGGTGAAGGTGGTACGGGGGGTTCTGGTCGGGTCCAATCCGAGTAGCCGGTAAATGGGCATCCCGTGTTGTTTGCCCAGAAGGTCATAGGCCGCGATGTCGACGGCAGCTTTGGCTGCCGGATTGAGTTGGGCAGTCTCGTCGAGAATTTCGTGGAGAATGCTGACGCCAATCTCGCTTTTCTGGTGTAGGTGCGTGGCCAGTTCATCGAGAAAAGCCAGAACGGTGCCGCGTAGCTCCCCATATTCGGAACTCGGCGCCGCCTCTCCGATTCCACTCAGATCTCCATCTATCAGGGTAACCAGCACATTGTGAGCTTGCGTCTGGGTGCCGCGGGAAATGGTGAACGGAACATGGAGTCGCAGGTCCAGTGGTTCGACCGTGAAGTGCATTTTCACTCCCTGTAGTTGGCCGATTCTAGCAATGTGCGGTGCCTACTATATGTAGTGGCGGAAGGTGAATCCAGGTCTACCTGTTGACATTACATAGAATTTATGTTCCAATAAGAGGAGATCACGCTGACATTTGCCGTGGAGGCGACGATGATCCTTCATCTCCGTGTAGTCCCCGGCTTCTGGATCGCCGTCGAGGCCGGCCGCCATCCCGAGTTGCATACCCGGCCCGTCATCATGGGTGGGCTACCTCATCAGCGGGGAGCCGTACGCGAAGCCAACCTTGCTGCTCAATGGCACGGTGTGCGTGCCGGCATGACGCTCGCTCAAGCTCATCAACAGTGTCCCGAAGGTATCTTTCTGGCCCCCAATCTGCCGCTCTATGAAGCAGTGTGGGAGGACATGTGTGCCGTCCTGAGCTGTTATACCCCGCTGGTCGAGCCGATCGAGATGGGGCAGGCGGTTTGTGACCTTGCCGACAATGGGCGCCGCTGGCCTGATTGGCGGCAGGTGGTGGGAGAGATCTCCACCCGAATTGGCGAGCAAACGGGTATTGTGCCCTGTTGGGGAGTCGCCACCAACCGGTTGGTGGCGCAACTTGCTTCGCTGCAAGTCGAGACTGATGGCGTCACCCTCATCGAACGGGGTGAGGAACGGGCGTTCCTCGCCGATCTGCCCCTGGAACTTCTGCCCGAGATTGACGTACGGCTGGCGCTTACCTTCCAGGTGCTCGGCCTCAAGACGATAGGTCAGTTGGCGGCTCTGCCGTCAACTGCCGTGAAGGCGCGATTTGGCGCGCTCGGGGAACGGCTCCATGCCTATGCCCGCGGCATCGATCCTCGTCCGGTGGTGCCGCCGCCGGCTCGTCCGGTGGTACTCGCCCGCCGGGAGTCGCCCGGAAGGTACTCCGATGGCGATATCGAGGAAGCTATCGCGTTGCTCCACGATCTCGCCGAGGAGTGTGGCGCCGATCTTCAGCGCCGCTCCCTTGCCGGCACCCTTATTGGCTTAACCCTGGAATGGCATACCTCTTCGGGTAATCCGCATAGCGCGCGAGCCGCTCCGTCCGTGGCCCGGCTCCCTGCCGGATCGCCTCCCGACTCGCCAGGCTGCCCGCAGGTGGATGCTCTTCCTGTTCCCTATGGCGTATTCTTTCGGTCCCACTCCATGCTCGCGCGACCGGGGGATACGGCTCTTACCCGACCGGCACGCGTTCCCTCTTCTCTCGCCGAGGAAGAGAGTCCCGTGCCACCGGATGGTAATGCGCAATGGAAGGTAGAGCCGTCGAAGGCAGGGATACAAAGCCGTACCGCTATTGTCCGTACTGCTATCTCGACTGCTTCTCCGCTCTTTGAGCGCGCGCAACAGCTTCTCCTTCAGCTCTGGCCTCGGGATAGCCGGCGGCTATTGAAGGCCATCGAATTGCGGGTAGGGGAATTCGAGCAGCCCCGACAGCTCGCCTTTGCTGAGCTGAACCGGCTCGACCAGACCGGTGTCTTGAGTGGCATGGACGCTGGCCGGCGGCAAATTCTCGCTCAGCAGGAGCAAGTTCTGGCTGCTCGCTACGGTGATGCCTCCTTCCGCCATCTTGCTCACGTCGATCCGGCCGGTATTCTCACCGAGCGGCGATTCCGCTGGGCTGCCGGCCTCTGGCCATCACTTCCTGCCCCAGCCCAATCCCGCCGGGCACTTCCTGGGCATCGGCGGCGATCGTGACCAAGCTTTACTTCGAGCCCATCAAGGTTGAATGCGACGAGGGAGATCGGCCGCGTCTCTTCTTCTGGCGCAGCCATGCCCACCGTGTAAGTGTGCTCAAGCGCTGGATCGTGTGCGTCGATTGGTGGCGGCAGGAAGTCTCCCGGCAGTACTACCGGGTCGAGAGCGACGACCTGGGAATGTACGAGATTTACCGCGAGCGTGATCGGTGGTTCCTGGAACGCCTGTATGACTGATGATCCATCTCCACGTCCATAGCAATTTCAGCTTTCTGGATGGTGCTCACCACCCGATCGCCTGCTCCAGCGAGCCGCGGAGCTGGAAATGCCGGCGCTGGCACTTACCGATCACGATGGTCTCTATGGCGCTGTGCGCTTCATGCAAGCGGCGAAGGCATATCCGATAAAGCCAATCATCGGCGCCGAGATCAGTCTGTCGGCCGATGAAGTGGGATTGTCATCGACTCATTCTCACCTTGTGCTCCTGGCGAAAGATCGCGCCGGCTACGCTAACCTCTGTCGCATCGTCACTCGGGCGCAGCTCGATCATCAGGACGATCCTCACCTGAGCCTGGATGAACTGGCGCCGTATACCGGGGGGCTGGTGGCTCTTTCCGGCTGCCGGCGAGGGGAGATCCCAACGCTCTTACTGCGGGGAGAATACGGGAGGCGGTTGAAGCTGCCCGAAAATATGCCGGCATTTTTGGCGACAACTTCTGGATCGAGCTGGAGCATCATCTTCTGCCCGACGATGCGCCACTGGTCGAAGCATTGATCGAAGTTGCACGACAGGCAGGCCTTCGCTATGTCATCGCCAACGACGTCCATTACGCCAATCCGCAGGAATATCGTCTGCGTGACGTCATGGCCTGCATCCAGACCCGCACCACCCTCGACGAATGGACGCGACATACGCCACGCCAACGCCGAGTACTACCTCAAGAGCACCGAGGAGATGCGCGCTGCTTTTGGTCTGCCCGGTACCACCTTCGACGCCGGCATCGAGGCCACCATGAGATTGCGGCGCTATGCAATCTCGGACTGCTCGCTGTCTCCTGCCGGCCGCCCGACTTCCCCGTGCCCGATGGCGAGACCGCGTTTTCCTATCTCTACGCCCTCTGTCAGGAAGGTGTCCGCCGTCTCTACCAGCCGCTGACACCGGAGGTCAGCAATCAACTGGCGCACGAGCTCTCCGTCATCGAGCAGATGGGGCTGGCCTCCTTCTTCCTCTGCGTCTGGGATATCGTGCGCTTCTCCCGCGAGCGTGGAATCCGCTGCGCCGGCCGTGGCTCGGCGGCCGACTCCATCGTCGCCTACGTCCTCGGCATCACCACCGTCGATCCCATCGCCAACAATCTGCTCTTCGAGCGCTTCCTCAATCCCGGCACGGGTCGGCATGCCCGATGTCGATATCGACTTCGACTCTCGCCGCCGCGATGAGGTGATCGCGTACATTCAGGATCGGTACGGCACCGAGCATGCCGCCATGGTGGCCAATGTCATCACCTACCGATCTCGTTCCGCCTTCCGCGACGTGGCCAAAGCGATGGGCTTCGCTCCCTCCCTGATCGATTATCTTGCCGGCAAGCTCAGCTACCGAGGAGTCAAACACATGCGGGAGGAACTGGTGCTGGCCGGGGAGATGAAAGATCACCATCCACTGGAACTGACTGCTCTCCCTGTGCGAGCAACTCGACGGCTACCCACGTCATCTCTCCCTCCACAACGGCGGCATGCTCATCACCGCCGAGCCGCTGGTCGATGTTGTCCCGCTCGAATCGCTACCAGCGGAGTCCGCGTCTGTCAGTTCAACAAGGACGATGTCGAGCTCCTGGGCCTGATCAAGTTCGACATTCTCGGCCTGCGTACCCTCTCGATCCGTCGACGAGGCGGTTCGCCATATCCAGGAGGGACGCGGCATCGATCTCCCCATCGACGATCTGCCGCTCGACGATCCCGCGGTCTACGACCTGATGTGCTCCTCCAAGACCATCGGCATCTTTCAGATCGAGAGTCCCGGTCAATGGGCCTTGCTGGCGCGTTCGCAGCCGCGCACCTTTGCCGAACTCATCATCCAGATATCCCTCTTCCGGCCCGGCCCGCTGCAGGGAGGCATGGTCAATCCGTACGTCGAACGGCAGCAAGGCCGTGACCCGATTACCTATCCGCATCCCAGCCTGGAGGACTGCCTGCGCGATACGCTCGGCGTCGTCATCTTTCAGGAGCAGGTGCTCCAGGTAGCGCACGACTTCGCCGGCCTGTCGTATGCCGATGCCGATGGCTTGCGCCGGGCCATGTCGCACTACCGCACCGAAGCGCAGATGGACGTCTGCCGTGAGGCGTTTGTGGAAAGCGCCGTCCGGCTGGGACGGGAGCGCGACCTGGCCGAGCGGATCTACGAGATCATCGCCTACTTCTCCGGCTATGGCTTCTGTCGCAGCCACGCTGCCGCCTTCGCCAAGACCGTCTATCAGACCGCATTTCTCAAGGTCTACTACCCGGCGGAGTTCCTGGCCGCTATCCTCTCCAACGAACCCTGCTGCTACTACCCGACGCAGACGGTGATCGAGGAGGCGCGGCGTTGGGGTATTCGCGTTCTTCCTGTTGACATAAACCGAAGTGATGCTCGCTACCGCGCCGAAAGGGGAGCGATCCGCATGGGCTTCATGCAGGTGAAGGGATGGAGCGAGGAGTCCGCGGAAAGCTCGTCCTGGCTCGTGGCCGGCGTTCCTTCTCTTCGCTTGCCGACTTCTGGCAGCGCACCTCGGTCGATCAACGTGCGGTGGAGAATCTGATTGCCGTCGGAGCGTTCGACACGCTTGGGATCAATCGACGTAAGCTCCTCTGGCAAATCGAGGAGATAGCTCACGCCGGTCCACGCGGCCATCAAGGGCGCAATCTCTTTGGTTCGCGCGCACTCGATCGACCATCGCCCGATTTACCTCCGCTCACCGAGCTTGATATTGCCGGCCTGGATTTCACCCTGCAGGGTGCTTCGGCCCGCTACAGCATCATGTCCTTCTATCGCCGTTCGCTCCATCGTGCACGGATCCTTTCCACCGGACAACTGGCCGGCCGAGCGCCGGGATCGATGGTTCGGACGGCTGGCATAGCTATCAGCCGGCAACAGCCTCCTACCGCCAAGGGGATGGTCTTCCTGGTACTGGCCGATGAGGAAGGGGAACTACCGGTTGCCGTCTTTCCGAACGTCTACCGCGAACATCGCCAGATCATCAATGGCAGTTCCTCATTGATCGTGGAAGGTACGATCCAGCGCCAACGTTTCGTGATCTCACTGGTGGCGAAACGAGTGTGGCGCCTGCAGGACGTCGCCGAACTGGACATAAAGCCGCTTATTGGTCGCGCAGGCCAGCTCTCCCTCACCGAAAATGAGACAGCGAAAGAAATCAGCCCGATGCGTCGCGAGATCAACTTCGAAAACCCTTGAAACGCTGAAACAGCCGAACCGGAAAACTGGCATCGTACTGAAGCTGGACTTCACGCCTGCGTCCGGCTCGGTATAGGCAACTGGCAGCTACAGGCAGACAAATGGCGCCTCCCGGCCCATACACCAGTATCGACCAGTTCCTCCGCTATGTCGGAGGAAACCGATCGGTGAACTCGGATTGCCAGCCACGCCGCGCCCGGTCCAGACTCTCGGGCGTGAGGTCGGGCATCTCGAGTGCTACCAGCCGACGTCTCTTGTCTCGATTGACGACCTCCATAAGCGCCAAGCGAATCACTTCCGTCGTCCGTGTCGTTCCCAACACGGACCCTGCCTCGTCCAGAAGCTCGGTGTCTAGAATTACGCTTGTTCTGCGCTTCATTAGAGGAACCACCTATCAATCTCCTTCATGAGTAACGCAGGGTAGCATTCCGAGTCGTAGGTCGACTCGCTCCACAACAACACGCAGGCGTCTCACGCGCCCACAGGCAGGGTGCGACCATATCACTGATGCGTCAGTAACGAAATTTCAGCTTGCGGAACCACCTGATCACCGCCGCTCCTCCCCCAGTGCCGTCGAGCGCCAAGAAGACACAGATAACTCCCCACGTGAACGCGAAGAAGCTTAGAAGGAGCAGCATTCCTCCACCGACCAGGGAGATAAAGCGGGCGACCAGGTTAGGCGACGGCTCGCCATCCCATGTTGGAAAGTCGACATTGGAGAGCTTCGCAAATCGTGCGAAAACCGGCAGAGCTGAATAGATGGCCAACCTGCTGACAACTTCACTCCTGCGCTTCTCTCTGGGCTTGCTCACAAGCAGTTGCCACGTCTTCATGCCGAGAGCGACAGGTGAAATCAACGCGTAAAGCTGAAATGCTACCTCTCCAGGGACTCGACCGAGGATGAGACTGTTTCTCGGCTCTGCTGAGGCGCGCACAGGGTCCAACAGCACGAGAGAGTCGTCGTAAAAGGGTGTCAGTCGCGCCAACCATCCCCTAGCTATCGCACTCTTTCGATTAAAGCCGGCTACTACAGCGAGCCACTCGATCCCTAGTCCAAACCACACGATCGAAAGGGGAAACGCGACAACAGCGTTGAGCACATGCAAATGCTCTGCTGAAGCGATTTGGTGTAAACCCACCTGCGGGTGACGCATTTCCAGTCCGTGATCGCCTATGCAACCATGACACCGTCCGCAAGAAAAGGGAAGTTGCAGTCACGCGAATGAGAATGGTTCGGTGCCTCTCCGTCGGGAGGTTGGTTAGCCACCACCAGGCGTAGATACTTTCAGCCATCGCTGCTACGAACGCGAGAATCCGGTAGGACGATTCTTTCTCCAGTATTCTGCGTAACCCCGTCATACGTCAGGCTCGCACATTCAGAGCGTTTCGTGCCGAGCATCTGCTAGCTGACGATGTTGGCCTTGTATGAAGTGGCAGTACTTCAGACAGTAGCGCTGATGCCGAGAGAATAGAGTGCGTTACCGGGAAAACGGACACGGAGCGTTGCCGGATTCGGTCATCGACTCCAACCTCACCTCAGACCAATACAGCCCTGACCAAATCCAGCGTATCCCTGGTCGCGGCATCGAAATCGTCGGCATCGAAGGGCATCCAGGCCGCTCCACAGAGATAGCCATGCCGTCCGCCTTCGCTGCCATCGTCAACCGCCTGCTCCACAACAACCCGCAATTCACCACCCACAATCTCGCCCAGAAACGTGTACCGTGGCCGCTTGATCTCGATTCCTGGCGCCCGGCGCGGCCCATCCACAAACAATAACCGCTGGGTGCGAATCTCCAGGCCGGTTTCCTCGCGAACCTCGCGGACTGCAGCCTCCTCCGGCTTTTCGCCGTCCTCGACCATACCGCCGGGAAGCACCCAGTAGACATGCTCCCCGCGCACGTGACGGGCGAGCAAAATCTCTCGGTCGCGCAGGATAACGACTTGAGCACGCAACGGAGTCTAGCGAGCCGGGGATGGTTGGCGGCGACTCCGCTCGAGGTGAACTAGCAGCACTGAAATGTCCGACGGAGCCACGCCGGCGATGCGACCGGCCTGGCCGATTGTCCGTGGCCGTATCGCCGCCAGACGCTCGCGCGATTCGGATCGCAATCCCTGGAGCGACGCATAATCGACGGATGCGGGGATAATCTGATCCTCCATCCTCTTTATCCTGCGGACGTCGCTCTCCTGGCGCTCGACGTATCCGGCGTATCGAATCCGAGTTTCGATCTCGCTCGCTACCTCCTCAATAAGATCGACCGGCACCAGACCGAGCGCCTGGAGCACGCCGATAGAGGCCTCCGCCCGGCAGAGGAAGTCGGGCGCGCGCAAGGGGTGCGAGAGAGGAGGCTGGCCCAGGTCTGCCAGTCGTGCGTTGGTCGCGGCACTGGGAGTGAGCCATACGTCGTGCAGGCTCGCGACGGTGTCGCTGACGATGTCCCGGCGGCGCTGCACCTCGGCGGCGCGAGCGTCGTCGACCAGTCCCAGCTCGTGAGCTAGCGGGGTCAGCCGTTCTTCGGCGTTGTCCTGACGAAGGAGTAACCGAAATTCGGCCTGCGAGGTATGCATCCGGTAGGGCTCGTCCATCTCTTTGGTCACCAGGTCGTCGACCAGCACGCCGCAGTAGGCCTGGTCGCGCCGCAGCACGACCGCAGGTTCGCCGGCTGCCCGGCAGGCCGCGTTGATGCCACTCAGCAGACCGAGGGCGGCGGCCTCTTCGTATCCGGTGGTCCCGACGATCTGCCCGGCAAGAAACAGGTTCCTTACCAGCTTGGTTTCGAGGGTGGGCTTCACCTGGGTGCCGGGCAGGTAGTCGTACTCAATGGCATAGCCGGCGCGCATAATCTCTGCCTGCCGAAGCGCCGGAATCGACCGTAACATGGCGAGTTGCACGTCCTCGGGCAGGCTGGTATTGGCGCCCTGCACATACATTTCGCGGGTATGCCATCCTTCCGGCTCGAGAAAAATCTGGTGCGATGGTTTCTGGGCGAAGCGTACGATCTTGGTTTCGATCGAAGGACAGTAGCGAGGACCCGCGCTGGTAATCCCACCGTTGTACATCGGGGCGCGACTGAGATTGGCCCGGATGATCTCCATGAGTCTCGTCATTGGTCTGTACTACGAAGCACGGCAACTGATCTCGCCAGGCGTTGCCGTAGCGAAGCGGTTGGGCGCCGATGTCGGCGATAGGACACGATCGGTTCGGCGCCGACATGCGGCCTGCCCGCCGAGCATTCCTCGCGTCGTAACTGAAAAAGAGGGGACGGGAGCTGCCTTCCTGTCTCTCGGTGAGCGAGTAATCGATACTGCGGCCATCGACTCGAGGAGGCGTACCGGTCTTGAGTCTGCCCAACCGGAACCCGCAGCGCGCCAGGCTCGCCGAAAGCCGATCGGCGGGAAACTCGCCGGCGCGTCCGGCCGGGAATGAGTCCTCTCCCACGATGATCCGACCCTTGAGAAACGTTCCCGTTGTCAGCACCACCGTACGGGCAAGATACGAGAGACCGGTGCTCGTGATCACTCCCAGCACGCAGGGCTCACCACCATCATTCTCGATGATGAGGTCGTCCACCGCCGCCTGCTTCACGTCGAGATTCGCTTGCTCTTCGAGCACACACTTCATCGCCTGGGAGTATGCCCGCTTGTCGCTCTGGGCTCGTAACGCCTGGACGGCCGGACCTTTGCTGGTATTCAGCTGGCGGATCTGAATGCTGGTCCGATCGGTGTTCCGTGCCATCTCCCCACCGAGCGCGTCAATCTCTCGAACGAGGTGCCCCTTACCGGGTCCGCCGATCGATGGGTTGCATGGCATCAGGGCAATGGTGTCCAGATTGAGGGTAAACACCGCCACGCGCCGTCCCATCCGAGCCGCCGCCAGCGCTGCCTCACACCCTGCGTGTCCGGCGCCGACGACGATCACATCGTAGGTCACACTATCGAGCGTCATGCCATGCCCCCTCCGTTCTGCCGAATTCTAGCAACGCCCCGACTCCGTTTCCGCCTTGCCGGTGTATGATATGGCGCGTGATGACACAATGGTCCTCAGGAGAACTGTCGAGCGCATGGCGTTGAAGCGAGCATGGGCACGCTGGAGTGGCGTCCTGCAGTCGTGTGCAGTGGCGGCGTTCGCCGTTTCCACACCGGGCGCTGGGACCCATATTCCGGCCGTCCCGCGAACTTATCACGCGTTCTGGATTCAGGGTTCGCACGGGCCCTCGCGCGCGACCTGCCTTCGGCTCGCCCAGGGACCTCGAGTTCGGCTGTTTGGCTGCCCCGGTAACCGGGTGGCGCTTACCGATGCGCGCGCCATCGAGGCAGCAGTCGAGGATCGTATCGTAGCCAGGGACACCCAACTATTCGGTCTGCCTCAACATCTCTTCCCCATAAACATCCTCTTCGTTCCGCTGCCCTCTTCAACCCTCGGCTACTTCGATGAAAACGATGTCAACCCGAACACCATCACTGGCGACCCCGTCCACTCGAATCGCGCCAATGTGCTCTACGTTCGCTTTCCCGACTCGATGCCCGATTCCGATCGGCTGGCCGAGACCGAAGAGGTCGCCGCGCACGAGCTGCAACATCTCATTGACTATCGCTTGCGGGTAATCGATTTACGTCTTCCCGCCCAGCAGGACTGGTTGAACGAGGGGCTCTCGTTCTACGCCCAGGTGGCCAACGGATACTGGACACCTCGCGATGTCCTCAAGGTGCACGCGGCTATGCGGTCGCCCTGGTGGCCAGTCACCTCGCTGCGGCCCGATCTGGCGTTCATGCGGCATAATGCCAGACTGGCGTATGGCCGAGCCGGACTCTTTACGACGTACCTGGCTGCTCAGTTTGGACCGAAATTTATTCGGGACCTGGTCACGACGCCTCGGCCCGGCCTGGAGGGCGTTGACGCCGTGATCCGGCACTTTGATCCACACGAGGACCTTTCCGATCTCTACTCGGATTGGGCAGTTGCCTTATATTTGGATCGTTCCGGCCGGTATGGCTATGCCCCGGCGGATATATCCTTGCCGCAACCGTCGATGGCGATTCCCCCGGTTGCCAGCTATCCTTTCGACTCCAATGGACTCGGTGCGCAGGCGCTCTGGCTGCGACCCTGGGGCCAGGAGTACATCCGATTCACGACTCGCGACAATGGTGATCTGCGTATCTCGGTAACTGGCCCCGGACCACATTTACGGATTGCTGCGATCCTCGAGGACTCCAACGGTGTCATCGCTACTCAGGTCCACTGGCTGGCGGTCGGCTCCGGCAGTGCGACTGTGTTTCACTACGCCGGCTTCGGCGGTTTCTATGACCGGGTAACCCTGGCGATTACAAACATCGGTTCAGAACAAGACTCCGGTATGTCGAAGCCGGAGGCGGTGCGCGTGCAGGCTACCCTTACTGACAGTCGAAACGACTCCAGTCTATGAGTGCCTTGCGGGACACCGGCTTCTGCCCAGCGTGTGGCGCTCCGCTGGTCGAGCGCTTCGTCCCCGACGAGGGACGCAACCGTCTGGTCTGTGAGAGTTGTGGGCGCATCCACTATCTCAACCCCAAGGTCGTCGCCGGCGCACTGCCTGTCGTTGACGGTCGCATCTGGTTACTCCGCCGGGCGATCGAACCGGCGTACGGCGCCTGGACCTTTCCCGCCGGCTTCATGGAAATGGGCGAGACGGTGGAAGATGCGGCCCGACGCGAGACCCGGGAAGAGCTCAATATGGAGATTCGGCTGCAACGCCTCTTGAATGTGTACTCTCGGCCCGCTATGCCGACCGTTCTCGTCGTCTATCTGGCCGACGCGATATCGGAGCCGTCGATCGGCCATGAAACACTCGAATTCGCTTCCTTCTCGGCCACTGAGATTCCCTGGAAACACCTTGCCTTTTGGAACACGCATGCCGCGCTACGCGATTGGTTGACGATGCTGGAGAATGGCTAGCCCGAGTCGGCTGCGGTGCGATTCACCGCCTGCCAGAAGGGAGCAAACACTATGGGAGGCGGTCACGATTGTCGCTCGCGCCGGAGAGAACCGGGGGCTCGGACCCGCGTAGGGCTGCTACGCTGGTTTGTTCGTTGCTTACGTGCGGATCGAGCCGTACGTTATTCGGGAGCACTATCGGGCAAGAGGGCGTACGCCGTGGTGTGGGTAGAGGAGCCCGAGATACCGTGCCGGCGATGGTGGGATGAGACCGGTATTGAGAGGGGCCCAGAATGACCGGGATACTCGGCTCCCCGATCTTGCAATTGGTCCTGGTCATGATCGTGTTCGCATTGGCGCGCTGGCTCTGGTTGGCCCCCGGGGATTCGCCGGCAGCTTCCGGCGCGATCGTCATGGCGGTGGGAATCGCAGTGCTCAATGCCCTGCAACAACTCCCGTTTTCGGTCACGATGATATCACCCGCTGGGCAGCATTCGCGATGCTGGTCATCGGGGCTTTCATCGCCCGTTCCTACATCGAGTCCTGGCTGCGAGGTACCTTTCACCGTTTCACCGATGTGCCCATCGACGGCTTTGCCATCGGTACCTGGGTGGCAGCACTCTCTCTCCTGGCCCAGGTAGTCCTGCTGTCCGTCCCCGCCTGGCGGACATTCGCCATAGTCCTCGGTGTACTGTCCCTGGTGGTGTGGATCTGGTTCCTGAGCGTGGTCGTGTTCGCGTTCCGGGCCATACTCCTCAAACCAGAAGGCCAACAGGTTACCGGTCGCATCCTTCTCTCGACCGTCGCCACTCAGTCCATCGCTATCCTGGCGGTGAAGCTCTATCCGGGAAAGTGGCCCGTTTCCGCGCTTGCTGCGCTCCTCATTCTGGGGTATGTCTTCTACGCGCTGGGGACCGGGCTGGTGATCCAGCGCTACCTTCACCAGCGGCGATTGAACCTGGCGGACGATTGGGACAACACCAACTGTATTCTCCATGGTGCCATGTCCATTTCCGGACTGGCAGGCATTCTCACCGGTGTTCTCCCTGGTCCCTTGATCGCCGCCAACTGGATCTGGGCCGCGGCCATGTTGGTTGTGGTGGAGATAATCGAGCTGGCTCGCGTCCGATCACGTGTGGACCGCGACGGCTGGCGACAGGGCCTGTTCACCTATTTCGTGTCGCAATGGGCACGCAACTTCACTTTCGGCATGTTTTACGCCTTCACCCTGCACCTGCCGCCATCAGCCTGGCATGCTGTTCCCGCGATCGGCAGTATCCGGACGCCAATCTTCGAGCATGGGCAGTACGTCGTCCTCGCTCTGTTGCTGATCGAGATTGGACTATACCTGCGGGCGAATGTCGTGTTTGGCCGGTCAGCACTTCAGACAGTTCCCCTGGAACCTCGGAAGGTTTGAGAATGGTGGTAACGCCAGTTGTTGCTCGAGCCGCTCCTCGTTACCAGGCGGATGGAATGCGCCCGGCGATATCGTGGCGATGGACACGAGGCGAACGTTGCGACAGAATGGAACCACCAGAGACTCGCACTGATCCAGCATCGGGGTATGCCGCGAAAGGAAACAATTCTCGTCTCAGATCCCGATAGCCCCTTCGAGGAGGTGTCACGTCACCATGACCGAGACGAAAAGCCCAGTACTCCGAACTCATCAATTCTTTCGCCAGGGTCCGGTGTCCGAGGAAGGCTGGAGTCAGCTCGTCGCCAAGGGACGAAACTGGGAGTCGTTCTACCGCAACCGCTGGCAACATGACAAAGTCGTTCGTTCCACTCATGGGGTGAATTGCACGGGCTCCTGCTCCTGGTTCATATACGTCAAAGATGGAGTCATCACCTGGGAGAACCAGGCCACCGACTATCCCTCGAATGGTCCCGATATGCCGGAGTACGAGCCGCGCGGCTGCCCTCGAGGCGCCTCCTACTCCTGGTATATTTACTCTCCCCTACGGGTCAAGTACCCGTACGTGCGCGGCAGCCTGCTTGAACTCTGGCGCGAGGCCCTAACGCGATACCACGACCCGGTCGACGCCTGGGCATCAATCGTGGAGGACCCCGAGAAGGCGCGGACCTACAAGCGACAGCGGGGAAAAGGAGGTCTGGTTCGTGCTTCCTGGGATGAGGTCAGCGAGCTGATCGCAGCCGCACACGTCTATACGATCAAACGGTATGGGCCTGACCGCGTCGTGGGCTTCTCGCCCATTCCGGCGATGTCGATGGTTTCTTACTCCGCCGGATCGCGTTTCCTCTCTCTGATCGGCGGCACCATTCTCAGCTTCTATGACTGGTACGCCGATCTTCCACCCGCCTCGCCCCAGGTCTGGGGTGACCAGACGGACGTCCCGGAATCGGCGGACTGGTGGAATGCCGGGTATCTCATCATCTGGGGTACGAATCTACCCATCACCCGCACACCCGATGCGCACTTTATGACCGAAGCCCGCTACCGGGGCCAGAAGGTGGTCGTGGTCAGCCCCGACTACTCCGATCACACTAAATTCGCCGATAACTGGCTGCCGGCCCAGCCCGGGACCGACGGCGCCCTGGCGATGGCCATGGGGCATGTCATTCTTAAAGAGTTCTATATTGACCGCCAGGTCCCATATTTCCAGCAGTACGTGAAGCAATTTACCGATCTTCCTCTGCTGGTGACCTTACGCGAACGCGATGGCTCCTACGTTCCCGATCGCTTTCTCCGCGCGACCGATATAGGCGAGAAAAGCGAGAACGCCGAATGGAAATCGGTCGTCCTGGATGAGCGTACCGGTAAACCGGCCATACCTAACGGCTCCCTGGGCTTCCGCTACGGGGAACAGGGTCTGGGGAAGTGGAACCTGGAGTTGGGCGACATCGCGCCAGCGCTTTCCGTCTCTGGCCGGCAAGACGACAATGTCACGGTGGACCTGCCGCGTTTCGATGCGATTCCGTCCGAGGGAACACGGGTCATTCGGCGCGGTGTTCCCGCCGTGAAGATCGGCGACCGCCTGGTCACCACGGTCTTCGATCTCATCCTGGCGCAGTACGGCGTCCGGCGTGAGGGTCTGCCCGGGGAATGGCCAGCTGATTACCGTGACCTGCAGCCCTATACCCCGGCCTGGCAGGAGGAGATTACCTCGGTCGACGGACGGCTCGCCGCCCGTATCGCTCGCGAATTCGCCCGCAACGCCGAACTGACGCGCGGCCGTTCCATGATCGCCATGGGCGCCGGTACCAACCATTGGTTCCATTCCGATCAGGTGTACCGAAGCTTCCTGACCCTGCTTATGCTCTGTGGTTGCGAAGGGGTGAACGGCGGCGGTTGGGCGCATTACGTCGGGCAGGAAAAAGTTCGTCCCCTGAGCGGCTGGCAGACCGTTGCCTTCGCGCTGGACTGGACCCGTCCTCCACGTCACCAGGCGGCAACGCCGTTCTGGTATCTGGCCACCGATCAGTGGCGCTACGAAACGATGAGTCCCGAGGAGTTTGCCTCGCCGCTGGGACGCGGGATCTTCAAGGGGACGCAGTTCGTCGACAACAACGCTCAGGCTGCCCGCCTGGGTTGGATCTCGTCCTTTCCCACGTTCAATCGCAATCCGCTGGAGTTGCCGGACGAAGCGGCAAAAGCGGGTCTGGAACCGCAGGCGTATGTAGTCCGCGAGCTCAAGGAGGGCAGGCTGCGTTTCGCCGCCGAAGACCCGGATGCCCCGGAGAACTTTCCGCGGGTTCTCACCATCTGGCGAGGCAACGTCCTCGGCTCTTCGGGAAAGGGACACCAGTACTACCTCAAGCATCTCCTGGGCTCACACGACCCCTACCTGCCGGCGGAGGAAACGCCGGTGGAGGGACGTCCCCAGGACGTCGTGTGGCGGGAGCCGGGTCCGGAAGGCAAGCTCGATCTGCTCGTGGATCTCGATTTTCGCATGACCGGCACTTGCGTCTTCTCCGACGTGGTCCTCCCGGCCGCTACCTGGTACGAGAAATTCGACCTTTCCTCCACCGACATGCATCCGTTTATCAACTCATTCAACCCGGCCATCGCGCCACCATGGGAGGCGAAGCACGACTGGGAAACCTTCAAGACCATCGCCCGGGCCTTTTCTCGTCTGGCGGAAACTCACCTGGGCACCCGCAAAGACGTCATCGCCGCACCCTTGACCCACGATACGGTCGACGAACTGGCCCAGCCGTGGGGCAGCGCCAGGGACTGGAAGCCGTCTCAGGGCTCGCGCGAGGGGCCGGGTGAAGTCGAGCCGATTCCCGGCAAGACCATGCCCAAGCTGATAGTGGTAGAGCGCGACTATGCTGCGGTGGCCGACAAGATGATCGCCCTCGGCCCGTTGATCGAAACGCTCGGCAGTGGCAACAAAGGCGCCCATTGGAAACCGCTCAAGGAAGTCGGGCTTCTTTCCGATCAGAACGGCCGGATCCGGGGTGGCATCGCCGACGGCCGGCCGTCTCTGGAGTGGCCGGAGCATGTCTGCGAAGCGATTCTGGCCCTTTCTCCGGCCACCAACGGTCACCTCGCGGTTGAGGGCTTTCGGTCGCTCGAAGCGCGTACCGGCGTGGAGCTGGCCAGTCTCGCTGAATCCCGGGAGGATACTCGTATCTCCTTTCACGACACCCAGATCCAACCGCGCACGACCCTGACATCTCCGGACTGGTCGGGCATCGAGGCGGAGGGACGGCGCTACTCCCCGTTCACCATCAACACCGAGCGCAAGAAACCGTGGCACACGCTGTCCGGAAGGCAGCACTTTTATCTCGACCATGAGTGGATACTGGAGTATGGCGAGGGATTGCCGATTTTCCGACCGCCGTTGCACCCGGTTCGTGAGTGGACGGAGGAAGGCGGCAGCATGGAAGGGGCCAAGGTGACGCTCCGCTACCTCACACCCCACTCCAAGTGGTCCATCCACTCCGAATACCAGGAAAACCTCTACATGCAGACCCTCTTCCGGGGTGGGCCGGTGATCTGGATGAATAACCATGATGCCGACGCCATCGGCGTGAAGGACAACGACTGGATCGAGTCGCATAACCGCAACGGAGTGGTGGCCTGCCGGGCAGTGGTAAGTCACCGACTGCCAAAAGGCGTGTGCTTCATGTACCACGCCCAGGACCGGCATCTAAACGTACCTATCTCCCAGACCAGCGAGCGGCGTGGCGGCACCAATAACTCGTTGACACGCATCACCATGAAACCGACGCACCTGATCGGCGGATATGCCCAACTCTGCTACGCCTTTAATTACTACGGGCCTACCGGCTCGCAGCGCGACGAGATAACCACCATCCGGAAACGAACCGCTCCTTTGGAGTTCCACTAATGAAGATCAAGGCGCAGATCTGCATGGTTATGAACCTCGACAAGTGCATCGGCTGTCACACCTGCAGCGTGACCTGCAAGCAGGTATGGACCAACCGACCCGGCACTGAGCACGTCTGGTTCAATAACGTCGAGACCAAGCCCGGCCAGGGGTATCCCAGGCGCTACGAAGATCAGGAACATTGGAAGGGTGGCTGGACGCTCGACAAGAAGGGGAAGCTGAAGTTGAAAGCCGGCGGCCAGCTGTCGAAGCTCATCAATATCTTCTGGAATCCCCACATGCCGACGGTCGACGACTATTACGAGCCGTGGACCTACGACTATTCCACATTGACCAATGCACCGGTCAGCAATCTGGATCCGGTCGTCACCCCCGAGTCGCGGATCACGGGTAAAAAGATGCAGGTCACCTGGGGGCCGAATTGGGAAGATGGTCTGGCCGGTGCTCCCGAACATGCGGGCCGCGACCCCAACATCGAGAAGATGGAGGAACAGGTCTCGTTCGAGTACGAGCAGGCCTTCATGTTCTATCTGCCGCGCATCTGCGAACACTGCCTCAACCCCTCCTGCGTGGCCTCGTGTCCATCCGGTGCCATGTACAAGCGCGAAGAGGATGGCATAGTCCTGGTCGACCAGCACAAGTGCCGAGCCTGGCGATTCTGTGTCTCCGGCTGCCCGTATAAGAAGGTGTATTTCAACTGGCAGACCGGCAAAGCCGAGAAATGTACCCTGTGCTACCCGAAAATCGAGAACGGGCTGCCGACCGTGTGCTCCGAGACCTGCGTGGGACGGTTGCGCTACCTGGGCACGCTTCTCTACGATGCCGATCGAGTCGAGGCGGCCGCCTCCATGCCGAATGAGAAGGACCTCCTGGCGGCACAGCTGAATCTCTTCCTTGACCCCAACGATCCGGAAGTGCAGGCTCAGGCCAGGCGCGACGGCATTCCCGACGACTGGCTGGCCGCCGCTCACCGGTCACCGATCTGGGCATTGGTAGCCAAGTATCGGGTTGCGCTCCCGCTGCACCCGGAGTTCCGCACCATGCCCATGGTCTGGTACATTCCGCCGCTCTCCCCGATTTACGAAGCGGTCGAAGCCGCCGGCTACGAGTCCGACCCCGATGATGTCTTTCCGGCTATCGACAACCTGCGGATCCCCGTCCAGTACCTGGCCAACCTCCTTACCGCCGGCGATACCGAAGTCATTCGACTGGTACTGAAGCGTCTTGCCGCCATGCGACGGTATATGCGGCAGCGAGAGGTCGGTACGCCGATCGACGAAACTGCGGGGAGTGAAGTGGGCCTCACCCTGGCGGATCTAGAAGACATGTACCGCTTGCTAGCGATTGCCAAATACGAGGACCGATACGTCATCCCGAAAGCCCACACCGAGTACGGCGATCGCATGATGGTGCAGCAGGGCGCCTGCGGCCTGGATTTCGACGGCGGACCGGGTAATTGTGGAGCCGTGGCGGCACCACGGCGGCCGTTCGGCGAAAACTTTATGATGCTCCAATGGATTGACCAGGGCGTTCCTGCCGAGGCCGATGATGCCGACGACCTGGAGCCTGGCGATCGAATCAATCTGCTCGATCTGTTGCGCTCCGGACCGATCTCCCGCCAGGAGCCGGGGGCGGCAGGATGAAGTTACGGACACGTCCCAATGCGACCCACTCGCGGACCGTCTTCAAGCTGCTCTCCATCCTGCTCCAATATCCGGATGAGCAGTTGCTTGACGCCGCGGAGGAGATCACGGAAGCAATAGAGTCGCTACCCGCCTCAAAACAGCGGGAGGCCATCACACGCTTCTGGACGTCCTGGGCGGGCGCGACGCCGACCGAACGCGCCCAGCGCTACGTCGAGACGTTCGACTTCCAGAAGCGGGGCGGACTGTATCTTAGCTTCTATCTCGAGGGCGACAAACGTCAACGTGGAATGATCCTGCTGCGCCTCAAGCGGCTCTTCGCGGCGTCCGGCCTGGTGCTTGATGGCAAGGAACTTCCCGATTATCTACCGGTCCTGCTGGAGTTCGCGGCGCTGGCGCCGGAAGGCAACGGCGCCACCATTCTCGATGAGTTCCGGCCGGCACTCGAAGTGGTCCGGACCAGCCTGCGGGAGATTGATAGCCCATACGCCGACCTGCTCGACGCGCTGTGCTTCTCTCTGTCTCGCCTCACCCCGCTCGAGGCCGAGCGCGTGCGGCGCCTGATAGCGGACGGGCCACCGAGCGAACAGGTGGGTCTGGAGCCGTTCGCTCCGCCGGAGGTCATGCCGGCAATGGAGGCTCGACGATGACCGTAACCGAAGGCCTGCTCTGGGTGGCTCTACCCTACGTTTCGATCGCCATCTTCATCGTTGGCCTCATCTGGCGATACCGCCGCGACCAGTACGGATGGACCAGCCGCTCCACGCAAGTGCTGGAAAATCGACTGCTGGCCCCCGGAAGTATTCTTTTTCATTACGGGGCCCTGGCGGCTATCGGTGGCCACTTCCTCGGGATACTCGTACCGGAGACCTTGACCAATGCGTTGGGTATCACCGAGCCGTACTACCACGTCGTCTCGGCTGGTGCGGGGACCGTCGCCAGCGTCGCCCTGGTTATCGGACTCGTGATTCTCATCTACCGCCGGGTCACCGTTCACCGGGTATGGGTCACGACGACCTACCTCGACATTGCGGTGTACATCATGCTCACCGTGGTCATTGTGCTCGGCGTTTGGGACACGGTCGCGACCAACACCGTCGGTGGTGGTTACGATTACCGCAGCACCGTCGCCGTTTGGTTCCGAAGTCTGGTCATCTTCCAACCGAAGCCTCAACTCATGGTCTCGGTGCCGATGTTCTATCAGATTCATGCGTCGATAGCCTGGGTGCTTTATGCCCTGTGGCCCTTTACTCGCCTGGTCCATGTCTTCAGCTATCCGTTCCAGTACCTGGGACGGCCAAACATCCTGTATCGGCGGCGCTTCGCTCCGGGGCGGCGATGATGGCTGAACGAGTAGATGCGTATAACCCACGAGGCGTCGAACTATTCTGCGACATCATCCGCGGAGAAATTGAAAGTCATCCCTGTCCCGCTTGCGGTCAAGCACTGGACCAGGTGGACATCCAGATTCGTGAAGTCGCCGACGATCTCATACGGCTCGAGTTGACCTGCGGATACTGCCGAAAGCAGTTCACGATTGGCGCCATGCCGGCGAGCGGGGAGGGTGTGGCTGTGGTGGGATGAGCGCCGTGATGGGGTGCTGTCGGCCCCTGGACGCCAGTACCAGTGAGGTCGGCGGATCAGTTGCGCCGGCGCTCATGATTTCATTGCCGGTGGCTGTGCCTGGCCCCTACAATGTACGGATGCGACCCACCGCCAGATCGAGTGGGCGCGAAGTTCGCCGAGTAGCGAGGGAAGGGTGTCTATGCACGATCGAATGACCCGCAGCCACGCGACGTACGAGGAGGCAAGTTGCCTCCTTTCTTTTTTGGAAGTGCAGCGATGAGGCTGCATCATGTCGTCGAAGCTCAGGCATTTAACCGCGGCATGCTGAACGAGATGTTCGCGACCGCGCGTTCCATGGAAACTGCCGTTGCTGCCGGAGGCAGCGATATTCTCCGCGGGAAAATCATGGCCAGCCTGTTCTACGAGGAAAGCACGCGCACCCGATTTTCGTTCGAGTCCGCGATGTTGCGGCTCGGTGGCAGCGTCATCTCCACGGAGAATGCGCGTCAATTCTCCAGCGTTTCCAAGGGAGAAACGTTGGAAGACACGATCCGCATTCTCAACGGCTATGCCGACCTCATCGTGCTGAGACATTACGAGAGTGGTTCGGCTCGCCGGGCAGCCGATGTGTCCCGCGTGCCGGTCATCAATGCCGGGGATGGGACCGGTCAGCATCCAACCCAGGCGTTGCTCGATATCTACACCATTGAGAAAGAACTGGGTGCAATCGACGGTCTTTCGATTGCCGTCGTGGGTGACCTGGCCAACGGACGCACCGTGCGCTCGCTCTGCTACTTACTGGCAAAGTACTCCGGAATCCGGATCTTCATGGTTGCACCGGAGGTCGTGCGCATGCGCGAGGACATCAAAGCATATTTGGTGCGTCACGATGTATGGTTTCGGGAAGTCTCCGATCTCCCGGCAATCGCGCCCGAGGTCGATGTCATCTACCAGACACGTATTCAGAAAGAACGATTTGTATCACCGGAGGAGTATCAGGCTGCCAGAGGCGTCTACATCGTCGATCGCGATTTGCTGGGCGTGATGAAATCGGATGCAATCGTCATGCATCCCTTGCCGCGAGTCGACGAGATTTCGCCGGAGGTCGATGATGATCCCCGGGCGGCCTACTTCCGCCAGGCACAGAATGGACTGTTCATTCGTATGGCCTTGCTCTCCGCCTGTCTGGGGAGGGATCTGGGCGCCGAAAGCCTGCGTACCAATGGTCGGACGGTGAGTGCTTCGACTTAAAAAACGAATCGCCATGCCGTTTGCTCTATGTGCTCCACTACACTGGAACCAGTAGACTCTCAAGCGTGCTGAGCTAGAAGGGCGACGGTCGAATGCAGGTTGACCAGATCGTCGATCAGATGCTGGCTGATCCGCGGGTCGCCGCGAATATAACCGCGTATCGCGAGCTGCCGGCGCGCCCAGCGGATTACTGCCAGTTTCTCGAAAACACCGACGCCCGGCTGGTGTCGGCGCTACGGGCGCGCGGCATTCATCAGCTTTACCGGCATCAGTTCGAAGCTGTTTCCGCGGTGAGCCGGCAAGAGAACGTAGTCGTCGTCACGCCGACTGCCTCCGGCAAGACCCTCTGTTACAACCTTCCGGTGCTGAACGCAATGCTGGCCGACCCGGCCGCGCGGGCCCTATATCTCTTTCCTACCAAGGCCCTCTCACAAGATCAGACCGCGGAACTCCATGCCCTCGTCGAAGCGCTCAACGTCGACATCAAGACGTATACCTACGACGGAGACACACCGCAGACGGCGCGGAGCGCCATTCGGAGCGCGGGCCATATTGTCGTGACCAATCCCGACATGCTCCATGCTGGTATTCTGCCTCACCACACCCGCTGGTTCCGGCTCTTCGAGAATCTGCGGTACGTTGTGATCGACGAACTGCACACCTACCGGGGCGTGTTTGGCAGTCACGTTGCCAACGTGATCCGCCGGCTGAAGCGCATCTGTCGCTACTACGGCTCCGATCCAGTATTCATCTGTAGTTCAGCCACTATTGCCAACCCGGACGAGTTGGGTCGCCGACTCCTCGAGGAACCAGTCACGCTGATCGACTGCAACGGGGCGCCGTCGGGCAAGAAGCATGTGCTGCTCTACAATCCACCGGTCGTGAACCGGCAGCTCGGCTTGCGCTCGAGTTCCCGTCTGGCCGCCCGCGATGTGGCTGCGAACTTCTTACGCAACAATATCCAAACGATTCTGTTTTCTCGAAGCCGCACCGGCGTGGAGTTGTTACTCGGCTACCTACGGGACGCGGTCGGACCGGGCCAGCGGGAGAGCATTCGTGGCTACCGGAGCGGCTACCTTCCGTTGCAGCGCCGGGAAATCGAGCGGGGCCTGCGGTCCGGCTCCGTGCGCGGTGTGGTTGCCACCAACGCGCTCGAACTTGGCATCGATATCGGCGCCCTCGACGCCTGCGTCGTTACGGGGTACCCGGGAACCATCGCCAGTGCCTGGCAACAAATGGGTCGCGCCGGCCGGGGCAGTGACTCGTCGGTCGCAGTACTGGTACTGAGCAGCAACGCTCTCGATCAGTTCCTGGCAAGCCATCCCGACTACTTCTTCGAGCGCAGTCCGGAAGCCGGGCTGATCGATGCGAACAATCTGCTCATCCTGCTCAACCACGTCAAATGCGCGGCTTTCGAGCTTCCGTTTGAAGATGGAGAGCGTTTCGGTTCTGACGCTCTGCCGGACATTCTCAAATTCCTGGGCGAGAATGAAATCATGCATCATCGTGACGGCGTCTGGCACTGGACATCTGACTCGTATCCCGCGCAGGAAGTGAGCTTGCGAAGTGCCGCCGCGGACAATGTGGTCATCATCGATCGAGGCCCTCCGGCGCGGGTCGTCGGCGAGGCTGACCGCGCTTCAGCGCCTACCATGCTTCACGAGGAAGCGATCTACATTCATGAGGGTCAACAGTATCAGGTTGAGAAGCTTGATCTCGAGGAGAAGAAGGCATACGTGCGCGCAGTGGATGTCGAGTACTACACTGACGCCGAACTGGCGGTGAAAGTCCGCGTGCTCGAGGTCGCCGAGAGCAACGCGGGGCGAACCCACGGCGAAGTGGAGATCACGTATTTGCCCACGATCTTCAAAAAGATCCGCCTCGAGACGCACGAAAACGTCGGATGGGGCCAGATTCACCTGGAGGAAGATCCGTTTCCGACCACGGCCTACTGGACCAGCGTACCGTCGCCGGTGGCGGATGCGATGCCGCGAATCGAACTGGAAGCGGGACTTCGCGCGGTAGCGCACGTGCTTGGACAGGTGGCGCCGCTCTTTCTCATGTGCGATCCGCGTGACGTCGCCGTCTGGTCTGAGATCCGTGCCACCTTTACGCGGGCACCGACAATCTTTATCTATGACCATGTGCCCGGAGGCATTGGCTTTTCCAAACGACTCTACCAGCTACACCGGCAGCTTCTGGGCAGCGCGGGCGATCTGGTCGCGCGTTGCGCCTGCCGGCACGGCTGTCCGTCGTGCGTCGGACCGGCCGAAACGGACGGCGCCAATGCCAAGCTCTGTGCTCTGCGCCTGATCGGCGTGTTGCTGGCTGAGGTAGGTGCGCCACCTCGTCGGAAAGTCGGGGTCTGATGGCGATCGACTTCCTTCGACAGTACGTCAAGCCGGCGGTCACTTCCGTCGGCGAGAGTGACGAACTGCCCCGCGACCTCCGATCCATCCAGGCATTGTTAAAGGGAGAGGTCGTTGCGAGCGAGGACGGAAGCTGTTTGGTCGTGGAGAGCACATTCGCCGGGGATTGTGCTCATGGCCGGCATACATTCGGCGACCTGTCCTCGGTCACATCGACGGGACTCGCTGAGATCAGTCGCGATCCCGAGTTGAGATACGCCGATCTCACCGGCGCCGTGTTTCTCGATACTGAGACCACCGGATTGAACCTGGGAACCGGCACCTACGTCTTTCTTGTGGGCGCCGGTTTCTTCGCTGACGGGCAATTTCGAGTCAAGCAATTCTTTCTTCTCAGTCCCAGTGAAGAAGCCCCGTATCTGGCGACACTCGATGCTTTCCTGCGAGGTTTTTCGGTGCTGATTACGTTCAACGGCAAAGCATTCGATTGGCCCCTACTGGAGAATCGATTCGTCGGTCATCGCAGCTTTCGGCGGGCACCCCTGGAGGACCCTCCTCATGTCGATCTCCTTCATCCGGCACGGAGACTCTGGAAGAGACGTCTGGAAAGCTGCGCGCTGTCCTCACTGGAAAAGCACATTCTCGGCGTGTCGCGGACCGAAGAGGACGTTCCCGGGTGGCTCATCCCATCGATTTACTTCGCCTATGTCCGTTCCGGCAGTGCCCGGGCACTGAAGGGTGTGTTCTACCACAATCTGCAGGACATACTGTCGCTCGCCACGCTCACGGTGCATATCCATCGAGTGCTGGCGGACCCACTCGGTGGCCTGGTCGTCGACGGTATCGATTTCCTCTCTCTGGCGAAGAACTATGAGAGGGCCGGCGACGGCGACTACGCCGTTGCCTGTCTGGAGGAAGCGATGCGATACGCACTGAATCCGGACGAGATAGCCGAGTGTCTGACGCGCCTTGCTACCATCCACAAGCGGGAGCGTCGCTGGGACGCTGCCCTGACGCTGTGGGAACGGCTGATTGATGGCGGCTCGCAGGCCGCGATTCAGGCACTGGTCGAACGGGCAAAGTTTTACGAGCATGTTGAACGTTCCTATCTCGAAGCACTGGAAGACGTGCAACAGGCATTTGCCCTGCTCGAGTTGTCCGCTGGGGCGGCGACTGCGATCGACGTCGCCGATCTGGAACACCGGCGCGCTCGCCTGCTGAACCGCGCCTATCGCAGACGGAGCTGGGTCTCGGTCTCATGAAAGGCCGGTGGGTCTCCAGCCTGTCCGGCACCCCAATCACACTGACGCTGTGGCAGCTCAACGGAGGTTACATCGGATGAAACCAGTACGAAAAGCGGTGATACCTGCCGCCGGATTTGGGACTCGATTTCTACCGGTTACAAAGAGCGTTCCGAAGCCGATGCTGCCCGTCATCGACAAGCCGGTGGTGCAGTACGTTGTCGAGGCAGCGGTGGCTTCCGGAATAGAGGTCATCGTCCTCATTACCAGTAACAATTGCAAGCCGCTCGAAGACTATTTCGACATCAATTTCGAACTCGAGGCGAATCTGGAGCGCACGGGAAAGCTTGAGCTCCTCGACCAAATTCGCCGATTGCGAAATCTCGCCGAGGTGGTGTACGTCCGGCAGAAGGAGCAATTGGGTAACGGACACGCCGTGCTCGCCGCCCGTCCCGTCATCGGCGATGAACCGTTCGCCGTGCTCTGGGGCGACGACATCCTGCTGGGTGATCCTCCGGTGGCAAGACAGTTGATGGACGTCGCTGCCGAGCGAGATGGTCCGGTGATTGGCGTTCGTCGCGTGCCGCCGGCTGACTTCGCGAAGTATGGTATGGTCGAAGTTGCCGATTTGCCCGGCGAGCCGGCCGGCGGACCCACGTACCGTGCCTGCTCCGTCATCGAGAAGCCGCCATCTGGCCAATCTCCGTCGGATCTCGCGCAAGTCGGCGGTTTCATCCTGACTCCAGATGTCTTCGACATACTGGCATCCACCAAAGTCGGTCCCAGCGGTGAGATATATCTGGCGGATGCACTGATACAGCTCATGCGCATGCGCACCGTGTACGCCCATCAATTTATCGGCACTCGTTACGACGCCGGGAATAAGCTGGACTTTCTGCGAGCGACGGTGGAGCTGGCACTCGCCGATCCTCAGCTTGGAGAGCCGTTTCGGAACTACTTGAAGGAGCTGTCGGTCGACCAGCACCTACATCCGTCGTAAGTGAAAATCGTCATCGCGCCCCAGGGATACAAAGGAAGCCTGGATGCACCGCACGTGGCGCAGGCAATCGCACGTGGCGTTCGACTTGTCTTTCCCGATGCTGACCTGGTGCTTCTCCCCATCGCCGATGGCGGGGAAGGCACGGTGCGGGCGTTGGTTCAAGCGAGTCGAGGTCAGACCGTGACAACTCGGGTAATGGGCCCGCTGGAGCGCCCCGTAAACGCGACCTGGGGCGTCCTTGGCGACGGACAGACCGGCGTGATCGAGATGGCCGCAGCCTCTGGATTGACGCTGATCCGGCGAGAAGAACGCAATCCCCTCCGCACCACGACCTATGGCACTGGTGAGCTGATTCGGTACGCGCTCGATAAAGGCCTGACGAAGCTCATCATCGGGATCGGAGGCAGCGCCACCAATGACGGTGGCGCCGGCATGGCTCAGGCATTGGGTGCTCGATTTCTCGACGATCATGGTCGCGAGATAGGCCGGACGGGGGGAAGCCTGCGTCACCTGAGCAGGATCGATACGGCCAGCCTCGATCCCCGGCTCCAAACGTTCGACATTGAGGTTGCTTGCGACGTCAACAACCCGCTGTTCGGTCCTGACGGCGCCAGCGCCATCTATGGGCCGCAAAAAGGGGCCGATTCACAGATGGTCACCGACCTCGATACTGCGCTGCAGCGCTATGCCCACATTTTGCAACGTGATGTGGGCAGGGACGTGGGCCAGGTACCGGGCTCGGGCGCCGCCGGCGGATTGGGAGCCGGACTGCTGGCGTTCACACGCGCCAAACTCTGCCCCGGAGTCGATATTGTGTTCCGGGCGATCGATCTGGAAGGTGAACTCGCGGGCGCCACGATCATGTTCACCGGTGAGGGTCGAATCGATCAGCAGGATCTGTTCGGCAAGGCGCCAATGGCGGCGGCCCAACTCGCCCACCGGCTGGGGATTCCGTCGATAGCGATCGTGGGTAGCACCGGTCGGGATTATCACGTAGTGTTCGAGCATGGGCTCGATGCAGTCATCGGCACCGTGAACCGCCCGATGCAGTTTGAACGAGCGGTGGCCGAAAGCTCGCGGCTGATTACAGAGGCTGCGATGCGAGCCTGCCGGCTGGTCCGAGTGGGCATGAAGCTGGGCATCGAGGCGTGAACCGGCTGGTATAATCGGGCCGAAGACGAGGCAGCACCGTCTCTTCGGAGTGGTGTTGCTTTTTCGTATGGAGGCTGTAGATGCGGAATCTGTTCAAGCGGGAGCCGAAACCGGCCGAGCGGGCCGAAGACCGAGAACAGATCGATCGCGCCGTCGCTAAAACCCGCGAAGGCGTGTTCGGAAAGATATCCGGTCTCTTCCGCGAACAGGTGATCACCGACGATACCTGGGAGGAACTGGAAGATCTCCTGATTCAGGCGGACGTGGGACCAGCGACGGCAGTCCAACTGGTCGAGGCGGCAAGGGCGCAGGTACAGCGCGAGGAATTGCGCACTCCAGTCGAAGCAGAGACGGCGGTGCGCCGGAATATGGTCTCGATTCTTGGCGCCGATGGACATATCCCACTGGAGGAAACGCCCGCCGGCACGGTCGTGCTCATCGTGGGCGTGAATGGTTCCGGAAAGACCACGAGCGTGGCGAAATTGTCGGCTTTTCTCGAGCGCCGCGGTCGCACTGTCTTGCTTGCCGCCGCCGATACGTTTCGTGCCGCCGCAATCGACCAGCTCCGAGTGTGGAGCGAACGAGTGCATGCGCCTCTGGTAGCGCATCAGCCCAATGCGGACCCCGGGGCGGTCGTCTTCGATGCCATCAAAGCGGCACAGGCACGACACAGCGACATCGTGTTGGTGGATACTGCCGGACGTCTGCACACCAAATTCAACCTGATGGAAGAGCTGCAAAAGATCAGGCGGGTCGCCGAGAAAGCCAGCATGGGAGCACCGGTGCTCTCTCTCCTGGTACTGGATGCCACCACCGGTCAGAATGCGATCTTGCAGGCCCGACACTTCCTGCAAAGCTCGTCCGTCGACGGCATTATCCTGGCCAAGCTCGATGGTACCGCGAAGGGCGGTGTGGCCTTTTCGGTGTATAGCGAGCTTAAAGTTCCAATCTGGTATGTGGGCACCGGCGAGAAGGTCGGGGACCTGGCGCCCTTCAATCATCTGGAGTTTGTCAATGCACTCTTTGAGTAAGAAGGAGAAGAGATCCAGTCCCATGCCGGATCTCTATACATTCAATGTTTGAAGCGCTATCCGATCGGCTTACTGATATTTTCAGCGGTTTGCGCGGCAAGGGCACGCTTACCGAGCGCGACGTCGATCAAGCCATGCGTGAAATCCGTATGTCCCTCCTTGAAGCGGATGTGAATTTCAAGGTGGTCAAGGACTTTGTCGCCCATGTCAAAGAGCGCGCCGTCGGTGGCGAGGTGCTCCAGAGTCTGAGTCCGGCTCAACAAGTGGTGAAGATCGTGCACGAGGAGTTGCTGGATCTGCTCGGCGAGCCGGCAAAGCTGACCACCGCCGGCACTCCTCCCACCATCATTCTGCTTGCCGGTTTGCAAGGCGCCGGAAAGACCACGATGGCGGCGAAGTTGGCGCATCTCTTGCGCAAGAGCGGACAGCATCCTCTGCTCGCGGCCCTCGACGTGTATCGCCCGGCAGCGATCGATCAGCTCATTTCGCTGGGCAAGCAACTGAACCTGCCTGTCTACAGCGAGGGAACCAAAGCCGATCCGGTGAAGATCGCTGCCGGCGCGGTGCAACATGCACGCAAAAACGCGAACACCGTCGTTATTCTCGATACCGCCGGCCGACTGCACATCGATGAAGAGATGATGCGCGAACTGCGAGATATCGAGAATCGCGTCAAGCCGGACGAGGTGTTGCTCGTTGCCGATGCCATGACCGGCCAGGACGCAGTCCGAGCCGCCGAAGCTTTTCATGCCGCTGCCCATCTCACCGGCCTTATCCTTACCAAGATGGACGGCGACGCCCGTGGTGGCGCCGCGCTCTCCATCCGGCAGGTAACAGGCATCCCCATCAAGTTCATTGGCACCGGGGAAAAAACCGACGCCGTCGAACAGTTCTATCCCGACCGGCTGGCACAGCGAATTCTCGGTATGGGCGACGTCCTTTCGCTCATCGAGAAGGCGCAGCAGAGCTATTCCGAAGACGAGGCCAAGCGGCTGGAAAAGAAGATGCGCACCGCCACCTTCGATCTTGAGGACTTTTTGCAGCAGATGCAGCAGGTGCGCAAGATGGGACCGTTGTCACAGCTGGTGGAGATGATTCCCGGCATGCGCGGCGCCATGAAGCAAATGGGCGGGGCGCCCAATATGGACGATAAGGAAGTGACGCGCATCGAAGCGATCATTACGTCGATGACGCGCCACGAGCGCCGCCAACCGGCAATTATCGACGGGAGCCGGCGGCGGCGGATAGCCCGCGGCAGCGGCACCTCGGTTCAGGAGGTGAATCAACTCCTGAATCAGTTCAGAGACGTACAAAAAATGATGAAGCAGCTCACGTCGGGCAAGATGCGATTGCCCAAAGGATTGATGAAACCGTAGCTTCGACTGATTTGACCGCAGCCGCGCCGACCGGTATACTCGCCTTACCCCCTCCGTTCCGCGATCATTTTCCAAGGACCACATCCCGTGCATTTCGGTGAGTACGAACGGACGGTAGATTACAAGGGCCGGCTGTCACTGCCAGCTCACCTTCTCGCCTCGTCTGGCGAGACTCAGCCGACCAAGGTCATGGTGATGAAGGGCGAACATGACTGCCTCTATCTGTTCGACCTGGAGATGCTCGAGTCGGTGCTGGTGGCGGCGCGTCGCACCATGGACGACGATGAAGTTCGCCTCTTTATGCATCGAACGCTAGCGGATGCTCAGCAGTCAGAGGTCGATGCTCTCAATCGCATCACGATTCCGACGACACTGTTGCAGTATGCCGGCATCGAAAAACGTGTCACCATCGTGGGCATGTTCAACCGGCTCGAGCTGTGGAATCCTGACGTCTGGAGCACCTACCTCGATACCCTTGCCGATGTCGAGCTTCCATCGATTGCCGACCTGTCTCGTACTCGAATCAGGGATGTAGCATCGGCAGGATAGTAGCGCAGTTGGGCATAATTCGTCTATAATCAGAGGCGCGGAGACGACACCCTCCGCGCTCACTTTTTTTCTCCCCCAGAACCGACTTCATGCAACTTTCCGGTCTCACCCGTCTGCTCGCCGATCATCCTGCCGTCGCGGAACCAGCTCAATCAACCGAAACCGCGCGCCTCTTCGGCCTGCTTCGTGCCGCCAGGCCCGCAGTCATCGCGGCCACCGCCGAGCATCTCCCGGGCGCTCTGCTGGTCGTCGTCGCGCATCCGCAGGAAGCGCACGAGTTGACCCACGAGTTGCCGGTCTGGACCGATCGCGAGGTGTTACACTTCCCGGCACTGGAGACTCTGCCCTACGAGCGGGTTCATCTCGATCGCCTGGTACTCGGGGAGAGAGAAGCAGTATTGCGCGCTCTGGACGCCGAAGGCAGGGGTGTAATCGTCGCCACCGCTCGGGCGATCATGCAGCCAGTACGATCGCGATCGGCGGGTTCACCCGTCTGCGTCGTCAAGCCAGGGGATGTCGTGCCGCTCGATCGATTGACGGCGCAGTGGCTGGCCATGGGATACGAAGCAGTCTCCCTGGTAGAAGAGCCCGGGACCTTCGCGCGGCGCGGTGGAGTGCTGGACGTCTTTCCGTCGGGTGCCGAGCACCCGGTGCGTATCGAACTCTTCGGCAACACCGTCGAGTCGATGCGCACGTTCGATCCGATCTCGCAACGGTCGCTGTCGTCGACGCTGAGCGTTACTCTGCAAGAAGTCGCCGCGTTGCAAGAGGACGACCGGGCAACGGCACTCAACCGGCTGCGCGCCATCGATATCTCGAATCTCACCGCTGAATCTGAGACCGCCTGGTTGGACGATCTCAGCCGTCTGGAGTCGGGGGCATCGTTCGACGATCTCTCACTATTTCTGCCCTATCTGATCAGCCAGCCCAGCCTCGTCATCGATCACATGTCGAATGCGGGTACAGTGCTTCTCAACGATGGCCCGGCGGTCTGGCAAGCGATAGAAGATCTGTCTCAGCAAGCACGGGATATTCAGCGTGAACTGGAGGAATGTGGCAGTCTGCCGCGCGGTCTCGAGCCAGCGTTGTTTGAGAGGTCACGGATCTCTACCGGACTTGAGCGGGTACGAACGATGGCATGGTTTCCTGGATCTCCTGAAGACCAGGACGCCATCGATTGCTCAGATTTATTCCGTCCGGCTCGCCTCTACGCCGGACGCCTGCGTTCTCTCCTCCACGACCTGAAAGCATCGCCGGCCGAAACCACGGTCGTCGCGTCGATGCAGCCCGAGCGAGTAACAGAGATGCTGGAAGAAGAGGAAATCGGCGCTCGCATCCTGACCGCACTCGCCTCCCCGCCAGAGCCAGGAGTCTCGGCCATTCAGGTAGCTCTCGCCGAGGGCTGGGAGTTCCCGGCGGCCGGGTTGACGGTTCTCTCCGATCACGAGCTCTTTGGACGGGCACGCTCGCGCCCGGTTTCTCGACGTCCGCGACCGGCGCGAGACGCGTTCTTCACTCAGTTCTCGCCGGGAGATTACGTCGTTCACCTCGAGCACGGTATCGGCAGGTTCGCTGGTGTCACCCGTATGACGATCGGCGGAGCCGAACGTGAATACATGATGGTCCAATACGCCGGCGCCGATAAGGTGTATGTGCCCACCGATCAAATGGAACGGCTGACACGGTATATCGGCATGGGCGACACGCCGCCGCATCTTAGCAAGCTGGGCGGTGGCGAGTGGCAACGTACCCGTCAGCGCGCGACGCAGGCTGCGGTCGACATGGCGCGGGAGTTGGTCGAAGTGTACTCCAAGCGACTGGCGCGCCCTGCCTATGCGTTCTCGCCCGATACTCCCTGGCAACACGAGCTCGAGGTTGCGTTTCCGTACCCCGAGACACCCGACCAACTACAGGCCATTGCCGAAGTGAAAGCCGAGATGGAGCAACCATCGCCCATGGACCGTCTGGTGTGCGCCGATGTCGGCTACGGTAAGACCGAGGTCGCGGTGCGGGCCGCGTTTAAAGCGATCGCGGACGGTAAGCAAGTGGCAGTTCTGGTTCCTACCACAATTCTCGCGCAGCAACACTTCGAAACATTCACCGAACGTTTCTCGCCCTTTCCGGTGACGGTTGAAGCGCTCAGCCGATTTCGGTCGCCGGCCCAGCAACGAGACATCTTGCGCCGTTTAGCCAGCGGCGAAGTGGATGTGATCATCGGAACCCACCGGCTCCTCCAGAAGGACGTGTCGTTCAAGAATTTAGGCCTTCTCATTGTCGATGAGGAACAGCGATTTGGGGTTCGCCACAAAGAACAGTTGCGCCGGTATCGTGAATCGATCGATATGCTCACACTGACCGCGACCCCGATACCGCGCACGCTGCACATGGGTCTCGTGGGTATCCGGGAGATCAGCGTTATTGAGACGCCGCCCGAGGGCCGGTTGCCGATCCAGACTCGTCTCCAGCCTTACGACGATCGACTGGTGCGTGAGGCGGTCTTGCGTGAACTCGATCGTGAAGGACAGGTGTATCTGGTGCACAACCGGGTCACTACCATCGAGGCCATGGCGCAGCGAATCCGCGAGCTCGTGCCGGAGGCGCGCGTCGTGGTCGCGCATGGCCAGATGGATGGGGCCCTCCTCGAGAAGGTCATGCTCTCCTTCGCCCATCGGGAGGCTGACGTGCTGGTCTGCAGCACGATCATTGAAAACGGCGTCGACATTCCGAACGTCAACACCATAGTTGTGAACAATGCGCACCGGCTCGGGTTGACGCAGTTATACCAGCTTCGCGGCCGGGTCGGTCGCAGTGCGAATCAGGCATACGCCTATCTTTTCTACCCGCGTGACGTGCATCTCAACCGAGATGCGACGAGGCGGCTGGAGGCCGTGTTCGAAGCCCGCGAACTGGGAGCGGGTATGAATATTGCCATGAAGGACCTGGAAATTCGCGGAGTAGGAAACCTTCTGGGCGCGGAACAGAGCGGACATGCAACTGCCATTGGATTCGATCTCTACACCAGGATGATTGGTGAGGCCGTCGAGCGGATGCGGGGAAAAGTGATCGAAGAGACGGTTCCTATCACAATAGACCTGCCCCTGACCATGTTTCTTCCCGCCGAGTATGTGGCGAACGAAAGTGAGCGCCTGACGCTCTACCGCCGATTGGCGTCGATTGAAACCGAATCTGAGCTGCGAGCGTTCTCCGACGAGATCACCGACCGATTCGGAACCCTGCCGCTCGCCGTCCAGAACTTGCTCACATCCGTCCGCATCAAGCTCGCGGCGAAGGCCGCACATGTTACCCTGGTTTCACTTGACGAAGAGCATCTCACCGCCCGCGCCGGCGCCAACGCCCCGTTCAACCGGATCGCGCTGTACCGTACCTACGGGATTGAAGCTCGGATCGCCACCAACGTCCTTCGTATTCCTCGCAGCAAGCTGGCAAAGGACTGGCTGGGTGCGATCGAACAACTCCTGGTCGACATGGCGTCACTGCGGGAATCGCTTCGGTCGCCGGAGCCGGTAGAAGCATGACGCCGATACCATATAGCCTGTTTCGTGCTTCACGGCCGTCTATATATTGGGCTTCGCGAACCGCTTCCACTCTTTTTCTCAATTCCCTTCTGCTACACTGTGGGCAACTTTCCCACCCTGGAGAATCTATTGGCATCCAAACTGGTGATCGTAGAGTCACCGTCTAAAGCAAAGACAATCGAAAAGTTCCTGGGCTCGGACTTTCAGGTCATGGCCTCGGTTGGTCACGTAATCGATCTGCCGGCCAAAGGTCTGGGCGTCGACACCCGCCGGCGTTTCGCACCGAAGTACGTCGTCATACCGGGCAAAGAGAAGATCCTGCTCGAGCTGCGACGTGCCAGCCAAAAGGCGAGTGAAGTCTACCTGGCCCCGGACCCGGATCGCGAGGGCGAAGCTATCAGTGCACACCTGGCGCGAGCTCTCGAATTGCCGCATGCCCGCCGCGCCATCTTCAACGAGATCACGCGGAATGCGGTTCGGGAGGCCATCGCGCATCCACGCGCCATTGACGAACACCTCGTCGATGCCCAGCAAGCGCGTCGCATTCTTGACCGCCTGGTGGGGTACAAGATCAGTCCACTACTGTGGCGACGGGTGCAAAAACACACCAGTGCCGGTCGCGTCCAATCGGTCGCCGTCCGCCTTATCGTCGATCGGGAAGAAGCGATTCGAAGTTTTGTTCCCGAGGAGTACTGGACTCTGACCGCTCATCTGTCCAGGACCAAAGATCGACGGACATTCACTGCCGACCTCGTGCGCCGGCTGGATCAGTCCGAGAAGGAGAAGCTGCGGATCGGTAGCGAGACCGAAATGAAAGCAATTCTCGCCGACCTCAAGGGGGCGGACTTCCGAGTCCTCAAGGTCGAGGCCAAGAAGACCCGCAGTATGCCACCGGCGCCATTCAGCACCAGCTCGCTGCAACAGGATAGCTCCACTCGACTGCGCTTCTCGCCGAAGAAGACGATGAAGGTTGCTCAGGAGCTGTACGAAGGAATCGATCTCGGCGAGGGCCGGACCGGGCTCATTACCTATATGCGTACCGACTCGACGCGCGTGGCCGATGAGGCTCAGGCAGCAGTCCGGGGCTATATCGGTCAACGGTTTGGCAGCAAATACATCGGCCCGGGACCCAAGACCAAGCAGAAGGCCAACGTCCAGGGCGCCCACGAAGCGATCCGACCAACCGACGTCAACCGGCTCCCGGAGAGTCTGGCGGCATCACTGACGTCCGATCAGCTGCGGCTATATACGTTGGTGTGGCGGCGATTCGTGGCCAGTTTCATGGCTCCCGCCGTCTTCGATTCGGTTCGAGCCTCCATTGCCGCCGGCAATTACCTGTTCGTCGCCAACGGCTCGACGTTGCACTTTGAGGGTTTCTACGCGATCTTGCCCCGGGAGGAGAAAGATACCACGCTGCCGGACCTGGAGACTGACGAACTTTTACGTTTGCACAAACTCGAGGACGTCAAGCATATCACCGAACCGCCACCTCGCTATACCGAAGCCAGCCTGGTGAAGGAATTGGAGGAACGCGGGATCGGTCGACCGAGTACGTACGTGCCGATTATTAGCACGATTCAGCAGCGAAAGTACGTAAAACTCGAGAATCGACGCTTCGTACCGCTTGAACTGGGTGAGACCGTGGACCGGCTGATGAAACAGCACTTTCCCGAGATCGTGGATGTGTCCTTCACGGCACAGGTGGAATCGGGGCTCGATTCGATTGAAGATGGGGAGCGCGAGTGGACAGAGCTGCTTGCGGATTTTTACACGCCGTTCAAGAAGGCTCTGGATCTTGCCGAGACCGAGATGGAGCGCGTGGAACGACCGGTCATCGATATCGGGGAGCCGTGCCCCGAATGCGCCAGTCCACTGGTGATCAAACAGGGTCGATTTGGCGAGTTTGTTTCCTGCTCCAACTATCCTGAGTGCAAGTATTCCCGGCAACTGCAGACCAAAATCGGTGTTGCCTGCCCCCGATGCGGTAACGATCTGGTTGAGCGCAAAACCAAACGAGGAAAGGTGTTCTGGGGGTGCGGTACCTATCCCACCTGCGACTACGCTCTCTGGGATAAACCGAACCCGGAGCCCTGTCCACAATGCGGCGGCATGCTGGCGACGGCAATGCGCGGTAAACCGCGTCTCTATTGCACCGAGTGCGATTTCGAGCAGTCTCCGTCCGAGCCTGCGAAGGAGTTGGTAGCTGCTCACTGATTCCGGGCCCGACGCGCTGGGACATGACATGTCGGAAGAGATCGACCTCTTTCTCGAGGACCTTACGACGCGACGAAGTGCCTCGATGCACACCGTCTCGAACTATCGCCTCGATCTCGAACGATTCAGTGACTGGCTCACCGATCGAGGCGGGGACTGGCAGACGCTCGATCGACGGGCGGTGCGTGCCTGGGTGGCGTCGATGCATGCCGACGGGTACGCCGCCAGCAGTATCGGTCGGAAGCTCTCGGCGTTGCGTTCGTTGTACCGCTTCCTGGTCCGCGAAGGGCGGGTCGGGGCCAGCCCTCTCTTGTTGGTGCCGGCGCCCGAAGAAGGGGAGTACCTTACCGAAGATCCTCTCGGTAGATGAAATGGAACGTCTCCTCAGCGCGCCACCGAACTCGACCCCTTTCGGTCTTCGCGATCGGTGCCTCCTCGAGGTCATGTATGCCACTGGTTTGCGGGTCAGCGAGTTGCTCAGCCTGCGCGTCGATGACATCGACTGGACACGACGCAGCATTCTGGTATCGGGCAAGGGCAACAAGGAGCGGATCGTACTCCTGGGCGATCTCGCTATTGACGCTCTGGAGCGTTACGTCCACGCCGGCAGACCGCATCTGATCCGCCGGCCGGTCGATGCCCTCTTTCTCAATCATCTCGGTGATCCGCTGGGTGTCCGAGGATTTCACCTGATTCTGGCGGAACACGTCAAGACTGCCGGCATCGAGCGCCATATCACTCCTCACACCTTGCGGCACAGCTTCGCTACTCACCTGTTGGAGGGGGGCGCCGACCTACGCTCCGTGCAGGAACTGCTCGGACACAGTAGCGTGAGCACAACTCAGATTTATACGCATATCTCCGAGGGCTACATTCGTGATGTGTACTCTCGTGCTCACCGGGGAGCGTGATCGTGTCACCTATGCGAGCGACAACTGTAATCGCGGTACGCCTCGGCGACCAGATCGCGATGGCTGGAGACGGCCAGATCACGATGGGTGATACCGTGATGAAGCAAACCGCTGCTAAAATACGGATGATGCATAACGGCCGGGTTCTCGCCGGCTTTGCTGGTGCGGTTGCCGATGCGCTCACACTCTTCGATCGATTCGAAATGCAACTGGAGCGAAATGGTGGCAACGTGCGGAAGTCCGCGGTTAATCTGGCCAAAGACTGGAGAACCGACCGATATCTCCGCCGGCTGGAGGCTCAATTGGTGCTGGGCGACCCAGACACGCTGTTACTCGTCAGCGGCGATGGAGAGATCATTGAGCCGGACAACAATGTCATCGCGATCGGTTCGGGCGGGGTGTATGCGCTGGCAGCCGCGCAGGCACTGTTACGACACACCGATTTACGCGCACCCGAGGTAGCGCGGGCGGCAATGGAGATCGCGGCTTCGATCTGTATCTATACCAACGACCATATTACGTTGCACTGCGTCGACCACCCGGTCGAAGTCGCAGCGCCAGAAGGGGAAAAACGTGACTGACCTGCAACCGGGACAAGTGGTGGCGGAACTCGATCGCTACATCGTGGGTCAGAGCGAAGCGAAGCGAGCGCTCAGTTTGGCGCTGCGCGAGCGCGAACGACGCCGGCGGTTAGACCCGGAAATGCGAGCCGAGATTGGATCGAAGAACATTCTGATCATCGGTCCTACCGGAGTTGGGAAGACCGAACTGGCACGCCGCCTGGCGAGGCTCGTGGATGCGCCCTTCTTGAAGACCGAAGCCACCAAGTTCACCGAAGTCGGCTATGTCGGGCGCGACGTCGAGTCCATCGTGCGCGATCTCGCTGACGCTAGCGTTTCCATGGTGCATCAGGAGCGCATGTCGGACGTGCGCGAACAGGCGGAAGAACGGGCCACCGAGCGGATCCTTAATTGTCTGCTCGAGACTGGCGGCGAATCGGGTACCGAGGCGGCTCCCGTGGCGACCGAACGCGCCCATATGAAACGGAAGCGCCGCGCCATGGCGCGGCGCCTGGCCGACCGCGAGCTCGAGGAACGTGTCATCGAGATCGAGCTGGAATCCGAAGAGTCATATGCGCCCATGCTCGAGTTTGTCTCCGGCATGGGATCCGACGAGATGCACGAGCAATTTCAGGAGTTTATGAGCACGGTGCAGGCCGGCCGGAAGCGTTCCAAGCATGTATCGGTGCGGGAGGCGCGACGGATTCTGGTTGATCAGGAGGTCAACCGATTGGTGGACTTCGAAGAAGTCGTTGAGGTGGCTCTGCGCCGGGTCGAGGAATCTGGCATCGTGTTTCTGGACGAACTCGATAAGCTGGTGAATCGCAACGGCGATTATGGCGCCGATGTTTCGGGAGAAGGCGTCCAGCGTGACCTACTCCCGATCGTCGAGGGTGCCAACGTAGCGACCCGATATGGCATGGTGAACACCGACCGCATTCTCTTCGTCGCCGCCGGTGCCTTCAACCGTGCTCGCCCCGCCGATCTGTTGCCGGAGCTGCAGGGACGATTCCCGATTCGCGTCGAGGTGCGGGATCTCGATGAAGAAGACTTTGTTCGCATCCTCACCGAACCGGCCAACGCACTTACCAAGCAGTATCGAGCTCTGCTGGCCACCGAGAAGGTCACGCTCGAATTTACCGCCGAGGGCATCCGCGAAATCGCTCGCTACGCGGCGGCGCTGAACGCGCAGACTGAAAACCTGGGAGCTCGCCGTCTCTATGGCGTGATGGAAAAGGTGCTGGAGGAGATCAGCTTCCGGTCGGTGGAATTCGCCGACGAGACGGTTACCATCGATGGCGCCTACGTACGGGAGCGGATGGCCACGGTGCCATTCACCGACGAAGCAAGCAAATACATTCTCTAGCGTCGCCAGCCGGCGGCTGTCGATTGGGCAGGCCGTCGGCTAAATTCGCCCCTGCACCTGCTACAATGGGAGGCGTATACGGCCAGCGGAAACGCTGGTCTTTTCTGCGCCGCGAAAAACACACGCACCGGGACTGCATGTCGTTGCCGCCACTGCCGAACGGTTGGCATGCGGGAAGAACGGTGCGGAGGCTCACCAAACGAAGGAGGATACCCCATGGCAGTCGTTGGCATGAAACAGCTCCTGGAGGCAGGAGTACACTTCGGGCACCAGACCAGACGATGGAACCCGAAGATGAAACCGTACATCTATACCGAGCGAAACGGCATCCACATCATCGACCTGCAAAAGACGGTATCGATGCTCGACCGAGCGTACGGTTTCGTCCAGGACGTAACGCGCGATGGCGGTCGGGTCCTGTTCGTCGGCACCAAGAAGCAGGCACAGGAAGCGGTTGCAGAGGAAGCCACCCGCGCCGGACAGTTCTACGTCAATCAGCGCTGGCTCGGTGGCCTCTTGACCAATTTTCAGACGATTCAGCAGCGTCTTCGGCGGCTCGACTCGCTGGAGCGCATGAAGGAGACGGGAGTCTTCGACCGGTTGCCGAAGAAGGAACAACTCAAGTTAGGCGATGAAATCGCAAAGCTCACTCGCATGCTGGGTGGCATTCGTGGAATGAGGCGATTGCCGGATGTGCTCTTCATCATCGACACCAAGAAAGAGCATATTGCTATTCACGAGGCCCGTCGGCTCGATATACCGATCGTCGCGCTTCTCGACACGAACTCGGATCCGGATGAGGTCGACTATGCTATCCCGGCGAACGACGATGCGATTCGCGCCGTTCGTTTGCTTTCGGGCAAGATTGCTGATGCCGCCCATGAGGGCGCTCAGGAACGAGCCAGTACGATGGTATCCGACGCCGCCGACGAAGGAGTCGAGGCCGAAAGTTACGAGGGTGGCTACTCCGCCGATCCCGAAGGATACGACGCGTCGATCGACTACATCACGCCGGTGGCGGACGACGAGGAAGACGAAGGCGCATTCCCCCTCAACGGCGAGCCGATCGAAACCCCCGGCGAATTACTCCAGATGGAGACGGATTCGTCGGATGAAGCGGCGGCTTCGCCGGTGCTCGCGCCCCTGGCAGAAGCGCCGGTTGCGGATCTCGAGGGTACCGGGGCGCCGGCAGCGGAAGACGAGCTAGCGACGGTGGCGACCGCTGAGGCCCCGGCGGAGTCAGAGACCGACGACGCTCAGTGAAACAAATTCATTCCAACAGGCATACGTGCTAAGGAGAACAGGTGAGCACAACAGCAATGGATATAAACGACATAAAGCGACTCCGGGAGATGACCGGAGCAGGGGTGATGGAGGCTAAACGAGCCCTGCAAGATTCCGGTGGGGATCTCGAGAAGGCGAGGAAACTGTTGGAGCAGCGCGGTGCCCTGAGCGCCGCCAAACGCGCCGGTCGCGAGGCCAGTGAAGGCATCGTCGAACCGTACGTGCACGGCGGCGGGCGAATCGGCGTCCTGGTGGAGCTGAACAGCGAGACCGACTATGTGGCGCGGACCGAGCAGTTCAAGGCACTGGCGCACGAAATCGCTTTGCAGGTAGCGGCCACGGACCCGCGATACCTCAGCCTCGAGGATATTCCGGCGGCCGACGTGGAAGAGTTAAAAGCGACCTTCCTGCAGGAAGCCCTGAAAGAGGGCAAGCCGGAGAAGATTGCAGGCAACATTGCCGAAGGCAGGTTCAAAAAATACGCGCAGCAGGTCGTGCTGCTCGAACAGCCCTACATTCGCGACGATACCAAGACAATCAGACAGTTAGTACAGGATCTGGGCGTGCAAACCAAGGAGAACATCGTGGTTAAGCGTTTTGCTCGCTTTCAGGTCGGCGCCTAGATGCAATCGTTCGAGCAACCGCAGGTTCGATATCACCGGATATTGCTCAAGCTGAGCGGCGAAGCGCTCCTCGGCCAGCAGGAATACGGCATCGATACCAACGTGGTGAACTCGATCGCCCGCGAGATTGTCCAGGTACACGGTTGGGGAGTGGTCGTGGCCGTGGTCGTGGGGGGTGGTAACATCCTTCGCGGCGCGGCCGAAGCGGCTCGCGGCATGGACCGCGCCACCGCCGATTACATGGGCATGCTGGCGACTGTCATGAACGGGCTGGCGCTCCAGGACGCGATCGAGCGGCTGGGCGTTCCGACCCGGCTCATGACCGGGATCGAGATGGATAAGGTGGCCGAGCCGTTTATCCGGCGACGAGCAGAGCGCCATCTCGAACACGGGCTGGTGGTGATCCTGGTCGCGGGCACCGGTAACCCGTACTTCACTACCGACACCGCGGCGGCTCTGCGCGCCGTCGAGTTGCACATGGACGTGCTGCTCAAGGCAACCAAGGTCGAGGGCGTCTTCGAGCGCGATCCTCTCGCCGATTCCTCGGCACGCAAATTTTCCTCACTCCACTATATGGACGCGCTCAATTTGCAGCTTCAAGTGATGGACGCTACCGCGATCTCGCTGGTCAAGGAGAACGGATTGCCGATTGTGGTGTTCAATCTTGCTCCCGGCAATATCTCGCGGGTCGTTCGGGGCGACCCCATTGGCACCCTGATTGACGCCAACGCAGGAGGCCGTACTGGCCGGAGTGGAGTAAGCGATGGATTCCGATCTTTTGCGCGAGACCGACGCTCATATGAGCAAGAGCCTGGATGCTCTGCGAACAAATTTGGGCACGATCCGCACCGGAAGAGCGAACCCCGGCGTCATCGAGCATCTTAGCGTGGACTACTACGGCGCCCCTACCCCGCTCCAGCAACTCGCCTCTATCAGCGCCCCCGATTCTCGGCAGTTACTCGTGCAGCCGTACGATCGAACCGCGCTGGGAGCGATTGAAAGAGCGATCCGGCAGTCAGAACTGGGATTGAATCCAACCAACGACGGAACATTGGTGAGGATCGCGATTCCACAATTAACCGAAGAGCGACGGCGCGACCTGGTGAAGCTCGTACACAAGCGTGTCGAGGAAGCCAAGGTTGCGATCCGGAACATCCGGCGAGAGAGCAACGAACACCTTCGCAAGATGAAGAAGGACAAGGAAATCTCGGAGGATGACGAAAAGCGGGCGCAGGATCAGTTGCAAAAGATTACCGATCGCGCCAGTCATGAGGCCGATGCTGTCGGTGGGGCCAAAGAAACCGAGATCATGGAGGTGTAAATGGTTGCCGGATCGCAGCCGCTCGCAATCGAACCCCAGCTAGTCACCGTACCGTCACATATTGCGATCATTATGGACGGGAATGGACGTTGGGCGGAGCGCCGGCATTTACCGCGTATCGCCGGCCATCGCGCCGGCGAACGGAATATGCATCGCATCGTGCGGGCGTGCTCCGACATGGGAGTTGGCATGCTTACGGTGTACGCCTTCTCAACTGAGAACTGGGGCCGCCCGCAAACCGAGGTGAACGGCCTGATGGCACTCTTCGCCGATGCCAGCGAACGCGAGACCCAGAATCTGCATCGCAACGGCGTCCGGGTGCGACACGTCGGGACCATGGACGGAGTGCCTTCATATCTTCGCACCGCCATTGAGAAGGTAGTCGAACTGACGCGGAACAACAACGGCATCGTGTTGAACGTAGCCTTCAACTATGGTGGCCGGGCCGAGATCGTGGCGGCAGTGAAGCGCATCGTTGCCGATGGGCTCCAGGCCGACGAGATCGACGAGTGCACAATCTCACGGTATCTCTATACGTCCCGACCTGCCCGATCCCGACCTCGTGATCCGAACTGCCGGCGAGATGCGCCTCTCTAATTTTCTGCTCTGGCAGGCGGCTTACAGCGAATACTACGCGACGCCAACTCTCTGGCCGGACTTCTCCGACGACGACCTCCACGCCGCAATCGCTGCCTATGCGGCCCGTCGCCGAACCTTCGGCAAGCTCGTATAGGTTTGGCCGGCCGGAGACGCACACCCTCGAACCTCACCGCCCGCGTGGCCACGGCGGTTGTTGGCATACCCCTGGTTCTACTGCTCAATGATCGAGGGGGCTGGTTATTTGCCGCCGCGATCGGTCTGGTAGCCGCGGCGGCCGAATTTGAACTTCTGCGGTTACTTCAAGCAGGTAATTTCCGTCCCGCCGTACTGCTCTGCTTGCCCGCCACGGTCTGCCTGGCCGTTGTTCCCACGTCGCGCTCCGACGTGCAGCCTATCTGGGTAGGCGTCGTCGTCGCCGTGATGGTTCTGTCCGGGGCCTATTATCTTCTGCCCCATCTCTATGCCACTGGTCTCACTAACTGGGCGGTAAGCATCGGCGCGATTCTCTATGTCGGTCTGTTACTGGGCCACCTGACTTTGCTTCGCGAAGTCCATCGCGGCGCCCGCTGGGTCCTTCTCGTGCTGCTCCTCACCTGGGCGTACGACAGTGGCGCCTACTTTGCCGGTAAATATCGCGGACGCCGGCCCTTCATGCATCACATCAGCTCCAAAAAGACGGTCGAGGGCGTTGTCGGAGGGTTGACTGCATCCGGACTGGTGGGACTGATCGGTTTGCCGTTGCTGGGTATCCAGTGGTGGCAGGCAGTCGCTCTCGGCCTGGTCGTGGGTGTGGTCGCCCAGGTTGGCGACCTGGTCGAATCGATGGTAAAGCGACAAACCGGGGTCAAAGATTCCGGGTCTCTGCTGCCGGGCCACGGCGGCCTTCTCGATCGGATCGATAGTCTCCTATTTACCGGAGTCGTGGGCTTCTACGCCGCTGCTTTGCTGGGCTATGCCACATAGGGTCGTCCTGCTGGGGAGCACCGGATCGATCGGCCGTCAAACGCTTGATGTAGCCCGAGAGTTCCGCGGAGATGTGGAGATTTGCGGGCTCGCGGCGGGAACGAATGTATCGCTCCTCGCTCGCCAGGCGGCGGACTTTGGCGTCCGCTCCGTTTGTGTCGCTCCCGGTTACCAGTCGGCGAACGAACTGGACGGCCTGGAGGTTCTGACCGGTGAGGAAGGCATGGCTGAATTGGCCGCCCGGCGGGACGTCGATCTCGTGGTCGTCGGTACGTCGGGAAGAACCGGCCTGGTCCCGACCCTGGCCGCTCTGCGAGCCGGAAAGCGTGTTTGCCTGGCCAATAAGGAGACCCTCGTCATGGGTGGGTCGATAATTCAGCAAGAGCTGCGGGCAGGGCATGGAACGCTCGTTCCGATTGACAGCGAACACAGCGCCATCTGGCAATGTTTGCAGGGCGAGCCCGACCGATCGATCGAGCGTCTGACTCTCACCGCATCCGGCGGTGCCCTGCGTACGCTTAGCGCCGGCGAACTGAGAATGGTCACGCCCGAGCAGGCATTGCAACATCCGACCTGGAGCATGGGGCGCAAGATTACGATCGACTGCGCCAATCTGATGAATAAGGGACTCGAAGTTCTCGAAGCCGGATGGTTGTTCGATCTTCCCCTGGAGAAAGTCGAGGTGGTGTTACACCCGCAGAGCATCGTCCACTCGCTGGTCACGTTTGACGATAGCTCGACCAAGGCGCAACTCGGCCTGCCCGACATGCGTTTGCCGATTCAGTATGCACTTAGCCACCCTGATCGCTGGACGAACCAGTTGGCCCGGCTTGATCTCGCCGCGGTCGGCACCCTCACCTTCGAAACCATCGATCTCGACCGCTATCCCGCATTGCGCATTGCCATCGAAGCCGGACGCCGAGGCGCAACCTATCCGGCCGTGCTCTCGGCGGCCGATGAAATTGTCGTCGAGGCGTTTTTGGCCGGCCGCATTGGTTTTACCGACATTCCATCCCTGGTGGAGGCAACTCTGGCTGACCACAGCCCTTGTCAGAATCCCTCTCTTGACGATATACTTGGGGCCGATCAGTGGGCGCGAGCAACCACGTTGCGCCGGGTAAGGGCACTACAGGGGCCATGAATTGACCATCGCCATCGGCATTATTGCCTTCTTTGTCGTCCTTGCTTTGCTGATCTTTGTCCATGAGTTGGGCCACTTCACCTTTGCCAAGCTCATGGGCGTCCGCGTCGATGAATTTGGTCTCGGTTTCCCTCCCCGACTGAAGAGTTGGTATCGAGGCGGAACTCGATATTCGATAAATGCGATCCCGCTCGGCGGATTTGTCCGGATGCTGGGCGAGAACGGTCAGGGAACGACGCCCGATAGCTTCGGCTCGAAGCCGCCGTGGCAACGATTCGTCATCCTGGTTGCCGGTCCGGGAATGAATCTCTCCCTGGCGGTCATCGTCTTCTTCCTCTCTTTCCTCTGGGGATCGCCCCAATTTCTCACTACGATTACCGGCGTCGAGCGCGGCAGCCCCGCCGCGACGGCGGGACTGCGACCGAATGACACCATACTCGCCGTCGATGGATCGAAGGTCGCGTACGTCGATAATCTAATCAGCGCCACCTACCCGCTGGCCGGGAAACCGGTAACCCTCACGGTGCGGAGAGGTTCTGGCACGTTCAATGTCGTCGTGGTGCCTCGCACCAATCCGCCCCCGCATCAAGGGGCGATCGGGATCGAACTGAACAAGTCGGTAATCGTCCGTTATGGACCGGTTTCCGCTCTGACCATGTCGTTCGGCCAAATAGGCCAATACTTGCAGAGTCTTCCACTCTTGTTTCAGGATCTCTCTCAACATAACGCCCAGGGAATTTCCGGTCCCGTCGGTATTGCCCAAACGACGACGCAGGTGATCGGTGCGGAGCCCCAGTTCGGTCCCGGCTTTGTTCTCGGCTGGGTTGCGCTCCTGAGCGCCAGTCTAGGAGTCTTGAACCTTTTGCCCATTCCCGCACTCGATGGAGGACGGATCGTCTTCGTCCTACTCTCCTGGGTTCGCCGCCGAAACCTTGATCCGGAAGTCGAGGGCCTGATTCATGTGGTAGGCATGGCGGCCCTGCTCATGCTGATTCTCTTTGTGTCCTACCAGGACCTGACCAGGCTGGTCGGCGGCTCATCCTAAGTCGTCGAGTTCGATCAAGCTGGTTTCGATGACCGGCACATCGGGCGACGCGGGAATGCGCAACGTCTTCAGTTCATTGGGCCCGAAGCTGAGGTCGACGCTTCGGTGCCAGGCGGGAAGCGTCAGAGTGGCCTGGGTGGCGATTCCAGCAGTCTCGAGACACCGAATGATAGTATCGTCGCCGTCTTCGCTCTTTTTCAGCGCCGACACCACGATATTCGCTGGATCGATCTGAAGATAGGAGTCTCGCCGCGGCAACGGTCCTGGGTGATAGGACTCAAACAATGCGATCGGAGGCTGGTTGAGTGCCGCGGCCTGCTGCACCGTGCCGGCGGTCTCCCAACTGGCGGTATGCGGGAGCAGGCTATAGACGAAATGTTGAATGCCCTGGTCAATGAAGGAATATTCTTTGCCCTCTTCCGGCACGTAAGGATCATGATGAGCGTAGATCGGGCTGCGAAGGACGGTCAGGTTGATTTCATGCTGCCGCGTGTCGTAACTATACTTCCCGTCGTTCAGTAAGCTCATGCCCATCCGTCTCCCGTCGTTTCGGCCGATGCCGGTGAGGTCGACCCAGGCTCCGCCGGGCTCCTCCTCACCGTTTGCCGGGCGGCTAATGGTCCCGTAGGGAATTTCGTAGGTGACCGTGGTGTTGTAGAGATTGAGCGGAAAGTTTATCTTCAGCATTTTGAAATGCTCTCGCCAGTCGACGGTGACCCGCACGTCGATGCGCTCCAGATCTCGGTAGAGGATATATTGCTGGACTACTCGAGACTGCCCATAGTGGCTCTCAACGCGGAGCGTTGACCTGACCGGACCGTGCTCTACCAGTTCCACCGCTGTCGGCGAAAACTGGCCGATCTCGGTATCGAAGCGAAGGATGCCATGGCTCCAGGTATCACTTGGATCGGAGATGACCACCAGACGCGCCGCCTCCCGGCGCAGCCATTCGAATCCATGCCGCTTATCGTGCAGGCTCGCCAGACAGCCTGTATCCGCGTTGATCTCAAGCCGGAAAAAGTCGTTCTCAATCGAGGACTCGGTCGCTGGGAGATGTTCGGTCTGGCCGGCGCCGGCCCGCGGAACGAGGCGAAATACCTCGTATCCCATTGACGGCAGTTCCGCGCTAAAACACAACCGGTTCCGTGATCCCGGAGATACCGTGGCTCGGGAAGTAACGATTTGAAAGGGTATCACCGTGCCCCTCGAGTCCTCAAGCACATCGCCGTCACGCATCCGTCCGGTCTCGAGTTCGAGGTGGGCAACCAGGGGCCAGGAGTGCGGATTGAAGGCGACGATCGGTCGCATGTCTGCTTCTTCGGGAATGTCGATCCGCCAGGAGAGTGCCTGCATGGCATTGTTCTGGTGACGACTGGCGATTGCCATGGCTTCGCCATACTGGTCGCGGGCATCGTCGTACGCCGGTTCGATACTGGTGCCCGCCAGGATGTCATGAAACTGATTGAAGAGCACATTTCTCCAGGCGTGCTCGAAGTCCGCCGGGTACGGCAGCCCGACGATGCGATGCATCAAGAGTGAGAGTTTCTCGGCCAATACCAACTGGTTCTCGGCCTTCCGATTCCAGCGTTTTACCCCGGAGTGCGCGGCATAACAGCCACTGGCGTGGTGTTGTAGCTCGTCGCGGAAAACCGGTGCGTCCCTAGACTCGTCCTTGATGTCGCGAAAATAACGCGATGGCGTGCTGAAGAGCAATGTTGGATACTCCGGTTCGGCGTTCATTCGGCGGATGCTTTCCAGGTTCTCTCGGGTCGGGCCACCGCCGTGGTTTCCCACGCCGTAGAAGCACATCAATCGGGACTGGTTCCCGCGCAACTCGGCGGCACAGCGGTCGACATGTTGCTCCAGCCCGCGTCCCCACGTGGCGTACTCGTACGGAATTCGGTAGGCGAGCACGCGCGATCCGTCGTCCGACTCCCACTGGAACAGGCGGCCCGGTAAATGCTGTTCGTGGGGATGGGGACGCATGAAGATGTACGCGGACATACCGCTCTTGCGCAGGATCTGCGGCAATGACGCCGCATGCCCGAAACTGTCGACGTTATAGCCGACCGTTGCCAGTACGCCGAATGCGCTCCGGAAGTAACGCTGGCCATAGAGCCCCTGTCGAACGAACGATTCTCCGCTGGGCAGATTGCAGTCCGGTTGAATCCACCAGCCGCCAGCAAGTTCCCACCGACCCTCGGCGACTCGCGCCTTGATCTCCTGGAACATGTCCGGATCGTTGGTTTCGATCCACTGGTAGATCGCCGCTGAACTCGAGGTAAAGAGAAAGTCGTCGTACTCGTTCATGAGCTGCAGGACGGATCGGAAGGTCGCCTTGGCTTCCTGTAGCCCTTCCTGCCAGGTCCACAACCACACCGGGTCCAGGTGGGCGTTGCCGATCATGTAGAGCGCATCTGCCCGGTCGGGCTCATTCACCTGCATGCCCTTTCTTCACTTCACGTGCTAAATGACTTCAAGTTTGAACCAGGGATCGAAATACTGACCGAACTGGACCCGCGCCTCGCGGACCTTTCGCTTGGCATCGGTAATCAGAGAGCTGTAGTGGCCGATCGTCACCAGGTCGAAGTCGAGCTCGAGCAGCCGATCGAGCGAGCGTTTCCAATCCTCCAGGTTCGAGTGGATGCGCGGATGGTAGCCACCCCAAAACGTGTCCCCCGTGATCAGCAACCCGATGTGTCCGACGCGGGTCCAGAGACAGATGCTACCTGGCGTGTGCCCGGGGGTGTGATACACGGTGAAGTCGAAGTCGTTTATCCGCAACTCCTCACCGTCGTGGAGCAGGCGGTCGACGTGAGTGGGTGGGAATGGCAGACCATAGAGAAAGGCGGACGTCAACTCATAGTCGCCGCTCTCGACCTGGGCGCGATCGGCCTCATGCATCCAGAGTTCGGCCTGGCTTTCGGCGCGAAGCTGCGCCATTCCGGAAAGATGATCCCAGTGCCCGTGGGTGCCGATGACCCGACGAATGTCTTCCGGCTGGTAACCGAATCCTTGCAGAGAACGCTTGAGGGCGGGATATCCAATCGCACTGCCGCAATCGATCAGAGTCGGTTCGTCTCCCTTGACCAGATAGGCGCTGGCATCCCAGGGATGGGTGATGTCATGGCCCGAAACAATCCAGAGTTCGTCGATGAGCCTAAGCATCGGCGCTCCAGATTGTCTCGCGGTTGAAGATCGGTACCTTACCGTGCTCGATGCACTCGGCGGCGAAGAGATACATGGCAGCCGACCAGGACTGTCGATCGTATCCCATCGGCCGCCCCGAAATGCCATGGAACCATTCGTTGAATCCCCATTCGGAGTCCTTGCCCAGCCGGTTCATGGCGGTGAGACGATCGAACTGTTCCTGAGCCTTCGTCAGCCTGCGGGCGCGCACCAGGGCGGCCACGTAGAAGCCGCCGATGAACGGCCACGCGCCGCCGTTGTGGTACTGGTCGGGCAGGTTGAGATTTCGCACTCGATAGTAGTCCCGCCAATCCGCCTCACCCGGCCGAATGGTCGGATAGAGCGCTCGGACCGGAAACGGTTGGTCGAGACCGCACTGCTCGATGTAGTCCAGAATTTTTGCCGTCTTGGTGTCGTCGGCCACACCGAACAGGATGGCCAGAAGGTTCCCGAGCGTATCGAACCGGTCTCCATAGCCTCGGAACGCGACATAAGGTAGATAGAACGGCCGCTCGACAAGTTCAGTTCCGATCCGACGTAGCGCGTAGAGCCACTCGCGCCGCTCCACTCCGACCCAATCCCAATCGCGTGGTTCCTCGGGACCAACCCAGAGGAGGGCATTTATCTTGCGGTGGACATCCGCCGCGCCAGATGCATAGAACTCCGATGGGAGCCCGAGCGCCGTCGCCATCACCGCCATACACTTCCAGACGGCGAAGTAGAGCACATTGTCGTACAGAACGTTATACCGATTGGCGAACAGATCTGCCCAATCCATGGCCTCATGGACCTCGAGGAGCCCGCACTCGTTCGAATCCTGGTAGCGCAGCCAGAGCAGCGCCCGTTCCAGGCTTTCCCAGGTCTCGGCCAGCAAGGCCGTATCGGCCCGGACTGACTGCGAGTAGTACTGACCGATGATGTACCAGAGATTGCCATCGACGCAGCCGGCATGAATGGTGTCGGACACGTACGAGTCCTGGCCATGCTGAGGCTCGAGAGCGCCTCCGTGCGCTACCAGCGCCGGATCGGGAATGCCGGTCAATCCTACATTGTGCGGAATCTTGCCCAGTGGAGACTGGAATCGCCGAAGAGTGCTAAGGGACCGCTGATGCACTGCTCGCAGCGCGGGATCGGAGCAGCACAACAAACCCAACCCGCAGATCATGCTATCGCGCGCCCACACCTGCTGGTAGGCGCTGCGGGCGCCAAGCAAGCCCAATTCGCCGGCATTCGCCAGCAGGACTTGTTCGGCCTGGTGTCGCGCCGATGTGCCGTTGGCCGGGGTCGCGGCGATCGAGCCCGACCGTACCGGCTTCTCGATCCTCATCGCGCCTCGCACCGATCGCGCCAGCTCCAGAAGACCCGCGCCGCCGATCTGTTTGGTCGCCCGTTCGACCTCCCCGATGCACTCAACTAATTGCCGTAGCTCTGCCGTCGAGGCCTGGCCTTCAATGCGCGCTCGGGCGACATTCAAGGCCCGTCGACCGAGCCATGCCTTGCTCTCTAGGTCTGCGACCCAGGGCAAGAGATTCTGGCGCAGCGCCAGGTTCGACATCCGGTTCTTGATCCGGTAGCAGGCGTCGTCAAGGGCATCGAGGTAGTCCGATAGCGCGTTCACTTCCGGTGGCACGCTCTCCGGGCCACGTTCCAGTGCGGCCCGGGCTTCAGCGACCAGACGCTCGAGTGTCGGCGCCTCGGTGCGGTCCAAACAGGATCGGAGCGAATTCTCCGACACCCTCTTCAGCGCGGTGTACTCCCGTTCGCCGAGGCGTCGTAGCGCCCGTTCCCAGGCGGCATCCGGATCGTAGGTCGCCGGATTGGCAAGGTACTCGGCGATGGTCAGAAGCGCAATTTTGGATGCTTCGGCTTCATTCATCAGATTGGCGAGATAGCCGGCAGATTCCGCCGCGAGCATCGGATCCCGGCCGCGGAGCGGTCCGATATGCATTTGCGAACGCATCGCCAGATCATTCACCGGGTAGTTATCCCAGATGAGCGGTTTTCGCCCGGTTATCGATGCGAACTCTCGCGCGTCATGACGATTGATCTCATGAGAGCAGATGTCCGGCCCGGTATAGAACAACGGCACGTCCGGCTGTAGGGCGCGACCGAGGTCTTCCAGGTAAGCGCCGAACGGTGCTCGGCCGGCGTAGTGGGTTGGACAGGCACAGAGCGTGCACTGCGCGTCGAGAGAACGAGCCCAGTCGAGCAATCGGTTGCAGTAGTCGGCGTGGGCCTGGCCGGGACTGCTGAATCCTCGATAGCCGGGGTCAGTTTCCCAGCCAGGAGCAAAATCATCGAACAGTACGCTAAACGCCCGGCAACCTCGATCGAAGAACCCCTGTAGCTTTTCGATCACCACGTGAAAATCTTCGGCGGACGAGTAATTCAGTGGCGACCCGAACGAGATGGCGTAGCAAAACGTCACTCCGCACGCCTGCGCCAGTTCGATGGTAGCGGCGAATTGATCCAGCACTTCACCTGGATACGGCTCCCACCAGCGAACTCGGTGCTGCCGGTCGTTCTTGGGACCATACAGAAAGAAGTTGAAGCCATTCTCGCCAAGAAAACGAATCAGGTCGTTACGTTCGGGAAACGTGTAATACGTTCCATAGAACGCTTCGAGGGCGCCACGAATGGGAAAAGGTGAGCCAGTCATCGCCACCGAGTCCCCGTCCGGTCACGCAACGGCACGCCCCTCACTCACTACAAAATGTCTCATCTTGTCTTCCACGGTTTGCTGGACTGCTTGCTGTGCGGCGAGCAGTTGATCGGGCGGGAGCGCCGTGCACTCGGCGTTGGTCAGTCGTTCCTGGCGACCAAGACTCCCGAGCAGGGCGAGTTCGAGATCGGTAGCAAGATTCACCTTGCTCACTCCGCCGCCAGGCAGGGTAATGGCACGTACCATCATCTCGGCGGGGATGCCCGAACCTCCGTGCAATACCAGCGGAATCGGCGTTCGCGCCCGTATCGCTAGAAGGCGCTGATAGTCGATCTTCGGCTGCCGGACCTGATAGACGCCATGCGCCGTTCCCACTGAGACCGCCAGCGCATCGATGCCGGAGGCGGCGACAAATCGTTCGGCTTCCACCGGGTCGGTGTACTGCTCCTCGTCTTCATCGGTTTCGATGAAATCGGTGGTACCGATGCGTCCAAGCTCGGCCTCGACTGACACGCCTCGATCATGGGCATACTCGGCGATCGAGCGACTGAGGGAGACATTCTCCTCGAACGGCCGGTCCGAGGCATCGATCATCACCGACGAAAAGCCGGCTTCGATTGCTTCGCGGATCAGCGCCGGCTCCCAGGTATGGTCGAGATGCAAGACCAGTGGTACCGTGATCTCCTCATCGTTGATCACGCGGAAGAACTCGTCCGCGGTATCTCGCGGCCGGGTCCCATACCGGGCCAGCTCGCGTTGCGAAATCTGCACGATTGCCGGGGAACTGCAGGGCTTGCGCGGCCCGCAGAATCGGCAACACCATCGGCGTGTAGCGAGCAGCGAAGGAGCCGACACCGTAACCGTCCCTTGTCGCCGCGCCGAGTACTTCGCGCAAGGTGAACACATTATTCGGTCGCCGGGATGTCATGGCGCCACGCGGAGCCGATGCGATACCTCTCGCAATGGAGCTTGCATCGGCAGGTACGCAGTTTCATAGAGGTCCTGATACGCTGAGTGGCGACTGGAATCGGACATGAACACCTCCCCGTCTTCGGTGCGTCGCCGCGCAATACGCGCGCTCGCAGGCCAATTTTCGATACACCCGGTGCCGACGCCCGCGGTTAACGCTGCGCCCAGCAAACTTGCTTCCTCCGACCTTGACACCGACGTGTGCGGCCGGCCGGAGACATCGGACTTGATCTGCAACCAGCGAGGGAATCGGCTCCCTCCACCGGCGACCACGATATCGTCAATGGTCTGCCCCGATACCGCTTCCGCCGTCCTCCAGATGGACTCCGCTTCGAAGGCAGTCCCTTCGAGAACCGACTTGAACAACTCCGCTCGACCATGTTCATTGGACAAACCGACGAAGGCGGCCCGCACGTGCTGGTCCGGGTGCGGCGCACCACTTCCGGCCAGGTACGGGAAATACAACACTCTCGATGGGTCCAATGTCGTCTCTGTCAGCAGCTGAGCGGCTTCCTCGTAGGTTACAGCCGGGGTTCCCAAACGCGAACGCAGCCACTCAATCGATCCGCCGGCAGAAGATAACCCACCCAACCAGCACCATCGTTCCGGCACAGTATGCGGAACGAAGGCAAGCCCGGAGGCGAATTCTCGTTCTCCCAGCGAAAGCGTGTCGAGGACACCGAGGAGCGATTCTGCTGTCCCCATCGAGTCGAGCGCCGGTCCCGGCGCGAGGATCCCGGTACCAATCAGCGCACAAATATGGTCGTGGCCAGCAACTGCCACCGGGGTCCCTTCGCCGAGACCGGTGGCCGCGCTCCCGGACGGTGATACCGATCCCGCCGCGACGCCGGCCGGCAGTATCGAAGGGAAGAGTCCGGCCGAGAGACCGACGCGTTGCAGCCGCGCGATGTCCCAGCTGCCACGACAGAGATTGAAAGCTAGCGTGCGTGCCGCCAGGCTGGGCGCGGTTGCCATTTTCCCGGTGAGTCGGTAAACAATATAGTCGGCTACCGAGAGCCACGCGGTGCCGCGCAGCAGCATGGGATCCTGGCGGCGCACCCACAAGATCTTGGGCAGCCCGAACTTGTAACTGACGTGCAAGCCGGTGGCTTTGAAGAGTGCGAACGCACCCTCTTCGCGCTCCAGTTCCTCGGCCTCTTCAGTAGCGCGGGTATCAAACCACGGTAGGAAATCCGTCCGGGACTCGCCGCTGCAGGGGTCGACCAGGAGGCCCGCTTCCGCCATACTCCCCACACCAATAGCTTGAATACTCTCGCCGCCGGCGCTGGTGACGGCTTCTTGGATCGCATCCGAAATGGCTTCCCAGAGGTCGGTAACAGGATGAAAGGCGTGACCGGCAGGATCTCGCTTCACTGGAGTGGGGCGCAACGCGATACCAAGGGTGACACCGTCCAGATCAAAGACGGCAGCCTTACAACGCGTCGTGCCAATATCCAACCCCATTAGCGCCATACATCGGGTCCTCGTCGCCGCATCGATCCTCTACTCCGATAGCCACGCGGTACCAACCCGGGGGAATGGTGGCTCCCGGCCGGATTCCCGTCCGTGGATCGTTACCGTCACGCCCTCTATTATGCGGAAGCGGCGTTGGCAGCAGAAGCGGTCGGCCAGTACTGGCGGATCTTCTCCGCCAGGAATTCCGCTGAGGCGGCCAGATCTTCCATGCCCTGGGTGGGATCCTGGCCGTCCTCGATCGATATCCAGCCACCAAAACCAATGCCCGCCAGGATGTCGAAAATGGCATCGTAGTCGATCGAGCCCCGGCCAATGACGCCGTGTTCGATATAGGGAGCGTACCCCAGGAGTGGATCCGCGTCCATGCGGCGCAGCGATTCGAGAGTGCCGCCCACCACTGAACGATCGGATGCATGCATGGAGACTATTCGGTGCTTCACCTGCTCGAGCACCTTTTCCGGCTCCTCGCCGGCAATGAGTGCATTCGATGGGTCGTAGTTCACCCCCAGCCAGGGAGAGTCGATCGCGTTGAGGATCTCCAGAAAAATCTCCGATGATTGGGCGAACTCGGGATAATGCCAGAGACTGTCCTTGTAATGGTTTTCCATGACCAGGGTTACGCCCAATCGCTCGGCCACGGGTAGGAGGGTCTCAATTGCGTCGATAGTCCAGGCGACGCCCTCCTGCCGGCTCACCTCCGGCCGGCGCTGACCGGACAGGACTCGACAAGTTCCACTGCCGAGGAGAGAGGCGGCGTATATGACCGAACCGTGGCGTTCGATTTCGGCGGCTCGGACGGTCGGATCGGGCTGCGTGAAATCGGGGGATGCGCAGACCATTGGGATCGTAAGCCCACAGTCTTCCGCCGCCCGGCGCAGACCACGGAGATATGAGGGGTCGAATGACAGCAGCGCTGGTGGCCACATTTCGATACCCTCAATGTGCGGCAGTTGAGCCGCCATTGCCGTCCATTCCGGCCAGGACATTGAGCCTGGGGGCAGCAGCGCGTCCAGAAAGCACTTCGGGAAGGCGGCCAGGCGTGGGGCACTCACGGACGCAAGATGGCTTTCGTCACTTCGCCGCTATGCATTCTCTCGAACGTATCCAACCATCCGGTCAGCGGCGCATCGATTCCAACTATAGGGCTAACGTCAAGCTGCCCGGATGCCAGTAGTGCAATAACGCGCTCCCAGGTGGCATGGTTGTGACTGAACGATCCATTCACTGTGACCGCCTTCTGGACAATCGGATCGAGGGACGCGTTGAGCGGGCCGGGGCCCCAACCAACTTTGGCGATCTCGCCCATCGGACGGACGGCGCTCATCGCCGTACGGAATGACGCGGCGGCACCGGCGGCATCGACGACGAGATCCACGCCGAAGCCATCGCCGACGGACTCGAGTAGGACGCCGAGATCGTCTCTCTGCAGATCAACGACATGGGTGGCCCCCAGTTTTTTGGCGAGCTCCAGCCGTGCGGCGTCAGCACTGAGCCCGGCCACCACGGTTGTGCTGGCGCCCTGTAACCGTGCCATCAGGAGAGCGAGCAGGCCAATTGGGCCGGGGCCGAGAATCAGTGCGCTCTGACCCGGATTGAGATTCGACCGTTCCACCACGGCAGTGTAGGCCACACAACTGGGCTCGGTCAGTGCCGCGCGCTCGAAAGATAGATGCGACGGGATATGGTGCAAGCACCGGGCTGGGACCCGAACATACCTGGCCATGGCGCCATCGATGATGGCGCCGTACCCCTGGCGACGTGGACAGAGATTGTAATTGCCGGACCGGCAGTACGCGCATCGTCCGCAGATCCGAGCCGCGGTCTCAGACACGACCCGATCGCCGCTCTTGAACTCAGATACCTGCTTCCCGGCATCAACCACCGTGCCGGTAAACTCGTGGCCCAGGGTGACCGGTACCTCGACTCGCCAGGAGGGCGTTGCCAGATACTGGTGAATATCGCTTCCGCAGACACCGACAGCTCCAACTTGCAACAACACGTCGTGATCGCCAATTGGCGGAATAGGCACCTCGCGTAATTCGACCTGGCCGGGTTGCAAGCCGAATTGGACAAGCGCCGGCATGGTTTCTGTATTCATGGTGTCTCCTTCCGCAATTCTATTCTCTATTCTGGGATGCGGGTTCGGCCCGATGAACTGGTTGCTCCACAACGTCGGTGGCATGAGCATGACGATTGAGGAGCGTACATGTCGATCCCGCTGGCCGATGGTGGTGTACTCTCCCCAGACTGTCCCGGGCGGTGCCTTAACCACGTCCCCGACTCACGAAACGATGTAGGCCGACGCGCTCTGTGGGCGGCTTCGCTTTGCCCATCCAACCAGGTCCCGGTTTCACCCACCCCGTCGGTATGCGACGCCAGCAGGGGACGGTATGAGGAGGTCGGGGATGGCATTCGATGAGGGATGCCCCAGCCGCCCACAGAGGGCGTCGGCCTACATTTTCCGCGCGTCGAGGACGTGGTTGGTTGGCGACGCCCAAGCCGCCCACAGAGGGCGTCGGCCTACATTTTCCGCGGGTCGGGAATTGGTTGGATGGGCTGCAGATATGGATCTGGAGATAGAATCGTCCGGTGACTGGTGCGGGGAGGACGGATGCAGTGAACGGGCAGCCCGTTGAATCATTGTCGGAGGACCCTGGTGCCTCCACGGCGGAGGCGCTGGCTACGGCTATCTCCTCTCATGCACTGTCGTTACACGCCGCCCTGGATCGTCTCGCCGACCGGGTGGACGTGCTTTCGCGCATCGCCCAGACCCTTGCCGAAACGTTGCGGGCAGGACACAAAGTCATGGTGGCGGGTAATGGCGGAAGTGCCGCCGAGGCGCAGCATTTTGCCGCCGAACTGGTAGGGCGGTTCCGTCGAGAGCGAAGACCGCTCGCCGCTCTCGCTCTCACCACTGACACGTCGATACTGACTGCAATCGGTAACGATTACAGCTTCGATGAAGTATTCTCGCGGCAGGTGAAAGCGCTGGGCCAGCCCGGTGATCTCCTCATTGCCTTTAGCACCAGCGGAGAATCGCGGAACCTGGTGAGGGCAGTAGACGCGGCGCGCGAGCGCGGCGTCAAGTCGGTAGGGGTTACCGGCCCAGCGTCGAGCAGTCTGGAGCGGGGCGCCGATATCACGCTCCGGATCCCGGCGGATGATACCGCGACGGTGCAGGAAATACAGATGATGTTGACCCACCTGCTCTGTGGCCTGGCCGAAGAGATAGCCTGCGCCGACGATAGAGTTACCGGTGCCGGCCCCCGATGAAGATCACACACGATCTCGGCGAGCTGGAGTGGGTGCTGGCCGGCTGGACGCCATATGTCTGGCGCCAGCAGCGGAGCATCGAGTCGGGCGTGTCTCTGAATGCCGAGATCACGGGAATTCCCGCCCTGGTACCGGGCTCCGTCCAGAGTGCCCTGCGTGCGGCCGGCGAATTGCCCGATTGGAACGTCGGCGTTGATGCCCGCTGCTGTGAGTGGGTTGAGAACCGACACTGGATCTATACCACCCAGCTGCCAGACGGCTGGGTGGAACCCGGGTGCTCGCTCCGCCTCCTCGCATTGGGGCTGGACTATGACGGCTGGTTCCTCCTGAACGGACGCGAGATCGGCGCCTTTCGTGGGTCATTCATGCCCTACACCGTCGATCTGACGCCATATCTCCGCGAAAGTGGCAATTCGTTGCAGATCGTCTTTGGCTGCCCACCGCGCTGGCTCGGACAGATCGGTTATACCTCGCAGATGGTCGAGTGGAAGACGCGATTCAATTACTTCTGGGATTGGACTTCGCGGCTCGTTCAGATCGGAATATGGGACGCCCTACTCCTCGAGGTCACCAATGGAGAGGAGATTCTCACTCTCGATGTTCGTACCGGGGCGCGATTACGGGACTTAACCGGGTTTCTCCGCCTCAAAGGTACTATCGGCGGCACGGCAACCGATCATGTTCGCATCGAGCTTGGGCGTGACGGAGAGGTAATCCACAGTCAAGCCGTGTCGGTGCCCGAGTTCGTTGATGGGCTTTATATAGAGGGCCTGCCAGTCGAGTTATGGTGGCCGAATGGAGCCGGAACCCAGCCGCTCTATGAACTTTTCTGCTGCCTGATTGACCAGGCAGGTTGCGTGCTCGACGAGAGGAAGCGCACCGTCGGATTCAAGTCGCTGACCTGGGCCCAGTGCGACGAGGCGCCACCCGGCGCCGATCCCTGGCTCTGTAGCCTGAACGGTCGGCCCGTGTTTCTGCAGGGCGTGAATTGGACGCCGATCCGTCCGAATTACGCCGATGTCACCGACGATCAATATGAGGACCGTCTCGCGTCGTATGTCGACCTGGGCTGCAATATGCTGCGCGTCTGGGGAGGCGCGTTTCTCGAGAAACGGGTATTCTACGACCTTTGCGACCGGCTCGGTCTGCTCGTCTGGCAGGAGTTTCCGCTCTCGTCCTCTGGCCTCGACAACGATCCGCCCCGGGATCCAGAAGCAATCGACCAACTGGCCGGCATCGCCGGATCGTATATCGAACGACGGGCGCACCACGTCTGCCTGGCCATCTGGTCGGGAGGAAACGAACTGCAGGCCGACGGCGTTCCAGTTGACATAACCCACCCGATGATTGCTCGCCTATCAGAAGTGGTGGGGAATGGCGATCCGGATCGCAGGTTTCTACCGACGTCACCGTCAGGTCCGCGATTCTCGGCGCGGGAAGAAGAGTTCGGCCAGGGGGTCCACTGGGACGTGCATGGCCCCTGGAATGTGGTTGGTGAGCTCAGCGAGCAGTGGACCCGATATTGGAAAAATGCCGATGCGCTTTTCTATTCCGAGATCGGCGCGCCCGGTGCCAGCGGCGTGGAAGTTATCCGCCGATATCGCGGGGACTTACCAGAAATGCCGGCCGCTCGCGAGAATCCGCTCTGGCGCCGGACCGGTTGGTGGATCGAGTGGGATCGGTTCATCGCTGAGTGCGGACGTGAGCCGGATTCACTGGAGGAGTATGTGTCCTGGAGTCAGACGCGCCAGAGCACCGCGCTTGCGATCGCGGCTCGGTCGGCCCGCGATCGGTTCCCGCGCTGCGGGGGATTCCTGGTCTGGATGGGTCACGACAGCTTTCCGTGTACGGCGAATACGTCGATCCTGGACTTCCACGGCCAGCCGAAGCCCGCGGCGTACGCACTCCGAGCCATTTTTCGCGATGAGGAACGAGAAGGGGCCCCAGTATGACTACGCTCACAGCAGAGGAAGTGCGGTACTATCGGGCCAATGGCTATCTGTTGCATCACGATCAGCTGTTCGCGGCAGAAAAACAGGCGCGACTGCTGGCGATATTCGAGGAGCACTTGGCCGAGAAGGGAGAAGCGCTGTCAGACGAACTCGACACGCCTCACTTCCGTGATCCTCGCTTGCTCGATTTCCTCCTCAGCGATGAGGTCGCGGACCTGGTCGAACCCATCGTCGGTCCCAATATCGCACTTTGGTCGAGCCACTTCATTTGCAAGGATCCCTTCACCGGCCGGGCAACTCCCTGGCACGAAGATTCAGCCTACTGGGTGGGACGATTCGATGGATACGACAACATCGTGACTGTCTGGTTGGCACTCGATCGCAGCACGCGGGAGAACGGGTGCATGCGCGTCATACCCGGCAGCCATTTCAACGGGTTCTCCCAGTACGAGCGCGTCGACCGCGCCGGGAACACGTTCGGTTTACAGATTAAGGATATCGACGACTCGCGGGCAGTGGATTTTGAACTCGAACCCGGCGAATGTTCGCTGCACGATGCCCGAATCATTCACGGCGCCGGTCGCAATCTCAGTCCGAGTCGCCGCTGTGGCTACACCATGCGGTATATCCCCACCTCCCTCCGAGTAATTCCCGAGAAGAACCCGGGCTGGAAGCTGTGGCTATTGCGCGGTGCCGATCTCTCCGGTAACATGTATGTTAACGCGTGATCGGGCGGATGAGGAGACGTCAAAGCGCGCTGAGGATTGGATTGGCACGGCGGCGTCCCGACATGGATAATTCAGGCACACGTGTGTACAATCCAGACACGTTCTATCCAAACCACCGTTCTTGCCATAGACTGAGGGCAGGAAAAATGTTACTGGAAGAAGGAGCTACGGAGCGCAGACTGTTGCGATGGAGCCCATCCGTTCGTTGACAAAAACGTGAGCCCGACGACGCCAGGTCATGGCGGCGCCGGTACGCCCCATATTTAGCCTTCGCCTACATTGACCTTTCGGAGGAGCACATGAGCGACATGGAGAATTCTGGATCGCAAGGGAACGGGATCGATAAGAAGTTTTGGGAGCAGGGGTACGGAGAGTACCAGGAGGACGAGCTCGACTTCTTCAATCCCGGAGAGGGAGTAAGCCGGCGCAAGTTCCTAGCGCTCGGCGGTATGTTGGTGGGCGCGGCAGCCTCCCGAGGCCCTTTCATTTTCACCTCGTACGCGGAGAGCTTGCCCAAAACCAGCCTTCCGTATAAAGCGAACCTGAACGTAAAAGGCGACGTCACCTTCTGGCACCACTGGGCGTCCCCGCTGCGCCATGGCTCTATCAAAGCGGCCATCAAGCTGTTTAATTCGCACTACAAGCACGTGACCGTCAAAGACACGCCATGGGCCTTTGGAGCCAACTGGACCAAGACGGCGGCATTGGTTGCCGCCGGCGGCAAAGGCGCCCCCGACACCGAGATCTCGAACCGCCCGACGTTGTGGGCGGATGGCTATCACAAGATTTACGAGGACATAACCTCCTACGCCAAACGTGACGCCATCAATCCCTCGACGTTCTACCCGGCGCTCTGGGCCGATGTTGCTCCTACCGTTAAGGGCAAGAAGTACATCTTTGGGCTTCCCTTCGAGACCGACAGCCGGTTCATCTTCATCAACCGCGGTCAGTTCATCGACGCCGGTCTGAATTCACACAAGGCCCCAGCCACATGGGCGGAAATCCCCTCTTACACGGCGAAGCTGGACAAGACGGGTAAGGTCATTGGTTTCTGGCCGGTCGGCAACATCGATCTGGATGTCTGGGTGTGGACCAATAAAGGCGACTGGGTCAATAAGGGCAGCACTAAAGCGACGGTGGACACGAAACAGAATGTGGCCACCGGTGACTGGTACAAGAGCTGGATCGACCACTACGGATTCGATCAGTACAAGCTGCTGTCTTCGGAAGTCCCGGCATCGTTTGGTCACGACGTGTTCTCTTCTGGCTTTGTGTCCATGTATACCGAGCAGCCTTCGACGCAGGCGGGCTACCTCTACGCCGGCATCCAGCTCCGTCCATCGAACGGAAACCCGATCTTCCCCTACTGGCAGGCATTCCCGCTGCCTCATGGTCCGGGTGGAAAGGCGATTGGCTCGAGTGGCGGCTTCGCGGTCTCCTTCCCGCACAATCCTCACCGATCGACGGCGACGATGGAAGCGGCATGGGAGTGGGCAAAGTTCCTCACCTTTGTCGGCCAGCTGTACTTCGAGGCCAAAGCAGGTGCGATCCCGACGGTACCGAAGATGAACTCGAACCCCATCCTCACCACCGTACAGAACTGGGGAGTGTTCATCTCGGCGCTCAAAGAATCGCATTCGACGATCAAGCTGGCTGCCGACAGCCAGTACAACGCAGATATCACTACACCGCTGATCAGCGACATCCAGACTGGCAAGCGGTCGGTGTCTGACGCCTTTTCCTACTACCAGGGCGTCGAGAACTCAACCATCAGCAGTGGGGTAAACAAGATCTAGGCATCGATATTCACCCAAATAGATGGTGAGCCCGGAAACCTAACCGGTTTCCGGGCTCGGCGGACCGGCTAGTCAAGCGAAAGGAGGGTAACGATGGCTCTGACCGCGTCCACACGCCGAGTGGCCAGCTTCCGAGTGTCCGACACCACGCGCCGAACCATCATCTTCGGCGCTCTTTTTGTGCTCTGTCTGGTGTGCTGGCGACTGCAACCGCTGCAGTTCCTGCTGGGCGGGGTCTACCTCCCCGTGGCTATCATCTGCCTGGTGCTCGCTATCTGCACGGCGTTCTGGTCGAGCATCACCGGCGCCTGGGCGTGGATCGATAACCAGTTGGGGTCGATCGCCGTCTACCTCCTTATGTTTCTCATCACCGGCGGGGCGTCGCTGGTGGTGTTCCCCATCGACGAGGCGCTGGGCGACTTCTACCGCATCCTGGCGGGAGTATCGCTCGCACTCTTCTTCTTCTCACTGATCATGCGCGCGACTCGAACCGCCGGCGTTACCTGGTCGTCTACCAGTCTCCCGTTCTTCCGAACCCGCAAGCAGCGTCAGGCTCTTGTCGGGTACGCTTTCATTGCCCCGTGGCTCCTCGGCTTTCTCTTTCTCAATCTGGCGCCAATGGCTTTGTCGCTGTACGCGAGTTTCTCACACTGGACGCTGACCGACATTCCACAGTGGATCGGGGTCACCAATTACCGGTACATGCTGGAGAGCGATCCAACCTTCCGGGTGGCGTTGGAGAATACGTTCTGGTACGTGCTGGTCAAGACCCCGGTGGTCATTATTGCCTCGCTTTTGCTGGCGCTGCTTATGGCTCAGGCGGTGCCCGGGATCAAGTTCTTCCGCACCATCTTTTACATGCCCACCGTTATCACCGGTGTGGCGGCGATCTTTCTCTGGGTCTGGGTGCTGTGGCCCACCGGGCTCCTTAACCGGGGCCTGAATCCAGTCCAGCAGTTTGTCGAGTGGGTTACGTTCGGACACGTGAAGAACGTGCCGATACTGTGGTTCTTCAATCCGTCGTACACCAAACCGGCGATGGTGGTCATGAGCCTCTGGTACATCGGTGGCGGCTCGCTGATTCTGCTTGCCAGCCTCACCGGGATTCCACGCACACTGTACGAGGCCGCCGAAGTCGAAGGAGCTGGTGTCTTCCGCAAGTTCTTTAGCATTACGCTCCCAATGCTGTCTCCGACGCTCTTCTTTCTGATTCTGACCAATGTCATCGGCGCATTTCAGATATTCAACTCCGCGTACGTGATTAGCACGGCGTCGGGTGTGGGCACGAATCCGGGAGATCCCAATCAATCGCTCATGTTCTACGAAGTGTACATGTACACCCAATTCACCCACTTCAATATGGGCTACGCCTGCGCGTTGGCCTGGTTCATATTCCTGATCATCATGTTCGTCACCGCGGTCCAGCTCTACCTCAGCAGACGCTGGGTGTACTACGAGAGTGGGTAGGAGGAGGATACGATGACTGTTGCACAACGACAGGCCGCCAGCGCGGCGCCACGGACCACCATCGCCTGGCATCAACGCAAGTCAGTTCGCTCCACAATCGGAAAGACCATCGGCTTTATCCTCCTCCTTTGCGTCGGGTTTCTCTTCTTTGCTCCCGTCCTCTGGATGTTCAGTTCGGCGCTGAAGGACAACCTGCATGTTCTGGACGGGCAGTGGATCCCAGCCAAGTGGGAGTGGAGCAACTTCAAGCAGGCGTGGTCGCTCAACGGCGCCGATTTCAATGAGTACGCACGCAACACGCTGGTGATCACCGTCTCATCGGTGGCAGGTGTCACGATATCGTCGTCTCTGGTTGCGTACTCGTTTGCCCGCTTGCACTGGCCGGGCCGAGACAAGATCTTCATCCTCGTACTGGCAACCATGCTTCTGCCCAATATCGTCCTCTTCATTCCCCAGTTCATCATCTGGTCCAAGTTGAACTTCGTCGATACCTACATTCCGCTCGTCATTCCTTCGTGGTTCGGCGCACCGTTCTACATCTTCCTACTCAGGCAGTTTTACCGCGGAATTCCTGAGGAACTGTCCGATGCCGCGCGCGTCGATGGCGCCGGTGAGATCCGTATCTGGTGGCAGATCATCATGCCGTTGGCGCGACCGGCGCTCACCGCCGTGGCCATCTTCGCCTTCACCGGAGCGTGGGAGGATTTCTTCAATCCGCTGATTTACCTCAGCACGAGAAGCAAGTTCACGCTGCAACTGGGCCTGGATGTGTTCTCCAATAACTACGGTGGGTTTCCGGAATACAACTTGCTAATGGCGGTCGGCTTGATCATCATGCTGCCGGTAATCGTCTTCTACTTCATCGGACAGCGGTACTTCATCGAGGGAATTACACTCACTGGTCTCAAGGGTTAAGCGGTTTCGTCGTCAGCCTGCCCTGATCGCCTGGCGGCACGGCGCTGGGTTCGCTTGCCCAATTGATATTTGTAGCGGGCTTGTTGGCGTGTCAGACCGAAGTCGCGTTGAATCTCGTTCCAGGGAACACCAGCATCGCGCAGACTAACAATGCGGGCTTCGTCTGGTTGACCACTGGCCGGAGTCTCGCCCTCACTCATGGGGCAATTGATGCAGCGAGGGAGCCGCCGCTGGAGTCCCTACCTCGACACCGCGTCGACATAAGTCGATAGACGGCTGCTCAATCATTGTTCCTCCTTGCTGATCCACCGTAACATGGCAGTTCCTGTGGAACTGCTCGGCTGTCAGTGACGTCCGTAGAATAGTTTCTCTGGGACCCCCCACCGCCCGCGTCTCCGGGGCTTTGAAAATATCTTTCAGACCGCAGAATGCTTTGAAAGAATTGTGCTATATTCTTTCAAAGCTCTTACGATTCTCGTGGGGCTTGCCCAAGAATGGCACTTGTATGAACTCCGCCGAATACATCAATCCGGCCGCGGGGCGCGTAGTTCGCCACGCGCTCGGGTATACAGCGTTTGTGCCGGCCCCACTTCCTCCGGCGGTCGAGTACGATTCCTCGTTAGTCCTGGCTCTCTCCCGCGCCGATGCGGCTTTGAGCGAACTTTCGGGACTAGGTCGGACGTTGCCGAATCCGCATCTCCTCATCGGACCATACATGCGTCAGGAGGCAGTTCTCTCATCCCGTATCGAGGGAACGCAAGCAAGCCTTTCGGACTTGCTGCTCGACGAGGTAGCGGGCGAATCGCGCCAGGCGCAAGGCGACATCCGCGAAGTTCAGAACTATGTCGTAGCCCTTGAGTATGGGATCAACAGACTCCCCGAGTTGCCGCTCTCTCTTCGCCTTGTTCGAGAGCTGCATGAACGGTTGATGCACGGTGTCCGTGGTGGATACGCGACTCCGGGCGAATTTCGACGCTCCCAGAACTGGATCGGACCGTCTGGAAGCACACCTGAAACCGCCCCCTATGTCCCTCCACCACTACCACAAATGCTGGAATGCCTGCACGATTGGGAGCGATTCCTGCACCATCGAGATGCGATGCCCGATCTCATTCAATGCGCGCTGATGCACGAGCAGTTCGAGGCCATTCATCCGTTCCTCGACGGAAATGGGCGCGTCGGACGTCTCCTGATTACGCTCTTCCTCATCGAGCGAAATCGGCTTTCTCAGCCCCTCCTGTATCTCTCGGAATACATTGAGGCGCACCGGCAAGAATATTATGACTTACTCCAGCGTGTGCGAACTCACGGTGACTGGATCGGCTGGCTGCACTTCTTTCTGCGCGGAGTCGAGAAGACGGCGCACGCCGCGGTGACCCAGGCGGGTGAACTCTTGGATCTCCGGCAAACTCTGGGGAAGGTACTCGAAAGCAGACCGAGGGAACTCGTCCTCCTGGATGCGCTGTTCATAAACCCATATCTCACTGTGACCCGAGCTGCGAATCTACTCCGCGTCTCGGCTCCGACGGCGCGCCGCGCGATCTCAGCACTCGAGCTGGCAGATGTACTGGACGAAATCACGGGACGGACCTGGGGTCGTGTATACGTGGCGAAGTCGATTCTCCGAGCAATTGAGAAGAGTAATCCCGTATGACGGGATACCAACACTGGCACTCACCGATGACTTAACATAATGTGCATTATTTGCACTTGAATCTGCAGAGGGCTGGATTGGGGCTGCGCTCGGTCAGGTGATTGGCGCGCCCCTGCCGGCAATGCGGTTGGAATAAGGTCTGGGGCGGATGGTGGTCGTCCGTTCGCAGATGTCCCTGGCGGTGCGGTAACCGGGTCCCGACCCGCGGAAGACGTAGGCCGACGCCCTCTGTGGGCGGCTTGGGCGTCGCTCATCGAATGCCATCGCCGACATCCTCATACCGTCGCCCTGATGGCGTCGCATACCAACGCATTGGGTGAAATCGGGACGTGGTTGGACGGGGAACGGGAAGCCGCCCACAGAGGGCGTCGGCCTACATCTTCCGCGGGTCGGGACCCGGTTGGATGGGCTGCAGACCCACCGGAACGGGGACATTCAACCGTTCCAGCCTCCTTGATGCATCCGCATTGCCCACCAGGGGCGCGAGAACTGACCCGCGATTCGTTTCGCCGCGACCGTCCCTACATTCCCTCCACCACGACGGAGTACAATTAAGCTTTCTCGTTATGACAACTTCCACCGGCCCATTGCTTCAGCCTCTACAATGAACGTGCTTGTCACCCGGGAGTCTCTATGCCTTCCCTTATTCGAACCGTCCTTGCGCTTACAATTGCCTGCGTCGCCCTCCTCAGCGCACTTTCAGCTCAGGCCGCGATAACTGATGTGCGTTCCGCCCTGCTGCCGGCTGCGGATGCGCCGCACGGGTTCTTCGTGCCGATCACCAGGGTATACGATCACTACGTCGCCGAAAATGGCGCTGCAGCTGGTCACCACGACGACGACCGGCGGACATAAACAGCACCAGACGATCTCGACCGATTGCACTGTTGCGTCGGGGCTTCGTTCCGCCGGCTGGAGGCAAGGAGCGATCGAGTGGTTCCCGAGCAGCGGCGGCATTTTTCCCGCCGTTTCCGAGTGTGCCTATTTGCTGCGGAGCACGAGCGGCGCCCGTAGTGCCTATCGTTCCGAGCTGGCGGTGGTCTCCAAATCGATGGCTTCCTCCATGCCTGGTGGAAAAGCCGTACACATTCCGCTCGCTCATGTTGGCGATCAACTCTGGAGCCTCGGCGTGGTCAATGCGCGGCAACACATTTCGGGGTACGATGCGCTGGTGCAACGAGGCACGGTGGTGTTCGAGATCGAATATTTCGGCGCTTCGTCGTATTCGCCGGCCAGCTTCGCCGGCATCGTCATCGATATCACCAAACGATTGGGATGACCAATTGCCACGCAAGGAACGATTCCGCAATATCGGCGCCGGGAAAGGCGTGAAGGAGATGCTCGACCAGCCAACGCTTCGTGAGCTTTACTGCGAGCAGCGACTCACCCAGGCACAAATCGCCAGGCAATTTGATTGCACGCCCCAATTCGTCTCACTCCTGGTCCGGGAATATGGGCTCAAGCGAGGCAACCCGGACTGAGACCGTTCCGCTCAACCCGTCGACCGCGCGTCGAATGGTCGTGGAAATACCGGCTGGCCGGTAGGTCACAAACGCCGGTCGCCGCGGATTCAGTCGTGTACCCAGTGCCGCCGCGGCCCCGTTCAACGCCGCCACGGCGCGGACGCCACTCCAGTGTCCGACGTTCAGACGATCGATCAGCAGACGCAGCCCCACTATCTCCTCGGCTGGCGTGAAGGTACAATGTCCCGCCCTGTTTATGTAAAGTTGACGCAAGAGATTTCCCTTCCCGGCTCCCCGAACTGTCGACTGAAACGCCTGCTCTTCCTCGACGGGCACCAACCCATCACCGATGGTGTGCATGGCCAGGAACGGAACCGGTAACCGGCCGTTGAGCACGATATTCTGCTCGAGATACCGCTGAGCTGCCGGATCGGCGGCGATGCGACTGGCTCGTTGCAACGCGTTGAGGTCGCCCTGGAGACTCATTCCTGCCTGGCGGTACAATGCCTGGACCTCGGGCTGATCGACGGAAATCGCCAGTTGTCGCGCGTAATCGATCCCGGTGTTCCACGATGGATTGCCGCCGGCACGAAGCTCGACCTCGGTCCGAAAACCGAACGATAGTGGCACGTCTTGCTGCTTCAGCCACTGAACCTGGTTGGCGAGTTGGGCAGCAAAATTGGAGGCGGCGGGAGGTGGAGCGGCAGCATTGTACCAACCGGGGATGTCGCTCAACGCGGCTGCCAGTGCCACCCGCGCTCTCCCTCTGGCCGTGAGGTCCGCATCGGTAACCAGGGCTTCCGCGGCCAGAATATTGAAGATTGGGTTGGCGATGTGAACGACGCTTACCATCTGATGTTTCGGATCGAGCAGTGTCTGCAGGGCAAACTCGCCGTCGAGAGCCAGGTTCCAGGTGGCAATCGAGCCGGCCACGGCGCCGCACATCGGCATGGCGGCGGTGAAACGGTTCGGATGGCGCTGTACCAGACCGGCGGTGATAAGCCCACCGAGTGATTGGCCCCAGGCGATGGTTCGGACCGGCTTGCCAAAACGGGAGTCAAAGTAATTCAGCAGCGCTATCTGATCGTGCAGCGCCTGAGCCACTGCCCAGCCGGTCTGGCTGTACGAGGACCCGGCCAGGGCATAATGCTGCCCTAACAAATAGACCGCCGATGGTCGATCGGGAGCATCCTGCGGCGGGTTCTTGCTGGTCGGCGGCACCAGGCCGTGACTGAAAAGTAGCAGCGTCCCGTTCCATGCCGGCGGAATTTCGATCAGATACTGGGCGCCGCCAATGAAACCGGTGAAGGTGCCGCTCGGCGCCAGGTTTGTGGACGCAAAACCCTGTGCGATTGGCTGCCTTCGAACCACGATGGCAGCTGCTAGAAGCAGCACCAGAAGGCTCAAAGTAGTAACTGAAAGGCGAACCGCCGGGGTCGGGGACACGAAGCGTCCTCTGTCTTGGTGTGAGGTCTGCTACGCCATTGTCGGGTATTCCCGCCTGGGCCTCAAAAGAGCACGACCCCACTGCGATCGGATCGATATGACGTCGTATCCTCCAACTTGGTTCTTTGGGGAGTGAATGACGCCGCCATTCCCGAGACGAATTCGGCCCCCGGCTATAATCGTCATATGACTGCCGTCTACCTCTTGCGCCATCCCGAGACCACCTGGAATGTCGCACAGCGGTATCAGGGTCGGCTGGAGTCCCCCGTCAGTTCGGAGGGCCGCCGCCAATCGCTGGCAGTGATCGATGGATTCGCCGCCGGTGAGATCGACGTCGTCCTGGCGAGTCCGCTCGGTCGGGCTCGCTACCTGGCGGCGTTGCTGGCAAAGGCCACCGGCGCCCCGCTCGAGGTCGACCAGCGGCTGACCGAGATGGCTCAAGGTCCGTGGGAGGGCATGCGAGTCGACGACATTCGTCGGCGCTATCCAGAACTCTACGAGACGTGGTACCGGCGCCCGGACCGGGTTCGCTTTCCCGGCGGTGAAGCTTTGTCGGAGGTATGCAGTCGTGCTCTTTCCGTTATGTCCGAACTCTTCCGTCGCTGGCCCAACGGCAACGTCGCAGTGGTGACGCACTCTGTCGTTATCCAGACGCTGGCGGCCAGTGCCCTGTCGCTTGAATTGAGTGCTATTCATCGACTTCGGGTGTCGAATTGTGGTGTCACTATCCTGTGCGGTGTTGATGCGCCGGGCCAGATCCTGACCTTCAATTCACTGGAATCACTGTATGGATCCGCGGTTGCTGGTGCGACGGCGCAACACTGTCCGACCTGGAAACCTCGGAGGATAGCTTCATGATCAAACCGATCTACCATCGCCAGTCCCGGTCACTCTCATCCGAGCAGTATCAGCTCATGCATGGTGAAGAGCGCCTCGGGCACCTCGATCTGCATTTTGGCTCCAGCGAAGTCTTCGGCACTCTGGTGTTGGATAGTGAGTTAGGCGAGGACGAAACGACACAGCTTATCGAGCAAATCGATGAAGACCTCGTGCTCTCCGGTGAGGTTCCCCGAGAGGATTTTCTCATCCGAGTATTTGTCGGTCGGGAAGTTGGATTGTATAGCGACGAGCTATTGCGAGAAGAGCTCGCCGTCGACGGGGAGGATCTCGCGGAGTAATGACTTCAATCGGGCGGCGCCGCGCCGATCGACCTGAAGGAGGGTGACTGCCAATGAACATCTACGAACAGCTACAGGGCCTCAAGAGCGACCTCGAGCGTCAGGGCGCGCGAGGCAAGACCATAGGTCTACTCGACTCGATGCTTCAACGTGCCGAGTCCCAGCGCGACAGCGGGCTGAGCTTCACCCGCCTTCAGGTGCTTCGACGGGTCATGCAGATGCCCGAAGCGCTCAATGATGAGGACGTGCGTCTCGATCTCATCGGTTTAGAAGGCGATCTGGAGGAAGCGGCCGCGCAACGGAGTACCGAGGTGACAGCGTACGAATCCGAGGATCGGCGACCGAAACTCAAGAAGTACTATAAAAAGAAGTGAGGGGCTCGGACCGGCGGCAACGCTCCGCCCAGAAAAGCCCTATTTCGTAGCGGACTCGCCAGCCTTATTCGCCTTCGAGTCGCTCTTCGCTTCGGATTTCGACTCCGACTTGGTTTCCGACTTCGTTCCCGATTCGGTACTGCTGCCCGGCTTGTCGCCGTTCGAGCTGCCGGCATCACTTTTCTTCTCCGAGGAATCAGCCGGTTTGGTCGTGGAAGCGGCCTTCCTCGAGTCGTTGACATAGAACCCGGAGCCCTTGAAGACGATGCCTACCGGATGAATGACTCGACGTACTTCCGAGCCACACTCCGGACAGACCTTGACCGGTTCCTCGTTCATGCCGTGGCGCACTTCGAACCGATGCTTGTTGGTCGTACACTGATATTCGTAGAGCGGCAAACAAGTTTCCGATCGGCAGAAATTAGCAGAGGCCAGCCGGCCCCTGCTCAACACATTGTATTCAATGCCGAAGGCACCCGGCAACGCTCGTCTCTGCCTACTACTATAATGCAACGCGTTCAGGGCCTGGAGTGGCCCATTTTGCATCTTGACGGAGAGAACCTGTGAACCTTGGGAACATCGACGTTCAGCGAGCGATCTACATGATCATCATTCTGCTGATAGCGATCGACGTTCATGAACTGGCCCATGCCATCGTTGCCGATCGCATGGGCGACTCGACGCCAAAACGGATGGGCGAACTCTCGCTCAATCCCCTCGTTCACATGGACCAGTTCGGTATCATGCTGCTCCTCTTGACCTCGATTTCAGGGTTCGCTTTCACCTACGGGCGGACGCACGTGACCCCGACGAATCTCAAATTCGGGCCGCAGCGAGGCAATGCCATCGTCGCTATCGTCGGACCGATATCCAATTTGCTGCTGGCGGTGATCGCGGGAGCCATCTTCTCGGCCGAGGTAAACGGGACACTCAATGTCTCCCAGAATGTGTTTGAGTTCACCGAGCTTTTCCTCGAACTGAATGTCCTTCTCTTCATCTTCAATCTGCTCCCAATACCGCCTCTCGACGGTTTCACCGTGCTCGGCGGATTCCTGACGGCGCGCCAGATGTACTCCCTCGCGCCGTTGATTCAGTGGGGTCCTCTGGTTCTGATCTTGATCTTCGTGTTCGGCAATCAGATCGGCTTCTACAGCGACTTTCTCAATCCCGCCATGACCCACGTGATCAATATTCTCTGCTCCAGTTGTAACTATGCCTGAAGCGAGCGTCGCTGATTTGCCTGTCTGCCAACTCCGACTTCCACTCTTCGAAGGCGAACTCATCGACCTCCTTCGCCTGGTGATCGATCGAAAGTTGGGCACCAACGATATTCCGATGACTGATGTTGCTACTCAGGTCTCGTCATATCTGCGACAGCAAGACGAATTTGATCTGGAACAGGTCGGAGATCTGGTCCTCGGCGTTGCGCGTCTATTGCTCCTCAAGTCATCCCATCTTCTGGCCCGCCCGGTCGACCCTGACGAGGTCGAAGATCGGCTGTCCCTGGATCCAACAGTTGACCGCTCGGACCTCGTGCGTACCGCGTCGGAGCTTCGCCGGTACGAAGGATGGGACTGCGTCGCGCCGGTAGAGTCAGGTGTCGCTTTTGAGCGTCGCCTGGAACCCCGAGACGCCTCAATGCTGCGGCGAGCCTGGCAGGAACTGAAGGCTCGGCAGGGTCAGAACTCCAATCCTGTCGTGCTCCCCGCCTTCGTGCGACTCGAAGTAGCGCTCAGTGGATTGGTTCGGCGGTTGAAGCAGGCGAGTAGGCTCTCGCTGCGAAGTCTCCTCCGTGGAAGTACGCGCAACGATGCGGTGGTCTACTTTCTGGCTGTCCTGGAATTGACGCGCCGGCGCCAGGTGGTGCCTAGCCAAGCCGAACAGTTTGGTGACATCTCCCTGGAATATGTCCAGCGGTCCCCTGAAGCTGCTTCCCGCGCTGGATGACGAGGCGCTCTCGTCTGTAATCGAGAGCATCCTTCTCGTTGCCGGCGGACCGGTCGCGATTTCAGCGCTGGCCAGTGCGCTCGACTCGCCACGACGCCGCATTCTGTCGGCCCTTGACGATATCGATCACCGCCAGCGTCACGGCGTTCGCCTTCAACTACATGGGAACGAGGTCCAGTTTGTCACCGCGCCGGAAAACAGCGAATGGGTGCACCGATTCCTCGGGTCGGCGCGGCCGCCGCCCTTATCACGCGGAGCAATGGAGACACTCGCGCTCATCGCGTACCGGCAGCCAATCACCCGCGGTGAGATCGAGGTGGCACGGGGAGTCAACAGCGATCGAGCGGTACAAACGCTGCTGGCCCGAAATCTGATCGAGGAACTCGGTCGTCGCGAAACCCCGGGCAGGCCGCTGCTCTACGGCACCGGATTCGGCTTCCTGGAGTACTTCGGCCTTCGGTCGTTGAAGGACTTACCGTCGATACTGCCAGACACAGGTCAATCCGTCGACGCCGAGACGCTGGGCATGTCGTCCGGGGTGCACGCCGACAGAGACAACCAGTCCTCCGGGGAACGATAGGTTTCGGTCCCGGTGGGCCGGCTGAGATTACGCTGTGCTCGCGTTATTCTCTATCGCTTGGTGTACTGAGGCGCCTTGCGCGCGCGTTTCAGTCCGTACTTCTTCCGTTCCTTCATTCGAGCATCGCGCGTCAGGAGGCCAGCTTTGCGCAGCTGCGATTTCAGTCCTTCGTCGCTGCCCGCCAGGGCACGGGAGATAGCGTGCCGAATCGCGCCGGCCTGGCCGGAGAGACCTCCACCCACCACCTTGACGTCGGTGTTGTACCGGCCCACTTGATTGATCGCCTGAAACGGCTCCTGGACCTGTACCGTCCAGATACTGCCACCAAAGTAAGTATCCACCGGCTGGCCGTTGACCACCACTTCGCCGGTACCCGGGACCACTCTCGCTCGCGCGACTGACGTTTTCCGCCGGCCCACGCCGGCAAAATAATGCTGAACTGCCATTTGCTATTCCTCGCTTGCCGTCTTGTAATCCGCCCCGGTCGCCTGGCCCTTAAAGAGTTCGCCGAGATCCACCGGCTGCTGCGCACTATGCGGATGATCCGCACTGGCGTATATTTTCAATTTTTGCAGCATTGTCGCTCCCAGCTTATTATGCGGAAGCATGCCGCGTACCGCCTCGCTGAGTGCTCGCTCCGGATGACGCTCGAGAACCTTCTCCAGCGTCATTTCGTGTAAGCCTCCGGGATATCCCGAGTGACGGTAGTACTTCTTATCGGTGAGTTTCTTGCCGGAGAATTCGACTTTTCCGGCGTTGACCACGATGACAAAGTCACCGACATCGGCGTTCGGCGTAAACATGGTTTTGTGCTTTCCGCGCAGTACGCGAGCGATGTCAGAGGCCAGACGACCGAGGCGCTGCCCGGTGGCGTCAATCACGTACCAATTACGCTGCACCTCGTGACCTTTGGGCACGTATGTTTTCATCACTTCTCCTCAAGAAGAGCGACCGGTGGGATCACGCTCTCGCGTCTCTCGTCGCCACCCGATCGGTCATAGTTAACGCTCAACAAGTAGAGCCCGTGGGCTGGTGCCGTTTCACCGGCCACAGTTCGATTGCGGGACAGCAACACGCGGTGAAACGACTCAACGTCGAGCGCGCCCCGTCCAATATCGATAGCGGTTCCGGCGATGGTTCGGACCATCTGACGCATGAACCCGGTGGCTTCGAGATCGATGATAACCAGGTCGCCCTCCCGGAAGCACCGCGCCCTATAAATGGTGCGCTCCCGGCTACCTTCGGTTTGTGCCGGGATGAACGCGCCCAGGTCATGCCGTCCTTCCAGAACACGGAGGGCCGCATCCATCTTGCGCACATCGAGCCTCGGCTTGACGTGCGCGGCCCTTCCGTGCCAGAGCGGTGATCGTACCGAACGATTCCAGATCAGATAGCGGTAGGTCCGGCTCCTGGCATCGTGGCGGGGGTGAAAATCAGGCATGGCGTCGCTGGCGGAGGTTACCGCGATGTCAAACGGCAAGGTTGCATTGAGGGCACGGCGCAGCGTATCGGAGGGCAGGACGCTCGCAGTGGAAAACGCGATCACCTGGCCCAGGGCGTGAGCGCCCGCATCGGTTCGTCCGGAACCGGTGACGGTCACCTGCTCGCCGGTAATTGCCTGTATTGCTGCCTCTAATGTTGCTTGCACGGTTACCTTATCTGGTTGGCGCTGGAACCCGGAATAGCCGTGGCCCAGATATTCGATCGAACACCGGATTCTGCGCGTCGCTAAACCGCCGTTTCTTCCTCGACGAATTCGATGCGAGCCATTTGCGCGGCATCGCCTTTGCGGATTCCCAGTTTAATTATCCTGGTGTAACCGCCCTGGCGGTTTTGATACCGCGGGCCGTACACCGCAAACAATTTTTCCACGAGTAGTTTGTTCGGAAGCCGCTGCATTGCCAGGCGGCGCGCTGTCAGGTCGTTTCGCTTTCCGACCGTAACCAGGCGCTCCACGAAGCGGCGCAACTCCTTGGCGCGCGCCTCCGTGGTCTGTATGCCCTCGTGCAGCAGCATGGAGGTTGCCAGCCCACGAAGTAGCGCCTTGCGTTGATTGGTTGGCATCCCCAGGCGGCGCCCTGACTTGTGATGTCGCACGTCTTACTCTCCCGCTCCGTCCATGAGGTCCTTGGCGTAGTCTTCGGGGACAAAGTTCCGCATTTTCAGACGATCGACCAGTTCGTGGAACGACTTCTGTCCGAAGTTACGGATCGTCAGCAGGTCTTCCGGATTCATGGTCACCAATTGACCTACCTTGGTGATGCCGGCTCGCTTCAGCGAATTCTCCGCCCGTGCCGACAGAGTCAGGTCCTCAATCGGGGTCTCGGCTTCCTGTGAGGGCAATTGCCGTGCCGACACGGTAGCCTTGACTGCTCCCGGGCAATTCGGCCTGACCGAAGCCGGAAAGATGCTGGAAATGCTGCGTCAAGATCTGAGCTGCCTGAGTCAGGGCGTCGTTGGGATGAATGGTCCCATCGGTCCAGATCTCGAGAATCAGTCGATCGTAATTGGTAATCTGGCCGACACGGGTATGTTCGATGGAGTAGTTGACCCGTTCCACCGGTGAAAAAATCCCGTCGACCGGGATGCGACCGATCGGGGTTTCCTCCCGCTGGTCGGTGATGCTGTGATAGCCGGTACCCTTTTCGACAACGATTTCGGCGGCCAGGCGCACGTTCGCTCGGTCGATCGTGGCCAGATGTTGGTCGGGGTTGACGATTTCGATCAGGTCTGAGGGCGAAATGTCGCCGGCTGTGACCACTCCCTCCCCGTTTCCCTCCAGTGAGAGGTGAACCGGCTCGTCGGAGAAGGAACGCAGTCGGACTTTCTTCAAGTTCAAGATGAACTCGGTTACGTCCTCCTTTACACCCTCGATGTCGGAGAACTCGTGTCGAATGTTTTCGATGTTAACCGCAGTAACCGCCGCCCCCGAGAGGGACGACAGCAGGACCCGCCGAAGCGCGTTGCCGAGCGTGACGCCGTATCCCTGCTCCAGTGGTTCGATCGTAAAGCGGGCGTAGGCGTCGGAGCTGGTGACGCACTCGAGTCTAGGTAATGAAACTTCCAAAGAGATATACCCCCTCTGCAACTAGCGCGAATAGTACTCGACGATCAGTTGTTCGCTCACTAACGCGTCGACATCAGTGCGCTGTGGAATGGCCAGAACTCGACCGGTCAGTGCTTCTGGATTGACCTGTACCCATGCTGGCGGCTGGCTTCGCTGACTTCGAAAACCTGCTCCGGCCTGGAAGAACTCGGTCTTCTCGCTGCCCTCATGCAGTGTGATTTCGTCACCCGGATGCGTGAGCATTGAAGCAATGCTGGCTTTCTTGCCATTGATCTGAAAGTGACCATGATTCACGAGCTGTCGAGCCTGGTCTCGTGAACTGGCGAACCCCATTCGATACACAACGTTGTCCAGCCGCAGTTCCAGCAGTTGCAACAAGTTCTCGCCCGTCATCCCGGGACGGCGCTCAGCTTCCGCATAGATTCGCTGGAACTGCCCTTCCAGGACGCCATAGATTCGACGGACTTTCTGCTTCTCGCGGAGCTGCAGTGCATACTCCGACGGCTTACGACGGCGCGCTTGTCCGGCCTGGCCGGCAGGATAAGGACGGCGTTCGATCGCGCACTTCTTGGTGAGGCAACGCTCACCCTTCAAAAATAGTTTCATGCCCTCACGACGGCAAAGCTTGCAGTCGGGGCCAGTATATCGTGCCATTAACCCTCCGTTATGTTCAGAAAAGCACTGCCGAATTCCATGGCAGTTTCAGCTCAGGTGAAGCGCACCCAGCCCGCCCGGCGGATGCGCGGTGTGTCTCCTCCGTCTCCAAATGCCGGCTACACCCGGCGCCGTTTCCGCGGCCGAGTACCGTTATGCGGCACCGGCGTCACGTCGGTGATAGACAGTACGTTCAGTCCAGTCGACTGTAGCGCTCGAATCGCCGATTCGCGCCCTGGTCCCGGACCTTTCACGTACACATCAACGGTTTGCATGCCGTGCTCCATGGCTCGACGCGCGGCTGTCTCCGCGCTCATCTGGGCGGCAAAAGGTGTGCTCTTTCGGGACCCTTTGAAGCCGGCGGCGCCGGCACTTCCCCAGGTAATGGGGTTACCGGTCATGTCGGTGATGGTGACGAGCGTATTATTAAAGGTCGCGTGGACGTGTGCCTGTCCTCGGGGAACGATCTTTCGCTCTCGCCGTCGTCCGCGAGGCCGTTTCGGTGCTGGTCTACCCATCCGTCACTCTCTCCTTGCTTGGCATTGCGCTCAGTGGCCCGACGTTCTCGTCAGCCAGACGCAGCTTACTTCTTGGCACTGGCCTTGCGCCGTCCGGCGACCGTTTTCTTGGCGCCGCGTTTGGTACGAGCGTTGGTGCGCGTCCGCTGTCCATGCACCGGCAGATTACGACGGTGTCGGAGACCTCGGTAGCAACCAATTTCGGTGAGCCGCTTGATGTTGAGCGCTACCTCGCGCCGCAGATCACCCTCGACTTTATGATCGCGATCGACGATTTCGCGAATGCGTTGGACTTCGTCTTCGGTCAGATCTCGCACACGTGTGTCGGGATTGACCTGAGTCTGTTTCAGAATCTGACGGCTCGTAGACGGACCGATACCGAAAATATAGGTGAGCCCGATCTCTACGCGCTTTTCGCGAGGTACGTCCACTCCCGCTATTCGTGCCATATGCTCACTATCCTTGCTTCTGCTTATGTCTGAGGATCCGTACAAATAACCATGATGACCCCGCGGCGCCGAATGATCCGGCACTTATCGCAGCGTCGTTTAACCGATGCCGATACTTTCATTGCTCTACTTTCTGACACTGCATGCGAGCCCCGTATCCCCCGTCAACCATCCCGAGGGCATATACCGAGCGGGTCGAATCCGGGTGGACGCATTCCACAGCGTGCACTACTATTGTACTCTTTTTGCCAGGGAAAATGGTATACTCCAGGTTTCGCCTTTGTCCGCAACGGTGAGAACGTCCGGACCATGGTCGGTGATTGCAATCGTGTGCTCGAACTGCGCCGACAGGCGACCATCCTTGGTCACGACCGTCCAATGATCCGGAAGAACCTCGGTTTCGAAGGTACCGGCGTTGATCATCGGCTCGATGGTCAGAGTCATTCCGGGTCGCAGCCGGAGGCCGCGGGCCGATTGGCGGTAATGAGGAACGTTCGGGTCCTCGTGGAGCTCACGACCGACGCCATGTCCCACGTACTGGCGGACAACGGCAAAGCCGAGACTGTCGATGTAGTCCTGGATGGCAGCTCCAATGTCGTTGACGAAACCACCAGCGCGGGCGGCGGCGATTCCTTCTACCAGTGCCTGCTCGGTTGCGTCCATGAGCCGGCGCGCCTCTGGGCCCGGGTTACCCACGGGTGCGGTGACGGCGGCATCGCCGTGATAGCCCTGAAAGATCGCGCCCACATCGATCTTGACCAGGTCTCCATCTCGCAACACTCGCTTACCCGGAATCCCGTGAACCACCTCGTTGTTCACCGAGATGCAGGCGGTGCCGGGAAAGTTATTGATGTGAGGAAAGGCGGGTTCGGCGCCCTGACGGCGAATCGAGCGTTCGGCGATGCGATCGAGATCACGCGTCGTCATGCCCGGCTCTACGCGATCGCGCAGTTCCTGTAGCGTATTTGCCACGATGTGGCCCGCCTGGCGCATGATTTCGATCTCACGAGGTGACTTGAGATTGACGCTCATGCGCCGGCTCCTGGCGAATCTTCGACCCCACATCGCAATCCCATGACTACCTGTTGATGAACCCTTCGTACTGACGCATCATGAGTTGCGCCTCGAGCTGCTTCATGGTGTCGATGGCCACGCCGACGACGATGAGCACAGCCGTACTACTGAAGGTAAAGGTACTGATCCCCGTACTCAGGGTGATGAAGTACGGCAGGATGGCAATGACTGCCAGAAACAGAGCGCCTGCCAGTGTGATGCGAGTGAGCACCGTGTTGAGGTAGCGCTCCGTCATTTTTCCCGGTCGGTGTCCTGGAATGAACCCGCCATTCTTCTGCAGCGTCTCGGGCAGATTCTGCTGCTGGAAGGTTACAGCGGTATAGAAGTAGGTGAACCCCACCACCAACACGAAGTAAATCGCCCAGTAGATCCAGTTGGTCGAACTCATGGCATTGAAGATCCAGTGAGCGGCGTTCCGGATCCAGAGCTGATTCGCCCCGTAAAAGTAAGTCGAGACGGTGCCGGGCAGGATGACGATGGAGGCCGCAAAGATGAGCGGGATCATGCCGGCCGAATTGACCCGTAAGGGAATGTGGGTCGATTGACCCTGGTACATCCTGCCGCCTCTGATGCGCTTGGCGTACTGCACCGGTATCCGCCGTTGGCCCTCCGACATGAAGACAACGCAGAAGATCACTCCGGCCGCAATCAGGCCCATGATGATCAGGAAGCCGGCATTGCCGGCAGCGATCTGCTGTTTCAGCAGGATCGGGAGGCGGGCGACGATGCCGGCGAAAATGATCAATGAAATCCCGTTCCCGACGCCGTTTTCGGTGATCAACTCGCCCAGCCACATGGCGAAGATGGTGCCGGCGCAGAGGGAGATGAGAATCGAGAGAGTCGGGAACCAGGTGCCGCCGCTGAAGAGACCGAAGTTACTGAACACCTGCACATTGCTGAAGTTGTTCAGCGCGAGCATCTGCCCGTACGCCTGAATGAGCGCGAGTGGCACCGTGAGCATTCGGGTGTACTGGTTGATCTTGTTACGGCCGTACTCGCCCTCTTTAGACAGCTCTTGCAACGATGGAATGATCGGCACCAGAAGCTGCATGACAATGGAGGACGTGATATAGGGATAGACACCCAGGGCCACGATCGAGAAGTTCTGCAGTGACCCGCCAGAGAAGATATTGAGCATTTGGAGCAGATTGTTGTGGTTCAGTACCGTGGTCAGCGCGCCGTGATTCACGTTCGGCACCGGGACGTGGGCCGCGATCCGGAACACGACAAGCAAACCCAGGGTGAAGACGAGCTTGCGCCGGAGGTCGGGAATCCTGAATGCGTTAAACGCCGCCTGAATCATCGGCTGCCTCCTGACCCTCGGCGACACTCAACGTGACTGATCCACCGGCACTTTCTATCTTCTGGCGGGCACTTGCCGAGACTTTGACATCAATCACGCTGACGGCAACATTCAATTCGCCGTCTCCCAGTATTTTGGCCTGCGCCGACTTGCCCTGAATCAAGCCGACATGATGCAGCGACTCGAGATTGACGGTGGCCCCTGCCGGGAACACCGCCAGCGCCGAGACGTTAACCGGCTGATAGTGGATCTTGAAGCGATTGGTGAATCCACGTCGGTGCGCGAGGCGAAAATTGCGGGACGACATGCCGCGGAAGCCGGCTTTCAGTCCTCCCGCGCGCGCCTTCTCCCCTTTGGTGCCCTTGCCGGCCGTGGTGCCCTGCCCACTGGCGTTTCCGCGACCCAGACGCTTCCGGTCGCGATGCGATCCCGGCGATGGACTCAGTTCATGAAGTCTCATACTCTTAGCTGCCTTCCTCTAACGCGCCGGCGCCCTCGGTGACCTCGGTGACCTCGCTGGCAGTGACCAGGTGGCGGACGGCATGGATCATTCCCCGAACGCTCGCGTTGTCCACGATCTGCACACTATCGTTCAATTTGCGCAGACCGAGGGCCTCGATCGTTCGGCGCTGTCGTGCATTGCGGCCAATGGCGCTCCGCACGTATTTGACTTCAAGCAATTGTGCCATCGGCCTCACCCTCCGAGTCCGGGCTTCCATTCGGCTCGTTTTGCTCCGGACTGGCCGCCACTTCGCGTTTGCCGAGGAAGTCTTCCAGGGTCTTGCCACGGGCGTGGGCCTGTTCCTCAGGCGATCGGAGTTCCTGAAGACCTTTCAACGCAGCCTTCACGACATTGACCGGATTATTACTCCCGTAATTCTTGCTCAGGATGTCCCGGATTCCCGCCGATTCGACGACGGCACGAACGGCACCGCCGGCAATGACACCGGTGCCCGGAGCTGCGGGCTTCAGCATTACCTTGCTGGCGCCGAAGTTGGTGTCAACGCGATGGGGAATGCTGGTTCCCGCAATCGGGACTCTGATGACTGATTTCTTGGCCTGTTCAACGCCCTTTCGGATGGCCTCGGGAACTTCGCCTGCCTTACCGAGTCCGGCGCCGACCAGTCCGTTGCCGTCACCAACCACGACCATGGCGCTGAAGCTGAAGCGGCGGCCGCCCTTTACCACCTTGGCCACTCGGTTCACGCGGACGACCCGCTCTTCCAACTTGACGTCGGAAATATCAATTCTTGGCATAACGCTCCCCTAGAATTCCAGGCCGCCGGCGCGAGCGCCGTCCGCCACTGCTTTGATGCGGCCATGATACAAGAATCCACCGCGATCGAATACTACTTTGGTGACGCCCTTTGCCTTGGCACGCTCGGCCACCAGTTGTCCAACGGCGCGGGCACGGTCGACCTTCGAGCCAGTCTTCGCGACCGCTGCTTCCAGTGACGAGGCGGCGGCTACGGTGTTGCCGTGCACGTCATCGATGATCTGGACGTGCATATGAGCGCTGCTGCGAAACACACTGAGACGCGGGCGTTCGACGCTGCCGGTGATCCGGTTCCGGATGCTGCGGTGGCGCCTGATTCGTCGCTCGCGCGACACTCTCGCCATTAGAGGCATAATACGGACATCCTCCCTGTTACTTCCCGCCGACTTTGCCGGCCTTGCCGGCCTTACGCCGGACGACTTCGTCCTCGTACCTGATGCCCTTGCCGAGATATGGCTCGGGTGGGCGAATACCTCGGATTTTCGCTGCCGTCTCGCCAACCAGCTGTTTATCGATTCCTCCAACCACGACGCGAGTTGGGGCTGGAAGATCAAATGTGATTCCTTCCGGTGCCGGTATCTCCACCGGATGGGAGTAACCTACGGCGAGACGCAGGTTCTGTCCATCTTTCGTCGCTCGATAGCCGACGCCGTTGATGACCAGGGTGCGAGTAAATCCAGCGCTCACTCCGGTAACCATGTTCGCCACCAGCGAGCGAATCAACCCGTGAAGCGCGCGCAGGTTCGGCTCATCCGATCCTCGGGTCACCTGCAGGTGCCCATCGCTCTGCTCCACCATAATCCCGGCAGGGACGGATTGCGCCAGATTGCCACGCGGACCGCTCACCGCGACCTCGTCCGCACCGATTGTGATCTTCACCTCGGACGGAACTGGAATGAGCTTGCGACCGATTCTTGACATCCGTCTCTCCTACCAAATCTCGGCGATGAGTTCACCGCCGAGGTGCCTTCGGCGCGCCTCCCGACCAGTCATGATTCCGCGATTGGTCGAAACCACCACGGTACCAATGCCGCCCAGGATGCGCGGAATATCGTGCATTCCCGCGTAGACTCGGAGTCCCGGCCTGCTCACGCGTCGCAGCCCGTTTACTACCGGACGGCGTTCGTGATCGTACTTCAGCTGCAGTTGAAGTGACTTATGGTAGTCCTGCTCGCGGATTTCGAATCCCGCGATGTACCCTTCCTGCTCCATGATCTTGGTGATCGCCAATTTGACCTTGGAGAACGGTACTTCCACGGTGGAATGACGCGCCTGCGTCGCATTGCGGACACGAGTCAACATATCTGCGATGGGGTCGGTGTTATTCACGTGCTCAGTCTCCTACCAACTTGCCTTCATCACGCCCGGAAGTTCGCCACGATGGGCAAGCTCCCGGAAGCAGATCCGGCATAGTCCGAACTTTCGCAGATAGGCACGGGGTCGTCCGCACCGGTGACATCGATTATGCTGTTGCACCCTGTGCCTGCGGCGGACGCTTGGATTTCGCGATCATGGACTTCTTGGCCAAACCTATCTCCCTATCTCTTGAACGGCATGCCCAGGAGTTCGAGCAGACGCCTGCCCTCCTGGTCCGTTGTTGCGCTCGTCACAATACTGACCTGCAGGCCTCGCACCCGGTCGATCTTGTCGTAATCGACCTCAGGAAACACGAGTTGCTCCCGCAATCCGATGCTGTAATTGCCGTGCCCATCGAATCCCTTATCGGCGAGACCGGTGAAATCGCGGATGCGGGGCAGCGCCAGGCTGATGAACCGATCGAGGAATTCCCACATCCGGTCGCCCCGGAGCGTAACCATCGCCCCGATACTGTTTCCTTCGCGTACCTTGAACTGAGCGATAGACCGCTTCGCCTTGGTCACGACCGGTTTCTGACCGCTAATGGTGGCGAGATCACCGACTGCCGCATCCAACGCTTTGGCGTTGGTCAGTGCCTCACCCATGCCGATATTGAGCACGATCTTCTTGACCGTCGGGATAGCCATGACGCTGGTGTACCCGTTTTCCCGCATGAGCGTCGGTCCAACTTCATCGGCCATTTTCTGTTTGAATCGAGGATTCGCCATTAGTGCTCCTTGTCGATAATCTCGCCGCATTTGCGACATACCCGCGCGTGCGAGCCATCCGGCAACAGAGTGCGACCTTCGCGGCTGGGCTGGCTGCAATTGGGGCACACCAGCATGACGTTGGAGCGATTGATAGGCGCCGGTTTATCGATGATGCCTGCTTGCAAACTACCGGGTTGGCGCCGTAAGTGGCGTTTGACCATGTTGACATTGTCAACGATGACCCGGTTCTTGGCCGGAAACACACGCGTGACTTTGCCCCGTTTCCCGCGGTCCTTGCCGGCGATGACCAGCACTTCGTCTCCGTTCCTGATACTCATCTTGTGGCGTACGACAGCTTTTTCTGTGCGCTTGCCCATGGCCATCACAGAACCTCCGGTGCAAGCGATACGATTTTCATAAAGTTGCGTTCTCGCAACTCCCGGGCCACCGGGCCGAAGATTCGGGTGCCTCGCGGATTATTCTGATTGGTCATGAGAATGACCGCGGCATTGTCATCAAACTTGATTGTCGATCCATCGGGCCGGCCATACTCTTTGGCCGTCCGGACCACCACAGCCCGTACTACTTCACCCTTCTTCACGGCGCCGCCAGGGGTAGCCTGCTTGACCGATGCGACCACGACATCGCCGACGCCGCCATACTTGGCATTCGAGCCTTTCAGGACACGAATCACCATAATTACTTTTGCTCCCGTATTGTCCGCCACCCGCAGCCGGGAGAGGTTCTGTATCATGACTGTTACTCCTGGGCTGTGGTATGAGCCGACGTGCGGATGATTTCATCCAGCCGCCAGGTCTTGTTCTTGCTGATGGGTCGGGTTTCAGCTATCCGAACCACATCGCCAACATGCGCCTGATTGTTTTCATCATGTGCTTGAAAGCGGCGCGTTCGGCGCATTCGCTTCTTATACAGTGGGTGCGTGACCACGGTCTGAACCGCGACCACGATGGTTTTGTCCATCTTGTCGCTCACGACTGAGCCGGTCTTTGCCTTGACCTGGGGCATTTATATTTCCTCCTCGCGCTCGGCCAGGATCGTCAGGATGCGCGCGATCTGTCGCTTTGACTGACTCAGCCGGGATGTATTCTCTGTTTGTCGCGTTGCCAGTCCAAACCGGATGCCGGTCAAGTCGGCTTTCGTTTCTTCCAGCCGCTGTAGCAGCGTGTGGGTGTCCAGGGCGCGAAGATCGCGCGTCGCTCGGTTAGCCATTTAGGCGCCCTCCTCAACCCCAGGTTCGTTCTCGCGCACCAGAAACCGGGTCTTCACCGGTAGCTTGTAGGCGGCGAGCCGCATGGCTTCCTTCGCCATATCCTCCGGTACGCCGGCCAGCTCGAATATCACGTGTCCTGGTTTGATCACGGCCACATAGTGGTCGGGAGCGCCCTTTCCTTTACCCATTCGGGTTTCGGCCGGTTTCTTGGTTACCGGCTTGTCGGGAAAGACCCGAATCCAGACTTTGCCTCCACGGCGAACGTAGCGCGTGATGACGCGGCGGGCTGCTTCGATCTGACGGCTGTCGAGCCACACCGGTTCAATCGCCTGTAAACCAAACTCGCCGAACGATACCTCGGTACCGCGCGTCGCCGTGCCGCGGTTCCGACCCCGCATCTGCTTACGATGCTTCAGACGTGAGGGCATTAACATGCTGTCGCTCTCCTCTTACCGCTGCTCAGGCCGGGACCGTGGCCGGCTCGATGGCAGGCACTTCTGACGAGGTCAACACATCGCCTCGATAGATCCATACTTTGACACCAATGACGCCGTACGTCGTCATTGCTTCCGCCGTGCCGTACTCGACATCGGCGCGCAACGTCTGCAGTGGCACCCGGCCTCGCCGATCGCTTTCCCGGCGGGACATCTCGGCGCCGCCCAATCGACCGGCGACGGTGACCTTGATGCCGAGGGCGCCACGATCCATGGCGCGCTGAATTGCCTGCTTCATTGCTCGACGGAACGATACCCGTTTCTCCAGTTGATCCGCAATGCTGCGCGCCACCAGCACAGCGTTGACATCCGGCTGCCGGACTTCAACGATATTGACTTTGACTTTCTTGCCGGTTCGGCTCTCGAGCGACTGGCGCAGATGCTCCACGTTCTGACCGCTCTTCCCGATGATGATCCCGGGGCGGGCGGTATGGATCGTCACCGTGACGTTGTTGGCCGATCGGTCGATGTCGACATTTGCAATGCCGGCGTTCTGATGCCGCGTTGCGATCGCCGTCCGCACGTCGAGGTCTTCTTGCACCAGCTGGGTGTATCCCTTGTCGGCGTACCAGCGCGCATGCCAGGGTCTGATGATTCCAAGTCGGAACCCGTTAGGATTAACTTTCTGGCCCAATTAGACCGCTCCCTTCTCTTCTACAACCGCCGTAATGTGCGAGGATCGATGCAGCCGCGCGGCATACTGACCGCGCGAGCGGGCTTTCCCTCGCTTCAGGGTCGGTCCCTCATCGACGAATATGCGATGAAGATACAACTCATTGGTATCGAGCTCGAAATTGTTCTCGGCGTTTGCCGCCGCCGATTTGACAACTTTATATACGTCGCGGGCCGCCGCCTGAGGCATGAGTTGCAGGATCGCGAGCGCCTCGCGCACCGAACGCCCACGCACGGCGTCAACCACCAGGCGTACCTTCTGCGGCGAGCGCCGAATATTCTTGGCAACAGCACGTACTTCCATTTCGACTACCGCACCGAGCCTGAACGCTCACCGCGGATGTGACCGCGGAAATGCCGGGTGGGCGCGAACTCGCCGAGCTTGTGGCCGACCATGTTTTCACTAATAAAGATCGGGACGTGACGGCGTCCATCATGGACCGCGATCGTCAGTCCGACCATATCAGGAATGATAGTCGAGGGCCGCGACCAGGTCTTGATGATCCGCTTTTCGTTGCTTCGAGTCGCGGCCGATACCTTCTTGGCGAGTGCCGGTTCGATGTACGGCCCTTTCTTGACCGATCGTGACATGACTCTTACTCCTACCTGCCCGTCTTTCGACGGCGCACGATGAACTTATCGGACGTCTTCTTTCCTCGAGTACGGTGCCCCAGAGTCGGCTGACCCCACGGTGTCTGTGGCTGTCCGCCAATCGGAGCTCGACCCTCACCACCACCATGCGGGTGGTCGACCGGATTCATGACCGAACCGCGAACAGAGGGACGGCGTCCCAGATGTCTGGATCTACCTGCTTTGCCGATGGTGATCAGCGAATGTTCCGGATTCCCCACCTGACCCAGCGTGGCCATGCAACGAACATGAATCAAACGCATCTCGCCAGAAGGCATACGAATTGAGCCGTAGTCGCCTTCTCTCGCCACCAATTGCGCCTGGGTTCCGGCGGATCGGACCATGACCCCGCCGCGACCGGCCTGGAGTTCAAGGTTATGGATGTAACTGCCCACCGGGATATTGGCGAGGGGGAGAGCATTGCCGACTTTGATTTCGGCTTCGGGGCCGGACATCACGGTGTCTCCTACCTTCAAGCCATCCGGCGCGAGGATATATCGCTTCTCGCCATCGACATAGAAGAGCAACGCGATTCGTGCCGAACGATTGGGATCGTACTCGATAGCAGCGACCTTTGCCGGCACCCCGATCTTGTTGCGTTTGAAGTCGATGAGCCGGTAGCGGCGCTTGTGGCCGCCTCCTTGATGTCGGGTCGAAATCCGCCCCTGGTTGTTGCGCCCGCTCTTGCGGGGCAGTGGTACCAAGAGCGATCGTTCAGGCTTTTGCTTGGTGATCTCTTCCCTGCCGGAGGAGGTCATTCCGCGGCGACCCGGAGATGTTGGCTTGTATTTCTTTACTGGCATTTACACAGCTCCGAAAAAGTCGTCGATACGATCGCCCTGCACCAGGCTGACAATCGCTTTCTTCCATGCGGGCACTGGACCGCGCCGTCGCTTGTTGACCGCGATAAAGCCGGCGCCCTTGTCCTTCGATGGCATGGTGACGGTCCGCACTGTGGCTACCCGCACCTTGTATCGATCTTCCACCGCCCGCCGAATCTCCACCTTGTTGGCTCGCGTGCTAACAGAAAAGGTGTATTTATTCAATGACGCCAATTCGGTGCTCTTTTCGCTGACGACCGGTCGCAGGAGGACTTCATACGTCTGCATGTAATAGCAGCCTTTCTATCTGTCGAATGCCCTCGACCGAGAACACCAGGACGTCATGATTCAGGACATCCACAATATTGAGGGTGGAAGCAGGCTTCAGAAAGACGCCGGGAATATTCCGTGCCGCCCGCGCCGTATCGGGATTGACTGGCTGGTCAACCAATAACACCTTGCCGGTCGCATCCAGATTCTCGAGAGCCGTAATCATCGCCCTGGTACGCAGTTCCGGCGGCACCAAATCGGACACTACAACCACTTTCTCATCAAGAACACGGGAACTGAGCGCGGATCGTGTAGCCGCCTGGCGCATCTTTTTGGGCATGCGCACGGCATAACTTCGCGGTGTCGGGGCAAACACGATGCCCCCGCCACGCCACAGCGGCGATCGGCGAGTACCCTGCCGGGCGCGTCCCGTCCCCTTCTGGCGCCATGGCTTTTCTCCGCCGCCGGCCACTTCGCCGCGCGTCTTTGCTTTCTGCGTCCCCGCCCGTTGGCCGGCAAGAATCCGAAGCACAGCTTGATGCATCAATGGGGGATTAATCCTGGCGGCGAACACCTCGTCGCTGAGGCTGATTGGTTCCACGTCCTCCCCCATCAGATTCCGCACCGTAAGTTCCGGCATTCTCCCCTCCTAACCCTTCCGCGTCTTGATCGCTTGGCGGATGACGATGATTCCGCTTTTCGCGCCGGGAACCCCGCCCTTGACCAGGACCAGGTTGCGCTCCGGAATGGTGTCGATCACCGTGAGATTGAGCACCGTACGGCGCACATTCCCCATCTGGCCCGCCATGCGCATCCCTTTCATGACGCGACCAGGAGTCGATCCGGCGCCGACCGAGCCAGGGGCACGGTGACGGTCTGACTGGCCATGCGTCTTGGGCCCACCGGCAAAACCGTGCCGCTTGACCACGCCGGCGAAGCCCTTGCCTTTGCTGCCCATGGTTCCACGAACGGCGCCCACAGTGACATCGACTTTATCGCCGCGACTGAAGATCTCGGCTCCCACGGTCTGCCCGATCGTCAGGCCCTCGGCGTCGCCGCGGACCTCGTGCAAGTGACGCAGACCTGGAACGGGCACCGATTTGAGATGACCGCGCTCCGGCTTGGTGAGCTTCTTGGATTCCTTGAAGCCCAGCTGAACCGCCGCGTAGCCGTCTCGCTCGGGCGTCTTGAACTGGGTCACGTAGTTCGGTCCCACCTCGAGCACGGTAACGCCGACAGCCTCGCCAGTCTCAGTGAAGACTTGCGTCATGCCGATCTTTCGGCCCATGACTGCGTTGATCATCGTGTCTCTCCGTCCTACAGCTTGATCTCGATGTTCACGCCGGCCGGTAAGTTGAGGCGCATCAACGCATCAACCGTCTTGGGGGTCGGCTCGAGTACATCGATGAGACGTTTGTGGGTACGAATCTCGAATTGCTCGCGGGAGTCTTTGTCGATAAAGGGGCCGCGCAGCACGGTATACCGATTGATTTCCGTCGGCAAGGGCACCGGACCAGAAACGTTCGCGCCCGTTCGCTCGGCCGTATCCACGATCTGATTCGCCGATTGATCGAGGATCTTGTGATCGTACGCTTTCAATCGGATCCGAATTCGCTGTTTGCTAAGGGGTCGACCCATCGTTTACTCCTTGACGCTGGAGACGGCGCCAGCGCCGACGGTGCGACCGCCTTCACGGATGGCAAACCGCAAGCCAGGCTCAATGGCAATGGGGGTGATCAAGGAGACCTGCATCTCGATGTTGTCCCCCGGCATCACCATCTCCACTCCCTCCGGCAGCTTGATCTCCCCGGTCACATCGGTGGTGCGGAGATAGAACTGCGGACGGTAGCCGTTAAAGAACGGGGTATGCCGGCCGCCTTCATCCTTGGTCAAGACATAGACCTGGGCAGCAAACTCGGTATGGGGCTTGATACTCCCTGGTTTGGCCAGCACCATCCCCCGCTCCACATCGGTTCGCTCCACCCCGCGGAGCAGCGTCCCGACGTTATCCCCGGCTTGCCCTTGATCGAGCAGCTTCTTGAACATCTCCACCCCGGTGACCACCGTGGACCGCGTCGGGCGAATGCCGATGATCTCCACCGTCTCGCCCACTTTGACCAACCCGCGATCGATGCGGCCGGTGGTGACCGTGCCACGTCCCTTGATGCCAAAGACATCCTCAATCGGCATGAGGAACGGCTGATCCACCGGGCGAGGCGGCGTGGGGATGTACGAGTCGACCGCCTCCATCAGCTCCAGCACGCTCTTGACCCCCTCTGGATCCCCTTCCAGGGCTTTGAGCGCGGATCCCCGGATCACCGGGATGTCATCGCCGGGGAACTCGTACTTGTTCAACAGATCCCGCACTTCCAGTTCCACCAGATCGAGCAGTTCCTCATCGTCCACCATGTCGACTTTGTTTAAGAAGACGACGATGCTGGGCACTTCGACCTGCCGGGCCAGCAGCACATGCTCCCGGGTCTGGGGCATGGGACCATCGGCGGCTGAGACCACCAGAATGGCGCCATCCATCTGGGCAGCACCGGTGATCATGTTCTTGATGTAGTCGGCATGACCCGGGCAATCGACATGGGCATAGTGCCGGTTGGCGGTCTGATACTCGACATGGGTAATGGCGATGGTGATGCCCCGAGCCCGCTCTTCGGGGGCATTATCAATCGAGTCGAAGGCCCGGTAATCGCCACCACCCCGCTCCGAGAGCACTTTGGTGATCGCGGCCGTCAGCGTGGTCTTGCCGTGATCGATGTGGCCGATCGTGCCCACATTCACGTGGGGCTTGGTTCGCTCAAACTTCTGCTTTGCCATATTTCTCTTTCCGTCCTCTATCGCAGCGGGCTAACTCCCGCCGTTCCACTAATCACCTGCGGCTGCCGGCCGCCTCCGGTTCAACTCTGGTTTTCTTTCGTATCTCATCCGCGATATTCGGCGGTACCTGCATGTAGTGCGACGGTTCCATACTGTAGGAGGCGCGTCCCTGGCTCATGGATCGAACTGCGGTAGCGTAGCCAAACATCTCCGACAGCGGCACCAGCGCTCGCACGACGTGGACGTTGCCTCGTTGATCCATGGCCTCGACATGACCTCGTCGTGAATTCAGGTCACCGATCACGTCACCGACGAAGTTTTCCGGGGTGGTAACCTCGACCCGCATGATCGGCTCGAGCAACGCCGGGCCGGCCTTCTCGGCGGCTGCCTTGAACGCCATCGATCCCGCAATTCTGAAGGCCACTTCAGAGGAGTCAACCTCGTGGTACGACCCGTCATAGAGCGTCGCCCGAAAATCAAGTACGGGGAAACCGGCGAGCACGCCACTTTCCATGGCTTCCCGGATGCCGTTTTCGACCGGTCCAATATATTCGCGCGGGACCGAGCCGCCAACGATCTTGTTGACGAATTCAAAGCCGGCGCCCGGCTCGAGCGGTTCCAGTTCGATCCACACATCGCCGAACTGACCGTGTCCGCCCGTCTGGCGAACGAATCGGCCCTCCGCTTTGGCAGAGCGCGTGATCGTCTCCTTGTAGGCTACCTGGGGACGACCGACGTTGGCCTGGACCTTGAACTCGCGTAGCATGCGGTCCACAATGATTTCGAGGTGCAACTCACCCATTCCCGAGATGATGGTCTGGCCGGTCTCCTGATCGTTCCGCATCCGGAAGGTCGGGTCTTCTTCGGAGAGACGCACCAGAGCTTCGGACATCTTGTCGGTATCGGCCTTCGTTTTCGGTTCGACAGCGACCGAGATGACCGGCTCGGGGAAGGTGATCGACTCCAGGATGATCGGTCGGTCGACCTGGCAGAGGGTGTCGCCGGTGAAGGTGTTCTTCAGGCCAACGATCGCCACGATGTCACCGGCGCTCGCCTCCGTGATGTCCTCACGATGATTTGCGTGCATGCGCAGGAGCCGTCCGACGCGTTCGCGGCTGTCCTTGGTCGAGTTCAGGATGTACGAGCCGGAAGTCATTCTGCCGGAATAAATCCGGCAATATGCCAATCGCCCAACATACGGGTCGGAAACGATCTTGAAGGAAAGTCCGGAGAACGGCTCGTTGGCGCTGGCGGCGCGTTCCTCTTCCTCATCGGTTTTGGGATTGATTCCAACCACCGGCGGCACATCGAGCGGGGATGGCAGGTAGTCGACGATCGCGTCCAGCATCGGCTGCACGCCTTTATTGCGCAATGACGATCCGCACAGAACGGCTACCATCTTGTTGGCTATGGTGGCTCGACGGATAGCGGCGCGAATCTGTTCCGATGTGATCTCTCCACCTTCCATGTGATGGAGATAGATCGTGGCGAATTCATCATCCACCGAGAGTTGCTCGAACATGTGCTCGCGTGCCTGATCGGCCATTGCCTGCATGTCGACGGGAATCTCAGCCCGGCTGTGTTCGGTGCCCAGGTCATCGGTGTAGACGATGGCTTTCATATCGATGAGGTCGATGAAGCCGACGAAATCGCTCTGGCTGCCTATAGGAAGCTGAATCGGCACCGGATGGGCGCCGAGGCGTTCCGAGAGCATTCCGACGCAGCGATCGAAGTCGGCACCGATGCGATCCATCTTATTGACGAACACAAAGCGCGGCACGGAGTATTTGTCTGCCTGTCGCCAGACAGTTTCCGATTGCGGTTCTACACCGGCGACGGCGTCCAGGACGACTACGCCGCCATCGAGCACTCGAAGTGAACGTTCAACCTCGACGGTAAAGTCCACATGTCCCGGGGTATCGATGATATTGATACGGTGATCGAGCCAGAACGTCGTGGTTGCGGCCGAGGTTATGGTAATACCGCGTTCGCGTTCCTGCTCCATCCAGTCCATGGTGGCGGCGCCCTCATGGACCTCACCAACCTTGTGGATTCGATTGGTATAAAAGAGCACGCGCTCAGTCGTTGTCGTCTTGCCGGCATCGATATGAGCGATGATGCCAATATTCCGTGTTTTTTCTAATGGAAAGTCTTGTGCCATGTATCCTGACAGCGCAGCACGGGTCCCGAGCTAGAACCGGTAATGGGCAAATGCCCGGTTGGCCTCGGCCATGCGGTGCGTGTCCTCCCTTTTTTTAATCGTTGCCCCGACGCCTTGAGCGGCGTCGAGTAGTTCGGCAGCTAGTTTTTCGGCCATCGATCTTCCGGATCGGCGGCGCGCAGAGGTGATCAACCATCGCATTGCCAGTGCTCGGCGGCGGTCGCCTCGAATTTCAACCGGAACCTGATATGTCGATCCGCCTACTCGTCGAGGTTTCACCTCGAGGACCGGAGTGGCATTGCGGAGAGCTAATTCGAAGGTGTCGATAGCGCTCCCGCGGCCCCGCTGCTCGACAAGGTCCAGAGCATCGTAGAAGAGCGATTGAGCCACGGTCTTCTTGCCGTTGTGCATGATGTTATTGACGAATTTTGTAACCGTGCGGCTATGATATTTCGGGTCCGGCATGACAATCCGGCGCGAGACTTTTGCACGCCTTGGCACTCTCTGTCCCTCCGTCGCTAAGTAGCTGATCTGCTCGACATGTATTGAGGCACTGCCATGGATTTCCGGTCGGTTGGCAGTGCCTCAACGATGATTCACTTGTTGACTACGGGCTCTACAGCCCGCGTTTCAACTGCCTTTAGGTCGCTTTGCTCCGTACTTGGAGCGGCCTTGTTTCCGGTTATTTACACCGGAAGCATCAAGCGTGCCACGTATGACATGGTACTTGACGCTCGCGAGGTCCTTTACTCTTCCGCCGCGAATCAGGACGACCGAGTGCTCCTGCAGATTATGCCCCTCGCCGGGGATATATGCATTCACTTCTCGGTTGTTGCTGAGGCGAACTCGACATATTTTGCGCAACGCGGAGTTGGGTTTGCGTGGAGTCTGAGTTCGCACTTGCGTGCAAACGCCCCGCTTCTGCGGTGCACCCTTCAGCTTGACTCGCCGCTGCTTTAGCGTGTTGTACGCATACTGAAGATCGGGCGCCTTCGATCGTTTATGAACGGGCGATCTTCCTTTGCGCGCGAGCTGACTCGTCGTCGGCAAAATCCTTCTCCTTGGTGACAAAGTGAGCGCAGCCCCGCAGGGGGACTGCGCTCTATCAGTATATCAACCTAGCTCAGACTGGTCAAGGCTACTACCGGCGGTGGCCAGGTCCAGAATTTCGGCTTCGAGCTCTATGGCGTTGTCGCCATTGCTGAATTCCGGGCTCTCGGCGAGGAAGTCGCCATTGGTCCCGGCGAGCTCGAAGTCGCCGTCTCCCATGGTGAGTCCCACCCGCTCCTGCTCTCGGGCGAGGAGACCGGTGCCGGCCGGAATGAGCTTGCCGATGATGACATTCTCCTTCAACCCGACCAGTCGGTCTACCTGTCCGGCGATTGCGGCGTCCGTCAGTACCTTGGTGGTGTCCTGGAACGATGCTGCCGCCAGGAAGCTGTCGGTGGTCAGACTTGCCTTGGTGACACCGAGAAGGACTGTCGTAGCCGTCGCCGGGTCGCCTCCCTGGGCCAGTACCGCGGCGTTCATGGTTTCGTACTTGAAGCGGTCGACCATCTCCCCCGGAAGCAGATCGGTATCGCCTGGCATGTCCACCCGTACTTTGCGCAGCATCTGGCGGACGATCACCTCGATGTGTTTGTCGTTGATCGACACACCCTGGGTCTTATACACCTTTTGCACTTCCTCGACCAGGAACACCTGCACGTCTTCGCGTCCCATGATCCGCAGTATGTCCTGCGGATTCGAGGACCCTTCGGTGATGGGAGTGCCCGCAGTAATGAACTGGCCATCGGTGACCTTATGGCGCGCGTGGGCCCCGAGGACGTAAGTTCGTACCTCGAGAGGCTCGGGCGCCACCAACAGGTGACCGTCACGTTCGGTGACGCGTCCGGCCGTCTTGGCGATAATTTCCGGGCCGGCTTCCTGCTTTTTGCCCCGCTTTGTCGGACGCGCCAACACGGTACCCGGTCCCACTAGATCGCCGTTTGCCACTGCGAGCGTGTATCCGGTCTCAATGCGATGGCGCTCGGTAGCCTCCTCCTCAGTGGAAGAGACGATGATGCGCTGCTCGTTGTCATCGCGCTCAACCCGTACCAGACCGTCGATCTCGGAGATGACCGACACTTCCTTCGGGACTCGGGCCTCGAACAATTCTTCGACTCGCGGCAGGCCTTGGGTGATGTCCGAGCCGGCGACGCCACCAGTGTGGAACGTTCGCATCGTCAACTGCGTCCCCGGCTCGCCGATTGACTGGGCAGCGATGATGCCGACAGCTTCACCGAGCTCAACCATCGTGCCGGTAGCCAGGCTCCAGCCGTAGCAGTTGCCGCAGAGTCCTTGCTTGGCCACGCAGGTTAGGGGCGATCGGACCTCGACGTAGCCCTCAGGGTCCTTCGCTACGGCGGCGGAAATCTCTTCCGCCAGCCGGGCGTCGATCGGCGTATTCATGTCGGCGATCATGATTCCGGTTTCGCCGTCGTAGAACGGCTGAGCCAGCAGGCGACCGAGTATGCGCCGCGGCAGTGGCTCCAGGATGGCGTCGTTGCGGTTCCGATCGTGCAAACGCATGCCGCTGGTCGCCCCGCAGTCTTCTTCTCGAATGATCACATCCTGGGCCACGTCGATCAGGCGCCGCGTGAGGTAGCCCGACTCGGCGGTTCTCAACGCGGTGTCGGCTAGTCCTTTGCGCGCACCGTGGGTTGAGATGAAGTATTCCAGAACGGTCAAGCCTTCGCGGAAGTTGGAGAGGATCGGCAGGTCGATGATCTTACCGGATGGATCCGCCATCAGGCCGCGCATGCCGGCGATCTGTCGCACCTGGGTGAACCCACCTTTGGCAGCGCCGGACACGGACATCATGTAGATCGGCCCGTGCGGATCGAGAGAGGTAGTGACCGCTTCCTCGACCTCCTGACTCGCCTGCGTCCAGACATCGACCGCCTTGCGATAACGCTCCTCGTCGGTGATCAGTCCTTCTTCATACTGCTCCTGTACGCGGAGGACCTCCTCCTCGGCCAGGGCCAGAATGGCAGGCTTCGACTTCGGAATGGTGATGTCCGCAACGCTCATGGTGATGCCGGACTTAGTTGCGTAGTGGAATCCCAGGCGCTTGATCTCGTCGGCGACCTCGGCTGTCTTCTCCTGCCCGTACAGGGAATACACTTCGCCAACAACGTCGCGCAACGACGACTTGTCCTGAATCTCGTTCTTGTAAACGATCGAAGGTGGAAGTCCCTCGTTGAAGACGATGCGCCCAGGGGTAGTTTCGAGCGCGTACGATTTAGAGCTGTTGGGCAGCAGGACCAGGTCGTTTCGATCGACGATTCCGGCACTGGTCTGGATGATTTCATCCTCGAGAAGATGCAGCGGAATACCGACAAACACGCGGGCGTGGAGCGAAACGCGCCCCAATTCGAGTGCTTGTAGAGCTTCATCGAACGTAGCGAAGACGGTTCCTTCGCCCTTCTCGCCCTCTTTGATCGTAGTCAGGTAGTAGCAACCGAGTACCATGTCCTTCGTCGGATTGACAATTGGCTCCCCGCTCGCCGGCGAGAGCAAGTTTTGCGTGCTCATCATTCGGCTTCTGGCTTCGTTCTGCGCGGCCCGTGACAGCGGCACATGGACCGCCATCTGGTCTCCATCGAAGTCAGCGTTGAACGCCGTACAGACCAGCGGATGGATCTGGATGGCACTGCCCTCAACCAGCACCGCATCGAACGCCTGAATTCCGAGACGGTGGAGGGTGGGGGCGCGATTGAGCAGGACCGGGTGGTCTTTGATCACCTCTTCCAGTACGTCCCATACCTCTGGGCGTACCCGTTCGACGATGCGCTTGGCACTCTTGATGTTGTGCGCGAAATTGCGCTCCACCAGTTTGCGCATCACGAATGGTTTGAACAGCTCGAGGGCCATCTTCTTTGGTAGCCCGCACTGATTCAGCCTGAGATCAGGCCCAACCACAATGACCGATCGGCCGGAGTAATCGACCCTCTTACCGAGCAGGTTCTGGCGGAAGCGCCCCTGCTTGCCCTTGAGCATGTCGGACAGGCTCTTGAGCTTATGATTGCCGGACCCGTTTACCGCACGACCGCGTCGACCGTTGTCGATGAGTGCATCGGTCGCTTCTTGCAGCATTCGCTTCTCATTGCGAATGATGATCTCCGGAGCCCCCAGCTCGATGAGGCGCTTCAACCGGTTATTTCGGTTAATCACGCGTCGATACAGGTCGTTCAGGTCGCTGGTGGCAAAGCGGCCTCCATCGAGCTGCACCATCGGGCGCAGATTCGGTGGAATCACTGGCAGAACGGTGAGGATCATCCAGTCTGGTTGTTGGTTGGATTTGCGGAATGACTCGACCACCCGCAGTCGCTTGGTGGCCTTCTTGCGCCGTTGGCTGGCCTGGCTCGAATTGCGGATTTCGTTGCGCAATTCAACGGCCAGGTCGTCGAGATTGATCTGCAAGATGATGTCGCGGATCGCTTCCGCGCCCATACCTGCTTCGAAGAGATACCCGTAGTTATCTTTCAGGTCACGATACTGCGTCTCGTTGAGCAGGCTCATCCACTTGATCGACTCAATCTCTTCGATTCGCTTGCTGGTCTCTTCGCGAACCTGTCGGATCTCATCGTCGATACTGCCTCGGGACTGTGACAGTTCGGCATCGGCCAGCCGCTGCTCGTCGGCCGCGTCGGCGCTGTGGCGGGCCTCGATTTCTTCCCGATCCCGGTTGTACTGGGCGTCGATTTCCTCGACACGCGCGTTTGCGGCTTCCAGACCGACACCACTGGCCATCACATCGTTGATCGCGGTGAGTCGCTGCTCCTCCAGATTCTGCAGTTCGGTAGCGCGCTGCAGCCCGGATTGATGCATTCGCTCCGCCCAGGATTCCCCGGTGGCGTTTACGCCGGCTTCGATTTCACCGATCCGCGCGGCCTCGTCGGCCCGGGCCTTCTCGATCGCGCGCTGTCGCTCGTCCTCGTGGACCTGGGTCACGATGTAGAGAGCAAAGTACAGGATGCGTTCGAGGTTACGTGGCGAGACGTCCAGCAGCAGGCCAAGACGGCTCGGAGTTCCCTTGAAGTACCAAATATGGCTCACGGGAGAGGCTAGCTCGATGTGGCCCATGCGCTCTCGCCGAACTTTTTCGCGGGCTACTTCGACTCCGCACTTGTCACAGATGATGCCCTTGTAGCGAACGCGCTTGTATTTACCGCAATAGCATTCCCAATCCTTGGTCGGCCCGAAGATGCGCTCGCAAAACAGTCCGTCTTTTTCCGGCTTGAGCGTCCGGTAATTGATGGTCTCGGGCTTCGTTACTTCGCCGTACGACCAGCCCTTGATCTGCTCGGGCGAAGCCAGACTGATGCGAATCGCGTTAAAGTCATTTACTTCTAACAATGTTTCCTCCGCGGTAACGGGCGCCGAGCGGCGGTCTTGAACTGCCTGCTCTATTCCGCTGCTCGACGCCCCATTCCAAAGCGCTCTAGTCGCCCTTCTCGAAACCGGTAATATTCACATCCAGCGTCGGAATCTGGTCCAACCCCGCTTCATCGGCGAAGTGCACCTCTTCCTCGTCCTCGTTGAGAACTTCGACCGAGAGCGCGAGGCTCTGAAGTTCTTTGACGAGCACTTTGAAGGATTCCGGAACGCCAGGCTCGAGGATACTCTCGCCTTTGACGATTGCCTCGTACGTCTTGACTCGCCCGATCACGTCATCTGACTTGACGGTAAGGAGTTCTTGCAGGATATTGGCGGCGCCATACGCTTCCAGTGCCCAGACTTCCATCTCGCCGAATCGTTGACCGCCGAACTGCGCCTTGCCGCCGAGCGGCTGTTGGGTTACCAGCGAGTACGGACCGGTCGATCTGGCGTGAATCTTGTCCTCCACCAGGTGAGCCAGTTTCAACATGTAGATCTGTCCAACCGTGATTTCCTGGTCGAACCTTTCTCCCGTCCGTCCGTCGAACAGGACCATCTTTCCGTTACCGGGAAGCGAAGCTTTCTCCAACTCCTCGATGATCTGGCCCTCGCTGGCGCCGTTGAACACCGGAGTTGCCGCACAGTATCCGAGTTCGGCCGCCGCCCAACCAAGATGCGTTTCCAGAACCTGCCCGATGTTCATTCGGGAGGGCACGCCGAGTGGATTCAGAATCATGTCGACCGGTGTACCGTCAGGCAGGAAGGGCATGTCTTCCTCCGGAACTATCCGGGAGATTACACCCTTGTTCCCGTGGCGGCCGGCAATTTTGTCGCCCTCGGAGATCTTTCGCTTCTGGGCAATGCTGACGCGAACCAGTTGATTCACGCCGGGGGGCAATTCGTCGCCGTTATCACGGCTAAAAACCCGGACGTCAACTACCTTACCGCGTTCACCCTGGGGCACGCGCAGCGACGTGTCTTTCACTTCGCGAGCCTTCTCACCGAAGATTGCGCGTAGCAGGCGCTCCTCGGCGGTGAGTTCGGTCTCGCCTTTCGGCGTGATCTTCCCCACCAGAATGTCTCCCGGCTCTACTTCGGCGCCGAGATACACGATTCCACGCTCGTCCAGATTCTTGAGTCCTTCCTCGCCGACATTGGGAATGTCCCGAGTGATTTCCTCCGGGCCGAGTTTGGTGTCGCGGGCGTCAACTTCATGCTTCTCCATATGGATCGACGTGAACTTGTCCTGCATCACCAGGTTCTCGCTGATCAGGATCGCGTCCTCGTAATTGCCTCCCTCCCAGAGCATGAAAGCCACGAGCACGTTTTGACCGAGAGCAAGTTCGCCCAGGTCGGTCGACGAACTGTCGGCCAGAACGTCGCCCCTCCGCACGCGCTGTCCCTTATCGACGATGGGGCGCTGATTTATCGTTGTTCCCTGGTTGGAACGAACGAATTTTCGCAAGGGGTAGGTGTACTCCTTATGGCCGTCGGCATCGTCGGCCAGGGTAATATCACGTCCGGTGACCGATGTGATGACGCCGTCGACGCCGGCAACAATCAACTGCCCGGAATCGTAGGCGGCTCGTCGCTCGGTGCCGGTGCCCACGAGCGGCGCCTCCGGCTTGAGCAGTGGGACCGCCTGACGCTGCATGTTCGAACCCATCAGGGCACGGTTAGCATCGTCGTGCTCGAGGAATGGGATCAGGGCAGTCGCCACGCTCACCAGTTGGCGCGGTGACACGTCCATGAAGTCCACTCGCATCGGGGGCTCCATCTCAAACCCTTCTCCGTAACGAACGGAGACCCGTTCTTCGATGAACTCGTCGAACTCGTTGAGCCGCGCGTTTGCCTGTGCAATGGAGAAATCCTCCTCCTCATCAGCAGTCAGGTACTGGGTGTCGGCGGCGGCAGCAAACGGCTTGATGGGGACGCTGGTCACTCCCGACGCCCGCAAAGTGGCCGCGAGGTCATCATCGACCCTGGTTCCGGCCGGAATCACTTCACCCGAGGGGAGGGTGAACTCCTCCCGGAGCGAGCGCCCCACCAGATGGTCGGACACGACCGGCAATTCTTTGAACACCTTGCGATATGGGGTCTCGATGAATCCATAGGCATTGGTGCGCGCGTACGTCGCCAGCGACCCGATCAGCCCGATGTTGGGGCCCTCGGGCGTCTCAATCGGACAGATTCGCCCGTAGTGGGAATGGTGCACGTCGCGCACGTCGAAGCCGGCTCGCTCCCGGGAAAGGCCTCCCGGTCCGAGAGCGCTGAGACGGCGCTTGTGGGTCAATTCAGCCAGCGGATTGGTTTGATCCATGAACTGCGAGAGCTGGCTCCCGCCAAAGAACTCCTTCATGGCGGCGACCACCGGGCGAATATTAATCAGTGCGTTCGGCTTGGCAGACTCCACGTCCTGGATCGTCATCCGTTCTTTAACCACGCGCTCCATGCGCAGGAGCCCGATGCGGAACTGATTTTGGAGCAGTTCCCCAACGGCACGGACGCGGCGATTGCCCAGATGGTCGATATCGTCCCGCTTGCCATTACCGTTATTTGCCCGGATCATCTCTTTGATGATTCGAGCCAGGTCATCCCTGGTAAGGATCTGGGGACCAGTCGGTTCCTTGATGCCCAGGCGCTTGTTCAATTTGTACCGACCGACGCGATTCAGGCTGTAGCGACGATCGTTGAAGAAGAGCGAATTGATCAGGCTGCGTGCGTTCTCCAGGGTAGGCGGATCGCCCGGTCGCAGCTTCTTGTACATCTCGACCAGACCTTCATCCTGGTTATGCGTGGGATCGCGCTCAATCGTGCTCTGCAAGTACCGATGATCGGGATCGGTATCGACGTCGGCGAACAGGGCCTCCAGATCTTCGTCGGTTCCGAAACCCACAGCGCGCAGCAGGGTTGTGACCGGAATCTTGCGCTTCCGGTCGACCTTGACGGTCAGAACGTCACGCGTGCTGGTTTCGAATTCGAGCCAGGCACCGCGGTTGGGGATGAGTTTTGCTCCCCAAAGTCCCCGACCGGTATTGGCGTCCTCTTCCATGGTGAAGTAGACGCCCGGCGAACGCACCAGCTGGCTGACAACGACACGCTCGGCCCCGTTGATAATGCAAGTGCCCTGATCGGTCATAAGTGGAAAGTCGCCCATGAAAACTTCTTGCTCGGTGATCTCACCGAGAGGCTCCCCTTCGGCGGTCACCTTTTTGACTAGCCGAGCCTTCACCGTGAGCGGCGCCGAATAGGTCATGTCACGGAGGCGGCAATCCGCCTGTGAATATTTCGGGCGACCAAAGGGTTGCTCGGGCACGATAAACTCAAGCGACATCTTGCCCGCAAAGTCGGTAATCGGCGAAATTTCCTCAAAGAGCTCGCGGATCCCCTCTTCCTGAAACCAGCGAAATGAATCGAGTTGCATCTGAATGAGATTCGGCAATTGCAGAACCTCATCGAATCGAGCAAATGAGCGGCGACGGTCTCCAGAAATCTCTACGGCCATTCAGACTCCTTCGGGGCAAACGAAGATGGGATAATAACAAACGAGTATTGGCACTTGCCGAGGAGCAAGTGCCGAAAAAGACGCAAACCTCAACGATACCATGACGACGCTAACGCGTCGAGTATCTCCGAGGGCGTAGCCGCGCAGCATTCGCGGCACACTGAAAGAGGGTCAGGGGTGGTCACTCACGATTATGGTAACTGATCGAGGCAAGGAAAGTAAAATGTTGTCATTCTCGCACAGGGTGTCCACTCGCGCCCAACAAACCGGTGGCTGGCTCTGTGTTGGTCTGGATCCGCGCATTGACCGTCTGCCCGCCACAGTTCCCGCCTCGCCTCAGGGCCTGATCACTTTCTGCCGCGACATCGTCGAAGCCACCAGTCCGTTTGCTACCGCATTCAAGATCAATTTCGCCTTCTTTGAAGCTCTGGGGCCTGCCGGTTGGAGTACCCTCAAGGCGGTGCGCGATCTGATCGCAACTGACGTTCCCGTTATCGCCGATGCCAAGCGAGGAGACATCGGATCCACCTCAGAGGCGTACGCGCACGCCATATTCGATCAACTCTCGTTCGATGCGGTGACGCTCAGTCCATATCTGGGTTGGGACGCATTGCAGCCGTTCATGGGATATCACGATCGCTGTCTGTTCATTCTGTGCCGGACCAGCAACCCCGGGTCGGCAGCACTTCAAGAGCTCGACACCGGCGGGAGGCCACTGTATCTCGAGGTTGCGCACCAGACGCTGGCGCAATCAAGCCGCGCCGATCTGGGCCTCGTGGTCGCGGCCACCTACCCGGCCGCGCTTCGAGCCGTCCGGTCAGTCAGTCCAGACCTGGTGCTTCTGGTGCCCGGTGTAGGCGCACAGGGAGCGAAGATGGAAGAAACCATCGGCCTTGCCGGCAACGACGTGGGAGGCAACGCCTTGATCGCGGTGTCGCGTGACATCATCTACGCATCCAACGGAACAGACTATGCGTCGGCCGCCGCCGACCAAGCACAGTCCTACCGGCAGCAGATGGCAGATGCACTCAGACATCGTTGATTTTCGCCTCGGCGATATCGTGCACATGCGTAAACCACATCCCTGCGGCGGATACATTTGGGAGGTCGTTCGACTGGGAGCCGATATCGGTTTGCGCTGCTCCACCTGCGGTCGACGAGTGCTCCTGGAGCGACGTACGGTGGAGCGGCGTATGAAAAAGTTCATCTCGCGGGGGGCGGTTGAGTAGCCGTGTTCGAAGGATGACGCCGTCGGCAGGGTGGTCGCCTCAGGCGAGATGGCGCTTCATGATGTGATAGTTCTCCAGTGCTTTGCCGGTGCCGACCGCGACGCAGTACAGCGGAAACTCGGCGACATGGCAGGGCACTTCGGTCACTCTGGTCAGGAGTTGATCGATATTCCGTAGCAGCGATCCGCCGCCGGTCATTACTATTCCGCGGTCCATGATGTCCGACGCCAGCTCCGGCGGCGTTTCCTCCAGGACGGCCCGAACCGCGTCGACCACGGCTGCCAGCGGCTCGGCGATCGCCTCGACGATCTCGTTGGTCCGGATGGGCAGCGACTTCGGAAGTCCGGTGACCTGGTCGCGGCCACGAACTTCCATGCACAACTCCTCATCCATCGGGAGCGCGCTGCCAACCTGCATCTTCACATCTTCCGCCGTGGCATCGCCGACCATCAGGCCATACTTGCGCTTAATGTGGTTGGCAATGACTTCATCGATCTTCATGCCACCCATCCGCACCGTCCGGTGGATAACGATATCGTTCAGACTGATAACAGCGACCTCGGTCGTCCCGCCGCCAATGTCAACGATCATATTGCCGGTGGGACCTGCAATCGGCACGTTGGCCCCGATTGCGGCCGCGATCGGCTCCTCAATGAGGAATGCGCGCTTGGCTCCGGCCTGGACGGCGGCATCGTGGACCGCCCGCTTCTCCACGCTGGTGATCCCGGCTGGAATACTGATCATAACTTCCGGCCGGAAGAGAGCCACCGATCCGGTGACGCGGCGGATGAAGTAACGAAGCATTCCTTCGGTGCGAACATAGTCGGCGATCACGCCGTCGCGCATCGGTCGTACTACCGTGATGCTTGCCGGTGCCTTGCCCAGCATCTGGCGGGCTTCGTCGCCGACGGCCACGATCTTGTTGTCCTCGGTGACGGCCACAACGGATGGTTCATTGAGCACGATTCCACGACCGCGGACATAGACGAGGACATTTACCGTGCCCAGATCGATACCGATCTGCTTCGCCAGGTCAGGCCTCCATCCGAGGTCCAGCGCGTTCGTGCCGGCGTCGACCGGCAACCCGAAGTCGCAAGAGAGCCTTTTGCAGCTCGGCGGCGGCGCTCGCTTCCAGTTGGGTGCCTCGATTCTCCTGCAACACCTCCTCAGCACGCGCCCGAGCGGCCTCCGCCCGTTCACGATCGATCTCTTCCGACCGCTCGGCGACATCGGCCAGCACTACCACCTTGTCGGGCGTTACCTCCAGGAATCCACCCGCGACCGCGAGATGGTGCTCCTCGCCATCGGCTCGATACATCAGCTCGCCGGTGACGAGCGGGGTAATCAGCGGTTCGTGCCCGTGCAAGATACCAAGATCACCCTCCGCTCCACGGGCGATGACGATATCGGCATCATCTTCCAGGACGGTGCGCTCGGGTGTGACGACTTCCAGCCGGATTGTTGCCATCCGATAGTTCCTCAGCTGTCCTGCTGCTGGCGCTGTTCCTGCTCGCGTGCTCCCTCGATAGTGCCGGTATAGAGGAATGCCGCTTCAGATAGATCATCTGCCTTGCCGTCCAGAATCTCCTTGAAGCTGCGTACGGTATCGCGCACCGGCACGTACTGCCCGGGTATGCCAATGAACCGCTCACCGACAAAGAACGGCTGGGAGAGGAATCGCTCGATCTTACGGGCTCTAGCGACCGTCAGTTTGTCTTCGTCACTCAACTCGTCGATGCCCAGAATGGCAATGATGTCCTGCAGTTCTCGATAGCGCTGAAGTACCCGTTGCACGCCGCGAGCCACATCGTAATGCTCCTGGCCCACGATGCGAGGATCCATCAGGTTGGACGTCGAAGCCAGCGGGTCGATTGCGGGGTAAATCCCCTTCTCGACGATCGAGCGTTCCAGCGCCAGCGTCGAGTCCAGGTGGGCAAAGACGGTGGCCGGGGCCGGATCGGTGTAGTCATCGGCGGGCACGTACACCGCCTGGAATGACGTCACCGAGCCCTTGGTGGTCGAAGTGATACGCTCCTCGAGCTCGCCCATATCGGTTCCCAGCGTCGGCTGGTACCCCACTGCGGACGGCATGCGGCCGAGAAGGACTGATACTTCCGACGCCGCTTGGGCGAATCGGAAAATATTATCGATGAAGAGAAGTACATCCCGGCCTTCGACATCGCGGAAATATTCCGCCATGGTCAGTCCCGACAGCCCAACCCGCATTCGCGCGCCCGGCGGTTCGTTCATCTGACCGAAAACGAATGCGGTCTTCTCCAGAACACCCGACTCTTTCATCTGCAGCCACAGGTCGTTGCCCTCTCGGGTGCGTTCGCCGACCCCGGCGAATACCGAGAAGCCCCCATGCTCGGCAGCGATATTTCGAATGAGTTCCTGAATGATGACGGTCTTGCCCGTGCCGGCGCCACCGAACACGCCGACTTTTCCACCGCGAGCAAATGGCGCAATCAGATCGATGACCTTGATTCCGGTTTCGAGCACTTGAGGCGTCGTGACTAGCTCTTCGAACGGGGGTGGCTCGCGATGTATCGGCAACCGCTGTTCGGCGTGTACCGGGCCAAGATTGTCTATCGGATCGCCAATGACATTGAAGACGCGTCCCAGGACGACTTCTCCGACCGGGACATCGATGGGCCGGCCCGTGTTGCGAACTTGCAGGCCACGCGAGAGTCCTTCGGTAGGAGACATCGAGACCGTGCGCACCGTGTTATTGCCCAACGATTGCTCGACTTCCAGAACGATGCGGCCAGTGTGACCGCCATCTCCGTGTGCCGATGCACCCTCCGGACGAACGACCTCGAGTGCTGTAAAAATGTCCGGCGTCTCGCCCTCTTCAAATTCGACGTCTACTACCGGACCGGTAATGGCGACGATCCGGCCGCTCCGAGCAACATCCTGGGTCTCTGCCACCGCAGTCGCATCCACCATTGTTTCCTCCGCTTCTCTCGCTGTCGCGTATACTTGCGACTAGCCTGTTCGAATAGCTTCCGCCGCCCCACTGATTTCGGCGATTTCTTTGGTAATATCGGCTTGCCGTGCCTTATTGGACAGCAATGTGAGTTCGTCCACGAGTTCATTAGCATTGTCGGTGGCATTGCTCATCGCAATCATCTGAGCGCTGTGGAAGCTCGCAATGGACTCTAACACGGCCTGATACACGGTGAATTCGACATACCGCGGCAACAGGCTCGAGAGCACGGCCTGCGGATTGTCAGGCTCGTAGTCCCAGGGACCGGCGACGGCATGCTCTGGTTCACCCTCCGGCGGAATCACCGGCAGTAGCTGCACTACTTTCGGCCGCTGACGCAGGGTGCTGATGAATTCGGTGTACACCAGGTACACGATGTCACATTTCTCCGACTCGAAATCGTCCAGCACTTCGCGAGCGATCGGACTGATCTCGTTGGCAGCAGGATGATCGCCCATTTGGGTGAACTCGGCAACCAGGTTCATTTGAGAACGTCGCGCAAAGTCGCGTGACTTGCGTCCCACGGCCACGATTCGCATGGGATGACCGTCGCGCTGAATAACGCGCACGACCTCGCGATTGAGATTCGTGACCAATCCGCCGGCGAGACCCCGGTCCGGAGAGACGGCAATCACTTCGGCCGTCTTGATGGCACGCGAGACGAGCAGGGGATGGTCCTCCGCGCCGGAACGACCAGCCACGTCGGCAACGATGCTCCTGATATGTTGCGCGTATGGCCTGGTCGCAGTGACGCGTTGTTGCGCCCGACGCATCCGGGAGGCCGCTACCATCTGCAGCGCCTTCGTGATCTGCGCGGTGTTCTTTACACTCCGGATCCGACGCCGTATTTCACGCCGTGATGCCATCTGCTAGTCTCCCTGGTGTAACTCTTGCCCGGCGGTCCGTCGAGCGACGCTCCTGGCTGAGTTGACCTCCCGAGCGGTCCTACCCCATTCGGCTCTGGACCGGCTCGCTGAATTGCGTTGATTGCTTGAATTCGTCGATCGCGTCGGTGAGTTGCTGCTGGATCTCATCGGTCAGCTTCCCCTCGCGCACAATCGCCGCATTGAGTTCGCCGTGGCTCGAGGCCATGAATTGATGAAATGAGGCTTCGAACTCCTGGACTCGATCCACCGGCACGTCATCGAGCTTTCCGCGACTGAGGGCGAAGAGAATCTCCACTTCTTGAGCCAGAGACAGTGGCTGATTTTCTGCCTGTTTCAGCACCTCGGTCGATCTCTGGCCGCGTTCCAGTCGCGACCTCGTTGATCGATCGAGGTCCGAGCCGAACTGCGCGAATGCCGCCAGCTCGCGGTACTGTGCCAGGTCGGTGCGCAGGCCTTTGGAAACGGAGTTCATTGCCTTGGTCTGGGCGTCGCCGCCGACGCGCGATACCGACAACCCGACGTTGATTGCCGGTCGCACCCCGGAGTAGAACAGGTCCGATTCCAGATAGATCTGGCCGTCGGTGATGGAAATGACATTGGTCGGGATATAGGCCGATACATCCCCGGCCTGGGTCTCGATGATCGGAAGGGCGGTAAGCGAACCACCGCCATTTTCTTCGTTCAACTTGGCCGCGCGCTCGAGCAGTCGCGAATGGAGATAAAACACGTCGCCTGGATACGCCTCACGTCCCGGCGGGCGGCGCAAAAGCAGGGAAAGTTGTCGGTACGCCCAGGCGTGCTTGGAGAGATCGTCGTACACGATCAGGACGTCCTTTCCCTGGGACATCCATTCTTCGCCCATGGCGCAGCCGGCATACGGGGCGATCCACTGCAATGCCGCCGATTGGAAGGCAGAGGCCGACACGATGACTGTCCACTCCATGGCTCCGTGCTGCTCGAGGGTCGCCGCGATGCCGGCGATTTTCGATTCTTTCTGTCCGATTGCGACGTAGATACAGAGAAGGTCCTGGCCCTTCTGGTTGATGATCGTGTCGATGGCGATCGCTGACTTGCCGGTTTGACGATCCCCGAGTATCAACTCGCGCTGGCCCCGTCCGATTGGGATCATGGCATCAATCGCCTTGATCCCGGTCTGCACCGGCGTGTCTACGGGGGACCTTTCGACGACACCGGGCGCCAGAGTCTCGACCGGGCGAGTTGCAGTCGTGTCCACCGAGCCTTTGCCATCAATGGGACGGCCGAGCGGGTCGACGACCCGACCGAGCAAGCCGTTTCCCACCGGTACCCGGACAATTTCGCCCGTCGTGCGCACCTGGGTGCCCTCAGTGATATCTGAGTACGGTCCCAGCACCACGACACCGACGGTGTCCTCGGCGAGGTTGGTGGCGATACCCATGACCGGTTGGCCAGTGTTGGTATCGGTCACGCCGGAAAACTCTACCAGCTCGTTGGCCAGCGCGCCCTGCAGTCCGTAGACATGAGCAATACCATCGCCGACATCGATCACGGTGCCCACATTGGTGGTCGCGGCGGTGTCGGTGAACCCCTGAATTTGTTTCCTGATCAGTTCCTCAATTTGGTCAGCCCCTACGGCCATACAACCCTCCTCAAACCGCCATAACCTGGCGTAGCCGCTCGAGGCGACCCGATACGCTGGCGTCAATCAGCCGATCGCCGATCCGCACGATAATTCCACCCAGGATCGCTGGATCGACCTTCATCTGTACCTCTACTGTTTTCCCGGTGGCATTGCTCAGTTGACGAGCGATTTGCTCTCGCTCTGAATCCTCGAAGGTACGAGCTACCGTCGCCTCCGCCTCGACCACACCGCGTGCCTCTCGATCCAGGCTTTCGAATTCTTCGTGGATGGCGGGGAGTAAATGCAAACGTTCGCGTAACGCCAGCATGCGCAGTAGATTGGCGACCTGAGTACTCACATCGGGAAAAACACGTTCGAGCGTCGTCAACTTCGCTTCGGTGGGAACGTTTGGGTCTTTGAAGTAGTGAGCCACGGTTACATCCGCGAGGGCCTCGGCGGCCGACTTCAGGTCGCGAAGCCAGAGATCAACATCATGGTTTTGCCGAGCCACATCAAACGCCGCGTGAGCATACCGACGTGCCGCCGATGAATGCCTCATGACACCTCTCGAAAGTTAGCCAGTGAATCGGCAACGATGCGCCGGTCTGCCTCTGGTGATAGGTTTTGTCCAATGATCTGGGCGGCGGCGTCGACGACAATATCGGCAGCCCGACGCCGTAGCGCCATTTCCGCCTGCCGTCGTTCGTATTCGATCTCTTCCTTTGCCTGGGCAACGATTCTCTTGCCCTCTTCTTCGCCCCTCGCCTCGATTTCCCGTTGGATCGACTCGCTGGTCTGTTGTGTTCGCTGCACTATCTCCGCTGCCTGGGCCCGAGCCTGTTCGATTTCCTGTCGCGCTTCGGCCTGGATCCGAGCGGCTTCTTGCCGGCTGCGTTCCGCCGCTTCGAGTTGCACCCGAATCTGATTCTCACGGGCATCCAGGGCGGCGCCCAATGTGTTACCGATAGTCTTTCCCCCCAGGAACCCCGGTCGCCAGCGCAGAAACGCCCACACCAGGATGGCGATGGCAATTAATTGGGCGCCCCACCAGAGAAAGTACTCTCCTGAAAGCACGTCAACGGCAAGAGTCATTTAGGCGAGGCCCTCCCCCTGGACTACAGCCGCGGCCAGCTCCCGCACCCGCGGCTGATTGTACGTTTCGCCGGTGACCGTCGCCGCCGCCTCGAGGGCGATGTCCACGATTCGATCGCGGAGCGCGGCGGCAGAGCGCTCGCGCTCGGCGGCGATCGAATCTCGAGCAGCATCCAGTTGACGCCGAAATTCCGTCTGGGCACGCTGGACCACCTCGTCGCGCACTCGATTCCCGGCAGCCGTCGCTTTATCGATCTGTTCCTGTGCTTCACGCCGCGCATCACGCAGAATGCGTTGCACTTCGCTGCGGGCATGCTCGGCTTCGTCTCGTCCCTCTGTCGACGCGGCCAAACCTTCCTGGATCAATCGCTCGCGTTCTGCCCATTTTTGCCGAATCGGTGCGAAGACCAGCGTCTGCATGGCATACACCATGAGCAGGAAGATGACAAGCTCGACGACGAGCGTCGGCAGACTGATACTGACGGGGCCAAGCATGATGATCCTACGGCTTGGTGAACATCACGACGAGTCCGAACACGAGCGCGATGACGGCATAGGCCTCGATCAGGCCGACGCCGATGAACATCCACGTCGTGAGCAGACCGCGCGCTTCAGGCTGGCGTGCCAGGCCAGCAACTAACTGTGAGGTAACTAACCCGTCGCCGATACCGGCGCCGATAGCTCCTCCACTGAGCATCAGCCCACCACCGATGTAGGCGCCTGCATCCAGAGTCGCTTTAGCCTGAGTGAGCGTGGCGGCAAGTAACGAAAGTTCGACCAACTCATCCTCCCTTATTGACCGTGTGCCGGTTCACTCGCAATCGCCATGTAGGCGACCGTGAGTACCGTGAATATGAATGCCTGAATGGTCCCCACGAAAATACCGTAGGCGACGAAGATCGCGTTCCAGAAGACGGTAATACCGAATCCGACGTACGGAGCCGCCAGGTACGCCCACACCACCAGCAGTACTTCTCCCGCCAGGATGTTCCCGAAAAGACGAAAGGAGAGCGTGAGTGGGCGCGAGAGCTCGTTGATGACGCCGAGTAACACCGATACGGGATTCAGGACCACCCCCACCAGTGGATTGCTCGTCCAGTAGTGGCCCTTGTAGGCGCTAAGTCCGCTGTTCCTGATGTACCGAACATGCAACAGTATGAAAACGAGAATCGCGAGCGCGAAGGTGGCATTGACGTCCGATGTCGGCGAATGGATATACGTCGGCACTGGTATCAGCCCAAGCATGTTGGAAATCCAGATGAAGAAAAACAGCGTCAGCGCGATTGACGCAATGCTCCCCGGCTCCCGTCCGAGGTTTTCCTCGATAATGTTGTCCAGAAATTGCATCACTGCCTCGACTGCATTCTGGATTCGTGATGGCGGACCTGATGTCGCTGTCGACCGGATGTAGAGTCCGATGGCCAGCAGGATAGCACTGACCGCCAGAGTCAACGCGACAGTATCGAGATGCAGATTGAACATACTGTTCTTACTGCCCAGGATGTTGTGCTCACCGATGGGTAGAGTGGTGCCCAGGAGGCTCGTAATCGACAACATCATGCTTTCGTCTCCACCTTCGGGCCGACCGTCGGTAACGGCTCGTTTCGGGCCTGGGTGACATAGAAGGTTGCCAGTATCGCCAGATGCGTGGCCGCGAACCCGATGGCACAGGCTACCGCCATAGCCAGCGAGATTTTGATCAATATAATGGTGACCACGGCGACCATTCCAAGGGTGATCAGGAGCCCAACCTGCATGACCATGAGGGCACTGGCGACATTACCGGTGAGGGACGCCACATCCACCCGCCGGGAAAGCACTATGCCATTCACGTAGGCCAACACCGCGCCAACGGCGATCCCAGTGCCGATCGGTAGCGAACTTGCCGCCGCGTAACCGAGACCCGCGATCAGCACGACGACCGGCACCAGGGGATTTACCCGCGCCCGAGTGAACAGGTTCCACCGAGTCATTCCGCCAATTCTCCCATCGCCAGCCGATAGATCAGGTAGAAGCTCAAGCCGAATCCGATTAGCACTCCGGTGATAAGAAATAGTGGGCTGGTTCGGGCCACCCGATCCAGCAGCCATCCGATTGCCAATCCGAGCACAATGCAGAGTCCAACGTACCCGCCAATTATTCCGATCAGCGCAACGCCGCCTCGTCGGCGGCGTTCGGAACTGTATTGCGACTGGGGAGACAACCGGTGCCCCTCTCCGGTCTCAATTTACCATGTGGCCCGAAAATTGCCCAAACCCGAACGGTCAAGATGCTTTGGCGGCACTAACGACACATGGTACACTTGGCTGATACGTCAAGTGTTCAACAGAGGCGCCATTGCGCCTCTTCATTCTGTTTGGAGAGTGCGACCATGGGCCTGATTCTCGAGAGTATCCGCCAGCAGCAACTGAAAGACGATCTTCCCGATATTTTTCCCGGCGACACCGTGAAGGTACATGCCAAGGTGGTAGAAGGGGCCCGGGAGCGCGTTCAGGTCTATGAGGGCACCGTGATCAAGGTGGCCCGAAGCGGTCCGGACAAGAACATCACCGTGCGGCGTGTCGCCCACAGCATCGGCGTGGAAAGAACGTTTCTGGTGAACTCCCCGCGCGTCGACAAGATCGAGGTTGTTCGCCGTGGCGACGTACGTCGCGCGCGTCTGTATTACCTGCGCGATCGCGTCGGCAAGGCAACCCGAATTAAGGAAAAGCGAACGCGGTAAGCCACTCGGCCCGACCATCAGTTTGTAGCGAGGCGTGAGCCTCGCTACACTTTTTTTGTGTTGGCTCTGCCGAATCCTCCGACTCTCGAGGCCGAAGACGCACTCCATCGCGAGGGCTACCGTCGCATCGCCGGAGTCGATGAAGTCGGACGCGGCAGTTGGGCCGGCCCGATCGTGGCCGCTGCGGTGATACTCCCGGAAGACGCCCGGCAGCTCGAGCTGCTTCGTGATGTCCGCGATTCGAAGCAGCTCGCGGTCGCGGATCGGCTCCGCCTGGCGAAACTGATACTGGGTATGGCTGCTGTTGGGGTCGGCTGGGCGACCCATCAATCGATCGATCGCGACGGGATTGCCGCGGCCAATCGCCGGGCCCTGATGAGATCGGTGGCGGCGCTGAAACCGCCTCCCGATGCACTCCTTCTCGACTACTTTCGGCTGCCCGAGCTAGATTTGCCACAGACCGCAGTACCACACGGTGACAGCCTATCGTTGTCAATCGCCGCGGCCTCCATTGTCGCCAAGGTCTTCCGCGACCGCTGGATGGTGCATTGCGACTCCCGCTTTCCCGGCTACGACTTCGCTCGCCATAAGGGCTATGGAACCGCGCGCCACCGGGAACAACTCGCCGCCCTGGGACCATGCCGGTTGCATCGACAATCGTTTGCACCGATCGCTGCGTCTCGATCGTGAAGACACTCGGACAGTTTGGTGAGGCGTGGGCGGCTGGCCATCTGACGCGCCTCGGCTATCGAATCGTTGACCGCAATGTCAGGTACCGTTGCGGAGAAATCGATCTCATTGCCTGGGACGGCAAGACCCTGGTGTTCGTCGAAGTCAAGTGTCGGCGCTCGAGCCGGTATGGTCGGCCGGAAGCATCGATCACGCCACGCCGGTTTGCTCACCTGGAAAACGCCATCCAGTGCTATTTGCAAGAGAAGGAGATGGAACCGAACGACTTCAGGGTAGACGTGGTCTCGATCGAACTTGATTCGACCGGCCGAGTGACGCACTCCGAGGTCCTTCGGAACGTTGAGGCGCCGTCCTGGTAGACGCGCCGCACCGTATCGATGACAACGTCATCGACAGAGACCCGATCCCACCGGCGCGGTTACGCTCAACTCGCTGCGGGGAGATGCCAGTTCACGGCGACGGCGCCACCTCGATGTCATGCAGCGTCTGGACCAACGCCGGGAGCCGCACGCTCTTCCAGTTCGGTCGAAGGATGTATTGCGGAGTTGGCTGGCCGGTGTGATTGGTCCCATTCAGTGCCCAATACGACCACCCGATCTCGGGATGCCGTCGCAGGAATTCCACGAAGTATGAGAACCAGAGCCCCTGCGAGCCGGGGGTGGCGTCGGTGACACAGGTTTTGGTGTTACCGCAGGTCCCAAACTCACCGATGAAGATGGGAGCCTGGCCCGAGAACGAGGACCGTTCCAGAAAGTCCCAGTGCTGCAGCCAGACCTTCGCCAGACTCTTATAGGTCATGTGAGCGCCAAAAAACGGCATCTGCCACTTCAGCGGTCCATACTCGTGGGGGGAGTACACCAGTTGATGAGCGACGTCGAGCTGAACCGGGTATTGCTTTGCCGGCGTGAGGATTCCACCCCACCAGTACGAGTCGATCCCGTTGGGCTGCGTCGGATCGGGATAGAGTTGAAGGCCCTCGACGAAGATCAGCAGGTGAGGGTTCACCGAGAGAACGGCGTCCCCACCGCGCTCGGCGGCCAGACGCCAATCGGTCAGTGGATTGTCCACGCCGCGATATGGGCCCCAGGTCGAACCTTGATGCAAGTACGCCTTGATGGTCCACGGCCCGGGCGGGCCGGTGTGAGGCTCATTCCGCAAATCGACACCGACCACCGTTGGATCGCCGGCATATCGCGCCGCCAGCGCCTTCCAGTCGTTGATCCACGCGCTCTCGGGGTACTTCGCGGTGTACCACAAACCGTTTTTCTCCGGCTGCGTCCCTGCCGACGAACGCTGGTCATCGAGGATAACCTTCAATCCGTCGTTACCTGCCGCCGCCACGATCCGATCCATAATGTCCAGCGCATGCAGACCTTTCAGGTCGGGATTGGCGTCGACTCCGAATTCGATGATCGGGTTGGTCTCGACCATTTCATTGGAAAACGGCAGCCGGATCGCGTCAAACCCTAAATCGCGTACCCGATCGACGATCGACTGCAACGTCTCGGTATTCAATCCCGACGGCACGAAGAAGGTGTCTTCCATTCCGAACCAGTTGACTGCGGCAATGCGCACCGGCAATCCCCGGTCGTCGACGATGCGATTGCCCGACGTGTGCCAGTAACCGGACTCACTCGTGGTCGTTAAACTGGACACCTGGAGGACATGATAGCTGCTGGCCGAGTAGGCTGCCAGGCTGGGCACCGACGTCAATCCGCCGACATGTCCACGATTCCAAACGGCAATGGCAAGCACGTTGTCTCCCTGTGGGTTGAGAATGCCATCCGGCAGATAGAATTCGTGCTGTGGTCCTTTCTGTTCCCAATAGCGTCCCAGTAGCCAGCCGTTGAGCCAGATCACCGCCTTATCACTGACGTGCGGCAGAACAAGGCCAACCGGAACACTCGAATTCGCCGGCAGATTGAGCGAAAAGTGCGTGCGATACCAGCCGACGGCGCTCACGACATTGCGCTGGCGCCAGTTGTCCGGCAGCGATACCGCCTGCCAGTTCCCATCGTCGAACGCGGGCAGGTACCAACCCTCGCGCTCGCCGTAAAGCCCGCTGGCATTCAGCAGGCCGCGTACCGTATCCGACGGCGATTCTCCGCCTTCATCACCCTGAATTCGCCAGACGATCGGCGTCGAAGCGTCGCCAAAGCTGGCGGAGAGTATTCCCTGTGGGCTCTGAGCAGCGGGGCCGGCGATCCATCCCTCGTCGTGACCCAGGCTTTCGGTCAGCACTGCTATCACGTTGTCCTTGCCGATCTGCAAGAGTGAGCTGGGAATCAGAAATGTCGTGAGCTGGCCGTACAGGTGTGGAGGATCGGTGATCGGGGCGTCCCCGCTTCCGAGATAGCTCCCGTTGACATAGACCGAATAGCTCTGGCGGGCAACGATGCTGAACTGGGTCTCGCTCCCGGTCGCGGTGAAGTGTCCTCGATACCACACGAAGCCGTAGTGGAAGCCATAGTCATCCATTGGAAGCGTCGACGGCACACCGAGGTTGGGGTTCGAGGATGGTCGGTCGGCGACTTGCCAGCCACTATCGTCGAAGCCCGGCTCGATCTCCGGGGACTCGGTGGCGAAACGCCAGTCTGCCAGAACCGGCAGAGCAACGTTCGCAGGACCATGCAGATCACCCAGCAGCGTCTCGCCCATGACCGGATCCGGCGTGGCGGTGACCTGACCATCGATTTCAAGGGGATGGTCGCTCGGAGCCCCGTATACCTGCGTCGCCTCACTTCCGGAGTCCTGCAGTCGGAGCGCGCCGTTATCGCCGTCGGTCACCAGGTCGGGCCCACTGATAAGAAGATCGTGCGTGTACCAGAAATGTGACGCCACATCCGGCGTGGTGATAATCAGGTGCAACGGTCCATCCGACGTCCGGATGGTGACCTTTCGCGGTTCGGCGGTATGGACGTAGTTCAGGCGAATCTGTCCCGCCGTGTTAGTTACTTGCACGCCGTCATCATGGATGATCGTCGTCGGAGCATCAGGTGCCAGGAAGTCGGTCTCGCCCGACGACCCCGCCGGACCGTAGAGCACCAGGTAGTTGCCCTGCGAGGTTGATGCGTCGGTCAGCACCTCCGAGGTGCTGTAATTGAGCCGCAACGGGCCCGTCTGAACGTTGGCGGTGAGAAGCTCGGCGCCATGCCCGGGAATTGTGATGGCCGTACCCGATTTTTGAGGAATCGTATAATTCTGGCCCGGCAACGTCAGACGAACGGACGTCTGGACCGCCGCCCCGGGGTCGCCATGGCGGAGGAAGATGAACGCCTGGCCGGAGACACTATCGAGACGATCATGGGTGACGACCGCCGAATTCGTAGCGGTTGCTATTGACGGCGCGGCGTCGGCGTTCGCCAGGGTGGGTCCGTACTGCTGCAGAAACATGGCCAGCCGGTGGGCGGCGTAGTACGCCGGACGAAGGTCCCCCGACTCGCTGATAGGTGCGCCGTAGTCATAGGAGGTATAGACATCCGGGTCGCTCATGTAGCCCCAGGAGGTGCCTCCCACAAACATGTAAGTGTTTAGAATCGTGGTGCCCTGGGCCAGGGCAGACTCGTCCAGTGCGGTCAACCAATCGCCGTCGAGCGTGGCTGCCACTTTGTCGTAACCCTGACCCCCCCAGCCATCGAACGAACCGCCTTGCAGTTCGGAGACGAACATCGGATCGGTGATCTTCAAGGTATTTCGCAGCGTCGTTTCCCAGGTGTCAACGCCATGAAAGTGCAGATCGCCCCAGTCGTGACAGCAGGAGAAACCGTAGGGGTAACTGTCGAACGCATACAGATCGACGACCTTGCTCCAATCGCCGCGAAAGTAGAAGTCATTGTGGAAAATCGGAACGACGATACCGTTGTCGTGAGTAATCTGGATCAGATCCTGCATATACTGCGCGGATCCTGTGGTCTGGTCGTACTCGTTCTCTAATTGCACCATGAGCACCGAACCGCCGGTCGTGACCTGGTGTTTGGCGATGATCGGCAGCAGATGATCCAGCCATTCCTTCGAATATTGAGTGTACAGCGGCGAATAATCAGGCTCGGCGATCGAGCCGTTCCAATTCTGAGATCGCGGAAACACCGCCTTGGTGAGCAGCCATCCCGGCAGTCCCCCAGCATCGGCTTCCGCGTTCATGTAGGGGCCGACCCTGGCCAGGACATATAGCCCTAACTTATCTGTTATGTCGAGAAGCCGGTTGATATCCCGGATTCCAGTGAAATCGTAGACACCGGGGGCCGGCGAATGGTACTGCCAATCAAAGTAAATGGAAACGGCGTTCAGACCGGCTGCCTTCATCTTCTCGAGCCTGTCTTCCCACTGGCCGGGTGATGGGAGACGCCAGTAGTGGAATTCGCCGCTGTAGAGCAAGATTCGCCGGCCGTCGATGGTGAGACTGTGGCTGTCCCAATGGATCTGATGGGTTACCGGGACCTGGGCCCCCGCGACCTGGTACCGGACCGCGGGGAGAAACGGAAGTAAACACAGAGGTATGAGAGTCGCTGCCCTGATCGCGCGCTGGAGTAACGTCAAATGGCAAGTCCGCTCGATGGTTAGACGCGACGCGCCAGCGTATGCCACCCGGCGCGGTTGGAATGCAATGGTCGTGGCCCGCATCCCAACCTCGCAGTTTACAATTGCCACGCGACGACCGGAAAGGAGAAATCTGCTGAACATTCTTTGTGTAGGGGCCGGCCACGTCGGTTTACCCCTCTCGCTGAAGTTGTGGTCGACCGGCCACGTCGTCACGTTGGTCGATGTCGATCGAGCGAAAATCGCCGTGCTACGCACCGGCAAGATGCCGTTTCACGAGCCTGGATGCGACGAATTGCTCCAGAGCGCCCATGGGGATGCACGGTTCGTTGCTATCGAGTATGGCGATGCTGCCTTCCCCCAGCGTGCCGCCGAGGCCAGTTACGTGATCATGACTCTGGGTACGCCGCTTGGCACCGATTACTCATTTCGCTTCGACCAGTATGTCGACGTGCTACACCGACTGTGCCCATTGCTGACACGCGGCGTGACGCTGGTCGTGCGCAGCACGGTTGCACCTCTTTTCACCCGTAACGTGATCGCCGCCGGCGTAGCGAGCAGGCGTGACTGGATACCGGGAATTGACTTTTATCCTTCATTCTGTCCGGAACGCCTGATGCAAGGTAACGCCATTCGGGACATCGACGACCTGCCGGAGATCATCGGTGCCGACGATGACGAGACGGCCGCTCGGGCTTCAGCGCTCTTTATGACCCTGGGTCGCGGGAAACAGTGTCTCCGGCTATCGACAGTTGAGGCAGAACTGGCAAAGCTATTTCTGAATACCTTTCGCTATACCCTCTTTGGGCTGGCCAACGAGTTCGCTCTCAGCGCCGAGCAGTACGGCGCCGATATGTTTTCGATCCTCGAGGCAGCCAATGCCGCCTATCCCCGTGGCGGCATACCGCGGCCGGGACCCAGCCGCGGTCCTTGCCTGGGAAAGGACACCGCCGCGCTGGCCTTTAGCTCGACGTCGAGCCTGATCGCGCACGCAGCGCTCAAGGCGAACGAAAATCTCGTCTTGCACGTCGTCAATAATCTTCGCGCCTCCCTCGGTTCCCTGGCGCACCGACGTATTACCGTGCTTGGCCTCGCCTTCAAGGCAGGAACCGATGACGTGCGGGACACGTTGAGCACGCCGCTGATCAATCTCTTGGATCGTGAGGGCGCGGTCACGGCGGTGTACGATCCAATGGTGACTGGGCACAACGATGTGCGCGCCCTGGCCGGTAGCGATGCGCTCATTCTCATGACGGCCCACCCTGAACTGTGCGCCTGGACTGAAGACGAGACTATGGTCCATTGCGGCCGCCGTCGCGACGAAGTGTTTGTCTACGACCTATGGAATGTCTGGCCCTGGGCCGATCGAATAATTGGAAGGGGATTTCATCACTACCATGAAGATCCTGGTTACTGGGGCTTGCGGCTCACTCATGCGGGAAGTCGTTCCCCGACTGATTGAATGCGGCCACCAGGTCCGGGGCATCGACAACTATATGCGCTACGGTCGGGAGTCGCCACCAAGCGGCATCGAGTTTCTGGAGGGTGACCTCACCGACCCAGAAGTCGTGCGGAGAGCAGTGCGCGGAGTGGATGGAGTCATTCAGGCGGCGGCCCAGATCTATGGAGTGACCGGGTTTCACCGCTACCCAGCGGACATTCTCCAGCGCGACACGCTGCTCCACGGGCTGGTTCTCCGCGCTGCCCTCGAGTTCAATGTAAGCCGGGTGGTGTACATCTCGTCTTCCATGGTCTATGAACGAGTGAGCGACGTTGCCCGTGAAGATGATCTGGAGGACATGCTCACTCCACATACCGATTATGGGTTGTCTAAACTCGTCGGCGAACGGCTGTCGCGAGCGTTTGCGAAGCAATATCAGCTCCCGTACACCATCTGGCGTCCTTTCAATATCATCGGAACCCATGAGAAAGCGGCCGGCTACGATCCGGGAGTGAGCCACGTCTTCGCCGACTTCATCCAGCGGATAGTGGTGGAGGAGCAGAACCCCATGCTCGTGCTCGGGTCGGGACGTCAGGTTCGCTGCTTTACCTGGATCGACGATGTGGCCCAGGCAATTGCGAGTTTTTCCTTCGCACCGGCGACCGAGAATCAGGACTTCAACGTTGGCAACCCCGAACCGGTAACGATGATAGAGCTCGCCGAACGAATCTTCGCGCTCTCCCACAAACTACGGGGAACCTGGCCCTCGAGTCCGCTAACCTTCACCCACGGTCCGACGTTTCCCGACGATGTCCTGGTACGCATTCCGGACATCTCCAAAGCGACGCAGATCCTCGGCTGGACCCCGAAGGTCCGACTGGATGAGATGCTTCGGCGCTGCCTCGCCAGTGTGCTTCCGGAATCTCCGGTGGGGGTGGAGTGATGCATTTAGGCGCGGAGCCGAGCGGATGCTCTGCGACTCGAGATGCAAGCACGTTGCTCGTCGGTAACCTCGAGCGAAGCGGGGTTGATCAGTCGGCACTTGACGCATCCGGCGAACTCGTCAGGTCCGGAATCGGCAAGTATCGAGAAATCGTTCTCACCGTGCCGCTCGAAGATCTCCCAGACGCATGGCTGACGCTTCGTGCGCTCTCGAGGCACGCACAGCAGGATTGTATTCTGACCGTGACTGCCACCAGGTCGGGGAGCCAAACGATGCGCCGTGATGACGTGTTCAACCTTCTCCGCCTTGCTGGATTTGAACCCATTCGGTCTGACGTAATCCAGCAGTGCATCCGAGTGCGGGCTCGCTTCGCGTCACGGACAGCAGCCGCTCTCAGCTGCACTGTCGTCGTCCCCTGCCGGAATGAGGCCGATAATGTCGAGCCGCTGGTTCGCCGGCTGCCGTCGATGGGTACCCATACCGAGTTGATGTTTGTCGATGGCGCATCAACCGATGGCACGCCCTCTCGAGTGCTCGAAGCGGCGCGGTTGTATCCAGACCTCGACATCAAACTGCTGCAGCAAGGTCCAGGCAGCGGCAAAGCCGGCGCGGTGTTTCAGGGCTTCGATGCCGCTGACGGCGAAGTCCTGATCATCCTCGATGCCGACATGACGGTTGCGCCCGAGGACCTCCCTCGCTTTTACCTGGCGATCGCGGAAGGTGTGGCGGACCTGGCGAACGGCACCCGCTTTACTTTTCCGATGCAAGCGGGCGCAATGAAACCGCTCAACCGAGCCGGAAACCGTATCTTCGCGCGCATGATGTCCTGGCTGCTCGAAACCCGCGTCACCGACACCCTCTGTGGTACCAAGGCGCTGTCTCGAGACAATTGGCGCCGCATAGCTGCGGTCCGGCCGTCACTTGGAGGTCATGACCTCTGGGGTGATTTTGACCTGCTCCAGGGCGCCGCGCTCTGTAATTTGGGCGTGGCCGATGTTCCAGTGCGTTACTACGCCCGAACCGCTGGAGAGTCAAAAATGCTCCCTGTTCGTCACGGTCTCCAGCTGGGACGTTCGAGCATCGCCGGGTTCCGAGCATTGAAGGCTCACCGCCGCCGGAGATCATAAATGGCGAACCGGCGAGACTTCCGCCTGGTGGAGTGGGCGCTGCTCATTGCTGTCGTCACTCTAGCCGGTGTACTGCGGTTCGCCTACCTACCCGCACGCGGTCTGGTGTATTGGGACGAAGGAAAGTTCGCCCTGGAAGGAATCCGCCTCGAAGTCCTGCTGCAGGCGCTCGCTGGCGGACATCCCTATCTGTCCGCCGGCAAGGCAGTCGGCACCGCCAAGCCGACGCATGCGCTACTCATTGGCGTTTCCTATCTGCTGTTAGGCGTTCATGACTACAGCGCAACGATTATGAACGCGACTGCAAGCACCACGGGTGTCCTCATGACCTATGTCATCGGCAGACGGCTGTTTGGTCCCGGCACCGCGTTGCTGGGAGCGCTCTTCCTGGCCGTTTCCGAGTACGACGTGATCTACGCTCGATCGGTGCTTTCGGAGAGCGATGCGAACCTGCTTCTGTTGTTGGCGGTAGCAGTATGGCTGTCTACCGCGGTATGGGTGGAGCGAGACCAGTGGTCGCCCCGGCTCCAGGCATCGGTCGGTGCCCTTGCTGGCGCCACTCTTCTCGGCCTCGCGTTCACGGCAAATTACCGAATTGCCGTCTACGCCGCCGTCTTTCTCGTTCTTGACTGGACCTGGATCCTGATTCGATTCCGAGTCAGGGGATACACCCCCGCCGATCTGCGCCTTCTTGGCCTGCGGGTGGCGCTCTGCGTGGTCGGCTTCTCTCTGGCTCCAGTCGCCTGGGAAATTCTTGGCCTCGTGGTTCAGTCACACGGTATCAATCTGTTCCATAGTGAACTGACGGCGCAGACCAGCTCCTATTTTCAGGAGGCAGCATATCAACTCCACGGTGGAAAACAATCGGTCCTGCACTTCAATCCGTTGCTCTACGTCCAGTGGTGGATTCTGCGTCAGGGCTGGCCGATATCGCTGCTGCTCGTTGGCGCTCTCGCGCTTGCAATGTGGCGCCGATCGTATGCCTGGCTGCTTCCGGCGTCGATGGTGTTGGTTCCCTACGTGATCTATGTCTTCGCGCCATTCGCGGTGCCGCGTAACCTGGTTGCTTCCCTCCCTTTCGCCTCTATACTTTGCGCCCAGGCCGTCATCGTTGTCGCCCGTGCGCTCCGGCGCTTTTCTGTCGTCGTCGTGTTGACCTGCGTTCTGGTGCTCGGAAGCCTGGGGGGAGTGATGTCCTGGCGACTGACGGCGGAGCGCTCCGGATTCGCCCTTGCCGCCCGCTACCTGGAGGCGCACGCCGGAGGAAAAGGCCTGACTACAAACGAAATAATGGTGTTCTACCTGCGCGGCACCGGTAGGTACTGCCTGGCGCCGTCATTGCCCTACCATCGACAATCCCTGGCTGCCTACGAGCATCACGGCTACGTCTATGCGGTGGTAGATCGACACCATGGCTCGCCCATGGTGGATGCGATCGAGCGGGAAAGCCCGAAGGTTGTCACCCTCTCCGCTCTCGGCAACTTGTCGATTGGCGAAAGTCTGATCAGTTCGGAGAACTCTGATCCGCCCCAAAACGACGCCCCCTTCGAATACGTGGACATCTACCGATTGGCTCCGACCACTCCCGGAGGAGGCAAGCCGCCGCCTTGCGATCGGGATCGGGTAACTTGAGGTTCGCCGAATGCTCGTGTATATTTTCTCCTTCGCCATGTTGCTCAGTCCCTTCGTGGGACTGTACCTGATCTCGTCGCGGCTATCACTGCGCCTGAAGATTCTGATATTCGCCGCGGTCGCCGTCACGATGATCGCTCTCCCGATTCTGGCTGTCTGGCTATTCGGCGGAACGCTAAACTGAAGGCAGATGAGCAAACCGGAGCTGGAGTTTCACCATCCCCAAAGTCCATGGATGCCCGAGCCGGGGGGTATTGCGGGGATGTGGAACCGATTGCTGGCAGTGGACCCGGACACGGGTGACTGGACTCGCCTGCTGAAGTTCGATCCCGGCGTCGACACCAGCAGCGTTGGCCGGCGCGTGCATAGCTACTGGGAGGAAGTTTTCATACTCGAGGGCGACTTGACCGATCTCACCCTGAGAGAGACGTTCTCCGCGGGCATGTACGCCTGCCGTCCACCAGGCATGCCCCACGGGCCGTGGCAAACGGAAAAGGGAGCGCTGATGCTGGAGTTCCGATCGGGCACCACGCCGAATTCAGACCCGACATGACAGTACTTTCGGGTCCGGTTCAGTCGTCCCGGCGCAGGTACCGCTGGTTGCTTTCGGCCTCTCGCCATCCGGTTCGACGGCCCTCGGTATGGTTGTCCTGCAACAGTGTTGCCATTCGTTCACGGTCGGCGTCAGAGGCACGGAGCTTGGAGTCTGCCGGACGGGAGCTGTGATTTGATTCATTCATGCCTGTAGCAACAGTTCAGACGCGGCAACGCATACAGATTGCTGGTGGGATGTTTCTGATTTCCCAGAATGACTCAATGGTACGAAAATGCCGGCGAAGTTGTCCGCGCATCACTGGACTGTACTGGTAGAGCAAAAAATCGCCGCCGGGCGCGAGTGAAGCAACGATTGCGCGCAAGATACTCTCGCGAACTGTCTCCGGCAGAGATGTGAATGGAAGGCCGGAAACGATGATTGGAACCTGAGCACTAAAACCATGTTCCTGCAGCTGGCCTGGCAGATCCTGGGCGTCGCCGGTGACAACGATCAGCCGGTCGTCCCGACACCGTGCTCGCAAGTGATCGGCAAGTTGCGGATCGCGCTCAACTGACAGGAGACGCGCTGAAGGCGCCATCCTGTCCAGCAGGCCGGCGGTGAACGGACCGGTGCCGGGTCCCAATTCGACGAGCTCCGATGCCTGGGCAACATCCGCCAATCCGATCAGGCGCTCGACCAGAAACCTCGAACTTGGCGTGATCGAGCCAAGATATCGCGGAGAGGTAACGAATTGGCGAAAAAATAAGAGGCGCTCACGTATCGCCGCCCGTCCGGCACCGTCAATTCTGACCATATCTCTCTTCCTTCCTGTTCGCCGCCGAAGCCCTTCCCTCCATAACATACGTCACTTTGTATAACGCCAGGTATAACGCCAGTGACTCAGGGCTGCACAGTAGGCATAATAGTGAGTACATCAACCGCGTTGATCGCTGTTGCCGCTCGCTCGTTCGGAGGTATGGAAAGGAGACTCCAGGCTGCCCGTGTTTCGCGTATCGCCATGGTTCCTGCGACTCTCTCTACCGGCATGTTTTACGCTCTCAAACATGTTGTGTGGCTATCTGTCAGTAATCGCCACGTTGAGCGGATCGATCACGGCGGCAGCGTGGTGGATCGTCGCCGGTGGCGTGCTGGACGCGTTCGACGGTCCGATCGCCCGGCGCATGCGCGTGGAAAGCAACTTCGGTGGCGAACTCGATTCATTCTCGGACCTGGTGACGTTCGGCGTCGCTCCCTCGCTCCTGTGTTACCAGGCCTATTTTCACCACTGGGGCCCGCCTGGGATGGCACTCGGGTTCTTGCCCATGATGGCGGCGGCACTGCGTTTGGCCAGGTACAACTTGACGGTCAAGACCGGCAGCAGAGAGTACTTCACCGGGTTCACCAGCACCGCCAACGGCTGCCTGCTCGCTAGCTTCGTCATTTTCTCCCAGGCTATTTCCTGGCATGCCGCCTACCAGCCGATCGCGACTGGATTGGTGCTCGTCTCCTCCCTGCTGATGGTCAGCGGCGTCCCGTACATGACGCTGAGCAAGTATGCCGGTGGCGGCGTTTGGAAGACACCGCAGGGAGCAATCTGGGCCCCCGTCGGCGTAACGGTGTTGCTCTTTCCGGATAAGGCGTTCTTCCCTGCCATGTTGACCTTGATGTTGCAGGGCCCGCTTGGTCCGCGGATCGAACAGGTCTTCCACCACCGGCACGGGAACCGGCAGTAGAACCACCAGCCGCGCCTCGCGGAGTCGATACACACATTGTCGACGGCGTACGCCATCGGGGAGCGTATGTCCATCGTGAGGGTCGCCTGCCGGTAGCCCTGGCCTCAGTTCTCGCACTCGCCTGGATACTCTGGTCTCGCCGCCGGCGTTGGAACAAACCGGCGATGCACCGGCGCGGAGTGACGGCTATCGTCCAACCCTCGACCATGCTCGCGCTGACGGCGGTGGCATTCATCGCTCAATTCTTTCGGCATCCGGGATGCACCACGCCGGCGGACCCAGAGTTGGTGACTGCTCCGTCCTACGGACGAATCGTTCACATCGGAGCCGAGGACGAACCTGAGGTCTTGAATGACCGTCGGATTCGCGTCTCCACGTTTCTCTCCGTCTTCGATCCGCATCTCACGCGGTCACCGGTTGGCGGACGCGTGAGCTACCAGCGGTATCATCCGGGGCGCTACCTGGTGGCGCTGAACCCGAAAGCTTCCTTGCTTAACGAGCGGAATTCGATCGTGATCGATCATGCGCCCGGCGTTCGGATCCTGGTGCGGCAGATTGCCGGATTTCTCGCCCGGCGGATCTGTTCGTACGTCCCGCTCGGCGTAACCATTGCCGCCGGGGAGGATATCGGGTTCATCAAATTTGGATCGAGAGTCGACGTCTTCCTTCCCGAGACGGCGACCGTACTGGTGGAACGGGGCCAGTATGTGCGCGCCGGATGAACTCCTATTGCTCGATTGAGATCGGTCGAGGCGTGAGTCTTCAGGATATCTTCGCTCACATCTACCTGCCGCTACTGACGCAGGAGACCGGCATCATGGTGTCGACCTTTACCTACGGGCTGCGCGCCGGCGCCACCAGTCTGTTGCTCGTACTGGTCAATACCGCAGCAGTAATAACCGACTTACTCATCTTCTTCGTGCCCATTCATTTCCTCTCATCGGGTATGCAACGGCGACTCGTCGGTCGGTTTCGGGACCGCTACGATACCGGTCAGCAGTACGTCGAACGCTTTGGGGCGTTCCGGACTTCGGCGGTGCTTGGGTTCGTGATGCCGAGTGTGGCCGCGATGGTCGTGGTCGCGCTCTTGCGCCTATCTTTCTGGCGTGCGCTCGCCGGCTTGTTTCTCGGCAGCGCGATCTATGTGGCCCTTCCTCTGATCATCGCGTTGCCGCTGGCCGCGAGCTTACCGAAATTCGTGGTGCCGCTGCTGCCCTGGGCAGCTCCCGTCCTGCTGGTGCTGTTTTTGCTGCTGGCCGGGATTCGAGCCCTCTGGAAGGCGCGCACGGAACCATCGAAGGGAATACCCGGGTGACTCGCCGCGATGCCAGACCGGTGAAGCTCGTCTCCGCAGAGGAATACGAAGGACTAATAGAGACGGTCCATCTCCTCCGGTCCCCCGCGAATGCTGCTCGTTTGCTTTCGGCATTGCAGCGGGCGCATGCCCAGGAAGGGGTGCCCGAGCCCCTGCCTCGCATCCGCGAGGACTTCGGGTGTGCCGAAGACGCGTGATGAACCGCTCGACGCCAGCCCACCGATCGAGCGCCTGGCAGTATTTCAGCGCGAATTTCGACAAGATGGGTAAATCACCCCGTTAAGTCGATGAAATGGCGGGAGCTGCATGGGAGTCGAACCACTGGGGCCGAGTTGAACGCCCCCACAACGGTTTTGAAGATCGCCAAACGGGTTACACCCGTGCACGCCCATGCTCATGTTTTTGCAGGGAATTTTCCAACGGTTTCCGGGCCTCCCCAGAGACTGTGCATGCCCGTTCACACATCGGCTCATGAGAGCCGGTTGGTATACGGGTTGGTATATTCGGTCTCTCATCGAGGTCGATATTTACTCGCCCGCCTGCGCTCGGGCCGGTGTTCAGCGTATCGTCGCCGCGCGGCTCAGCCTTGGTTGCCGGCTCAGAACTGCATACTGGGCACAAAGCCCGGCGATCACGCCGTGGCGCTCGCCCAGTTGACGTATAGGGGATGCCGCAGCGATCACATCGATACAGGCCGCTTTCTGGGACTCATGGCAGCAGCAAATTGAAGCGCGAGTACACCACCCAACCCGTGCGCTTCAATATGGGTACGGAGCCCCAGCGATGATGATCGATCGACGCGAACTACCACCGAACAGTTTCCGGGAAGCGTCAGCCAGTGTTCCGAGATATATGCAATCGAACGCCACTGCTCCTCTGGGGGCGCAGTGGGACGACACGGATGTCTAGGCTCAGCAGACAAATGTGGATAGAGTACGCGCCAATCCTCTGGGCGTGTCGTGGCTCCCTCTGTCGCAGCGAGGCGGCGATCGAGAGGGCCGGCAAACGAGTTATCTGAAATGAAATAGCCACGCATCGCCGCATGTCCGCCTGGCTCATCATCGAGGGTTTCTCGTTCGAGTGCCCAGACTCCTGCGCCGCCTGGCGCTCGGCTGCCAGCATAGCGGCGACCAGCGCCCGATCGAACTTGTACTCGGCGATCGGTTCCCCGCCAGGGATCGCCCGTAGGTTCGAACCAGGAGTCCCGTTTGATCCACCGGGGACGTCCACCATGGCCGGATCGCCGGCGCGTTCGGGCACGATCCGCTTCAGCTGCTCCCAGCGCTGCTGGAGGGCTGCCAGGCGCCGGTCCTTGCGAGCAATGGCGTACCGTTCGAGATGCTCCTGCAGACGCTCGTGATGTGCCCCCGTACAGCGGCCTGAAAGGCAGGCTGCTGTTTCCAGCGCCGGAGCGTGCGGGCGTCGATTCCAGCTGGCAGCAATCGCGATATCGGTCTCCTCATCCTCGGCTACCAGCTGACAAGGCACGGACCTGTTTGGTCGGACCAGACAGAATTCGGATATTTCCGGAGACGGCCTAATCACGAGACACTCCTACCGCATTCTACGAGTACGTCGCGTCGCGCCCCAGTCGATCCTGGTGTCACATCAGGCGTGGCACTGGGTCGGAATCTACAGTTTCTCATCGTTTCTTACCGTTTCATAACCGTTCTTGTCCCACATCGAGACCGGCACTGACGGAACAGGTATTTCGTGCGCGGCGTACTCGTGTCGCGGCCTGGAGACCATGGTCAGCGATCTGCTTGCCGGCGAATTAGTAAACCGAATTGAACTCGAACCATGAATTGCTCTGCTTTGGCGAGATGCTGCCACGCGATCCGATCGATCTTGTTGTTAGCGGCATGTGAACGCGCCCGACCACTTCTACTGCCTCAGGAGCTTCACTGCGGTGTTAAGGCGTCAGCCTGCTGTACTACATAAGGATCGAGCTAAGAAACCGGCTCCAGGTACCCAATGAAGAAATGTCTAGGCCGATGGTCTGCCTGGAGGCTGAATGACCCCGAGCTGCAGCATCGTTGGAAGATCGTCTCGGTTGACCCAATGCTCCACCAACTTGCCGTCCTCAATCCGAAACCAGTGGGTTTGATACGAAGCGAAGCGCTTGCCCGTCGGCGGCATAACGCCATTGAGCGGGCCCAAGTTCGTGCCCTCTGAGAGAATGCGAACTGCCACCGTATCCCCTTCCGCGACGATAGCCTCGATCGTCATATGCAGATCAGGGAATTGGGTCGACAACCATTTTGCGGTCGCACGCATATGCATCGGGCCGTCTACTTTCCCGGGTGCCGACTGCCCAAATGGCGCGACTGCATGCTCAACGTACTCCTGGGCCACGGTGTCGTCGCACGCAGCTAAGTTCTTGCGGTTGAAGATCTCCTCAAAGTGACGCCGAACGAGTTCCTTGTCAACCTCAGACATGGTTTCTCCTTCCACCACACGTATGAGTGCGTGGGACCTGCACAGAACTTCTCCGTCAGTCGCCCATGCGAGCTCGCCGATGGTGCGCGAGTGTGCCAATAAGGCCTAAATTACCAGCTCCGTGCTTCACCATCCCTTTTCCCTTCGTCCTGATGTTAGAGCGGCTGAAGGTGACTCAACCGGACATGTAGGCATACTCGCGTGAATTGCGATGCCGCTTCCGCAAGCCAGGTCCCTGTCCGCCTCACCTGGTCCGTGGCTGCACGATGGACGCGAACAGCTTGAACGCAAAGTGTATCGATAGGAAACGACAAGCCGGCGACCCGAAAAGAGGATCGCCGACTTGTCACCACTCGTTTTTGGTCTACGGACCAGTGAAGACCACGTTTAGTCCCACGTCTTCCGGCTCCCCACTGACCACCGCCGTGGTCGGGTGATGGGTGAAACAGATCATGCTTCCAGGGTAGGTGGTTTCAGTGTCTGTTATCTCGTCCAAGTCGACTACCGTTCCGGTCGAGACTGATCTGGAATCCGCTACCGCCAATGATCTGCTCGGTCACATTGTTGGTGTACTGATTGCCCTTCACATAGTTGATCGTCACCCCCGTGGTCGTATCCGAACCGGCCACGTTCATGCCGGCGTAGGCAGCAGTGTTGGTTGGGGTGTCGCTCGGCAGCAGGACTGCTTTACCGGTAATCGTGCCGGGGTCTCCTGGCGCGCCGTTCGTACCCGTCTCGGCGATGAGTTCCTGAACGTGCCTATCTCCGTTGGCACCGATATAGCCCTGTGCACAAATAGCGGCCAGAAAATTCGGTGTGTTTCCGGAGAACGAGAAGGGATAACTGGCCGTCGGATCGGTGCCGTAGAAGTCGGCCTCAACCTCCCCTTCGTGCGCCGCCCCAAAATTGGTGTATGGCGGGGAATCGCAGGTGGTTGTGCCGTCGGTGCAGTAGACGTCGAAGGCCACGATCTCACCGGTAAGGCTCGCTACGATATTGGAGTGGACTCCGATGCCTACACTGGCGGCCAGATTCGGCAGGCCAAGCGTCCGCGTGGACGCCAGGGCACTATTCGGATGAACGACTCCCAGAGTCGCCAAGGCCAGTAGTGCAGGCACGATCAGTCGTTTCACACATTCCTCCTGCGTAATGCTCATGATTGCGCCAAGCCGCCGGGCGCTGTCGCATTGTAGGTGCGCTGCATCGAGGCGTCAAACGATCTGGCTTCGGAGGATGTCTGGGAAGGCACTGGGAAAGAATCGCATCTACGACCTCTGGCGGAGTCATCGCTGACTGCCATACTGTACGGATGTCCGCACCGGATGCTCGTCAACGCGTACGCGGCTAGTGCTTCGTACTGCGATGACGCAGCCACTGCACACGTTGACTGAGTACACGACGTGGATGCAAACGTTGAACCTTTGTCTGCTAGCATCACTTGCCGATACGCCGACCGAAGAGCGAATCTGACTGGAATCGGGCGCGTGCCACACAGAACGGCGGCCATGGTCCTGGTGCCTTCACGATGTTTCGCGCTGGCTATGTCCGGATGCGGTGGTGCGCAGTAACAGGCAAAAGGGGCGATCCCCGCCGCCGTCCCCTGCGCCTGGCCCGGTTCCCTCGTGATCACACTGGTGTACTTGGGAGGACGGTAAGACCAAACAAGGGACCTCACGGACCTGTCTAGCGGGCCAGACAGGCGTAGATGCGGACACTTCCCGGCACGGTTCAATCACGAGACAGCCACGCCGCATTTCAGTTGCCGAGGTGTACGGCGTGTGACGCACCATAAACGGCCTTATCCCACGTCATTCTGAACAGCGAGAAAAGCGGCACTTCGCGTAATCCACTTGCAAGTGAATCCGCGTAACGCCACTCGATCCTTGTCAAGCGGGGTAGACGAGTCGCCGGGTAGGGTGTACTGTGGGCGCAGGCACGTGAAGAAGCTTCGGTTCGGCATCGTTATGTACTCGGTTTGAGGTCATGAGCCTGCGAATAAGAACCGACCTCCATCGGTCGAGAGAGAGGGTTCTGAAAATGAAACGCACTTTATTCTCCCTGGCACTCGTTTTCGCCAGCGCACTACTCGCCCACCACGGTTCGGCCCGGGCTAGCGATCTCGAGAGACAGACGGCGGCTCAGGTGCTTTTGCACGCATCAGGCAACGGCATAAGCAATACCTCAAGTTTTAAGGCTCCGGGCGACTGGAGGATCGTGTACTCCTTCAACCACTGTCAGATTCCGGGCTTTGACATTTATGTCATGGGTGGGGCCACTGACACCTTTTCTACATATGGGAACTCGGGCCGCGGCACCGAGTATGTACATGCCGGTGGACGCGTCTATCTGAGCATGAATACGGCTTGCTCTTGGAGCGTCATCGTCTACTCCGGTGCACCAATCCTAAACGGCCCAGGATTCAGCGTGAGTGGAGACGGTATCGCGAACACAGTAAGGCTCCGGGTCCCGAGCGACTGGCGCATAACCTATAGGTATTCCCGGTGCCAGATTCCCGGATTTGACATCTATGTTATGGGCGATGTCACAGACATCATGTCGAAGGCTGGCTCGTCTGGACATGGTGTCCAGTACGAACACTCTGGCGGCACGATCTACCTATCAATGAATACCGCCTGTTCCTGGAAAGTCGGTATATCTCGATAGCGGCCCCTGTTTACAGGTTGGGGGCCACCCCTTCGGACTAAGAGCTCGTTAAAACCTGCGCCTTGGGATTCATGTACGGAGATGCCCACCCCAGGGTTAGCCGGCATGGATGCGTCCGGCAATTACCTGCGCCAAAGCCACAACCTGTTCCGGTTGAACACTGCCAGTTACTCCGTCACCAATCACGCCGGCGTCATAGTTCCCCCGCCGGAAAAAGACCGCGAATACCGAAATGTCAATCCGATTGACTGTCCTCTTGTAGACGTATCCCACAGCTTCATCGCCAATGTGGCCAACTGACATGGGTATGAATTTAGACCCCTGGAAAGCTTGATGGGAACGCGCAACGACCTGCTGGAATTTCCCGTGCGCTCCGGTTGCGGAGCGATAAACCGAGACGTTGTCCTGGACATTGAGCAATCCGAGTATCGCCGATTTCTTAAAATCCGTCTCATATCCGATGATGCGCCCGTGTTTCGTGTACGTTCCGGCTGCCTCGCCGTCTGACTTGTCAGCCATCGCGTTCGAGTAACTCTTTGCAACGGTCTGAGTAAACCCGGCGGGCATATCGCCAAGGCTCAACGTGAGCCGTTGTGGCGCAATGTAGCCATTTTGCCTCTACGCCGGCCTGCTGGATGAGGCCCACAGCCAGGGGCTCAAGCGGATCGTAACCACGCTGATTCAGGTTCCGTGCGAGGAAAACGGCCAGACGGCGATCGTCGCCGCGGAAGTCGAGACGGAACGGGGCCGGTACGTCGGTATCGGTGATGCTTCACCGGTGAGTGTGGCCCGTCCGATGATTCCGCACCTGATCCGGCTAGCCGAGACCAGGGCCAAGGCCCGAGCACTGCGGGATGCGGTGAATGTCGGCGTAGCGGCCATCGAGGAGCTAGGCAGCGACGTCGAGGAACGACCCGCCGGGACCAGGCGGGCAAGTTAGCGAACGATCGGGCGCCGGCTGCTGTGGCCGGCGCCCTTGCGGATAGTGAAACGAGGACTCCATGCGTAAGCAGGGAAACGGCGACGGCACGCGCATTACCCGCCATGCCAACGGGAAATGGTGGCAGCGAGTGACGTTGCCCGATGGCACCCGCAAGGCGTTCTACGGTGAGACCCAGCGCGACGTCCGCGAAAAACGGGTGCGATATCTGGCCGACTTCCAATCCGGGCGCATCACCGCCGGATCGAACCAGAAGCTGTCCGCCTATCTCGCCGGCTGGTTGAAGGCGAGACGGGACAGCCTGAGCGAACGGAGCGCCGAATCCTACGACCTCAATATCCGGCGAATTGCACCGCATCTCGGGCACCTGATGATCGGCGAGTTGAAGCCGGCGCACATTCGCGAGAGTTACACCCGCCTGCTGGAGCGCGGCATCAGTGGGAAGGCACTATCCAAACGATCGGTCCAGCAGGCACATACCGTGCTTCATACCGCACTGGAGCAGGCGGTGAAGGAAGAGCTGATCCTACGCAATCCCTGCGACGCCGTCAGCGCGCCCCGGCCCGAGCGAACGGAGATGCGGATCCTCACCATTGAGCAGGTGCAGCAGCTCGGCGCACACACTGAAAACGACCGCCTTCACGCCCTCTGGCTCCTCCTTCCTCTGACTGGCATGCGCGTCGGGGAAGCGGTGGCGCTGAAGTGGGGAGACATCGACTTCGACGGAGGCACGGTGACCATTCAGCGAACGCTCCGACGCATTGCCGGCAGAGGTTTGCAGTTCGGTCCGGTGAAAACGCACCGCAGTAACCGGCGTATCGACCTCCCCGTGCTGGTCGTCAGGGCGCTGCGCGTCCATCGTGACCGTCAGCGTATGGAACAGCGCGATTGGCCGGCGGTGGGCGAAGACCTGATTATCACCAATACACAGGGCGGGCGGCTCGACTCCGGCAACGTGCGCGAATCGCTCGGGCGCCGGCTCCAAGTGGCGAATCTACCAGCGGTCCGAGTGCACGATCTACGTCACACCGCGGCCTCGATCCATCTCCGCGGACCGGCATCCCAAAGTCGTTCAGGAACTGCCGGGACACAGTACGTTTAGCCTCACGATGAATACCTACAGTCACCTGATGCCGTCGATGACTCGTGAGGCCGCCGACCGTATGGACGCGCTTTTCGGCGGCGAAAAGGCGGCGCTCTGACCGCGTTGGTATATGGGTTGGTATATTTCCTGCCGTTCGCCGGCGACATGACCTGCCGGCGCGGGCGTGAGGCGACCGGCATGGTCTGTTTTCCGCACAAGCAAGCCAAAAACAGTGGCGGGAGTGCATGGGAGTCGAACCCACCTGGGAACGTGTTGAACGCCCCCACAACGGTTTTGAAGACCGAGGCCCTCACCGGAGAACACGCACCCCCACAGCGACCAATCGAGCCACCCGTGGTAGTATAGCCGTCACGTCGCCGGGCGGAGGTCAGCGTGCGATATCTCATTCTCAGCGACATCCATGCCAATCTCGAGGCGATGCAGCGCGTTCTCGAAGACGCCGACGACTTTGATGCCGTACTCTTTTTAGGCGATGCGGTCGGATACGGCCCCAATCCGAACGAGTGTACCGAACTCCTCCAGGCACAACCTCGCCTGACGGCGCTGGCTGGAAACCACGATCTCGTCGCCCTGGGGCAGCTCCAGCTGTCCGCGTTCAGTTCCCTGGCCGCCGAAGCGGCACGGTGGACCGCGGCGCAATTGACACCCGCCAACCGAGCGTTCCTGCGGTCCCTCAACCCTCTACTTGATACCGGAACCGCGTTGCTGGCGCATGCCAGTCCACGTGATCCTGTCTGGGAGTACCTGGAGTCGGAACACCAGGCCGCGTCCAGTTTCCGGCTCTTCGGCTCGCCCGTCTGCCTGGTGGGACACACTCACGTGCCGCGAATCTTCGTGCTGGATGAGAGCGGATATGTTCGGATGCGGCAGCCGGGAGCCGGCCAACCACTTCGTTTAGACCCGGGCCGGCGTTATATTCTCAATCCGGGTAGCGTGGGGCAACCTCGAGATGGGGATCCGCGCGCCGCGTACGCACAATGGGACTCGGAACGTGGATATTTCGAGTTCCGCCGCGTCGCTTATTCGGTAATATCCACCCAGGAGAAGATACTGGGGGCCGGACTTCCGTCCCTTCTCGCCGCCAGACTCGCTCACGGACGATAGGGCACCAGCGACGTCAATGTCAGCGGTACGCCGACGCCATTCGCTTGTCAACCTTTAAGGCGGAGCCGGACCCGTGCCACCGACTGGCGTCGATTGAGTGCTGGGCGGGGGAGGAGGTGCTTCAGTCGGAGCTTGCACCGGAGCTGTAGGCACCACCGGAATCGCAGTCGGTTGCACCACCGGTGCTTCCGTTGGCGGTAGTGGGACTGCTGTCGGCAGGATTTCGGTCGCCTGAGGGACCGCCGTTGGCTGGATGACCGCGGTCGGTGCGGTATACACCGGAGCCTGTTGCGTTTGATCGGTGGATGTTGAAGGCACGTAGGTGTCGCCGTCGCCAATCGAACACCAGGGGATGGTAGGCGAATACACATCGTAATTGAAGGACGAAAGGACAGCCCCGCCGTAACTGGTGGGCTCCCGGCACGTTGAGCCGGAGTAGACACCGCCCGATGGTTCCGGGAAGTCCTTGGGCGGCAGATTGAGGGTCTGCAAAGCAGCCAGCATGTAATCATGCCAGATTGGCGCCGCACCAGTTACCCCAGTGACGCCCACCGCCATCGGAGTGTTATTGGCATTGCCAACCCATACGCCGGTCACCAGATCGGGTGTGTACCCCACCGTCCAGTTATCGGTATAGGCGTTGGTGGTGCCCGTCTTGGCCGCTGCTGGCCTGCCCAGGTAGAGCGGACTATTGGTCCCGAATTCACAGACGATAGGGGTGCACCGTGAATCGTTATCCGACAGAACGTTGGTCATCACGTACGCATCCGCCGCTGGAACCACCTGATTGGCGAATGCCGCATTTTGCGTACTCTGCGAATCGTAAAGCACCTTGTTCGAGGTCCGATCTACCACGCGTCGAATCGCGATCGGCGCCACCTTGTGCCCGAGCGTACCGAATGCTCCGTAGGCCGCGGTTTCCTCGACCAGCCTGACCCCGCGTTCCATGCCGCCGAGAGTCAAGGCCCATCCGCAGCACTGTGGATTGTCGGAGTCAAAACTGGAGAAGCCCATCTTGATCGCCGTCGCCCGAACGGTGTTATAGATGCTGCCGCCGACCGACGCATCGTACTGCTCGACCTTCACTGCGGGGACATTGAGCGAATTTTGTAGGGCAATGCGAAGATCCACGGCACCATGCCACGTATTGTCGTAATCGGTCGGTGCATAGACGCCACCGTCCTCCGTGTTCCCCGTATCCGGAATGGCAATCGGTCCATCGACGACGCCGGTGGCCGGGCCCAGACCGTGTTCGAACGCGTAAATGTAGGTGAATGGCTTGAATGATGAACCTGGCTGGCGCGGACTATTGGCCATGTTGATCTGTCCCGCGATGGCGGCGTTGTTATAGTCAGCGCTGCCGACCATGGCGCGAATGCAGCCGTAGCAGCCGCCTGGACCGCGGCGAAGATCGATTGAAACCAGCGCACCGTCGGTGACGTTCAAGCCGTTGAGGCTGTTTACTTGCTTGGTCACGATGGCCTGTGCTTGCTGCTGCAGACGCGGATCAAGGGTCGTATACACGTCGAGACCCTTGTAGAGTTTGCCGTTCAGACTCGGGTCGGTGTGCTGAAGCTGCTGAAGTTGCTGGATCACGTATTGCACGAAGTGCGGATACTTGGTGTGTGTTTGCGGCGGTTCGAACTTTTTCCAGGTCGTCGCCTCGTGCTCATATTGCGTCACCAGAGACGGATCGGGGTGCCCTTTGGCATCCACGAGATAGCCATGGATGTACATCAGATGCAATACGTAGTGCATCCGGCTCAAGGCGGCGGGAAGATTATTGACGGGGTTATAGGTGCTCGGCGCTTCCGGCAGTCCGGCGAGGAACGCGCACTGCGCCGGGTCTAACATCCAGACGTCTTTGTGAAAGTAAGTTTGGGCCGCCGCCTGGGCACCAACCGATAGATTGCCGTAGGGGACGCTATTCAGGTAGTACCAAAGAATCTTGGATTTGGGATACTTCTGAGTCAATTGCCAGGCCAGCACAATCTCCTCCAGTTTGCGTGACAGCGTTTGTGACGCCGTGGCGCCGCCGAGGAGATATTCCTTGATCAACTGCTGAGTGATCGTGCTGGCGCCGGAAACCACGTGGCCCTTGGTGAAGTCGTCGTAGGCGGCACGAGCAATACTTCCGGGATCGAAACCAGGATTGTCGTAAAACGTCGAATCTTCCGTGGCGATAGTGGCGTCTTGCAGCGCCACTGGAATGCCCGATCCGCCCTCACCAACCAACCAGTCTTCGCCATGTTGCTTGTAGTACGCCGTCGTTGCACCGGGAGTGATCAACGGCTTTACGACACGACGCCCATGGCTCTTGGTGAGATCGGCAAGGTTATACATGACGTGTCCATACCGGTCCAGAATCCGGGTGTTCTGAAACTGGAACTGGCCCTTGAAGTCTTTGACTGTCGGCAGGCTCTCACCGTAAAACAGCAACGTGGCTGCACTGGCACCGGACGTCAACATCATGAAGGTTACGACCAGCACCAGGATTATGCGCAGCAGAGGGCGGGGCTTGTCCTTCTTATGCCCGTTTATGGCTCGAAAGGTGGATCGCCGGCGGAGTGCATTTGAGGACATGACTGGCAATTATGCCGCACCGGCACCCGACGAGTCCACCAATCAGCTCGCGGCGACCGAGCTTTCCAATGTCTCTTTCATCCGGTAGAGAGCGCGGTCGAGGTTGTCCAGCGAGTTAGCGTATGAAATCCGAAGATGTCCCTCGCCGTTGGCGCCGAAGGAAGTTCCGGACAGAACGGCAACGTTGGCTTCGTAGAGCAGGCGATCGGCAGCGTCGCGAGACGACAACCCGGTGCGGGAGATATTGGGAAATGCATAGAAGGCCCCCTCAGGCATCGCACAGTGCACTCCCTGAATGTCGTTGAGGCGCTGAACCACCAGATCACGCCGGCGGCGGAATTCGGTCACCATACTATCGACCGAGTCTTGCGGTCCGGTGAGCGCTTCCACCCCGGCTATCTGGGTAAACGTCGCGGTGCATGAATTACAGTTGGTGGCAAGCCGAGCCACACGTTCCACCAGAGCTTCCGGCATGATGCCGAAGCCCAGACGCCAGCCAGTCATGGCGTACGTCTTGGAGAAGCCATCGAGGATGCAGGTGCGCTCAGCCATACCCGGAAGTGTGGCCAGCGAGCTGAAGGGCACGTCGTAGAGGATGCGGGAGTAGATCTCATCGCTCATCACGAAGCAATCGTGCTCGATCGCCGCTCGGGCAATTCGAGCGAGGTCTTCGGGCGGTATGACGCAGCCAACCGGATTGGACGGACTATTGACGATGATAAGTTTGGTCCTCGGGCCCACAACGTCGAGCAGGCGGTCCACATCCCAACGAATGCCGGAATCATCTTCAATAAATCCGATCGGCACCGGCCGAGCGCCGGTAAATTCGATCATGGACTCGTAGATGGGGAACCCCGGATTGGGGTAGATCACCTCGTCGCCCTCGTCGAGGAGCGCGAGCATGAGATAGAACATGATGGGTTTACCGCCGGGCGTGACGACGACGTTGGCCGCGGTCGCCGTGATGCCCTTGCGACTTGATTGATCGGCGGCGATTGCCGCGCGCAGGTCGTCGATGCCGGCGGACGGCGTATAGTGCGTAAATCCCTCGGAGAGCGCACGCATGCCCGCTTCCACGATGTTGCGCGGAGTATCGAAGTCGGGCTCACCAATCTCCAGGTGGATAACGTCCTTTCCCTGACGTTCCAATGCCCTGGCCCGCGCCAGCACCTCGAATGCAGTCTCCGTGCCCAAATGACTCATGCGCGTTGCCAGATGCTGCATGGCCGCCTCCCATTACGTTGTCCTGGCTAGAAAAAGGGCCACCTGGCCCCGTTCCTGCCTACACCCGCAGGATATCATTGAAACGGAGGAGGATGTCATGAGGCGATGCGCTTCGGTCGTTAAGCGTGGCGGCCTGCTCGCGGGCGCCGCCGGAATCCTGCTCGTGGCGGGATGCGCGCGCACCGTTGCTACCCCTCCGGTTCATCCTGTCCGCACACCTCCCCCACCAACGGCCACGGTTAGCGTCGCCTTCGCCGTGGATGTTACACCGCGGCCCACGCCGCGACCGAAACCGGCGCGGCCACGACCCACGCCCACCAGCTTTGTAGCTCCATCGGGTCCGTACCTCCGGCTCTCTCCTTCTTCCGGCCCTCCAGTTAACGAGACAATCAGGGTGCGCGGCGGTAATTTTCCGTCGAATGCCACGGTTACACTGACCTGGATTTATGGGCCGCGGGCGTCCTCCCTCAGTACCACTGCCCGGGCCGGGGGGAATGGCCGGCTGGCCGCCTCGTTCCAGATCCCCGCAACCCCGCCCGGCAAATATCGACTATCGGCCAGTGTCGCCGGTGTCCCATACGCCACGGCACTCTATTTCGTTAAATCGACGGCAAGGCTCACGGCCAGCATCGTGCCCAACAGTGGCGGCGATGGAGTGACCGTCCGCGGAGCCGGTTTCGTACCGAGAGTCAAACTGTTGCTCGTGGCCTACTCGGTATTTACCAAGCGAAAACCGATCACCATCGGTACCATCCAGGCTTCTGCCCGTGGTGCATTTGTCTTTCATACCACCACTCGAACGCTGGTTCCCGGCGAGTATGCGCTGCGCGCCTGGACCGTGGATTCACTGGTCGCCGAGGTCGGAAGTACCTTTTTTCTGGTGGTGGCCTGAGTGCTCGAGAGGATTGATTTCGAACACCCGCTGATCACTGCCGACGAGATCGGCAGGCGGGTCCGTGAACTCGCGATGCGCATCAATGAGGATTATCGCGATCGTCGACTACCACTCTCGGTAATCGTGGTGTTGAAGGGCGGCTGTTTCTTCGCTATCGACCTCCTCAAACATATCGAGTTACACACCAGAGTGGACTTCTTGCGCGCCTCGTCCTACAGCGGCATGGGTTCATCCGGTGAGGTAACACTGCACAGCGACATCTCCATGCCTATAGGAGGCACCGACGTTCTTCTCGTAGAGGACATCGTGGATACCGGACTGACAGCACAGTGGTTGCGGCGCCATCTCGAAGGGCACAACCCGGCGTCACTCCGCCTGTGCACCTTGCTGGACAAGCCGTCGGGACGCCAAATTCCGGTAAGCATCGACTACATCGGCTTTACGATTCCGGATGCGTTCGTGCTGGGCTACGGGCTCGACTTCGACGAGGGATTCCGAAATCTGCCGTCCATTCATGTGGTTCGCCCGACAGCCGAGTAGACGGCGCGGTTGGTCGATCTCGGAGGCTGATCATATAGTGAGATGGCGACAGGGCGGACAGCGTCATCACATCCCCGGCGCGCCAGGGAAGGGATTCGGATGACACCGACGGCTCGGCAGGGGTATCGGACGGGACGCTGGTAGCGGAATCTCAGGAAAAGTTGTTCTGTTTCCCAATCCAACTCGAAGGAGACACCGGTGCAGAATCTTGACGTGCGCGTGGTGCGATCGACCCGCGACCTTGAGCCGGGATCGATCGTTGTGCTGACCGTCGCCGAGGGCGACGAACTACAGGAACGCCCGGAAATAATCTCGCTGGGGGGAGAGCGGCTGGAGCAGGCATTGGCGCAAAAGGCCGTCAAGCGAGGGTTATACGAAATGACTCTGCTCGATTCGGTGTCCGGATCGATATCTCTTGCTCTGGTGGGCCTGGGCAAGCGGGAGGACATCGACTCACTCCGTCTCATGCGCGCCACCTCGGCCGCCACCAGATACGTCACCAGTCGCGGCTGGCGTCGACTGGGGGTCGTCGATCGTGATGAACTGCCCGCCAACGTGGTTGGACAAGCCGTCACTGAGGGAGTCATCCGCGGAACCTACGATCCAGGAATCAAGAAAACTCGAGATCGGCCGGAGCGCCGGGTGGAGACGTTTAGCATCGTTTCCGACCGGGATGCGGACATTCGCCACGGCGCCCGGATCGGCCAGATCGTCGGCGAAGCCAGCTCGCTCGCTCGCGATCTCGTCAACTTGCCGGCCAACGAATTAACGCCGACGGCGATGGCCGAACGGGCGCGCGAGCAGGCCGCCGCCAACGACCTCGAATGCGAAGTGCTCGACGAGTCGGCCATGCGCGAACTGGGCATGGGAGCATTACTCGGCGTCGCCGCCGGCAGCGCCCAGCCTCCCCGGCTCATCATCTTGCGCTACGGCGACCCCCAGGCGGAGACCAGATTGGCATTGGTGGGGAAGGGGCTCACCTTCGATTCCGGCGGGCTCTCGCTAAAAACCGCAGAAGGTATGGAGACGATGAAGTGCGACATGGGTGGCGGCGCCGCCGTACTGGCAGGAATGGTCGCAGTCGCTCGTCTAGCACCCAAAGGCATTTCGGTCACCGGCTATATTGGCGCCACCGAGAACATGCCCGGAGGCGCGGCGATGCGGCCAGGAGACGTACTGACTGCATTGAACGGCGAAACTATCGAAGTGCTGAACACCGATGCCGAGGGGCGAATAGTTCTGGCCGACGTGCTGTCACTCGCCTGTCAGCGAGGTGCCACTCACGTGGTCGATTTCGCCACCCTCACGGGAGCGGCAGTTGTGGCTCTGGGATACGCGGCAACTCTGGCATCAGGCAAACCTGCTGGGTGGGTGGCCAGAGTGGTCCGCGCCGGCGACGCGGGTTTCGACCGAGCCTGGCAGATGCCGTTATTTGAGGAGTACCGTCGTGCCATGGACAGCGAAGTAGCCGATATCAAGAATACCGGGGGCCGGGCCGGCGGCGCACTCACCGCAACGGCGTTCCTCTCTGACTTCGTGGACGGACCGCAATGGGCGCATCTCGACATCGCGGGAACCGCCTTTTCCACGACCTCGTCGCCCTATCAGCCAGTCGGCGGCACCGGAGCGGGTGTCGGAACCATCGCTGCATTGGTCCTCGATCTGGCCGGCGCCTCGGCACAACCCGGAAAGGAGTGATCCAGTGACGGCATCGGATGAAACGTACGACAAGGGTGAATTGGTTCCACGTGCGGGGACGTATCGCTGCACCGGCTCAGGCGAGGTCTGGGTGGCCACGGAGGCTCACGTCCGTTTCCCTCCATGCGACGTGTGCAAGGACGGCAAATGCCAGTGGCGTGAAGAGAGTAGCTGACCGTTACTCCGGGAGCTGGACTTCACGCACCGCCGCTTCCAGTTCACGCTGAACCTCGAGATCAGACTCATTGCCGAGTGCGCGTCGTAGTGCCTCCAGCGGGGCCGACAGCCGGAGACGCACTCCGAGCTGCCCCAACGCCCAGGCCGCATGTCCGCGAACGAGAGGATGATCGTCGCTCACGAGTGTCTGGCATAGCGGTTCGATGGCACGCTCGTCGCCAACGTTTCCCAGAGCTATAGCTGCGTTTCGACGCAGCATCCAGACTTTCGCCCGGCGGATCGCCGATCGGCGAAATGCCTTCAGGTATTCATCGTGCGTGAGTTGCAGGAGCCAGATAAGATCGACATCCGGCCGCGTACCGGAGGCGAAAAGTGGATTATCCTTGTCGGCGCCTTCGGACCTATCCCCGGCGACGTCGGAATGAAACTCAAGATTGCCGGTATTCCCTTGAATGTGCGCTCGGACTTCTCGGGCCCAGGACCGACGAGCGCCCGCGTCCGGTAAGTGTGCCCGCATCGTGGGAGGACAAACATCCTGACAGATATCGCAACCGAAGACCCAGTCGCCCATCGCGCGTCGATACTCTACTGGAATCGGTCCGCGATGCTCGATGGTGAGGTAGGAAATGCATTTTCTGCTGTCGATACTGTACTCCGGCCCGAGCGCGCCGGTGGGACAGGCCAGCAGGCATAGCCGGCACGAGCCGCAATCCTTTTGCAGGGGCGGATCGGGAACCAGAGGAAGCGTGGTGATAATCTCACCGAGCAGCACGAAGGACCCATACTGCTCCGTCAGAACGTTTGTGTTCTTTCCGTACCATCCGAGCCCGGAGCGTACCGACAGCGCTTTGTCCATAGCCGGGCCGGTGTCCACATACCAGGCGTGCTCGCCGCCCAATTCCTGTTCGAGTCGGGCGGACAGCGCCTGAAGACGCTCTCCCAGCACCCGGTGATAATCCTCGCCCCAGGTGTACCGCGCGATTCGGCCGCGCGACGGTCCGCTCCGCGGCCGCGAGCCGGACCAATACGGAAGGGCGACCGAGATCACTGACCGCGCATCCGGAACACGGGACTGGGGCGCCGAAGCAGCGAGTGCCCAATCCCGATCGATCCAGCGCATTTCCGCCTGCCGGCCGTCAGCAATCCAGGCCAGATAGCGCAGCCTTTGGGCGTGGAGCACGGTGGCGCCGCCAATGCGTACCAGACCGAATCCGCACTGCCGGCCGAGGTCTTTCACCAGCGACTCGGCGGTCACGGAACCGGGAGCGCTACCCGCGACCATTCACCGCAGCGCCGCTTCCCTGCAGGAGCAACTCCAGTTGTTTGGCGTTTCTTACGCCGTAGTCGGCGTAGCAGTTGTTCATCAGGACGTGCACTTCCCTGGTTTCCCGTTGAAGAGATTCGATCTTTGGCACCCACCCATCGAGCTCCTCCTCCGAGTACAGATACTTGAAGCGCTCTTCCACCCCGACGCCGGGCTGGTCCCAGGTTTCCTGCCGGCGGCCGTGAAACCGCACCACGGCGAGATCGGTGGTTGCGGCTGCGATTGGCGGAACGCTGGCCCGCGTGCCCTGCGGCTCGTCTACCGAGGTGTACGCGATCTGATGTTCTCGCAAAAACCCGAGCGTCGTTTCAGCATTTCTCTCGCTCATCCAGCTCGGCTGACGGAACTCCACGGCGACCTGGAAATCGGGCAGGTGCTCGCGGGCATTCAGGATGTGCTGCAGGCTGTCCTGGCCGAAGAAGAACCACTTCGGATATTGAAGGAAGATCGCGCCCAGTTTCCCGGAAGTGTGCAACGGCATCAGTGCTCGTCGATATCGATCCCATACCTCATCCGCGGCTTCGGCCGGCAAATCACGTAAATAGACGTTGGACTTCTCTCGCAATGCGGCCGGGATCTCGTCGCGAATGGCTTTTGGTAACGCTCGCAAGGGAGTCGGGTGTCCGGTGAATAGGCGAAAAGCCTTGATGTCGAAGACGAAGTTCTCCGGGGTCCGGTCCACCCACAATTCGGCGGTCTTCTCCGCCGGCAGAGAATAATACGTGCTGTCCACCTCCACCAGCGAAAACTGAGCGGAGTAGTACCGCAACCGTTGCTCCGGCGTTTCCACACCGGCTGGATACCAATCCGACTGCAACAAGGTCGGATCGGTCCACGACGCAGTTCCAGCCAGGATCCTACCCATAATACCCCCTCATAGTACGAACAATTGTACCATGTTTTTGGGGGCGGGACGGTAAGAAAGTGGCTTGTATCTGCCGATTCCAGCAGATCCTGGCCGGCGGCTATCCTACTGTTTTTGTTTGTGCTCGTCCACGATTTTTTGCGTCGCGTGAGGCGGGACCTGCTCGTAATTCAAGATCTTCATGGTGAACGAGCCCCGTCCCTGGGTGATCGATCGAAGAACGGTGGCGTAGTGCAGCAGTTCGGAGAGCGGCGCGTGCGCCATCACTCGTTGTCTGCCGTTTCCCACCGGCTCCATCCCCAGTACGCGGGCGCGCCGCGAATTCAGATCGCCGATGACGTCACCCATGTAATTTTCCGGCACCACGACTTCTACATCCATGATCGGCTCGAGTAGCACCGGGTTGCACTTCATCAGTCCTTCTTTGAGTGCTAGCGATCCGGCAATCTTGAAGGCCATCTCCGATGAGTCCACATCGTGGTACTTGCCGTCGTACAGGATCGCGCGCAGGTTGATGACCGGGTAGCCCGCTAACGGCCCGCTGCGCATCGCTTCCTGAATCCCCTTCTCAACCGCTGGAATGTACTGCTTGGGAATAGCACCGCCGACGATTTTGTTCACGAACTCGAACTCGACGTCGGAAGTGGGCTCGAATTCGACCCACACGTCCCCGAACTGTCCTCGACCGCCGGTTTGCTTCTTGTGGCGACCTTCGGTTTTCGCCGATTTCGTAATCGTCTCGCGGTATGGAACTTTAGGGTCACCCAGTTCGATGTCCACGCCGTATTTGCGTTTCAGCCGTTCCACGGTGATCTGGAGGTGCGATTCGCCGATGCCGGAAAGGATCGTCTCTGACGTCTCCGAGTCACGCTGAACGTGCAGGGTGGGGTCTTCTTCCAGCGTGCGCTGGAGAGCCTGCCCGAGCTTATCCAGATCGGCTTTGGTCTTGGCCACTACCGAGGCCGAGAACGATGCCACCGGGAAGGTTATCGGCTCGAGCGTAATCGGCTTTTCCTTGGTCGTGAGAGTATCACCGGTGCGGGTGTCGTGCAACTTGGCCACGGCCCCAATGTCGCCGGCGACGAGTTGCGCCACTTGCTCCTGGTGTTTGCCGCGGAGCACGAGCACCGGTCCAATGTGTTCCTCGTGGCCGCGCGTGGAATTGAAGACGTGGCTGTCGTTCCGCAAGCTGCCGCCAAAGACGCGAAAGTAACTGAGTTTGCCGACATAGGGATCGGCAATGGTCTTGAAGACCAGAGCGGCGAGCTGCCCGTTGGAGCCGACGGCCGTCTCTTCCGGAGTGGGGACGAACTGGACCAGACTCTCGAGCAGGCAGTCGATCGCGATATTGGCGGTGGCCGCACCGCAGAGGACCGGAATGATCTCTCCTCGCGCCGTGGCGCGATGGAGCGCCTCCGTCAATTCGTCGAGTCCGATCTCCTCCTCGTCGAGGTACTTCGACATCAGGTCGTCGTCGGTCTCGCACACCGCCTCGATCATCTGTTGTCGATATTCATTCACCTGGGCCACTACATCGGCAGGTACCTCGACGGTGGTGGGCTTCCCTCCGGAATAGCGGAACGCCTTATTGCTCAGAATATCCACGACGCCGGCAAAGTTTTGCTCGCGCCCGATGGGCGCCTGGACCGGTACGACCGTCGTGCCGAAGCGATCGCGTAACTGCCGGATGGCGGCGTCGAAGTCCGCGTTCTCGCGATCCATCTTGTTGACGAACACGAGTTTCGCCAGTCCGGCTTCATCGGCAAATTGCCAGGTCATCTCCGTCCCGACCTGAAGTCCATCGACAGCCGATACGAGCAGAAGGGCGGCATCGGCGACCCTCAATCCTTCGCGCACCTCGCCGATGAAGTCGGCATAGCCCGGAGTATCGATCAAGTTGATCTTGTGGTCACGCCACTCGACCGGAGCCACGGTTGCATTGATCGAAATGTGATGCCTGACTTCATCCGGGTCCCAGTCAGAGACCGTGTTGCCTTCATCGACCTTGCCCAGACGAGTCGTACACCCGCTGTCGAAGAGCATGGCCTCCACCAGTGACGTCTTACCGGTGCCCTGGTGCGAAGCCACTACCACATTGCGAATCTTGTCTGCCGAGTATTCCCTCATACACTCACCATCCGTACCCTCTCATTGGTGAAAGCCTACCCATGCTCGCAGTAGATTGGTGCCGTGATTATAGCCCCTGACCTCCCGTCACAACGTTGTCGAGGTGATTCGATTGTACGAGCGCCGTCCGGCCTGGAACGACGTTGCAGTCCCGGCAGGCGCGGTCATATCGAATTGGCGGCTGACGCCGACATGCTGAGAGTCGCGCTCAAGCCACACCGCTGGGCTGCATTCTGTAGATCGGAAATAAGATCACGGACGCTCTCCAACCCCACCGACAGTCGGAGCAGACTGTCTCCGATACCCAGAGCCAATCGTTCTTCCGGCGTCAACCCACGATGCGATGCCAGCGCTGGATAGAGAATCAGGGAACCGACATCACCGAGGCTCGTGCCTGGATTGATGAGCTCGAGGGCATCGATGAAACGTAACGTGATTTCCCGCTCGCCGTCCAGTTCGAATGTGACCATGGCACCGAACCGCCCCCCGAATTGCCGGACGGCGATCTCCCGGTATGGACTGCACTCCAGGCCGGGGAAGTGTACGGCCCGGACCCACGATCGGTTGGCCAGCCAGGCTGCGACTTGCTGCGCAGTTTCGCATTGTCTCTCCATGCGCACGGCCAGGGTACGAACGCCGCGCAGCGTCAGCCAGGCCTCGAACGGACTGAGAACGGCCCCGGTGCGCGTCCGCCGCTGGCGAATCCGCTGCGCCCAGGATCGACTCGTCGCCACCGCTCCCGCCAGGACATCACCGTGACCAGCGATGTATTTGGTGGCACTGTGAACCACGACATCGACACCCAGACCAATAGGACGAAGCAAAACGGGAGTGGCAAACGTGTTATCGATCATGGTGGTTACCCGATGCCGGTGCGCGCACTCGGCCAGTCTTTGCACGTCGGCCACCTGAAGCAACGGGTTCGCGATCGATTCGAAGTAGAGCAGGCGCACGTCCGGATCAGTCAGCGCTCCGGCTACGGCGTCGAAGTCGGAGATATCGATGTACCGCGTCTCAATCCCTGCCCCTGCCATTTCAGCGAAAACCGTTCGCGTCGCACCGTAAAGATCGCTGGCGGCGACAATTACATCGCCTGAGCCCAACTCCAGTGCCATCAACGCCGCGTGTATCGCCGCCATGCCGGAACCAAAAGCGACGGCGTCATCGGCGCCTTCCAGCGTGGCGAGCACGGATTCCAGGTTGGCTACCGTCGGGTTCGCGTTGCGCGCATAGGCGAAACTCGTTGAGTCAGGATCGAGTGCCGCGTGTACGTCTTCGACCGACCCTCCCGTGAACGTGGTCGAGGCGACGATCGGCGCGACGGTCGCAACGCTGTCGCCTACCCGCGTCCGTGTACCGGCATTTACCGCCAGCGTGTCGAAATCCCAGTCTCGTCCACCCATTACCTGTCCTCCAGCCGCCGGGCTGCTCATGGCGCCCACCCGTGGCGTCTCTGCAGGCTGTTATACTCCCTTGGCGGACGGGATACCAAGGACACTCGGAGGTTGGCGATGCCGGTGACTGCGATCGTCGGCGCCCAATGGGGTGACGAGGGGAAGGGCAAGATCACCGACCTACTTGCCCAGAACGCTGATGTGGTCATGCGCTACGGTGGTGGCAGCAATGCCGGGCACACTGTCGTCAATGACCTTGGTGAATTCAAGCTTCATGCCGTGCCCTGCGGAATCTTCAATCCCACCGCGATCAGTCTCATCGGCACCGGCACCGTAGTAGATTTCGATGCGCTCGATGCCGAGCTGGCCATGCTGGCGGATGCCGGGGTCGAATCGGCAGGGCTGCGGATTTCTAACCGCGCTCATGTCGTGATGCCATATCACTTGATTCTCGACCGCCTGGGCGACGAAGCCAGGGGTAGCTCGACGATTGGAACCACCCGTCGTGGGGTCGGGCCCGCCTACGTTGACAAGGCCGACCGCGTGGGCATTCAGGTTGCCGATTTGCTCGACGAACGCGCGTTGCGACAGAAACTCGAGCTGGTCGTGCCGCAAAAGAATCGTGTGTTGCGGGACGTCTACGGGCATCCGGGCGCCGACGTGGAGGAGTTGATGGATCGTGCTGCCGGCTGGCGAGAACGTTACGCTGCCAGGATCGTCGACCAGGTGCCGCTGATTGCCGACTCGCTCACCAGCGGACAGCGCATACTGCTCGAAGGACAGCTGGGGGCCTTGCGCGACCTCGATTGGGGCACGTACCCCTTTGTCACGTCCTCTACCACGATCGCAGGTGGTGGTGGCGTTGGGGGCGGCATCCCGCCGATGTACATCGATCGTGTCATCGGCGTGGTCAAGGCGTACACCACTGCCGTCGGCACCGGGCCCCTGCCAACCGAGTTGGATGACGAGGTCGGTGCCAAGCTTCGTGAGCAGGGGCGTGAATACGGCGCGACAACTGGTCGGCCACGCCGCGTGGGGTGGTTCGACGCCGTCGCCACCCGGTATGCGTGTCTGCTGAACCGGTTCACCGGAATCGCGATCACGAAGCTCGACGTCCTCGACGACTTTACGTCGATTCGGATCTGTACCGCCTACGCTGCTGAAGGGAAGCGGTACATCACCGTCCCGCCAACACCGGTACTGGAGAGGGCGGCGCCGGAATATGAGGAACTGCCCGGTTGGAGTCAATCCACTTCGGCTGCCAGGTCGTGGGATGATCTTCCGGCCGCCTGCTCGCGGTTACATCAAGCGGATCGAAGAACTGGTGGGCGCGCCGGTGACGCTCGTTTCGGTGGGCCAATCACGTGATCAAACCATCCTTCATTCCGGCGAGGCGTGAAGGACCAGGTATCGCCGTCCCATCTCGATGCGCCGCCACGGTGCGGGATGGGTATACGTCAGCGCCTCCAACCAAACGGGAGGGTCGAGCCAACCCAGGTTCTGATTGGTTAACCGGACTTCACTATTCACGAATGCCGTGCCATCACCAGTAAGCTCGAGCGAGTACGCGTCCGCCGCGGCCTCACGACGACGCGAGTACCATCTGGCTACTGGCCCCGTCAGAGTGCTCCAGATTCCCAGGGCCGCCCCGAGCACGGGCGCCGCGCCAAGGTCCCAGACACCGGCGAAGTGCCACTCGCGCACTGCCGCGTGGAGCGCCAGATTGACCAGGAAAAAGCCGGCAAGCGTCAGTGCGCTTTCCAGAAGCAGACCCCTGGGCAGGTCGTGGTGAACGTGATGTCCCAATTCGTGAGCAACCACGACTTCCACTTCCGGCGGCGGAAAGTACTCAAGCAAGGTATCCCCCAGTACGATCTTTCGCGTGGTGCCCAGGCCGATGACGGCTGCGTTGGCAGCCGGCGACTTGCTGCTGAGATCGATCTCACAAATCGCCGCGACTCGAGTGCCGGCCCGTGCGGCCAGCGCTGACACCGACTGGGTCAAGTCAGAATTTCGCAGCGGGCTGAGTCGGAAGAATAACGGAAGAATGAGAACGGGGGCTAGGGCGGATAGGACGACGGTGAAGAAGGTGAAAATGATCCCCGTCCATAGCCACCAGGTATCCGGCGTCCACCGCAGGAATCCGTACAGTATCTCCACTGAAGCGGCCCCAAGGACGCCAGCCAGTGCGATGCCCTTCCCGACATCGGTCAACCATTGAGCGAGCGTTTGATTCGACAGTGAATACCGGTGCGGAAGCACGAAACCGGATACGTAAGTGAGCGGTGCTTCGACGATCCCGACGGCAACGGCGAGGATGGCGAAGAATAGGAGAATTTGGAGCTGCCAGATAGCAGTGATTGCCATCATGGCATCACGCAGCCGGGGCGCGATGCCGAGAGGCCCAAGAGTTAGCAGTAGAACGAGCGAAAGCACGGCGCCAACTGCGCGCAGGCGCAATCTGGTCCTGCCATATTTCTTCGCTAATATCTGACGTTCCGCATCGATCGCCAATAAAGATTGAGGTGACGCCGCAGGGATCATGTTTCGAGTGTATGACACGATATGTCGGATGAAGACATCGTTGATTGAGACTTGGCCGGCGGGCTCACCAGCATGTCGATTCCGGGCGTATGGCCAGCGGTGCGCATGGATTCCCACGTCCTGGTAGACGGCGGGGTGGTCAATCCGGTGCCGAGCAGTGTGGTTGCACAGATGAGAGCCGACAGCGTCATCGCCGTGCCCCTGGGGAGCCAGAGGGGGACGTTCAGGGTCGAGATCCCGGCGCGAGCGGATGAGAGACGCGGCCCGTACGCCTTCCAGACGACCCTGCGCTCGATCGAGATTATGCAGAGCAAGATCTCGGCGATGTCGGTGGCGGCGGCGATTTTGATCGAGCCGGATTTCAGCGGCGTGGGGGCGCCGGGCTTACGCCATTTCAGCGCCGGCCGGTAGTCGATCGGCCGGGGCAAGACCGCCGCCGCAGAGGCATTGCCGCGCATCGCTGCCGCGCTCCCCTGGGTCTCGGCGTCGAGCAAGATCGGGAGCTCGAGCTTGTGAGTCTCCGCTCCGTGCCTCGGATCGTAGGGCCCTGGTCCCCATGACTGACATAGCAGTGGTACGATAGCGACACGATGAGAACGGTGACCTGCCCGCGCTGCGGGACCGAGAGCCCGGCCGGCGCGAAGTTCTGCGCCGAGTGCGGGACACGCCTCACCGCGCCTTCCTCCCCTCCGCCCGTGGAAGAGCGGCGCCTGGTCACCATGCTCTTCGCCGATCTGGCCGGCAGCACGATGCTCGGCGAGTCTCTTGATCCCGACGCGCTCTATTCTTTGACGCAGCGCGTGCACCACCGGCTCGAACGGATCGTGCACCGGTATGAAGGCCATGTGGCTCGCCATCTCGGCGACGGCCTCCTCGTCCTCTTCGGCGCCCCGGTGGCCCACGAGAACGACGCCGAGCGCGCCGTCCTGGCGGCGCTCGCGATGCAGGAGGAGATCGGCCGGCTCAATGCCGAGGAGCGCGATCCGCCGCTGGGGATGCGGATCGGCATCACCACCGGCGAGGTGGTCGCGGGGCGCATCACCGGGATCTATGACGTGATCGGGGATGCGCCCAATGTCGCCGCCCGGCTGCAGGGGATCGCCGAGATTGGCATGGTGCTGGTGGGCGAGGAGGCGATGCGGCTGGCGCGGCGGCGCATCCAGTTTGGCGACCGCCGCCAGCTCACCCTCAAAGGGAAGCGGGCGCCGGTCGCCTGCTATGTGGCGCTTGGGGTCCGCGGGCAAATGGGCGAGCGGTGGGAAGGCACGAACGCTGCCGCTGCCTCGACTGCCCCTGCGCCAGCGGAGGAGCGACGCCTGGTCACGGCCCTCTTCTGTGACCTCGTCGGCTTCACCCCGCTCTCCGAGCAGCTCGACCCCGAGGACCTCCGGGAGATCCAGGCGGCGTACTTCAGTGCCATGAGCCAGCAGATCGAGCGGTACGGTGGCATCGTCGAGAAGTATGCCGGGGACGCGGTGCTGGCCCTCTTCGGCGTCCCTACCGCCCATGAGGACGACCCGGAGCGAGCGGTGCTCTGTGCCCTTGGGATGCAGCACGCAATCCGCCCCGTGGCCGAGGACGTGCGGCGCCGATGTGGGGTGGAAGTTGCCATGCGGGTGGGCGTCAACACCGGGGACGTGGTCAGCGGGAGCTGGGACGCCTCCGGACTCCAGCAGGCCGCCGTCTCCGGGGATGCGGTCAATACGGCTGCCCGGCTGCAGGCAGCGGCCGAGCCGGGCGGTGTGCTGGTGGGCGAGGAGACGATGCGGCTGGCCCGGAGGCGTATCCGCTTTGGCGAGCGGCAGCCGCTGACGCTCAAAGGCAAACGTGAGCCGGTGGGGACGTATGCCGCCCTTGGCATGCGCGCCCAGCTGGGGGAACGCTGGGACAGTGGGGAGGCGGGTGGTGGCTATCCCACGCCCCTCATCGGGCGGGCACAGGAGCTGGCGGTGATTGCCGTGGGCTGGGCGCGGGCGCAGACGGGCGACGGCCGGATCCTGACGATTGTGGGCGAGCCGGGGGTCGGCAAGAGCCGGTTGGTGGCCGAGGCGGTCGATCGCATCGCGATGGACGGCGACGTGCGGCTCCTGCGCGGCCGCTGTCTCTCCTATGGACAGAGCGTCTCCCTCTGGCTCATCGCCGATCTGCTCCGCGCAGTCTGCCTGGTTCCGGAAGATGCGGGCGTCGAGGTCGTGCGGGAGCGGGTCGCCGAGGCCATGGAAGCGATCCTGGCAGACAGTGACACGACCGATCGAGCCATCGCGCGGGATGTGCTGGGCGAGGTGCTGGGACTGCCTGCCGGTGACTCCCTGGTTGCTGCCGCGGGGCCGCAGGCACGCCGCTCTGCCCTCGTCCGCATCCTGAGTCTGGTGGTGCGCGCGCTGGCCGCACGGGAGCCGGTGCTGGTGGTACTGGAGGATCTCCACTGGCTGGATACCGCCAGCCAGGAGGTCCTGGAGGCGATCCTGCGGGATGTCGAAGGGCGCCACATCCTGGTGCTGGCAACCCAGCGTCCCGGTTGGCCGGCTCCCTGGATGGAGTGGGGCGAAAGCGACCAGGTGATCCTCCCGGCGCTGGATGCGGAAGATGCATCGTCCCTGGCCCGAGCCGTCCTGGGCGATCTGCTCCTGTCCAGCGAACTGGAGGGGCACCTGCGAAAGCGGGCGGAGGGGAACCCCTTCTTCGTGGAGGAGCTCCTGCACTACCTCCAGGAGACGGGAGCGCTGGAGACCGAAGGGGGAGAGGCCCGGCTGCGTGCCGGGGTTGCGGAGAAGCTGCCGGCAACGCTGGCTGAAGTGCTGCTTGCTCGCCTCGACCGGTTAGCGAGCCAGGTGAAGTCCGTCGCTCAGGTGGGGAGCGTGATCGGCCGGAGCTTCGCCGTGCGGCTGCTGTCCCGGGTCATGGAACGGGAGGAGGCGCTCCTCGACGAACCGTTGAGCGCCCTGCAGCAGGCGGAGATCACCTATCGCGACGTCGAGGGGGAGTTGCAGCACGTCTTCCGGCATGTGCTGCTGCGGGATGCCGCCTACAGCATGCTCGTGCGCAGGAGGCAGCGGCGGCTCCATCTAGCGGTAGGGAGAGCCATTGCTCAGCTCTATCCCACCGATGAGTACGTGGAGCTGATCGCCTACCACTATGCGAGGACCGAGGAGGATGAAGAGGCAGCGCCGTGGCTGGAGAAGGCGGGCGATCGAGCCATGAATACGTATGCCAATGATGCAGCCATCGAGCACTATCGCGGCGCTCTGGAGCGGCTGGAGCGGAGTGGCGGAGAGGGCGTCAGGCGGGCGGGGATCGAAGTTAAGCTGGGGAGGTTGCTCAACCGGGCATCGCGCCAGGAGGAAGCGCAGGCAGTGGCGGAGCAGGCCATCGGGCGGTACCGAGAGGCAGGGGACCGGGAGAGGGCGGCGGAGGCCACCGCACTTCTGGGCAATGTCCTGGGAAATCGGGGGGAGCTGGCGGAGGCGCGACGGACCCTGGAGGCGGCGGCGGAGCTGGCGGGAAGCAGTCCCTCCCAGGTCAGTGTCGAGCTTCAGATTGACCTCGCGGGAGTATGCCAGTTCCAGGGGCGGTACAGGGAGATGCTCGAGGCGGTGGAGCGAGCGGGGGAGATTGCCCGGGCCATCGGCGAAAAGAAGCTTCAGGCGCGGGTTGGGGCGGTGCGAGGGTCGGCGCTGATTCTCCTCGGCCGGGTGGAGGAGGCTCGGGAGGCGCTGGAGAGGGCGATCCCTTCACTGGAGGCGGCGGGGGACCTGCCGTGGCTGAGCTTCGCCATCGGCTGCCTCGGGGAGAATCGGCGAGTCGTGGGAGGCCTTACCGAGGCGCTGCAGCTAAACGAGCGCTCCCTGGAGCTGGGGGTGCGGACCGGGTATGTCGCGGAGGAGATGGGCTCCCATCTCAACCTGGTCGAGATCCTTCTTGCCACCGGGGAATGGGGGAGAGCACGAGAGCATGTGGCCCGAGCGGAGGAAATCGAGCGGACCCGCGGGACCGACGCCTGGGCGGCATGCATACTCCCGCTCGGCCTGGGGACGCTGGCCATGCGGGAGGGCGACTGGGAAGAAGCGGCCGAGCAGCTGGAGCGGGCGACGGAGCTGGCGGCGAGGAGTTACCGGGGGGTGCTGGAAGAGGCGCAGGCAGTCCTTGGAGAGCTGGAGATAGTGAAGGAGAAGCCCCGGGAGGCGACGGATCGCCTCAGCGGGCTGGTTGAGGAGGAGGAAGCCGATCTCCCCCTTCTGCTGCCGGCCTTCGCCTGGGCGCACCTGGCGCTGGGGGATGCCGAGCACGCGCTGGAGCTGGCCGAGCGGGCGGAGCGTGAGGGGAGAGAGCGGGGGGTGCTGCTCTATCTGCCGGAGGCTCTGCGGATTAAGGGGATGGCGCTGATTCGGCTGGAGAGAGTCACCGAGGCGAGGATGGTACTCACCGAGGGGCGGGAGCAGGCAGGAACGATGCCGAACCCGTATACCGAAGCGAGGATTCTGGTGGAGCTGGGGCGGCTGGACCGGCAAGAGGGGAAAGGGGATCGAGCCAGAGAGCAACTGGAAGAGGCGCTGGTGACCTTCCGACGGTTACGGGCCAGGAAGGATGTGGAGCGGACAGAGCTGGAGCTGGTCGAGCTCAGGCATTCGGAGGAACCCGGGCGAAACAGCGCCTACTCTACGAGGGTAGAGCCTCCGCCAGCCGGCGAGTAACCTCGTCCAGGCGCTGCGTCAGGACACTGATCACGCCCAGCGCCAGCGCCGGCCGCTCGGCCAGCAGCTCGAGGAAGTCGTCTCGCCGCAGCCGGAGGGTGAGGATGTCGCTCATGGCCACGCAGGTCGCCAGCCGGGGACCGCCCGACAGCACCGCCATCTCCCCGATGACGCTCCCGGCGCCCCGCACTGCCACCGGCCGCCGGCCAGCCGGCGTCAAGCTACCGGACTCAAGCTCTCGCCCCACATCCTCCACCACCACGTCCACTTCGCCTTCCACAATCACATACAGGCCGTCTCCCGACTCCCCCTGCCGGACCAGGATCTCTCCAGCGCGAAAGTTCGCTTCTTCCGCCACCATCGCGACGGGCACCAGATCCTCGCCGGCGATGGCGCCGAACACGTCGACGGATCGCAGGAAGAGCACGCGCTCCACCGTCGAGAGTATCAGACCGCTCCCAGGCTTGAATCCGGCTGGCCGGCCTCGGCGAGGAGCGACAGAGCGTACCGGCGCGTCAGTGGAAGCGAAGCCTGATGCGCCTGTTCGGCCGCGACCTCGGCGACGCGGCCCGGGTCGAGGATCCGCCGGCAGGCCGCCAGCGCAGTTTCGCGGACGAGATCGTCGCCGGCGTTTAGGGCCTCCACCACCAGGGGAGTCAGGCCCGGCCAGCAGGACTCATGCTGCGGCTCCGGCGCCAGACCGATAGTGAAAACGGCGCAGGCCCGCAACCAGGGATCATCTCCGCCGGCGAGGACGGTGATGCGCTCAGACGCGGACTTGCGGGCCATCCCAAGCTCGCGGACGGCGATGCCGGCCACGCGCTCGCCCGGCGCCTCGAGCAGCGGAAGCAAGAGTCCGGTCACGCGGCGATCGATCACGCTGTCGAGCATCTCCGCGGCCATAGCTTGAGTCCGGCTGGCCCGCCCTGCTCCGGTGCTTGCGGTGGCGGCGGCGTGGGCGCGTGCCAGCTCGTGCTCCGGATACTGGGCTTGCAGCAGGAACAATACCCGGTCGAGGCCCCGGCGCATCCGTTCGAAGAGAGCCGCGATCAGCAGACCGTCCTCTCCGGCCGGCCGGAGCTCTTCGATCCACAGGCGCAGCCGGTAGCACCCGGCGATCTCCTCCATGATCAGGGCCGCAAGCTGCGATCCGTCAATCCCGCTCGGGCGCTCGCGTAGGCAGAGATCGGCGAACGAGCGTGCCGCCGCGTCACGGACGGTGAGATCGAGATCGCTGCAGGCCTCGAGGAGCGCCCCGGCCGCATCACTTCCGCCCAGGCGCTGGAGAATTGCCGCCGCCTGCATCCGGACCGCGGACGCCTCGTGAGCTTGAGTCCGGATGGCCGGTCGCCGGCCATCCGGACTCAAGCTGCCGCCGAGCACCCGGGCGAGCGCCGGCACGGCCGCAACTCCGTGAAGCGCGAGGCTATCGGCGGCAACCTCGCGGGTCTGCTTGTCTCGGAGCAGCCGGATCAAGCAGACGATGACCAGCCGGCCAGCCGGACTCAAGCAGTCGCCCGGGGACGCCGCCGGCCAGCCGCAGTCAAGCTGGAACTCGGGATCGGCGAAATCGATCAGGGGCGCGAGCGTGGCGAGCCGGTCAGCCGGACTCAAGCTGCCGAGGGCGGCCCCGGCAAGGGCGCCGAGCGCCCGAGCGGCAGCCCGCCGCACGGCCGGGAGCTCGCCGGCAAGCATTTCGTGCAGCCGTTTGGCGGCGGCGCGGCGCTGGATGGCATCGCCGTGGCACAGGAGGACAGTCACGGCAGCACCGGCGGTTTGGGGACGCGGATCGGCAAGCAGCGGCGCGACAAGCTCGACCGCATTCGACCCCAGGAGGCCGTCGAGCGCACTGATCGCAATGCTGCTCACCTCATCCTCGGTCGCGGCCAGCAGCCCGGCCGCGGCATCGGCGTAGGCCGCGTCGCCGGCGCGCTCCAGGCAGCGCAACGCCGTGACTCGCACGTGCGGCGACCGATGCCCGAGCAAGGGAACGACCTGCGGGAGCCACGCCGTTCCGGCCGCGGCCGCTATCAGATCGAGGACGTGGACCACAACGCGCTCGTCGGGATTGTTCAACGCCCGCACGAGGACTCGCCTGCTTATCTCATCGGTGAGGTCGAGCCTCGGGTCGTCGAAGCTCAGCCGACGCGTGTCAATGCCACGGGCGAGGGCGGCAACGTACTGGCGCCGCGCGGCGACCAGCAGGGCCACCCAGCACGCGCTCAGGACCAGCACCGGAACCGACCAGTACTGATAGGTCCAGCTGGGCAGCGAGCGCTGAACCAGGAGGAACGCAAGTCCCGCGAGCCCAAAGCTGACGGCATACACGCCCTCCAGCACGGCCCGAGCGCGCTGCCGCTGCTCCGCCGGGAGCGGCAGGTAGAGCGCGTTGACGGAGGCGTCGTGGAAGGTGCGCCGGAGTGCGGGGTCGAAGGCGCGCGTGAGTGTCACGGCCCAGAGCGTGCCCCACACCAGAAGCAGCGCACCGGCGCCGGTCGCCATCGCGAGGGGAAAGATCGCCTGGGCGGCGAGGGCGCCGAAGCGTACCATCACCGGCCCGGTGCCGAGGACCTGCATCACCAGCGCGGCCACGCCTGTCCAGATAGCGAACGCGCCGAGGAATCCGGCCAGGGCCGCGCTTCGTCCGGCGTAGGCCGACTGCAAGACGAGGAAGAACTGATAGGCGCCGATGTTGATCAGAAGCGACACCAGCACGGTTATCAGCCCGATGGAGCGCAGTAAAGGAGTGCGCCAGACGTCGTGCAGGCCAGCGACCAGCGTCGCTCTCGCATCGGTGTCCGCCGTCCGCTCCATGCTCGGCGGTCGGGCAGGAACATCCTTGCGGAGGAGGAGAGCGCAGACGCCGCACACGCCACTGCTCCCACCCACGATCAGGATGAGATTATCGACGCCAATAGCCTTCGTCAGCACTACCAGCACGACACCGGCCACTGCGGAGGAGAGCGTTCCGCCGGCGGCGATCAGGCCAAAGAGGCGGCGAGCTTGTCGCGCGTTGAAGATCTGGCCGGCGAAGGTCCAGAACTGGACGAGCACCAGGGAGCCTGCCGCCTCGCAGTAGAGGTAGATACCGGCCAGGAGGCCGAAGCTCCCACCCAATCCCGAGCCCAGCAAGACGCGAAAGACAATCGCGAGGATCAACAGAAGCGCCGACGTGGCCGCTGCCAGCGGCGCGAGCGCAACCTGCGAGGCCAGGCGCGAGTAGCCGGCCAGGACTACGACGATGGCGATCGCGGGCAGGATGAAGGTGAACGGGACGTCGGAGGCCGGCAGCCGGCTCAGGAACAGCGCCTGGCCAACGCCGTTGAAGCCGATGGTCCACACACCGCCGGCGGCCGCCGCTGAGTACAGGATCATCAGCGCGACGAGTCCGGCTTCCCCCGTCTGAACCTGGAAGAGGGATCGAGCCGGCCGCGCGAGCGCCAAGGCTGGTCTCATACCCGGACAATACCACGGCTGACTTCACCGGGATCTTTGACGTGATCGGGGATGCCCCCAATGTCGCCTCCCGCCTGCTGTCGCTGAGCGGATCATCCGGCTCGGCGTAGAGGTCGAGGGTGTCCTCCATCCGCCACAGAAAGTCTGCTCCGACCTCACCGAGGCACCACTGTCGCTTCTGCCTCGGCTTGAGTCTGTAGAGATTGAGTTGACGCCGCAGGGATCATGTTTCGAGTGTTTGACACGATGCGTCGGTTGAAGACATCGCTGATTGAGACCTGGCCGGCGGGCTCACCAGATGCAACGCGTTCTCGAGCGGCATGGTACAACCAGACATGCAAGAAACCGACTCCACTTTCTCACTCATATCTGTCCAGCAGCCTACTGGTGACTCAGAAAAAGCTCCTCCGCTCCTCTCGATTACGCGGATGACCGATCTCGGAACAATTCTTCCTCTGGCAGCAGCGAAGCGGGATGAAGAGGGGATGGTAGTAGTCACCGTCATCCGCAACCTCACAACGGAACCGATTTCCGCCGGTCAGCGCATGGCGATATACGAGCGATCCAAGACCGCCGGCGGTATTCATCCTGAGCTTGACCCGCTCCTTCGCGATGAGGCACGAGAGTGTCTGCTGGAGAAGCGATCGCGCCTGCGATCGTATCGCCTTGGATCGGCGGGGCCGGAACGGACGCGGCTCGATCATGGCGAGATCGACATTTTTTTCGAGGTGCTCGCGCGCCCTCCCCGTCTCATCATCGTTGGCTGCGGCCACATCGCTGTTCCACTGGCACGCGTTGCTGGGCTGCTGGAGTTCGAGATTGTTGTAATTGACGATCGGCCCGAGTTCGCCAACCGCGAGCGCTTCCCCAACGCCCGCGAAATCCATGTCGGTCCATATCAATCTACCCTGACCGGCGTGCCGGTCGACGGTGATACCTACATTGTTCTGGTCACGCGAGGGCATGTACACGATCAGGCTTGCCTGGAAGTGGTCCTGGACGCCGGCGTCGCCTACATCGGCATGATCGGGAGCCGGCGTCGAGTTAGAACCGTGCTGGAGCACGCCGAGGCTCGCGGGCACGATGTCGACCTGCTGCGCCGGGTACACGCACCGATTGGATTAGACATCTCCGCGCAGACGCCGGCTGAAATCGCGGTAGCGGTTATGGCGGAAATCATCAAGGTGCGTCGCGGCGGACGCGCCGCATCGCTATCCGTTGGAGAGGCCGTGCATGCCAGGTGAACTAGTGGTTGTCCGCGGAGGAGGCGACCTCGGTTCCGGGGTTGCTTTACGACTCTGGCGCTGCGGATTCCGCGTTCTCATTCTGGAGTCGTCCCATCCGGTTGCGGTGCGCCGAACAGTTGCGTTTGCGGAGGCAGTGTATGACGGTCATGCGCAGGTCGAAGACGCCGATGCACTCCTCTTGCCCGCTAACGAAGTTACGCCGAATCGTTCGGCCGCCGATCGTATCGTAGTTTCCGTCGACCCTCAGGCGCACCTCGTGCAAAGTATGCACCCTCACGCCATGGTTGACGCGATTATGGCCAAACGAAACGAGGGCACCTCCATTCGCATGGCGCCGATTGTCATCGCCCTTGGACCGGGGTTCGAGGCGGGCGTGGATGCCCACGCCGTGGTGGAGACGAATCGAGGTCCGAGACTGGGAAGCGTGATCTGGCAGGGTCGGGCCGAAACGAACACTGGCCGTCCGGGATTGGTCGCCGGACATGGTAGAGATCGCGTCTTGCGCGCTCCCGCCGCCGGCACGCTGCAAATCCAGAGCCACATTGGCGATATTGTAGAAGAGGGTGAGATCGTCGCCGAAGTGAACGGTGAGCCGGTGCGAGCGCCCTTTCGAGCGTTACTTCGTGGACTGGCGCGTGATGGATTACGAGTGCACTGTGGCATGAAAATCGGAGATCTCGACCCGCGTCTCGATCCGGCTCTCTGCCGATTCGTTTCGGACAAGGCGCTGGCGATTGCCGGAGGAGTTCTGGAAGCCATACTGACACTTCAATACCGGAGGAAGGCATGAGCAACCTGTATACCGAGCTGCTTCGTCTCGCTACCGCTGGCGAAGAGGGAGCGGTCGCCACCATCGTGCGCACCAAGGGCTCCACGCCGAGAGAGGTGGGCGCACGGATGATTATTTCCGCATCGGGAAGTACTCAAGGAACCATCGGCGGTGGCTGCGGCGAAGCCGAAGTGTGGGGATACGCGATGGAAGTGATCGAGTCGGGCACACCGCAGCTTGTCGAAGTTGACCTGCTACACGACCTCGACGCTGAAGGAGGACGGGCCTGCGGTGGGATCATGTATGTCTTCGTCGAGCCGATCCCCAGGTTACTTGACGGTTGCGTTCAATCCGTGACACAATCGACTACTAGCGTCGACGGAAACGAGTAGGCTGCAGACCTCGTTGAGCGACCTCGTGCCGGTGGAAGACGAGGCGAGCGCGCAGCCGAACATCCTTCCCGAGCTTTCCCGCGAAAGCGACTCCAATCGCCGGTAGCTGGGAATGGGAGCCGCCCATTACAGCGGACGGAACATGAGTGTTCTCAGAGTGAGCGGCGTTCGCTAACTTGGGTGGTATCGCGGGAATCAACTTCTCGTCCCATTTCGGTGGGGCGATTTTTTTTGGGGAAATGGAAGTGGCAACAACGGAGCTTCTCTATCTGACCGACAGCTATAGGCGTGAATTCGAGGCCCGAGTGGTCGAGGTTAGCGATGGCAGCGTGGTGCTCGATCGTACCGTGTTCTACCCGCGTGGCGGGGGCCAGATGGCCGACCGTGGGATGGCTGAAGTGGTACGGTCGACGTGGGCGCGTCGTTGCGGTGGAAAAGCGCGGCGATGCTGTATTCCACACCATCGACGGCGAGGTTCCCGAAGCCGGAGCTGATGTTCATGGCGAGATCGACTGGGAACATCGTTACCGTATGATGCGCACCCACACCGCGCTTCATGTTCTCTGCGGGATCATCTGGAAGCAATTCGGCGCCGTGGTTACCGGTTGCCAGATGTATCCCGATCGGGCCCGCATGGACTTCACGTTAGCAGACCTTTCACCCGAGAGAATCAGGGATATCGAACGGCTCAGTAATGAAGCCATCACGGCCGGACATCCGGTGCGAGTCCGCTTCGTTCCGCGGGCAGAGGCGGATCTCATACCCGAACTGATACGAACCAAGGTCAGCCTCGTTCCCGCTCATATCGATCCCGTGCGAACCGTCGAGATCGTCGAACTCGATCTCCAGGCCGACGGCGGAACGCACGTCGCCAACACACTTGAGGTCGGCGGTATACGAATTAACAAGACCGAGAACAAGGGTCGGGAGAATCGACGGCTCGAAATCGACCTCGTCGATCCAGTTGTTCAGTGAGGAAACCACCAATGTTCAAGCCGGTATCGAAAGATTTTGACGTTCCCGCCCTGGAACGCGAGGTCATCGACTTTTGGGAACGGGAAGGCGTAGAGCACCTCTACCTGACCAGGAACGACACTTCCGAGGAACGGTTCTCTTTTCTCGATGGCCCCATCACCGCGAATGGGCCGATGGGCGTGCACCATGCCTGGGGTCGAACCTACAAGGATTTGTGGCAACGCTATAACACGATGCTGGGCAAACGTCAGCGTTACCAGAATGGGTTCGATTGTCAAGGATTGTGGGTCGAAGTGACGACCGAGCGCGAACTGCACTTCAACTCCAAGCGCGACATCGAGCGATATGGCATCGCCGAGTTCGTTCGTAAGTGCAAAGAAAGCGTGTTCTACTTCGCCGACATGCAGACTCGCCAGTCGAAGCGCCTTGGTCAGTTCATGGATTGGCCGAACTCGTATTACACGCTGTCCGACGAGAACAATTATGCGATCTGGTGGTTTCTCAAGACCTGCCACGAACGCGGTCTGCTCTATCGCGGCACCGACGTCATGCCCTGGTGCACCCGATGTGGCACCGGCATCTCGGAGACGGAAGCGGCGGAAGGCTACCAGGACCTGACCCACACCGCCGTGTACGCCCGTTTTCCTCTCCGCGATCGCCCTGGTGAGTCCCTGTTGGTGTGGACGACGACTCCCTGGACGCTCACGTCCAACGTCGCCGTGGCCATAGATCCCGAACTGACGTACAGCAAGGTGCGTGCGGGGGATGAAATTGTGTATGTGGCCAAGGACGCTCCCATTCCGGGACCAACCGAGGTGCTGGAAGAGTTGCCCGGGAGCGCGCTCCTCGGCTGGCAGTACACCGGACCGTATGACCACTTGCCGGCGGCCTACAACGTAGGACATCGAGTCATCCCCTGGGATGAAGTCTCCGCCGACGAAGGCACTGGTCTGGTTCACATCGCCCCGGGATGCGGTAAAGAGGACTTCGCCCTCGGTAAAGAGTTTGGTTTGGCCGTGATCGCCCCGCTGGATCAAAACGGGATCTATGGCGATGGCTTCGATTGGCTCACCGGCCGGCATGTGCTGGACGTTACCGCCGACATCGTCGCCGACTTACAACAACGCGGCTTGCTGTATCGCGCCGAGCAATATAGCCATCGGTACCCCACCTGCTGGCGCTGCGGCACCGAACTGGCGTTCAGATTGGTCGATGAGTGGTTCATTTCGATGGATCCGTTGCGCGAACCGATGGCAGCTGTCGTGCGCGAGATTCGGTGGTTGCCCCCGTATGGGTTGGAGCGCGAGCTCGACTGGTTGCGCAATATGGACGACTGGATGATCTCCAAGAAACGGTATTGGGGATTGGCGCTTCCGTTCTGGATCTGTCCCAACGAGCATCTTCAGGTCATTGGCGGCAAGGACGAACTGTTCGAGAAGGCCATCGCCGGTCTCGAGCAGCTGGAAGAACCGCATCGACCCTGGATCGACGCGGTCATCCTTCCCTGTCCTCAATGCGGCCAAGACGCGAGGCGCGTGGCCGACGTCGGGAATCCGTGGCTAGACGCGGGCATTGTCTCGTTCTCGACGATGAAATTCAACTCGAACCGTGCCTACTGGGAGGAGTGGTTCCCGGCGGACTTCATCACCGAGAGCTTTCCCGGGCAGTTCAGGAACTGGTTCTACTCGCTGCTGGCAATGAGCACGGTCCTGGCCGACACCGCCCCGTTTAAAACTGTCCTCGGATATGCACTCCTCCGGGATGAGGCCGGGAAGGAGTTTCACAAGAGCTGGGGAAATGCCATCCCGTTCGATGAGGCCGCGGATCGGGTGGGTGCCGATGTGATGCGGTGGCTCTTCTGTCTCCACACCCCCGACAGTAATTTGAATTTTGGCTACGGAGTGCTTGATGATGTCAAGCGCCGCTTATTGACGCTGTGGAACACATATAAGTTCTTCGTTACCTACGCGTCGATCGACGGCTGGGAACCCTCGTCCCACGAGCCGGCCCCGACCGAGCGTCCGCTACTCGATAGATGGTTGCTGGCGCGGCTGCACCAGACCATTCTCGAAGTGCGTTCTGGACTCGACGACTTCGATGCGGCGCGGGCCGGCAAGGAGATTGAATCGTTCATCGAGGAACTCTCGACCTGGTACGTGCGCCGAAGCCGGCGGCGTTTCTGGAAAGCAGAGAGTGATACCGATAAGAACTCTGCCTATGCCACCCTCCACGAGAGTTTGATGGTGCTCACGCGGTTACTGGCGCCATTCATGCCATTTCTGGCGGAGCACCTGTACCAGAACCTGGGACGGAGCGTCAGTGACTCCGGTCCGGTGAGCGTTCACCTCACCGATTACCCGGTAGCGAATCCCGCGGAGCTCGACGAACAACTCCTTGCTGCCATGGCGGCGGCTCAGCACATCGTCGCTCTTGGCCGGGTCGCCCGCGAACGCGCTAATTTGCACGTTCGTCAACCGCTGGCATCGCTGGTTCTTCGGGTGCCCAACAGTGCCGTCGGCGGCCACGTTGATCAAGTTCGTGACATCATCCTCGAAGAGCTAAACGTGCGTGAACTTTTCTTCGCCCGAGAGGATGAAGAGTTTGTTGAATACAGCATCCGCCCCAATTTGCCCGCCCTGGGACCTCGCTACGGCAAGAGAGTGCAGAACATCAAGGCGGCGCTAGCCTCGTTGGATGCCGGCGAGGTCGCGCGGGCCGTGGAGCGCGGCGAATCAATTCCGTTGCGACTGGACGACGACACTATACGTCTGGCCCCCGAAGACGTCCTGGTAAGCGTTCGCGAGCGAGACGGATATGCCGCGATGGCAGCAGAAGGATTTCTCGTTGCCCTTGACACTCGGCTCACACCGGATCTAGTCCAGGAAGGCCTCGCCCGGCAGGTCGTTCGGCGAATTAACACCTGGCGCAAGGATGCGGGCCTCAACGTCGAGGATCGAATTGAGATTCGCATCGATGCCAGCAGCGAACTGGCCGAGGCCATCGAGCACCATCGCGAGTATATCTGCCGGGAAACGCTGGCGGTAGCGGTTGAACTGACGGACGACGGCGACACAGCCTTGCCGTTTCAAGCCGAATTCGATGGTCAGCGGCTGCGGGCGACAATCGAGCGGGCGAGTGTGCCAGTCGAGGGATAAACCTCGTCGAGGAACCTCGAACTGCCAACGAAAAGGACGCAGCGCTCCTCGCCAGTTGATGCGGATGAGCGCCTGCCGCAGGCGCGATCCACACTACCGGATCAGGGGCATAGTGGTGTACCGTGAATCGAGATGCGATTTCCCAGTCCCCCAGTTGTGTCGGCAACGATCTCCGGTTTCGTGGTAGGCGTGTTTGCCACACTGCTGGCGACGGGCATCGTGAATCACGCGACGTCGCACTCGCAGACACCACCTCTACCGACGCCAGTCGGCTTGCAGACAAGTGCTCTATACAGCCGCGTGTGGAACCTTACGACCCACACTCTGGGCGCGTACACCAACCGTAAGCAAGCGCGGTTGATCAGTATCAAGCTGGTCCGGGTGCATTCCCTCGAGTCGGTCGCCGATCCTCAGACGGACTTTCAGATTTATCGCTCGGTATCGATCGATTTTCGATTGAACGATCATCCCCTGGGCAAGAGTTGGCGCCTCAAAGCCGCCAAAGCGGATGTCTTTACGGTGATGAAAGCGCTCTACACCAGCGATCTTCCCGTCTATGACATCGAGCTCGTCGGACACTTTCCGCTTCCTGAGGGAAAGAAGCTGGTCGACGCCGACGCCGTGATCGCCTACGAGACGCATAACCGAGCCAGTCAAATCCCCTGGAAGAACTGGGGCCGGGAAAATGAGGCGCGGTTGTGGAATGAACTGCCGTACAAGTCAGTCGATCCGCGCTTCGCCTAGTTAACCATAAGCATGTTTCGGTGGGTATCTTGGCCCATCAATGCGCAGTTTTCCACACTAGTGGGAGTTTTGCCCACATTTTCGTCAGTCGTTGCCGTAGAGAATACTTCGAATCTCCAGGACTTCGTTGCGAAGCTGGTGATCCTGATCGACGGCGGAACTGATCTTGTCCCAGCCATGCATCACCGTGGTATGGTCACGACCTCCGAGGATCTGGCCGGTCTGTTCGAGCGAGACGGTCGTCTCCTCACGGACGAGGTACATTGCCACCTGCCGCGGCCCGACGATGGATTTGTCCCGCCCCTTGCCCTTCATATCCTGAACCGAGACGCCGTAATACTGAGCTACCGTCTCGACGATCAGTTGGGGTGTGAGTTGCATTCGCCGCGGACCGCTGAGGCTATCGAGTGCTGCGGCCGCGAGATCCACGGTAAGATGCCGCTCATTCAAGGTGGCGTACGCGATGATTCGATTGAGGCTACCTTCCAATTCACGGATATTCTTGGTGACGCGTCGAGCGAGATACTGAACGACATCGGTTGGGACCGGAAGATCTTGACGTTCGGCCTTGGAGCGCAGGATTGCTATGCGCGTCTCGAAGTCCGGCGATTGAATGTCGGCGATCAATCCCCACTCGAACCGCGATCGGAGCCGCTCGGCCAGCGGATTGAGATCACGCGGCGGTTTATCGCAGGTCATCACTATCTGCTTGCCGCCCTCATGGAGGACGTTGAAGGTATGGAAGAACTCTTCCTGCGTGCTCTCTTTGCCGGCAATGAACTGGATATCGTCGACTAGCAGCAAATCGACGGGACGATAGTGTTCGCGAAACTCATCGGTCGTTCCCTCTCGAATCGCCTTGATGAGCTCGTTCATGAAACGCTCGGACGTCGTGTAGGCGAGTCGGTAGTCGGGATAGTCCCGGGCGACGCGGTGGCCGATGGCATGCAGAAGATGCGTCTTGCCGAGGCCGACACCACCGTAGATGAAAAGCGGGTTATAGGTGAGGCCCGGGCGTGCCGCTACCGCCTCACTGGCGGCGTGCGCGAATTTGTTGTTTTTGCCGACGATGAAGTCGTCGAATGTGTATCGGGGATTGAACTGGGTGGTATGGGCATTGAACAGGCCGCTCCCAGAGTCCAACTGGCGACGCCCGCGTCGGTTGTTGCGATCCGATAGTTCACTCATAACCTGAAATTTCACGTCAAGTTCCGGCCTCCCGACCTCGACGAGTGTCTTCCTGATCACGGTGGAGAGTCGCTGTTCTAGCCACTCGCGGCCGAAGGTCGTGGGAACACCGATTGTCAGCGTACCGTCGTCGCACTCCAGCCCGCGAGTCGGTCGCAACCAATTATCGAAGTTAGCCGGCGTCATCGTGGGCTGTAACTGCAGAAGCACTGAGCGCCAGACAGTCTGGGCTTCCAAGCATCGACTCCATGGAATCTAGGTAGGACCGCCCGACGACGGGTAGCTGTTTGGATCGTAGCAAACGTGAAGGGCGGAGGCAACGTCATACATGTAGCGTTTCGACACGCGTTTGGTGCGATTAACAACATCTAGCCGCATCGGAGTCCGGCGCTTCTGCATCTGGTATCAGGCACAACTGCGGTTGTCGCTAATTAGGTGTACTTGTGTTCGATACCGAGGGACGGGGATGAACCACGCAATGCCTGGAGTACGATGTCCAGATCATCGGGCAGTGGCGACTGGAAACTCAACCGCTCACCGCTTCCGGGCGAATCGAACGAAAGCATGTGGGCATGGAGGAATTGACGGTCCAATCCCGGTAACCTCGGTCCACCGTAGGTGACATCCCCTGCCAGCGGATGCCCGCTGGCGGCAAAGTGCACCCGAATCTGGTGGGTCCGGCCGGTGTGGAGCGTGGCCTCGACCAGCGCGTATCCATCCAGGTCCTCGAGGACGCGATACGACGTTCTAGCAGGACGGGCGGCCACCCCATACACCGCCATTCTCCGGCGATTGATTGGGTCTCGCCCCACGGGAGCATCGAGTACTCCGCTGGACGGTCTGAGGTGGCCGACGCACAGTGCCAGATATACCCGACGGGCAGTTCGCGCGGCGATCTGCTTCTGCAGGGAGGCCTGTGCGGGCGCCGTCAGAGCAACAACCAGGAGGCCCGAGGTGTCTTTATCCAGCCGGTGAACGATACCTGGTCGCTCGATCGCGCCCACCTCGCGTGTTCCCGGAAATCGAGCCGTCAAAGCATTTGCCAACGTGCCGCTTCGATGTCCGCCGGCCGGGTGCACCACCATGCCGGCGTGCTTGTCTATGACCGCGACGTCGCGGTCAACATATACGAGGTTCAACGGAAGATCCTCGGGATCCGCGGTCAGCGAGGGCGGCAGGTCGAGCTGGGCATCCACCCGGTCGCCGGCGGAAAGGTGATAGGCCGGCTTCACTTGACTGCCATTGACCAGCACTTTTCCGGCGAGAATCAGCCCGCGCACCGACGTTCGAGAGAGCTCTTCGGACCTGGCGGCGATAACGGCGTCCAGTCGTTGATGCACCTCATTTACGTTCGGCGTGAACTGCAGGTGCCGACTCACGGATTCGTGTTAGGCCGGGGCACGTTCCAGGCCGCGGCGAGGAGGAGAACACCGACCACGATCGAACTATCGGCGACATTGAAGACGGGCCACCAGTGGAGGTCGATGAAGTCAACAACGTACCCCAGGCGGACGCGATCCACGAGGTTTCCGACGGCGCCGCCCAAAATGAGACCGAGTGCAATGCGGGTTATGAGCGGTGCGGATCCCGCACGCTGGTAATACACCACGATTCCACAACACACCAGTATCGCAATGACTGCGAAAGCCACGTCGCCGGAGCGGAAGATGCTAAATGCCGCACCGGTATTCCGCGCATAGTCCAGCGTGACGGTGCCGCCCAACAGATCGATCGGCGAGTCTTGCAGCCGGTGCGTTGCCACTGACTTGGTCACCTGGTCGATAGCGACAACGCCGCCGGCAACGATCGACAGCAGTCCGTAGTTGCGGGAGCGGCTAACCGCCGGGTCACCCTTGGGCACAGCCCCGATATCGTGTTTCATGGCTATTCTTCTATGCTATGGCACGGGTGATAGAACGCCACGCAGGCTTTCAGCGCCATCTACCACGTTCAAATTTGGAGGCCGCGATCAGGATCGGAATGCTGGCCCCAGTATCCTGGCGGACGCCGCCGAGGCACTACGGGGCCTGGGAAACAGTAGTAAGCAATCTTACCGAAGGACTCGTCGCCCGCGGCTACGATGTCACCCTCTTCGCCACCGCCGACTCGATTACCGGCGCCGGACTCGAAGCAGTGGTGCCGCGACCGTATTCCGAGGACGAGCTTCTCGACCCCAAGGTCTGGGAGGCTCTTCACATTGGAGCGGCGATGGAACGTGCTTCCGACTTCGATCTGATTCACAACCACTTCGATTTTTTGCCGCTCACCTACTCGCGGCTGATCCAGACTCCCATGGTCACCACGATCCATGGATTTTCCATCGACCAGTTTCGCCTCGCTTACCGGACCTACCGACAGAGCCACTTCATATCGATCAGTGATGCCGACCGCGATCCTTTCTTGCCGTACGTTGCCACGGTCTATAACGGCATCCGTCTCGAGGAGTTCACCTTTGTACCGCACGCCGGTGACTATCTGGCATTCGTCGGGCGCATCCACCCTGATAAGGGCGTTCACCTCGCTATCGAGCTGGCACAACGAACCGGGCACAAACTGATCATTGGCGGTATCGTGCAAGACCAGTCATATTTCGACGAGCTGGTGAAACCTCACCTCAGCCCAACCATCGAATTTGTTGGGCCCGTCGGGCCGAAGGAGCGCGACCAACTCCTCGGCGGTGCGCTGGCGTCGCTCCATCTGACCACGATTCCAGAGAGATTCGGCCTGGCAATGACCGAATCGATGGCGACCGGCACGCCCGTCATCGGCACCGATCTGGGTTCGGTCCGCGAAGTCATTGCCAATGGGGAGACTGGCTTTGTCGTCCACGACCTGGACGAGGCGATTCGTCGCACCGAGGACATCGATCGAATCGACCGCGCCGAATGTCGCCGGAGGGTCGAGGAGTTGTTTTCGGCCGACGCGATGACCGAGGGGTACATCGCCGCCTATCGCTCGATCCTCGGTGATTCGGTGCAACCATCACGGCGCCCGACGCAGCCTCAGGGGTAAAAGTCCACTCTTCACTGTAGTAGGCTGGAGAGGCGATACCGGGTCGAACTGGGGTCGCCAGGGAGGCGAGTATGCGTTACAAGATCGGGATAGTCGGCGCCGGCAATGTCGGTGGTACTACCGCTCAACGGCTGGCCGAACGGAATTATGCCGACATCGTATTGCTGGATATTCCGGCGGCCGAGGGAGTGGCAAAAGGCAAGGCGCTCGATATTCGGCAGAGTGGGCCGGTGTTTGGGTACGATACAGTGCTGACCGGCAGTAGCGATCATTCAGCGCTCGAGGGATGCGACCTGGTGGTGGTCACGGCGGGTTCGCCGCGCAAGCCAGGTATGAGTCGTGACGACCTCGTGATCACGAATCAGCAGGTAATGGACGAGTGGGGCGGGGCAATCAAAACGTTTGCCCCCGATTCGATCGTCGTCGTGGTGACAAATCCGCTGGACGCGATGGCCCAGGCACTCTTTCATGCCACCGGGTTCCCACGCGAGCGGGTGGTCGGAATGGCCGGCGTACTGGACTCGGCTCGCTTTCGCGCATTTGTGGCCGAGGAACTCAACGTGTCGGTCTGCGACGTTACCGCCTTCGTGCTCGGCGGCCATGGCGATACGATGGTTCCGCTGACCCGTTATTCGACGGTAGCCGGCATACCGCTTCCGGAACTGATCCCGCCTGATCGACTCCGCGCGATCACCGAGCGAACGGCCAGCGGCGGGGCCGAGATCGTCAATCTGCTCAAGACCGGGAGCGCCTTTTATGCGCCATCGGCCTCGGTCACGGCCATGGTCGATTCCATCGTGCTGGACCAGAAGCGTATCCTCCCCTGTTCCGTCTACCTGCAGGGCGAATACGGCTTCTACGACCAATTTTTGGGTGTACCCGCCAAGCTCGGAGCAGGCGGGGTCGAAGAGATCGTTCAAATCGAGCTCGGAGAGGACGAGAGGACGGCGCTCGACCGATCGGCGGCGTCGGTCCGAGAACTCCTGCAGGTGATGAAGTTGCCAGCCGCCACTGGTAGTTCCAACCCGTAGCTCGGCTGATACTATGGGGACGTCCAAAGGAGTCGGGATACTTCGAGAACGAGAAATGCATGTTTAATGATGAGACACGCTTCCGCCGCCATAAGGGAGGGTGTCCTTACTACCGCGAGAATTGGGTACACGGCGAACAGCGTACCCCGCAGGGCGATGTCCTTCTCTATGAGGTGTACTGCCTCAAGGGCTGGCCTCCACAATCACGCGAAGAACAGGACACCTGCATGTGCAGTACAACTCGCTGCTGGCGGAACGGTGAGAGCCATCGCATCTCTCCGTCGGAGAGCCTGCGGCGGCGCGAAACTCAGAGCGCCTAGACCGGCCTCAGTCGCGGGATAGGTCCGCTAGACGAGAGGTAATAGTGCGAAGACGGTGCTTCAACGTAAACATCGTCGGGTCATCATAGGTCGCATCGGGATGACCGGTGCCGAATTCCTCCATGTCGAGGACCAGGGCAACCAGGTCGGTTGACAGGTTCCAGTACTCTTCCAGGCGATCGACCGGTACTTCCGTCTCACTCGCCAGCAGTTCGATGGCGTGCGCTTCTTGCAGGAGCAAAGCGATATCCGATCGCGTCGAACGTGCCATGCCCCATCCTCACCCAGCACGCCGTCAGAGAGCAAGGTTTGTGGTCTACCGCAACGGGCTTTCCGTATAATGTGGCGCCTCCGGCTTTGGGCCGGAGATTCTTTGTTCTGAGCGCGATTCTGAGCGAAGGGACGTGAGGACGCGATGCGAGCGCTGATCAGCGTCTATGACAAATCCGGCATTCTCGATTTTGCCACCGGCTTGCGCGAGATGGGCATCTCGATCCTGGCGACCGACGGAACCTACGAATTCCTCCGCGAGAATGGCATCGAGGTTGAGCCGGTATCGTCGGCCACCGACTATCCCGAAATCCTGGGTGGCCGGGTCAAAACGCTGCACCCGGCTATTTTTGGCGCGATCCTGGCCGACCGGAGCAACGGCGAGCACAATCAGACCTTGAGCGAACGCGGGATCATGCCAATCGATATCGTCCTGGTAAATCTGTATCCCGTTCGTCGACGTGATGTCGGGGGCCCGAGCGACACGCGACGAGGCCATTGAATACATCGACATCGGCGGGTCCGCACTGATACGCGCGGCGGCAAAGAATCACGAGCATGTCACCGTAGTGGTCGATCCGGAAGACTACGAGGATGTTCTCGCCGAGCTCTACCGATACCGGGCGAACAAAGACAAGACCAGACTTCGCCTGGCGGCAAAGGCATTTGCCCATACCGCAGCCTACGATTCGTTCGTGACCTCATATTTTCTTGGCGAAGAATCCGAATCATTTCCGCCGGCGTTCACGGTGCCTCTCTTCAAAATCCAGGACCTGCGCTACGGCGAAAATTTGCACCAGCGCGCGGCGCTGTACAGTGACACGCCGCTATCGCGCGAACTCAATCCGCCGAGCAGCGTCGCTACGGCACAGCAGCTGCACGGCAAGGAATTGTCGTTTAACAACCTGCTTGATCTCGATGCCGCCTGGAGCATGGTTTCCGATTTCGCGGCCCCCACGGTTGCCATCGTCAAGCACACCAACCCCACTGGGATCGCGGCGGGAAAAGACCTGGTCGAGGCCTATCGCAAAGCATTCGAAGCCGATCCGCAAGCCGCCTACGGCGGGATCATCGCCGTGAACCGGGAACGTTGATGAGGCCACCGCCGAAGAGGTCGTCAGGATGTACTTCGAGGCAGTGATCGCTCCTGATTACCACCCCACCGCCATTCAAATTCTATCGCGTAAGAAGGCTATCCGCCTCCTGAGTGTCCGTGCGGATACTGGCAATCGTGCTCAGAACGTGAGTTGGATCCCGTACGCCAACCTCGATTTCAAGCGCATCGACGGCGGGTTCCTGGTTCAGACCCGCAATCGAGCCTCCGATCCTTCCTCCAGCATGCAGGTCGTGTCCAAGCGTCAGCCAACGCTAGAAGAGCTTACCGACCTTCACTTTGCCTGGCGGGCGGTCAAACACGTGAAGTCAAACGCCATCGTCCTGGCCAAGAGACTGGCTCTGGTTGGCGTCGGTGCCGGCCAGATGAGTCGAGTCAACGCGGTCGAGCTCGCCTGCCGGATGGCGGGCGATCGCGCTTCAGGATCGGTGCTCGCCTCCGACGCCTACTTTCCGTTTCCTGACGGAGTGGAACGCGCCGTGGATGCGGGCGTGACGGCCATCATCCAGCCCGGAGGTTCGATTCGCGACAAGGAATCGATCGAGGCTGCCGATCATGGCGGCGTCGCCATGATATTCACCGGGCTGCGCCACTTCAAGCACTGATTGCCGCTCAATATTTGGCGGTTCACCGGCATGTATTGACAGCGCACGGTGGCCATGCCTATATTCGCTTCAGACGCGAGCCGCGTTGCGTCCTGGGCGGCATCGCGTCATGTATTCGGATGGAGGAGAAAGCATGAACAGGTACCCTCGGGTCATCATCGCGGCCGGCGCCCTGGCGCTTGCCGCCTCGGGTCTCGCGCTCGGGCCGGTGAACGCCGCCGCAACTCACGGCTCCCATCTCGGTGCGGCCAGGCTCACCCTGAAGCACCCGGGATTCCTCACGGTCGGGTCTGATACCACCTACCCACCAATGGAATCGCTCGACCCAAGTACGCACAAGGCGGTAGGAGCAGATGTCGACCTCGCCGGCGCCCTGGCTCACGCCATGGGGTTGAAGGGCGCCATCATTGTCTCCAATGACTTCAACACCATCATTCCGGCCCTCGAACGTGGCAATTTCGACGTGATTATGTCAAGCATGAACGATACCCCAGCGCGACGCAAGCAGATCGCTTTCGTCGATTACATGCGGGCCAGCGAAGGGATCGTGGTGAAGAAGAGCAGTTCGATCCACGGCAATGGGTACGGCGCGGTGTGCGGTGATTCGGTAGCAGTCGAGAGCGGCACCACCGAATTTGCCGGTTTAACCGCCCAGCACTGCAGCAAGAAAATCGACGTCAAAGCGTACACAGCGGACACCGCGGCGTTCGAGGCATTTGCCTCCGGTCATGCGGATGCCTACAGCGGAGACCTGCCGGTATGCGCCCTGTACGTGAAGCTTCACCCTGCACTGAGACTGGCAGGTAAGCCGTTCGGAGCTACGCAGAGTTACGGGATCGGTATCCTGTACAAGAACAAGTCACTCATTCAAGCAGTGACCAGGGCGGTGAGCGTCATTCGCCGGAACGGGCAGTATAGCAAGATCCTCACGCACTGGGGCGTGAGCGGAGCCAGTCTCTAGACTCTTTGTCATCGAGCTAGACCGGAGGTGGGCGCCTGGGGGTGTCCACCTCCAGATCTCTGCGGTGGAGGGACGCCACGAATTTCGACACCCAGACATTCTGGCACTACCTGTTCGATCCGACGGTGGTCAGCGGTGCCGAACTAACGATCGTTCTGGCGGTCTTATCGCAAGGATTCGGCATCATACTGGGGCTCTTCACGGCGCTCGGCCGCCTCTCGCGCCTGCCCATCCCCATTTTCCGTGCAATCGCCGGGCTCTACATCTGGCTGTTCCGCGGAACACCACTCATTGTGCAGATCGCCTTCGTCTACTTTGCCATCCCTCAACTGACCAACAATGCCATAATCATCGGCGAATTCCCGTCGGCATGTATTGCGCTCAGCCTGAATGAGGGCGCCTATATGGCCGAGATCATTCGGGCTGGTATCTCGTCGGTCGACAGCGGCCAGTTCGAGGCCGCGCAGTCGCTGGGAATGTCCGGATCGCTGACGATGCGGCGGATCATCCTTCCGCAAGCAATCCGAATCATCATTCCGCCCACCGGCAACGAATTCATTTCAATGCTCAAGAACACGTCGCTGGCCTATGCCATCAGCACCCAGGAGCTCTACTTTACGACGACTCAGATAGAGTCTGCGACCTTCAAATACTTCGAGCTCCTTTCCGTCGCGTCAGTCTGGTATCTGGCCATGACAACGGTGGCCACTTTCGTCCAGAGTCGTCTGGAGCGTCGCTTCGAGCGCGGGCTGTCGCGGGACATACGTGCGCCGGGCATGATGCAGCGGGCGATGCAGGGCGCCCTGCGACGCGGATGACAAGCGAGAACGGAACCGCAATGGTCGATCTCCAGGAGGTACATAAGGCGTTCGGTACGCTGGAGGTACTTCGCGGGATAAGTTTCACTGTCCAGCGGGGCCAGACGTTCGTCATCATCGGGCCAAGCGGATCAGGGAAGAGCACCTTACTGCGCTGCGTGAACCACCTGGAACGGATCAACGACGGCAGGATTTACGTCGACGGAAAGTTGATCGGATATCGCGAGCAAGATGGACGGCTCAAGGAATTGCCGGCCCGCGAGATCACCCGACAGCGGGCCGACATCGGCATGGTGTTCCAGCGCTTCAATTTGTTTCCACACATGACGGCGCTCCAGAACATCGTCGAGGCGCCTCGACGGGTGAGAGGCGTGCCCAAGAACGAGGCAATAGACGAAGCCAATGCCCTACTGGCGAAAGTCGGACTGTCTGACAAGGCGGGGACCTATCCTGGTCAACTCTCCGGCGGCCAGCAACAGCGGGTCGCCATCGCCCGGGCGCTCGCCATGCATCCCAAGGTCATGCTGTTCGACGAGGCGACGTCGGCTCTCGATCCTGAGCTCGTCGGCGAAGTCTTGCTGGTAATGGAAGAATTGGCGCACTCTGGCATGACCATGCTGGTCGTGACCCATGAGATGGGATTCGCTCGCGAAGCGGCCGACGACGTGATTTTCATGGATCAGGGCGTTGTCTGCGAACGCGGCGCGCCCGGCGAGATTTTCGCCCACCCCGAGGAGGAGCGAACGCGCTCCTTCTTGCGCGCGATCCTGGCGCCGCGATCCGTGGTATAGAGCATTCCAGCGCTGCCGCCTGTGTTGAGCCCACGATCGCGGCTAACATTGAGTGCACAGTTCAAACCGATTGGAGCCAGGCAATGCGGGTCCGGGTTTTGCTCTTCGCCGCGTTTCGCGAACTCTTCGCTCAGAGGGAGATCGAGGTCGACCTTCCGGTCGGAGCTACGGCCGAAGATCTGTTCGTGACACTGCAGCAGCGCCAGCCGGCGCTCGCCCGTCTCCGGCCGTACACTTCATTCGCGGTCAATCGTGAGATGCAAACGTCCGACGTACGGTTGCACAGCGGAGATGAGGTCGCATTGCTTCAGCCGGTGAGTGGGGGCAGTACATGATCGAGCTACTAACTGACGAACTCTCGCTAGAGCGCTGCGTGGAAGCCGTTCGGAGTGCCGGCAGCGGAGGGATCGTGACCTTCATCGGATCGGTCCGGGATTTCTCCGACGGAGAGCAGATCGAGCGTCTGGAGTACGAAGCCTACGAAGAAATGGCGAAAGTAAAAATCCAGCAAGTGGTCGACGAGACCCGGAGTCGCTGGCCGGTGAAGTCCATGGCTGTTCAGCATCGGCTGGGAGTTCTGGAGGTTGGCGAGGATGCGGTCATCATCGCCGTCGCCTGCCCCCATCGGGCCGAGGCCTTCGAGGCCTGCCGCTATGCCATCGATCGGCTCAAGGAAATTGTGCCCATCTGGAAAAAAGAGTTCGGTACCGGTGGCGAGGTCTGGGTGGGCGGGCCTACGATGGCGGAGAGTCCATCCAGCCGCGATCCCGTGCCAGGTTGAAAACATCGCGTAACACCGTCATTGCCGTGCTGATGCCGCCACCGTGCCCCGACGGTTCAACCGTGATTGCCATTGTGCCCAGAGGATCGGTGTCGAATACGATTCCCATCGCGTCGCCGCTAAGCCTTCCCAGCGCATCGCTCCGTGCCCTGCGTTCCGGGCCCACCGAGGCGCGTACCGAACCGTCTACATAGCGAGCGCGGCCGATGAGCTTTACCACCTCGCCACTCTTCCGAGCCTGATTCAGGTCTTCCTGCGTGACGCCACGAATCCCCGTCCGATCCACATCCTCGAGATGCAGGTGCGTGCCAAAGACCGCGTTCGAGACGATGAGCACCTTGGCTGCGGCATCCCAGCCATCGACATCAAGGGTCGGATCGGTCTCCGCGATTCCGAGTTCTTGCGCCTGGCGGACGCCTTCCTCGTAGGAAGACGCCTTCGTTCATGGCGGTAAGAATCTGGTGGGTGGTGGCGTTCAAGATGCCCTCGAATCCCTTGATGGTGGCGCCGACGAGTACGCGCTCAGCCACCTGCAGCGCGGGCACCGGAGCACCTACCGTTGCGGAGAAGAGAACCTGTCGCTCCGCCTGACGAGACAACGCCATCAGCTCGTCCCAATGAAGGGCCAGCGACCCCTTGCTGGCCAGCACGACGTCGCGCCGGCGGTGAAGAGCCGATTGGACGTACGACCAGCCCGGTTCAGCGTCGACGAAATTCGTGCTGGCTGCCTCCACCAGCACCTGGGCGTCGGCGGCGTCAAGAAATGCGTCCCCTCTTAGCCCTTCAATCCCGTCCGATTGGGCGGCAACAGAACCGGTGGTCGATTTGCTCGACACCAGGGCAGCGAGGTCGAGCCCATCTCGGTTAATCGCCGCGCCGGTACGATCGACTACTCCGCTGAGGAGAAGTCGTACGCCGTACCGTCGCTGATATTCGAGGCCGTATCGCTCGAGCAGGACAGCCAGACCCTGCCCGACATTACCGAAACCGGTGAGCGCAAGCCGTACGTCCATGCATCCGTCCCCTTCTGCTGTGGTTGCTGCTGTTTCAGATTCCAGTACGCGTTGCGGGGTTCACCTCGATGTACCCGAAGTAACGCCCGTATTTGGTCCGCCAGAGACGAGCTCGTGCCGTCAAGAGTACCGCCTGCCGGGCCGCATGCGTCGCTCTGCCGTCGAGTCGGTTCAGCGTCGTCACGTCGCGAGCGGAAAGTAAGAGCGGATCCGCCCACAGCAGGCCGGCGACCGCCGTGAGGGCCGCGGCCTCCCACCACTCCGCCGAGAGTGCGGCCGCAATGATGTCCAGGTACTGCCGGGGATGCGAGTCGCGCTCCACCGGAATGAGATCCCGCACTCTCCAGCCTGCCTGGCCAGTTTGGTCTTCCTGGCGGAGGGCATCTCGTTTGAGTTGCACCGCCGCCGCCCTGGCGACCCCGGTGCGATCTCGGTCGATCGCAAGCCCAAGGTGCTTTGAATCGGTGACCAGACGCGCGCTGAAGGCCGTTACACCGTGCAGCCTGGGTCCCAATGCATCGTACCGTTGCAGGGTCGAAGGAAGTGGCTGCAGCTGGCGCGCCGAGGCACAACCACTCAACAACAGGACGGACAGTACGATGATGCTGCGGGTCAATCCTCACCCCGCACCATCACTTCATCGCCGACATTGAGTCCAAGGCGGTCATGGGCACTACCATTACGGACTGCGATCTCCAGGTAACCGGTGCTTCCAACGAGCGCCGTAATTTCGCGGCGCTGGTAGTCGCTCGACAATCCGTTGATCCGCACGCCGCGGCTCAGTATGATCGGCGCCGGCGGCAGGTAGTCCTGCCGAATATCGGTCACTGCATTTCCGAAGTTGTCGATGTACCGTATGCAGCCGCGGACGATGCCGTTCTCGACCAGCGGTGAGGGCAGATTGAGGGGAACCAGCGCCTCCAGTCGCGGGCCGAACTCCGACAGCGGCACTCCCATCGCAAGGTACGCTGCCGCCGGGGCAAAGATGTCACGCCCATGGAACGTCGTACTCACGTCTTGCCGGCGATACCGCGGATCGCTCAACTCGACCGCATGTCCCGCGATCAAAGCCCCGGTCACCGTGTCGATAACGCCCTGATCGGAGAGCACGGTATGGAAGACACCGTTATCCGGTCCGACGAAGGTGCCGTGAGGCGTCGAAATGGCAATCGGCTTGCGGGCAGTGCCCACGCCGGGGTCGACGACCGCCAGGTGGACAGTGTGAGCCGGAAAGTTCGGACAGGCAGCAGCGAGAACGTACGCCGCGCGCCCAATATCCTGGGCTGGAATGACGTGGGTTATGTCGATTAATGCGACCTCGGGCAGGATGCTCAGTGCGACTCCCTTCATCGCCGAGACGTAAGAGTCGGCCAGACCGAAGTCGGTGGTGAGTGTCAAGATCGGGAGCGAGGTCACCCGACAACCTAGCACAGTCGTTAGAATCGGCGGGTGTCTCAATTATGTCTGGGGGTGTCAGCCGTGCTCACCGGCCACAAAGTCAGATTGCGCGCACTCGAAAGTTTCGATTACCCGCTCCTCACGCGCTGGTTAAACGACTCCGAGGTGATGTATTACTGGGGCAAACCCGGGAACAGCGTTTCACTGGCCGAAGTTGCCCGTGACGAGGAAACGAAGTCCTTGCGGGGCAACTCGCGGAAGTACATCATCGAGACTCTCGAAGGCGCGGCTGTCGGCCAGATCGATTATTACGATCTCGATTGGCAGGCGCGCAGTGCCTGGACCTCGATCATGCTGGGCGAACGCGACCATTGGGGCGGGGGCTATGGTACCGACGCCATGCGCATTCTGTTACGGTACCTGTTTCTCGATCTCGGCCTGCATCGCGTGACCCTCACCACCCATGCCACCAATGAACGAGCGCAACGTTCGTACCGCAAAAATGGCTTTGCCCTGGAAGGAAGGATGCGCGACTGGGCCTTCTTCGACGGCGCCTGGGTCGACGGCATCATCATGAGCGTTCTCGATCGCGACTTCCGCGAGCTCCTCGGATCGGGCCAGGAACCGCATGAGGCCAGGCCGTCAGAGATTCCACCGACGGGAGCACCAGGGCACATTTGATGGTAGCCACCGAGATGGCCGCAGGCTGGAATGACTTGGTTAACGGCCTGGCCTGCTACGACGTTCGATACCTTATGGGGGGTTCCGGGTCGAGCGCAAGAGACGTCAAACCGCCGGTCGCCACGCTCGCACTCGAACTGGCCGGTTCCAGGCACGCTCGTCTCAGAGACGCCCTCATCGCACTATTGCTGCGGCACTCTGAATTGACGCCCGCGATAGAGAAGACCGCCCGAGGTTGTAATGATGAGCCGGTGCGGCGATTACTACACCTGAGCCTAGTGGTGGCAGCTGCGTTGCAGCAGGAGTGGGGCTTCACTCTCGCCCTGTATCTGCCGGAGCAGACCGCGATCGAGGCCGATCAATTGTGCGAGGAGTTTGGCATTCCCAAGCCGGCAGAGGACTTTGGCCGCCCGTGCCTGAGAGCCGTGGCCCGGCTACTGCGGAACGATGCGCCATTCCCGTTCAACTATGAAGCGGGGTGGGAAGATACGGTCCGGCGTCTCCTGGTGCAACTGGTGAGGGAAGCCCGTATTAATGGAGCGTGAGCCCGCGACCAAACAGCGAATCGACGAATTCCTTCGACAACTGGGGCGGAGATATCGCGGACCGGGCCGCCTGTATCTGGTCGGAGGGACGCAGACGTCTTCACCCTTGATCCGGTGACGACTGCGCTGGCGAAGATTGAACGGGGAGCGAGTCGGGACGTTGAGGATGTTCTCCTGTTGGTAGCTCACCATGAGCTTCAACCTGAGGATCTACGGACGGCCTTCGAGGACGTAGTGTCCCGGCTCTCGACCGAGTCCTTGCGGGTCGACGAAGAGGATTATCGGCGCAAGTTCGAAGCACTCTGGCGTCTGATACCGGAAACCCACTGCGAGAATCGTTAGTAGGGACCCTACGGAATCCAGAACGGCCGGGAAAGCGAATCCATGTCGGAGCCGACGTCGCTCAAGCGCGTTGCTTGTCCTCCAGCGGCGGGAACGACGTACAGCGAGAACCCGTTGCCATCCGCCTGTAGGTAGGACACCCAACGACTGTCTGGCGTGAACGCCGGTTGCGCGACCTCTCCCTGCGCGACGATGTGACCAGGTCCCAGTGCCCAGCCGCCGTGAGTGTGCTCGAGCGGAGCGACGACGATATCGCTGATGTTGCCGGCGGCGATGGCGTACGTGATCCAATGCTTGGACCGGTCGATCTGAGGCTGCACCACCTGGTTGTTGGGGCCGATCAGATAGGAGGTGGCGCCGGTTACGGCGTTCTTGATCACAAGTTGGGAATAGGGCACGTTCGTCGCGAGTTGTACGCCCAACGGACGTACAGGAATTGGTGTGTGCCCGGCAACCATTGGCCGTCGGTGTCGCCCCCCGCGCCTTGAACGGGTGTGGTCAACTGAGTCCACGATCCGCCGTTTGTCGGTACCGACCATACGCCGAGATCAATAGGCCGGCTTTCACTCTCCGGCAGTGGCAACTTTGCCCGGTCGGATGAGAGGAGTATTGATTTGCCGTCGGGCGACCATGACGGGAACGCGGCCCAGAGGTTGTTATGAACATCGGTGGCATTCGCATCGTGAGTAAGCTGACGTACCTGGTGATTCCGCAGGTCGAATAGATAGACGTCAGAGGCATAGCTCGTTGAAAAGCGCACGAACGCCAGAGTGCGGCCATCTGGTGACAGGCTGGGCATGGCAATGGCATTACACACGACATTGCAGGTGGTCAACTGTACCGTTTGGTGCGATTTCGTTAACTCAAAGACATTGCCCTCACGCTCAAAGATTAACGTTCCGGGCATGGCGCCGAACGTTGCCGTCGCGGCCGGCGGAGCCGGGACCGTCGGCGTGGCACGAGCCAGTGGAATCGGGTGTGGCGGCACCGGGGTGGCCTGAGCGGGCGCCGTGGACGGCGCGGTTGCTGGTCCCGGAAGCCGTTTAGCCGGCACCGGAGCAGTAGCTATGGGCGCAAATAGCGAGCTGACGACCGGCCGGATGGCCGTCCAGTTGGGGATCAGAATGCTCTCTTGCCCCACGAATCCAAATCGACAATACGTAGGTGCCTCCAGCACGACGCGGTGAATATCGGAAGACTGAATATGGCGCGATAGTTGGGCCAGTTGGTAGATCTGCATGATGCTCAGATCGGTTTTGACGCTGCCCTGCAGATCGTCGACCAGTGCCGGCAGGTTGGTGAGCACGTTCAAGACGTCGGCCTTCTTGCGTAGCGCGAGCAGCACTTGCTGCTGTCTGGCGGACCGACCAAAATCGCCAAGCAAGTCGGCATGGCGCGATCGTGCATACTCGAGCGTCTGACGACCGGACAGATGGCGCCAACCGGCGGGGATGAAGACGCGCCGGTAGGCGTACGGGTCGCCGGGACGCTGGTCATCGGGATAGTAGTCGTCCAGGATGGGATGACTGACATTGATGTCCACGCCGTTGAACGTATCCACCACATTTCGGAAGCCGCTCAGGCCTACCCAGGCGTAAAAGTGAATGGGTATATGGAAGAGCCTCGAGACCGTCGCTTCAGTGAGAGCCAGCCCTCCGTCCTTGGAAGCAACATCCAACTTGTCCATGCCGAACCCGCGAATGGGCACGTAGAAGTCGCGAGGGATCGAGAGCACATTCACTTTGTCGTGTACCGGATCGATGCTCACCACGATGATGGTTTGCGTCAACGGTCGCGCTTCCTGCGCTTTGGTATCGTTGTCGCTGCCCAGGACCAGAATATTTAGACGCTTGTTCCCGTTGATGGGGGGAACCGGCACCACTGTTGCGCCTGGTGCCGGCGTCAGCTCCTGACCGGTGATATGCTCGATGCCCTCATAGACGTTATAAGCGCGGTACCCCAACCAGGCGCCGGCGCCGAGAACCACGAGGAGCGCGATCAGGGCGACGCGCCAGATAATTTTGCGCAGGGGAACACGCGAGACCGCCGCTTCAGACATACGGGCTATTGTAGCGGCGAGTTGCCATTCTGGCTAACGAGGGCTATCAGCGAGCGGTGAAGCTCCACTGACGATGCCGCCGCCAAGGTCTTCACCGCGTCGGAGTACGGCCGCCCATCGATCGATGTACAGATGCCCCCCGCCTCTCGTACCAGCACGACGCCGGCGCCATAATCCCAGGGGTTGGCCGAGCGATGCAGCATCGCGTCGAGCCAACCGGCCGCGGTGTACGCAAGCGACAGCGCGGCCGAACCCAGGTTACGCGTGCGCAACACATGGGGAGCAACGCGCGCGATGTCCTCCAGCCCTGACTGCTGCGCCCGCTCGTCGAAATCGATCGTCATGTGCACGACGGCTCGCGCCGGCTCCGCCAGCCCGCTGCATGTGAGCGCGTCGCCGTTACACGTTGCTCCTTGACCGCTGACGGCGACGAAAGTTTCATTCCGCAGTGGGTCATGAATCACGCCAAGAATCGGCTCAGAGCCCTCGAAGAGCGCCAGGCTGACACACCACATCGCAATGCCGCGGGAGTAGTTGAGGGTCCCATCGAGCGGATCGACAAACCAGCGCAGTCCATTCTGAGAGGGATCTCTACTACCCTCCTCAGCCACCAGACCGTCATCAGGAAAGGCAGCATGCAAGCGAGAACGAACCATCTTCTCGCTTTCCAGGTCGGCTCGCGTGACCACGTCCTTATCCCCTTTGGCGCTGGCCACCAGGCCATCCGACCGGAAGTACTTGAGCAGAATAGTGCCGGCTTCGTGAGCCACGTCAATGGCCCGCGAGGCGCGTTCCGAGACGTCCATTTTTCTCCTCCCCGAGTTCCGCCAGTGGCGTTGCGATAGGAAAACCCGTGCGTCCCGCGACCGCTGGGCCCAATATTCACTGTATACTTTGATTGATCTCCGAACGAGCCAGGAATATCCACCCCTATTTTTCAGGCGGAGGCATGGAATTGAATTTACAATCGGTACTTCCCACTCGCGCGCCCGCGATGGCGGACCTCGTCCTCGGGCCGATGCTGGGCAAGCCGGTAATGGCCTATTACTACGTGACCTACAAGTGCAATGCACGCTGCGTATTCTGCAATATCCCCGACGGTCCGATGGATGTTCTGCCGGTATCGAAATATACGCCGCTGTCGGAGACTCTCGAGCACTTCGACATTCTCAAGACGCTGGGAGTGCGACTTATCGACTTCACCGGTGGTGAGCCACTGTTGCGTAAAGACATCGCGACCTTGCTACGCGCCGCCAAAGAGCGTGGTTTCCGCACCCAGATGACGACCAACTGCACGCTCTACCCGCGGCGCGCGCAGGAAATCCGCGGGCTGGTGGATATCCTGAACTTTTCGCTCTGTTCGCCGGAGGCCGAACCGCACAACACCCTCCGACGCGATAATTCGTACGACTACGTAATCCAGAGCATGGACATCGCCCGCCGGCTCGGTGAGCCCTACCAGATCATCTTCGTCCTGACCAACGACAATGCCGATCTTCTCGCCGGGATGATTGACCTCTGTCGCGAGAAGCAGGCGATCTTGAAGGTGCAGCCAGAATGGGAATACTTCGGCAATGCCGGGGTCGACGTGGGCAATCTGGCGAAGGCGAGGCAAATTGCGCGCGAGAAGAATGTGTACGTCAATTGGGGCGAGTTGCGGGTATTCGAACAGGGCGGCAATCAGATCGAGAATCGGTCATGTAAAGCCTCAAACGCGGTCATTGCGATTTCGCCGGACGGCTACATTCTTTACCCCTGCTACCACAAGATCGCGCAGCGAATTAAATTCGATTGGAACATAATCGAATTCATGAAGTCGGATCGATGGAAACAGATGCAGTCCAAGGCCGGTAAATTCCAGTTCTGCGACGATTGCAGCAACCTCTGTTACATCCATCCATCGTTCTATTACAAGCTCGATCGGAACTTCGTGCTCAGCGCTCTGGCCGACATTCGCTACATGAAGGAGCGACGGCGTATCGAGCGTGAACGACGACGCTCACTCGCCGCCGAAACCCTGGCGGGGTGAGAATCGGGCTCGTAACCGACTTTTATTACCCCTGGATCGCCGGCCCTTCGGTTGTCCTTCGCAACCTCGGCTACGGGCTCGTTGATCGAGGCCATACTGTTTTCCTCCTGGCGCCCAGTCCCACGGGTCATACGTACGTCGAATGGGACCAGTCGATGGAGGTGACCCGGGCGCGCACCGTACCATCGCCCTTCGGTTACAAACTTCGCGCCGCGATACCGCTGGCGCCGGAGGTCGGCAGGTGGGTGGACCGAACCGAGCCGGATGTTGTCCACATCCATCATCCATTTCCTCTCAGTGCCCGGGCACTGTTCGCTGCCCGGCGCCGAGGCATTCCAGTGGCGGCCACCAACCACACCATACCGGAGTGCACGCTCTGGGGACTACGACGGTTTCGTCCCGCTTACGCCGTGAGCCAGGCAGCATTCGCCCGCTGGCTCCTGTATCTGTTGCGCCGCTGTGACGAAGTCGCTACACCCACGGCCACGGCGGCGGAAGCTCTGCGACGACTGGGATTCGAGGCGAGCGTTACGGTGATATCCAATGGCGTCGACAGCCAGCGCTTCAGTCCCGGTCCTCGCAATGAGTCGCTCGCCAGACGACCTGGGGATGATTGCCGGTGTGCCGGTGGTGCTGTACACCGGGAGGCTCGACGCCGAAAAAGATATGGACACCTGGCTGGATGCGGCCGCGCTGACGGCACGGGAGCACCGCGTACAATTCATCATCGGCGGCGAAGGGGCCGATCGACGGCGCCTGGAAGCGCGTGTGAGCGACCTGGGAATGTCGGATTCCATTCGATTTATCGGCTACGTCAGCGATCGCGAGTTTGCCGATCTCTATCGACTCGCGGACGTTTATTGCGTTACCTCGCCGGTAGAACTACAGAGCATCGCTACCCTCGAAGCACTGGCAAGCGGACTTCCGGTGGTGGGAGTGCGTGCCGGCGCTCTTCCCGAGTTGATCGTTCACGATGTAAACGGCTACTGCGTGCCGCCCGGCGATGCCGGAGCAGTATCGCGCGCGCTCTCGCAGGCGCTTTCGGATGCCGAGAGTCGCATCCGCCTGGGTGAGGCCGGACGGCAAATCGCGCTTGGTCATGATCTTGCACAATCGATCGACGCCTACGAACGGTTTCTTCAGTCCACTGCTGCCCGAAGGCAGGGGGAGCCACGTTGTGAACGAGCCGCTGCCATCGGGCATTGAAGCCGCTCAGCCGGCAATGGGCCCACCCACCGGCACTGGTTTCGCGAGCGTCCTGCGCAATCGGGCGTTTCTGAGTATCTGGTCGGCTCAGGTAGCCTCACAAACGGCCCAAAACACCCTCTGGTACGTCCTGATCATCCTCGTAAGTAATTTGACCGGGCAGAGCCCCGCGGGCATCGGAATCACCATCATTTTGGTCCAACTGCCCACCGTGCTCTTTAGCAGTGTGTCGGGCGTTCTGGTCGATCGTGTTTCCAAACGCCTTGTCCTGGTTTCAACCAACGTCATTCGCGTCGGCGGTGTGATGGGCTACTTTGTCTTCCAACACCATGTCGGCGTTCTGTATCTCATCACGTTCTTGGTTGCGGCCGTGAGTCAGCCTTTCGCTCCGGCAGAAGGCTCAACACTTCCTTTGCTGGTCAAAAAAGAGCAACTCATTACGGCAAATTCCCTCTTTCAAGTAACGTTCATGGCATCGCAAGCAGTCGGATTTGCGATTGGCCCAATAGCTATCGGCTTCCTGGGGATCTCGACCACCTTGCTCATTCTGGCCGGGCTCTTTGCCTTCGCCGCCCTCATCCTCATTCCACTTCCGGCGATAACCGATCGGCGCCAACCAAGGGGTGAATTTTCCATTCCCGCTGTTACCAGACGGGTCGTTCACGACTTACGAGAGGTTGGTCAGTTTGTCCTTCGAGACCCTCCACTGGCTATTGCCCTGTTTCAGATCGCTCTGGCCCCCACCCTGCTCCTGCTGCTGGCTGAAATCGGCCCTAATTTCCTTCGCCAGGCATTGGGCATCGGCAACACCAGCACATCGTTGTTCTTTCTGCTCGCGCCGGCAGGCGTTGGGCTCGGCATCGGCATCGGTGTCCTGGGCAACTGGGGATATGCTCTGCGCAAGGATCGTCTCGTCCTGGTTTCTCTCATCGCGCTGGGAGTCACCGTCATCGGTCTGGCATCAGTTCCCGGTATAGCGACCATATTCACCACGCTGTCCGAAGCCCTGGGCCTGCATATCCCTCGTGGCGTGCAGTTGATTCTGGCCATAGTTCCGGTCAGTGCTCTGCTCGGAATCGAGGTTGCCTTCATCAATGCGCCGGTCCAGACCATCGTTCAGGAACGCGCTGCTCCCGAACTTCGGGGTCGTGTCCTCGCTCTCCAGCAAACCCTGACGGCGGCACTCGCGATTCCGCCGCTTATCATCGTCGGCGGCGTGGCCGCGTTGATCGGCACTCCGGCGACGTTGAGCCTCATGGGCCTGACCGTGGTCGCGATCGGCCTGGTCACGGTGTATTACGCCTAGCGGAAGGCCAGGAGAGCGTCAAACATATCCCGGCCGATGCGCCAGAGCGAGCGCTCGCCACGAATTACTCGGAAGATGTCCTGGCGCCGCTCCTTTTTCGATTTTTCGTCCACGGTGAGAAACTCCCTGGCGGCCTCATTCAATAGCCGAGGATAGAGATCGAAAAACTCGCGATGGCTGCGGAAGAATCCCGGTGCATTGCGTAGATCGTACAGGTCCTTCAGGACGAAGCTATCCTTCAACTTCCGCTGATAGAGCGAAAGCGACTCGGCGGAAAAGTCGCCCCTGCCTTTCGCTTCGATCGCAGTCTCGCCGGCAAGTTTGCCGCTTGTAATCGCCAGGTTGGAGCCTTCCTGGAACATGAAATTGACGAATCCGGCGGCATCGCCAAGCAGCATGTAGCCATCACCGTAGGGACGCGGCAGCTCGGCGTATTTCACTTCCGGGATCAGGTGGGCGAGGTACTCTTTGATCTCCGAGCCTTCGAGCAGCGGCTTTACCGCCGGATGTGCCTTGAATGTCTCCAGCAGGTCGTTTGGCCGCACCCTGCTCCGCCATCATGTGACTCACGATGGCGCCGAAGCCAACCGAAAGCGTGTCTTTATTGGTGTAGATGAAGCCGCTCCCCATCATGCCGTGCAGGAACTCCCCGGTCAGCAGGATCGTCACCCCCTGGTTCGTCGCCGACGTTGAAGCGTTGATTGATGGTCTCGGCCGGCAGGGCGTGGATTTCCTTCACTGCGAGGGCGGCATTTTCCATGGTGTAGTCCTTGCGTAGCCCGGCCTTCACCGCGGCAAACGCATTGATCCCCTCGGCGTCGAGCACCACGTCCGCGTAGAGGTCGCCCTCGCGGCCGGTGCGGACGCCAACCACCTTCCCATCATCGAAGATGAAGTCGGTCACCTGGGTCTCGGTGATCAGGTACGGCGCCGGCTTCTTCGGCTTGTTTGGCAAAGTATGGATCGAGTCGGGCGCGGAGCACAGTGAAGGCATTGTAGGGCGGCTCGGCGAAGTCCTCGGTACGGAAACCGGCGGTGACGACCGACCGCTACCCAGCAGCCAGAGCCGCTGTTCGATGACCGGGCGCTCGACCGACTCCGTCTTCCCAGAACTTGCCGAATACCGCCTCGGTAGCCTCGCGAAAGATCACCCCGCCCATCATGTTTTTCGCGCCCGGCGTCTGGCCCCGCTCGAAGAGCACCACGCTCATGCCGGCCCGTGCCATGGTGAGCGCTGCCGCCGATCCGGCCGGACCGGCGCCGACCACGATGGCGTCGAATTTTTCGTCGTCCATGCGGTCGAAACTGACAGTGCCGAAACGGTGCGCATGGCAGTCGACCGATTGCGTCGCGAGGTTGAAGAAGCCGGTTGGCAAAATACCCAGTCCGATGCTTCCGGCCACCGTCACTGCCATGGCAATGTCGGACAGCGCCGGTACGGTAGTTGCCGGACTGGCATTGTTCGTCCGGCTTGACGAAGAACATGATGAACACCACGCGCAGGTAGTAGAAGACCGACACCAGACTGGTAAGCACGCCGATGATCGCCAGTTCGGTGTGCCCGGCATCGAACCGCGGCCGAGAAGGCGAGATATTTGGCGAAGAAGCCGGCGGTAGGTGGGAAACCGGCAAGGGAGAACATGAAGACGGCGGTACCGCCGGCCAGACTCGGATTGCGTTCGAATAGCCCGCGGTACGTCGAGATCTCGTCCCCCACCTCGCCGCGGCTCTCCAGCACGCTGACCAGGATGAAGGCGCCAATATTCATGAAGGCGTAGGCCAGGAAGTAGAAGGCCACCGCGGTCATGCCGGCCGGGTTATTCGCCGCCATCGCCACCAGCACGTAGCCGGCGTGCGCGATACCGGAGTAGGCGAGGAGCCGCTTCATGTTGGTCTGCGAGAGCGCCAGCACATTGCCCACGATCATGGTCGCGATCGCCAGCGCCCAGATGAGGCCGAACCAGTGTGACTCCACCGCGTGAAGCGAGAAGTTGAATACCCGAACAAAGGCGGCAAACACGGCGGCTTTGGTCGTCACCGACATGAACGCCGTGACCGGCGTGGGCGCGCCCTCGTACACATCGGGAGTCCACATGTGGAACGGCACGACCGAGACTTTGAAGGCAAACCCGACCGACCATGAGACCGATGCCGACGAAGAGGAGCGGGCTGCTAGCGCGCCGACGGCAGGCAGCCCTGACCATGGAGGCAGAGATTGATCGCCTGCGAGTCGCGTCGAGCCGGTGGCCCCATAGACCAGCGCCATGCCGTACATCAGAAACGCCGAGGCAAAGGAGCTGAGCAAGAAGTACTTGAATCCGGCTTCCTGCGACCGCTGCCGGCCACGCTCGAAGCCGGAGAGGATATAGAGCGCCAGAGAGAGCAGCTCGAGCGCCAGGAAGAGAATCATGAAACTGATGCCGGCCGCCATCAGCATCATGCCGGTCGCTGAGGCCAGAAGCAGGGCGTAGTACTCACCCGCATCGAACGTCGACGATCTCGAATGAATGTCGGCGACAGCAGCACCGCCAGCGCTGCCGAGATCAGAACGATGTAATCGAAGAACAGCGCGAACTTGTCGCTGTGACGGTGCCATACAGGGCACTCGAATCCTGGTGATACCAGAGGTTGGCGGCCGCGCCCAGCGCTGCCAGGACGGCGACTATGGCCACCGCGGTGGTAATTTCGATCTTGCGTTCTTTGCATGAAACGCGTCGACCAGAAGCAGGAGCAAGCACGCCGCCGCCCAGGATCAGTTCAGGCAGAACCGCGCCCCAGTCGGACGGCGGAAATGTGGATTGGAATCGTTGTGGTGCAGGATCACTTACCGGCCCCCCTGTACCAGTGACGTCGGTACCGATGAGGAGGGTTGCACGATCGTGGTCAACTGGTTGGTCGTGCCGTTCATGCGGGTGGTCAGCGGATCGGGCTGAATCCCGATATAGAGAATGAGCAGCGATCAAGGGCACCAGCAGCACGACCTCGCGCCAGCTGAGGTCCCCGCTGATCAAGCGGCGGGATACCGGATACTGGTACACGGTGCGCTCCGGGTCGTCGGCGTCAACGGCGCAATCACTTCCGGCGACCGATGGTGACCGGCCCGTTCATCGTGTTCTGGAAGAAGCGGATCATGTACCAGGCGGCCAGGATCGACCGTGAGCGCAGCGATGCTCGCGAACCAGGCATTGTACTTGAAGGCGCCGGCCAGGATCAGAAACTCACCCGCGAACGAGCTAAGACCCGGAAGGTCGAGCCCGCCAGAATGAAGACGAAAAACAGCCACATGAGCCACGGCCGACGCGCGCCGATACCCCAATGTCGGTCAGAGATCGCGTCCCGGTACGGGCAGCGATGTAGGCCACGGCCAGGAACAGCCCGGTGATGATGACGACTGTGGTTGATCATCTGCAAGACGGAGCCGTCGAAGCCGGTCGCGTTGAGCGCAAAGATTCCCAGAGCGATCAAGTTCATGTGGCTGATGCTGGCGTACGCCACCAACAGTTTGATATCAGTCTGCACCAGCGCCAGGCCTGCCGCGTACAGCATACCGATGATGGCAAGTACCGAAATGAGTCCGGCGAAATGTCGCGAACGCAGGCGGAAACAACGGAAGGCAGTAGCGCAGGAAACCGAAAGCTCCGGCCTTGGACATGACGCCGGCGAGGACGATGAGAACCGGCATCGGCGATTCGCGCATACGCCGTCGGCGCCCAGGTGTGGAAGGGCACAGAGCGGCAGCTTGATGGCGAACGCGATGGCAAAAGCCAGGAACAGCCAGGTCTGTGCTTCGGGGCCAATCGGATGAGCGATCAGCCCATGCGGGTCCGGCCATATCGAGCGTGCCGGTCTGCGCCCACAGGTAAAAGATGCCCACGAGCATCAGGAAGCTACCGGAGATCGTGTAGACCACGAACTTCACGTGGCGTACACGCGCCGCTCCTCTCCCCACATGCCTAGCAGGAAGTAGCTGGGAATAAGCATTGCTTCCCAGAACACGAAGAACAGGAACAAATTGATCGACATGAAGACGCCGAGAATGGCGGTTTCCAGGAACAGCATGAGAATGCAAAACAGCTGGACCCGGTCGACGATCATGAAATTCGCGGCAAGAATGGCGATGCATGACAATCAGGGCGGTCAGCCCGACCAGGAAAACGACGACGCCGTCGACCCCGAGCCAGTAGTTGATCCCGATGCTAGAAATCCAGTCAGTCTTGTCGGCGAACTGGAACGTCCAGTGAGCTGAGCCGTTCGGGCTCGAGCTTGAACATCGCGAGCAGCGCCAGGGCCAGGGCGAAATCGATCACCGCTGCAACCGATGCCACCACACGGATCGTGCGCTCATCTTCGATTAGCCAGCAGGCAACGCCGGCGGCTGCCGGCAGGAAGAGGATGATGGTCAGCAGCGGGAACCCGAGGGCATTGCCGGCTGTCGGTCATGCTAGCGCCCTCCCACGACGTAGTAGCCGACCACAAGCACGGCGCCAAAAAGGATACCGAGCGCGTAGTTTCGCACGTAGCCGGTCTGCACGCACCCTCAAGCGGCCGCTGCCGTAGCGCAGCAGCCGGGCAATCCGTCCACGGTAGCATCGATGACATCTCGCTCGAAGTACTTCTGGATGCCGCGGTAAGCAAACTTGATCGGGCGCACCAACGCCAGGTCGTACAGCTCATCGACGTAGTAGCGGTGCGTACATGAAGCGGTAGAGGCCGGGAGCACGGGCGGCTACTTTCTCCGCCGACGGCGCTCGACGCAGATATATCTGGTACGCCAGCAGGAAGCCCGCTAGCGTCACCGCTAGCGTGATCGACCATGGACTCCCAGTAGAACGGCTGTGCCGTCGGTGACGGGGCCATTGGTCGGGAAGCGGCTGAATACCGGTGAAAGCCATGCTTCCAGTCGTTGTAGAGACCCGGGATGGAGATCCAGCCACCGACTGACCGAGAGCACGGCCAGGATCGCCATCGGAATCTTCATCGAGATTTCCGGGTCGTGAGCATGGTCGTGCAGACTCGGCGATCTCGCGGCTCGCCGTGGAATACCAGGAAAAACAGCCGGAACATGTAGGTCGCCGTGAGCAGGGCCGTGATCACGGTCAGGGCCCACACGATCCACAGCCAGCCATCGCCATGCAGCGCCCGGGAGTACGCCGCGCCGATCACGTCCTCCTTGCTGAAGAAACCAGAGAACCGGGGGTGCCGATGATCGCGAGCACGCCGATGAGGAAGGTCCAGTAGGTAAATGGCAGCTTCGACTTGAGCCCGCCCATCTTGCTGGATATCCAGCTCGTCGTGCAACGCGTGCATAACTGCCCCCGCGCCCATGAAGAGCAGGGCTTTGAAGAATGCGTGCTCGAGCAGATGGAAGATGCCGGCCGAGTACACCGCAACTCCGACGCCCACGAACATGTACGCGATCTGGCTCATGGTCGAGTACGCCAGTACGCGCTTGATGTCGTTGTTCGCCAGGCCCATGCCGGCCGCGTACACGGTTCCGATGGCGCCGATAAACGCCACAGTGTGCAGTCCGAACGGCGTCTGCTGATAGATCGGATACGAGCGCGCGATCAGATACACGCCCGCCGTCACCATGGTGGCGGCGTGGATCAGGGCGCTCACCGGCGTCGGCCCTTCCATGGCATCGGGCAGCCAGGTATACAGCGGCAACTGCGCCGACTTGGCCACTGCCCCGACCAGCAGCAAGAGGCGAGAGCACGGTAATAACCTGACCGTCGTAGGGCAGGGTGTGAGCCTGACTGAACACGGTATTGAAGTCCACCGCGCCGAAGAGGATGAACATCATGAAGATCGCGACCATGATGCCCCAGTCGCCGATGACGTTCATCACAAACGCCTTGCGGGCCGCCGCCACCGCGCTGGGCCGATCGTAAAAGAACCCGATCAGCAGGTACGAGGTGAGGCCGACCCCCGCCCAGCCAACCAGCAGCCAGAGATAATTGTCGGCAAGCACCAGCAGAAGCATGGTGAAGATGAACAGGTCCATCTGGGCGAAGAAGCGCCGGTAGCCTTCATCTCCGGGCATGTAGCCCGTGGCGTACAGCAGGATCAGGAAGCCGACGCCGGTGATGATCAAGCTCATGGTGGACGGAGAGCGGATCGAGCTGAAGGCCGAAGTTCAGGTGGAACCGGCCGGCCAGCGTCCAGTGCCAACCGAACTCGTCCCAGTACCGGTTGCCGGCCCGATTGCCCTTGCAGCCAGGCAAAACAGACAACGGCGCAGATAAATGCCAGCGCAACGCAGCCGGGACCAAGCCAGGCCACCTGCGTTTCCGGTCAATCGGGTAATCAGAGAATTGGCGACGAAACCGACGAGCGGCAGGAGCAGAATTCCCCACACGAAGTGCTGCATCGTGCTCTACCCCCGCATCTCGTCGAGTTCATCGGCGTCGATCCGTTGACGCGTCTGGAAGATCGACACGATGAGCGCCAGGCCGACGACGACCTCGGCGGCAGCCACAGTCATGATGATGAACACGAAGATCTGCCCGTCAGGCGAACTGAGGTAGTGCGAAAAGGTGACAAAGGTGAGATTGACCGAGTTCAGCATCAACTCGATAGACATGAACATGATCAGCGGATCGCGGCGGACCAGACACCGACAGCGCCCAGCGTGAACAGGATGGCGCTCACGATGAGGAAGTGTTCCGGCCCCGGCGTCATGACTTCCTCCCCGCCGCGCACTCGCCGTCCCAGAGCCACTGCGCCCACCATCGCCACGATCAGAAGCAGCGTGGTCGCCTCGAAGGGGAAGACGAAATTCGTGAACAGTTGGGTGCCGAAAGCCTGCACATTTCCGGTGGCCAGTTGCGCGTTGAAATTCGCCGTGCGCACCGGTGAGGGCATTCGGTGATTGGGCTACGAAGAAAATCACGCTCACCAGCAACAGTCCGGCGAAGATGACGCTGAGGGGACGCTGCCAGGGCAGGTGTTGACCGAGAAACGGGTAGTCCTGCACTCCGAGCAGCGTGATGACGAAGAGGAAGAGTACCATCACCGCGCCGGCATAGATCAGGATCTGCGCGGCGGCGATGAATTGGGCGTTTAAGAGCAGGTAGAGAATGGCTAGCTGAGCCAGGGTAAGGATCAGCGAAAGAGCACTATAAATGGCGCTCCGGGCAGTTATCACCCCGATGCCGCCGAGGACAGCGGAAACTGCCGCCACCCAGAAAACAATGTCTTCAACCGTCGTCACCGTCTCTCCTCCTGCCTCTGCATGTCGCTCAGGCCGGCAAGCTATCCAGGTCTCGTCGGCGGTTCCAGCAGCATGTCCTTGCTGTAGATCAGCGGACCGCGGTGGTAGTCCGAAATATCAAGTATCGGTTCCAGCGTAATGGCGCCCGTCGGACAGGCCTCTTCACAAAAGCCGCAGAAGATGCAGCGCAGCAGATCGATCTCGTAGACCTGAGCGAACCGCTCGCCTGCCGACACCCGGTTTTCCGTCGTGTTCTCCTCCGCCTCGATGTAGATGCAGTCGGCCGGGCAGGCCCCCGCGCAGAGGTAGCAGCCGATGCAGCGCTCGAGGTTGTTTTCGTAGCGATGGAGGACGTGCCGGCCCCGCGTGCGATCGGGTAGTGTTCGCCGTCTCCTCCGGGTACTGCACCGTCTCGACTGGACGCAGCATGTTGCGTAGCGTGACGCTCATCCCGCGCGCGATTTCCAGTAGTGCCAATTATCTCCTCGCTTCCTTACCGGCCAGGATACTGCGCGCCCTGAGGAGGATTTCCTCCTCCACCCCGCGTCTCAACGTTAACGATACATAGAGGGCTGTCGCCAACAGGTTCAGCACCGCTAGCGGCAGCAAAACTTTCCAGCCGAACCACATGAGCTGGTCATATCGAAGGCGCGGCAGCGTTGCCCGAACCCAGATGTAGAGAAAGAGAAACGCGCCTGTCTTGACAGCGAACCAGAACACACCGAGAATCTGAGCCCAGGGAGCACCGGTGACATCCCAGAAGATGCCGTTTCCAATTCCCACCCAGCCGCCGAGAAAAAGTGTTGTAACCAGCGCGCTGATGGTCATCATGTTGATGTACTCGGCCAGAAAGTACAGCGCAAAGCGCATACCGGCGTACTCAGTGTGATATCCGGCCACCAGCTCCTGCTCGGCTTCGGCCAGATCGAACGGCGCGCGATTGGTCTCGGCGAAGCCTCCGATGGCAAACAGTATGAAACCGACGGGCTGCAAAAGGATGAACCAGGAGAGCGGCGCATGATTCTGCGCTCCCACAATGCCGATCGGGCTCAGAGTGCCGGCCAGGATCACCACGGCAACCAGCGATAGTCCGAGCGAGAGCTCGTAGGAAATCATCTGTGCGGTCGATCGGAGGCCACCCAGCAATGAGTAGCGATTGCTCGACCCCCAGGCACCCAGGACGATCCCATACACCCCCAGCGAAAGAATGGCCAGCAGGTAGAGAATGCCGATGTTGACGTTGGCCACGGCCAGAACCCGCTCTTTGCCCCACAGATTGAACGACGGCCCCACCGGAATAATGGCAAACGCCATCACTGCCACGAACACTGAAATGGCGGGCCCGAGCAGGTAGGTCATGGTCCGGACTTCGCGTGGCGTGATCTGCTCCTTGAGCAGCAGTTTCAAGCCATCCGCCAGCGGTTGCAAGAGACCAAACGGTCCGACCCGGTTGGGGCCATAGCGGACTTGCATGCGACCGAGGATCTTACGTTCGGCCAGAGTAAGATACCCAAACGAGGCCAGCAGCAACATCAGCAACAGGACGCTCTTGACCAGCGACTCGATAAGGGTATCGACGAACCCGTTGGGACTGGGAATGTCGAACACCGCGAGTACGGCGCTATGCGTGCTGAGGTTCAACCGTATGCTTCCTCACTTCTCAGTTTCTCCCCGAGTTGCGCTCGTCGCCGGATCGCCAATATCATCATCGTTCGCTAAACCAGCTGCAGTGCGCCGGGCCGCGTGCCGCGAGGACCGATATCCCCATATTCCATGCCACGGTATGGTCCGGCCATTTGCCCTATCGCTCGCCAGATGTCTTCCGGCCCGGTGTATTCCAATGGCACGTCGAAATACTGGGAGAGATCGGCCAGGATTTCCCAATCGGCGCGAGCCATTCCGGGTGCCGGCATGGTTTCGGCAATAGCCTGAACTCGTCGCTCGAGATTCGTGAAGCTGCCGCGCTTCTCCGCGAAGCAGGTGGCCGGAAGCACGACGTCGGCTAGCCTGGCGGTGTCGCTCATCGTCAGCTCCTGCACCACCAGCAGATCCAGCGCCCGCAATGCTTCAATCCCGATGTCTCCATCGGTAACGAGATCTGCACCAAGCAGGATCGCCGCGCGGTAATCGCCGCTGCCATTCAGGAGAGCAGGAACCAGGGAGGTACTCCAGAGGGCTCCCGACGGAAATATTCCGAGGTCTCGGGCACCGGCTGAATTGCAGTCGTCGAGTAATGACAGCGTTCCTACCGTTCGACCATTGCCCAGAACGTGGACGAACTCTTCGATCGCCTCGAGGGCAGCGCCTTTGTCCTCGATCCCGGCAAAGGAATCGTCATACACGAGCACGATCGGTCCGTCCCTCAGCAATGGCAGCGCTTCGACGAATGCATCGACCGGCGGTTGGTCAGGATCCTTTACCAGGTCGGTGAGGTGCCGCACGGTACGGCCAAGGTCTGGCTGCGAATACCTGATCCGGGCGTGAGCCTTGCTCGATAATGCAATCTCCTCGGACTGCGACACCAGGAGCTTCGCGTCATGCTTGTTCAGCGCCTCCCGGATGCGCAACTCGAGTACGGGCGCGCGAACACTCGGATTCGCGCCTAGCAGGACGATAGTTTTCGCCTCCTGCAAGGCGCCGATCGCGGTTCGCGTTTCGTCCAGCCGGCGGGCGGCGTCCACCTGGCCGCCGGACAGGGAAAGATCCGGACGCGGGAAGTGATCGAAGTGCGGCGTTCCAATGGTCCGCGACATGAACTCTTTGAAAACGAAGAGGTCCTCGTTGGTGAGTTGGGGCGACGCCACCCCAGCGACCACCTGCGGACCGTGGGCCTCGACGATCTCATGCAGACGTCCGGCGATGAATTCGAGCGCTTCGTCCCAGGATGTCTGCACAAATGCATCCCCGCGGCGGATCATGGGCGCGGCAATTCGGTTCTCACGGCGTATGAATTCGAACCCGAACCGGCCCCGATCGCACAACCAACTGTTGTCTACCTCGGGATTGTCCCTCGACAGAAACCGAATTACTTCATCGTTCTTTCGAATCGAGATGTTGATGTTACAGCCCATCGGGCAGTGCGGACACACGCTGGGACGGTTCTGCAATTCCCACGGTCGAAAGGCAAATCGCTGTTTGCGAGAGGTGAGCGCACCGACGGGACAGAGTTCGATCACGTTGCCCGAAAAGTTCGAAACGTAGGGCTCATCCTGGAACGTGCCCACCATCGAATGTTCGCCACGATCGAGCAGAACGATCGATTTGTCCTCGGCAATATCGGCGCAGAAGCGAACGCAGCGCCAGCAGAGCACGCAGCGCTCTCGGTCGAGGGCAATGGTGGGGCCAAGCACGATCGGCTTTACATGGTGCCTCTTTGGTTCGATATACCGGCTGGAGCCGGGACCGAAGGCAAAGGTCTGGTCTTGCAGTGGACACTCGCCTCCCCGGTCGCAGATAGGGCAATCCAGCGGGTGATTGGCCAGCAGGAATTCGAAGATTCCGCGCTGAGCCTTTTCCACGACCGCGCTCTGTGTCCTGATTACCATGCCGTCGGCGATCGGTGTCGAGCAGGCGGTTATCGGCCCCTTGGTTACACCTTCCTGTTCGACGAGACAGGTCCGGCAGGCCCCCACCGGGCCGAGTTTGGTGTGGTAACAAAAGATTGGAATAGTGATGCCGTGCGACTTGCAGACCTCCCACAGAAGCGTTCCTTTGGGAGCCTGCAGTTGCCTGCCGTTAACGGTGATAGTGACTAATTCTTCCAATGCATCCTCCGGCCTAGGCCACGGCCGACGTCAGGTGATACGGACACCCGCGCAATCTGATGTGTTCTTCGTATTCGTCAAAGAAGTACTTCAGGGAAGCCACGATGTTGGAAGTGGAAAAGTCCCCGAGGACACAGAAGGAACGACCCAGGATGTTGTCACAAATGTCGAGAAGCAGCGGCAAATCCTCTTCTCGTCCTTCGCCCTGTTCGATGCGCCGCACCGTCTTCGCCAGCCAGGGAGTTCCCTCCCGGCACGGGATGCACTTGCCACAGCTTTCGTGGGCGAAAAACTCGCTCCACCGCAACTGAGCAGCGAGTATGCAGACGTCGTCGGGAATCGCGATAAAGCTCGCCGACCCGAGAGAGGAGCCGGCGTCACGGTAACCCTCGTAGGACATCGGCACGTCGATCATGGCATCGGTGCCAGGGAGCATGGGCGCGGAAGCGCCGCCAGGGATGTACGCTTTCAGCTTCTTCCCTGCAATCATTCCCCCGGCCCGCTCTTCCAGGAGCACTCGAAACGGGGTTCCCATTTCCAGCTCGTAGTTGCCGGGTCGATTAACCGGACCACTAATCGAGCATACTTTCGTTCCCGGGCTCTTCTCGGTGCCGTACGACTTGTACCAGGCGGCGCCGTTGCGCACGATGTGGGGCACGTTGGCGATGGTCTCGACGTTGTTGACGACGGTAGGTTTCCCGTAGAGCCCCTTGACCGCCGGAAATGGCGGCTTCAGACGGGGAAAGCCGCGATACCCCTCCAGCGAGTCGAGCAGTGCGCTCTCCTCCCCGCAGATGTACGCTCCGGCGCCCCGATGAACCACGATATCGATGTTGTACTCCGAGCCGAAGATGCCGTTTCCGAGATAGCCTCCGGCTTCGGCCTCGGCAATCGCCTGGTCCAGAATCTCACCGATGTAGAGAAACTCCCCGCGAATGTAAATAAATGCTTTCTGACAGCCGATAGCGTACGAGGCCAGTGCCACACCCTCGAGCAACTGGTGCGGATTGCGCTCCATGAGTTCGCGGTCCTTGAAGGCTCCCGGTTCGCTCTCGTCGGCGTTGATCACCAGATAGGTCGGAAAAACACCCTTCGGAATGAAGCTCCACTTGCGGCCGGTGGGGAACCCGGCGCCGCCGCGCCCGGAGAGACCCGAGTCGGAAACTACCCGGGTCACTTCCTGGGGTTGCATGCCGGTGACCGCCTGTTTGAGGGCCACATACCCGTCATTGTCGACGTAGACACCCAGTTGATGGATGTTGGGTACCTCGACATGTTTGAAAAGTATCGGCTCCATCTATCCCTCCACCCCGACCGACTCCGACCAGGTGCGACGAAGCGTGAATCCGGGCGCTTCGGCCACTCTGAGCTGCTGCGCTCGGGCGGCTTCAATCAATTGATCGACCTTTTCCGGCGTCAGATCCTGATAGTACCGATGATTGACCTGCATGATCGGCGCGCGATGACAGGCCGCCAGGCACTCGACCCGGAAGAGAGAAAACATACCATCCGGTGTGGTCTCGCCAGGCTGGATACCGAGTTTGGTGCTGATGTAATCGATGATCTCATCCGCCCCCAGGTACGAACAGGGCGCCGTTTTGCACACTTCGAGAACGTACACCCCGACCGGCTCGGTGTAGAACATGGTGTAGAACGTTGCAACTTCTTCTACCTGGTCTACGGCCACGCCCAGCAACTGACCGACATCCTCCATCGCTTGCCGGGTCACCCAGCCGACCTCGTTTTGAGCGATATGCAGGGCAGGCAGGAGCGCCGAACGCGGGTCAGGATATTTGTTCTTGATTGCTTCGATGCGCGCTACCGCATCGCTCGACAGCACCGACATCGCCGTCATCGATCGACTTCGCCGAGAACGATGTCGATACTCCCGATGATGGCAACGAGATCGCTGACAAGATAACCCTGGGCTAGCCTGGGCAGTGCCTGCAGGTTGTAGAGGGATGGTGCCCGCATATGGAATCGGTACGGTTTACCAGAACCGTCGCTGACCACGAAATATCCCATCTCTCCCCGAGCGCCCTCGATCGCGTTGTAGACCTCACCGGGAGGAGGTTTCAGTCCTTCGGTGAACAGTTTGAAGTGATGGATGAGCGACTCCATGCTCTGCACGATTTCGTCTTTGGGAGGCGGCACGATTTTTCTATCGTCGATTCGCCAGGGACCGTCAGGCAGCCCATCGATGGCTTGCTGGATAATCCGCAGGCTCTGACGCATCTCGCCGATTCGGCAGACGAATCGATCGTATACATCGCCGCGGGTCCCGACTATCACGTCAAAGTCAAAGTTTTCATAGCCGCTGTACGGATCGACCTTCCGGATATCGTACGGCACTCCCGACCCGCGCAGCGTCGGCCCGGAGCAGCCCAGGCTGATGGCATCATCGGCTGAGATGACGCCGACGCCCTTGGTCCGCTCGATCCAGATCTCGTTGCGCGTCAGAAGATCTTCGAATTCGTCGATGCGACCCGGCATCACCCTGAGATACTCACGGACTTTGGGTTCGAATTCGGCCGGCAGGTCTGCCATCAAACCGCCGATTCTGATAAAGCTGGTCATCATCCGGACACCACTGATGGTTTCTTTGATGTCCAGAACCATCTCGCGCTCGCGGAACCCATACATGAACATGCTGAGGGCGCCGAGATCGAGGGCGTGAGTCCCAATCCAAACGCAATGACTTGAGATGCGCTCCAGTTCGGAAAGGAGGACCCGGATCCATTTCACGCGCTCCGGCACCTCGATGCCCAGCAGCTTCTCCACCGCCAGCACGTACGCCAGCTCGTCGAGCATATTGTCCAGGTATCCCATGCGGTCGACGAGGGTGATGACCTGTTGATATTTGAGCCGTTCACCGGTTTTCTCAATCCCGGTGTGCAGATAGCCGATATCCGGGGCGAGTCGTACCACCGTTTCCCCGTCCAGTTCGAGTAGCACGCGTAGCACCCCGTGCGTGGACGGGTGCTGCGGGCCCATGTTGAGAATCATGGTGTCTTGCGTGCGTTCGGTAGTGACCACGAAAGTTACTCCAGCGTCTTCTCGGCTTTGGAACGGGGCAACGTAATCTGCGACTGCGGGTAGTCCTTCCGCAGCGGGTAACCAATCCAACCTTCCGGGAGGAGCAACCGGCGTAGATCGGGGTGTCCGGCGAATTCGATGCCGAACAGATCGAAGGCCTCGCGCTCGGCCCAGTTGGCCGCCCCCCAAACTGTGGACACAGTCTCCACTCGGTCCCCCTCATTAATCTGCACCTTGAGCCGGAAACGAGTCCAATCAGTAAGGTTGGTGATGTGATAGACGACGTCGAATCGAGGGTCTCGATCCTGCCAGTCGACGGCCGTGAGATCGGACAGGAACCGGAACCCGAGGTCGTCCCGGCAGTGGGTGCCGACGGCGACAATCTGACCGACGTCAATCAGCGCGGTACCCTCGCCACGGAAGAACACCACGCTGCGTACTGCGGCGCCGAAGCGTTCTTGCAGCGCCTCGGCAACCTTCTCCGGAACCACTGTTTACACTCCGCGCCCGGTCAGTTGTAGGTCCGAAGCGGGCGGCACGCCGCGCTTGATCTTATCCTGCAGCATGCTGAACCCGTACATCAGCATGTCCGGCGTTGGTGGGCAGCCAGGCACGTACACGTCCACCGGTACGATCTGATCGACTCCCTGAACAATGGCGTAGTTGTTGAACACACCGCCGGTCGAGGCACACGCTCCCATGCTGATGACCCACTTGGGATCGGGCATCTGGTCGTACACCTGACGAAGTACCGGCGCCATCTTGACCGACAAACGTCCCGCCACGATCATCAAGTCCGACTGGCGCGGGGAGGCACGAAAGACCTCCGCACCGAAGCGCGCGACATCCCAACGCGGCGCGCTCATTGCCATCATCTCGATGGCGCAGCAGGCAAGGCCGAAGAGTGCCGGCCACATTGAATTGGCCTGGGCCCAGTGGCCCATGTCAGCCACCGTCGTCGTAACGATGCCGCCATGATGCGTCGGTAGATAGGACGTGTCGCCCGCGTCCCGCAAGACACGCGGCTCGATTATCGGAATATTCTCAATTGTCCTGGGATCGGGTTCGTTCATGACTCCCAATCGAGTGCTCCCTTTTTCCAGACATAGACAAAGCCGACGACCAGTATCAGGATGAAAATCAACATCTCAATGAAGCCCGAGAAGTGCAACTGCCGGAGAAGAATGGCCCAGGGAAAGAAGGAAAGCGCCTCGATATCGAACAGGAGGAACAGCATCGCGATCACGTAAAACTTGATCGGGAAACGCTCTCTCGGCGGCTCGATCTCCGTCATGCCGGATTCGTACGGCGACAGTTTTTCATGGGTAGGGCGATAGGGGCCGACGACCAGCGTGATGGCCACGTTAAAGGCAGCGAAGCCGCCGGCAACCAACGACAGTATGAGGATCGGAACGTAATCCGAGATCATTGCTTCCTCGCCAGGCCAGCCGGACTCTGGAGTGCGTGCACCCGCCCGCGGACGCCATTTCCCCTCGTTTGCGGTGGGCGAAGCCGCCGTCCGGCAACTAACCCACAGTACCATAAAGTGTTTCTGGCTCTCTGACAGGGGAAATGGCTTTCGCTTGGGCAGTACACTAGCTGAGGTGCTATCGAGGCGGGGTAGCGACTGAGTTACGGAGAGGAGGACGTATGGGAGTGAGCATGAGGCGACCGCGAGTTCGACGGCGGTCGTTCATCGAGTTGCATCAGATTACATTGGGCGACTATATCATTCTGGCAAGTGCCGCGGTGGCGACGATCAGTCTCTTCCTACCCTGGTTAGTGAACAATGCTCCCGGCGCGCACAATGAGTGGGCATTTACCTACTCTGAACTCGCCGCGGTCATCATCATTGTCTTCTTCCTTGCCACACTTTTCCTGGTGATCTATCCATCTCTTTCGCCGGACCTGGGGCTACCGGCATTACCGATCTCAACTCCGCTCATTTTCCTCGCTATGGGCGGCCTTATGCTCTTGCTCTTCACCTATGAGTTGGGCAAGTACGACTGCATTGAGTGTCAGGGGTTGGTCAGTCGCGGTCTCGGTGTCTGGATTGGACTGATAGCGTCAATCATTTTCATCGTTGGGTCCGTAATCAAGTGGGGCTCGCGACCAAGCGCGCGGCGAAGCGGTTCGGCGGCGCACGGCGGCAGCCAGTGGTAGTGTCCGAACCGTCCAGCCGCGTTGTTCGATCGCCCCGCGGCTCGGCCATCTCCTGCAAAGGCTGGCAGCAAGAGGCGGCACTCCGTATGCTGATGAACAACCTGGATCCGGAAGTCGCGGAACGCCCGGAAGATCTGGTGGTGTACGGCGGGACCGGTAAAGCGGCTCGGAACTGGGCGGCATTCGATGCTATTGCTCGAAGCCTGCGGGCACTCGAAAACGACGAAACGCTGCTGGTGCAATCGGGCAAGCCGGTGGGCATCTTCCGAACTCACCGCCTGGCCCCAAGAGTACTGATTGCCAATTCCAATCTGGTACCGGCCTGGGCCACCTGGCAGAAATTTCGCGAGTACGAGGCAGCAGGTCTGACGATGTACGGTCAAATGACTGCCGGCAGCTGGATTTACATCGGGAGCCAGGGCATCCTGCAAGGTACCTACGAGACGCTCGCCGAGCTGGCTCGACAGCACTTCGCGGGCACCCTCCAGGGGAAAATAGTCGTGACCGCCGGGCTCGGTGGAATGGGCGGCGCCCAACCACTAGCGATCACCATGAACGGCGGCGTGGCGCTCATCGCCGAAGTAGACCCGGCGCGGATCCAGCGGCGTATCGAAAGTGGCTATCTGGACGAGAGATTTGATTCGATTGCCGGAGCGGTCGAGCGTGCGCGCGAAGCTTCTCGGGCCGGCGCTGCGGTTTCCATCGGCGTCAGTGCCAACGCCGTTGACCTCTATGAATGGCTGCGTCGACACGGTCCTCCTCCCGATGCTCTCACCGACCAGACCTCGGCTCATGACCTCCTAAACGGATATGTTCCCGTCGGTGTTCCCTTCGAAGAAGCCGTCAACCGGCGGCAGACTCATCCTGCCGGCTATGAGGCTCAGTCGCGTGCCAGCGTCGTCCGTCACGTGCAGGCAATGCTCGATCTGCAGGCAAACGGTGCGGTCACGTTCGACTATGGAAATAACATCCGCCAGGCGGCACTCGACGGCGGTCTGGAGAAAGCGTTTGACTTCCCTGGTTTCGTGCCTGCGTTTATCCGGCCGCTCTTCTGTCGCGGCAAGGGTCCATTCCGATGGGCGGCTCTTTCCGGTGATGCAGAAGACATCTATCGCAGCGATCAGCTGGCGGCGACCCTCTTTCCCGACGACGGAGGGCTGCAACGTTGGCTACGCCTGGCGCGGGAGCGAGTTCACTTTCAAGGACTTCCGGCTCGCATTTGCTGGCTGGGATACGGCGAACGCGCTCGTTTTGGCCTGGCGCTCAATGACCTGGTTCGCCGTGGTGAAATCTCCGCGCCGATTGTCATCGGCCGCGACCATCTCGACTCAGGGTCGGTGGCATCGCCGAATCGCGAAACCGAGAGCATGCGCGATGGAAGCGACGCGATCGCCGATTGGCCCATCTTGAACGCGCTGGTCAACACCGCGGCCGGCGCGTCGTGGGTCTCGTTCCATCATGGTGGCGGAGTGGGGATCGGCTATTCGCTGCATGCTGGTATGGTCGTCGTTGCCGATGGCTCGGCTGAAGCCGATGAACGCCTCGAGCGCGTCCTCACCACCGACCCGGGTACCGGAGTGATGAGACATGCTGACGCGGGCTACGCCGAGGCCATTGACACTGCTCGGCAGCACGGCATCAACCTGCCGATGCTCGAAGAGGCAGATACCTAAATCACGACGACCGTCGTACCGATCGACGACCAGTTCCAGATGAACTGAGCGGCGTCGGACGGCAGATTGACACAACCATGGGTGCCCAGAATCGTGTTCCCGTCGCCCAGATCGGTTGGCGCCAGGTTCGAGCCGGGACCGAAGTTCGATCGCCACGGGGCATCGTGCAGACCTTCACCGCCATCGAACGGCATCCAGTACGTTACCGGGCTGGGCAGGTAGTAGTACGGCGAACCCGGCGGCCAGGGCGAGTGAAACACGAACGGACTGATCTTGGCGTAAATGTGAAAAATGCCGTGATCGGTCGGCAACTCGGGACCGCCGGTCGTGACGACGGTGGAATAGATGAGCTTGCCGTCCTGATAGACATGCGCCCACTGATCCTCGGTCGAAACGAGAATGAATTGACCGGGGACCGTCTTCTGGAAATCATCGGCGATCGAGGCGATTTCGGCGTCGAGCTCGGTTAGCTTTATTGCCGCTTTGGTCGGGTCAGTCTGCGCCCTGACTGCGGAATCGAGCCGGCTGACAGCCGAACTGTAGGTGGTGCCCCGGTTGCTAAATACGCTCAGCAGCGAGATCTGATCGGACGCTGCACTTGCGTCCGAGTCCGCCTGGCTGTCGATCGCGGTGATCGAATGACCATCCGCGGCCAGAATGCTGTTCACCGACTTCTGGCGCGTGGCGACGATCTGTCCCACCGTGGTCCGCAACCCGGCCAGGTCGCGACTGACCGCTCGAAACTGTTGCAGGAGATGGGCGCTGCGGAGCGCGCTTTCCGCCGCCTGGAGACTCTTGGTGTACGGCGCCGTGTCCACATCGAACGCCACGGCGGCATTGAACTGTGATTGGGTCGTGACGAGATCACTCTGCGCTTGCAAGCGAGCCGTGGTCGTCGCCGCCTTGATGACAGAACGGATATGGCGGCGTAGCAGCCGGTAGGCACGCGTCTGCCGTTGATAAAAGTCCGCCGTGGCCTGATCCCAAAGCAAGCTGGCGGTCGGGGGCGATTTTGCGGTCAGAACAGCGGCCCTGGCGCGCCAGGGGGTAAGCTGCGATGGCAGCAATCCCACTCGCCCGGCGCGGGTCAGCGCCTGGAGTGCCAGCACTCGCGCGTTCTGCATGGACGACCGAGCCTGATCGCCATTGATAATCTGTGTCGCTCGCGCCGTACCGAACCCGGCAAAAAGCACGACAACAGTGAGCGTACCGATGGCCACCCATACCCGCTTGCGCATGATCATCCTCCGACTCCGATTGGCCTATTATGGGACCTGTCGGATGTGCTTTCAACCAACCCATGCTCAGTGGGTACAACGAGCAGTACCGGTGGCTGGTAACAGTAATGACCGTCTGCGGTCGAGAGCTACTTCGGACTCCAGTGGACCGATCGGTCGGTATGAGCTGCGGCATCGACTTATTCTCATCACCACCACATACTGATGCGAGAATATCGATAGGCATAGGAGTAAGCCCGCGATTCAGCGAGAGTCGCGAACTATCGTGACAACCAATTGAAATCAGAAGGAGAACAGAGAAATGACGACTTCCGAACCATCCGTCAATGACCTGAGCCCGATGCTGAAGCCGGGGGTGGAAAAGGAGCCAATGCTTCTGCTCGATACCACCGGCAGCATGAGTTACCCGGCCGCCGACGGCAGCCGCGTCGAGCGACGCCAGGTTATTGGCGAAGCACTGGGCCGCATCGTTGAGGTGCTGGGTGCCCAAGACTCCCAGGCGGCGAAAGAGCATGCCGCCGGCGAAGAAGACAAAGGCGGACTGATGACCGTGACTTTCGCCGGTGGCACTGCCCAGAGCATCGACGACCTGAATACCGACAATTGGCGCGAAAAGTGGAATGCGATTCGTTGGGGCGGCGGCACTGTCATCATGCCCGGCTGGGAGACACTGGTCGATACCTACATGGAGGAGTTCGGCGACGTGCCCAAGCTCGATCGACCGCACCTTCTGGCCCTGATTATCACCGACGGTGAGGCGGACGATACCGATACGTTTGCCCAGACGCTGGCTCAGGCCAAAGGCGGAGTCTACGTCTGCATCGCAATCCTCGGTTACGGACAGGAGCACGACCGCGCACTCCAGGTCTACAAGCAGATCGAGGCGCAGAACGATCACGTCCGCGTTGTCACTTTCGGCGGTGAGACCGATCCGAACACCATTTCGGACGGCTTGCTTTCCATGATTTCCTGACACGACGATGGGCTGGCTAGGAGGGAAGGGACGAGCGGGTTGGGAAAAGGCACCCGCCGTAATCGAACAGGAGATTCGTGCCGTCTGGCAGGAAGACGAAATGCCGGATGAGATCCGATCTTCACCCGGCTATCACCCCTTTACCTTGAGTTCCGATTCGCAAGATTGGGTCGATTCCATGGCGGAAGTAGTGGACGGAGGCGACGCCGTGTACGGCAGGCCGAAGCCCGCAGCACCGACACAACATCGTTCCCTGGCGACGTCTCTGCCCTCCTTGCCTCCATCCGCCGTACTACCACCCGCTTCCTCCTGGCCGGGAAGCGCATCGTCGCCGCATCCATCCACCCCAACGCCGCGATCACCTCGCGTCGTGATGCCGGACATCGACTCCTCCCCCGATCGCACCAACCCGCCCCCGCCTGCCCGCCCGCACGTGTTGATGCCGGACATCGAGAGCGCCGGGAGCCAGAGCACCGGCAGCGGTCCGCCACTCGAGTCACACCCGTCGCCGGCGACGCACCACCCGATGCCCGATATCGGCGGCGACTCTCCCGCTCCGGTGCGCGCCCGGACGCTGCCCCGGCGGGTTCTGGTGCCGGAAATCGGGGCGGAGTCCAGCGCGCCCGCGCCACCACGAGATGCGGCCGCGGCGCCGGGAATGCCCGACATTGGCGGAGATTCAGAAGTAACGACGTCCACGCCACGTCGGGCCCGCATGCCTGAAATCGGCTAGAGCGAGGAGATAGAATCGACCGGGCGGGCGCAATACGCTGACCTGGCCGCCTGGGCGCGGCGCGCGACCACGCCGGAGGGAAGGAGAGTTGATGCCCGCAGCAGAAGCCGCATTCCCGCTCCCCGCCGGACAGTCCCGGGAACCGCGCCCGCAGTATGCGCGCATCAATTTATTCAGCGCGGCGCACGCGACCAACGACATGTACAGTAACCTGCTGACCGCGTTGATGCCGTACCTGGTGTTGCAGGGAAAGATTACCACTACCCTGGCGGGATTGATTCTCCTTGTCTACCTGTTTTGCTCGTCGGTGCTGCAGCCCATATTTGGGCTGCTTGCCGATCAGAGTGGGCGGCGAATGTTCGCCATCCTGGGCCCAGTCTGGGTCGGATTCGGTGCCTGCATGGTCGGTTGGGTTGGAAGCGCCGGCCTGCTATTCGCGCTGGCAGCGGTCTCCGGCATAGGTTCGGCCGCGTTTCATCCCCAGGCGGCCTCGATGGTGAATCAGCTGAGCCCGAACAACAAAGGCTGGGCGATGGCGATCTTCTCTACCGGCGGTAATGTTGGGTTTGCCGTGGGCCCGATCGTGGCTGCCGGCATTGCCGTGATCGGCCTGCACTGGAGCCCAATCGTCATTGCGCCGGGCCTGATCCTCACAGTGTTCCTCGCCCGGTTCACTCCGGCGGTGCAGCGATCTGAGCACCAGTCGGGGCTCTCGATGCTGTGGGGCGCCTTTCGCGGTACCTGGCGAGCGCTCAGTCTGCTGGTTGCCGTGATCGCGACTCGCAGCGCCACGCAGTATGCGCTCATTATTTTCCTGCCCCTCTACTACCACGCCCATGGCTCTTCATCGGAGCTGGGCTCCCTCTACGCCTTCGTCCTGTCGCTCGCCGGAGCTGTCGGCGGGATGCTGGGTGGTGGACTGTCGGATCGATACGGCCGCAAGCTCGTCATCGTTGCCTCTTTGCTCCTGGCGGCGCCGCTTCTGTTCCTCACGCTGCATGCGTCGGGACCGATCATCTGGCCGTTGCTGGCGATTACCGGTGGGTGTCTGCTCGCATCCAACTCTCCCACCGTGGTCCAAGGTCAAGAACTCCTCCCGGCCAACACCGGAGTCGCCTCGGGCCTGACTCTGGGCCTGGCTTTCGGCCTGTCAGGCGTGATCACGTCGACACTCACTGCCCTGTCCGATCACGTCGGCGTAACGCAGATCCTGCACTTCCTGCCGTTACTGCCCCTGGTGGCCGCGTGCCTCGCTGTCGCTGTCCCGCGGGCACGCACCGCACGTACGTGATGCCCGGTGCATCCGACCGCGAAAGCTGTGAGTCGGCGATAACGGTCCTGGCGTCTCACTCCGCCCGACTCGGGCTTATCCTCAACGCCGACCAGGTGCAGCAATTTACCAACTACTGCCGGCACCTTCACGAAGCAAATCAATCGATGAATCTAACCGGCTTTCGCACGCCGAAGCAGATCGTCGAGGGACTTTTCATCGCATCGCTGGCGATGGTGACGGCCCTTCCGGTGGACTCTCGAGATCCGTCGGTACCCGTTCGAGTGGTCGACGTTGGGACGGGCGCCGGCGTTCCCGGGATTCCGTTGAAGATCATGTTTCCCCACTGGCATCTCACTTTGATTGACGCAACACGAAAGAAGGCGGCCTTTATTTCGATGGTCGCGGGCGCGCTCGGCCTGCAGCATGTCGATGTCGTGGCAGATCGTGCCGAGGTAGTTGGAGCCGACCCGCTCTACCGCGACAGTGCCGACCTCTGCCTCGCTCGGGCAGTGGCCCAGCTTGCCACCCTGATCGAGCTCTGTGCCCCGCTGACTGCACCCCACGGCGTGATAGCGCTGGCAAAAGGACCGAATATAGAGTCCGAGGCACAGGCAGCAGAGTGGTCAGCGCGGGCGCTCAATACGGTCCTCGAAGATATCGTGTTGCTCCCACCGCTCATGACGCAGTTTCAGGACCAGGCACCGTCGTGCTCTACCGCAAACTGGACAGCACGCCGGCGGGATTCCCTCGTCGAATTGGACTGGCTAAATCGCGACCGATCGGGATGGAGCGCGACGTCCCGAGACCGTCTCGTGGAAAATCACGGCCGTAATAATGAGCGCGCCTCCGACCGCCTGCATGATCGTGAAGCGGTCACCGGCCAGTATGAGGCCGAAGAGGGTGGCGAAGACCGGCTCACAGGTGAGCACGATGGCGGTACGAGCCGCGGACATTCGCTGCTGCACCAGGGTCTGGATCCAGAATGCCACGGCGCTGGCAAGCACGCCGGTGATCCCGATGGCCAGCCACACCGAAGTCGTCGGCAGCGGGAAGCCGCCGGAGACACTGCTTCCAAAGGCAAACAGAATTGCCCCCGTAGCCATTTGCGATAATGCCATCCGGCCCGCCTCGTTACCAGGCGCAAAGTGTCCCAGAATGAGGATGTGAATGGCGAGGCAGATCGCGGTGATCACTTCGAGAGAGTCACCGAGCCCCTCGTGAGGCAGATGACCGCTGCCACCGGGGGCGACCAGAAGAACAGTTCCGACGAAGGCGCCGGCAACGGCCAGCAACGTTATCGAGCTCGGGCGGAGATGCCCTATCGCCAGAGCCAGGAGCGGTGTGAACACCACGAATAGGCCGGTCAGCAAGCCCGCCTTGCTGGCGGTGGTGAAGCGCAACCCCTCGGTTTGCGCCAGATAACTGGCTGCCAGCACAACGCCAGGAAGAAGCCCAATGACAAGACCGCGATCGCCCCGACGTCCCTTTCGGATCAGCAGCATGCCGGTCAAACAGATCGTCGCTACCGAAAAGCGGAGGGCCAGGAAGGGCACGACCGGATACTGCTTGACCGCCGCGCGCACGATGACGAAAGTCCAGCCCCAGATCGCTGTGACCAGAAGAAGGGCTAAGAGGGGCGCCAGGCGTCGGAATGCCGGCATGAGGGGCTATTCGCCCGCGATAACGGGATGGGCGGCGGCCAGCGTGCTCCGCCGTTGCCGGGAAACGGGCCACAGTACGACTATCGACACCAGCACCACGAGCGGAACGAGACTCTCCCACCCCGCCAATCCCAAAAAGAAACCGGCATTGGGCGCTACGTGGTTACCGGCCAGTTGGGGCAGGGAGTAATCGGTCAGGGGGTTGCGCAGCCAGCTGATCGGAAACAGCTCGCCGCCAAGGAAGAGGACCCAGGTCGCAATCACCGAGAAAGCGCTCAGGATCGCGAGTAGGGCTAGAGTGGCCCGTGAGGCGGCACGGTGGTACAGCGACCCGGATCGCGATCTAGTCCATGTTTCCAGGCCATCCAGGAAGAACGCTATTGGGAATGCCAGGAAGGGCACGATCGGCACCAGATACCTGGGCCCATCGACGCGACCACCGTTCCATCCCCAGTACGCGCTGATCGCCAGAATGAAGCCCAGTGAAATCAGGAGGCAGAGCACAGCTTCCAACCGCAAGTTCCGCCGGTACATGACCAGGAGTCCTGGTACCGCGAGGAAGAGGAACGGTGAGACGAAGAAGAGACCGCGGTACTGGCGAACGGTAAGATCCAGAAACGGCCCTAGCTGTGGCATGGTAAACCCTTCAAAGCCGGCGGCCTGCGCCGCCGACCAGCAGAAATCGTGGGTATAGCCGGTATCGAGGGCTCCGCCGAAAGCCGCGTAGTTATAGAGCAAAAGGCCGGCGACAGGAACAGCGCCGGCCGCGCAGAGCCCGCCGATGGATCGCAAGTCACGGCGAAGCATCCAGAGTGCATACAGGCCGATGACCGCGATTATCAGCCCCACCGTGTACTCGGTGAGTAGCGAAAGGCCGAGAAGAAACCCAACGACCGGCGCCACCCATCTTCCGGCCAGTCCGCGGCTCCGCAACACCAGCAGAGCAAATGCCACGAAGAGGAAACCGGCCACCAATTGATGCGAGTAGAAGACGGTGGAGTACGGCAGCGCCACGGTGGCAAAGGCGTAGAGACCGGTCAGGAGCCAGACATATCGTCGCCGACGAAGGAAGAGACTGGTGAACCAGAAGAAGAAGGCGACGAACAGTGCTGAAACGAAAGAATCGACGCCAACCGAGGTGACGTACTTCGACAACGCCCAATCCTGAAATGGCGGGACCAGCCGGTTTCCCCAGGGAATATATTGCACGTTGCCGGCGACCCCGGTTCGCTGACAACCGCCCAGGTTCGTGCCCTTTGCCGCCGGCGCTGCCTGCGTGTCACTGCGCCCCAACGATATCGCGACGTTCCAGGCAGTGTTGCGTTCCAGAGCTTGAATCGCTCCACCGAGCAGGGGTGCCGATTTCGCCGCCACGAACCCAGCGTATACAGCCGCGCCCATAAAGGCAGTGCCCGGCGCCTTGTCGCTGTAGTAGTGACCCTGGTATACCGCTTTGTCCCACGTATTCTGGTTGTATTTGTCGATGCGCAGGGTATGGCTGGAGACGATGGCATGCACCAGATCGAGGCGCGAATCGATATTCCAGTCGGACCAGCGCGGCATGAAATAGGCGTACACCACGAAGGCGAGCAAGAACACGCGGATGATCGAACCCTTGCCGGCGGATCGATAGGTGTTCATCGTTGGAGCGGCGACCATCCGCTCAGGCTTCCTCCAGCTCCGGCGTGAGCGTGGGCAGGCCACGCCGGTGTCGGACCTGTTGAGAGTGCCAGAAGCGCGCCAGTGCCGGCCAGGCATGCATCACCAGGACATATCCGAGGCCGGAATAGGCAAAGCCGATAAAGGCGTCCACCATGTAGTGCTGGCCCAGGTAGGTAATCGCGAACAGGATGGCGGCGATGTACAACAACACGAAGTAGGCCGGGCGGCCGAACTGACGCCGCAGAAAGAGGAAGAAGAGGAATGGATAGGCGGCATGCTCCGATGGGATAGCACCCACCGGATCGTAGTGAACCTGATGCAAGAAGGGGAAGAATATGGTCCCATGGTAAGGGTTGTACCAGTGGCCGGCGATAACGTCAAAAAGATTGATGACACCGGGTAGGTAGACCTTCCCTCGATGCACGTCGACGATCCAGTGGCCGTTGACGTGAATCCAGGGTTGCAGGTATTGTCCGTGTTCCTGAATCAGTCGCTGCGCGGCATACCAGGGAGGAACCGCCGGATACAGGATGTAAGTGGCAAATCCGGCCAGAGCGACGAGTACAAATGTGATGGCGAACTTGCGGAACATCGCTCGATTCGCCATCCAGAGGGCGAATCCAGCCAGCAGGGGCGCCAAAAAGTGCAAAAGATACAGGACGGCGGAAATGACATCCCAGGGCTCGAGCACGCCCGGATGGTAAAGATGCTGCTGCAGCCACACCGAGGGCACCGTGCCGAAAAAGATCAGTTTCTCCGCCGCCAGCGGCTCGGTGAGGTGCCAGGGAAAGCTGAAATCGACGGCCAGGCCGGAAGCAAGCTGCCAGCCGAGCAGGACAACGATGAAGACGCCCCAATCCCGTACAAACAGCATTCCGCGCCCGGAGAGAAGCGCGGCGACAAACAGGATGATCGCGACCCACTCCACGGTGAGGCGCAGGTTGAAGTACACGAACACCCCGGCAACTATCATCACGTATGCTGCCAGCAGAAATGGCAAATACTTCCGATGCATTGCCGCCAGATTCATTCCAGTCCCTCTGTGTCGCTAGACTGTTCGGTGCCGCGTCGCCGGTGATACACCCGCCGGTTGTCAGTCCACGGCCATTCTAGCGACCGTCTTAAATCCCAGCAATCCGAGGACCGCTTGATCAACCGCGTCATCTCTGCGATTCCCGCCCGCGCGGAAACTGCGCCCCGGGTTGGAGAAATTATCGTGCCGGCACGGCGGCAGCTGGTCGATCACTCCCTTCGGCGGGACTTTCTCCTGGTAGTCGGGCTGGCATTGGCGCTACGCCTGCTCTTCATGGCACTCACGGCGAACACCTATGACTATGACGAATTTGTATTGCTCCTTCTGGCTCGAGCTTTCGCTCATGGATCGGTCCCGTACCGCGACTTCATGTTCTTTCACCCACCGGGTGCGCTGCTCCTGTTGCGGGCCATCGAACCGGTTACGGCGCTCTGGTGGCCGTTGGCGCGCATCTTCGAGTCTTGCGTCGACGCAGCCACCGCCGTTCTGGTCTGGCGCATCGGCATCCTGCTCTGGGATCGCCGCACCGGGCTGGCGGCGGGCATTCTGTACGCCATCAGTCCGGTTGCCCTCATCTCCGGCGTTCGAGTAAGCCAGGACCCTATACTCGCGTTCCTGGGAGTTCTGGGGCTGTATTCTTTGATCTCTCGCACCTCTCGTCGCGCCGCTATGGCCGCCGGAGTATGTCTCGCCTGCGCCGTCTTCGTCAAGTATCCGGCGGCGTACTTTCTACCTGTTCTGGTGCTCGCGTCGCCACGACGAGCGGGTTATACCGTCGGCAGCGCTATCGTCACCTTCGCCCTGCTGCTTCTACCCTTCCACGCTCAGCTTCCGAATCTCTACCAGCAGACGGTTACCTTTCAACTCACTCGATGGTCAATGGCGCTGGACCAGCGGCTCGAAACCACCGTTCTGTTCTGGCTTATCGCCAGCCCGTTGGCGATCGTTGCCATCTGCCTTCGTCGGAGTCCGATGTGGTTGACGGCGGCATTTTTGCTTGGGGGCGTCTTCGCTTTCAGCTCACAGGTGTACTACCACTACTTTGTGGTGGTGGTACCGAGCGCCGCACTTCTGGGCGCGCCGCCGGCTCGGCGCCTGGCCATTGTCGTTCGCAGGTCAATTGGCACCGCGAACACGACATTGCTGCTCGCCACCGCGGTCGTCGCCGGCGTGACCGCCTGGGGCGAACTCATCGCGCACGGCGGACCGAGCCCTCTCTTTGTCACGGCGGCACAGATCTCCGACGTGGCGCCGACGGTTCGCGTCCTGAAGACCGAGCTCGATCCGACGGCGCCAGTGCTGGCCGACCGGTTCGAGTATGCCTATCTTGCCGGGCTACCGGCAGAGACCCGGTATTTCTGGAATGTGGGTCCGTTGGTAAACGCGACCTACCTGGAGCGACTCCTACCGAACACCGGCGCAGTGGTACTCAGTTCGGGGGCGAGCAGCGGGTTCCCAGCCGGCTTCACCGCCTATCTGGACCAGCGCTATTCGCGCATCGATCTCGCGTCCAGTACTGTCTGGCTGCTTGGCTCGCGAAAAGAAATAATGGTCGGGGCGAGAGGATTTGAACCTCCGACCTCAGCGTCCCGAACGCTGCGCGCTACCAAGCTGCGCCACGCCCCGATACCGCGCCCAAGCCCCGCATTGTAGCCGCGCGGCCAATCACGGGTCAATGGTTCGGCCGGACTTCAACGCAGCGCCGACACCCAGCGTGCCGTCCACTCCTCCAGCCCACATTCCTGTAAGAGCCAGCGATCACGCGATTTCAGGGCCATCACCTCGTCTGCGGTGAGGTTAAATTGCGCCAGCGCGGCGTCGGGGGAATTCACCAGCAGATTGCGGAAATCGCCATCAGTCATGAGCTTCGTGGTCACATCAATCAGCGCCCGCAGGCTCACCACTCCCTCCTCAAGTAGCAATTGCGCTGCATTCTACGGTGAACCTTCATTGAGCTCATCGCCGGCGGCGAGCAGGCACTAAGATGCGCACCAGAAACAGGAAGGCCAGAATGAACGCAGCCAGCGACGCCAGGAAGTAGTGGGTGGTGAAGACCAGCGACCCCGCCACCACGAAGCTCACCACGAGCAATCCCTGGACCACGCGCCGGAGCGATCGTTCGACCCGGTCGACTGCCGTCACCACGTCGCTGAATTGCCCTCTGAACTCGAGTTCGCCGGCTTCAACATCCTCCAGGATCGACCGCGCTAGAAAAGGCAACCGGTAAGCGGCATGCGCCAGGCGGCCTGTTTCCCGGCCTACCAGCGTCAGAGTTCCGCGCACCGTGAAACGAGCTCCAATCATGCGACGGGCGTATGGCTCGGCAACGGTCACGAACTGGAAGCTCGGATCGAGCGCGGTACACAATCCGCTGAGCGTCCCCAGAGCGCGACCTAAAAAGGCGTAGTTGGCCGGGATCTGAAATGACTCGGCGAACAGCACGTCCTGCAGGTGGTCGATAACGACGCGAGGATCGACGGCTCGAAGTTCGCCAAACGACAACCCGATAAATCGATCGACTGTCCACGATAGAGCTCGTTTAACGGCCCGCGTGTCGACATCCCGGGTGAAGAACCCCAACCTCTGCAGCGCGGCGATTACGGCGTCATAGTCACGCCTCATGATGCCCAGAAAAACGGTACGGATGCTGCCGCGAGTCTCGGCTGGGATCTCTCCGATCATGCCAAAGTCGAGCAGGACCACGACCGGTCCTGGCTGGACCAATATATTGCCCGGATGCGGGTCGGCGTGAAAGAACCCCTCTTGTAACACCTGGCGCAGGTAGGCGCCCATCAGCACTTCGGCAACCTGAGTGCGACTGATTCCGGCGTGCTCCAGGGCTACGAAGTCGGTGACCTTGATACCGGGCATGTACTGCAAGGTAAGAACGCGGTCGGTGGAGTGTGACCAGAATACTCGCGGCACCGCGACCTGGGCGGTATCCCGAAATATGATGCCGATGCGTTCGGCGTGATGTCCTTCCTGGCGGTAGTCCAGTTCCAGGCTGAGTGTTTCCTCGAACTCCACCAAAATCCGCGGTAGGTCCACTCGCCGGCCGAGGGCAGTGTAGCGGTAGAGCCACTGGACGATGTAGCGAACGCTCTTCAGATCGACCGCTACGATCTGGCGGATGCCAGGTCGCTGTACTTTCACGGCGACGCTCTCGCCGGTCGGGAGAAACGCTCGGTGCACCTGTCCGAGGGAGGCAGCGGCGACCGGTGTTCGCTCGAAGCCAGTGAAAAGATCGTCTAATGGACTCTGGAGCTCGCGCTCGATCTCGATTCGAATGTCGGCAAATGGCACTCCTGGCACTTCGTCCTGCAAAAGAGCCAGCTCTTCGATATATTCACTGGGAAGCAGATCGACCCGGGAACTCAGGAATTGACCAACCTTGATCAGAACGCCGCCCAGATCGAGAGCAGTGTCTCGAATTTTGATCGCGCGACGACGGTTACGGGACGCATCCTCGAAGAAATCGTAGGACCGACCCACCAGCCGGGCACGGAGATATTGCATCGTAAAGCTAAAGACCAGGCCAAAGAACAAACGCAGGATTCTGAACCCTCGCCGCTTGACACTGGTAGGAGTTTTCGCCATCAATTCACCGCCGAACCATTCATGTTCCGTGCAACCATGAAGCCCGCGCAAATGGACGGCTTTCCGTCGCCCATCATTAGTAGATCGGCGCAGGAAACCCGGAACCTGGGCATCTCACTGGGCAAGCATCTCTCTCCCGGAGACGTGGTGCTTCTCACCGGGACGCTCGGCGCCGGCAAGAGTGTATTCGCCCGCGGCATCGCTGAATCCCTCGGCGCCACTCACTGGCGCGGCAGTCCAACTTTCAATCTCATCCACCAGTACCGCACTGAGCCGGCACTTGCTCATGCCGATCTCTATCGACTGGACGGTCCCGAAGTGGAGGAGCTGGGCCTCGAGGAGTATAGTCACCGGAACGGCGTCCTGGTCGTGGAGTGGGCCGACCGGGCGGAGCCATACCTGATCACGCTGGCGACCAAACGTACGTTCTTGGTGACACTCGACTATAGCGGAGAGGTCACTCGACAGATCTCGCTTCATGTCATCGACGCGGCCGAGCCGGCCTCAATCGAGAACACAGAGTGATCCTGGCAATCGACACCGCAACGGAACAGGCGAGCGTAGCACTGGTACACGACGACGTACTTGGCGAGATTTCCTGGCTACCTGGGGGGAACCATTCACGCCATCTGGTCGACGTCATCCGACATCTCGTCACTCTGACGGGCGTTGCCATACAGAGTGTGGAACGAATCGCGGTTGCGAGCGGGCCGGGATCGTTCAGCGGCTTGCGTGTCGGCGTGAGCACTGCCAAGGGGCTCGCGATGGGTCTCGGCGTACCGCTGACTGGCATCCCCACTCTCGATATCATCGGCTTCCAGGCTTCTCAAGCCAGCCCCTCGGTCTGGGCGCTCATCCCCGCCGGACGCAGTGAGATGTACCTTGGCCGCTTTGCCGGCCAGGGTGATGACTGGGCGCGTGTGGGCGATTTCGAGCGCCTGCCCATCGATCGAGTTCTCGCCGATTACCGCTCCGGGATCTTGCTGGCCGGACCGGGCGTGGACCTGGTCGCATCCCGGTTGGCCAATCGCGGCGTATCGGTGTCCCTCGAATCCCCGGCCCGGCGCGTGCGTCGGTCTGCCTTTTTGGCAGAATTGGGTATGCGCTATTTCAACGCCGGCGGCCAGGATCAGCGCGAGACCCTCGAGCTTACCTATTTACGCCGATCGTCGGCCGAGGAACGACGCCAGGCGGCGGAGGGAACCGGTTGAAACTGGCCATCATGTCCATGGAACTGGACGACATTCCTCAAGTCGTTGAGGTTGATCGCGAGAGCTATACCGTACCCTGGCCGGCAAGCGCCTATCGTCGCGAGATCCTGCACAACCGCAATGCACGTTATGTCGTGTTGCGCGAGATCTCTTCCCCGGGCAGGAGCCCGGCCCCCGAACCGCCGCCCCGCGCCTGGATGCCCTTTCCCTTCCTGCGACGATCCAGCAAGAATGCCGGCGACGCCAGTGGCGAAGGAAGAATCGTAGGGTATGCCGGCATGTGGATCATGATCGACGAAGCACACATCACGACGATCGCGGTGCGCCACGACTGGCGACGGCATGGATTCGGCGAATTGCTGCTCGCCAGTCTTATCGAGTCGGCCTCGGAACTGGCGGCTCATCGGATGACGCTCGAAGTGCGGGTCTCCAACGAAGCGGCTCAGAGTCTGTATCGCAAGTATGGGTTCCGGCAGGAGGGAATACGCCCGCGCTATTACAGCGACGACAATGAGGATGCCTACATCATGACCACTGGCGATATCCAGGACGAAGAGTACCGTCGCCAGTTTGACCGCCTGGTGAAGTCTCTGTCGGAGCGCCTCACCGAGTCCAGTGACGAGTTGGTCGCATCTCCGCCGTTCGTTTTCCGAGAAAATATCGTCAGCGGCGCCAAAGACCAGCCATGCTAATTCTTGGCATCGAGACCTCGTGTGACGAAACAAGCGCAGCGATCGTGGCCGATGGTCGAGTCGTCCGTTCGATCGTGGTGTCATCGCAGATCGCGGAGCACGCTCCCTATGGGGGTGTGGTGCCGGAGATTGCTAGCCGTCAACATGTTCGGGCAATCTTGCCCGTGGCCCGGGGCGCGATCGAGCAAGCAGGCATAGCCAATCACGAGGTAGACGCGGTGGCGGCAACCTACGGACCCGGACTGGCCGGCGCGCTGCTGGTGGGCGTAAGCTTCGCCCGCGGTCTGGCGCTTGCCCTGAATATCCCGCTCATCCCGGTCAACCATCTCGAGGGTCATCTCCATTCGGTATGGCTTACCGATGAAGACTGCGACGCCGCTACACCGAAGTTTCCTTTGCTGGCCCTGATCGTCTCCGGAGGCCACTCCGAGTTGATTCTGATGGCGGATCACGGAGAGTACAGGCTGTTGGGGCGAACTCTTGACGATGCCGCCGGCGAAGCGTTCGACAAGGCGGGCCGGCTCCTGGGTTTACCCTATCCCGGTGGACCGTCGATCCAGGCAGCCTCGAGGGCAGCGACTTCCCCGGTGCGTTTTCCCCGAGCATCGCTCCGTGGTACCTACGATTTCAGCTTCAGCGGGCTGAAGACAGCGGTGCTGCATGAGGTCATTCGTACCGCGACTGGAAAGAACGCGAGCCAAATTCGCGGCAGCCATCGGCCGCGCGTGGACCTGGCCGATGGTTTGACCGATCAACAAGTCGCGGACATCGCCGCCGGATTCCAGGAGAGCGTCGTGGACGTCCTGGCGACAAAAACGGCTGCCGCTGCCGATGAATACGACGTCGCCGGAGTCGCCGTCGTCGGTGGTGTGGCAGCCAATGCCGCCTTGCGCGCTCGGATGCGGCAGGTCATCCGGCGCCCCCTCTTCATTGCTGCTCCGAAGTTCTCCACGGACAACGCTGCCATGATTGCAGCGGCGGCGTTTTACCGACCGCGGGCGGAGGCCGGCGCCGATATCGAGCCGGACCTGGCGTTGGTCTGATAGATGACGGTCAAACTGGGAAATGGCCGCCTGACGCGGAAACGAATCAACTCTCGGTTCGTGCCTGAGGCGCGACCTCCGTCAATCGCTTCGCCGCGGCGGCTTCCTCATGTCTGGCCAGGATAAAGATGACGTCCGAGAGCCGGTTGAGGTAGCGCAAAACGTTCGCGTTCGTTATGTCGCCTTCGTGGTAGAGGCGCACGATCTGGCGCTCGGCGCGCCGCACGATGGTGCGGGCCAGATCGAGCGCCGCTCCGGTGATGGTCGCTCCCGGAATAATGAACTCGGTTGCCAATCTCGACTTCTGCTTTGAGCTCGTCGCCCAGTTGATCGAGCCGCTCAACCTCGCCGGCGCCAATCTTGAAGTCGACTTTGGCATAGTTTTCCGCCGGGGTGGCCAGTTCGGCCATCAGAATGTACAGTTCTCGTTGCAGTCCTTCGATCCTCTCTTTGAGCAGCGGGTCCGAGGCCTGTGCTCGGGCCAGGCCCAGTGCTGAGGTGGCCTCGTCCAGAGTGCCGTACGCTTCCGGCCGGCGATGATATTTCGGGACGCGGCCGCTTCCCAACAAGCTGGTGTATCCCTCGTCGCCGGTACGTGTCGTAACCTTCGCCATTGCTTCCCTTTCGTTGACTCTCCGCCGAAAACGACCCTATACTCTAGAGCATGCGCCCGTGGCGGAACAGGTAGACGCGCTAGGTTGAGGGCCTAGTTCCCGTTTAGGGAGTGCTGGTTCGAGTCCAGTCGGGCGCACCACTGGCGAATTATCGCCTGGTTGCTGGGGACCCGTCCGTTCCGAGGGCGGGTCTCTTTTTGGTGGAGACATGATTCGCGCTTATTTGTATCTGCTGGTGGCCGGCATCATCTGGATGGTCGAGGGGTTTCTCTTCAGTTACTATCTCGGCTTCGCCGTCTGGCAGACGGTTCTCATCGGACTGCTGTATCTTTCACTCTTCGGGTTGGTCGTTCGCTACCTCTTCCGCTCGCTGGACACCCGGCCGGGCAACGGGGACGAAATGTCGACCTGGCGGCTGGTGTCTCTGGCGCCAATGCTCGTGGTAATAGTCGGATCGTTTGCCTCGCTGCCGCTGGTTATCGCGGTTGCTGCCCTCGGCAAGATTTGAGGAAGGTAGTTCACTCAGGCGTTGGTCGCAGCCTTCCCGCCGACCTGATCGCGCACCCAGTTCACGATGGTCACGGTCGAAGCTCCGGGGGTGAACAATTCGGCGACACCCATTTCTTTGAGCGTTCGAACGTCAGCGTCCGGAATGGTGCCACCGCCAAACAGGATGATATCCGAAGCCTGCTCCTGCCGGAGTAACTCCAGAATTCGCGGAAAAAGCGTCATGTGGGCGCCGGAAAGCAGACTCAGCCCTATCGCATCAACATCCTCGTCGACAGCGGCGCGTACCACCTGTTCTGGCGTCTGATGAAGGCCGGTGTAGATGACTTCCATGCCGGCATCGCGCAGCGCGCGCGCCACCACCTTGACGCCTCGGTCGTGGCCATCGAGTCCGGCTTTCGCCATCAGTATCCGGCGCCTCGGTCCGCTCTGGCTCATGTGGTCACTTCTCTCCACCGCCTCATCATACGAAAGCCGGTTCGCGGTAGGCTCCGAGCACGGCCTTCATGGCATCGGACATCTCCTGCACGGTGGCGTAGGCGCGAACACATTCGAGGATGTACGGCATCACGTTCTCGTCTCGAGCAGTCGCTTCCTGGAGTGTTTCGAGAGTCGAGTGCACGCGCTCATGGTTGCGCTCGCTCTTGAGTTGCGCCAGCCGCGCGATTTGCATGCGTTCGACGTCCGGATCGATCGCCAGAATCGGAATCGTCGAGGGACTGTCGCTCTTGAAGTTGTTGACTCCCACGACGGTTTTCTCGCCTGACTCGAGCTGCCGCTGATAGCGGAAGGCAGCGTCTCCAATTTCACTCTGGAAGAAGCCCGCCTCGATGCCGGGCAAAACGCCACCAAATTCTTCGATACGCGCAAAGTATGCTTGCGCCTCGGCCTCCATCCGATCGGTTAGCGCCTCGACGAAGTACGAGCCTCCCAGCGGGTCGACGGTATTGATGACTCCCGTTTCGTGGGCGATGATCTGCTGGGTGCGCAACGCAATTTCCACTGCCTTTTCGGTCGGCAGCGCCAGCACTTCGTCCATCGAATTGGTGTGTAGCGACTGGGTCCCACCCAGTACCGCCGCCAGCGCCTCCAGCGCGGTCCGCACAATGTTGTTCTCCGGCTGTTGAGCCGTGAGCGACACTCCCGCAGTCTGGGTGTGAAAGCGCATCAGCCACGACTTCGGATCGCGGGCGCCGTACTTTTCCCGCATCAGACGAGCCCAGATTCGCCGCGACGCCCTGAACTTCGCGATCTCCTCGAAAAAGTCGACGTGGGAATTCCAGAAGTAGGAGAGCCTGGAGGCAAATGAATCTACCTGGAGACCACGCTCCAGGCATGCTTCCACGTAGGTCATACCATCGGCAATGGTGAACGCCAACTCCTGCACGGCGGTCGATCCTGCCTCCCGGATGTGGTACCCACTGATGCTGACGGGATTATATTTCGGCAGAAAACGGCTGGTGTATTCGATGGTATCGACGACCAATTTGACCCCGGCCTTTGGCGGGTAAATCCACTCTTTCTGCGCGATGTATTCCTTCAGGATGTCGTTCTGCAGGGTGCCGGTCAACTGTTCCGATCGAACGCCTTGCTTCTCGCCGACGGCGATATACATCGCCAGGAGCACGGCGGCAGGGGCGTTGATCGTCATTGAGGTACTCACCCGGTCGAGCGGAATCCCATCGAAGAGCACCTCCATGTCGGCCAGAGAGTCGATGGCCACGCCCGTTCGTCCCACCTCACCGAACGATCTCGAATCGTCCGAATCGACTCCCATGAGCGTCGGGTTGTCGAACGCCACGGAAAGGCCGGTCATACCGTTTTCGAGGAGGTAGTGGAAACGCTGGTTGGTGTCGGCCGCCGACCCGAACCCAGCGAACTGACGCATCGTCCATAGCCGGCCGCGATACATGTTGCCGTAGATTCCCCGGGTATACGGATATTCGGCGGGAAAGCCGATATCGCGGGCAAAATCCTGACCGGCCAGGTCCAGTGGGGTGTACAACGGCTCGATAGGTTGATCGGAAAGGGTGGTGAAGGAAGCGTCGCGGTCGCGACCATAACGGTCAGCGCGCCAGCGTCGGAAATCCTCTTCCAGGGTCGTATCTTTCAACATCGCAGTGCTCGCTTCTCCGGGGTTATGCCACCGATAACACTCAATTGCTCGGCGACCGAGTATGGATCCAGTCTCCGGGCCATCACGTCGTCGAGCATGCCTTTGAACTCGTCGGTATCGCTTCGCGGCTCGAGGACCTGACGGCGAACTCGATTCTCGGCAATCTCCATGATCTCCTCCTCGAATCGTCGCCGTCTGCGGCGATCCAATTCTCCGCTAGATTGCAAATAGTTCCGATGCTGCTGGATGCGGATCCAGAGGTCCTCGACACCACTTCCCTCGGTGGCAATCGTCTGGACGATTGGCGGCGTCCAGTCCCGACGAGCGAGTTCCATGCGCAAGACATCTCGAATATTGGCCACCATGGTGCGTGCCTGGGGATGATCTGCCTTGTTAACGACGAATATATCGGCAATTTCCATGATACCGGCCTTGATCGCCTGCACCCCATCCCCCGAGCCTGGCGGCAGGACGACAACAGCGGTGTCGGCGGCGCCGGCAACCTCGAGTTCCGACTGCCCAACGCCCACAGTCTCAAGCAGGATAATGTCCTTTCCCATGGCATCAAGCAGCAGCGCCACCTTACTCACTGATAGGGAAAGGCCGCCCAGATGTCCGCGCGCTCCCATACTGCGGATAAACAGATCGGGTTCGGAGGCGTGTCGCATCATCCGAATGCGATCGCCCAGAATCGCACCGCCCGAGAACGGACTATTGGGATCGACCGCTACCACTCCCACCTTCTGCCCATTGTCGCGGAGTACACGAATCAAGGCATCGACGACGGTGCTCTTGCCGGCGCCCGGCGGCCCGGTCAGACCAACAACGAACGCCCGCCCGGTATGCGGAAAAATCGCTTTGACCAACTCTTCGGCCCCAGCACCCTGGTCTTCGATCAGACTAATCGCCCGGCCGACGATCCTTCGGTTTCCCGCCAGGACGCCGGCGACCATACCATCGATGAGCTGATCAGACACCCTTCATCAGTTCCCTGGCGATGACAATGCGCTGGATCTGGTTTGTTCCTTCGTAGATTTGCGTGGCCTTGGCGTCTCGCATAAATCGCTCTACCGGAAATTCTTTGATGTACCCATAACCGCCGAAGATCTGCACTGCATCGGTGGTCACCTGCATGGCCGTATCGGTGGCGAAAAGCTTAGCCATTGAAGCCACCATGGTGAAGGGCAAGCCCAGGTCGCACGCCTGAGCTGCTTCGAGCGTCATGAGCCGGGCGGCATCAATGGCCGTGGCCATGTCGGCAAGCATGAACTGGATGCCTTCAAAGCGCGTAATCGACTGACCGAACTGCCGCCGTCCCCGGGCATACTCGACGGCCAGTTCGAGCGCGCCGCGAGCCAGGCCGACCGCTTGAGCGCTGATGCCAATGCGGCCACTATCGAGCGCTTTCATCGCCACCTTGAAGCCTTCTCCCTCGCTTCCCAGCATGTTTTCCGCCGGAACCGAAACGTCTTCCAGGACCAGTTCACCCGTCGAGGAACCGTGGAGACCCATCTTCTTCATCGGGAGACCACAGCGCAGGCCGGCGGACCCCGCTTCGACGATGAATGCGGAAATACCGCGGGCACCGGGAGTCAGGTTGGTGCGGGCCATTACGATGTAAAGTCCGGCTTCACCAACGTTGGTGATAAACGTCTTGCTGCCGTTCAGAATCCAGTTTCCATTACGACGAACGGCAGTGGTGCGCAGGCTGCCGGCGTCCGAACCGGAGTCGGGTTCGGTCAGGGCGAAGGCCCCGAGCAACTCTCCGGAGGCAAGCAGCGGTAGAAAACGATCCTTCTGCTGATCGGTACCGAAATCAAGAATCGGCTCCGATCCCACCGATGTGTGCACATCCAGGATCACCGCCAGCGTACCGGATACGGCCGCGATCTCCTCTACATAAAGGGCAAAGCAGACATGATCGAGCCCGGAGCCACCGTACTGCTCGGGGATGACAATGCCCAGGAGGTCCGAGGTCAGCCGCTTTGCGAACCAGGTCGGTCGGAAACACGCTGGCACGATCGATCTCCTCCGCACGTGGGCTCACAATCTCGCGGGCGAACCCGCGAACATGTTCGCGGATCATGGCCTGTTCGTCGGTGAGATCGAAGTTCATCGGGCCCCGATCACCTGTCGCGCGATCACGACCCGCTGTATCTGTTGGGTACCCTCGTAGATTTGAGTGATCTTGGCATCGCGCATGTGCCGCTCGACCGGGTATTCCTGGATGTAACCGTAGCCGCCGAAGAGTTGCACTGCCTCGGTCGTAACGCGCATGGCAGTGTCTCCGGCGAACAGCTTCGCCATCGACGACTCCCGCGCACAGGGAATGTTGCGGTCGCGGAGAAAAGCCGCGCGTAACATCAGATTGCGCGCGGCCCGTACCTGCGTTGCCATATCGGCCAGCATGAATTGCACCCCCTGAAACTCGCCAATCGGCCGCCCGAATTGATGCCGCACCTGCACATAGTCCAGCGCGTCTTCGAGTGCCGCTCGCGCGATCCCGACGGCCTGGGCGGCAATTCCGATGCGTCCGGCATCGAGCGTGTCCATCGTCACCTTGAAACCATTGCCTTCGCCGCCCAGGACGGCATCCGCGGGGACTTCGACGCTGTCGAGCACTACGTCGGTCGTGGGCGCGCCGCGGATGCCCATCTTGTCATAGTGGGTGGTAAAGGAGACGCCGGGCATCGACTTTTCGACAATGAAGTCGGTGATGCCGTCGGTTCCTCGGTCTCGGTCGGTGACGGTGGTAACGACATACACATCGGCCACTTCACCATTGGTGATAAAGATTTTTCTGCCATTGAGAACATAACCGCCATCTTTCGGTATCGCGGTGGTCTTGATCGAGGCAGCGTCCGAGCCGGCTTCGGGCTCCGTCATCGCCAGTGCTCCGATGCTCTTCCCGGACGAGAGCAACGGCAGGTATTTCTGCTTCTGCGCCTCGGTGCCGAACAGGAGAATCGGCTCACCACAGAGCGAGATGTTGACGTCCATGATGAGACCAGTGCTGGCGCAGGCCCGACAGAGTTCTTCGACGATGAGAGCGAAGGTAACGTAGCTCTGACCGCCACCGCCGTACTCTTCGGGAAACGGTACTCCCATCAGCCCCAATTCGCCCATCTTGGCCACCAGGTCGGCGGGATATTCCGCCCGCTCGTCGATCGCGGCTGCCCGCGGCAGGATTTCCCGGGTGGCGAAGTCCCTTACTGTGTCGAGAATGTCCCGTTGATCCGGCGAGAGGGTGAAATCCATTTACCGCGCCAGGCGCACGGCGGTGGCTTCGCCCTGCGCCATGCCACTGCATATTCCGGCGGCGCCGTACTCCACCCCTCGACGTTGCATTTCCAGCATCAGCGTGCCCAATATGCGGGCGCCTGAGGCCCCAATCGGGTGCCCCAGCGCCACCGCGCCGCCGTTCACGTTCACGATCTCTGGGCTCACCCCAAGCATCTGCATGCTTCGCACGGCAACGGCGGCGAAGGCTTCATTGATCTCGAACAAACCAATGTCTTTCAATTGCAGGCCGGCTTTTCTCAACGCCTGGCAGATTGCGTCTGCCGGCACCGTATGCAGATAGCGATTGTCGGCATTCGCTTCTCCCTGAGCCAGGAAGACTGCAATCGGCTTGACGCCGAGCTCGTCCGCTCGCCTTCGCGAGAGTACCACCATACACGCGGCACCATCATTCACTCCGGGCGCATTCCCGGCGGTGACGCTGCCTTCCGGTTTCAGCGGCTTCAGTTGCGATAACGTTTCCACCGTCGTGTCGGGTCGAGGGGCTTCGTCAACTTCCACCATAACCACCGATGACCGTCGCTGCGGGACCGGAACGGCAATGATCTCCTCGCTAAACTTGCCGGCAGCCTGGGCCTCGGCCCACCTCTGCTGGCTACGAGCTGCCCACTCATCCTGGTCCTGGCGCGAAATCTCAAACTCGGCCGCTACATCGCTGCCGTACTCATGCATCGGCACGCAGCCGACCGGACAATTCAACCCGTCGCGCATCATGGCATCGATCAACTCGCCGTTGCCCATGCGATAGCCGGTCCGAGCCCGATCGAGCAGATACGGCGCCTGGCTCATGCTTTCCATGCCTCCGGCCACAACAATCGAAGCATCACCGGCTCGAATCATCTGGGCTGCCAGATTAATCGCCTTCAGACTCGAGGCACAGACCTTGTTGATCGTCAGCGCCGAAACCTCCTTGGGCAATCCCGCTTTCAATGCCGCCTGGCGCGCCGGTATCTGACCGAGGCCGGCGGTAATCACTGTTCCCATGATGACCTGATCGACGGCGCCGGCTGACACTCCGGCCCGCTCGAGCGACGTCTTGATCACCAGGGCGCCGAGATCGACGGCGGGCACCGTGCTGAGGGCGCCGCCGAGCTTACCGAACGGAGTTCGCGCCACTCCTGCCAGTACTACCTCTTCCATGATCCAGCCTCCTTCGCGTCCGCCGTTCTTTTCCATTATGACTCGGTTGGCCTGGGGGGTTCCCGTGGGGCGGCACCCCGTTTCCGGTAGGGCGGCACCGCGCCGCAGCGCAGTGTGCCGCCGCCCCGTCTGCGGATCGGCCGGCCACCTCGCGTGGTGTCCACTGCGGGTAGGGCGGCACCGTCCAGGAGCAGGTGCCCTCTGTCGCGGGCGGCGGCACACTGCGCTGCGGCGCGGTGCCGCCCTACCGGAAACGGGGTGCCGTCCTACGGGAAACGTACCATCCTACGCGTCAGACGATCAATGGGCGAGAATCATGGCGATTGCATACTGTCCGCACTGCGCTCGCTCCAGGGCGGGCGAGAACCTGGCCACTACCTGATTTCTGGAGGCGCACTGTTACCGGGCCCCACGCCAGCGCGTTCTAATCGCTGAAACAGAGCGTCGTCGGTATCAATGCTACTGAATCTCAGAAGGAGAGCAGGGTTATGTCAAGCCTTCGTACCTCACTCATCATCGCCGTGTTGGCCGCGGCCGCGATCACTCCGGCAACGATCCGAGCAGCGACCCCGGCAACCGCGACTGGCGGATGGAAGCACGGATGCCGGACCTGGAACCCACGCTTCCGTCCGGTACTGGCGACGTTGGGCGCGGGCCAAATCCTCGTCGCGCTGCCCTCCTATCTGCCGGCGATCGGGGAACGCACGTTCGTGCATGCCGACATCTATCAACCGCCGCTCACGTATCATGTCTGGCTAACAACATCACGCTCCGCGCATATCCGGAAACAGGACGTCATACTCGAGATGGTGGGAGATGCCCGTCCATCGGCATCATTTGCCGGCTCGCATACCGTGACTCTGAAGGGAAAGACTCTTCATGTTTTCCCGTTCTCCGGTGGAGTGCGACAGGTCGGGTGGGAGTACGGCGGCATCGACTACCTGGTGAATGCTGTCAGCCGTCTCCCCTTGAGCGAGGTCGAGAGAATCGCCGCGTCACTTACTCCGGGCGCGCTGCGCAAGACTCCGATCACAGCGAGTAGCAGTGGCAAGAACTCTCCATCGCCCTGCGCCTGATTCAGAGTCCGAGCAGTTTGCCGATAACGCCTCGTTGAATCTCGGAGGTCCCCTCACCGATTTCGCCGATCTTGACGTCACGCCAGTAGCGTGCTACCGGAAATTCTTCCATGACCCCGTAGCCGCCGTGGATCTGCACCGCCTGGTTGCAGCACCTGGTAGCAACTTCACCGGAGAATAACTTGGCCATGCCGGCGGTAAGGCGAAAGTCTCGATCGTGATCTTTGAGCCAGGCTGCTTTGTAAGTCATCAGACGGGCCAGCTCGATTTCGGTGGCCATGTCGGCGAGCTTGAATTCGATGGCCTGAAATTTGGAGATGGGGCGGCCGAACTGGACCCGTTCGGTGGCGTACTTGTAGGCAGCATCGTACGCCGCCTGGGCTAGCCCGACGTTGAGCGCCGCTACCGAGATCCGTCCACCGTCGAGGACCCGCAAGAACTGGTGGAAGCCGTCGCCTCGCGCTCCCAACACATTCTCCGCAGGAATCTGCGCGTCGGTGAACGCCAATTCATGCGTATCGGACGCTCGCCAGCCCATTTTGTTGTATCCCTTCGACACCGCGTAGCCCGGAGTGTCGGTGGGAACGATGAGGTTCGATATCTCGTTCTTGCCGTCCTCCCGCTTTCCCGTGACCGCGGTGATGGTCACGCCTCCACTGATTGAGGTGCCGGAGTTAGTAATAAACGACTTGGTGCCGGAGATGTGCCACTGTCCGTTCTTCAGTTCGGCCCTGGTGGCGGTGGCGCCGGCGTCCGATCCCGCCCCGGGCTCGGTCAGGCCAAAAGACCAGAGCATTTCACCCGCCGCCAGCCGGGGAATGTAGGCGCGCTTCTGCTCGTCGGAACCGAACATGAGGAACGGCATGGTGCCCAACGAGGTGTGAGCCGCCATGGTGATGCCGACAGACGCATCGCCGCGCGAGATCTCCTCCACCGCCAGGGCATAGGTCAGCGTGTCGGCTCCGGCCCCGCCGTACTCTTCCGGCACCGGCAGACCAAGGAAGCCCAGTTCAGCCATTTTCGCGACAATTTTATAGGGGAATTCGCAGTGTTGGTCGTAATACTCGGCGTTCGGCGCTATCTCGTTGGTCGCCAAATCGCGAGCCAGATCACGGATCATTGTCTGCTCGGCAGTGAGATCGAAATCCGTGGCTACTCTCCCTTCCGGCGTTGAATCTCGGCGGTAAGGGCAGGAACGATCTGAAACAGATCTCCCACCACTCCGAGATCGGCCAGGGTAAAGATGGTCGCGTCCGGGTCGCGATTGATGGCGACGATCGTGTCGGCCGTCTGCATCCCGGCACGGTGCTGCACTGCACCCGAAATTCCCACGGCAATGTACAGCTGCGGCTTTACCGTACGGCCGGTCTGGCCGACCTGGTGTGAGTACGGAATCCAGCCGGCGTCGACCGCCGCCCGCGATGCGCCGACCGATCCTCCGAGCGCCCGAGCCAGGTCTTCCAGGAGAGCAAATGGCTCAGGACCGCCGAGACCTCGTCCTCCCGATACGATCACGGCAGCTTCTTCCAGCGGCGCGGGGGCGCCTTCTTCCTGCCTTTTTTCGCCCCGCCGCGCCCGCAACGCGGCTTCTGACGGAGTGAACTCGAATGGTTGGATAGCGCCTGCTCGGCCATTCTCTGCCGGCGCAAACGCATTCGGGCGGAGCAAAAAGAGCGCCACCGTACTGTTACGGATCTGGACCGTAGTGGTTATAGCGCCACCGAATATCGACTCGGTTGCATCGATATGACCATCGTGGACGGCCAGATCGACCACCGCCGAGACCAGGCCCCAGCCGCGGCGGGCGGCCAGCCGCGCCGCCAGGTCTCGAGCATCCGTGGTGTCCGGGAGCAGTACCGCAACCGGTTCGATTTGCGTGGTGAGCGCGTCAAGTGCTTCGACCTGCGGACCGCTCAAATACTGCTCGAATACCTCGTTCTCAGAGGCATAGACCTCGTCGACCCCGTACCGGCCGAGCCTGGTGGCAGTCGCCGCCGCCTGCGGACCGAAGACCGCCGCGGCCAGCTTTCCACCGAGTGCCGCCGCCAATTCGGCGCCCTTGGTCGCCGCCTCTAGCGCGGTGCGGCTCGGTTGACCACCGTTCTGTTCGACGTAGACCAGGATATTTCCCGCCATCGTCCTTCCTTTCGTTCACGGCCATCAGAGTAGCCGTGACACCCTAGATGAATTTGCCGGCTTGCAGAAAATCAGCGATCTTGGTGGCTGCTTCTTCCGCGGATGCCGGCTTGATCACCTCCCCGGCCGTTCGATCCGGTCGCGGCGTCGCCGCGGTCACAGGGGTCCGCGTCCCGGCCAGCCCGACTTCCGTCGGCGGTACACCGAGGTCACTCAGATTGAGCTTCTGGATTTCCTTGCGTTTGGCCGCCATTATTCCCTTGAGTGAGGGGTAACGCGGCTCGTTGGCGCCCTTGACAACGCTGACCAACGCCGGCAGGGAAGCATCGACATCCTGGGATCCACCGGCGATCTGGCGGCTGATGCGCACGGTTCCACCCTCCACCGACAGTTTGGCGGCGTAGGTGAGGGCCGGGAGATCTAGCAGTTCGGCCAGTCCTCCGGGCACCAGACCGGATCGGGCGTCGGTGCTCTCCATCCCGGTGATGACGAGGTCATGCGGCAAGGTCTTGATTGCCGCCGCCAGGATCGTGCAGGTACCAAGCCAATCGGTTCCGCGCAGAGCCGGGTCGGTGATCAGCACCCCCTTGTCGGCGCCCATTGCCAGCGCCTTGCGCATCGTGTCCTCGGCCGAGGCTGGCCCCATCGTGACGACCGTCACGTCTCCGCCTTCCGCTTCTTTCAACCGGAGCGCTTCTTCGAGGGCATACTCATCAAACGGATTGATCACACTGTCGAGCTGACCACGATTGAGGAGAAAGTCCGAGTCGAGTTCCTTCTTCGCGGTGGTGTCGGGAACCTGCTTGACGCACACGACGATATTCACAGCCGTTTCCTCCCATTCACAGTATGGTGCCAGCAGCGTGATTGGGCCGACCTGAAACCGGACCGACCGATACTGCCACGATCGGGACGCCGAACTGCCTTCGGCTGGCAGTGATCCCCAAGCAACGGTGCGGCCACACCAATCCAGGCAAGAGCATGGTAGCGCATACGGGATTCGAACCCGTGGTCTCCGCCTTGAGAGGGCGGTGTCCTAGGCCGCTAGACGAATGCGCCCCGAACAGAGCAATCGGCGCGGAGTCCCGCGCCGGACCGATTCTACCAGAGGATTTCAATGGCAAACAATCGGCGAGTCAATACACGATGTTCGATCGTACCTCGACTCCGTACGGCGCCAGACGAGCGCGTCCACCCAACTCCTTCAGCTCGACGAGCACGGCAACCGCTACCGGCACGCCGTGCAATTCCTGCACGATGTCCAACGAGGCGGCCACGGTGCCACCGGTGGCGAGGAGGTCGTCCACCAGCAAGACACGCTGACCGGGCTGCACGGCGTCACGATGGATCTCGAGAGTATTGGTGGCGTACTCGAGGGTATACTCCCTGCTCACTTTTGCGGCCGGCAGCTTGCCCAGTTTTCGTATGGGGGCGAAACCACAGTTGAGTCGATATGCGATCGGCGCCCCGAAGATAAAGCCGCGCGACTCCATGGCGACGACGACGTCGATGGCGCCATCCCGGAACGGCTCTATCATCAGATCGACGGCATCATGGAAGGCAATCGGGTCTTGCAGAATCGTCGTTATGTCGTAGAACAAGATCCCTTCGCGCGGAAAGTTAGGCACCTCACGTATTCTGGAACGTAACGTTTCGATCACGGCTCACTCCCGCCAGATTGGGCAGGCCATTATAGGCCCGGCACCGTCCCCAGGAGATGAGAGATGTCGGTTCGAAGTCTGGCGATCGATGAGCGGCTCGTCGTTGGAATCTGGGAACGACAGGCATTCGATCTTGCTGCGCTGGCCCGGCTGGGATTCGAGGTTGTGTTCCGGGGCGTGCCTTCAGATGCCGGCGGACCTGACTATCAGGATGCCATCTTCTCGACGCCGAATGCTTCGCTGGTACGCGGCGACGTCGAGTTCCACGTGCGGTCCTCCGACTGGTACCACCACGGCCATGCCGTCGATCCGCGCTACAACGGCGTACAGTTGCACGTCGTCTGGCAGGACGATGCCGGCTGCACTCGGCGCCAGGACGGAGTCGTGGTACCCGTTCTCGAGTTGCATTCGGTAGCGGAGCCGTTAGCTCCGGTCCACGCCGGCTCTCCGTCTCGACTGGCGCCACATGCCTGTATCGCCACGTTCGCCGGGTTCGACGCCAACGAATTGACCAGAGGAACGGCGCTCCTCGGTTGGATGCGCTTTCAGGAGCGGGAGGACCGGTTCGCCGCCGAACTCGAGCTCGCGGCGCCAGACCAGGTGCTGTACGCGGCGCTACTGGAAGGGATGGGATATGCCTCCAACCGCCAAACCTTTCTCCGCCTGGCGGAAGCAATTCCGTTCAGTTGGTTAGTTGGAGTACCGGTGACGGATCGCGCCGCCGTACTTCTCGACGCTGCCGGCCTTGGGCCGGGAACGCGGGTGGCGCTTCCAGCGCGTCTCCCGCCCAATAGCTGGCGGTTGAGCCGGCTCCGTCCGGGAAACGCACCGGCGCTTCGTATTCGAGGAGCTCTCTGCCTGCTCGAACGGCTTGGACCTTCCCCCGCCAACGCTCTTGCCGACGTGGTTGCCGCCGCCACCAAACCGGTGGACGTGCGCGAACGGCTCATGGCTCGGGTAGATGGCGAAGTATGCGTCGGCGCCGGTCGGGCCGACGAGCTGGCGGCCAGCGTGGTGCTCCCATTCATCGCGGCTCTCGATAGCTCCCTCCCGGGACCCCGGAGCCTGTTCAGTCGCTACCCGTCTCCGCCCGCGACCCGTTGGACGCGAATCATGATCGACTTGATGAGTCAGGCCGGGCATCGGGTCACGGTGAAGACCGCCCTCGATCATCAGGCACTTCACCTGCTCTATACCCGGTTTTGCCGCAAGGAGGGATCCGCCGATTGTCCGCTCTGCGGCTCGAGTCGCGGCCGAGTCCATTCTGGAGAAGGAGGCAGACCTGGAGCAGTTCAGGGGCCCTGTCGAGATTGACCGTTGCAGGCGTTCTGGTCGCCATGAATGTCCTCCGGCGACCTGCTAGACCGAAGCTAGCTGAATCTTACATCCAGGCGCCTCAGGCACTCGCGAGCGGTTCCATATCGTACCAATCGGCGCCTATCCTCAAATCGACTTCGATGGGGACACTCAGCGTCATCGCGCTTTCCATCGTGCTGCACACCAGCTGGGCGACTTCCGCGACGTCCCGCGCCGGCACATCGAACACCAGTTCGTCGTGCACCTGGAGGATCATATGCGACTCGGGATACCGACGAGTTAATTCGGCCTGCAATCGAATCATCGCGATCTTGATTATGTCGGCCGCCGTTCCCTGGATCGGCATGTTGATCGCCGCTCGCTCAGCGGCGGCGCGAACTCCCGGGTGACTCGACTCTATGTCAGGGAGATACCGGCGTCGCTGCAACAGCGTTGAGACGTATCCCTGTTGGTAGGCCTGAGCACGCAGCGTGTCCATGAACGTCTTGACGCCGGCATAGGTGCGATTGTAATTCGCGATGAATTCAGCCGCCTCGGTCCGCGATATTCCGGTCTCGTGGGCCAGCCGCTGTTCACCGATGCCATAAATGATGCCGAAATTCACCACCTTGGCAATTCGTCGTTGATCCGAGGTCACGTCGTCCAGCGGAACGTTGAATACCGCCGCCGCCGTGGCGCGATGGATATCCTCTCCCGCCTGGAACGCCGACACCAGTCGGGGATCGCCCGACATCGAGGCCAGAATCCGGAGCTCTATCTGGGAATAATCCGCCGCCAGAAGTACGTTTTCCGGCCGGCTGGCGACGAACGCTCGGCGAATTTTCCGGCCAAGTTCGCCGCGAATCGGGATGTTCTGCAGATTCGGGTTGGACGAGCTGAGTCTGCCGGTCGACGCGATAGTCTGGTTGAAATCGGTATGCACCCGTCCGGTGGTCGGCTCGATCAGGTTGGGCAAAGCATCAATATAGGTGCTTCGCAGTTTGATCAGTTGTCGGTACTCGAGGATCTCATCCACGATCGGGTGCTTGCCGCGCAACCCCTCGAGCACCTCGCTGTCGGTGGAGTGCCCGGTCTTGGTGCGCCGGCCGGACGGTAGCTTGAACTCCTGGAACAGTACCTGTCCCAGTTGAGCAGTCGAGTTGATATTGAAGCGATGACCGGCGCGCTCGTAGATAGAACCCTCCAGGCGCCCGAGAATCTCGGTCATCTCGCGGGACATCTCGGAAAGCACGTCGGTATTCAGGCAGACGCCGGTCATTTCCATCTCGGCCAACACGGTCACCAGCGGCATCTCGACCTCTCGGAAGAGGGCATCAACTCCTAGATCGCGTAGCTCGGGGGCGAGTTGCTCCATCAGTTGCAGTGTCACCCCGGCGTCGGCCCCGGCATAGCGCGCCACCGCGGCGATGTCGACCTGATCCATCGTGACCTGGCTGCGGCCCTTGCCGATCAAACTCTCGATTGGTGTCATCTCCAGTCCGAGACGCGCCATGGCGAGAGCGCTGAGTGACAGCCCGCGACCACGTGGCTTCACCAGAAATGCCGCGACCATGGTATCGAAGTCCAGATCGCGCAGGCGGAGACCGTGACGGGCGAGCACCGCGTAATCGTATTTCAGGTTGTGCCCGATCTTGGCAACGCCCGGTTCCTGGAGGAGTGGACGGAGCGCGTCGAGCACGGTTTCCAGCGGCAGTTGGTCTCCCTCACGGTGACCAACAGGGACATACCAGGCACGTTCCGGAGTGGTGGCGAATGATAATCCGACCAATCGCGCGCGCTGAGGATCGGTGTCGGTGGTCTCCGTGTCCACCGCGAAACTGCCGGCCCTGGTCAGTTCGGCGGTCAGTTCCGTTAGGTCGGCAAGGGTATTGACGATTCTGGTCTGGGTCGTAACCGCCGTGCCGGCAAGTGCCGTGGCGGCGCTGTGCACGATTCCTGCTTCATCGGCGGTAGCTTGCTCGCTCAGGTCTTCGAACATGGCTAGCTGGCGGGCGAGTCCATCCGGTGCCTGGACCCGCGGTGCCGGCGCTATGTCCGTCGCGGGAATCATGGCCTGCACGCGCTCGATCAGGGTTCGAAACTCGAGCTGCCGAAAGAGATCGATAAGTTTGGCGCGATCGATATCGGCAAAGGCGGCGTTGGCCAGGTCCAGGGTCACCGGAGCATCGCGCACGATCGTGGCCAGCAGCCGGCTCTCGAAAGCCTGTTCTCGATTGGGATCCAGCAGTGCCTGTCGCCGGGGAGGCAGTTCGCCGATATGGGAGAAGATGCCTTCCAGGTTGCCGTGGGCGCTCACCAACTCGGTAGCGGTCTTCTGGCCGATACCGGTAACGCCCTTGATGTTGTCGGAGGTATCGCCGACCAGCGCCTTCCAGTCTGGAAGCTGCCCCGGATCGATCCCATACCGCTGGCGCACGGCACCGACGTCGTAGCGCGTCGTCTCGCTGATGCCACGGCCCGGGGTAAGAACTTCTACGCGCTCGCTTACGAGTTGGAGTGCATCGAGATCGCCGGTAACGATGATTGTTGGAACGCCCTCCGCATCGGCTTGCCGGGCTAGGGTCCCGAGAACGTCGTCAGCCTCATAGCCGTCGACCTCGCAGATTGGAATATGCAGGGCGTCGGCTACCTCACGCACCCGTTGGAACTGTGAAACCAGCGGGGGAGGGGTACGCGGGCGGGTGGCTTTGTAGGCCGCGCTGGCCTGATGCCGGAAGGTCGGCGCCGGCCGGTCGAGCGCCATCACGATATGGGTCGGTTTGAGTTCGCCGATCTCCTTCAGCACGATACTGGCGAATCCAAGCACCGCATTCGTCAGCTCACCGGAAGACGTCATCAAGTCTTCGGGAAGGGCATGAAAGGCACGGTGGACCAGAGAGTGTCCGTCGATGAGCATCAACAGCGGTTCACGATTCATGGTCGGCACTCGAACTGCCCCGGCTCGTAGCGGTTAACTGCGACCAGGCGCACGTTTCACCACCGGGAAAATGAAGGAGAGCGCCATGCCACCCAGTAGCCCACCGATGTGCGCTCTATTGTCGACGTTGGGAGTGAGGAAACTGAATACCAGGCTGAGGGCAATGAGCGGAAGAAGTGACGTCGAGATGCGATTACGCAATACTCGGGGAATGACATCCGAGGACTGGAAGCGAACCGTCAGCAAGGCACCGGCAACGCCAAAAATGGCACCGGAGGCGCCGACGCCGAGTATATCGAGGTTGTTCGTCGCCACCGAGTAGAAGAAACTCGTCAGTGATCCGATGAGGCCGGCTCCAAGATATATGGCCAGATACCGGCTGTTGCCATAGAGGCGCTCGGCTAACGTGCCGACGGCAAACAGCGATGTCATATTGAACACGATGTGAGGGATGCCCGCATGCAAAAACATGGCGGTGAATAGTCGCCACCACTGGCCCTGCTCGATCAGTCGGGGCGATAAGGCGCCAAAGTCCCGCAAGGTAACATCGTTGGTCGGGCCGCCGTTGGCGTACAGTAACAGGAAAATGCCGATATTGATGGCCATCAAACCGTAGGTCACAATCGGTTGGTGACCGCGCATTACTGCATAAAAGCTATCCATTCTTTCACTGTGGGCGCGCGCTAGATCCGCGACACCAGGTCCGTCAGCGATGCTGTCGGCATTGCCGGTTTCAACCCCCTGCGCCGCCGCCAGGAGAATTCCTTTCGCCTCGCCCCGTTGCAAACTGCCGGTGAGCACGCGCCCTTCCCGGAGGTCCACCGCCCATACCGCCGGCCTCAATCCCGAAAAGTAGGTAGACGGCGAAAGGGACGTCACCGACCGGCTTGGAACTCCTGACAATCCATCGTGGTAGACGACAACCGCTACCATTTTGAAGCTGGGGGCGCGCATGAGCCCGCCTCGGGCAATGCCTCCGGCGAGAGCGTCGAGTCGCGCGCGCAATTCTTGGATTGACCGCCCATCGCCGTTGGTGAACGCGTAGAGCGCCGCCGCTCCCGGTTGATCCACGAGAATGATGGAATCCCAACCCAGGGTCCACGGTGCTCGATCAAGGGCCGGCATATCAGACGACAGCAGTATCTGGGCACCGCTCGACACCAGTCCCCGGACAGCTCGCGCCAGAAAGCGCGGGTAGTCCGGAACGGTTCTAAGCTCTGCCATTGGCTATACCTTCATGGCATCGAGACGCTGCCGCACTTGCGCGACGCGATCTTCCAGGGATGAAAGACGCTGGCGCTCCCGTTCCACCACGTTTGCTGGTGCCCGGGAAACAAACTCCCCGTTGGTCAACCTGGCACGCACCGACTCCATGGCCTTCTCCGAATTCATCAGTTCTTTCTCGAGACGCTCGCGCTCGGCTCGAACATCGATTAGTTCTCCGAGCGGGAGATAAAGCCTGGCGCCGCCGGCAAAGAGACTCAACGTTCCCTCGGGATCGGAGTCTGAATCCGGCACCATCGCGATCGATCGCAAGCGTGCCAGTCTGGCGAGAATCTCGCTGTTGTCACGTATTGTGGTTGTTTCCGGGGCTACGATCGTAGCCGTCAACCAGGTAGCGGGATCGACCCGGTACTCGGAGCGCGCCGCTCGTACCGAGCGCACGATCTCGCGAATGACGTCTATTTCTTGTTCCGCTGAAGGGTCCGTCTCCTGGAATTGCGGCCAGGGCGCAATCATGACGCTCACCGGCAATTCCTGGCTCCAACCGGACAGCCCGCGGGCCGCCAGTGATCCGGTGTGTCGCAGTTGCTGCCAGATCTCCTCGGTCAAAAACGGCATAAACGGATGCAAGAGGCGAACGATTCGCTCCAGGGCCGACCAGAGAACTGCACGTACGGTGAACCGGGCCCCGGCTTCGCCGTCATAGAGACGAATCTTCGCCATCTCGAGATACCAATCGGCCAATTCATTCCAGACAAAGTCCTGCAGCGTATGGCCGGCGCCGCTGAACTCGAACCGCTCCAGGTCGGCGGTGACGCTGGCAGTCACGGCGGAAAGCCGGCTGAGAATCCAGCGATCGGCAGTCTCGAGTTCCAGTTCGCGCTCGACCTCGTCCCCTTCGCCGGCCAGGACGGCGCGAGCGATATTCCACACCTTGTTAGCAAAGTTTCGGGCTTGCTCGATGCGCTCGGGTGCGAATCGCAGGTCCTGCTGATGGGTGCTGCCAGAGGTCATCAGACCGAAACGCAAGGCATCGGCACCGTATTCCTTCACCAGCTGGATCGGGTCGACACCGGTTCCAAGGGACTTGCTCATCCGCTGTCCGGTCTTCGTCAGGATGGTCGGATTGATGAGTACGACCGGAAAGGGGACCTCGCCTCGGAATTTCAACCCCATCATGATCATCCGCGCAATCCAGAGATAGAGGATCTGGCTGGAGGTATTCATGAAAGAGGTTGGATAGAAGCTGTTCAGCTCTGGCGTCTGTTCGGGCCAGCCGAGGGCGGCAAATGGCCAGAGCGCGGAGCTGAACCAGGTATCGAGTACGTCGGGATCCTGTCCGGTGATCGCCGCCCCACAGTGCGAACATGCGTCTGGAACCGACTTGGCCGCGATCGGATGGCCATTGGCGCAGTAATAAATTGGAATGCGATGGCCCCACCACAACTGACGGGAGAGGGTCCAGGGCCGAATGCTCTCCATCCAGTCGAGGTACACCCGCTCCCAGCGATCGGGCACGAATCGCACTTTCCCCTCGACTACGGCGGCAATCGCGGGTGGAGCAAGCTCCTCCATGCGCATGAACCATTGTTCCGACAGGAGTGGTTCGAGCAACGTTCCACAGCGCTCGCAGGTCGGCACGTTATGGGTGTAGGCTTCGGTGCGAACGAGAAATGCACCCGATTCGAGGTCACGGAGAACGTGCTCACGGGCATCCCTGATCGGTTCGCCCGCATACTGGGCGCCAACCTCGGTAATACGGGAAGAGCTGTCGATCGCGATCGGCATCGGCAGGCGGTGTCGTTCGGCCACTTCCCAGTCGGCAAAGTCATGGGCCGGTGTTATTTTCACCGCACCGGTACCGAATTCCCGGTCGACGAACTCGTCGGCGATGATCGGTAATTCGCGTCCGAGCAGCGGTAAGATCGCAGTCTTACCAATGTATTCGCGGTACCGCGAGTCGCTGGGGTTGACGGCGACGGCAACGTCTCCGAGGATTGTCTCCGGGCGCACCGTGGCCACGGTGATCGAGCCGCCGTCTTTGATTGGATAGCGCAGATAGTACAGGGTATCTTCTCGGGTTACGTCGTTGACCTCGATATCGGATATCGCCGACTGGCAGCGAACGCACCAGTTGATGACGCGCCAGCCACGGTAGATTTGCCCCTCCTCGTAAAGACGAATAAACGCTTCGAGGACGGCATCGACATAGCCGGCATCCATGGTGAATCGTTCGTGACTCCAATCGAAACCGCAGCCCAGGGCCCGGAACTGTTCGCGAATGGCGCCGGCATACTTCTCCTTCCATTGCCATACTCGATCGAGAAACGCTTCCCGTCCGATGTCGTGCCGGCTCAGTCCCTCGCCGGCAAGTTGTTTCTCGACCACATTCTGAGTGGCGATGCCGGCATGATCCGGCCCCGGCAGTACGAAGGTGTTAAAGCCTTGCATGCGCTTGAACCGAGCGAGAATGTCCTCGATGCCATAGGTGAGGGCATGCCCCATATGCAGTTCGCCCGTGATGTTGGGCGGTGGGATTGTGATGGCGAAGGTCGGAGCGTCGGAGCCCGTTCGGGGCCGGAAGTAGCCGGAACTCTCCCAGAACGAGTACCACCTACCCTCGGCCGCCGATGGCTCGTAGCGCGGCGCCATCGCCAGCTCAGGGTCTGATTCCATTGTCTCGTCCTCTCACGAAAAAAAGCCTCACCGCGCCGCCGTGGCGAGAGAGGCAGACTGTTGCATCCGATTCTCTTGATGTTCATTTTAGTCGATCGATGCTGGAGCCGTGCCGGTCCACCGATCCGATCGGCCCTCAACCGTCCAGCCGCTCGAGGTATGCGGGCGACCTGGCGATCCGGCCGGCCTTAGCGACCACTCCTCGGGGTCAAGCCTACCACTCGTCGGATCTCCTCGGCTCCAATCGCTCCGAATCGGTGGATGATGTAGTCGTTCTCCAACAGTTCGACAACCGTGGATGCCACCCCAATCCGAGGGCGAATTATCGGAGAGTACGGCGTCGACCTCATGGCCGAGCTGGGCGATAACCTCAGCTGGACCGACGGCTGGAGGTTCACCGTGTCGGTTGGCGCTGGTGCCAATGACTGGTTCCCCCAGCGTCTGTAGCAGCTGGAGGGTAACTCGGTCCGCGGGCACCCGCACCGCGACGGTCTGCCCCCCTCCGGTGATCGATCTGGGGACGGTCTCCCGCGCGCTCAATACCAGTGTTAGCGGGCCCGGCCAGAACTGATTGATCAGTTTCCAGCCAGCCGCGGGAATACTCTTCACGAGAATGGGAAGATCTACCGCGCTTGCCAGGAGCACCGGCACCGCCATGTCCGGGGCGCGACGCTTCACAGCGAATATACGCTCGATAGCCGATGGGCGGAACACGCTCGCCGCGAGTCCATAGACGGTGTCCGTCGGAATCGCGGCAATGCCACCGTCACGCAACAAGCGAGCGATCCGCACGATACTCGCGGACTCCGATGCGGGCAGGATCAGCGGCAAAGCGATTGCGGTCGGGGCCTGGCTCGGTAATGTCTTCGGCGGGTGTCTGGCCATCGCGGACGGTACGCCCGCACCTGGATGCGCGCGAAATGCGTGGGCGGGCGAGGAGTCGTCTGGTGGCACCTGTGCCTCTCATCAGTCGGGGCTGTACGTCACCACTCTATCGAGTCCGGCCAGATCGGGGAAAACTCGGATGGTGCCTGGCGGTAAATGCTCCCGCAGCAACTCGATCATCTCGGTACTTTGTTCGGCGTCAATTTCGAGCGCGAGTGGAGGCGCCCAGCCGGCCCTCGCTATCTCTGCTATCAACTGCTGGTAGAGCTCCGTTCCTCGCGTTCCGCCGCGAAGTGCACCGGATGGTTCGTGTCGGACATCCAGAGGCAGACTGCACATGCGTTCGTCGGAGAGATAGGGAAGGTTCGCCACCAGCAGATCGGGAGCGGTATCGAGCGGGCGAGAAAGAGAACCGCGAACGAACGTAATTCGGTGCTGCAGCTCGTATCGCGCGGCATTGCGGGCGGCAACATCGAGTGCCGCCGCACTGACATCGGTCGCTACCACAGTGGTGTCTGGCAGAGCACGGGCCAGAGCGATGGCTATCGCTCCGCTTCCCGTACCGACATCGGCCGCCACCAGCGGATGCCGACCGGAGACGAGTTCCAGCGCACGCTCGAGAAGACACTCCGTTTCCGGCCGTGGGATCAAGACGTCGGCGGTCACCTCCAGTTCCAGGTCGAGCCAGAAAACCCGCCCCAGGAGATACGCCACCGGTACTCCCACCGCTCGTCTCTCGATCAGGCGTTCAAATGTGATGAGCGACTGGACGGAGACCTCCGCTTCGCCGTGGGCGAGCAGCCATTCCCGGCGTCGTCCCAAAACCTCGCCCAATAGCAACTGAGCGTCAAGCGATGCGCTCGGTGAAGCGGGAAGGGATCGACGGCCCCAGGCAAGAACTCGATCGACGGTCGGACGCTCGTTGGCGAGCCAGACTCCCGGTGTCACGCCCCGTCGAGTTGATCGGTCCGATCGGCTTCCGCCAGTTGGTTAATGATCGGCCCGATGTTGCCGTTCATGACACTCGGCAGGTTGTGTACCGTGAGCCCGATGCGGTGGTCCGTGAGTCGATCCTGGGGGTAATTGTAGGTGCGGATCTTCTCGCTCCGATCCCCGGTCTGGACCTGTGATTTGCGAGTGTCCCCCAATTCCCGCATACGACGTTCTTCTTCGGCCTCATGGAGCCGTGCTCGCAATACGGCCATGGCACTCGCCCGGTTCTGAATTTGCGACCGCTGGTTCTGGCAGGTGACGACCAGGCCGGTTGGCAAATGCGTGATGCGCACGGCGCTATCGGTGGTGTTCACTCCCTGGCCGCCGTGACCGGACGACCGGTAGACGTCGATGCGCAAGTCTTCTGGACGTATATCCACCTCGACGTCCTCCACTTCGGGGAGCACGTGCACCGTAGCCGTGGAGGTGTGAATGCGACCGCTGGATTCGGTGGATGGCACCCGTTGAACCCGATGGACTCCACTCTCATATTTCAGTTTGCCGTAGACCTCCCGTCCGTCAACCTTGGCAACAACCTCTCTGATGCCGCCGATTCCGGTCTCGTTCAGGTCCATGACCTCGACGTTCCAGTGCTGCATTTCGGCAAACAAGCTGTACATCCGGAACAATTCGCGGGCGAAGAGATTCGCTTCGTCGCCCCCGGCTGCGCCCCGAATCTCGAGAATTACGCTCCTGGCGTCATTCGGGTCCCGCGGCACCAGAAGGAGCTTGAGCGCTTCCAATTGCTGCTCGCGTTGGGGCTCCAATTCAGCCAGGGTGTCGCGCGCCAGGTCACGCAATTCTTCATCAGAGCTACTGTCCTGGAGCACACCACGATATTCCTCAATATCACGCTCGGTCTGCTGGAGCGCTCGATACTGTTCCACGATGCCCCGTAACTCGGCATGTTCACGCGCGTGCCGTTGCAGTGTATCCAGGTCGGCGACAACCTCGGGCAGGGACATCTGGTGTTCGAGCTCTTCAAATCGACGCTCGATCTCTCCAAAACGTTCATTCATGGGCAGACGCTGTGAGGTGCTGAAGCGGTATGACCTCTCTCGGCACGAGCATGATGCCATCGGCTTCGAGAACCGGACGCAGTGCCGCGATGGCGACCTCTACTTGATCGTCGCTCGGCTCCCTCGTGGTCAGACGCTGCAGCCAGAGGCCCGGTTGAAGGACGAACCGCACCGGAGCCACATGGAAATAGCGGGCGCCGAGGCGCAGGATTTCGTAGCTAATGGCAGCGATCAGCGGCACCAGGACAATCCGCTCCACAATTCCGAGTAAGAACGGCGGATGGCCAAGTAGGGCAAAAACAAAAATGGACACCACCACCACCCAGAGAAGGAATGCCGTTCCGCAGCGCACGTGTATCGTGCTGTATCGCTGTACTGACGAAGGGGTCAACTCCGCGCCATGTTCGAAGGCGTTGATCGTCTTGTGCTCGGCGCCGTGGTACTGAAACACCCGTCGCATTCGAGCAATCCGGCCAATCGCCACCAGATAGACCAGGAACAGCGAGAGTCGGATTGCGCCCTCGATGGCATTCGACAGCAACGACTCCGGCCAGAGGTGCCCGCCCGCTCGGGTCAGCAGAAGCGGGGCCACGAAGAACACCAACACTGCCAGTCCGAGAGATAGAGCCAGCATGGAAACGATGAGCGGTCGTGGGATTTCCTGACCCAGATCGGCCTCCGCCTGCACGTTCGCCGAATAGAGCATCATCTTCATGCCCAGAATGAGCATTTCCCAGAGTGTCACCAGACCACGCAGGAACGGCAGGCGGGTGATCCGCCGCTGATAGAGACCGGGTGGCAGCATCTCCGTGTGCGTGAGGACATCACCGGCGCGGCGACGCACCGCGACGGTGGCCTGGGCGCGGCCGCGCATCATCACGCCTTCCATTACCGCCTGACCACCGTAGTAGAAGCCCGCCATAACCTTATCTACTCCGCATGAAAAAACGAGGAGCCGATTTCGGTCGGCCCCTCCGTTTTCACGCTGTCCTGTTTCCTACTCAGATCCGCTCTTGAGGTTGAATCGCTTACGGAATCGCTCCACCTGCCCGGCGGAGTCTACGATGCGTTGAGTGCCCGTGTAGAACGGGTGACACTGCGAGCAAACGTCGACGCGCAGAGAAGGTCTGGTGGAACGGGTCTGAAACGTGTTGCCACACGAACAGACGGCGGTGGCATCGATGTAGTCGGGATGAATCGCTGGTTTCACTGTTGAGACGCTCCTAAAACGTGCTATGTACTCTTTTTGACTTGATCGGCGAGTAACCGAACTTGCTTCACCAGCCCGGGCACCGTACGAAGCACCAGGAAGAGCAAACCTGCCGCTTCGATCTTGTCACGCTGGTCCGGTTGCACCGGCCGTTTCTTGGCAAAGTGCGCGATCTGTAGTATGAGGTTAACCGCTATCCCAGTTGCGGTCAAGGCACTGGCCAGGATGGTGAGATTGCGAATCAACTGCGAGTTCCCCGGCTCTGGCTGTCCGGGGACGGTCACGTCATCGGTCTTGTTCATGGCCCCGCTCCTTAGCGCGCATTTCGTCGAGCGCGGCTTGCATTCGTCGGCTGCGCTGATGGAATTAACACTCCAATTGTAGCTATTGTTTCACTCATTAGTCAAGGATAAAGTTCATCACTCTCGCCCCGCGAAATGTGTTGCTGGCGGTGACCGGCAGCATCGCCGCTTTCAAGGCAGCTACTCTCGCCAGCGACCTGGTTAAGCGCGGCTACCAGGTCCGAGTGATTTTGAGCGGCGGCGCTGCCAGGTTCGTCGCGCCGTTGACCTTTGAGGCTCTGACCGGTCAATCCGTCGCTACTGACATCTGGGACGAAGTACCCGGTTCCTCCCGCATGGGTCACCTCGAGCTGGCACGCTGGGCCGACGCCCTTATAGTGGCGCCAGCAAGCGCTTCGGCGATCGCTACTCTGGCACTCGGGCTCGCCGGTGACCAGCTGGGCGCTACTGCCCTCGCCTGTCGAGCGCCGATGATTATCGCGCCGGCAATGGAGACATCGATGTTCTGTCATCCGGCAACTCAACACAACCTCGAGCTTCTGCGCACGCGAGGGGCGACCGTGGTGGGACCAGAGCAAGGGCGTCTGGCCTCCGGGGAGATGGGTTTGGGACGGATGTCAGAGCCGGAGGCGATTCTGGCAGTCGCTGACCGGCTACTTTCACCGGCGTCGGATCTCGCCGGCAGACGGGTGCTCGTTTCCGCCGGACCGACGTTCGAAGCGATTGATCGAGTGCGATTTATCGGCAACCGCAGTTCGGGAAAGATGGGCTACGCGATCGCGGCCGAAGCTTCGGCCCGCGGGGCTGAAGTCGTGTTGGTCTCCGGCCCGGTGGCACTATCTTCGCCGGCGGGAGCGGAAGTCGTATGGGTCGAGAGTGCCGCTCAAATGCGAGATGCGATCCTCAGTCGAGTAGCCCACATGGACGCCGTCGTCATGGCCGCGGCCATCTCCGATTACCGTCCGGCCAATCCAATTGACGGGAAAATCCGGAGAGCGGGTGGGCTCTCGCTCGACCTGGTACCTACCGGCGATATCTCCGCTGCCGCGGTGAGGGCCGCACCGCACGCAGTACACATTGGATTCGCTCTGGAGGCGGAGGACCTGCTCAATTCGGCACGGCGCAAGCTCGAACAAAAAGGTGTCGATCTCGTCGTGGCCAATGCCGTCAGCGAGGAACACAACCCCTTCGGCGCCGAAACCAATCGGGTGTTCCTGGTGTCGGCCACCGACACTCGCGAACTGCCAGAGATGAGTAAACGTGATGTCGCGGCCCGGATCGTCGATGAACTCGTTCAGCTCCTCAAGGCGCGTGCCGCCCAATCTTAGGAGACGGCACGCGGACGCATCCGCTCATCTGCTGCCGGCGGCATGGCGAGAAAGTCCCAGAGGAACGCCAGGCCGATTGCCACCAGGAAGCCGAGGAAGATCCGGAGGGCGAGATTTACCAATTCATGACGCGAGGAGACCTTGGCCACGCTGGCATCCGAGATGACGGTGACGTACGTTCGTTTGGCAACGAGGGGGCCCACGAACTTCGACCGTGCCGCGGTCATGGCGGTTCCGGCCGCTTGCGCCGCCGCTAACGCCGTGTTCTGATCGGGATTGTTGACGCACAACTGCACCGTCCGATCTCGTCGCGATCCGCTGATAGAACCGTTGATGTCGCCAGCGGCGGAGTTTGGCAGCGCCCGCGAGTGAATCCGGGCGGTGACATAGGCGGCCACGTGTTGTGATTCGGCGACATCGACGATGTCGTCGGCGAAGAAATTGGCCGCTGATTCCCCTGCCAGCAGTTCTCCCGCCGCTCCCAGATCCGAGCTCACGGCCACCTCGGTCGGCGCCGAGGCATCCGCGACATAGAGAGTGGTACAGGCCTGATAACCGAGATGGCGCACATCGCGGGCGTAAACCACGCCGCTGCCGATAATGTCGAGAATCAAGACCACCGCGATAATCCACCACCGGCGGCGGAGTGCGCCGGCATACTGACGCCATTCCACGGTCAGTAGGCTCCGTGACGGCGAAGGACGGCGGTCACGGTGCGAATGAGAATCCGCACGTCCAGTGCTATCGACCAGTTGTCGACGTAAAACACATCCATCAGCACCATCTCATCGAACGGCAGATCGGCTCGCCCGCTCACCTGCCAGATACCCGTCATACCCGGCTTTACTTCCAGGCGCCGGGCATGCTGAGTCTCATACTGCTGCACTTCCACGGGCAGTGGCGGCCGAGGACCCACAATGCTCATTTCGCCGCGGAGCACATTGATCAGTTGCGGAAGCTCGTCGAGACTCCAGGACCGCATCCAGCGACCGATCCGAGTGTGGCGCGGATCGTTACGCATCTTGAACATCGGGCCGTCCATTTCGTTCAACGGCAACAACGCGGGACGCATTTCGTCGGCGCCATCCTTCATCGTTCGCAGTTTGAAACAGCGGAAGGGTTGGCCCGCCAGTCCGACGCGTTCCTGGCGGAGGAGGGCATGTCCGCGCGACTCCAACCGAATGAGCGCCATCAACGCCGCCATCAGCGGGAGACAGAACAGGAACATGATGGAGGCGAGCATCACGTCGAGTGCCCGCTTGGTCGCGCGCGCCGCCCGCCGTAGTGGTTGCTCCCGCACGTCGAGGAGTGGAATACCAGCGATGTCATCCACGCGCACCCGGCTGAGGCTCATCTCGAACAGATCTGGAACCAGTTTCAGGCCCACCCCGTTTGACTCGCACAGATTCATAATTTGCCATACTTCCTCATGATCGGACGCCGGTAACGCAATGATGAGTTCGTCAAGCGCACCGCTTTTGATCAGGACGGGAAGATCAGCCACCGTACCGAGTGCTCGGAACCGACCAAAGTCCCGAACCTGGGCGGCATCGCGCTGGTACACGAAGCCGCATAGTTGATAACCCAAGTCGGGTCGGCTCATCATGCTTTGCATCACCAACTTGCCGGCGTCGGTCGCGCCCACGACCAGTACGTTCACCGTTCCCCAACCACGACGATGGCAGTAGCCCTGCACGGCGTGGTAGACCGACCGTCCAATGGTCACGAAGACAATCAACAGTAGCCACAGGTAGACGATGACTCCGCGAGAGTACACATCGAAGTGGAGCATCGCAGTTATGACCACAACCGCCGCTACCGCGATAGTGGTGGCACTGAAGATGGATCCGATTTCGTCCACGATATCGGTGCTCAGACGCGGCCGGTATGCCCCTTTGGCAAAGAGAACGACAAGCATCGCTGCCAGGAGCAGGAGGGCTAGCGGCTGGTAGGCCGCGAATTGGACCCGCACTTGAATCTGCGGGCCGATCCCGAGGGTATACCGAACCCAGTACGCGCCGGCGAGGGCGGCGTAAATCAAAATCACGTCGGTCGCCGCCAGGGTGAGGGGCAGGAAACGGCGATGACCACCGCGCCGAACGAGAGATCGTGCCTCCACTCGCTGGAACGGGTCAATAATCATCGAGTCTCAGACCACACTCGATCGTAGACGGCGGCAGTTTCGGTTGCGGTTCGGTTCCAGTCAAAGCGGGCGGCGCGGGCCAGACCCAGCCGGCGCATCTCCGCCGCTAGCGATGAATCGTGCAGCACCCGACTCATCGCCGTCTGTAGTGCGCCGGTTGACCCCGTTTCGACCATGAGGCAAGCGCCTCCAGAGACTTCTGCCAACGAACTTGAAGAGGAGGTGATCACAGGCACGCCGCAGGCCATGGCTTCAGCGACCGGGAGTCCGAATCCTTCGTACGCCGACGGGTAGGTGAAAAGATCGGCGCCATTATACCAAAGCGGCAAGTCGCTGGGGGGCACATAGTCCACAAACCGTACGTCACTTTCGAGGTGAAGGTCCCGTACGAGCGCGAACAGCGCATCGTACATCCATCCCCGAGATCCTACCAGAGCCAGCAGGTGCGGCACGTGTTCCGCCTGCCTGAGCTGAGCATAGGCACGGATCAGGACGTCCAGGTTCTTCCGAGGTTCCAGGGTCCCAACGTGCAGGATAAATGGCCTGCCGTCGAATATTCGCCGGCGAAACCGGTGCACCGCCTCCACACCCAACGGGGCGAAGCCGGAATCGACTCCTGGGTGCACCACCGTAATCGAATCACCGGGTAGCTTCAAGAGCTCGACGAGGTCGTCACGGGTGCTGGCGGACACCGCGATTACGTGGCGAGCGCGCCGGACGCTGGCAGTGACAGCGGTCCGTAGGTACAGCGCTCTTCGGTGATGAAACCGCTCGGGATGGCGTAGAAATGCGAGGTCATGAACGGTGACCACCGCGGGGATCGGAGAGAGAAGAGGTACCACGTTGACGATGCCATGGACGAGATCGATCTGCCGTGTCCATGCTTCGAACGGCAATCCGAGTTGTTCCCATACGATGCGGATCGACGGATTCACCGTGGGTAGCAGGCTCGGCGCGGAGGTCAAACCCGGGGGCGGCGTGCCATCGCTGCCGTGGAAGGCAAGACACTCGAGGTCCGGGCGCACTCGCGGCAGGTGGGTCAGAAGCTGACGGATGTAGGTGCTGACTCCGGCGGCGCGGTAACTCTTCCCGTCATGGAGAAGATAGGCGACCAATCCTACGCGCACGCCGGCCGCTTACTGCCGAAGACGCGCGTTTCCCCGATTCGTCTCGTGATGTGTTGATCATCCAGGTGTTCCAGCAGGGCGAGCGCATACTTTCTGGTCGTGCCCAGGGCGTCGCGGGCCTGAGCAACGCTGATATCTCCGGTGGTCGTAATTATGTCGGTAACGATCGCAAGCATGCGGTCGTAGGCGGCCCGATCAAAATACAGCCCGTCGGCCACTCGAACGATCTCGCCCTGTTCCGCCAGCGCGCGCAACAGAGACGGATCGGTCGAGGTCGTGGATAGCAACGAGGCGCCGTCCGGAGGAGAAAACGGTTGGGAGCGGAGCGTTGTGAGCACGCGTTCCGCTTCCTCCCGCCGTGATGCGATCGCAAGTTGCCAACCGGGTGTCTTCAGCAACGGACCATGTTCCTCGACGATCCCGGACTGGACGAGTATTGCCATGGTCGCGGTCCAGTCCCGGGTCGGGATGTGGAGTTTACGGCGCAGTTCCTCCCGAGGCATTCCCGGTCGCAACTGATTGTCCCGGTGATATTGACGAATGAGAGCATCAGCCCTGGATGCTAGCGCCTCCCAACCGGCGCGACTGAGATAGACGTCGCCGCGCCGTACGACCAATCCCTCACGAACTGCCGGCGCCAGTTCGTTCTGGAGCGAGCCGGCGGCCAGGCCGGCAAGCTCCGCAAGTTGGCTGGCGTCACGGGGACGGTTGTCGCTGAGTATCGCCGCCACTCGAGTGGCCGGATCTTTGGACGTCATTCCTTCCAGACGGGAGCTCGCGCCGGGGTCAAAGCGCCGATGGTGAGGAGCCAGATCAACCACTCTGCCCCCGGCAACAGTTCGCGCCGGAGCCGGCAGTCGGACAATGAATGGCTGACCTTGAACCGCCGCAATCGGCTCGTGCAGGCGAATTTGGGCCCAGCCGGTGCTTCCGGGTTCGATACAGTCATCGTTGAGTACTGCGATCCTGGCGGGCGATTCCGACGCTCCGAGATGCAGCATTACCTCGACGCCATGGCGCAAAGGAACCGGTGCGGCGTCCAGCACCCGAATGCTGGCGTCAAATCGCAGCACGGGATGAATCGCCCCGACCGGAGCAAGCACGTCCCCACGGTTCAATCCGTCACGAGTGGCGCCGGCAAGGTTTACCGCGACGCGACTACCGGGAGCGGATACAGTCAATTGTTGACCGTGGGATTGCAGACCGCGGATCTTCGTGTGCCTCCCGGCCGGTAAGATTTCGAGGTCCATACCGGTAGTAAACGATCCGTCGTGCAGCGTCCCGGTGGCGACAGTGCCAAAGCCCGCAACGGTGAAGACACGATCCACGGGCAAATAGGCCGTTCGACCCGGCGGGACCGGAGGCACGGCCTGAACGGCTCGATCCAGTCCGTCGAGAAGCGCGTCTATTCCCTCGCTGGTGATCGACGATACCGGAAAGATCTCGCTGTCCGCCAGAGCGGAACCGGCGAGGAGCCTTCGGACGTCGTCCTCAACCAGCATCAGCCAATCGTCGTCCACCAGATCGACTTTGGTCAGCGCCACCACGGCCGAGTCGATGCTCAGGAGGTTCAAGATATCGATATGTTCGCGGGTCTGCGGCATAGCCCCCTCGTCGGCGGCGACGACGATGAGCCCGATATCCACTCCGCCCGCGCCGGCGAGCATATTTCGAATGAAGCGCTCATGCCCCGGTACGTCAACCATGCTGACCACCGTACCCGATGGCAGGGTCAGCGAGGCGAAGCCGAGATCGATCGTCATCCCACGCCGCTTTTCTTCGGCGAGCCGATCTGGATCGACGCCGGTTAGTCGCTCGACGAGCGATGATTTGCCGTGGTCAATGTGCCCGGCGGTTCCAATAACCTTCATACTTCTCGACCGCGCAATCCTACCATTCTTCCGCCCGGCCGTCGTCGACCGAGAGAACATTCAGCGGCGGGACCCGCCGGCGTCCGGCGACCTTGTGCTTTCAGTATTTTGGTGAGAACTTCACGGAAACGTCAGCTTGATACTTTGCCGCCGCAAGGACACTGTCCAGAGAAATTACCGTTACACTAGGTGTGCGGGCGCGCCTGAGGACGACTCGAAATATGCCGTGGGACAAAAGTACATGGATGAGAAGAAGCTGATCCTGGTTGCCGATGACGACGAATCGATTCGAGGCTTCCTGCGTAGCTTCCTGGAAAGCGAAGGCTTCCAGACGCTGGAGGCATCCTCGGGTCGGGACGTGATAGCCAGCATCACTAAGCACCGTCCGGCTCTCGCCATCATGGATGTGCGCATGCCCGGCATGAGTGGTCTGGAAGTGCTCGACCAGATGAAGCGGATGCGCATGGACGACGTACCGGTGCTCATGATGACCGCGTATGGAACCTCGAAGGTGGCCATCGAGGCGATCCAGCGGGGTGCCTACGACTACGTTACGAAACCCTTCGAGCTTGACGATTTACTTATCACCGTTCGACGCACACTGGATCATCGCGACCTGACCCTCCGCGTGCGCGCCGTGGACGAAACGATCCGCGATCCGCTCGATAGCATTATCGGAAACACGGCGGTGATGCAACACATCTACAAGACGATCGGGAGGGTTGCGCGAGCCGATGCCACCATTCTGGTAACTGGGGAGACAGGCACCGGCAAGGAGCTGGTGGCCGGCGCGCTCCATCGAAACTCGCACCGTCGAAGCGGACCATACGTCAAGGTACCGTGCGCCTCTCTGACCGAGACGTTGCTGGAAAGCGAACTATTCGGACACGAGGCCGGCAGCTTCACCAGCGCGGTAAAGACGCGCAAGGGTCGCTTTGAGATGGCCGATAAGGGAACGATCTTCCTGGACGAGATCGGCGAAATGTCTTTGAATACGCAGAAGAAGCTGCTGGGAGTGCTGCAGGAGCGAGAATTCGAGCGCGTCGGCAGTAACACGCCAATCAAGGTCGACACCCGCGTGATCGCCGCCACCAATCGCGATCTGGCGGAAGAAGTCTCCGCCGGTCGATTTCGGGAGGACCTCTATTACCGGCTCAATGTGATCGCCATCGAACTTCCTCCGTTGCGCGAACGTATGGAGGATGTCCCACTGCTCACCGAACACTTTCTCCAGAAGTACAGCGGTGATTCGCCCAGCAATGCCCCGCGCATTTCGGAAGACGCAGTCGACGTGCTCATGGCCTACCACTGGCCGGGAAACGTTCGGGAATTGGAAAACACCATCCATCGCGCCATTATTCTCGCCCGCGACTCGGTGATTTCACCTCAGCACGTGGTGCTCACCGAAGCGCCAAATAAGCGGGATGCGGAAGACGGCCATCACATCTCCGAGCTGGTAACGTCGGGGCTGTCGCTGAAGGAAATCCTGGCGAACACCGAGCGCGAAGCGATTGAAGTCGCCATTCGGCAGGCCAATGGTGACCGCACCGCCGCGGCGAAGCAGTTAGGCATCAGTCGAGCCACGCTGAACGCAAAGTTGCGAGAGTAGGAGCACAACTCAGGCACGGTCCGACATATTCCGGCATCGATGAGGACTATTCCTGGCGAAACGTCCCGCTTCGCCCACCCGATTTGTACGTGAGCCGCAGGCCCTCAATGACCATTCCGCGATCGACGCTCTTGCACATGTCGTAGATGGTCAGGGCAGCCAGGGAGACCGCGGTTAGGGCCTCCATTTCCACGCCGGTCTTTCCATCGACGGTAGCACGACCAACGATGTCCACACGGCCATTTTCTAGGTCGAGCTCGAACTGTACATCTACCTGTGAGAGGGCTAGAGAGTGACACAATGGGATCAGGTCTGACGTTCGCTTGGCCGCCAGGATGCCGGCGATGCGAGCTACACCGAGAACATCGCCCTTGCGCGCGAGATTGTCCCGGATCAAGGCCACGGTCTCCCGCTTCATCGTGACCCGGCCTCGCGCTTCGGCATCGCGCCGAGAAACGACCTTTGCCGACACATCGACCATGTGTGCTTCGCCTGACTCGGTCAGATGCGTGAGACTGGCAACGGGTTCGTCATCCACGGTATGCGGTTCCCTCCGTCAAGAAGTCGAGCAAGTGAAGTTCTCGTTCAGCCGGCGCCAGGCGCCTGTTTGTGCCTGGAACGCCCACTGGCTAGAATCTTTCGACCTTTGAGCATTCTTCTCATGCGGAGTATACCGTGCGTTTTACGCTACGGGGCACGGTAGCGGCACTCAAGGCGGCTGCTACCCTGCGCCGGCTCAAACTACCGTATAGCAAGCTAGAACGACGGCGACGCGGCTTTGTTATTCTGCAAATCGATGCCCTATCTCACGAGGATGTGAGGCGGGCACTCGATCGGGGATACATGCCTCATCTGAAGCGACTCCTCGACTCGACGCACCGAATCGAGCGCTGGCGCAGTGGTATCCCAAGCGACACGGCGGCGATTCAATGCTCGCTGATGTACGGCTCCAAAGTGGACGTGCCCGGCTTTTACTGGTACGATCGCCGGCGGCAGCGTCCGGTGATCTGCAGCTGGCCGCTCGACATGGCCGGCGTGGAGGCGGATAATGCGGCCGGCAGGCCCGGATTGCTCCGTCACGGCAGCGTGTACATGGGCATGGCTGCGGGCGGTGCTCAGCGAGCCGTCTTTACCACCAGCGCACTCGGACAGACCAGCTTCCCGCCCCGGCTTACCGGCATCGATGTTTGCATGCTGCTCGTGCTCAATCCGTGGCGGCTGGCTCGGGCCGGTGCTCTGACGGTGGCCGAGATATTCATCGAATTGTGCGAGCAGGCGGTCTATCGGCTGCGCGGCAACTATGTTGCCCCCGAGGGGATCTTTCCGCTAACACGAGCGTTCACTCATGTGATGTTTCGTGAGTTGACAACGCTCGGTATCCGACTCGACATTTTCCGCGGCGTGCCGGCGGTGTATGCGAACTTCATCGGGTACGACGAGGTTGCCCACCACCTGGGTCCCAGAAGCAATGCGGCCTACCGGTCGCTCAAGGCGTTGGATCGGCAGATTCGCGATGTGAACCGGGCGATAAACACGATCGCATTGCGTCCCTATGATCTCTACGTGATGAGCGACCATGGCATGACCGAGTCGCTTCCGTTCCATCACGTCTACGGACAATCGCTCGGTCAGTTCATCGCATCGCACGGCGTGGACCCCCCGGTCGCGACCGAACTGGAGACCCGACCCTACAAGGACCTGGCCACGCTGCAGCAAGTCGAAGAACTTTCGGCCGAAATTGGTCCGCGAACGAGTTCGGCGACGAGCTACCTGGCCGATCGTGCCATGAGACTGGCAATGCGGATCGGCACCGGGCCGCTGCAGGCGGGCCTCGTCGATAGCCCGGAAAGCTCAGTGATGGCGATCTATTCGAGCGCCCTGGCAAATGTGTACTTCACCGATCTGCCCGAGCGGCCAGATCGCGAGCAGATCGAGTTACGGGCGCCTGGATTGCTTCGGCAATTGGTCAATCATCCCGGGATCGGCATTGTCCTCGTCCGGTCCGGCCTCGAAACCGTGGCTCTGTATAACGGGGAAGAAGTGGTCCTCGATGATGCTACCGCGGCCGAGATCGAGTTCCTGCGCATCCACGATGAACCGGAACTCGTGCGGGAGCAGCTGCTGGCGCTGTCGGCGATGCCCAGTGCCGGCGATGTGTTGGTATTCGGCGCCTATGATGGTCAGACTGTCATCAATTTCGAGGATCATGTCGGCGCTCACGGCGGACTGGGTGGTGTGCAAATGTTCCCGTTTATGGCGGCGCCGAGCGACATCAGCGCATCATTCCGGAACATTTCCGACCCCACGCAGCTCCATGGACTCTTCGTGGACCGATATCAACCGGGCACGCGGCCCCTATACCAGGCGCCGAAGCGGTCGAGTCGCGATCGAGACGCGGGAGTTATGGCCGCAGGCTGATGAATGACCGTAGACTGTGACGGATGTTAATCGGCGGTCGAACTACCGATATGTAGTCGCGCCCATGAGACCGTGAGTAGAAGGAGAAAATCTGTGGCCAAAGTCCGAGTAGGCATTATCGGGGTGGGGAATTGCGCCTCTTCCCTGGTTCAGGGTATCCAGTACTACCGGAATGCAAACGATGAGGATTTCGTCCCTGGATTGATGCACGTCAATCTCGGCGGGTATCACATTCGCGATATCGAATTCAGTTGTGCGTTCGATGTAGACGCCGACAAGGTCGGGAAAGATCTATCCGAGGCCATTTTCTCCGGCCAGAACAACACGATCAAGTTCTCGGACGTGCCTCATCTGGGCGTTAAAGTCGAACGCGGAATGACCCACGACGGACTGGGAAAGTACCTCTCTGAAGTCATCACCAAGGCCCCGGGACCGACCGCGGACGTCGTCAGCATCCTACGCGAGACCGGGACCGACATCGTCATCAATTACCTTCCGGTCGGCAGCGAAGAGGCGACCAAGTGGTACGTTGAGCAGATTTTGCAGGCAGGATGTGGTCTGGTCAATTGCATTCCAGTCTTTATCGCCCGGGAGCAGTACTGGCGTCGACGGTTCGAACAGGCAAATGTTCCCATCATCGGGGACGACATCAAGTCGCAAGTCGGGGCCACGATCGTCCATCGGGCGCTGACCACACTGTTCCGCGACCGGGGAGTTCGCGTCGAGCGCACCAGCCAGCTCAACGTCGGCGGCAACACCGATTTCTTGAATATGCTCGAACGCGAGCGGCTGGAATCGAAGAAGATCTCGAAGACCAATGCGGTCACTTCGCAGTTAGACTACGACCTCGGTAAGGGCAACGTACACATCGGCCCGAGCGATTATGTCGAGTGGCTTACGGACCGGAAATGGGCGTATATCCGCATGGAGGGCCGCTCCTTCGGCGACGTCCCGCTCAACGTCGAGATGAAGCTCGAAGTGTGGGACTCGCCCAACTCGGCCGGCGTTGTCATCGATGCGGTGCGTTGCGGAAAGCTCGCCCTGGATCATGGTGTGTCCGGTGCGCTCGAGGGACCGTCCGGGTATTTCATGAAGTCTCCGCCCGTTCAACACAAGGACGAGAAGGCTCGCGAGATGACCGAGGCATTCATCCGGGCCACCGCGCTCGCCGACACCCCTGTGGCCGCGCCCACGGCGAGCTAGTCAGGAGTGGCGCTCTATCTGATCATTCAGGTGGGAGCCTTCCTCTCGCGAGTCATACCTCGTTCCTGGCGCTATCTCATCGGCACGGCAGTCGGTGACGCGGTGTGGCTGCTGTGGTCGCGGAAGCGGGCCATCACCAAGGACAACATGTCCGTCGTTCTGGACCGGAGCCCCGATGACCTGGCCGTTCGCCGCATTGCATTGAAGTCGCTGCGGAACTACTGCAAGTACCTGATCGAGTTCCTCGAATTGCCCGTCATGTCCGCGGACGATCCCCGTATTGCGGCGATGTCGATCCGGGGACTCGAACATTTGAAGTCTGCTCTCGCCGAAGGAAAGGGCTTAATTGTAGCCGGGGCCCACTTTGGCACCATCGAGATTGGCGGCCTGAGACTCAAGGACTTTACCGATTTTCACGCCGTTTACGAACCGTTCAAGCCGGCCTACCTCGATCAACTCATTCAGCGCAAGCGTCTGGAAAAGGGCATCGATCTCATTGCTTTATCCAACATTCGCGCCATGCTCAAAGTGCTCCATAACGGTGGAACCCTCGTAATGCTCTTCGATCGACCGGTAGAGATCAACAAGGGAGTGCCGGTGCGGTTCTTTGGGCTGGACACGGCGGTGCCCGGCGGTCCGGCACTTCTCGCGATAAAGACGGGCGCGCCCCTGATTCCCGCGTTCACGACGCGGGAACCGGACAATTCTTTTTGCACACACTTGTATCCCCCAATTTCCTGGACCCCCAGCGGTGACCGCGACCGCGATATTCAGACCATCATGCAGAAGCTGATGAACGCGTTACAGCAGGCGGTGGTTCGACGTCCGGACCAGTGGTATATGTTCCGTCCGATGTGGCCGGGAGCGGCGTCAGCGGTAACCACGGGAAGCCGAGAAGCAGCCCGCGGCGACCACTCCGTCTAACGTGCAAAATCGCGTCCTGTACATCGCCTTGCGCCTCGCTGCCAGCGTGATGCCACGGATTCCACTGGGCGTTGCCTATCGCCTCAGCGAACTGGCCGCGGTCCTCTATTACCTGCTTTTTCCTCGGTCTCGCCAAGGCATACTGGCCAATCTGACCGTCGCGTTTCCCGATTCAAACGCAGGACAGCGCCAATCCACGGCTCGCGCTGCGTTCGTCAATAATGCGCGAAATTGGGTGGACACGCTGCGAATCCCGCGGCTCACTCGGGAACAGATTGTCGATTTGGTCGACGTCGACGGCTGGGAACACCTGGAACGCGCTCACGCCGCCGGGCGCGGCGTCCTCCTGGTGTCGATGCATCTCGGCAACTTCGATCTGGTGGGGCAACTCCTCGCTGCCCGCGGCCTCACCGTCACCGTCCCGGTGGAACGAGTTGAACCACCGGAGCTCCTCTCGTTTCTGACGGCACAACGAGAAGGTCAGGGCATCCGGACGGTGACGCTGGAACGAGCGCCCCGTCGGATGGTGGAGGCGCTCCGCCGAGGCGAAGTAGTCGCCGTAACTGCCGATCGTTTACTGGCCGGTAAGTCACTGGAAGTGGAATTCTTCGGCCACCGTACACCGCTGTCGCGCGGTCTCGCGTCCCTTGCCCGACATACCGGCGTGCCAGTGATATTCGGGGTGGGGGTACGCCAGGGTTCGACTTCCTACCAGGGTCATGTGGCGTCCCCGCTGGTCTGCGCGCATTCGAACGATGCGATCGAGGATGAACGGGCGCTGCTGCAAGAAATCGCCCGACACATGGAGGATATGGTGCGACGGTATCCCGGACAGTGGATTGCGTTCAATGCCATTTGGAGACAGGACGTGCGCGGCGATGTGCCTGCTACCATGGAGCGACAAAGTGAGTCTGCCGGTTGAGCAGCGCGCTCGAGCATCAGCTTCGGCACACAGGGGACGGCGAGATGTTGGCACGACGCATGGATCTTCCACCGGATATGACCTTTGCTCCACAGCAGGGACACTGCAGTTGAAGATAGCACTGGTCTCTCCCTACGATTACCCCTATCCCGGTGGAGTGACCAATCACATCAGCTGCCTGTCGACCGAGCTCAAGGCGAGTGGCCATCAGGTGCGCATCATGGCGCCGTCGTCCAATCACAATCTCGAACGCGAAGAAGATGATGTCTACCGTATCGGGAACGTACGGCGGATTCCGGCCAATGGCTCAATTGCGCGCATTACCCTCTCCTTCCACCTGGCGCGCCGGGTGCGGGAAGTACTGGCATCGGAAAAGTTCGATGTCGTACACCTGCACGAACCACTGATGCCCTCGCTTCCCCCAACCGTTCTCCGGTATTCCGACGCGCTCAACATTGGAACGTTTCACGCCTATCGTGGCTCGTACTATGGCTACTTTTATGGCCGACCGATCCTCCGGCGCGTATTCAACAATCTTGATGGCAGGATCGCCGTTTCTCGCGCTGCCAAGCGATTCGTTCGTCAGTACTTCATGGCACGCTATCAGGTGATTCCGAATGGAGTTGACATTGAACGGTTCCGGCCAGATCGGGTCGCTCCCCTGCCCCAATATGACGACGGACGACCGAACATACTGTTCGTTGGCCGGCCCGAAAAACGTAAGGGCGTGGGCTACCTGCTCCGCGCCTATCCGCGAGTGAAGAACGCTTTTCCAAACGCCAGGTTCCTGATCGTGGGGGCGGGGGACTGGGATGATTCTCCCTACCGGGCGTACATCGAGCGTCACGATCTACGAGACATCATCATCGTGGGGCGCGTGTCTGATGAGGAGCTACCCCGATATCACCGCAGCGCGCATGTTGTCTGCGCACCGGCAGTCCAGGGCGAGAGCTTCGGGATCGTATTACTCGAGGCGATGGCAGCGGGCGCGCCGGTTGTAGCCAGCGATATTGAGGGTTACTCCCAGGTTCTGACTGACGGTCGAGAAGGTCTTTTGGTGCCGCCGCGCGATGCTGATCGACTTGCCGACGCCCTGTGTCGAGTACTTCAGGATCGAGAACTGGCGGCGGCATTCGGATCCGCCGGACTGGTGACGGCGCGTCAATACTCCTGGCCCCGCGTGGCGGAACAAATAGTCGACTTCTACGTAAAATCTGGAAATCGCGTGCTTGCTTCCTACGCGTCGTCCACGTTGGCTTCATCGAGTCTGGTGACCTAGCCATGGTGCCGGCGTCCTTGAAGGCCTGGGGCCGCCGTTTGGCCGAGCAAATTGTCGCGCCGCTGGCAGACCGCGGAGTCACACCGAACATGGTGACTGTGGTCGGCTTTCTCTTCAATATCCTCACGGCCGCGGTGCTGGCCACCGGCCATCTCAGTATCGGCGGAGCGCTCCTCCTTCTATCCGGCGGTTTCGATATGCTCGACGGTGCTCTGGCTCGAATTTCTGCCCAGCAGACCGATTTTGGCGCCTTTCTCGACTCGTTGATCGACCGTTATTCGGAGGGCACAATACTCCTGGCCCTCGTCTTTGTGTTCACCAGCCGGGGGAACACGGCGGCCGTATTGCTGACCTACGCCGTTGCCATGGGATCGCTCCTCATCAGTTATGCGCGCGCGCGCGCTGAGGGCCTCGGGTTCGATGGGGCCGTAGGAATCGCGCCCCGACCGGAGCGAGTAATCATCCTCGGTCTCGGGCTCCTGGTCAATGGCTACACCACCATTGCCGCACTGGCGGTGCTCGCGATCCTCACCCATGTCACGGCAATGCAACGCCTGTATCATGTCTGGCGGCAGACGCACCAACCAGAGGAGAAAACTACTCCGAAGAGCGTCGAGCGCCGGCAATCAATCATGTAACTTCGGGGACCATCATGTTAGCCACGCGGCGAATCGCAATCCTGGCTGAGGGCACTCTCGACTTTCACCACGGGAAAACCGCCATCAGCATTCTCCGCTACCAACCTCACCAGGTGGTGGCGGTGATCGACAGCGAGCACGCCGGACGAAGCACGGGTGAGGTGCTGGGACTTGGTGGCGAGATACCCATCTGTCGGGACATCGACGAAGCGCTGGCGTTCGAACCAACCGAATTGCTGATCGGGATCGCTCCACGCGGCGGTGGATTGCCAGTCGAATGGCGTCGACAGATCATGACTGCCATCGAGAACGGCCTGAGCGTCATTAGCGGCTTGCATTTCATGCTCCTCGACGATGACGAATTCGCTTCGGCGGCCGGTAAATATAATGTGCGGCTCTTCGACGTGCGGCGTGCGCCCGATGACCTCTCGGTCGCCACCATGGCTGCCTCATCGCGAAGGTTCACGGGTGGTCACCTTTGTTGGCAGCGACTGCGCCGTCGGCAAAATGACGGCAGCCCTCGAAGTTGCAGCCAGCGCGAAGAAGCGAGGGCTCCAGAGTGAATTCGTCGCCACCGGACAGACGGGGATCATGCTCGAGGGAACGGGCATTGCCGTGGACCGGGTCGTCGGGGACTTCATGGCGGGGGCAATCGAGAGCCTGGTGGTCCCGGCTGCGGAGCGATCCGATTGGGTCTTCGTCGAGGGTCAGGGCTCGTTGCTTCATCCCGCGTACTCAGGAGTTACGCTCGCCCTCCTGCACGGCTCAGCGCCCGATTACCTCGTGCTGGTCCATCTGGCAAACCACGATTGGATCGATGACTACCCGGTGCGCGTCCCCTCCCTCGATCGTCTGGTCGCCATCTACGAGGACGCCGCCTCCTGGGTCAAACCGGCCACAGTCGTCGCGATCGCGCTTAACACCCGTGGCCTTTCGATCGCCGAGACCGAACGGTGCATCGCCGAAGCGGAGGAACTCACCGGCCTTCCCGCGACCGACCCGGTGAAATTTGGTGGCGACAAGATCGTCGAGGCGCTCGTATCGCCAGTGGGGACGTCGATCAAAACTACCGTAAGGAGGTGATGTCATGACCGCTGAGATTCGTCTCACCTCTCTCGTTCGTTGCGCCGGCTGAGCCAGCAAGGTCAGCATGGCTGACCTGGCGTACGTGCTACGCCAACTTCCCCAACAGAACGATCCCTCCATTCTGACCGGCACGGCGCTGGGCGATGATGCCGCCGTCTACCGCTTGACCGACGACATCGCGCTGGTGCAAACGGTGGACTTCTTCACTCCGGTGGTGGATGACCCCTATGCCTTCGGACAGATCGCAGCGGCGAATTCGCTCAGCGATGTATACGCGGTCGGCGGGTCGCCTCTGACCGCACTGAACATCGTGGGATTCCCTGTGGACGAGCTGCCCAAGCATGTCCTTGCCGAGATGTTGCGGGGCGGAGCTGACAAGGCGCGTGAAGCCGGCGTGTCCATCGTCGGCGGACACACGATCGACGATCCCGAACCTAAATATGGACTGGCGGTGACCGGCACCGTCCGACCGGATGCGTTTCTCTCCGGACGCGGGGCACAACCAGGAGATCTGCTCGTTCTCACCAAGCCTCTCGGTACCGGAGTCATCACCACCGCGCTCAAGGCAGGGGCGGCGGAGACGGCCCACATCGACGCCGCGGTTCGCTGGATGGTTACGCTCAACCGCGATGCCTCCCGCGCAATGGTCCATGCCGGAGCGCACGCCGTATCAGACATCACCGGTTACGGTCTCCTCGGACATCTGCTGGAACTCTGTCGTGTCTCGGGCGTATCGGCGCGTCTGCATGCTTCGCGCGTCCCTTTGTTGCCGGGGGCATTGCGCTACGCCAGTGAGGAATTCGTTCCGGCCGGTACGGGGAAGAACCTTGCGGCAGTGACAGACTCGGTGACGTTCCACCCATCCGTGGACGAAAATTGGGTCCGTCTACTCACCGATCCGCAGACGTCGGGAGGACTACTCGTTGCCCTACCGGCCGATCGCTTCGGTCTTTTCGAACGGGAAGCCGGGCCCGTTGCTATCGCCGCGGTAGTAGGCGAAGTGGTCGAGTCAGCGTCTACCGTGATTGACGTGGTCCTCTAAGTCAGCGTCGGGTTGAATCGCCGGTAGGCGCCCCAGGTACCACAACCCTTTACAAGCACAGACTAAAACCTTGTATCATTAGGATAGTTAAGGCTGAGTTTGGCGACATGTCTGGAGTTTCCAGGCGGGAGCCGGCGCACCCGACGGTATGGCACCATTGAAAGAGAGATGGAGCATGGGCTCCAGGCTCGGAGAGAACAGGACAACAGATGTCATCGCCCGAAGAAGAAGTCACGACGGATACGCCCGAAATACTGCGATTACCCGTCTTACCGCTGTTCGAAACAGTGGTATTTCCCCGTATGATGACCCCGATTCAGGTCGGCAGGCAGCCTTCGCTGCTGGCCGTCGATGAGGCCGTCAGGCAACGTCCACATCGCATCGTCCTTCTGACCCAGAACGACGCCGGCAAACGGGAGGTCGGCGCGGAAGACCTGATGGAGGTCGGCGTCCTCGCCACCCTGGGCCCGATGTTCCGCCTACCCGATGGCAGCGTTCAGTTGCTGGCACAGGGGGAAGATCGCGTTCGCGTGCTGGGATACACCAAATCTGAACCGTACCTCGAGGTCGAGGTCGAGCGCATTCCGCAAGTCATCGACCCCTCACGGGAGCTGACGGCCCTGGTGCAGTCGGTGCGCGAACTGTTTGTGAATTACATCAATCTACGAGGCAATCTGCCGGCCGAAGCACTATCCAACGTGCGTGAGGTCGAGGATCCTGGCTGGCTTGCCGACTTCATCGGCTACGTACCCGAACTCGAATCGGAGCAGCGCAAAGATTTGCTGCTGACGCTCGACGTGACCGAGCGGCTCAAGAAAGTGCACGGAATCCTGTCCGAGCAGGTCGAGGTGCTGGAACTCAAGAGCCGAATCAGTAACGAAGTGCAAAAGAACATCGACAAGACACAGCGGGAATATCTCCTGCGCGAACAGATGAAGGAGATCCAACGAGAGCTGGGTGAACTCGATCCTGAGCAGGCCGAAGCCGCAGGAGTGGCGCCAGAAAATCGAGCAAGGCAATCTCCCCGAGAAGGCACGTGAGAAGGCCGAAAAAGAGGTCGATCGTCTGGAGCGAATGCCGGCGGCCTCGCCCGAAGTCGGCATGATCCGGACCTATCTCGACTGGCTGGTCGGCATGCCGTGGTCGGTCAGTACCGATGACCAACTCGATATCAAGGTGGCGGCCGAGCAACTCGACCGCGATCACTTCGGCCTCGAATTGGTGAAGGAGCGAATCCTCGAACATCTGGCTGTCCGCAAGCTCTCGACCGACCTTCGCAGTCCGATCATCTGTCTTGTTGGCCCTCCCGGAGTGGGTAAAACCAGTCTCGGCAAGTCGGTGGCGGCGGCCCTCGGTCGCAAGTTCGCCCGCATGTCGCTCGGTGGTGTGCACGATGAAGCGGAAATCCGTGGTCACCGGCGCACCTACATCGGATCTCTTCCCGGGAGGATCATCCAGGCGATTCGGACCTCAGGCTCGAATAACCCGGTGATCATACTTGACGAGATTGATAAGGTCGGCGCCGACTTCCGCGGCGATCCTTCATCGGCGTTGCTCGAGGTGCTCGATCCGGAACAGAATACCGATTTTTCCGATCATTACCTCGAGGTTCCGTTCGATCTCTCCCGCGTGCTCTTTATCACTACCGCCAACGTGCTGTATACCATTCCGGCGCCACTACGCGACCGCATGGAAATCATCGAGCTTCCCGGTTACACCGAGGCAGAGAAAGTACAGATTGGCGAGAACTTTCTGGTGCCCAAACAGCGGAAGTTCCATGGTCTGGAAACCGATCAGTTACAGATCACTACCGATGCGCTCCGCTTGCTGGTTCGGGAGTACACCCGCGAGGCCGGCGTGCGCCAGTTGGAGCGAGAGATTGCGTCGATCTGCCGCAAAGTAGCCCGGCGATTCGCCGAGGACGAGCCCTCCGCCGTGGTGGTCGATGCCGTCGATGTTCCCGGATACCTGAAGTCTGGGCGATTCACCTGGGGTGTCGCTGAGGAGGAAGATCAGATCGGCGCTGCCACCGGCCTGGTGGTTACCGACGAAGGTGGAGATGTGATTCCGGTGGAAGTCACGCTGATGGACGCCAAGGCGAATTTCATTCTCACCGGGCAGTTGGGCGAGGTCATGCAGGAGTCGGCGCGAGCGGCAATGTCGTTCGTTCACTCTCGGGCCCGGGAGCTGGGCATCAAGTCATCCGCGTTCGACGAACATGCGATTCATATCCACGTGCCGGCAGGAGCGATCCCAAAGGACGGTCCATCGGCGGGTATCACCATGGCCACGGCGCTCATCAGTGCGCTCAGCGGCCGCCATGTTCGCCGCGATCTGGCGATGACCGGCGAGATTACGCTGCGGGGACGGGTGCTGCCTATCGGAGGATTGAAACAGAAAGTGCTCGCCGCTCATCGTGCCGGCATCACAACAGTTCTTTTTCCCCAGAAGAATCACAAAGACCTCGAAGAGATCCCCGAAGACGTGCGCAAAGCACTGACTCTGATCCCGGTCGACACCATGGATGAGGTCATCCGCAACGCATTGCGAGCTCAGCCTGCGCCCGGAGAGATGATGAAGTACGCCCACTTCGACACGATTTTGCTGCCCGGGCTGGAGGGTGGCTGGCACACGCCACCACCGGCGCCGGCGGGCTAGGTCGAAGGAGACATAGTAACAGCCCGCTCCGCGGAGCGGGCTGTTACCGCGTCAAACGTACATCAAATCCTTGATAAATGGATACTCAAGTTTGTACACTATAGCAGTAGCACTCAACAATGCTGACATTAACGAGGAGAATGCAACATGGCAAAGGTAGTTGGTATCGATCTCGGTACCACCAATTCCGTCGTGGCCGTCATGGAAGGCGGGGAACCGATGGTGATTCCGAATGCCGAGGGAAGTCGACTGACGCCGTCGGTGGTGGCCTTCACCAAGACCGGTGAGCGCCTGGTCGGACAGCTGGCCAAACGACAAGCCGTCGTCAATCCGGATCGCACCATTGCCTCGATCAAACGGAAGATGGGCACCAATGACCGCGTCGCCATTGACGGCAAACAGTATACCCCGCAAGAGATCTCGGCCATGATCCTGGCCAAGCTCAAAACCGATGCCGAGAAGTATCTCGGCTCACCGGTCACCCAGGCGGTGATCACGGTCCCTGCCTACTTCAACGATAGCCAGCGGCAAGCCACCAAAGATGCCGGCCAGATTGCCGGGCTCGAAGTCCTGCGGATCATCAATGAGCCGACGGCGGCATCGCTGGCCTACGGGCTGGACAAGAAGTCAGCGGAAACCATTCTGGTGTTTGACCTCGGTGGTGGGACCTTTGATGTCTCGGTGCTGGAAGTGGGCGATGGTGTCTTTGAAGTCAAAGCCACCTCTGGGGATACCCATCTGGGCGGCGATGATTACGATCGCCGGATCGTGGACTGGGTCGCCGATGAGTTTGCCCGTGAAGAAGGGATCGATCTGCGCAAAGACAAGCAAGCCCTCCAGCGCTTACTGGAAGCTGCCGAGAAAGCCAAAGTGGAACTCTCCAGTGTGGTCCAGACCGAGATCAATCTGCCCTTCATCACCGCCGATCAGAATGGACCCAAGCACCTGATCAAGACCATCACCCGGTCCCGCTTTGAAGAGCTGACCGATGATCTGACCCAGCGCTGTGTGGGACCGTTCAAGCGAGCGCTGGCCGATGCCAAGCTCACCGAGAAGGACATCAACGAGGTAGTGCTGGTTGGTGGCTCGACCCGCATGCCGGTGATCCAGCAACTGGTGAAGAGCCTCTCCGGCAAAGATCCGCATCAGGGCGTCAATCCCGATGAAGTGGTGGCCGTCGGAGCCGCCATTCAAGCCGGGGTGTTGATGGGGGAAGTCAAGGATGTGGTCCTGCTCGATGTCACTCCCCTCTCCCTCGGTATCGAGACCCTGGGCGGGGTCAACACCGTCCTCATCCCCCGCAACACAACCATACCGACGGCCAAGAGCGAGACCTTCAGCACGGCTGAGGACGGTCAGACGGCCGTTGATATCCACGTGTCGCAGGGTGAACGGCCGATGGCGCGGGACAACATGTCGCTGGCACGCTTCCGACTCGAGGGTATTCCACCCTCGCCGCGAGGGTTGCCGCAGATCGAGGTGACGTTTGATATCGATGCCAACGGCATCATCAACGTCCATGCCAAGGATCTGGGCACCGGCCGGGAGCAGAGCGTCAAAGTCACCGCCTCCACCAACCTCTCCTCTGCCGATGTCGAGCGGATGGTGAAGGACGCCGAGCAGTTCGCTCAGCAGGATGCCGAGGCTCGCCGTGCCGCCGAGGAGCGCAATGCCGCCGATACGCTGGCGTACAGTACCGATAAGACCCTGCGGGAAAGCGGGGACAAGATCTCGGAGACCGACAAGCAGTCGGTGCAGACGGCCCTCGATGCGCTGCGTGAGGCACTCAAGGGGAACGACGCTGATCGGATCCGGACGGCGCGAGAACAGCTGGAAGCCGCCTGGGCACCCGTGGCCTCGGCGCTCTACAGCCAGGCAGGCGCCGGTGAAGGCGCCGGAGCCGGAGCCGGGGCAACGTACGGTGGCGCCGAAACGGGCGCTTCTACGGGTGGCGACGACGTCGTCGACGCCGAATTCCGCTCAAGCGACGAATCATAAGTCGGCGGGGGAGCGGCGTCTCGCCGCTCCCGCCACTGTCGAATAGAGGATAGCCATGACTGAAAACATGAATACCGACACCGAGCGCGGTCCCGATCCTGCGATTGCCGATGCCCGCTTTGCCGCCGAGGCCGAACTGGGCGGCGGCCAGGCGGTTCAGGAACGTGACGTCGATCGTCTGCAACGCGAATTGGAGGAGGCTCGAGAGGCGGCCGAAGCGGCCAACGACAAGTTCCTGCGCGCGCGTGCCGACATGGACAACTTCAAGAAACGAATCGAGCGTTCGTACGCCGATCAGACTCGCGCCGCCAAGAAGGACCTGCTGCGGAAGCTCCTCGGAGTTAAGGACAACATTGAACGGGCTCTCCAGTATGGCGAGTCCAGGCAGGGCACCGAGGGAATCATGGAGGGCGTTCGGCTCACCCTGTTTCAATTGGAGCAACTACTGCAGGGTGAGGGGGTGAAGCAGATGAGTCCTGAGGGCAATCTGTTTAACCCACACTTCGAGGAGGCCATCCAGCGGGTCGATGACCCGAGCGTTCCAGACCAGACCGTGGTTCAAGTGGCCCGGCCCGGTTATTCCTACCTGAACCCGGGATCCAGGGAAGAAGAAGTCCTGCGACCGGCACAGGTGATTGTGAGTGTGCATGGGGCCGACGGCGAGTAGCTGCTGCCGGTGTAGGCCAGGCAGCGGAGACACATCGGCGCGACGGTGACCCAGCCGCGAATTGGTGCGTAGCTAATGGAATACAAGGACTACTACAAAACCCTCGGCGTCGATCGGAAAGCATCCGAGAAGGAAATCAAGAGCGCCTACCGAAAGCTCGCTCGCAAATACCATCCGGATGTGAACCCCGGCGACGTGAACGCGGAAAAGAAGTTCAAGGAAATCAACGAGGCGCAAGCCGTCCTCACTGACGCCGAAAAACGGAAGAAGTACGACGCTCTGGGCCCCGATTGGGAGAAGCGATTCTCTCAGCGGCCACAGCCGGGAGGTGCAACCTACACCACGACCCAGACCGCAGACTTCAGCGATTTCTTTGAGACGCTCTTTGGCAATCGCGGTACCAGCCAGCAAGGCGGCGGTTTCGACTTTGGGTCGATATTCGGACGCGGTCGCGGTCAGCGCCCTGACGGTCAAGCTCAGGGCGCAAGCATGGTAGAGCGCGGCTCGGACATCGAGCAGCCGATCGACGTGACCTTGCCAGAGGCATTCCGAGGCGTCGAACGCGCCTTTACGCTGCAAAAAGCGACGGTATGTCCGACCTGCCACGGCAGCGGTCTGCAAAACGATCAACTGTGCCCAACCTGTCACGGCCACGGTCAGATAACAAAGACCAAGCGACTCGATGTGAAAATCCCGGCCGGCGTGCGAGAGGGGTCGCGCGTGCGCATTGCCGGCGAAGGCAATCCTGGTTCCGGCGGTGGGACCGCCGGTGATCTCTTCCTCGTGGTGCGGATGCTACCCGATGCATCGATGCGGCGGGAGGGGGATGACCTTTACACCGACGTTGAGATTCCTCTGACCAAGCTCGCACTCGGGGGCGAGATCGAGATACCCACGCTCGCCGGGAAGGTGACCATGCGCGTTCCGGCTAACTCACAGAACGGCCGGACGATGCGGCTCGCCGGACAGGGCATGCCCGCACTGCGAGGAGGCGCGCGAGGAAACCTGTACGTGAAGCTACACGCCGTTCTGCCGACCGAGCTAAACGAGAAGCAGCGCGAGCTATTCCGCCAGTTGGAGCAAGCCGGAGCGTGATTCGACGGGGAGGAAGAGCAGATGGACAGATTTGAAAGAGCAAGGCGAGACCGCGAACGATTCACGATCAGCGTCGCTGCCGAGATTGTCAATGTACATCAGCAGACGTTACGCCATTACGAACGTCTGGGGCTGGTCGAGCCGCTGCGCGGCAAGGGTGAAATCCGCTACTACTCTGCGGATGACATCGAGAAAGTCCAGCAAATCCGCCGGCTGGTGGAGGAGCTTGGAGTCAATCTTGCCGGTGTCGAGGTGATACTCCATATGCGCGAGCAGATGGAGAAGCTCCATCGCGACACCCAGGAAGCAATGCGGGAGATGCGCGAACAGCACGAAGGAGAACTTCGCCGGCTACGAGAGATCATTTGGCGCCTGCAGGGACACGAGCCCGATCCGGAATCGAGCGCGATCTAGCGGGCGAACCCACGTGGAGACAGTATGAACGTTCAAAGATTTACCGACAAATCACAAGAAGCCCTGGCCACCGCCCAGGAGCTTGCCTCTGACCGCGCCAATAGCCAGGTAGAAGAAGAGCATCTGCTGCTGGCGCTTCTCGATCAGCCCGAAGGCATCACGCCAACCCTATTGGAGAAAACGGGGGTCAATCTGGTGACCCTGCGGAGTGAGAACGAGACGTTGCTCCGCCGGTTGGCCACCGTGTATGGCGGTGTGTCTCAACCGGCGATCTCGGCGGAGCTGCGCTCAACACTGGTGCGCGCTCATGAAATAATGGCGGACATGCACGACGAGTATGTATCCGTCGAGCATTTACTCCTCGCGATGGCTGACGACCGGGACAACAGCACGGTGGCGCGTCTGCTCAGGAAGTCGGGAGCAACGCGACAAACCTTACTGGCGGCGCTGGCCGCGATACGTGGGGGACAGCGCGTGACCGACCAGAATCCCGAGGGCAAGTATCAGGCACTGGAGAAGTACGGTCGCGACTTGACGGCTCTCGCTCGCCGCGGCAAACTCGATCCGGTAATCGGCCGAGATGACGAGATACGACGCGTCATTCAGGTTCTCTCCCGCCGCACCAAGAACAATCCCGTTCTCATCGGTGAGCCAGGGGTGGGGAAGACCGCCATCGTCGAGGGACTGGCCCAGCGAATCATCCGCGATGACGTGCCCGAAAACCTGAAGGGCAAGCGCGTCATTCAACTCGATCTGGCCGCTATGGTCGCCGGGGCCAAGTATCGGGGCGAATTTGAGGAGCGTTTGAAGGCTGCCCTCAAAGAGGTTCAGGAAGCCGAGGGCGCCATCGTCCTCTTCATCGACGAGCTGCATACCGTCGTCGGAGCCGGAGCGGCCGAAGGCGCGATGGACGCGGGCAACATGCTCAAACCGATGCTGGCGCGCGGTGAGTTGCGCCTGGTTGGCGCCACGACGCTCGACGAGTACCGAAAGCACATCGAGAAGGATGCTGCCCTGGAGCGGCGCTTTCAGCCTGTTATCGTGCCCGAGCCGAACGTGGAAGATACCATCAGCATCCTCCGCGGGCTCAAGGAACGCTACGAAGTGCACCACGGGGTCAAGATCACCGATGGCGCTCTGGTCGCGGCCGCGGTAATGTCCGATCGCTATATCGGCGACCGGTTTCTTCCCGATAAGGCGATCGACCTGGTCGACGAGGCTGCCAGCCGGCTCCGCATGGAGATCGACTCGATGCCCTATGAAATCGACGAGATCGAGCGCCGGCTGATGCAGTTGCAGATCGAAAGTACCGCTCTGCAGAAGGAGCGCGACGAGGCCTCGCGGGAACGATTGGAACGGGTGCAGAAAGAAATTGCCGATCTTCGGGGCCGAGCCGACGAACTGAAAGGCCAGTGGCAGGGAGAGAAGGAGGCGATCGCGACCATCCGCGCTACCCGTGAGGCGATCGAAGAGACCAAAGCCGGCATCGAGCGCGCTGAGCGCGAGCTCGATCTGGCAAAGGCAGCGGAACTGCGCTACGGACGCATGGTCGAACTGGAACGCACATTGGCCGAGAACGAGGTACGCTTGGCCACGCTCCAGGAACGAGGACAGATGCTCAAAGAGGAAGTCACCGAGGACGATGTCGCCGAGGTGGTCGCGAAGTGGACGGGTATCCCCGTTACCAAGCTGCTCGAAGGCGATGTGCAAAAGCTGATCTCGATGGAAGAGCGACTGCACCAACGAGTCGTCGGCCAGGATGAAGCGATCCTGGCGGTGAGCAATGCGGTGCGTCGGGCCCGCGCGGGCTTGCAAGACCCGAACCGGCCCCTGGGCAGCTTTCTGTTTCTCGGTCCCACCGGCGTGGGCAAGACCGAACTGGCGAGGTCGCTGGCCGAGTTCCTGTTTGACGACGACGCCGCCATGATTCGCCTCGACATGTCCGAGTACATGGAGAAACATACTGTCGCTCGACTGCTGGGAGCGCCTCCGGGGTACGTCGGGTACGAAGAGGGCGGTCAGCTCAGCGAAGCGGTGAGGCGACGACCGTACTCGGTCGTACTCTTCGATGAAATCGAGAAAGCCCACCCCGACGTGTTCAACGTACTGCTGCAGATCCTGGATGACGGGCGACTGACTGATGGACAGGGCAGAGTGGTCGACTTTAAGAACACCGTCATCATCATGACGTCGAATATCGGCAGCGCACTGGTGACTGAGTTCGGCGGTGGCGACTACGATCGAATGCGGGACGCCGTAACCTCGGTATTGCGCGACCACTTCAGACCGGAGTTCCTCAACCGGATCGATGAAGTCATCATCTTCCGCTCGCTCACGCGCGCCCAGATTAAAGAAATCGTCGATATCCAGGTAGGCATTCTGGAGCGGCGTCTGGCCGAGCGGAAGCTGAAGCTGTCGATGACCGACGCGGCCAAAGATCTCCTGGCGGAGCGAGGATGGGACCCGGTGTACGGCGCGCGTCCGCTGAAGCGGGCCGTACAAAAAAGCGTCCTCGATCCGTTGGCCCTTGATGTGTTGCAAGGGAGATTCGGCGAAGGCGATACCATCGTCGTGGACCGGGATGGGTCCGAACTTGCGTTCCGCAGTTCGGCGGCGGAGCCCGAATTGGCGATCGCGGCGCCGTAAACCGGCTCGGCTGGTAGGATAGCGAATGTGGCGACGACGCTATCCTCACGTCCTGGCCGGGCGCATTGCCGCGGTGCCGTTCACGCTCGCCGGCATCGCGGCGGGCTGGGTGGCAGGGGCCCTCGTCCCCGGATCACCGCCCCCGTATATCTGTGCAGTCCTGTGGGCCGCTTTCTGTGGGGCGGTAGCCCTCCTGGTGTTCGCCGCCGAGAGCGCGCCGCGACCGCCGTCGGTATTGCAGGCAACTATTGCCGATGGCCTGGTGACGGGGGTGATCGCGTCGGGCTCCAGCATGCTTATCCAGATACTGGCCGCTGGAGGAGGGGGCGCGGGTCCGTCTCCGGGTGCCTCCATCGGCGTCATCGCGGCCGCCGCCGGCATCGGCGCTCTTGGCGGGTCCGCGGTTGGCGGCATCATATTCATCGCCGCCGGGTCAGATCGGATGCAGCGCGATAGTGGCCGTATTCCACGGGTCAAACGGGCTCGCAAGTCGGCAAACCGCAAGCGTCGGAAGTGATGGGGCCGGATGATAGAATCCGGCACAGCAGGCGCGGGAGAGGATAGGGAATGCCGTTGTCGCGGCAAGAGGTTGAGCACGTCGCTCGCCTTGCGCACATTCAGTTGCAGCCAGACGAGATCGATCTGCTGGCGTCTCAGCTTTCGACGGTGGTCGACCACGTCGCTCGTCTGGAGGAACTCGACCTTGCCGGGGTCGAACCAACCTCGCACGCGGTCGCACTCTCCGACGTTATGAGGGATGATGAGACCGCACCCTCCTGGCCGGTGGAGGCGGTGCTGGCCAATGCCCCACACCGCCAGCAGAATTATTTCCAGGTGCAAGCGGTGCTCGACTGAGATGAATCCCCCGCACCTATCGATTGGTGAGTCGGCTGAATTGCTCAGGGGTCGGCAGACCAGCGCGGTTGAACTGACGATGGCTGCACTCAACCGGATCCAGTCTCTGGATTCGCGAGTAGGCGCTTTCCTGCTGGTCTCGGCGGATCTCGCCTTGCTGCAGGCCCGCAAGGCGGACGCGAGGCTGGCAGCCGGCGATGACTCGCCTCTGCTCGGCATTCCGATGGCGGTCAAAGATATCCTGTCAACGCGCGGCGTGCCGACGACCTGCGGCTCGCGCATTCTCGAAAATTACGTGCCCCAGTACTCCGCCACCGTTGTCGAGCGCCTCGAAGATGCCGGCTGTGTTCTCCTCGGCAAGACCAACATGGACGAATTCGCCATGGGAAGCTCCAATGAGAACAGCGCCTTCGGGCCGGCGCGCAACCCCTGGAATGAGGATTGTGTCCCCGGTGGCTCCAGTGGCGGCTCGGCGGTGGCAGTGGCCGCTGGACTGGCAACATTCGCCCTGGGCACCGACACCGGTGGGTCGATACGGCAACCGGCGTCCTTCACCGGAACCGTCGGGATCAAACCAACCTACGGACGGGTCTCACGATATGGCCTGGTTGCGTTCGCGTCCTCACTCGATCAAATTGGGCCCATCACCCAAACGGTGCGCGACGGCGCGCTCGTCCTCTCGGCGATCGCGGGGGCCGATACCCGCGATTCGACCTCACTCGACGAGCCCGTACCCGATTATGCCGCCGAACTGGAGGGGGGAGTACGAGGGATGCGTCTCGGCGTACCCCGCGAGTATTTCGGTGAAGGCATCGACCCCGAGGTCGAAAGCCGGGTGAAGGCCGCGATCCAGTTACTGGAGCGTGAGGGCGCTGAAATCGAGGAAGTTTCCCTCCCGCACACCGACTTCGCCCTCTCGACGTACTACATCATTTCGCCGGCGGAAGCAATGGCGAATCTCGCCCGCTATGACGGCGTGCGTTACGGGCTTTCGATCACAGGCGAAGACAACTGGGAGATGATCGGCAAAACCAGAGAGCAGGGTTTCGGCCAGGAAGTCAAACGGCGAATCCTGCTGGGGAGCTATGTCCTCTCGGCCGGCTATTACGACGCCTATTATTTGCGCGCCCAAAAGGTGCGAACGCTGGTACGGAGAGATTTCGAACGCGCATTTTCTCGCGTGGACGCGCTGTTGGCGCCGACCACTCCCAGCGTCGCTTTCCGCCTCGGAGAAAAATCGGCAGACCCGCTGCAGATGTACCTTTCCGATGTCTACACGGTCCCCGCGAATGTCGCCGGAATCTGCGCTGTCTCACTGCCGGCCGGCTTTTCCCGGCGGCTTCCCGTCGGGCTCCAGGTGATCGGGCCACCCCTCGGGGAGACCACGATTCTCCGGATCGCTCACACCTTTCAACAGATCACGGATTTCCATTTGCAACACCCCCAACGTGATATCGAAAAGACGGTGGCATGAAGGTAGCAGCGCTCGAGCCCGTCATCGGTCTGGAAGTCCATGCTCAGGTACTAACCCGGAGCAAGATGTTTTGTCGCTGTTCAGCAGCGTATGCCGGCGCGGCGCCCAACACTCACGTATGTTCGGTATGCGCGGCCATGCCAGGCGCACTGCCGGTGATCAACCGCGCCGCAGTGGAGGGTGCGATCCGAAGTGCCCTGGCTTTGAACTGCGAGATACCGCCACAGGGCAGGTTCGATCGCAAGAATTATAGTTACCCGGACCTACCCAAGGGGTATCAGATTACGCAGTACGATCAGCCGGTCGGACTGAACGGATGGGTGGTCTTCGACCACGACGGGACCGAGGTTCGATGTGGCATCGTGCGCGTTCACCTCGAGGAGGACACCGGCAAGTCGATTCATGCCGCCGACGGTCAAGATGAGAGCCTCGTCGATTACAACCGTTCCGGCGTCCCGCTCCTGGAAATCGTGGGCCAACCAGATCTCCGCTCCCCCGCGCACGCTCGCGAATACTTTGCGTCACTGCGGCAGACGCTGATGTATCTGAACGTGTCTGACGGCAACCTCCAGAGCGGAAGTTTGAGGGCCGACGTCAATGTCTCGGTCTGCCAGCCGGATGGCGCGTTGGGTACCAAAGTGGAAATTAAGAACCTCAATAGCTTCCGTGCGGTGCAGCGCGCACTCGAATTCGAAATCGACCGGCAACGAGCGGTCATCGCGGACGGAGGTCGGATCGAACAGGAAACGCGGGGCTGGGTAGAGGGCGAGGAAATCACGGTGTCGCAGCGAACGAAAGAGTACGCACACGACTATCGCTACTTCCCCGAACCGGATCTCCCACCGCTCGTTCTCGATCGGGCCTGGGTCGATTCGCTCCGAGAGTCTCTGCCGGAAATGCCGCGGGCTCGGAATGAGCGCCTCCAACAGGAGTATGGTCTGACGCCGGCAGCGGCGGCGGTAATCGCGGAGGATCGGGCACGGGCCGACTTCTTCGAAGCAGCGGCTCACGCGCCGATAAAGTCCCCGCCGCGGGCAATCGCCGGCTGGCTGTTGGGGGATGTGCTCCGGCTGGTCAACGAGAGTGGCTCCCCGCTGGATGAGTCGGAATTGACGTCCTCGAATCTTGCCCACCTGGTGTATCTGGTAGAGAGCAAGACGATCAGTCGCAGCGCGGCCAAGGAGATCCTGCCGGTGATTTTCTCTACCGGCGAGGACGCCGAAGTTGTTGCTCGGAGAATGCAGGTACTGACAATCAACGATTCCGGCACCATCGAGCGGTACGTCGACGAGGCCATCGCGGGCAACCCACGGGCGGTGGCAGACTACAAACGCGGCAAGGTGAAGGCGATTCAGGCGCTGGTCGGAGCGGTGACGAAGAACAGTCGAGGTACCGTCGACCAGCAAGCCGTCATGACTCTCCTGGAGAGCAAGCTCAGGGCCGATTAAAAGCACCGTTTCCGGCGATTGACCCCGGCGGTGGCTTGCCTGGCAGCCAAATTTCCCGATACACTGAGGCCCGCGGGCGATTAGCTCAGTTGGTTAGAGCGCACGGTTCACATCCGTGAGGTCACTGGTTCGAGTCCAGTATCGCCCACCACAGCGCCCGCATCGCGGGCGCCTGGGAGTTCCCGGCTTTACATCCCCGAGTGGCGCGGCGCGACCAGACTCGCTCTATCCCAGCTTTCCGTTCGGCAGGATCAGACGGGCATAGACGACGAACTTGTGGTCGTAGCCGGTGCCGTCGGTGTGAAACACGCCGGTGCAGGTGACCAGCACCAATCCGCGCTGCTGGGCGGCGGCATACATGAATTTCACCGGCAAGTCGGCATTGGGGTAGGTATGGGACCAAATGACCCTGAAGTTGAGAGCGTGGCCGGTCTTGTACTGCACCTGGACGGTGTCACCGGGCTTTATGTTCCGCAGTTGATAAAAGACGGCAGGGCAGCAGGTTGAATCGAGGTGGCCGAAGATGACCGCGTGTCCCAATGCGCCCGGTTTGGCCCCGAGGTCGTACCAGGCCACGTCGCCCCATCGATAGGGCGCGTGCACGTCCGCTGGCCGATTGAACGCCAGACTCTCAACCGGGGCGGTGACGCCGAACCGAGGCATCATGAACTTCTGGGGCCAACCCTGAGGGGGTGTATAGACGGCGGCACGTTTCACTTTGGCGGGACGTTGGGCGGCGAGGGCGGAAGACGTTGTGAAGGCGGCAAGGGTGACGGTGACCACAGCCACCAGGAGAAAGGCTTTTCGCACTATTGGATGCTCCTCGATCATAACTTTGGCTGTTTGTCCCTCCCTGGCCACGCGATACGTACCGGGCATCCGAGTGCAGTCTGCGGCAATGCCATGAATGATCGGGCTCGGAGGGTGGAAACAGCAGCATGATACCAGAGCGCAAGCATGAATTCCAGGTGAAGGAGTGCTGAAGCCGGCACGAATACGACGGTAACTGCACGCTTGTTTACTCGCCTGCAGGGTTCCGTGCGAGCCAGCCGAATGGTGCTCGTTGGACGCATGATAGACTGAGAAAGTGGGCGCGAGAGGTCCGTCCTGGCCTCACATGGTGACCGTAGCTCAATAGGCAGAGCTCTGGATTGTGGATCCAGTGGTTGTGGGTTCGAGCCCCATCGGTCACCCCAATTTTTCACCGCAACGAGTTTGCATTTCTGCGGAAACGTCGGATCGGCGTGGTACCATGAGACGCGCATGGGGTCGCGTTTGTAGGCTTCCCATGCCCGGCCGGAAATGCTCTCAGGATGCCTAATCCCCTTGAGGGCCGGCCGCGCGGCGGTAGCGATGTAGCTGACTGCCCTGGGCAGCAGGCTCATATGTTATGCTGCGCGTCTCACCTCAGGAGGACCCATGGAAGACTGGCAAGAGTGGCAAATCCGAGCGGACCAGATTGCCACCGCACTGAACTCGGAACTTGATGCGCTGGAAGCAACGTTTTTTACTGACGGCGCTGACGACTTCAATTACCGCGCGTTCTGGCCGCGATTTCGAGACCTGAAAGAGCGCGTTCGAACCGCACCGGCCATTCGCCTGGAGCCGAAGCTCGATCTGGAACGGCGGTTGCGCACCATCGGTTCCCGCGCCTACAAATCGCAGGAAGGGGCATACGCCCGGTCGGCCGAACGCAAAGTGCAACTCCTCGAGCAAATTGGATCGTTGCGCTCCGCGTCGGAGCAGGAGAACACTCCTCGTGGTCTCCGCCTGCTACGTCGAGATTTCGACAAAATGCGCGAGCAATTCGATACCGGTCCAGGTCTGGTACCTGCCGACCGACAGGCGGTCTGGGAAGCATGGCGAGAGGCCAATCAGTCATCCTGGCAACGCCTCACGACCATGTGGAGTGAGAACGAAGCGGAATTGAGGAGCATACTCCAGTCAGCGCGCGAGCAACTCGAACAGGGAAAGTCTGCCGCCACTCGCCAGCTCATCAGTCGATTTTTTGAGGCATTGAAAAACCGAGAGACGAAACAGGACGCGGTTCAGGGCATGAGAAATGAAGCTGACGCTCTGCGCCGCGAGGCGGATGAACTCGATCAACGCGCTACCGTGCGCGAAGTCGCCGCTACGCCGCCACCGTCCGCCCCTCCCGTCTCCCCGGCCGAAGGCTGGCGATCCGAGCTCGGGCGCAACCGCGAGCTGGCGATGCGGTTAAGCGAAGAACTCGCCGAGCTTGACCGCCGGGTACAGGACGCCGACTCGGTCCTCGAGCAGGCAATGCTGCGAGGCACGGTGGTGGAAAAAAGACGAAAGCTCTCCGAACTTGATCGCGCCAACCGGGCGCTGGAACAACGGATCGAACAGACCGAGGAGACACCGCTCTTAACAATTGGCTAGTCTCCGAGTAAGCGAAGATGTCACTGGTGGACGGGCGCGCACCGCATGTGCGAATCTCGGTTACTCGTACTGAAGGAACTGATGATGACCGATCACGACGTCGCCGGCCAACTCACGGACTGGATTGTGGGGCTCATGTCCGCGGACGCCGAACCATCGCCGGTGCGCGATTACTACATCATCCTTCTGCAGCGGGGGCGGGGCGTTCCGGAGGCATTGGGCATGGCGGTCGACGATTTACTGGAAGAGGTTCGGTCGGCTGTCTCGCAGAGTGAAAGCTACAATCCCCGAGCGCATCGAGCCCGCCTTGGCCTGCCGTCATACGTGCCGTTCAGCGCCCACCGCCTCCCGAGACCAGCTCTCGTGCGCCGTATTGTCCAGGAACGGGTCGGCGACGTCCGCACCTACCCTGGAAGAAATTCGCCGCGCCGACCGGTTCGGTGAATAGGTGGATCCGTGTACAGACAACAGCTAGAAGAGCTCATGGGACTGCCCGCCTCCTCGATGCGCAGCGCCGATCGCGCCAACATCAAAGCCATGCTTCGGCGGGTGGCAAAGGGACACGACTTGACCTACCAGGAGCGGCAGAACCTCTGGGCCTATTGCAACCGCTATGGAGTCCTGGTCACCATGAAGATGGGTCACTGATATACGGACTCTCATAAGGTGCGTGATCGAGTGCCAGCAGGGGTAGCCCGGCGCCGATACCATCTGCTGGTGAGCACCGGGTACATTCTCATTGGAGTGGTTATCGCCGTGCGCAGCGTGCTCGGCGGCGTCATACCGATCGCAATCCTCGGATTGGTGTTCATTGCTCTGGGGGCGGTTCGCATCCGTGACTATTTGAATTCGAGGAGAACCTCGCTTGGTTCGTGAAGGAGTGACGCTCCTCGGCGTCCTGCTGGCGGTGAGCTATGCGACCGTCATCAGTTCCATCCTGTGGTGGATGCTTCATGTACCAAAGGTTGGCGACGTGGCCCAGCAAGTGAGCCGCATCGAACGAGAGGCGGGGAGATTTGCCCGGATTGTCGTCCCACTTCAGGGCGACTTTCTCTCCGATCGCCTGGTGGCGCTGGCCAGTCAGATGGCAAAATTCCGGGGAGCCCGCATGGACGTGCTCTACGTGGTGGAGGTCCCTCTCCAATTCCCGATCGACGCAGTCACGGAAGAGCAGCAACAGAATGCCGAGGCGGCATTTACCAAAGCCCAGAAAATTGCGGCACGGTATGACGTGAAGATCAACCGGCGCCTCCAGCGGGCACGTCAGGCCGGCCCCAGCATCGTCAAATACGTCCAGGACAATGCCGCCGATCTGGTGCTCATTGGCGACGTGCCCAAGCACAACTATCGCGGCACTCGCTATGCCCGCTCGGTTGAGTATGTGTTCGAGAATGCGCCCTGTGAGGTAATTATCGACCGACCGCCGATGGAATAGACAGTCAGGAGCAGGCACGCAATGTTAGAAGAAAAGCAAATCGCACTGGTCGGAGCCGGCGTGATGGCCGAAGTCCTGGCGCTCGGGTTGGTCCGGAGCAAATTGACGCAAGCGTCCGACATTATTGTGTCCCACTATCGACAGGATCGACTTGACGAGTTCGCCGCCAGTGTGCCCGTCCGTACCACCCAGAGCAACGCCGAGGCCTGCGAGCAGGCCGATGTAATCGTCCTCTGCGTGCGTCCGCAGGCAATGGATGGCGTGCTCGCCCAAATCGCCTCGATTGCGCAAAGTGACCGCCTGGTGACCAGTATCGCGGCCGGGTTGCCGATTTCATTCTACGAGCGGCGATTGACGTCCGGCGTCCCCTTCGTGCGCGTCATGCCCACCTTTTTTGGACGGATCAAAGCGGGCACCACCGGGTTGGCGTTGAATTCCGCGACCACCGCCGACCATCTCGCTTTGGTTTCGCGCTTATTCGGCACCATCAGCGAGAACGTCATCGTGCTCCCAGAACACGAGATGGATGCCTTCACGACCTTTGGATCGACGACGACGGCAACTGTCTACCTACTTCTCGACGCACTGATAACCGCCGGCTCGCTCGTCGGCATGCGGCATCAGGCATCTCACTCCCGGGCGATAGAACAGGTAATTGCCGCCGCCCGCAACGTGGCCTCCACCGACAAGTTGCCGTCGCAACTGCTGGACGAATTGTGTACGCCTGGAGGCGTCACTGTGGAAGGAGTCAAGGTGCTCGAGGAGCGCGCCACGCGTGGCGCGGTAATCGACGGTGTGCTGGCCGCTACTAACCGAGCGCGGGAATTGCGCGCCGCCAGTTCCGATGCACCGCTCGAGTGACTCTCCGGCTCATGCCGATTCTCACTACACGCTTTGTGGCACGGTTTCATTCAGCTCCGACGCCTCGGGAAAACCAATCGGGTCCACCGCCCGACGCGGTCGCAGAGCGGCGACGATCAGGGCCAGGCTGGTGAGGACGGATGCCGCCAGCAGTCCGGCCAGGACATCTCTGGTTCGTTGACCGAGCAGAGGATGGAGCGGATCGGTCCACCAGAAGGCGAAAGAATTCACCGGGTAGATCAGAGCGGTGTCGGAACTCACGAATGGGTCGGGCTTTCCTGAGAGCCGGTAGCGAGAATCCCCCAGAGTCAGCCGGGCAACCTGATACAGATCGTCGGCCTGAATAAGAATCGGCGACTGGCGGATATTCCAGTAGTAGTGATAGTGAGCTGCGCCCCAACGAAATGGTTGGCCGGTCCAGGCCTCCGCATTTGTGGTCTGCTGTTGCATGGCTTGCAAGCGATACCAGAAACGCCATTGCGTCACCGACACGGCACTCACTTCGATGCCGAGGCTTACGATCAGGAGTAGTACAGCGAACGCGCGTAACGGCACTGCCCGCCGTCGCCAGGCGCCCAGGATCTCCCCCAGCGGGAGTATCAGATACGGAACGGCGACATAGAGATACCGAGGTCCCCATGAAGGATCACCGTGCCAATACTGGACATTGGCATAGAACAGTAGTGGGAGCAGCACCATGGCAGCGCAAAGAACGGCCAGATCGGCGTTACGTCGCACGAATGGCGCCGCCGCCCAGGGCAGCAGAAACACCAGCGGCAAGTACCACAGGAGGCCCTTACCGGGACTCACGAGCAGCTCGGCCAGGCCGAGAAAGAACGGGTTGCCCAGCGTCTGTTGATGCAGTCCAGTGATGAACGGTGAGCCGAATCGGAGCAGGTTCCAGATGCCCACAGCGGCCAGGAACGGAAGCGCCGACAACCCGAAGAGGAGCACATCGTCCACCGCCCGGCGCAACTCATCCCGCCGCCAGCGCAGATAGATCAGGTACAGCGCGAACAGCGGCAAGTACAGAGCGGCATCATAACGGGTCATAATCGCCGCGCCAACCGCCGCGCCGGCTAGCACCGGCCATCGGGACACCTGGAGGTGGAGAGCGGGGAAAAACTTCCGATTCTCGACCGCATGCTGTTGCTTCAGCAGCGCGTTCTACGACACCGGTCATCCCGGCGGCGGGCGTCTGGGCAGCAGCCGTCCGCCTGGACGAGAACGCGCACTTTGTCACTCCGACCGCCGCGATCAACAAGAACAGGTTGACCTGGGTTTGCTCCAGTGCACTCTGCGCATCCGGCCAGGCGACCGTTGCCGCCCCGAATACCAGCGTGAGAAGGGCCGCAACACGCCGGCGGTATCCGCATACTAGGGCAAACCAGAAGAACACGACGGCCAGGGCGGCACCGAGAAATAGATCGAGCGAACGAGCTGCATACAGCGTCGTCGTGCCGTACGGCAGCGAAAGATGATGCGCCAGTACTTTGCCGGCGACGTACAGCGGCATCATCAAGATGATCTGGCCCGGCCCATAGAAGGCATAGAGATGGTGACCAAGACCAAGCGCTACTCGGGTGTCGGTGTAATCCGGCGACGCGAGCCAGAGCCTGCCCTGATCGACGATGGCCTGCGTCGTTTGAAAGCGTAGGTCGGTATCACCGTTATGGAGGAGGTCGCTGGACCCGGTGAGCAGATACAGCGAAAGAAAGAAGACGCCGAGAAGGGTGGCCAGAGCGATGTTGGAGGAGCGCAACCTGAGCATCAGGTTGCGCGTGCAACCACCTGCAACCAATTTCGAGGCAGCTCGGAAATTCCCAGCTCGTCGTAAGCCTGAGCGACCGCACGCTGCAGGATGGGAATAGCCAGGTCGACCGGAACACCGGGCAAGGCTCCTTCAGCGAACTCGGAATAGTGGCTGATGTCCTGCCAGCTAGCACAGGTCATCATCGCCTCTTCGGTGCGCATGTCCTCGACCACGAATCCATGACGTTCCAGCAATAGCCGGTACTCGTCGGGATCGAGCCAGCGCATCGCTTCTACCTTCGATTTATCGGGTCGCGTCCCGGTCTCTTTCTTCAGCAATTGCAGCGCGCGCAACATCCAGAGCTTGTAAAAGCGCTCCGTACCCTGGGGATAGCAGCCAGTGTAGAAGGAGGTATTGAACCCGAGTACGCCATTGCTATTGAGGGCCTTTCGGGCCTCGCTGAGGACGGTGTCTTTGTCCGGCAATAGGTGAATCGCGTTGCAGAAAAGAATCACGTCCAGCCCGGACGCGACCTGCGAAAACGCCTGTGCCGTGCCGCGAACGAAGCGCGCGGCGCTGCCGACGAGCCGTCTAGCCTTGTCGAGAGCCGATTCGGACGGATCGACCGCGATCACCTCCACCGGCTCGCAGAGCCGCCGGAACGCGTCGACCATGAGCTGGGTCACGGCGCCAGTGCCGCAGGCCAGGTCGAGAGCACGATGGATCGGCGATATACCGTGCCGGGCATCCAGGGTAGTGTCGACTAAATGCTCGTTGACGGTGCGATAGAAGTCATGGCGAGCAAACGCCTCGAATGTATAGTCCATGTTCGCCTCTGCAGCTGTCATGGTGCTGCTGACCCTCCAGCGCTTACGCCAGTCTTGCACTAGAATACCAGAGCCATGCTGACATTTCCGCCCGTGGTACACGGCCCGGCCCTAATCACGGGTGGCTCGCGCGGTATTGGCAGGGAAGTAGCGCTTCGCTTCGCCTCTCTGGGCGTGCCCGTCGCCATCAACTACCAACGTTCTCAGCAGGACGCGGATTCGCTGGTCGCCTCGATCAGAGCCGGTGGAGGACAGGCGGTGGCGCTGCAGGCCGATGTGTCGGTCCCGGAAGAAGCTGCTGCCCTTATTGGGCGAGCCGAGGCGGTTCTGGGGCCGCTGGAAGTGCTGGTGAATAATGCCGGCGTCACCAATGACAAACTCACGATCCAGATGTCCGAGAGCGACTGGGAACTTACCTGGAAGACCGATCTGGCCGGGCCCCGAATTCTGGCTGAGGCCGCAGGACGCGCCATGGCATCGCGAGGCAGGGGAAGGATTGTTAACGTAGGATCCGTGGTCGGCGCCGCGGGAAACGCCGGACAGGCAAACTACGCCGCCGCCAAATCCGCGCTCATGGGCCTCACCCGAGCACTGGCTGTACAGTGCGCGCCGTCTGGAATTGCGATCAACTGCGTCGTACCTGGATACATCCTGACCGATGCCACCTCGCACCTCACCGACGGCCAGAGTAGGCTCTGGAAAGCGCGGATACCAATGGGACGGTACGCTCGGCCGGAAGAGGTCGCCGAACTGATTGTCTTCCTCAGCGGCTCGGGTGCCTCCTACATCACGGGTCAATGCATCGCGATCGATGGAGGATTCCTTTCGGCAATCGGCGGAGGACTCAGCTCATAGCGAGCCAATCCGTTGCTCGCCCGATCGCCCTCCAACACCAGCAGCCCGTGGAGTGATGTGATGAGCCCGATCAGCATCGCCGGCCGTGCTCGGGATACGGTCCCATCGCGCCGCCCTCTTGATGGGGGATTCAAGCGCGATCCTGCCGGCAACCGGGCGGCGACGAAGGAACTGGTCGCGCTCGGGATCTATTTTCTTCTCGTGGTTTCTCTGTCGGACGTATTCAATCTTCGGTTGGGCGTCGAACTGATGACGCTCGTGGTGGCAATTGCCGCCGTGTTCATTAGCCGGGCCGGCAGGCAGTTTCTTCGCGACTGGTGGTACTTTCTTGCCGGCTTGATTATCTGGAACCTGAGCGGTCCAGTGGCGGCGCAGTCCAGCTTTCCGGCGCACCTCAATTTCATGCTTCAGACCGACAGGACGCTCTTTCTCGGACACGACCCGGTGTCTCTCATTCAACTGCATCTCGCCGACGGGACGCATGTGAACGCCCTCGATGTCATTACTTCTCTGGCCTACAATCTGCATGTTCCCGAGCCCTACATTGCCGGCTACTTCCTCTGGCGCCTAAATCGCCTGGTATACCTGCAGTTCTCGGCCGCGGCATTGCTCCTGCTTCTCGTCGGCTTCATCACCTTCATCGTTTTCCCCGCCGTGCCGCCCTGGGCCGCTGCGAAGTGGTACGGAGACGTGCCGGGCGTGGTCAATCGGTTTGGACTTACGCTGCGCTCGCACCCGCTACCGTTTCATGGCACGCCAATCTTTTACCTCTTCACCTTCAAGGGCGATGCGATCGCGGCCTTTCCCTCCGAACACGCCGCCTTTCCCCTCCTCGAGCTGCTCGCCTTTTCCCGCTGTACGGGCAGGTGGGTGGTAGGCGCACTCTCGGTCTGGGTGCTCTTTGTGCTCTTTACCATCCTCTACCTGGGCGAGCATTGGGTCACCGATGCGCTCGCTGGATATCTCTATGCCCTGGTAATTTTCACCGCCGTGCTGGCAATCAGCGGCTGGCGTCGGAATCAGGTTTTACCCGGCGAGACACTGGCGGGAGAAGTTGCTGACGTGTCGACCTGACGGGCGGCGCGGACCTCGAGCAGGATGAATGACACGCTGATCGCGATTGCGATCAGGATGAACGCGACCAGTTTTCCGACCTTATGCAGTTCGAGGTCCAGTCCGGCCAGAGCGCCGACGAGGAGATAGAAGAGCAAGACGATCGCGACCCGGTTCATGCCCAGCTGTAGCATGCGATGGTACACGTGTTCTTTGTCGCCGGTGATGAAGCTCTTGCCTCGCATTTGACGTCTGACTATGGCCCAGGCGACATCCGCCACCGGAATTATCAGCACCAGCAGTGCCGTACCCAGCTTTGTCGGGCCGACGATCGATATCCCGGCGAGAGCGAGACCGAGGAACATACTTCCGGAGTCGGCAAGAAAGATCCGCGCTCGAAAGAGGTTGTACGGTAAGAAGCCGAAAAGTGCCCCGGCCAGGATGAGCGGCAGGATGAGATCCTCACGATGGCGCAACGTACTCACGATATAGGGATGCTTCTCCGATGCCCAGGCCGCGAGCAAGAGGGCCGCGATGGCGCCGACTCCCGCTGCCAGACCATCGAGCCCGTCGAGAAAGTTCAGGGTATTCATCATCCCGACTAACCAGAACAGGGTGATCACGATGCCGACCGCCAGCGGCAACGTCAATCCGGGCGTCGAGAGGCTGGCGGTCGGGACGCTGATGCTGCGGAGCACTCCGATGCCACAGACCATGGCGACTGCAGCAGCACCGATCTGACCTCCGAAGTGAACGATGGGGTGCAGATCGAAGCACTCGTCCAGAAATCCGATGGCGGTCGCGGCGAAGCCACCGGCCAGGAGACCGACGACCGGTGGCGAAAGCGGAAGGGAGATGAGGGCGGCCACGGCGAACGCCAGATAGATCGCAACACCGCCCATCCGCGGCGTCGGCCATTGATGGATTTTGTTTCCCACCGGTCGATCGATATCGCCGATGCGGATCGCCACCGCCCGTACGAGAGGAGTGAGGACCAGCGACGCCACAAATCCTATCGCCACTGGAATCAGCCAGCCTAGCGAAGAATCAATCGGGAGGTTGAACAGGTCGCCCTCCTCTATGCAGTTGCGGTGGCCGACGGCTCCGCCGAGAGTACCGATTGACGGCTATCTTCGGTACCTTTCCTGCCTACCTCGTAGTACTGCACGCCGTCGGCGAACTCGCGATCTCGCCAGGTACCGAAGTTGTCCACGATTACCGTTCCGGGCTTGATGGCCTCCTCGATAGCTGCGCTACGGTAGGCCGTATGCGCCGTAACCAGCACGATGCCGTCGCAGTCGGCGAGCCCATCGGGAAACTGGACGGTTTGCACGCCGCAAATATCCTCGATGTCTTCTGCCGAGTAGTACGGGTCATGCAAACGCAGCCGCGGTGTGTCCTTCAAACAGCGGAGCACGTCCAGTGCCGGCGACAGTTTATGCATCTTGGCATCCGGTGTATAGGCCAGTCCCAGCACCGCTATCGAACGGCAGTCGCGCAGGAGCTCGTGCAGTCGATTCTCATAGAGACGTCCAAAGTACTCATGATTCAAACTCACCGCGTCCCTCACCGGCTGAAGGTAGGGGTTTTCGCTCCCGCCCTCGGCCAACGTGTAACGAGGCGCGAGCGGAATGCAGTGTCCGCCGATGCCCATCGATGGGTGGTACAGGGGGATGTTCCACTTGGTGCTGGAGAGACTCAAGATGTGGGTCATGTCGTACTGCGGGAAAGCCAGCGACAATCCGTTTGCCAGCGCGAGCCCCTGAAACCGCAAAAGGTTCTCAATGACTTTGGTGAAGGCGGCATGGTAAGCATCGCGGGCCAGAACTACTTCCCGGCAAACCAATCGGTAGATCGAGACGAGCAACTCGCCGGCCTCGCGACTGGTGCCGCCGACAATGCGCGGCAAATTTTCGAGCGTGTGTTCTCCGCCGGAAAACCAATCGCGTCGAGGCGCGGCGCCGACCAGCACATCGTCGCCGGGGCGCAATCCCGCCGCATGCAACGCCGGCAGGACTACGGTGTCAATCCACGTTGGTTGGATCGTGCTTTCGATCGCGATCAAGGGGGTGAGACCGCCCAGATCGGTGCCGCGGATCGCATCGCAGATCCGCGGCATGACGTCTTCGATATTCGCCGAACTCGGCTCGGCGCCACGTTCGGTGGGCACGGCGATAATGTGCATGGCGATGCGTGCCGATCGAAGATCGCGAGATTGGGTCGTCGCTTGCACCGGCAGCTTCTCGGCGCGCAGACGGCCGGCGGGGACAGTGTCCGTGGCCAGGAATCGTCCCTCCTGGATCTCGGCGACACGATCGGCGTTGATGTCGAATCCAACGCATCGGATTCCGCGCCGGGCGAAGTGATACATTCCGCTGGCACCTATGTGTCCGCAGCCCCACACCCCTATGGCGGCGCTACCGTTCAGCAAGGCGTTGATAAAGATGTCGGTGCTTTGGTTCTCTGTCAAGGAGGCTTCCCTTTCGTCTGGTCACTGGCACGCCACACGAGCCAGGCAAAGCGGGGAAGCACCAGCATTCGCCGCCAGCGCCAGGGCTGGGTTCCCAGACGCCAGAGCCAATCGAGATTGTGCCGGCGCACCCAGATGGGCGCGCGCGATGCCGTCCCCGCGATGTAGTCGATGCTCCCGCCAACTCCCATGGCGAATGAGACTGTGGTCCGCAAGAGATGGCGTGCGATCCACACATCCTGTTGTGGGGCACCGAACGCCACGAATAATATGTCGGCCCTCGACCGTCGGATCAAGTCTACTATGGATTCCGCCTCATGCGGCGAAGGGCTGCCGGCATGCGTGCCCGCGATCTGGAGTCCGGGAAAGATTCGCGCCAGACGCGTAGCGGCCGCCTCGGCCACGCCCGGGGCACCGCCCAGAATGAAGATGCTGTGGCCGAACTCGGCGGCCTGGAGGCTCAGTGACCAGACGAGGTCCGAACCACCCACGCGGTACGGTATTTTCACTCCCTGCCGGCGAAGCGCCCACACCACGCCAACGCTGTCCGCGGTGGTGATATCCACCGACCGCAGAGTCCGAAGAAACTCGTGGTCACGGCGTGCCCTCATGATGAACTCCACGTTCACGGTGGCAATATGCGCGGGCTCTCGCCTCTCGATGCGACCACGGGCGAATGCGAGCACTTCGGCCGTCGTGACCGGGTCGATCGGTACGTTGAGTACGTGCGGCCGGTCAGCCGGCAAGCGCGTCATCCGGTAGCACCCTCAGGACGGCTCGAGCGACGGACGCGGGAGTCACTAACTCCAGGCACTCGCGCGAAGCACAGCCGGCCGGCAAGCCACGCTCGAAGTCCCGATAGAAGCATGGTCGACAGGGAAGGTCGCTGGCGATAACGGTAGCAGTGAGCGGACGCCAGGCTTTCTCGTTGGAGGGACCAAAAACCGAAATGACCGGGATACCAACAGCCGAAGCCAGGTGTCCCACGCCGCTGTCATTGGCGAGCAAGAGCGAGCATCGAGCCAGAACGGCGGCGAGTTGGCCCACATCGGTCTTGCCGACCAGATCAACGGTTTCGCTCGGCAGACAGGCGAGCAGCGTGCGCGCCGCAACCTCGTCTTGCGAGCTGCCTACGACGACATACGTCACCAGGCGTTGACCGAGGATGATGCGGGCCGTTTCGGCGAACTTCGCCGCCGGCCATTGGCGACCCGGCCCATACCAACCGGTACCGGGATGGATCGCCACCAGCGGCAAGCCCGTTTCGAGCCGCCCCTTCAGCATTCGACGGGCCACAAGTTCATTTCCAGCGGAGATGGGCGCCGCCAGTTGGAGGTCACCGGTCGCTCCCAGCAGTGACGCCACTTCCAGCCAGTATTCCGATTCATGCCTGTTGCCGAAGCCTCGGTCAGGCGCCCTGTGAGTTAGAAACCAACCCCGGCCGTTGTCCAGTCCCACGCGCTGAGGCGCGCCGGTAGCTAGCGAGAGCAGGGCAAACTTGAGCGTGCCCCAGCGCGTAACGAGGTGATGGAACAGCACGACGACATCGGGGCGACGCCGGCGCAAACTCCAGGCCAACCGGATAACAGCGGCAAAGGCAGTCGGGCGAAGCAAGGAAGATACGCCGTCGAAGGCATGTTTATCGACAGCCACGACCTCGTCGACCAGATCCAGCGCCTGCACGAACTCGCCGGCTCCTGACTTGGCGAGCAACACGAGACGCGCACGCGGAAACTTTTGCCGCAGGGCGCGGATTGCAGGAACGGTGAGAATGGCATCGCCAAGGTCACCGAAGAGGAAAATAAGGATGCAAGCGGGCATGATAGGTGCCGGTTGGAGACGTCAGAGTATAGGGCCGATGACCCAGAGGTCGCCTGCAGCCGGCACAGCCGCGATCGGCGTCAGCTGGCCAGTTTTATTGTCCCCAGGATGCGGGCCAACGCTTGCACTGCCAGACCCTCGAGGTCGGGATCCAGATCGCGCGGGCGCGACACGACTCGCTGGCGACCGGTGCGCGCTTCTTCCAGAATGATCAACGGGCGGAGGCCGGCGCCTTCCTCCCGTACCACGCGCAGGAGACCGCGTTTGACGCACATCATCGTCCAGACGTAATTGAACAACTCTTGCGAACGTAGGTGATCGTCCTGCACCGATTCGACCAGAGCAGCGATCCGGTGTCGAATTTCCGCTTCGTGTGGTGTCACGTCGGGACGTCCTCCCTGTAGCCGGTGTATAAAGGCCACTATAGGGAAGCGACTGCGCTCTGTCAGCGACCCGTCGGGGAGGAGAATCACCGCCCATGTTATGTCGATTCACAGGCGAACTCGACGGCGCGACAGGTTCCAGAAGGGGTGGGGCGGAGCGTCGAGACAGTGCTCAACGTGAATCCACGTCTTTGTCCCCGACCCGGTCCACCGTCTCAGCGGAACTGCTCGGAATTGTTTTCGAAGTACTCCGCGTTTAAGAGCGTGAAGTGCTCGAACTTGGGCGGGACTTCTTCCTCGGGGAAAATGGCATCAACCGGGCACTCAGGCACGCATACCCCGCAGTCGATGCACTCGTCGGGATCGATGAAGTACATGTCGTCGGCAGACATGGTGTGGATACATTCCACAGGACACACATCGGCGCACGAACCATCTTTCACGCCAACGCAGGCCTCAGTAATTACATAGGTCATACCACCAGCTCCCCTAGTGCGCTCATTCGCGCCTTCTGCTAGCTCATTTCCAGATTCTGCCCCATAATACGGCAGATCGGTCAACGCTCTTTCCCTGGACGTCCCCCGACTGCTACCATCGCTAGACATATCCGTACAAGGCAGATCGCGTGCTCCTTTTTCAATCTCTCGCCAGTGGAAGCTCAGGCAACTCCTATCTCCTGCGCACCGAAAAGACGACGCTGCTGGTGGACGCGGGCTTGCGCCTGAGCACGCTGGTAAAGTATCTGGCCGCGGAAGGCATAGCGCCGTCCGATCTCACCGCCATTCTCATCAGTCACGAGCATCGAGATCACTGTGCGGGCGCCCGGGAGCTGGCCGAGGAACATCGCGCTCCGGTGTGGTCGAACGCAGCCGTGTTGCAAGCCGCCGGCCTCCACGATCTCGACGAGGCGCATATTCTGGACGTGGGGGTGCCAGTGCTCTTTGGCGATGTCGAAGTGATTTGCTTTCCCGTTCAACATGACTCCGTCTGCCCGGTCGGATTCATGCTGCGCGTTGCCGGCCGCACGATTACGATCGCGACCGACCTGGGTCAGGCCGATGACGACGTCACCAGTTCGATCGCAGAGGCCGATCTGGTTGTCCTCGAGTCGAATCACGATGTCGAAATGCTGGAGCGCGGTCGGTACCCGTATCATCTTCGTCGACGCGTCTCGGGCCCGAACGGTCACTTATCGAATTCACAGGCAGGTACGCTGATCGCACGTCACGTCAAGGACGAAGCGACAGAGGTGTGGCTCGCCCATTTAAGCAAGCACAATAACAGGCCGGAGGTCGCGCTACGGACGGTGCGTGCCGCCCTGCGACAGGCCGACCGCCCTGCTCCTTCGCTAGCTGTCGCGCTTCGAGACCGTCCGTCGCTGCGCTGGAACGGTCACCAGAGACCCCGGCAATTGAGCCTTTTTGGCGCCGAGCTCGAGCCGGCATGACTCGAGAGGTCTCGCGGCGAAGCAGCGGATTTACCGAGTCGGTGATCCGCGAGATGACCCGTTTGATCGCGTTGCACCGACCGTTGGACGGCATCAACCTGGCCCAGGGGTTTCCCGATTTTGCCGCTCCTCAGGCGCTCAAAGACGCCGCCTGCGAAGCTATCCAGGATGACGTCAATCAGTATGCGATCACCTGGGGAGCCAAAGCCTTCCGTGACGGCATCGCTGCCAAGACCAAACGTTTTCTCGGACTGGAAGTGGACCCCGAACGGGAGATTACGGTCTGCTGTGGCGCCACTGAAGCGATGATCGCCACCATGCTGGCCACCCTCAATCCGGGTGACGAGGTAGTGATTTTCGAGCCGTTTTATGAGAATTACGGCCCGGACTGCATTCTCTCCGGCGCCGTTCCACGATTCGTGCCACTCAGGCCACCGGAATGGCACTTCGATCGCGAGGAGCTGGCCGCCGCCTTTGGTCCCCGCACTCGTGCGATTGTCGTCAATACTCCGAATAATCCGACCGGCAAGGTGTTTTCTCGACCCGAGCTGCAATTCATCGCCGGCCTGTGCCAGCAGTGGGATTGCCTGGCATTTACCGACGAGATTTACGAACACATGGTGTACGACGGCCTCGAGCACATTTCTCTCGCGACCCTCCCCGGCATGCGCGAGCGCACCGTTATCATCAACGGGCTCTCCAAGACTTTTAGCGTAACCGGATGGCGCGTGGGTTATGCCATCGCGCCTCCAGAGCTCACGGCGTCGATCCGAAAGGTTCACGATTTCCTCACCGTGGGGGCCGCGGCTCCGCTACAGGCGGCCGGGGTGGTGGCGATGGGCTTTCCGGACAGTTATTATGTCGAACTGCGACAGGCGTATGAGCGCCGTCGCGACTTTCTGATTCCCGTGCTCGATGCCGCCGGCTTCCGTCCGCGCCGCCCAGCCGGGGCCTACTACGTCATCTGCGACATCGCCGGCTTCGGCTTCGAGAGCGACGTCAAATTTGCGCAGCATCTCATTCGGGACGCGGGGATCGCGGTAGTTCCAGGCAGCAGCTTCTACCATCTTCCCGAGCGCGGTTTGCAGCAGATACGTTTTGCCTTTCCGAAGCGCATCGAAACGCTGGAGAAAGCTGCTCCCCGCCTGGCGAAGGTCGGTGCCGAGGTCGTATCTACTCGCTGAGTCGATTCCTCAACGCCCGAACCAATGGAGTCAACTGACCGCTTACGCTCGATTGCGCTTCGAGTTCTTGCTGGGTCGGGTAGAGGAGCGAGTCGGACAGAGCTACACCGTTGCCGTTCCCGGGGTGAAGGCCGAGAAGCGCCTCTATGGTCGGCGCGATGTCGACCAGGCGAGCAGGGAACGAGGAGCGGTGTCCTGGAGGAACTCCCTGTCCGGCGATGATGAGCGGCAGATGCTGTGTGTCCCATTGCAGACCGCCATTCACATCGGTCGATCGGAAGGAGTGAACGGTGGGGCCGGTGAGCCCCGTCCCCGGAGCGTAATCCATCAGTACTTCCGGACTCTCCGGGCAGGCAAGCGTCGAGGTAAGGTAATCGGCCGCATCGGCCACGGGTCCGGATAGGAGCGGATTCAAATACTGCAACTGATACTGCCAGCGCCCGCCCACCTTGCTCTTGAAAAAGATGCCATCCACGGCCGGCAGGTGTTGCGTCTCCAGGTCCTGCGCCACCGGTGCGCCCTGCAACGGGTCGAGCAAGCCAATCGCGGCCAGTTCGCTACCGCCCACATAGGTCTGCTCTCCGCCGGCCGTTATCACTGCATCGGCGATGGCGCCTGTCGTCACGGTGCGGTCAATCGTCGCCAGAGCTTCGTTCGAAGTCACCACGAATACCGGTCGATCGGGACCGCGCAGATGGCGCAGGCGGGAAATAATCAGGCCGATGTCAGCGTCGATACCACGAAGCAGCGTTCGACGAATGCGAGGCGCCTCCGACGGCAGTGCATACGGCATGAGCGCTCCATACTCAGGAAAATCGACGTAGGCAACTCGGGGATGCACTGCCGATATTGCCGAGATGGCATATCGCGCCACACTCGCATCCTGGCTGCCCAGGCGCCATCCTTCAATCTGCGGCGCGAACCCACCTCCCGCTGCCGCGGAGACGATGAAGGATGACAGTCGCCGGAAATTTGCCGGCAATTCGTGGCCGGCGACTGCGGTCGGCACCCAATTACGACCATCGCGGGCAAAACAGAGAATGTAGTCTGCCAGCCAGGTGCCCTCGGCGTTCGGTATCGAACAGTCCGATCCACCGACGGCGAGAATGCGACTTTGGGGATCGGCATCCTTCACCACGGCAGCAACCGGCGTGACTGCATGCGACTCCATGATCCCATCGAGGTTGCCGAGGACCGCCTGGGCCACGTTCGCCGGCCGGACGATCTGTCCCGACTTCGGATCGCGCCAAGCCGCGCCCACGACGCCGTCCGATCGTGGAAACGCTCCGGTACCGAGGGTAGCCGAGGAAGAAAGAGTATCGCCCTCGAGCTGACCGATCCAGGCGGATGGATAGGTAACACCCGATCGGGCGAGGGAGCGCAGGTGCGGCATCGACCCCGAATTGACGTCGGTCGGCTGAAGCCCATCGACGACGAACACGATGACCGAGGTCGCGGGTCGGCGGGCGTCGCCGAGCGATACGCCATGCCTGGCATGCAGCCAGGCCCCTACTCCACCGCCGACGAACGCGGCGACGAGCAGGATCGCAACCAGCGGAATCAGGCCCGAACGCCGCCGGGCCGCCGGTCGAACCCGCGGCTGGCGACGTTGAACCTGGCCGAGTTCAGCCTGCGAGATTCTGGGTCCTCGCCGGTTCATCCCTGACATACCCGGACGAGCGGTGGTTCACGACGCACGATGACAGCGTACATCATTTACAATGGCGAGAATTATCGCATCAGGGGAGAAGAGGAACCAAGGAGCATCAATGACGACGACCTTCATGCAATCGCCGCAACTGTTTTTCACGTCGGAATCGGTAACAGAAGGACATCCGGATAAAGTATGCGATCAAATATCCGATGCTATTCTGGACGCCATTCTCGCCCAGGATCCAGACGCGCGTGTCGCCTGTGAATCCTCAGCGGCAACTCACTATGTGCTTATTTTCGGTGAAATCACCACCACCGCCGACGTGAATGCAGAAGAAATCGCACGGGAGACGATTCGACAGATCGGTTACGACCGCCCCGAACTGGAGTTCGATGCGAACACTGTCGAGGTGAACGTGCGGTTGCACCGGCAATCGCCCGATATTCAACGCGGTGTCGATCGGGCGCAGGAATCGCGATTGTCCAATGCGGCGATCGACCAGATAGGCGCCGGCGACCAGGGCATGATGATCGGCTTCGCCTGCCGGGAGACCGCGGAGTATATGCCGATTACGCTCTCACTGGCACAGGCACTCTGCCGCCGGCTCTCCGAAGTTCGCAAGCAGGGAATCATCCCGTATTTGCGCCCCGATGGCAAGGCCCAGGTAACCGTCGAGTACCAGTTTGGTCAACCGGTCCGGGTCGAGAACGTACTCATTTCCGCCCAACATGACGACGGGATCCCCCTCGAACAGATCGAACGAGACTTGATGGAGCACGTCATCCGTTTCGTTATTCCCGACAGCATGCTGGACGGCAACACCAAGTACTACGTGAATCCCACCGGCAGATTTGTTATCGGCGGCCCTCATGGAGATGCCGGGCTTACGGGCCGGAAGATCATCGTCGACACCTACGGCGGCATGGCTCGCCACGGCGGCGGTGCCTTCTCGGGAAAGGACCCCACAAAGGTCGACCGCTCGGCCGCCTATTACGCGCGCTACGTGGCCAAGAACCTGGTCGCCGCCGGCCTGGCCGATCGCCTGGAGATCCAGGTTTCGTATGCCATCGGCAAAGCCAAGCCGCTGTCGATTATGGTGGAGTCATTTGGCACTGGGCGTGTGCCGGACGACGAAATTCGGCGCTTGATCGATCGACACTTCGATTTCCGACCAGCGGCGATCATTCAGAATCTGGGCATGAGGCGACCAATCTATCAGAGTACTGCCGCGTATGGGCACTTCGGTCGCGATGATCTTGATACGCCCTGGGAGCGGACCGACAAAGCCGAGACATTGCGCGCCGCCGCGGGTTTGGTCGAAACGGCCAGCGTCTGACATAGATCGCTCACCGGAGGCCGGCAGGCGAAGCGTCCTTGCCCGCGTGTGGGGAACGATTCGTCTGATTCACCCGTTTCCGGCGACCCTGGTTACGTTTGCTTCCCTGATCTTCATCCTCGTTTTGCACAAGGGCAACCCGGGCTGGGGTCAGCTGTTCCGCGCCACCGGGGTGGTGGCGGCCACGCAGGTAGCGGTCGGGGCCTTGAACGACTACCTCGACCGCGAAGTGGATGCTGTCTGGCAGCCCGATAAACCGCTGCCGGCCGGCATAGTGACCCCGGCGGTGGCGCTCGGACTCGTTGCCGGCGGCGTGATGGCGTTTATTCCATTGGCCGCCACGTTCGGCGCCGTACCGTTCGCCGTGATCTGCCTGGCCTTTACCGGCGGTCTGGCCTACGATCTCTGGCTCAAACCAACGACATTCAGCCTGGTTGGATATCTCGTCGGATTCCTCTCCCTCATCACCTGGATCAGGCTCATCACGGGAAGCTTCTCCGCCTCCTTCCTGTTGGTCTATCCGGCCGGCGCCGTACTCGTCATCGCAGCCCATCTGGCGCAGTCGTTTCCCGACGTGGAGTCGGACGCCGCCGCGGGGAAGCGTGGCCTGGCGGTGCACCTCGGAGCGGCCTGGACGCTCGGAATCATCGTGCTGTTCTCGGCGCTGGTCGCGACCGGAGGTCTGGCAGTCGCGATCGACAGCAGACAGCCGCTTGCCATTGGCTTGACTGCGATCGCTGCGACGACAGTGGGCGTCGCAGCGCTGCTTAGTCGGCTGGCGGTGGGAGACATTGCCGCGCGCGAGCGCCTGTTTTTCCTCGTTTCACCCGCGTTAGCGCTCACTGGAGTCGGCAGCCTGGTGGCGCTGGCGAGTCTCCATTGAGCCAAAGTGGAGGTGCAAACCGTGGCGGCGACCCGATATAATAGAACGTGCGTACTAGTAATGACGCGCCAGTGCAGGGGCAAGATCGCCCAATCGGAAACCATCGGGAGGATCACGTGATTTGTGAGGTGAGGGCGTGGTTCGGTGGCGAGGAGTGTTTGTACACCGACGACCCGACGATCAAGAATCTAGCCGCCGGCTCGGCTCAACTGACTATCAGTAGCCGGTACTTTCGCAGCGGATCCGCTCGCGAACCGTTCGCCTGGGACATTGTCGGCCCGCCGAGCGCGATCGCACCCATCGTACGCAGCGTCCCTCAGCGAGGGCGGAGCAAGCTGCGTTCAGGCTCGTAACTGCCAGCTGATTTCCGGCCCGTACCTATTTGCCCCGTTCCGGGACTGGCCGTCTGCCCACCTTCGTGACTGCCGAGATTGTAACCGTCACGGTTGCGACTCTTCTGTACAATGAAGAGAGCATTACGAGGGCGTTGCAACTCCGTGGGCGCCCACTGCCGAGGAAAGCGAGACCACATATGAGCAAGATTCGGGTACCGCCAGTGTTGCGCAAGCAGACGGGCGGTGCCAAAGAAGTACAGGCGAATGGAAACACTGTCGGGGCCGTCCTGTCCGACCTGACCGAGCGGTACCCTGACTTGAAGGACCAGCTATTTAGCAATGGTGATCTTCACCGGTTCGTGAACATCTATCTCAACGATCAAGATATCCAGTTCTTGCAAAAACTGGACACGCCGGCGAAACCGGAAGATACGGTGATCATTCTGCCGGCAATGGCGGGCGGGTAGACCAGTATGATCGTCCCCGACGCGATGCCGCGTCCCGGAATGCGACGCGGCATCGCCGCCAGCATTCTGGAAACTATCGGCAATACCCCGGTGGTCGAACTGAGCCGATTCTTCCCGTCGGATTCGGTGCGTCTGGTGGCGAAGCTGGAAGGCATGAATCCCAGCGGCAGCGTGAAGGATCGGGTGGCCAACTACCTGGTGAAAGAATTCGAGTCTCGGGCCGGCTCGTCTGACTATGTGCTCCTCGAACCAACCAGTGGCAACACCGGGATCGCGGTAGCGATGGTGAGCCGGGTCAAGGGGTACCGGGTGGTTGCTGTGATGCCCGAGAACGTCACCCCGGAGCGACGCAAGTTGTTGGAGATCTTCGGAGCCGAGATCATCGACTCACCGGCCGATCAGGGCACGAATGGGTCGATCGCGCTGGCGCGTGAGCTCGACCGGAATCCTGGCTACTGGGTATTGAATCAGTACGGCAACGAAGCGAATCCACGCGCGCACTATGAGACGACCGGCCCCGAGATATTGCGAGATGTCCCGGAGCTGAATGTTTTCGTCGCCGGTCTGGGCACCGGAGGCACCCTTACCGGCGTCGGCCGCAGGTTAAAAGAGAGCCGTCCGGAGGTCAAAGTGATCGCGGCCGAACCGTTGCCCGGCGACCTGGTGCAAGGCTTGCGTAGCCTGGACGAGGGGTTTGTCCCCCCCATCTTCGATCCGACGGTGCTGGACGGTAAATATCTGATCTCGAGCCAGGATGCCATCGCCGCGATGCGCCGCCTGGCGTCCGAAGAGGGCATTTTTGCCGGCGTATCGTCGGGCGCTATCCTGGCTGCGGCCGTTCGATATGCCTCGACCATGGAAAGCGGAACTGTGGTGGCGCTGCTCCCGGATGGGGGCTGGAAGTATCTCAGCGGCGAACTGTGGACCGCCGGACTGGACGATCTCGAGGGAAGTCTGGAGGGATCATTCCTGTGGTAATTGCCTCTCATCAGCGCGAGGCAATGATCGATCACGCCCGAACCGAGTTCCCCAACGAAGCCTGCGGTCTCCTGGCCTCCGAAGACGGTCATATCGTCCATGTCTATCCAGTTCGCAACGCCGACGAGAGCCCGGTGCACTTCACTATGGATCCGCGCGAGCAGCTGGCGACCCTAAAAGATCTGGACGAACATGGCTGGGAACTGGCGGCGATATATCACAGTCACACCCGCACCCGGGCCTACCCCTCGGCAACGGACGTGGAAATGGCGCAGATCTCACTTCGCTTTTACCCGGATGCGCTTTTCGTTATCGTCTCCCTAGCCGATCCCGACCACCCGGAAATTCGGGCTTTTCGGATCGACGGCCAGGAGATCAGGGAAGAATCGCTCTCAATTTCGTAAGGGCGAGGCTTTTTATCGCGATCAGGTCACAGGCTGATCAGCGCCAATCCCGTCTCCGGATCGTACTGACGAACGAGATGTGCCGCCGACTCAGTAATCACCACTTCGAGCGTCGGTCGTACGTGCCCTTCGATCAGATGGCCGCCCCAGGCCGATCCGTCGCGCTTCCCCACGACGACATGCGCATGCACCATGGGCTCACCCTTGTTCAGACTGATGTCGCCGATCAAGGAGAGGACTTCGACCTGCTCATCGATTGGAATCCGCCGGTATTCCTTGGTCTCTAGATCGAAATACCCCAGGACGGCGCGGCTAAAACCACCAATGGCGGTGAAATGGCTACCGTCCAGTTGGTGCCGCCTGGCGAAATCGGCCAACCCGGATGCAGCTTCGTCTCCGGTGTCGAAGATGATTGCAAAGTTCGCCTGGTCCGGTTGGCCGATGCGCGTTTCTTTCATCGAGACCTCCTCCTCGCGCCCACCCAGGCAGCGATTGCTACGGTAGCAACTACTCCGATCGCAGCGATTATTGGTCGACGTCGAACTCGCTCGTGCCCGGCGTCCTCCGTCTCGGGGCGCCGAGAATCCTCCTGTTCATCCCGTTCACGCATACCTGCCCGGAGTACTTCAGCCAGATGGAGCGGCTTCCGCTCCGTAGTCTGGGCGATTTGCTCGCGGCAACTAAAGCCGTCGGCGATCACCAGCGAATCGGCGAGGAGCGGAGCGAACAGCCGGCAAGAGTACGCGCTCGCCACACTTGATCGATACATCGTAATGGTCGCGTTCGAATCCGAAGGCGCCCGCCATGCCACAACAGCCGGAATCCAGCAGCTGATAATCGACCTCCGCTCGGTGCAGGACTGCTTCCTCAGCATCCATCCCCATGATGGCTTTGTGATGGCAGTGCCCGTGTACGACCGCCTGCTGCCCTACTTTCGGCGGCTGATAGTCTTTCGCCACATCGACGAGGAACTCACTGAAGAGGAACGATTGCTTGCTCAGTTTCCGCGCGTTGTCATCGTTCGGGAAAAGGTTCAGCAGCTCATCGCGAAAGACGGCCACGCAGCTTGGCTCCAGACCCACGATCGGAATGCCGGCCTCGATCTGCGGCGCCAGCGTCACCAGGATCTGGCGGAGCTGGCGCTTCGCCTGATCGAGAAACCCATAGTCATAGAGAGGGCGACCGCAACAGAGTGACCGCTCGGGCACAACCACGCGATACCCGGCGTCTTCCAGGACCTCTACCGCCGCTCGCGCAGTGTCAGGGAAGAAGTAATTGTTGAAGGTGTCGGGCCAGAGCATGACCTCTGACCCACCCACGTTCCGTGGCGGTCGATTCTTGAACCAGGCGGTGAACGGTTGGTGAGCGAAGACCGGGATCTGGCGTTCCGGCGCCACGCCGCCAACGCGTTTCGTGACGTCGCGGAGGATCGGCGACTGAGTGAAAAAATTGGCCACCCCGGGTGCGAGTGACGCCAGACGCGCCCACCAATAGATGAGGCCCATGGTATATGCCGTGATCGGACGGACCCGCCCGGCAAAGTAGTGGGAGAGAAATTCGGCCTTGTAGGTGGCCATGTCGACCTGAATCGGACACTCGCCCTTGCAACCCTTGCAGGCCAGACAAAGGTCGAGCGCGGCCTTGACGTGTTCGTCGCGCCACCCCTTCTCGATCGGATTCCCTTGCAACATTTCGAACAGGAGCCGGGCGCGACCGCGAGTTGAGTGCATCTCTTCAGCGGTCGCCATATAGCTCGGGCACATGGTGCCGCCCTCGTGCTGACGGCATTTACCGACACCAACACAGCGAAGCGTGGCACCGGCAAAGCTGCCGTGATCCTGGGCGAAGGAGAAGTGGGTCTGGACTTTCGGAGCTCGGCGCTGCGGACCAAGGCGCAAGTCCTGATCCAGGCGGAAAGGATGGACCACTTTGCCGGGGTTCATCCCTCCGAGAGGGTCCCAGATGGCCTTGAATTGGTCAAACGCGGTGACGAGTTCGGCGCCGAACATCTTCGGCAACAGTTCTGCCCGCGCCTGACCATCGCCATGTTCGCCGGAAAGAGATCCGCCGTACTTGACGACGAGATCCGCCGCCGCCTCGATGAAGGAACGAAACCGTCGGATACCCTCGGGCGTGCCGAAATCGAAATCGAGCCGGGTGTGCGTACAGCCCTGACCGAAGTGACCGTACAGCGAGAAGTTGTAGCCGAATCCGGTGGCGAGATCGCGAAAGTCGCGCAGGTACGACGCCAGCTTTTCGGGGGGCACCGAGGCATCTTCCCAGCCGGGCCAGGTTTCCGGTTGCCCGGGTACCAGCGCAGTGGCGCCCAGGGCCGATTCGCGCACTTTCCACATCGCTGCCTGCTCGGTCCTATCGGTGAAGAGAGCCATCCCCGAGGTGCCGCCGGCGCTTTTCAGGCCCTCCATCAGTCGGCGTGCCTGATCTCTGGCGTCCTCTTCCGAGTCGGCGCCGAACTCGATCAGTAGCCATCCACCGCCGCGCGGAAGCAAGTGAAGATTGCGTGCATGGAGTCCCTTCCGGCGCATGCCATCCACCAGCTTGTCGTCGAAACCCTCCAGGCCGATGGGTTTGAAACTCAGGAGTTCGGGCACGTGATCGCAGGCGGCGTACACATCTGGGTAGCCGAGCACAACCAACGCGCGTGAAGGAGGACTGGGTACCAGGCGGACGGTGGCTCGGAGCACAGTGACGCAGGTGCCTTCGGAGCCGACCAACGCCCGTCCCAGATGGAATCCGTTCTCGGGCAGCAGTTGGGTGAGGTTGTAGCCGGACACGCGACGCGGTATATCGGGGTAACGCGAACGGATCAGTGGTGCGTACTGGTCCCGCAAGTGCTCCAGCTTCGCGAAGATTTCACCGCGCCGTCCACCGGCCGCAACGATGGTCCGACGTTCACTTTCGGGCACGCTTCCAGCCGCCATACGAAGGCCATCGTAGGTGAGAATCTCCAACTCCTCGATGTTTTCGTCCGTCATCCCCGCCAGCAGGGAATGCGTACCGCAGGAGTTATTGCCGATCATACCGCCGAGGGTGCAACGGTCGTGCGTCGCCGGGTCGGGACCGAAGGTCAGGTGATACTGCTCGGCGGCATTCCGCAGATCGTCGAGGACTACTCCTGGCTCGACCACGGCCTGCTTTTTCGTCGGATCGACCTCGAGGATTCGGTTCATGTACTTCGAGAAGTCGAGGACCACGGCGACGTTGCAGGTCTGGCCAGCAAGACTGGTCCCGCCACCGCGCGCGAGCACTGGCGCGCCGTGACGACGGCAGGCGGCGACGGCAGCAACAACATCATCGGCATGCCGCGGTACGACCAGACCGACCGGCACCTGTCGATAGTTGGAGGAATCGGTGGCGTACAGGGCACGACTTCCGGAGTCGAAGCGTACCTCGCCGTCAACGGCAGCACGCAAGTCAGCCACCAACGACCTGGTGTCGATTTCCTCGCTGGCTGGCCGCTTAGGCGGCGCCGTGGACGCGACCATTGGTATTACCCGGATTGGGCTCGAACGTCGACAGTCATTTTCTCTTCAGCACCCGTTTGACGGCTTCTTCGATCTTATCGGCGCCCATGTCGTATTTCTGGACGAGGGCTTCCGGGTCTCCCGATTCGGCAAACGTATCCTGCAAGCCGATGAATTCGATCGGGAGAGGATAGTTGCCGGCGGTCCATTCCGCGAGCGTCCCGCCGAGCCCACCGGCCACCTGATGGTCCTCAACGGTCACAAATGCTCCGGTTTCGTCGTGCCAGTCGCGAAACCGTCTCGCCGTCGAGCGGCTTGATGGTGGCGACATTGGCGACCAGCACATTTGTGCCCTGTGACTCCAGCGATTTCGCCGCCAGGAGGGCATGGTACAGCATGTAGCCGGTAGCAAAGATCGTTGCCTCGGGACGATCGCAGGTCCAGAACACCTGTATTCGTCCCAGTTCAAAGGGTGTCTCCTCGCGTCGTCATCGTTGGCGTGGGGGGACGACTGAAACGAATGTAGGTGGGCCGATCGGTTTGCCCGACTGCGATCGTTGCTTTCTTCGCCTCGATGCTGTCGCACGGAACGACGACATCCATACCGGGCAATACCCGCGTGATCGCGATATCTTCGGTGGCTTCGTGAGTGGCGCCGTCGGGACCGGTCGCGATTCCGGAGTGATGACCCGGCGATCTTTACCGGCACGTCGTTGTACACCGCGGTGGTCCGTAGCGTCTCCCAGTTCTTGCCGGGCGAGAAGGTGGCGTACGACGAAATGAACGGAATCTTCCTGGTGGCGGCGAGACCGGCTGCCACCGCCGCCATATTCTGCTCCGCCACGCCGACCTGGAAGTACCGTTCGGGGAACTTCTTGGCGAACTCCTCGTTTCGGGTCGATTCGGTCAGATCCCCGCAGAGCGCCACGATATTCGGATTCTGGGCGCCCAACTCGACCAATCCGGTACCAAACCCATTGCGAGTGGGAGCGCGCTTCACATCGGAAGCGAAGAGGTCGCCATTCAGATGCAGATCTGGATTGAGCATCAGTTTGTTACTCCCTGCAATCTGGTTTGCTGAGAGCGAAGTTCGTCCAGTGCGACCTCGGCCTGTTTGGCTTTCGGTGGTGAGCCCGGGATATCGATGAGACCCGGCGGGTTTCCATGCCAGCGATAGTCGTTCTCCATGTAGGAGACACCGCAACCCGGTACCACGTGGGCGATGATCACGGTTGGCTTCTCGTGGACCGCTCTGGCCTCGCGCACGGTGTCGACGAAGGCCCGAATGTTGTTCCCGTCAACCTCCAGCACCTGCCAGTTGAACGCCCGGTACTTGTCGGCCAGCGAATCGATCGGCATGATTTCCTCGGTGTCGCCGTCGATCTGGATATTGTTGCGGTCGATCACCAGAGTCAGCGAATCCAGCCGGAGCTTGCCCGCCAGCATCACCGCTTCCCAGATATTCCCCTCCTGTTGCTCGCCATCCGAGGTGAGACAGTAGACGTGGTATCGCTTGTTGTCCAGGCGGCCGGCCAGCGCAATGCCTATCGCTTGCGACAACCCCTCGCCGAGCGGCCCTGACGTCGTCTCCAGCCCCGGCAGCGCCGTGCGATGCGGGTGACCCTGCAGGCGAGAATTTATCTGGCGTAACGTCTTGAGCTCCGAGACAGGAAAGTAACCGGCCTGTGCCAGCGACACGTACTGGATCGGCACGATGTGGCCGTGGGACAGGATCAACCGATCCCGGTCCTCCCAATCCGGATTATTCGGATCGTGACGCAGGATATGGAAGTACATCGCGGTGAAGATGTCAGCCATGCCCAGCGGTCCGGCCGAGTGGCCGGAACCGGCATGAGCCAGAGTCGTGATGAGGAGCTGTCGAGCCTCGTTCGCCTTGAGTTCCAGGTCCTTTAGCTGGCCGTCGTGCAATCCGTCAATCATCGATACCATGCACTCACTTTTCTAAAAAATGCGCTGCCACCTGCCATTCTGGCGCCAGGTGCCAGCTTCACAGGTTACCTGAAGACCGTGACATTGTCCGCACCATGGCGCCGAGACCAGACTCCGGGTTAACACTTAGACCACTTCTCGAACCTTGTCGAGTACTACATCCTTGAGGATCTGCAACCGGTCGTTCTCACCGTGTAGCAGTGATTTGGCAAACATGCGCATCTGTTCAGTCGTGCTCTTTCCCGGCCAGGGTGGCTCGTTGGGATCGATGACGGCCTCTACTACCGCCGGCCCCGGGTGAGCGAAGGCTTCTCTCAAAACTTGCTCCGCGGTCGATGGATCGTCGATGCAGTATCCTGCCGCGCCGCAGGCGCGAGCGTAGGCGGCGAAGTCAATCGGTTGGAGTTCCACGCCGTATTGCGGGTTACCCTCCATGACCATCTGCTCCCATTTGATCTCGCCGAGCAGATTGTTCTTGATGATCATGACCTTGACCGGGAAGTTGTACTTGACCATGGTCGCGATCTCGCCCATCAACATGGTAAATCCGCCGTCCCCGCAGATGGCGACGACCTGGCGATCGGGATAGGCGGCGGCAGCGCCCACCGCGTACGGTAAACCGCAGGCCATGGTGGCCAGGAGGCCGGAGACCGAGAACTGCATACTATCCCTGATCTCCAGATGTCGGGCTGCCCAGGTAGTGACGGTACCGCAGTCGCAGGCAATGATGGCGTCGCTGGTCAGGAACTTGTTCAGGTTGTAGGCAGCGACCTCCGGCTTCATTGGGAGCGATGCATTGGTGCCCCGGAGCTCCATCAGCTCATTCCAATTCTTCATGTTCTCCTGGGCCTTGTCCAGAAAGCTGCGATCCTCTTTGCGCTCGACCATTGGCAGCAAGGCCGTTAGCACGGCCCCGCAATCGCCGACCAGGCCGACTTCAACTGGATGGCGCATACCGATGCGGCGCGGATCGACGTCGATTTGCACGGTTCGCGCCTGACCCGGCTTGGGCAGAAACTCCATGTAGGGAAAACTGCTGCCGGCAATAACGAAGGTGTCACACTCCGAGAGCGCATCCTGCGATGGTGACGTCCCCAGGAGGCCGATTCCACCGGTGGTATACGGACTATCGTCGGGGACCACTGCCTTGCCCAGCAGCGGTTTGACGATTGGTCCGGCAACCGCTTCGGCGAGCTGGGTGATCTGCTCTCTGGCGCCCAGACAGCCTCGTCCCGCCAGAATTGCTACTTTCGAGCCGCTGTTTATCACGTCGGCGGCTTGCCGCAGCAACTGGTCGGGCGGCAAGGAGTACCGACGAGCAAAGAGATCGGCAGAATGATGAGCGATGTTGGCCGTCGAGCGCTCAGCTCCCGCCGGCTGATCCTGAATGTCTTTGGGGATGCAAATATGAGCGACTCCTCGCAAGCCGAGGGCCGCCTTGATCGCCATATCGAGCACATTGACCAGGTGTGCCGGCCCCATGACGCGTTCGGTGTACACCGAGACGTCCATGAACAGCCGGTCGAGATCGACGTCCTGCTGATAATCGGTCCCGATCAGATCGTGGAAGGTGTGTCCGGTGATCGCCAGCACCGGCTGACCGTCACATTTGGCGTCGTAGAGACCATTCAGTAGATGAATGCCGCCAGGTCCCGACGTGGCCAGGCACACGCCCAGCCGGCCGGTGTATTTGGCATAGCCGCAGGCGGCAAACGCCGCCGCCTCTTCGTGCCGCACCTGGATAAAACGCATGCTGTCCTGGTGGGTACGCAGCGCTTCGAAGATTCCGTTGATTCCGTCACCGGGGAAGCCGAATATCGTATCGACACCCCAGGCGCTCAATCGCTCGATCAGTACGTCCGATGTCGTGTTGGCCATGCTGCCTCCTTTTGGCAGCATATTCAGCATGTATTGTGCCGCGAGCTATCCGGCTAGCGGACGTGCCTGCCAGTACCCGCTACGAGAAAAGCTGGGCTGCCGACATAACAAAGCCAGGCAGAACGTCCTCACCGGACAGATCATCCTCTCCAGCCGCGACGCGTTGAACTTGTCCGCCTCGCCAGATCTCCACTCTCCGGCTCTTGGGCAGAACGATCCACACCAACTCCACGCCAGCATCCAACCAGCGTTTGGCCTTGGCGCTTAGCTCCCGGTGGCCTTGCGACGCCGACGCAACCTCGACCACGAAATCCGGGTTGATCCTCGCGTACCCTGCACTCGCGTCGAGTGCGAGCCGTCCGCGGCGCACGAATGCCAAATCTGGCGCCAGCACCGTGTCGGGTGCACCCTCCACCGAAATCCAGAATCCGGTCTCCGGGGGCAGAACCTCGCCTAACTCGCGCTCCTCAACAAAACTTCCAATGGCGAGCAACAGTCTCATCACGGTGTGGCCGTGTCCAAGCCCTGTCGGCGACATACGCACCAACCTTCCCTCCACGAGCTCGTAGTGCCAGCCATCCTCGGGAAGCGCCATCAGCTCGGCGGCCGTAGTGAGTACCGGTTCGGCCCAGGGTGCGAATGCCGCCTTCGATCGCACTGCAGTGGATGCGGACTCCAGAGGAGTCAAGACACGACAGCCTGCGTTTGTTCGCGCATGAACTGCTGCACGTAATATGGCCCGAGAGCCGATTTACCGGTCGAGCCGCTGGCCTTCCAGCCGCCAAACGATTGCACGCCCGGCCAGGCTCCGGTGGTCGCACCAGCCTTGCGGTTGACATAGACGACACCGGCCTGCATCCGGTCCAGGAAGGTGGCAATCTCGTCGGGATCCTCACTGAATATTCCCGCGGTGAGCCCGAACTCCGAGTCGTTGGCCCGTTCGAGCGCCTCGTCCAGGGACGAGACTTCGGCAACCGCCAGGAAGGGCACGAAAAGCTCCTCGTAGAAGTAGCGATGATCGGACGGCAGCAGGCACGACGTCAGGCTACAGTAATAACCTCGCTCCAGGGCGCCTGAATCGAGAATCGATCCACCGGCGAGGATTTCCCCATCGCGACGTCCGACCTCGCATGCTTCCTGGAACCGATTGAAGGCACGCTCGTCGATGACCGGTCCGGCGAAGGTATCGGCCCCGGTAGGGTTCCCCACCACCAGTTGTTCGCAGCGTGCTGCTAATCGCCGCATGAATTCAGCGGCTACACCGTCTTGCACATAGACACGCGAGGCGGCGCTGCACTTCTGCCCGCTGTACCCGAAGGCGGCCCGTGCCGTTCCTTCCACGGCCTTCTCGAGATCCGCCCGGTCGGTGACAATAACCGGGTTCTTGCCGCCCATCTCGGCGACCACCGGTCGCGGTCGGTGGGCAGTGAATCGATGATGGATCTCGGTCCCCACTGGAACCGATCCAATGAACGCGACGCCATCGACGTTTTCGCTGGCGACGAGACTTTTGCCGGTATCGTCACCTGCGCCGGTGAGGACGTTCACCGCGCCATCGGGCAGGCCGGCGGCGGCGAGACACTCGTAGACCAGCAGCCCGCACATGGGTGTGTCCTGGGAGGGCTTGAACACCACCGTATTTCCCGCAATCAGCGCCGCCGCCACCATGCCGGTGGCGAGCGCTACCGGAAAATTGAACGGCGCAATCACGGCCCAGACACCATAAGGTCGGAGCACGCTGTGATTGGCCTCGTGTGGCGAGAGTCGGTCCAGTTCGCGCACAAACCCCCGATTTTCCTCCATGTACGCGCTGTAGGTCGTGATGAGATCTGCCGCTTCCTCGACCTCGCCCATCGCCTCCAGCCGCGGCTTTCCCGCCTCCAGCGTCAACCAGGCAGCGATTTCGTACTTGCGGGCACGAAAATTCTCGGCGGCGCGTCGCATCGTCGCCAGTCGTTCCGGCCAGGGCACATGTGACCAGCCGGGAAAAGCCCGCCTGGCCGCGGCGGTGGCCTGGCGTACTTCGCTTTCGCCGCAATCTTGAAACGAACCGATCAGAATTGAGGTATCGTTGGGACTGTGATCGTCGAAGGTCGCGCCTTCGATTTGAAACGATTGGCCGTCGATATAGACCGAATATCGCCGTCCCAATCGCCCCATAACATCCGCCAGAGCCGAGTCATAGGCGCGGTTGAACACTTCGGCCTGCTCGACACTCATCGTCGTATAGGTGATCTTCAGATCGGCGCCTTCCGCGACCATGCCTACCTCCTCATCGGATATCGATCGATTCTACCAACGGCGCTGTATGGTGAAATCAGGCCAGGCGCGAGGAGGAAGTATGGAAGACAATCGTGCCATCCGCGAGTTGGAAGAGGCAGTCCGGCACTGCTCCGCCGGGTTGAAGGCCCTGGAGGCCTCGGTTACAGCGACCACGGCGTCGGGCAAGGTGTATCCCACGCACATTCACCTCGCGACCGTCGAGCTCGCCCATGCTATTGAGGTGGCGATGAAAGTCGCGCTCCGCAGTCAGTGAGGGCACTCCCAGAACAGTAAGAGCGCTACTTCACCGCTAGCAAGATCGTCGTTGTTATACAGGTGGTCATTGAATCCGACGATGACAAACCCGTGTTTGAGATAGAACTGCGCCGCCGGATAATTTGTCGTCTGCGTTTCCACGGTGATGCCCCTGGCCTCGATGGCCCGAGTCTGCCGGCGCAGCCAGGCAAGGAGGACACTGCCGATTCCGCTGCGTTTCTGGCGAGTCCGGATGTCAACCAGCCAGACGGTGTTGTTCCAGTGCACCTCACTCCAGGTGAGCAGTCCAACGCACTGACCGCCCGACCAGGCACCCAAAAACCGGAGCGAATCCGCCGGCGAAGCCTCCTCGTACGATTTCAACCAATCGTCGATGTCGCCATCATCATAGGTTCGGGTGAGCGGCCGGCCAAGAACTTCACGGCGCAGTCTCCAGTCGATATCCAGCCCACTTCTGGTCCTTTCGAGGCGAAACACATTCGTCGTGGTGTACTCGCTGGGAATCGGCTCGATGGCTCGCAGATCGCGGAGCGACATGGGCCGGCACTCGATCTCAAAGGACGTGAACCACCTCCGTCTGGTAGTCGACGAGGTCGGCGTCATCATGGCTATCTGCCAGGAAATTAGCGGCGTGGGTCAGCACCGAATCGACGTGCCGGACATCGTTCGAGACGCAGGCCAGCCCGAGGACACCGGTCTGATGACGGTCTTGCTCTTCGATCTCAGCCACTGCTACCTGGAACTTTCTTCGAACGTCGGCCACCACCGATTGCATCACCGAACGCTTCTCTTTCAGCGAATGGCACGCCGGCAAGTGCAAGACCACGCGACACACTCCGATCACCATCTTTCACGCTACACCAGGACGGCGTTCTTCAGGGCAGGATGTCCCCGTGCCAAGTCGGCCGCCGCCATCGGCCTGCCGCCTTCCAGCCGTAGCTCTCGGATGCCGAGCAAGTCTTTGCCGGTACCGACCAGCAACATGCCATCCCGCAATTCAGCCACCAATCCGGGCTCAGCCGATCCTGGAAGCGCACTCGCTCGTAGGATTTGCACCTGGCGCCCGCCCCAGTAGCAGAAGGCGATTGGCCAGTTGTTGTAGGCCCGCACCTGGCGAGCCAGCATCTCTGCCGCCAGCGACCAGTCCAATCGGGCATCGGCTTTGGTCAATTTGCGTGAGTAGCTGGCCCTCGACTCGTCCTGCTCCACTGCTTCGTGATGCCCCTCGAGCCAGTGCGGCAACCGGGCCACCAGCAGTTCGGCGCCGAGGTGAGAGAGGCGGGCTTCCAGTTCCCAGGCGACGTCCTCTTCCCGCACCGGTGTCTCCACCTGGGCGACGATCGGCCCGGCATCCATCTGGGCCGTCATGAGCATGAGCGATACGCCGGTAATCTGGTCTCCGGCCAGAATCGTCGCGGCAACCGGAGACGGACCGCGATGGCGGGGCAGGAGTGAAGGGTGGATGTTGAGACTGCGATGTCGCGGCGTATCGAGCACCGTCGCGGGCAGAAACTGACCGTATGCCGCCACAATATGCAGGTCGGCTCGCAGGCTCAGTACGGCTTCCACCGCCGTCCGCTCCCGTAATCGCTCGGGAGTCAAAACTGGGATGCCCAGGTCGTCAGCCAGCCGCCTGGCCGGATTGGGCGTCAGCCTTCGGCCCCGACCGGCGGGCCGATCCGGTTGGGTGACGACTCCTACCAGGTCGGCATCGAGCCGGCCGGAATGATCGGCGATCGCCTGCAAGGGAGGCACTGAAAACGTATCGCTGCCGAAGAAGACCAGCCTATGTTGAGGCACCGGCCGGCACGCGCTCCAGGCTCTTGCCGACCATGACCACTTCCTCGACCAGCCGGTTCGAGTAGCCCCACTCGTTGTCGTACCAGGCGAACACTTTGACGAAGTCGCCGTCGACCACCTGGGTCAGTTCCAGGTCGACGATCGCGGAGTGGGGATTGCCGACGAAGTCCGCCGAAACCAGCGGCTCGTCGGCTCACGCCCAGGATTCCCCGGTAACGATCGCTCTTCGCCGCCTCCCGAAAGGCCTCGTTGATCTCCTCCGCCGTCGTCCTGCGTCTTCAGCAACACGGTGAGATCGGAGAGTGACACGTCGAGCGTCGGCACGCGCAGCGACACGCCGTCAAACATGCCTTTCAATTGCGGCAGAGCCTCGGTAGCCGCGACGGCGGCGCCGGTGCTGGTCGGCACGATGTTCTGTGCGGCGGCGCGGCCGCGCCGCAAGTCGGAGTGCGGACTGTCGACCAGTCGCTGGTCCGCGGTGTACGAGTGGACCGTGGTCATGAGCGCCTTGGCCACGCCGAACTTCTCGTCCAGAACCGCCATCACCGGAGTGATCGAGTTGGTGGTGCAGGAGGCGTTCGAGATGATGGTGTCTCGCTCGGGATCGTACTCGGCCTCGTTGACCCCGAGGACGAATGACGGCGCGCCTTTGGCCGGCGCGGAGATGACGACGCCTTCGCCCCCGCTTCGAGGTGCGCCTCGGCCTGCTCGCGTTTGGTGAAGCGGCCGGTGGACTCGATGACGACATCGACACCGAGGTCCTTCCACGGCAGTTGCGCGGGATCGGTGACTTCCAGCACGGGAAATCGCTTGCCGTCGACGACGAGGTCGTCGCCGTCGGCGATCACGGTCTGCATGGTCGACCCGATGGACCGTGTCGTGCTTCAGCAGATAGGCCATGTTCGCGACATCGCCGATGTCGTTGATGGCCACGACTCTCGAGTCTCCGGGTACCTGGGACGCCACTTTGAACGCCTGCCGGCCGATACGCCCGAATCCATTGATTGCCACGCGAGTGGGCATGAGTAATCCTTTCGATTCACGCACACAGGTTGAGCCCGCGTTCCAACCCCGTTCGAGAGTTGATACGCGCGCCAGCACGATTTTAGCTCGGTCGACGTCCACGATAATCACCGGTGTTTGTGAGCCATTCTCAGCCCCAGACGGGATAATCTCGTCGGTCCCGCGCGTCCTGGCTCGACGTCTGCGATCGTGGGCGCCATGTTGCGGACTTGAGGGCTGGTGAATGCGCTTCTTTCGTTCGTCGAAGTCGCCGCGCCTGTTTATTCTTGGCCTCGACGGCTCGCCCTTGCCGCTCCTCCGCGACTGATGCACGCGGCGACCTGCCCAATCTGGCCCGCATCTTCGAGACAGGGCGGCGGTCGAGATGAACTCGTCGCTGCCGGATGTTCGGCAGTGGCCTGGACCTCGATCAACACCGGGAAGAACCCGGGCAAACACGGCATCTATGGGTTCGTCGATCGCAAGCCGGGCACCAACACGATCGAAATCATGACGGCGACGCACGTGCGCGCCAAGACGATCTGGGAGCTGGTGAGCGATGCCGGTCGCCGCGCTATCGCGATCAACGTGCCGCTGAGCTACCCGCCGCAGCGCATCAACGGCATCGTGGTCTCCGACTTCCTGGCGCCGGCGCTGGACAAGGCCGTGTACCCAGCCCGTTCCTGCCCGAGCTCGAACAATCGGCTACCGCATCGATACCGATCCGTGGGTCGCTCGGCAGTCGCTCGACGCGTTTCTCGAGGACTTCAAGATCACCGCCGAAGAAGCGCGCCGAGGCGGTCATGCACCTCATGGAACAGGAGCTGGGACCTCTTCATGGTCGTCTTCATGGAGACCGACCGGCTGCACCACTTCATGTGGCAGTACATGGAGGAAGAACGATCCGAAGTACGGCTCCGAAGTTCCTCGACGCCTACCGGCAGATCGACGCGCTGGCCGGAAGATTCTCGCGCAAGCTCTACGCCGACGATGAACTGATCATCCTCTCTGACCACGGGTTCACCACCCTCAAGCGAGAGGTCTACCTCAATGTCTGGCTGGAGGAACGGCTATCTCTCCTTCCGGCCCGGCGCCGAGCAGGAAGCTCGATGGCCATCGACCGCTCGACCCGGGCCTTCAGCCTCGACCCCGGTCGGATTTACCTCAATCTCGCGGCCGGGAACCTGGCGGGACCGTGCAGCCGGCTGAGAGCCTGCCCTGATCGACGAACTGGTCGCCGACCTGGCCGCGCCTTCGCGATCCCGACAGTCGGCGAGGTCATCCTCTCGCAAGATCTATCGCGCCGACGAGATCTACAAGGGCCCTGGCGAGACAAGGCGCCGGATCTCCTGGTCATGCGGCCACGATGGATACGACATCAAGGGACCTTCGAATCGACACGCCTCACCGGCGAACGGAAGCTGGTCGGCATGCACAAATACGACAACGCACCCTGTTCATTCGAGGGCATAAGATCACGGTCGACCACGCGTCGGTTCACGATGTACTGCCCACCGCCTGTGCCGCTGATGAGGCTCGACTGCCCGAAGATGTGGACGGACGGTCGGTGCTCGCATGATCCAGCGACAGAATGGCGACGCGAACAGGGGCACTCCCGGAGCTCCATGACGCAGGCGATCTCGGAGGGAAGGCTAGCGATGCGGCGAGTGTACGTCATTGGGTTCGACGGCGCCACCTGGCGATTCCTCCAGCCTCTGGTCCAGCGGGCGAGATGCCCGAACTTCGAGCGGCTCATGCGAGAAGGCTCGCACGGCGAACTGATGTCCTGACGATTCCCTTTCAGAGTGCGGCTGCCTGGGTGACGTTCATGACCGGAAAGAACTCCGGCAAGCACGGCGTGTACATGTTCCAGGACTACGACGCGCTGAGCTACTACCTACGTGGGCCGCACCGCCAATTCGCGCTACTTCTCCGGCCAGACGATCTTCGATATCGTCGGGCGGATGGGCGGGACGGTGCCGCGGTTCGGGTGCCCATGACATATCCGGCCTGGCCGATCAACGGCATCATGGTCTCTGGCTTCCCCACACCGGGGACAACGCCGACTCGTTCTACCCTGCTGATCTCCAGCGCCAGGAGCTCGTCGGCGGTGTCGACCGGACGACGAAGGCGGACTTCCGGCTGCTCACGATCGAGCAGCAGGTGGAAGTCTCGACGCCCAGATGGACCGCATGTCCGATCTGATCAACGAATCATGCGCGGCGAGCAGTCCGACCTCTTCATGGTGGTCCACCGCGTACCCGATCCAATTCACCACTTCTTCATGAGGTATGTCGACCAGCGCACACCGGCCTACGACGCCGACGAGGCTGCAACGCTGGGGCGATCTGATCAACCGCTTCTACCGCAAGATGGACGCGGCGCTGGGCGAAACGCTCGGCCGATCTGGGCCCAGAAGACACGGTCTTCGTGATCTCCGACCACGGCGGCAACATCACGCCGCCGCGCCAGTTCAATCTCAACGTCTGGCTGGCGACCAAGGGCTTGCTCGACGTCCGAAGGAAGAGACGAAGTCGCTGAAGGGAGCGCATCTACGCGCTGAATCAGCAAGTTGCTGCCGGCGCGGGTGCGCTCCATGCTGCGCCGCGCGCGCCGAAAGGCGTCCAGGGCGGCCTGCAGCTCGATGTGGCAGGGCCTCCAGCAGATCGACTTCGCCCGGACCCAGGCGTACCACTTCCCGATGAAGTGCCCGCCACTGGCCGGCATCGTCATCAACGTGCAGGGCCGGCAGCCGCAGGGCACCGTGCCGCCGGAGGAGTACGAGGCGCTGCGCGATCGCAATCATGCGCGACGTGGCCGACTTCGCTGATCCGACGACCGGCGAAACCGTCGTCAGGCAGGTATACAAGCGCGAAGACCTGTACCATGGCGAGTTTGTCGAGCGCGCGCCCGACATCATCGTCTGGTGCCATGACATGTACAAGGAGGGACCGCTGGCGCAGGGCCCGATCGTCGGGAAGGTGCCGTTCGACGAACTGGTGCAGGTTCCCGGTTCGCACGATGAAAGGGCATCTTCCTCGCCCGGGACCGGGCATCGCGCCGGCAAGCGACTTGAGAACGCGCAAGCTGATCGACGTGCCGCCGACGATCCTGCACGCCATGGGACTGGCGGTGCCATCGGATATGGACGGCCGCGTCCTCACCGAGATGTTTGACGACGGACGACCGGTGCAGATCGCGTCGATCTGGCACTGGACCGGCAGAGCGCGCAAAGCTTTCTGTCGGAGGACGAGGAACAACAAATCAAAGACAAGCTCAAAGGATGGGGGTATCTGTAAATGGTGGCAGTAGAAGCGACCCATGGCCAGACGTTTGGCTCGGTGCCGCACGGCGGCACGCTGATCGACCGCTTTGTAACCGGCGCAGGAAGCCGAGCGGCTGGCCGAAGAGGCTGCGAGCGCTGCCGCGCGATCGAACTCAGCGAGCGCGAGCTGTCCGACGTCGAAATGCTCGCGATCGGCGGGTACAGCCCGCTGACCGGCTTCATGACCAGGCCGACTACGAGTCCGTAGTCGAGACGCATGCGGCTGGCCAACGGCCTGCCGTGGACGATTCCGATCACGCTTTCGCTGATCGGTGCGGACGCCGACGGCACCGAGGCCGGGCGACAGCATGGCGCTGACATCGGCGGGCCGGCCATTCGCGGTCCTCGAGGTCGAGGATCATCTTCGAGCGCGACAAGCGAACGAGGCCGCAGAAGGTCTACCGCACAACCGAGGAGGCGCATCCCGGGCGTGGCCGCCGTCCTGACGCCGAGGGCGATACGGCTCGTCGGCGGCCCGGTCTCGGTCTTCGGCGCGCTGCCGACGCTGCCGTTCCCCGAGCTACCGACTCACGCCGGCAGAGACCCGAAGCAGTCTTCGCGGAACGCAGTGGCGGACGATTGTCGGCTTCCAGACGCGGAATCCGGTGCATCGCGCGCACGAATATCTGCAGAAGTGCGCCCTGGAAATCGTCGATGGGCTTCTCCTGCATCCGCTGGTCGGCGCGACCAAGTCGGATGATGTCCCGGCCGATATCCGCATGCGCTCCTACGAGGTGCTGCTGGCCAACTACTATCCGGCGGATCGAGTGCTGCTGGCGGTCAATCCGGCAGCGATGCGCTACGGCGGTCCGCGGGAAGCCATTTTTCACGCGCTGATCCGCAAGAACTTCGGCTGCACGCACTTCATCGTCGGTCGCGACCATGCCGGGGTGGGCAACTACTACGGTCCGTACGACGCGCAGCACATCTTCTCCGAGTTCGAGCCGGGCGAGCTGGGCATTCAGCCGCTGTTCTTCGAGAACTCGTTCTTCTGCAACGCCTGCGGCAATATGGCCACCGAAAAGACCTGTCCCCACGGTCCGGAGGCCCGCGTCATCTTGAGCGGCACCCAGGTGCGGGCCATGCTGCGCGCCGGCGAGCTCCCGCCGCCGCAGTTCTCCCGTCCGGAAGTAGCCAAGCTGCTGGCCGAAGCGATGCACACCTGAGGTAACTGCCGGCCCCGTCACAACGCACCTCAGTGGTCTGATCACGGATGTTGCACGGCGGCACCACATTGGAATGAAAAACGATCACCGGCGGTAGACGAATAGCGTCCGCTGGTCCCACGCCGCCGTAGCATAGTCCCTTTAGGGCGTTAACCTCCCGGCAACCAGACTCGCCCCCAGGCCCGAATGCCGCCGGTCCGCGAACGGACGAAGGGCGTACACGCGCGAATCGCTGATGGGAGGCGTGGCCCTTGCACCCATAAACCGGCTAACGTTCGTAGGGCGGGCCCGCGCAGCGAAGCAGTGCATGGGAGACCGCTACCATTCGTAGGGTCGGGCCCGCGCAGCGAAGCGAAGCAGTGGCCCGCCGCCGCCGCAGCGGGACCGCCCGTACCCCGAACCAGATCGCACCAACTCCAATCCGGATTCAGCGCGACAGCGTCGCAAACAGCCTCTTCACCGTCAGATTGAAATCGGGCAGTAACGGACTGAAATCGATGCGGTCCGCATCGCGCCAGACCAGCGTTGGCTCTCCGGCGCGGAAGGTAAGCACCGAGTCATCATCGGGATCGACGATCAGGGCCAGACCCACGCCGTCCTCGACAAACTGAAGACATCGACGAGTAAGCCCGGCCACGCTCTGACCGGGTGATACGATTTCGATAGCAATGTCTGGAGGGTCCATCACCCTATTTGCTACCCGTCCGCGTTCGTCACGGGGAAACCGGTCCCAACGATACACGGCGATATCAGGGACCCGCGACGAGCCGGCGTAGGTGCCGCGAACTTCGGTGGCAACAATAGCACGTTTCCCTCGATTGGCCGCCCGCAAAATGTGGTGTCCTAGCTCGAGCTGCAACACGCCATGCTGTCCCATTGCCGCCGTCTTCTGCGTCACCTCTCCGTCGATGTATTCGAGCGCCGGTTCCTCCTCTGGGAGCTGGAGGAATTCTTCGAGAGTGAGCTTCGGTCGTGCAAGCGCCATGGCATTTGACCTCGTGAAGTTCTCGGTTGATGGTTAGTTGACGCACCACATGATAATGTGCCGGCACAAAGGATGGGTTTCCGCCAGGGATGCTGACACCGCGAGGATTGTAGAAGTGTCCCATTTCGGCGTTTTCGGCGTCTTAATAGATAGGGGCAGTAATGGGTTCGACCGTGCCCGTCGCGCCATGGTGGTCGCGGCGGCCTGGGCCGGCACTCAATCACTCTCTGGGAGAACGCAATGACGATGGATTCCGGCCGCGACGAGAGTGATTTTCATGACGACCTCCTCGACGGCCAGCATGACGGCCGGCGACGACGCCTGCTGCGGCAGCTCGACGCCGCCCATTCCGTGGTCGAGCGCGGTCTGATCTCGCTGCCGCCGGAGGCGCGGCACACGCTGCTTTCACTGTCGACTCGACGAGCGCGTCAGAGTCGCTCCCGCCGCCGTCTTTTGCTGCGCGGGCGAGGACTCCACACTTCCCGGTTGCGCTGGCGGCTCGGCGTTCCAGTGTCGATCGTTGCTGTCCTGGCAGTATGCGCATCGCTAGCAATCGCTGCCACCACCATCTTCAACCTGGGTAAACCCACCAATTCGACTTCATCCAACCCCTATTTCCCCTTGAGTGGTTTCCACAAGACGGGCCCGTTTTTGCGTTCGCATGGTGTGCCTGAACTCCTCTGGATCGGTACCGCCTGGCCGGGAGATGCTTCATCCGATTGGGAACGCTGGCCGGTGATCAAAGCGCTGCAACAGTTCGGCACGCTATCGGGGATCGTCGCCGCCCGACCCACCTGCGGCAAGTACAGAGCAATAGTCGGAAATGGCGGCAACGGTTACGTATATGCAAGTCCATGCAGCCTCGCCACCCCGGACTGGACCCGCGCCCACTACTTCAGTCCGTACGTTGTGTTCCGGCATAGAGATGTAATCGACGGAAGGGGGCGGCTTTTCCAGATGCTTGACTCGGTGGAATCGGGGCTCTTCGATCGCTACGTGCGCCAGCAACCGGGGAACTCGGCTGGAGCTGTTGGGTCCTCTATCTTCACCTACCCGTCACTGGGTGTCCCGCAGCATTATTTCCCCCTGCTGTCTGTCGACGGTTACCTGCAGACTGTTACGCAAACTTCGTTCTCCGGCGATATGGCCCCGCCACTCAGCGGGTCTGACACAGAGGGCGCGGGAAGTGGTCCGGGAGCCAAAGGGTTACCAGCGACCTACTACTTTAGGCCGCTGAGCTTTAACGCCGTGCGCGATGCCCTGATTACGGGCAAGGCGCCCAGTGTACCGGCTTACTACAATCTCGCTGCGTCAACTTTTCCTTCGCTGGTATCCGACGTCAACGGGGAAGCGAATATCATCACCGCGCTGATCTGCCATGCCGACGGCAAGAAACCGGCGAATGTCTGCGGACGAGTCAACGGTCGATTTGAGATCGGTGAAGTGACAGCATGGAACATGAATTGGGGGATGCTCGGTCAAGCATCCCGCACGGCAGGGTAAGCAGGCGCCGGCTAGCCGCGGAATACTTTGTCCTGGATACAGTTCTGGTGTGGCGGAACAGCTAATGGAACCGCTGCAGCAGTACTGTGTGCACTGGTAGACGATACAGCCTGGCACGGTGTGTACGAGTAGTAACTAGTGCGAACTCGGGCAGCGAGGTAGGGTTCCAGAGCGTACAAGATGAGGTTGCTTGGGTCGGGATTGATGCAGCCGTTCCGCAGTTCGGGCAGCAGCCGCAGTCAGCGAGTACGCATTTGTGCCCAGTCAGCAGCGATCGCCACAGCAGCGCTAGCTTGCCATTGTGCTCAGGAAGCTTCGTCTGGAACTGGGACCGGAGAACTTACCAGCACAGCGTCGTAAATCCTGTCCATGGCTCTCTCCTTTCTGTGATGCCTCCGACGCGACATGACGATGTGTAACGAGATGCTCGTCGTCGGATCGAGCGCCATTGCTGGTTAGTTACGTCATCCATCACCTCCTTTACGATGTACTCGTGGATCAAGATCGCCTTCGTGATCAGCACACCAGATGCGTCATACAGCAATCCCGATGGTTTGTTCACCACGCCAAGAGCAGGCGGGTCACTTCGCCGCTGTCATCGAGGATAGTTGGACAGGTGAGCGGGAACATACCAGGAAGGACCGTCCTACGCCGGCACTGCGTGCAGCACGGCAACGACTCCCACCGATCACCGTAGAGGCGATGCAGGGCATTGAGTGTGCTGGCGAGGTACTGGCAACTCTCACAGAGCGGGGAGAGCATGGCGAGGAGCATGCCGCGAGGACCTTGGTACTCAGTGAGCAGACTGTGGGGCCGGCCATTCACCGGGCTTACCAGGATTCCGGGTAGCGATGATCCAATCGCTGGGCCATCGTACTTGACCGAGGGAGCAGCGACGTGGCTCGCCGCGACTCGGCCAGGCTCCGCATGGTTCCCACCAGGAAGGTGGCCAGAGCGAGAACCAGGGCCAGAGGGCGATGTAACTGACAAAGAACGCAACCGACATTTAGCTACTCCTTCGTGTGCGGTGTACGGTGTGACGTATATGGGGCCAGAGGGTATTAGGTAAGGCGCGCGCCTCACTCACGGGTGCAGTACACTTTGCAAGTGTCTGGAAGCCTACGAGCCCCAGCACTGACGCGCACGCCAGGAGGCTAAGAACAGGGCGGCCGGAAGACGTATCGGTCAGCGGTGTCACCGACCAGGACGCCACCATGCCTTCGGGACGACTCAGAACTACGCGGAGCGAGGCGGCACATATCAGGACGGTGTCCTGGAGAAGCAAGGGCCATGGAACCGTCCGATGTTTGCAAAGCAGACGCAGGAGATACGGCGGCCACGCGCCAGATTGACGGCAATGCCGACGATGAAGGCGAGCTGCGAGAGCAGCACCGCTACGCAAAGGCGAGCGGTAGACGCAGAGCAGCAGCAGGCAGGCGACGCCGAGCTCTACGGCGGCAGAGTACACGCAACCAGCCTCGCAGTGCGCCAGGGAGCGCCTTGGTACTCGATCACCACCAGCACGAAGCTCTTTGGACGGCGCAGCTACGGGATAGCGCTGGCCAGAAGGACTGCGCCAAGACCGGTGGTCAGAATGAGAGTGAGGGTGGGTAGAATCACCGAGGAACCACCGTTCCTCAGCGCGCAGGACGGGACGCGTAATCGCTATGCGTCATCGAGCAGGGGGAATGACGCACTCCTATTGTCCCAAGCTGATGGCGGGCTGCGGTAAGGCGGAAGTCCCGTTTTGAGGAGGACTTTGTGTACTTCGCGTGTCGTGTACTGCGGCGCAACGTGCAATCGCGCCGTAAGGACAATGTACATTGGGACCGCCGATACTCTCTTTCGAGCTGGAACGTCCCAGTTTGCCGGTTTCTGCGTCTTAACAAGAAAGGAACGGTGTGCACTCCCACAGAGATGGCGAGCCGCAGACCGCCGACCGAGTACTTCACGCAGATCCCGCAGGTACGCTGCGAAGCGAGAGCCACTAAGACTGGACGCTGATCACGGATGCCAACCTAAACGTCATTCAACCGCAGACCGATACCTACGAGGTACGGGTCGAGCAGATCGGCCAGTGGGGACTGGTCTGGCGACGGTTCCGGCGTCACAAGTTGGCGGTGATTGGCGCCTGGATCCTCCTGGGCATGGTGATCTTCGCCATCATCGGTCTCAGGTCGCGCCGCCGACCTGAAGACGCAAGACGACTTCATCCAGCATTACAACCGCGGCCAGCCGCCGCAACTCTGGCCGCTCTCGCTGGATCGCATCTTCGGCACCGACACCAATACCAACCGGTCTCGGGCTATGTGCTCAATGGCGCTCGACCAGCCCCTGATCATCGGTTTCCTTGGCGGCCTGATCGCCAGCGTCATCGGCGTGATTATCGGCTCGATCGCCGGCTACTTTGGCAGGTTCGTCGATACCGTCCTGATGCGGCTCACCGATGCCTTTCTCACCGTGCCGCTCTTGCCTTCATCGCGCTGCTCGGGACATACTATGTCACCGGCGCCAGTGACCAGACGTGTGCCTGCTCTTTGGCATTGTGGGCTGGGCAGGCGTGGCGCGATTGGTCAGGAGCTATATCCTGAGCTTCCGCCAGCGGGAGTTTGCCGAAGCGGCCAGGGCGCTGGGAGCAAGCGACCTGGGCATCATGTTCCGGCATATGATCCCCAACGCGCTCGACATCATCATCGTTTCCTACACCTGAACGTCGCCATCTTCCTGCTCACCGCGGCCAATTTGTACCGGATTCGGGCCATGGCGACAAACGATCACCTACGAGAGCCCGAACTGGTGGGTAGTGGTGATGGATCACTGGGGTATTCCTCCTCCTGATGATCATCTCGGTGAACTTCCTCGGTGACGGCTTGAGAGATGCGTTTGATACCACCAGTGCCGACGCCTTAATTGACTGGCAGGAGAAACCGCCGCGCTGGTGGCGACGAGTGCTTCGTCGCATCGTACGCCGAGCCGCGACTGGGGCGGCACAGCGGCTCGCTGTCACCTGGAACAGGACGGGCGCGCTGCGACCACTCCGGGCGCATGACCTGGGCTGGGCGCTCGCCGGCGGAGAGCGACCGCTCGTGGAGTGCCTGGCTGCCGAACGCCCAGCGCCGAGGATTCCGATTCCTGCGCCGCTCAGTCGGGCGATTGCGCCGCTCGGCGTGGTGGCGATGTCAGTCAGCCGGCTTCTGCTCGGCATCGAGCGGCTACCGGTAGCGCTGCGGCTCCTGCGACGGCTGATTGCGATCCTCTGCTCATGGTGGTCTTTCTCTACGGCCATTCACCGGCTACGTTATCCGGTGCACTTTAACGCGTCAGAGGGCTCATCGCCATGCAGGGCCAGGACGACTACGGCGCTCACCTGCTACCACATAGCGGCTGGTCCTGCTCAGCGTTGACCCGTCCGGCGGTATCGCGTTTACGACGGTGGTAGAAGATGGACACGCACTCCGTCGACGACAGGTAGCGCGAAGCGGCGGCGAACCATCGCTGGCCAGTCACCATGGTTGGACGCTGGGTGCTTGGATCAATGCTGATAGGACGAAGTTGATGGCGGAGTACGGCGGCAAACATGCGGTCCAGCCTTCTCCCCTACTGCTCGGCAACGGTCTGGTCGATCATCCGTATGTGACTCCCGCTCCCAATGGGTTTGATGTCCTCTTCCAGTGGCAGAAGCGCAGCACGCAAGCCGCCGAGTTCCAGATCTATCTGGCCTATGTGCGCAATGGTCAGACGTCGGCGGTGCTGCGGCTGATCGGCGCAACTCCGGTGTACGGCTTCTATCCGCGCGGGGTGGTGGACGGCAGCGGGAAGCTGGATGTGCTTACCTCGACGAGTGGTCGAAGGTGAACAACTGGTACTGGCGGTTCCAGCGCTTCACACCGCAGGGCGTACCGGCGTCTCCGAAACAGACGATCGACGACATGTGTTACAAGTGCCAGGATACGCAACACGGTTGGGTCCCCACCCGCTGGGTCGTGGATATGAAGCGCGCGCCTGACGGCAGCGTCTGGGCGGTCTTTGAGGGCGGAATCGATGGCGGCGACGCCGCCAATCTGGCGCACTGGAGCCGCAGCGGTCGCACGTTACTAGCTCCTATCCCTGCCCCATTGGGCTTCGATGCCGGCCCGGCGAGTGCAGTCTCTCTGGCGCTGTTGCCTCGTCGGGGTTGTGCCAGCTGTACTTCACCGGCGCCAATCTCGACGGCGGCGTTGGCTCGGTCACGTGGATGCAGGCATTTGATGGCCAGGGCAACTACGTAGGCGCACCCTAACGCGTCAACTACGATGGCAACGGCAGCTCCTCGATTCCGTACGCCGGCACGTGAACGGGCAGCCGGTGGTCATCTGGGAGCGAGTACGCGAAAGCCCCGACATACCTGGAGGCCAGCAGTTTTCATGCCTACGCCAGCAAGCCTGATCTGCGCGCTCGATTGGGCCTGAACATCGGCAATCTGTGGGCGAATATAGGGCTGGTACTGGTTGGCTCCCTGGCCGGCGGCATCGCGATTGCAATCGTCAACTTTGTGCTGTTGCTGCTCATGACTCTGCTCTGGTTGCCCATCGGTTGGCTGGCACCGCGATCGGTTCGCTGGCTACTATACGCCCTTGTGGTTGCCGTCGTCATCGTTGAGGTGTTTGGCGTTCACGCCGCGAACCCGCCGAGCTGGGTGCTGGCGATCTCGGGGCTGGGCTCCCCGGAGATCTGGGTTGCGGTCGGCGTCGCAGTCTTTGCCAGCATCTGGGCTGGGCTCTTCCTCTTCCGGCGCTATGAAGCGATTTTTCGTGCGGCGGCGATAGCATATACCAGCGTGTATGTCATCGCGGTCATGTACGCCGTGGTGTTCATTCAGAGCGAGATTGCCAGGATCTGATAGCGTGTGAATGGGAGCCGGGGAACGCTCGGCAAGCATGCCCCGGACCTTTCAGACCAGTCGATGAACAGAACTTAGAAGCTAGCCGCGATGCACCGGCGCAAACCCGCATGTTCCAAGCGGACCCGCACAGTCTGTCGAGCCGCTGCAGCACTGGAACTGGCCTACGAGGCATCCCTCACACGGCGTGTACGAGTAGTACCAACCGTTCATCCGACAGCAGGTAGGATTGCCCGATACACAGTCGAGGCTCCCGGGCGCCGGGTTGATACAACCACCGAAACAATTCGGACAGCAGCCGAGTCGGCGAGAACCTCCCTGGCCCGAGTCCGGCAGCGGTGCCCCGCTGGCCACCACCAGCTTCCGGCTGCACCAAGAAGCCCGGCCTGGACGGACCGGAGTGAGCCGGCTCAGCATCGTGTTATAAAGCTTGTGCATTAGTCTCTCCTCTCTGCCATGCCTCCGACGCGCCATAGCGGCCTGTGAATGCGAGTCGCCGCGGAAGAAGCTTGGTTGGATGGTGTCTGCTACGTCATCGATCACCTGCCTCCGAAGGTGCACTCGCGACAAGTAGCCGGATACCGGGTGCGGCAGACGGCACGCACAAGGCGGTGCGCGACCGAACCATACAGGCGCGGGGAGTCGCATCGGAGCAGCAGATACTCGATCCCTACCGGCAAACGCTCTTCGGTCGCCGCAGCTTCGGGATAGCGCTAGCGAGAAAGACGGCGCCAAGGCCGGTAGTCAAGACGAAGGCGGTGGCGGGTAGAATCACCGAGGAACCTCCGTTCCTCAGCGCCAGGACGAGACGCGTGAATCGCTGTGCGCCATCGGACTGGGGGATGACGTACCCCAATCGTTGGCCGGAGCACGTGAGTGCGCAAGAGGCGAGGGTCACATTTGCAGGAGGACCTTAGTCCTTCAGGCTCCCTACTCCGAGTTACCAGGGCAGCGTCTGGCCCGTGACGACGTGCGCACAGTGCGCCGCATTTTCTCTCGGGTCGCCGTGTCCCATTTAGACGACCTCCGCGTCTTTATTTAGTAGGTGATACGCACTTTCTCACGGCATAGGAGGATACGATGCACGTGAGTTCGCTACCACCAAGACTGCCAGCCGGGCCCGATCGCAAACTCGAGACTCGCGTGACGGGAGAACCCGCCTACCGTCAGGTGTATGACTACACTCATCGTCAAGTCACGCTAGTCGTTGGAGCCCTGCCGGCCATGGCCGCCAGCACGAACCCCAACCTCGGTCCGCCCACCAATACGTTCTCTGCCAATCCCTATTTCCCCTTGAGCGGATTCCAGAAGACTGGACCAGATCTGCGCTCGCACGGACTGCCCGAGCTGCTATGGATCGGGACAGCATGGCTCGGTGACCCGGACTCCGACTGGGAACGCTGGCCAGTGATCAAGGCATTGGAGCAGTTCGGCACGTTTAGCAATCTTGTGCCCGCCCGACCGGTATGTGGGAAGCCGCAGTACTAGGCTATACGGTGGCGGCATCCCTCAGAAGACCACTCCCTGCACTCTGCCCACATTTGACTGGAGTCATGCTCATTACCGTAGCCGGTACGTGGTCTTCGTGTCCCGCGACGTGATCGATGCCAGGGGGCACCTGGGTCAGCGACTCGATTCAATCGAAGCGAAGCTGTTCAATCGCTATGTTCGCTTCAAGAGCGGGAACAGCATCAACGCCATTGGCGCGTCCATCGATCCCAGCGAGCTCTCCATCAATGCCATGTCGCCCAATCTCGCGTCGCATCACTTCCCGCTGGTATCGATTGGCGGCTATCTCCAGACGACCACCCAGGTCGGTTTCGAGGCCGACCTGATTTCCGCCCCGGGTGCGCGGCCAGACCGGTTCCTCCTGTAAAGGGCCGGGCGCCCGGCAATTACTATTTCCTCACGCTGACCTTCGACCAGGTACAGCACGCGCTGATCACCGGGGGGACACCAAGCATACCGGCATTCGAAACAATACCGGCCACGAGCTATCCATCGTTGGCCCCCGACATCAATGGCGAGGCGAACGTCATCACCGCGCTGATCTGCCACGCCGATGGTAAGAAGCCGGCGAGTGTCTGCGGACGGTCGGTCATCAACCAGATCATGAAGCATGTGAAGTAGCTGGTGCGAGGCAACTGCCCCCGGCTGGCGCATGGGAATTGGGGCGGCGCTTCCCGCAACGGCTCTATAACCGTACTATCTGAGATCATGGAATGTTTCGCTCTGCCGTCCAACGTCGTGAAAATTACCTTCGGCGCAGCACGAGATCGTACTCCGAACAAACAGCGGGCAGATCGGGCAGGTCCTCGGTCAGCGAGTGTTGGACGTCCGTGGGGCGGAGACGGGTAGCTCCTTCAAAGAGTGCGCAGCACTGGAGGTCATCTCGGTTGGACCTATAGAGCACGCCGACGGCGCCATCCTCGTACAACGAGCGACCGATCTGCTGAGTCACCAAGCGTTGTGTGCTTTGAATGTCGCTAATATCGAGGTGCTTCACCCCATATTGGTTGAGCAGAGATTCTCTCGACGGCGGTATAAAGAGTTCGGTACCGATGCTGGGATCATCGAAGCGGTGCTGCCACCGTTGGAACCGCCAGGGGACGTACTCGAGTGGCCCGCTGCGATGGCCCAGCCGCCATACGCGGCGCGGTCGAGTTGTCAGCCTGCGCTACCCCCGAAGCTGCGTGCAGCAGGAATGATCAGACGAACGTCGTCCAGGCTGCGGGCATGCCGCAGCACATAGGCCGGCGCCTCCTCATCGAGTAGGTGGTTCGAGCCGAAGAACCATGATCGCGCGGTTTCCTCGTCGTACGCCTCAGCGACGATCCGGGCAGCATGATACCCATAACGAAGCCGCATCGTCGCTGCCGGGCGGGGCTCTGCCTCGCCGCGCGCCCAGGCCGAGACCATTTTTGTATCGTTGAGACCAGCGAGATAGGCAACAACTCGTCGCGTGAGGACTTGCTGGAGGTATTCCACCACGCGGCTAGGCGGGTAAGTGACCGCTTCGCGCTCCAGTTGAACGGGATCGGGTATTCTGACTGCCATCTGAGAAACGCCTCCATGAGCCGCGGATCAAAAGCGTAGTTACCGGGGTAATTTGGCCGGTATCTCGCTCTGTAGTTTACCATGAATTCTACAAACTCGTATCGCTCCCCTATCAAGCAGATCATGAAGCATGTGAAGTAGACGAGGTACGCTTCACCACGCCTGCCGCCTTCGAGCGGCCAGTAACCGCCCGTCCCGTCGTAGCGGTGCCCCTCGTGGGCACCAAACCACCTTCCGGACGCAAGCGCAGCGGCCTGGCGACCGGAGTGAGCCGGAGCCGCCAGCGGCCGAGAGATCCTACGCGGAAGAAGGGTTGGATGGTGTGGGTGCGGCAACGGCACGTACAAGGCGTGCGACTACGGCACCGGGCCAGTCGCCATCGGGGCGGCGGGATCCCTGGCGAACCCGAGTGTCCCATTTTTTCTATTTGCGCGTCTCTATATGTGGTGGGGCTATCGTGAGGTAGTCAGGCTCCGTGGCTGGTTTAGACAGCGATGAGGGACGGGACCGATGTGGCAGCACACAACGCCAGGTGAGGACGCAGCGGACGAGGCCGCGATCATCGCGAGGGCACAGCTCGATCCGGCTGCCTTTGCACCGCTCTACGATCGCTACGCGCCACGGGTGTTCCAGTATCTGCTCTCCCGCTCCACCTCGGCCGACGCCGCCGCCGAGCTGCTGCAGATCGTCTTTCTGCGGGCGGTGGAGAATCTGCCGTCCTTTCGTCACCGCCATCCTCGCTCCTTTGCCGCCTGGCTCTTCCGCATTGCCCACAATGCTGCCGCCGATTCGCATCGCCGCGGTGCCCCGCCGAGCATTCCCTGGGATTACGTGCCCGAGGGCGTGGTCGCCTTTCCCGGTCCCGGTCCGGAGAATGTGGTGCTGCGCCGGGAAACCGTCGAGATTTTGCGCCTGGCCCTGGACGATCTGAGTCCCGACCGGCGTGAGCTGATTGCGCTGCGGTTCGCTGCCCGATTGTCGATCGCCGAGATCGCCGCCACCGTGGGCAGGAGCGAGGCGGCCGTACGCAAGCAGCTGTTGCGCACGATCGCTACGTTGCAGGAGCGGTTTGATGAATATGGGTTGTGATGGCAGGTTGACGCGCAAGGCCATACCATATCCTGCGGTAGGCGTAGGGGCCGGCTCCGCCGTGCCCACCTTCGCCGGGGCGTGAGGGAGATCATGATGTATGTAAGCCAGTGCAACCCTGAGGGCCTGTCCCGTTCATGACCACCTACATCATTCGGCGACTGTTCCAGACGGTGTTCATGGTGGCACTGATGTCGGTCCTTTTCTTCCTGCTGGTGCGCTATCAGCCGAACTCGACCTGCTACTCCTCGTTCGGTTGCGCCGAGCTCCTGAAGCTCGATCAGCCGATCACCACTCAATACCTCAGCTATGTCTCCAATCTGATCCATCTCAACTTTGGGGTCAGTACCGACGGCACACCGGTCAATACGCTGATCGCCGAACAGCTTCCCGCCACCATTCTGCTGGTCAGCGTCGCCCTGACCATCCAGCAACTGGTGGCCATCCCGCTGGGCATGCTGGCCGCGATCAAACGATACTCCCGCTTCGATCAGGTCCTGACCTTCATCACCTACTTCTTCGTCTCCGTGCCGGCGGCGGTACTGGCCGCGGTACTGCTGGTGTATCTCTCCCAGAATCTCGGCTGGTTTCCCTATTCCGGCAGCACCGATCCGATCCTGCCGCCGATTATGAGTGCACAGTGGCGCGCGATGCTGGCCGCCGATCCCGGCTACATCCTCGGCGATACGCTGCGTCACCTGATCTTGCCGGCGTTTGTGCTGGCCGTCGGCGGCATCGCTATCGACAGCCGGTTCATGCGGGGCGCCATGCTGCAGGTGCTGCACCAGGACTATATGCGCACCGCCAAAGCCAAGGGCGTGCCCCGCCGCCTGATCATCTTCAAGCATGCCTTCCGCAATGCCCTCCTGCCGGTGATCACCAATCTGGGACTGTATATCCCCGCTTTGATCAGCGGCGTCATCGTGGTGGAGACGGCGTTCGGCTATAACGGGGTTGGTTCGCTATTCGAGACGGACTTCGTCACCCTGCAGGGGATGTTGATCCTCTCCTCTATCGCTGTCTTGCTGGCCAATCTGCTCGCCGATATCGCCTATGCGTGGCTCGATCCCCGGATTCGCTATGACACTGGTGCGGCAGGCTAGAACGTGATCGTTGACGATGCACGATATGCGATGTAGCGCGGTGTCTCAGTCCCCGCTCATCCGCCCGGCAGCGGCAGCGCTGCAGTCCACCCGTTGCTATTCGACGACCTGTACACGGTATGCCGGGAATGGGTTCCCTGCATGCCAATCTCCGGGCGGTGTCCGTGAATCGCAGCACTACCGATGGGGTACGGACAATCGGGGATGGAAACACCGAGCTACATCTTCCTGGATCGGGACACTGGATCAGGCGGCGGGGTGAGATGGACACGAACCTCACCATCATCCAGCCGCAGCTGGATGCCTATGATATGCAGGTCAAGCAGATCGGGCAATGGGGACTGGTCTGGCGACGGCTCAAGCGACACAAGTTGGCGGTCATTGGCGCCTGGATCCTCCTGGGTCTGGTCATCCTGGCGATCGTCGGTCCGAGCATCGCCCCCTCTGACACCAACAATGGAAGCGGCTTCATCCAGCAGTACAACCGAGGTCAGCCACCGCAGCTCTGGCCGCTCTCGCTGGATCGCATCTTTGGCACCGATACCTATACCAATCCGGTCTCGGGCTACGTCCTCAATGGCGCCCGACCACCCCTGATCATCGGTTTCCTTGGTGGGCTGATCGCCAGTGTCATCGGGGTCATTATCGGCTCGATCGCCGGCTATTTTGGCAGGTTTGTCGATACCGTCCTGATGCGGCTCACCGATGCGTTCCTCACCGTCCCGTTGTATCCCCTGATCGCCTTGTTGGGGACTTACTACGTCACCGGAGCCAGTGACCAGACCTATGCCCTGCTCTTCGGCATCGTCGGCTGGGCAGGTGTGGCTCGCCTGGTGCGGAGTTATATCTTGAGCTTCCAGCAGCGCGAGTTTGCTGAAGCAGCCCGCGCAATGGAAGCGAGCGACCTGGGGATCATGTTCCGGCATCTGGTCCCCAATGTGCTCGACATCATTATCGTCTCCTACACCTTGAATGTGTCTATCATCCTCCTCACTGCCGCCAATCTCGGGCGTGCGGGTCCGTGGGTACGGGGCATTAGCTACGAGAGTCCGAACTGGTGGGAAGTGGTGATTCCTGGGTTCTTCTTGCTGATGATGATCATCTCAGTGAACTTCCTCGGCGATGGACTGCGCGATGCCTTTGATACCACCAGCACCGATGCCTTGATCGACTGGCAAGAGAAGCCGCAGCGAGCGTGGCAGCGGATCCTTGGCCGGCTGATTCGGCGGGTCTGGGATGTCGTGGCGCCGCCGCTGGGCGTTGCCTGGAATGCGGCGATGGCGCTGCGACCGCGAGGGGAGCACGATCTCGGCTGGACGGTCGCGGGCAGTCAGATCGGCGTCTCGACTGTGCGGCGCGAGCCCCGGATCCCGATCCCGGCGCCGCTGCGTCGGGCGGTTGCGCCGCTGGGCGTGGTGGCAGCGCCGCTGAATCGGCTTGTTCCCCGCATCGAGCGATTGCCGGTGGCGCTGCGACTGGTGCCACCAGTGCTGGCTATCCTCTGCTCGATGGTGGTATTTCTGGTCGGGCATTCACCGCTGCGTTATGCCGAGCACTTCACTGCCGTGCAGCCGCTGGTCACTGCCGAGGAGCAGTCGGAGTACGGCGCCCATCCCTTGCCACACGGTGGCTGGTCGCTGCTCTATCTCGATCCATCGGGCGGGATCAGCTACGCGACGGTGTCAGGCACGGGACGGCTCGAGCGTCATCAGCAGGTGGCGAGGACCGGCACCGAGCCGTCGCTGGCCAGTCACCATGGCTGGACGCTCGGTGTCTGGCTGAACGGCGATACCAGCACGGTGAAGGCGGCGTTCGTGGGTAACCACCGTTCCCGACCGTTTTCGCTGGTACCGGGATACGGTTTGGTCGATCATCCCTATGTGACCGCGGCTCCGGGCGGCTTCGATGTGCTCTTCCAGTGGCAGAAAACCAGCACCCAGGCCGCCGAGTTCCAGATCTACCTGGCCTATGTCCGCAATGGCCAGACCCGTCCAGCGGTGCTGCGTCTGATTGGCGCGACGCCAGTGTACGGCTTCTATCCGCATGGGGTCATCGATGGCAGCGGGAAGCTCGACGTGCTCTATCTCGACGAGTGGTCGAAGCCCAACAACTGGTACTGGCGCTTCCAGCGGTTCACGCCGCAGGGCATTCCGGTGTCTCCGAAGGAGACGATCGATGACATGTGCTTCGGCTGCCAGGACCCGCAGGATAGCATCGTTCCGACCCAGTGGGAAGTCGACATGAAGCGAGCGAGCGATGGCAGCGTCTGGGCGGTGCTGGAGGGTGGGGGCGACGGCGGCGATGGCGCCAATCTGGCCCACTGGAGCCCTACTGGCCGCGTGCTCTTGCCTGTAGCTCCCGTGCCTATCGGCTTCGATTCTGGCCAGACCAGCGCGCTCTCTCTAGCCCTCCTGCACCAGGGCGGCCAGTTGTTTTACACCAGCAGCAATCCCGATGGTGGGGTGGGCTCGGTCACCTTCATGCAGGCCTTCGATGACAATGGCGCTCTGGTCGGGTCGCCGCAGCGGGTGAATTATGATTCGGGCGGCAACTCGGCGATTCCTCATGCCGGAACGGTGAGCGGGCGGCCGGTAGTGATCTGGCAGCGGATACGGGAGGGACCGGCGTACCTGGAGGCCAGCAGCTATCATGCCAATGCGAGTAAGCCGGACTGGCAGGACCGCCTCGGCTTGAACGTCGGCAACTTCTGGCTCAATTCCGGCCTGGTTGTAGTTGGCTCGTTGGCCGGCGGCGTGGCCGTTGCCATCATCAATTTCATTCTGCTACTGCTGCTCGTTCTTCTCTGGTTGCCCATTGGCTGGCTGGCACCGCGTTCGATCCGCTGGCTGGTGTGCGCGATCGCCAGCGGGCTGGTCATCGTCGAGCTGTTTGGCATCCACGCCGCCGATCTCCCGAGCTGGGTCCTTGTTATCTCGGGACTGGGCTCGCCGGAAAATTGGGTCGCCGTGGCTGTCGCCATCTTTGCCAGTGTCTGGGCGGGGCTATTTCTGTTCCGCCGCTACGAGGCGATCTTCCGCGCCGCCGCAATGGCCTACACCAGTGTCTATGTGATCGCGGTCATGTATGCCGTAATCTTCATTCAGAGCGAGCTGACCAGGATTTGATTGCCTCTCATCGACGCAGGCGATACCGGCGAATCACACGCCACAGGAACACCGGATTTCCGATCAAGTAACGCCGCCAGAGCTTCTTCGGCTCGGCCACCAACCGGCAAACCCATTCCAGCCCATGCTCGGTCATCCAGCGGGGGCCGCGCGGAATCCGTCCGCTGATGAAATCGAATAGCGCTCCCACCGCCCACACCACCGGGACTTCCAATTCGTCGCGGTGAGCGGCGATCCAGCGCTCTTGCGTCGGCGTGCCCATGCCAACCAGGAGGATGTCGCAGGAACTGGCATTTATTGCATCGATGGCACTCGCCGAGACGTCAAAGCCCGGTCGCGCCCCGGCGATTCGGATACCGGGATATCGAACGCGCAGTATCGCCGCCGCTTGCGAAGCCGAGCCGCCCTCACTTCCGAGCAGAAAAAGCGACAAATCGGCGCGAACCGCCAGCCGGCAAAGGTCGTGAATCCAGTCGGCCCCGGTCATGCGTTCCGGAAGCGATGCACCGGCTAACCAGGCTCCGAGGAGAACGCCGGTACCATCGCAATACACGATGTCCGCCGACCGCACAATGTTGGCGTACTGGCGATCACGAGCCGCCACATTCATACAGTGGACATTGGCATAGAGGACCGTGATGCGGCGCCGGTCTAACGCCGAGCGCCGCACGATCGACAGGAGCGTAGGTAGTCGTATCCGGTCGATGGGCACGCCGAGCAACTCGATTCGGTCGTCAGCTGCCTGCAATCGCGACGCCGCTGCGGTTTGACCGGACTCTCCCGCGTCGCCCATGTAGCTCTTAACTTTCCTTGAACCACCGGATGCCAGCAGTGCCTGATCTCAGCCTAACAGCTACTATCATGAGGATATAGAGAGGGTAATGTCAGCAGACACCGAATATACGGTAGCTACGACGCCGAGCTTAACGACGAGGCCCCGGATGGTCACCCTTCCGGGGCGTTTTATGCGCGGACTTCCAGGACGCGAGGGCGCCTTCTGGGTGCTCTTCGCCATTGGCGCGCCGAAGTTTATGGGCCCGATCTTCACCATCGGCCTCCGGCGGTTCCTCGGTCCCGGCGCATCCGGGCTCTTCGACCTGGCATCCACGCCGTATAAATTCCTCGACAATTTCCGGAATTTTGGCACCGGCCCGGCCCTGGTGTACGAACGGACGGTGAGCAGGACGGTGGCCAATACCGCCTGGTCGCTCAACATGATCTTCGCCGATCATCGTCACGGCGGCGGCGGAGGCGCTGGCGCACCCAATCGCGGTCTATTACGGCCACCCGGAAATCGAGGGGATATTTCGCGTACTAGCCATTGCCTACGTGTTTGCTTCGCTCACATCAGTCCACTTCTACCTCTTGCTTCGCGACATGGATTTTCGCGCCCGGTCGATACCTCCGGTGGGCCAATTCATTGCCGCCGGCGACATTGCCGTGCTCTTTGCGGTGTGGGGATTCGGGGTCGGCGCGCTGGTGGCTCGCGAGCTTACCTCAGTCATCCTCGGCACGGTCTTGCTCTGGGCGGTCTATCCCTACCGACCGTCACTCCAGTTCGTCCCTTCGCTGGCCTGGCGGCTCTTCAAATACGGGGCCTGGATCGGCGCCGGGCTCACGATCCTCTACGTCTCGCAGAACGTGGACGTCTTTATCGGCGGCCACGTCATCCACAGTAAGAGTGATATTGGCTTCTACACCACCAGTTGGAAGCTGGCCTTCATCGCCGCCGGTGTATTCACCACCGTTGCCAGCAGTATGGTCTTCCCGTCTCTGTCGCGATTGCAGGGCGACATGGGCAAGCTGCGCGCGATGCTGCTCAAGGCAATTCGGCAGATGGGACTGGTGATGTTTCCGGCCGCGGCATTGGTGGCGGCGGTGGCTCCTGTGTTGATCGTTCCGATCCTGGGCGAGAAGTACGCCGCCTACCGGGGCTCCTTTCTGGTGCTGACCTTACTGGCCGTCTATGCCGGGAATCGGACCATGCTCTCCACCTTTTTTGAGGCTTACAAGTCTATCGGCAAGCCATGGATCGTCTGGTGGTATAACGCCGTCAAGCTGGTGATTATGGTCCCTGCCATGATTATTGGTGCTCAGCACGGCATCGTGGGTCTCGCCCTGACCTACATCCCGATCCAGATTGTCGAGTTTCCCTGTGCGCTTTACCTGGCGAATCGGTTACTGCAAGTGACCCCACTGCAGGTGTGGCGCGCGGCCTGGGTGCCAATAGTATCGACGCTGATCATGGTTGGGGTGGTGGTTGCCGTTGAAGTGGCGCTCAAATCCGGCTTGCACCTGGGTGATACACCATCACTTGGCAGCGTGTCTCTTCGTCGGCGCCATCGCGTACCTCGCCAGCCTGCTGACGTTCGACCGGCGGATTCTTAACGAAGGTAGAGCGGTCCTGGTTAGAGGCCTCTAACCTGACATCGTGAGCACCCGAGCACTCAGTCGCTGGCGGTATGGAGCGCTGGCCGCGGTCCTGGCGGTTGGGGTTCTGCTCCGCTTCTGGGGAATCGGGTGGGGCCTGCAGAATGCCAACGTCTCGACGCGTCCCCATCCGGACGAATGGACCCTCTACTATCTTTTTCAGTGGTTCAACTCGAACCACAACCTCAACCCCTGTCCCAATACGGCGACGCAGTGTTTTTTCGACTGGGGTATGGTCTATCCGTACTTCTCCTACGGACTCCACTTCCTGCTCGACCCTCTTTTTGGGCTCTTGCCGGCCGGTGATTTCGGTCCTCGGGCCGACCTCGGCTTCGTCCGAACCGTTCTGGAGGCACGCGTCATATCCGCGCTGCTCTCGTCGGCCACCATCCTGGTGGCATACCGGCTCGCCAGTGCGGCCTACGGGTCCGCCACCGGGCTGGTGGCCGCCGCGCTGGTGGCGCTGTCCGCTTTGCCGATCCAGCTGGCGCATTTTGGCACGCCGGACTCGGCGACCGGTCTCTTACTCTGTCTCTCCCTGTTGGGGACGATGATCGCCTGGGAGCGACCATCGGGTCGCCTATACCTTATTGCCGGGGTGTTGGTGGGTGCGGCGACGGCCAGTGAGTTTCATATGGTGCTTCTGGCGATACCACTTGCTGTCGCCTGGTGTTTAACGCCTCGCCGTCGCCTGGTCTGGCTGCCGGTGGCCGCGGCCGGCGCCATTCTGACCTTTATTGTCTTGAATCCGTACATTCTGGCCGAGTTCCCGTCATTTCTCAACGCGGCCCAGCACACGCTGCGCATTCGCACCGTGGACAACCAACTGGAATACGGGGCCCGCTGGGCGCCCTACGGTCCGGCCTGGCTCTATGTCGTCCGATTCCCGCTCGGTTACGGCGTGGGGTTCGCCATCACCGGATGGATGCTGGTCGGCGTCCTCTGGGCCATGATCCGGCGCCGGCCGGCTGATCTCATTTTACTGTCCTGGACCGTAGCCTACTTCGTACTGGTCACCGTGGAACCGGCCAAGTTCATGCGGTACAGCGCGCCGCTGGTCGTGCCCCTCGCCATTTTCGGCGCTCGCTTTGCTATCGACGTGCTGTCTCGTGGTCGTGCCGTCAGAGTGGCGTGTGTAGCTATCGGCCTCGCCACCCTGGCGTACAGCAGCCTCTATGACTCGGCGTATGCCGGCTTATTTGCCAGCCCGGATCCCAGAGCCGTGGCCAGCTCGTGGGTGGCGGCTCGGGCCACCCCGACAACCAGGGTCGCTTACGAGGAGATTCCCGATGGGCTGCTCAATTTACCCTACTTTCTCAGTAACTCGGTTCAACCCTGTATCGCCCAATTTCGAATCTCGCGGGTGGCCGGGGTGAACTTCATCATGCTCGATAGCTATACGCCCGAGGAGCAGCAGGCCTCGGCACTGCCGGCGGTGGCGCGCTTCCGCCAGAGTCTGGCCAGCGATCCGCGGTACCAGATGGTCGAGCAGGTGCATTATGTGCCGACGTTCCTGGGAATCAAGTTTCCCATCGATGGTAGTCCGCACGACTGGCGGTATCCCAGTCACGTCGTCACCGTCTATCGCAATCTGGCGCCGGCGCACCCGAATACGGCGAGTATGTCGGATTGCTTCCCGACTCTCGCCGACGCTGCCAGGGCGCTCAAAACAACGCCCTAGCAGCGTCCGAAGCGATGAGACCGGTTTATATGTCGTGGTAGAGGAAGAACTCGTAGGGGTGAGGCCGGATCTGGACGACTTCCGCTTCGTGCTCGCGCTTATAGTCGATCCAGGCGTGGATCAACTCCTCGCTAAAGACATCGCCCTCCAGGAGGAAGTCGTGATCGCGTTCGAGAGCCGCGAGTACCTCCGGGAGGCTTCCCGGAGTGGACTTAACGGCGTCGCGCTCGGGGCCTTCTAACTCATAGAGATCGGCTTCGATCGGCGGCGGCGGTTCGATGCGGCGCTTGATCCCATCGAGACCGGCCAGGAGCATGGCACTGAAGGCGAGATACGGGTTGGCCGAGGGATCCGGGGGGCGGAATTCGATGCGACGAGCGCGCGGGTTCGCCGAGTAGGTCGGGATCCGGACGCAGGCGCTTCGGTTCCGCTGCGAATAGGCGAGATTGATCGGCGCTTCGTACCCGGGGACCAAGCGGCGGTAAGAGTTGGTGGTCGGGCGCGGCAAAGGCGAGGATCGCCGGGGCGTGGGCGAGCAGTCCGCCCACGTAATGGCGGGCGGTAGTGCTCAACAGGCCGTAGCCGTTGGGATCGAAGAAGAGATTGGTATCGCCGTTGAAGAGACTCTGATGGACATGCATTCCCGAGCCGTTGTCCTGGAAGATCGGCTTCGGCATGAAGGTTGCCACATATCCCCGGTTCGAGGCCGTGTTCTTGATGATGTACTTGTAGGCCAGCACGCGGTCGGCCATTTCAGTCAGGCCGCCGTAGCGCAGGTCGATCTCGCACTGGCCGGCGGTGCCCACTTCGTGGTGGTGCGCCTCGACATCCACGCCGGCGGCCAGCAGGTTCTCGACCATCTCGGACCGCAGATCCTGGAGCTTGTCCGTGGGCGGCACCGGGAAGTACCCCTCTTTGGTGCGGGGGCGGTAGGCCAGGTTGGGGGAGCCATTCTTTCCGGAGTTCCAGATGCCCTCGTCCGAATCGATCAAGTAGAACCCGGAATGACTGGTCTGATCAAAGGCAAGGCTGTTGAACACATAGAACTCGACTTCCGGTCCCCAGTAGCTGGTGGTGGCGATCCCAGAGCGGCGAAGCTCGTCCTCGGCTCGCAGCGCCACGCGACGCGGGTCCCGCGCGTAGGGCGCCAGGCTGACCGGCTCGTGCACGGTGCAGGTGACACTCAACGTCGGAGTCGCACAAAAAGGGTCGACGAACGCCGTACGCAGATCGGGCAGGAGCACCATGTCGCTTTCGTGGATCTTCTGAAAGCCGCGTATGCTCGACCCATCGAAGCCAAAACCTTCCTCCACAGCGTCTTCAGTTACTCGGTGGAGAGGCATGGAAAAGTGCTGCCAGCCGCCGACCAGGTCGGCGAACTTAACGTCAATCTGGCGGATGCCGGCGTCGCGGGCCCAGCGCAGCGTGTCTTCTGGATCCGGCCGTGCTGCTTTCCAGGTCTCGATTTCTTGCATGGTCACAGTGAGAACCTCCTCCGGTTTCACACAATGTAGCCATCGTTCACAACCGGGGCCTAGGGTGCGAAGGACAGATTTCGACTCCATCATTTGTGCATGGTGCACAACAGGAGGACGCGGCCCGTAGAATGGGTTATGTTCGGTGAATCGAAATTGCTATGAGTCAGATCGGCGATTTGCCTGCAAGCAGCGAGGCAGACGCCAATTCGATCGTCCCGGACGCGGCGGGGGCACGCTGGCTCCGGCGCCACCTCGCCGGCGGCGTGGTCATTACCACAACTTTCAAGGGCGACGAGTTCAAGGGTTCGACGATGAGCGCGGTACTGTGCGTATCGGAGCAGCCACTGCTGGTGCTCATCTCGCTCGAGGAAGACAGCCAGCTACACGAGTGGCTGGAGGCGAGCGGTTCGTTCGCCCTGTCCTTCCTGCCCTGGCGCGAACAGTTTCTGGCCGATCAGTTCGCCGGCTTCACGCCCCGCGCCTCCCGCCGGTTCGAGGGCATCGACTACTTCGTTCCCGGCACCGGGGCGCCGGTGCTTCGGGCCGCCATCGCCTGGGCCGATTGCCGAATCGAACAAACGCTCGACACTGGCGATCACCGTTGCTACATCGGATGCGCAGTGAGTATCGGTCAGGGCGACGGGCGGGAGGACGATCCCTTGATTCACTATGTGAGTCGATATCGCCGGCTGACGTGAGGCGTGGGAGTGCCTGCACTGCCGAAAAGCCGATCCTCTCATTGCACGCTCCGATTCGCCAGGGACGTCGATATTCGTGACTCAGAATCGGCTGCATCGCCCTTCGGCGTCACACGGGGTCACGCGCCGTAGCACTAGTTTTCACGGGGACGCAAGCTGCGGATCGATGGCACTGCGGTTGAGAGCACGATTCACCCGCCGAGCGACAGTAGTCTGTTAGCCGATGCTGGTCGGATGCTGAGCCGCGTGCTGCGGCGCGCCAAAGCGGTGGTGGGCGAGGGAGCGCCAGCCTCGCTGTTCCGTGATTGGACCAGGAGCACCAAGCGGCTGGCTCGACAAATCAGCGAGGCAGCCCGGAAACGGAGCGAGGACGGGAAGCGGCTGCGAGCGACGACCTATCGTCGACTGCTGGGCATCATCGGGACCGTGCAGCGGCAGGCAGTGCAGGTAGGAGCGCTCTTGGGGGATGCCGGAGCTGCCGGAGACCGACTCCACCACCACCTCGGAACGCTGCTCCCCGTGGTCGAGCAGGTAGTACAGCAGACCACACGGCGTCTGGCTGGGGAGCAGGTGCCCGCCGATGAGAAGATCGTGAGTCTGACCGAGCCCCATACCGATATCATCCAACGCGGCAAGCCGCGGCAGCAGATCGAGTTCGGGCATAAGGTCATTCTGGACGAGGTCGAAGGCGGGATCGTCAGCGACTACGAGGTGCTGGCTGGGAACCCGCCAGAGTCCGGGACGCTGCGCCGGCAGGTGGAGCGGCATCGGGAGCGGTTCGGGCGGGCACCGGACCTGGTGGCGACCGATCGCGGCTTTCACGCGCCGGGGAATGAGGACGCAGTGAAGCGGCTCGGCGTACGCCGCGTGGCGATTCCGGTCCCGGGCAAGCCACCACCAGAGCGGAGAGCGCATGAGCGCCAACGGTGGTTCCGACAAGCACAACGCTTCCGGGCTGGGGGCGAGGGACGAATCAGTGTGTGTAAACGGCGTGGACACCTCGCTCGGTGCCCCGACCACGGTCAGGATGGCTTTGATCGGTGGATCGGCTGGGGGATGATTGCCGCCAATGCGACCACGATCGCTCGGCATGAGGTGCGCTGCGCACCATCGCAGGCGGCATGAAGCCTCCACCGCTTTCCGATTCGTAGCCTAGTGGCTTTAGCCCGTTAGCCTCTCGATACGGCACCCGCCCCGGTACCACCAATCCGCTGCCGACGGCTGTGGCGCGTGGGTGGCATTGCCGATGGGACAGGCTAACGCGCTAAAGCGCTAGGCTACGGCGTAATTCGGAATTGTCAATCCGATGGATGGATATCTGCGAATGCCGGCGGTCCAGCACCCCCGCTCCCGAGCATGCACTCATCGTTCGGCACTGGTGAACCCGATGATGCGCGTCGCCAGGTCCAGCTCAAAGAGGACTTCGGGATCGGTAAGAGACACATCGAGTCGCTGCTCGATACGGCGCAATCGATAGAGCAACGTGTTGCGATGAATCTGTAATCGCTCGGCTGCCTGCTTGGCATTGCGACCCGCTTGCAAGTAGGCGGCGAGCGTGTGTATCAGTTCCCGGCCGCCTTCCCCAAGTTCCATCAACTCGCCGAGACGCGCACTGGCGAAGTCAGACCAGCCGTCGCCCGTTTGCAGCAGGACCGACAGCTCGATTTCGGCATAGGCAACCACCTCGCCCGGCCGAGCATGGCGAACAGCCTGGAGCGCGTCCGCCGCCGTCCGCCTGGCTCCGTCGAGCCCGGGCACCGGTCGACCGACTCCGGCACGCAGCGAACTTGACCCGAGCCGAACGGCAAGAGAGCGCGTGACCGCATTCCAGGGAAACGTTGGAGGCGCCGCCACCAGCGCGCATAGAGCATCGCCTTCCCGTGCCGCCAGGAACTGAATGTCGCGTGCCCCGAATTCGGTGGAAAGGGCGCGTTCGAGTTGAGCGGGTACTCCAGACTCGTCTTCGATGACGAGGGCCGTCCAGGACGCGGGCTGCTCGTCGCCGGGCCGCGAAGCCGGTCCGCGCGCGACTGAGGCATTCGAGATGTCGGCGAGAAGGTCGCGCCAGCCGGGGCAGGACGATCTCGGGCTCCCGTGCCAGGGCAATGGCGCAGGCGGCGCCGAGCGATACCAAAATGGCTTCATCCTCGTCTCGCAGACGATCGTCCGAAACCACCAGAATGGCGATACCCCGACGTTCTCTGCCGGTTGAGACCGGGGCCACGAGGCATCGCGGTGGGCCCCGAACTTCGACGCTGTCGGTTGCGTCGTGAGCGGCAATCCGGGCCTGGAGTAGCACCTCCGAACTCAGGAGATCGGACCGGTCGGGAGCGCAGTGAGTCTCGCCGTCGCGATCCAGCAGCACCGGTCTGTCCGCTCGGATCGCGGCCGCCGAAAGGAGTTGCGCGACACTCGCGCCGGACAGGGCGGCATCGATCAGCAGTTGGTGGAGTTCCTGATCGAGGGCGAACAGTTCCCGCCGCCGGCGTGTGATGTACCGTTCGATCTCGCCCTGTACTCGGCGCAGGTCGGTCTCACCCGGTACCACGATGAGAGGGAGAGAGTCGATGAGGGGCTCGGTTACCGGAACTGGCGCCCCGTCCAGGGCGATCAGCACGGCGGCAACCCCGGCATCCGCGAGTTGACCGAGGCGCGACAGCACATGCCGGCTGCGGACTGCCGGCACCAACACGATCTCGCCGCCATCGATTTGTCCCAGACCGGTCGCGCGTGCCATCAGCGGCCAGGTCACGCGCCGGCGCAGATGACCCTCACCAGACAGGAGGCGGCTGGAATGGGGAAGGACCGCGGTGAGCAGCGCCTGCAGGCTCGGTTCGTAGGAGAGAGGTCCCGGCACGCTACTTTACCGTCACGCTCTTGGCCAGATTCCGCGGCTTATCTGGATCGCAGCCACGCAGGAGGGCGAGCTCGTAGGCCAGGAGCTGGCAGAGAGCAGCGATCTCGAATGAGGAGGATACCGAACCGGAGACTGGCAGGGTAACATCAAACTCTTCCTCCGGACGTGGCGAGAGACCCAGAGTGTAGGCTCCGCGCGCCTTTACCTCGGAAGCAGCGGCCAGCGCTTCGCCCCGGAAGTCGTCGTCGGGCGCCAGAATGATGCATGGCGTGCCCCGAGCAATCAGTGCGATGACGCCATGTTTCAGTTCGCCGGCGGCGAAGCCCTCGGCATGAAGGTAGCTGACCTCCTTGATTTTGAGCGCGGCCTCGAGCGCCAGCGGATAATTGCGGTGTCGTCCGAGAATGAAGAGATGCTGGTGATCACCGATGTGCAACGCGATCTCTTGCATCGCCCCTTCGACGAGCTCCCGTTGCAGCAGTGTTTCCAGCCGGCGGCCGGCGTCCAGGATCTCGGTAATGCCACGATCCAGGTCGCCGGACAGCGCCCGTGCCGTCAGGTGCATGATCGCCAGCTTCGAAAGGTACGACTTGGTAGCCAGTACGCAGCGCTCGGGCCCGCAACCGAGGAGAATACTGAGGTCGGCAAATCGATCGAGCGCAGAACCTTCCTGGTTCACCAGGGCAGCCACACGCGCCCCACGGGCACGCGCGGCTCGTACCGCTTCGAGGACATCGATGGTTTCTCCACTCTGCGACAGAGCGATCACCAGACTCTGAGGGCCGAGCAGCGGCAGCACCAGGCTCATCTCAGAGGCAACCGCGGTGGTGGTTGGCTGGCCGGCGATTTCGGCCAGCATATAGCGTGCCGAAAGGGCGGCATGATGGGCGGTACCGCAGCCAATGAGATAGACATCGCGCGAGGAGCGAATCAGGTCCGCCAGCGCGATAACGTCTGACTGCTTCTCGGTCGCGATGTCGCGGAGAACCCGGGGCTGTTCATGTATTTCTTTGGCCATGAAGTGGTCGTACCCGTCCAGGCCGGCGCGACGGCTATCCCAGGTGACTTCACGTACCTCCGGCACCACTGTCACTCCCGAATCGACAGTGCAAATGCGGATGCCGTCCGGAGTCAGTTGAGCGCCCTGTCCATCCTCGAGAAACGTGATGTTTCGGGTGTGATCGATCAGTGCGATCGGATCGGAAGCGAGAAACATCGCTCCAGCACCCCATCCCAGGACCAACGGCGAACCGTTCTTGGCCGCTGCCAACTGACCGGTGGCGGCATCGAGGACGGCAACGGCGCTTAGTCCCTCCACCTGGCGAAAGACGGCCAGGAGGGCGCCGAGCAAGTCGGGGTCCTCTCCATCAACCTCCGCATCCGTGGCCTCGAGTTCCTCTTCGAGCAGGTGGACGAGCACTTCGGTATCCGTCTGCGACAGGAAGGTGTGGTCACGCCGGAGACGGCCCCCTAACTCGCGGTAATTTTCCACTATGCCGTTGTGGATCAGGGCGAATCGCCCACTGCAATCGGTATGGGGATGGGCGTTGGCCTGCGTGACGCCGCCATGTGTCGCCCATCTGGTATGGCCCAGAGCCACGCTGGAGGCAGGAAGCGCCGTGGTCGCACCGGCAATCTGCCCCACCGCCTTGTCGCAGGCAACCGTTCGTTCGTTGGCAATCGCGACTCCCCAGGAATCGTAGCCGCGGTACTCGAGGTAACGCAGCCCCTCGAGCACTGAACTCGTGTCTCGTTTCTCGGCAGCAACATAGCCGAAGATTCCGCACATGGTGTCACTCCAATTGAGCAAACGGCAGCACTGGTCCGCCGGCCGGGCAGCGGGCAGACCGTGCTGCGGAAGAGTTGATCGGCAACCGCCTGGAAAGGCAGGTCGCCAGATGAAAATGCAGGGGAAAGGCGTCGGAGTGCACTTAAGACGGTCTTTGTCAGGGAGTTGCCTCGCTGGTTTACTCCGTCGTTATCGATCGTGCCGACCGGGGGCATATCCGCCGAGTTGTTCGATCAGCCCCATCCTCGTCACCCGCGCAAGCGGGCCAGGCGCTTGAGTGAAAATCCCCTTGCTGGTGCAATACCTCCTCTCACGGAGACTTGTACCACGTTTGGGGAGAAGTCGCAAGTGCTTGGCTCCGCATTTCCTTTATCGAGACGAATTCAGGCTGCTTGTGCTCATGCTATCGTTGGTCTATTACGAAGGAGGGTTGCTATCGCACAGTTCATGGATTTCCATCCGGATCTCAAACTCCCTGACGAGGCGATTCGACAACTTAGAGATGACGCCGCCAACAAGAAGTACGATGAGTTCGGTGTCCGTCAAGTCGAGCTTTATCACAATCCCGAGGGCCACATCTACTGCCTGCTAGAAGCGCCAGATGCCGAAGCCGTTCGAAAGCATCACGAGGCAATCGGGGTGTCTTGCGGTGACGTCCATGAGGTGGAATCTCTGGCCTAGCCGCGAAAAACACCGAGAACCAGCGGCCATCACCCCGTCTGGTCTCTCCAGTTCCGGTTGAATCCATTCATCGCCGCTTCAATCCCTTCATTCATCACCGTGATGACTGCATCTCCCGCTTTGTCCAGCAAATCGGGCAGAACCGCCTCCTGCTCGGGAGGAAATCGTCCGAGCACATGGGAAATCGCCTGCCCGCGGGGGCGGCTCACCCCGATGCGGAGCCGAGCAAACTCTGGACGAGCCCAGTGATTGAATGATGGAGGCGAGCCCCCGTTGACCGCCGGCGCTTCCGTTTGGTCGCAATCTCAGAGTGCCGAAGGGCAGGTCCATATCGTCGCAGACCACCAGCAGTCGCGAACGAGGCACCTGGTAATAGTTGAGCAATCGAATCACGGCATTGCCACTTTCATTCATGTAGGTCAGGGGCATAGCCAGCAGGACTTCATGACCGGCTAGGGTCCCCCGGGCGATGTCGGCACGGTGTTTGGAGCCTTTGAATCGCAATCCATACCGATCCGCCAGTCGTTCCACCAGCATGAAGCCCACGTTATGGCGCGTGCCGTCGAATTTCGCGCCCGGATTACCGAGGCCGACAATGAGCCAGAGTCCGGCGACATGTTCGCCGGCCGGCGGTGGACTCCGGCGCCAGAATGGCACTCAGGCGCCGCCTTGCTGCTGACGCTGCAGCCAGGTGGCCGAAAGTGACTCCCATTCCGGGATCGACAGCGTTTCGGCGCGCCGCTGGCCATCAATGCCGGATGCGGCCAGCACGCTCTCGATGTCCGCTCGACCGACCGAGAGACCCATCATCAGCGAGTTGGTCAACTGCTTGCGTTTCGCTAGAAACCCTGCTCGAACCACGGTGAAGAACGCGGATTGGAACGGATCCGCCGAGTCCGCTCGACGAGTGGGCAACAATCGGATGATGGCCGAGTCGACTTTGGGTCGAGGAACAAAGGCCGCCCGAGGCACTCGGGCCATGATCCTCGCCGCGGCATAGAACTGGACGCTGACTCCCAGCAGCGAGAGATGCCCGGGAGGAGCAGCCATGCGTTCGGCCACCTCTCGTTGCACCATCAAGACGAGTATCGACGGTTGAGAGCTCGACTCGAGAAAGTACCGGACCAGTGGTCCGGTGATGTAATACGGAATATTCGCCACCAGCTTATAGGCGCCGTCAAAGAACGTGCCTGGTTCCAGGTCGAGCGCATTTCCCTGGACGATTTCAACGTTTTCCTGTCCGTCAAATTCGCGCCTGAGGAGGGCGACCAGCGAGTCGTCCAGCTCAACGGCCACCACGCGCCTGGCGACCGCGGATAAGGATCGAGTGAGCACTCCGGTGCCTGGCCCAATCTCCAGGACTTCATCTGACGCCGAAAGTTCCGCTGCCGAGAGGATCCGGACCAGATAGGAACGGTCTCGCAGGAACGTCTGGCCCAGGCGCTTCCGCGGGCGCAATCCCTGGTCTCGCAGCGTTTGCAGCGGAGCCTTTCCGGTTCGCCCCGTGGACGTTACCGGCTCGCCATCAGCAGCCATCGACGCCGCTAGACCGGCGAACTGGACTTCAGTACGGCCGAGACAATGAGTCGCTCGGTGTCAACCCAGTACGGGGTACAACTGATCAGGGTGATGGTCGAGGTTCGGGTCGGCGCCAGCACACTCACGTTCGACGGATCAACCGTCTGCTGATTCACGACCACGTAATGGTAGAGGACGTGCTTGGTGTAGATCAGAATCTGGTCGCCGGGACTGAGCTCATTCTCCCGCTTGAAGATTTCACCTTTGATGTCATCGTGCGCGGCATAGGCCCCGTTGCCGACGGCGCCCGGATCGGGAGTGGTAGAGAGATGACCGACTGCCCAGTCGGCAACTATCCAGACTCCGGCAACGGGTGGCGTCTGGACGATCGGTGAATCAACGTTGATGCGCGGGATCACAATCCGGATGCCGGGTTCGCGTCCAATCGGTAGGCTTCGTTTGGCCAGTGCGCGCGGAATCGTCACTCGCTGCGTCCGGTTCAGATGCGATTGCAGATTCTGGGCGGCACGACGTTGTGCCGCTGACCAGGGGTGAATTGCCGCCGGCTTGTGGCTTGATTGCGCATAGGTCACACCGACGTACGCCAGGATGACGAGACCACCCAGGACGAGTAGTGTTCCCAGAGCGCTGATGATTCGATTCACGGCTCTCTTCCCCATGAGATTATCGGTTAAGTATACCCTTGTTTTGCGCCCTGGTGGAGGAGAGACGCGACTCGACGCGCAGCCTTGCCACGGTGACTTACCGCCTCTTTCTCCGCCGGTTGGAGTTCGCCGAAGGTTTTGCCCAACGGCGGATAGTGAAAAACTGGATCGTAGCCGAACCCGCGATTACCCGCCGCCCGGTGCGCGATGAAGCCCTCAACGCTCTCTTGAACTGTCCACGTAGCGCAATCGGGAGCCGCGACCGCAATGACCGCTACAAAGCGTGCGGTACGCAATGGGTCCGGGATGCCGTCCATACGCCGCAACAGTAAGGTGGTCCGTCCGGCGTCGTCCAGGCCCGGCCCTCCGAATCGAGCAGAGTGAACTCCCGGACCGCCATCCAGCGCATCCACGACCAGTCCAGAATCGTCGGAAATGGTGAGAGAGTGAGTTAGATCTCGGAAGGCTTCGGCCTTGAGGACGGCATTGGCGGCGAACGTTGATCCGCTCTCCTCGACTTCGAGTTTCAAACCCAGGTCCACGGGGCTGAGGACGGTGAAGCCCAGTGGGCAGAGAATCTCTCTGAACTCGCGCAACTTGTGCTGGTTGTTCGAAGCCAGCAAGATCGACTGGCGCGCGTCCCGCGGTGTTTCCCGATCGCGGTGAGTGGCTTCGTGATGGTCGTGCAGGTCCGCCCTCCCTCAAACGCAGTGTATCGCGTGATTGGTATCTCACCTACCGTCCCAATCTGGGCCGTCCGCTCCAAAGCCCCGGCGTTGCCGCGTCGCTCGGTAGCCTAGGCGTTGACGCCGTTGGCGTAGCGTGCTGAGGCGGGCGGTTCCCCGCCGAAGCCGCGGCCAGCTGCGAGGATGGTGCCGACCCACGAACACGCTATCCCCTCGACTATCGGTGGCGCGTCGGCCACGTCCCGGCTCGGTACCCTCCTCTCGGATGGGAATTGGTGAATCGGCATCATCCTCGCAGCTGGCCGCGGCTTCGGCGGGGAACCGCCCGCCTCAGCACGCTACGCTAACGGCGTCAACGCCTAGGCTACCGAGCGATGCGGCAACGCCGGGGCTTTGGCTGCCAGTGGTGCGGCCACAACTATTGATGGCTTGGACACGAGTTACAGGCGGATCAGAAACTCGTGGAGGATCGCCCGGGATGCACGCTCTCCGCCTACACTGGCTTGATGAACCATCGAGTCCGGCATCTGTATGTCCACGTTCCGTTTTGTCCGACGAAGTGCTCCTATTGTGCCTTCGTCACTCACGTCGGCAGTCTCAAGATGCTCCCGGCGTACATCCAGGCGGTGATGTGCGACGCGAGCAGAGAAGCGGGGTCTGGAGCGATTGGCAGGCTCGAAACGGTGTATTTCGGCGGCGGTACACCGAGCATGATGGACCCGGAACAGACCCGAGACCTGCTCACTCACTTCCACCTGCTGTTCGGGCTGTCGGAAGACTGTGAGGTCACACTGGAAGCCCATCCCACGACCGTCGACCAGACCAAGCTCTCTGCCTTTCGGGCCTCGGGGGTGACGCGCATCAGTTTCGGCGCGGAAAGCTTGCAATCAGCCGACCTCGAAGCGGTGGGGCGCCGGTACCATCCTGACCTGATTCCAGAGGTAGTACGAATGTGTCGGAATTCCGGTTTCGATCGTGTCGCCATGGATTTGATCTACGGCCTTCCCAATCAAACTCTCGCCTCCTGGAGTGACACCCTTCGGCGGGCGATCGATACCGGAGTCGGCCACCTTTCGCTCTATCCACTGTCAATTGAGCCTCGTACCGTCTTTTCCCGCCGTCGCCGCCAGGGAAGCCTGCTCCTGCCGCCGGACGAGCTCGTAGTCGAGATGTATGCTCGGGCCTGCAGCGAGTTGCGCCAGTCGGGTTTCATCCACTACGAGGTCGCGAACTGGGCTAAACCGGAGTACATGTGCCGTCATAACCTGGCGTACTGGCAAAATCATGAGTACGGCGCCATCGGCGTGGGCGCCCACGGTTACGTCAAGCCCTGGCGCACCGAGCGACTGGTCGGGACCAGGAGGTACATCGACGCTTTGCGTGAGGGTGCAGATCCGGTCGCTCGCCGGGAGAAGATAGACGCCGATATCGAACTGCGTGAATCGATAATGCTCGGTCTGCGACTACTCCAGCAAGGCATCGACCTCAGCATGCTAGAAAAACAGTTTGGCGTGGACGTGCTCAACACGCGCACCCGGCCCCTGGTTGAACTTACCGCCGCCGGCCTGATCGACCGCTCGGACACGACCGTCAGGCTCACTGAAAGGGCCGTTCCGGTGGCGAACGAAGTCTGGGCTGCTCTTATGTAAAGCGAATCGTCCACAATTTGACATCGCTTGGGGAAAACTGTATCGTAGGGGCTGCGTGCTGGCCCGACCGTCTCGACGAGACGCGTACGGAGTCGGATCCTGACCTCATGGGCAGGCCGTCTCCGTTTTCTATGCCGGCGGGAAAGGGATGTGTAAATCATGTTTACCCGCATCTGCATCGCCTCGCTGATTGGCTTGCTCTTCATCGGATCGCTCGCCTCCACGGTGCGCGCCCAGACCAGTTCGGCGAGCACGATCCGCCTTTCGTACACCAGGCTTTCGGTTGGAAAGTCCGAAACGGTCACGGTGACCGCGCGCGACCTTGCGGGGAATCCGCTCTCCGGCGCCGCTGGAACGGCGACTGTCTTCTACGGCACACACAGGGCGACCTACGCTATTCCTCGCACCAATACCGCCGGAATTGCAACCTTCAGCTTCAAGCCACCCGCAGGCATTACGAACGTCCGAGCCTCGGTCGACGTGTCTCTCTCCAACGGCTATCTGAATGTCGCGCTCACCTCCTCGTTCGTGATCGGATCCGTCGCGGCTCCGGTGCACCGCGCACCGGCCCCCAAATCTCCGACGAGTAAGGCGTCGGTTCCGGGTGGGCTCAAGGTCGTGGCGCAAGTCGTGCCGGGCGATGTCACCGCGCCGGCGCCGGTGTGGATCGTTGTCTACGCTCACACCGCTTCCGGGGCCGTCGCCGCCAACACGCCCGTCGACGTCGCCGTTCTGTTCAGTCAGGGCGTGATGCACCTGTCGGCGCGTACCAATGCGAGTGGAGTCGCGACGGTGCGCGTGAGTACCACGAAGGTCACGCTCAATCAAACTGTCGCGGTCGGGGTCGTGGTTCATAACACCACGAGCGTTGGCAGTGGGTCGACGGTATTTGTGGTCCGCCGGCCGGTAAGCGCGTCAAAATCGACCCCCGCTCCCAGCCCCACGATCACGCCAGTGCCGACCGCAGTTCCAACGAGCACGCCGACAGCAACTCCAACCGTTACCCCCACTCCTACTTTGGTACCATCGGTCCCGGCAGCAGCGCCGGAACCAACGCTCGCCTTCACGCCCACACCGTCACCCACACCATATCCAACGTCCACTCCGTCGCCGACCGCAGGACCGACGCTACCGCCGCTGCCGACCCTGGCACCGACGGCGGTCGACACTGCTACGCCGCTAGCGACGGCGACACCGATCGACACACCAACCTCGGTAGACACACCGACGCCAACTGCCACGCCCTCGCCTACACTGACACCAACTCCCAACCCGCAGTGCCCCGGTGTACTGAAGGCCTGCATGCAGGCGATGGTGGACATTATTAACCAGACTCGAGCGACCTACAGCCAGAAGTACAGTCTAGGCCTCCGGTCGCTCTCGCTCAACATGACCCAGAGCAACGGAACGTCGAGTTGCGCGGGATCGATGGGTCATTCCCAGGCGATGGCAGATTCGGGACAGATCTGGCATCAGAACGCGTCATACCCAGCCGCCTCGTTCCCCAATAACTTCTGCGTGCAAAGCTTCCAGATCGGCGAGAACGTAGGCGTGTGGCCAGATGCGAACGAGCTGACGGCCCTGCAGGACATTCACGACGCCATGATGAACGAACCCTGGCAGCCGGGCTGCACGTCGGATCATGCCTGCAATATTCTCAGCTCCAATTACTCGCAGGTAGGCATTGGGATCGTGCAAGGAACCTGGAACAACTCACCGGCCTATTATCTGACTGAAGATTTTATCGGGTAGGGCAAGATCGGCACGTATCTGTAGGGACGTGGCTCCTGTCCCCGTCCTCCCCTGGCGCGTCCCCGTCCAGGGCCGCATCACCAGCCTCTCACCGTCGGGCCGCATTCGTGTGCCAACGGGCGCATTTCTCTTTATCAACGGTGCTCGGGGCGGACGGGGACAGGAGCCACGTCCCTACAGATGCGTGTTGGTGCTACGGGCCTATCTAGATGGATCACGGTTCCACGTCTCGATCGGATGACTATGTGACTGACAGCCCCGAAGCACATTCCTGACAGGGACAGAGTTTTCGCAAATAATCCCACGAGAATATTCCTTCGGAATGCCCGCTAGCCCAAATCGGCGAGATTCCGTAGGCTCCGACGGCGTGAACATCGCGTAAAACCAATTCGTCGGCGGGCAGCGTCGAGAGCTGCGATAGTCGACCCGGTCGACCCCATTCGCCGGCACACAGCGCACAGGGACAGGCCCAGCGCAAGGTTTCTACCGGGTATACGCTTTCGTGGCCATCGTCCCAGGCGATACGAATGCTGCCGGCCGCGCGATCGGCCTCTATTTCGAGTGGCGTCACGTCGGACATATCGACCTGAATCGGGCGTGGGTCAACTCCCCCGTCGAACGTCGCACTATGAATGCACCAGGACGTCGGCGACCAATTGGGCTGCCATTTCATACCGGCCGAACGACGGGATGATGTATAAGCCCCGCGTCAGATGGGCACACTGCTCGATCATCTCGCGGGCGATTCGAAGGCCCTCCGGAATGCCTTCCGAGCCGGCCTTCGCCATCCGGGCGATGACGGCTTCGGTGAGCTTGACGCCGGCCAGCTCGTTGTGAATGAAGAGCGCGTGCCGGTGGCTTTGCAGCGGCAACACTCCCATCAGCACCGGCACCTCGATGGGCTGAACTGCTTCCAATACGCGGGCAAACAGCTCAGGATCGAACACCGGCTGAGTCATGACGAAATCGGCCCCGGCGTCCAGTTTGCGGTGAAACTTGTCGATTTCCCAGGGAAGGTCTTCGGCGGTTGGGTTCAAAGCGCAGCCGACCAGGAAGCGCGTCGGCGTGCCGATCGAGTTTTCGGCAGTGTCGCTGCCCAGATTGAGCAATTTGATGATGCGAATCAGGCCAATCGAGTCGACGTCGTACACCGGCTTCGACGGACTGCTGAGCGGAGGCGGATCACCGGTCAGTGCCAGCACAGTGCGAACTCCCATCGCGTGAGCGCCAATCAAGTCGGATTGGATGGCCATGAGATTGCGATCGCGGGTGGTGAAGTGCGCGATTGCTTCAATCCCGATCTGCTGTTTGATCAGCACCGCCGTCGACAGCGCACTCATTCGAACCCGGGCCATCGCACTGTCGAAGACGTTCACGGCGTCGGCGCCGGCGTCGGCGAGCAGACGCGCGCCTTCCAGCGCCTTTTTCGGATTCGCGCCGCGAGGAGGGCTTATCTCGACGCTCACGACTCGCCCTCGACTGAACCTGGCCGCCAAATCTGAGACCTCAATTGCGTTCGCCGGATCGGGCTCGGCACTATAGACCGGAACAACTTCGACCCGAATCCGATTCGTCGGTTCTCCTGCCAGCGCCAGTCGCATGGCGCGTGTGTGCGCCGGAGTGGTGCCGCAGCAACCGCCCACGATCGACACGCCCAGCTCGACCATTCGCCGGGCGCTTTCTGCCATGTATTCGGGAGAAGAAAGATAGATGACACGGTCGCCCATACGGGTCGGCCAGCCGGCATTCGGCATGATCGCCACCCGGCGCACGCCTGCTCCCAGCATGCGCTCGCTCAAGGTCAAGAGTGCGCTGGGACCGACACTGCAGTTGGCGCCGATCGCATCGACGTCGAGCTTACCGAGCGCGGCCACGACCTGTTCGGGTGAGTGCCCCCGCGGGGTGAGCAGTTCTTCGTCGAACGTCATCTGAGCAATGATGGGCAGGTCGGTCAGAGCTCGCGCGGCACCGATCGCAACGGCAATCTCGGCGAGGTCACCAAATGTTTCGAGCACCAGGAGGTCGACGCCACCCTCGAGCAAAGCACTTATCTGCTCGTGGAAGATAGCGAAGATCTCCGCCGTTTCGGCGTTGCCGAACGGTTCGAGCGTTCTACCGGTGGGACCGACCGAGCCGGCGACGAAAACAGACTCGCCGCACACCTCCCGGGCGGCCCGGCCCAGACGCGCCGCGGCTCGATTGATCTCAGCGACCCGGCTCTCCCAGCCCCACGCAGCTAGCTTCGCTCGGTTGGCGCCGAAGGTGTTGGTCTCGATCAGTTCGGCGCCGGCAGCGATGTACTCGCGGTGGATCTCCTCCACGATGTCTGGCCGTTCAATGGTCTGGGCATCGAAGCACTCATCGTATCGAACACCGCGTTCGTACAGCTGCGTACCCATGGCCCCGTCGGCAATAATCGCCGGCCCTGTCTCGAGCCGTTCCCGGAATGGACCCTTCATGCGAGACGACCTCTGTTTCCAATTTGCCTGGGATTCTCGCGATCGAGATGCCACTGGAGCGGATTATTGACAATGTACTCGCGAATGGCATAAAGGTCCCGCTCGTTCCGGATCACATGCTCGTGAAACCGGTTCTGCCACAGCCTCCCCGGATACCGTGGCCAGGCCTCAGCCGCCACCCCGCGCCCGTATTCATGAGCCGTGAACGTCTTGAATCGCAGGATCAGAGTCGACAACGAACCAGGTGGCGTCAGGCCACTCCCTTTATCTCTGCCCGCCGGAGGCCGCAACGACGGCGGCTGAACGTCCCTTCTCTCCGCCCCCGTTGACAACGACAGCCCTGGCGTAGGGACGTGGCTCCTGTCCCCGTCCGCCCCGCACACCATTGCCCTGGACGGAGGCATCGTTGGCGCCCCAACCCCGCCAGACGCAGACATAGATGTACCGTTATCTTCCCCTGCCGTAAGCACCACAATCCCATGTAGATGATTCGGCATCACTACAAAGGCATCGATCCCTACGCCGTAATACACCGCCAGGTTTTGCCAGACCGTCGCCACCATCTCCCCCGCCGGAGAGAGGGCCACCTCACCATCGACAACCTTTCCCAGCAGCGGCAGCCGTTGTTCGATGCACAGCGTCACGAAATACGCACCGGGTTGGGAATAGTCATAGTCGCGCAAGCGGATGGACCGTCGAGTGGGGTAGGAGGATGTCATGAAAGGGGGATGCTTCCGGGGCGGACCGGGACAGGAGCCAGGTCCCTACCAACACATGCCGGTTTCGCGGGCCGACTAAGACCAATCGCTGACACAGGAAAGATCATTGACATCTGCAACGATGCCGTAGGGACGTGGCTCCCGTCCCCGTCCTCCCCGAACACCTTCGACGAACGGCCACGCCCCGCCGGCACGCCAACTCCCCGTCTCGCTAACACGATCACTCTGATGCCTTCAAAATCAACACACGCCCATTTACCCTGAGATACGCTATATAGTAAATCGGTCGGGCACTGCGGGTATTGTCCGGCCCCTTGTTTGGCCGCCGCTCGACAGCCCACATCAGAGGTGGCAGGTATGTCGGCGGCCCGGATCTTCATTTCACTTATCTCGGAGAACAGCCTTGAGATTTAGTCGACTACCAATTCTCCTCGCCGGGTGCATGCTGCTGACCGGGTTGACCGGTTGTGGGGGCGGCGCCGATCGCGCTGCCCTGGCGAAACAAACCGTGAACACGTACTGGAGCGACATCGGTCATCTGCAGATCGACAAAGCCTATGATCTTCTCAGTCCCGGTAATCAGCAGACCGTCACGCGCCTGTCATTCCGTCAGAACATGATCGGCTTCCTCGAAAGCCTGGAAGGCGTTAGTGGTAAGGCAACGAACGCCCAGGTGATTGGTGATTGTGCCCTGGTGGCATTGACCTTGAATGCACCGGCGGCACAGGGAAGTAGCTTGCACACCTACCAGCACCTCTACTGGCTCGGCGGCGGTTGGCGTATCACCGAGCCCAACGGCCAGACGACCCAACATCCCGGGAAGCTCACCTCCTGTCCCACCGGAACATGATGGATGGGCGCGCGTCGCGACGTCCTCAGAGGAAGATGGCGCCGGAATAATCGTCACGCCACGGCGCCGGGTACGCCGCTCCTGAGGGCGCCAATCGGTGGCCTACGACGCCTCCAGGCTCTCGCCGGGCGCTACCTTTCGGTGCGCGCCAAGCTCACCATCTGGTACGGGCTGATGTGCGGCGTTACGCTGGCGCTGGCGGGGACCGCGATGTACCTGTACGTCAACCATCAATTGTCCAGTCAGATCGACGGTGATCTGCTGTCGACGACGACGCAGCTCAATGCGCAGCTCTCTCGTCCGATTGCGCCGGCCCCGCGTGGCTACAAACTGCCGGCGCCCAGGCATCGCCTCCAGGCGTGCGCCGGATTCGGCGCCATCGAAACGTACCGCTACTGCCTCGAGGTACAACGAATCCTGAATGTGGGCTCGGCGGTACTGTCGCGTCCCGGCGGATTCGAGCAAGTATTGCTCGATGTCGATCCCAAGAGTCTCTATGATGTGGCCAAGTTGACGCCCGACGGTCGGTCGCTCGTCGAGCCCTCCGGCCTGGGCTCCATCCTCTTTATCATTCAGGCTATCGGCGGTCAGATCCATTACGCTACCTTCACCTCTGGCGGTCACAGTTTCCGACTGTACGTCACCCCACTCGACCTGCCGCCCAACCTGAAGCGCGAAGGGTACGGTGGGTTGCTGGAAGTCTTTCAGAACGAGACCACCTACACCACTGTCGAGCACACCGTACTGGTTACTCTGCTCCTGGGCATCCCACTCGGGTTACTGATCGCGCTCTTTCTGGGTTGGTGGATTGCCCGCGCCGCGCTGCGCCCGATCAACCGGATTTCGCGTACGGTCCAATCCATCGGCGACTCGAAAGACCTCAGCCAGCGCCTCAGCTTTGTGGGCCGCAATGACGAGGTCGGCCGGCTCGCGTCCACCTTCGACGGCATGATGGATCGCCTGGAGCGCGTATTTGAAACCCAAAAGCGATTTATTGCCGATGCCTCCCACGAGCTGCGTACGCCGCTCACCGCCATTCGGGGAAATGCCGACCTGATGCGCATCGCTCCACCGGAAGACCGCGAAATCGCGATCAGCGCCATCAGGCGTGAGGCGGAACGAATGACGCGTCTGGTCTCTGATCTGCTGTTGCTGGCTGAGACCGATGTTGCCGAGCAGGACTTGCAGCGGAGCCGCGTGGACCTGGACGAACTCGTGATCGATGTGTACCGAAACGTCCAGCTCATTGCCGACGGACGAGTTGACGTGATCCTCGACGAGACCGAACCGGTATGCGTCGAGGGCGACGCCGACCGACTCAAGCAGCTCTTCCTGAATCTGTCGGATAATGCCGTGAAATTCACCCCGGCCGGCGGTACCGTCAGCATGGGAGTTTCTCGAGAGGGAAGCGAGGCTCGCGTCTTCATCTCGGATAGCGGCATCGGTATCGCCCCCGAGGAGCAGGCCGCAATCTTCCAGCGGTTCTACCGGGTCGAGCGGTCGCGTTCGATGCGAGGCAGCGGCCTGGGACTGGCGATTTGCGCCTGGATCGCGCAGGCCCACGGGGGAAGACTCACCGTAAGCAGTGAACCCAATAAGGGCAGCACATTCACGGTGTATTTACCGCTGGTGATGTAGGCGTGCCCACGGTCTGGCGCCAACAGGTCCGCGCCCGACAGGACGTTGTGCTCCTAAGGTGAACTTCTCCTGAACGCCGCCACGCCCGGCACCGTTTCTTCACCGAGCGTTTACGCAACGCGTATTGCAGCGACCCTGCACTTCATCTAATATGAATATGAGATGAAGGAATGCTTAACTTTTGTTCAGAATCGAATTGACAGGATGGCCTGCTTCCTGTATAGTGGCAGAGTCGGAAGCGGTGGGCGACGGCCCGCTGTTGTCATTCAACACATCAGATCGAGAGGAGGTGGTCGAGGAAGGTAGAGCCCCTGGCCGGCGGTTATCCGGCGGTGGATAATCGCAGCCGTGGCGACGGCCGCTCGAGCATCGAGCGCGTCCGCGAGGCAAACCAACGGCCCCTGGCAACATCCCGCCGTCATTCAACGATTCACTGACTACTCTCAGATCTCTCAGGAGGTTCGAGTGCACGTACTAAAAGGAGCCTGGCGGATTCTGTTCTGCCTGGCTCTTGTCACGTTTGCACTGTTAGCGGCAACCCCGCTGACAACCCCGACCGCCACCCAAGCCCAGACGCCGGCCACCACGATCGGGCCGAATAGCATCAGCAGGACAGGTGGCGCCTGCGTAAGTAACACCGACCCGGCATGTTATGTCTCGGTCAATCCGGCCCTGGCATTTAATGTCGTGGGCACCAGCCACACCGTCGCATTTACCTGCGGCGCGGCAGTGGGCCCAGCGCCTGCAGCGCTCGATGCAACCGGGGCTCCGATCCCGGGCGTCCCGACGACAAATAACACCGGCGCCACCGGCGCTCTGCCGACCGACCTCAGTGGCGGCACTGCCAATGCGGCCGCGCCTCCGGTCGGACCTGGTCTGGTTCCTGGCTGCTACGACGTAACAGCCTCGGTGACCGACGAGTCAACCGGTTCGGCCACCGCCTTCACCTACGCGCAGTGCGGTTCGTCCGCGGCCACGATCAACGGATCGTCGGTCAACTGCGCGAGCTATGCCAGCCCGCTGTGCCCCATCGGCGCCACCACGGTGTCCGGTACGGGCGCGTACTGCTCGCTTCCTGACTGTGTACCCGGCGCGACCGCAGGCAGCTGCGCATCGACCGGTACGCCGCCAGTCGTCGAGAGCAATGCGCCTCGAAGCAGCCAGATGCAGGTCTCCATCAATCCTGGTGCGCCGCATTCCTATCTGTTCACCTTCACCGGCTACACGCTACTACTGGACAGTTGCGCGGCGGTGACCAACCCGGCGGGTAGCGGCACCTGTACCAGCACTGTTCCCGGCGCAACCACGAGCGCGGCCTGCCCGGCTGGCTTCACCTACCGGCCTGGACCGTTCTCCATCACCGAGAACACGTTCTCTCCTCCGTTTGAAGCGCAGGTCGCGGCACCGGACGGCGTGTGCCAGTTCACGCTGACAGCGGAGAAGAAGTACATCGAGATCACCAGCCTGACGCTGGCCCCGAACGGTCCCTGCGTCACTGGTACCCCGACGGCCTCAGCACTGACGTATGCCGAAGGGCTCAAAGCCTTCTTCGGCCCGTCCTGCCAGCTCGTCGCCACCGCAACCGGTGTGGTCATCCTCAAGAGTGGCGTCAACTGCGCCAGTGAGCCACCGGCCAACGGGACCCCCGCCAGCGCAGCGGCCGGACCGGCACCAGCCGGCGGCGGCTTCCCAGCGGGATCGACCTACGCCTGTACCGGGGATACCCTGCAGGTCATCATTCCGGGAATCACCACGCTGGGTGGCTTGAGCATCCCGGTCAACATCACCGTAGTTGGTGGTGGGGCGGCCCTCTCGTTGCCCACCCCAACGCTGGGCACGCTCTGTACCGGCTCCAACCTCGGCGGCACGCTGGCGACCTTCACCGGCACGACGTTCTTCGTCTGCCCGTCGGGTCCTGGTGTCGGCTCGGTCAAGGCCTGTACCACCAGCACCATTGACACCCAGCCCATCGTCTGCAGCAACACGCTCGCCTTCAACTTCACCGTCCCCAACCAGTCGCGGGTGGTCCCGTATGTCCGCTGGTCGGGCGAGAAGCAAGTGCTGACCAAGTGCTTCGGCGGCGCCGGCCTCTTCGGTGGCTCGCTGGTCGAATTCACCCTTGAAGGTGCAGGCGCCAGCGCCGATGCGACGCTGATCCCGGCATCGCTCGGTCCCGCCGGCACGGCCGGTGGCGCGGCCCCAATCACGGCCCCGAGCCAGAACACCGTCATCACCGTGACCGATGCCGATGGCTGCGCCTCGGTCATCGTGTACGCCACCGGTGAAGGCGTGGTCAACGTCGATGCGGCCATCTACAGCACCGCCCCGACCGCGTTCGGCACCGTCCCGCTCTTGAACGAGCACGCGTTTGAGATCTTCTACTTGAAGTTCGATCACGTCGATCTCGAGAACATCAAGATGAACACGGTCACCGCCAATCCGTTCACCGCGCTTGGCTTCAGCTCCGCGCCAACCGGATTTGGCACCACCACCGCCGGCACCTTCACCACGTCGACCACGATCAGTGGTTCGCTGCCCAACGCTCCTGGCACCAACCCGCCGGGCGCCAACGGGTATGCCGTTCCGCTGTGTCAGTTCGACTACATGCGGGCCTGGGTGCACGGCTACTTTGATTGGCCGGGCGATCCCAGTGGCCGACCCGCCACCACCGTGGGCATCACCGGAGCGCCCAGCGGCGCCGCCACCAGCTACGTGCTGCCGGCCGGACGCTGGGTCCTGCCCGAAGACTGGCCGGTCCTGGCCACCTTCGCCGGCTTCACCAGTGGCGCCCCCAACGACACCCTGGCCAACTCGGTGTTCTCGCTTGACCTGAACTCCGGCTGGGCCTTCAACCCCGGTGGTGAGAACCCGGTCATCTGCGCCGGCCCGCAGTTCACCACCAATGCCAGTGGCACCCTGCCCAGCATCACCGGCTCCGGCGCGATCACCACGGCGAACATCGCCGAAGGCCCGTGCTACGGTCGTGATGCCGGTCAACAGTCGGTCGTCAATGGCGGCACCGCCGCCGGCTCGGCCGGGACCTTCTACACGACGGCACCGGATACGGGCAACTGCACCACCGGCATCACCGTCGGTATCGGCCCGTTCGATCCGACCCAGTCCTGCACCACCCCGTTCCCGCTGACCTACACCCCCGCGGGTGGCAGCGTGCTGGCCTCCAACGGTGGCGGCAGCTTCGGGGTCTTCCCGATCTCGACCAACTCGACCTACCTGCCCAACGGCACGCTGAACGAGTGGGATGCGCCCATGCCGCCGGCCGAAGTGCAGTTCAACATCACCGGTGGCCCCGGCTACCTGGCGCAGGTCAACAAGACCGCGCTCTACTCGTTGAACCTGCTCGGCACCTGCTCGGGCGCCGGCTGCACCGTGCCCGTCGTGGGCCAGGTGTATCCCGACCCGTTCTACGCCGAAGCCATTCCGGCCAGCCCCCTGATCCCGCCGATCACCAATGACGGTGGCTACCTGTGGGATACCTTTGGCTTCCGCGGTGGTCAGATCCTCGGACCCACCACCGGCCCGGCAACCATCCCCGGTCTGGCCTCGGGCGCCGTTCCTGGCCCCGCCGGCTCCAACTGCGGCGAAAGCCTGGCTAACGGCAGTGGCTTCACCTTCATCCCCGGTGCCATCAGCACCACCGGTGACTGCTTCGTCGGCTCCGCCGGCGTGCCGGACACCCTGGTGACGCTGGCCGAGTGCAACGCGCTCACCGGCGCCTGGACCCAGGTCAACGCCGCCGGCTCCCTCGGTCTCGGCTCACCCGCGACCGGCACCTGCGAGATTGCCGGCGCCCCGGCGACCGCGCCTGGTGGGATCAACCTCACCAACTTCGGTCCCGGCTGCCCGACCTTTGCCGGCCTGACCCAGATCCCGCAATCGCCCAATCCACCGGGCACCTACGCCAATCAGGTGGAAGTGGCGAACGCGACCGGCTTTGCCGTCGGCATGACGGTCACCGTCTACAACGCCAAGACCGGCGCCGTTGAAGCGCAGGGACTCACCATCACCGCCGTGACCAGTCCTGGTCCTGACGGTGGTACTACCGGCGTCCTGACCTTCAACCCGGCCACCGTGCCTGGTGGTCTGTGCACCGCCGTCTTCCAGGGTCTGTTCATCGCCGATCAGATCGTGGTCCCGGTCCCGGCCAGCAATGGCGCCCTGGCAACCCTTGCCACCGGCACCACCGTTGGTGTGACCACCCCGTACAACGGCGTGGCCTTCGGCACCCCGACCGCCACCACCACCGTCTTCTCGGTCAACCCGGCAACGGGCCAGATCGTCTTGAACGGTGGCTCGGCACTGGCCCAGGCGCTGGGCTCCTGCATCCTGGTGTCGGCGACTGGTGGTGCGGTTACCACCTGTAACCCGGCAACCTTCCTGCCCGCCGGCGCGATCATCACCGGCAGCCCGAACGTGGGTGTTGCGCCCATCTTCAACGCCGCCGAACTGACCGGTGGCCAGGGACCGTACCCGTTCTGGCAGTGGGTGCCCAACGCGTCCACCGGCAGCACCAGTGCCAACACCGCGACCATGTACTCCGACAACCACGGTGAAGCGATTGTGAGTCTGCAGACCGGCGTCTCGGCCCAGGTGGCCCCCGTCGCCGGCGTCTGCCCGACGAACTACACGCTGACCCCGGGTGGAACCAACTGCCTGCTGAACTACAAGAGCCTCACCGGCTTCCAGAACATCACGGCACTTGGCACCGCAGTCGGCTGTATCGCCACCACCCCGGCGGGTGGCAATAGCGCCGTCCCGGCACCGACCGCCGCGACCGCTGGCGTCACCCCGTCGACCGTTGGTGGCACCGGCCCCGCATCGGGCCAGATCTGCATCAACAACCTGGGTGGGATCGAGTTTGGTCCTCAAGCCACCCTCGGCCTGACCACCGTCCAGGCGATCGCGGATTACCCGTATGCCCGTGAGCATCCGGCCGTGTCCAGTGGCGTGATCAACAAGGTCTGGACCAGTGGCTTCGCCAAGACGCTCACCGTGTCCTCGACCCCGATCGCCGGACCGAGTGGCACCAGCTCCTACACCGTCACCATCCAGGGCTTCGACATCTGCGGCAACGCGATTGTCGGCGAACCGGTTGAGGTGTACGCGCTGACCGGCGCTGCTGGCGCCGTCGTGCTGGCCCCGACCGGCACCGGTGGCTCCTCCAACGGCACCGGCGCCGCCACCGTGTACCTGAATTCCTCAGGCACCGCGACCCTGTCGCTCGAAGTGCTGAATCAGGCGCTCGGGACCAGCGGCCTGGTGGTCAAAGCGGTCTTCCCGCTCGAAGAAGTCGAGCGCTTCGTGACCGTCATTGCCGGCACCACCGGCCCGACCACGACCACGCAGATCTACCCACCGGGCTACAACATGGTGGGTGGACCGGCGGGAACCAACTTCGGCGCGGCCGAAGCGCTCTTCACCTACGATGCGACCTCCGGGACCTATGCGACCGCCAGTTCGACCAACATCTCGAGCGCTGCTCCAAGTTGTGTCGGCTACTGGGCGTACTTCGCATCGGCGACCTCGGTCAACATCACGGTGACGAGCAAGCCGGGCGACACGGCAACCTGTCAGCTCAGCCAGGGGTGGAACCTGGTCGGTGATCCCTTCGGTTCGGCAGCCCAACTGCCGTCCGGGGTGGTTGCCTACCACTACAACCCCACCAGCCAGGCCTACGACCAGGTCTCCCAGATCCCGGTGGGTGGCGCCGTCTTCATCTACGAAGCCGGCCCCAATACCGTGCTCTTGACCGCGACCTAGTCCCCGCCTCGGCACACCTGTTGCCACACCAGAGCGGCCCCTTCGGGGGCCGCTCTTGGTGTCTCTGGTGGAGCAGTAGATCGAGGGAAAGCATGCATGCCGCCTCAGTTCAGCGATACCAGGCAGGAGCGTGCCATCAGGCACAGTGCTCCCTGGCCACGGAACGCGCTCGGTCGGGACCTGGCTCCTGTCCCTGTCCGCCTCCGGGGCATCACTCGGCACTGACATGCTCCTACCCCCATCGGTGTTCCATTCGGGGACGTGGCGCTCGGAGAATACAGCTCGGGGAATGCCCTCAGATTCGTTTCCGGCGGCGTGGGTACGCCAATGCGGTCTCTTCGTTCATCAACGGTGTGCGGGGCGGACAGGGACAGGAGCCAGGTCCCTACGCTGTCGATCCAGTGTGCCGATGACTCCCACGGGGTCCAGGGCCCTACCGCGCAGGACGACGGGTGATCGGTACCTCGAGATTGCGGCATTCCCGTTGGCCGCCGATCGTGACACGCTTCAGACCCGTCCCTCTTTCGGTAGGGCGGGCCCACGCCGCAGCGTAGTGGCCCGCCGCCTCCGCCGACGTGCCGATCTTGACACGGTTCAGACCCGTCCGTAGAATGCAGGGGTCTTTGACCCGCCCTATCCCCATGCCGAAAGGACCTCCATGAAATTGCGCGTCTGTCTCCTGCTGGGAGGCTTTCTCGCCTTCACTGCCGGCTCTTCGCTGTCGGCTGCCGGCTCCTACGCCGCTCCCGCCGCGACCAGCCGTCAGACTCGACCACCGACGAGCGCCTACCAGCAAGGCGTCACCGCGTTGAGTGCCGGGCACTACAGCGCCGCCGAGAATGATTTCCGACAGGCCATCGCCAGGCACGACCACGTTGCCCAGGCCTGGGTTGGAATCGCCGCCGCCGATTTTGCCCGCCGCGAGTACTCGGCCTCCTACCACGCCATGCTGCATGCCGTGCAATTGCGTCCTCGCGATCCGGGCATCCAGTATCGCACCGCGTCGAGCGCGCTCTACTCCGACGACTTCCATGCCGCGGTCAAGTACGCCACTAACTACATCGCGCTGGAGCCCCGCGATCCGCGCGGCTTCCAGTTACGCTTCAATGCCTACGGCAACCTCCTCGACCGCAAGCATCAATTGCAGGACGCTCGCTCGGTCGTGAAGCTCCAGCCGCACAACGCCAATGCCTATAACGACCTCGGGATCGCCCTCGCCAATAACAAGGAGTTCAGTGCCTCGGAAGTAGCTCTCACCAGAGCCATCGCCCTGCAGCCGTCCAATCCCGAGTTTTATAGCAACCGGGCTCAGCCGGAGTACCAGCAAAAGCAGTACAACAAGGCGCTGGCAGACCTGGAGAAGGCCCTCTCGCTCACCAAGGATCGCAGCCGCCGGGGCCAGTTGACCGCGGCCATCGCCTATCTGCGAAAACAGATCCATCATTAGATTGCGCGTTACAACTGGGAGGCTTGCCCCGTTGAGTATCAGGAGGGACTCATTGGTGAAATTGCGTGCTGCGTTTGTGCTGCCGGCGATCCTGTTCATTGCCGGCTGCGGTGCTGGAAACGGATCGAATCCGGCGGCCACCGTCAACGGTCATGACATCTCGATGGCCGCCTTCAATGCCGAAGTCCACGCCGAACGGCTTCAAACGGTCTCTTCCATCGGCTACGATCCGTGCACGGTCAAAGACCTGGCGCCGGCTTGCCAGGTTCTGAAGCGCCAGTCGCTCGGAGTACTCATCGGACGGGAACTCGTGCAGGAGTATGCGGCAGCTCACCACATCACGCTTTCTGCCATCGATATTTCGCGCAATTGGTCTCAAGTCTTCCGCACTCGCTTCGACAACATGAAGGCGGTCGAGAAAATCTTCCTCCGCCAGGCGGGAGAGACCGAGGCTCAACTGCGCGCCAGCTTGCAGTCCGATCTCCTCCAGCAAAAGGTCGAGTATACCGTCACGGCCAGTATGCCGACTCAGGTCCCGGCCATCCGGCTCGCTCAACTCGTCGCCGTCGGCAGCAAGGAACTTACCCAGGTACGACAGGCAATTGCGGCCGGAGTCCCGTTCCTGCGCATTGCCGCCAACCTCAAGAAGGTCTCGGCGAAAGGTTGCGTGCAGCCAGGAACTCAGTGCGGCGATCTCGGCTGGGTACCGCTGAGCCTGATTCCAGCCAATCGCCATCCCCTGACTACCGCTCCAGCCGGTTCGGTGGTGGGACCGTACCTGGACCGGGTCGGAGCCACGACCTACCATCAGTTGTACTATGTGGAACTCCGGAGTAATCACTACACGTTGACCCCGCAGCAGACGGTCACGGTTCGACAGCAACTGTTCAACGCGTGGTTGCAAAAGCAAGAGTCCAAGGCAAAGGTGAAGCGCTACGTTGCAGTCTAGGCGTCCCCTCTGGCGATTCAAGTCAGCGCTGCGGTTAGTAGCGGCGGTCGCATTCCTGCCCGGCTTCGGCAGCATACGGCCGCACCTCGCACCGCCTCCGCCGCCGACACCGATTCCGAGCGGCCTGGCGGTGATCCAGGCATACCCATTCGAAGGCCACAGCGGAAGCACAATCTACGTCTCCGGCACGGGGTTCCGGCCGCGTACGCACCTGGCATTCCTCATCGCCTGCCCGAAGTGGGACGATCCCCAGATGGCCACCCTGTTCAATTACAATAATTTCTGGGCATGAGCGACGCTAATGGAGGCTTTCTGGGCGTCCCACTGCGAGGATTTGTATTGCACGGTGCACCCGCGCTCAGTAGGATCTCCTTGCGTCATTTACGTGAATTACGTTGGATTGCCGGCGGCGGTTGCCGACGCCCTTCCGCATGGCCTCGACTTCGTCGCCGATCTCAACGCGCTCTATACCATCATCCCCAGCGATCAAAAGCTGCGGCCGAATGCTCGCTCGATCTTGACCACCGTCACGCCAAAGCCGAAGAACGGTACAGGGCAGGCCTGGTAGAGAGAATCCACCTCGCCAACGGTTGGGGCGGGGCGCTCGCGAAGGTAACCGTGACCTATCCCCACGTGCGACCGGTAGTACGCACGGTGCAATTAGACTGGAAAGGGGAAGCTGATGTGCGAATAGGTATCGACGGGGCCGGTTTGCAGCCGGGCCTGGCGAAGATACAGGTACGATGCCGGCTGGGGACGGCCAGTGGCTCGAGTTTCGGATCGTTCGAAGTGGTGAAATAGTGGCTCGCGCTGGATACCGGTCCGGCCGCAGGCCGGCTATCTTACCGGCCTCGGCGCGAAACGGCGAGGCGAGGCATCACGCGACACTGAATTGACTTGCCGGTGAGAGGGGGACGGCCAAGACAACAGAGGGATGAGGGGTAGAAGGGGAAGGACAATGGTATGAAAGGAAGTTACGTTTTATGAGACGACTCGTAAGCGCCGCGGCGGCGATCGGTCTGATTGGACTGGCAATCGCCACACCGCGATTCGGTTCGGCGCAGACCACCACGCCACAGTGGGCGCAGTTCCACAACGATCCCGGCAGGGATGGCATCGCTGCCGTTACCGGAGCACAAAAATTACAGGCGCTCCAGATCTTTTCGATTCTTGCCGGCACTCCCCACAGTACGCTCAATAGCTCCGTCGTGGTGGACGCTGCGGGGACGGCCTATGTGGGTGGTGAAGGCGGCTCGCTTTATGCCCTTACCCCGACCAATGCCGCTGTGAAGTGGTCCCAGGCACTTGCCGGACCGGAGGTCGGCACTCCGGCGCTCTCTCCAGATGGGTCAAAGGTCTTCGCCGCCTCGTATGACGGCACCATGTACGCCTTCGCCGCGGCCAGCGGCAATCAGATCTGGAAAGTCAGTCTGGGGAGTAACGTCGTTGCCTCGCCGCTGGTGAGCAACGACGGCAGCACCGTCTTCATTCCCACGCTCAACGGCACGCTGTATGCGCTCAGTACCACCGACGGCAGCCAGAAGTGGAAGTTCAGTCCGGGTGGCGCGATGCCCACCAGCGCGGCGGCCGGCAGTGGCGGCGGGACGATCTACATCGTGGTCGCCTCCTACCTCTACGCCATCCCGTCTTCTGGACCCGCCAATGGGACCCAGGGTCAGACCATGTACCTCGATGGCGCCGGCACCAGCACGCCGGCGGTCGATCAGAACGGGAATGTCTACGTCGGCACCGAGAACGGGTACATCGACTGTTTCACCCCCACCGGGCAGATGTGTTGGGGTCAGCAGCATCAGGTCCAGGGATATCCGTCGATCACCTCGACGCCATCATTCATCGGCGGGAATGCGATCTTTGGCGGCGGCAATTACGTCTATGCCATCTCCCAATCGTCGGGCTCTCAGGTCTGGCAGTTTGCCACCAAAGGCGGCGTCAATTCGTCGCCGGCGATCGCCTCGACCAATTCGACCATCTACGTCGGCTCTGACGACTCCAATCTGTATGCGCTCAACACTACCGGTCAGCAGGTTGCGGTGAGAGCCCTCAACGGACAGGTGGATGCCTCGCCGGCGATCGGAACCGATGGCAGCATCTGGATCTCTGATCGGACTGGAGATGTGTACCACCTCGGGGTAATCCAGCCACCGGCCACGTTGCCGATTCCGTCAGGAACGCCAACCTTCCCGGCGACATCAACGCCTTCTGCGACCACCACGCCAGTGGCTACCTCCACGCCCACTCTTACGCCGACATCCACCGCGATTCCGCTAACCGTCTCGGTTTCGGGCAAGGTCAAGTCCGGTCAGAAGGAAACTATTACCGTTAAGTCGACACCGAACACCGTTGTGCACATTCGCGTTCAATACCCCAACGGCGACCATCAGTCGCATCAAGTGACGACCAATGCCAGCGGGTCGGCGACATACACCTACACGCAAGGCGCGAGCAAAGTCACGCATAAGGCTTTCGTGGCCACGGTTACGGCCAAAGTCGGGAGTGGAGCGACCGCGAATACCCAAACGGCGACGTACAGCATCGCCTTCGGCAAAATCGATCTGTCGATCGAACCGAGGGCTCAAGCCGTGGGCAAGGTAATCGACATCTTCGTCCATGCCGCCAAAGGGTCGCGGGTCGAAGTCTTCATTCTTCCGCCCAACGGTCACGTAATCAAGAAGACCGGCCACACCGGACCCAAGGGCTTCGCCAGCATCAAGGTGAAGATACCGAAAGGGCTCGTGAGTGGCCACAACAAAAAAGTGACGGTGCAGGCAAAACTGGTAAACAATCCGAACGTGTCCACCAAGTCAAACTTTACCGTTAAATAATCCCCGGTATCTCGCAATCGCACCCTCGCGGGTGTCCGCACCTCGCTCCTACCGGCCAGCAGTCGTTCGTGATCGATGATTCACGATCGGCAGCCTGGCCGCGAGGGCGGGGACGGCATCCGCGAGGGGCGATGCGGGTGCTTGAGGGTCTGGGGCCCGCCGACACGGGAATGATGTAGGCCGACGCCCTCCGTGGGCGGCTTGCGCGTTCCCCAACCAACCAGGCCCCGTCGACCCGCGGAAGATGTAGGCCGACGCCCTCTGCGGGCGGCTAACCGTTGGACATCGAATGCCATCTCCGATGTCCGCAAACCGTCCCCTGATCGCGTTGGTAGGCGACTCTTGGGTGAATCGGTACAAGGTTGGAGGGGGACGCGAAGCAGCCGCCCACTCGGTTGGTCGGCGTCGGCCTACATCGTTCCCGTGTCGACGGGCGATTTCCAGGTGGAGCGGCGCGCACACTCCTGGCTACGGCGTCTTGACATAGGCCGTCACTCCGCCCGGAGCCGGGACGGCATGATAGTGCGTTCGTACCCAGGCGAGATAGGGCCCTACCTGCTGGTAAATGCCCAACGAAGGCAGCACCAGTACGGGTCGGTAGGTCTTCGTCGCTCCGATCAGTTCGCCGGCGGTGAGATCGCCCGATTTCAGGCGCACCGTGGAGGGATCGCACAGCGGCGGCACGACCAACCGATTGGCCGCATCCGCGATGGACACGTCGTCGGCCGCGATCAACTCGGTGGGGCGCGAGTGGGCGTCGACCCAGGCGACCAGCGGATTCGCTTGCGGGTCGAATGGCGACGCCAGAACGTGCCGGTCAGCGTGTGCCAGGCGTGGTACTGAGGCGACATACGCCAATGCTACGAGGGCATATGGAACCCAGATCTTGAAATGTCGGGAGTGAATGGCGGCTGGAAGAACGCTGAGCCGGCTCCCCAGCCCGATACCGGCGCCGGCAGCCAGCGGCCCGCTCAGAATCGCCGCGTGATGAGGAAACAGTGGGCGGAACAGGAACAACATGAGCAACGACCCCAGCAGCCAAAAACCGACAAAACCGAGTTGCTTCCATTGCCTCCCGAATGCCAGTGCCAGCAGCCCGGCGCCAGCCAGCACAGTGAGGCCGAGGTCGAGGCTCAAAAACGAACCAAGAATATTCCCGGGCGACAGTAAACCGGGCAATGGCGCCGTCGCTGCCTGATCGTGCAGCGCGACCACCTGTTGCCACTGCTGTGCTGGCGATAGAAGGGCAAAATCGATGGCTACGGGCAGGAGAACCCCGATAAGGAGCATTGCGACTGGGAAGTAGGATCGAGGCGTCCGCAGGTCTTTTTGCCACAGGTAAAGCCACAGAATCGGCAGGACCGCCTCCGCGGCGAAAAGCTTCATGAGAATCGCGGCCCCAAGCACAAGTCCCGAGATGAAGGCCCACGACATGCTCTGCCGTCTATTCGCAAACACCGCCAGTGCCAGGGCCAGCGCGGTCAACGCCATCATGGGGCCCTCCGCTTCCACCGTATGGGCATAGATCAAAAAGTCGGGCGACACGGCCATCACGACTGCCGCCAGCACTCCCGCCCAACGACCTCCGAGCATGGTGCTCAACCAGGTAATCGAAGCCAGCGCCAACAGGCCGTATCCGATTTCTACCCAGCGCGCGCCCTCTATCGAGTCGCCGAAGATGTGCATGCCGCCCGCCAGTGACAGAAACAGCAGCGGGGGCTGAGCCGAATAGACCTGGTCAAAGAGGCCATAGCCGTGGGCCACCAGACGGCCACAGGCGGTGTACCGCCATTCATCGGCCGGATCGACCGGGTAAATCGATGTCGTGTAGGTCCAGGTTCCGCGGTGAATGATCTCCCACCACAGATAAAACCCTCCCGCGATGGCGAGGGCCACAACCCCGCCAAGTGCCGGAACGAACCGGGCCAATCGCCCCCGATCGGCTATGCCGGCAGGCTTTCTGATACAGCGTCGGCCAAACTCTCGGTTGCGGCGGGCCGATCGGCGTGCCGGCGCGAGAGTGCGACCTGGACGCCAACGTAAACCAGAGAGGCATAGACGACGCCGACGATGACATCGGTGACGTAATGCTCACCGAGATACACCACCGAGAGCCACACGCCCACACAGTACAGCAACATGGACCAGCCGCCGCGTGGCCAGGCTTTGCGCAGGTACAGGAACCCGAGGAAAGGAAAGGCAGCGTGCTCCGACGGAACGGCGCCGAAGTAGTCGTAGCCGCCATGCGCCCAGACCCATTGGGTGAATGAACTATACGACTGCTCCCCGCCGAACACGGAAATGCCGTACTGAAAGATTCGGGTCACGTGCGGCAGGTAATGCCACCAGTCGGCGGCGATCCAGGGCGGTGCGGCCGGAAACAGGACAAAGGTGGCGAAACCGGCGAGCGCCAGCAGTAAGAATGAAGCCATGTACTCGAGAAAGATCGGCCGCTTCCAGAACCAAAGAATGAAGGCGATGCCGAGAGGCGTGATGAAGTGCAACGCATAGAAGATGGACGCGGCGACATCATACCAGTGAAGCGTGCCCATAAAGTACACATGGTGGACCGTCGGTAAGTTTGACCGATCGGGTAGCACTCCACGCCAGACCTGGGTGTTATTGGGATCGAAGAAGTGCTGCTGGAGCCAGACTGTGGGCACCGTGCCGTGAAAGAGGAACTTGTCGACGTCGATCATCTCGGTGACGTGCGGCTTGAAATGGGTGAAGCTCTCGCTCATACCCTGAAGCACCTGCCAGGCGAGCACCACGACCACGAAAGCCGACCAATCACGCAGGAAAGCGCGGATGCGTCCAGTACCAAGCGCAGCGATGACCAGTAAAACGGCCACGCGATCGGCAGTCAACGAAATATGGAAGTAGAAGCTGGCGACGAGCACCAGCACGACGTAGAGTCCGATCGCAATGCCAATGACCCGCGAGCCAAGGAGTGGCGATTCCCGCACCTTGTCATCTGTCCCGCGTGAGCGAACTCCGCGTGTAATGCCCGTGACTCTACCAACCTGTTGTACGAGGGATAAATCTGAAACAGCGCCAACCAGCGCGTAAAATGCGCCATGACCGAGAAGCGATGGGGACCGCTCGGCACCCGGCACGGCCGGTTCGGGCTGGCCCTCCTGATAGTCGGAGAGGCGCTCATCCTGATCCGGCTGAGGCCACTTTCCGACTTCTATTTTCCGTTTGCGTGGCTCGGGTATATCCTCTTCCTCGACGCGACGATATACGTCCAGGCCGGCCGTTCTCTGTACCGCACCATGGCGCCTATGTTCTTCCTGTTGTTCCCCTTTTCGGTCGCCTTCTGGTGGCTGTTCGAGCTCTTCAATGTTGCGGTTCACAATTGGTCCTATGTCGGTGCCGACTCCTATACCGGCGTCAGCTACGTTCTGTTCGCGTCGTTGGATTTTAGTTTAGTGCTCGCGGCGGTCTGGAATTCGGCACGGTTCGTCAATTTGCTGTTGCCGAGGCCCGCTAAAGAGCACGCGCCAAGGCCCGTTCCGCCAGGTGTCCTGTGGACGATTGTAAGCGCTGGGGTGGTTTCTCTGATTCTGCCGGTCCTGCTGCCTCGTTACTTCTTCGGCCTGATCTGGGTCTCCCTACTGTTCCTGCTGGACCCGATCAATTACCACCTTGGGCGCCCGTCCATCATTCGCGGGCTGTGGCGGCGAGACTGGCGGCTGCCGCTCAGTTTCGCGTTGGGCGCGTTGATGTGCGGCTTCTTCTGGGAAGCATGGAACTTCTGGTCGCTGCCAAAGTGGATCTATCACATTCCATTCGTCGGCATTCCGGCCCATATTCGAGATGCCGTTACTGGGATGGGCCGGCTACCTCCCTTTCGGGCTCGAGTTGTATGCCATGACCAATTTTGTGCTGGCAATGCTTCGGCTACCGGCACTGGATCTGGAGCCTGCGCACAAGCCACCGGAATCCGACGAGAAAACGCAGCGTCATCCACTGTCGGTGCTGACGTCGTAACCGCGCCCCTTATTACCGGGGTTGGCGCCAGGGAATCAGCACCCGTTCGAGGAACACCATCACGCCGAAGAACAGCATGCTGAGGAGCGACACCGCGGCCACCGAGGCGAAGAGACCTGGAAGATCGAGGCGGAAATAGAAGAGGTTGATCTGATAGCCGACGCCCGATGCCTGCGCCGGCGCCGTGGGAAACCCCAGGATGGTCTGCACATTCCAATCGGATAGAAGCTGACCTACCGGGTTGATGCCGGCACCGGCGAAGTACTCGCCGACAATGGCGCCGACAAAGGCCAGAGTGGACGTGATTCGTAGGGACGAAAAGAGAAACGGGATCGCCGAAGGGAAGCGCAATTTCAAAAATATTTGAGTTCGTGAGGCGTTCAGCAACCGCATGAACTCGAACACTCGGGGATCCACCGACTGAAAGCCGATGGTCATGTTCACCAGCGTCGGAAAAAAGGAAATGAGGACCGTCACGGCGACCACAGCGGTGGCTTCCGAGTTCGAACTGAAGAGCGGAATCTGATTGAAGAGTATCTTCAGCAGTGGTACGTACACGATGATCGGAATCGTCTGCACCAATATCGCCAGAGGATAAAACGCCCGTTCGGTGTTCGCCGAATAGGCAAAGAGAGTGGCACCGAGGATGGCCAGCACATTGCCGATCAGGAAACCGGCCAGAGCGTCCTGGGCCGTCACCAGGAGCGCGATGCCGATATCCGCCCAATCATTCTGCAGACCTTGAAATGTCGCGCTCAGATTGGGAAGCTCGTAGGTGGGGATATTGAGCGCCAGGGGTACCCATTGCCAGATGGCGAGAAAGAGCGCGACCACCAGCGCCGGAAGCAGGTAGCTGAGCATGTGATCGCTGGACAACCGGATCGCGCGCTTTCGGCTCGCCGGCTGCCCGGTACCCGGCCGATCAGGAAGTGGCGTCACCGGCTGAGGTGCCGGTGTGCCGACAGTGCTATCCGCGATGTCAGCCATGAACGGTACGTCCTTCCAGGGCTGCAAACAACTTCGTCTCGATATCGAAGAACTCGGTTGTGCGCTTGATCTGGGACGTGCGTGGACGCGGCAGCGGGACATCGATGATGTCGACGATCGTCCCCGGTCGGGGACTGAGCACAACCACGCGATCGCTGAGAAAGATTGCCTCCGCGATGCTGTGGGTGACGAAGACCACGCTACACTGCTTCTGCTCCCAGATCTTGAGCAGTTCCTGGTTCATCTCGTCGCGCGTTATCTGGTCCAGTGCACCGAACGGCTCGTCCATCAGCAGAAGCCCGGGGTCGTAGGTAAGCGCGCGCGCGATACTGACGCGCTGTCGCATGCCGCCCGACAGTTCGTCCGGCCGCTTGGTGCCGAAATCGCCGAGGCCCACCAGCTCGAGACGATCACGCGCCGTCTGGCGCCCTTCCGATCCATTGCGCTTCAACACCTCGAGTGGTAGCCGCACGTTTTTCAGAGACGCTCTCCAGGGCATGAGCGCCGCTTCTTGAAACACGAAGCCAATTTCGCGCTTGCGTCGGGCCACCGCCGACGGCTGACTGTCGATGGACACCTCGCCTGACGTAACCGGCAGCAAGTCCGCGATCAGCCGCAGTAGTGTCGACTTCCCGCAGCCCGACGGTCCAATTACCGAGACGAATTCGTTGTTGCCCACTTCAAACGTTATGTCCTGAAGGGCCTCGACGGGCTCAGCTCCTGGATAGGTGTAACAGACCTCGTGGGCTTGCAGAATCGACATGCGGTCTCCGAAAGGATGATCGGAGGGACGCCTGGGCGCCCCCCCGATCGAGTGAGACGTGTTTCCTTAGCGGTACGGGTTGAACTGGTTGGTGAACATGGACGATGCCGAAGGCTTGGTGCTGATCTGATTGAATCTGGCGAGAATGTTGATGCTATCTCGCCAGGTGCTCGCGTTCATCAGACCGAGGAACTTACCTTGCGGATTGGCTGAAAAGCGGCTGAATGTTTGGAGCTCGATTTTCTGCTGCAGCGCATTGGCCGTAGCGGTGACACCTTTGCCGGCGGCGCCGGCCGGGAATGGCCCGTGGACCGTAATCTGAGCTGCCTGGACAGGATGCTCATGGGCCCACTGGAAGCCCCGCGCCACGATGCCCGTTACCGTCCGCACCAGGCTCGGATTCGACTTGATCAGGCCGTTGGTCGTGAACATGACGTCATCGTAGAAGTGGAAACAGTAATTGGACGCGGCGAAGCTGCGGGTCTTCACTCCCTGGAGGGCCAGCGCGATGGGTTCATTGGTGAGGAAAGTGAGATAGGCATCGACAGCGCCACTGGTCAACTGGCTGATATCGAAGCTTACCGGTACTGTCTTGTAGTCGCGTCCGGCCTGTAACCCTACGCAGGAGAGCATCGTCTCCGGGACATAGAGCTCATGTGGCTGGAATCCAACCTTCTTGCCTTTGAGTTGGGACAGCTTGTAAATCTTGCTCTTGGCCAGGACGGTTAGACCAAAGACAGTTCGCTGGGTATCGGTGTAAACGGCGACATCCGGAATATTCTTGGAGCGCGCGATGACGAGGGCAGCACCCGACTGGAAGCCGAAGGTATTGCCGCCCGCTTCGGGAACATCACGTTCGGGCGCGACCGCCGGAGTCCAGCCTTCATAGGTCATGTCGATCCCGGCTTGCTTCCACCAGCCCTTCTGTTGTGCCACCCAGAGGCCGGCGAATTCCACGTTGGGAAGCCAATTGAGGATGAATTTTACTTTAGTCAGGGCGCGCGCGTGGTTCGCACTGTGGCTTGCGGCCAGGGTGGTCGCGCGCGGTACGGCGAACGAGGTCCCAACGAGTAGGGCCAGGAACGCCGCGGTAACAAGTAGACGGCGACGGTTCATCATGGTTCGTTGCTCCTTCCACCATGTGTTGCCAATTCAGAAGCCTTCAGGGACGCATTCAAGACGCGTTCATTGACAAATGCTGCTCTTCGTCGCTCGCTCACTCCTTTCATCTCCTCACGGTCAATCGTAACCTCTACCCCACCGAAAGAAGCTTAGTAGAGGTGAGAATGCGTGTCAATGTCTCTCAGAAGCCGGCCAATTCGAGGAGCCGTCGAGACTGCTTTCGCTGCCTCCGGGCGATCGCTTCCGCGTCGGCAACAACGAGACGCCCATCTTCCACGATCGGCCGGCCATGGACGAGCACCGTGTGGGGTCGGGCACCGCACAGAACGATGGCGGCGAGGAGGTCGTGGGCGCCACCGGCACAGGCGAGATTGTCGACATCAAACAGGACAATATCGGCCAGCATACCCGCATCCAGGCAGCCGACATCGTCCCGCCCCAAACATTGTGCGCCGCCGCGCGTGGCAATCCGAACGGCGGATCTCACCGACATCGCGTCCGCGCCGTCTCGCACCCGAGCAACCAGCACGGCCTGCTTTACTTCCAGGCAAAGATTGTTGGCATCATTCGAAGCACTGCCATCAACGCCCAGACCCACCGGGATGCGCTGCCGGAGGAAGTCGGACACCGGTGCCATTCCCGAACCGAGCAACATGTTCGAGGTCGGACAGTGCGCGACGGCTGTCCCGTCACGGGCGATACGCTCGATGTCGACGTCGGTGGGGTGAACGCAATGAGCGAGCCAGGCATCGGAGCCCAACCAATCAAGACTGTCGAGCAGTTCCACCGGCGACAAGCCAAAATGGTCTCGGCTATAGGCGTCTTCCTCGCGCGTCTCCGCGATGTGGGTATGCAGTCGTACGCCGTGCCGGCGTGCCAGTTCGGCCGAATCGCGCATCAAGTCGCTGCTGGCGGAAAACGGAGAACAGGGAGCGATCGTGACTCGCAGCATCGAACCCGGGCTGGGATCATGGTAAGAAGCGATGGCTCGTTCGCTGTCGGCCAGTATTCTATCGACCGACTCGACCACGGCATCGGGAGGAAGTCCGCCCTGGCTCTGTCCCAGGTCCATGCTTCCTCGAGCCGGATGGAACCGGATGCCGAGCGAGCGCGCCGCCTCGACTTCCGCATCGATAAAGCTGTCACTGCCATCAGGAAATACGTACAGATGATCGGCGCAGGTGGTGCATCCGGAGAGTGCCAGTTCCGCCAGTCCGGTCCGGGTGGAGGCAAAGATCATCTCATCGTCAAGGTGGGCCCATATCGGATAAAGGCGCTCGAGCCAGGGGAAGAGCGTCATTCCTTCACTCTGGGGGAAGCCGCGGGTCAACGTTTGATAGAGATGGTGATGCGCGTTGATCAGCCCCGGAATGGCGGCGAAACGCCGGCAATCAATCTCGCGATCGAACGGTCCCGGCGGTGGGTCAACGCCGATATACGTTATCCAACCGTCCACCGCGACGATGGAGGCATTCACCAGGTCGGCATCACCGTCCGCCATGGTGAAAATCGACCGGCAATTTGAGAGCAGAATGGAACTCATGTCACCCCTAGCGGAATCACCTCGAAGCGCCGCACGTCGACGATCCCCTGGTCGGTGACCCGAATTTCAGGAATGACTGAGAGCGCCAAAAAACTGAGATACATGAACGGTGTTCCAATCGAAACACCGAGGGTGGTTAGCAACGTCTCGAGGTGTCCGATCCGTTCAGCCACTTCGCGCCCTGGCAGGGTACTCATAAGGCCGGCAATCTCGAGCGGCAGCTCGCCCAGGAGTTCGCCACCGGCCATGACCACGAGGCCGCCACCGATGGCAGCGAGCCGGCTGATGCAGCTGGCCATGTCGTCATCGTCCATCCCGACGACGACGATGTTGTGCGCGTCATGGGCCACCGTGGAAGCGAAGGCGCCACGCCGAAGACCGAATCCCTGAACCAGTCCGAGACCAATCCGCCCGGACGCATGATGTCGTTCCACTACCGCCAGTTTGGCGACATCCTTCTCCGCATCGGCGACGATCTGGTTGCCGCTCCGGGGAGCATCGATGCGTATTGCCGCCGTCACGACCTGGTCGGGGATGAGCTTGACCACGTTGACGCTCGTCGTGTTTTCGGCCGGAATGCGGAAGTCCGATGCACTCACTCCGCGAATCCGGATGGTATCAGTCACTCTGGTCGTCACCGCGGGAACGGCAAACGCCTGGACTTCGCCCCGCTCGGCGACGAGTCTGCCGGATTTGAAGACTGCCATCGGTTCGAACTCTTCGAGGTTCGGCAGCAGGAGAAGATCGGCGAGGTAGCCCGGAGCCACCGCGCCCAGGTCGGGAAGTGAGTGGTAGCGGGCCACGTTGATCGTGGCCAATCCTACCGCCTCGCCGGGCGTAACGCCATTCCGGACCGCTAACCGGACCATGGAATTAATATGGCCCTCCGCCAGCAGCGTTCCGGCTTCGCGATCGTCGGTCACAAACATGCAGTTCTCGGTCCCGTACCGCCGAATCAGAGGAAGCAGGTCGAGCAGATTCCGAATCATCGAGGCTTCTCGGATCATGATCCACATCCCGAGCCGGCGCTTCTCCAATGCTTCTTCGAGGGACGTACATTCATGATCGCTGGAGGGACCGGCGACGAGATACGCGTTCAGGTCTCGTCCGCTCAGGCCCGGAGCATGGCCGTCGATGTGTCGGTATCCCGTCAGGGCCAACTTGTCCATGACGCCGGTTCGTCCCGCGATGGCAGCCGGATAATCCATCATCTCGGCGAGACCCACGACCCTGGGATGATTGATAAACGGTGCCAGATCCGCGGCCTCTATGTTCCCAGCTGGTGTTTCCAGGGCGCTCGCCGGCACGCAGGAGGGCAGCTTGACGAACACTGTCAGCGGCAGGCCCTCGCTGGCAGCGAGCAGATACTCGATTCCATCGGTGCCCAGGACGTTGGCCAGCTCGTGTGGATCGACCACGACCGATGTCGTCCCGCGCGGAAGAACCAGGCGCGCGAACTCGTCTACGCGCAACTTGGAGCTCTCGATGTGGCAATGACCATCGATGAAACCGGGAATGATGGTGGTACCGGACGCATCGTACGTTACCGGCCCGTCGTACTCTCCGACACCCACGATGTGTCCGTCGGCAATGGCAACATCGGCACGAAAAACTTCTCCGGTGAAGACTGACAGAACCGATCCACCGGCGAGGACCAGATCGGCGGGCACGTCGCCACGGGCGACGGCGACCCACCGGCTACGCACCGCCCTTGCCACCCATCGTCAACGCCATGATGGCTTTGGCGGTATGAAGTCGATTCTCCGCTTCGTCGTATACCACCGATTGAGGTCCATCGATGACCGGATCGGTTACCTCGTATCCTCGATCGGCGGGCAGACAATGCATGTAAATCGCCGACTTCCTGGCCAGGCCCATTCGACGCTCATCGCAAATCCAATCACGGTAGCGCGCCGAAATTGCCAGCGCCTCTTCTGGTCGGGAGAACAGCGACTCGATGCCCCAGCTCTTGGGATAGACAATATCGGCGCCGTCAAAGGCCTCGTCCATGTCATTCGTGATCCGGAAGGAACCGCCGGACTGCTCAGCATTCCGACGGGCATCGTCGACGATTGGGCTCATGAGGTCGTACTCCGGTGGGTGCGCCAGAGTCACATCAAGCCCGAATCGGGTCATCAACCAGATCAAACCCTGAGGCACTGACATCGGCTTGGCATAACTGGGGGCGTAGGCCCACGACACGGCTATCTTGAGTCCTCGAATGCCCTCGGTAAATTTCTCCCGAATGGTCATCAGATCGGCGATCGTCTGGGTAGGATGATCGATGTCGGACTGCAGGTTAATCACCGGCACATCGGCGTGGTGGGCTACCTCGCGAATGTAGGCGTCTCCCGCGCCCGGTTCCAGGTCGTGGCGAATGGCGATGCCGTGACCGTAACGGGAGAGGATGATACCCATATCCTTTGGGCTCTCACCGTGTGATATTTGCATGATGTCCGGATTCAGGTCGTGGGCATGGCCGCCGAGCTGGGTGATGCCCGCCTCGAACGCATTTCTGGTACGCGTGGACTTGTCGAAAAAGATCATGAAGAGAGTTTTGTCGGGGAGGAGCGGGGTACGTTCTCCGAGCGCGAACCGCCGCTTGAGGTCGAGAGCGGTGTCGACGAGAGTCTCGAGCTCTTCGCGGGTCCAATCCTGGGTCGCGATATAGTCCTTGCCGCGCAGGGTTGTGATCAACGAATTCTCCTAGCGAATCACTTCCAACGGATGGTGAGCGAGCTTGTCAGCGTCGGTCTCGCTACTCGGATGGTCGCGTTCGGGCACATCGAGTGTGGTCTCGGCCCCGCACAGCTCGGTCGAGAGGTAGCGCAGACCGTTGTCGCAAACCACGGTGACGATGGTCTGAGCCTGGGGGCGAGCTTTTGCCAGCTTGATCGCCCCAGCTACATTGCACCCACTGGAGATTCCAGCGAAAATACCCTCTTCACGCGCCAGGCGGCGTGCCATGGCGATGGCCTCATCGGAACTCACCTCGATGACCCCGTCCAGAACATCGAGGTGCAGATTATCGGGGATGAATCCGTCGCCAATGCCCTCGATGCGATGAGGTCCCCAGCCGCCACCGGCGAGAATGGGGCACTCTTCCGGCTCGATGGCATATATGAGGACATCCTGTCGACGCTCGCGCAGATAGCCGGCAACTCCGGTCAGCGTACCGCCAGTGCCCTGCGCATCGACGAAGGCGTCGATCTTGCCCCCGGTCTGGCTCCAAATCTCCGGTCCGGTAGTCGCTCGATGAGCGGCAATATTGTCCGTATTGCTGAATTGGGAGACCTCCCAGTAGGCGCTCGGGTCTTGTGATTTCAGTTCCCTCACTCGATCGAGCACCAGGTCGACGTCGCTTTCGCCCCCGGGGGTAAGCACCAGCTGAGCGCCATACGCTTGAATCGTCTTCTTGCGTTCATCGCTCATTCCCTCCGGCATGACGATAATCGCGGGATACCCTCGCGCCGCCGCCGTCATGGCGGTAGCAATACCCGTATTCCCGGTGGTGGCCTCGATGATGGTCATGCCGGGTCGAAGCTCCCCACGCGCTTCTGCCTGGGCGACCATAAACGGCAAGATCCTGTCCTTTACGCTGCCGCTGGGCCCGAAGTACTCCACTTTCACCAGGATATCGGCGGCCACCCCGTCCAGTACGCGTCCCAGGCGCACCAGCGGCGTGAACCCGGCGGTGGCGAGGATGCTATCGGCGATGCGTGATCGCGTGCCCCAGTCCGGATCAATCATGTGACGCTCCATTGGCGAAGCTTGCATTCGACCTGACTTTCTTCTCTTCGAGCGCCCGGAGCACCTTTTCCGCCGACATCGGCAGGGAGTGCAGCCGTACGCCGATTGCATCGTAGACCGCGTTCGAGATTGCCGGCGCCGGGCCGTTAATGGCGATCTCCGCCACGCTTTTGGCGCCGAACGGACCGGTTGGCTCCTCCGCCTCTACCAGTATGGTGGTGAGCTCGGGCATGTCGTCGGCACAGAAAATCTTGTAGTCCATGAAGGTGGGATTGAGGACTCGACCATCATCCCCGATCTGGATTTCTTCGGTCAGTGCGTATCCCAGGCCCTGGGCAACTGCACCTTCGACCTGGCCCTCACAAATGTCCGGGTTGAGCGCCCGGCCGACGTCTACCGCGCTGACGATGTGTACCGGGTGAATGACCCCGGTCTCAACATCGACCAGGACCTCGGCGAACATCGCCACGAATGGCGGGGGACTTTCCTTGGTGGAATGCGTGCCGCGTCCCATGATGAGCGTCTTCTCCTCGCCGTAGAGGCATTCCAGCGCCACTTCTTGCAGTGTCACACTCTTCCCTTCGAGCGAGGTCACTTTTCCCTCGTGCACCAGCAGACCTTCCGGGTCTTCGTCCATCATCCTTCCGGCGGCAACCACGATCTGCTGCCTGGCATCCTCGGCCGCTTTGAGCACGCAGGTGCCTGTGATGTACGCCGTGCTGCTGGCATAGGCGCCGTAATCAAAAGAGATGTCGTCGGTGTCACCCGACTTGATCAGAATGTTACCGACCGGCACGCCAAGCACTTCGGCCGCGATTTGACAGAGCGTGGTATCGCTGCCGGTGCCGATATCGGCCGATCCGACCATCATATTGAACGATGCATCCTCGTTCATTTTGAGCGCGGCGGCGGCGAGCTCGTCCCCGGCGACGCCACTTCCCTGCATCAGGATGCACATGCCCACCCCGCGGCGAAGGGGTCCCGAGCCGGGCTTGCCGCGTTTGTCGGCCCAACCGATTGCCTGCGCCCCACGCTCGATACATTCCGGCAGTCCGCAGGAGTGCATCACCCGCGGCTTCTTCCCGGTGCCTTCTCCGGCGGCCGCGCTCATGAGGTCGGTGTCACCCACCCGGATGTGATTCTGCCGGCGAAACTCGAGTGGATCCATTCCCAGGGCCTCGGCCGCTTCGTCCATATGCACTTCCATGGCAAAGAAGCCCTGAGGGGCGCCGTAACCTCGAAATGCACCTGCAATGGGCAAATTGGTGTACACGATGTCGGCGTAAAACTTCATGTTGGACGTTCGGTAGAGCGGCAGCGGTTTGGTGCCGGTGTTGCCGGTAACGGTGAGGGCATGGGTTCCGTACGGGCCGGTGTTCGTGAGGACGTGCAGCGTGTTGACGGTGATCGACCCGTCACGGCGGAAGCCGCTCCTGACCTTGATGTGTTGGGGGTGACGCATGCGAGCGATGGTGAACTCATCGTGGCGTGAGTATTCCAGCTTCACGGGACGACGCGTCTTCAGTGCCAGCACGGCGGCGATTGGTTCGGTCACCACTTCTTGCTTGTTGCCGAATCCTCCACCTACGCGCGGCTTGATCACGTGAATGTCTTTCACCGGGATGCCGAGCGCGAACGCCACCATGCGGCGACAATGGTATGGAATCTGCGTGCTGGTGCGAAGTACCAGACGGCGGTCCTCATCGAGGAACGCGATCGTGACGTGCGGTTCAAGGCAGGTGTGCTGCTGGTACTGCACGTCGAACTCGGTCTCCAGGACCAGGTCGGCCGCCTCAAATCCGCCCTGGATGTCGCCGATCTCCACGTCAATATGGGCGGCAACGTTGCGTTCGCGGTCATAAATGCCATAGCTTTCCGGCTCGTCGTGAATACGGGGTGCGTCGGGCGCCATTGCGACGCGAAAATCGAGAACTGCCGGCAGAATCTCATATTCCACCTTGACCAGTCCCCGCGCTCGTTCCGCGATCTCAAGGGATTCGGCGGCAACGGCGGCGACCGCGTCGCCGATGAACCGCACCTTGCTGTCCAGAATGTACATATCGTACGGCGAGGGCTCAGGCCATGATTGACCGGCGCTGGTATATGGGGTTCGTGGCACGTCGTGGTGAGTAATTACCGCGTGTACTCCCGGCAGCGCCAGGGCCTCGCTGGTGTCGACGTTCAGAATACGAGCATGCGCGTACGGGCTCGTGACCAGTTTGGCGTGCAGCAGACCGCGCAGATCGACATCGTCGGTAAAAGTCGATCGACCGGTTGAGTGTTTCATGGCATCGACGCGTGGAGCCCGCTGCCCGACAACGCTCAGTTCGCGATTCACGTTTCGCCTCTCATCCGTCGGGCCGCAACCAGCACGGCCTCGATCGGCTTCTTATATCCCGTACAGCGGCAAAGGTTGCCGACAAACACGTGGCGCACATCGGCAGCTGACGGATTCGGGTTCTGCGTCAGGTAGTTTGCCGCGGTCACCACCATGCCGGGAATACAGAAACCGCACTGCACCGCTCCGTTTTCGGCAAAGGCATCTTGCACGGGGTGCATCGCGGTCTCCGATTCCAGTCCTTCGACCGTGGTCACGGTCCGTCCCGCGGCCTGCGCTGCCAGCAGGAGACAGCTATCGACTGCGAGCCCGTCGAGGATGACGGCGCAGGCGCCGCACTCGCCCGACTCGCACACTCGTTTGGCACCGGTATAGCCATTGGCCCGGAGCGCATCGAGCAGCGTTTCGTTCGGTCGTACCTGCCACTCAACCCGGGCCGCATTTATAGAAATCTCAATCCTCACGCCACTTCATCCTTCCCATCCAATCCAATCAGTTGCTCCAGCGCGCGCCGGGCCAGGACCCCGCTTATTCGTCGTCGGTATTCTTCCGAGGCACGCCAATCCGAAATTGGCCTGACCTCGGCACGCACGGCCTCTTCCAGTTCTGGGAGCCGCACCGCGTCGAATGGCTGGCCTTCCAGCGACTTTTCGGCCTCATATGCTCGCATTGCGGTAGGCGCCACCGCACCGAGGACGATGCGCACGTCGCGCATGATACCACCATCGAGACGCAGGCATAGGGCAAGGTTCACCTGGGCGATGTCGGATTTGCTGCGGGAATGTTTGATGAATACTCCGATGCGTTCGCCGGCAGACCTGGTAATGCGGATCGACCGTATCAGCCGGTCACCCAGCGAGGTGCGATGCGGTCCCTGCAGAATCGACGCCACCGGGACAATCTCGGCGTGGTCTCCCAGCAGCTCGAGTTCAGCATCGAGCGCAATCAGGGCCGGCACACTGTCGGCTGCCGGTGATGCGTTGGCCAGGTTGCCGGCCAGAGTGGCGGCATTACGAATCAGCCAGGGAGCAGTTTCGCGTATTGCTGCCCGCATCATGCCACCGGCCACCTGGTCCAGCTCTCGTTCCACGTCCCGGAGCAATGCACAGCCGCCGATCACGTAGCAGTCGGACTCGCTGTGCACGAAGTCCAGGCCGGTGTGCGCGATGTCGATTACGGCGCGAATCTGAGACGGTTTGTGGACCATCACGTCGGTCCCCCCCGCCAGATACAGCGCTTCGTTCCCGAACTGCCGTTTCAGTTCGACGGCCTCACGTGCTGATCGTGGCCGAAAATACTCTTCCAGATCTCTCATCTCACAGGGTGCCCATAACGTCCCAAAGTCGCCTGGCATCCGCTCGCGCCTCGTGACGAACTTTTTCCTCGTCCACGGCAAGTAACTCGCGATTGCGCATGACCCAGGCGCCTTCGACCATAACACTCTCGACCATCGCGGACGTCATGCCAAACATCCAGTGCCAGGCAAGGTTCCCGGCCGTCAACTGGGTGGGGGGGTCGTACTCCAGCACCATCAGGTCGGCCACCGCGCCGGCCTCGAGCGTCCCGATAGGAACACCAAAGTACTCCGACGCCAGCGCGCCCGAGCCGCTCAGCATGCTCGCGAACCGGTCGGCGTCACTGTCGAGGTCGTCCTCCCGGGCCCGGAAGAATGCGGTTCGGCTCTCGGCGAACATATCCCCATCGATGCCGTCGGTTCCCAGGCCGATCCGGTTGCCGAACGAGGCCGGAGACGCCCGGCCGACGGCGTTGTTCATGTTGGAACGGCAATTGTGGACGACCCAGGATCGCTGCCTGTCCACCGTCTGTATCTCGGTCCCGTCGAGCCGCACGCAGTGGGCCAGGATGGAACGCGGACGGAGCACGTTAGCTCCGTTCAATCGTTCAACCACGCGCTTCCCACTCCGTCGAAGCGAGTCGACCTGATCGGCTTCATCTTCAGCAACGTGGATGTGGACTCCGGTGTCAAACGCGGTGGCCAGGTTCGATAGTTGCCCGAGCGTCTCATCTTCCAGCGTGAAACTGGCATGAGCGCCCACCGCTCCAGTCAGGCGAGGTGTGGACCGGCGGAGGAAGCGCTCGTTCTCTCGCAAGCCCTGCTCTCTCCTGGCCGGGCCGCCACGGTCGGTTACCTCATAACACAGGATTCCGCGCGCCCCGACCTGTTCGAAGGCCAGCGCGACGGTATCGAGTGAACCGGCAATGTAGTTCGGCGATGAGTGATGGTCGACAAGCGTCGTAGTGCCGCCGCGCACCGCATCGATCACGCCGATGAGGGCCGAATAATACACGCTCTTCTCATCGAGGGCACGGTCCAGCCGCCACCAGACGTGAGCCAGAATCTCCGGGAAGTTTCGCGGGGCGATCGGTGGCGCCGGCATTCCGCGGGCGAGGGCCGAGTAGAGATGGGTATGACCGCACACATTTCCGGGCATGACGACGCGTCCGGCACAATCCACCACTTCCCCTGCCTCGGCCGGCGCCTGCCCGCTTATTCCCGTGATTCGGCCGTCATCGATGGAGATATTGGCGCGTTCCAACTTCCGTGGCCAGAGGCAGGCGAGGGTCGCATTTGTGAGCGTTATCATGCGCGTACCTCCTCCCTGATCTCCGCAGAGCCCGTAGGCCTATCGTACGATCGTTGTACCTGGCGCACCAATCGCCGAAGCGTGGGGATTCTCTCATGTTGCTCTCAGCCCATTCCCATACTACGGCGCTACCGTTGATCCTTAGTGGAGTTCGCCGCCATCATTCAGTTTTGAGTGTGAGCTATATCGACGGCGGGCGGGAGATACGTGGCCTGGTCTATGAGGAGTTCAGTCGATGCCTGTTGTGAAGTTGGTCCGCAATAAGCCGTTATTCGGACTTGTCAGTTTAGTAATTGTGGCCCTGGCCACCACAGCATTTAGTTTCCCCGGTATCAGCACTCCTCCTTCCCCGCCTGGTCGCGTCGTCTACGTCAGTCGGGGCACGCTAACCACAACGTCGACGCCTTCGGGCACGATTGAGCCTTCATTGCAAGTTGCCGCCAATTTCACCGGATCGGGCACGGTAAGTGAAGTGCTGGTCAAGCCCGGCGAGAAAGTCCATGCCGGACAACTCCTGGCCGTATTGTCTGATCCCACGCTCGAGCAGACAGTCCAGCGAGATGAGGCGGCGTTGCCGATCAGCGAAGATGCGCTCGCCAAAGTCGAGGCGCCGGCGACGCAGGGCGCAATGGAATCGGCACAAGCCAATGTCACCTCGGCGCAGTCCAAGCTGGACGGACTCAAAATCGGCGGGACCCCTGCCCAGATCGCACAGGCGCAAGCGTCGCTCGACAGTGCTCAAGAGAAACTCGCCTCTCTCGAGATACCCGTTTCATCAACAATCATCACCGCGCAGGCGAACCTGGACTCGGCCGAATCCAAGTTGGCTGCAATGAAACAGGGCGGCACTTCGGCGTCTGTCGCCCAGGCGAAGCTCGCTCTAGATTCCGCTATCGAGAAGCTCGCCAGCATGAAACCGACGCCGGCATCGGTGCTGCAGGCAAAGGCGAACCTGGATTCGGCCAGGCAGAAATTGGTGTCGATGAAAGTGCCACCGAATCCGGCCACGATCACCGAGGCAAAGGCGAACCTCGATTCTGTACGCCAAAAGCTGGCAGCAATCCTGGCTCCTCCCAGCGCCGCCAGTCTTCAATCGGCCCAATCAAACCTGGACACCGCCCAACAGAAGCTGAGTGCGTTGACGGCACAACCCGATCCCAACAGCCTCGCCGAAGCGAAGGCGGCACTGGACTCGGCGCAACAGAAACTCAACGCCCTCGAGGCAGGTGGTACGCCGGCCTCGGTGGCATCGGCCACCGCCAACGTAACCCAGGCGCAGACGAATCTCTCCAACCTGATGAACCCCTCGGCCGAGAGCATCGCCGCGGCGCAAGCAAAGGTGCAGGCGGCTCAGACTCAACTGGAGTATGACCAGGACAAGACGCCGACCGATACGCGCACTCCGGCGTATCTAACCGCCATCACGGCAGTATCGAACGATGAATCCGCCCTGGCCAGCGCTCAGGCGGCACTGCTGGCCCTTACCACTCCATCGACCGGATCGATCCAACTCGCCCAGGATCAACTTCAGGCGGCTCAGGTCGCGCTTGACGCCGCCGAGAGCCCCAACAGCAACCAGGACGTTCAGGAAGCAAAGGACGCGGTAACGCAAGCGCAGGCCGCCTTGAATATCCTTCTCGCCCCGCCCACACCGCAAAATCTGGCCCAGGCCCAGGACGCAGTCAATTCCGCTCAGGCGGCAGTGACATTGGCCGAGCATCCATACACGGCGCAGGACATTGCCGAAGCCCAGGATGCGGTTACCAGCGCTCAGGCGGCCTTAACCCTGGCCCAACAGCCCTACACCGCCCAGGACGTGGCCGAGCAGGAAGATGCCGTAAAAGCGGCGCAAGCCGCCCTCACTTCCGCCGAAGTCCCGTACACGCCTCAGGACCTGGCTCAGCAGCAGGACGCGGTGAAGTCTGCCCAGGCGGCACTTGACTCAGCTCGCCAACCGAATACCCCGGCGGACATTCAACAGGCAAATGATGCCCTCAAGGTTGCCCAACAGACGCTCTACCAGGCGGAACATCCGAACACTGCACAGGACGTCGCTCAGCAGCAGGATGCGGTCAAATCAGCCCAAGCCGCGCTGAGCCAGGCGGAACAACCGAACACGTCACAGGATATCCAGCAGGCGCAAGCATCACTCCTGGCAGCAGAAGGTTCCCTGTGGACAACAGAACATCCCTCCACTCCAATCGATGTCGAATCCGCCCAGGCTCAACTGAGCCAGGCCGAAACCACGTTACAGATCGATAAGACCACCCTGGCCAACGACACCGAACTTCGGGCGCCGGCAGCAGGGACCGTTCTGGCCGTCAACATCGCGGTCGGCGGTCCGTCGAGTGGCAGTTCCGGTAGCGGAAGCTCCGGCTCTTCGACTAGCAGCGCCAGCACCGCCAGCGTCAATGGTGTTTCATCCACAGGCAGCAGCGGTGCCGTCATCATTGGCTCCAGTCGCATGACAGTGGTCGCCAATGTGGAAGAGGTCGACATCGGGTCGTTGCAAGTCGGCGACCCGGTCGCAATGACCTTCAACGCGTTTCCCAATGCCGTCTACACCGGAAAAGTCGCCTCATTGCCTACTCAGGGAACAACGACCTCGAGTGTTACTACCTACCCGGTCGTGGTCTCGCTGGTCAGTCCCGCCACCGGTTTGACGCCTGGCATGACCGCGAACCTGACCATCGTGACCAAAGAAGTGGTCAATGCTCTGGAGGTTCCCAATCTGGCCGTGACGACGACCGGCTTCGGCAGTTATGTCACGACCATCAACAGCCACGATCAGATGGTCCGAACGCTGGTTCAGACCGGAGTAAGTGACCTCACCGAGACCCAAATAGTGAGCGGACTCAGCGCCGGTCAGCGTGTCCTCGAGCCACTCGGATCCCTGGGCGCCGGAGGCACGGGCGGCACTGGAGGCTTTGGTGGCGGCGGCGGTCGTGGCGGCTTTGGCGGCGGACTCGGCGGCGCGTTCCGCGGAGGCGGCGGTGGCTAACGACGTCGGGATTGACGCGGAGCCCGGAGTGATTCAGTTACTGGACATCGCGAAGACGTACCACCTGGGCGGCCATGAAGTGAACGCCCTGCAGGGCGTGAGCCTGCGTATCGATCCAGGAGAGTTCGTGGCCATCACAGGTGCGTCCGGCAGCGGGAAATCGACCATGATGCACATCATCGGTTTGCTCGATCACCCCACCAGCGGACGGTATTTCTTGCAGGGTCGAGATGTGGCGACGCTCAACGATAACGATCAGGCGGCGGTTCGTAACCGTTCTATCGGCTTCGTCTTTCAAGCATTCAACTTGCTGGCACGAACGTCCGCGCTGAAGAACGTCGAGCTGCCATTGCTCTACGCCGGTGTTCGGGCTCGGGATCGAACCCAACGAGCGCTGGAGGCGCTGGAGCTGGTGGGACTCACGAGTCGCATGCACCACCAGCCGAGCGAACTCTCGGGTGGTCAGCAACAACGAGTCGCGGTCGCGCGTGCCCTGGTAACTCATCCGGCGATCATCCTGGCCGACGAACCTACCGGCAATCTCGATACCAGGGCCAGCGCGGACATCATGGGCCTGCTCGATCGGCTCAACCAGAATTCCGGTATCACCGTGGTTCTGGTCACCCACGAGCCCGAGATTGCTTCATACGCCCGACGCATCGTGCAGATGCGAGATGGTCTCATTCTCGCCGATGATTGGACCTCGCAACGAGCCGGGGTACCGGCATGAGCGCACGCCAATTCATCGACGCCTGGTGGGCCGCGCTGGTGGGCGCCGGGACCAATAAGGCACGCACCGCATTGACGATGCTCGGTGTCATCATCGGCGTGGCCGCCGTGATCGCAACGGTGGCGACTGGTACCGGCGCGCAGGCCGCGGTCACCGCCCGCATCAGTAGCCTCGGTACCAATCTTCTGGAAGTTTCGCCATCGGGAGGGTTCTTCGGCGGCGTTGGGCAGGCAGCCGGTACCACCAGTACCTTGACTTATAGTGATGCCCAGCAGTTAGCCGCTCAGGCCGGCCCGAACGGCGCCGCGCCGGATGTGGCGTCCGTTACCCCGGAGTACACCACCCAGGTACAGGTCGTGTACGGCGCTCAGAATGCTTCGACGTCGGCCGATGGCGTGGCGCCGAACTATCTCTCCGCGCTGGATTGGCAGGTGGCGGCAGGCAGTTTCATCACCCAAACGGACGTGGATCACCAGGCGAAGGTTGCCGACCTTGGCGCCTCGGTAATCACCACGCTCTTTCCCAATGAGTCGACGGTCGACGCATCGGCCCTCGTGGGGTCGACCATATCACTCAATGGCGAACCGTATCAGGTTATCGGCATTATGTCTCCCAAAGGGACTGCCGGCGGAAACAACCAGGACGATCGCATTTTCGTGCCCATCACCACGGCCGAGAACCGTCTGGCCCTCCGCGCCGGCGGTGCTGATTCGGTGACTGCCATCGACGTGATAGCGAAGAATCAGAGTTCTATCAACGCGGCGCAAGCCGAGGTCACCGATCTGTTGATGCGCCTGCACCATCTGTCGACTCGTTCACAGCCAGATTTCAACATTCTCAACGAGACCGAATTGCTGCAGACGGCTTCCAGCGTCACCGATGTGTTCACCATCCTTCTGGCCGCTATCGCCGCGGTATCACTGCTCGTGGGTGGCATTGGGATTATGAACATCATGCTGGTAACAGTGACTGAGCGTACGCGCGAGATCGGTTTGCGCAAGGCGGTAGGCGCTCGTCGGCGAGACATTCTGGTTCAGTTCATGATCGAGGCCGTCATGGTAAGCGGTGTTGGTGGAATACTTGGGGTCGCTGCCGGTTATGGGGTGGCCGCCCTCCTCCCGATTGTGACCGCGTCCAGTTCATCGCCGCTTACCACCGTGGTTACAAAATCGTCGGTTCTTCTAGCCCTGGCCGTCTCAGTGGCAATTGGCTTCTTCTTTGGCAGTTACCCAGCAAGCAGAGCAGCCGCGCTCGACCCGATCGAAGCGCTGCGTTACGAGTGAGGAGAAAGATATGGACGTAGACACCACAGCACCCCCTCCGGGTCGACCGGCTGTTGCCCGGAACCGACCGATCGTCGTCGGCATGGGTCAGCGAACGCAGCGAATCGTCCTCGTGGTGGGACTGATAGTTCTACTGGTATTGGCGTTCTACGGAGGGCGCGCGTATCAGAACAACATCGATCAAAAACTATTCAATGCCTATAACCCACCAGTAACTAACGCCCGGACCAATGCTTTCGGCGGTGGAGGCGCCTTCGGGGGCGGGGGTGCCGGCACCGCTGGCTCTGCCACCGGTTCGAACTCCCTGGTGAACACCGCTCTTGGCGTTGGCGCCCCTCCGGGAACTACCACCGGCTCGAGCTCGAGTTCCGGCAAGACCGGAGGCTCATCGAACTTCGGCTTCGGCGGGTCCGGAAGTGCTGCCGCCGGAGCGCAAGCTAATCGAATCACCGGTACGCTGGCCTCGATTTCGGCAACGAGCATGAGCGTCACCAGTTTCTCCGGCCTGGCGCAATCCGTCGGCATCGGCCGCGGAACCCATTTCTACCAGACCAAGACTGCGACTTTGAGCAACCTCATCCCCGGCAGCCAGGTGACGATCCTGGCGAGTGGATCCGGTAATGCGCTGACGGCAGCAACCATTTCGATCGGGTCTCAAAGCGCGTCCACCGGCGGTGGTCGACGCTTCGGCGGGGCAGGAGCTTCCGCCGGCACGACGCCGGTCAGCACGATCAAGGGCAAAATAGCGAAGGTCTCATCCGGTTCGATAACGCTCTCGGCAAGATCGACGCCCATTGCCATCGGCAGCAGCACACGCATTAGCCGAACCGTCTCGGTTCCTGCTTCGAGCCTCGCTACCGGGTCGTTCGTTACCGTCAGCGTGGCCACCGTCGGAGGTAGCCAGGTCGCTACCTCGGTGGTTTCTCGCTCCGGCGGATTCGGTGCCGGCAGTGGATTCGGCGCCGCCGGACCTGGAGGCTGATCCGAAGGTCCGGTTAGCCACTCACAATCGTGAGGCTGAACGACGAGTTGCTGGCGCCGATCGGTATGATGCGCACTGTCTCACCGACGTGCAAGTCGGCACGCGTGCCCCGTACCGTCTTGGTCACGGTAACGCTCTTAGCTAACGAATAGGCGGTTGTCTTTCCCTGGAACGACTTCAAGCTGATCCGGCTGTGGCTCACGCTCACTACCTGACCACCGTGGAACCGTCCCGCACCAAACGATCCTGGAGGTCGCGTACCCGGAGGTCGCGTACCTGGACGCCCCGTCCGGGGCGGCTGGCCGGTGCGAGGGAATCCAGCGCCTCGAAATCCTCCGGGTCCGTGGCTTCCCACGGTAATGCCGTTGACCGTCTTACCGTTGGCGGTGAGAACAAGGGTGACAAACGTTCCCTTGGTCACCGCTGAGAGAGTGCTTCGGACCGACTTCGTGATTATGGCAATGGTTGAAATCTTTCCGGTGACGACCCTGGTAGACGTCTTCACCTGGAGGTCGGTCGACGTTACTTTGGTCACTTTTCCCACGACGATTGTGGGCGTGGTCGCAGCCGATGCTGACGACGCCGCCATTCCGAAGGTGGCGGCCAGTATGATCGCGCTTGCTCCCAGGGCGCGTGGCGTCCCAATCACTTGAATCCTCCCATGGAAACGACTACAGGCTGTGGTTGCGAGTGACGTATGTGCGACCAGTGTACTGACCGAATATGAGAAATGGATGGGCGAAAGATGAGCGGCTGCTGAGGTTCCGCTGCTACGGAACGTCACAATGTTTCTCTCTCTTCGTTGACAAGATAGAGCGAGCGCCCGAACGCCATTCGGGACGAAAGTTTCACTATGAGAGGAGAAGTCGATGAACGTACGCATCTCCGGACGAGCAGTCACTGTGGTTGCGATCCTACTTACCCTCGTAGCCGCCGGTACCTTCGCCGCCACCGCGTCGGCTCGCGGCAACGCCGGTGCTCCGGTGGCACAGACGAGTACCACTGGCCATACCATCGTCGTTAACGGCCACGGGGAAGTCGACCTGGCGCCCAATCTGGCGACACTTCAGGTGGGGGTGGAGAGTAAAGGCGACGATGCGGCCAGTGCGCTGGCATCGGCGGCGACCAAACTCACCAGCGTCTTGTCTGCGGTAGAGGCGCAGGGCGTCGCGCAAGACCACATCCAAACCACCGATCTCAGTCTCTACTTCGACTCGACCAACGGCACCTACGTCGCCAGTCATCAGATTTCGATTCGGCTTGACGGTACCGACAAAGTAGGCGCTGTACTCGACGCCGCAGTGCAGGCCGGAGCTACCGACGCCTGGGGCGTTCAGTTCGGCCTGCAGGATCCCTCGGCGGGCCACGATCAGGCCCTACAAGCGGCGATCACCGACGCGCGAAGCCGTGCCAACAGCATCGCCTCCGCGCTCGGCGTCACAATTACCGGCGTCGGGTCAGCGTCGGAAGCGACCTACAACACGACTCCGATTCAATATGGGACCGTGGCTCCTGGCGTGGCGGCATCGGCCCCCACTACCCCAGTCCAACCTGGCCAACTCACCGTCACGGCGGATGTGACCGTGACCTACACATTTGGATGAAACGACAACCTCTGTCGGCACACATGTTCTAATAACGCCGCACACCCGCTCCGGTGGCCGGCCTGGCGACGCTCGCGAATTCGGCTTGATTTAAAGCCAAAAATTGAGCGAAGATGGAACGTACGCTGGGCGCCGGAGCGGGGAGAAATGTTGTGATTGCCAGCCTTCATGGAACACTTAAGCGAAAATTGGCCGATAGGCTCGTCCTGGAAGTAGGAGGAGTGGGGTACGAGGTTTTTCTGCCTCAATTCGTCATGCGCACCCTTTCGGACCACCCGGAAGGTGAGGAGCTGGACCTGGAGATCTACTACCACGTCACCGATCGCCAGCTCCGCCCCACTCTGATCGGCTTCAGTAACGCCGTTGAGAAGAGATTCTTCGAGAAGTTCATCAGCGTCGAAGACATCGGTCCGCAGAAAGCGGCACGGGCGATGGTATTTTCGGTCTCCACGATCGCTCAGGCAATCGAGTCCGACAACGTCGAGTTGCTACGCCAGCTTCCCGGCGTCGGCGAACGGACCGCGAGGAAAATGGTGGCTACACTGCGCGGAAAGGTCATGGAGGAAGCGTTGCTGCGCGACGAGGGATTCGGAGTGCTGGCCGAAGCTCAGCCGACGGCCGGTATCACGCCGGCTACGGAATTGCGCAACGATGTCGTCGAAGTGCTCGTTGGCCTGGGGCATCGGCGTCCGGAAGCCGCCACCAAGGTCGATGCGGCCTTGAAACGCCATCCCTCGGTCGAAACCGTCGATGAATTGATTCGAGAAGTGTACCGCGGCGAACGCGTACCCGAACCGGTGCCCTAAGTTGCTGCACGCGAAGAGGAGAGCGAGATGACACGGACGCCCGTACTGACGGGACAAGGCGAAGGGGGAAGCGGAGCCGGTGACGGTGGCGACGGCGGCGACGAGCAGTCAATCATCGTCAGTCTGCGTCCTCGAACCCTCGAGGAATACGGACAGGCAGGTCAACGTGCGGTCGTCGACAATCTCTCGATCGCCATCGTGGCGGCACGCAAGCGGGGCGAGCCCCTGGAGCATGTCCTACTGCACGGTCCGCCCGGACTGGGCAAGACCACCCTGGCACACGTCATCTCGAACGAGATGGGTGGGGCGCTGATCACGACTTCCGGGCCGGCTCTGGAACGGCAAGGCGACCTGATGGGCATTCTCTCCAATCTTGAACAGGGCAGCGTCCTGTTCGTTGACGAGATCCACCGCTTACCTCGGGCGGTGGAAGAGTTCCTGTACTCGGCGATGGAGGATTTCGTCGTCGATTTCGTCATCGAGAAGGGCACCCACGCCAAGACGATCAAGTTTCCCTTGCAGCCGTTCACCCTGGTTGGCGCAACCACACGAACCGGCATGTTGAGCGCGCCGCTTCTCGACCGCTTCGGGTTGCCGTACCATCTCACCTTCTATTCGCCGGAGGAACTTACCCGAATTGTCAAACGTTCGGCCCAGCTCCTGGCCACGCCCATTGACGACGAGGGCGCATTCGAAATCGCCCGCCGCTCGCGAGGCACGCCCCGAATTGCCAATCGCCTCCTCAAGCGGGTGCGCGACTACGCGCAGGTCCTGGGGGACGGCACCATTGTGAAAGAGATCGCCGACCGTGCTCTGACGCGAGAGGGTGTCGATACTGATGGTCTGAATGCGCTCGATCGCAGCTACCTCGACACTATCGATCGCTTCTACAATGGAGGACCGGTTGGAATCGAGGCGCTGGCGGCGACCCTCAATGAAGAAAAGGATACCCTCATCGACGTCATCGAGCCGTATCTCCTGAGTAAGGGCTGGGTGGCGCGCACTCAGGGCGGTCGCAAACTCGGCGCCATGCATCACCGGCAGATGCTGGCTCGGCAGGAATCGCTCTTCGACAGTTGACCGCGATTTCCGGTTCGGTCGATCGAATCGTATTTCGCAACGAGGAAAATGGCTACTGCGTCGCCAGATTCCGACGTGCCGAGGACCGACCCGGGGATGGTGTAACCACCATTGTCGGCACGTTGCCCGATATTTTCCCCGGAGAGTTGCTCCATCTAACCGGAGTGTGGGAGACGCACGCCACCCACGGACGTCACTTCCGCGTAGAACGCTTTGAAGAAGACCTCCCGTCCTCCGCTGAAGGTATAGAGCGATATCTCTCGTCCGGCGTGGTTCGCGGTATTGGGCCGGTTACCGCCAGGCGACTCGTCGATGCCTTCGGTGACAACACGATCGTAACTCTCGATGAGACGCCCGAGCTCCTGACGCAGATCCCGGGCATCAATGAACGCCGCCTTGACGTCATCAAGCAGTCCTGGTCCGAGCAGAAACGGGTCAGAGAGCTTTCGATGTTTTTGCAGGAACATGGGATGAGCGTTGCTCTGGCTCGACGAATCTTCCGGGCATACGGCGAAACGGCGCGTGATGTGATCTATCGCGATCCGTACCGCCTGGCGCATGACATCCAGGGAGTTGGTTTTCTGACTGCTGATTTGCTGGCCCGGCGGCTCGGGGTCTCACCCGATTCCCAGTCTCGCTACGTCGCCGGTCTCCACTTTGCTCTGTCGGAGTCCACCGGCGAGGGGCACGTCTTCTTGAGCCGCCCAGAGCTCCTTCGGCGCGCCGTGAAAGTGCTCAACGCACCGACCCGAGAACTGGAGCCGGCACTGCTCGAACTACTTCGCCGGGGAGACGCTGTCATTGAGGGCGATCATGTTTATCTGGCCGCTTTCCATCGCGCCGAGACCGGCGTGGCGACCGCCATCGAACAGATTCGCGCCACGCCATCCTCATTGACCCTCGATCGGCGCTTCGACCCGAGCGAAGCGATACGACGGGCGGGCGAGAAACAAGGGCTGACTCTGGCCACCAAACAGGTCGAGGCGGCCGAACAAGCTCTCCGCGAAAAAGTAAGCGTGCTGACCGGAGGACCCGGAACGGGCAAAACGTCGACGTTGCGAACCATTATCACCGCGCTCGAGGCAGCGGAAATCGCGTACTGCCTCTGTGCGCCCACGGGCAGAGCGGCCAAGAGGGTAGCGGAAACTACCGGCCGATCGGCCTCGACAATCCATCGTCTGCTGGAGTATCAACCGGCGACCGAAACCTTCGCCTACGATCGGTACCGGCCATTGCCGTTTGAATTCGTCGTCGTCGACGAAGTGTCGATGCTCGATCTTCTGTTGTTTTATCACCTCCTCAAGGCAGTGCCTCCCGAGGCGCATATCCTGCTGGTAGGGGACGCAGACCAGCTACCGTCAATCGGGCCGGGAAGTGTCCTTCGGGACTTAATCGCCAGCGGCTCGGTCCCCACGGTGACGTTGACCGAGCTGTTTCGCCAGGCTCGCGACTCGAGCATCATTGTCGCGGCCCACGCCATTAATCGGGGTCAGATACCACGATTCCCCGAACGTCCGGCGGGCGATTTCTTCTTCGTGCGAACCAGCACGGAGCAAACGGCCTTGACCGTGATTCAGAAGCTGATTCTGGAACGCATTCCGCTCAAGTTCGGGCTCGACCCCGTCGACGACGTACAGGTGCTCGCTCCGATGCACGGTGGAGCGGTTGGGGTGACCGCGCTCAACGAATCGCTGCAACGGCTGCTCAACCCTCCCGGCGCCAGGAAAACGGAGTTGTCCCGTGGACCGCGGTCGTTTCGCCTGGGAGATAAAGTGATGCAGGTGCGGAACGATTACGACAAGGACGTATTCAACGGTGATGTCGGTAAAGTAACTGCCATCCGGTCGAGCGACCAGGTAATGACGGTGTCATTTGGTTCCGGCATGTCGACCGTTGAAGTGGACTACGAGTCGCAGGACCTCGACAACTTGATGCTCGCCTATGCCATCTCGGTACACAAGGCTCAGGGTAGTGAGTTTCCCTGCACCATCGTGCCGGTGGTGCCGCGTCATTCAATCATGCTGCAACGTCATCTGTTGTACACCGCCGTTACCCGGGCCCGTCAATTGTGCATCCTGGTTGGCTCGGAGTCGTCTCTCGCCTCAGCCGTCGCCTCCGACCGCCGGGACCGCCGAAATAGTCGACTGGCAGAGCGGCTCGCCAGAAGCGCTGAGCGCCAACTGGCTCTGGCAACGGAGCACCACGAAAATGGCACTGCTGATGCAGAGTAGGCTAGCGTGTGCCCTTCTTTGCCGCCGCCCTTGTCACGATTTTCAGCGTGGTCGATCCTGTGGGAGTCGCGCCCCTGTTTTTAGCGCTGACGCCGGCACTGTCAGCATCCGAGCGACTGCGGGTCATGCGCCGCGCGGTTCTGATCGCCAGCGTAATTCTGCTTGCTTTCGCCGCGCTTGGCCGCAAGTTGCTGGACGTGCTCGGAATCACTCCGCCGGCCTTTGCCATTGCCGGCGGCATACTGCTGCTGTTAATCGCCGTCGACATGCTCTTTGGGCGCACCTCACGTACTCGAGAGACGCCGGAGGAGGAAAAGGAGGGACAGGCGAGTTCCGATGTGAGCGTGTTTCCCCTGGCTATTCCAATCCTCAGCGGGCCTGGAGCGATCGCCACCGTGGTCCTCTATATGTCGCAGGCGGGAACCGACATATTCAAGATCCTGGCGGTTTTAGCAGCGCTCGCGGTGGCGCTTGTAGCCTCGTATCTCTCGATGCGGCTGAGCACGCTACTGCTCCGGGTCCTGGGCCAGACCGGCGTCTTCGTCGTCGGACGCGTGATGGGTATTCTCCTGGCGGCGCTTGCCGTTCAGTTCGTACTTAACGGTGTTGGTGGCTTTTACCACGCCAATCTCACCCATTGATGCCAATCGCAATCAATGGGACCTACCGGCGCTGCCTTCAGACGCCCTCAGGCACGGTCGCGCGCTGTTCCTTGACGAAGCGATCTGAGGCATTCTTCACGATGGTCAAGGCAAGGGTGGCGCAGCGCGTTCGGGTCGCCACCACATCGCGACCCATTTCTTCCACTACGTCCTCAAAGCTCATGTCCCGCACCTCATCGAGCGAGCGGCCAACCAGTTCTTCGGTGAGCATCGACGCCGCGGCCTGACTGATGGTGCAGCCCTCGCCCTGGAAAGCCGCATCCACGATCTTCCCTTCGGCATCGACGTTGGCGTACATCACCACAATGTCACCACAGCCCGGGTTTCCGCCGCTCGCCTCGATGTCGGCGTCGACTATCTTGCGTTTGTTCCTCGGGTTATCGTGGTGGTCAAGAATATTTTCGATGTAATCTTGCCGGGAGAACATATCTGGCCTTCCACCGTGCCAATACTTGCCCGATTTTACATTAAGCGTACGGGCCTGCCGGAACTCCCCACCCAGCCGCGTACGCTGACGGCACCTGCTGTATATTGAGTACGAATAGACCTGGCGGAGAAGTCATGGGAAGCATCATGCTCCAGTGGACGATTTGGCTGGTCGCCACGATCGTTTTCGGGCGCGTGCTCATGCTTTTCGGAGCACGACCGCACTACGCTCAGCGGTGCCACACTCTCTTCTCCGCTTGTTCTCTCGGCAAATTCGTGCTCCCAGCGGGGCCGGATTCGCGCCCTGAGGAGGAAGCATGGGCAAAGATAAGCGACAGAGCCCGAGTACACTGCTCTGGTTCATCCGTCACAAGTCATACGTTCCGATTTCCGAGATCCGGCGCCGGTTTGTCGTCGATGCAGAGGAAGGCACCTTTATCGAAGTGGGCAGCACGCGTCGCGTGTTCGTAGGACTTCCAGTGGGCACGGCCCAGTCGATCCAGAAATTGTGGCAGCAGGGAAAGATCGGATTCGATTATTCAGTGGAATTCGATGCCGATGTGCTGATTGGCGTGTATCCGATGGTCCCTTCCAAAGAGTCACTCAACGGTTCATCGGCATTTGCGTATCCGCACCGGCCGCCACTGCGGCCCGTTGTTCACCTGAACGGAAATCAGCCGGAGGATGAGCGAGAGGAAGTGGAAGTAAGCGTAGGAGAAGCAGAGTGACCGCACCGGCCACCCCGACGGCCAGTGTACCCCGGGCACGCACGATGCCGGGACGTGGGAATTGGTGGATTCAACCAGTTTCCATTGCCGTCGGCTTCTCGCTCTTTGTCATCTACTCGTTCTGGTCGGTTGCCTTTGGCGCCCCGCACCACACTGCCGGTCCGTACCTTTCGCCGTTCTACTCGCCAGTACTGAAATTCGGCTGGTGGCCGCTGTCCTCGGCGTTTCTGGTCGCCTGGGTGCCGCTCGGCTTCCGGGCGACGTGCTACTACTATCGCAAGGCATACTATCGAGCGTTCTTCTTCGATCCGCCAGCCTGCGCGATCAACGAGCCCGGCTTCCGGCGTCATTACACCGGCGAGACGCGCCTTCCCTTCATCTTGAACAATTTCCATCGGTATTTTTCTGTACCTGGCCCTTATCGTTCTCGGGTTTCTCTGGTGCGATACCGCCAGCGCGTTTTACTACCAGGGCAATTTCTACGTCGGCATCGGCTCTGTCCTCATGCTGGTCAACGTGTGCCTGCTGACCATGTACACCTTCTCCTGCCATGCACTTCGCCATTTCGTGGGTGGAAACGTCGACTGTTTTTCCTGTGTCTGCGGCGGTGGCGCCCGAAAGGGCATGTGGGGATTCGTCATCCAGGATCAATCCGTACCACGGTGCATTTGCCTGGTTCAGCCTGGTTTCGGTGGTTGCCGTGGATGTCTATATCCGAATCGTCTTCGTCGATCGGCAACTGTTTTGGCCTACACACAGGGTGCTGACATGATCGATCGCTACGAAACCCACGAGCACGATGTACTGGTCATCGGCGCGGGCGGCGCGGGCCTGCGGGCCGCAATTGCCGCCTCCGAGGCCGGCGCGTCGGTCGGCGTGGTCTGCAAGTCGCTGCTCGGCAAGGCGCACACCGTGATGGCGGAGGGCGGCATGGCGGCCTCGCTGGGCAACGTCGATCCGGACGACAATTGGCAGGTGCATTTCGCCGACACGATGCGCGGCGGCCAGATGATCAACAACTGGCGCATGGCCGAGATCTTCGCCAAAGAGGCTCCGGATCGTGTGTTCGAACTCGAGCGCTGGGGAGCAATGTTCGATCGCACCCCCGAGGGCAAAATCATGCAGCGACCGTTTGGCGCGCATACCTGGCGGCGCCTCTGCCACGTGGGAGACCGCACCGGCCTCGAGTTGATCGAACGCTGCAGGACAAAGGCGTCCACAGCGGTCTGACCGTGTACATGGAGTGCACGCTTACCCGACTTCTCAAGGACGGGACCGCGTCGCCGGGGCGTTTGGCTACTGGCGCGAGGATGGCCGTTTCGTCGCTGTTCAAGGCGCGGTCGATCGTGCTTGCCACGGGTGGCTGGGGACGCATGTACAAGGTGACGTCCAACTCCTGGGAGGGCACCGGCGACGGCGTCGCCATGGCCTACGAGGCGGGCGCCGAACTGCGCGACACCGAGATGGTGCAATTCCATCCCACCGGCATGGTCTGGCCGCCAGGCGTGCGCGGCATTCTCGTTACCGAAGGCGTTCGCGGTGAGGGCGGCATTCTGAAAAACTCCGAGGGCGAGCGCTTCATGTTGCGCTACGACCCGAAGAAGAAGGAGCTCTCGTCCCGCGACGTGGTAGCGCGATCGATCTACCGGGAGGTGCAGGAGGGACGCGGCAGCGAGCACGGCGGCGCCTATCTCGACATCAGCCATCAAGCCGGCGGACGTTTATCAAGCGCAAGCTGCCGTCGATGTACGAGCAGTTTCTCACGCTGGCGGACGTCGACATCACCCGACAGCCGATGGAAGTGGCGCCGACCGTCCACTACGCCATGGGCGGGGTCCGGGTCGAGGCCGAAACCGGAGCCAGCACCGTTCCGGGGCTCTTCGCCGCCGGTGAGGTCGCCGCCGGCTTGCACGGCGCCAACCGCCTCGGCGGCAATTCGCTGACCGACCTGCTGGTGTTTGGTCGGCGGGCCGGCGATGGCAGCTGCGGCCGTACGCCAATAGCGTCAGCATCGCCCCTGCAGATCCACGACCGACGAGATCGAGGCGGAGAAAGACACTCCTGCTCCGCCCGTTCGAGAGTGGGGGAGGGAGAATCCGTATCTCCTCCACCAGGAGCTGCAGGACGTCATGGCGACCTACGTCGGCATCGCTCGCGACGAAGAGGCTCTGCAGGCCGGACTGCAGAAGGTGCTCGACTTGCAGGAGCGCGCCACCAGGCTCGAGGTCCAGGGCTCGCGCATGTTCAATCCCGGCTGGCACATGGCGCGCGACGATCTCTTCATGCTGACCGTCGCTGAGGCCGTGATTCGCGCCGCGATCTGAGCGCAAAGAGAGCCGAGGCGCCCATTGGCGCACCGACTATCCCGAGAAGGATCGCGGAGTTGGGAAGAGTCAATTTCGTCGTCTGCAAGACCGGCTCGGGAATGTCGATCGATACGGGCGCCGATCCCGCCCATGCCGGCGGAACTGGCGGCGATCGTCGAGGAGGGGAAGTAAATGGCGGAGGACGTACGTCTTCAAAGTCTTTCGCGGCGACCGCAATGGCGGCGAGGAACAGGAGTATCGCGTACCCGCCGTCACCGGCATGGTGGTGCTGGACGCCATGCACTGGATTCAGGCGCACCTGGCCGGCGATCTGGCGGTGCGCTGGAACTGCAAGGCGGCCAAGTGCGGCTCGTGCAGCGCCGAGATCAATGGCTTCCCGCGGCTGATGTGCAAGACGCGACTCGACGATTTCGCCGGCGTCGATGTCCATGTCCACCCGATGCGCACCTTCCCGGTGATCAAGGATCTGGTGACCGACGTGTCCTGGAACTACCGGGTCAACAAGCGAATCGCGCCCGTTTACGCCCGATCCCAACGACCAGAGCCCCTGGATCATGTACCAGGAAGATGTCGAGCGTCTGTACGAGCCGCGGAAGTGCATCGAGTGCTTCCTCTGCCAGGACGTGTGCCACGTGCTGCGCGACCACGGCGAGATGAGCGAGTACTTCGGTCCGCGATTCATGGTTCGGTACCAGTACCTGGCGATGCACCCGAAGGACACCCTCGACCGACGCCCGGCGGTGCGCAAGAAAGGCGGGCATCGGGATGTGCAACATCACCAAATGCTGCCAGGAAGTGTGCCCGGAGCACATCCACATCACCGACAACTCGATCATCCCGCTCAAAGAGCGGGTGGCCGACGTGTACTTCGACCCGATGCGGTGGGCAGCGCGCAAAGCTGACCGGCGCGCAGAACCGGTCCGGAAGAGAGTCTCGACGGATCAGGAGATCCGAGAGACCGTCGACGAGCGACGCAGGGCGCCAAGGATATCGCGGCCTCGTAAGCGGCGCGAAATAGAAAAGCACCGCACTGGCAGCGGCCGATCGTCCCACCGCGGTAGACGCGGCAGTATTGTAGGTGCTGCTGTGTTTCACGACCGTGTTCGGGATGGGAACGGGTGGGTCCACAGCGCCCTTGGCCACCAGTGCGGTGGATGCCGCTTGAAGACCGGCTGACGGCAGGTAACGTGAAGAGACATCACGACGGGATGACGACGGAATGGACGGGCAGAAGAAGGCCTCGACCGATTAGTACGGCTCAGCTCCAATCGTTACCGACTGTCCACCTGCCGCCTATCAACCAGCTAGTCTCGCTGGGGTCTTACCTCATTACTGAGTGAGACGTCTCATCTTGGGGGGGGCTTCGCACTTAGATGCTTTCAGCGCTTATCCCGTCCAGACATAGCTACCGAGCGTCTGCTCCTGGCGGAACAACTCGCTCACCATTGGTCTGTCCATCCCGGTCCTCTCGTACTAGGGACAGCTCCCCGCAAACGTCTTGCGCCCACGACGGATAGAGACCGAACTGTCTCACGACGTTCTGAACCCAGCTCGCGTGCCGCTTTAATGGGCGAACAGCCCAACCCTTGGGACCGACTCCAGCCCCAGGATGCGACGAGCCGACATCGAGGTGCCAAACCCTGCCGTCGATGTGAACTCTTGGGCAGGATAAGCCTGTTATCCCCGGGGTAGCTTTTATCCGTTAAGCCACGGCCCTTCCACTCGGTACCGTAGGTTCACTAAGCCCGACTTTCGTCCCTGCTCGACCCGTCCGTCTCGCAGTCAAGCTCCCTTCTGCCTTTACACTCTGCCGGCTGATTTCCATCCAGCCTGAGGGAACCTTTGGGCGCCTCCGTTACTCTTTAGGAGGCGACCGCCCCAGTCAAACTGCCCACCAGACACTGTTCTCCGGCCGGATTCACGGCCAGGAGGTAGAACCAAGAACCGGCCAAGAGTGGTATTTCACCGTCCCCTCCACCACCCCCGCAAGGGCGGCTTCACCGGGTCCCACCTATCCTACGCATGACCGCTCCCAATCCAATGCCAAGCTGCAGTAAAGCTCCACGGGGTCTTTTTGTCCTGTCGCGGGTAACCTGCATCTTCACAGGTATTGCAATTTCGCCGAGTCCCCTGTCGAGACAGTGCCCAAGTCGTTACGCCTTTCGTGCGGGTCGGAACTTACCCGACAAGGAATTTCGCTACCTTAGGACCGTTATAGTTACGGCCGCCGTTTACCGGGGCTTCAGTTCAAAGCTCATCACCTCTCCCTTTAACCTTCCGGCACTGGGCAGGCGTCAGCCCCTATACGTCCGCTTGCGCGTTAGCAGAGACCTGTGTTTTTGGTAAACAGTCGCTTGGGCCTGGTCATTGCAGCCCCCCTGCAGCTCGCAGGCATGCTCGTCTACCAGCGACGGGCACCCCTTCTCCCGAAGTTACGGGGTCAATTTGCCGAGTTCCTTGACAAGGGTTCTCTCGATCGCCTTGGTATCCTCTACCCACCTACCAGTGTCGGTTTGCGGTACGGGCACCAGCACGTCAACGCTTAGAGGCTTTTCTCGGCAGTGTGGGCTCAACGACTCCACGTCACCCTTCGGTACGCTTGGTCCCGGCCTTACCGCCATCCGTGGGGATTTCCCGCACGGACGGCTGGCTACACCGGGACACGGACCATGTCCAGTCGGCCCGCTCTCATCTACCCTGCTGCGTCCCCCTGTCGCTCCGTGCTGGTGGTAACGGAATATAAACCGTTTGTCCATCGCCTACGCCTTGCGGCCTCGGCTTAGGCCCGACTAACCCTGAGCGGATGAACCTTCCTCAGGAACCCTTAGGTTTTCGGCGCGCAGGATTCTCACCTGCGTTCAACGCTACTCATACCGGCATTCTCACTTCCCGCCCGCTCCAGCCCTCCTTCCGGTATGCCTTCACGGCCACGAGAACGCTCCCCTACCGACTCAGGCATCACTCGCACTGAGTCCCACGGCTTCGGTGCTGCGCTTGAGCCCCGCTACATTGTCGGCGCCGGAACACTTGACCAGTGAGCTATTACGCACTCTTTCAATGGTGGCTGCTTCTAAGCCAACATCCTGGTTGTCTCTGCATCCCGACATCCTTTCCCACTGAGCGCAGACTTTGGGACCTTAGCCGGTGGTCTGGGCTGTTTCCCTTTTGACGATGAAGCTTAGCCCCCACCGTCTGACTCCTGTGGACCATCGATATGGCATTTGTGGTTTGATTGGGGTTGGTAAGCGGATTGCGCCCCCGAGCCCATCCAGAGCCCTACCTCCATCCGACTTCACCACAAGGCTAGCCCTAGAGCTATTTCGGGGAGAACCAGCTATCTCCACGTTCGATTGGCATTTCACCCCTATCCACAGTTCATCCCCCAGCTTTGCAACGCTGGTGAGTTCGTACCTCCACGTGCTGTTACGCACGCTTCACACTGACCATGGATAGCTCACGTGGTTTCGGGTCTACTCCCTCCGACATCGATCCTGAGGATCATTCGCCTTCTTCAGACTCGCTTTCGCTACGGCTCCGCAACCTCTCGTTGCTTAACCTGCCAGAGAGCGTAACTCGCCGGTTCATTCTTCAATAGGCACGCCATCGGACTCGCCAGCACTCGAAGGTGCCGGTATCGTCCTTTGACTGCTTGAAAACATGCGGTTTCAGTTCTCTTTCACTCCCCTCCCGGGGTGCTTTTCACCTTTCCCTCACGGTACTAGTTCACTATCGGTCGCCGAGTGTATTTAGCCTTGGGAGGTGGTCCCCCCAGCTTCCCACAGGGTTTCTCGTGTCCCGTGGTACTCACGATCCAACCCGCAAGCCGGTCACCTTTCGCCTACCGGGCTCTCACCGTCTCTGGCCACGCGTTCCAGCAATGTTCGGCTAGCTGACCGGTTTCTCACTTGCGGCAGTCCCTGAACGGACTGTCTGGTTGGCCGTCCAACCCCCAGTGTGCATAGGTGTTCAGACCACTGAGCACACTCGGTTTAGGCTCCTCCCCGTTCGCTCGCCACTACTAGGGGAATAGTTGTCTCTTCCTCGCCCTACTGAGATGTTTCAGTTCGGGCGGTGCCCCCCGTGCTGCCTATGGATTCAGCAGCCGGTCTCACCCCTTGCCGGGTGAGGGGTTGCCCCATTCGGAGATCGCCGGATCACAGTGTGGTTGCCACTCCCCGACGCTTTTCGCAGTTGCCCACGTCCTTCTTCGGCACTCGACGCCAAGGCATCCACCGCATGCCGTTCTTCCTTCTTCTTCTCGTCCTCCCTCGTCATCACCCAGCATCTCTGCTGGGTCAGTCCCTTACTGCGTCATCTGACGCAGTAAGCATTCTCTTCACAGCAGGAACGATTGCTCCCTCCTGCCATCTGAGGACTCGTCGTGATGTCTCTTCACTTGTTAACGTGCACACCCCACCACGGTACTCCGCCGTGCTGGTGCTGCCACCCACGTCCCGGTTCAGCGTCTTCGCCTCTCCGCCGCGCTGGGGCAGCACTAAGAGTCTACCATCTCTCAGGCAATGCCTCCCAAACCACCCTGCGACCGTCGAACTGACTGTACTCCGTACGATCTGGATGCTACGACCGGTCGACCGGATCTACACGCGCCGGATACACTAATACCATGGCGACCGTCAGTCATCCGAGACAACTCCGCAACCATGGCGGTGAGGTGGTCGATCGTGTGGCACGACGGAGAGTCGGTCATCGATTACTCGTGCACGGCAACCGGTCGCAGAGCTTCGACGCCGTATCCACACACTGCGATGCGAACCGCAAATATTGCTCGAGCGATGGCGTCAGTTTCGCCCTCGGGTCGATCCAAGAAAACTGCGGAAGCGAACTCGAGCGATATCATCGATCCATGCGCTGTGACCGTGGCAGGTCGGGCTCGCGCCCGTGGCGTGCTGGACACCTCAACCGTGATTCTAATGACCCGAATCACCGATCTATCGACGCTGCCGGTCGAATCTGTGAATACCGCTGTGACGCTTGCCGAGTTATCCGTTGGCACCCCTGGTCGCCCTCGACGACGAGGAACGCGCCGCTCGCCAGGTCCAGTTGCAGCGGACTGAAACTGACTTCGATCCGCTTCCATTCGACGCGTGCTGCAGCGCAGGCGTTCGGTCGAGTCGCCGCCTCACTGCGCCGTGCGGGGCGGAAAACGAGTGCTCCGGACATATGACGCCATGATCGCGGCTACTGCCCTGGCCAACGGTCTGCCAGTCTTTACCTGCAACCCGGACGGCTTTGTGGGCATTGATGGACTCACCGTCGTTGCGGTTCCCGTGCCCGAAGCACGCCGAAGCGCGAGTAACTGCTGTCACACGCCATGTGGAGATGCGGGGATTCGAACCCCGTACCTCCTGCGTGCAAAGCAGGCGCTCTACCAAGTGAGCTACATCCCCGCTGGTGGTGGGGCATCCTGGACTCGAACCAGGGGCCTCAGTCTTATCAGGACTGCGCTCTAACCACCTGAGCTAATGCCCCCGGGGTGCAATCCGAAGAGAGAGATTCCAAAGGAGTTCAACTTGATCTGTTGTCGATCAGTTCCCTGATCGATCGACCTGGACCCCATGACCGGGGTGCGACCGTCCACGCGCGTGAGGGCGTGTTGCTGACGGTTGCGTCCCCGACCACCGGTCCTATCCCTAGAAAGGAGGTGATCCAGCCGCACCTTCCGGTACGGCTACCTTGTTACGACTTCACCCCAGTCATCTGGCCCACCTTCGACAGCTACCTCCCTTGCGGGTTGGCCCACCGGCTTCAGGTGTTCCACACTTCCATGGTGTGACGGGCGGTGTGTACAAGACCCGGGAACATATTCACCGCCGTATGCTGACCGGCGGTTACTAGCAACTCCGACTTCATGCAGGCGAGTTGCAGCCTGCAATCCGAACTGAGACCGCGTTTGCTGCGATTCGCTCCAGGTCGCCCCTTCGCTGCGCATTGTCGCGGCCATTGTAGCGTGTGTGTAGCCCTGGACGTAAGGGCCGTGCTGACTTGACGTCATCCCCGCCTTCCTCCGGGTTTCTCCCGGCAGTCCCGCCAGACATCCTAACTGGCAGTAGGGGTTGCGCTCGTTGCGGGACTTAACCCAACATCTCACGACACGAGCTGACGACAGCCATGCAGCACCTGTGCACCGACCCTTTCGGGAGCAGCTGTCTCCAGCTGTGTCCGGTGCATGTCAAGCCCAGGTAAGGTTCTGCGCGTTGCGTCGAATTAAACCACACACTCCGCTGCTTGTGCGGGTCCCCGTCAATTCCTTTGAGTTTTAGCCTTGCGGCCGTACTCCCCAGGCGGGACACTTACTGCGTTAGCTCCGGCACGCGCGGGGTCGATACCGCGCACACCTAGTGTCCATCGTTTACGGCTAGGACTACCGGGGTATCTAATCCCGTTTGCTCCCCTAGCTTTCGCGCCACAGCGTCAGTTACAGGCCAGGAAGCCGCCTTCGCCACCGGTATTCCTCCGGGTCTCTACGCATTTCACCGCTACTCCCGGAGTTCTACTTCCCTCTCCTGCACTCACAGCATGACCGTTACCGATGACCCTCCCCAGTTGAGCCGGGGGCTTTCACACCGGTCGTACCACGCCGCCTACGCGCTCTTTACGCCCAGTAATTCCGGACAACGCTCGCCTCCTACGTATTACCGCGGCTGCTGGCACGTAGTTAGCCGAGGCTTCTTCCTGGGGTACCGTCTTCTACTCGTCCCCCAGAAAAGGAGTTTACAACCCGAAGGCCGTCATCCTCCACGCGGCGTTACTCTCTCAGGGTTTCCCCCATTGGAAAAATTTCCTAACTGCTGCCTCCCGTAGGAGTCTGGGCCGTGTCTCAGTCCCAGTGTGGCTGACCATCCTCTCAGACCAGCTACCGATCGATGCCTTGGTAGGCCGTTACCCCACCAACCAGCTAATCGGACGCAGGCCCCTCATCAAGCGCCTTTCGGCTTTCATCATCGCTGATGCTATGCGGTATTAGCGCCGGTTTCCCAGCGTTATCCCCCACTTCACGACAGGTTCCTACGCGTTACTCACCCGTCCGCCACTCGACTCCCCGCCGAAGCGGTGAGCCCCGTTCGACTTGCATGTCTTAGGTACGCCGCCAGCGTTTGTCCTGAGCCAGGATCAAACTCTCCATCATATCCCCCGAAAGGGATCGTCTCTTGAGTTCGCTCCATTAACTCTTTGGAATCTCTCTCTTCAGTTGCAAAGGTGCCCAGACAAAAAGACCGGCACTCCTCGTGCCGCCCTCTTGCTCATTAGTCTATCACCTCCCTCCCTCTTTCCTCAATCCCTGCGCTGATATCCGGTTGACTCAGTGCGTCCATTGCCGTAATGTGAACGCAACGATAACGCAAATACGGACGGGAGGCGCCCCCATGAATTGCCCGAACTGCTTTCTGCCTATACAGCCGGACGACACGGTTTGTTCACATTGCGGTACCTCGCTGGCCCCGGCGGGCTCACCAGCCCCCGGCGGCATGACGCCGCAAGCCGCACCCACAGGAGCGGGTGCGACGCCACCGATAAGTCCTTCTCCTCCGCCAGTCACGCCAACGCCGATGGCCGACGGAAGTTCTAGCGCGTCTAGCACCGGCGCCCAGGATCAGGACGACAGCGACAACGGCTCGTCCATTCCCGGCGCCGGGATTGCCAAAGGCTTCCTGGACCGGAGGCGGCAGCGGAAAGAGGAGGAAGCACAGGCAGCGGCGAGAGCCGCGGCGGAGAAAGCTGCCCGACGTCAGGCTCTGTTCGAGCAGACTAGAGCGACCTGCCCTCTTCCTCTAACACTGGAAGAGAGTGATCTTCCGGGTGGACTTCAGTTGTTCGAGGATGAGTTCGTCGTCGGTATTGCCCGAGACTGGGGCCTCACCACCAAAAAGCTGATTCTCACCACCAATCGCGTGATTCACGCCAAAGGCATTCTCACCAAAGACCAGGAAGTGATTAACCTCACCGACGTGGCCGATGTTAATTACCACAAGACCTTACTTTTGCATGGCGAACTCTCGATCGAAACCAATGGCGGACATAGCCTCACCGGGTTACCGCACGTGAAAAATGGCAACGAAGTTCGCAATCAACTGTTGTCCCTGGTCAATTGGGCCAAACACCGACCGCTGGCCACGTACGTCGTCGATCAGCCTCGGGCACCAGTGGCTGCCGCTCCGATAGCGTCGGCACCCTCCGATCGGTACGAACAACTGAAGAAGCTCGCCGACCTGCACACTTCCGGTGTCCTGAGCGACGACGAGTTCTCTCGGGAAAAGGCAAAGATCCTGGCCGGCAGCTAGTACTTCCCGGCACGTCTTCAAAGTCATAACCGTCCGTGAGCTACCGCGGTCCGGTCTAGAATGCCGCTGAGTGGGGTGGCTCCTCAGCACTGTGCTAGCCGGCGATTGGTTCGCCCTGGACCATCCCCAATGAGTTCCAAAATCGTCCGGGGGATTCGTATGGCGAAATTCGTGATTGAGGGCGGCATGCCGCTCCAGGGTCATATCGACGTGGAAGCCAATAAAAATGCCGTCTTACCAATGATGGCGGCCTGCTTGCTTACCGACGACGACTGTTACCTCGACAATGTGCCGGGAATTGTCGACGTGGCCACGATGTCGGCAATATTACGAGAAATCGGCGCCGACGTTGAGCAGCTCGACTGCCACCGATTGCGGATCAACTGCTCAGGTGTCCATTCGTTCCGCCCTCCGGCGCATCTGGTCGAGGGGCTGCGCGCCTCAATCGTCCTCATGGGTCCGCTGCTAGCCCGATTTGGCCGAGCCGACATGCATCATCCCGGTGGCGATGCCATCGGCACTCGTTCTATCAACTCACATTTGCACGCATTTCAGGGAATGGGCGCAGACTTCGAATTGGGCGACAATTTTTACCAGGGAAAGTTGGGAGTTCCCGCCCACGACTGTGATCTCTTCCTTGATGAGGCTTCGGTGACCGCCACCGAAAACGCAGTGTTACTGGCAGCGGGGCGGGACCAACTGACGACGATACGGAACGCCGCCAGCGAACCGCACATCGAGAATCTCGCTCAATTACTCGTCCAGATGGGCGCGGAAATCGAGGGCGCGGGCAGCAACGTACTGCGAATCCGCGGCTCGTCGCAACTGCGGGGGGGTCACTGCAGCGTCTGGCCCGACCATATCGAGGCCGGCACCTTCGCGGCCCTGGTCGCCGCCTGTCGAGGTGATGTGACCATCGGCAATGTGATACCGGCTCACCTCGAGATGGTGCTTCTGGTCCTGAGCAAAATGGGGGTCGACTATGAGTTGCAAAAGGGAACCATGCGGATGCTGCCATCCGATCTGCACGCCATTCCCAAAATCCAAACTGGAGTCTGGCCGGCATTCCCAACCGATCTGGCGTCTATCTTCATCGTGCTTGCCACGCAGGCGAGCGGAATGACACTGGTCCACGACTGGATGTACGAAGCGCGCATGTTCTTCGTGGACAAACTGGTTCAGATGGGCGCGAAAATCGTGCTCGCCGACCCTCATCGGGCCGTCATCTCCGGGCCCTCATCGCTTCGCGGTCGCGAGATCGTGAGCCCCGACATTCGAGCCGGCATCGCTCTGGTGATGGCCGCTCTGATCGCCGAGGGCCGGAGCGAAATCGATCACATCGAATTGATCGATCGTGGGTACGAGCGTATCGACGAGCGCCTCCGCGCGCTCGGAGCGCGAGTGGAACGAATTGGATAAGAAATATGCGCATTTTATGTCAATGTGCGTTACAATGTGGTGACGGCGTCCGTTGTAATCAAGTGATGACAATTGAATAGGGAAGGCTCGGGCTCAGCACGCAACCGAGAAGAGACTTCCCGCAAAACGCGCGGCCTCTGGCTGCGCGTTTTGCATTTCCCGAGGAGCACTAACATGGAAGGTCCCGGGAGGAGGACAGGACTATGGAGCCAAGAATAAAGGCAGCACTTCTTTGCGACTACGCGCTTACCAGTGAAGACGGCAAACTCAGCGTGATCGGTATTTTCGGCAATATTAACTTCCCCACGTTGCCAAATGCATACCCACGCTTTTTCGTTGTCATGGTAGTCATGCTCGACGCCGGCACTCACCCCGTGCGTCTCGGTATCGTCGATCCATCCGGGCAGCAGATGCTTCCGGATCCACCATCGGTCGAGGTGAAGGTCGAGTTAGCAGGTGCCGACACGAATCTCGTGATCGATTTCAACAACCTGCCCTTTCAGCGCGCCGGAATCCATCAGGTGCAACTTTATCTGCACGATCGACTCACCCACTCGATACCTCTCAGCGTGCAGAGCGCCGGCGGCCCAGGAGTTATCGCAGCACGCGCGAACTAGACGAACCGGGCACGGAGGTGAGCGAGCACCTCGGCTCGGTTGGCGTCAGTCAGCTCGATAATCTCCACGTTGTCATGTGCCTTGATCCGATCGGCATAGGGATTGCGACCGTACATGATGGTGCCCAGGAGGGGATGGCTGCTGCGGATCGCCTCGAATATTGCCTGGCGAAAGGCTCGGGAGAAAAGTTGCATCTTGCCGATCTCATCCACAACCATCACGTGCTGGTGGTCAATGGCAGTTTGCAGAGCGGTCACCCCCACACGCTCGAGCTCGGACAGGTCGACACCGTACTTTGAGATTTTCACTGGTCCCGGATGACCCGAAGCCGCCAATAATGCGATATCGCCATCGAGCGTAACCAGTCGAAACCCTTCTCGATTTCCACTGGCACGCAAATCCTCCGTGTAGAATCCGGCAGCACGTAACCTCATGGTGCTCACGACCTGACGAATAATTGTGGTCTTGCCGATCCTGGGCGCCCCCGTTACCAGATAGGCTGACTTCACCCATTCTCTCCTTCCGCCAGAGCCATCGCGGCGCCGGCCTGCACGCTAGGAACAACCGTGTCTCAGCAGCGTATCACCAACCCGGTCCCGGCGAACCGGGCTCCCTGGTCACCAATCAGTGTTTGTTTGAGCGCGCTGCTTTTTCCTGCTTTTCCGGCCGGCGCAGCTATCCTCACGATTCGGAATCTGGAGCGACTGGGCCAGTTAGAGCGCCCGATAGCCCGGCAGTTAATCGTCGTCACGGTCGCGGTCTTTGCTCTCGGGTTTGGCCTGCTCGTGGCGTTTTCACATAAGTCGTCGGCCGGCGTGCCCACAGTCGATCCCGGCGTGGCCTACATACTCTCGATCGGCGTGTGCATCGCGTCCTACCTGGTACAGCGTCTGCCATTTCGAGCCTGGCGCGCGGCCAACAGCCGTACGCGTCCTAGCTCATGGTTGGCTGCCATCGGCATGTCGGCGGTGTACGAACTTATTGTCCTTCTCATCACCATCCCGATCCTGACGCTCGCTCTCCTCGTTGGCGGCACAGCGATCGTGCCGGTGCCACGATGATTTCCCGACTCCACGCCGGCATCGACACCATTGAAATCGTCCGCATTGAAGCCGCTGTGACGCGGTGGGGAGAACGGTTCCTACACCGGGTCTACACTGAACGCGAGCTTGCCTACTGTCGGGGCAAGTCCCAGCGGCTGGCGGGCCGTTTCGCCGGAAAAGAAGCGGTTTCCAAGGCCCTCGGAGTCGGCATTCGCACGCTGCGTTGGCGGGACATCGAAATACTACCGGACCGGCGCGGGAAACCGCACGTGCATCTCCATGGTCGCGCCGCCGACATCGCGACCCGCGAACGGATCATCGGTTTCGATATAAGTATCACGCATTCAAGAACGGATGCCACCGTCGCCGTGGTCGCCTGGGGAGAATGAGGATGAAGCTAGCCAGCACGGTCGAAATGAAGTCGATTGAGGAGGCAGCGATTCGCGAGGGAACGCCAATCGACGAACTGATTCACCGGGCCGCGAGGCAGCTCGCCGCCACGATACGAAAGATGGCGCCGTCCGGCAGAATCGTTGTGCTGGTAGGGCCGGGAAACAATGGCAGCGACGGGCTCGAAGCAGCCCGACTGCTGGCCTCGGTCGGGAGGGATGTGAGGGTATACTCCTTCCGGCGGACCGACTCGAGGGGATTCGACGGTCCGACGATGCCGGCCGAGGAGGATCCCGACTGCGGGTGGCTGCGAGAACAGCTCGGTGCTGCCGATCTCGTGGTAGACGCCATTCTCGGAATCGGCCAGAACCGGCCGCCGGATGGTCTATTGGCGCAGATAATACGTACCGTTAACGACCACCCTGCTTCTACCCTCCGGCGACTGGCGGTCGACGTCCCGACCGGAGTCGACGCTGACACCGGCGCCGTTCCTGGAATCGCATTCCGGGCCAACGTTACCCTGGGCATGGGATTCTGCAAACGGGGCGTCGCCCTCTATCCCGGGGCCGAGTACGCCGGCCGCCTCGAAACTGCCGACCTCGGATACGATCCAGCGCCGGCGAGAATTCCGAAGGCCCAGTTGTCGACCGTCGTCCAGGTGTCGGGCCTGCTGCCGCGACGTTCGGCGGCCGGGAACAAAGGAAGTTCCGGTCGCTTACTCTTCGCCGGCGGCTCGCGTGACTTCGTCGGTGCGCCGGCTCTCGCTTCTATTGCTGCCTACCGTGCCGGCGCCGGACTGGTTGAAATCGCCGTCCCGGCCTCCATCCGGTCGATCGTCGCCGGCTTTAGTCTCGAACCAGTGTACTGGCCGCTACCGGATCAAGACGGAGTCCTGGTCCCGGCAGCGGCTGAATCGCTGGTGGAGCGAATGAAGAAGGCCAGGGCCCTGGTAGTCGGTCCCGGCATGAGCCTTTCGCCCGATACGATTGCGATGATGCGGTCGCTGCTGCCGCATATTGGCGCATCGGACCTTCATGGCGCGGTAATCGATGCCGACGCCTTGAACGCTCTCGCCCAGATTCCGGACTGGTGGCAGTCTGGCGGCCCCGTTGTGGTTACGCCGCATCCCGGAGAGATGTCACGCCTGGCGGGTCTGTCGATTGCCGAGGTGCAGAGGAACCGCATCGAAACAGCCACCAGATACGCCGGCCGCTGGAACGTCGTGGTAGTGCTCAAGGGTGCGGGCACGGTAATCGCCGCTCCCGACGGACAAGCATGGGTGAATCCCACTGGTGGACCAAACCTGGCTACTGCTGGCACCGGAGATGTGTTATCTGGAATCATAGGCAGCCTGATGGCACAGGGCTGTGAGCCGCTGAATGCCGCCGTGGCCGGAGTGTTCCTGCATGGTCGGGCCGGTGATCTCCTGCGCCGCCGGCTTGGCGATGCCGGCACGGTAGCGAGCGATCTGCACGGAGTATTGCCCCAAGCACGACTCTCCATTCTTGCCGAAGCAGAGGTCAAATCATGAATGTACGCGATATCATGCAACCCGCTCAAACAGTCAACCCCGAGACGCGGGTAACCGACATTGCCCGCCTCCTACTCAGTTCGGGCCTGCGCGGACTCCCGGTGCTTGCCTCCGACGGCACCATCGCCGGAATGATAACGGAACGCGACGTCGTCGCCAAGCATGCCCGCATCCACACGCCACTGTATCTCGGCATCCTCGGCGGGCTCATCCCTTTCGAAGTCGGCCGTACCGAAGACGACCTGCGCCACGTTCTCAGCGTCACCGCCAGTGATTTGATGTCGGAGCACGTCCGAACGCTATCGCCGGATGCCGAGATCGACGACGCCGCCCGAGTGATGGTCGATCATGACGTTGATCCCGTCCTCGTGGTGGAGAACTCGTCACTGGTCGGCATAGTGACGCAGGCAGACATATTGCGGTTGCTGATCGTGGAAGAGACCGATGACGCCGCCGAGTCCGCGAGTTAGCGAGGCACACCGGGCGTCGAGTTTCGACGGAGGGCGCATGACTCGAGCCCTGGTCGATCTGACCGCGATCGCGTCCAACGTGGGGGCTCTGCGCCGCTGGGCCAGGGCGAGATATTTTATGGCGGTGGTCAAAGCGAACGGCTACGGCCATGGCGCCGTCGAAGTTGCCCGAGCGTCGCTTGCTGCCGGTGCCGACTGGGTGGGGGTGTATACCGTCGGAGAAGGGGAGGAACTCCGCCGCCGCGGAATCGACGCGCCAATTTTGGTATTTGGTCCTTACAGTGCCGGGGAAGCGAGGACGCTGGTCGAGCGCCGGCTAACGCCCACGATCGTCGACGTACAGGGCGCCGAACTGCTCCAACAAGCCATCGGCGAAACGCGCCTGCCATTCCATTTGAAGGTGGATACCGGCCTGGTCCGAGCCGGTGTGAGCGCCGAAGATGCGATCCCTCTGATGCAGACGCTCACTCGATTTCCCGGGCTCCAGCCGGAGGGTATTTATACTCACTTTGCCTGTGCGGATGAGCCCGGAGATAGTACCACCCGGCGACAACTCGGTTGTTTTCTGGACGTCTGTCGACGGCTGGAAGCGGGCGGATTCACTTTTTCAATTCGCCATGCCGCCAATAGCGCAGCCACTCTGGCACACCCCGAGAGTCACCTCGACATGGTTCGCTGCGGAATCGCAACCTACGGCTACTATCCTTCCGCAGCGGTCTCCCAAACCGTAGAGCTCCATCCAGCGCTGAGCCTGTTGTCGGTCGTAACCCGGGTCCGGCCAATTCCTCGAGGCACGGGTGTCGGATACGGGCACGATTTTCGGGCCCAGCGGCCGTCGCTGATAGCGCTCGTTCCGATCGGCTATGGAGATGGATTGCCGCGGGCAGCGGGGCTGGGCGTGGGTCGTGTTCTGGTGCGCGGAAAGCTCGCACCGATTGTGGGACGCGTCTCGATGGATCAGATCACGATCGATGTTACCGACGTGCCGGGCGTGCGTCCCGGCGATGAGGTAACAATAATCGGGGACGTGGACGGAGTTTCCCAGACCGCCGACGACCTTGCCGCCCAGGTCGGAACCTTGAGCTACGAGATCTTGACCCGCATCATGCTCCGGGTTCCGCGCGTCTACGTGGGATGTGAAGTCACCAACGAGACCAGCGCGGGAGCATGACAGTCTCCGAGGATACCGTTCACGCCGGGGACTCAATCAACGCGATTCGTAGCGGAAAGGCAATCGGCGCAGCCGCCATCGTGCTCATGGCGGCGAACTTGAGCGGCAGTCTGTTGGGATATGCCAGGATCGCCGTCATCGTGGCCGTCTTCGGTGAGAACCGGGCCACGGATGCGTTCTTCGCCGCATCAATAATTCCGCAGATGTTCTACGATCTCACTATTGGGGCCGCGGTCAGCGCCGCCCTGATTCCCATCTTTACCGAAATCTCTGGGAAGCGGGGCCCGAAAGCCCTGGTCGAGGTTGCGGGATCGGTTCTAGGCCTGGCGTGGGTGTTACTGGCCACGGTGACCGTCGCCCTGGTGTTCGCCGCCCACCCGCTGATGGTAGCGATTCTGGCTCGCAATCACAGCCAACTCAACGCAGCCGGCATTGACGACGCCGTGCGCGTTGTTCGCGTGCTCGTCGTCACGCTCTTCTTTCTCGGCACGTCAGCGGTGCTCCTATCGCTCCTGTACTCGGTGCGGCGGTTCACTGTTTCAGGGTTCGCCCCCGGTCTGTATCACATCGGGATAATCGTGGCTGCGCTGCTGCTCGCCCGGCCACTCGGCATCCTGGCGCTGCCGATCGGAGCGGTGGCAGGTGCCGCGTCCCAGGCTGCGGTGCAGACCCCGAGTTTGCTCCGATACGTCGGCCGCGTCCGGCCGCGTCTTCGAATCACGCCGGAAGTACGGCACATACTGCGCATCTATGCACCGGTGGCGGCCGGTTTGCTCGTGAGCGTTGCCGGTCAGATCATCGATCTCGGTTTCAAATGGCAGCTTGGTAGTGCCGGGGTCACCGAAATGAGCAACGCCACGGTACTCACGCAGTTCCCGATCGGAATCGCGGTTGCCGGCCTAAGCTACGCTATTTTACCGACGATATCGGCCGATGCAGCATTCAACCGAATGGCGGACTTCAAGGGGACGCTGGCATCCGGCATGCGTCTGGTGTTGTTTCTGACCATTCCGGCCGCGATTGGTTACCTGGCGCTGGCCACGCCCATCTGCGCACTCGTGTTTCAGCATCACAAGGTGACCGGCGGAGAGACCCACCAAACTGCTCTGGCGTTAATCGGCTACGCGATCCAGATCCCATTCGTGGGTCTGGACCAGCTTCTTATCTTCTCCTTCTATGCTCGCAAGAATACGGTGACTCCCATGCTCGTCGGAGTCCTCGGTGTTGGGGTCTACGTCGTTACCGCTCTCATCCTCTTGCCCCGACTTCACATTCTCGGACTGGCGCTGGCCAACACCACGCAGAACTCGGTTCATGCCCTCATCCTGCTCGCTCTCCTGCTTGGGGCCATCGGGTCGTTGCGCGGGACCCATCTCGTTCGTGGCGTGGGCAAAACGTTAGTTGCCGCCGGTGCGATGGCCATCGTCGTGGGACTGCTTTCCTGGGTTTTACAGTCCGAGTTTTCCAGCGGCCACCTGCTGGTCCGCGCCTTGCAGGTCCTGGTGCCAATGGCGCTGGGAGCAGCCCTGTATCTTGGTGTCGCCGGATTGCTCGACAGTGACGAGTTGAGAATATTCCGCCGCATGCTGGCACAGCGGCTCGGCACCCAACAACCAACGCCTCGTTAGCGTCAAATCAACGAACTCCGTACCCTGCGGCCAGCTGTTTCGGCAGGCCGCTGTTCTGAATGCCTTCGACTTGACGGGCTGCGTCGTATGGCACCTGGCAGAACTGGGTCCGTACCACCTCACGCTCTGGCCCCATGGTTGCCGCGATCTCGACAACCAGGTAGTCAGCCGTTGGCTGTGGTGACGGATCGTCGTTCACCGGTCCGACGCCGATGAAGGTCATGCCGGCCGCCTCCCGGCGATAGTCAGTCGCCGAGTGCCCGGAAATAACGACGTCCGCCTGGGCATCTTCGCCTATTTTGGTGAGGATGCTAGTGGCCGTATCCTCGCGAATGAATTCATTCAACGCGCGAGGACTGCCATGCACGAGCAGAATGCGCTTGCTGGTGTTGGGCATTCCCCTCGCCAGGCCGCCGAAAAAGGCCCGAAGGTAGAACGTCTTGCGATACTCGTTGGTCCGGGCGTCACCGGAATCCCGTTCGACCTTCATATCGCGGCCGGAACGAAGTAGCCGCATGTCTCGTGGCAGGCTGCGCAGAAACTCTCGATTCTCCTCGGTGAGGACCGAGCGAGTCCACTCAATGGCCTCACGATCAACGTCTTCGTCGCCGCGTGAGGCGAAGTCGCAGCCCGATCCCATTCGGTCGAAGGCCACGGCATCATCATAGTTGCCTCGTACCGAATCGATCGCATGTTCTCGATACAAATCTATGACCTCGTTCGGATGCGGCCCACGACCGACGAGATCCCCGGCCGATACGATCCGGTCCACACCCGGGTGGTCGCGTTTGAGCGCTGCCAGAACGGCTTCCAATGCCGCAAGATTCCCCTGCACGTCCGAAATGACGGCGAACAACATCAGGCGCCTCCAGTTTCTAAGCCCAGCGTACTACGCTAGAATGACTACAAGAGAATGCGCAACTTGGCGAGCCCGGCAGCAGATATTTGGCGACGGTGCGCCATAGCGGCGAAGGAGGATCAGGAACTATGTCTGAAGACACCAGCGAGAATGGGACATCGCTCACCTTGCCCATCGGCGCACTGGGTGCGCTGCTCATGCTCGGGATAGCCGGCGTGGCGTACGCATATATGCAAAAGGGCGCCGACGAAAGTACACCAAGTACACCAGGTTTCGTGCAGAACGCGGTGCAACGGGCCAAGCCCGGAAAAAGCACTCGCCGGAAACTCGGGTTGATGGCGCTGATTGCAATGATCGACAACGACGCCAGTCGCAAGGTCCTGCTTACCTTCCTGCGTGCCCTGGCCAAGCGAAGCTAGCCGAGCCCTCCTCTAAGCAAGGGGCGCCACGGCGCGGATTCCGTCGAGTTCCGGGAGCAGCTGCCGCCAACGAAGATCGGCGGCGGTCGACGCGTAGAGCTGTCCATCATTGGTTATAGCGAAGAGTTCCTCATCGATGGGCACAAATCTCTCGACAGTGCGATGTGGCCAGGGCAGGTCCAGGCCTTCGGAGCGGCGGGTCCAGGTACGGCCACTATCAGAACTTTCTTCGATCCGTCCGTTCATCTGAGAAACACTGTCGTTCGGGCTCAGCACGATGTGGTCAGGATCGGAGGGATCGATCCACATCGCCCGGCAATACGAGTCCAGATGAGACACGCTCCAGACATCACCACCGTCGATCGATCGGTAGAGCCCCTCGGCAGTAGCGGCGAACACCAGGTCGGGAGAAGATTGATGGGCCGAGACCGAGTGCACATCGGCATGAACCTGCGAGCCCGACGGTATGGCAAAGTCCGGTTGACCACTACTTCCTCCGGCCAGTCGCCAGTTCTCACCGGCGTCGTCCGAACGCAACACGCCGCCCACCTCGACAGCGGCATAGACGCGACTACCATGGAACGCGAAGCCCCGAACACAGCCCGCTTCCGGCGAATACGGTAGGAACCAGCCGAACCGATCGCGAAGTTCTTCGACCTCGGGACATCCGCGCCAGGAAGCTGCCCCATCATGGGAGACGTAAATGCCGGCAGGCTCAGTGCCGGCAAACTCGCAGTCGGAGATTTCTGGATGGTACGCCAGCCAGCGCACATGCCGCGTTACCAGACCGTCGCTCGCCTCAGACCAGTTCTGGCCACCGTCTTCTGACCGGTAGGCGCCGTCCGTGGTACCGGCGAGTATCATGCCCTCGCGAGCAATGACACTGGTAGCTTCACGCCCGGTCAGCGAACGCGCCTCCTCCTGAAAGTCACCTGCAGTCCGCCGGCAAACGGACATTCCCTGTTCGGTCGCGACCACCAGTCGATCGATCATGATTTCGACAACCACGCCAGTAATTCACCCACTGGCATCGTATTCAGTATATTTTGTTTCTCCGTCCAGGCACGTCGCGCCATGGCTACACCGTAGCGGATGTTCTCGAAATGCGCCGGCGCATGGGCATCGGTATCGACCACGAGCATCACCCCCAGATCTTTGGCTCGCCGGGCATGCACGTCGCTCAGGTCCAGTCGTTCGGGGAAGGAATTGATTTCAAGTGCCGTCCTGGTTCGCACCGCAGCCTGAAATACTGCTTCCAGATCGACATCGTACGGTTCGCGCCGCCCAATGAGGCGACCGGTGGGATGGCCGATCGCGTCGACATGCGGATTCTCCATCGCCATGATGATGCGTTTCGTCATCTCCTCACGTGGCTGATTGAAGCCGGAGTGAACCGATGCGATGACCCAGTCGAGCTCGGATAGTAGCTCATCCGGGAAGTCGAGTGAACCATCCCGCTTGATCTCGAGTTCACTGCCGGCCAGCACTTTGATGTCGGACAAATTCCCATCCAGGGCGCGAATGACGGACAGCTGTTCCTTCAGTCTGTCCTCACTGAGACCGTGAGCCACACCAATTCCGCCCGAGTGGTCGGTGATGGCGACATACTCATAGCCTCGGAGTCGGGCGGCGTTCACCATCTCCTCGATTGGCAGCGCCCCATCGCTCCAATTTGAATGAGCGTGAAGGTCGCCCCGGATGTCATCGACGGTCACAAGTTGCGGCAACGTTCCGTCGCGAGCCGCCTGGATCTCGCCACTTCCCTGACGCAATTCGGGTGCGATCCAGGCCAGTCCGAGCGCAGCATAGAACGTCTCTTCGTCGGCATATCGAGTCAATTCGCCGGATCGAACCGTTGAGATCCCATACTCGTTTAGACTGAGCCCGCGAGCCAGAGCGTATTCTCGGAGCTCGATGTTGTGGTCGCGACTGCCGGTGAAGTGCTGAATCAACGAACCGAAGGAGGCAGCTTCCACGATACGCAGATCCACCTGCAAACCATTGTCGGCCACGATCGAGCTCTTGGTCGGTCCCTGGCCGAGAACCTGGCGTACCTGAGGTAGCGAGACAAATGCATCCATTACTTCGGCCGGAGAGTTCGAGGTCGCCATCAAGTCAATGTCACCGATTGTCGGTGACCAACGGCGCAGGCTGCCTGCCGGCATCAGGTCCCGTAGCTCGGTCAGCGAATTCAGTTGCTCGATCAGTTCCTCCACCAGAGGAAGCGCCTTGCCGATCGAGATGCGCGACTCCTGTTTGTTGACTCGATTCAAGGCCCGCAGGACGTTTTGAGCTGACTTTTCGCCGAGTCCAGGCAGGTTCGCCAAACGACCGTCCTCCGCGCTCGCGCGTAGCTCCGACAGACCGGTAACACCCAATTCGCGGTACACTTTGCGGGCCATTGATGGGCCGATTCCCGGTACGCGCATCAGAGCGCGTACGCCTTCGGGAAACTCGGCCCGGAGCTCGTCGAGATAGCGGATGTGTCCGGTATCAAGGAGTTCCACGATACGTTCGGCGATACCGGACCCAATTCCCTTTTGCTTCTGCAACCGGTCCTCGTCTTTCAGCACTCGAACGTCCTCGGTCAGTCCTTCGAGACTGCGAGCAGCATTCTGGTAGGCACGCACGCGGAAGGAACTTTCGTTCTTGAGTTCCAGTAGTTCGGCGATCTCATTCAGAGCACCAGCGACGTCTGCGTTATTCATGGATCCTCTCCCTCTCGCGGAACTCCATTATCCGCGACCGCGAGTTGGTATCTGCTACAAACAAGGGAGGGACAGGGCGGAACCGACACTCACTTGCACTACAGGGGTCTGAGAGATAGGTCCCCGTGGGGAATGGTGGGGCGGTTCCGTGACCTGACCAGGCCGGCCAAGTTCTGGAGGTGCAACATGATCTCAAAAATCGTAAGCAAGCAAGTGCTAAAGCGAGTGACCCGCGGCAAGATTCAACGCCGAAACAAAGTTCAAACGCTCCTGATTCTTCCCGCTTTGTTGAAACTTGGTGTGGCGCTTCTCCGTGACAATCGAGTGCCAATGTGGCAGCGTGGGGCAGCAATTGGCACGATCGCGCTCATCTTGTCGCCTATTGACGCCATTGGCGAAATACCAGTGGTCGGTCAATTCTGGGACTTCACTCTGGCGGTAGTCGTTCTCGAAGCGTTCATTCAACTGGCGCCGCCACAGGTGGTGAACGAACACATCATCGCTCTCAATTTACAGAAGAAAATCCCTTTGCGTGAGGATTGATGCTTCCCAAGAGCCGGCACCAGTGGCGACCGCGACGACAGTAGACGACTCCGGGCGTACGACACCGCTGGCTGCTCGCATGCGCCCGCGCACGTTGGAGGAATTCGTCGGCCAGGAGCGAATAATCGGGCCGGGTCGAGTGCTTCGTCGGGTCATTGAAAGTGATCGAGTGCCGTCTATCGTTCTCTGGGGCCCGCCGGGCAGCGGGAAGACGACCCTGGCACGCGTGATCGCTACGATGACGCGATCCCGTTTCGTTCCGCTGAGTGCGGTCTCGGCGGGCGTGGCCGATCTGCGTCGGGAGATCGAAGGCGCACGCAAACTGCTGGCTTTCAACGGCGAACGTACAATCCTGTTCATCGATGAAATTCACCGATTCAATAAGGCGCAGCAAGATGCCGTGCTCCCGTATGTCGAGGACGGAACCATAACACTGATCGGCGCCACGACCGAAAACCCGAGCTTCGAAGTCAATGCCGCCCTTCTCTCTCGCTGTCGCGTGTTTCGACTCGAGCGACTCTCGGATGAGGCAAACTTGACACTCGTGCGCAGAGCACTCGGGGACAGTGAACGCGGTCTCGGCGGTCGTCACATCGAAGTCCAGGATGACACGCTCGATCGCCTGGTCCGCCTATCCGATGGTGACGCCCGAGTGGCACTGACGGCTCTCGAACTGGCGGCGGATGCGGTACTGCCCGACGCCACGGGCGCTAAACGCATCACCGTCGCCGATATCGAAGATGCCATGCAACGTCCTGCGCTTCTCTACGATCGGGCCGGGGACATGCATTACGACCTGATCTCGGCGTTCATCAAGAGTGTGCGCGGATCCGATCCCGATGCCGCGGTGTACTGGCTGGCACGCATGCTGGAGGCAGGCGAAGACCCTCTCTTTGTGGCTCGTCGAATGGTAATTCTGGCCGCAGAAGATATCGGGCTGGCGGATTCTCAGGCCCTGGTACTGGCGGTGGCGTGCCAGCAGGCGGTGCATTTCATTGGAATGCCCGAGGGATATCTTCCCATGGCCGAGTGTGCCCTGTACCTCGCTACCGCGCCCAAGAGCAACTCAGCGCTCAAAGCTTATGCAGCCGCCAGCGAGGATGTGAAGGACCACCTCAGTGAGCCGGTTCCCCTTCACCTTCGCAATGCGGTGACCCCCCTGGGGAGATCTGAAGGGTTCGGGAAGGGGTATCGCTACGCTCATGACCACGACGGTCATTATGTCGAACAGCAACATCTTCCGTCGGCACTCGTCGGGCGTCGCTATTACCAGCCGGGCGATGAAGGAAGCGAACGGACTATCGCCCAACGACTGCGCACCTGGAGGCGGGAGGATTGAGCGCCGCTTTGAGCTACGGCCGCACCCTCGAACTGCTGGACGAACTCTGGTCGAGGCCAATCGTGCCGGCGGCTCGGGTGAAGCTCGGCCGTGCTACTGCTCTGCTACAACATCTGGACAATCCGCATACGTCGTTTCGCAGCGTCCACGTGGCCGGAAGCAGCGGCAAGGGCTCAACCACGACGATGGTCGGAACCATCTTGCAGCAGGCCGGCAATCGTACGGGGTACTTCCGTTCGCCGCATCTCGAATCGTATACCGAGCGCATCGCGATCGATGGCGTGGACATTTCCGAGCCGGAGTGGGTCGCGTGCTTCGAAGCTGTCTGGCCGATAGTGTGCCGGATGATCGATGGCTCACTGCCTGGCTATGACGCTGGCAGGCCCTCCTTTTTTGAGGTCCTTTTCGCCATGGCAACGGTACACTTTCGTTCCCACGGGGTCGAATGGGCCGCGGTTGAAACCGGAATGGGTGGCCGGCTGGATGCGACCAACACCCTGGCGTCCGAGGTCGCGGCCATCACCAACATCAGTCTCGAACACACCCAGGTTCTGGGAAAAACGGTGCGAGCAATTGCGGGAGAGAAGGCCGCAATCATCAAATCGGGCAGTCATGCCGTCACCGCCGCCGGCGGGGATGCGCTGGATGTTATCGAGCGTCGTGCCCTCGATGTCGGCGCCCCCCTCATGGTGATTCCACGCGACGTCTGGTTCGACGTCGGGGATGAGAGCGTGACGGGGACCGAACTGGTCCTGCGGTCGCGACACGGTCTCGCCATTACCGTGGACCTCCCGCTCGGGGGTCGCTTCCAGGCAACAAACGCGGCCACCGCGGTTGCCGTGATTCTGGCACTGCGCGAACGCGGCGTCTACATATCCGATGCGGACATCATCGCTGCAATGGAAAGCGTAAGGGTGCCGGGCCGGTTTGAAGTTATGACCGGCACGCCACAGGTCATATTGGATGGCGCTCATAACCCGGCCGCTGCCGCCGCGTTCCGCCAGTCTCTGGATCGGATGCGATTGGTGAAGCGAGTGGTCTTACTGTTTGGTGCCCTGACGGACAAGAATGTTGAAGAGATGGCAGCCCATCTGGCGCCACGTGCGGACCTGGTAGTGTTGACGACCACACCAGACACGCCCCGGGCTTTTGGCGCCGCCGGTCTCGAGGTGCACTTCAAGGGCCACCGAACGCTCGCGATTGATGATGCCGGCCTCGCACTGGAACGAGCGCTCGCCGAGACTGGCCCGGACGACACGCTGGTAGTGTGCGGCTCGCTGTATCTGGTGGGCTTTGTTCGAGCGCGACTGAAAGCAACGGTGAGCGCATGAGACGGTTTACTCTCCTGCTCCTCGCGCTGGCGTTTCTATCCGGCCGACCCACAATTACCCGCGCCAGCTCTCCCCTCGGTTCTGCGCTTCCACCTCAGGCCCGCGTGCTCGCCGAGGAGCCGGTTGCGGGGGTTCCCAATGCCGAAGTAGTCAGCTATGTAGACGGGGGGCCACTGCTGGGAGTCATTTCTGGTGCCGGCGGCACGTCTCGACTGGTATGGAAGCGCCCACTGCCATGGGCCGGAGCACTCGTACCCCTCTCGTCGCCGGGGTTTTTCGGCGGGCTCGCTCATGCCGCTACTGGATCGGCAGGGGAATTCTTTGCCTATCGGTTCGAAGGCGACAGGGTGGTGACAGCGGTAGCGTCCCACCCGCATGGCATTGTCAAAGCCGACGAGGGCGTGCGATTCTCCGGCGCCGAGTTTGTGGTAACCCGTTCGGACAGGACACACATTGGCAGCGTCAAGTACCAGACCGTGACTCACTTCGCGTTGAGCGGAAACAAATATGCACCGGTCGATTCAATACGTCGGCCTGATTATCCGAGCGGCGGACTTCCGTCCCCCCGAATGACGGTAACGACCACTCACGGCGACACCATCCTGCTCCGCTTGCGCGTCGCCGCGACCGCACAACAGCAGGAGACCGGGCTGATGAACATCAAGCAGCTCGACCCAGACACCGGCATGATTTTCGTGTGGAGTCAACCGGTGTTGGAGTCGTTCTGGATGGAGAACACCTACATCCCGCTGACGGTGGCATTCCTGAGCCCAAATGGGACGATCCAGGAAATGCAGGACATGCAGCCCCTGACCACGACCTACCATACGCCATTGCTTCCCTATCAGTATGCGATCGAGGCAAACCTTGGCTTCTTCGCCGCCAACGGCATTCAGGTTGGCGATCGATTGGAGCTGGATCTCTCCTCAACCGGGTAGATACGTCTGCCCTGTGCTACCATTAGCGGGAATTTGTCCAGTAATAATCTTTGGGAGGAGAATCCCTTGGCTCAGTGCGACTTTTGCGGAAAATCCAAGATGTTTGGTCGCCATATTCGGCACAAACACAGTATCGGATGGGCGCTGCGTGCCCAGAAAAAGAACCGCGTGTTCAATCCCAACGTGCAGAAGACCAAAGTCATGCTCAACGGCACCATGACCCGCGTGCACGCCTGCACCCGCTGCCTGAGGACGATGCAGAAGGTTTAGGACACCGCGGCCTCCCTGGCCAGTTCGCGCAGCTGTCCACAAGCAGCGCTAATATCCAGACCCTTTGAATACCGGATGGTGGCCTGGATCCCGCGTTCCTGCAGCGCCCGGCCGAAAGCAAGTGCATCAGGCCCTTCACTGCGAATGAACTTTCCCTCACGGAAGGGATTCCAGGGGATGATGTTCACATGGGCTCCACCACCGAGGGGCCGAAGGAGATCCGCCAATTGCCTCGCCAGGGAGAGATCGTCATTCACCCCGCGCAGCAGCACGTACTCGAAACTCACTCGACGATGTGTCGCGTCGAAGTAAGACCGCACCGCCTCGATCAACTCTGAGATTGGAAACCGTTGGTTGTAGGGCACCAGCGTGGATCGAAGCTCGTCGTTTGGCGCATGGAGAGACACGGCGAGATTCACCTGACCGGCCCATTCGGCGAATTTATAGATCTGCGGCACGATGCCGACGGTCGACACCGTGATATGCCGATCTCCAATCCCGGGTCCCTCCGGATTCGTGAGCATGCCGATCGAGTCACGAACCGCAGCTGCGTTGAGCAGCGGTTCTCCCATGCCCATATAGACGACGTTGTTCACCTGGAGTCCCTCTGGCCGCAAACTGGCGGCGAAGTAAGCAACCTGGTCGGCTATCTCGGCGGCTCGCAGGTTGCGAGTAAATCCCGCCAGGCCCGTTGCGCAGAACGTACAGGCGGCCGGGCATCCGACTTGCGAGGATACGCACACCGTCTGCCGTGGCGTTCCTTGAGCGTTGCGGCCACGGATGAGCACCGTTTCGATCGTGGTGCCGTCGTGCAATTCGAACAGCAACTTCTCGGCGCCGTCGCGTGCCGACTTGAGATGGAGACGGGGCACGAGCGTCCGCACTCGATGCGACGACTCCAGGCGCATTCTCAACTCTTTGGGGAGAACGGTGATCTCATCAAAACTCTGGACCGCCCGCTTGTGCAGCGCGTGCCAGATTTGCGCGGCACGGTAGGCCGGCAGATTCAGGCCGAGACACCACTGGCGCAGGGTGGACTCATCGAACTCGCTGAGAGCGGGAAGGGTGCCGCCCGTGCGTGAATTGATTGTCACCGGGTTCCTTCTACCATTGGATGGAGTGATACATGATTATCGACGCCCACGTCAGCATCGACGAAAACCGATATCCCGTGGAACGCGCGCTCAGAGTTCTGAAGGCGTCCAGCATCAGCCGTGCGGTGATATTCGCCGACGCCCGCTCGCAGGACATCGATGCTCAAAACCAGTATGTGCTGCGGGTCGCGCCGTCGTTTGACCTCATTCCATTCTGGTATGTCGGTGGCAATCCATGGTCGGATACTCGCCCTGAGGAGTTGCTGGTCCCGGACAACCTGGACGACTATGCCGGCATACGCTGGCACCGCTGGATTGGCGAGGGACTGGATCGGGAGGGAATATACGATGCCGATGAAATGGACTGGGCCACCGGGTTGATGGAATCCGCCGAATTCGAGGCATTTACCGCCGCGGCAGCTCATTACGAGCTCCCAGTCCTGTTCGAGGAAAGTTTCGCCGTCACACTCGAGTTTGTCACCCGCTATCCCACTCTCGACGTGATCATTCCGCACCTCGGCGCCCGCAGCGGAGGCGAAGCAAACATCCTGAGGTCGCTATGGGATGCGCCGAACGTCTACTTCGATACCAGCCTCGCCTATATCGACGAAACGTTCCTCGGCCGCGTCGGGTCGGAGCGGATCCTCTTCGGGTCGGCTTTCCCTGAGGGTGACCCTGAACGTGAGGTCGAGAAAATCGATCGCCTGCCGATTCCGGATGAAATCAAAGAGGGAATCTACGGCGACAACCTGCTCGCGTTGCTGGGCCAGGGAGTGTAAATGCCGGCCATTAACCCCCGTCGGGCAATGGCGGTGATCGCCGGCAAGTCGGCTGCCTGGGCGTCACGACTCCTGAACCGAGGCGGGGGCACCGCGTTTCCCGGCGTCGTCGCCGGGAGGCTCGATCCAGGGCTTACCCGCGCGCTCGCTCAACAATTGAACGCCGGCACGGTAACGATCAGCGGCACCAACGGCAAGACCACGACCGCGCGATTACTTGCCGGTATCCTGGGCGACGCGGGCTTCACGCCGGTGCGCAATGATGCCGGCTCGAATCTCATGCGAGGCCTGACCTCCTCGCTGGTGAAGCACGCACGGCTATCGGGCAACCTCGATCACGATCCTCACGCGATCGGTGTGTTCGAAGTAGACGAAGCCGCGCTACCTGGGGTTCTGGCCGTCATCCGACCGACAACAATACTACTGCTCGACCTGTTTCGGGACCAGCTCGATCGATATGGCGAAGTTGCCACTATCGCACGTCTCTGGTCGACAGCCCTGCAGGGCATGGCACCCTCGACCCTGCTGGTGGCAAATGCCGATGACCCGCTGCTGGTAGTTGCCGCCCAGTCGGCGTCCACCGACGTCCGCTACTTCGGCATCGACTCGGCCCACGGTCCAATCGGTACGCTCGACTATGCCTCCGACGTCAAAGCATGCCCCCGCTGTGGGGGCGAGATTTCGTACACCAGAGTAACGTTTGGCCATCTTGGCGAATACGCCTGTTCCCGCTGTGATGTGGTACGACCGTCACCGGATTTGACCGCGCGGAACATTCGACTGCAGGGCGTCCGGGGCGCCACCTTCACGCTTGACACGGGGGATTCCGCCGTCGACGTCGAGCTTCCGCTTCCTGGCATGTACAACGTTTACAACGCTCTGGCGGCAGCAGCAGTGGCGCGGACCCGCGGGATCTCCCTGGACCGAATCGCGTCATCTCTTCGTGCTGCATCGCCTGCATTTGGCAGGATGGAACGGGTTCGTGTCGGGTCACGAGAATTGGTCATCGCCCTGGCGAAAAATCCCGCCGGCCTCAACGAGGTGCTGCGTACTATCGCCGGCGAAGGCGAGAAGCTGCATCTACTGGCCTTGCTGAACGACCGCATTGCCGATGGACATGACGTCTCGTGGATCTGGGATGCCGAGGTTGAAATGCTCGCAGGTCGAGTCGAGACTATCGGCTTCAGCGGAATTCGAGCCGCAGATATGGCCCTGCGATTTAAATATGCCGGAGCCCTGCCGGTCGACGCGGGGAATGTGCAGGTAGAAGAGGAGATAGCGCCGGCACTGGATCGAGCCATTCAATCGACTCCGGCCGGCGGGCGACTCTTTGTCTTGCCCACCTACACGGCGATGCTTGCCGTGCGCGCCGAGCTCGCACGGCGAGGACACGTGCAGCAGTACTGGGATGAGTAGATGAACCCAACGTTGCATCTCGTACACCTCTATCCGGCGCTCCTCAATCTCTACGGCGATCGTGGAAATATCATTACGCTGCAGCGTCGGTGTGCCTGGCGTGGAATCGACCTGAGCGTGCACCCTGTGGGCCTCCACGAATCCTTTCCGGAGATGGATGTAGATCTGCTCTTCATGGGAGGAGACCAGGACCGGGAACAAGCGGTGGTGGTGGACGATCTCCGGCGCAACCATAGCGGGACGCTCACCAGACTCGTAGATGCGGGCGTGCCGTTCCTGGCGGTGTGTGGCAGCTTCCAGCTCTTGCAACGGTATTACCGGCCGGCGGAGGGCCCGGACCTCGAGGGCGTTGGTCTCTTCGACGCCTACACGGTTCATCCGGGCCACCATGTGCCCCGGTGTGTCGGCAACATCGTGGTGGAGTGGGAAGGCGGTAGCATTGTCGGCTTCGAGAACCACGGAGGCCGTACCTATCTGGAAGGGGCCACTAGCCCGCTGGCCAGAGTGCGTAAGGGATTCGGCAATAACGGTAAGGACGGTACCGAAGGAGCGCGGATAAAGAACCTCTTCGGCACCTACGTGCACGGTTCACTGCTGCCCAAGAATCCTGGCTTTGCCGACTATCTGCTACAACTTGCACTGAACCGGCGATACCCGGGCTATATATTGTCCGAGCTGGACGATCGTCTGGAAGAGCGAGCTCACGCGGTAGCCATCAGTCGCGCCTACTCCAGACCGGAGCGGTGAGACCTCGTTCCCCTCTGATTACCCGTTTCACTTGGGAATGGCGGGCACATACTTCGCCACGATCCTGGCATTGCCATACACCGCTCGAACATGGAACGAGCACGTCGTATCGAGCTCGATGTTCTCGATCGCGCGGTAGGCAGGAATGATCTGGTGCCAGGACTTGTTGGCCCGTCCGGTTTCCATGTAGTAGCCGCGCTGGGACTTACCCTGCCGGTTGAAGTTCGTCTCGGGGAAGTAGCCGTCCAGATTCACGACTCCCACCGCCGCCCGAAACGAGCCGGGTTTGGCGCCGCAGTTGTAGGCGTAGGCGATGCCCCAGGGTCGGAAGGGGAGAGGGAAGTCGCCAATCGAGACATTGCCATAGATCGTATGGCGGCAATAGAGCGGCGAGCCCGACACCGGCACCAGTGGGCATCTGCCCTGCGCCTCCGCGAAGATGGGCGAAGACCTGTGCGACTTTCCCAGTGCTGGAGCCGGCCACAAGACAAGCACGACGGTGATAACCGCAAGGGTGCCGAAGCCCAATGGCCGCAAGTGGAGCCGGCCGGCCGATGAGTTCAACTGTCAGACCTGTGTTTCATGATTTCGGTATCACGATCTCTATGGGCGCATTGATCCGCAAATAATCAAACTCGATCTGCCAGTGGTTCCCTGAACCGGCCCCACTGTGAAGAAGAAGTCGAAGAACGCGTGAGGAGTGTGTGTCCACGAAGAGGTCCAGGGTGAACCACAGATGTTCGCGGAGATGCCAGACCTGGTGTCCATTGATAATTGCCGTTCCGAGGACCTCATGCTGCGCCTCAGGGACTGGGCTGCTCAGGTACGTGAGCCGTATTAGGTCGGGACAGACCTGATTCAAGTAGGCGGGCGTGGGACCCCAGATAGGATCCGGATTATCCTCATCGAGATGCCATTGCTTTTCGAGATCAATCCGGCGCCACCTGCCTCCTGAGGTGAGGGATCTGTGCCAGGCCCGAATCATCGGCTGCGGCACTGGTAAAACTGGCCCTTCGATAATGTAACCCTCGTCTATCTTCCCCACCCGGGTCTGGTGCCCTGTCGTGAGGGTGCGATCGGTAATCGGGATACCGTTTCCTGATCCAGATCGGCAATCGGCCTGGATGCGCATGGTCGAGCTGACTGAAGCGTCAACCGAGGCTCGCATCCCCGTGGTGTGCAGTTGGTGGACCGACGCCATCGCCCGCATCGCGCGTCGCAAGACGTCATCAAAACTGGGGCCAGGCGCCGGAGTCGTGGTCGGAGTCGGTGACGCAGCCGCTGTCGGCGTGGACGTAGGGACCGGCGTCGATGCTGGTCGCGGTGCGACGAAGTCGAGGGCGGCAACCGGGTGGTTCAACCAGGCCACGCGGAGATGCCAGGACATGACCGGAGCACACCCGGGAATAATGTGCAGGCCGGCGACGGTCCAGCCAGAGGTATAGTCATACTTTGGTCCCTGCGCAGTATCTCCGCAGTCGGCATAGTCGAGCACGAGCGGCGAGCCCGTCATTCTCGCCGGTCGCACCACGTCTACCACCGGTCCTGCGCTGGTCTGACTCACGGTCAGCCGCGGCGCCGGTTCCGAGGTCAATCTCAATGCGATCGGTTGCGTGCGCAACCAGTTTAGTGGCCGCTGCACATTCGGCGACCAGTTGGGCGTAAAGCGTTGCGCGGCCCGAATCCGGGCTCCGCGAATAACGACATACTCATGCACTCGGATTGTCTGACCGGGCTGGAGCGGCGCGAGAAAGGGCGCAGGTCCCGGCAGTGGCGGCATGTACATCATTGCCGGCGGAAACACGATCTTCCCCGATGAATTCAGTACGTCGACCTTCGGCGAGGCAACTCCGGGCAAGCTCACGCCCGGATTCCAGTAGCCGATGGTGTGTCTGGGGACATTCCGGATACTGACGGCGACTGCGGCCAGCGCGTTGTAGGGATATACCCGCCGCGGAATGGTCAACGCTAATTTCAACCCGGCCGCGCTCGACCAGGTGCTCACAGCGCCGGTGGGTGCCACTCGAATTGCTCCGTACACGGTGTGCAATCGTGGCGCCGGGAACGGGTCCTGGTCGGTCCGGAAGCGGTAGCCGGCGCAGTCGAGCGTTCCATGCAGGCTCAGCGAGCGTGAGCCAAAGGAGCTCTGCGTCGAAATGTGCACGTACAGCGCCCCGTATTTCCTCCAGTTGCCGCTCACATTCCATTGGTCCACGGTAGTAATGGGGATGGCGTCTCGAGAGTTGAAGAGTAGTCCTTCAACGTATCCATCGCCGGTGATGCTCGGTATGAACCAACCATGGATCCATATCCGTGGTTGCGCCGCCGGCTGCGACCGGCAGAGAGAGAAAGCGGCAGTTATGCTCAGCGCCTGGCTCGTCTTCACCGCAGGTACTACAGAAGCTCCTTTGGGCAGAAGGACGGAGATTGCCAGCGCGAGCCCTACAACAATGCGATTCACGGGATGACTCTCGGTTCAGCCATGAGAGGAACTACGGGCGACATGGGCCGCCCGTCTCTACTTCCAACGCGAGCGCAAGGTGCTTTGTAACAGGCTCCCCGGCAGCACGATCAGGGTGCATCAGCATGAAACGTCGATACAGCGTGCCGGTCTACCGTCGTAGTCGCGCCCCTTGTGGGTGGCAACCGTTGTCGGTAATAGAGGCATGTCCGATCGGCAACGGTTGCCACCCACAAGGGGCGCGACTACGACGGGACGGCGGTATTGAGTATCGGGGCATCTCCGATCGGCAACGGCCGGCACCAACAGGGGGATGTCGGCGGGTGCATGAAGGAGGAGGCTGGAGAGGTTGAATCTCCCAGTTCCGACCGGTCTGCCGCCCATCCAACCGGTCCCGGTGCGCGGACGATGTAGGCCGACGCCCTCTGCTGTCTTTTACCCACATCTCAACCGGAGAACTGCGGGGCGAGTCGAACCCCCAGGCAGATACCCTGGAGGTAGTTCCAGCCATGCCAGATCGACTTCCAGCCGGGACGGCCATCTCCCGTGCGTCCCAAATAGCCTCCCAGACGGGCAATCCCCCGCAACGCCTCGTCAACGGTGAGGGTCATCGCCGGACGGTCCAGCAGGAGACCGAGCACGTGGAGGAACTCGGCAGGCAGGGTGTGGTGCGCGGGACGATCAGGTGCCGTGCGTTGCTGGTCCACCACGCAGAGTAAGCGCACTGCCAGTGGTGCCAGCACTCCCAAGATGCGTGTGAGCTGCTGGTAGGTGCGCAGGTGCCGATGCTCAATCTGGCAGCCTGATTTGAGGCACTGATGATACTCTTCAATACGCCATCGCCAGGTGTACCACTGCACCCGCTCCCAGGCCGCCTCGCTGCTGTCGGTGGGCACGGTGGTGACCAAGATCCACTCGATGGGCTCCTTCACCCCTGCCGGGGCATCAACCTCCCAGACCCGGATGACCCAGGCAGCGATCGGTGTATGGTGCCGTTGATGGGTTGGTGCTTGCAGCGTCATGGCAGCACACGCCATCCGCAGGTGCGCCTGCCTCGCGGGACGACCACCGCGTTGGGGAATCGCCTGCCGCCGACTGCTCTCCGCCGGCAGGCGCCGCGCATGGGCCAGCAGCGCCGTGCGGTTCCCCCCGGCATCACGGATGCGTCGATCCTGACAGGCGCGGAGGAGCACCGCGCATCGCTGCTCGCGACCACTGGCCAGAAAGTCAAAGAGGTCGCTGCCACGATCAGCCACATGCACCCACGTGCATCCCACCGGGGCTGCTCCCACGGCGCGGACGGCTCTCGGCCAGATGGCCGATTCCCGCTCCTCCCGCAGCAAGCGCTGGCTGGTGTTCTCCTTCGCCGGTGCCTCCCGTCGCAGGAACGGTTCCTGGTAGAGTACCCCCATCACCGCACCGGTGGTGGGGCGCACCGCCACGACCGTCTGGAGCTTATAGCCCTGACTTTTACCCTCATTTCAGGGGGGGGCGAGGTGGCGGGCAAGCTTGACCCCTTCGAGAATGCGCTGGAGGTCGTACCAGCCCCGCCAGAGCGTCTTCCAGCCGGGTGGTCCATCGCCTGTGCGTCCCAAATAGCCACCACGCCGGGCGACTGTCAGGCAGAAGGCATGGATCGTCACCTCCACGCTGGGTGTGGTCGTCAGCGCCGCTACCACCGCCACCAGGTCGGGATCAATGACCTCGATTGCTGGCCGCTCGGGATCGATGCGGGCCAGATCCCGCAGTTGGAGGAGCTGGATGGCCACGGGAGCACAGATCGCCAGCAGCCGTTCCAAGGCGGGCTGATCACCGAGGTTGCGCTGCTCCAGGCGGCAGCCAGTCTTGAGGCACTGATGATAGTCCTCATTGGTCCAGCGACAGGGGTACCATGCGACCCGCTCCCAGCCATCCGCGACACTGGTCACGGGCACACTGGTCAGCAGCATCCACTCGATGGGTTCCTTCACTCCCGCGGGTGGCACTGGCTCCCAGACCCGGACCACCCAGACGGTGGGCGGTCCATCGCCCGGCTCCTGCAGCGGTGGGAGGAGCTGCAGCCGCTGCCAACTCAGATCGACCTGCGCCGTCCGTGCCACCTGCCCATGGCTGGCGGGGACCTCAATCGTCCGCTGGGCACGGCTGGTCCACGACCGGACCGTGGGAAGAGGCGCGCCGCGATCGGCTCGCCCTCCTCCTCGCCGACGCGCCGATCCTTGCAGGCGCGCACCAAGAAGTCGCACAGGTGTGCCCGACAGGTCGCCAGAAAGCGGAAGATATCACTGCCGCGATCGCCGACATGGACCCACCGCACACCTGCCGGTGGTGACCCGATCGCCGTCACCGCGTCGGCCCACACATCGGTCTCCCGCCGGCGGGCATGTCTTGCCGCCGCTCGCCCGGTGGTCGAGGTGACGGGACGTAGGGGATCTGATGCGCCAAGCCCAGGACCTGCCGTGGCTGGGGCAGGATGGCGAGCACGCTGTGCACCAGATAGCCCCGGCCCCGCCCGTTCCCCATGGGCCCGAGCCCGTCGGTCTTCCCATGGTGGCTGTAGTCCAGGATCGTGGTATCCCCGCTCAGCAGAACGAGGGGATGCTGGCTGGCTGGGTGCGCGTCTGCTGCCAATGCGGGGTCAAGAGCGCAGCATGGGTCACGTCCGGCTCGTGCAGCAGTTGGTAGGTCGCGATCAGGTCCGCTTTGGTCCAGCTGGTGGGGGAGGCGCCCGGCGGGGTTGGTCAGAACGGCGGCACCGAGACCAACGGCGCGCGCCACGCGACGCGGGTCGCCCAACATGGCACCACCAAACGTCTGTTCGGCCCACGCTGGGCATCAGGAATCGACGACATGGTCATAGTGAACCTGGAGCGGTGAAGTGGGAGTCCACACTACCAAAATGAGGGTAAAAGTCAGGCTTATAGCCCTTGCCACTGCCATCCCCGATTGGTCCCAATCCCGTCGTGGTTGGGTGGTGGCTGTAGCTGATATCCGAGGTATCCTGCACGAGCAAGGTGACCGGCTCCTCGGCTGCTTGTCGCCGGGTCTGCTCCCAATGTGGCCGGCTCAGTTCCTCGAAGGTGACGGCGTCATTGTCCAGCAGTCGATAGCTCCCTTTGAGGGCAGCACCATCCTTGACTTGCCGGGGCAGGGAGGCGGCAGGATCTGCTGCCATGGCCGCAGCCAGCGCGACCACCCGATTGGTTCGTCGCTGATCCTTCAGGTGGACGGTACCAAAGGTTGCCTCCGACCACGCTTGTGCATCCGCAGAGAGTAAGGGAGTCATCAGTTGCCTTTCAGGCGTGAAGTGGGACTCCAAGTTACACCAGCTCTCCGACGTGGGTAAAAGACAGCGCCCTCTGTGGGCGGCTTTGCGTTCCCTAACGAACCATGCACCGATTCCACGCAGCCTGTCCATATGCGACGCCATCAGGGGAAGGTATGAGGACATCGGGGATGAGATTCGACGGGGGACGCGCAAGCCGCCCACAGAGGGCGTCGGCCTACATCTTCCCTGTGTCCAGGACCCACTTGCGGCAACACTGAGGAACGGATGACCGCCATCCACCCCGGACCCTCATGGAACAGCAGTGCCCATGAAGTGCGCTACGACAGTCGTGAAAGGCCGAGGAGCAGCACGACGCCGGCAACGCATCGCCGGGTGTCGCGCCAGAGGTCCCGCATCGGCGCACCGTAACTGCTGCTGCTCCGATACCATGCCACGTCGCCCGCCGTGACACGACCAACGATGATCTGCAATCAATCTGACAGTGCGTCCTGAAGCAGAACGGCGCCCCGGTCTAATTGACCCGCTTTTCTCTTCCCTTCCAGTAGGGCTCGCGGAGATCGCGCTTGAGGATCTTTCCAGTGCCACCTTTTGGCAGTGCGGACGTGAATTCTATTGCCCGAGGAATTTTGAAGCTACTCAACCGGGAACGACAAAAGGCAAGTATCTCCGCCTCGGTAACACTCGCGCCGTTCCGCAAAGTCGCGATTGCCAGCGGCACTTCGCCCCAACGGTCATCGGGTATTCCGATGACTGCTGCCTCGAGTACGGCGGGATGCTCGTAAAGCACCTTCTCGATCTCGACCGAAGAAATATTCTCACCACCGCTTATGATGATGTCCTTCTTCCGATCGACAATGAGGAAGAAGCCATTCGGCTGGGCCGTGGCCATATCACCGGTATGAAACCAACCGTCGCGAATTACCGCGTTGGTGCCATCAGGATCGCCCCAATAGCCGACCATCACGTTATTGCTCCGGACCACAATCTCCCCGACCGCCTCCCCGTCCCACGGGAGTTCACGACCATCCGGGTCCATGATGCCCAGTTCAACACCAACCACCGGTTGTCCGGTCGAAGCTTGACGCCAGATCCGCGTCTCTTCGTCGACGTTACGAAGTTCCATGGCGGTGCCGGAGTACGAGAGCACGGGCGTCGTCTCCGAAAGTCCATAGCCGGCGGTGACGCGGCACCCAAGGGCACGTTCGCCCTGGCGGACTAACTCGGGGGGCGCTGGAGCTCCGCCCAACACGATCTCACGGAGACTGCTGAGATCGCGCTGTTCGTCCGCTTGACGGGCAAGGATGGCCGTGAGCATGGTGGGGACAGCGTAAAAGAGGGTGACTCTCTCCTTCTCCACCAGGCGCAGCGCTTCCGCCGGATCGAATTTTCGCAGCATGACGTGGGTCCCGCCGACTGCCGTGAGCGACTGCGGCGTCCCCCAGCCATTGACGTGGAAGAGGGGAATGGTATGTAACTGAATGTCTCCCGGCAGAATGGGCATGCTAATCAGGACCGAGAGCGCGTGATGATAGACACTGCGGTGAGAGAGCATCACACCCTTTGGGTTACCGGTGGTTCCACTGGTGTAGAACAGCTCTGCGATGGCATCTTCGTCCTCTACCACCCGCGACGGCGTACTATCCGAAGCAGAAGCGAGTAAATCCTCGTACACCAGGGCATCTCCGGTTGGTGCACGTTCACCTAACCAGATGATTCGAGGATTCGAGGGGTCAGGCATAGATGTTTCGATAAGCGGCCTGAAGTCCGGATCGACGAGAACGAAGCGTGCGCCCGAATCTTGCAAGATGTATGCGACTTCGGCGGCCGAGAACCGGACGTTGAGCGGCTGGACGATGCCTCCAGCCTCGACCACTCCGTAATATGCCTCCAGAAGGGGGTTGGAGTTGTAGGCGAGGAGCGCCACCCGATCTCCAGGCTGGAGACCGAGCTCCAGAAGAGCGTTTGCCAACCGAGCGATCCGCGCACCGAACTGTTGATAGGTGTATCTTGATTCTCCATCGATAACGGCTTCACGGCCGGCATAGAGCCTTACTGCCCTCCGGCTAAAGTCAAGTGGTGTCATCGGAACGTTCATGTTTGCTCTCCTTTCGGTCCCTTGCCCGCTACCCTCGATGGCGTCAGTATAGTGGTCATCGAAGGCCGGTAGAATGCAGTCAGCGGAGGTATTGTGGCGAGAATCGTTGCGCAAAGGGTGCGCTCCGCAGCGGTGACAATAGAAGGCCAGGTGGTGGGGAGAATCGGATGCGGTCTGGCGATCCTCATCGGCATTCGGCGGAGCGATGATGAAACCGCGGTGTTGAAATTGGCCGACAAGGTAGCAGTGATGCGCATATTCCGGGATGAGCAGGGAAAGATGAATCTCTCCGCGGCCGAAGCGCATGGCGCCATGCTAGTGGTATCGCAGTTCACGCTGTACGCTGACCTCCGTAAGGGCCGGCGACCCAGTTTCATCGACGCCGCCGATCCGGTTGAGGGTGATCGGCTCTACCGCTGCTTTGTCGAGCGGCTCGAGTCCCATGGCTACGCCGTCGAACGTGGTCGGTTCGGGGCGGATATGCTCGTCAGCATCGAGAATGACGGCCCCGTGACGATCGTTCTCGACAGCCACGATCTCTAGCCGCGGCATGCGATATCAGGCTCGAGCCCCACTGCGCATCGACTTCGGCGGCGGTTGGACCGACGTACCCCTCTTCGCGCGCGAGGAGGGCGGCGCGGTACTGAGCGCGGCGATCACACGTTACGCGCAGGGTTACATTTCACGTCCCACCAGCTCCGGTTTGGTCGGGGCGCTGCGGGGAGACCGGAGTTACGTCCACTACGAGATGGACCTGCCGGCAGGTGCCGGAATGGGAGGCTCGGCGGCCCAGACCGTGCTCTGGACGACCCTGGTGAAGACCACCATCGCAAACATTTCCGATCGCCGCGAGATCGCCGAAATCGCTTGGGCGATCGGAAACCTGCTCGGTATACTGGGTGGCAAGCAGGACGAGTACGCATCAGCGCTCGGCGGCATAAACTTCCTCACCTTCGAAGAGCACGTCGGCGTTGACAAACTTGCACTCGAGCCGCACTTCGTTGAGGCACTGCGCTCGCACCTGATCCTGGCCTATTCCGGCGAGAGCCGCATTTCCACGACCGTTCACGATGCGGTCTGGGAGCGGTACCGGAACAAGAATCACACCGTTATCACTGCCCTTCGCGCATTGAAATCCCTGGCCCCTAGTATGCGAGACGCGATGCTGGCCGCTGACCTGGAGAGTTTTGGACGTTTGATCGCTGAGAATTGGATCCATCAGAAGGCACTCGACAGGTCAGTGACGACCAGCCAGATCGACTCGATTCTGGAGATTGGCGGCAGGAATGGAGCCATCGGCGGCAAGGCCTGTGGCGCCGGTGGAGGAGGTTGTGTCCTTCTGGTCGCGGGCCCGGGTCAATCTACGCGACTGAGGTCCTCACTCGCTCAGAACACGATCACGACAATCGACTTCGATTTTGACACCTATGGGGTTTTTCTGAAGAAGGGCTGAGTCCCACGTGAACAACCTGAAGCACATCATCCCCTATCTGAAACCGCATCGCTCCCGCATCATTGTGGGAATCCTGGCGATGGCGGCAGGAACCGGATTCTCGGTGCTCCAACCGGCGATTCTGGGCTCAGCTATCGACCATCTTCAGCACCATTGGGCGGTTGGCGATCTCACCGTGTATGTCTTATTTTTTCTGGCTGCCGCGGTCTGTCAGTCGGTTCTGGCATTTGCCCAACGAAGCACGGTGAACCGGGTCTCACGATTCCTGGAGTACGACATGCGGAATGACGCGTTCCGTCATCTGCAGAGCCTGGATCAGCAGTTTTACGGTGAAATGCACACCGGCGATCTCATGGCACGGCTGACCAACGACCTCAACCAGGTACGGCAGTTTGTCGGCATGGGGATGATCAGTCTTATCCAGACGGGCCTGATGCTGGTGACGGTCGCGGTATTGATGACGTTCATCAACTGGCAACTCGCGCTGGTCGCATTCGCCATCCTGCCGATTGTGACCCTGACCATGGTGCTGGTAAGCCGCACACTGCAACGCCGCTTTCGACTCGTTCAAGATCAGTTCGGTCAGGTATCGACGCATGCCCAGGAGAATTTCTCCGGCATCCGGGTAGTGAAAGCGTTCGTGCAGGAGGATCGCGAGATCGAGGCATTCGCACGCGTCAATGAGGAGTACGTGAGACGCAATCTAAGTTACGTGCGCCTCTCCGGAATCATGTGGCCAATGATGTTTTTCGTGGTGGGCGTCGCCACCGCCCTGGTTCTTTACGTGGGCGGCACCAAGACCGCCAACGGCGAGATCTCGCTGGGCCACTTCGTTCAGTTCAATGCGTACCTGGCCCAACTCAGCTGGCCCATGATTTCGGTGGGATGGGTCATTAGCATGTTCCAGCAGGGTGCCGCCTCGATGGAACGAATCATGGAGGTCATGGAACGCCAACCGATGATCCGCGACGTCGGATCCTCGGTACCGGCGCGATCGGTACGCGGCGCCATCGAGTTCCGCAACGTCACCGTTCGCTATGGAGATCGCTCAGTCTTCAGCAATGTTTCCTTCACGGTGGAAGCAGGTTCTACTGTCGCCATCGTGGGGATGACCGGAGCCGGCAAAACGACCCTCATGAGCCTGGTGCCGCGGATTCGCGAGGCTGACGAAGGCCAGGTCTTGATCGACGGCGTCGACATTCGCCGATTGCCGCTCGAGACCTTGCGGCGTTCCGTCGGATACGTGCCGCAGGACACGTTCCTATTCTCCGACACACTACGCGAAAATGTGATGTACGGCGTGGATTCAGCGAGCGAAGCCGACGTACTCGACGCTCTCACCACGGCGCGACTGAGCAAGGACCTCGAGCAGCTTCCGCGCGGGCTCGATACGGTGGTGGGCGAACGGGGCGTCAGTCTTTCCGGGGGCCAGAAGCAACGCACCGCGCTGGCCCGCGCCATCTTGCGCGATCCGCGCATCTTGATTCTGGATGATGCACTCTCGAGCATTGATACCCACACCCAATCGGAGATCCTGGACGGATTGCATGACGGTTATGGCACAGCGGACAACCCTGATCACGTCGATGCGAATCTCCACGATCAAAGAGGCGGACAAAATCGTTGTTCTCCACCAGGGCGGCATCGTGGAACAGGGGACGCATCGAGAACTTTTGCTGGGCGATGGGTTGTACTCACGAATGTACCGACGCGAGCTCCTGCAACAGGAGCTCGAAGTGGAACCCGAGCCGGTCGAGACGGCCTGAGGAGCGCGAGTGAAACTGGCACTGGAAGTAGACGAGGACGAAATCCTGGGGAAGGCCTACGATGGCCGGCTGGCGCGCCGACTCGGTCCCTATCTGCGACCGTATGTGCTCCGCATGGCGCTGGCGCTCAGTTTTCTCCTCGCGACTGGCATCCTCGATTTGTCTGGCCCGTTTCTTACCAAGATTGCAATCGATAACTACATCGTTCCCCACAAGCCATCTGGCCTGGTCTACATCTTTGCGCTGTACTTCGGTGCATTGCTCCTGGGGTTCGCGTTTCGATACTGGGAAAACTGGCATATGCAATACGTCGGTCAGCGAGTGATGTTCGACCTGCGTAACGAACTCTTTGCCCATCTTCAGGGCCTGCCGCTGGGCTTTTACGACCGCAATCCGGTCGGTCGATTGATGACCAGGATGACTGGCGATATTGATGCGCTGAACGACTTTCTTACCCAGGGCGTGGTGTCGATCGTCGGCGATATCGTAACGCTGGCCGGGATCATCATCGTCATGTTCCTCCTGGTAAGCTGGCAGCTTGCCCTGGTTGGGCTCTGCGTGCTCCCGCTGGTGTGGGTCACGGCAAAGTTCTTTCAGTCGCGAATGCGAATCATCTACCGCAACGTCCGTGTGCGCCTCTCTCGGCTCAACGGGTTTCTCAATGAGAACATCACGGGCGTGGTCGTGGTTCAGCTCTTCAATCGTGAAAAACGTATGTTCGACCAGTTCGACGACTTGAACCAGGATTACCTACGGGCAAATTTGAGCGCGGTATTCGCCTATTCGATCTTCAGCCCGATTGTGATCTTTCTCGGAGCGTTGTCCACGGCGTTGCTCCTATGGGTCGGTGGACATGGCATCATTTCCCACTGGGGGGGCGTCTTCACCTTTGGCGCCCTGGTGGCCGCGATGCAGTATCTCGACCGAGCGTTTCAACCAATCAGAGACCTCGCCGAAAAGTACAACATTCTCCAGTCCGCGGTGGCTGCGTCGGAACGCATCTTCGGCTTACTCGATGAGACCAAGGAGCCGCCTGATCCGGCGAACCCGATCCGGTTGGAGGCAGTACGGGGTGAGATCGAGTTCCGCGACGTGACCTTTGGCTACAATCCCGCCCATCCGGTGCTAAAGAATGTGTCCTTCCACATTCCCGCTGGCCAGAGCGTGGCCATAGTGGGCGCCACTGGAGCCGGCAAGACATCGCTGATCAGCATCCTGTCTCGCTTCTACGATATCCAGCAGGGACAGATCTTGCTCGACGGCGTCGATCTACGCGACATGAAGCGAGCCGACGTGCGCAAGCACATCGGGTCCGTTCTACAGGACCCGGTACTCTTCTCCGGCACCATAGCCAGTAACATTCGCCTGCACAATCAGGGCATTACCGACGAGCAGATTCGAGATGCGGCGGAGTTCGTCAACGCCGATGCCTTCATTCAACGGCTTCCCGATGGGTACGATCAAATCGTTCGCGAGCGGGGCGCCAACTACTCCTCCGGACAGCGTCAATTGATTGCATTTGCCCGCGCGATCGCGTTCGACCCTGAAGTCTTGCTCGTGCTCGACGAGGCAACATCCAGCGTCGATACCGAGACCGAGGCATTGATCCAGGAAGCGTTGGAGCGGCTGATGCGGGGAAGGACGAGCATTATCATCGCGCACCGTCTCTTCACCATTCGGCATGTCGACCGCATTCTCGTTTTCCATAAAGGCAAGCTGGTGGAAGAAGGCTCGCACGATGAACTGCTGACCCGCCACGGCTTTTATCACCGCCTGTACCAACTCCAATACCGGGACCAGGAAGTGGCCACCGGATAACATCGGCCCTGTCTCGTTTTGATCCGGGCAGTGTCCCCGTCCGCGATTGGAGAATCGGCATGGATCTGGAAGCGCAACTCCGTCGAATCGAGACATTCCATCACATGAATGCTGACAGTTTGCATCGAGTCGCGGCAGCCATGCAACTCGTTCGCATGGCGCCAGGCGAAGTCATCATGGCTGAAGGGCAGAGCGGCAAGTTCGGTGACGTCGGTCTTCTTCTTTCCGGAGAATTACGAGTCGAGCAAGCGGATGGTACGTCGCTTGGCCGGATTCTACCGGGCGAGTTTTTCGGCGAAATGGCTGTTGTTGACGAGCTTCCGCGTTCGGCCACCGTCACCGCCGCAGAAGTGAGCGAGGCAGCCACCATCAAGTCGTGGCAACTTCGAACCCTCATCGCCGCCAATCCGGACGTCGCAATGTCATTACTGAGTGGACTGAGTCGCCGCCTCCGTGAGGCGCGTGCCTGAGTGCGGGCGTCGGGTAAGCGCCGGCACCACTCTTTTTTCGCGCCGGCGGTTATTGGTTCTCCAACTCTGCCTTCAGACGCATCAATGCACTCAAGGCATCGCCATCGATGCCGGGCTCGTCGCCTGGTTCCTCCGGCTCACTGACTGGTTCGACCGGCGCTTTCATTTCCCGCAAGGCCGCCAGGGCCGATTTCCGCACGTCCTCGATGTCGTCGGTCGTGAGTTCCTGGACGCGAGACTCGCCATCTGCCGGGGTGGCCATCATGCCAATCGCGCGTGCCGCCGAAGCACGAATTAGGGAGGACGGCGAATGGGACAGCGCCAGCATCGCCGGCAGCAGTGGCCTGAGCCGCAAATCGCCGGCCACTCGGATCAGTCGATTGAGCAGTCTCGGCGCTTCGACCTCGCGAAGATATGGCCTTATCTCTTCGGCGAGACGATCGGCATCACTTACGGGATCAAGGTCGTGAGCCATGACAACACCGAGAGCATCGCCGGAGGACCGCAGGAGCGCGTCGCGCAGCCACGGCGGCGCCGATCCGGGGAGTTCCGGATCGAGCTCGGGCCGCTGATGGAACGCCAAAATGTCTGCATGCTGCTCCCGGAACCACTCGAAGATACCCAGAGTGAGCTCGGCATCGCGGTGCGCGTAGGCAAGAAGGGTCGGATTGAGAGGTCGTGCCATCCAGTCGGTGCGTCGCACGGTCTTATCCAGGCTGATGCCAAAGATGCGTCTGGAAAGAGCGGCCATGCCGTCCTCACGGCGACCGTACAGCGCATACGCCACCTCGCCCACGTCAATGATGTTTCGCGCCGGTATGCCGGCTTTAGCGAGCAGCGCGGCGTCCTGTCCGCCGCCAAGAAACACATTGCGAGTCGATCCCGCCATGAGGTTGCGCAGCGGCGAAACCGAGCAGCGGAGCGGGTCGATAACCACACTGAGGCCGCCGGCAGCGAGCTGGATGAGGGCCAGAATGTGCTCCCATTCCTGGACGCCTCCCGGCTTGCGGTGGACTCGTTGACCCATTTCGACATCGACCGCCATAGCGGGATGTCCGTCCAGCTCCGGTAGAACGGCGCCAAGCGCCTCGTTCGAATCGACGAAGATCCGTCGGTACGCGGGTAAAGTCGCGCCGCGCCACTCCGTCACGGTGACTCCGGTCCTGACGCCAGTGAGGCCACCAGGCGGTTGGCCATGGCGATGCTGTAATTCTGCCCGCGGTCTTGCGGATACACCTGCGACATGTTCGCAATCAACAGATTCCGTATCGGCGTTGGGTGCGGTGGCAGTCGATCGCGGTAGCCGACGGTGACGATGGGCTGGGCAAACGGAGCCTTGAACGCCCACCGGTCGGTGATCCAGGAAATGTCGAAATCGGGGTTAATCCGTTTTAATGCCGGTACATACTCGGCAACAATCTCATCCTCGCCCTTGGCGAACAGAGGATGTCCCATTGGGAGATAATTCCCCAGGTAGACCAGCCGCCGCCCACCATAGTCTTCCGGCGGCATGTAGTTCGTGTGCTCGACCAGTGCGAGGAACGGATACCCGGGATCGTTGATATTGAGCCAGTAGACGTCCGTGAGGGGCCGATCGAGAGCGAGGATGAGACAGTGAGCACCATAAGACGTCAGCTGGCTGTACCGTGCTGCATAATCTTTGCCCAGAGCGGGCGTCAGTTGGATTGTCAGCCGGGTAGCAAGGGTCGAGATTACGCGGTCAAACTCGAATTCTCCGGCATCGGTATCTACTGTAATCCGTCCCTCACCGGCAGGCTCGATCCGCCGAACTTCAGTGCCGAGTCGCACCTCGCCGCCCAGCTCCCGAATGCGGGCCACCAGCGCGTCGTACAGTTGCTGAAAGCCTCCGCGCAGGTACCCCAACGAGGGACTGCGAAAATGCACCCGCGCCCAGAACCACGGCATGGCAATATCCGAGTAACGATCGCCAAATTTGGCCCGGAGTAGAGGCTTCCACACGACGTCATAGACCCGCGGGCCCATCCAGCGACGGAGCCAGGCATCGGCGGTCGTGCGTTCGAGACGCCCATAATTTGGCTCCAACCGCAAGTATCCGAATCCGGCGGCGAGGCGGAGACGATCGAGAACAGGCAGTGGCGAGAAGGTGAGAACGGTCGCTGGCGAGTCCAGTTGATACTGTTGACCGCCCCAGAGCAGGCTCGTCCGGGGACGCGGCCAGACTAACCGATCCCCGAGTCCTAGCTCTTCGATCAACGCTGTGGCGTCAGTATCCGAACGGAAAAGATGGTGATAAAACTTCTCGAGATGCGACGCTCCCAGGGGAAATCCGGCAGCGAGTCCGCCGGGTTCGGTCTCCCGTTCGATCAGGACGACACGTTCCCCACGTTGCAAGAGCCGCAATGCCGCCGTCAGCCCGAGCGCCCCTCCCCCGAGAACACCGTTTCGGGTCAAGTGGAAACTCGCAGTCGTCTAGGTATTTGAAGCGCCTCACTATATCACGGGCTAAAATCAGCGGACCCGACCAGGAGGATGAGTACGCAATGACCTATGCACATGGAATCGAAGCCTCTGTGGACCGTGCCCTCTGCGTCGGTAGCGGCCCGTGCTTCGTCATTGCTCCGGGGGCGTTCGGTCTGGACGATCTGATGAAGGCGATCGTTCTCGATCCGGAGACTGAGACTCCTGAGGCGCTCCTTCGAGCCGCCGACGAGTGCCCCACCCAGGCGATCTACCTGTCGCAAGCAGGCCGGCCGCTGTACCCCTGAACGCCAAACATCAATAGTGGGAGGAAACCATGGACCATCGTCGCATCATCAAACGCGGACCAATTGTGCTAGCTACCCATGAGGACGGGAGCATGGACCCGGCATCAGCAAAGAGCCAGGGATTGTTCCTCGCCGATACGCGCTATCTCAGCCTGTTTAAGATTCACTTGAATGGGTTGGATCCCATCTTGATGGGATCGAGCGAGGAGATCCTCTTTCAGGCCTCGTTTATCTTCACCAACCCGGAACTGCCCGGCGTACCTGAACGGGGGCTCGGTATGTTGCAACATAACTCCATCGAGCCTGAGGCCGTATGCATTCGTTTGACCATCGCCAATTGGGCGCTGAAAGATGTCGAGTTGGACCTGTCCATGGACTTCGATTCCGACTTTTACGACTCCTTTGAGGCACGGGGCGTGAAGCGGTTGAAGCGAGGAGAGATCAAGCCGGCGACCCAGACTCCGGACTCGCTGGAGTTAACCTACCTTGGCCTGGACAATGTCACTCGCAGGACGCGCATCAGCGTGTCTCCAACCATCGACCATTTCAGCGAGCATTCGATGGTCTTCCACGTGAAGCTGGCCAACGGCGAACGCAAGACCTTCGACTTCAGCATCAGCATGATCGAGGAAGCGCCGGAAGGGATAAGTCTGCAGCCGGAGCCGGAATTGACTCCGGCGCCAAAGCCTCCATGGTTCGACGACTGCTCTCGCATTACCACCAGCAATGCCCAGGTCGACGCCGTGATCCTCAGGAGTCTTGATGACTTGCAGGTACTTATGACCGAGTTCGATGACGGCTGGGTACCGGCCGCCGGTCTGCCGCGCTTCTCGGTTCCATTCGGACGGGATTCGATCATCACCGGGCTCGAAACTCTGGTGTGGAACCCCAATCTGGCCCGCAGTGTGCTCCGATTTCTGGCTCACCGCCAGGGCAAAGAGGAGAACCCCTGGAACTACGAGCAGCCGGGGAAGATCATGCACGAAATGCATACCGGCGAGCTTGCTCGACTGAAGGAAGTGCCGTTTGGACTCTTCTATGGTTCGGTCGATTCCACCGTGCTCTTCCTGGTGCTGGGGGCGGAGTACGTACGCTGGACCAGTGACCTCGATCTGTGGCACGAATTGAAGCCAAACTTCATGGCCGCCTGGGACTGGGTGAATTCCTACGGAAACATCGACGGGTCCGGTTACGTGCAATACCAGGCCCATACTCCGCCCAAGGCCAGCAGCGCAGCACTCACCGTCGGTCTCTTCAATCAAGGTTGGAAAGATAGCTCCACATCGGTGATGTACGCGGATGGATCGATGGTCACCGATCATCCGATCAGTCTGGCCGAGGTGCAGGGAGGCCTCTATCGAGCACTCCACTTCTGGGGTGGAAACTACCGAGATATGCCCGCCAGCGAGGGAATGCACGACGAAGGATTAAAACTGCTGGAGCGTGCCGAAAAGCTCAAAGCCGATTTCAATCGAGAGTTCTGGATGGAAGAGAAGGGGTACTACGCCATGGCCCTGGATGGCCATCACCGGCACGTAGACTCAATCACCTCCAATCCGCTGGAATGTCTCTGGGCACGTTTGATCGACGAGGAGCACGTCGATGCCCTGGTCAAGGCCGGTCTTGGTCCGACCATGATGACGTCGTGGGGGATCCGAACGATGGCGGACACCGAGAAGGCCTACAATCCGTTCAGCTACCATGACGGCTCGATCTGGCCGTTCGAAAACGCGCTGATCGCATCGGGGCTGAAGAAGTACGGTCTGGTTGTCGAAACCCAGCAGGTATTCGACGCCATGCTCGATGCCTCTCTGTACTTCGAATACCGCCGGTGGCCGGAGGTCTATGCCGGAGTCGGCAAGGACATCGGTGGCGTCCTCGCCCGCCAGCAGGATGCATCGCGCCCCCAAGCATGGTCGGCCGGTGCCATTTTCATGCTCATTCAGGCGATTTTCGGCGCCGCCACCAATCCGTTTTCGGGGCGAGTCGACATTACGCCGGTGCTTCCCAATTCGCTCAATGAGATCGTCATCGAGAACATGGCGATTGCCGGTGGCCGCCTCAGTTTGCGTCTGGTGCGCGAAGGCACCAGAGTGCTCATGGAAGTCATCGAGAACGAGGATGATCTGGACATCATGATTCACCCGGCCTGCCGGAGTCATCACGATGTCATCACCTCCGGTGGGCCGGCGGTATCACGCTAGCGTCAGGGACCGCCGGAGTCAAGGAGGTGTGCTGCCTGCCCGTTGGGGTTAAGATTTTCGACGTAGAGGATGGTAGACCGGTTGATGATCATCTGATCGAGCGGATCGTGGACATCGCTGGTGATCTTCACCAGCGTTCGCTGCAGCGACTTGCCGGAACGGCTGGCCGGCTGCTCGGTCAGTCGATAGACGTGCCGCAGATACACGAAATTACCGGAGGGCACATCGAGCTTGCCGAAATACACTTCGTTGCTGGTTAGAAATACCGCCTGATAATCCCTGGAGTTTACCTGGGCGGCCAGAGAATCGGCCGGCTGTAGAACCTGGAACGCGATCACCGCCAGGATGATGATGACGGCAAGAATAACCACCATGCCGGTGACGAACGCGGTGCGCCGCACCGCGCGCCGCGAGACCGCGAACGTATCGGGCGAGCTCGAACCTGCTGACATCTCGGAATACTACAGCATCTTCGATTGATACTGGGCCGGTAGGAGCCGCCCAGCGGAGCGTGTGGTGGCCCGCCCACGCTTCGCCGGGGCAACTCTTCTGCGCACTGCTCTAAAACTTCGTGCTCGACCTACCCAATCACGTGATAGTAGTACGGAATCGTCTCCACGGCCAGCGGTGCGTTTGACGACGCGTAATGAATGGTGAATCCGGTGTACGGCCCGGCCGACGACGGGTTGAGACTTATCCACACTTTCGGGGCGACCGAAGTTCCTGGCGCCGGATCGCTGGCGGCGGTGACGGTAATAATCGGCGGCGATGCGTATGGCTGGCTAAATGAGACCGATGCGGATCCGCTTCCTCCCGTACCTACCGTCACTGTCGCCGTGCCGGCCACGTCGGTGTCGCCGGCCGAAATGATATGGCTGGCCGACACGCCACCCGAACCGTTGGCGACGGAAAGATTCAGATTGTTGCCGCCACCGATGGTGAAGCTGCCATTCTGCCTGGTGTTGCCCACCAGCGTGATCGAGCTCCCTTGCAGCGTGAGTGGGCCGGCGGCGCTGCTGCCGGAAGGCACCGGAGCCTGCACCTGGCTGGTCACGAGCCCCTGAGGCCCGCTTACCGTCAGAGTGCCCCCAACGGAAAGGTTGCTACCGAGCGCCAGGTTGTTGGCGGCCAGCGTACCCGCTACCGCCAGCCCGGACGACACCGTCAGATTGCCATTGACGTCCACGCCAAGCTGAGAGCTGTGGCCATTGCCATTGAGTGTCAGCTCATTTCCCGAGAAACTGCTCTGGGTGCCCAACGAGAGGCCACGCGCCAGCAAGAAGCCGCTCTGATCGACGCCGAGCTGCAGACTCTGGCCATTCTGGTTCAGCGTCAGGGGCGAGGTCGTGCTGGACTGCGCGCCCAGATTGAGCGACTGGAGCGTGGCATTCTGAAGGTTGAGATTCGATACCGAGAGGCCGGTGACGTTGGCGCCGGTAAAGTCGACATTTCCCGATACCGATAGGCTCGAAGCTGTAAGCTTCCCACCGGAGGTGATGTCACCGGAGGTGGTAAGGCTGCCACCGCTGATGACACCGCCGCCCGCACTCAGACTTGAGCCCGAGATAGCACCGGTGGTGGTCACACCGCCGGCACCCGCGTCAACTCCGTTCCCGCTCACTCGACCAGTCGTGGCCAGTGCGCCGCCGAAGGTGCCGCCTCCCGAAAGCGAGAGCGAGCTACCACTGATAGCGCCAGCCTGTAAATTCCCTGAAACTGTAACCTGACCTGCTTGCAATGGTCCGGATAGGTCGAGAGAGTCGGATTTTATTCCGCCTGACACGACACTGAGGCCGCCGGTTCGCACCAGCAAGCCGCTCCAAACCTGGGCGCCGTTGTGCGCATACAGATGACCATAGACGCTCGAATTTGCCTGGACGCGCAGCACGTTCGTTACCGTGAGCGCACCGTTAACAGTGGTGTGATGTACATTGGCGCGTTCCAGCGTGCCGATCGGGGCCGGGTGACCAGCTAGCGCCGCCGAGGATCCGGTCAAGACCAGAACTCCAGCCGCGAGCACCGATAGCGCATACTTCATGCCTGTCGTCATTCGCTCCCTCTTTCTTGCATCGTCAGTCGCCGGGGAGTGAGTGGCTGACGCGATTTCGCGGTACGGCCCTCTTCCCCTCCACCGTTGTAACGCATTGTGCTCCGGCATTGTAACGTCAGGTCTCAAGATGCGCTGAGTGGCTGGCCGCCGGCCGCAGTTCCACGACCCGAGAAACGCCGGCCTTCAAACGGTCGGCGGAGCCGGCACATTCGAGGCGGGTCCTCTACTGGTTCTGGCCAGGCTCGTCCCTGACCCAGCCCAGATGCCGGCGAAAAAGCCCGACCATACCGAGATGGTACGACTCCTCGGGTAGATACGCCGGGAGTTCGCGAACTGAATTCCCATCGAGCCCGACTTCGATCCGTTGACTGGTAATCCGAGTAATCCGGTCGGCAGGTACCAGGACGTCTCGCTGCAGTACGCCGAGGCGCACCACGATACCGTGGAAGATGTCCTGCTGCTCGGCTCCGAGCACCTCGGCAACGTTACCGACTTCGACACCATCAGAGGCAACGACCGTTGTATCCTCCAGAACTGCCTTCCAGGACAATGGTTCCTCTTCTTCCATCCCTGCATCTACTCTCATCAGTGCCTTTCCTGGTCAGCCCTCGCGCCACCATACCGGTACGTCAGCCATTATACGGACCGGCCCTTCATGCCAAACTAGATCAGTGACGCGCGACAGTATCCAAAACTACCTATTCCCCGCAGGTATTGAACCAGCTTCGTCGCCGTGTCGATCCCGGAGGAGAAACCGAAACAGTATGTCCGAACCCACCTCTAACGTTCGCGTGCGCATGGCCCCGAGCCCCACCGGCGCTTTCCACCTCGGGCGCAGCCGAAGCGCTGTGATCAACTGGCTCTTCGCCCGGCATTACGGTGGTACCTTCGTGCTGCGAATTGAGGACACCGACCAGGCACGCTCCCGTCCCGAGCATCTGGACAGCATCCTCGATTCGTTCGGCTGGCTGGGCATGGATTGGGACGAGGGCCCCGGTGTCGGCGGCCCTCACGCTCCGTACTTCCAGATGGCGCGCCTCGACACCTACCCGCCCTATGTCGAGCGCCTACTGACGAACGGACATGCGTATCGCTGTTACTGCACTGCTGCCGAGTTGGATGAGTTCCGTGCTCAGGCGCAGCGAGAAAAGCGTGCATTCCGTTACCCGCGGATCTGCCGCAATCTTTCCGCCGAGGAGCGGCAGCACAAGGAAGCGCTCGGTTTGCCATCGGTGGTGCGGCTGGCCGTCGCCGAAAGCGGCCGAACTGGCTGGCAAGACCTGGTTCTTGGCGCGACATCGGTCGATAACTCCGAGATCGACGACTTTATCATCATGCGTTCGGACAGCAGCCCGACTTATAACTTCGTGGTGGTCGTCGACGACCTGACCATGGAGATTACGCACGTCATCCGGGGCCAGGACCACGTGCCGAACACGCCCAAGCAAATCCTCATCTATCAATACCTCGGTGAGCCGCTTCCCCAATTCGGTCACGTGCCACTGGTAGTCGGGCTCGACGATCAGAAGATCTCGGCACGACATGGGGCCGAGGCCGTCGGCGCCTGGGGCCGCGAGCATGGCTACCTGCCGGACGCGGTGTTCAACTATCTGGCTACGGTCGGCATCGCGTACGAAGATGGCCGGGAGATACTTTCGCGCGAGGAACTGATTCGCCTGTTCGACCTGAGTAAGGTCAGCCGGTCGCGGGCCCGCCTCGACGAAGACAAGATCGACTGGATGAACGCCACCTATATTCGCGCTCTTCCGCTGGAAGAGTTCGTTCGGCGCTCGCTGCCTTTTCTTCAAATGCGCGATCTGGTGTCGACCCCTCCCAGAGAGGATGAAATCGAACGTGTGCGGGCAGCACTGCGCCTGGAGCAGGAACGAGTCCATACGTTAGAAGAGACCCCGGAGGCGGTGGAATTCTTTCTTCGGGAGGCACTGATATACGATCCCGCACTGTTAGTGCCGAAGAAAGCATCGGTTCGCGATGCCCTGGCGGCCCTGGAGGCGGCGGAGCAACTGGTGCGATCCGCGAGGGAGTTTTCCGTCGATGAGCTCGATCGGTGCTTCCGCCAGAAGGCAGAGGAGCTTGGAATCAAAACGAGCGTGCTCTTCGGCTGCACCCGTGTCGCCATCACGGGCCGGACCGCGGCTCCGCCGCTGTTTGACACCATGCTGGTGCTTGGCCGAGATCGGGTAACATCCCGGTTACATGAGGCCGGCGACAAGCTGCGGCAAGTGGCCGATCACCTAGAATAATAGGCCCGTCGTCGCGGCGCGCTGGGGGCGCGTAGCTCAGTTGGTAGAGCGCGCGGCTTACATCCGCGTGGTCACAGGTTCGAGTCCTGTCGCGCCCACCATGACACCGCACCGACGCATCTAAATCAGGCGGGTGGGACCCGGCACGTAGGCCAGGCCAAGCCCAACTTGGAGCCTGCCCGTGTCCGTCTGACTATCCCTGAGCCTCACCGACCTGTTTGCCGCCCTGGACAATCCGCGCGGCGGGCGCACCAAACTGCATCCCTCGTTCAGTATCGTCGCCATCGCCATCTGCGCGGTGATCGGTGCTGCCGAGAACTGGGACGATATGGAAGACCTGGGGTCTACCGTGCCGGGCCAGAGCGAGCCAGCAGCGAATCCGACAACGTTGACGCGAGCCAGTTCTCATACTCGTCCGGCGACCAGCCGCGCTCGACCACGAGCATACGGTACAGCTCGGCCCCGGATAGCACCCACACCAGGTCCCCGGCCCGAGCAACCGTCACGCCGGGAGCCAGCGCCTGCTTGCGGGCCAGTGAGTGCGCAATCGTTTGTACGTCCTCGAGTCGAGTGGCTTGACGCTGCTTGAGGATCGCCGCAATCTCCGGGTCGGCGGTGGCGGCGCCGCGTGTAATCTCCGCAATGTCCGCTGATGCTTCTTGAATGCGCCGCACATTCGCCGCGTGAAGGCGCAACTGACGTCGCGGATCAGGCTCAGCCAGCATTTCCCGCCAGCTCGGCCGCTCTACCAGCGGAGCGGTCGCGACATCGCCTCGTACCCCCAGATTGATTACCGCGTCGAGCAGCGACGCCTTTGTGCCGAATACCGCCGTGACGGTTGGAGCCGAAACACCCGCATCGCGGGCAATAGCGGGGAGCGTCGTCGCTGCGTACCCTTGCTCTACGAAGAGCCGGCGAGCCGACTCGATAATCTTGCGCCGAGTCAGTACCGCCTGCTCTTGACGTTGCGGAGAGTGGTACCGCCGCTTTGGCCGGAGATGACTCATGAATTAGCTAGAATTGACTCATATTGAATATTAGCTTATGATAGCAAATAGAGCCGCCGGCTTCAAACGAAACGACATCCCGGATTCACGTCCAGATTGAAAGTAGGGTATTCGCCATGCAGACCGAGACCGACCCTCTGACCATCATCACGCGTATGAAGCGCGCTGTCGACGAGCACGATCTGGACGCCCTTGGTGCGTGCTTCCAGGCTGACTACCTCAGCGAGCAGCCATTCCACCCGGACCGCACTTTTCGCGGCCGGGAGCAGATGCGCAAGAACTGGGGGCAGATTTTCCAGGGCGTCCCCAACATTAGAGCGAACGTGCTGCGTTGCACCGTGGATGGAACCACGGTCTGGACGGAATGGCACCTGGAGGGTACCCGAGTCGACGGTGGGCCGGCTCACGTGGCGATGGTGACCATTGCCGGGACGGACGCCGGGCAGATTGCTTGGATGCGGTTGTACCTGGAGCCGGTCACCCACGGTGCCGGCATCGACGCATCGGTTCGAGAGCAAGTGGCGGCGGAGGGCGGCAACTGATGATCTTGATCGCAGGCGGAACCGGCACCCTGGGGTCACGGATTGTTCCGTTGCTAACCGCGCGCGGGCTCTCCGTCCGAATACTGACGCGGGACGTGTCTCGGGCCGAGCATTTGCTGGGGCCACTGGTCGAGGTCGTGCTCGGCGATGCGCGAGATCTGGCCTCCGTACAGCGAGCCATGGAGGGTGTACACACAGTCATCTCCGCCATTCAGGGGTTCCAGGGACCGGGCAACGGGAGTCCGCGAACCGTGGACTACGCGGGGAACAGGAACCTGATCGCAGCCGCTGTGGGCGCTGGAAGTGGCCACTTCATTCTGGTATCAATGCACGGTGCGGCTCCGGACAGCCAGATGGAACTGTCCCGCATGAAATACCGGGCCGAGCAGGAACTGCAGGCGAGCGGGCTTGCCTGGAACATCATTCGCCCCACTCCCTCGATGGAAACCTGGGCGAAGGTGATAGGCGAGCCACTTGCCCAGGCTGGAAAGACACGAATCTTCGGACAGGGGACAAACGCCATTAACTTCATCTCGAGTGACGATGTCGCGCGCTTCATTGAACTCGCGGTTGTCGACCCATCCATGCGGGGCACCGTGCTGGACGTTGGTGGACCGGAAAACCTGAGCATGCGACGATTCGTCGAAACCTTCCGGACGGAAACGGGGGTGGTGGGGCCGGTGGCTCGCGTGCCGCTGGCGATGATGCGCGTGATGTCGGTCGTGATGCGTCTCCTCAACCCGGCACTGGCCCGCATGATCCAGGCGGGCGTAGTCATGGATACCGAGGATATGTCGTTCGACCCAACGGACCTCATGCGCCGCTACCCCTCAGTCTCACTCACGCCGCTTACAGAGGTCGTGCACCGCGACTATGGCGGGCCCGTCATCGCGGCTAACGGAGCCGGGTGAGCCTGGTGCAGTTCGTCAACGCCGACGAAGGCGCCGGTATAACGCGACTCACCGCCGCGCCCAGGCGGAGGAAACCAAACGTGCCATCGTCGAGGCTGCTCGCGTCCTCTTCATCGAGCGGGGCAATGCCGGGACAACGATGGACGCTATTGCGCAGTTGGCCGGAGTCGCGGTCGAGACGGTCTACGCGACGTTTCGCACCAAGCGAGCGCTGCTTGCTCGCGTTATGGACGTTGCGGCGGTCGGAGACTATCGGCCGGTCGCTCTCCTGGATCGCGAGGGGCCACGAGTGGTTCGAGAGACGCACGATCACCATCACCAGCGCCGAGGTGTATGGCCTTCTCACGCCTGACCGCGGGTGGTCTGCCGAGCGGTATGAAGCCTGGCTCGCGGCGACGCTCATGGCGTTGCTCCTCGTACCCCGGGGAATGGCCGGCACGGAGGGCATTTAGACAGGCGGAGCAGTTCCCTGGGCGAACGAGATCGCAGCCTCGAGAGCCATCTGGATTCCGCGATCCCAGGCGCACGCAAAGCCCTCGTCACCGAGAGCGCCCCGTGCTGCGTTCAGAGCTGCCTCGTGCTGCGGCAGCTCGGACGGGGAGAGCGGGGCACCGACGGCGTTCCTGAGCCCCTCTCCCGCGCCATACAGCGTGCCGGCCCGCTCCATCTGGCCCTCAGCTGCTGCCACTCGACCGGCCCCCTCGAGGCAGAAGGCAATGAGCTCACGGTCGCCCGCCGCACACGACACCGTGAGGCCTTCGTCATACAGGGCAGCCGCGCGTCGGGTGTCGCCCTGTTGCAGCGCGGCCCGAGCGACGGTGTCGATGGCCGCAGTCACATCCTTGTCGCCGAGGACACGAAGCAAGGTCAATGCTTCTTCGCCAAGCGCGGCGGCTCGATCGTATGCGCTCTGGGCCAGGGCCAGAGTGCCGAGATTGTTCAGGGTGATGGCAACCCCTCGCGAATCACCCAGTCTCCGTTTGATCGTCAAGCTCTCCTCATACAACGTGATCGACTCGGTTATATCCCCTTGCTCCTTCGCGATGTTCGCCAGATTGTTGAGGGCAACTGAGATGCTCGGCTCGTCATTCGCAGTGCGGAACAGTGTCAGGCTATCTTGATACCGCGTCCGGGCGGCAGAATAGTCGCCCGTGTAGTGGCTCACACTCCCGAGGATAACGAGCATCGCCGCCTCACCCCGGACATCTGCAAGTCGGCGATAGAGGTGCAAACCCCGTTCGCTCAGCGTTTCCGCTCGGGCGTAGTCGCCTTGCACCGCCGCCAGCACCGCCGCCCCGCGCAGTGCCTTGGCAGTCACCGCAGGAGGCAGAGTATCGGCATCGCCCACGGCGGCCAGCAGGGCTTCCAGCTGCCGCCGTCCCTCGCTCAGATGCCCATGCGAGTACCAGAAGCGCCAGAGCGCTCCGGCAATGCGCATACCGGTGAGCGTCCGTCTTGATTCCCGGGCCCAGCGAAGAACGAGCAGAAGCGTGCCGTGTTCACGCTCCAGGCGTGCCATCCACTGCGCTTGATGCGCCCCATGCAGTTCCGACTCTGCGATCTCGCCCAGGGTCACGCAGTAGTCGGCCAGGTTCTCATACACTGCCTCCCCCTCTCCGCGGGCGTCGAGTTGCTCGACGCCATACTCTCTCACGGTTTCGAGCATGGAGTAGTACGGATCGCCCGTTTCGGTTTGGTGTACGGTCAGCAAACTACTGTCGACAAGCAGAGCGAGCCTGTCGTGGACGTCGACCGACGCATGGTCCGTCGCCCCATACGCGATTGCTGCTGCCTCGACTCCGAATGGTGCGTTGAAGACGGCGAGACGTCGAAAGAGCGCCTGGGCGTCGTCGGCGAGTAGGTCATAGCTCCAGGCAATGGTCGCGCGCATGGTCTGCTGCCGGGGCTGGGTGTCCCGGGGCCCGCCGGTGAGCACGCTCAAGCGGCGCTCGAGACGCAGCAATAACGCCTGTGGCGGCAAAAGCTTGATCCGCGCCGCTGCCAGCTCGATGGCCAGCGGGAGCCCATCCAGCCGGCGGCAGATCTCCGCGAGCACGGGCGCCGTCTCCAGCGTTACGTCAAAGCCCGGCTTTACCCTCCCAGCCCGCTGCACGAAGAGGGCAACGGAGGGGCAGCGCTCGAGCCGTTCGAGGTCGATCAGGTCATTCGAGTCGGGAACAGGCAGAGGCTTCACGTCCAGCTCCTGCTCACCTCGCAGATGGAGTGGGGCGCGGCTGGTATTCAAGATTTTGAGCCGTGGACAGGCCAGGAGTAGCTGGGACGGAAGAGACGCAAGCTCCATCAGGTGTTCGAACCCGTCAAGGATCAGCAGGAGCTCACGATCCTTGAGGTATTGAACCAGGCTCTGGTGCAGCGGGGTGCCCGATTCCTCTCGGAGGCGTAGCGCAGCAGCGATAGCCGGCCTCATCCCGTCAGCGTCGAGCACCTCCTCAAGCGGGACGAAGATCGCCCCGCCCGAAAAGTCGGCCGCAACCTCCGCCGCAACCTGGATCGCGAGTCGCGTCTTGCCCACGCCGCCGGGCCCGGTGAGCGTGAGGAGCCGTCTGCCTTCCCAGCGGAGCAGGTGAACCGCGGTGGCGACATCCCGTTCGCGCCCGACGAGCGAGGTTAATTGCTCCGGCAGAGGTACGACCGGTTGCTGCAAGGCTGGTCCGCGGTGCCGCGAGATGCAGGACTCGAGTTCGGCGCGTTCCTCTTCAGTGAGCTCGAGCGCATCACCGATGCGAAGGACGGTTGCGACGTACGGCGCTCGGTTGACGCCGCGTTCCAGGTCACTGATCCCGCGCACGCTCAGACCGGCGCGTTCCGCCAACGCTTCCTGGGTAAGATCGGCGGCCAAACGATGTCGACGCAGCAGAGTGCTGAATGTATGAGACTCGGTCGTGGTCACTGCTCCCGCCTTGCTCCACCCCAGGCAACTCGTTTGACGGGGTGCCTGCATGGTAAGTCGCGCCAACTACGTGGGTCAACTCTGCCTACTTTGCCTGGTCAACGTCCGGCAAAAGGTCCAGGGTGGATTCAGACGGGAATGCCCCGTTCTTCCATACTCCACTCCACACCAACCGGAAAGGCAGCAGACCATGCCCATCACATCGAGCCTTACCAAGCTTGCCGTGATCGAGGACCAACGCATACCGGCGCACGGCTAATCCATGCCATGCACAGGTAAGGTACAGACACCATGAACACCGAGCAACTCACCGAGCAAGAGGCACTGGTCTTTGGCCAACGATTGGACGCCTTTGCCGCCGGGCTGTCGCCCCGCGAGCGGACCTTCCTCAATGCCATCCTCCACGACGCCGAGTCAGCCCAGCACGACGGCGTCGATCATCGAACCCCGGGGGAGCTCGCGGTAGCAATCCAGCGGACCTATGGCACGCCTCCAATCAGCCTCAACCCGCTGCCCATCCCTCAGCGCCCACCTCCATCCCTGGCCACTCAGCGCAACATTGAAGATCCCGACGACACCCATCACGTGAACAAGGGGTAATGCCATGACCGCTCCCATCGATTCGACCCCACAACTCGAGCCCGTTCGGGAGGATGACCGGCCGTCTTCACCCGTTCGATCCCCGTGCTCGCTTCCGAGGCCTCGATTGAGCGCTTCCAGCACTACCTGGCGCCGCTGCAACGGCTCGGCAGCCAACGGAGAGCGTGGATCGGCGCCGCGCTCCTCTTCATCGGTGTGTTCTTGCCGGCCAAAGCAGCCTCCATTCGGTATCTCACCGTCACCGTCAGCGCGTCGTTCCGGGACTTCTCCAAGCTCGAGTCCTTGCTGCTAATCGTGCTTGCCCTGACCTCCGGATGGCTCGCCTCACTCATCAGAACGGAGATCTCATGAACCTGACTCGAACTCGAACCTTCCGATCCGCCCTCATCCCCGGCGTCATGTTGCTCTTGGTGCTCTCCCCCGTAGCGACGCCGGGCGCCTCGGCGGCCGCCCATGCTCCGTCCGCCAAAGCCGTGTCGTTGCGTCTGACCGATGTGCGTCATGTGCTCGGTGGTGGCATCATCGCGGTCGATGCCCGCTACAGCACGCTCTTGCTGGGTGCGTGCGCGGCCACCCCGCCGGTCACCGACTACGCCGTCACCTACGGCGGTCCGCCCAATGCCAAGGGAGTTCTGAGTGCTACCAGCAATGTGTACGCCTACAAGAGCCCCGCTGGTCCGACCTGCGACATAAAGAACGAGATCGCCCAGCAAGCAATCGAAAATAGAGTCGAGCACAACCTCACGGGCAACACGGGCAAGATGACCATTGTCCATGGCGTGGGCGAGCAAGCCTATCTGCTCGATTCAGGGCCAAAGACCAGGGAACGTCCTGATTACACCCTCAGCCTGAATTTCGCCCGCGGGACCTACCGGGCAATCATCACCGTCGAGTCGAACCAGCCGGTTAAGGTGGCGGACATGATAAAGCTCGGCAAGATCGTGGACGCGCGCATGACGCACACCCGGTGAAAGACCATCGGCAATCCATTCCGTCGAAACCGAAAGGACAATCTCGATGAAAACACGCAATACGCTCCTCCCGACCAGCCAAACACCAGCCGCGAGCGCCAGAGGGAACACCGCCATGCGCCGGATCGCCATCCTGGGCGGCTTCATCCTCGCTCTCTGTTTGCCGCTGTGGGCGCCTTCCAGCGCCCATGCGAGCGGGACTTTCTGGCTTCCGACGCGCACCGCCTCGGATCCCTCCTTTGACCATCTCAACCCCGTCCTGGCGACGTACAAGAACCACGCTTACGTGCTATCCGTTCGGGTCAACGGTAGCTCGAATGCGACGAGCGTGTACTTCAGCACCAATGAGTCCGGAACCTGGAGGAGCCAGCTCATGTCCGCGAAGGGTCCACCGAACACGTACTCACGCGACTTCACGTCACTTGCTGTCGATCCGGCGACCGGGCGCCTCTATGCGGCGTGGGTCTATCAGAAGAATGCGAACCAGGACGCCTTGGGAATCTCGACGCGTGATCCATCCGGCCAGTGGAGTGCCCCGACCGATGTAGTCGTCGCGGGATCACTGGTGGGGCAGGCCTTCATCGCTGCCGGGGACGGAAAGGCGTACGCTGCATTCATCTCGTCGGAAACGACGGGTGCCTGCAACGAGGCTGCGGGTCGTAACGCCGACGTCCAGGTCATCTCGTTCAGTGGATCCACATGGTCTGAGCCCCAGAACCTGACGAGCTGTGTGCCGGGAAAGATCCTGCAGTTTGCCACGCCGAAGCTGGCGATCGACGAACAGGGGCGTGGCTACCTTGTCACCGTCGTCAACGGTGACCTCTGGTACACGGACAATTCATCGGGTTCCTGGTCGAACCCGACTCGGATAACTCGCGGGGCGAATGTCCCCGATTCTGTGGGCACCGCACTCCGCACGTTCTACGGCATCGCGGCCAGCAATGGCACCTCGTACGTTACGTATGTACGTCATGCGAACGCACCGGCGGATGATGTTCTGCTAGTGTCGCACGCGCCGGACGGGTCGTGGAGTGCTCCCTCTCGGGTCTCGCCTGCTGATCCGCAGGACTGCCCAAAGTTCGGCGTATCGATCGTTGCAAACGCGGGGCGCGTGGGGATTTCCTACGCACGCGGAAGCCTGGGGTACTGTCATGCGGCCGGCGGCAAGGACGGCAACGTTCCGTTCGTGTTCACCGGCTCACCGGGGCAGATGTATTCGGTCGGGGCACTCGAGGGCAAGAGTCCCAATTGCTTTGCGACCTCTCTGGCAAAAGAGGGGAACCTGTTTCGCTTCGTGGCCGCCTGTGACCACGAGGCAAGTCTCAGCAGGGGACAGCTCTACTACAAGGCTGAGTTCCTCGACACGGTGGGGCCGGTGGCCCACCTCGTCGCACCCGCCAGAGCCAAAGCTCCCATGATTACCCTGCACTGGAGCGCAAGCGATCCTCAGCCTGGATCGGGCGTGGCCTCCTACTCGCTCGAGATCCGTGACGGCGCCAGTTCCTGGCACACTATCCTGGCCTCAACGCATGCAACGAAGTTGATCTACCGGGAGGCACAAGCCGGCCACCGGTACACCTTCCGGTTGCGATCACGAGACCGGGCTGCCAACTGGGGAGGTTGGGTCATGGCGAGTACCCAGACGGGATAGGGTCTGTTGATGCCGTTTGGACAGCCGGAGGTTCGCACCCCGACGATTGAAAGCGCGTCTGGCCAGTACAGCGGGTACAGAGTGTGAAAGGAGACAACATGACTATCGTGCGGAGGCGGCTGGGATACCGACTATCTCCTGCAGGCCCTCCATAGCCCTTAGATGCGTTGGCCCGGCACCAAGTTACCCGTCCGCCCGAATCCGTGCCGAAACATCCCTATAATGGGTCAGCCACCTCGATAGTGCTTGCCGATCCCAGGAGGATGTAGGTGTCCAATCTGCCAGCGAACAAGTTCGCGTTCTTCGAGGGCAAAATAGTACCGCTCGAGGATGCCCGCGTCAGCGTCATGACTCACGCCTTTAATTACGGTACGGGCGTTTTCGAGGGAATCCGAGGCTACTGGAGCGAGGCCAAGCAGGACATCTACATGCTTCTCCTGCGGGAGCATTTCGAGCGGTTTCTGCGGAACACGCGCATGGTGTGTATCGATGTGCCGTTCAGCGCCGAGGAATTGGTCGACCTGGCGGTTCGGTTGGTCGAAAAGAACAACTACCGGGAAGATGTGTACCTCCGTCCCCTGGCCTATAAGTCGTCGGAGCATATCGGCGTCTCAATGGAAGGTGTGGCTGACGAATTCACGATGTTCGTAACCACGTTCGGCAATTATGTCGATATCGACCGCGGCCTCTCGGTGTGTGTCAGTTCCTGGAAGCGGAGCGACGACAACGCCATTCCTGGTCGGGCGAAGGTGACGGGCAATTACGTCAACAGTGCGCTGGCGAAGAATGAAGCAGTCCTCAACGGCTACGACGAGGCAATTTTCCTCAACAGCCTGGGATATGTCTGCGAGGCGAGTGCGGCCAATCTGTTCCTGGTACGCGACGGCGTGCTGGTGACCCCCTCGGTGGCCGATGGCATCCTCGAGGGCTATACCCGCGACCTGGTTATCAAGCTCGCCCTCGATGAGTTCGGCATTCGTACCGAACAGCGCTCGGTAGGACGCAGCGAGTTGTACTATGCGGACGAGATTCTGCTCGTGGGTACCGGAGTACAGATCGCCTCCATTACCAGTGTCGATCGACGAAAAGTTGGAACCGGGGAGACCGGTCCAATCTGTCGCGCCATACAGGATCTCTATTTCCAGATCGTGCGGGCCGAAGTGCCGAAATACATGGACTGGCTGACTCCGGTCAAGACGCCTCGGACCATCGAGGTGGCGAAGGTGCCGGCCGGCAGCTAGACCATGCCTGCATGACCAACACTCAGATTCGACCCACGTCCGAGTATGTGGCGCGCATGTTCGGTGCCATCGCGGACCGCTACGATCTGATGAACCGGGTCATGACGCTCTGGCAGGATCAACGCTGGCGCCGGCAGGCAGTGGAACTGACCGGCGTCCGTCCCGGAGCGGCGGCATTGGATGTCGCCACCGGCACCGGTGATGTTGCCTTCGAATTGGCCAGAGCGGTCTCGCCTGGTGGCAGTGTGCTGGCTGTGGACTTCGCCGAACCAATGCTGGTCCTGGCCCGAAAAAAAGCGGCACAGCGGAATCTTTCAGTATTGTTCGAGCAGGGCGATGCGCTCGACCTTCCGTACGACGACAACCGTTTTGACGCGGTCACCTGCGGCTTCGGGCTACGCAACTTCGAGGACCGCGCGGCGGCGTTAGGCGAGATGGTGCGTGTGTTGCGGCCAGGACGACGTGTCGTCATTCTGGAACTCACGCCGCCGCAAAGTGAGCTGGCCCGCCGCTACATGGACGATGTGATTCCCCTGCTCGGTCAGTGGCTCGCCGGCCAGCGCGAGGCATATACCTACCTTCCGGAGTCGGTCAAGGCGTTCCCCGATGCCAACACGCTGGGTCGGATGATGCAACAGGCCGGACTGCGAGATGTGACCTACCGGCTGCAGAATCTCGGTACGATTGCATTGCACTGGGGGACCAAACCAATCAGCGAAAGCTGAAGGGATCCATTACCTCATGCCAATCGTTCCGAACCCTCGGGGGTTCCCACGCGGGGTCGGGCCGCCAACCAAGCCAGGCACCATCGAATGGCCATGCCGCTGTTTTCACCGCACCGGTCATTCGCTCTGCATCCTCTCGCACGTGAGCCGACTCGTCGGTGTCGATACATCCCGCCGCAACCAGTGCCTCGAACTCGTCTTCATCCTTGGTGTGCATACCCAGGTCCCGATCGACAACGAAGTCGAGCGCTAAATCCATGGTCTGAATCGCAGCGCAAGTTCTCGTGAATGGCCGCTGAAAATTGACGTACCAGCCCACAAAATCGCCGGCGCGGTTCCACGAAACCCAGGTGCCGTGCCACTCCCCGGGCCGAATGAGCATAAGGTTCGAAGGTCCTGGCCAGACGAAGTCCGCAAATTGCCAGTCTCGCTGCGTGAACATGGCAATAAAGTACTCCGCACCGGCGGACCTTCCCGGCCGCCACGGCGCGTACGGTGCCTTCACTGGCGTATCCTCGGGACACCATAGCGCGAGGAGATCAGGACGATCTTCCACGACTCTGAGTGATCGCGCCGACCAGAGTTTGCCTCGATAGACTTCCTGATAGGTAATGACGGTACCAGGCGCCCATCGGTCGAGGAGCGGTGCGTCCGTTTCTGGATCCGGAGCGATGATCTGAAGCCTTCAGCCTACCTCGTGTCCGATTTCGTCGTCCTTTCCTCGATTACCGCCTGCGCCGCTGCCAGGCGGGCAACCGGCACCCGGAACGGCGAGCAGCTCACATAATTCAGCCCGATGGTATGGCAGAAGTGGACCGAGTTCGGGTCGCCGCCATGCTCGCCGCAGATCCCGATCTCGAGGTCCGGTCGGGTCTTGCGTCCATCCTCCACTGCGATCTTCATCAGCTTCCCGACCCCATCGCGATCTACTTCCTGGAACGGGTTGACCGGCAGGATACCGAGCTCGATGTAGCGGAGCAAGAACTTGCCTTCGGCGTCGTCACGGGAGTAACCGAATGTCGTCTGGGTCAGATCGTTGGTACCGAAGCTGAAAAACTCGGCGTCCTGTGCGATCTCGTCGGCGGTGAGCGCTGCCCGCGGAATCTCGATCATGGTACCGATTTTGTAGTCGACATCCACCCCGGCCTCGGCGAGGACCGCTCTGGCCGCCTTCTCGATGCGTTCGCGCGCGAATCGCATCTCGGCAGCGGTTCCCACCAACGGAACCATGATTTCCGGCCGAACATCCACGCCTTCGGTCTTCAGCTCGGCCGCCGCCGACAGGATGGCGCGAACTTGCATGTCGATGATGGCGGGAAAGAGGATTCCCAGGCGGATTCCACGCAGGCCCAGCATGGGGTTCTGCTCCCGCATGCGGGCCACGGCTTGCAACAGCTCTTCCTTCTGGGCCAGCGCCTCAGGGTCGTTGCCCCGTATCCGCAGCTCGGTTACCTGCTCGATCAACTCGTCGTAGGCCGGCAGGAACTCATGCAGCGGCGGATCGATGAGCCGGATGACCACCGGCAAGCCATGCATCGCTCCCAGGACGCCCTTGAAGTCTCCCTTCTGGATGGGAAGAAGCTGATCCAGTGCCGAGCGGTAGGCAGCGACTGCCGGCGACTCGTCGGCCTGGCGCTGCACCGCTTGCAGACGCTCTTGCACGCGGACGTCGTTGCGAGTTCGCGCCGACTCTTCGGTGAGCATCGCGACCTGGTTTTCCAGCCGCGCCGCTTCATCGGCATTGAGAATCATCTGATGAACGATCGGCAGGCGTTCTTCCTCAAAGAACATGTGCTCGGTGCGGCAAAGCCCGATTCCTTCGGCGCCGTACTCACGAGCTCGTTCGGCATCACGGGGATAATCAGCATTCGCCCACACCTCGAGTCGCCGCACGCCGTCGGCCCACTCCAGGATTCGGGCCAGCTCCTTTTCCTCGGAGAACTTGGGTGCAATGGCATGAATCGCGCCCTCAAACACCTCGCCGGTACCACCGTCAATACTGATGATGTCGCCCTCACTCAGCGTCTTGCCGGCGACCGTCATGGTGCGAGCCGAAAGATCGATTCGCAACGATTCAGTACCGGCGACACAGGGCTTGCCCATGCCGCGAGCGACGACGGCGGCATGGCTGGTGGCGCCGCCGCGGGCGGTGAGGATTCCCCTGGCAGCGATCATGCCGTGCACGTCATCCGGCGACGTCTCGGGGCGGACCAGGATCACCGCTTCGCCGCTGCCACCGATTTCGGCAGCGCGGTCGGCGTCGAGCACAATCTTGCCTACAGCGGCTCCTGGTGAGGCGTTGAGCCCTTTCGCCAGCAGCTTGCCCTCGGAAACGGCAGCGTGCCGGGCGTCATCGTCAAAGCGTGGCAGCAGGAGCTGCACTACGTGCTTGGGATCGACACGCATCAAGGCTTCATCCTGGGAGATCAGGCCCTCGTCGGCCATATCCACCGCGATCTTCACCGTCGCCGCCGCCGTTCGCTTACCATTGCGGGTCTGGAGCATGTACAGTTTGCCGCGCTCGATGGTGAACTCGAGGTCTTGCATATCGCGATAATGCCGCTCCATGCGCGTGGCGATCTCTTGAAACTGCGCGTACACCTCCGGCATCTCGGCCTGCAACGTGCTGATCGGCTTGGGCGTCCGGATACCCGCGACGACGTCCTCGCCCTGCGCGTTCAGCAAATACTCTCCGAAGAGTTTGCGTTCGCCGGTGGATGGGTTCCGGGTGAAGGCAACTCCGGTACCCGAATCGTTCCCCATGTTGCCGAAGACCATCGTCTGCACGTTGACGCCAGTGCCGAGGTCATGGGCGATATGTTCCGATTCGCGATACGCTCGCGCCCGCTCACCGTTCCAGCTGCGGAAAACGGCGGCGATGGCCTCGCGCAACTGCTCGTTCGGATCCTCGGGGAAGCCATGCCCGATCTGGTCCTGCACGATTGCCTTGAACTGAGCGACCAGATGTTTCAAGGATTCGACGGATAGTTCGGCATCAGTCGATACGCCGGCCTCTTCCTTGAGCGCTTCTAGACGATGTTCGAAGAGGGCAGGGTCGATGTCGAGCACGATCTTGCCGAACATCTGGATGAACCGGCGGTAGGCGTCATAGGCAAATCGGGGGTTGCCCGTCTGCGCAGCGAGCCCTTCGGTGGTTTCGTCGTTCAGTCCCAGATTCAGTACCGTGTCCATCATGCCCGGCATAGAAAACTTCGCGCCCGAACGGACCGACACCAGCAGCGGATTCTGCGAGATTTCCCAGTTGACGGCCGGTCTGCTCCTCAACATGCTTCAGAGCACCTTGCACCTGTTCCCACAGTCCGCCGGGAAAGTTTTCGCCCTCGGCAAGGTAGGCATTACACGCTTCGGTCGTGATAGTGAAACCGGGCGGCACCGGCAGTCCGGCTCTGCGTCATTTCGGCGACGCCGGCTCCTTTGCCGCCGAGGAGATCACGCATGCTTCGCGTTGCCTTCCTCGAAGAGATAAACCCACTTGTGCGCCGTACCCTGATCGGTGTCGGTTTCGGTCAGTGTCTGTGCCATGTCATGTGCCTCCTGGGTGGTAAGAAAAAACGGCGCCTGGCGCCGTCCTTCCGTTTGTCAAAGTAATGCGAAATGACCGCCCCGCCGGGCCGCCACATTGTAGCGCGGCCTTGCTCAGAGAGGTCCCAATCGGCTCGCGGAACAGACCAACCAGGTCGGGCACGCCGTGACGCTCTTGCTGCATGCTGTCTCGGTCGCGGACGGTTACGGTGTCGTCTTCCAGGGTCTGGTAGTCAACTGTGATGGTCCACGGCGTACCGATCTCGTCCTGGCGACGATATCGCTTACCCACGTTGCCGATGTCGTCCCAGGCAGCGGTGAAGTGCGGCTTGAGCGTTCGGTGAATAGATTTCGCCTTAGCCACGATGTCCGGCTTGTTGGACACCAGCGGAAAAACCGCGACTTTGAAGGGGGCGAGCTGCGGTTTCAAGCGCAGTACGGTGCGACGGTCACCTGGCTTGGGGCCAGTCTGCTCCTCGGCATACCCGTCGACCAGCGCAACCAGGAAGGTACGATCGACTCCTACTGCCGGTTCAATCACTAACGGGACGTACCGGGCCTGCTGCTCCTCGTCGAAGTACGACAGGTCGATGCCCGAACCCGCAATATGGGCCTTCAGATCGAAGTCCGTTCGATCGGCAACGCCTTCGAGCTCCTTGGTTCCGAAGGGGAAGTCGTACTCCACATCGGATGTCTGCTTCGAGTAGTGCGAGAGTTCCGACTTCTCATGGTCGCGCAGTCGCAGATTCTCGCGTTGGATTCCCATGTCCTCGGTCCACCAGCGCATGCGCTCGCGGCGCCAGTAATCGAACCATTCGTCATCGGTACCCGGCTTGACGAAGAATTCGAGTTCCATCTGCTCAAACTCCCGGCTACGAAATATGAAGTTCCCGGTCGTGATCTCGTTCCGGAACGATTTGCCCATCTGCGCGATACCGAACGGCACTTTCTGGGAAGTCGTCTGCAGTACATTGCGAAAATTGACAAACGTGCCCTGCGCTGTCTCCGGACGCAGATAGGCCACCGCAGAGTCGTCGGCCACCGGTCCCACGTGGGTCTGAAACATGGTGTTAAATTGACGCGGCTCCGTCAGAGAGCCTCCGCATGCGGGACAGGTCCGGGCATCCTCGATGTCGTCGGCGCGGAATCGACGCTTACAGTTCCCGCACTCCACCAGGGGGTCGTTGAAATTCTGCAGATGTCCGGAAGCAGCCCAGACCGCGGGCGGCATGATGATCGTCGAGTCGAGACCCACCACGTCGTCGCGATCGTGCACCATGGCTTTCCACCATCGACGTTTGATGTTCGCCTTCAGTTCCACTCCCAGCGGTCCGTAATCCCAGAATCCACTCAAGCCGCCATAGAGATCGCTGCTGCCGTAAATAAAGCCACGCCGCTTCGCCAGCGCGACAATTTTTTCCATCGTCACCGTTTTCTCGTCGATCGCCATCATGCCGCCTTCCCTGCAGGGTTGTTTGATATTAGCCTGGGAGGGTGATACATCGATGCATATGGATGGACTGGCCACTGAAGAAGTCAACGATTTGCCGCCAGTAGTGCGGATTACGGCGCCAAATCCGGGTCCGAAGACTCTGACCGGTACTCACTGCTACATCGTGGGCGGCGCCGACGCCTGCTACATCATCGATCCTGGTCCCGATATCGAGGACTACCAGCGCGCGCTCGAGATCTTCGTGAAGCGTTCCGCAAGGCGGCCTCTCGCCATCATGCTCACGCACGGTCATCCCGATCATGCACCGGGTGCAGCTCGGCTCGCCCCGATGCTGGGCGTTCCGATTCTGGCGTCGGCGCTGCTCGATACCCACTATTTCGCCACCGTCCCGGAGTTTACGGTCGTGGCCGACGGAGACCGTTTTCCCATTCAGGGAGACACATTGGTGGCGTTGACGTCGCCCGGCCATAGCGAGGATCATCTCGCATTCTGGCTCGAAACTGCGAGGATCTTGTTTGCCGGCGATACCATTCTCGGTCAGGGCACCAGTCTCGTCGCCCCACCGGAGGGGAACATGGCTGAATACATGCAGACGCTCGAGCGCCTGCGTGCCCTCGATGCCCGGCTGATCGCACCCGGACACGGCCCAATCGTCACAAATCCTGGCGCCAAGATCGATGAGTATGTCCTTCACCGGCTCCAGCGCGAGGCCCAGATCGTACGAGCACTGCAACGAGGACCGGAGACGGTCGACAACCTGGTGGCCACAATCTACGTCGGGATTGATCCCGGCTTGCACGAACTCGCCGCCGGCTCGGTGCTGGCCCAACTAGCGAAGTTGGAGGAAGAGGGCTCCGTCCAGCGAGTGGGTGAGCAGTATTGCCTGAGCCGCTGAAGGTTATCATCCGGCGGGGGCAGTGATGGACCTGGATGGCGAACCGGTATCAGTCCGGCAAGGACAGAGCGGAACTTCTTCGCCAGAGCATGAAGTGCAGATTCTCTATGCCGTCGCCGAGGCGCTGAACAGCACCTCAGATGTTCGACAAGCACTGGAGCGGACCCTGTCACTGGTAGTGGAGTTGCTCGGGCTACGCACCGGCTGGGTATGGCTGCGCGACCCCGACACACAGCAGTACTACCGCGCCGCCGCCCAAAATCTGCCACCCTATCTGCAGGAACCGGTTCGCATGACCGGCAAACGATGCTGGTGCCTGCTGGCGTTTGAAGCTGGTGAACTCCGGCCGGAGAACATCAACATGCTGGAGTGCAGCCGCCTGCGGCCCGCCGTGCTGGCCCACGATCGCACCGGTACCTGGGGACTTCGGTACCATGCCAGCATTCCGCTGTACTTCCGCGATACGCCGCTGGGCATCATGAATCTCACCAGCCCTACCTGGAGACAGCTGTCGCCCGAAGACCTGCGCCTCCTCTCCACCATCGCCTACCTGGTAGGCATTGCCATCGACCGCGCCCGCCTTGCTGAAAACAGCACTCGCCTGGCGCGGGCCGAGGAGCGTGCTCGCATTGCCCGTGATATCCATGACACGCTCGCGCAGGGACTCACGGCCATAATCCTGCAATTGGAGGGCGCCTCAAACAATCTCGAGTCCTACCCCGAGCGGGCACGCGAACGTCTGGAACGTGCGCTATCGATTTCACGTCAAAGTTTGGAGGATGCGCGGCGCTCGGTTATGGGTTTGCGCGCACTTCCCCTGGAAAAGCAATTGTCGGACGCCCTGGTCTCGCTGGCGCGCGCCTTCACCTCCGAAACTGGTGTGCGAGCACGGGTGGAGACGAGCGGATCGGTTAGCCTTCAACCGCAGAGCGAAACTGAGCTGTTCCGCATCGCCCAGGAGGCGCTCACGAACATACGCCGCCATGCTGAGGCCCGCGAGGTGGAGATCAGCCTGCGGGGCAGCGAACGATTCATCCGCCTCACCGTTCGTGACGACGGCAAGGGATTCGAACCGAGTCGAGCGGCCGGCGATCGGCATGGCCTCATCGGCATGCGTGAACGCGCGCGGCTCGTGGGCGGGCGACTTCGAGTATCGACCCGGCAGGGGCGCGGGAACGACAATCAGCGCGATAGTTCCCGCCGCCAGTGACCCGGCCTTATGATTCGAATTCTGGTCGTCGACGATCATCCGGTGGTGCGAGAGGGCCTGATTGCACTCCTGGAGGATGAACCGGACTTCGAAGTGGTCGGATCGGCTGCTTCGTCCGAGGAGGCACTTGGCTCGGTGCAAAACCATCAGCCCGACATTCTCTTGCTCGATCTGGAATTGCCCGGTGTAGACGGAGTTGCCGCCATTCCGGGTCTGCTCGAGGCCAGTCCGGCTACCCGCATCGTCGTCTTCACGGCGTATGACACCGACGAGCGCGTTTTCGGCGCGATTCGAGCCGGGGCGCTGGGCTATCTGCTCAAGGGTGCCGGCGCCACCGAGATCGCCCAGGCAGTGCGAGTGGTGAACGGTGGCGAGTCCTATCTGGAGCCACGGGTCGCTGCCAAACTCGTCGCCGAGGTCACCGCCCCCCGTCGCTTCGCCGGTCTTCTCACCGAGAGAGAACGATCGGTGCTTCGCCTGGTCGCCGCCGGCCAGGCGAACAAACAGATTGCACGGTCGCTCGCTATCAGCGAACGGACGGTGAAATTCCATGTGACCGCAATCCTGCGCAAGTTGGATGCGGATAATCGCACCCACGCCGTCACCATCGCGACACAGCGAGGACTTCTTTGAGCCAAGAACTTGGGGATGCTGGTCGGAAGTACAGGTACAGTACTGTCCCCCTGCCCGAAGCGAGGAGGGCTCCGACTGCAATACGCTGATGCTGAGCCTGGATGAAAGAGAGACACCAATGACGACCGAAACACGTCCCGTGGCACTGATAACCGGCGCTTCGAGGGGCCTCGGACTGGAAATAGCCCGGCTGTTCGCGCAACGGGGAATGAGCCTGATTCTCACTGCTCGCGGGGAAGAGGCGCTCTCCGCCGCTTCCGATGAGCTGGGGCGCAGCACCGACGTAATTGCCCTGCCGGGCGATGTCTCGGACCGAAACCACACCAGCACCCTGGTCGGCCGCGGTCTCGAACGCTTCGGCGCCATCGACATTCTGGTAAACAACGCTTCGGAGCTCGGTCCCAGTCCAATGCCGGAGCTGGCGAATTATCCGCTTGATGATCTGAGCCGGGTGTTCGCCGTCAACGTCCTCGGCCCGCTAAACCTCATTCAGCTCGTCCTTCCGGGGATGAGACAGCGAGATACCGGCACCATCATCAATGTGACTTCCGATGCGGGAGTCGAAGCATACCCGAGCTGGGGAGGGTACGGCGCGAGCAAAGCCGCGCTCGAGCACCTGTCCCGTGTTCTGGCGGCGGAACTGGAAGATACAGGAATCCGGGTATACGTTGTCGATCCCGGCGACATGAACACGAAGATGCACCGCGACGCCGAGCCGGGCGAGGACCTCTCTCACCTTCCCCCGCCCGCTGATTCCGCTCCCGCATTTACTGAATTGACGGAGCGAGAAACGTCCCCGTTTGGTCGCTTCACCGCCGCCGATTTGACGGCCAGGGCGCCGAAAGAAGCCGACCATGCCGGTGCTTGACCGCCGCCTGCACTTTGTGCTGCCGGCCGAACTGGAAGCACACGCTCCCCCGGAGGCGCGCGGCTTGAGCCGGGACGGTGTACGTCTGCTGGTGACGGAACGCAGCTCCGGAAAGATCACACATTCGATATTTACTCAACTCCCAACCTTCCTCGGTGCCGGCGACCTCGTCGTCCTCAACGACTCAGGTACGCTTCCGTCCGAGCTCACGGTCCGCCGCGAGGACGGCAGGCCGTTTCCTCTGCGCCTCTCGACGCGATTGCAACCCGATCTCTGGACGGTAGAGCCCCGTGGTGAGCGGACGACCGCCGGTGATTCATTGATCCTGCCGGGCGGCGCCAGCGCCACATTTATGTCACCCTATGCCGGTTCGAGACGGCTCTGGGTTGCGCGCCTCGATCTGCCGGAGCCTCTTATCGACTATGTGCTCCGCTGGGGCCAACCCATTCGCTATTCCTATGTGCCTGACTACTGGCCGCTCGACGCGTACCAGACGGTGTACCACGGCGAACTGGGCTCGGCGGAGATGGCCTCGGCCGGTCGACCATTTACTCTGAACACTTTTCGATTGTTAGAGAGACGCGGTGTCCAGGTGGCCATGCTGACGCTGCATACGGGAGTATCGAGCCTGGAGTTGCACGAGGCGCCTTACCCTGAGATGTTCTCGGTGCCAGTGAGTACTGCTCGAGCGATTCGGTCGACGCATAATGCCGGCGGGCGAGTCATTGCGGTGGGGACGACAGTTGTTCGCGCCCTCGAGAGCGTCGCCGATGGACACGGTGGCGTGCATGCGACTGAGGGCTGGACCGATCTGGTGATCACACCGGAACGAGGCGTGAGCGTGGTCGACGGGCTTCTCACTGGATTTCATGAGCCCGAAGCGAGCCATCTAGCAATGTTGGAGGCAATCGCGGGACGAGAGCATCTGGTCGCATCGTATGGAGCCGCGCTCGACGGTCGCTATCTCTGGCATGAATTTGGGGATGTGCATCTGATCGTGTAGAGGCGGGCTGAACTTGCCATCGATCTCCTGGAAACCCGTCACTTTTTATTGACAGTTGTCGGCCAGGGCCCGATAATGAGCCCATACCAGACATTCAGTAGAAGGGGTGAAGCCTGTGAAAATCTTCAGTCGTGCTCTGATCGCATTGATAGCGTCTTCCGGCCTCCTGATTGGAATCCATGGAGCTGGAACCGGCAACGCATTTGCACAGAGTTTTGCCTTCGGTACCTGCACCGGCGGAAACATCGCTCCAGGGAGCTACGGTACGTTGACTGTTAGCGGTAACTGCAGGATTCCCACCGGCGTGGTTGCTGTTCGCTCAAATTTAATTATTGCTCCCGGTGGTGCACTGGAAGCCGCGGTCCCGGGCACCACCGTCACGGTTGGTCAGAACGTGTACGCATTCTCCGGCTCTGCGCTTGATCTCGGCTGCGCTTCCGACAATGGCTGCGCCACGAATCCGACACGTGACTTCGTCGGTGGAAGCATCGTAGCCAACTCGGCGGTGGGCGTCCTCCTGCATGGTGACTTCATCAGCGGCAGCGTGACTGTGACCAATGGTGGTGGTGGCGCGGTCTGTGGATACAGCCCGTTTTTCGGGGGGCCGGTGTTCAGTGACGTCGAAGATAGCATAATTGTGGGGAATGTAAACATTTCCGGCTTGCAGACCTGCTGGGTCGGTCTGTTTCGGAACGTGATCGGGGGCAGCACTACCATGAACAACAACATCTCCGCCGATCCTGACTCGACAGAGGTCGCGACCAACCTGATCGAAGGAAATCTGGCCTGCGCCAACAACGTCCCTGCTCCGCAGGTCGGCGATTCCGGTGGCGCTCCAAATACCGTCCTGGGTACCAAATCGGGTCAGTGCACCAACGTGTAAGCAGTAATCGCGGTCGACGGAGCGCGGGCCCAGAATAGATACGCGCGTACTTTGACCTGCTCCGCCATACAAGCCATAGTGAAGGCATCATGGGGACAGCGACAGCAACACCGCCGGCCACGATGCAGCCGTTCAAGTGCATACCTTTCTCATTGCCGACATTCGTGGGTACACGGCATTCACGCAATCTCACGGCGATGAGCAAGCTGCTCGTCTAGCCCGAGCCTTCGCCGATCTCGCCGGAGAGGCCATTGCTACCCAGGGTGGCGCGATCGTCGAACTGCGAGGGGACGAAGTGCTGGCTGTGTTCGGTTCACCACGTATGGCGTTACGCGCATCGATCGACTTACTCGACCGGGTGGCCTCGCACCGCGACCAGCCGTTTGAAATCGGTGTTGGCATCGACTCCGGTGAGGCAGTACCGGTCGATGATGGCTATCGCGGCGGCGCCCTCAACGTGGCTGCTCGTCTCTGTAGTCTGGCGGCGCCCGGGCGCATTCTCACTACCGACGTCGTGACCCATCTCGCCCGGAAAGTTGAAGGCCTGCGGTACATCGATCAGGGATCGGTGAATCTGAACGGGATGGACTCGTCGATTCGGGTGATCGAGGTTCAACGTGAGGGCGGAGAGCTAACGACGTCCTCGCGCGCGCTCCGGCGAACCGATTCTTCCCGTCTGGCACCGTTTGATGACCTGTTTCGGGGTCTCGGCGAAGATTTCAGCCGTCACATCGGCGACCAGATTCACGCTAGCCTGGCGGCATCGCTGGCCAGACAACCGGTACCGACGCCGATCGCACCACGTGCCGTCGAGCCCAAACTCGCGAAGGAGCCGGACCCGGCGTCGCCCAATGCGCGAGCGAGGGAACTGGCGGTCATCTTTGGGGGCGTAACCCTCATCGTGGCGATCATCGCCGTAGTCCTGATCGTCATCGTGATGCGCTTGTAGTCCTCGCCATTGTCAGTAGCCTTCGTCTCCCGGGATCAGAAATCGGGTGGCGCCATTGACGACGACGCGCCGAGGCACGACCGGCGTCATGTTCGCCTGGCTGCTGGATGCGATAAGCTCCTCAACTGAGTTGAAGCGGGATAGCAACTCGAGGTGCTTCTCGGTCGCAAACACGAGAGGAAAACCACCATTCCGATAACGAATGAGCGCCTCTTCTGGCGCGATCCAGATGCTGTCGGTAGTCTCGTGCTCGTCGTGGACTGGGGTCTGACCGGCGGGCATAACGGCCACGAAAAAGTAGGTATCGAACCGGCGCGTGAACCCTTCTGGCGTGATCCAGCGCGAGATCGCGAACAGGCTATCGAACGGATAGCTCAGTCCTTCCTTCTCGGCGAGTGCCGGCATTGTGAGATCGCCGCGCTGTAACTGACGGCGATAGCCGGCAAACCGATCCCCCTCCCTGCCCTCGAGACGAATCAGTTCGGTCCCGCGCCGTGCCAGAAGCACCCCCGCTTCCTCGAACAGCTCTCGTATCCCGGCCATTTGAAGCGCGATCCAGCGATGAGGATCGTCCGGCGCACTGCTGCCGGGGGGCGCAGCCGTCGGTTCGCTCGAGATTTGGGCATAGTCGATCTGGTCGACCTTGCCGCCAGGAAACACGAAGACGTCGGCAGCAAAATCGCTCAGCACGTGCCGTCGCACCATGAAGCATTGCCAGGGTTCGTCAGCTGCAGCGCCGGGCCGGGTAAGGATAACCGTGGCCGCTAGAACCGGTTGCACCGGCTCGGTCACAGCCCAACGCATTCGAAGACAGCGCTGATGCCCTGGCCAACGCCGATACACATGCTCGCCAGTCCATACCGTGCCTGCGATCGGCCCATTTCATGGACCAGCGTGGCCACCAGACGGGCGCCGCTTGCACCCAGCGGGTGTCCAATGGCAATGGCGCCGCCATTCGGATTCACCTTTGCCTCATCGAGGTCCAGCTCGCGGATACAGGCCAGCACCTGGGACGCAAACGCTTCGTTGATCTCGACGAGATCCAGATCGCCCGTTCGCATATTTAGACGCTGGAGCAGTTTCCTGGTTGCCGGCACCGGCCCGATGCCCATCATGGCCGGATCGACGCCCGCTGTCGCCGCGTCGACGAATCGCGCCATCGGAGTGAGACCCAGTCTTTCGGACGCCTCTTGGGAGGCCATCAACAGCGCCGCCGCCCCATCCGTGAGTTGCGAGGAGTTTCCAGCAGTGACGGTTCCCTCCGGCGCGAACGCCGGTTTCAGAGTGGCAAGCTTCTCCAGCGAGGTGTCGCGACGCGGCCCTTCGTCGCGATCGACGTTAACCACCTCGCCTCGCCCTGCCGGGGCCTCGATCTCGATGACTTCGGCAGAGAACCGGCACGCGTCCTGGGCCGCGATCGCTCGCCGGTGACTCCGCAATGCCCAGGCATCCTGATCCTCACGCGAGATGCCGTACTCGCTGGCGACATTTTCCGCCGTCAGCCCCAGAGAAATGGGAGGGTGCATGGCAGCCAGGCGGGGGTTCACCATGCGCCAGCCCAGAGTGGTGTCATACAGGGTCTGATCGCCGCGCGCGAATCCCGCCTCGGACTTGGGCAGCACGAACGGCGCGCGAGTCATGCTCTCGACGCCGCCGGCCAGAATGACGTCGGCCGCGCCCGTCTGGATCTCACGCGCGCCCGATACGATGGCCTGAAGGCCGGAGCCACAGAGTCGATTTACAGTGACCCCGGGAACGCTGACCGGTAGTCCGGCTAACAGACCGGCCATTCGAGCGACGTTCCGGTTGTCCTCGCCAGCACCGTTGGCGTTTCCCCAAAACACATCGTCAATCAGAGCCGGATCGAGGCCAGTCCGAGCCAACAGTCCGGTCATGGCGGCAGCCGCCAGGTCGTCCGGTCGGATCTGACGCAAGACTCCGCCATGACGGCCAAACGGAGTGCGTACCGCCCCGACAATGACCGCTTCGTGCAACGCCAACCGATATCTCCGGATCTATCGACCTTTGAATTCGGGCGACCGTTTCTCGATGAACGAAGCAAGCCCTTCCTGCGCATCGTGCGTTACGAAGAGACGGTTCTGCAGTTCTCGTTCCATGAAAAAGCCGGCATCAAGGTGTACTTCCGTGCCCTGTACCACCGCTTGTTTGATCAGTCCGACCGCACGGGTCGCGCCGCGGAGAATGGTTTGAGCGTACTCGTCGACCTTCGCGGCCAATTGGTCCACCGGATAGATATAGTTGACGATCCCATACTCCAGTGCTTCTTGTGGATTGAGCAGGCGGCCGGTGATCATCAGGTCAAGGGCTCGAGACTTACCAATCAGTCGAGCGAGGCGCTGGGTACCGCCAGTTCCCGGCAGCACTCCGAGCTTTACTTCAGGTAGACCGATCTGGATGTTCGGGCTGTCACCGGCGAAACGAATATCGGTTGCCAGCGCGATCTCCAGTCCGCCGCCGACAGTGTGGCCGTGCAGGGCGGCCAGAAACAGTTTGGGTGTGCGTTCGATCTTGGCCAGAGTTTCCTGGGCGCCCAGACAGAAGGAAGCCTTGAAATCTGGCTTGCTGGCCTTCAGCATATGGATATCGGCGCCGGCGGAGAAGACGCGATCCAATTCGCTCATCAGGATGACGACTTTGATCTCGTCGTTGAATCGGATTTCGTCGATCGCGTCGTTCAGTTCGGTAATGAATTGACGGTCGTACAGATTGAGTTTCGGCTTGTTGATTCTGATATAGCCGATGCCCCCCTCAACTTCCAGCCGGAGAGCCGGGGTAGAGGAAGTGGCAGGCTCTTGCGATCTCGCTTCGGTGACCATTGTCGCCCTCCTGTTTTTGGCCGGACGGCGCCAAACGGTCGTCCTGCCGTCCGGTCCATGCTAACAACGGTCCGGTAAAGGCGCCAACGAAGTCCACGCGGGGGTCGGAGACCCTCGGTTATAATGCATTCCATTACACGCCAGAGCACATTTTCTCGCATCGTATCAGGGAGGGTTCAGTGGGACGTACGGTAGTGCGGCAACTTGACTCGCCACGTAGCCGCAGGTCTCGAGATCGAGTTACCATTGCGGCGCTGGCTGTCGTTGTCATCTTCGCACTCGTCGGACTCGGTAGTACCGGAGCATTCGTCGCCGGGAAGCTTTCAAACAACTCGAACACCAAAGGGCACGGTCCAACGGCGGGCAATTCGATTGCGCTCGCGGACATCGCTCGTGCCCAGGCGCAGGCCACCGCCCTCGTAAAGGCGGCGCAGGACGCGGGCGGTTCGATCGTTCATACCGCTACCGCACGCGCCAACCGACAGGCCGCAGCAATCGTTGCCGCGGCCCATAGACACGCTCGCGCCATCGTGGCAGCGGTGCCCACACCGGCGCCTACCGCGGCAGTTGCGTTCGTACAGCCCACCGCGGTTGTCTACGTGCAGCCCACCATAGCGGCAGTTCCTCTGGCAACCAGCGCGGCTGGCGCGACCGGCACGGGGCTGGGTACCACCGGGACCGGACAGCTCGGAACTCCGAACCTGCAAGGGCTTCCCGCCACCTGGAAAGTTGTCGGTTACAACGCTACGTTCGGTACCGGTCCCGGCAGTGCCGGTAGCATTTCAGTGCTCAATCGCGGGAACGTCACATTTAGCGGCGTTGCCCTGGTGAAATACACCAGGGGCGGCACCGCATCCGCCTCGTTTTCCGGGTTGGCGCCTGGACAATCCTTAACCCTGCCACTGGACGGGAAAACGTACACCGGGGGCGGATACCAGATTCTGTTGACCAATTTGAGATAGAACTCATCGCAGCGCAGGCGGTGTATTTCATGGGCTGACGGATGGCTCTCGCCCCTCTGGGAATGATTTCATCAGTCGAGAAAAGGGCCGTCTGGCACCAGTCGTTTCTTGTACGCTCAGCGCACCGTCCAATCGACGCGTCTGGTCAAATTGCACATACATTCTCCGTCGCCCGCGCATGCCGCAAACTGGCGATGGGGCGCTTACTGTTCTGCCAATTTGCAGCTACCTTCTGGATAGAGTAAACAGTAGTGTGAATCGGGTGGCATGGGGCTTGCAATTTCTCCTGGTATCCGAGTTGAGTGCGGCGTAAGCCGGAAAGGTATGGTGCAGGCAGTGCAGACGACAGACACGGCGGTGATCAGCAGGGGAATGGAGACCGGTCCGGATCCCTTCCAGACTGCACAACGCCAATTTGACCGTGCCGCCAACTATTTGAACCTCGAGCCATCGGTGCGCGTCATTCTTCGCGATGTGCAACGGATTCTGACGGTCAATTTCCCCGTTCATATGGACGACGGCTCCATCCGCATGTTCACCGGCTATCGCGTGCAGCACAACCTTCACCGTGGTCCTACCAAGGGGGGCATCCGCTACCACCCCAGTGTCACCCTCAACGAGGTCAAAGCCCTGGCAATGTGGATGACCTGGAAGTGCGCCATCTTCAATCTGCCGTTCGGCGGCGCCAAAGGCGGTGTGGTCGTCGACCCCAAGACGCTGAGCCTGAGTGAACTGGAAAATCTCACTCGCCGCTTTGCCGCCGAACTCTCGGTTCTCATCGGTCCCGAGAGCGATATCCCCGCTCCCGATATGGGCACCAACGCCCAGACGATGGCCTGGATGATGGACACCTACAGCATGCACAAAGGCTACTCGGTGCCCGCAGTGGTGACCGGCAAACCGCTCAGCATCGGCGGATCCCAGGGGCGGGACGAAGCCACCGGGCGCGGGGTAATGATCATTACCCTGGAGGCCCTGCGTCACTTCGGAATCTGAGCCGAACGGCGTCTCGGTCGCGGTTCAGGGCTTTGGCAATGTCGGCAGCCATTCGGCCCGGCTGCTGGCCGAGCAGGGCGTGAAGATCGTTGCCGTCAGCGACGTGTCAGGTGGGCATCTACAATCCCAAAGGGCTCAATATCAATGACCTCATCCGCTACGTCCAGGAGCACGGTCGATTGAAAGGCTATCCGGAACGCCGATCGCGTCACCAACGAGGAGTTGTTGACCCTTCCGGTCGAGGTGCTGATCCCGGCGGCGATGGAAAATCAGATCACCGAGCGAAACGCAGCCGATATCAAGGCGAGGATCATTACCGAAGGCGCAAACGGGCCCACAACACCGGAGGCGGACGAGATCCTGCAGGACAAGGGTGTGTTCCTCGTTCCCGATGTGCTGGCGAACGCCGGAGGGGTGACGGTTTCGTACTTCGAATGGGTGCAGGATCTCCAGCACTTCTTCTGGAGCGAAGAGGAAATCAACGAGCGTCTCCACCGCATCATGCGCAACAGCTTCCAGCGCGTCCTCACCGTGAAGGAAACGCAGGAAGTGGATATGCGCCTGGCCGCCTACATCGTCGGCGTGCGAACAGTCTCCGACGCCTCGGCGGCTCGCTCGATCTACCCGTAGTCGCGGCGTCAGTCCGACAGCGGATACAGCTTCTCAATCGAGAACGACGCTAGAACCCGACGTTCTTGTCGCATTGCTTCGTCATACTCTTCCCAATTCGGATGCGGCTTGCCGGCCGATAGTTCGTAGTACTGTCGCAAGAGTGGCGCCGCCCCGGGTAGTCGTGCGAGTTCGGCAGTGCCATCAATAGTGATGTACTGCCAGAAGTTATCGCCAAGTACGAGCAGAGTGGCACGGGGATCGCGAACCAGATTGTGATATTTGGCCCGGGTCTCCGTGATCGACACCAGCATACGTCCGTCGTGATACGAAGTCAGCACGTTGGAGAGCTGGGGACGGCCGTCTTTGCGAATTGTCGCCAAAATCGCCTGATGGTGAGTGCGGAGAAAATCGCGGGCTTCCTGTTCGTTCATGGCATCAACCTTTTCTTTCAGCATAGGCGCATGCGACGCTGGGTCGATGAAGGACAAGATGCTTGGCATATCCGCCATCGGTGAGTTCGGCCTGATCGAGCGGCTCGCATCCCTGGCAGGACACGACAACTCAATCCACGGTATCGGCGACGACGCCGCGGTCATCGATCTGCCGGGGCCTGAGTACCTACTGGCCACGGTCGATATGCAGGTCGAGGGCGTACATTTTTCGCTAGACCGAACCGAAGCGGGCCTGGTAGGTCGACGTGCCATGGCAGTGAACATCAGCGACATTGCCGCCATGGGGGGAATTCCCGAACACGCGCTGGTGTCGCTTGCGCTTCCGACAGACACGCTGACCACAACCGTCGAGGAACTGTACCGCGGCCTGGTGGAGGAGGCGGCACAATTCGAGACGCACATCGTGGGGGGTAATGTCACCCGGACCGACGGCCCCCTGGCGATCGACATCACCGTTCTAGGGCACATCCCGAAGGATCAACTCCTGCTACGTTCGGGAGCGCGGCCAGGAGATGTTCTGGCCGTTACCGGCTCGCTCGGAATCCGTGCGGCCCTCCTTCGCGCCAGTATGGCTGGACTCGATCTCTCCCGCCCGCCATGGAACGATTGGGCCCAACGAAATTACGTTCCAGCACCGCGCGTGTCCGCGGCACGCGCCCTGGCAAGTAATCGCGTTGCGCACGCCATGATGGACATCAGCGATGGCTTGGCCGGTGACGTCCGGCATCTGGCTCGGGCCAGTGGAGTCGGAGTCGTCCTGGACGAGTCGGCTTTGCCGATCGATGCGGCAGTACGCGATGTAGCCGACCTCCTGGGTATCGCACCGGAAGACCTGGCGTTGAATGGCGGCGAGGACTATGAGCTTTTGCTGGCACTGCCGCCGGATGCCGCAGAGGAAGCCAGACGATTGATGTCCGGACTGCCACTGACCGTCGTGGCCAAGGTGGTCAATGAAGAGGACGGTTTGACTATTCGCAGCGGTGCCGGCGAGCGACGAGTCCTTCCCGAGGCGGGTTGGCGCCATTTTTAAAAAAGCGATGGTTCGGGGACGCCATCGCTCCGGTAGGAAGGAACAGTGCCATGCGGTCTCTTGTTAGACGTCGCATTATCATGACGTGTACAAGGAACATCATGTCACACAGCGGAGGACGCATTCTTGATTCGGACTCAGATTCAACTCACAGAGGAACAAGTCAAAGCGATCAAAGAACTCGCAGCCCTACGGGGCATTTCGATGGCCGAGGTAATCCGACAGTCCGTCGAGCGCGTCATCGCTGAGTCAGATCGACGGGAACGGCGGCAACGCGCGATTGCCGTGCTCGGGACATTTGCGGATGATGCTGGGGATGTTTCGACCAATCACGACAAGTATCTTGAAGAGGCCTACGTAATGTGACAATCCGGATTGTGTGAGCTTCGAATTAATGCGCCAGTCCGGTTTGCACACTGCATTCGCATTCGACCACCACTTCGTCCAGCAGGGCTTCCGCTGTTTGAACTAGGAACTGTTCGCAGCGGGAAACACCGCGGAAAGATCAGACCTTTTTATGTTCGGTGGACACCATGCGGCTGCCATCGGGCAACGCCTCTTCGCTATAGTCGCCGAAGAGGTTCGGCGCTTCTCGACGCATAATCGCCAGCAGTGCGATTGCCACTTTGCGGATCTCGGGTTCTGCATCCGGCGCCCCTCGATACTCGATGAAGTGACGGAGTGCGCGGGCGTTGGCCGTCATAAATATCTTCGTTTCAGTGGCATTGGGCAGTACGCTGCGAGCCGCCTGGCGGGCACGGATGCGGCGGTCTCGTGCTTTGAGCTCAGGTAACGAGGACGCGACGTTCTTGGCCAGACCGTCGGCGAGCCGCAGATAGGCGTCGTGGGCATGCTCGACGGCATCGACCCAGATCGTGTGGAGCTCGGGACTCGAGGCGATGATATCCGGTTCGACAAACTCGGTGTCGGATTCATCGACATATCGCTGGCTTAACTGTGAATATCCCCAGCCGGCCCGATGGCGAATCAACTCGTGGCTGAAGGAACGGGACACTCCGGTGACGATGAAATTCCAGACGGCATGCTCGAGAACGCTGCCGTGTTCCATCCGGATGATGTTTTGCAGATAATCTCGGTTCGATCGCCGCCCCTGACGCTCACCAAACGAGAGGTAGCACACCCTTCCTGCCAGCTCCGAGAGAAGTTCGCTTCCGTTCTCGCCGTCGGTAGTCCAGGTGGTTGTCTCGTCATCCAGGAACTGCGCCACTGCTTGCTGATCGATCTGGGTGCGGCCCACCAGATACACTTTCGGCTCGGTAATTACCACCATTCCGGCGACTCGGCATCTCCGGGTTCATACAGTCGGACCGGCGTGGCGGCGAGCAGCAGACCAAGCAGCGCTCCGAAGATCAGTCCCAGTTTGAGCTCAAGGGCGAACCACGGAGCGAACAGGACGAAGAATAAGAAGAGGACCAGGGCGGCGAGCCACCACCAACGCGAATCCCGTGACTTGGCGATGCCATCGCCGGTGACCAATCCGAGTGCCGGCCCGACCAGGAGCCCAACTACGAACATCGTCCCTTCCCGGGTGCTAGGCTAATCTGAACCGCTCGAGGGCAGCGCAGAACAACCCAATGGTACCATCGGCGTCGGGAGGGGAAAATGCTTCTCGCCATCGATATTGGCAATACCAACATGGTGGCCGGTGTCTTTGACGGGGACGCCCTGGCCGGCAAATGGAGGATCGCCACCGATGCCCGCCGCATGCCGGACGAATATGCCGCGCTGGCCGCCACGCTCTTTCGCCTGGCAAAGTTGCGCCGCCAATCGATCGACGGAGCGATCGTCGCGGGCGTCGTCCCGGAAGCGCAGACCTCCGTCTGTGAGGCAGTCCGTGACTATTTGCATATCGAACCGGTGATTGTATCCACGCGCCTCGATCTCGGCATCTCGATTCGATATGATCCCCCCACCGGTGTGGGCGCCGACCGCATTGCCAACGCCGTGGCCGCCATTGCGCAATATGGATCGCCGGCTATCGTAGCAGACTTTGGCACCGGGACCAATTTCGACGTTGTCGGTCGAGACGGGGCGTACATCGGCGGCGCCATCGCGCCGGGCCTGGAATTATCGATGGCCGCGCTTTTTGCCGGCACCGCGCAATTGCCACGGGTTCCGTTGCTGGCTCCGGCAGCGCCCATCGGGACCAGTACCGTGGCTGCCCTTCAGTCCGGCATCCTCTATGGCTACGCCGGCCTGGTCGACGGATTGGTGGACCGCATCCAGGAAGAACTCGGCGGCGGTGCCGCCGTCATCGCAACTGGAGGGTTAGCCCCGGTCGTCGCTCCCCACACGCGTACCGTTCAGCACATCTCCTTGAATCTGACTCTCCTCGGTTTGCAAATGATTTACCGGAAGAATCGACTCGATGTTCAGCCTGCAGGCCTTCGCCAAGATTAACCTCTCGCTCGAAGTCGTCGGACGCCGGCAGGACGGATTCCACGAGCTTACATCCGTCATGCAAACTGTCTCGTTGTCGGATACCCTTGAATTCCGCCCCGACGATGAATTTCGTTTCACCTGCTCCGATGCCTCACTGGCGCAGGGCAATCTGGTGGAGCGCGCGGCGATGCTCCTGCGCCAAAGCAGCCAGGAGTCCCGTAATGTCAGTATCGCCCTGCACAAGTCGATTCCAGTGGCGGCTGGTCTCGGCGGCGGCAGTAGTGATGCCGCCGCGGCGCTCATCGGGCTAAACCGACTGTGGAATCTGGGGCTGCCGTGCGCCGACATGACGCGATTCGCCGCGCAACTGGGATCCGATGTACCCTTCTTCCTGTCCGGCGGCACCTGCTTTGTCAGCGGGCGCGGTGAGCAGGTTGAACCGCTCCCCTCGGGGGAGACAGACGTGGTATCTGCTCGTTAACCCTGGCTTCGAAGTTTCCACTAAACGAGTCTTCGAGGCACTGCGCCCGTCCGAGTGGACCAACGGTAGATGCACGCGCGCGATTGCAGATAATGGACCGCCATTTAAAATCGGACCAAACGGCCTGAGCGACGCTCTGTTCCGTGCCTATCCGAAGGCGCGGGAGTGCTGCACCGATGTGGATTGCATCGCACCGGAAGGGGCCTTTGTCAGTGGAAGTGGTCCAACTGTCATCGCCCGATTCGGCTCTGAGTCAGAAGCCCGTGCCGCCGGCGCCGAGTTGCAGAATCGGGCCTACTGGACCGCAGTTGTAACGAGTGTCGCTAAACGAACGGAGGGTTCACCTTGCGTGCCACAGTAGTCGTGGTGACGCTGGTCTGCCTGATGCCGGTCGCTCTGGCGGCCTGTGGATCGTCACCGACCTACCAATCAGAGGCGCGGAACGCGATTGCGACCATGAAGGACGCGATCGCGACCTACAATTCCACGCAATCCAGCGGAGCTACCGGCACGTCGACCGGGGTCGCCAACAGCGCACAGGCATGCGCCCGCGCACTCGCGCAGATCAGTGGCCAGAGCGTCATCGCATCTCCACCGGCCAACGTACCCAATCCATCGCGGGCGCGTGCCCTGCGGACTGCATACAACCTGGCGATCCGAGGCTTCACCGATTGTTCCCGCGCCGCGCCCTACGACTATTCCCGCATGGCGCGAGCCACCCAGGAACTTCAACAGGCTGATGTGTGGCTGGCGCGGGTGCGCAGCCTGGATCACTAGCCTTAGCCGTGCATTCGAGGTCCGCCCTCGCCCGGAGGCTGCTCCATGGGTACCTCGTCCCACTCACCCTGCACGTATTGCACTTCATCAAGCCAGTAGGCGCCTGCCACGGCGGAGATGACTTCCTCCGGGACTTCCGATCCAGCCTCAATCATCAGCCGTATGTTCTCGCCCTGCTCCTCATGCCACACTCTGATATTCCAGCCCATTCATACCTCCCGGTCAATCGGCAACCGTCAGTCGGGCGTGCCCATTCGACGGTGGGCAAAAGTGGACCACCCCCAGGAGGGGAGTGCCACATAAAGGGCAACGCGGCCGTCCGGCGGCGACAATCTCGCTGATCTCCCCGGCGACCCGCGCGAAGTCGGCACGACGAGCCAGCAGCCTGATGCTGGAGAGGTCGAACGGTGAGGTAAAGTCGCTGGCCTCGACGAGAAAGCTCCGTCCCTGGGTGTCATACCCAACGGCAAGCGAACCAACTCTCACTTCCAGCTCGCCACGGAATGCAGACTCGGCTTCGCCCGCCGGCTCCTCACCCTGCGGTTCGGGCATCCGTTGCAGCACCTCTTCAATCGCCGAGCCCAGGAGCATGAGCTGCTCCTTTTCCATCCAGAGCGACACTTCCCCCTCAGTTGTCTTCACGAGCAACCGAAACGTGCGCTGGCCAGGATCGCCAAATGTCTGCGCACGGATGGAATCCACCAGCCCGAGGTCGAGTCGTTGACTATCCACGGACAATTATAGGTGTCTGCTACCAGCGATACGGCACCGGTTTGTATCGCGGATCGGGAAACGATCCGCTCTCAATCAGGCGGTTGATCCGATCGCGAAGCGCATTCCACTCGGATCGTGAAACCAGGTCGGCAAGTTGCGCGGCGCAGGGATCGCGCCGGGTCTGTAACTCGCGTTTCAAACGTCGCAACGCCCCGTACTCATCTCGCGACAATCTGGTACCGGCAAAGTGCCAGAGGAAGGTGCGCAACTTGGGTTGTACGTGAAACGTTAATCCATGATCGATAGCCCACAGTCGACGCTGGAAATCGGGCAAACAGTGCTCAACCTTCCTATCGGCATTGTTGATCAGCACATCCAGCAGCGCGATGCGACGCAATTCGTCGATCTCAATTTCGGTTCTGCCTCCGACTTCAATGAACAGTTGCAAAGAACCCGGACCGTATCGGCCGTGAGTGCGTACCGTGGGTGGGACCAGTGCCCACCCTAACAGCGTATCGAGCAGCCAACTGGCGATTTCGCGCTTATACAGTGTTCCGGCCGGAAAGTCGTGCAGAGGGTATTCACCTCGTGCCGGCTTGTACACCGCCAGACTTCGGCCTTCGGCGCCGGCGTCAAGCGTGACCAGGAAGGTGTGGTTGCTGCCGTAGTAAATCGGCTGGAGGTCGGCGTGCACCGCGTTCGTCAGCAACTCGATGAGATCTGGCCGATCCGGACTCCAGGCCGTGCCACCGGGCTGGTACCCGTCAGGGAGCTGTAGTTCCACGGCGCAGTCGATACATGGGAATTTCCTTCACGTTAGTGTAACGCCACCGGCGGTGCTCCGGGCGGTGGATCGAAGCGCCTGGCGATGCTATAGTCGCAGGTATCGGGACCGATCGCGCTCCGACCCACCTATCGAGCCCAGCGGTCCCGCGACCTATCCTGTATCCATCTCACCCCGAGGCCTCCCCATGGTTCCCCACCTCGACGTTTTACGCCTTGAGGCCGGTTCACTCCCCCGAGCGCCGGGAGTGTACTTCTGGCGCGGAGACGGCGATCGCATTCTGTACATCGGTAAGGCGATAGATCTTCGAGCCCGGGTGACGTCGTACTTCTCGAATGCCCGCCGTGACCGCCGGACCCGAGAACTCATCAGCCGGTCGCGACATATTACCTACGAACTCACCGGCACCGAACTGGAAGCGCTCTTTCGCGAGTCCGCACTGATCAAGCGTGAGCAGCCTCCGTATAACCGCGCGCTCACCAAACCAAAGAGGTTGTATTTCCTCAAGCTCGACGCCAGCATCCTGGACCCATACCTGGAGATCGTTCGCGAGCAGGGCGAAGATGACTCCACCTACTTTGGGCCATTTCCTTCCGGTTCAATCGCGCGCGAGACCATGGCTTTCCTCCATGACGTACTCCCGCTCAGAAAGTGCGCCGCTGCCAAGCCGCGCTGCCAGCCGTGCATCTACCGGCAGATGAATAAATGCGCCGCGCCCATGCTGGGCGAGGAGAACCGGCGCAGTCATCTGGAGGCCATCGGCCGGATGCGAGACATACTCGATGGTCGCACCGATCGCGTTGCTGCCTGGCTGAGGCACAAAAGGGACCGTTTGTGCGAATCCCTTCTCTTCGAACACGCCGCCGAGATCCAAATGCGAATCGATGCCCTCAGCGATCACCGGCGGCAGCATGGCATTCTTGAGGCGGCAATCGCCTGTCGCTGCGTACTGGTTCGTGACGAGGGTCGGGCGCGTGCCGACGGCAAGAGTGATGGGCCTCGCCTACTTCTCGTCGCTCATGGGCATGTCCTCTCGGTCCGTAACCTGGGCGGTGCCAGGGAGGAAGATCTTGTCGCCTGGACCCGCGCCCATGAGGAAGTCGTCAAAGCCGCGCGTTACGAACAGAACGAACTGGACGCGGCCGCGGTTCTGGAGCGCTGGCTGCGGTGCAATCGGTCGCAGGTCCGCTGGGTAACAGTGCCGCACGACGTCAGCGACAACGACTTACTGGATCGATGCCGGTTTATCGCCGGAGATGGGTCGGCGGACAGTCTTCAGCCCGAGCCGTCGGCAGTGCTGTCCGTCGTGTAACTCGCGAGCGAGGCGCGGGTCGAACCTGGTCAGTCGGGCAGCCGCCTACGTTTCCACCAATCGCTGTGCCGGTATGAGACGCGGCATAAGACCTTCACCGGCGGGACCGCGCTCCTTGCGTTCGAGCGTCTTGCAGAATATCTCGATCTCGCCCGGAGTGAGGTTCAGAAACACAATACCGCCGACCACGCCGGCCACGGCGACGAGCGGCACCTGGACCAGCTGGTTGATGCCCAGCTCCTGGCGCATGACGAAATGATCTTTCCGCGCCAGCACCACAGTACCCAGGAGCTGTTCGTGCGCGTCGAAGATGTGCATGCCAAACTGAATGGGACCGCTACGAGGCGAGCGTCGTTGCACGGTGCCTCCTCCCGAGTCCATGCGAGATCCTGGTACTGCCAATTAAAGCGAATCGAGAGAGGCGTGTCAAGGGAAATCTTCATGTTCCCTTAAGGCGCCATTCAGCAACCTCGTCTCTCAATCGAGCCTTTGTTATACGATCCTTTCATTTCGGCTCAATAATCACTACAACGCACTCCGCGGCATTGCATTTCGGACTTCGGGCGTGCTAGTAGAAGTATAGGATTCGCTTCAGGTAAGGAGAGTGTGGCCCTGTTACGATCCGTCCTCCTCAGCCGTTGATACCTGCGGAGGATACAGGCCACATGGCGTTAGCTTTGGAAGTAGCACTCATCGAGCAACTGCGGCGACAGGAAGCGGATGCGTTCACGTTCGTGTATGAGCGCCACAAGTCGCAGATCTACAACTATCTTTATCGCCTCAGCGGCAGCGCCGAATTGGCGGACGATTTAACCCACGACACGTTCCTTAGCGCCTACGAGTCACTGCCGAAATTGCGACCAGATTCGAACATTACTCCCTGGTTGTATCGCATCGCGTCAAACCGCTTCCGTGATTACCTTCGCCGCAAGAAAGTGGTCAACTGGCTGCACTGGAGCGATTCACCCCGGGCCGAAGCTTGCCTGGCCTGCACTGGCGGCGAAGAGACGCTCCCCGAGCGGGAAGCGGTCCAGGCGGCGTTGCGCGCCATGAAGCCGGAGTATGCCATCTGTCTGGTCTTGCGTCTGGCGGAGGGGTTCTCCTCCGAAGAAACCGCGCTGATTGTGGGCGTCACACCGGAAGCGGTGCGCATGCGGCTCTCGCGTGCTCGTCAGATGTTCAAGGTATCGTATGCCGCGCTAGAGCAGGGACCGTCGACATGAACCCTTGCGATGTCGATCTTCTGTCCCAATACGTCGACGGTGGCCTGATGCTGCCGCAGCGAGTGGCGCTGGAGCACCATCTCCGGCTCTGCAGCGGCTGCACCGAGGAAGTATCTCGGCTCCTTCACATCGATCGCCGGCTGGCAGGTTTCGGTTCGGTGCGAACCCCGCTCCCGGTCCACGTCGAGCGACGCATTGCCTCTTCGATCGAAAAGAAGGCGAGAGTTCCTTCGATTCTCTCCCTCAGCCGGATGATGCCGGCGGCGGTGGGTAGTAGCATTGCCGCCGTGCTGGTGCTGCTCAGCGTGAACCTTGGCGTTCAGTATGGCGCCAGCCCGCAACCGACCGCAACCAGCCGGACGCCAACCACTGCCCATGCGATCGTGAAGCAATCGGCGGCTCTCATCAAGCTGCGCCGGACATCCGCCCTTATTGGCGGGTATGCCACGGTGCATCCGGTCGCCGAATCGCCGCTGCTCAAACGCGCGCAGCTCGATATAAACTAGTTTGCCGAGCATTGCTTTCCGGCAGGCTCTCCGTGCCTGGCCCGAGGAGACGTCGGCGGGGAGCGCATAGTGCAGCATAAGTGGCGCATGACCGGACTCGCGATATTCGTCATCGCGGCTCTGATACCCGCTCTTACGTTCGCCAGCTCGCGCGAATCGAGCAGCAAGCCCCCCACTCCGCCCACAGTCAAGCCGGTGGTGGCGCCAACAACGTTGCGACTGGCACTGCCCGACACTTCGGTGTCCGTAGACCCCGGCCTCGTCGCTGACGATGAGAATGCCCAACTGGCCAACTTGCTCTATTCCGGATTGGTCAGGCTGGATGCGTCCTACCACGTCGTGCCGGACGCTGCGTCTCGTTATGTAGTATCCGCGGATCATCTGGTCTACACCTTCTATCTTCGTCATGGATTGCGATTCAGCAATGGGGATCCGGTGACCGCCGGCGACTTCGCCTACGCGATTACGCGGAGCCTCAGTCCAGTGCTCAAGTCGCCGTCGGCGGCGACCTATTTACTCGACATCAAGGGCGCCAGGGCCGTTCTAACCGGCAAGGCAACAGCAGTGAGCGGACTCAAGGTGATCGATGCCTACACGCTGCAAATTACGGCGCGGTGGCCGGTGCCGTATTTCCTGATGGAACTCACCTATCCCACGAGCTTCGCCCTCGATCCCAAAGCAATTAACCAGTACGGAGCCCCGGACAACACCGACTGGTATACCCATCCAGTCGGAAGTGGACCGTATCGATTGCAGTCATGGGATCCGAATAATCGAATGGTTCTCAAGCGCAATAAGTATTACTACGGCACCCATCCGAGCGTCGGGACCGTCGACGTATCGCTAGCGCCGCTTCCTGGGGTCGGTGCCGATCTGTACCGTTATGTAACGCAGAATCTCGATGTGGTCACGTTGCCCGCGTACGACTCGGTGCTGGCTCACGAGCCCGGCATCCATGAGACTAAAATGCTCTCCATTGCCGGTATTTACATGAGCGTCACGACCAAACCGTTCGATAACATCCACGTCCGCCGAGCGCTCACCATGTCTCTCGATCGCGCGACCCTGGTGAACCAGCAGGCGGCTGGAATCGTATCACCGTTCGGCGGCTTCGTACCGCCGGGACAGGCAGGATACGACCCGCGGTTGCATCTATTGCCATTCAATCCTGCCCAGGCGCGTCACGAACTGGCGCTTGGCGGTTTCTCCAACGGAAAAAAGTTTCCCTCGACCACGCTCTACTACGGCGTCGATGCCAATAACCCCGATGTGGCCACCCTGATCCAGCATCTTGCCGCCGCGATCGCGCATAACTGGGAGAAAAATCTGAAGATCAGCGTAAATACCCAGCAATTGACCCTCAATACGCTGTATGCCAAGGCCCAGGCGAACACCCTCGGGGTCTACCTCTCGGGCTGGTCGGCCGACTATCCAGATGCGCACGATTGGCTGTCAGAGCAGTGGAAGACGCACGCCCTCGACAATATCGTCGGCTTCTCCGACAAAGCATTCGACGACACTGTTGAAACTGCCGATGTCACCTGGAATCCGGCCCGACGCATGGCCCTCTACGATCAGGCACAACAAATTCTGGTGAACGACGCCGCCTGGATCCCGATGTACATCCCCTATCGCCTGGTGTATATCAGGTCGACAGTCAAGAACGTGTATCTCACCGGCTATGGGATCATTCCCAAGTCTGGAAGCTGGGCAACCGTCCGGGTCGGTGCGGTCACGACCCAGAGGCGAGTCGAATGACGATGAGGTCCTCCGCTCCGGCGCGGCGCAAGCCACGATTCCGGGAGCGGAATGCGGCCGCACAGGCGGCAAAGCTGGCGACAGCGCCACGGATACCGAGCTCACCGGCAGGGCCACCGGTCCTTCCGCGTGCCCGTCCCCGGATACAGACCGGGGCAATGGCATTGCCGCGTATCACCACGGAACACGCGCTCTATGGCGGAATCGTTGTGCTGGCCTTCGTCGTTCGCATCTGGGACGTCGGCAGCCGGGCGATGCACGGCGACGAAGCGGTACATGCCTGGCTGGCCTGGAACCTGTTTAACGGCACCGGCTATCAGTACGATCCCGTCTATCATGGCCCCCTGCAGTTTCCGATTACGGCATTTTTCTTCTTCCTGTTCGGCGTCTCCAACGTGTCGGGGCGGCTCATGGCGGTCCTGTTCGGCACTGCACTCGTCTTCCTGCCGTTCTTCCTCCGCCGCGAGCTCGGCAGAGTTCCGGCGGTCCTCTCCTCCGCATTCATCGCCTTCTCTCCGGCATTCGTGTACGTCTCGCGCCTCGAACGCGACGACATCTTCTCCTGTTTCTTCGGGATGACCATGGTGATCGCCATCTGGGGCTACGTCCGCACCCACCAGATTCGGTACGTGTATCTCGGCGGCGCGTCGGTCGCACTCTCCTTGAGCGCCATGGAAAATACCTACATCACGGTGTTTGTCCTCGGCTCGTTCGTGCTGCTCGTGCTGGCGTCAGAGGCGCTCGTTCGCACCCGGCTGGCGTCCCGCTTGAGCACCATATGGCAGGCGACCGGCGGCAGGCAAGTGCTCTCGTACGCCGTGATCGCCGGCGTTCTGGCCGTCCTGCTAGCGATGTTTCTGCTCACCGTGTTCACCGGCTGGTTTCCTCCAGTTCCGGTGGCGCTGGCGCTCCTGCTGGTGGCTCTGGTCCACCGGCAGGCCTTCCTGGGAGCGGAGCGAGATGGCGGTGGTGAGTACAGTAGCGCGCTGCGTTCGATCTCATGGCAGACCTGGTTCAACGCGATCACGATCATGGTCGCGATTCTCTTTCTGCTCTTTTCGACGTTCGGCACCAACCTTCGCGGCATCTGGGATTACACCCAGCCTTTCTTTAACTCTGGAAACGCCTGTCCCGGCAATACTTTTCCGCTCAATCCCTGCCGGAAGGACATCATCGGCGGCCTCTTTTACTGGCTCAGCCAGCATAAGGTTGCCCGCGGCGGCCAGCCCTGGTTCTACTATCCGTTGCTCTACGGTCTCTACGAGCAGATCGCGGTTATCTTTGGCATCGGCGGAATCCTCTGGTATCTGCGCCGGCCGACGCTCTTCACCTCGTTTTTGACCTATTGGGCCGTACTCAGCTTTGGCATTTATTCCTGGGCCGGCGAGAAGTTCCCCTGGCTCATGATTCACCCGCTGATCCCGTTTCTGTTGATTGGCTCGATGTTCATCGTCGACCTGGTCCGGCGGGCCAGCGTGGTGAGGTACGTTGCCCTTGCTGCGTTGGCGTTGCTGGCCATTCTCGAGATTCACAGCATGTACGAAGTGAATTTTGTCAATGGCGCCGATCCCGTCGAGATGATGGTGTACGTGCAGAGCGCTCCCGATACTCCGACCGTCGCCAGCGACATTCTGAAGATTTCCAACAAGGTAACCAACAGCGACAATCTGCACGTTACTATCGATTCACTGGATACCTGGCCGTTCGCCTGGTACCTCCGAAACATGCCGAATGCCGCCTACCCCGGTTATCCTCAGTTACTGCAGAAGCCCTTTTCCAACAACCCCGTGATCCTGGTCGATGCCTCCCATCAGGCCGCGCTACTGCCCAAGCTGGCCGGCCAGTACACCGGTCACGAATACATCCTGCGCTGGTGGTTCCCCGAGGACTACAAGCAGCTCACCTGGAGCAGCTTCTTTCACGATGCCGTGAATCCCGGCTACTGGAGCGTTATCGGGCAGTGGCTGATCGAACGACGACCGTTCGGGCCGCGTCAGGAACTGCTCTTTTACTACTATGTAAAGCATGGGCTAGTCAGCCCGTACTAGAGGTGCGCTAAGCATGGCTGAAGCAACGATCCCCACGAGCCGTACCGGCGAAACCTGGCTCGATCGACCTATCGCGCCGTCCTGGCAGCGCCTCGCCGGTCTGGTGGCGCACTGGGAGTTGGTGTCGTACGGCAGCCTGGTCCTGTTGGGATTCATCATGCGGATCTGGGACGTCGGAAGCCGCGCCCTGCATCACGATGAGAGCCTGCACGCCTATTACGCCTGGCAACTGTACGTCGGACGAGGGTATACCTACGATCCGCTGATGCATGGACCGTTGAAGTTCGAGTTCACCTCATTCTTCTATCTGCTGTTTGGCGACAGCGAATTCTCCGCCCGTCTCTGGCCGGTGCTCCTGGGCACCGCCATGATTGCGCTACCATATTTACTCCGGCATCATCTCACGCGGCCAGGCGCGCTGATCACATCCCTCCTGATCACCTTCTCGCCGACACTCCTATACTTCTCGCGCTTCATTCGCGACGATGTGCCGCTGGCATTCTTCTCGTTCCTGCTGTTCATCTGCGTGCTGCGCTTCATCGAGAGCCACCAGAACCGCTATCTCTACATCGGGGCTACCATGATGGCGCTGTCGATGGCGTCGATGGAAGCGTCCTATCTGATGTTCTTCATCTTCGGGACCTTCGTCGCCTTTGCCGTTCTTCGCGAGTATCTCGCCGGCGGAGACGGGCCCGTGATCCGCGCCTTCAAATCCATCTCCCTGGACGCCTGGCTGACAGCGATCTCGATTTTTGTCGTCATCACGGTCGTGCTGTTCTCCACGTTCTTTACCAACCCATACGGCATCTGGGATCCCCGCTACAGCTTGATGAGCGCCGACCGCAAAGACATCCTTGGCGGTCTCACCTACTGGATCGCACAACATTCGGTACAGCGCGGTGGCCAACCGTGGTTCTACTACCTGCTCGTCATTCCGCTCTACGAACAGATTGCGGTACTCTTTGGACTCGCCGGCGCGGTGAGCGCGATCTTCAGCAGATCGCTGTTCAAGACTTTCCTGGTCTGGTGGGCCGCCGGCAGCTTGCTGCTCTTCTCCTGGGCCGGTGAGAAGATGCCCTGGCTCTCGCTCCATATCACCTTGCCGCTGCTGGTGCTGGCCGGCATGTTCATCGGTCGGGTGATCACGTATCGGCGAGGCTGGAAATTGATCGCCATCGGGTCCGCGTTCAGTGCCCTGTTTGCGTTGCAGGTGCATAGCGCTTTTGCCCTCAGCTACCAGGACGCCGCCAACCCAACCGAGATGCTGATCTACGTGCAGACCTCGCAGGATGTTCCGAACGTGGTCCACGAGATTGGCCTGCTCTCACAGCGGTACGCCGGTGGAACCAAGCTCCAGATCGGTCTCGACGATAACGACGTTGGTGGCTGGCCGTTCATCTGGTATCTTCGCGACTATCCGAACGTGACGGAGACCTCAACCTTCTCCGGACCCACCTGCGGCACCCAGTATTGCCCGGTGCTGCTAATGCTAGGGCCCGAGTTCGATCAGTACGGCGCGGCGCTCTCCAAGCGGTACGTCGTGCAGGTGTACCGCTGGAACTGGTGGTTCCCGGAGGACTACAAGCAGTGGTTCCCCGATCATGTCGGTTCGATTCCGCTGGCCATATCCGGCGGCGGTAAGTTGGCGTCGGCGCCACTCGGCACCCCGCAGGACTGGAGTCACCTCTGGAACTGGTTGGTGTATCGGAAACCGTTTGGCACCCGCGGAGCGCGCATGCTGTATTTCCTGGTGCGGCGTGATCTGGTGCCGGGAGCAAAGTACTTTTCCACCAAACCGCCGGCCGGATCAGGGGTAGCGCCGGTGGTCACGACCTCGTTCCATCTGTTGCCATCCTCACTTCTGGTCACACTCGGCTCCCCGTCGCAGTTGTCGGGACCGCGTGGCGTTGCTACCGATGCCAAAGGAGACGTTTTTGTGGCCGATTCAGCCGGACATCGGGTGGTGGAATATGCCCCCGATGGCTCACTGCTTCGCTCCTGGGGATCGGTGGGTAACGGCCCTGGCCAGTTCAATCAGCTCGATTCACCGGAAGGCATTGCCGTCGGACCGGACGGTAACGTGTATGTTGCCGATACCTGGAATGAACGCGTCGAAGTGTTCTCGCCAACCGGAACGTTCCTCCGGCAATGGGGCGGTGGTCCGATCGGTTCGGCGCCGGGCGAGTTCTACGGGCCGCGTTCGATTGCCGTGAGTCATGACGGGCGAGTGTACGTTGCCGACACCGGCAACGAACGCATCCAGGTTTTCAGCTCGCACGGGAAACTCCTCACGACCTGGGGTAGCAAAGGGGCGGGGCCCGGTCAATTCACCGAGCCGTCGTCGGTCGCCGTCGGCCCGTCGGGCACGGTGTATGTTTCCGACTTCTGGAATCAGCGGATTGATGCCTTCACTCCAACTGGCAGTTACATCCGTTCCTGGGCCGTCACCGATTGGCCGCCGGGGTCGTACGACGAGCCTTATCTGGCCGTCGATCAACATTCTGGCGACGTCTACGCCAGTGAGCCACAGCAGGCCCGCGTCGTCGCCTGGACGTCGACCGGCAAGCCTCTTCGGCGCGGTAGCCCAGGGCGAACTCACGCTACCAGTTGGCGTTGCCGTGCGGCCCAATGGTGAGGTGGCCATTTCTGATACGACCGGTCAGAAGGTGGACGTGTTCTCGCTGCGGAAGGCAGTGGCGAAGAAACCGCGGAAGTAGACTGCTCCTCGGACTATCGGTGTCCGGGCGGAGCGTGCCATCGGCCAGGATCCCGTCAGGCGGGATCAGGAGCTTCCCGGCGCAAACCCGACGACAATACGAGCACAGCGATCTGCTCCATCCATCAGCGTCGACCGCCAGCACCCGAGCTTGATCGATCACGCCACGCTCTCTCCTACTGCCATCACCAGACCGAGATCGCCGTCCACCTTTATGTGGTCGCCAGTGCGGATCGACTCCGTGGCGTTGCCGCATCCGGTCACGGCCGGAATGCCTGCCTCGCGCGCCATGATAGCGGCATGGGACACCGCGCCTCCTTCATCCGTGACCAGCGCCCTGATTCGATCGAAGTAGGGCACGAGGTCCGGCAACGTGAACCGCGTCACCAGGACATCTCCGGGTTGCAACATGTCAAGGCCGTTTCGCTCGGGAATCACGCGGGCAGTGCCAGTGATACGCCCGGCGGAAGCAGCGATGCCGCTGCAAAGAAACTCGCCCTCCACGGGCGTCACCGCGGGCGAATAACGGTAGCTATCGAGCAGACGAAGCATCTCCGCGCTCCACGGTTGCTGACCTTCCCACGACGACTTCTTCCGTTCCAATCGCACATGCATGATGCTGACGCAGTGGTCGAAGAGCATGATCAGGTCGTGCGCCGGGAGTTGCCTCCACGTTTCTTGCAGTAGTACAAAATCTCGCTGTTTGTAGGTTGGTAAGAGCGGCTTGAAGTGCATGAGCCGCTCGATAGCGGGAGCCAGCGCGGCCTTCAGAGCGTCTTCGTTCTCCAGTGTTCGATGTCGCTGAAAGCGCAGAATGGCGAAGTACACCGCATCGAGCGCGGGTTTCAGTTCCTCCACTTCCCTGGCCATGGCCTTACGCAGGACATTCACGGTCAATCTCCTGGGGCAGGCGTGCTGCCTTCATGCTCTCGGTGTGATCCAATGCCAGCGGCGCGCACTCAAATCTAATCGTCTTCCGATGCCTCGGCCCGGCTGTGCCAGGAGTCACTTCGCCATCCAGCTTTGAATTGCCTCGCCGGCGCGATTAACCGCATCGCCATCAGCCGGAATCCAGCGAATGCGATCATCCGCACGAAACCAGGTGAGCTGCCGGCGGATGTACTGCCTGGTTGCCTGCTGGTACTGGGAGATCGCCTCGTCCAGTGTCGCCTCGCCGCCCAGGTGGCATACCATCTGACGATACCCAAAACCCTGCATCGCCGGTAGATCGCGATGGTATCCCATTGCCAGTAACAGGCGGGTCTCCTCGACCAATCCGGCTTCCACCTGTTGCCGCACGCGCTGGTCGGCGATGACATCGAGCGCCGGCCGGTCCATCTGGAGCCCGAGCCAGAGAGCTGGGATGCTGTTCGCGGGACTGGTTACCGGCACCGGCCGTCCGGTGGAAAGTACGATCTCCAGGGCGCGGACCACGCGGGGAATGTTGTTGGCATGGATCCGCTCCGCACTGGCGGGGTCGAGCTGTGCTAACCGGCGGTGAAGTACGTTAGCTCCATCTGCCTCGGCCTCGCGCCGCAGCTCCTCCCGCAGTTCCGCGTTGGGGACCACCGGCGCGAACTCCTGCCGGTCAAGCAGGGCGCGGAGATAGAAGCCGGTGCCGCCAACGACGATTGCCAACCGGCCGGCCTCGCGAATTCGGCGCAGGATACGTGTCGCCTCCTCACGGAATCTCTGCGCCGAATATGGTTCGATCGGCGTAATCAGATCGAGCATGTAGTGCTTGACGCGGGCCCGCTCCTCGGGAGCTGGCTTGGCCGTTCCGATGTCCATGTAGCGGTATACCTGCCGGGAATCGGCGCTGATTATGTCAGCATTAAACCGCTCGGCGAGCGCCAGAGCGAGCGCGCTTTTGCCAACGGCGGTGGGCCCCGCGACTGCCACAATCGGCGGCCAGCAGGCGTCCTCTTCGGCGCTAAACTCAGAATCCATACACCTATTTTCATGGTAAACTAGGCCGAGCGTCGCCGTGGGTGCCGGTTGCTGCAGCCGCTGAGCGGCGTTCCGTTCGTTCTGGAGTCGAAATCCCTATGTCTATCTTGACCAAAATCGCTGGTGATCCGCACCACCGGGTCCTCAAACGATTGCACAGCACCGTCGATGAAATTAACTCCCTGGAGCCCGAATTCGAGGCTCTTACCGACCAGCAGTTGCGCGACAAAACAGCTGAGTTCAAGCACCGGCTGGGAGACGATGAGAAGGGCGGAGAGAGCCTGGACGATCTCCTTCCCGAGGCCTTTGCCGCCGTTCGGGAGGCGGCCAAACGAACGATCGGCCAGCGCCATTTCGACGTTCAGCTGCTCGGAGGCATCGTCCTCCACCAGGGTCGCATCGCCGAGATGAAGACCGGCGAGGGCAAGACCCTGGTCGCCACCACTGCCCTCTATCTCAATGCCTTACTCGGCGAAGGCTGCCATCTCGTCACCGTCAACGACTACCTGGTCCGTCGCGACTGCGGTTGGATGGGTCGCATTTTTGACGCCCTGGGAATGACAACCTCTGCCATCGCCGGCGACATCACGTTGATATTTGATCGAGAGTACGTGGACGAAACCGCCGGTGATGATCGCCTGAAACATCTCCGACCGATCGATCGAAAGCAAGCCTATCAGTGCGACATTACCTACGGCACCAACAGCGAATTCGGCTTCGACTATCTGCGCGACAACCTCGCTCTCGATCTGGAAGATACCGTCCAGCGGGGCCACTACTTACGCCATCGTGGACGAGGTCGACAATATTCTCATCGACGAGGCGCGAACGCCGCTGATCATCAGCGGCGAGGCGGAAGAGTCATCCGAGATGTATCGCCGCTTCGCCCAACTGGCGCCGCGGTTGAACGCGCGAGACCGATTACACCGTGGACGCCAAGGCGCGCACCGTTTCGCTTACTGACGACGGCATCGCCAAGATGGAACGGCTAATCGGCGTTCAAAACCTGTACGACGAGAACAACTTTCAGCTGGTCAACTACATGGAGCAAGCGGTTCGGGCCCACGTGCTCTATCAACGCGACAAGGATTACGTCGTTCACGAGGGCGAGATCGTCATCGTCGACGAGTTCACTGGACGCATGATGGCGGGCCGGCGCTGGAGCGACGGCCTGCATCAGGCGGTAGAAGCCAAAGAAGGTCTGCGCATCCAGCGCGAGAACGTCACCCACGCGACGATCACGCTGCAGAACTACTTCCGCATGTACGAGAAACTGGCCGGCATGACCGGTACGGCCGAGACCGAGGCCGAAGAGTTCCACAAGATTTACGGCCTGGATGTGGTCGTCATCCCCACCCACCGCCCGATGGTCCGGCGCCGACATGCCCGATCTGATCTATCCGCGACGAGAAGACCAAGATCAAGGCGGTGCATCGAGGATGTCAAGCAGCGCCACGAGGCTGGCCAACCAGTGCTCATCGGCACCACCTCGATCGAGAAAAATGAGGAACTCTCTCGCCTGCTCGACCGCGAGGGAATCCCGCACGCGCGTACTCAATGCCAAACAGCATGAGGAGGAAGCCGGCATCATTTCACGGGCCGGACAGCCGGGCGCCGTCACCGTCGCCACCAATATCGCCGGTCGAGGCGTCGACATCATCCTGGGTGATGGCGTCCAGGACCTGGGCGGTCTGGCGGTGATTGGCACCGAACGTCACGAGTCCCGACGGATCGATAATCAGCTCCGCGGTCGATCTGGACGTCAGGGAGATCCCGGCTATTCCCGTTTCTACCTCTCACTCGAAGACGAGCTGATGAGCCGCTTCGTCGGCCCTCGGGTGAAGACCATTCTGGAGAAGTTCGGTATGGATGGCGTCGAGCCGCTCGAACACAGGATGGTGACGCGCACGATCGAGCAGGCACAGACGAAGGTCGAGGGAATGAACTTCGACTTCCGCAAGCATCTGGTGGAGTACGACGATGTCCTGGCCAAACAGCGGTCGATCGTGTACGCCGACCGCGCCCGGATCCTCAACGGCGAAAACGTTCGGGACATCATGATCAATCTGATCGAAGCCGAGATTGCCGACCTGGTGGATGCGAACTGCTCGGGCCCCCACTCGGACGAGTGGGACACCACCGCGCTGTACAACTCACTGGGCACGATCATGCCATTGCCCCCGGAGATTACCCCGGACAGCATGCTCGACATGCATCAGGATGAGCTGGCCGATACACTCATGGAAGTGGCGAGCGCGGCCTACGAAGAGCGCGAGAACACGCTCGGCGAGGAAGTGGTACGCGCCTGGGAACGCCGGCTCCTGTTGGTGACCATGAGCGGGTTATGGATTCACCATGTCGACGCGATGGATGAACTGCGCGAGGCGGCGATGTTGCAGGCCTTCGCCCAGCAGGACCCCCTGGTCGCCTACAAACGCCAGGCGTTCGACATGTTCGAGCAATTCCAGGTGATGTTCCGCAAAAACGTGGTCTATCAGATCTTTCATATTCTCTGGCAGCCGACGGCAGGCCTCATCCTGCAGGAGCAGCGGATGGTGGAAGAGGCACCGGCCAACGGAAATGGGAACCGCCTCACGGCGTCGGCCGGTAATGGCGCCTCAGCAAATGGGAAGGGCGTGGAGAAAACCGCTCGCCTGGCATCCGGACATGCCAAACGGGCCAAAGCTGCAGTTGGCCGTCCCGCCGGAAAGATCGGCCGCAATGAACCGTGCTACTGCGGCAGCGGGAAGAAATACAAGATGTGTCACGGTAGGACGTAACCATGGAAGACATCGAAGACTCACTGGCGGACCTTCGGGCCAAACTGAACGCACTACAGGTGCATCTTTGACCTGGCTGGCGCGCGCCTAGAAATTGCTCGGCTGGAGACCGCCAGCGGCGAAGCGACCTTCTGGGATGATCCCCGGGCGGCCGGCAAGTCAATGGCTCGCTTGACGTTTCTGAAGAATCGCGTCGAGGAATGGGCACGCCTGGCCAACGAAGTAACTCACTTGCAAGAATTGCTGGCGCTGGCCGATCGAGGAAGGCGATTCAGAGGTACAGGCCGAAGTTGTGGCCGAGACCACAGCCCTCAGCTCGGGCCGTCGACCGGCTGGAATTCGCCACGCTGCTGAGCGGCGAACATGCCGAGAACGGCGCCATCCTCGCCGTCCATGCCGGCGCCGGCGGCACCGAGTCGCAAGATTGGGCGGACATGTTGCTCCGCATGTATATCCGCTGGGCCGAAAACCACAAGTTTTCGGCAGAGATTCTCGATCGTTCGGATGGCGAGGAAGCTGGAATCAAGAGCGCGACGCTCGAGATCCGCGGTCCCTATGCATACGGACATCTGCGCAGCGAACGCGGCGTGCACCGGCTGGTCCGTCTGTCTCCATACGACGCGGCCCACCGCCGACATACCAGCTTTGCGCTGGTCGAAGTCTTGCCTGAAATCGAGCAGGATGATGAGTCACTGGTGGTGAATCCCGATGAGCTGCGGATCGATACCTTCCGCTCGTCCGGCGCCGGGGGTCAGCACGTGAACAAGACCGATTCGGCGGTGCGTCTCACTCACGTGCCGACCGGTATCGTGGTCACATGTCAAAATGAGCGGTCTCAGATGCAGAATCGAGAGGTGGCCATGCGGATTCTGACTGCCCGGCTACTGGAGCGGCGGCTGGAGGAGCGGGAAGCGGAACAAGCCCGGCTGAAGGGTGAGCATGTCGCCGCCGGCTGGGGCAACCAGATCCGTTCCTACGTGCTCCATCCGTATAACATGGTCAAGGATCACCGCACTGGCGAAGAAACCAGCAATACGATGGCCGTGCTGGACGGCGACATCGATGCCTTCATTGAAACCTATTTGCGAGCCCACCCGTACGGCCAGGAGGAAACCGTGAGCGTGAACGGACCGGCGGCATGAGTACACGTCCGACTGGACTTGTCTTCGGCGTAATTGGCGGTCTTATCCTGTCGATTACATTCCTCTGCGGCTTTGTAGCCGCTACGTTCGTGGATCGTCAGAATAATTCGGGCATCGACTCATCGGATCCCAACCTTCGTGACTTCGTCGCTGCGTATAACCTGGTCACGCAGCAATCGTTTTATAAGCCATTCAATAAGCACCAACTGGTCTATGCCGCCATCGACGGCATGCTCAATGCCACCGGCGATCCACACACTATCTTCCTCTCCCCGCCGGAGAATAAAAACGCCAACCAACAGTTGAACGGAACGTCATTTGACGGCATCGGCGCCATCGTCCAGGCCGCCGGACCGACATTGCAGGTGCTGTCCGTGGTGCCATCCGCCCCGGCGGCAAAAGCAGGCATCAAACCGGGAGATCTAATCACGCGGATCAATGGCAAATCGGTCGCCGGCATGTCTGAGGATCAAGCGGTCCTGAAAATACATGGCCGCAGCGGCACCTCCGTGCACCTCACCATCAGCCGTCACGGTCGACAGCCGTTCGTAGTGAAGGTGTTGCGAGCAGCAATTGCGCCCATCACCGCCTATCCGCAGCTGCTTCCCCACCATCTCGGCCTGGTCCGCATCGAGAGTTTCGGCGCCACCACTGCTGATGAGACGGCGCGTGCTCTGCGAAGCCTGGAATCGGCGCACGTCCGCGGCATCGTGCTCGATCTGCGCCAGAATCCCGGCGGGTATGTCGACGCCGCCCAGAAGATCGTCAGCGACTTTCTCTCCAGCGGCGTGGTCGTCTACGAAGAGAATGCCGATCACTCACTCTCGCCATTGAACGTGATCGCGGGTCAGCACTTCGTGACCGTTCCGGTTGTCGTTCTGGTAGACGACGGTACCGCCAGCGCCGCCGAGATCACCGCGGCGGCACTACGCGACGAGGATCATGCCGCGCTGATCGGCACGCGTACCTATGGCAAAGGCTCGATGCAAAGCGTGTTTTCCCTTTCCGACGGCTCCACGGTGCGGGTCACCGACCGGCTCTGGCTAACTCCGCACAAAGTATCGATCAACGGAGTTGGTTTGAAGCCCACCATCTTCGTCGCTTCGCCGACCAGCGGGGCCACTACCGATCGGCAGCTCGCAGTCGCCGAGCGGTATCTCCTGGATCACTCGTAGCGACCATGCCTCCCTGGCTCGTTCTCCTGCTGGTCGTCTCGCTGGCTCTGGCCTTTGGCTATCAGCTCGCGACTCACCGCTACGGCTGGCGGGTCCTGGCGTACTGGCTGGTCACATTTGGCGCCCTCGCCGGCTTCGAAGCGCTGGCCGAAGCCGCCGGTTGGAACGTGACCCGACTTGGTGATCTCCGCCTGGCTCCGGATCTGGCCGGTGGTGCGCTCGCGGTCGCTGCTCTGTGGTTTCTAGGAATCTAGGCGGCGGGCACGCCCGAGCCGGTAAGGAATTGTTCCGGCGTCAGCTTTCGCAGGTCCGCGATCGCTGGAAGTACGTAGTCGGGCGCAGGTTTGTATTCGTTCAGCCGGGCATACTTGCCCTGCAGAACCATCACCGTCGTGAAGGTAGTCGGACAGGTCTGTTCGAGCGCTGAGAGAATTCGCGGTTTATCGTCCACCATGACGTAATGATCGGCGCCGAACCGAGAAAACACCTTGGGCAACTCGGCTTCCTTGTGGATGTAAATCAATACATTGCCGTTGACAGCAGCCTCGATGCCACTCTCGCGAATCTTTTGCGGCTGGAACACAGAGTCGCCATCGGAGAGGACCGCCGGTGTTCCGATGGTCCGCAAGTAGGCGATAGCATCCAGCGCGTGTGGATAGAGGTAAGACGGAAAGTCAATCGAGTCCAGGACCTGCTGCAGAGCTTTCCCCCCATTAGGATCACCACTCGCCTCTACCCATCGTCTAACCGTCGTGGGATAGTCCACATAGTCTTCTTCCTGCCGCACCATCTCGTAAGTACGCCAGAATTCGGCCGCGCGCTCGGCCCCGAGCAGGGACTCCAACCGCGTGGTGAGATCGGACTTGAGTTTGTCATTGTCGAGGAGCGTGTTGTCGACGTCAAGCAGAAAGACAATCGATTTGGACGCGGTTTGAGAGGCATTATCAGCCATAAGTCAGATCTCCCTCCGAGCGATTACAGTTCGGCCTGCGCACGTAGGATCATTGTATCGGTCACGGGACCAAGTGATATACTGCTGCGATGAAAGATGCCCTCCGCACCGCCGAATTAATTCTCGCCGTTAGCTTGATAGTGCTCATACTGATGCAGTCCCGCGGCACCAGCCTCGGAAGTGTGTTCGGTCAGGAAGGGAGTGTGTTCCACACTCGCCGCGGCGCCGAACGCATTCTCTTTAATGTCAGCATCGGCGTGGCGCTCGCGTTCCTGGTCGTTTCCGTCAGTCTGGCTCACATTAGCGTCTAGCCACGCTTCATCCCGCCGACTGATACGCGTCTAATCGAAGGGATAAGAGCCCGGATACGCCTTCGTCGCTCATGGTGAGCCCGTAGAGCACGTCAGCGGCGGCCATGGTAGCGCGGTTGTGGGTCACGACGATGATCTGCGTGTTCCGGCTGATGTCGCGCAACGCCGCCAGGTAGCGGTCCACATTACTCTCATCCAGGGCGGCGTCGACCTCGTCCAGGACGCAGAACGGCGTCGGTCGGATGCGGAGCACGCCGAAGAGCAGAGATGAGGCCAGCAGGGCACGTTCCCCACCGGAGAAGGTAGCCGCTGACTGAGCCCGCTTCCCCGGCAACTGCGCTTGAATCCCGATGCCTCCCTCGGCGTCAATAACCTCCAGACGCGCCCAGCCGCCGCGGAGCATGACCTGGAAGACTCGATTGAATTCCTGGTTCACGGCCTCAAAGGCAGATTGAAAGCGAGATTGCATCTCCCGATCCGCGGCCGCCATAACTTCACCTAACGTGCCGGCCGCGGCTTCGATGTCGCCCAGATGAGTCCGTAGTTGAAGGTATCGTTCTTCCAGTTGAGCGCACTCGTCGAGGACCTCCACGTCGGCGTCGGGGTACTGCGTCGCCTTGATTCTGAGTTTGCGCAGGTCGCCGGCATCGGGGAGCTCCGAGACATCACGAGGCAGAGCGGCAACAGGAGTTCGAATTTCCCGTGCGATTTCGTCGAGCAGGCGACTGCGGTCCTCTTTGAGCGCCCCTACCTGAGCGTCGATCCGTTCGCTGTCGCCGACGAGCTGTGCCAGGCGACGCCGTGCGTCCTGCAAAGCGGGGAGACGAGCCGGTGTGTTTTCGGGCGCTTCGCCAATTTCCGCGAGCTGCCGATTCTGGCGATCAAGAGCGCAATGCAATTGTTCGAGCCGCGCACACTGTAGCGCCACATGTTCTCGACTGCTCTCGGAATCGTCTCGCCCCTGACTGAGCCGTGACTCGAGGTTGCTCACGACACCGTCTAGCCGGGCGACCTCGGATCGCACCGACGCCAGGAGCGCGGCATGAGCCTTCCGAGCCGCCTCGCTGGCGCGGAGACGAGCCGTCTCGACATTAATTTGGTTCTCGATCTGGGCACGCGCTCGATCGATACCCGACAGTTCCTCTCGAGCGTCATGGAGCTCGGTCTCAGCTTGCTGCAGTTCGCTCCTGGCTACCTCAATCGTTTCGTCCACAGCTTCGTCGCTCGTTGCCATCTTGAGCGCTTCACTCTCGATCCGGTCGCGGCGGTCGGCCCAGCGCGCCACCATCTCTCGAGCACCTTGCACGTCGACTTCGGCATCATGACGACGATTGGCGAAGCGTTCTGCCTCCCGAGCGGCAGAATGTTCGTCCACGGTCGCTCGATGGGCCCGGTTCTCGACGTCGCGTAGCGTGGCGGAGGCGGCCTCGAACGACCCGATCAAGCCTTCCAACCGACGATCGATCCGAACCCTGAGAGATTCGAGTGCGGCTCGGTCCTCCCGGAGGGCAAGGAACCGCACTGCTTCCCGATCTTCCTGATAGTGCGTAATTCCCTGCGCCGAGTACGCCACGCCGGTCCGGGTGATCACCTGGATCGGACTCGACCCAATCCGCAGGGCGGGCAGCGGAGCAAGCCGGCTCCAGACTTCTCCGGCGGCGTCCTCGTGCTCGACCAACAGCGTGCCGACCAGCGGATGGAGATCGTCAGGCGGCAGACCTTTCACCACCGTGTCGGCCCAGATGGCCGGCGCGCGAAATGGCTCGAGCGTCTGTCGCCAGGTAAGATACGCCGACAATGATGTCATGTCAGTCGATTGGTCCACGGCGTCGGGAAATTCTCGCTCGTCGACCGGTGCGACGGAGCGGGACCCAAGCGCGGCCGCCACCGCGACGCCCCAGCCCTCAGGGATGTGCAGTCGTGTTATCAAGTGGTCCTCAAGTTGGGGCTCCAGGTCCTCGAGGAGTCTCTCGGTTTTCGCCAGTCCTCGTGTGGTTTCGATGGACCGCCGGCGCAGCCGGCTCACGAGGCGCTCGAGACGGTCACGGCGTGCCTGCGCATCCAGGTGTTCGGCCTCGTGCCGAACTCGGCTATCGATGGAACTGGCATGGGCGGCCTGAGCGGCCTGCGACGCCGGCACCAGCGTGGCGATCAGGCTCTCAGCCGTTCGAAGTCGATTCGTCGCTTCGGCGAATCGCTCCTCTGCCTCGGTGCGCTCCGCGTCCAACTTCCTGGCCCGGTGGCGCTGTGACTCCCGCTGCTGCTGGAGCGTCTCTACCCGTTGACTCGACTGCTGCCACGATCCGAGCAATCGCTGCATGCCATTGCGAGCGACGTTCGCTTGTTCCCGGCAGGCATCATGCTCCCGCTGAAGAGCGGCGATTTGGGCGCGCCGTTCCTCTTCCTCGCGATAGTCCGAGTTGCGCTCGGTTGAGGCCGCATCAAGGCGCTCACGGCTCTCCGCCAGTGAGATCTTCGCCGCATTGAGCTGTTGCGCCAGGTCGCCGACGAGTTTTGTCGCGATGGCCTCGCGAGACTGTGCCTCCCGCACTGCAAACGACGCCGCGTCGTGCTCCCGTTGGGCGGCGTGAAACGCGGCGAGCGCGGCGTCTCGACGCTGTCGGTGGCGACGTTCTTCAAGTTGACTCTCCTCAGCCTCCGCCTCCAGCCGGTGCAACGTCCGTTCGGCGACGGTGCGCTGGGTGGTAAGGTCCTCGAGCTGTGCTTCCGCCTCCAGAATGCGATCGGCGAGATGGTGCCAGTGCCATCCGTACCATTGCCGTAACAGGTGATCCAACCGTGCCACCGCATCCGTTCTCTCTTGCACCGCCCTGGCCTGCCGGCGAAGAACACGCAGCCGGGGTTCCAGTTCGGCGAGAACCGTTTCGATCAGTTGCATGTTCTGGCTGGTGGTCGCGAGTTTTTGCCGAGCTTCCTCCCGCCGGGCCCGGTACATGGCCAATCCAGCGGCCTGTTCCAGCAGTGCTCGTCGTTCCGCCGGCGGCGCGGAGAGCCAGGCATCGGTCATACCCTGGGTCACGATTACGTACCGGCCACCATCGATCCCTATCCCCCGGAGAGCATCCTGCACGTCGCGCAACCGCACCCGGACGCCATCAACCAGATACTCACTGTCGCCCGACCGGTAAAGCCGCCGGGAGACGCTGGTCTCCGCGGCCGAGGGTGCGTCGGCATCGGTCGATTCGAAGGTCAGCTCGACTTCGGCACGTCCCCCAGCATGCCTGGCGCCGAGGTAGATCACGTCTTCACTGCGCTGCGCTCGAAGCTCGCGAGCGCTCTGCTCGCCAAGGCACCACCGGATGGCATCGACAACATTGCTCTTGCCGCTGCCATTGGCACCAACCAACGCGGTGATTCCAGCAGGCAGGTCCAACCTGGTGGGCCGAGCAAAGCTCTTGAAGCCAGAAATGGTGATGGATTTGAGGAACAGAGGGGACGCTCCGGGGGAAGGTGGTCCATTGTAGGCAACGCACTGTCACTCCTGAGCGATAGGCAACGTATCGGCCACTGTGGAAAGGAACTCAAGGTGTGATTTGTTACACTGGCGCGTTCCGTACAATGCCTATCGGGAGGGTTATTCCGTGCGTGCACGCCCTCAACCAAGCAGAGCTCGCGGGCTGATACGCGCCGCCCTGGTGGTGCTCGGTCTGACGATCCTCCTGGTGATCGCGATCATCGTCATATCCTCATTGACCGCGCCGGCGGCCAAAGCGCCCGGCCAGACGACTCCCGTAGCCACCGCTCCCACGGTGCCCCCATCTCCAGGGCCGAGACACGGGACGCCGGTACCCGGCACGCCGACGGTCGCCGTGCCCACACCGCACCGGAGCCCGACGGCCCGGCCACGGGCAACAGTAGCGCCAACCCATGCAGTCAAGAAGGACGTCGCCCTGGGAACGAGACCGGATGTCGGATAAAACCACGAGATTCATCAAGGAAGGACCCGTCTGAAGCCGCTTCTCACTCTGGTTGCTCTCTCGATCGCCGGTCTGGCGTTCCTGGCCGGACCGACTACAACACGTGCTCAGGCGTGCTCCCCACCCACCCGGTGGGCCGTGAGCGCCGCGTTTGACCTGGCAGCGAACGGAATCTTACGGCCCGCGGCCGCGCTTCCACCGGCCCATGGTCCGCAAACGGTTCCATCGTCTATTCTCAAGGCCATCGGCTGGGTCGAGAGTGGCTGGGAGCAGATCACACCAGCCGGACGTCCGGTAGTGAGTCCCGACTTCGGCTACGGCATCATGCAGGTCACCTCCGGAATGGCGGGAGCATTCGGTAGTCCGGACGGCTCGCTCGATCCTGGAACCCAGTCGCGCGTGGCGAGCGACTACCGCTTCAATATTGCCTACGGGATGAACATACTGTTGAAGAAGTGGGCGGCCACGCCGACGATCGGAAATGGCGATCCCGCGGTGATCGAGAACTGGTATTACGCTATCTGGGCATACAACGGTTGGGGTTGGGTGAACAATCCGAACAATCCGCGATTTACCCGAACCGGCACGCCCGCCACCGATCCATCCTCGTATCCGTATCAGGAGCGTGTCCTCTATCTGGTCGCGCATCCCCCGCGTGACTCCGACGGCAATCCTCTCTGGAAAGCCGTACCCGTAACGCTGCCGAGTCGGGGTCAGATCGGATCATCCCCAGGCTCCTATACTCCGGCAGCAACGCACCGCCAGGTTGCCCCGGCGGTGTCTGCGTCTTATCAGGCTTCCGCTTTGTCGCCGGCTGCACCGTCCCACACCGAGGTGACGAGCGTTCACGTGGTAAATACCGGCACCGCTCCGTGGCTCTCCACAGGATCGACGGCCGTCACTCTGACCTACGATCTGTTTTCCTCCAGCGGCGATCCGTGGCAACCGTTCTCCCCTTTCTCGACCGGGGTCATTGCACTGGGGCAAGCACCGGTGCCGCTACCCCACAATGTTCTGCCGGGACGGAGCGTAACGCTGCGAGTAAAAGTACAGGCCCCGGCCGCTCCCGGCCTGTATCGTGTGGCCTGGGACCTCGAAGGCGGTGCTGGCGGGCTGTTCAGTCAGCTCGGAGTTGTCCCGCGAGTTCGGCGGCTTCGAGTGGAAAGCGGTGTTTCGCTCGCGACCCCGACGCCCACGATCGCGCCGACCGCCCAGCCGCTCGAAGACCTGAAGTATGTCGCCGATACGTCGATGCCGGACGGAAGTGAAGTGCCGGCCGGATCGGCATTTACCAAGAGTTGGCTCGTCATCAATCCGTGTGACACCCCCTGGACTAACTCCTGGGCGCTCCAACTGGTATCCGGCAAGGCATTCGGCGCTCGCCGGATTCCACTCCCCGCGACTCCGGGCTGTCATACCGCCAACATTCTGGCAACGATGACGGCCCCTCGCCGCACCGGCGCCTATACCTCGGTGTGGCAACTGCGCGATCCGAGCGGACGGTCGGTAGGGGAAAAGCTTACCCTCGTGGTGCGGGTGGTGAGCGGTACCGGTCCGAGTCCATCGCCGACACCGTTGCCGAGCCCCACCGTGGCGGCGCCGCCAACGCCGACGCCCACTCCGCTGGGCTGACCGGCGACCGAATTGCGGCAATTTCGATGATATAATGGCCGAAGTCGGGTGGGGGATGGGCACATAGACCGCGAGGAGTTGTCACCATGTCTGGTCATTCAAAGTGGGCGCAGATCAAGCGATCGAAAGGCGCTCTCGATGCCAAGCGAGGCCAACTTTTCACCAAGCTGGGCCGAGAAATCGCCGTGGCGGCCCGTGAGGGGGCGGATCCGGCGGCGAATGCGCGCCTCCGCCTGGCCATCCAGCGGGCGCGCGACGCCAACATGCCATTGGATACGATCGAGCGTGCCGTCAAGCGAGCGGCCGGAAACGCCGACGGGGCAAACTACCATGAGATCTCCTACGAAGGATACGGCCCCAACGGAGTCGCTATCCTGGTGGAAGCGCTGACCGACAACCGGAATCGGGCCGCCGCTGAAATCCGAAGTGTCTTTACCCGAGGCGGGGGTAACCTGGGCGAATCCGGTTCGGTACGCTGGCTTTTCGACGAGAAAGGGATCGTGACGGTCGAACCCGGTGGCCGGGATGCCGATGAAGCCGCGCTGGTGGCGATCGATGCCGGAGCGGAGGACGTCCAGGTGGATGACGGCATCCTTGAGGTCTACACCGAGCCGGAAGTGCTCGAACAGGTGCGGGCCGCACTTGAGGAGGCGGGGCTGTCGGTCACCGGCAGCGAAGCAGCCCGTCTGCCGAAGATGACGGTGCACCTCGATGAAGATGCCGCTCAACAGACGCTGCGTCTAATCGAGCGGTTGGAGGAACTGGACGACGTGCAGCGAGTGTACTCCAATTCCGAAATATCCGACGAGGTGGCCGCCTCCCTGTCCGGCTGACGCGGTCGCGGGCCAGTCATGAAAGACACGGGCATGCGCAGTCCGAATCTTTCGTCGCGATCGAAGCTTTTCATCGTCGTCATTCTCCTGGTAGTTTCGGTCTGGTTCATCCTGCAGATCAGGACCGTTCTGTCGCCGTTCCTGTGGGCGCTTCTCGTTGCCTATCTCCTTTCGCCAGTGGTGAACTACTTCAACGTGAAAGGAGGGATGCCACGTCTCTGGTCGGTCGTACTGATCTACGCCATCGTGGGCTTGCTACTCCTCGCCGGATCCCGGTACCTCTATCCGAAAGCAGTGGAGCAAGGAACTGTGTTCGTGGAGGATATTCCTCGATTGGAAGCGGCCCTCATCGGCGTGGTCGGTCCGAGTCCGCTCGGCATCGACATTGTGAGCCTGATTTCGCAGTTGCTGAACACGGTAACCGGCTACACCGGCAACGCCAAGAGCGCCAGTCACTTGCTGGTCAGCGCGCTCACCGAATTCTTCAAGCTGTTCCTGTTCCTGGTTTCGACCTTCTACCTGCTTATCGATGGGCCACGACTTCGTCGCGCGGTCGCCGGGCGGATTCCACCTGCCTACGCACCCGAAATTCTCGCCCTGGCGCGTCAGATCAACCTGACCTGGCAGGAATACGTGCGCGGGGAACTCCTGCTCTTTGTCATCATGGCCACGGTGACCACGATTGGGCTGACAATCCTCCAGGTCCCAGGAGCAATCTTCCTTGGCCTGGCGAGCGGTGCGCTTGAGCTCCTACCGCTGGTGGGGCCGTACACGGCCGGAACACTGGCGGTATCGGTGGCGTACTTCACCGGCGCCAATCCGTGGAACCTCAGTCAGATCGCGTATGCCGGAATCGTTGCCTTGATGTATCTTGTTTTGCGTCAGGCTGAGGATTACTTCGTGATGCCTCACGTTTTAGGGCGAGCCGTCCGCCTCCATCCACTCGTGGTGTTATTCGCTCTCACCGCCGGCGGCATCGCGGGAGGACTGTTCGGCCTGGTCATTGCGGTTCCATTGACTGCCAGTCTGAAAGCGATCGGCTCGTATCTGTATTGCAAGCTGCTCGACCTTCCGGTTCGATTCGAACCGGTGCGAACTATCGGCGGCGGCGTTATTGAAATTCCGGTGCAAAAGAATGTGGGACTCAAGGCGGAAGATACTGTCGCTGAAGGATCTCGTACGCCATAGTGAGGAAATGCAGAAGGCCGGTCGCCGGCTCGTACTCACCAATGGCTGTTTCGATGTGCTTCACGCCGGACATGTCCGATATTTGGGAGAAGCACGCGGGCTCGGCGATGCACTGGTCGTCGGCGTCAATAGCGACTCGTCGGCACGCCGGCTAAAAGGACCGGGGCGCCCAATCAATTCGGAGGCGGACCGGGCCGAGGTTGTTTCGAGCCTTGCGGCTGTCGACTTCGTCGTGATCTTTCCGGAAGACACTGCCGTGCGGCTGGTCGAGGATGTTCGGCCCTCGGTCTACGTCAAAGGCGGAGACTACTCGTCCGATCCGGACTCTGAGCGGTTCCCTCCCGAAGGAGATGCGGCACGTCGGTGCGGCGCGGAGATTCGCGTCCTACCCTATCTGCCCGATCGGTCCAGCTCGGCCATCATCCAGGCCCAGCGCAATGAGGGTGACGGTACCCACTCCTGACTGCAGCCGGTACAATCGCGTGTTTGGGAGGGCACTATTCCATCTCGTCCGGCGGCGGTATCAATTATCTTGTTGCTGATCTGTGTGGGCTGCGGCAGCTCCACGCCAGACTCTAACCTCATTGCCCGCCTCGGTTCTCAAACCATTTCGCGCGATACCTATCGCCAGAACCTGAACTATGCCATCCGGTTTTACCAATCGGCCTACGGAAGTCAGGGTGGCCTTGATGCGGTCCATTGCGTTCGGCCGTCCTCGCCCTGTGCTCAGATTCGGGACCAGCTGCTTCGACGTCTGCTGGAGGAGGATGCAGTGATCGAATACGCCGATCGGCACAGAATCCACCTCTCGTCGGTCGACCAGACTGAGATCAATGCCCAGATGGCATCGATCGATCAGGCGGGATCGGTAATCGCGCAGATGATCGCTCGCAAGCAGATTAGCCGTCCGTTTCTCCGCTCGTTGCTAGAAACCGAGTTCTTGATTCATCGTGTCGAGACCCGGGTCATCCCGGTGAAGGTGGAGGAAGGGTTCGCCTATCATGTGCGCACCATCACGATTCCATTCGCTCCTGGCGGCCGCGGTCTCAATGCCTACCGGAGAGCGGTAACTCTGGCCACCGATGGCCGGCCGATACCCCGGCGTGCACTGGTACGGACAGTATGGATCATCCCTCCCCATCTCGCCGCCAACGTGCGAAAGCTGGTAGCGGTCGCCCAGCCGGGGCAGTATGTTGGTCCCTTCAAGCGCCATCGCGCCTACCTGGTGGTCCAACTTCTTGGCTCCGGACTCCGTCGATACAGTCGGACCACACTGTTGACCGTTGAGACCAGCTACTTCCACCGCTGGATCGATCGAATGCTCACCGCTGAGCGACCCATCTGCTTCTCGCCAAGCGGAAAAACCGTGGCGTGTCCCGGCCCGATTGATTAAGATGAAGTGAAGTGGATATGAAGGAACAGTGAAAGTTCCATTGACACTCGTGCGCATCGCCAGTATGATGGATGCGTTGATGCAATCACCGTGGAAGCAATCCAGCACTGAGTAACCGAAAGGGGGGATGTCGAGAGCCAAGGCGGGTTGGCTTTCCTCGATAGTGCCGCCGAACCACAGTATGATCCCGGCGGGGCCGGAATATCGAGTGCCTCCCTATTCGCGCAGTATTGAACATATCGCTCCGGTTTTCCAGCGATATCCAGGTAGCCCCGAACGCAGAATCTAGCGCAAGGAGTCCTGAATGAAGAGGCGTCTGACCTTAGGATTAGCCGTGCCCCTCACGATTGGTATGATCGCGGTGGCCGGCGCATTACACACTCCCTCGTCGCATACCTTCGCGGCGGCGAGTACGCCCCCACCGCCACCAACGGCGGTCTTTACGCCGATTGGTCCTCCACCGGGACCACCGACGAATACGCCGACGGTGACACCAATCCCGACCAATACGGTAGTCCCAACCGATACAGCAACGGCAGCTCCGACGGCGACGACAGCGGCACCGGCGCCGAGCCCGACGCCAACACCGAAGCCGAAAAAGCCGACCGCTACGCCGGTACCAACGGCGACGACCGCGGCCGCGCCCCCGCCGACTACTCCGCCTGGACCGGTAAAGACGATCCCGGCACCAACACCCCCGTCGACCGGTGGTGGTGGAACCTACATCTATAGCTCGGCTCATCCGAGTGGTCTGTCCGGTGCCAGTGCTCCGGTCAGTGCTCCTGCCAGTCAGTCGAGTCAGGCGAACCCGGCCAGTCTGCCGCGCACCGGTGGTGCTGCCGGCAGTGGCAACAACCCGACCAGCCCGCTGGCTCCGCTCGCCCTCATCGGCGCGCTGGCCATCGTGGTCGGACGATTCGCTCCTCGACTCCTGAAGCGATAATCGAGTAGCAGAGGAAAGGGCGCTCATCCTGCGGGATGAGCGCCCTTTTCATTCAGGATCATCGAGCCGATGACGCTTTCTGTGGGAATCCTTACTGTGAGCGACCGGGCCTCCGCCGGCGAGATGGCCGATGAAGGCGGTCCCGCCGTCGAGCGCGCTCTTCAATCGCTCGATTGCAGCGTCGTTACCCGCTCGCTCGTACCCGACGATCTCGAGAAAATTGCGAGCACTCTATCGGACTGGGCCGACAACCGGAAACTGGACCTGGTATTCACCACCGGCGGCACCGGACTGGGTCCTCGCGACGTAACTCCAGAAGCAACGGCGCGAGTTTGCTCTCGCGCCATTCCAGGCATCGCCGAAGCCATGCGCACGGCAGGCGCAGCCAGCACTCCGAGCGCTATGCTTTCCCGCGCGATGGCGGGGATCCGTGGCCATACCCTGATCGTCAACCTACCCGGGAGTCCGGCCGGGGCTGCCGAGGGTGTTGAAGTCGTTCTGCCGGTTCTAGCGCACGCGGCTGCCACGGTGCGCGGCGCGCGTCACTGACCTGGTCTACCGAGGATACGGCTCCGCAGCCTCGCCTCCTGTTCCGACGTGGTGATCGCTATCAGTCGATCGTCCGACTCCAGTTGCGTATCGGACCGCACCACCAGTGGCTTCCCGTCTCGGACCAGTAGCGGCACGGCGGTGTCATCAGGCAGGTCCAGTTCTCCGGCCGACTTTCCGGCGGCGGGTGAATTCTCCTCCAATTGCAATTCGACAAACTCGACACCGCCTTCCTGCAGGGTGAGCAGGTGCATGAACGGGTGACTCGGGATCGACTGCTGGATCATGGAAAGAATGATTTGCGTGGCACTCACAGTCGCGTCGATGCCGAGCCTGGCAAATATGAACTCGTTCCGAGGATTATTGACTCGGGCCACCGTGCGCGGCACGTTGAATCTGCCTTTGGCCACCTGAGCGATGACCAGGTTATCCTCATCGTGGCCGGTGACCGCGGCCACCACGTCGGCGCGCTCCAGCCCCGCCATCTCCAGGATGGCCACTTCGGCGCCATCTCCCTGCACGGCGGTCGCACCCAACTCTCTGGTGATTCGGTCTACCTTGGCCGGATCCTTCTCGATGACGAGAACTTCCTGCCCTTCAGCTAGCAGTGCCTTGGTGAGCTGGTAGCCCACCTTGCCGGCACCGACAATCACGATATACACCCTTGGGTACCTCCTACGGAGTTGTGACCAGGTCGAAGAGCGCCCGGGCCCCACTAACGGTGGGGCACACCGTGGGAACCCCCATCGCGGCGAAGACATCGGCGCGAACCGGATCGTAGACCCGAGCAATTACGCGCTTCGCTCCCAGTCCCGACGCGACCTGGGCGGCCATTAGATTGCGGTTGTCAAGGTCGGTCAGGGCCAGGAACAGATCGCACTGGTGGACCCGAGCCGAACGTAAGACATCAACATCAATGCCATTGCCCCGAACCGTCTCACCGGCGAAATGCGCCGGCAATCGGTCGAACGCCGCGGCGTTCCAATCGACGACCGACACGTCATACTTATCCGCCAGGACAGCCGCGACCCGGGCCCCGACCCGACCGCAGCCGAGAATGACGACATGCACTCCGCTTCCTCCCAGCACTGATTATACGGAGGCCGGTCCATTCGTCTGGCATAGAATTGGTGAGAAACCCATGATCGATCTACGTACCGTTGACTTCGATTACGCTCTGCCTCCCGAATTGATCGCCCAACGCCCCGCCGACCGGCGCGATGCCTCCCGGCTCATGGTGGTGAACCGGTCGGACGGATCTATCAGCCACCATACGTTTGGTGAAATCGGACACTTCCTCCGGCGGGGCGATCTCCTGGTGGCGAATCGGAGCCGGGTGATCCCGGCGCGACTCGAAGCTCGCAAAGATACCGGCGGCACCGTCGGTCTGCTCTTACTGCGGCCGTGTTCGGAGGATTCGTGGATCGTGCTCGCCCGGCCGTCGAGACGCCTGCACTGCGGCATGAAACTGAAATTTCCCGCCAGTGACCTCGAAGCCCAGCTGGATCGCGAACTGGGCGAGGGACGGTGGGCCGTCCGTTTTAGCGCACCAACTGACGTATCTGCCGCTATACGGGAGGCGGGCCGCATTCCCCTGCCTCCGTACATTCGGTCGACCGACGTCCCGGTCGAGCGGTATCAGACAGTGTACGCGGACCGCGACGGGTCGATCGCCGCTCCCACCGCGGGACTGCACTTCACGCCTGAGCTATTGGCGGCACTGCAGGTGGACGGCGTCGAGATTGAATATGTCACCCTTCACGTCGGCCTGGGGACCTTCCGTCCAGTGCAGGTCGAGTACCTCGCCGATCACCAGATGCACGCGGAATGGGGTGAACTGCCGGCGTCGGTCGCCGATACCGTGAACGCTGTACGAGCCGAAGGCGGGAGGGTGGTGGCCGTAGGTACCACTTCCACCCGGTTACTCGAATCGGCGTGGCAGGAGGGCCTCATGCGTCCATTTTGCGGCGAAACGAACCGGTTCATCGTACCCGGCTACGAGTTTCATGGCATCGATGCGCTCATCACGAATTTTCACCTGCCTCGCTCGACACTACTCATGCTCGTGAGCGCACTGGCGGGTCGCGACCTTATCCGCCGCGCCTACGAAGAGGCGGTGGCGGCGAAGTATCGCTTCTTCAGCTTTGGTGACGCCATGCTCATTATCTGATCGCGGGCTAGATCGACGTTCCTTCATGCAGTTGGTACCGGAATTTCTCTCGTCTCTGTCCTCGGCTCTGCGACCGATCGATAGCAAGGATGAATCGAATGCTTCCCTCCTGGATCACCAGGAGGCAGCCGTTCTCATCTTGCTGTATTCGCGGCCGGAGGGGATTCATCTCCTCCTCACCGCCCGCCCTCACACCTTGAGCCGCCATGCCGGGCAGATTTCACTCCCAGGTGGACGGGCCGAACCCGAAGACGAATCATTGTGGAACACCGCGATCCGTGAAACCGAGGAAGAGCTCGGGATTCCCCGCCACGTTCCGATTCCGCTGGGGCGGCTGGATACCCATCACCTGCGGGTGAGCGGGTACCGCATCACCCCGTTCGTGGGTTGGATGCCGGCGGCGCCGGTTCTCTTCCCCGATCGACGAGAGGTCGACGAGGTGATTGAGATTCCCCTGGAAATGCTGCTCAATCCGGCGTCCGTTGTCGACGGCATCTGGCGGCTGCGGGACGCCGACTGGCACATTGTGTACTACCAGTTGGGAGATCACCAGGTATGGGGGGCTACCGCCCGCATACTCCACGATCTGACCACCCGAATTCGCACTCCTCTTCCCGAAGAGGCCATACCGGGGTCCGTGGTTCCAGTGACCACGACCTGAGTTCGGCGCCAGTACGGGTCCCGACTAGGATGGCATTGTGCCCGCACCGACGAGACTCCCACCGTTCGTTCACCGCTCGATTGCAATAGAGAGAATCACCATCCATCTCGCCGAATTGCCAGGGGATGGGCCTCCCGCCTTGCTGCTTCACGGCATCGGTATGACCTGGCGCGTCTGGCAGGCGGTAGCTCGCCGTCTGCATCCGTACTTTCGTCTCTACCTGGTGGATCTTCGAGGACATGGAACCAGTGGGAAGCCGGCGCACGGCTACAGCATCGCGCAGTATGCCGCCGATATCGAGGATGTGATTGACTCGTTAACGCTCACTGACGTGATGTTGATTGGAAGCTCACTGGGGGGCGTGGTGGCGGCCGCCGTCGAGGCTCCAGCCGACATTGTCAGCCATCGAGTGCTGGTCGATCCTCCACTCACTGGCGGTCCTGTTCGCGATGCTGATATGTTCGCGGATATTCTTCGACTCAAGCACCAGCCGATGGAGTCGCTGGCGGCGTACCTCGAAGTAAAGAACCCGGAGGGAGGCCGGCGGTATGCCGAGATTCTCGCTGCCATGTGGCAGGAAGCGGCGGACGGAGTGGTCAGCGACATGCTGGCGACACGCGATAACTACTTTGCCATCGACGCGGCCCTCAAAGCGGTTGACGCGCCGACCCTCCTCCTGCAAGCGGACCCCGGTCGCGGCGGTGTCTTGACCGATGCGCAAGCCCAGCGCGCGCTCGATTTGCTGCCCCGAGGAACCTGGAAACAGGTGCCGGGCGCAGGCCATGCCATCCATGCCACCAACCCGCGCGAGTTTACTGAGTTGGTCGTGCGCTTTTCAGAGACCCAGTGAGAATGCATAACCAGGGGCATGAATACTGCCAGTAGTACTTGACGCGGAGCGTCGGCCCCACGGTCTAAAATGAGCGCGCACGGCATGGAGTAAGACATGAAGCAGGTCAACTGGACGCGCATCCTCACCATTCTGCTGGTGATTCTGGCTGCCTACGCCGTGCTCTACGTCACTGGTACGGTGCTGTCGCGCTTTCGTCATGTCATTTTCATCTTTGTCCTCGGCGCGCTCACCGCCTACGTGCTGTACCCGCTGGTTAAACGCCTGGAAGTGCTCCTGCGCGTACGCTGGCTGGCAATTCTCACCTCGTACATAATCCTCGCGGCGGGATTGTTCACCCTGGGAGTGTTCCTCTTCACGCCGTTCATTCAGCAGAGCCAGTCTCTGGTCGACAACCTCCAGAATCCGTCTTCCGGCAGCTTGCAGAATTTCGTCACGCTGGAATGCAGGGCGCGTCAAGTCGAGCGCGACCTCCGAACCCAAACCCAACCGGCAGTCTGCGCCGGAGTACCACTGGCACCGGGCGACGCTGCCGCGGTACGCGTCGATATCGATTCACTTCAGTTAGCGCTCACCGATCTGCGTGCCGGCATCATCACCGGGCATGCTCATGTCCGCATCGTCGGACCGGTAACACCGGGCAGGCAGCCACCGAACCCACCCGACCAGACCGATGTACCCTCCAGTTATGTCAAACCCATTGCCACTCAGATAACCGACCTGGTGAACAGTTACGACGCAGCGCAGACAGTGACTGGAGATGCCGCCAGCAGCGCCATCGCCCAGGCCATCGCTCATGCCCGCAAGGCGGAAGCCGCCGCCAAATCGACCTACACCATCATGTCTAATACGCCCATCCTCCTCATTCGCTCTCAGAGCTGGCTTGACGATCATGGTATCCAGATCAATATTCACGACAAGTTCGGGGACGCCGCCACGCAACTGAGCAACCAGGGCACGCTCATCCTCAATAACGCCGTGACCATCGTTCAGACCACTGCGAACGGATTGCTCAATACCGCGTTGATCCTCATCATTGCCTTTTATCTGCTGATCGACGGTGCTCGGTTGATCAATCGTGGCGTGACGCTGGTCCCGTCGGCCTATCGCGATCAGGTCTGGTACTTCGTCTCCAGCCTCGACCGGGTGCTTGGCGGCTATATCCGCGGCCAGCTCTTCCTCTCCGCGCTCGCCGGCCTGCTGGGCGGCGCGGGGGCGGCAGCGCTCGGCGTACCGTATCCTCTCCTGATTGGCATTCTGACTTTCATTCTGGAAACGATACCGGTAATAGGACCGATGGTGGCCCTCTTCCCCGGAGTACTCGGTCTCCCTATTCTTCGAGCCGGTGCTCACGACGGTACTGCTCTTCGGCTGGAACATGCTCTTCCAGCAGCTCGTCACCAACATCCTGGGCCCGCGAGTGATGGGCATCGCGGTGGGCATTCATCCGCTCGAGGCGATGGGGGCGGTGCTGTTGGGCTACCCCATTGCCGGCTTCCTCGGCGCCTTCCTGGCGGTGCCGGTGGCGGGAATTCTCCATATTGTGGTGCGCGAACTGTATGCCTATTTCGCCCTCGGGCGGGCGCTACCGACGGCGCCTCCAGACACCCTGGAACCCGAGCCGGCCTCGACCGACGATTCGCCGGCTCCCGTCCCCAAAACCTCTGGTGCCAATCCCGCGGCGAATTGAGCGTGCCCCGCAGGGTCCTTTGTTATGCTGGCGTTGCGGGGACATTGCGATGCCGGTAACAAAGGGAAAGAAGAAAAGTAAACGCGTCCGACGGCGCCTGGGCATGCTTGGCGGCGGTGAAGAGTTCGACGATACGGCAGCCTCACCGGTGCCGCGCAAACAAGTACCGGCCAAGCCCATCATGCGTCGCGGATTCCAGGCCCCGTTATGGCTCAACGCGACCATTGGTGTCGCCATGCTCCTTTTCGGCGTATCGTACTTCGTCGTCAACGGTACTGGCAAGGGCGGCGAGAGCCTGTTGCTGCTCGTGGCCTATCTCGCGATCGGGGGCTTCTACATCGCGCGGGCGGTGCGTCAATTCATCGCCAAGCGCGGAGCCGAGTGAGATTTTCGATTCGCTGAGTTGGACGGCACGGCCAGGAAATAAGCGACGAGCGCCTATTGATGCCTTTCGCATAAAAGTTTACAATTATGGTGTTAAGGTTCACCCACAGGAGGTGGGTTAATGGCACGAAAAAACTGGTACGGACGAGACTACAGCCTACAGGCGCGCATGGGGCTCACCATGCTCTTTCTCACGGTGCTGTATCTCGTGTTCGCTTTTGTCCTCTTCCGCTACACCCACGCCGCCATCATTCTCATAGCTCTCCCATTGGGAGGACTGTTCTTCCAGTACTTCGCCTCCGATAAGCTGGTTCTGGCCAGCGCCGGTGCGCGGATCGTCAACGCCTCGCAGGCGCCGGATCTCTACAACATCGTCCAGCGCCTGGCCCAGCAAGCAGACCTGCCGATGCCGCGTGTGGCGATCGTGCAGAGCTCGATGCCGAATGCCTTCGCCACCGGCCGGAATCCGAAACACGCGGTCATCGCCGTGACCAGCGGGCTGCTACAGCAGTTGCCGCCCCAGGAACTGGAGGCGGTGCTGGCTCACGAGTTGACCCATATTCGCAATCGAGACATGATCGTGATGACCATGGCCGGCTCATTCGCCGCCGTGGCCGCCTGGATCGTGCAGATGGGATTCTGGTTCGGTCTGGCCAGCGAAGACGACCGTGACAACGGCAATGCCTTCGTCGTCGTGCTGCTGGTCAGCGTAGTGGTTGCGCTGATCAGTCATATGCTCGTTCTCGCCCTCAGCCGCTATCGCGAGTTCGCCGCCGATCGCGGGTCGGCGATTCTTACCGGTCAGCCGGAAAACCTTCAGTCGGCTCTGTTGCGCATCACCGGCACCATGCAGCGGATTCCTACCCAGGATTTGCGCCAGGCCGCCCCACTCAGCGCCCTCTACTTTGCCAAGCCGTCACGCCAGTCGCTCGGCGACATCTTTTCCGATCATCCCAGCACCGAGCAACGTATTGCCCGTTTACAGCGGTTTGAACAACGCATGGTCAAGCGGTGAGCTGGCTGGACGCGGTACTCGGCCGGTCGCGACCGGTCAAGTCTCAGCTCGATCAGCTCTTTGGTCTCTCCACCGCCGAGATTACTCTCGAAACCGAGTTCATGCTCAAGCCGTCAGGAGGAGCTGCGGTCTCCTTCAAGCCGATCAGTTCGGGCGAGTTCGCTCAATTGCAAGCAGAGATCGACCAACTCCTGACCGCAAGCACCAAGGATGCTCCGCTCGATTGGAAGAGCTTCACCGACGAGTATGGCTACCATTGGGTAGTGCTCCACTGCGCCGACTTCAACAATCTGGTCGCCACGGTGCATATGATCAGTCGCGAGCTCCAGGATTCCGGGTTCGGCGAGCAACTCCTCGCCGCGGTGGTGCAATTCAAGAACGAGACCGGTCGCACCTACTACTGGATCTACAACTACAAACGCGGTGCCTTCTACCCGTTCGTGCCGACGGCCAACAAGACTCGGGACAACGCCGAGGAACTACGCCTGAGCGCGATCATGCGCAGCGAACTGAATATTGAGGCAGACCTGGCCAGGTGGTATGCCCTGTGGGGTATTCCACTGGACGGCGCTGGATAGCGTCCTAGGCCGGGAGCGGGTGCAGCAGACTATCGTCGTGGAAAAACTTCTGCGCCTCCGATAGGCTTACATCTTCGGGTGGCACGATCACCTGTGACGGCAAGACGGTGTCGTGTGGCACTTCACTTCCCGTTGAGCGAATGAATTCGATGGCGGTATGAAGAAGCCGATGGAACTGGGCTTCATCGCCGACTATGAATCGCGGCCGTGATCCCACTATCCATCTCCGCCAGCCGATGCGCGGCGTCATCGGCAAGTTCGAACTGACCGAGCCCGCTAACGCGCACGATCATGGTTAAGCCTCCAGCTTTTTCTGGTCGGAACTCGGGAGTTGGGCCTTCATTGCCGCCAGCTGCCGGTCAACATCGGACGTCGTGCTCAAGGTCGGCGAGCTGTCGATCGATGTCGTTCTCTCCGCTGCTGAGGTCGGTCAACGCTCCACTGGCAGTCAGTTCGTCGAGCGCCGAAGCCCGTGCCTGCATCTGTTCGGTCTTGTCCTGAGCGCGCTGCACGGCCAGTCCGACATCGGCCATTTCCTCGCCGATACCGGTGGCGGCCTCGCTGATTTTCACCTGCGCCACGGAGGCAGTGTACTGCGCCTTGATCGATTCCTTGGTGGTGCGGAAAGTTTCGATCTTGGTGGTCAAGCGCTGCTCAGCATCGGTGAGCTTCTGTTGCTGCGCCTCGAGACTCGTAATCTGCGTCCCCAGGCTGTCCAACTGCTGCTGGACGCTGACCTTGCGTTGCAGTGCCAGGCGCGCCAGATCCTCGCGATTCTGAGCCAACGCCTGCTTGGCCTGATCGTCGAGGTGCGTCAGATCGACCTGCAATTTGTCGTGCTGCAACTGTAGCCGGCGCTTTGACGTCACGAGGTCTGCCAGACCGCGCTTCACGTCCTGTAGCAGCTGCAGTTGCTTGTTGTACGAATAATCGAGGGTCTCGTTGGGGTTCTCGGCTTTGTCCAGGACCTTGCTCATCTTGGCCTGGAAGATTGTGTTCATGCGTCCAAATACACTCATAGGTATAAGCTCCTTCTACGTCGCACCCTTAACCTAGTCACTGGGCCGCTACGAGTCAAATATCGGCCGCCCGAAGTCGAGGACTGGGGATAGATCATCATAGACTGATCGCACTGGCGGATCCCCCGGCGCCGACCCGGCAAATCAAGGATGCGAGAATCGAGTAATGGCGGATACAGTCCTTCGATCCAACGTGCGCCTCGGGCGGCACGCTCGCGGCGTGCTTCGAATCGCGCCGCTCCCTCTCGTACTTCTGGCCGTTCTGGTGTTCGCCCTCATGGTCGGAACCGTCGCCATTCCTCCGTCGACCGTGGTTGCCATCCTGCTGCACAAAGCCGGAGTGGATGCCGGTCGCATCACCTGGTCCACCGCTACCGAGAGCATCATCTGGCAGATACGCCTGCCGCGGGTACTGGGCGTTGCCCTGGTCGGAGGTTCGCTCGCTCTGGCAGGCGCGCTTTTCCAGGCGGTGTTGCGCAACCCTCTGGCCGATCCGTACGTCATTGGGACCTCGGCCGGCGCGCAAGTCGGCGTGACGGCGGTGTTCATTCTGCCGATCCAATTCTCCGTCGGAGGATTCGGCGCGACGCAGGTGGCTGCCTTCGCTGGAGCACTACTCACTGTCCTCTTCGTGTACTGGCTGGCTCGCGTGGGTGGGACGGTGCCGGTAGTGACGCTCATCCTTGCCGGATTCGTCGTCAGCTCATTTCTCATTTCGACCACCACGTTCCTCACGTTCCTGGGGCCGAACATCGGCGACCGATTGACCCAGGTCCTCGACTGGACGCTCGGCGGTGTGCAGATCGATGCCTGGAATCAGTTAGCTGTCACCGCCCCCCTCGTCCTTGCCGGAGCAACACTCGCGATGTTTCTCGCCCATCCGCTGAACCTGATTCTTCTCGGCGAGTCCCAGGCTACCCATCTGGGTCTGAGAGTCGAGCGATTGAAACTTGGGGCTATCGCTCTGGCGGCCTTCCTGACCGCCCTGGCAGTGACTCTCGCCGGAGTTGTCGCCTTTGTCGGCCTTGTGGTCCCACACGCTATGCGACTCATTTACGGGCCGGAACACCGAACGCTCTTGCCGGCATCGTGCCTCGCCGGTGCCACTTTTGCAGTCCTGTGCGATATGGTGGCCCGGGTGGTGGTGGCGCCAACGGAGGTGCCGCTGGGAGTGATCACGGCGATGCTCGGCGCTCCGTTTTTCCTCTATCTCCTTCGCCGGAGCAGACGTGACTACGGAGTCTGATCCGCCCGGACTGGTAGCGGGGGAGGTCTCCTTCGCCTACGGGTCGACCGAGGTCATTCGGAACGTGACCTTCGGCGTTCGTCCTGGAGACTCAGTGGCGTTGTGCGGGCCGAACGGCAGCGGTAAGACGACGCTGCTCCGGTTGCTCGCCGGTGACTTGAGGCCATCCCGCGGCCAGGTACTACTCGACGGGCGCCCATTGACCGCCGTCCAGCCGGTGCGCCGGGCGCGTCATATCGCGGTCATTCCTCAACACGTGGATCCCCAACTTGGCTTCATCGTCAACACGTTGGTCGGCATGGGAAGATCCCCGTATACCGGCACGCTCGGGCTCCTCTCCGATGACGATCATCGGGCGGTCGACACGGCGCTGCGGGAAACAGATTGCATCGGACTCGCGACCCGGCGATTCAATGAGTTAAGCGGGGGCGAGCAGCAACGAGTCTCGGTAGCAATGGCCCTGGCTCAGGAGACACCATATCTGCTGCTCGACGAGCCGACGGTGCATCTCGACCTGCGACATCAGTTCCAGCTACTGGAGTTGCTCCGGCAGTTACAGCGGACCCGACGACTTGGTCTGGTGGCCGCGCTTCATGATCTCAACCTGGCGGCTCTCTACTTCGCTCGACTCGCGGTCATGCAGGACGGATGTATCGTCGCCGACGGTCCCAGCGCCGATATCGTAACGTCTCGCGAGACTCTCGATGTATTCCAGGCCCCACTCACCGTCGTGCACCATCCCGATGCCGGGATTCCTCAAGTGTTGCTACGTCCCAACTCGGTGTCGTGAAGCGGCCAGTCATTTGCACCGATACCCTCGACTGTTCTCTCAGTATGCCGAATCACGGTATCGGAGCGGTGGGTGAGCCGCGGCGTCGCCAGCCGATTCCTGCCGCCACGATGGCGGCGACCAGGAGCACGGCGACAAGAAGCCAGAGCATGAGCGCGCTACTGCTCGAAGCAGTCGTGTTCCGTTTCGCCGGCCGGCTCGAATGTGGGCGGCGCGATCGTGACGCCGGCTGCTTGGGAGGCGCGCTGCTCGCTTGCAGTCGCTTCTCCAGCCGGGAGAATTCGTCACCACTCAGGACGCCGAGATCGACCGCATAGGCCCCGGTCTTTGGATCTGCTTTCACCCGTTGCGCACTGCTTCCGCCCCGTCCTCCGGAGAACCGAAGCCGAAGCTGCTGGCCCCGCTGTCCTCGACCAACAAGGAACGTTCTGCCGTCCCAGCGCAGCAAGTATCCGGTCCATCGCGGCGAGTTGCCCAGGACCAGCCGCTGATGCTGTGTCACCAGGGCGGCGCGTGCCAGGGCCTGCAGCACGTCGTCGCGATCTCCCTCGACGGTACCGGGTGAGGAGATCGAGACAACTCCCGGAAGCGAGTACAGCATACTGGCGGTCACGTCGCCGGTTACCAGCACTGCTCCGCGTAGCGGATCGATAACCACCGAAGCTCGGTCACTGCGTAAGGCCAGTCGAACGCGATCCGCCTCGGCTCGAAGGAGTCGGGTGAAGCGATCGGTTCCCTGCGCTACCGACGGGAGACGAAGGAGCACGATGCGTTCACCGGGCGGCACGCTGAGGCTGCTGCTGCCCGGCCAGTTTGGCGCCGGATTGTCGACCAACGGCGGCTTGAGCCAGAGATATTCGGACGTCTCCCCTTGAAAAGTCTCGAGCGGGTCGGGACCACCTCCGGCCCACCCGTACGGATCGGTGGGCGTGCAGTTATGAAACACGGTGAAGTGCAGATGCGGACCGCTGGAGTGTCCGGTGTTGCCACTGATCCCGATTTTCTGCCCCGACTTGACCCGCTGCCCCGCTTTCACCAGGAGTTTGCTGAAATGACCGTACAGCGTGACGTAGCCATGCTTGTGCTCGATCATCACCATCTGACCGTAGCCTTGAGCCGGCATCCCAGCGTATTCCCAGGCGGCATAAATGACCTTGCCGGCCGCGGCCGCGTAGACCGGCTGGTACCAGAGGTTGTAGTCGTAGCCATTGTGGCCGTCGTAATAGAGGTACTGCCTCATGGAGGTATTCCAATAGGCGGGAAAGTCCGACGCCCGATGAATCGAGTCCGGTTTCGCCTCGGTGCCATTGGCCAGAACCACCAGTCCGTCCTGGACGAAGTTCGGTGAATCATGATCGAAGTACGAAACGATCGACGTCCAGCCGTGATAGGGAGGAGACAGGAACGGATGGGCGGCAAGCGGAGTGGCGGGACCATTGCAGGTCACCGGCAACACCGAGTTCTCGGCGTTGAGACTCACTTCAGGTGTCGCCGTCGCCGTTGGGGTAGCAGTCGATTTCGGGTGGGCGCGGCGATGATGCCGGTGACGCGGAATCCGGGTTTTCGACGGTTCTGGTTGGGGCGTTGCCGTTGCCGGAATCGCCGTACGCGGCGCAGCTGGATGCTGGCTACGGGGAGGGTTCTTCGCCTTTGTCCGGTGCTCTCGCCGTGGTGTCGGCGTTGGTCGAGACGTCGGAGTCGGTTGCGGCACCGGTGTCGAGGTTGACGGTGCCGTTGGAACCGGCGTCGCGGTCGCAATCACCGTGGGCGTATCTGTGACCGTCGGCGTCAGGGTGCCGTCGGCGCGAGCCACCGTCAGCGACACGCCGAAACCGGAGCTGCCAACGAGCAGCGCGAACAGTAAAACGAGGATGCAACGACCAGCGCTAGCCATTGAACCGCCAGACTCCCGCTCCGGCCAGTGAAACATCTGCTGCTCCGCCAGGCAGCGGTGCCAGGGCGGCAATAGGGAACTCTCCTGGCGCGGCATACTCGCTCCAGTGCCGGTAGTCGGTGCTGGCGAGGAGATTGCTTCCGTCGGCAACCAGCACTCGGGTCCGTCCTACATACGCCATAACCGGCAGATCGTCTCCGCTCAAGCGAATGGTGGCGACCCAGCGGTTTCCGCTTCGACGGTACGCGGTCGACATCGTGGCAATCAAGCTCGGAGTGCCGCTTATCGGAGAGAGGGCGAATGCTACCAGCGGCAGCCCTCCCTGGACATCGGCAACGACATGGTGATGTCCGGGCGAATAGAGCAGAAGCTGTCCATCGCACAGTGCGTACAGGGATTGTCCGTCGATAGGAGAGTAAGACAGCGCTTCAATATTCATGTCTCCTTTCACCACCATATGCCAGTGATGAGCGCCATCCGGAGAAGAGAAGAGTCCATTCTCCGTGCCGGCGGCGACCCCGAACGGGGTACCGGTAGTCTTCGGTTGGGCAGCGACGACACTGGCATTCACGCCGCGCATGAGATGAGATCCGACTTCGTGCCAGTTTCCACTTCCACCCAGCGACCGGTACACACCACCGGGCGTTGCGGCGAATATCGAGCTTCCGGCAGTGGCAAAGCTGGTCACCGACCGCTCACCGGGGAGACCGGCGTCGAATGCGTTCCAGCTCGCTCCACCATCGGTGGACCGAAAGACTCCGCTGAGGGTGCCTGCCAGTAGCGTGCTGCCGGAATGACCGGAGACGTGTAGCAGGGCCAGGGCGGGATCGGTTGGCGCCATGCCGGCGTACCCGGTAGTCCACGACGTCGTGCCCGGCGGCCGGACAAACACGCCGTCGTAGGAAGCGCCGGCGACCAGGGTGCTCGGCGCCGTATTGGTGGCGGCCAGAGATGTTAAATCTTCATCGCTCAGACCCTGATCGAGCGGCACCCAGGTCTGGCCAGCGTCGTCGGTCGTGAACACACCATCGTCAGTACTGCCCACGACCAGTGTTGCCCCTTGCGGGCCGGTTGCCGATATCAAGCTACTGGCATTGGCGGCGAGTGGCTTGGCGGTTGAATTCCAGGCAGCGCCGGCGACGCTGGAAAACAGTTGGGCGCGACGTGAGATGTCCAGAATGACATACGATGTGCCTGAAGATTGGTCCGATACTACCGCTCCGGCCGCCGGCGGAATCCGTCGAAATGACTTGCCGGTCGCCGGGTCCACGGTCTGCACCATCGGCAGACCGGCGTCGGCCGGCTGCCAGGAAAGACCGCTATCTTCGGACCGAAACACGCCGTCGTCGGTCGCCAGCAGGGCCTGGCCCGAAGCGGCCAGGCTTAACTGGTCGACGGTGAAATGGCCGGCAGGAGGCAATCCATCCTGCCAGTTCGCCACCTGCGTCCAGGTGCGTCCGGCATCAACAGATCGCAGAACGGGACCAGTATCCGCCGCCGCCAGAATAGTATGGTCGGTAGCGAAATTGGGGGAAAAGGCGTAGGCCGAGGGCAGCGCCGCCATGGCGAGGGGCGTCCAAGTCGTGCCGCCGTCGGTCGACATATACGGTTCGTCGGTGGTCACAAGCACGGTACCATCAACCTGGTATGACGGTGAAAGAACCACCGGACATGCGCCTGAACTGGCGTCCGGCACATCGACACCGGTCCAGCTCCTGCCGGCGTCGTGGCTACTATACAGCCCATACCCGGGAGTACCGGCCCAGATGGTTCGATCCTGGGCGAAATCCGGGGAGACGGCAACCGAGCAGGTCCCACTGCCGGAGAACTGCGCTAACGGGGTCCAGGGACCGGATGGCGCCGCCTCCGCCGGCAATGCCCGCAGCCAGCCGAGGATTGCCACCACGGCGATGCAACGGGGGATCACGCCGACAGCGGCTGCGGGGTTTGGAAGGAGCGAATCCGCTCTTCCACCTGGTCGATGACCGCATCCGGAGTCGAGGCGCCGGCAGTAAGACCAATGCGCTGGGCACCGGCAAACCAGTCGGCGTCGAGTTCCTCCGGGGTGGCGATCTGGTAGGCGTCAGCGCCCTCTTCTTTGGCGGCCTGGACTAGCTTCCGAGTGTTGGCACTGGCCCAGCCGCCGACGGCGATGACAACATCGACCTGAGACGCGAGCTCTCGCACCGCCCGCTGCCGGTCCTTGGTCGGCCGGCAAATAGTGTTAATCACCCGAACCTCGACACCGCGAGCCACCATTTTGCCGACCAGGTCCCGGGCCAGCGCGATGAACTTCTCCACATTCGACGTGCTTTGCGAGATCAGGGCCACCCGCCGTGTTGGTTCCCAGTCTTCGAGGTCGGCCATCGACATGATCACCTTGGCCTTCCCGCCTGACCAGCCGACGATGCCTTTGACCTCTTTGTGCTCAGCATCGCCGTAGACCAGCACCGAGTAACGCTGGGCGACCAGGTCCGCCGCCGTCTTCTGAATTCTGGTCACCAGCGGACAGGTGGTATCGATGACCTTCAGGCCGCGGTTCAGGGCGTCTTCGGCCAGATTCGGCGGCGCGCCGTGGGCGGTGATCGCGATCAACGAGTGTGGCGGGGCGTCATCCAGCGAGTCCACGACATGAACGTGGATCTTCTCCAGTTCGTCGGCCACCTGGGGATTATGGACGATAGCGCCCAGAGTGTAGACCGGGGTACCAGCCTCACCCAGCTCACGCACAACCTCGATGGCATCGCGAACACCGAAACAGAACCCCATCGAGTGGGCTCGAATAATTTCCATGGAATGAACAGAACCTCTTTTGCTCACTGTCCTCATTGTAGCCGCCGTCGCCCGCCCGAGACATCGCTGGGCAGCGTGCCGAGCGATGATCTCTTGGCCACTTTCATCGCCCACGTTTACTATCAGGTGTGGCCGCCCGCAGGTCGGCCACCTATTTTTATGTCGACGAGGACACCGCCAGGCAATGAATGGCGCATCGCCGAACCGCTTCGTCATCGTCGGCAATGGCGTCGCCGGGAGTACCGCCGCCGAGCACATTCGGCGGTTCCAGCCGGATGCTGACGTCACCTTGATCGCGGGCGAGCCCTATCCGCTCTACAACCGCGTTGCGTTGCCGATCTTCCTGAAGGGACGTGTGCAAGAGAAAAACGTCATGATGCGCACGATGGAAGTCACCGAGAAACGAGGTGTCAAGCTCTTGCTCAACACCTGGGTAACGGGTGTGTGCCCTGACGAGAAGACGGTGCAGACCGACAACGAGGGAGAATTCCCCTACGACCGTCTGCTCATTGCCACTGGCGGTACACCGCGCCCGCTCGGCATCCCGGGCGAACACCTCCACGGCGTCTATCAGTTTCAGACGTTGGATGACACCAAGGCGCTGATTCAGCGCTGCCTGGAATCGAAAAGTGCCGTCGCTCTGGGCGGAAGTTATATCGGTTACGAGCTGGCGGAAGCATTCTCGCACCGTGGCCTGCACACCACCTGGATCATGCGAGGAGACCGATTTCTGCGTCGCTTGCTCGACGTCGAAGGAGGTCAGGTGGTGCACCAGTTGGCCACCGATCGAGGGGTTGAGATCGTGTACAACGACTGGTCGGCGAGCATCGATTCCAACAATGGGGTCCCCAAGAGCGTAACCACGAATTCCGGACGCAGCTTTGATGCCGACATGGTCGGCTACGGCATCGGCCTGCGGTACTACACCGAGATCGCCGAGCAGTTGGGCATCGAGACGCGCAAGGCCATCGTCACCGATAGCTGCCTGCGCACGTCACTGCCCGACGTGTATGCGGCCGGGGACGTCGCCGAGTTCTTCGATGTCATCGTCAACCATCACAATCAGATGGGCACCTGGGACAATGCGGCTTCGCATGGGCGGACCGTCGCTCAGAACATGCTCGGCGCCGAGCACGTGTTCAATGAAGTTCCGACGTACGTCACCACGATGTTCGGCTCTCGGCTGAGCGTCCTCGGACTGACGCCCGAAAGCCATCCCGAACTTGAACGCGAGACGCAGGTCAATCTGCAGACGCGGAAGTATCGCGCCCTGTTCTTCTATGAGGGCCGGTTGGTGGGCGCGGTCATCATCGGCGTCCTGAAGGGACGCCGCAAGCTCGAAGAGATCATCAAGAGCCGGCTGCCCGTCGAGGGCGATCGACGCGCGTTGTTCGACCTGCTCGGCCCGATTGAAGAAGCGGAGACGCTGGAAGAATGAGGCAGCGACCGCCTGATACAGTGGGCGGTGAAGATTTGGCCATGTTGACGACGCTCATCGAATTAGCAGTCGCGCTGACGTTTATCGGCCTGGCCGGGCACATCCTGATCCGCCTGTGGCAGAACCAGCACGATGGCGACGGCAAACAGGGTTGACGGCGGCCCGAGCGCCAGGGCACCAAGCGGCGGGCGGAGTGATTCGCGCCGTTCGGTAAACGGCGACGCCGTATAATCCGCATCGCTACGTCGGCGAACCGCCCCCGCAGGGCGTTACGCGCTCTGCCCGTCTGCGATCGCGCTGGGAGTGAAATGCGATCGACAGTAACCCAACGCGGTACTTGCTAGTGGCTGTCTCGTCGAAGGCGGGTACGGCCGGCAGTCAGAGAGATGAGCCGCATGCGTATTGCAATCGCCCTTCCGTCTGGTCGAACGGCTGGACGGCCACGTACCGCCGTCCGCCTTTGGCGGGTGCTCGGGCTGTTCTGCGCGCTTGCCTTGTTTGCCGTCGTCCTGATTGGTACCGACCTGCTGCTAGCGCGGGCCAGTCTTAGCCGGGGCGCGAACGAAGCTCAATCCGCATTGCGACTGGCAACGACTCCGGCCGCGATATCGCAACTCCACTCGCGAGCCATGATACGCTCTGAACTCCAGCGGGCAAGCACCGATTTCGGTACGGCTCACGCCGATCTCGAACCGATAGCTCCTCTGCTCTCACGCCTCGGTGGCCTTCCTTTAGCAGGCCCCACCCTTGCCGCCGCAGCGCCTGCCGCCAGCGCCGCATACGCTGGCAGCGAAAGCGCGCTCGACTTGCTGCGCGGACTTGAACCCACGTTTCGGGTAGCCACTGGTGCAAGACGCCAGAGTGGCGGAGTCGCGCGGCTGGCGCTCGCGGTGCGTGCCGGATCGACCGAGTTTGAGGCTTCGGAACGCGAGGCGAACGCCACCGAGATTGCCATCAGCGCGGTTCCACCAAACACCGGCGATCGCACCCTGGATGCGGCGACCACCAAACTTCGGCGGGAGGCGCCAGTGTTGCTGGCAGCGAGCAGATGGTTGTCGCTGGCGCCGGCCTTGCTGGGAGTTGTTCGTGAGGCTCACTATCTCTTCGCCTGGGAAAATCCAGCGGAGCTGCGTGCCACCGGCGGGTTCATCGGGGCCAGCGACTATCTCACCGTCGATCGGGGAACGATACACAGTGCCTTCAACGGCCATGTACTTCCGCACGAGATCACCTCCGTGCCACCGCCGCTACCGGAGATCATGTATACGCCGGAACAGTATTGGCTGTTCTCAGATTCGAATTGGTCGCCCGACTTTCCACTCTCTGCCCGTCTCGAGCGCTGGTTCTACGGCGAAGATACTGGCCACTGGGCCGACGGGGTCATTGACTTTGTCGACACCGGCACGACGGATATTCTTCGTGGTACAGGGCCCGTCTTTCTTCCCGGCTACAAGGTGTGGGTCACGGCTCGAAACGCTTCCGCTCTGGCCCAGAAATATATCAATGGCGACTACAAGGGGCCTATTCGACATGGTCCGGCCGATACCGTGCGCAAGCAATTCTTCGCTGCTGTGTTGCAGGCGATGCTCCGACGCGTGGAAACCCTTCCGCTCTCCCAGTGGCCCGCTTTAGGGGCGGCGCTCTACCAGGCGATCCGGCACCGGGAGATCATGGTCTACGATCGCCGGCCTGCAATTCAACGTGCGATTCGAGCACTGGGCGCCGATGGCGGGCTGCGGCGTCAGAGTGGTGACTATCTCGCCATCGTTGACGACAATCGATCGTACAACAAGATCAATCCGTACGTGCACGAATCGGTCACCTATTCCGCAGCGGTGCAGCCCGACCTAACGATCCATTCGGAGCTGGTAATCCACTATACTCTGGCGCCATCGCCGGCCAACCTGGAAGGCGGTGGTCCCAACTGGGGACTCTGGGGCACCAAGCACGATTACCAGGACTTTCTGCGCGTGTACGTACCACCGGGCGCCAGGTTGATCGCTGAATCTGGCGCCGATCGCTGGGCTCCTCAGCCCGCGTACGGTCTCACCGAGTTCGCTGGTCGGTTCATCGTACGCGAGGGACGCTCACTGACGGTGCGCTTTCGTTATATCTTGCCTCCGGCGGTTCTGGCCGCGGACTCGTCTGAATACTCTCTGACGGTGCGCCGTCAACCGGGCTCGAACCTCACCTCCCTCCAGACCACCATCAAGGGGGCTCGTGGGGTGCAACTGGCAGTGGGCCGGGAGCGACCTCGGGCCTCCGAGACCATCCGGATACCTCTCCAACAAGATGGCATCCTTCGACTCCGGCTTCTTGGCGAAACGCCGGCTGGCGCTCCAACGATAGTTCTTCGCTCCAATCCCACCGGGGATCCATACGTGCCGTACCGGTATCTCCGGGACGCACGACATCCTCTGTAACGGGACACCGTAGATCACTACATCGGTGGGACAGAGGGGCTCCCGACGCCCCTCGGCCCGCCGGTAACAGTAGCCAATCGAAGGAGTATTGGAACATGCGAGCAAGTTTGATCGCCGTTATCTGCAGTACGCTATTGCTCCTGGCGGCGGCCGTTTCGGTGCCGCCGAACGCCTTCGCCACAGCCTCCGCCGCCAAATGTTCGGCCGCCGGCTACAGCAAGTCTCTGGTGAAGTGCCAGATCGTGCCTTCGCACGGCAGCTACTCGATCCCAATTTCACATTCCAAGGACGCTCTCATCGGAACAGGATCCAAATCGACCAGCGGCACGCAGATTACCGTGATTCGCGTGCCCGCTCCTGATTTCTACCAGCGGCGGCTTCGGCATTCGGGTGCGTGCCACGGGGAATTTCAAGGCGCTGCATCTCTCGAAGGGCAAGTTATTCCGATACGTCCCGGCCAGTAACACTCTCTCGGCCACGAAGAAGGTGACAAGCTCAGGCGTGTATCAGGTCGTCTGATCGTGTCGCCACGGCAGAGTGCGACGGAGCAGGCGGGCTACGGATTCCATGCGCCCACCGAGCAAACGGGTTATGGATTCCACAATCGCCGGCAGAGCGGGCAGGCTGCGGATTCCGCCGCCACCGGCAATGCGGCGCGAACAACACGCTGGGTCATCGATCGAACTCTCGGTCGAGTCGACCTCCCATCTCTCGCTCTCTGGCTGCTGATCGTGATGGCGGCCCTGGATCATTTCTCCTTTCAAGCAGGAAAACTGGCGGTATATCCGGAGAACATTGCGCTCGCAATCGTCGCGCTGTTCATCGTCTACACCGTGGTGACCGGGCGAGCACATTGGGTCTGGCCGGTCACTACGGTGCCTCTCGCCGGCTGGCTCGCCGCCTCACTGCTCTCGTCCGGCCTCAACGCCCCTCAGCGCGGACATAGTCTCATTCTCTGGAATAAGCTCTTGCTGGTCGTGGCGACATACCTGATCGTCGTCAATCTCGCTCGCTGGCGGCCTCTCGCCGCAATTCGGGCCCAGGTGACAACTGCCGCCATCGTCAGCGGCTATGCCGTTCTGGCATTCGCCGCCTGGAAGCTGGCGGGGACACATTGGGGCATGGAGCATGCCGCCGGCAATCTGGGACAGGCGTGGCTGCCCCAGGGCACATTGCGGGAACCCGACATCCTCGGCTCCTTTGCGGCTGCCGGCGCGCTGCTGGCGCTTTCCCTCGCCGCCGGTGCCGGACGGATTCGGTTCCGCCTTATTCCATCCCGTCGATGGAGCATCTGGGCCGCATGTGCTGTGTGTGTGCTCGCCGTTGTCGTCAGCGGGGCCCGAACAGCGTGGCTCGCTCTGGCCGCATGTCTCATCGTCGCGGTGTTCCTCTACCTCGCCGACCGCGGGCAACTGCTGCGACTCATTCCTGTCGCCGTACTGATGCTCGCGGTCATCGGAACCATCGTTCTGTTGCGTCCCATCCAACATGCCTTACCCAAGTTTGAACCCAGCCAAAACGGAGCACTAATTCAGCGCCTTGCCAGCTTCGATTCGCTCAACAAGGAGCGGGACCTCACGGTCCGCGAGGAGATCTACCAAAACGCCCTCGCCCACTGGCGGCAGAGTCCCATTCTCGGATGGGGAGTCGGCGCCTACGGTGAGAGTTTCAGATATCCGCCACCCGATCAAGTCCACGACGGCTGGATTTCTAATCTTCCCATTCATGTGCTCTACGACAGCGGCCTCATCGGCTTGCTGTTCTTCGCCGGTGCCCTCGTCCTCAGTGCCTGGAGCGGTATCACGACCTGGCGACATTCCCGGCCCGCCAGCAAGGCCCTACTGGCCGGCCTCTTGCTCGGTCTCCTGGCGCTCTTACTGGCCTTCCAGGCAACAGAAGCCACCTGGTTCGCGTATCCCTGGGTGTATCTCGGAATCCTGGAGGGCATCGTTTCTCGCAGGCAAGCGGGCTTCCTTCGCCGCGTCATCCCGACGAGTGGAGCGAGATTGCCCGGTCTCCGTCCTCGTTTCGCCAAAGCGGAGGAAACATGCGCATTGCGTTAATGGGCGGTCGCGGTGTGCCGGCGAATTACGGCGGATTCGAGACCCTGATGGAGGAGCTCGGGGTTCGCCTGGTGGCGAGAGGACACGATGTCACCGCGTACTGTCGGACGCCCCACATTCAATACGCCGGTGACGAGTACCGCGGAGTGCGCCTGGTCAAGTTTGGCACCGTTCGCAACAAGCATCTGGATACCATCGTCCACACCACGCTCTGCGCGGTCCACGCCCTGACGCAGCGGTACGACCTGGTGCTGATGGTAAACGCGGGCAACAGTCCGGTGAGCTGGATCCCCCGCCTCGCGGGGCAAGTGGTCGTGCTTCACGTGGATGGGCGCGACTGGCAACGAGCGAAGTGGGGGCGCTGGGCCAAACGATACATTCAGTGGTGCGAACGACTCTCACCTCGACTGCCGACGCACTTCATCAGCGACTCCGCAGTGGTGGGACAGTATTATTCCCGCGAGTTGGGCCGGGCGCCTGATGCCATCATCGGCTATGGCGGGGAGCCCTCCCCGGTTGCGCCTGGTGCCGCTTTGCGGTCGTTGCGCTTGCAGCCGCGCCGCTATGTGCTCTTCGTCGGACGCCTGGTGCCGGAGAACTGCGTACATCATGTGATTGACGCCTGCGGTTCTCTCGACGGTGGCTTCAAGTGTGTCGTCGTGGGAGATGCTCCCTATCAAGAGGACTATATTCGAAAGCTGAAGTCGAGTTCCGGAGATTCCACCGTCTTCACTGGCTATCTATTTGGCCATGCTTATCGCGAACTCTGCAGTAATGCCTATCTGGTGATCGAATCGTCCGAGGTAGGGGGCATGCACCCGGCTATTGTCGAAGCCATGGCCATGGGCAATTGCGTGATTGCCAACGGAATCGCAGAGAACCGGGAGACCATGGGCAACGCTGGACTGTTTTACAATGGAAGCGGTGGTAGCACCGCGCTGGGAGCGGTGCTGTCTCGCCTGCTGGCCAATCCCGACGAGGTCGAAATATGGCGTCAGCGGGCACAAGAGCACGCTTCCCGGTACTTTGACTGGGAAAACATCGTCGACCAGTACGAGCGCTTTTTTGCCCGGTGTCTACAGTCAGACCCTGCTGCTGAACCAGCTCACCGGGACTTGCAGCCGGTGCCAATCGAGTGCGATCCTTCACCCGCGATGGAACCCGTGCTCGCCGGCAGCCGGAGTGCCTCTCTCAACGGTGCGGCGCGAATAGAGTCCTAATACCGGCGCGGCGATGCCGAGGACGCATCCAGCGCGCGCCGACCGCCGATTTCCGCCCAGGCCCGATGAATGTCCTCCGGCGGAATCGGAAACATCACCTCGGCTGCTCGAGTCGCCCACTCCGCGAACCGGTCTCGCCAATAAAGGAGGAGATCGCGTCTGAATTCTGGCCTGGTGCTTCGTTCCATGACGACCAGAGTACAGGTATCCTTGCCGGTTGGCAACCAGTCAAGGTTACGACTTCGTTTCGATTTCACGCGGAGAAGTCACCGGCCACCGCTATACTCTGGAATTGATGCCGGAGCATGAGGTGGAATACATCACGATGAACGATCGCAATCTGGCTTCCCAGGGTGTGGCCCGACGTGCCGGACTTGTCCCGTTTGGTGCCGATTGGAGTCTCGAGTAAGTGCCTGGCCCGCCGGACTGGGACGATGGGATGCTGGCCGTTCCCGGCATACGGGTTGTCGAGGTCCCATTCGTCACTGTCGGCGGCGGACTTGGCTCCCTGGCCATGATGCAACTCCTGCGAATCGCGGGGCTGGGGCCAGGAGATATCCGAATTCTGAGTAACGACAGTCATCCATTCGATCGGTTTTCGCGATTAGCCGCGGCTTCCCAGATTGCAACTCGGGACGGACTGAGATCGGGATCGGAGGCGACAATGGATGGTATCTGGGGTTGGCCAGGATACGCCGTGCGTCAGGCCAGCCACGAGAAAAGCCTTCGGCCGCTGCTGACGGTTCTGGGCGAGCCGACGCTGACGGAATATTTCACCCCGCGTCTGGATACCGTCCGACGCTCGGTCGCCCGCGAAGCCCGTCGACTGGGCTGGGAAACGATGCTGGTGCGGGGAACAGTATTCGCCTTTCGTCGGCATCGCGACGGAGGCTATGTGGTCCTGCAGCGTACGCCCGATTGGGAGCCGGATACCCCGGTGACCGCATATCGATGCCGGTACCTGCATCTCGCTCTGGGGCATCGCACGTTGAGGATCCTCCCCGATCTACAGTCGTATCGCAGCCGATTCGCAGACTGCCGGCGGGCGGTAAACGCGTACGAACCGCACGAGTGCATCTACGAGGAACTTCGGCACTCCCAGGCATCCGTCATCGTACGAGGACGGGGGATCGTCGCTTCGCGAATACTCCAGCGTCTGTGCGATGATCGTGAAAACTACGACTTGTCGACCGAGATAGTGCACATCTTTCGCACCTACGCCGGCCCGAATGACGCCCGTTCGCTTCGTCGACGAGATTATGGTCAGGGCTTCTCCTATCAACCTTTTAACTTTCCCAAGGCCGCCTTCGGCGGGCAGGTCAAAGCGACGGTGGCCAGACTCGAAGAAGTCGAACGCTGCGCGACGATCAAGACGCTCGGCGAGACTAGCACTCCCAGGCGAAAGTACTGGCGGAAGCAGATCGAATCGGGCAGCGGCCGTGGCTGGTATCGAGCACTGGTGGGAGAGGCAACAATGCTCGACCGTTCTCCCGACGGCCGTCTTCTTCTCTATCTGCAGAAGCAGGACGGCGCCGAGGTACAGGTCGAGGCGGATTTCCTGATCGACGCCACCGGATTCGACGACGAACTCGCCGACGACAACGTGGTTCGAGATCTCCTCGAATACGGAGAGGCACAGCTCAATCCGCTCGGAGGCCTGGCGACGGAGCCCACCTTCGAACTGCGCGGGACTCGGAATGCACCCGGTCGCGCTTATGCTTCGGGGTCACTCGTGTTGGGATCGTCATATGGCCCGGTTGATTCTTTCCTGGGGCTTCAATATGCCGCCCTCATCATCTGCGATGACCTTGCCGCTGCCGGGTTCTGCCATCGGATCGGTCCCTGGCGTTCTGCCCGCCAGTGGTGGCGCTGGCTTCGGAACATGTCACCTTGACGCTTACACTATCGGGGCGCATTCAGACTCGCCTCGTGCTGCTGCTCGTTGTTGGCGTGCCCTGGACGGCACTGGTGTCACCGTTCTTGCCGGTTCCTGGCCGCGCCCCTGTCCTCTCCGTCTACAGCGTCACATTTCTGACTCTGGGTGTGGTCCTCGTCCTCGGACTCCTCTGGGATGCCATCTACTACTGGTTAGAGCAATTGCGTTGGGACCGAGATTGGCCATCGTCGTTCGCTCTACTCAACGGCCTGAATGAAGGGGCCACGACCTGGGTCGCGTTGCAATTCATTACCAACCGCTGGCACGCGCTAGCCCCCATCCAGGTTGACTTCGCCACATTCGCGATTCACTTCGGCACGGTCTGGGTACTGCTCTGGTTGACGGCCCAGGGTCCGTTGCGGATCTTCGCACTGCGCTGGCGCTTCAATGGCGGGCGGCTGTTCTGACGAGGATAAAGGAGAACGCGACCGGGTCGGCGTGAAGTTCGTGGTGCCCTGTCATACTGGCATCAAGGACGAGACGTTTGGAGAGGGGTCGGAGATGCCGCGCATCGACTGGGTAGAGGACGCTGATGCCCAGGGACTGCTCGCCGACCTATATGCCGTGGCTCGAGAAAATAGTCCAACCGGCGACGTGCCGGCTATTTATCGCACTATGAGCCAGCGTCCTGACTTTCTCGCCGCCATCATGGCGGCCGCGCCCATGCACTTCTCGGATGGAGCGCTGTCCCGCGCCCAGCACGAGATGATCGCTTCCTACGTCTCGGCACTCAATCGGTGTCACTACTGACTCAGCAGTCACACCTGGTTCCTGCAGTTGCAGGGAGAGCAATACGGCCCGATCGCCGACGCATTGCGCGACGGCGACCTGGAAAGCGCACCCGTCACCCCCGCTGAACGGCTACTGTTGGAATTCGTCGAAACGCTTACTCGCCACGCCTATCGCATCACCGATTCTCAGGTAGACGGCTTGAGGCGAGCCGGTTGGTCCGACGCGCAGATAGCCGAGACGGTGTACGTCGGATCACTTTTCAATCTCTTCGTGCGACTGGCGGATGCTTTCGATATTCATCCGCCGCCCGAACGGGATCCGAGCGGCGAAGCTCCTCCAGCGGTAGGGCGCGAAAAATAAACGACCCGGGTCATTCATTCCCACTTAAATCTCTTCGCCGCGATGCCGAAGCACGCCACCGTCCAGCCGGCGAGTACGAGGAGGTCCACCCAGATAGCACTCAATCCGTCACCGTCATTGAGCACATGATGAAGCGCATCGCTCAAGTAGGTGAGCGGCAAGATGTGAACCGCATCCTGTAGCCCGATGGGTAGCAGGCTAAGCGGAACGAATATTCCAGAGAGAAACATCATGGGGAAGGTAATAGCCGCCGAGATTCCTCGAGCGGCTTCGCTGGTCCGGACGAAACCCGTCACCAGGAAGCCAATTGCAACGAAACAGGCCACTCCGAGCAAGATGGTCAGACCGGCGAGTACCCAACTGCCATGGGTATGTGCCTTGAAAATCAGCAGTCCCACGGCGATCAACACCACTACCTGGATGAGGACGGTTACGGTGCGGCCGGCGATCTGGCCTCCCAGAATCTGGAGAGGGTTAAGCGGAGTAGCCTGGAAACGGCGAAGGACGCGACGCTCGCGGAGATCCACCAGCGAGATCGCGACGGTTTGAATTCCGGCAATCAGCACAACATACGCGATCATCGACGGCAGATAAAAGTCGAGCGTCGTGACATTGGTGGTGTTCACGCTGCTCTCGCGGAGGACGACGCGCGGCCGTTGCCCGCTGGCTTGCTGCGCGAACCCTTCCACGATCTGGGCCACCACTCCCTGCGCCAGTGCGGCCGACTGGAGTTGATTGCGATCCAAATAGGCGGTGACCGCCGCTGGCGCCCGCGACGGCTTCCGAATCGCGTGCTGCAAGCCACTGGGAACTACCGCCACCAGAACGATGTCATCATGATTCAGACGGTCGAGCTCGTGCGCCTGCGTCCCAACCTCAACCTTCAGACCCTGTTGACTCTCGAGCGTGCGAATCAACGCAGCCGACAGCGCACTGTGGTCGCGGTCAACCACCCCGATGGAAACGCTGCCACCAGATCCGCTAAAAATCGTCCCGAAAAGACCCATCAAGAAGATGGGAAGAAGCAGGGTAAATACTAGGGCCGTGCGGTCTCGCCGGGTACTCTGGACGACATTACGGAGGATTGCGAAGAACGCTGTCATGGGCGCAGCGTTCTGCCGGTTAGCGCAATGAATACGTCCTCCAGCGTACCCTGGCGCACCCGGAGATCACGCACTGCCGGCGCAGGTCCGGAACCGGCCGGAGTGGGCGCGAACAGGCCGCCCAGCACTTGTTCGGGAGTAACCGTGTGAAGCGTAACCCGTTCTCCCTCGATTTCCACCTGATCCACCCCAGGGAGACGGTGCAGCGCGGTTTCATCTGGAGTTGATGTATCGAACTCGATCGAAGTCCCGGCAGAATGGGCAGCGATCAGCCGATCCGGGGTATCGAGCGCCACGATACGACCACGATCGATGACGGCGACGCGATCGCAGAGACGTTCGGCCTCCTCCATGTAGTGAGTTGTCAATAGTACGGTCTTACGCCGTTCCCGTATGCCTTCGATCACTCCCCAGAGATTGAGCCGGGCTTGCGGGTCCAGCCCGGTGGTGGGTTCGTCCAGAAAGACAATGTCAGGGTCGTTCACCAACGCCAACGCGATCGAAAGCCGCTGCAACTGTCCACCAGAGAGCGATTCCGCCATCGCCGAGCCCTTTTCGACGAGGTCGAATTCGTTCAGGAGCGCGTACGTCGATCGCCGATTCCGGTAAAAGGAGCCAAAGAGATCGATGGCTTCGCTGACGCTAGTTTTGGGGGGCAGGGCGGTGCCCTGCAATTGCACGCCAATGCGCTCTTTGATCGATCGAGGATGATCCACGATCGAGATACCCAGCACGGTGGCACTCCCCGAGTCCGGCAGGCGCAACCCCTCGAGCATCTCAAGGGTAGTCGTCTTTCCCGCGCCGTTCGGTCCCAGTAGTCCGAAAATTTCACCGCCCGCCACCGTAAATGACACGCCATCAACGGCAGTGAGCGAACCATAGCGTTTGACCAGCCCGTCAGCCTGGATAACTGCCGCGTTCGCGGCCATGAATCCCCCCATTACTCGCGCGACTGCCGGTGGATTCCAAATTACGGCGGGCCGTTCGCGAGCACACGTAGTCCCATGAATCTACAAATGAACGATTGGCCAAGTCGAATCAGGCCGGTGAGGGGCACCCGGTAATAAGAGTCTGCCTCAGGCATTCTCTTCGGCTTTTACTCCTTGACCTGATTCCAGCTTCCCGCGAAGTCGCAACAGGCGATCGTGCGCCTCCGGCATCCCGAGGACGATCGCGCAGCCCGAGCAGCAGACCGCGATGAACGACGCTCCCAGTCCCAATGCGGCGATGTCACCCGGGGTGCCTCTATCCAGGAGAACTGGAAGCACAGGGCCCCACAACCTTTCACTGGCGACGCAAACAGCCACGGTCGCCACCAAGCCGGCAGAATAGCGACAAATGGCATGGAACCCGGGCCTGAGTAATCGGAAATGTACGGCACCGAGCAATGCCAACTGAATGACCTGCCCGATGGCGAAGGCGGCCGGCAGGCCATAGAGCTTCCAGCGGTGGAAGAGAACCACGCTAATAGCGATGTAGCCCACCGTCTGCAGCGAAATCACCGCGAGAGCAGCCCGGTATCGACCTTGCGCTTGAGAGCTTCGATACAGCAGCCAGGAGAGGCCATTGGGCACCAGACCGAGTGCGTAGATAGCGACAAGAGTGGCAGTAATTGCAACATCATGGGCGCCGAAGTGTCCGCGTTCGAGCGCCAGCGCTACCAGCGGACGTCGTAACAAGATCAGTGTCAGAGTCGCGAATAGGAGGAGCCCACTCGTCACCCGCGCGCCACGCGCCAGCTCTCGCCGATATGCTGACATATCGCCTGAATTCCCATGACTGAGACCGACGAACGATACCAGATTGGTAGCGGCGGTAATGACCAGAATGGGACTCATCATCAGTTTGCCGGCATAGGTCAGATAGGAAAGCTGTCCGGAAGGTAATCCTGAAGAAAGCCAGCGCTCGACCACGGGCACGCTCTGCGCCAGGGCGGCGAAGAGCAACATCGGCAGCAGCGCCGGCAGGAATTCCGCCATTTGGACCTGGCGTACTCCAGGGACGGACCTAACCGCCGCGATCTGGAGAGGACGATCGCCCGCAGCTGCTTCTCCGCCGGCATCGCGACTCCAGGTACGTCGAAGAGCAGCCGCCTGGACTGCGAGATACAACCAGCTACCAACGAGGAGCCCCCAGGCGGGGGCAAAGATCCCTAACCGGTGCGAAAGCCCGAGTGTGGCGATGCAGACAACTACATTCGACGCCGCCAGCCCCAGTGGCGGGGCCAGGTACCGGTGGCGCGCATTGGATACGCAGGCAACCAGTGCGCCCAGGCCGAGCGCCACCAGGCTACCACCTGTAATGCGCAACAGTTGAGCGCCGGTGGCCACCTCCTGCCGGCTCCAACCGGCGGCCAGGAGGTGAATCGCACCGGGTGCCTCGAGTATCAGAAGCCCCGAGATGGCGATGAGCACGATGCCCGTCCCGAAAAGCACCTGGCCGACCATCCTCGACTCCCCGTCCCGGGGCCACCGCAGGCGCGCGAAGGCCGGTAAACAGACCGGCACCAGCGATTCATAGATCAACAGTGTGGCCAGCAGCGTCGGAATCAGAGCGCTCACGAAGTATGCGTCCGTCGATGCGCCGGCACCGAAGCGTCCCGCAATAGTCGCGTCGCGGACATAGGCGGTCATATTGCTGGCAGCATAGGCGGCCAGCACGAGGGTGAGGCTGCTGCGCGGCGACGGGACGGCAGCCATGGCGGAACGTTGCACCGCCGGTGCTGACATTACCGCGCCCATTGCCGGTCGCGGTGGAATGAAACTCTTTCCGTATGCACTACCATGCAGCTCGCCAACCCTCCGTCCCAGATACGCTCTGCGGCTACACCCATGGGGAACATCGGGTTCGATGCCCACAGCATTGGCAGCGGTCGGACCGGAAATGAAACCTACGCCGCCGGGTTACTGGCCGGCTTCGAAGCAATCGGTGTCACCGTGCATGCCTATGTCGTTGCCGGGACCCCCGTTGGCCGGCATCGACTGCACGTCCTGCCATTCGGGCATGCGCTCCTGCGGGTCCCAATCACGTCCCTGGCATGCCGGCGCGATCTGATCGATCTCTATCACGGTTCGTACGTTCTTCCACCGCTGCTTCGCTGCCCGGCTGTTCTGACCGTGCATGACATCTCCTTCGCTCATCACCCCGAATGGTTACCACGATCGATGGCGGCGCGAATGTCGCTGTTGGTACCCGTCGCAATGCGACGCGCTCGTCAGATCATCACGGTTTCGCACGCGGTCAAGATGGAGATCATGGACCGCTACGATGTACCTGCGGCAAAAATCGCAGTTACGTATCTTGCCCCAAAGCCGAGGCCCGAGATTTCTCCTCGCCGGAGTGCCAGTGCGCCATACCTGCTCTATGTCGGCAATCTCACGCCGCGGAAGAACGTCGCGGTTCTCCTACGAGCACTCGGCATACTCCAGAGTCGGGGACTTTCGCTCCCGCTGGTCATCGCAGGGAACGTCGCCCGGAACCACTCTCCGGACATTGACCGAGTTCTTACCCTTGCCCATGACCTGAGAATCGAGCGATTAGTTCGCTTCGAGGGGTATGTGTCCGATGACCGAATCCAGAACCTATATTCCGGTTGCACCGCTCTCGTGCACTCTGCCTGGAATGAAGGCTTCGGCATTACGCCTCTGGAAGCGATGCAAGCAGGAGTGCCCGTCATTGCATCCGACATTCCTGCAATTCGTGAGGTAACGGGCGGAGCCGCCTTACTCATCGATCCGGGCGCAGCGGAGCTCTGGGCCGACGGAATCGCTCGGGTGGTTGGCGATGACGAGTTGCGCCGCTCCATGCGCGCAGCGGGCCAGACGCGAGCTCGCTTTTTTTCCTGGGAGCGATGCGCGCAGGAAACCGCGGCGGTGTACGCTGCAGCGTTGTTGAGCTAGGGAACGGATCTCGTTCGGCCCCACCGGCGTAACGACTGAGCGTACAATCGTCTGAGCGAATCCAACAGCGGCTGCAGGGTGGTTCCTCCTTCCGTTTCCTTCGGAAGTCCGCCCAAAAGTTATTGGCTTCTGCCAGGGAGATGTCTTCCGTGACGACGAGGATACCGCGACCTGAAGGGCTCCGTTATCCGGCAACCAGTTCGATCGAGCCGTCGGCTGCCTGGTTAGGGCGGTCGCCCGGGCCCTGGTGGCTAACCAGTCTCGCGCGCCTGCGTTTACGTTGGACCTTCGAACTTCGGCATCGGCGCCGATTTGGCGGGCCGGTCGTGGAGCGCGTCGACGGGGTTCCGATCGTGGTGCTTCCTGGGGTTTTCAATCCCTGTCTCTTCCGTACCGGTGTTTCCCTCGCCCGAACGCTCCGCGTCGCGCCCTGTGGCGCGGCAACCAGGGTTCTCGACATGGGTACTGGATCTGGCATTGGCGCGGTATTCGCGGCGCGGCGCGGGGCGCATGTGGTGGCCGTTGACCTCAATCCAGAGGCGGTGCGGTGCGCGACCTTGAATGCGCACATCAACCGACTATCCGACCGGATCGACGTCCGTCAGGGCGATCTGTTCGAATCCGTGGGCGAGGAGCGATTCGATCTCATCCTGTTCAATCCACCGTTCTACGTCGGCGCACCGCGGGATGACGCCGAGATGGCCTGGCGCTCCGATGGTGTGTTCGAACGATTTCTGTCTGAACTACCGACAAGGCTCTCTCCCGGCGGTCGCGCTCTCGTGGTGCTGTCGACCGATGCGCAAGGACCGCTGAGCGCGCTGGCCGGTGCTCACTGCTTACGGCTGCGTCTCGTCTGGCAGCGCAATTACCTGAACGAGCGCCTCGCCGTCATCGACTTGCGACCGGAACGCCCCGGACCAGGCGCGTGACCGAAGCCCGGCAACGACTGAAAGTCGTTTTCTACAACCCGCAGAACGCGGCGACGCCGAAGCCAGTGCTGCCGCTCTCTCTCCTCGCCCTGGGCGCTGTATTGGGCGACGAGATCGAGTGGACCTTGGTGGATGGCAATCTAGAAGCTGATCCCTTCGGTGCGGTTGATGGTGCCATTCGGGAAACGGCAGCCGATGTCCTGGCGGTCACGGTGATGCCAGGACCGCAATTGAAGCAGGCGGTTCCGCATACTCGCGCCCTCAAGGAGCGGTACCCTGGACTCATCACTGTCTGGGGCGGCTATTTCCCCACTCAGCACTGGGATGTGGCCTTGCGGGCGGGGTATGTGGACTACGTCATCCGCGGACACGGGGAGCTGGTGTTTTGCCAATTTCTCGAGCACATGCGGAACGGCGCGGATGTTAGGTCGCTTCAGGGTCTGGCGTTTCGCGACCCCGACTCAGGCGAGCCGCGGAGTAACCCGGTGGCAACCGTGCCCCATCCCGATCGACTGCCCGACTTCCCCTATCATCGGCTCGAACTCGAGCGCTACGTCCGGCCAACGGTGCTGGGAGACCGCACTCTCTCTCATCATTCCAGCTATGGCTGTCCGTTCTTTTGCAACTTTTGCGCGGTTGTCAACATGGTCGACGGGCGCTGGTTGGCACAGTCCGCCGAGCGCACGGCCGCCGTTGCGCGCCATCTGGTAACCGAAGCAAAAATCAATGCCCTCGAGTTTTTTGACAATAACTTTTTTGTGCATCGCGGCCGAACGGCGGATTTCGCTGAACGTATCTGCGATTTGGATCTCGCCTGGTGGGGTGAAGGACGCATCGATACGCTGCTCAAATATGACGATGCTAGCTGGCAGTTAATGCGCCGATCGGGGTTGAAGATGATTTTTATGGGCGCCGAATCGGGAGCTGACGAAACGCTGCGACGGATGAACAAGGGCGGTACGATGTCGACCGACAAGACGCTGGAACTGGCGGACCGGATGCGCAGCCACGGCATTATCCCCGAGTTCTCCTTCGTGCTTGGCAGTCCACCGGATCCGGAGGCTGACGTGCACGGTACCATCGAGTTCATCAAGAAGCTCAAGCGGGTCAATCCGGCGAGCGAAATTATCATGTACATGTATACGCCGGTCCCACTCGCCGGCGAGTTGTACGAGGAAGCGCAGGCCAGTGGTTTCGCCTTTCCCCGATCCCTGGAAGCCTGGTGTTCGCCGGAGTGGGAAGAGTTCTCGCAACGGCGGAGCATTTCGATGCCGTGGTTGGCAGACAGTCTGCGAGCGCAGGTTCGTGATTTCGAACGCGTGCTGAATGCCTATTACCCGACCAGCACCAACCCTCGTCTGCGTGGCGCCCGCGCCCGCACCTTGCGTGCCGCCAGTAGCTGGCGATGGGCCACCGGTTGGTATCGGTATCCGGTGGAGCTTCGAGCACTGCATCGAGTGTTCAAGTACCAACGTCCCGAGACCACGGGTTTCTGAGCTACCCGACATGACGGCGAAAGCTGAAATCGAGGAGAAGAGGGGACAGGCACGCTGGCAGGGATTAGCGGCTTCGCCAGCGGCGGCTGGCTCCGGACTTAGCCGCGCCAGGAGTATGGTCAGCGCGGTCTCGCTCTCGTCGCCGCTTGGGGAATGGCGCGCGCGCCTGCCGTTCCTGTCGCTACCGGCGATCGTCCTGGGTGGCTGGATGATCGTAATTCGGCGGTACGATGGTCTCTACGGCCAGGATCCGTACGCCTATCTGAGCTATGCGGTCGGACCCCTCCGTCAGGCGCTGCTCCACGGAACTCCACTGACCTCATCGTTTTTACCGTTGGGCTATCCGCTGCTGGCGGCTCTGGCCTCGTTCGCCACCGGCGCCAATGCTGCTGCCGGCCAGGTCGTGAGTGGGTTGGCCGCCGTCCTGGCGCTTGGTCTTACCTATCTCCTGGCTCGCGATGGACTGTGTGTAGCCGGCGTGGACTCGAAAGACGCCCGCACGACAGGTATCCTCGCCTCCTTGATGCTTTCTGCTTCCGGCTACTTCGTCCGGTTCGCCGTGACGGACATGTCGGATATGACTGCACTCGCCTGTACCCTCCTCTCTGCCTGGACATTGGTTCGGTGGCTCGAGGCACGCCGGTCGGATTGGAACCTGTCGTGGTTGGTCGTGTCCAGTGGGTCCATGGCCTACGCCATCGTCTCGTGGTGGGGGGACGGGGTCCTCGCTATCGTCTGGGTTACTGTCGCCCTTCCAGCTCTCCTCCACATATCGTGGCGCACCCGCATTCAGAGTGCCATCGCAGGCGTTCTTCCCGCCACCCTCATCGTCGGTGTCCAGCTCTTCTTTGCCTTTACCGTCCCCGCCGATGGAGTGCGTCCAGCCGCCTTCCTCGGCAATCTGTCCCTCCAGGGCGATTCCTGGTCCGTCCTGAATCTGTTCCGCCACTCCTTCCATAATTCCGATGGGCTGTTGCAGTACAGTATCCCGAACGTCCTTTTCTATGTGTCCGAACCGTTTCGAACCGACTTCTTCACGCCGCTCTTCGTCCTGCCCGTCGTCCTGGCCGGCATCGAACTTACGCGTCGTGCCTGGTTCCAGTCCAAGACCGGTAGTTCTGAGCGATATCGCGCATCGCGCGGGAAGGGGGAAAACGCTGCCATCTTCCTGATCGCCGGTTGGCCGCTGGCCCTGTTGCTCTTCGATAGCGGTCTCCCCTGGCAGGACCCAAGATGGGTGCTGGCATCGGCGCCGCCAATTGCCATCCTGGCTGGGCTCGGGTGCGTGCGACTGCGCGCTCATCTGCACGGGCTGTACCGAGCCTTCTCCATGGTCGCGATTGGCCTCGGAATCCTCGCCATCTCCGTTGGCTCAGTGCGTGGTCTTGCCGTCGTAGCATCGGCCCAGGCCGGGGAGGTATCGACGATCAATTGGGTTCGGGCGGAGGTTCCGGCCACGAGTACACTTCTCACCTTCGAAATCACTCCGGGAATCCAATTTCGCACCCACCTCCATGCCGTCGAACTCTACGGACTGTCACCAGCAGGCGTGGATCGATACGTCTCCGCTCGGTCTCCTGTGTATCTCTTCCTCAATGTCAACCATATGGCGACGCAGTGGGCGACTATGGACCCGGCCAGGGATTACCGCCATCTACTCGACACTGGAAGACTGCGGCTCATCGGGTCGCGCGGCGGCTATACGCTGTTCGTTGTGCGCACCACCAGCCAACAAGGACGTTGAAAATTGCAATCGTTGTGCCTGGCTTCAGCTCCGAGGAAGGGGATTGGTGCATCCCCGTGGTGGTTGATGTGGTGCGCGCATTGAGCCAGCGAGCGGAGGTCCACGTCTTTGCCCTCCGTTATCCCTTCCGTTCCGATCGGTATCACGCGTATGGCGCCCAGGTGCACGCGCTCGGAGGCCACGATGCGCGGCGCTTCAGTCGCGTCTGGCTTGGGTTGCGGACTCTGTTCGCAATCGCCATCGAACACGGCCGCTCTCCATTCGATGTTGTCCACGGGGTCTGGGCCGATGAGCCGGGATTCTTCGCCACCATCACCGGTTGGGTACTCCGCCGACCGTCCGTCGTGAGCGTGATGGGCGGCGAACTGGCGGCGCTGCCCGACATCGAGTACGGCGGCGAGCTGCATCGCTGGAACCGGCTGCTTACACGGTTCGCGCTTCGCTACGCGCGCGACATCACGGCAGCATCGGGCATCGATGCGGAACGGGCCGACCGAATTCGGGGACAGCGCAAAGCGCACCGACGAGTGCAGCACGTGGTCTGGGGAGTCAATCGCTCGCTTTTCGCAACGGACGCGGGCACTCCCGGGTGGCCCGACCATGAGTTCCACATCCTGCACGTAGCCTCTCTGGTTCCGGTGAAAGATCAGCAGACGCTTTTGGCGGCGTTTCGAGAGGTGCGCATGGTCGAGCCGTTGGCTCGACTCGACATTGCCGGCGATGGTCCCGGCCGGGCCGTTCTCGAACAGTTGGTGACGAGGTTGGGACTGGATGAGGCCGTCCATTTCCATGGGCACGTGCACAGAGAAGCGCTGGCCGGTCTCTATCGACGATGTCACGTCTTCGTCCTCTCTTCACTTCACGAGCAGCAACCCGCGGTAGTACTGGAAGCAGCGTTGTGTGGCCGGCTCGTGGTGGGGACCCAGGTGGGCATTCTCCCCGATCTGACGGCAGCAGGTGCACTGGTGGTTCCAACCGGCAATCCAGAGGCGCTGGCCCAGGCAGTACTGAAAGGCCTCGATTCCGCCGACCGTCAACGACGTGGAGACGCACTTAAAGCGATGGTAGAGGATCGCTATCTGGCGCAACACACTGCCGATCAGCTCGTTCAGCTCTATGCCCGAGCGGCGGCCCCACGAGTCTGTATTGAGGACCGGGTATCCGGGAAGCGTAGGTAATGGTATGAATGCCGACGTACTTATCGGCCAGTCCTACTTTCTGCGGTTCGACAGCAAACAGTGGCAGGGGATGCAGCCATATCCGCCCCTCGGGGCGATGTACGCCGCCAGCTACATTCGATCCGCCGGCTACGCCGTCGCGTTCTTCGATGCCATGCTGGCCGACTCGGAGACTGACTGGGAATCGGCGCTCGACCGGCATCGACCGGAGGTCGCCGTTCTCTATGAGGACAACTTCAACTATCTAACCAAGATGTGTCTATCCCGGATGCGGGCGGCGGCGATGATCATGATTCGAGCGGCCCGAGACCGCGGATGCACGGTGATCGTGGCAGGGTCCGATGCCACCGACAATGCTGGGCTGTACCTCGAGGCCGGAGCGCACTACGTCCTGATCGGTGAGGGCGAGCTAACACTACGGGAACTCCTGGACGCACTCACTCGCCGATCCGATTCCCTGCCGTCGGCAATTGCTGGACTGGCGTACCAGTCGTCCGAGTCGTCAGTGGAAACGTGCTACACCGAACGCCGGCCGGACATTCGGGATCCGGATCAATTGCCCTTTCCGGCCTGGGACCTGATCGATGTCGATCGGTATCGATCGATCTGGCGCACTCGTCATGGCTACTTCTCGATGAATCTGGTGACCACGCGCGGCTGCCCATTCCATTGCACCTGGTGCGCCAAGCCAATTTGGGGCCAGCGCTACAACGCCCGTAGCCCGGAAAACGTCGTGGCGGAGATGCGTTTGTTGCAAGACAGGTATCAACCAGATCACCTCTGGTTCGCCGACGACATCATGGGACTGCAGCCGAAATGGCTCAATCGATTCGCCGATTTGCTCGAGGCGGAAAATCTGCAGATACCCTTCAAGAGCCTCCATCGCGCCGACCTCCTGCTTCGCGGAACCACTATCGATGACCTTCGGCGAGCAGGCGCTCACACCGTGTGGATGGGGGCTGAGTCGGGCGCGCAGTCGGTACTGGACGCGATGAAGAAAGGAACCACCGTCGAGCAGATTCGCTTGGCGGCACAGAAGCTGCACGCCGCCGGTATTCAGGTCGGGTTCTTTCTCCAGTTCGGCTATCCCGGCGAGGGGCGCCAAGAGATCGACAGCACGCTCCAGCTAGTCCGAGATTGCCGCCCGGACGACATTGGGATCTCGGTATCATATCCGCTACCCGGCACGCCGTTCCACGCGTCAGTCCAGCGTGAACTTGGAGAGAAACGAAACTGGAGCGACTCCTCCGATCTCGCCATGCTGTATCAAGGCCCGTACAGCACCGAGTTTTATCGGCGACTACATGTCATCGTCCACCGCGAATTTCGCGCCCGCCGGTTTCGCGATGAGCTCCGTTCGGTGATCGCGCGACCGAACCGGTGGCGCCCCCATCACCTGTCTGGATCGTTGAAAACGGTAGCCCGACTCTCGCTGCTGCCGATCGATCGCCACCGCCTCAACCGTCTCGCACGCGACAATGAGGGCACCGTACCGCAGTCGTCGATTCCGTTGCACGTGACCACCGTTGCGCCTGCAGGTCGTACTCGATCTGCTTCTGACCTGGGGATCAATGAACGGGACAGCCGGGCTCGATGACGACGGATATTGACCCGCGGCTGGGAGACACCCGCCGAGCTTTTGATGCGGTAGCCGCGGAGTACGACGGGCCCACCGGTAACAACGAACTGATTCAATACATGAGGGCCGAACTGATCGGTACGGTCACCGGTGTGGTTCCCCCCGGCTCACGACTACTCGATCTCGGCTGCGGAACCGGGATCGACGCCGTGCGGTTGGGGAGGCAAGGCTATCAGGTCACGGCCATAGATTGGTCGCCCGAGATGGTAAGAGCGACCCAACGTCGAGTGAAGCGCGAGGGGTTGGAACACTTCGTGTCGGTTCACGAGGGCGGCATCCACCAACTCGATGCCCGCTGGGGAAACGGGTTCGACGCCATCTATTCGAATCTGGGGCCGTTGAATTGCGTGCCCGACTTGCAGCGTGCCGCAGTCGTGATCGCTTCCCTCCTGCGACCCGGTGGCCGGCTGGTGGCATCCGTCATCGGGCGCGATTGCCCCTGGGAAATTCTCTATTTCGGCCTGCGCGGCAAACTGAGCGGGGCGCGACGGCGGTACTCAGCCAGGGCCATTCCGGTACCGCTGGAGGATGGATTCATCTGGACACGCTATTACTTCCCGGGTGACTTTGCGCGCGAACTGGAGCCGTATTTCGTCCAGGAGCGGTATCGTAGCCTCTGCTGCCTGGCGCCTCCTCCCTATCTCATCGGCGGGTTCAGGCGTCTGGGCCGCGTTGCGCCGCTACTGACGCGACTGGATGCCGAGGTAGGGAAGCTCCCGGTCGCGCGCGATCTCGGCGACCACTTTCTCGCCATCATGCGGGTGAATGAACGCTACGCTGCCGGCGGTTCGGACGCTCCGCGCCGTTAACTGCGGACGTTTCCTGAACCTCGTGCCCTTCTGCAATCCTCTCCAGGCGCGCCGCGAACGCTGCCAGCGTACGCTCCGCATGTCGCCGATTATGCCCCTTGCATATATCGGGGCGGTACTGTTCCTCGTCACTCTCCGAAAGACCTGCGAGCCAGGTAGTCTTCCGCCGGCATTCCCATCGTTCGAACCGCAACCCCAACCTCGTCGCCAGTAGGGCCTCACCGCAGTGCTTCAAGGCGCCGAGCATCCAGGACGAACGATCGTCGGGCGGATCCGGACGCCCTCCTGCATTGGGTAGGTAGTCTACGTGCCATCCATTCTCTGCTAACAGCGTCTGCGCTACGGCCCCGCCATGCAGCACCTTCATCTGTGCCAGCTCGCGGGCGCCATACAGGCTCTCATTCCCCAGCCGAAGCGATGCGGTAGTTACCAGATAGTTCGGGCACAGGTGGTCACCACACAGGCCGGCAACGCGGCACAGCAGAACGGCACCGGCCCGAGCCGTCCAGAGATGTCCGGGGAGGGTGACGAGCAAGTAATCGATGTCGCCGTCCGATTCGACGTTGTCCGCTGCCAGCGCACCCGTCACTGCCACCATACGCACGTACGGAACTGCCCAGATCAATCGGGCCCAGAAGCGAGCTCTCGGCCACTGTCGGGCCGAAATTGCTTGCCTCCGCCGGCGAGTAGCAAAAATCTCCTCCCGACCGCGGAGAGCGAACATGTCCCCGTCCCGTCGTAGTATGCCGTCCGGTCCGCTGGCACCAATGGCTGTACGCATGATCGAAAGCGGCGACACCCCGTCGGTTTCGAGATAGCGGTAGATCTCATTCGGGGTGAGGGGACAATCGAAAATGTCCGAGTAGGCAATCGTCCGCACGATCGTATCCAGATGCCGTCCCTCCCAACGATTGCAGTCATAAGTTGTGCTCGAATGGTCGGCCGCCAGTGGTGACTCGGGCATCACATCCTCTTTCCGCCGACATTCGGCGGATTTCTCAATAGTACGATGTCGGTTACGCGGCGTCGACCAGAGAGCGATTGTCGGCAGCAGACGTATTCGTTCTCTCAATGCATCTCGATTTTCCCTTGCATCGGGCATCGCCCTCGATGTAGCGTTCAATATGGAGAACGTTTCGTTCGTCACGCCAAACATGCGCGCCAGCGCTACGGTTCCGGCAGTGGCACGCATCGTACGCGTGCTCGACGCGGTGTCACAGGCGCGCGAACCGATTGGAGTCTCGGAACTGGCCCGCAGAACCGGCCTCAACAAGAGCAGCGTCCATGGGTTGATCACCGCGCTGCTTGGCGAGCAGCTACTGGCTGCAGATGAGGCGGGTCGAGGGTACGTGCTCGGCCCCCATCTCCTCTCCCTGGGCGATCGCGCCCGTGATCAACACCTATTGGAGATCGCCGATGTAGCCCTGCATGACCTGCCGCTGGATTCGGGTCTATCGGCATTCTTCGGACGCCTCGATGGTGAGCGCATCACCATTCTCGCCAGCCGGCGCGTCAATGGGAGTTTGAGTCTCTCGGCGCCGATCGGAAGCTCAGTGCCGGTGCACGCGGGCGCACTGGGACAGGTGTATCTCTCCTTGCTGGACAAACAGGAGGCGGTTCGTCAGCTCGCGCTTCACCCGCCGCGTCAGTTCACCGATCGATCGCTAATTGAGCCGTCGAGCCTGCTCGAGGCCACGAGGATGGCGACAGACAGAGGGTATGCCGTGGAACGCGGAGCGTATCTTCCCGGAATCGCCGCCGTGGCTGCCGGCATCAGGCGATCAGCCGGGATGTACTTCATGTGGGTCGTCGGTATCGACGCCAGCCTCGATGATGCACAACTGGAGACTCTAGGCGTCAGCACCTCGGCAGCGATCGCCAGACTCCGCGCCGAAGATGAAGAGACCACAATCAGGACGGGTAACGTCAGGAGAACCAGGTGAAGCAGCTATTCGACATGTCGGTAAATGGCGAGCATACTCGTGTCGCGTTTGAACCGTACAAGACGTTGCTCGAGGTACTGCGAGAGGATATGGACCTCACCGGCACCAAACACGGCTGCGAGTTGGGCGAGTGCGGAGCGTGCACCGTCCTGGTCGACGGTGAGCCGGTGATGTCATGCATTTATCTCGCGGCGGAAGCCGCCGGCCACGACGTGACCACCGTTGAGGGCCTTGCCGAGCGCGGCGAACCCTCTGTGCTGCAGAGGGCCTTTGCCCGCACTGGAGGCGCGCAGTGCGGATACTGCACCCCTGGAATGTTGGTCAGCGCGACCGCGCTGCTGGCACACGACCAGAGTCCCAGCCGCGACGGGATCCGGGAAGCGCTGGCAGGCAATCTCTGCCGGTGCACGGGGTACACCAAGATCATCGACGCGGTCGAGCTGGCGGCCCGAGAAATGCGGGAACAGAAGCCCGCCCGGAGAGTCGGCTGATGCCTGATGACTTCGCCGTTATCGGCAAACGGAACCTGAAGTACGAGTGGTTCGCCAAGCTCACTGGCTCGGCTCGATTTACTGATGACCTGAAGCTGCCACGCATGATTTACGGCCGGCTCTTGCGCAGTCCCTATCCCCACGCCCGCATTCTGAGGGTCGATACGTCGCGGGCAGAACAGCTTCCTGGCGTCTTCGCCGTCGTCACCGGTAAAGACTTTCCGATCAAGTTCGGTATCCTTCCCTCCAGTCAGGACGAGACGGCGCTCGCCATTGACAAAGTTCGCTACGCCGGCGAAGCGGTGGCCGCAGTAGCGGCGATCGATGAGTGGGTGGCGGAAGAGGCTTGCAATCTGATCGATGTCAAGTACGAACCGCTCCAACCAATCATGTCGATCGAAGAGGCAATCGACCCGGAACGAGACCGAATTCACGACTGGACCCGCACCGCGAATATTCAGAAGGACGTGACGCTGGAGTTTGGCGACCTCGACGCCGGCTTCGCCCGGGCCGAGTGCATTCGCGAGGACGAGTTTTTCTTTGAGGGCAATTCGCACGTGCCGATGGAAAATCACGCAGTTCTGGCGAACTGGGAGCCAAATGGAAAGGTCACGGTGTGGTCGTCCACCCAGACGGCGCACTACCTCCATCGTGAACTCTCCAAAGCCCTCGATCTCCCTCCCAGTCGCATCCGCGTGATCGTGCCGCCGGTCGGCGGCGGCTTCGGCGGCAAGAGCGAGGCGTTTTCGCACGAAGTCGTGGCTCCGGTACTCTCCCGGCTGGCTGGGCGACCGGTGCTCATCGCCCTCAGCCGGGAGGAAGTGTTCTACTGTCATCGCGGCCGTCATCCGGTGAAGATGTGGATCCGAACTGGCGTGACCAGGGACGGAGCGATTACGGCCATGGATTTCAAGTCCACGCTGGATGGTGGGGCGTATGGATCGTATGGCATTGCCACCACCTACTACACCGGTGCTCTGAACACGTTGCCCTACGACGTGCCCAACTACCGGTTTGAGGGACGCAGAGTATTTACCAACAAGCCTCCCTGCGGGCCCAAGCGTGGTCACGGTACGGTACAACCCCGGTTTGCTATTGAGTGCCAGATGGACAAATTCGCCGAAGAGCTCGGCCTCGATCCGGCCGAAATGCGGAAGCGCAACGCGGTCGAGGCCGAACACCTGGACGGTCAACCATCTTCGGGTAACGAGTTGCGGCCTCCAGGAGGCGATTGACCTCACCGTGGAACGCACCGGCTGGGCTCGCAAGCACGGTAATCTGCCGGCCGGCAAGGGCATCGGCCTGGCGTGCAGCGTCTATCTCAGTGGCGCGGGACTTCCGATCTACTGGAACCCGATGCCACATTCGGCGGCGAGGTCAAAGTCGACCGCGGCGGCGGGGTGACGGTTTATTGCGGCACCGCCGACATCGGGCAGGACTCCGATTCGATGCTGGCCTATGTGGTCGCCGAGGAGCTGGGCGTGGACGTAGAGGACATCCGCCTGGTGACCGGCGACACCGATCTCGCTCCGGTCGACCTGGGCTCATATTCCAGCCGCGTGACCTTCATGGCCGGCAATGCTGCGAAGCAGGCAGCAGGTCGCATGCGCGATCAGGTGTTTGCCGCCGCGGCCGAGATCACTCCAGGTTCCAGTAGAGAAAGTCAACGGCGCCGGTGGCATGATTTATTGCACCGAGGACACCGCCAAGCAAATTGCGTTCGCCGAGGCGGCGCAACTGGCCGAGGCGGAGCACGGCGCGCTCGCTGCCGTGGGCTCCTACACGCCGCCTCGTCTGGCGGGTGACTACAAGGGGTCAGGTGTCGGCCCGTCACCCGCCTATAGCTTCACCTGCGCCGTCGCCGAAGTCGATGTCGATCTCGAAACCGGTATCCTCACCGTCGAAAAGCTCACCTGCGCCCACGATCTCGGCCGAGCCCTGAATCCTGTCGTCTGCGAAGGTCAGATCGAGGGCGGCATGTACATGGGCTACGGCGAGGCCGTGGTCGAAGAGCAGGTTTTTCGCAAGGGCCTCCACAAGCAGCCGTCCCTGTTGGAATACAAGATTCCAACCAGCCTCGATACCCCCGATCTGGTGGCGATGATGGTGGAAAGCGACGATCCCGAGGGCCCATTTGGCGCCAAGGAGGTCGGCCAGGGACCGCTGGCGCCATGTATTCCCGCCATTGCCAACGCCGTGTATGACGCCATCGGTATCAGATTCGATGCCACACCGATAACCGCGGACAAGATTCTGCGTGCCCTCGAGAGCCGGCGCAAGTCTACGCGGCCGCGCGCGGTTCCAGCCGAGTAGTCAATGCTACGACTCACGCGGTTCGAGTACCACTCACCGGCTTCAGTTACGGAGGCCGCCAGCATGCTTGCCGAGTTCGGCAATGAAGCCGCGCTCATGGGCGGTGGCACCGATCTATTGGTGAACATCAAGCACCGCCTGACCACGCCAAAACACGTGATCGGAATCCGCCGTCTGGCGGAAATGGGGTCAATAGAGCAGACAACTGATGAAGACCCGGGCGGCCTGACGATCGGCGGCGCCGTCACGCTGCGGCAGATCGAACGCCACCCGCTCATTCTCTCTCGCTACCCCTCGCTGGCCCACGCCGCGCAATTGGTATCCACTCCGCAGGTGCGGGCGGTAGCCACCATCGGCGGCAACGTATGCCTCGATGTGCGTTGCAACTACTACAACCAGTCGTATGACTGGCGAAAGGGAATCGGCTTCTGCATGAAGAAGGACAGTCCGATCTGCAGGGTTGCGCCCGGTGGGGACCGTTGTTGGGCAGTCTCTTCGGCCGACACCGTCCCGGTGCTGATTGCATTGGGCGCCGACGTCGCAATCTCCGGACCGGACGGAATTCGGCGCGTGCCGGTTGAGGTCCTCTATCAGGACGACGGGCTGACTCCGCTCACGCTTCACTTTGGCGAGATCGTGACCGCGGTCCATCTGCCCGCACCCCGGGGAGCCTGCATGTACCAGAAGTTTCGTATCCGGCAGTCGTTCGATTTTCCGCTGGTCGGTGTCGCCGCCTGGGTGCACCGGGATCAGAGTGGTACGGTGTTGGACAGCCGGATCGTGATGACCGCGGTTGCATCCTATCCCGAGCGAGCAACCAACGCGGAGCAGGTTCTGCGCGGCCAGAAATTGGACTCTGGTGCCATCGAAGCGGCTGGGGAGACCGTCTACAGGCAGGCAAAGCCGATGGACAATACGGCCGGCACCATCTTTCATCGCAAGCGAATGGCCCGAGTTCTGGCCGAGAGGGCGCTCCGGCAGATCGCTCTTCCCTGAATCGACGTGACCATCACGCTGTTTCTCGGCCGTAGCGAGCATTGTCCGGCCAGTGGACACGATCGGGGTGACTACAGTCGACAGTGAAAGCGCCTTTGTGCCCGGCATCGAGCTGAGTCGCAGATTCTACGGCGAGGCGGTTCGTCCCCTGTTGCGTCGGAAGTTCCGCGGTCTCCCGTATTCTGCGGGCCTGCTCGGAACCGGCTCCGAAGTTCTTGGCTTTGACACTCCCCGTTCCCGCGATCATGCCTGGGGTCCTCGTCTTCTCCTATTTCTCTCCGAGGTCGACCTCGAATTGCACGGGTCGCGTATGAACGACGTGCTGGCCGCCGAGCTGCCCAGGACCGTCGCCGGCTACCCGACGAACTTCACTGAAGCCCAGGCTGACGGGTCACGGCTTCTCCGCTATGTGAACCACGGACCGATCAATCATGGCGTCGAGATCACCACGCTATCGACCTTTTTGACGGGGTACATCGGAATCGCAAATCCCCTGCAGTTTTCCGATTATGACTGGCTAACCACATCCCAACAGCGTCTCCGAACACTGACGCACGGAGCGGTCTTCCACGACGATCTGGCCGTCCTGGTTCCCATGCGCGCCGCACTGGAGTGGTATCCCGACCATCTCTGGCGTGCCTTGCTCGCCGCCCAGTGGGGTCGAATCGGTCAGGAGGAAGCGTTCCCCGGACGGTGCGCCGAGGCCGGCGATGACCTCGGCTCTCGCATCATTACGTCCCGACTGGTACGGGACTTGATGCTGCTCTGCTTCCTGATGGAACGGAGCTATGCGCCCTACAGCAAGTGGCTTGGAACCGCCTTCGCCCAACTCGACTGCGCCCCACGCTACTTCCTCACCTGTCGTCAGCGCTCGCCGCCTCGTCCTGGGTACCACGTGAAGCGGCGCTCGGGGAGGCATACCGCATCGTCGCTCTCATGCATAACGATCTGAACCTTACGGAGGCATTGCCCGCCGAACCGACGGTTTTCCATTCGCGGCCTTTCCGTGTCATCCACGGAGATCGATTCGCGCACGCACTGTCCGAGGGCATTGACGGCTACGTGCTTAACCTCGCGGCGAGGATCGGCGCCGTGGATCAGTGGGTCGACTCGACCGACGTGCTCAGCTACCCCGACACCTGCCGCCGCCTTCGTGGCGTATACGAGGCGGAAAACTGAACGGCTTACCACCCCATCCACAGCGTTTTCAGCCGGAAGACCTATGAATTAAATCGTCTGGGATCGAAGCATCGAGGCACATCAGGGCTCCCGGACGTGGTCAGCAGCGCACGGGCCGCTTCGATGCCACAGTTAAAGGCCATGGATACGCCATGACCGGAATACCCGGCGGCGATCCACATTCCGGGCCGGCCGGGAACGGCGCCGACCAACGGGAGCGAGTCCGGGGTGAACCCCATGATTCCGGACCAACGGTATTCGATCGGTACGCGTTCGCCCGCGATTTGGGTGGCGAAGTTCTCGAGAGTGGACTGGATCTCAGGATGCAGCTCGAGCTCAATTCCGGTCTCACCAGTGACGTCGAGATCGCGCCAACCGCCGATGACCAATCGTCCTTCCTCGGTTTGACGCCAGTACTGATACCCGCGGTTGGCATACATCGGGAACGGGACCAGCACGCGATCGAGAGGCAGCGTGGAGAGGACCTGTCCGCGTGTCGGGGAGATTGGCAGGCGCGGGATGAGGCCGAGCGTAAATGCATTGGTAGCGATGATCACCTGACGAGCATGTACGTTCCCGGTGGGAGTCCGCAGATGCCATTCGTGGTCCCATTCGATCGCCCGGACCTGAGTGTGCTCATGGATCCGAACAGTTCCAGCCAGATGCTCGCAGACCGACAGTAGAAATCGGCCCGGGTCCATCTCGCCGTTACCAGCGTAGTAGAGGCCGCCGAAGGACAGTCGATCGAATGGACGCGGCAGGCATTCACGCGAAACGGAGGCCGCGCTGATGCCCGAGCGGTGGAGGGAGCGTAGACAGACCTGCATTTCGCCCCACTCCTCTTCGGATGTCGCCAGAGACATGCTTCCCCGGCGCAGGAAGCCGCACTCAATTTCCCAGTCCTCAATAATCGTGGCAATAAGGGCGTTATTCTCCGTCGTGAACCGCCAGACCGATTCGGCGACGTCCTGACCGAGGACCTGGACGGCATGGTCGTAACTCATCGCCGGTCCTGCCAGCAGGAAACCGGCGTTCCGACCGCTCGCTCCGCTGCCGACGGTGCTGCCTTCCAGCAACACGACTGCCAACCCGCAGTCGCGCAGGGCATAGGCGGCGCCAATTCCACTAAGCCCACCGCCGACTATGGCCACGTCGACACGGATGTCGTCCTGGAGGGGAGGATACCGCTGAACCTCAGGATCGACCCAGAGCGACCGCATCAGGCCTCGATGCCGGTCAATCTGAATCCGCTGTGTACCCGGTGGATTCGGTTGACCGTAATCAGTAGCGCCGTGACCTCTTCCACATAGCGGGAGCTGGAAAGTCTCCCGGCACTGAGCGCACGTACCCCGTCCAGAAGTCCAGCAATGCGCACCACTTCCCGGCGCGCCTCGCGATCGTCCGAGGCCACCAGAACATCGGTATCGAGCCGATAATCCAGATTGCCGCTCTGATGGGCGTCGATGGTCTGAAACGCGCTGGTCGTTCGTGCCCCGGGGAGCAGAAGAGCAGCCTCTTCGGCCGCCGATCCTGCTTCCGGTCGTAATGCGATCGGCTTCCCTTCCCGCCACTCGATCGGGACAATGGCGCTGATGACGATCTTGCCGGTGCAGGCTTCACGCAGGGGTGGCAACGTGTCGGCCATACCTTCGTAGGGGATAGTAAGAAGCACGATGTCTCCTTGACGAGCGGCATCCAGGTTGGACGCACCCTCGATGCTCACGTCCCCCAGGGTGGATCGCAATTCCTCCGCCACCTCCCGTCCCCGCTCACGGGAACGCGAGCCGCAAATGACCGGGAAGCTGAGAGCGGCGAACCGAAGCGTGAGTCCCCTCCCCGCCGGTCCGGTCCCGCCAATCACGGCAAGTCGCGGGCGGTCAGTTTCCGAAGGCATCGATCATCAGGCGAACATCATCGCCGAGAGGATACAGTACCGGGCAGGTTGAACCGGCGTCGACATACTCTTGCACCTTGGCACGACACTCATCGGGAGTGCCTGAAGCGGTGATCAGCTGCACCACTTCATCCGGAACCAGCTTCATGGCGTGACGAATCTGCTCTTCGGTCGCCGGCCAGGTGAGCATTTGATTGATCTCCTCGAGTAGATCTGGACTCACGCCGCTGGCCTTCATGATGTGTGGTTGTTGTCCCAGGTACTGCGTCACCAGTTCGCGGGCATTATCCAGCGCACGCTCCCGATCGGCATCCATCGAGACCACCACCAACTGGGGACGGTCCACCGCATCGAGCGACCGGCCGGCTCGTCTGGCCCCGGCCTCGACCCGAGCGATCGCTCGCTCGTTGTACTGCGGCGACACCAGGTAGTTCAATAGGACGCCGTCGCCGATTTCGCCGGCAAGCTCGAGCATCTGATCGCCGGTGGCGCCGATATAGATGGGCACCTGCTTGGGGCTCCGATCGCCATGCACGATGTCAATCTCGATCTCGGAAACGGAAACGAACTCACCGTCATAGCTCACCATCTCCATCGCCAGCAGGCGGCGAACCACCTCGATGATTTCGCGCATCGCCTTGAGCGGCTTGCGTCGATCAACGCCAACTTTGGTGGCCAGTGGCTCCCACCAGGCGCCGATGCCGCAGAGAATCCGGCCGGGGGCCAGATCGTCGAGCGTCGAAAAGGTCGCCGCTACGATAGCAGCGTTACGCGTCCAGTTATTGATGACGCCGCTGCCGACATGGATATGGTCGGTGACCGCGGCATAGGCCGCCATCGGGACGATGGCATCCCGCACCAACCGAGATTCCGCCTGCCAGACGGCATCGAACCCTCGCTCCTCGGCGTAGCGAGCGTATTCCATCCCCTCGCGAATGGGGTGCTTGTCCTGCAAATAGAGCGCGACCCGATCCAACGCATTGGTCATCATGTCCTCCCGGCGAGATCCCCGTTTGGGCGCCCTATGAAGTATATGACAGCAACTGAGTCCTCCTCTGCGATCGCCACGGATTACGTGATACACTGAAATTGTGAAAACAAAGGAACCAGTGGCGCAGCAAAACGTGACGGTGTCTTTGCCGGTATACCTGCTTCGAGAGATTAGACACATGGCCGTAGATCAGGGTGTTTCCCTTTCCCGCTTTATTGCTCTCCTCTTGGAGCAAGAGGTTGAAGGACGCATTCGTTACCAGGCGGCGAAAGAGCGTCAGATCATGCTGATGCGGGAAGGGCTCCCATTGGGGACATACGGGACGACCACCTGGGATCGGTCAGAACTCCATGAGCGTTGAGTTCTGTGATACCAATCTGTTCGTTTACGCCTACGATCGGACGTCCGGACCTAAGCAGGAGTGGGCAATTAATCTACTTGATCGACTTTGGAATTCGGGTGATGGGGTCATCAGCGTACAAGTTTTGCAAGAACTGTTCGTCGCGCTGACGAGAAAAATCCCGCAGCCTCTTTCTACCGCCGATGCTCGATCGATCACGTCCGATCTCACTGCCTGGCGAATCATCGAACCGAGTCACCAGGACGTGCTAGCTGCAATTGACGGGGCGGATCGGTGGCGTGTCTCGTTCTGGGACGCAATGATACTCACCACCGCGATCCGATCGGGGGCCCGAACTGTCTGGTCAGAGGACCTCAACGACGGTCAACGATATGACACGACCGTAGTGCGCAATCCATTCATGCCCCGAGATCATCAATCTCGATGAAAGACTCTACGAACCAGAGAAGCTAATTGCCAGGCCGTGTAACCGCTCGAATTGATCGGCGGTAACCGTCATCCTCACTTCCTGGTGGTAACCCAGACGGGGAGAATAGCGGCGGCGCTTGTCGGTGACGGTGAAACCGGCATGCAGGTAGCTTCGCTGAGCTCGAACGTTGGACTCGTAGGTGTGAAGGAACACCTCACGGAAGCCCAAAGTGGAGAAAAGGTGGCGCAGAAAGGTAATAACAGCGTCACTGCCGAAACCCTGATTCCAGGTGTCCTGTTCACCCAGATAAATTCCCAGCTCTCCTACCTCGCCGCGATGATCGATGTTGTAGCAACTGATCATGCCGATCAAGCGATCCTGCAGTGTCAAAATGGCGTAACTGATCCGGCGTCCGTCGTTTGGCCAATCGCGGTGTCCGACTGTTTCCCGAAATTGGTTAAAGTTGCGGCCACCGGGAATCGTGCCGGCCCAATACTGGAGCACATCGTCCTGGCTCCATCGATACCGTTGCTCGAGTTCCGACGGGCTGAATCCCCAGGACGCGGGACGCAGACGGGTCAGCCGTCCTTCGACTAGTTTATGCACTGACACCTCTTGGCGCTCGCTATCTCATTGTAGTCAAAGGTCATGAAGTCGGTGGGACACGTATTATCGAGGAGAGGAGAGGATTGATGATTACCTGCCAGGGATGCGGGACCGAAAACGAGGCCGGCGCGGCCTATTGCTCGAAGTGCGCACGCAAGCTCGATGCTGCAACGCAGCAAAATGTCGTTCGCATCCGACAGGAACACACCGCCACTGGTTTGCGCTGGTCGAGTGTGATCATCGCTCTGATTCTCATCCTGATCGTTGCGATACTTATCGGACTCGTGCTGGCACACGTGCTGTAGGTTCTGCCGACGGTCGAGAGATATTACCTCAACTTGATGACCGCTATGAACGACGCCACGATGACCGGGATCGCGTCCGACAGTATCACGGCCTGACCGGCGCCGGAGGACGACCAGAGGTCGTCGAATCGAAGAGTGTCCACGATTGCCAGGCCGAGAACAATCACCAGTACAGCCGCGACTTCGAGCGTCAAGTTCGTTCGCCGCTTGGCGAGCCGGCTCATTGCCTCGCCAACGGCGGCACCGACGACGATGGCGAGGAAGAATCGAAGAAAGGCGACAAATGAGAGGAGATACCATCCCAGGAGGCTAATCCCGAGTGCAGCCGCACTGCTGCGCGCGAGCAAGCTCCAACCGACATCGAACTGGGGCAGGCGGCGAAGTTGCGCACAATCGCGGCAGCGAGCACCAACCGGAGTTTGGACAATGCACCTGGTACAGATTGGGGTTTCGCATTTGCCGCAGCGGAGAGCCGTCTGACGGCGCGGATGGCGGGTACACGGTCGGGTCTCGACGTCGTCAAGCAGTTTCACAGTGTTCCGGCGGGATGAACCTGGATCTTGATACGCTCGAGGTCCCAATCGTTATACAGTCGCGGCAACATGTCGAACGGCGTCCACTCGGCCTGTTGTCCATATTTGCCACGATATTCCTTCAGCGTCTCACCAACATAATCAAACTTGATCTGGCAGATCCTCAGACCAATCGGAAGGATGATCGTGCACGTAGTGTGGTTGCTGATCTCCATGGTCCAGCGGGATACGTACCCGACATCGCCAACGCCGGCGCACTTGCACACGGAGAGACCCGATCGGCCGATACTGCTCCGGGCATGCATCGTGGTGGTTACCCCGTTCCGCGCACCGATTACCTCCTGGGTGTGCGCGAGGATGGTGGTGCCCGGTTTCACCGCGATGGCGGCGTCAGCTCGAACTGGTTCGCCCCAGAACGACCTCGCCTGCTCCTCGTCGGTGAAGTCCACGACATCGAGGAATTTCGTCGGCTGGAAGAACCACTCACCCAAGCGGCAGTCGTACGAGTTGGTGCCCAACTGCCTGGGTTCGAACGGCTCGATCACCACATTGCCGCGCTCTCGTTCTTCCAGGATTCGTTTGTCGGAGAGCAGCACCCAGATCTCCTCTACTACGTTCTCGATCACTCGGCATCGTCGAATGGATGATTGCCCAGTGCGGATCAGGCAGATTCTAGCACTGCCGTTCACGAGTCATACTGGCTCGACCCAGTACCATCAATGGAAACCGAATACGTGCTAGCGCCGGGTGGCTACTTCCCGGATTTGTACGCATATGCGAAGAATTGGGAGAGTTTGCATTCCATGAGTCTCGATCCTCTGGCTGACGTCGATGCGGAAATTTATGCGTTTCTGCTCTCCGCTGGAGTCCCGGTTGACCTGGTCCAACTCAGTGTTCCGGCGGAACGCGAGTTCGGCGAGCGATCCACCAATGTCGCCTTTACCCTGGCCAAAGAACGTCGACGGGCCCCACATCTAATCGCCGAAGAAATTGCATCTCAATTCGATCCCGCCCAGTTCCGCTTCATCAGTGCCAGTGAGCCGGCCGGCAAAGGGTTCATCAACTTTCGGATCGACTACCGAGAGTTCACCCCCCACGTTCTGCACGCAATCCGTTCCGTCGGTGAGGAGTATGGTCGACGCCCCGGCGGGAATCCGCAGCATATCGTTGTCGAGCATACGTCGGTCAACCCCAACAAGGAATGGCACATCGGTCACACTCGGAATGCCGTCCTCGGTGACGTCGTCGCTCGGCTGCTGCGCCTCGCGGGCGCCGACGTGCAGGTGCAGAACTACATCGACGACACCGGAATGCAAGCAGCACAATCTGTCTTCGGTTTACAGGCCTTTCCCGAGGAGCCTCTTCCCGACGAAAAGTTCGATCACTTCGCCGGGCGCGCCTACGTAAAAATCAATGCCGAACTGGGGAGCGAGGCAGCACTGCGTCATCGGCTCGCAGAAGGCGAGCTCTCCCAGACCGAGCGACTTTCCGTCGAGGCACGTTTAGAGAATATCGAGCGACTGAAGGCCGGTATCATGCGCGCCATGCACGCGCTCGAAGCCGGCGAGTTTTACGGCACCGTAGAGCAAATATTGAGCGCACAGCTTCAGACGGCGTACCGGCTTGGCATTTATTACGATCTCCTGAACTGGGAAAGTCATCTGGTCGGTTCTCACATCTTTCAACATGCAATCGAACGCCTGCTTGTCTCCCCCCGCGTGTACCAATCAACCGAGGGACACTTCAAGGGCGCTCTCGTGATCGAAACGGCTCCGCCGCCGCCGGACGGATCAGAGCCTCAACGCGAAGTGCTCATTCGCTCCAATGGCCTGCCGACATATGTCGGCAAAGACATTTCATACCACATGTGGAAGTTCGGCGTGGTCGAAGATCGTCTGCGTTACGTTCAGTTCGCGGTACAACCAAATGGAGCTATACTCGAGTCCACGTCTCTCCATGGCGAAGAGCGCCGGCGACCGGTGCCGGATAGAGTGATCAATATGATCGCGGTGGACCAGACGCGACCACAAGAGGCCGTGAAGGAAGGGCTCCGCGCCGGCGGATTCGAGGAGGCTGCGGACCGTCTCACTCACCTTCCCTACGGACTGGTGAGTACCGCTGAAGGGAAGCTGAGCGGACGAAAAGGCACATCGGTTTCGGGCGATGCCGTGCTGGAGGAGGCAGTGAAAGTCGCGCTCGAGCGAGTCCGCGAGAAACGCAGCCAGGATCTTTCCGACACCGACATGGAAGAGATCGCGGAGTCCGTGGGCGTGGGAGCGCTCCGGTACTTTATGGTGCAATACAATCCTCTCCGCGACATTGTTTTCGACGTCACGGACGTCGTGAGCTATGACGGCAATACGGCGCTCTACGTTCAGTACGCTCTGGTTCGGATGTTCGCCATCCTGCGTCGCGCGACGACCGAGCACGGAGTTTTGACCGACGAGATCGACCGGGCCCATGCAGCCCTCCTGGAACACGAACAGGAGAAGCGGTTGGTGTTCCATCTTTCCCTCTATCCAGAGCTGATCGCCTCCGCGTCACGACGGCTGGCAGTGAACCTGGTAGCGGAATACGCATTCGACCTGGCCACCATTTTCAATGCCTTCTACCGCGATTGTTCAGTTCTCACCGCGGAACGGGATTTGCGGCGGGCGAGACTATTGCTGGTCCGAACAGTGCGTGACGTGCTGATCAACGCCTGTGGTGTCCTTGGCGTCCCCGTGATCGAGCGTCTCTGAACCCTACATCCGTCCCACTGCCCCCACCCCAACCAGCACCAGTCCGATGACGATGAGGATTCCAGCCACACGCCCCAGTCGCTCCGCGGTTCCAGAATTGCCGCCAGCGAGGAGGGCAATGCCGCCGACCACGAGGACCGCACCAGCGACCAGCATACCGACACGGGCGAAAAGGGAGATGCGGTGAACAGGTCGGAGCGGCCGGCGCCCTCGCTTCCGCTCTCGGAGTCGGCGTCCATGCCGGTTGCTCACACCGTCATCGTCTCAATGGAAGTTCCACGATACCGAGGAACTGGCGGGAACCGCTTCGATCCAGGTTTGTCCAGGATTGAAAGCCACCTCGTGACCTTGCCGATCGAAGAAGCGGAGGGGCGCGAATCGGTTGGCCTGGTGCCAGGTACCGGCAACGACGGTGCCGTCGCGGAAAAAGAATGCTTTGCCGGAGCCGACAGTGGGAATCAGGATGCTCTCCGGCGTGGGGCCCGCGGCTGCATCCGGCGTGGCGTTCGCCGTTCGCATGACGATGACATTGGCCGGCTGGAGCTGGGTATTGGTATCTGCGTCGATATGGGGCGCACCGCCCATAAACCGTAGATAGGTATCACTCTTACGGTCGAACTGGTAGCGCACATCGTATCCCGGATCCGCTTGCGGCGAAAGTGGATCGACGAAGTTAATGGCGAGGAACCCGGCGTGCGCTCGATGCGCTACCGGCGCTGGCGCCTTGTGGAGGAAATAGGCCTGAGCGTAGGACCAGTTCTGACGATTCTGCACGGCGTAGGCACGTAGTTTCAGGGTGCTGGTATAGAGGTTGTGAGGAGCGACGCGATCGGTGGTGCGCCAGTACAGAGGCGTACCGGTATCGAACAAGCTGATCTCCCATCGGTTCTCATCAATGTTGAACACGGAGGGAAGATGCCAGAGCAGCGCCTGCGCATCATCATTACCGCCGACATGGGCAAGGATCGAGTGAAAGCTGGCGGCCCAGTTATCAAAGTATTCGCGAGTGCTGCGAACCGGTCCGACCTTCGGCGAGTCCTTTTCCAGATAGATAGCCATGAACCGGGTGACACCGCCCTCGGCCAGGGTTTCGATCACGGTACTGGCGGCGGCCAGACCGGACTGCGGCCGGGAATCGGGATCGTAGTTTTCCACGATGACGGCCAGTGGCCGGCGCAAAGCGAGTGCGCGAGGCGTGGATTGACCGTCGAGCGGGCCCGGAACGAACGCCGGCGGTTTAATCGCCGGAAGCGATTTGGCGCCGAGGCTGGCAGACACACCGATCTTCGACGGCGAGGCCGAGCCCCCACATCCGGCCAGACCGAGCACCAGACAACAACCGAGAGGAAGAAGACGACGAATCACGAAACACTCCTTGAGGACAAAGACAACGGAGTGTACCAGACGGTACCGGTAACGGTCAGTAGTTGGATCAACGTTAAGTGGAGTCCTAGACTTCTATCGCAATGAGCGATGTACCAGTTCCCCGATCCGACCACGCCTATATGACTCTCCAGGCGTTCGTCCAGTCGCCGGAGAATCGCTGTTTCGTGTGCGGCCCGGGCAACGATCGAGGCTTGCGCCTCAGATTTCAACCGACTGAAGATGGAATCGAGGCCGCGTTTTGTCCTGAGGAGTGGCAGCAGGGTTGGACCGGAGTGATCCACGGCGGCATTTTGGCCGCGGTCATGGACGAGGCCATGGCCTATGTTCTGTTCTACGCGGGGGTGCAGGGCGTCACCGGTCGGATGGGGATTCGCTACCGCCGCGCGGCGCGTGCCAGCGATCGCTTGCGGATCGAAGCGCGATTGGTGCGAGAGACCCACAGGATCGCCGATGTCGAGAGCAGGTTATGGCGTGGTTCGGTCCTTCTCGCCGAGGCTGATGCCCGCTTCCTGAAACTCGGCCCCGTTACTCCTGAGTCCCTCTTGGCGCCAGCGCTTGATTGAGCCGAGAATATGAAGTAGTCATCCAGTCGTCGGCGAAATAGAGCTCACCTGTACTCTGGCGCTGACGGCACGCACTGGGAGGACCCGTGATCGAGACTCGAGAGTTCACCTGCGACATCTGTGGGGGTCCACTGGGCCAGCGGCGCTGGCGTGGGTTTCCGCCGATCTGTAGCAAATGCGAGATGGAAAGCATTCATGATACCCCCGACTTGAGTGGGCCGTATCTCGACTCCTACAACCGGTTGCGCGACCTGCGGAATACGCTTGCCGAAGTCTTCCGTCACCTCGAGAATGAGGGTGAGGAGATCCTCGAAGGCGAACCGATTGTGGAGGTCATCGACCAGATCCAGGACCTGGCCGAAACTTTCAAAGAAAGCGTGGTCAAACCGGTCGAGTACTGGAGCGAAGACTGACCTGCACACCGGCCTTCGACCGTAAGCCTGTGCTACCCCGTTAGAGTCCCATCACCTGGACGCTGACCACGCGCTCTTTGGCACGATCCAGCTCGACCAAAAAAATGCGCTGCCAACGCCCAAGTTGGAGTCTGCCTCTCAACACTGGAACACTTTCGCTCGCGTTCAAGAGTAGGTGCTGGCAGTGAGAATGCGCGTTCGGATACTCGTCGGCTTCCATATTCACCGTCCGCACTCCGAAATCGTTATGGTAGTACGCGCGATCGATCGGAGCGACTTCGGAGAGAAATCGTGCCATGTCCTTGAGCAACTCGGGCTCGAATTCGTTGATCTTGATCGCGGCGGTCGTATGCCGGGAGAAGATGACGGCCAGACCATTGACCGTGCCGGACCGGTCCACCGCATCGGCGACTTCTGCCGTGATGTCAATGAATTGGGGCGCATGCGACGTACGGTAGTGAAGTTCCTCGAAGTGAGTGTGGAATTCGGGAGCAGTGTCGACGAAATGACGCTCAATCATGGGTTCATTTTACATTGTCGCGCCGAGGGCCATACCGTATCATTCGATCGTCAGCAGCGTCTGTTCCGCCTCCACCGTGTCTCCGACCGACACCTCGACGGACGTGAGCGTTCCGGCCCGATGAGCCAGGATCTCGTTTTCCATCTTCATGGCTTCCACGATGACCAGTGGCTCCCCTTCGGTCACCGTGTCCCCCACTTTCTTCCGTACGGCGATGACGGTGCCGTGCATCGGACTCGGAAGGGAGTTCGAGCGTGACGCTGACGCTCTCACACGGCCAGGCTTCGACGCAGCCTTTCCTTTCTCGGTACGCTGCTCCAGGACGCGGACACTGAAGAGCTTCCGGTTGACTTCCATTTGAAAGATCCGTTCTTCGGCACCCTTCGCTGCCGGCTGGCTCATAGTGTCGACACGAGACTGCGGGACTTCGGCACGTAGCCGGTCGATGTTCGCTTCCACGAAGGTGGTGCCCACTTCGCCACTGACGAAAGCCGGATCGGACAGAATCAGCGAGGAAAAAGGGATTGTGGTCACCGGTCCGGCGATGATGTACTCCTGCAGGGCGCGCAAGCTGCGGCGACGGGCGATCTCCCGTTCCGGACCCCAGGTCACCAGTTTCGCCAGAAGGGAATCGTAGGCTCCGGGTACCGTGTATCCCTGATAGACACCACTGTCCACGCGCACGCCGATTCCACCTGGCTCCCTATACTCCGAAATCGGAGCCGGTGCGGGTCTGAAGCCTGCCGTCGCATCTTCGGCGTTGATGCGCACTTCGATGGCATGACCAAGCGGATCCAGCACGCTGTCACCCACGCTCATCGACTCTCCGGAGGCGATCAGTATCATCTCGCGGATAAGATCGACCCCGGTAACCATTTCGGTGATCGGATGCTCAACCTGAATCCGAGTGTTCATCTCCAGGAAATAGACCTCGCCCTCTCGGGTCAGAAGGAACTCGACGGTTCCTGCGCTGGTGTACTCGGCGCTCCTCGCCGCCCGTATGGCCATGTCGCCCATCCGGGCTCGAAGCTCACGGTCGACGGCCGGTGACGGCGTTTCCTCGATTAATTTCTGATGTCGCCGCTGGGTCGAGCAGTCCCGCTCGCCAAGATGAATAATCTTTCCGGAGCGATCTCCCAGCACCTGGATCTCAATGTGGCGGGGGTCATGGAAATACCGCTCTAGATACACGTCAGCATTCTTGAAGTATGCCTCTGCCTCGCGATGAGCGCCCTCCAGAGCTGAGGCCATCTCGTCCGGGCTATGGACGACGCGGATTCCCCGCCCACCACCACCGGCGGCGGCCTTAACCGCAACCGGATAGCCAGCTGCCTCCGCGAACGATAAGCGCCGCCGTAACCGACTGAATCGGGCCCTCGGTGCCAGGAACAGTCGGCACTCCGAGGGGTTGTACCGAATTGCGCGCCTGCACTTTGTCGCCCATAAGCATCATCGCCTCGGGCGTCGGTCCGATGAAGACCAGCCCAGCGTCTTGAACGCTGCGCGCGAACGTCGGCGTTTTCGGCAAGAAACCCGTAACCGGGGTGAATCGCCTCGGCCCCCGACTGCCGGGCGCACGTGAGAATGGCGTCGATATTGAGATAACTTTCCGCCGGCGGCGTCCCGCCGAGATAGTACGCCTGATCCGCCACCCGCACGAAGAGCGCGTCGCGGTCAGCGTCCGAATAGACCGCGATCGAGGTGATGCCCAGGTCCCGAAGGGTGCGGGCGATTCGAACTGCGATTTCACCTCGATTGGCGATGAGTACGCTGCCGAACATTGCCTAGCGTCCCCAGCCCGCCATCCGCGCGCCTATCCGAACCGCGTAGACCGCAGGCTTCCAACCGTCCGGCCAGCGTCCAGCGACTCACGCATCGGGCATCCGGAGCGGCAGGGTGCAGGACACGTTCGAAGCAACTCAGCGCCCCACCGATCGCCGCCGCCTCCGCTTCCATCGGTTGCGGGACAATGAGCGTGGGGCCGAAGTCAGAGTGGAATGTTGCCATGTTTCTTCGGCGGCAGCGACGCGCGCTTGGTCATACTCATACGCAAGGACTTGATCAGCACGGCTCGGGTCTCCTCTGGTTCGATGACCGCGTCGACATAGCCTCGCTCCGCCGCGGTATACGGATTGGCGAAACGCCCGCGATAGTCATCGACGAATTCCCGCAGCAGGGCCTCGGGATTCTCCGATGCCGCGATCTCTCGCCGGTAGATGATCTTGACCGCGGCCTCCGGTCCCATGACCGCGATCTCAGCCATGGGCCACGCCAGATTGACATCGGCTCGAATGTGTTTGGACGCCATCACGTCATAGGCGCCCCCATACGCTTTGCGCGTGATCACCGTCAGTTTGGGTACTGTCGCCTCGGCGAATGCATAGAGGAGCTTGGCCCCGTGGCGGATAATGCCACCATACTCCTGTCCGGTTCCCGGAAGGAACCCGGGCACGTCGACGAGCGTCACCAACGGCACGTTAAAGGCATCGCAGAACCGGACAAACCTCGCCGCTTTTTCGGCGGCGTCGATGTCCAGTACGCCGGCAAGATGCCGGGGTTGGTTCGCCACCACGCCGACGGAATACCCATCCAGTCGGGCAAACCCGGTAACTATATTGCGGGCGTAGCGGGCCTGTGACTCGAAGAAAGAGCCGTCGTCGACGATCTCCTCGATAATGGCATTCATGTCATACGGTGAGCTTGGCGACTCGGGTATGACGCCCATGAGCATGCTGTTCTTGCGTTCAGGATCGTCCTCTACCGGTCCGCGTGGAGGATCTTCGAGATTATTTGACGGCAGATAACTGAGTAGCGTTCGCACGTCCTCAAAGGTCTCCTCCTCGGTGGATGCGGCAAAGTGCGCCACTCCGCTCCGGGTCGAGTGCGTGTCCGCGCCCCCGAGATCCTCGAAGGTCACGTCTTCCCCGGTTACCGCTTTGACCACGTCAGGCCCGGTAATGAACATGTAGGAGATGTCGCGGACCATGAAGATGAAATCAGTGATCGCCGGTGAGTAGACTGCGCCGCCCGCGCAGGGGCCGGCAACGACCGAGAGTTGAGGCACCACGCCACTGGCCATGACGTTGCGCCAGAAGATTTCGGCATAGCCCCCGAGGCTTACCACTCCTTCCTGAATGCGTGCCCCCCCGGAGTCGTTGATCCCGATGATCGGTGCTCCCATCCGCATCGCCAGATCCATGATTTTTACGATCTTTTCGGCGAACACCTCACCCAGCGAGCCTCCGAACACGGTGAAGTCCTGCGAGAAGACAAAGACTTTTCGCCCATCGATAGCGCCGTGGCCGGTAACCACACCATCGCCGAGATACTGCCGTTCCTCGAGTCCAAAATCATAACTCCGATGAGTGGCAAAGCGGTCATATTCCATAAATGAATCAGGGTCGAGCAGGAGATCGAGGCGTTGACGCGCGGTCAATTTGCCCCGCTCGTGTTGTTTCCGCTCGGCATCAACGCCCGGCAGGATGTTCGTGCTTCCTCGTCCAGTCGGCGCAATCGCTCGTGCGGCGAGGCCGCCGGCTCGAGGTCAGATCGCATCGGCAGGCTCGTAGGTGCCGAATGCGCGTCGCAGTACGTCCGATACCTCGCCGATCGTCGCCGAGGCGGCCAGGGCAGCGCGCATCGGATACATCAGGTTTTCGGTCCCGGATGCCGCCGCTGCCAGGTTCTCCAGAGCTGCGCTCACCGCCTCCGCGTCCCGATCGCGACGAACCGCTGCTACTCGATGACACTGTTCCTGTTCAAGTTGGGGATTGGAGGCAAGTACTTCGACGGGCTCGGATTCTCCGTCCGAAAATGCATTCACGCCGACGATTACCCGTTTGCCGGCATCGACCTCACGTTGGAAGCGATAGGCGGCATCCTGGATTTGTTCCTGCACGAAGCCGCGTTCAATAGCTCGCACCGCGCCTCCGATATCGTCGACCTGGCGGATCAGCTCGCGGCCTTCCTCCACCAATCGATCGGTCAGGTGCTCGACTAGATACGAGCCTCCGAGCGGATCGGAGACGTCTGGCACTCCGGTTTCGTTGGCAATAATTTGTTGAGTGCGCAGGGCCAGGGTGGCGGCGGCTTCGGTAGGTAATGCCAGAGCTTCGTCGAAGCCATTGGTATGTAGGCTCTGAGTCCCTCCGAAGACGGCGCTCAATGCCTGCAGAGCTACGCGTACCACGTTGTTCAGCGGCTGCTGGGCGGTGAGCGTCGATCCCGCCGTCTGGGTATGGAACCGCAGCCGGAGAGAGCGCGGGTCCCGCGCGCCGAAGCGATCACGCATGATCTCTGCCCAGAGTTGCCGGGCGGCGCGGAACTTCGCCACCTCTTCCAGAAAGTCGCTGTGGGCGTTGAAAAAGAAACTGAGTCGCGGTCCAAAATCATCAACCTCCAAGCCCGCCTCGATCGCCGCCTCCACGTAGGCGATGGCATCGCAGAGGGTGAACCCGACTTCCTGCGCCGCGGTCGAACCAGCTTCCCGAATGTGGTAGCCGCTGATACTGATGGTGTTCCAGTTAGGCACCCGGTCATGCGCGTACGCCATCAGGTCGGTGACCAGTCGCATCGAAGCCTTCGGTGGGTAAATGTACGTGCCCCGGGCCGCATATTCTTTGAGGATGTCGTTCTGGACCGTGCCATTGAGCGCCGAACCGGGTATGCCGCGCCGTTCGGCCACGAGTTCGTACAGGAGTAGTAGGGATGACGCGGTGGCGTTGATCGTCATCGACGTACTGACGCGATCGAGCGGTAGATCTTCCAGCAGGACTTCCATGTCGGCCAGACTGTCGATCGCTACCCCGACGCGACCCACTTCGCCGGCGGCGCGTGGATTGTCCGAGTCGTATCCCATCTGCGTGGGGAGATCAAACGCGGTGCTCAGCCCGGTTTGCCCTCGATCCAGCAGATAGTGGAATCGCCGGTTCGTTTCCCGGGCGGTGCCGAATCCGGAGTACTGTCGCATGGTCCAGAGCCGCCGGCGGTACATTTCCGGATAGATTCCGCGAGTATAGGGAAACTCGCCGGGCAACGGCTTACGAGTGCCGGCGCCCTCGTCATATACCGGCAACAGTTGGATGCCTGATTCGGTTGTCAGTTCCGTGTCGCTGGTCTTCACCCAGACCTCAGAGAATTGAAATCGAGAGCAGATACCAGGCGAGGATTGGCGGATTCTACCGCCGAGAGGCAACTCCCAGCATCGCGGCCACGCGCTCACCGATCTCCTGGATGGTGCTGGCGACTTCTACCCCGGCGGATTCAAATGCTTTGACTTTCTGTTCCGGGCCCCCGATGCCGCCCGTGATAATTGCTCCGGCGTGACCCATTCGTTTCCCCGGAGGTGCGCTTCGGCCCGAGATGAAGCCGACGACCGGCTTGCCGTTTCGGCTGCCGATATACTGTGCGGCCTCCTCCTCGTCGGTTCCTCCGATCTCACCGATGAGCACGATGATCTCGGTATCCGGGTCTTGGTCAAAGAGCCGTACGACATCGGTAAACGAGGTGCCGATGATCGGATCGCCACCGACCCCAATGGTGGTCGACTGCCCGATCCCTCTGGTCGTCAGATCGTTTACCATTTCGTAGGTCAGCGTCCCGCTCCGCGAAATGATTCCGACCTGCCCGGTCTTTGAAGAGCTGATTGGGCATGATGCCGACCTTGCATTTGCCGGAACTAACCAAACCGGGACAGTTGGGACCAATCAGCCGGCAGCCACGTTGCTGAGCGTAGGCGTAGGCACGGGCTACGTCATGCACCGGAATACGTTCGGTGATGGCGACGATCAAGGGAATCTCAGAATCCGCGGCTTCCATGATGGCGTCGGCCGCCCCGGAGCCAGGAACGAAGATAACGGTCGCGTTAGCAGCGGTATCGCGCACGGCTTCCCGCACGGTATCGAAGACCGGCACCCCATCCTGTTCGGCGCCACCCTTGCCGGGGCGGATGCCTCCGACGACCGTGGTGCCGAAGGCGAGCATCTGTTGGGTGTGGAAGCGGCCCTCCCTACCGGTCATGCCCTGTACGATCAGTCGCGTGTTTTCATCTACCAGGATCGCCATTAGAGCGTCCCTCCCGCGGCGGCCGGGGCCTCGCGGCGAATGTGCTCCATGACCGTTCGGGCCGCGGTAACGAGGTCCGGCGCCGGCGTGAACGCGGAACCCTGGAGAATTTCACGGCCCTCTTGCTCGCGGGTTCCGGCCAGCCGGATAGCGATTGGCACCGGAATGTCGATGCTCCGCGCTGCCTCGAGCAGCCCCTTGGCGACTTCATCTCCCCGGGTGATACCGCCGAAAATGTTGATCACGATTCCCTGCACCTTGGGGTCTCTCAATACGATCTCGATCGCACGGCGCACAACTTCGGCCTTTGCGCCGCCGCCGATGTCGAGGAAATTGGCTGGTGACCCGCCCGTTTGCTTGATGACATCGAGAGTCATCATCACCAGTCCGGCCCCGTTCCCGATAACGCCAATGTTCCCATCAAGCTTGACGTATGCCACTCCCTGCTCGCTGGCGAATCGTTCAACCGGATCATTAATGGACTCCGATTCGAGCGCGGCCAGCGCCGGATGGCGGTACAGCGCGCTATCGTCCAGGTCCACCTTGCAGTCGGCGGCAACGGCCCCACCATCGGCTGTTACCGCCAGGGGATTGACTTCGGCCAGCATGGCATCATGCTCGACGAAGACGGTATACAGTCCTCTCAGTATTTGTTGAAGATCACGCATGGCGCTAGGCTCGAACCCGGCGGCAAACATCGCGTCGCGGATCTGAAAGTCGAGCAGACCAAATGCCGGATCGATCCAGGTGCGCACAATGGCGTCCGGATGCTCCACCGCCACTTCCTCGATATCCACGCCACCCATGGAGCTCAGCATCATGATGAAACAATGTTTGGCGCGATCGATCGTGATGCCTGCATAGTATTCCTTGGCGATCCGCACTTGCGATTCCACCAGGACTTTCTCGACAATCAATCCCTTGAGGTCCATGCCCAGAATTTCGGCGGCACGCGCCTCCGCCTCCGGCGGAGTACCGGCGAGCTTGATGCCGCCTGCCTTACCGCGTCCACCGACGAGCACCTGTGCCTTGATAGCGACCGGTCCGAGCCGTTCCGCGATCCGTGCCGCCGCTTCCGGCGACTCGGCGACCTCGCCCGGCGGCACTGGCACTCCCGCTGCCCGAAGCAGGTCCTTTGCCATATATTCCTGCATTTTCAACGGGGATTCCTCCTGATTGATCTCTGCCCACGGTCGATTCATTATGCCTGAGGCTTCGTTATGCCTGAGGCTCTCGTTCACCGAGAGCGGCGGACAAAACTTAGTTGGCGCGCGACAGGACCAGATCGATGAGTATGGCAAGCACGATGGACCCGAGCAGAAAGAGGACAGACCAATGATGGCCGGCTCGGAACGCGACGTTTGCGATCAGAAGTGCCGCAATTAATAGACCACGTCGAGCGCAGCGGCCCAAATCCGGCATGACGCCCCGGCGCCAGTCGACGCCATAGGCCACAATCGTCGCGGTTGACCACAGGGCGATTCCGAGAGGAATGGAGAAAGCCAGATAGGTCAACAATTTCTGCGGCTGGAGGCTGAAGAGCACAGACAGCCACAAAGCCCAACCGATGACTCCGGCGATTGCCACCGCCCATAAATAATGCCGATCAGGAGCCTGGCGGCGGCTTGCTCGTTTCCGGCGAACCTCTCCCAGTTGGATGATTCTTCCGGTATCATCACCGGTCAGGCGTTGTCGAGGATCCGGGCGCATCAGAACCCTTCGCTATCGCTCATTCGTGCTGCCATAACTATAGTCCGGATCTGGAGTGCGCTCAAGACGTTTGACAACCTGGAGATCGGGGCGGCCCGTTGATCGGTTGATAGAATACCCTACAATTTTCGATTCGAGGTTCAAGTCCGTGCTCACCGATCGCCCAATCACATTGACGAACTCGCTCGGCGGCCGGTTGGAGCAGTTTCAATCGCTCGAACCGGGTCTGGTCAAGCTCTATACCTGCGGACCTACCGTCTACCACTTCGCGCACATCGGCAACTTCCGATCGTTCCTCATGTCCGATATCTTGCGGCGTGTGCTGGAGTTCAACGGCTTTGAAGTGCAACAGGTTCGCAACATTACCGATGTGGGCCACTTGACGAACGACGAAATCGCGTCTGGGCCCGATCGTCTCGAAGTCGCCGCCAGCAGAGAGAATTCCACGCCCTGGGACATTGCCCGCTTTTATACCGAGCGCTTCGAGGAAGACACCAGACTGCTCAATATGAAAGAGCCGTATCGTACTCCGCATGCCACCGAGTTCATCGATAGTATGATCGCGCTCGCCGAGCGTTTGATTGCGACCGGGCACGCCTACGTGTCAGATGGGAATGTGTACTACGCCGTCGACACATTCCCGCACTACGGAAAACTATCAGGAAACTCGGTTGACCAGCTCATCGCTGGAGCGCGCGTGGAAGTGGGCGAGGGCAAACGCTCTCCCGCGGATTTTGCCCTCTGGAAGAGCGCGGCTCCGGACAAGCCGATGCGCTGGCCCAGCCCGTGGGGACTGGGGGTCCCTGGCTGGCATCTCGAATGCTCCGCCATGGCCATGGAACTCCTCGGCGAACAGATCGATATTCACACAGGTGGAAAAGATAACCTGTTTCCACATCATGAGGACGAAATCGCGCAAAGTGAAGCGGCAACCGGACAACCCTTCGCGCGATACTGGCTCCATAGCGAACTTCTCCGCACCCCCAACGACGACAAAATGGCAAAGTCAGCGGGAAACATCTACACCGTTCAGGACGTCGTCGGTCGCGGCATCCCTCCTCTGGCGTACCGGTATTTCAGTTTCCAGGCGCACTATAGAACGCCTCTTACCTTTTCCTGGGTAGCTCTGGAAGCGGCATGCACGGCACTGGTCCGGCTCTGGGAAGCGGCCGCGGAACTGTGGCAGACGTCGGAGCCGCAAGACCCGGAGAGCGACGCGAACCTTTTCCTATCTCGTTTCCACGAGTCGATTAACCGCGATCTCGACATGCCGGCCGCGATCGTCGTGTTGCATGATCTGATGGGCTCGACGGTTCCGGCTGGTCAGAAATTGCATCTCCTCCAGACATTCGACTCGGTGCTCGGCCTCGACATTCTGGCAATGTCGGCACGACTTTCGGAGACCACCGACTCGGAACGCGGGCTCCTGGCCGAGCGCGAGGCGGCGCGATCGGCGAGGGAGTGGACGAGATCGGATCAACTTCGAGATGCGCTCTCCAGAGGTGGCCTCGAGGTGAAGGATACTGCTGCCGGCCAGCGCTGGACCCGCAAGGACCTGGTGCCCTAACGACGAAGCGATGCCAGTCCCCGGAGAACGGTACCGGTCGCCAGACCCAGGCAGGCGCCCAGGAGCGCACCGACAAACCAACCCAGCAGCGAAAACGCGGGGACGGCGAGCACATACAGTATTCGTCCCATCAGGTCCGGGGGCATCTGCCCAAAGCTTGCTAGATAGGAAGCGGTGATAGCGGCAACGCAGAGCGCGCAGATGGTTCCGACGCCAAAACCGGTCGCGACCGTCGAGAACATGCAGATGTGTCGAGCGCCGTTCCACGCCCGCCGAAGGACGGCGCCGCCGACCAGAACGCCTACAATCACCGCGCCGCCGACCATCACCGCCGTGAGCACAACACGGTCGCCGGCGGGCAAATTTACTCCGGTCATGCGCGCCAGGAACCATACCGGGATGGCGGCGATTACACCGCCCACGATACTGCCAAAAACGGTCATGGGGCTATCCTCAAACTCCCTCGATGGCCGGCCCGGCCGCGACGACAGCCTCGGTGAAACGTCGAAGGCGGTGCCACCGAGGCGGGGGGCACCCAGCATCGGTGATCCATGGTCCCGGTGCGGGACGGTCAACAGTATACCCTCAGTGAGCTACTATGACTAGTACACAAATGAGAACCATATCATCCCGGGGAGACACAGTATGAACAAACGCAAAAAAGTGGCCTGGCATAAGCATCTTAAGACGCAGCGCAAGAAGGAAGCCAGGAAGAGTACCACCCCACCTGCCCGCTAGCCTGCCGACTTAAGGGCAGGCCTTGATTCCTCGCAAATAGTCAAGTGCCTGGCGTAGCGTCTTCACCGGGACCACCTTGATACTGCCCCGGTTTGCCAGCGCCGGCTGCAGGTTATCCGGCACGTCGGGCACCAGGAAGTACTGCGCCCCGGCGTGTCGAGCGGCGATGATCTTTTGCTTGGCGCCACCGATCTCGCCGACATTGCCCTGGTCGTCCATCGTACCCGTGCCGGCAATACGACAGCCGTGCGTTATATCGGTGGGGCCGAGTCGTTCAATGATGCCGAGAGAAAACATCAGCCCGCCCGATGGGCCACCGATATTTCCGGGATTGACGCTCAGGTGCACAGGGAATACTATTTGATCCATCAGGTCGATGCCGATGAGCGGCGTCTTTCCGTGAGGAGTGACCTCACCATTGGTGGAAGGAACCGTTTTCACGCTCTCGGTGAGCGTGCGCTTGCCCCGAAGAATCGTTAACCTGGCCACGTCGCCTGGCGCCAGTACGTGCACGGCCGGCGCCACCGTGCCGGCTCGACGAGTGCGCCGGCCGTTTACATCCAGAACCACGTCTCCGGCACGGAGCACCTTCGCCGCCGGAGTTCCGGGAAGGACGTAAATGATCTGGGGACCAGTCGAGGCAAAGTGCGGATGGAAGCCGGGGATGGTGTCGAGGGCAGCGGCTTCGGCCTGATGGATGCTTTCACTCATAAGGCTGATATTGAGCTGGTTGTACTGGCTTTCGTTGAGCGGTCCGGAAACCGTTTGCGCGGGCTCGAAGTCGGCATCAGAATTGAGGCGGAAGAAGAGATCCTCGAGCAGATGATCGGCCTTATAGAGACTGACATCGGTGAGGTAGAGAACTCCTCGGGTGTGCTTCGGAGGATGTCCCGGCACACTGATCATGGGCGCTACCGGCAGTGCCTCACCCGGCAGCAGAACGTATTCGTTCTCCGGGATCAAGTACAGGACCAACACGGCGATCGCGACCAGCAATAGCAGGATCGTGAGGTACGTGCTGACCCGCTGGTGCCGGGGTGGCGCCGCCACACTGGCAGTATCAACCGGTTGAGACATGTGTGCTCCTACCCGGAATGCGGCGTCCCGGAGGTCCTTGATGCTTCGTCGATGTCGATATTTCCAACTTCATATTGGATGTTCCCATTTCCGCGAGAAAGCGACTCGGGGCCGCATTGAATCTCTGGCCCCCAAGCAGGCGTTCGCGAGCGTACGAGAGGTGAAGATACCGGCTCGCCCGAGTGACTCCGACATAACAGAGACGCCGCTCTTCTTCGACGTCGGTACCCCGTTCCTGGGACAGCAGATGCGGGAGCAGACCCTCTTCCAACCCAACCAGGAACACGACCGGGAACTCAAGCCCCTTGGCGGCGTGGAGTGAGAGGAGAGACACTCCCTGTTCCTCAACGTCTCCCATGCTCTGATCAACAGTATTGACGAACTCGCGCAACGTGGCACGCGTGCCTCTCGACTCGGAGACCAGGGAGCGCAGTTCATCGAGGGCATCCACCCCGGCGACCGTGCCGGCGGCGAAAAAGTGGGGGAACAGATCTCGTACCGCCTGAATCGATCTATCCACTACTCGGTCCAGACGGGACGTTCGAACCGAGCGGATGTCGAGCACTCGATCATGTAAGTGGACAAAGTCGGCGCGAGTTCGCGCCGGAAGAAACGAGTGTTCACGAGTGAGACACTCCAGCAGAGAGACCTCCAAACTCTCGCTCGCGCTGCGCAGGGCTGCTACCCGCCTGTCCCCGACGCCAGGTACACAACCGGCAAGGTACGCAAGAGAATCGACATCGTTCTCATCGAGAGTCAGTCGTAAGAGGGCGAGCGCGGCGCGTACGTCGGGCCGTCGAAAAAAGCGATGGCCCGAGTGGACCCGAAACGGGATGCCAGCCTGTATCAGGGCTTCCTCGAGCGCGCGAGACTGGGCGTTCACTCGAAACAGTACTGCAACCTCCTCCCAGGCTGCCTTACCGGCTCCTACCAGTCTGGCGATCCGTGCCGCCACCCAGGCGGCCTCATCGCGTTCATCGACCGCTCGGTAACAGGTGGGCAGGTCGCCGGCCGCTTTTGCGGAGCGCAATACTTTCTCCCGTCGGGATGTGTTCCGTTCGATCAGTTTCCCGCTCAGGCGCAAGATACGCTTCGTACATCGGTAGGTGTCATGCAGGACGATTGTGGTGGCACCGGGAAATCGCAGTTCGAACTGCCGGACCGTTCCTGCCGTCGCCTGGCGCCAGCCATAGATAGCCTGATCTTCGTCACCCACGGCCATCAGTCGAATCGGAGCCGACCGGAGTTGCACCAGCAACTCTTGCTGCACCGGGTTGGTGTCCTGATACTCATCCACGAGAATCTCATGGAACAGGTGTTGGTACCTTTCTCGCAGATCGCTCCTGGCCTGCAGGAGTTCGACCGTCCTGGATTGCAAATCGTCCAGATCGAGCGCACCGATTCGGTCCAATTGGGCCCGATACGTTTCCAGGAGCACGGTCAGCGCGTGCGGCGAAAGATGGAAGCGCCGAGCGGCTTCGATCGTTCCCAGTCCGTTTTTGCAGGCGCTAATGGCTGCCACCGACCTGCCGCCGTCCGCCTCCCCGAGTGGACGCTCACGGCACACGCCTCGGATTATCGCCGCGGACTCATGGGCCGCCAGCACGCGGAACCCTTTCGGGTGTCCAATCGCCTCCGACTGGCGACGAAGAATTGCGTGGCAGAGCCAGTGGAAGGTGCCCACACGTACCCGGCCCGCATCAGGAAGCATGGTTGCCAGGCGCAATTTCATTTCCTGGGCCGCGCGCCTGGTGAACGTAATGGCGAGGATCTTCTCCGCCGGGATCGCGGAGTCTATGACGAGATGCGCGATTCGACTCGTAATGACCAGTGTCTTGCCGCTACCCGGTCCAGCCACGACCAACAGCGGCCCGCCACGATGTGAGATGGAACGAAGTTGATCCGCGTTGAGCCCTGAGAGGGCGTCAGCGGCGAGATTCACTAGCCAATGATGCGAAAATCCACGTCACGACCGGCGGGAGATGCCACCAGCGAATCGAGCACGTCAATCGCGTCGGCTAGATCCTGCAACAGGTCTGCCCAGTAGGCAGTGTCAGAAGCGTCGATCATCGCATCCAAACCGGATGCGGAGCGCCTCAACCCGGACCACACCGCCTCGCCAGGGTAGCCGGCATCGGCGAGCAAAGCTCGGGACTGATCCATGAGCCGGCGACACTCTTCCGCCGAGGCAGCACGCGAGACGTCAGCAGAGAGGAAGAGCCGAAGCACTTCCTGTCCCTGCCGCCCGAAATCGCGCATTGCAATGCGTGCCGCCGTCGTGTCCATATCTCATTTCCATGCTACTCGGTTTCGATGCCGAGGTGAAGCGCGATACCGGCATTCCGACGGTCTCGGTGCCGTCGATCAAGCCGCTTCTCGTCGCTCGTACTGCGCGAGCAGTTCCTCCCAGCGATGCAGCCAGCGGCGATACTCCGGTCCCATGTCGCCGCGTGACTCCAGATCGAAGAGGAGTTGAGCGCCGCGTTCGAGACGTTCCTCGAGCGCGTCCTCGGATACTCTGACGGGCGCCTGAATCACGTTTGCCTCCTGCATGTCCAGTGAGAGCACTCTCCAAACGATATTAGTACAGAAGTTCTATTCACTTCAAGGGGCCCGCAGGCAATCAGATATCGCCCGCCTCGGCGGCCATGCGGACGAGATGCGGATGAAATTCGCCCTCGATGTCGATCAGATCGTTTTGCGCCGCGATTACCTCTTCGATCCGCTTGTAGGCCTGTGGACTCTCATCCAGACCACCTCCGAGGAGTTCGACCCCATTCCGCACCAGGTAATCGCGCCGATCATCGGCGCTGATGGTGCTCAATGCCTTTCGCCGGCTCATGAGCCGGCCGGCACCATGCGATGCACTGTCGAGGCTCTCAGCAACGCCCTTTCCCCGTACCACGAAGCCGGCGTCCGCCATCGAGCCAGGAATGATTCCCAGCACGCCGTTTTCGGCCGGCGTTGCCCCCTTGCGATGAACGATTGCCTCGGCAACAGTACTTCCCTGCCGGATGCTCTGGCGCCAGGCAAAGTTGTGATGATTCTCGACGTGTGCAATCTCTTCCAGGCCAACGGCGGCCGCGACCCGCTGGTGAACCACTTGATGATTCGCGGAAGCGAAGCGACCGGCAAGTTCCATTGACAGCCAGTATTCGGCGCCCGCGTCATGAGTCATCGGCAGCCAGGCGAGATGCTTCACCGAGTCGTCGAGCCGGGGGTGCAGCGATGACGCAATCTCCGAGAACCTGGTCGCGATCTTGAAGCCAACGGCGCGCGACCCGGAGTGCGACAGCAGCGCGAGATACTCTCCGGGTTCCACGCCCAGGGTGTTACCTTCATGCAATTTCAGCCGGCCCCACTCCACGAAGTGATTGCCGGTTCCCGAGGTCCCGATCTGTTTCACCGCCACTGGGTGCAACTCGCGGAGCAGCCGGGTCTCTTTCCAGGCAGGGTCCTCCAGGACCTCATGATAGGTGCCGGCAGGCGACTGCACGCCGGCGCCGAAGTGAGTATTGCGCAAGAGCGCCTGACGATAGGCGTCTCGATTAGCGTCGATTGCGGACGCGGTGGTGGGATAGATCGACAGGCGCATCCGGCAGGCAATGTCCACCCCAACGGCGTAGGGGATCACACAGTCGTCCGTCGCCAGAACGCCACCGATTGGCAGGCCATAGCCCAGGTGAGCATCGGGCATCAGCGCGCCCGCGACGGTCACCGGCAGTCGCATGGCCGCGTTCATCTGGGCAAGCGCACCCTCGTCGATACCGCCGGCGCCCCAGGTGCGGTAAGGAATCGGACGGGGGCGAAGATCTGCCTCGGGCAGCACGAACGGCATGCGAGCGACGAGTTCCTTTGCCAGACCGCCAAATAGGTCGTCGTCTAGATACGACTCCGGCGCTGCCCGCACGGCGTCGAGTTTGGCCAGAACTTCCTCTTTGGGCACCCTCTCGAACTGCTTCGCCACCTGCTTGGCCAATCCGATTGACCGCCCTGGCTTCCAGCCGCGTTCGATCAAGTCACTTCCAGTTATGCGGTCCATGACATGACGCCGGTTAGCGGGGTTCGATCTTGCCGGCCAACGCTCGCAACGCCTTCGCGGTCTGAGATCGCACCAGGTCGCCAATCAGAGGAAGCAGGCGAATCTCGTTCGCTGCATCACTCGGGGACCACGGAGGAGCTGTTGCCGAGGAGACGCCTGAATTGGCATTGGAGGTCGCCGGAGTGGGTGTCTTCGGCGGTTGAAGTGGTGTCCGTGTGGGGCCGGGTGCGGGTGGCATCAGGCCCACTCGAGGGCTGAAGATGCGGAGCGACCGACGGCTGTGCCGGTTCGGGCACAGGGGCGACCGCGTTGGATGTCTTCTGGCCGGCCATGATCTTGGCCTCGAGGCAGCCGGCAAACTCTTTGATCATGCGGCTGGCCACGTCCTGCATAATTCCGCGGCCAAATTGCGCGACCCTGCCGGTAACATCGACCTTCGTCTGAATTTCTACCAGAGTGCTGCCATCATCGGTCACCGTCAGGGTACTGTGGAACACGCCGGAGGCGCCGCCGCTTCCCCGCGTTTCGGTGCCGCGCGCCCGCAGCTCGATGGTACGAGTCGCCTCGTCGGGAAAGATTTCCAGTTCGCCCCGATAGCTCATCTGCACGGCGCCGAGCTTCACTTTGACTGTTCCCCGGTGATGGGTGGCGTCGAGGCTCTCGGTGAGCGTTGCGCCCGGGACACATGGCGCCACCTCGCGAGCGTCCAGCATGAAAGTCCACACATCTTCGATCGGCGCGCGAACGGTAAAGCTGTTGGAAAACTCCATACTTCCTCCCTTGGACCCGGGTAATGCCCGGATGCGACCGTGCTCAGTAGAAAAGAAGAGCCGCGGTCCGTACTGTACCGCGGCCAGGTTAGAAGGCTAGTAAATGTCGCTGGCGAAGTTTAGCCGTTGCGGCGTTCGAGCCTTTCTCGCTTCATCTGCGCCCGGCGAGCCCGCTTCTCCGCCTTTGCCTTGGCCAATCGACGTTGTTCCGAAGGCGGCTGATAGTATCGTCGCCGTTTGAATTCAGCGACCACTGTCTGGGAATTCCGCTTCCAGCGTTTGACCATTCCCTCGAAGTCACGTCCGCGTTCTTCCAAAGCCTCTCCTCTCGAATCCGACCGCCGTTGGTCGCGACCTTCTGGATCTCGGTCGCGACGATAGTGAAATGGGGCACTTCAGTAGGTAGCATCGGTTCGCGAGGCTCGCTCCCAGCACACGTACTGGAGACAGGAAGATACTCTACGTCCGACGACGCCCCTGTGATGATACACGATCCCGACCTGCAGGGGGAAGTGAAGGGCCCTCGTTCCGACTATCACTCGCGCTGACGTCACGAATCAGCGTCTGTACCGATTCAATGCCGGCACGCGCCGCCAGGAGCCGTTCCTGTAGGTCTTGCAGCGCCAACCGGGCCATCGCGCTGTCGAGCGCGCCGCTGGCTTCCTGCTGGAGATAGGCGCGTGCCAGGGGAACTGCCCGCCGCAGTGGAATACCGGAGACTCGGGCCTGCTTTATCAACATGATGGTATCGAGACTTTCACCACTGATTTTTCGCGCCCCATCCGCGGCGGGAGCGATGTAGCCACGGTCCATCCAGTGCTGGATCTGGCGCTCGGACACCCCGGTGAGAGCTGCCGCCTGACTCATGGTGAGCGCCAATTGACGCCAGATACGTCGGCGGTCGGGCGGTTTGAACCGAAAATCGGACTCGGACATAGGTTGGTTGCCTCCCTGCCTAGTCCCCTCGATCGATACGCGTGCTACCAGCCTTGTCCACATCGTACCGGGGCGGGAGATCTTTGTCCAGTTCGTCGACTCCGAGCAAATCGGGCCGGCATTTTCGGGTCAGTTCCAGAGCCTGGTTCTGGCGCCAGCGTCGAATCTCGGCGTGATGTCCCGACAGGAGCACGGGCGGTACTTCCCAGCCGCGAAATATCGCCGGCCGGGTATATTGCGGATATTCCAGCCGGTTCCCGGAAAACGACTCTTCGGCGGTAGATTCCGCCGACAGTGCTCCGGGCAAGAGCCTCACCGTGGCGTCGATCACCGCCATGGCGGCAATCTCTCCGCACGAGAGTACGAAATCGCCCAGTGATAGTTCTTCGCTGACCAGGCGCTCGTGGACACGCTCGTCGACGCCCTCGTAATGCCCGGTCAGCAGAATCATCTCCGGCAGCCGGGAAAGTCTCTCGGCGTGGCGCTGATCGAAGCGCGGACCGCGTGGCGAGAGCAGGATCACGGGCGTACCGGCGGCGTCTCTGGAGCGACTCGACGGCATCGAATAGCGGCTCGGGCTTCAGAACCATGCCGGCGCCGCCACCGAACGGATAGTCATCGGTTACCCGATGGCGTCCGACCCCGAATTGGCGCAGGTCGACCAGGTCCACCTGCACAACGCCCCGATCGATAGCACGCGATACGACACCCTGCGAGAGCCAGCTCGTGAAGATGGTCGGAAAGAGCGACACCACGTGCACGGTGAGCAGTGGTCTCTCCGTTACTTCCCCGGTTCGTTGCACGTTTTCGGTCATCGGCGGGCCTGCAATGGGCTCACACGGCCGGCGCCGCCACCCAGGGCGCCACAATCATGCGCCGGCCCGGAACATCGAGCTCGACAATGGCATCCTGTATCCCTGGGATCAGAACTGATTGACGCCCAGTTCCTACCACATACACATCGTTACTTCCGGTGCGCAGCACCTCGGTTACCGATCCCAGCGGCACACCATCCGCGGTGTTAACCGCGATTCCAATGAGATCGGCGAGTAAGTAGTGGCCTGGATCCAGGTCGACTGACTCGACGCCGGGAACGAATGCCTCCATCGAGACCAGTGATTGGGCACTGTTGGCACTGTCTATCCCGACGAACTTCACCACCAGATTCGATTTGTGACGGCGGCTTCGTTCGATCGAGTACTGAGCACCTGTCCCGACCGAGATGAAGTGTCTTGCCGCGATCAAAACGTTGGGGGAAATCCGTGAGCACCGATAGCTTGAGTTCGCCGGCCAGGCCAAACACACCGACGATCTCTCCCACCAGGATCCAATCGCCGGCGGCAACCGTGCTCCGATCAGTCGATTTCGAGGATGGCACGCGTCCGATTCTGGATAGATGCTACTTTGAGCAACGTTCGCATGGCCCGGGCGACCCGCCCGCGACGTCCGATCACCTTGCCAATGTCGCGTGGCGCCACATGGAGTTGATACACCACGAGACCCTCTTCCTGTAATTCGGTGACGCGCAGCTCATCAGGGTGGTCAACCAGCGACCGGGCGACATACTCGATGAGCTCGCGCGTCACGCTTCCGGCTCCGCGGTCTTGGTCGCACCTTTTCGCACGGCGGCGGCAGTGATATCGACCTTCTTGAGTAGAATCGCAACCGTCTCCGTAGGCTCGGCGCCACGCCTGAGCCAATCCACTGCTTTCTCCTGGTCAACGGTTATGGTGGCAGGGTTGGTCAGCGGGTTATAAAACCCCACCTGATCGATGTAGCGGCCATCTCGCGGAGAACGGGAGTCGGCAACGACGATGCGATAGCTCGGTTGATGTTTGGCGCCCATCCGGCGCAGTCGAATCTTAACGGGCAAAATGATTCCTCCTAGAGCCGGCTTCGACCGGCCAATGCATTACCAAGTGTGATTTCGTCGGCGTATTCCAGGTCTCCACCCATTGGAAGTCCTCTCGCCAGGCGGGTGACCGGGATGCCCAGGGGCTGGATCGACCGCGTGAGATACATCGCGGTCGCGTCCCCTTCGAGATTTGGGTTGGTCGCCAGAATGACCTCAGCCACCCCTCCGGGCTCGAGACGCTGAAGCAACTCACGCATCTTCAGCTCATCAGGCCCGATTCCCTCCAGTGGAGAGAGGGCGCCGTGCAATACATGATAACGGCCGTGGTACTGTCCGGTGCGTTCGATGGCCAATACATCAAGCGGCTCCTCCACGACACAGATGCGGGATGCGTCTCTCTCGGGGTTCGAGCAAATCGCGCATGGACTCCGCTCGGCAATGTTGAAGCACTGCGAGCAGAGCACGACGCTGGACTTGAGCTCGTGGATGGCATCGGCCAGCGCATGGGCCTGGTCCGCCGGCGCTCGAAGCAAATAGTAGGTCAGCCGCTGAGCCGTTTTCGGGCCAATGCCCGGTAATCGAGACAGTTCATCGACGACTCGCGTAATCGGTCGTACTGTTACCGCCATGGGACCACCGCGAAGGTACAGCGAGGTTGCACACGACTGCCCGCCCGCAAGAGTGGTTGGAGTATAGTCGCGTCGCTCATGGAAGCCCCGGCAATCCCATTCCGCCCAGACCTCCGGTCGCGGCGCCGATCTTCTTTTGCATGACGTCCTGGGCCTTCTGTTGGGCATCACGGAAGGCGGCGAGAATAGCGTCCTGGAGAGTTTCCACATCGTCCGGGTCGACGAATTCGGGATCGATGGTAATGCTCTCGACTTCCTGGTGGCCGTTCATCACAACGGTCACAGCGCCTCCACCGGCCGTGCCTTCGACGGTAGTGGTGCCAAGCTCTTCCTGAGCCTTTGCCATATTGGCTTGCATCTTCTCGATCTCTTTGAGCATCTTTGGATTTATCACGCCCCGCTCCTCTCGGCCCCCGGTTTCAGACGCACAGTCGTCTTTCCGCAGGAGTACGACCGTTACTTACCATTTTATCAACTATTGCCGTTACTGATTTGCTTTGCATGGTACTGTCGGAGCCGTTCGGTTACCTCCTCGACAAATCCGTCGTCCTCCGGCACCGCCCCTGCACCTCGTACCGCTTCAATCTCTTCCTTGCTGGCCCGAACGCACTGCACGCGATAGCTGCTACCAAGAACCTCGGCCACGACTTCTTCTAACTGCCGCCGCTTGGGAATGTCGGTGAAGAATTTGGCGTGGAAGTCATGGAGAAATCCAACCGTCAGTTCCTCGGTTGAGGCCTTCAGCAGGTAACCGGATCGAAGCACTGCCTGTGAACTGGGGCTCTTGGCTCGCATTCGCGCAACAATGTTGGTCCAGGCAGTCTCGAGGTCAGCTACTTCTCCACCGGTTACCGGACTGGTTACCGGACCGCTCAACTCTCCGCTCGGCGCCTCGACAGGCGGCGATGGTACTGTTCCCGGTGCCGGCGCGCTCGCCTTCGAGCTTGGTTCTGCCTCTGGCGTCCGAACCGAATCTGAGGGCGCGCGCCTGGTTTCAACCGAAGGAGTGGACGTGACCGGGCGCGACGGAGCGCGACTGCCGATCGTGAGCGCGGCCTGCACGAACGCGACCTCGAAGGCCAGGGATGAGGGTACGTCATATCTAGGACTGAACTCTCCGGTGGTTAACACCCGCAACACGTCAAGTACCCGATGCTGGTCCAGTTGCTTGCTCTGCCGCTTGAGTTCGGGCTCGAGGGAGGGATCGAGCGACTCGCTCACCGGTCCGGCTCCAGTTACTTGCAGCAAGAGTTCACGCCAGAAGCTCACCAGTTGCATGAGAAGTTGTTGCGGATCGCCACCCGCGTCGATAAAAGCTGCTGCCTCGCGCAGCCCCGGACCCGGATCACCGTTGAGAAGATGGTCGGTCAGACGAGCGACGAGTATGGGATCGGCCAGACCGAGTGATTGACGAATATGGGCTTCAGTGATTTCACCTTCGGCATACGAAGCCGCCTGGTCGAGCAAGCTGAGTGCGTCCCGCAGGCTTCCGTTGGCATTTCGCGCGATCAGAGCGAGCGCACCCTCGGACGCTGGTAGCTTTTCAGCCTGCGCCACATGCTCCAGCCGGGCCAGCACAACTGACGATGGAATCCTTCGAAAGTCAAAGCGCTGACAGCGAGAGGCGATGGTCGCCGGCACCTTGTGCGGCTCCGTGCTGGCGAAAACAAAAATAACGTGCGGCGGCGGTTCCTCCAGCGTCTTGAGAAATGCATCGAACGCGGCTCCGGACAGTCGATGTACCTCGTCTACGATGTAGACCTTGTACTTCCCCTCGCCGGCGGCATAGGCGACCCGCTCACGCAGGTCACGAACGTTGTCGACGCTGGTGTTCGAAGCGGCGTCAATTTCGATGACATCGAGGGCACGACCCTCCTGCGCAGCCAGACAGGCTTCGCAGGTATTGTCGGGATTCCCGTCGACTGGATGCTCGCAATTGACGGCCCTCGCCAGAATCCGCGCAGTGCTGGTCTTGCCGGTGCCCCGCGGGCCGGTGAACAGGTAGGCATGAGCTATCCGATTCCCGCGTACCGCATTTCGCAGCGTGCGGACGACGTGCTCCTGGCCGAGGAGATCATCGAACGACCGAGACCTCCAACGGCGGTACAGCGCTGACACCACTACTCTCACCGAAATGAAATAGACCCGCGTCCGGAACGCGGGCACGTGGGGCCATTATACCCCGCCGGCGGCTGCCGCTCGGGAAGCCCATGCGGCACTGGTACGCGAGATCATTTGGATTTTCGCAGGTCCGGCGTGCGCTCCCGAGTTAGCGCCCGTCGATGGCTCGATGCTAGGTTTATCCCATGGTCTCCTGCCGCCAATGATGCAGAGAATCGGTGTTCGCGGTCCGTTTCCCGGTGACGAGAGCCACAGATCGACTGACCAGGATTCGACAGTTCTGCTCGTATCGACCTTCACTGTGGACCGCCTGCCGATTGGCTCATCCGGACTTCATCGGGAGATTCCGGGCGGTCCCGCTCGGTATATCGGCGAGGCACTCACCCGCCTTCGGGTTCCCTATCGGATCCTGACCGGCGAGCGCGCCATTGTCGAGGTCGTTCGCGATGGTGACGGTGAGGAGTACATCATTCCGGCGCTGCCGCTGATACCGCTCCCCCGGCGTTTGGTCGGCGATGCGGTCATTCTGTCACCGATCATGCGTGAAATCGATCCTTGCCAGGTTCCACCGGTGGACGGGATCTTGATAGTCGATGTGCAGGGATTCGTCCGCGAACCCGCTCGACCTACCGGGAATGCCGGCGGATCGTACGACCTGTCAGCGCTGCTTCAACGATCGGATGTCGTCAAAGCATCGACTATTGAACTGGAACGCCTGACCCGGCATTCGCTGGAGGCCCTCGAAGATACGATTCTCCTCCGGACCGACGGTCGGCAGGGCGCGTATGTCACCGTCGGCCGGCATGAGACCTTTATCCCGGCACACCTGGTCGAGACCGCCAATGCAATCGGGGCCGGCGATACCTTCCTGGCGGCCTTCATCACTGAGCTCCTGAGCGGGGTGACACCGGTGACGGCAGCGGAGCGCGCCGCCCGCTTCACCGAGAAGATACTGAGCGAGCGAACAGCCACATTGGACGTAAAGTAGGCACCGGATACACTGCTTGGCTATACTCGGGACAAAAACGGCGCGGGAATATAGGAGAGGATATGAGCGTGCTGGCGATTCGGCAGAGAGCTGCCTCCTCTGCCTTCGCAACCTCCAACGGCGTGGTGACCGCCGTCGTCATTGTGGCCGTGATGATCCTGGCGGCGCGGATCCTCGGGATCGACGCTTTTGCCGTGCTTATCAATGGACTCGCCTTTGGCGCCTTATATGCTGTCGTTGCGCTCGGCTACACCATGGTCTACGGCATCATCGAGCTCATCAACTTCGCTCACGGTGATGTCTTTGCTCTCGGCGCATTCATCTCACTGACCCTGATGGAACATTTGAGCCCAGCGTTGGTCGTCGATGGCTCCTACAACGATGGCGTGAATTCAATCAATTTTCTCGGCCTCACCATCCATGCCGACATGTTCTGGCTCACCATTTTCACGCTCGTGCTGGCGGTGCTGGTGGCGGCGATCTTATGCGGAATCGTCGGCGTCCTGATCGAACGCATTGCCTATCGTCCCCTGAGAAATGCTCCGCGACTGGCGCCCCTGATCACGGCCATCGGCATGTCTCTCATCCTGGAAAACCTACTCTTCCAGTGGAAAGGCGGCCTCCCTCTCGAATTTCCGAGTGTGATGAACTACCGCTACTTCAGTGACTTCGGTCCATTCCATCCCGGGACCGACTTGCAGAACATCGAAATCATAGTCATCATCGCAGCTGTGCTCATGATGATTGGGCTCGATGCCTTCGTGAACCGCACCAAACTGGGTAAGGCAATGCGGGCGGTCGCTCAAGATCGCGAAGCGGCGCAGATGATGGGCATCAACGTGGACCGCATTATTTCGCTGACATTTTTCGTCGGATCGGCGCTGGCTGGAGCGGGCGCAGTGATCTACGGCATCCAGATCACCACCGTCAGTTCCAGCATGGGGTTCTCGCTCGGGCTGTTCGCTTTCACCGCCGCGGTGCTTGGAGGCATCGGTAACATCCGTGGAGCCATGCTGGGTGGCTTCATGATTGGCATCATCGAGCGCTTTGTCGATGCCCTGGGACAAGGACGGGGAACGGAGTGGTCCCAGGTGGCCATCTTCGCCGTGCTCATTCTGATCCTGATCTTCCGTCCCTCGGGTCTGCTCGGATCACAAGTGCCGGAGAAAGTGTGATGCGTCCAGCTCTCGCCAATTCACTCCGTTCCGCCGGCACGGCCCTCTCTCCAATTACATCAGCCTATCGCGCCATGATGGCCCGCCGGGTCGTCCGGCTAGTCTTGATCTCGGTACTCATTCTGCTGCTGCTGGTGTACCCCGAGATCGATACCCAGACCCGCGTCTCGGTAGCGAGTTTGACAGAGGTTTACGTCCTGCTGGCCCTCGGTCTCAATATCGTCGTTGGTTACGCCGGTCTACTCGACCTGGGGTACGCTGCCTTTTTTGCCATCGGCGCCTACACCATGGCCATGCTTGGGTCCCCATTCTTCGCTCCGGGTCACAGCGTGGCGTTACCTCTCCTCCACTTCGGTCCTGCCGGAGTCCACGTAAATTTCTGGATCCTCATACCGATTGCCGCCGTCGTCGCCGCGCTCTGCGGTGCGCTATTCGGCGCTCCCACCCTTCGCCTGCGCGGCGACTATCTCGCCATCGTCACGCTTGGCTTTGGCGAGATCGTACCGCTCACGATCCGCAACCTGGGCCCTGACAATAGTTTTGGTTTGCCGAATCTCACCAACGGAGTGAACCGCATTACCGGCGTCGACGTTCCGCCCGACTTTTCGATCGGCGGATTCCACATTACGTTTGCCACCAACGATTCTCGTCCCTGGTATTACCTGGGGCTCATCATCATTATTTTCAGTGTCGTGGTCATCTACAGTCTGCGCAGTTCGAAGCTTGGTCGAGCCTGGGCAGCTATCCGAGAAGACGAGGTGGCTGCCGCCCACATGGGTATCAACATCAGGAACACTCGCTTACTGGCCTTTGGTCTCGGGGCCGCGTTCTCCGGATTTGGCGGCTTGCTCTATGCCAGTCAGGTGGGCAGCGTCGAGGCGGCTTCATTCAGCTTCAGCATCTCGGTCACCATTCTCGTCATGGTGATTCTGGGAGGGATCGGGAGCATCCCTGGAGTAATGGTGGGAGCCATAATCATCGAGTATCTCAATCTGCTCTGGCTCGACGATATCGCGGGATTCCTGCACAGTATCGGTGGGCACTTACACAGCAGCCCGGGGCCGTTGGGGTCGCTCGGCGTGTGGCTCTCCCAGGTCGACCTGGACACGGCCCGGCCACTGCTCTACGGCGCCGTCTTGCTGATCGTGATGCTACTGCGTCCACAGGGCCTGATCCCGTCCTCGACACGGGCTCGTGAACTGCGACCGGCCACTGCGGATATTTCCGACGAAGAGAACGAGGACCTCTACACCATTCGAACGGAAGGACATGCCGGATGAGCGAAACTGTGACCGAAGACATACCGGCAGCCGAACCGGTGAAGACGTTGATGCTTGACGTCAATGACCTGACCAAGAGCTTCGGCGGCATACATGCCGTCCAGCATCTGACCTTCACCGTAGCATCCGGCAGCGTCACCAGCATGATCGGTCCCAACGGCGCCGGAAAGTCGACGGTCTTCAACCTGATCAGTGGGCTGTATAAACCCGACCTCGGCACCATTCTCCTCGAAGGCGACAACATCGGCGGATTGAGTCCGGACAAGGTGCAGAAGCGCGGGGTGGCGCGCACCTTCCAGAATCAACGCCTCTTCTCGAATCTTTCCGTGCTGGAGAACGTCCTCATTGGCGAGCATTCCCGCCTGAAGGCCGGCCTGTTCGGCGACATCGTCAAGCCACCATGGGTCCGGCGCGAAGAACGCGAAGCTGAAGAACACGCCATGGAAATACTGCGCCTGTTTGGCCGGCGACTGGCGCCGCATGCGCACCGGCGCTGCGTTGATCTTCCCTATGCCGATCGCCGTCTCCTCGAGCTGGCGAGGGCAGCGGTAAGCCGGCCCAAACTGCTCATGCTTGATGAGCCCACAGCCGGAATGAATCCATCGGAGACCGGCGAGTTTATTGAATACATCCATCGCGTCCGCCAGGTTGTCCCTACGGTCCTGCTCATCGAGCACAATTTGAGCGTAGTCATGGGCGTGTCCGAGCATGTGGTCGTGCTCGATTACGGGACGAAGATTGCTGAGGGCGCACCGGCGGAAGTACGCGAGAATGAGAAAGTGATCGAGGCTTATCTTGGACGCAAAGCAAGCACCGCCTGATCCCGCACCGGCAGGCGAGCCGGCGGCAACGATCGACGAGTCGGGCACGCCGATTTTGTCGTTCCAGCATGTCGACGCCTACTACGGCCAGATCCAGGTCTTGTACGACGTCAACTACTCGGTCTATCGCGGCGAGATCGTCGCCCTGCTCGGAAGCAATGGAGCGGGTAAAACAACGACGATGAAGACGATTATGGGTATCGTCCGGCCGCGCCGTGGCTCCGTCTGGTTCGATGGAAAGCGCCTCGACACCTTTCCGCCATCCGCTGTGATCCGCACCGGAGTCGCCCCGGTGCCCGAGGGACGGCGCGTCTTTGGCAGGCTCACTGTTCTCGACAACCTGCAGATGGGGGCCTACACCCGCTCGGACAAAAAAGAGATCCTGGTGGACATGGAGCGCGTCTTCGAACTCTTTCCGCGTCTCAAAGAGCGCCGCAGCCAGGTGGCCGGTACCCTCAGCGGGGGCGAGCAACAAATGCTCGCGATCGGTCGAGCGCTGATGGCGACGCCACGTTTGCTGATCATGGACGAGCCATCGATGGGACTATCGCCCATATTCGTGGAGCGCGTCTTCGACACCATCAAGTCCATCAACCAGCAGGGGACGACAATCTTCATGGTTGAACAAAACGCTTTCATGGCGCTCTCGATTGCCAATCGAGCCTATGTCTTGCGTTCCGGCCACGTCGTACTGGAGGGTCCGGCAAGCGAACTGATCGAGAACGATCAGGTTCGACGCGAGTACCTCGGCGGAGCGTAGGCAACCCTGATGGCATGACCGAGAGCTGGCGCCTGCTGCCCTACCATCGCGGGCCCGCCGACCTGCATGTCGCCCTCAGTGATGCCCTGGTTCGTCATGGAACGGTGCCATCAGTGTGGTGGCATGCCACATCCGTGCCCGCCCTCGTACTGGGGCCGAGTCAACGCCAACTGCAGTGTGGTCTCACCGACCCTACCGTGACCCGGCGAACCTCCGGCGGAACTGCCGTGTACGCCTCCACCGATTTTCTTGGCCTTGATGTTTTTCTACCGTCGGACCACCGATTGGTTACGTCCGATGTCGTGGAGAACTACCATTGGGTCGGCACCGTGTGGTTGGCCGCGCTTCGGTCGCTTGGAATAGACGCCAGGTTAGTCTCTATTCGGGAAGCACGAGATGACCGCCGGTCGAGTCACGCCGCTCAGGGGCTCGAAAGCGCCTGCTTTGGCAGTCTATCTCCCTACGAAGTTGCCTCAGGGACCCGCAAACTCGTCGGGTTGGCACAGGTACTTCGACGCAATGGCACCCTCTTACAAGCCGGCGTGCATCGCCGCTTTGATGCCGCGTCTCTAGCGAAGCTGTTGACTTCCGACGATTGGATGGGGGTGGCGCAACGTCTGGAGGAACGTGCGGCCGGGTTGGATGACGTGTCTCCCAGGCAGCTCGCGGATAGCGAGATCTTCGGTGCCTTCGCCGATGCCCTGAACCGATTACAGGCTTGCGAGCTGGTTCCCGGAGCCTGGAGCCCTGAAGAACTTCGTCAACTTGGTTCTCTCGTCGAGTCGACAGGATAGTCGTCCCTCATGGCGACCTCCGCAGGCGCCTCGACGTCACCCGATAGAACGCCGCTCCGCGCTGTCGAGGACGTTGCGCAACAGAACGGCGTTGGTAACCGGTCCGACGCCGCCCGGCACCGGTGTGATCGCCGTCGCCAGCGGGACGCAACCCTCGAAGTCGACGTCGCCCACCAGTCCATCTGCCGTAACGTTGATTCCGGCGTCGACAATCACGACTCCAGGAGAAATCATTTCGGCGGTCACCAGGCGCGGCTTGCCGATGGCGACGCAGAGGATATCGGCCGATCGGGTAATTGTCGCCAGGTCCAGGGTCTTACTGTGCGTGACGGTGATGGTGGCATTGGCCTGTAACAGCAATTCAGCCAGTGGATGACCAACGACCTGGCTCCGTCCCAGAATCACGGCATGACGCCCGGTGAGGTCGATGCCCGAATCGGTAAGCAGTTCCAGAATTGCCACGGCGGTTGAAGCCCGGTGTGCAGGCATACCGAGGTACAATCTGCCCGCACTGTCGATCGTGATGCCATCGACATCCTTCCGTGGGTCGATGAAACCAACTACCTCGCGGAGGTTCAGGTGCTTCGGCAACGGCATCTGCACGATGATTCCATCGACATTCGAGTCGGCATTGAGTTCAGCCAGGCAGTGTCGAAGTTCGAGCAGTGGTACGTCGGAGGAGAGCTGCCGGTACAGTACGTCGATACCCGTGGGTCTCGCCAGGCGCTGCATTCGTTTGACGTACATCTGCCCATCGGCGGCATCGCCGACGCCGACAAAGACAACCCGAGGCACGATGCCCCTGCCGACGAATTTGGCGGTGCGTGCCGTGATGGACGCCAGAATTGCCTCGGCCAGCGGTTTTCCGGCGAGGACGCGAGCGGTCAAGCGTCTTCGCCCCGGATGCTTCGTTCCGTCGCCTGGAGCGTTCGCTGCTCCAGTTGATCGATGCCCTCAAAGTCGCTCAACTGGGCTCGCATGCTCGAAACCCAGCTCGGGTCACGGACACCCGCCATGTTGATCTCCACGTTGAGCCGGGCGGCATGGAATGCCGCTCGGGCTGCCAGCGCCGCCGTACCGACATCACTCACCGCGGACGGATTACCGATGCGCACCATTTCCGCCGCCACTTCGAGGATCCGCGCTGCCACCCGCATCGTTTCGGCCGGCGGAACCGACGCCGCTTTCAACGCCTCTTGCATTCGCCGGCGCCGCTCATCGCGTTCAGCGTCGGTACCTCGTGGCAGCGCAAGCACCCTGGAAACGCCTTCATATGCCGCCACGTCTTCCTCTGCCAGCTCGACCGCTCTGTCCCTGAGCCGAACAGCTTCGGTCCGGAATCCTTCGGCCTCGGCGTGGACGTGAGAAAGCTTGGCGCGACCGAGAGTCAAATTCGCTACCATCACCAGCAGTGACGCAGCCATCGCGGCCTGTAGGGCAGCAACACTACCACCGCCGGGCACTGGGTCTGCTGAGGACAGCCGGTCGAGAAAACCCGGGGCGTCTAGCATCTCTCCCCCTTACGTCAGACTCGCTCCATGGTACGAGATGGGGAGAACAATGCGGCAATTGTGGTCAGGCAGCCTTCTTCAGGACGGCGCTACGCACAACACTCCACTGCGGAAGCCCACAAGAAGAGCAAACGAAGCATCGCACCTCGACCAGATCATCACCTTCGAGCTCCGTTTTTTCGGTGTGGATGCTCGCTCTTCCCAGGAGACAATAGCGACAGGGCCGCTCTTCAAAGGCACAGGAATGCCGGTACCCGATGAGCCGCCAGGCGATATCTCGCCCAAAGTGCGCACAAAAGAGCGCAGCCGCCCCGACGAGTCCAATACCGAAACAAACGGCGACGATGAGTGGATATAGGTGTTCTCCGGGCAGCGGCATGGTAGTCCTCCAACATGATCTACCAGCGGTGACTGCAAACATCGTGCCAGGAGCGCGGAAAAGCGCCGCCCCCGGATGTTTCGGCCCCAAAGATGTAAGACCGCTCCTTAGAAATCAAACGTCAGAATGTTGCACACCGTCAGATGCCCGTAGCTTCGGTTTTTCAGTTCTCGACCGGCGCCGGTGCATTACGGAGATCGCGCTGGTGCCAACCGGGGTGCACTTCGAACAGCTCGAGGTCATCACCTGTTTCATCGTTCCTGCCTTCCGACCGGCGAAATCCGAGTTTGCGCAATACCGCCAGTGACGCTGCATTCTCCGGCGAAACGGAGGCATAGACCGTGTCGTGCCCCTGCTCCTGAGCCCATCCCACCAGTGCCATCGCGGACTCGCTGGCATACCCGCGGCCCCGATATGCGGCGAACACGTGATACCCGATTTCGGCCCGTCCCACGAGTTCAGGCGGCCCATGAAACCCGGTATGACCTACCACGACTCCATCTTGAACCTGGACGATCGCGCGGACACACCAATCAGCGCGTTCAGGATGACTGCGAATCAGTTTCAACTGGATATCGAGGAATTCGAGGCCGAGCGACTCTCTGAATTCCGGCGTGAGCTCCCAGCCCAGGCACGCCGAGGCACGCCGGTAATCGCAATCGATCAGTGCCTCCAGCACCTCGGGTTGAAGCGCCGGCAAGAGCAGGCGAGGCGTATTCAAACATTATGCCGATCGCACGACGGAAACACTCGCGGCGTCGGCGCCATTTCGGGTGGGGACGAGCGTTGATGCCAGAGTCGTGTTGGCGGCGAGCTTGCGGCTGAACTCCGCCAGGGCCCTGGTAGATTCATCCTGCGGGTCCAGGACTGAGCCACCCCGCCAGACATTGTCGGCCACGATGATGGAGCCGGGATGAACGAGTGCTAGTGCTGCGTCGAGGTATTGCGGATACGAATCCTTATCGGCATCGATGAACACCAGGTCAAACGATTCACCGTCAAGCGTCTTCAGGGTATCGAGTGCCGTACCCTCACGAATCGTTACTTTCTCCGCCAATCCGGCGCGCTCCACATTGGAACGAGCCAGGGCCGCATGCTTCGGCATCACTTCGAGCGTCGTAATGCGCCCATCCGGCGGCAAGCCCCGGGCCATGAGCACGGTGCTGTAGCCGAAGAGGGTGCCGATCTCGAGCACGCGTTGGGAACGAGCGGCGAACACCGCGAGTAACCGTCCGAGTTCGAGCGGTACCTGAATGGTTGGCAAGCCCGCCGCTTCAGCTTCCTGTCGCATGGTGCTGAGCATCGCGTCTTCTTCGCCAAAGAGTGACGTCGCATAGACCTCGATGGTTTCGTCGTTCAAGATCAAACCTCCTGTGTCGCGGGCATATCCACAGTGAGTATACGATCGAGGTCACAGTACTATTGTTGCGAGGGGGACAGTGGAGGCATGTATAAAGCCTGGAGTGCCAAAGCGCCGGAAGAGAGCGAACTCGCCCGGGCAATTGAGTTACACCTGAACGAATTCGCCGAGGAAGTGATTTCGGTGGCCTATGCCATCGGCGATCAGCATTATGCTCTGGTCGTGTACCGCCCGATTGACGCTCGCGAGTTGGTGTCCATGCAGAGCGCGCTGGCGGAAGCGGTGCAGATCATCGACGATGCGCAAGGCTGACGTGGAAAAATGGAGGCGACGGTCGGAATCGAACCGACGATAGGGGTTTTGCAGACCCCCGCCTTAACCACTTGGCCACGTCGCCATAAAAATGGAGCGGAAGACGAGATTCGAACTCGCGACCCCCTCCTTGGCAAGGAGGTGCTCTACCACTGAGCCACTTCCGCCCGCGCTTTTCAGCATGAACTTCTAACACATGCCCATTTCGGGTGTCAAGCACATCTCCGGCCATGGTATACTCCGGTCCTAACCCCCTTGTTCTCCTACATGACCGTATCCTCACGACTTCTCCTCAGTCTCACTCTTCTGCTGTGCCTATCGTCATCCTTCGACGTGGGTGCTAGAGCCCTCGCGGCTCAATCCGCGCCTCCGGGCCTGGCGCTGGCGGCGACTCCGGCTGTTGTCGACGTCGGGTCGATCGTTCAATTCACCGTTCGCGCCCGCACATGGCCGGCCCGTGCCAGTGCCACGATCTCCTTTGTTTCCGCCCACCATGGATTCAGCGGAAAGATGATGTGGACACCGTCGTGCAACTGCTTCATCGTTCGCGTGGCCATCGCTCGGCGCCAGCATGCCCTCGAGGTTGCCCATGCCGTGGCCAAGGTTGTCGTGGGTCGCGCCACATTTTCAACCTTCACCCGATTCCAGATCCGAGGCATCGCGGCCAATGGGCATGACTTTTCGGCCGGCGGCGCGGTGCTGCTGGCAGGATGGGTGAGTGACACCACCCCCGTTCGTCGCGAGCAACAGCATTATTGCGGCTGGGTGCGGACCCTCGATGGACTCGGCGTGGCCGGGTATCGGGTGAAATTCGTGGTGAAGTTTGGCAAGCACACTGAGAACCTGAAGGCCGGTCCGACCGACCGCCACGGTGTGGCTTGCGTCGTGAAATCGATCGGCTTTGCGGCCATCGGACGTCGAGTGTCGGTGGATGTCTACGCCGCCGGCCAGCATGTCACTTCGTCCTTCACCACGCGAGCGGGGTAAGTCCGAACCGCTGGTTTCCAGCATCGACCCGCCGAAGCGAGCATCTTCCATGGATATAGGGCCCAGATGGCCCGCGCGTTGCCAGGGCAACTCCTCTGCACAGTCCTCTAATATGTGAAGTGATCCCACCGGGGGAACGATCCCCTCGCGATCACAGGTCCGCGAGGCGAACGCCCGACATCCTCTTGCAGAGGAGGCACTGATGGCATCCGATAGTCGGTTCGTTGACTGGATCGTAGCCGACACCCATTGGTCTCGCGCCGGCTTGCCGGCTGCAGCGCTGCTGACATGCCTCGCACCGTTCCTGCGCCGCGGGCTAAGCAGCGGCGCGTTCTCCGTGTTTGTTCAGCTTCCGGTGTACCTGGTCCATCAATACGAGGAGCATGGGCACGGCGCCTTCAAAGAGTACGTGAACAGCAAATTGCTGCGGCAACGTGGCGGGATCAGCGATGGGAGCATCTTCATCATCAACATCGTTGGGGTGTGGGGAGTCGACGTAGCTGCTCTGTATCTTGCCCAGTATCGGAAGCCTACTTCCGGTCTGCTGGCACCGTACATCTCGATCATCAATGGCTTTATTCACTTGATCCCGGTGGTCTGGACACGCCAGTACAATCCAGGGGCGTGGACTGCCGGCCTTCTCCTGCTGCCGGCCGGTATCTATTCAGCGGTGGAAGTCACCCGGTCGGATTCGGCCACCGTCCGCGACCACGCGAAGGCTTTCGCGGGAGGCATCCTCGTTCATGGGCTCGCCATTCTCATCATTCTGACCGGCCGCCAAACGCCTCCCGAAGGCCGTCCAGGCTGAATCGCACCGCCCTCCGGGCGATCGGAATTCTCAGTCGCGCGTGACTCCGGCGCGATTGTGAGTTGACGGTGAATGCGCTCCGTACTGCCTGTCGGACATCGAACAGCACTTCCGCCGTGAAGTGGGCCCTCGGATAGACCTGTTCCCGTACGCGATACGACTAGCCGAGCGCTCGCAACACCTCTTGTCGGCGCTTCTCCGGGAATACCAACACGACGGGCGAGCGCGACCGGCAATCACCGCGCGCGAACTCGGCGAGGATGGCGATATAGCTCCGCCTGTCTGCATCGTCCAGGCCGTTGGGCAGCCGTTGGTGCTTGATAACGATGCGCTCATAGCCCAATTCGCGCGCATGCTGGAGTGCCTCGCTCAGGTTATTCCAGCCGCCCTCTTTCCACGGCCAGGGCTCCGAGCCCAGAGCATTCTGGTACCACGCCACGATCCTGCGCGCAGTGCCCGAGCCGGGCGCATACAGTACGAGGTCGGTGGGTAGCTCTTCGAATTCCTCCACCACCGGTACAAAAACGAAGTTCCCAGCAGGTTGTTCACCGAGAAGGTCGGTCATCTAGCCCCATCCCGGCTCTGATGAGCATCAGTGAAGTGGTGTCGCTTTGTTGAGAGGGTATGGAATAGACGCGCGCCCGCCTGGACTGAAACCTGCGCACGAAGCCAATCCAGCTAAAATTCGAGCCGCTCTTCGCCTGAAGAGAGCGCCCATTCTAGTTGCGAGCGGCGGGTGAATTGGTGGTGCCGAGGGCCAGAATCGAACTGGCGACACACGGATTTTCAGTCCGTTGCTCTACCGACTGAGCTACCTCGGCGTAGGCCATAGTTTATCACAGCGATTGCCCCGAAACGGCCGCTCGATGGCGCCGTCACGGCTGGATATTCACCCCGATCAGTCGCAGCGTGGTGGGGCAGGGCCGCGCCGCAGCGCAGTGCCCTGCCCTACGGAAACATCCGGCCCTGCCCCCACCGTCCGGCCTTCCCGGGATACGCCCCACCGGCGAGGAATGGCCGCTTCATTCGATTGCACACGACGCGTATTGATCATGCATTAGGTAAAGGAACAGCACTCCTCTGCCCCTTGTGAGACCAGCGGCTAGTTAGGTATCCTAATGATGTGGATATCGAACTATCGCGCCATCCGGGGCGAGTTATCGCCCGCCTCGCGCGCCAGGTCGAGGTCGCGGTCGGAACCGTCGACCTTTCGCTCTCTCAGTACCGGGCGCTGAGCCTGCTCGGCGAGGGCAAGGAGGCCGCGTCGGCGCTCGCCGACAAGCTCGCGGTCAGCCGGCCAAGCGTGACCGGCGTGATCGACGGCCTGGTCGCGCGCGAGCTGGTGGTACGCAATCACGTCGACGGCGATCGTCGGCGTGTCGGGCTTGACCTGACGGAAGACGGCCGCCGCCTGCTTGCAGAGGCCGACGAGAGGGTCGAGCGCCGCCTACACGACATCGCCGCGTATGGCCCGCGATCGGGATTCCAGGATCTCGAAGCATGGAAAAAGGCGCTTGACGCCTACCGGACCGCGCGTCGGGCCGGAGCGGCGCCAGCCGGCAAGGCAGAGGTCGCCACGTGAGCGTTGCCTCCGCCGACCGGCGTCCGAGGCCCGCTCCTCGATACGTCCCCACCGGGATCGTGTCTCGCTACGCGCCACCGCGCGCTACCATCGACCCCGACCGGAGCAAGTCGTGGATCGGGCGCGCCCAGCCGATACTGATGGCGCACAAACGCACGCTGTTGACGGCGCTGATCCTGTCGTTCGTCGCGCTCATGCTCCAGGTGCAGATTCCGAATCTGCTCAACGACGCGGTGACGAACTCCTTGCAGCGGCATACCGTGCCACTCGCCCACTACGTCACGTTGGTGGTCGCGCTGGCGATCCCCGCCGGCATTTCGGCGTACATCTCGCGGCTGTTCCTGCTGCGGACCGCGTACGCCATGGAGTTCGACCTGCGCAACATCATCTACGAACACCTGACGCGGATGTCATTCGGCTTCTACGACCGCGTCCAGTCGGGTCAGCTGATCTCGCGGGCGAACTCCGACATCCGCTCGGTGCAGATGTACCTGACGTTCGCTCCCTCGATCCTCGTCCAGTGCGCGGTCGCACTGGTGGCCTTCGCGTATATGCTCTCGATCAACGTGCCGCTCGCGTTCGTGGCGATGTCGACGACACCCCTCGTGTACGTCGTCGAGCGTCCGAATGCGCAAGCAGATCTTCCCCGTCTCGTGGCTGATCCAGTCACGGCTGGCGGATATCGCGACAATCGTAGACGAGAACATCAACGGCGTCCGGGTGGTGAAGTCGTTCGTCGCCGAACCGCGCGAGCTGCGCACGCTCGCGAAGGCCGCAGACCGACTCAAATGGGCCTACATCCAGGACGCCGACATTCGCGCTCGATTCACTCCCACTGTCCAGAACCTACCTCAACTCGGGCTGGCGCTCGTGCTGCTGTTCGGCGGCTGGCTGGTGATCCAGGGGGACCTGCAGATCGGAGCGATCCTCGCTTTCAGCGTCTACATCGTGATACTGCAGGCGCCATTCCAGCTGCTCGGGATGCTGATCATGCTGGGCCAGCGCGCGAAGGCGTCCGCCGGGCGCATCTATGAGATCCTCGATGAGGCGCCGGCGATCGTCGACCGACCCAACGCCATCGAGCTGATCAACTGCGAAGGCGATGTCCGCTTCGACGAAGTCGACTTTGCCTACGCGAATGGGCCGCATGTCCTCTCCGGTCTGTCGCTGCATTTGAAACCCGGCGAGACGGTTGCCATGGTCGGTCGGACCGCCAGCGGCAAGACGACGATCTCCCGGCTGCTGCCACGCTTCTACGATGTCACGTCCGGCTCGGTCAAGGTTGATGGTCACGACGTCCGCGACCTGACGATCGCAAGCCTCCGGTCGCAGATCGGCGTCGTACTCGATGAGCCGTTCCTGTTCACCGCTTCGATCCGCGACAACATCGCGTACGGCCGCCCCGATGCCGGCTTCGATGCGGTACTCGCCGCGGCGCGCGCCGCCGGGGCCGACGAGTTCATCGCCGAGCTGCCTGAGGGCTATGACACGGTTGTCGGCGAGCGCGGCTACACTCTCTCGGGCGGTCAGCGCCAGCGCATCGCGATCGCGCGCACGTTATTACTGAACCCGCCCATTCTTGTCCTCGACGACGCGACCAGCGCGGTCGACGTCCAGGTCGAGCAGGAGATCCACGAAGCGCTGCGTGTACTGATGGAGGGACGCACAACCCTGATCGTCGCCCACCGGCTGTCGACGATCGGGCTCGCCGAACGCGTCGTGCTGCTCGACGACGGCGCGATCGTCGCCGACGGTACTCACGCCGAGCTGCTGCGAGACGACTCCGTTGTATGTCGAGGTACTGGCGCAGGCCGAGGAGGCCGACCGCCAGGCACGACTCGAACACCAGGAGGTTCCATGAGTTTCGGTGGCTTTGTTGCCGGCGGCGGCGGACTCGGGCCTGCCGGCGGCTCGCGGTCAGCGGCGGCCCCGGGCGGCGGCTTGCCTTTCGCCGGGATACCGTCCGAGCTCCAGGAAGGAGTTGACCTGCTTCTTGAGCAGGAGCCCGATCACGGCGAACCGGACGCACGTTTCAGTTACCGTGACGACGATAGTGGCACGCGCCTGACGCTGCGTGGCCTGGTCTTCCGCCAGTGGCGCCTCGGTGTGGCAGCGGTCCTGCTCGTGACGATCGTCAGCATCACCAACCAGGCCGGTCCGAAGCTGATCGACATCGGCATCACCAGCGGCATGACGGGACGCCACAAGAGTTTCGCGGCGGTGCTCGCGGCTGCCGCGCTCTTCCTGCTCGCGATCGCCGTCACTGCGATTGCCCAGCGTGCCCAGACACGAGGTCACCGGCCGGCTCGCCGCGCGCGTGATGCACGACCTGCGCGTGCGCGTCTTCATCCACCTCCAGCGCCTCGGGCTCGACTTCTACACCAACAGCAATCGGGCGTGATCATGACGCGGATGACGAGCGACATCGAGAACCTCCAGCAGCTGCTCCAGGACGGCCTCGCGCAGCTCGCCGTCCAGGCGCTTACGATGGTGGTGATCACGGTCGTGCTGTTCACGATGAGCGTCAAGCTGACACTCATCACGCTCGCGCTCGTCGCGCCCGTGCTGCTCGCCATGTCGCTGTGGTTCAGGTCGGCGTCAGAGCGCGGCTACAACCGCGTCCGGGACGGGATCGCGAACGTCCTCGCCGACCTGTCGGAGAGCCTCCATGGCGTCCGCACTGTGGCCGCCAACAACCGCCAGAAGTTCAACGTCGCTCACCACCGTAACGTCGTCGGCGAGTATCGCGAGGCGAACAACTACACTGCGCAGATCAACGCGATCTACGGTCCTGGCACGACGCTTGCTCGGGTATCTGGGCCAGGCAGCCTTGCTGGCGATCGGCGGCGATATGGTCGTCCATCACCAACTCTCTATCGGCGCATTGGTGGCCTTCTTCCTGTACCTGAACCGGTTCTTCGCGCCGATCCAGCTGCTTGTCCAGCAGTACAACACCTTCCAGCAGGGAAGCGCCTCGATCTGGAAGCTGCGGAGGCTGTTCGCGATGGCGCCGAGCACGCCGGAAGCAATCGGCGCGCGCGAGATGCCGCCGATCGAAGGCGAGATCGTGTTCGACCATGTGACGTTCGGCTACGATCCATCGGTTCCGGTCGTGCGTGACATCAACCTGCGTATTCGAGCCGGTGAGACGGTCGCCTTCGTCGGTCAGACCGGTGCCGGCAAGTCCACGCTCGCCAAGCTGATCGCGCGTTTCTACGACCCCACCGAGGGGCGATTGCTGGTCGACGGCTCCGACATCCGGCAGGTGACTATAGACTCGCTGCGTCGCCAGCTCGGGGTCGTCCCTCAGGAGCCGTTTCTCTTCGCCGGCAGCATCCGATACAACATTGCCTTCGCCTGTCCCGATGCTTCCGACGAGGAGATCTGGGAGGCGGTGCACGCCGTCGGGCTCGGCGATGTCGTCGAGCGCATGCCCCAGGGACTCGACACGGTCGTGCACGAGCGCGGCCAGTCGCTGTCGAGCGGTGAGCGCCAGCTAATCGCGCTCGCGCGAGCGTTTCTCGCCCACCCACGCGTGCTCGTGCTCGACGAGGCGACGTCGAATCTCGACCTCGCGTCGGAGACGAAGATCGAGGCCGCGCTCGACGTGCTGCTGCAGGCGCGCACCGCGGTCCTGATTGCCCACCGGCTGACCACTGCGATGAAAGCCGACCGAATCGTCGTCATCGACGGCGGGCGGGTGGTCGAGATCGGGTCCCACGAGGAGCTCGTCGCCCGCGGCGGGCGCTACGCTGGGATGTACGCGACCTGGACCAGCCACACCGAGAGCCAGGTGGCGTGACACCTCGAAGACGCCATTACGGCTGGATATTCACCGCGATCACCTGATCGGGCGAGTCGCATGGGTTGCCTGCATACCGGCATTCGGGCGCAACGTCGATGGTTGTCGTCCCGGGCGCAATTGCCTGCCAGAGCCAGAAGAAGTTGTTGGCGTTGTACTCGCAGGCGGGGTCGCCGGCGCAGGTGAGCTGGCCCATGGTGCCGGCGCTTACCAGGTGTAAGTACTGCGGATCGGCCGTGGCACGCACCGGCGTGACCAGATTGAGCTGGAGTTCGATGGTGTCGCCGACGTGGACCGTGTATGGTCCCGGATTGAAGGCGCTGAAAAGCGTGATCGTCGGATTCGTGACTGGAACCGGTGCCGGTTGCGAGGAATTCTGCAGCACGATGCTGGAGGAGCTCGGGGCGTAGATCCACACGGAGGCACCGATCGGAATCGCGCTGACTGTCTGATACGTGCCCGACGCCGTATTCCAGTACAGACCAGTCGTCCCCGAGGGCAGCGTCGCCGGCGATGAGAATGGATTACCCATCAGATTCCAACCCGGCTGCAGCGCGCAGGTCACGGTCGACTCGGTATTGATGGGCAGCGAGAGAGCTCGTTGGGTCAGGAACTCGGCCCAATAGCCCTGGCAGAGAGTCGCCGTCGAGCTAGACGGGGTGTAGTAACCACCTGACGCGTAGGCGTCGAGCCCGGCAGCTCCGGAAAAGTCAGTCCCGGGCGGTCCGCCCACCATGTTCCATCCACTGGCGTAGACCGCAATAGGCGCCACCAGGACGGGCGGGACCTGCGCCTGCGCACTGGGCGCAAGCAGAACGCCGGCTCCAATCAGAGTGATAACGATCAGAATTGGTTTCAGGTTTTGCATCGATTCTCCTTCCCACTTCGAAGTAAGAACGATACTCAATGGACAATTGTAACGCCAGGCTCAAGGCGAAGGGTGTGCAATCTCGCCCTACCGAAACAACGCTCGTTCGGCGAGAAGCGTAATAACGATCGGGTACTATCCCGGCTGCGCTTGCACTCTCAAGGCGCAAAGCACCTAAACTTGGAGGTCCAAGCAAGCCGGGTGGTCGCGTGCGGCGCATCCGCACGAGGAAAGTCCGAGCTCCACAGAGCAGGGCGCTGGGTAACACCCAGTGGGGGTGACCCCAAGGAAAGTGCCACAGAAACATACCGCCGGCTTCGGTCGGTAAGGTTGAAATGGTGAGGTAAGAGCTCACCGGCAGTCGGGTGATCGACTGGCCGCGGTAAACCCCGTCTGGAGCAAGACCATGTAGGAAGGTGGAACGCCTTCGGGCGTTCGCGGGTAGCTCGTCCGCCGCCTTCGGGTAAGGTCGCATGAGGCCGTGAGTAATCACGGTCCTAGATAGATGATCACCACTCCCCGATCCGCAAGGCTCGGGGAGGACAGAACTCGGCTTATGGCTTGCTTGGACCCCTTCGGGGATTGTTATGCGTCGGGCGCCTGTAAACTTCCGTGGCCACCGCAACCCTCACGTCCACAGTGAAAGTGATTACCCACCCAACAGGTAGCGTGGTGAACGCCACCGCACTCTGGACAAATTGCTGCGGTTTGTCCAGCCTTCATCGGCTCATGGCAGCTAAAGCAGGGGCGTCCTATAGACGCATCGTTTGGTGCCAGTTCCACCGCGGTCGCCCCCGATCTCGTCCGTGGGGGCGCGGCGGCAACAAACGGGAGTGCCGGCTCTACTGCCGCTTCGGATCTTGTTGGTGTAACCGGCGGCTCAAATTGGGGTTCGAGGGGACCCGCTTCGGCTACCACCGAGGAAGTCTCCGGAACGGCAGCGTCCTCCAGAACCGGAGGAACAACTGACGATGTTTGGACCTCTGGCAGGCCCATATCCCAGATCAACGATGGACGGCCCTCGAAAGCCAGGCCGCCAACGAAGCCGACGAGCCCGGCGGCAAGCATGATCACGGCCAGAAGCGTGATCAGTCCGTACGGCCGCATGGTGACACTTTCGATAAGGAGGACAAGAGCGCCCACCCACACCATCAGGCGGCTATACCAGGTGAAATCAGTCATACCGCGAATCTCCAGATTAAACCAAACGCACGTTCGCGAAATCCTACCATGTGCGTTTGTCAGGCGAAAGCTCGCGAGCACTCAGTGGTAGACGGAGTACAACTTTTGATATACTCTACGCGTGGACTTAGCAGTAGAAGTGGGACGGCGAGAGCGCAAGCGCATGGCTGTCCACCAAACCCTACTCGACGCGGCCTCACGACTCTTTGCCGAACGTGGCGTGTCGCGTACCACGGTTGATGACATCGCCGAGGCTGCCGACGTTGCCCGTCAAACTGTCTTCAATCACTTTCCGTACAAGGAGGCTTTCGCACTCGAACTGGGCGCCGACGGGGTCGGCCAGATTGCCGAGTACGCGTATGTTTCACTCGAGGCTGGGGTCCCTGCGCTGGAGGTCTTTAATCGCTCCGACGCGCAATTATTGGACGCTGCCATCGCACAGGGAGAGAGCATGGTAGTCGTGGCCCGAGAATTGCTCCACCCCGATGTGAGCGGGCCGCGAAGGGCGGCCGAGCGAGTGCCGCTTTGCCATCTGATCGAGGTGATACTACTTCAGGCGCGTGAAGAAGGGAGTACGTGCGAGGACTTGCCCCTCGACATCGTCGCCACCCGCATGTCCGCTAGTTAACGAGTATTTTGGCTCAAATTATAGACCCGTGACCCGCAGGTTCTGCGGCGCGACTTGTCAGGTAGTTTCGACATCTTTCTGAACGGGATTACGGAGAGGAGTAACTAGAAATGCTTTCGTGGAACAAATGCTCGAAGGATGGGCCACCGCCTGCTCAGTGCTGCATTGCGCTGCCGCCAATGCAGCCGATCTGCCGGCGAACTGGTTGGCTATGCTGATCGCAGCCTGGGAGAGGCGCGATTTGTTCCGCTCGACACGAGCTTCATGCCTCACAATCTGGGCGGTGAAATGCGCTGCGGACGTTGCTCGGGCCAGCTCTATCTCGACGAGATCGAGCCGCTGGGCCGCAATGTTCCGCTCGACGAGGCCGGTGAGGCGTGCCGTTCTCGGAAATTATGGCCGAGGCGGCCGATCGCGAAGTGGCGGGAACTTCTGCCGCCTGACCGACACCATCACCGGAATATCCCAAGGATTGGTTGGTCGCGATACTAGCGGCTGCGAACGCCGATTTGGAGTTCGCAGCTCCTTTTTGATCTCAGTCTTGCCTCCCCCGTGAGGCAAGTTTGCAATTATATTCGTGACCAGGATCGAAGTCTCGATCTCGGGATGCTACACCAGAGGAACTCACGTATTTATTGATTGGAAAATTATGTGAACTCTCACCGACTCCACCCGTGACAACCTGCCCGACGCTGGACTCTTTATCGATTGGGACAACCTCAAGGCCGGGCTCAGGAGCATCGGCCGGCAACCCAATATCTCGTCACTGCTCGACGCTGTCGGCCAACGCGGGCGTGTCGTCATCGCGCGGGCGTATGCCGATTGGCAGCAAGGGCAAATGCCTTCGACCCCCCGAATCTCTACGCTGCCGGCATCGAACCGGTCTACGTGCCCGTGCGGATGCAGAGCGGCAAAGTCTTGAAGAACAGCGCCGATGTCAAGCTGGCCGTCGATTGCATCGACTTTCTCAATACGCGCCCCATCTCAAAACGTTCTTCCTGGTATCAGGCGATTCGGATCTCCTCCACCTGGTAAATTTCCTGCGGGCGCGAGGCAAACGGGTGGTGGTCATTGCCGTCTCGTTCACGCTGGCGCAGGTCCTGGCCGACAATCTGGACGAGTTGCTGATATACGATGTCGATATCGAGCCGGTCGCGGCCGCCGGACAGCGCGACCGGAAACGGGCGGAAGCCGAAGGCGCCGCAAGATAACGCGCAGGTCGACGAGGCATTTCGGGACTGGTAGATCTCTTCAGCAACCGCAGCAACCGGGTTGGATCGCTCTTCTCCTGGATCGGATGCAGTTGGCACGCCGAGGGCATGGACTTTCGCGCTCTTGGGTTCGAACGATTCAAAGACTTCATGCAGGAAGCCGAACGGCGCGGATACGATACGAATCGTTACCCGGGGACTGCAGGACTGGGCCTACCTTCCGGAGCAGTATGACCAGATGACGGAGACCGAGGCGGCGGCGCAGGAACAGGAGCCGAGGATGAGGGCGCCGATTCAGGGCTACGTCCTTCCGTCGCCGTATCGGCGTTGGATGAGGACGATCAACGCAATTTGATGCGCTACCTTCTCGAACTTCAGGACCGCTCCGATTACCTCATTCCTCCGTATATCGTCTCGCATCTGGTGCGCGAAAACGTGCTGCCGTCACTCTCCCAGAGCCAACTGCGATCGCTCGTTCGCGATGCCACCGACGAAGGGATTCTGCAGGCGTCAACGCACACCGTCCCCATCGTCAAACGGGCAAGCCGTACGAGCTTCGCACCGTCCGGGTGAATCCCGATCACCCACTGGCAATCGCGGCGCGCCAGGCGCAGGAAGCCGAGCACCCTGAGTTAGGGCCTTATCGAGACGTGGTGTGCATCGGCATGATCACGTGGGTGTAATCCACCGAGTCAATCGGCCGGAATACCGACGCCGAATTTGGTCCGCTGATTTCCAACCCCACTTGCGGCGACTGCATCACCCCGAGCACATCGGACACATATCGGGAATTGAACTGCACCTTCGCGCTCCCACCGGTCACGACCGCGTCGATTTCACCCCGATCGTCGCCCAATTCGGCCGCCCCGCCGGTGATGACCACGTTTCCCACTCCAGCTTCGCCGCCGGGCTGTATTTCCAGCGTGATGGCGTTGGAGTTGTCCCGCGAAAAGAAGCTTGCGATCTTGGTCGCTTTGAGGAGCTCGCCGGTGCTGACCACGACTTTGGTGGCAAATTTGGAGGGGATGATCTGCCGGTAGTTCGGATAGGTGCCTTCGAGCAGACGGGAGACGACGAGTAGATCTGGCGCCCGAAAAATCACCTGATTGCGATTCGGCGTGACCGCTATCTCAATCGGGGTTTCACCCTCGGGTACGATCCGAGCCAATTCGGCCATGGTACGCGCGGGAACAATCACGCTGAAATCGCCGCTGGCCGGGCTCGCCAATTCGCCGGCGCGGATCGCCATGCGGAACCCGTCGGTGGCCGCAAGGGTGAGATCGCTGCCGGAAAACGTCGCCAGTACTCCGGTCAACATGGGGCGAGTATCGTCGACCGCACTGGCGAACGCCACCTGTTCAATCATTTCCTTCAGTGCGCCCGGCGCCACCGTTGCCGCCGGCTCCTCAGTGGCGCCAGGTATGACCGGGAAGTCCTCCGCGGCCATCCCTCGCAGATTGGCCTCGAATCGTCCACAGGATACGTGGGCCGAGTTGCTCCCCTTCTTCACCGTGAGGTCGACCGGACCGCCGGGCAGATTGTCCACAAACTCGGACAGTAGGCGGGATGGGAGGGTGATGGCGCCCTCCTCCGCGACAGTTGCATCGATCCAGCAACTGATGGCCACATCCAGGTTCGTCGCCGAGACCTTGAGGCGTCCTGCCTCGGTGGTCAGCAAGACGTTGGTCGTTATCGGCAATGGGCTGCGAGTCGCTACCGCACGTCCCGCCACACGCAACGCATGGCTAAGCTGCTCCTGCCCAGCGGTGATCTTCACACTTTACTCCTCTGCAAGTATCCATCGCCCTGGACCGCGGGTCCGCCCAGCATGCTTATGTCGAGTATGGCGGCCCAGTCTGGTGCGACTGAGGTCAAAGGTGGGGACGGAGCATTATACGGAACGCGGGGGCAACACTCAACGAGTACTGGGGAGAGGCGATGCCAGCTGATAGCCGTAATTGAGCAGCGCTTCACCATCGCTAAATCGACTCGCCTCGGTACTGCCCATGTTCACCGCGATGATCCAGCGCCCATTCTTGCGAACCGACGACACCAGACAGGCGCCGGCACCTGAGGTAGTCCCGGTCTTGACCCCATCGACGCTCTTGCTCAGCCAGAGCAGTTGGTTGAGATTCTGCCAGACGTGCACGGTGCGTCCGTCTACCGACCGCGCGTGCCAGTACTTGGTACGAACGATGCGAGCGAACCTGGCAAAATGCATGGCAACATCGGTCAGGTGGGCGAGATCGCGAGCGGTCGTGACCTGGCCGGATGTGTCGAACCCATTGGGAGTCAGGTAGTGGGTCCTGGTCAGATGCAGACGCCGAGCCTCAGCATTCATCATCCCGGCGAATCGCGCGGGCGTCTGGGCCACGCTCTGCGCCAGGGCAACGGCGGCATCGTTGCCCGACGGCAGCAGCATTCCATGCATCAGATTCCAGACCGTCATCTGCTCTCCCACGTATAGATTGGCCGTGGAACCTCCATACTCCACCGCTAGCGGGCTGACGGTGACTATTCGGTTCATCGGGACATGATGAGTGAGAATCACCAGAGCGGTCATGATCTTCACGGTGCTGGCCGGATCGCGAATGGCGTCGGGATGCTTGGCGTATAACACCTGTCCCGACCAGCCGTCGATCACGATCGCCGCCGGCGCCGTGATCGCGGGCGCCGCCGGCTGAGCCGCGACCGAAGGTGCGATCGGCCATCCCCATACCAGGGCCACCACAGCCAGGGCCACCAGTGTCGGGGACACCAGTCGTGGAGACGCGGACCGCCGCCGTTTGACTCGTAATCGCACATCACATTGTGCGATCAGACCTGGCGCCGGACAAAGCAGGCGACGTCGCCTGGCTTCCGGCTGCCGTAGACTTGGGTGCAGCCCATGTCGAACCAGCACCAGGCCCAAATCACCGACCATCCTGATTTCCGGCGGTACGATTTCGGGCAGTATCACCCGCTCCGGCCCGAACGGATCGACGCCGGATTGGCCCTTCTGCTCGATTCCGGTTTATGGCGGCGGGAGGGCGAACTCCTGCTGCCAGTGCCGGCGGAAATCGACGAATTGGAGCTCGTCCACGCTCCGTCCTATATTCATGCCGTCGAAGAGGCCGGCAGCGGTCGGGCGTCACGCCAGGCGCTCCTCGAATTTGGCCTGTCGAGCACCGATAACCCGCCATTCGCGGATATGCACTATGCGGCCTCCCTGGTGGCCGGAGGAGCAATAAGTGCCGTTCGAGCGGTCATGAGCGGAACCCTCGATCATGCCTTCCATCCCGCCGGTGGGCTGCATCACGCCTGGCGTGCCCGAGCCTCCGGGTTCTGTATTTACAACGACCCGGCGCTGGCGGCGGCAATCGCGGCCCGTGAGTACGGGGCCCGCGTTCTCTCCATCGACCTCGATTGTCACCACGGCGACGGCGTGCAGTGGATTTTCTACCGTGACCCTCGCGTGTTTACCCTGTCGTTTCATGAAAGTGGTGAATTCCTCTTTCCGGGTACCGGTGCGATGGCCGAGATCGGCTCCGATGAAGGAAGCGGCTTCTGCCTCAACCTTCCGTTCCATCCATTCACGATGGATGGATCCTGGCGCAACGCGCTCGATACGATCCTCCCTGCGATCGTGGATCGCTTTCGCCCCGATTTGATCATCAGCAATCATGGCTGCGACACGCATCAGTGGGATCCGCTCACTCACCTGTCACTGACCACGGACTCCTTCCGTCATCAGGCCCGGTTGGTCCACGAGCTAGCACATGGGTATTGCGGAGGGCGCTGGCTGGCGGTTGGCAGTGGCGGCTACGACTGGAGGCGAGTCGTCCCGCGTTCCTGGGCGATTATCTGGGCCGAGATGACAGGTCGCGCCCTGCCCGATATGCTGCCCGACGATTGGACACAAGTATGGCTGGCGGAGGTTCGTGATGAGGTGCCCGACCGATTCCTTGATGATCCCTCCGTGGCTGGCGGTTCGGAGCATGGTGACGACATCGCGCGCCTGAACGCGGCCATGGTAGACGCCGCACAGCAGCGAGTGAACGGACTTCGCACCTGAGAACCGGGTTTACCGTGTCACCATGGCTCGCCCGACGAAACACAATGAGCTGTCCGGCGGTATATCCTGAGATAGGCAGATGGGAGGGCGTGTCGTGACGCACATTGGCGAATTGCCCGATGAGGAACTGATCGAGCGTGCCAAAAGCGGCGATCATGCCGCCTACCACGAACTGGTTGATCGCTACAAGCAGGCCGGTTATCGGGTGGCGCTCGGCGTCCTCAGACATCCCTCGGACGCGGAAGATGCGCTGCAGGAGGGCCTGATCAAGGCCTATGTGTACTTGCATTCATATTCGCCGCGGTATCGGTTTTACACCTGGTTTTCAACCATCGTGAGAAACGTAGCTCTTTCTCATCTGCGCTCCCGTGACTGGCTCGTCAGCCCGCTCGATGAGGTCGTGCTGCCCCTGCGCTCCGCCTGGGAGGACTCCCCGGAACTCGCGGTCCTGGCGTCCAGCCGCCATGAAATCGTGCGAGACGCCGTCCGGGTCCTACCGGAACGGTACCGTCGAGTCCTGGTGTTGCGTTACTGGAACGATCTCACCTACGACGAGATTGCCAGTGTCACCCAACAGTCACTCGGCGCGGTGAAGACGCAGCTTTTTCGGGCCAAGGGACTGCTCGCCGAAGCGCTGTCAGCCGCCGAGCCGGGGTTCGTAACGGAGTAGCGTATGGCGCTTGATCTCGACAGAGCGCAACGAGAACCCGACCTGGGGGAGGACTTTTCCAGGCGCCTGGAAGACTCACTGCACCGAGCGGACCGCGAGCGAAGGCGGCGCCGGCTGGCCGAACGCGGTCGCCTCGTTTTACTCTGGGTGCTTCTTATCGGTCCTGTCATCGGCTGGCGCCTCACGCTGTCCTCGGCCGACGGGGTGCATCTCGGCGTCGGCGCACTCGCCTGGATTACGTTTATCCTCGATATCGGTGTGCATGTGGATGGGTCGCTCCTGTCCTATCTCGGATTGCAGGTGTTGCCGTTCGTAATCGGCGTGCTGCTCTTCGTTCTGGTCACCGCGACCCTCCTGTTGCCTAGCAGGGAGCCAAAATGAATCGCCGCCGGCTCATCGCTGTCGGATGGCTGGTGGTACTCGGTTTGTCGGCGACACTGCCACTGGCGGCGCTGTTTCAGGGCATCGTGCATGTCGGCTCCGGCACGCTTACCGTCCACCAGAGACTCACCAAGCCGCTGATCTCTCTCGGCAGCAACGTTAATCTGGCGCACGGCTCGAACTCGATCGTGCTGGCGATTGGTGGAGATATTCGCCTTCACGGCACGGCGCGTGACGACCTTATCGGAATATTCGGACGCGTCTATCTGGACCGCGGGTCACGCGTGGACCGCGATGTCCTGTCGATTCTCGGCGGGATCTACAAGGCACCCGATGTTGTCGCGCTGGGACGGTTGGGCGGCGCCTTGCACACCTGGTCCGGAGGCACCACGGCCCACAACCGCAACGTTGGACAGTTGCTGAGCAACAGCGTCAGACTCGGGTTGGCGGCGGGACTCGCCCTGTTACTCGCCGGCACCTGTCTCACCGTGGTGTTCCCGTGGCAGGTGGTGCTGATCTCGACCACGCTCCGCGGCGCGCCACTGAAGAGCATCGCTGCCGGAGTCATGATTGCTCTCACCTTCATGTTCCTCGTAATTCCCCTGGGACTCAGTCTGGCCGGACTCCCGTTCGCGTTGTTGCTGACGGTAGCTGCCTCACTCGCCTGGCTGTTTGGCATGACCGCCTTCGCCGTGCTGGTGGGACGCTTCCTGGCACAGCGTACGGTCTCCCTGCTCTGGGCGGCTGCCGCCGGTCTGGTGGCTCTGGCGATAGTAATGGCAGTGCCGGTGGTAGGACCGCTGGCGGTGACCTTCACCGGTCTCATCGGTGCCGGCGCCCTGGCGGTGGCGCTGCTCTCGCGGTCGCGGCCGGCTGCTCCCCTCGCCTGAAACTTTCGCTTCACATTGGTGGTAAATCGGAGTAGAACATTACCGCCAGGTGGCCTGAAAGGGGCATTCGTGATGGAAACACCGGTTGTCACCCGTCAGGCAACCTTTCATGCACTTACCCTGTCGGTACACACCGGCGCGGCCCGCGAGTTTGTCGATCTCACCGAGGATCTTATCCAGGCGCTGACTTCGAGCGGCATTCGCGATGGCCTGGCCGTTGTCAGCTCACAGCACACCACGGCCGCGATCGTGATCAACGAACACGAACCTGAGCTACTCAAGGACCTCGATGGTTTCTTGCTCGGCCTGGCCTCGGATCAGGGGGTGTATAACCATAACGCCGTGCCCTGCGGGCCGGAAGAAGTTCCCAACGGACACGCCCATTGCCAGGCATTGCTGCTTAGCGCCAGCGCCTCGATTCCCGTGGCCGGCGGAAGGCCGCTGCTGGGACGGTACCAGCGGGTCTTCCTGGTGGAGCTGGACCATCCCCGTCCACGCCGGGTCAACATTGTCCTCATGGGAAGCTAGCGCCGATCGTATCGGCTGTCAGGCCAGCTGCTCGATGAAGATGTCGACCTCGCCGCCACACGATAGCCCAACGTCGAACGCCATCTCGTCGCTTATCCCGTAATGAAGGAGTTTGGGGCGGCCTGTCTGCAGGACTTCCTCGGCCTCCGCGGCGACGGCGCCCTCGAGACATCCTCCACTTACCGAGCCGGCGATCTTCCCTGAGGCCGAAATAGCCATCTTGGCCCCGGTGGGACGCGGCGTCGATCCGGCAGTTCGCACCACGGTGGCCAGAGCGATCGGTTCACTGTCCCGACGCCAGGCATCTATCTCAGTCAGAATATCGATCATACAATCCCCCAGTGGGTACTGATCCATGGTAGCGGAGGTTCGACGTCCACCAAATAATCTTGACGTCTCCTCAGCTTTCGGCCCCTGTGCCGGTTGGCATCCGGCTGCTCCGCCGTCGTCGCGTACACCAGGGCAATGCGGGTGCATGAAGGAGGCCGGAACGACTGAGCGTCCCGATTCCAACAGGTCTGCTGCCCCTCCAACCCCCTCTCAGTCGCGGGGAACGATGTAGGCCGACGCCCTCCGTGGGCGGCTTACGCGTCCCCAACCAACCACCTCCCGACCCGCGGAAGATGTAGGCCGACGCCCTCCGTGGGCGGCTTGGGCGTCCCCAACCAACCAGGTCCCGATTACACCCAACGCGTTGGTATGCGACGCGATCATGGGGACGGTATGAGGACGTCGGGGATGGTATTGGAGGGGGAACGCGAAGCCGCCCACAGAGGGCGTCGGCCTACATCATTCCCCGTGTCTGGAGGTGGTTGGATGGGGCACGGTATGCTCGAGCTGTGGCACCAGGTCAAACTCCGGCGGTATTGGCCATCACATGGGGTCGGGGAACCAACTCCAGGGATACGCGTCCGGGTCCGTCACCAGCCCCTTTCGTACCGGATTCTGCCGGATGTATTCGGCGATCGAGTGGCCATCTTCGCTTCGTCGCACGATGTGATCGTAAAATCGCTCCTGCCACAGTGTCCCTTTGAAGCCCAACTTCCAGCTTGCTCGGGTGGTGAACGATTTGAAGGCACCGAGAATCGTTCCTAACCCTCGACGGTCATCGGTCAGCCGCAGCAGGAGATGCACGTGGTCTGGCATCAAACAGCAGGCGTAGATCACGACGCCCCGCATCTCCCGCAACCAGTCGAGCGAGTCCATGATTGCCTTGGCCAGTCGGGGATCGCTGAACGGGGCGGTGCCGCGTCGTGCGCAGATGGTCACGAAGTAGGCATGGTCGGGGTTGCTGTAGTCAAATCGAGCGAGGCGGTGGAGAGTGCGGGAGAAAGGACGCGCCGGTTCGCTGCCGGTGCTCGAGGATGGACGCGTCTGCGGAGCGGGATTATCGACCACGATTATGCCTCCCGAGTTGATGACAGTATACGGCACCCTGATTTGACCCAGGACCAGCCACAGTGTATGTCCATACCGCCGCACCCCGTTCGCCGTCCAACCAGGTCCCCGACACGGGGAAGATGTAGGCCGACGCCCTCTGTGGGCGGCTTCGCGTTCCCCATCCAACCACGTCCCGATTCACCTACCCCGTCGGTATGCGGCACCAGCAGGGGGTGGTATTGGGACATCGGAAATGGCATTCGATAGAGGAACGCGAAGCCGCCCACAGAGGGCGTCGGCCTACATCTTCCGCGGGTCGGGGGACCAGTTGGGGCAATGCCTGGGAACGTCGGGGGACGGACGACGACCATGTGCCGCCAGACCTTTGTCCGCCCGCATTGCGCCTGGTGTGCGGTCCGGCCCCAGCGAGCTGAGGCGGGCCGTTCCGCTGTCGGGAGCACCGGCGAGCATATTCCAGCAGCAAAGCGGCTAAAATCGAGCAATCATGCACGGCCATAGCACATCAGCGAAATTCTTCCTGGGTACGCAGGGGTGGAGTTACAAGGACTGGGTTGGTAGCTTTTACCCCCTCGGCACCAAGCCCTCCGAGTATCTCGCGCTGTACGCACAAATTTTCGATGCCGTCGAGCTCGATACGACGTTCTATGGCACCCCGACAGCATCCCGCGTTGATGCCTGGGCAGCAGGTACTCCAGAAGGTTTTCAATTCACTGCCAAGACCCCGCGGGCCATCACTCACGACCGGCGTCTGGTCGACGCTGAGGCGGAGTTTGATGACTTCCTTAACGCCATCTCGGGTCTCGGGAACAAGCTGGGGGCGATCCTGATTCAGCTTCCGCCCGACTTCACCGTGGCTGAAGTACCGGCGCTGCAAGCGTTCTTTGCTCGTCTACCTTCCGGATTTCGATTCGCGGCGGAGGTACGTCATCGCTCCTGGTTGCGCGAGGAAACCTACGAGCTGTTCGCCCGGCACGGTGTCGCCTGGACCATGATTGACTTGCATTACATGCCCATTTCATTGCGGCTTACCACCGACTGGACATACGTCAGGTGGTTGGGCGACCATCGACGGATTATGAGAATGAATGAAACCCAGATCGATCATCGTGAAGATCTTCACCGCTGGGCGGAGGAGTTGGAGTCGGTGTCCCGGCGAGTTGAGCGGGTGTACGGATTCGTAAATAACCACTACTCTGGCCACTCACCGGCGGACGTGCGGACGCTGCGGCGAGAACTCGGTCAGCCCGAGCGCGAGGGGTCCGTCCCCCGTACCGAGCAGAGGAGCCTATTGTGAACCCGAAGTTTGCCTCAAATCCGGTGTACTCGCTGATAGAATCACCGCATCGCTGGGTAATACTGGCCGCGTTCAGCTTCGGCGCCGGTGTGGTTGGAGCCATGGCCTCACTGGCTTACGTCTGGCCACACTGGTTGGGTCGAACCTGGTTTTACCTCTTTGCGGCCATCGCCGTACTCTTCCTCGTGCTTGCATTCATCGACTGGCGAGCCCGTGCTGAAGAGGCGTTGAAAGAGGCCGGAGACTCGTTCGAGAAGCAGTGAGACGAAGGACCGCCTAGGCGTGCGCTCCCCGAGCAGATGCCTGCAGGCTGCTGAGTCGGGTCTCCATTTGCTCGGCCGCTTGCCCGGCGCCTAATCGTCGCAGGATCGCTCGGGCGCGATCGCCGAGTTCGCGCGAGATCGTTGGCTCGCGGTGGGCATCCTCCTGCGCGGCGTCGAGGGACAGCACCTCAACCAGCCGTCCGATCGCGTCCTCGTCACGTCCCTGCGCTGCCAGGGCCGCGGCAAACCCGAGCAGGAGGTCGATGTACCTGCCCGCAAGCTCGTCCCGCCGCTCCTCGGCCCAGGATTCATATCGATCCTCGGGGAGCAAGGATCCCCCGTAGATCGCCGCCGCGGCCTCGAGGTGGTCTATCTGTCGAGTTGCTAATGCACATGCTGCCGCTTGCTCGAAGGCATCGACGTCGATCCAGACGTTCTCGTGCTCGAGCCCAATGGACTCGCCCGTGATGCGCAGGCATGCCGACCCTGCCTCCGGTCCGGGTTCTGGATCGAGCGCGTGGCGGACGTAGTACAGCAGCTTGCGCAGGTTGCGGGGCGCAACGTCGGGATCACCATCGGGCCAGAGGAGCTCGGCTAGCTGCTCGCGATGGAGGCTGTGCATTGGCCCCACAGCCAGCAGCTTGATCAGTGTCCCCGCCTGGGGACGACCCCACGCAGACCCGCGCACCTCCTGGCCGTCGCGCATGGCCCGGAACCCACCGAGCAGGAAGAGCCGAACACCGGGCCGTTCCTCCAATTCCCACCCTCGGCTCGCCATGTTCGCTGCCCTTTGCTTGAGTCCTGACAATAATCATCGCAACGCTACACGGCATGCCCAATAAATGTGAAGTAGGTGCCCTACGGAAATGGCAGATGATCTTCTAGACAGCAGACCTTTATGCCGGGAGACATCGTGTCTGGCAGCTTGCGCTTCCATTCGCCGTCGTTGGTAACAAATCGTCGCGCCTGCTCCGCTCGGCCGGTTCCCATTATGAGCGCATCAGGTGCTTTGAAATTGTAGATCGCCCGAAGCGTCGCAGCTTCTTGTGAGACCGCGAAATCAACCATGGCAACTCGCAGGTTAGTGGTGTTTTGCAGAAAAAAGAGCATTTGACGGTAGAGCGCGTCGTCTCGCTCTCGAATCGGCGCCACCAGGAGTTCCATGACGGTGAGCGCCGACACGATCGCAGGGTTACGGCCTCCAGCTACGAAGCGATCGACTATGTAGGTCGCCACCGGCGAGGTTCCCTCGGTTCCCTTAAAATGACTGATGACGACGGTGGAATCGAGCAGCAGAAGATCTCCCGGTGGGAGCGCGTCTACCAGCGATTGACGGCTCACTCTTCCCAGGACTCGCGCTCAGCGTTCACGTAGGCCACACCACTCTTCCGCCCACCATAGGCGTGCGGAGCCGCTCCGGCGAAGCTCTGTGGCATGCGATAGAGGCGAGCGCCCCCCGACTCGCCCTCCTCGACTACGAACAGTACTCGGTCTCCCGGGTGTAGCCCGAGCGCGACCGTCACGCTCTTAGGTATGGTAATTTGGTTCTTCTTGCGCAGATCGCCAGGCGCCAGGATTGCAGTCTGTCTTCGTGAATCGGCGGCATCTGTTGCCACTGGCGTCCCTCCTCTGGATTGTTGTGCTTTGCCTCAGAGTATACGACTATTGCCAAATTGTACAACAGTACTTGAACAATACAACTGTCGACGAATTGTAAGACCGACTGGCGGGGAGTAGGCTCTTGCTCGACGCTGTAGCGCAGTTCCCTTTAGGGCGTGCCTCCGCTGTTCGTGCCCATATGCTCCCGCTCCACCCGATACCGTGACGCCCCTTGCCGAGATCGAAAGGTGGTGATATCGATACCGTGACCTGGGGGACGAACGAGGCATCCCCGTTCGCCTCACCCAGGTCGATCGCGTCTAACAGACGCCGGCCTCGGGCACTCTGCGGGCCGCGGCGGTGAGTGATGCTCCTGCTCCGATACTCTTGCTCTCCGTCGTGGTCACTGTACAGACACTGCCGGGATTGAACGAACAATGTAAGGTGATCAATCCGGCAGTATTCTCGGTCTGATACCAGGAATACGAGGTGTTGCCGGTACGGGCTAGACAGCCGGTGGTACCAGTGGTGAGCTGATTGGTTGGTGGACGCTCGGCCGTCTGGAAGGAGCACTGGAGGGTTTTGCCAGTGGGCGTATCCACTTCAGAGGAGGTGCCGTGAACCACGACATCACCCGGGTAGATCGCGGCGGTCGTGTTGGTCTCGTAGAAGGCACCGGTATACGACGGCGCTTCGGTGACACAGGTGAAACCCGAATAGCTGGTGGTGCCCGTCCAGTGCACGGAGGCTGTGCCGGGATTGCCGGCAGGGACATAGCCGCCCGGCGGCGCTGCGGCCAGTGGTACTGATGATAACTTCAGGGAGTCAGCGTGGTGTCATTGCCGTAGGTGACATTGGTCGCTCCCGACTTCACATAGCTCGATCCGGCGCCGCCGCCGGCGCCCCACTCGCCATCGCAGGCACAGAATCTGTCGCCCCGCCGCCGCCGCCATAGTAGCCACCACCACCGCCGCCCCCCAGAGCGTACGTCTGCCCGGTGGTCGTCGTAGCCGCCGCCACCAACCGGACCGATGCCGTCCGAGCCGTTTATTCGTTTTCTTCGCAATTAGACCGTATCGACGCCAGCGGACCCAACCGAGCTCGGGGTTGCTCCTCCTCCGCCGGTCTCATCCCCGGTGGCGACACCGCTACTGCCGGTCCCGTTGCACCACCGCCGCCGCCATTACAGTTGGCGCCCGAGGACGTGCCGGGTCCTTGACCATGCCCCACGCCGGCCGCGCCATTACCACCGCTGCAGCCGCCATAGCCACCGCCGCCGCCACCACCGCCGGCGACGATCAATCGCGGTTCGGAACCGGTATAGTACTTCGACGTACACGGCGAACTGGTAATGGAGCAGGTCGAGACCAGGCTGGCGCCGCCGCCACCACCGCCCTCGTCGGTTTCACGGGTTCCACCACTGCCCCCAGCCGCTGGGCGTCGTGCCGCTGGTACCGCCAGTAGGAACTGCGCCGGCACTGCCCACGTCGATATACAGCGTCTCGCCCGGCGTGACCGGGATGGTGGCAGTCACCGACGATCCATAGCCACCAAAGCTATTGGCATCACAGTTATCACTTCCGTAACCGCCGTTGGCGGTGACGTTGATCGAAGTCACCCCGGCCGGCACGACGTAGGTCGCTTCCGGTCCTGGGAATACAGTGTCTGTCGAGGCAAGCGCGGTGCGCGGGAGAGCGACCAGCGCGAGCCCGGCGGTGAGGCCAACCACAACCAGGAGTCGCGCCAGCCGACCTGGATGGGTCACGATCGAGAGACACTGGAGGAACGGTTGACGCCGGGTGAACATGATTTCCACCTTTCTGGGGTTGACTTGGTTTTGTGAACGGTTGATTGATGAGTAGCGGGCGGATCGGGTTGGCTGGGTGTACCACCTCTCCAGGATCGTAAGAGCGACAAAAAGTACTCGCATGCTGTTCCTCTCTCCTAGGGCGTGGTGATGCTTACCTGGGCGACGGTCTTGGTTCCACTGTCGTAACCGGTGCTGGTTCGCAACCGGAAGGTATCGACACAGCTATTCGTGCTCAGATCAGCCAGGTCCATCCGGACATACACGGTGTTCGATCCGGTGCCGTTGCTGCCGTAGAGCACCGCCGTATTCCCATTGCCATTGAAGTGGCCATTGCCAACGCGTTGAGCACTGAGCATCTGGAAGCCGGCGGCACTGCGGAACAGGGTCCCGGTGGCGACGTCCTGGAAGGAGAAGCTATCGGTGATGCCACCACCTGAACCAGCCTTTAGCCAAGGGCAAGGATGATCGTGCCGGTGGAGGAGCAGGAGGTCCGGCTGGTGCCCGCATCGACGGTGGTGTTGGCCGTGGACGCCGGGAACCCGGACACGATCGCCTTCGCCTGACCGCTGCCCATCGAGCCATCAGTATCGCCGACGGCGATCGAGATGGTGTAGGCACCGGGAAAGAGATACGTGTGCATACCGCTCACCGGGCAGCCGGCAGTGGCATCGGTCCCGCCGACCACCCCGGCTGATGGCGTACTGCCGTCGCCCCAGGCGATAGTGACGGAGTAGTGGGAGCAGACGTCGCCGTCGGTATCGGTGATGGTGGCGACCACCCTGGTGCAGGAGACGCCGGCGGTGCAGGTGATCGTCGCCCCGGTGACGGTGATGGTGCCGGCGGAGGAGGTTGTGGGTGTGGGCGTGACGGTCGGCGTGGTGGTGGCAGTGGCCGTTGCGGTCGCTGTTGCGGTGGCCGTTGGCGTGCTGGTCGCCGTGGCCGTTGCGGTCGCTGTCGGTGTCGTGGTGACGGTCGGGGTCATGTGCCGGTCGGTGTCACCGTGACGGTGGGAGTGGAGGTCGACAGGACGCCCCCGACCGAGGAGAGATCGGCAATGAACGCATCCTGGCTCCCGTCCAAAGATGCCTGCACCGGGCTTCCGGTATGGGAGAAACAATAGGCATGGGTGCCACCGTTATCCGGGCAGACCGGGAAGTTGCTGGAGAGAGTGTACCCGGTGACAAAGGCATCGTCGGCAGCGTCGAGCGCGATCCCATTCCCCTCTTCATCACTACTCCCGCCGAGGTAGGTGGAGTAGATCAAGCTCATTCCGGTGGAGTTGAGCTCCGTAACAAAGACATCTTCGCCGCCAGCAGAGGTAGATTGCACCGGGCTGCCAGTCGAGGAGGCGCAATACGAACCGCTCGAGGGACAGACAGGGAAGTTGCTGGAGAGAGTGTACCCGGTGACATAGGCATCGCCAGCAGCGTCGAGCGCGATGCCAAATCCCTGGTCCTTACCACTGCCACCGAGATAGGTAGAGTAGATGAGTTTCGTTCCGGTGGCGTTGAGCTCGGCGACGAAGGCGTCGTCGCCCCCGGCATTTGTCGACTGCGCTGGACTGCCAGCATGCGAGGCGCAGTAGGCAGCACTTCCACCATTGTCCGGACAAACGGGGAAGTCAGTGGAAACGGTCCAACCGACAACAAACGCATCCCCGGCAGCATCGAGGACAATCCCAAACCCCAGGTCACTACGGCTGCCGCCGAGATAGGTGGAATAGATGAGCTCGGTTCCCGTGGAGTTCAGCTCAGTGATGAAGGCGGCCAGACCGGCACCAAATGCCGATTGCACCGGATTGCCGGCGTGCGAGGCACAGTAGGCATGCGTGCCCCCATTGTCTGGACAAATGGGAAAGGCAGTCGAATCGGTCCAGCCAGTGACGTAGGCATCACCGGCAGCGTCGACGGCGATTCCCTGGCCCGAATCGCCAATGCTGCTGCCACCGAGATACGTGGAGTAGATGAACGCTGTCCCCGTGGGGTTGAGTCCGGTGACGAAAGCATCAGTCCCACCACTTCCGCCAACAAACGTCGACTGCACAGCACTTCCAGAATGCGATGCACAATAGGCATGGGTACCAGCGTTATCCGGACAGACAGGGAAGTCAGTCGAGGAGGTGGTGCCGGTGATAAAGGCGTCTCCCATGCTGTCGAGCGCGATTCCTAACCCTACCTCTCTTGAACTCCCACCGAGATAGGTGGAGTAGATGAGCTGTGTCCCGGTGGGGTTCAGCTCGGCGACGAAGGCGTCGGTCGCTCCGCCGCCAAACATCGATTGCACCGGACTACCGGCATGCGTGGAGCAGTATGCATGCGTACCCCCACTGTCTGGACAGATGGGGAAGTCAGTGGAGGCAGTGCCACCGGTGACAAAAACGTCACCAGCAGCGTCGAGCACGATGCCAGCCCCGCTGTCTTGGCCGGTCCCGCCAAGATACGTGGAGAAAATTAACTGCGTCCCGGTGGGGTCCAGCTCGGCGACGAAGGCGTCGGTCGTTCCGCCGCCAAACATCGATTGCACCGGACTACCGGCATGCGTGGAGCAGTAGGCATGCATACCGCTGTTGTCTGGACAGATGGGGAAGTCAGTGGAGTCGGTGTAGCCGGCGATAAAGGCATCGCCGGCAGCATTGACGGCAATGCCGCTGCCAGTCTCATAGCTACTCCCACCGAGGTAGGTGGAATAGAGGAGGGTCTGGGTGGATGTGACGATCGCCGGATCGATGACCAGTGGCAGGTGGGCGTTATGCCGTCCAACCCAGAGTCGGAGGGTTGAACCGGCGAGCCGGAAGCCGCCCTGCACAGTCTGCCGTTGTCCGGCCACGGTCTGGTACAGTGCCGGTCGCTGCTGCAGCATGACGCCCAAGGCCGTCTGCATCCGTACGTCGCCACCGGCATCCAGCGCGAGCCTCTTCGTCCCCTCGATGCGCAATGCGATCTTCGACACGTCCGCTCCCGGTCGCACGATCCAGCGGTACTCGAAGCCGGTGCGGCTGCCCTGAATGGCCAGGTCGATGCCGGGATAGATGTTCTGGTACGTCACCGCGGCATAGGTCGGAATGTTGGTCTCCGAGCGATGCCCGATGAGGTAGTTCACGATCCCGGGGAGTCGGTTCGATGCCACGATCCTTGGCTGCGTTGCTGCTCCTATCGGCAGTAACTGGACGACCGATTCCTTGATCTGGCCAGAGGTCGCGTGCGCATGACCAGCCTGGGCAAGCACCCGCGATCGGGGAGCCAGCGCGGTGGTGGCGGGACGAGTCGATGCTATGACGATGCCGCGCTCGGTGAGGAAGATAGTCGAGCCACCGGCATGGGCCAGGAAGCGCACCCGTGGATCAGTCTGCCCCCGATTCGGCTCGAAGGCCAGCGGTACGGCGTCAGTGTGGGCCAGGATCGATCGAGACGGACTGCCCGCTGCCGCCGGTACCGCAGTCGCCGCACGGACAAAGCCAGGCAGCGGCGACACCAGCGCCGCCAGAATGAGTCCGGTCACGACCAACAGACGTACCCGTCGGTTGGCGATAATGGTTGCCTTCATCGTTGTGCTCTCCCTTCACTGGCTCAGCGTGCCGAGGTCCCTCGACGCGAGTGCGTCGGCAGGGACGGTCGTGGGTATGAGGCGCTGGCATGGCGGCCAATAGAGAGAAAAACCGCCATGCCAGTGCTTGGGTAGAGCGTAAATCCCAGGCGTTGCCAAAACGTTCCCAAAGCGTGGCCAACGATATAGTTGCTCTGCGATGGATCGTGCAATCGACCGCATCGCCTCCGATTTCTCGCCCACTGTCCGGGAAAGGTCGCCGCGTTCAGCTGCCGGCGAGCTCGACTCGGTACCATCCAGCCAGTGTTAAACAGCAAGGAGAGTGTGCAGTTTCCAGTACCGACGGGTCTGCCGCCCAGCGAACCACGTCCCCGACCCGCGGAAGATGTAGGCCGACGCCCTCTGTGGGCGGCTTCGCGGTCCCCAACCAACCATGTACCGATGTCACCCAACGCGTTGGTATGCGACGCCATGAGGCGGGACGGTATGAGGACATCGGGGATGGCATCCGATGGGGGACGCCCAAGCCGCCCACCGAGGGCGTCGGCCTACATCATTCCGCGCATCGAGAGGGAGTTGGGACAACAACAGGGATGATCTGAGGATGCGGTTCTCATCCTGTTCCAGACGCCCGTAGGATACCGCCAGCCTACCCGCTGCGGCGGGCGGCAGGGTCCACTCGGTGTCGCTCGGGCGCTACGCCACGGCCCGTCCCTACCGGACGGTAGTGGCGACGCTGGGGCGGAGCACCGATTGCATCGTCTCCTCTTTGTGCTTCCACGACAGCATCTTCCATCGATGTTGGGCCGGTAGGGGCCGCCCAGCGGAGCGTGCATAGGCATCAAGCTAAGGCTCCGAGGGGAGGATTGAGCAGGAATTGCGCCGTACTGGGGCGTTTCCGCCGGGTGTTGACCCGGCCAGTCGCGCGGAGGACAGCGGCGAGGTCGGCGAGGACAGCGCAGAGCGCACGACGTCGGGGCAGCGCATGGGCGATCTGGCGGGCAAAGGAGCGAATGACGGCACTGGCCTTGACCAGACTGCGTGCCGGATCCTCCCAGGTCGCAGTGAGTTGCAGCCAGTGCTGCACCACGCAGCCGATGAGTTTGGCATACACCTCACACAGCACGCGCCAGTGGTTGGCCGTCCGCCAGGTGTCGATGGCCATGGTACTCTTCCAGAGCTTGAAGAGGAGTTCGATCTGCCAGCGTGCTCGATACAGCACGAAGGCCTCGCTGTGGGTCAACTGGTCGGGGGCAAGATTGGTCATAAGCACCGTCCATTCGAGCAGTTGCAGCCGCTCCTGGGTCATGGGCTGTTGGCGTCGGTGCCGATCCTGCTTGAGCCGCTCACGCCGCTGCGCGACCACCGCAGCCGGTGCCGGCGCGGCCAGCAGCCGACAGGGGAGACGCACCGCTTTGCCCACCCGGACCGGGACATCCACCACCGGACCCGGTTGCTGGGCGAGAAACTGGGAGAGGGGGAGTGCGGTCCCCGCGTCATCGACGACCTGGGTGCCCGTTTGGACCCGGGTCAGCCAGAAACAGCCCCGCTTTGCCTGCGTCGCCAGCTCGGCAAGAGCAAAGAACCCGAGATCGGCGATACGGAGCGAGCCTGGTGGGAGCACCGGCAACGCCTGCACCACCACCCGATCATGCGTCTTTCCGGGTGCCAGCACCGGCCCCTGCATGCTCCCACGACAGAGGTCGAGGCGCACGCCCACCTTGACCACGCTGCGATGCCCGGCGGGTGTGCTGTCCCCACAGCCCGTCCACACCGCGGCAAGTGCGGCCGGGAGGGTGAGCGCACTACAGTCCTGGAGGTAGACGCCGGCAAAGCGTTGGAGGAGGGGCACCGCCGCCGGGTCGGCATGGCTAACCGCACCGATGGCGGCAGTTAGCAGTGCCTCCAGGAAGGTCGCCGTCGCTCTGGTAAAGCGGTTATCGAGTCCTTGCGGCGTGATCTCGATCCCACAACTGGCTGCCATCTGACAGAGGTGCTCCAACGAGCCAGTCGGGGTAGCCAGCCAGCCAAAGACCAGGGTCTGGGCCAGCGTGGCACCGGAGAACTTGACCACGCGCTGGATACAGCCGGTCGAGCGACCAAGCATGTCAGCCGTCGTGGTGAACAGGGTCGAAAGCGTGGTGGGAAGGCTGCGTACACTAGACATGGGGAGGCTCCGTGCATCTGGATTGGTAGTATCTCCATGATGCTCCCGGACGCCTCCTTACCCCTTAGCTTGATGCCTATGGGGTCGCCCAGCGGAGCGTGTGCCGACCCGCCACACGCTCCGCTGGGCCAACTCTTTTGTGCACTGCACTACGGCGTGGTGATGCTCACATCACTCACCGTCTTGGTGCCACTGTCGTAGCCGGTGCTGGTTCGCAACCGGAAGGTATCGACACAGCTATTCGTGCTCAGATCAGCCAGGTCCATCCGGACATACACGGTGTTCGATCCGGTGCCGTTGCTGCCGTAGAGCACCGCCGTATTCCCGTTGCCATTGAAGTGGCCATTGCCAAAGCGTTGAGCGCTCAGCATCTGGAAGCCGGCGGCACTGCGGAACAGGGTCCCGGTGGCGACGTCCTGGAAGGAGAAGCTATCGGTGATGCCACCACCCGGACCCGCCTTCAGACCGAGGGCAAGGATGATCGTGCCGGTGGAGGAGCAGGAGGTCCGGCTGGTGCCCGCATCGATGGTGGTGTTGGCCGTGGACGCCGGGAACCCGCTCACAATCGCGGTCGCAGTGCCGCTCTTACTGGTGCCGTCGCTATCGGTGACGGCAATCGAGATGGTATATCGGCCGGGGAAGAGGTAGGTGTGGGTGCCGCTCACCGGGCAGCCGGCAGTCGCATTCGTTCCGCTCACGGTGCCAGTGGAGCTGGCCGAGCCATCGCCCCAGGAGATCGTAGCGGTGTAATTGGTGCAGGGATCGCCATCGGTATCGGTGATAGTGGCCACGGTTGCAGTGCAGGAGACGCCAGTCACACAATTAACGCTCGCGCCGGTCACCGTGATGATACCGGAGACCTTAACACTGGCGGACACCATGGCGGTAGAACCGCCCTCGTCCAGGATGCTGGCCGTCACGGTGTGCGGTCCGGCGGTGGTGTAGGTATGGCTGCCGGAGACGCTATAGGTACAGCCGCTCACGTTGGTGATCGTGCCGGTCGAGGAGGTGCCGTCGCCCCAGTTGATGCTGGCGCTGTAGTCGGTGGCCGGGCAGGCGGGATTGGCGTCGGAAAAGGTACCGACCGTCACCGTGCAGGAGACGTTGATGGTGCAGTTCGCATTGGAGCCATTGGTCGGCGTCAGCGTGGCGTCGGCGACGGTCTCCTTGGTCATGCCACTATTCGTCGTCACGGTGCTGGAGTTAGTGACGGTGACGGTAATTGTCGGCGTGCTTTCGTCGGCATAGGTGTGCGAGCCGGAGACCGTGCAGCCGGAGGTGGAGTTGGTGCCACTGATGGTGCCGGCGGTGGTGGTGCCATCGCCCCAGTTGATGCTGGCGGAGAAGGGTGGATTGGCGCAGGCGCACCGGTCCCGTCGGAGAAGGTGGCAATCGCTCCACTGAACGAGGCACCCTCGGTGAACTGGACGCTGCTCACCGTGACCGTGATGGGCGCGATCACCGTGACCGAGTCCTTGACCATGGTGGTGGAACCACCCTCATCGTCGATGCTGGCGGTTGCACTTGCGGACCCGGCCTTGGTGTACGTGTGTGAGCCGGATACTTGATACGTGCAGCCGCTCACATTGGTAATGGTGCCGTGGAGGAGGTGCCGTCCCCCCAGTCGATGGTGGCGCTATAGTCCGCACTTGGGCAGGCGGGATTGGCGTCGGTGAAGGTCCCGACCGTCACGCTGCAGCTCATGTTGATCGTGCAGGTAGTGTTGCTGCCGTTGGTCGGCGTCAGCGCGGCGTCGGCGACAGTTTCCCCGCTCATACCACTCTTGGTTTCCGATGTGCTGCTATCGCTCACCGTTACCGTGATCGTTGGACTGCTTTCATCGGCATAGGTATGGGTTCCGGAGACGGTACAGCCCAATGTGGAATCGGTGCCGCTGATGGTGCCGGTTGTCGTCGTGCCGTCACCCCAATCGATACTGGCCGAATACGGCGGGTTGGCGCAGCTCGCGCCGGTGCCATCGGAGAAGGTAGCAATCGCGCCCGAGTAGGAGATCCCTTCGGTGAACGACACGCTGTCAACCGACACGCTGATGGGAGCGGAGACGGTAGCCGTGATCGACACCATGGCGGTGGACCCTCCATCATCACTGATGCTGGCGGTCACGGTATGCGGTCCAGCGGTGGTGTAGGTATGGCTGCCGGACACGCTATAGGTGCAGCCGCTCACGTTGGTGATCGTGCCGGTCGAGGAGGTGCCGTCGCCCCAGTTGATGGTGGCGCTGTAGTCGGTGGCCGGGCAGGCGGGATTGGCGTCGGTGAAGGTCCCCACTGTTATCGAGCAGGAGACATTGATCGTGCAGGTCGCATTGGAGCCGTTAGTCGGTGTCAGCGTGGCATCGGTCACCGATTCGCCTTGACTGCCGCTCATCTGTGTCGAGGTCGTGCTATCGCTCACCGTCACCGTGATCGTGTCGTTCCCTTCCTCGGCATAGGTGTGCGTGCCCGAGACGGTGCAGCCACTGGTGGAGTTTGTTCCGCCAATAGTGCCGGCGGTGGTGGTGCCGTCACCCCAGTCAATCGTCGCCGTGTACGGTGGATCGGCACAGCTTGTCCCGGTTCCATCGCTGAACGTCGCCACTTCACCGCTGAACTGACTGCCTTCAGTGAACTGGATGGTGTCCACCGAGACCGTGATCGCGCCGATCATCATCACTTTCATGCTCAACATGGCGGTCGAGCCACCGTCATCACTGATGCTGGCCGTCACCGTCTTGGTGCCCGAGGTGGTGTAGGTGTGGCTCCCGGACACCTGGTAAGTGCAGCCGCTCACCTTGGTGATCGTGCCGGTGGTGGTGCCCGGACCATCACCCCAGTTGATGCTGGCGCTGTAGTCGGTGGCTGGACAGGCCGGATTGGCATCGGTAAACGTCCCGACGACAATGCTGCAGGAGATGTTGATCGTGCAGGTGGTGTCGCTGCCATTGGTTGGCGTCAGCGTGGCGTCGGTCACCGTTTCGCCTTGGCTGCCGCTATTCGTCGTCGAGGTGCTGGAGTTGGTGACAGTGACGGTAATAGTCGGCGTGCTTTCATCGGCATAGGTGTGCGAGCCGGAGACGGTGCACCCGGAGGTGGAATTGGTGCCGCTGATGGTGCCGGCGGTGGTGGTGCCATCGCCCCAGTTGATGCTGGCGGAGAAGGGTGGGTTGGCGCAGCTCGCGCCGGTCCCATCGGAGAAGGTGGCGATCGCGCCGGAGTACGCGGTCCCTTCGGTGAATGACACGCTGTCCACGGAGACGCTGATGGCGGTGGATACGGTCCCCGATGGCGCCGGCGAGATCTTGGTGGCGAAGGCGTCGTCATTCGTCCCATATACGGACTGCGCGGGACTTCCCGATGAAGAGCTACAGGCGGCGTGGCCACCGCCGCTACCCGGACAGGTGGGGAAGTCGGTGGAGTCCGTCAATCCAGTCACGTACGCGCTACCAGCGCCATCGACAGCGATACCCTCGCCAAGCTCACGGGCCCGCCCGCCGAGGAAGGTTGAGTAGACCAATTGGGTGCCGGCAGGGTTCAGCTCGCTGACGATGCCATCGAGCCCACCCCCTGCCGTCGCCTGGGGCGGGGTGCCCGAATGCGAGGCACACTCAGAACTCGTGCCGCCATTATCCGGACAGATGGGGTAATTTGCCGAGGTCGTAAAGCCCACCACATAGGCGTCACTGCTGCCGTCAATAGCAATGCCATTCCCTTCATCCTCGCCGGATCCGCCCAAAAATGTGGAGTACTGTAGCTGGGTTCCGCTGGGATTGAGCTCGCTGACGAATCCGTCCTGGCCGCCACCGCCTATCGTTGTCTGCAATGGGCTGCCGCTGTGAGATGCGCAGTAGGAGTTACCCGCCCCGTTGTCAGGACACACGGGAAAGTTGGACGAGCCCGCGTAGCCGGTGACGAAAGCATCGCCCGAGCCGTTCACCGCAATGCCATTGGCGAAGTCGTAATTGCTCCCGCCCAGATAGGTGGAGTAGTTTAGCTGCGTGCCGCTCGGGTTCAGCTCAGAGACGAATCCGTTATACGTTCCGCCACCATACGTCTTTTGCACGGGGCTGCCGGTAGTGGGATGCGCAGTAGGCAGCGCTTCCACCGCTATCCGGACAGATGGGAAGGTTGGTGGACTGGGTCGAGCCGGCGACGTAGGCGTCTCCCGAACCATCGACGGCGATCCCGTCGCCTGATCGTTGCCCGTGCCACCAAGATAGGTCGAGTAGAGAAGCTGCGTTCCGGTGCCGTTCACCTCGGAGACGAAAATATCAAAGTTTCCTGCATTCGTTTTTTGCACCGGGCCGCCGGTGTGAGATGCGCAGTACGAGTTGCCGGCCCCACTATCCGGACAGATGGGGAAGTCAGTGGAATATGCGGAGCCGGTGACATACGCGTTGCCGTTGGCGACGGCGATGCCGTAACCCACATCATCGCCGTTGCCGCCGAGATAGGTTGAGTAGTTGAGCTGCGTGCCGCTCGGGTTCAGCTCGGCCACGAAGGCATCGTTGCTGACATGGTAGGTCGACTGGATGGGACCTCCGGAATGGGAAGCGCAGTAGGCGTGACCGGCGCCGTTATCTGGACAGACGGGAAAATTCGAGGAGAGCGTGTAACCGGTGATGTAGGCATCACCCGAACTGTCGACGGCAATCGCGTTGCCGACATCACCACCGCTGCCCCCGAGATAGGTGGAGTAGAGGAGCTGCGTGCCACCGGGATTCAGCTTGGAAACGAAGGCATCACCATTGCCGAGGTAGGATGATTGCACCGTGCTGCCCGAAGCAGAGCTGCAGGACGCGTGCCCTCCGCCAGTACCCGGGCAGATGGGAAAGTCGGTGGACCCGGTGTCACCAGTGACATAGGCATCGCCGGCACCATCCACCGCGATTCCGAAACCCTCATCGGAGCTACCGCCGCCGAGATAGGTCGAGTAGAGCAGGGTCATCGTCGGATCGACGATCAGCGGCAAACGGTCATCGTGCCTCCCAACCCACAATCGCGCCACCGATCCGCCGAGACGGAATCCGCCGGTCACCACGTGCTGGACACCGTGCTCGACCTGATAGAGCAACGGATGTCCCTGTGTCACGGTCCCGAGCGCGGTCTTCATCACCAGATCGCCATTGGCATTCAGTGCCAGGTGGCTGGTTCCCTTGACTCGCAACGCGATCCTGGCCACATCCGCTCCGGGTCGAACGATCCAGTCGTACTCGAAGCCGGTTCGGCTGCCATGGAGAGCGAGATCGATGCCCGGGTAGACGTTCTCGTATCGTACCGTCGCATAGGTAGGAATGTTCGTATGCGAGGTACGCCCGACGATATAGTTCACAATGCCCGGTAGCCGATTCGACGCCACGATTTTGGGATGCGATGATGCTCCCACGGGCAGGAGTTGAACGACCGATTCCGCGGAGCGAGACGGTGGGGGGCTGCTTGAGATTCTGCGCGGGCCCAGATGTGTCGGAGATGTCGCCGGCTTCGAGGGACGGGTGGATGCCACCACGATCCCCTGCTCGGTGAGAAAAATGGTCGAACCACCGGCATGAGCGAGGAACCGAACCCGTGGATCGGTCTGGCCGCGATTGGGCTCGAAGGCAAGAGGAAATGCGGCGGCCTGCCGGGCCTGCGATCGCGCGGCGCTGGTCTGGTGACCAGTATGCGTGGCTGGTACCGTCACGCCGGTCGCCGCCTGCACGATTCCCGCCTGCGGCAACAGGAAACCCGTGAGCGCCAATGCCACCACGACCAGTAAACGAAAGTGTCGGTTCAACGGAATTGCTGCGTTCATTGCTGTCCTCTCCCTTCGGCTGATTCGTCCACGGTTCTCTCCCTGTTCCTCTCTCTAGGGTGTGGTGATGCTCACCCGGGCCAATGGTTCTGGTTCCATTTCCTTAGCCGGTGCTATGGCGGCTGCGTAGTGAACAACCGCCATGACCAGTGCTTGGGTAGAGCGTAAAACGCAGGCGTTGCCAAAACGTTCCCAAAGCGTGGCCAACGATATAGTTGCTATGCGACAGATCATGCAGTCGACCGCGTCGCGTGCCGATATCTCGGCCACTGTCCAGGAAGGTTCAGCCGCAGGTCACCTGCGGGCGAGCTCGAATCGCTATCATCCAGAGGGTGCGAAAATGCAAAGTGAGGGTGCAGTCGTTACGACGCTGCTGGCCGAACCATAGATGTTCCGGCGGAGCAGGCAAGCGTCCGGTGATCGCCACTGCCTGTCCCAGCTCCGAAGGGTCAGCAGTCCCTCCAACCGGGCCGTCGACACGGGGAAGATGTAGGCCGACGCCCTCTGTGGGCGGCTTCGCGTTCCTCATCAAATGCCATCCCCGACATCCTCATACCGTCCCCCTGATGGCGTCGTACTCGGACGGGTCGGGTGGAAATCGGGACGCGGTTGGTTGGGGAACGCGAAGCCGCCCACACGAGGGCGTCGGCCTACATCTTCCGCGTATCGGGAGCTGGTTGGGAGGCGACCGGTCGTCGATCGCCGCACCGGGCGCACGACCATGACGGGAGGAGCCAGGCGCCAGCCAGCACCGGGACCGAAGACGTGCTGGTGGAATGTTCGCGTTTTACCGTAACGCTGTGCGGTATTGCTCCTTACCCGACGTGGGTAAGGCGGTCCCGACACGGGCATCCTGGCGCGTCGAGCCTCAGTTTGATGGCAACGTGACGCTCGACAGTGCCGAGTAGCAACCCCGAATGTGACCGCGGGCCCCACTTCAGGTGGTCGGAGCCGTTCCCAGTTGAGTTGCCAGTGCCATCGTCGGTCCGTACGCCATGGTGAGATTGGGACCAGTAGCAGCGAGGTACACGGCGGTGCCACCGTTTACTACCAGAGTCGCGGTGCCAGTGTGGACCTGAGCATGGCGAAATCGGGCCCGCAATGCAGCCACGAAAGCGGCCTTCGCTGTCCGGGCAGCGGCCCCATTGGTCCAGACCGAATGAAAAAGGAATGCATTCTGCTTCCCTTTTTCCAGGAATAGATAGCGATCGCCTCGGTAATTGAGCGTTACAGCGTCCGCCTGCTTGCGGCCGATGAACTGCCATAAGAGCAGATCGTACCCGAAAGCTCCGAAGACATCGTCATCAACCTGTTGCCAATCGGAGAAGCCGGTTACGGTGTGCAGCGATACTGCCACCGGTTGCCAGCCGTTGAGATAGGCGTTAGGGTGCATGATCTCGTAGGTCGAGGCAGGCAAACGTTTGTAGGCTGCATCGATGCCGGCCATACCGTGGCGCTGGTAAAGAGCCTCCGCAAAGTTAACGCCCGTAGTGTAGGGGAAGTACAACTGCCGCTGGATCGAGGTCGGCAGCGGCGGTGCCGTACTCGGCTGCGAGTCCAGGGCATTGAGCGCTTTCAGATCGGCACGGCTGTAGGTCTGATGGATGAAAAGGTCTTCGGTTACCACGGCGTCGCCTTCAGTGAGGGCGTGATGAGCGGCCACGGCATCGCTGTTGCGGTATGTAAGGGGAAACTGGTCGGGAAGGAGTTTGAGAAGATTGAAGTGCTGGTCCTGCAGCGCGTGCGTGTATTCATGCGCGATAAGGTAGCGTTCGGGGCCAAACGCGGCATTCGCATCATTGCGTACGTATAAGCGCGCCCGATGATAGTCATAGAAGCCGGCAATCTGCGCCGCGGAATCGTGGAACAGGATGCGATGCAGGTTGTCGGTTCTGAGCAAAAGGCCCAGTTCAACGGACTCACGCTGATCGAGAGCGACCTCCGCGTTGGGAGTCTCCTGCTGAAGCTCCGTATTGAAATCGGCATTGAAGGCGGCATCGGAAGAAAGCTGGCCTGCACCGGATGTAGTGGCTGTAATTGCCGTATCTGGACCGTCTGTTGTTCGACTCGGGTCAACTCCTGCTGCGGTGTCGGTGTGGGCGCGGCCGCCGACGCCAGAGAAGGTACTAGCAACAGAACGGCGATGACCACCGTCAGACTCTTGCCGCCGGCGCCATGTCGACGGATCATGCGCCTAAGCATTGCCCTCGGCGCCCGCGAGGCCCAATTGCGGAGCGATCGTCCGCATCGCATCGATGACAAACTGGATGTGTTCGTCGAGATCGACTCCCAGTTCTTCGGCGCCGGCGAGGACATCTTCACGGCTCACTCCCCGGGCGAACGCCTTGTCCTTCATTCGCTTGCGCACCGATCTGGCCTCAAGATTCCGAATATCGCGGTCCGGGCGTACCAGGGCGGTGGCAGTGATCAGTCCGGTGAGTTCATCGACGGCAAAAAGCGTCTTGTCCATGAGGCTCAGGCGGGGCAAGCCGAGATAGTCGGCGTGCGTTTTGATCGCGTAGATCACGTCCTCAGGGTAGCCCTGATCCTCCAGGATGGTGCTGCCGAACAGCGGATGTTCGTTGGGATCGGCTTTGGCCTCCGGGTTCGGGTGCTGCTCGTAGTCGAAATCATGCAGCAAGCCGGCGAGCGCCCAGCGGTCTTCATCCTCACCGAACCGGCGGGCATAGGCCCGCATCGCCGCTTCGACCGCCAGCATGTGACGGCGAAGGCTCTCGCTGGCGGTGTGCTCGACCACCAATTCCCAGGCATCGGCGCGGGTCCTGTTTGACACCCCGAAGTATAGCCCAGTTTGACCGCGTACCGGCTCCTATAATGCGGTGCGTTAATCGAAGGGGGCGCGCAAATGAGCCGAACGTATTACAACTTTATTGGCGGCAAGTGGGTCGCGTCGAAGAGCGGAAAGACATTTGAAAGCAGGAACCCGGCCCACAAGGACGAAGTCATCGGAATCTTCCAGCGTTCCGATGGTGACGATGTGGCGGCCGCCATCGACGCCGCGGCGACGGCCTTTCCTTCCTGGAGCCGCACCCCGGCGCCGGCCCGCGCCGAGATCATCCTGCGAGTGGGGCTCTTGCTGGAGCAGAACAAGGAGGAATTGGCGACCCTCGAAACCAGCGAAATGGGAAAGGTGCTCGAGGAGGGCCGGGGCGATGTCCAGGAGGGCATCGACATGGCGAAGTACATCGCCGGCGAGGGCCGCAGGATGTTCGGCGAGACGGTGCCTTCCGAGCTTCGCAACAAGTTTGCCATGCTTATCCGGCAGCCGATTGGCATCGTCGGACTGATCACCCCCTGGAACTTCCCCGTCGCTATCCCGACCTGGAAGGTATTTCCCGCCCTACTGTGCGGCAATACTGTCGTTTTGAAGCCGGCGGAGGACACGCCCGCCTGTGCCACCAGACTGGTGGAGCTTTTCGAGGAGGCGGGGCTGCCTCCCGGCGTGTTGAACCTGGTAACCGGCTTCGGACCGGAGGCGGGCGCCCCCATCGTCGACGACGAGCGAGTCCGCATGATCTCCTTCACCGGTTCGGCGGCCGTCGGCCGGGAGGTCGCGACGCGGGCCGGAGCCACGCTGAAGAAGGTGATGCTCGAACTCGGCGGCAAGAACGGCATGATCGTCATGCCCGACGCCGATCTGGATCTGGCGCTGGAAGGCGCCCTCTGGGGAGCGTTTGGTACCACCGGCCAGCGCTGTACGGCAACCAGCCGGATCATCCTTCATCGTGACATCGCCGGCGAGTTCACCGACAGATTGGTCGAGCGGGCAGCTGCCTTGCGCGTTGGCTGTGGGCTCGATCCGCAGATCGAGGTCGGCCCGCTGATCAATGAAAAGCAGCTACGGAAAGTGCACGAGTATACCGAGATCGGCTGCGCGGAAGGCGCAACCTTGCTCCTCGGCGGAAAGGTCCTTTCCGGAGAGCCCTTCGATCAGGGGTACTTCTATGCCCCGACCATCTTCTCCGGAGTCACCCCGGGAATGCGGATCGCACAGGAGGAGATCTTTGGACCAACTGTCTGCCTGCTCGAAGTGAACTCGTACGATGAGGCCATCGAGACAGCAAATTCGACGCGCTACGGACTTTCGAGTTCCATCTATACCCGTGACGTCGAGCTTGCCTTCCGCGCCATGCATGACCTGGAAGCGGGCATCACGTATATCAACGCCCCCACGATCGGCGCCGAAATCCAATTGCCGTTTGGCGGTGTGAAAGCCACCGGAAACGGACATCGAGAAGCAGGCACCAGCGCCATCAAGGAATTCACCGAGATCAAGTCCGTGTATGTGGACTACAGCGGGACCTTGCAACGAGCCCAGATCGATGTGGAGTGACCCGACTTAAAGGCGCCAAACGCTCTGCCAGCTTGGCGAGCGGTCTCGGAACTCGCTACGCTTAATTTGAGCAGACCGCGTGTACGCATCCGCTCACATTAGTTGTGAGTATCGAGATCGATAGTCGCGATCGTCCGTAGTCTAGTGCCTTTAGGCCGTTGGCCCTCAAACACCCATAACGTGTCGGACAGGCACGCCGGCTCCCACGCGATGTTGTGGACTACAAGCACCACCGCTCGGCAGCCGAAACGGCCTAAAGGCGCTAGACTACGGACGATCGCCGATTACCAATGTGCACAGCAACATATGATCGGGATAGAACATGTCCATCCGGCAGATCGTCAAATATGGGGATCCGATCCTCCGTCAGAAGGCGAAGAAGGTACATCGGCTCGATCCGTTCATCGCGCAGTTGGTGGACGATATGGTCGAGACGGTTCAGGCCGCGCCCGGCGTCGGGCTGGCCGCACCTCAGGTTGGTGTCCCACTCCGCGTGATCGTGACCCTGGTGGACGAGAAACTCCATGTGGTCCTTAACCCCGAAATCGTGGAGATGGCTGGCGATGAGGTGGAAGGCGAAGAGGGCTGTCTCAGCATCCCCGGCCTGTACGGCCCGGTGAAACGGCGCGAACGTGTTACCGTGCGGGGCCTGAACCGTAAAGGCAAGCCAGTCAAGATCAAGAGCAGCGACTGGCAAGCACGGGTCTTCCAGCACGAGGTGGACCACCTCAATGGCGTCCTCTTCATCGATCGAATGGAGGATAGGAGCCTGCTCCATCGAGTCGAGTCGCCCGCAGAGGAAGAGGAACTGGAAGACGAGCAGGTATTTGCCTGAGATCGGGCCTCTCGCGAGCGAGGGGCTGATGCGTTCAGCGTCGAGCCTGGTTCTTATCGCCGGCCAGTCCCGGTGGTCAACGAAATCTCCCGGGGCGTAGCCACAGCAGGACGCCTTCGCCCCAACCGCGCCACCGCCAGGAGTGATATAGATTCGTCACCGTCACTCCCGGCGAGGCCGGAACTGGGTGCTCCCAGGAGGTAGCCCTGCACTCCCCGGCCGGCCTGAAGATTGGCCCCGATGTAGGCCTGACTGATGTCGCGGACGAGCTCAAGCATACCCATGGTCTCGATGCCCTCAGCTATGACGTAAGCTCCCATCTCAACGGCCAGGGCGAAGATTCCAGCCAGAACGGCTCGCGAAGCAGTGTCGGTGTCGGCATGGTTCACGATGCTGCGGTCGATCTTGACGAAATCAACCTTGAGTTGGCTCAATACTCCCAGGCCGGCATTGCCCGCACCGGTATCGTCGAGCGCGAAGGCGAAGCCAAACTTACGCAGTTCCTGGACCTGACGGACGACGGCATCGGTGCGAACGATCGATCGTTCGGTAAGCTCGAGCACAATCTGATTGGGGCGCAAGCCTGCGGCCTCTACTGCCGCTGCCAACGATTCGCCGGACAAATCACCGTGCTCCAGAGATTCCGGCGCAACGTTCATAAACAGTCGCACCGAGGATGGGATATCCCCGGCTCGTTCGAGAATGGCGGCGCGGCAGACAGCATCGAGCTCTCGAGCTCGTCCTATCCTGCTTGCTACATCGAATGCTTCCTGTGGCCCTAACAGATCGAGGTCACCCGGCGGCCGGGAAAGCGCCTCGTAACCGAGGAGCGTACCTCGATCGATGTCCCAGATCGGCTGGAAGGCCACGTCGATCTGTTTCTCGCTCAGAAGTTTACGGACCGAGCGCTCCTGTGCCCAGGATGCGAGTTGTGCGCTCTCTCGAATATCATCGAAGCTCACCACGGTGTTGCGCCCCCGGCGTTTCGCCTCGTTCAGTGCTCGGAGACTCTGCTCGTTCAGCAAATCGGCATCGACATCGCCCACGGTGCAGGCAGCAGCGCCGATACTCACCGTCGCCCCGCCCAGACCTCGAGCCGCCTGCACACAAAACCGATCCAGGATCGAGATCGCCTCGGTTAGGGTGGAATTGGGAATGATCGCGGCGAAGTCGTCAGCAGCAAGTCTAAAGGCGAAATGAAGTATGGGCGCGGCGGCGAGCATATTTGCGAGCTCAACCAGCGTCAGATCTCCGTGACGCCGCCCCAGCTCCTCGTTGATCGCCTTGAAACCGTCCAGGTTGAGACGTACGACCACGAGCGACACACCACGCGCTGCCGCCGAATGGACCTCTCGACGGAGAGCTTCCTGGAAACCACGTTCATTTCCGAGCCCGGTGAGATGGTCGTGGAGCGCGGCGCGCACGAGATCACGGTTCAGTCGTTGGAGCGCTCGCATGTTGTTCTTGCTCTGGGTCACGAACTGACGCTGCACGTAATGCATCATCAAGAGTGGGAGGCCGAAGATGACGACCCCTAGCGGTCCGAGCTCGGTGAACGTGACGCTGAGTGCGAGGCCGGTGAAGCAGAGGACCACGTAGTGAAGCAGAAGCCATCGAAAGTTTGATTGCCAGACCTGGAGAATCTTTTCTCCACGCGACAGTCCGATGGCGGCCGAAATTAAACCAGTTTCGACGAAGAAATATCCAACCGCGCCTAATATCGCGCTTGGCAGGAGGAGACCGAGGTTTTCGACTTTCAAGGCTTCCGGGCGGAGCGCGAGTGTTGTCACTATCGCCAGACCGGCGAGTATGTGAACGGCCCAATTGAAGAAGGCACGATAGAGCTGGTTAACCCCTCGGCGCTGGCGAATGTGGTGAACTATCGCGATGACGCCAGTTACGACCGCCAGACCCTCGATTCCGGTCACCAGTGCCGCCGTGAACGCCACTCCGACTGAAACCGACACGGTTCCTTTGCCGAATAAGTCGACTTCCAGGAGCTCTGTTACGGCTCCGAGCAGTGCGAGCAGACCGATGGCGAGCGGGGATGCGCGGTGGGAGCCGGAAATTCCTACGGCTACAGCGACCATCCCGGCGAGAGTGACGGTGGCCAGGAATGCTGCTCGATTCCAGGAATGCACTCGCTCGACATCCTCATCTTCGGGAGGCTGGACGACCACGGACTCCGGAATAGGCATGCTGGATGCCAGTGAGGACTGTTCGCCGAGCGCCCGCACTGCTTCCGTTGCCGGCGCCTCGCTCGCACACAACGTCCGATTGCGGCCCATTGCCTTGGCTGCATACACCGCAACATCGGCGGCTTTCAAAAGTTCGGCGGTGGTCCGCCCGTCATGCGGGAAGCACGCGACTCCGAGGCTCATGGTGACGCGTAATGGCGTCGGGCCGGATGCCGGCGAAGTAGGATTTCTCGACCGCCTCGCGCACCCGATCCGCTACGATCCGCGCTCCATCCTCATCAGCTTCCGGAAGCAGGATGACAAACTCCTCACCGCCGAATCGCGCTGCGACGTCGTAATCCCTGACCGTCGCGCGGATCACATCGGCGATCCCGACCAGGACGGCGTCTCCGGTTAGATGGCCATGGGCGTTGTTGATCTCCCGCAATAGGTCCAGATCTGCCATGATCACAGCCAGGGGGCGGTCGAACCGCTGAGCGCGATCGAGTTCCGAGGCAAAAAGAGTCGCAAAGTGGCGCGCATTGGTGAGTCCGGTTTTCCCGTCGGTCTCTGCTTCTTGTTTGAGTTTTGGCACCATGAGCGCCTGATACATCATCGCGATTGGCGCCAGAGCCGGCAGCACGAACCAGGGATGGCTGGTCCAGAGAACAGCGACGGTGGTCCCGACGCAGAGCAGGGTGAAGTCGCTGATGAATGACGACGTGTCCAGGATTCCCGATTCTGTCCAGGTCACGCCGCGAGCCAGAACGAGGGCGAAGCCCAACATGCAGTGATTCAGCAACACGTAGACGAAAGCGCCGGCCATTATGACCGCGAGCCCCGAACCGGCGCCCGGCGTTACCCGGCCGGTGAAAAGTTCATAGACCTCCTGCGCCGCCCGACCGGCGATCCAGAACATCGCAATGTTAAACGGCTGCAGGTACCACGCGCTGAGATATTCGCTTCCGGTCCAACGCTCTCGGGCCCATTCCGCCAGATGAGCTGCGACCACCAGGGCGAACAGGAGAAGTGGGCCCAAAAGAATAGTGCCGGCGAAAAAGAAGATCGGCGTGGCATAGAACAGAACGTGATTCGGCGCGGCTACCTTGAAGAGTTGAGCGCTTATCGCCAGCGCGAACAATATCTCGACCGCCAGCCAGTTGGGATGAAGCTGCCTGGAAGTGAGCGCTGCCTGGATGGCCAGCACAGTGGCGACCGCGTACACTCCGCTAACGTACAGCCACGACTGCCTGTTCATGCTCTCACTTGAGTTTCCTTACGCAAAGCGAATCGAAAGGGGCGGCCTGGTGGCCGCCCCTCCCCGGTTACCCGTTTTTCGACTTGTCATTGTCGTTGCCGTGCGGGTGTTTCTTGGTCTTGCCCCAGTAATCGGAACCCCAGCTTGCCGAGCCCCAGCTGGCTGAGCCCCAACTGGCTGAACCCCAACTGGCTGAACCCCAGCTCACCGAACCCCAGCTCGCCGAATCCCAGGACTTGAAACCGGTCCCGCTTCCGCTCTGCAGACCGGCACTCGGAGCCAGGCCAGTGTTCGAGGAAGCGGACGAATTACTCGCGCTGGCAGCGGCCGCGTTCACTTCGCCGGCGCCCACGCCTGACGCCCCTGGGAGCGGGGTGGCCGTCGATACGAGCCGGTTCTTGACTTGATCCGGCGTGAGCCACGGATCGGCCTCGAGCAGAAGGGCAGCAGCCCCGGATACGACGGCGGAAGCCATCGACGTGCCGCTCATGTCGAAGTAATTGGCACCGTCGACGTGCGAGGGATGTGCGATCGCGAGAGCGTCGGACGCGCCTGCCATCGTGCTGACGATGTCGACACCCGGCGCCGAAAGGTCCGGTTTGGGAAATCCGTCCTTCGTCGTGCCATATGTCGAGAACGAAGCGCGCGCATCACCAGCCGTACCGCTGGTCCCCTGGTCGTCCACCGCACCGACCGTGATTACGAAGGGATCGTTCGCCGGAGAATCAAGTTCGCCGGGATTAGAAGACTGGTTATTCCCAGCCGCCACGACGACGACGACCTTATTGAACCACAGAATCTCGCAGGCGGCATCCAGTGGGTCGTTGTTGTAGGACTGATCGAGCGTGGTGTCGAGGGACAGATTGACGATCTTGATGTTGTACGTCGATCGATTGTTGTAGACCCATTGAAGGCCGTTGATGACGTCAGAAACCGTCCCCTGGCCCTGGGCATTGAATACTTTGACGCTGACGATGCCGGCCTTCGGAGCGATGCCTATGTAGGCGCCACCGCCAGATGAACCGTTGCCGGCGATGATACCGGCGACATGCGTGCCGTGACCATATCCGTCAGTAACGGTGGCATCTGATGAGTTCACGCTGACTGCGGCCACCAGACGTGATCCGAAGTCAACATTTGGACTCACGCCGCTGTCGACCACCGCGACGTTGACATTGCCGCCTTGGTATCGGTTGTGCCACATCGAGTCGGCGCCGACCGCGCCGTCGTAGGCGTTCGACAAGGTGCGTGGTGTCTACCGCGCCATCCGGGCCCCATCCCTGCTGATGAACGGGAGCGTCCGGCGAAATCCAGCGCACGTTAGTGCTGATCGCGAGCGAGTGAAGAGCGGACGCTGGTATGGTCGCCGATACCGCATCGATGATCGAGAGTTCCTTGCCGATCGTTCCACCGACTCGCCGGATCATCGCTTCCGGGCCGGCGGTGGTGCCACGCTTCTGCACGATTACCGGTAGCATGGCTCCGGGATGGGCCGCGGCAGTTTGAATCAAGAGTGGCGACGCATTGACCGCCTGCGCGTGAGCAGCGGTCTGGCCGGCAACAGGAAGGGCGAAGGCACCGAGCAGCACGGCTGCGCCGATCCTTCGCCAATTCACCGATCGTTTTTGCGGACTGTGGCTCATTGCGGACTCCCTGGCCGCGCTGGATAGGTCGTGTCTCCTGTCATTTCGCGTTCCTCCCCTGTAGTTTTCGCCGCCGCCGTAATGGCGGTTCTGTATGCCTGTCCGCCAGGTGGCGGGCCTTTACAGTTGCCACAATAGCCATCAGTGGATGAAGCGTAAAGGGGCGTAGGTTACGAAACGGTTGCGATCGGTGGCAAAACGGGGGAGACCTTCGGCAGGGGGACCTGAAAATCTGCTCGGTGTTCGAACTGCCAAACTGCGGAACGACGGATCGGTCAGCGCCGTTGGGCAGAGGAGCTCAAAGACTCCCAGCCGTTCGCCCGACGGATGAATGCGCAACACCCGAATCGGAAAGACCACGCAACGGACTACTGGACCAGTGAACTGCCGTAGGTGGACCCGCACGCCAGACTGCCCGGAGAACAGCCGCGATAGGTGATGTCGTTGGTGCTATTGCCGCTGAAACTGGCGTCGTCGACGATGAGACGACCATCGATCCAGGGAGGGCCACCCGCGCCCTTCCCGGCTCCATTAATCGTCACCGAGGCGTTGGGCGCGTAGAAAACACCGGTATACTGCTGTCCGCTAGCTCCATTCATCTTGAAGCTCGTTGTGTCCGTTATGTAAAAGAGGAAGTGCAGATGTTGCGGAGCGGGCATCTCGCCTGGCCATACTTCGAGAGTCTGCGCATTCGAGCACTCGGCCGAGACGCTCCAGTCCATGCTTGGATACATCCACTGTTCCTGCGTCGACGTGGGGCCGTTTGGATACGAGGAGGTTACGTGCGGGAGCGAGTCATTGTTGCTCTTGTAGGTTGAGTTGTAATTGCCGGTGGGATTCCCGCCGGTGGCCCCAGCGGGGAAGTTCACCGCGGATCCGTTGGTGTACGTGCCCGTCCCCGGACACGGGTTAGGAGCTGCCGGGTAGATGCCGCCACTCTTGCCGCCGTTCCCATGAGTCGTAATGCCCCCGCTGCCCACCGGCAGGTAGAAGGTCACGCCGTTGAGTGGCACGCTGCTCGCCGAACTCGTGCTGGAATTCCAGAAAGTGGGAGCAGTGCCCAATTCAGTCTGGACACTTGCCGGAGCGGTCGAAATTAATGGGTAATCCCAATAGCCGTATGGCGAACACTGGTAATACCACTGGTCACCGGCCGAGCTGCCGGGACTGAACTCATCGGTCGCACATGAGTCGTTATTGCACGACGGCGAGCCATAGACACAGATCTGACCATGGTTGGTATCGATGCCACCAGTGAAGGTGTAGACGCCGGGATTGAGGAAGGCGCTCTCGCTATTTCCCAGGGAGAGCCCGGTGTAAATGCCGGGAAACATCTCGACATCACCGCTGGAACCTGAAATGTCCCCACTCTTGAGATGCCAGGTACTCTTTGCCAAGGTCGTACCAGGTGCCTTGATCGGAACACGGCGTACAGTTGGTGTACCCGGTCGACGGCGGGACCACCGTACCGGAGTATGGATCGGAGATCTGGGGCTGGTTCTGCGTGGCGTCCACGCTGGAATCGTTCGACCCGCTGCAACTGGGCGGCGAAAAGGTGGGCGTGCCGGTAGAGTCCGAAGTTATTCCACTAATGGTGCCAGCCGAATACCAACCGCCGGCGCAGGTGTCAGAGGTTGACGACCCGCCACCGGAAATACCGCCATTGGCGAACACTGACCCTGTAATTTGCACGGTGGTATTCCCGCCCATTGATAGGGGGTTACTGGGGTCCAGTTCCACCAGAGTGTAGCCGGCGTTGGTCGACAGATTTCGGCGTGCCACGGCGTGGGCGGAGAGCGTGATGGTCTGGTTGAATACCGGAACCTTGAAGGTCTGCTGGATCGTTACTTCAGCGAAGTTGTATTGGGACGGCGTCACCGATCCGCAGCTGGTTCCATTCCCATAGTCGATGAAATTGTACGGACTGCACGAGGTCGGTGGAACCGATACCGTCGGCGTCACATTACCACTGAGGGCAAAAGCCGCGGTGCCACTGCCGGCGCTGCAGCCATTGCTGCCGTTCCAGCCGCCACCGAACCCATTCGATTGGGCATAGTTGCACCCGTCCTGTTTGGCGGTCGAGATGCAGGAGGTGCTGCTGGTGGTACAGGGTAAATCCTGCGCCGCGGTGAGCGCGGCAACGTCCGCGGCCGACTGCATGGCACGATAGCTCACCAGGACGCCGCCGCCCTCTACCGCCAGCGCCATGACCAGCATGAGCGTCGACAGGATGAGCGCCACGAAAATCGTTGTCTGACCGTCTTCGGATGAGCAAGTGTCGCGACGAGGCCAAAAATGCAACATATATAACCCTTTCCCCGGACATTGAACCAGTAAAAAGACAGGCACTACAGTGCCATTCGGACCCCTTTTTTTCGGGATGTTGGTCTGTCCGCGCCGGCAGGGAGTTCCAGCCGTATTACCAGAGTCTCAGCGCCAGCAGTGGCTTCGCGTACGCCAGGCCCGAGAAGTAGCTGAATCTTTATCCGATCGGCTACTGAATGAGCGAGCTCCCGTAGGTCGCTCCGCAGGCAAGGCTTCCAGGAGCGCAACCGCGATAGGAAATGTCGTTGTAGCTATTGCCGCTGAAGCTCGCGTCTTTAGCGATGACGCGTCCGTCGATCCAGGGAGGGCCCCCACCGCCCTTACCGGCCCCATTGATCGACACCGAGGCATTGGGTGCATAGAAGACGCCGGTATATTGCTGGCCGCTGGCGCCATTGAGCGTGAGGCTCGCCGTGTCCGTTATGTAAAATAAAAAGTGTAGGTGTTGTGGCGTCGGCATCTCGCCACTCCAGACGGTGAGATTCGGTGCGTTGCTGCACTCGGCGGCGACACTCCAGTCCATGCTTGGATACATCCACTGTTCCTGGGCGGTCGTGGGTCCCTGCGGATACGTTGCGGTCACGTGCGGCAGCGAGTCGTTGAGGCTCCCATAGGTCGAGGTGTAGTTCCCCGTAGGATCGGCGGCGGTGGCCCCGGCTGGGAAGGACACCGCCGATCCACTGGTGTATGTGCCCGTCCCCGGACATGGATTGGGTGCCGCCGGATAGACGCCCCCATTGGTGCCGCCATTGCCATGGGTGGTGATCCCGCCGCTACCCGTGGGCAGGTAAAAGGTAACGCCATTGAGCGGGACCGAACTCGAGGAGGAGCTGCTCTGGTTCCAGAAGGTGGGAGCGGTTTTCAATGCATCGTAGTAATCGACTGGCGTGGTCGGTGCCGTCGACGCCAGGGCGGAATCCCAGTATCCATAGGGAGAGCACTGGTAGAACCACTGGTCGCCGGCCGGACTTCCGGGAGTGAATGAATCGGTCGAACAGTGAGATTCACTGCACGACGGCGACCCGTATACGCAGATATAGCCGTGGTTCAGGTCCATGCCACCGGTGAAAGTGTAGACTCCGGGATTGAAATACGCTTTCTGCGAGTTGCCGAGTTGAAATGCACTGTAGTAGCCGGGGAACAGCTCGATATCGTCGCTGGTGCTCGAGATGTCGCCGCTGGAATTGCCGGATTCCTGATGCCAGGTGCCTCTGTCGAGGTCATACCAGATACCGTACTGCGAGCAAGGCGTGCAGTTCGGGTACGAGTTCGTGCGCGCCGGCGGAGCAACAGTACCGGCATACGGGTCGGTTGCCTGCGGCAGACCCTGGGTAGCATCCGCGCTCGCATCGCTCGACCCGCTACATCCCGGCGGTGAGAACGTGGGAGTGCCGGTCGAGTCAGTGGTCACGCTGTCAACAGCAATCGTACCGGCGGTATACCATCCGCCGGCGCAAATGTTCGACTTGGTCCCGTTTCCCTGGATGCCGCCATTGGCGAAAACCGAACCGGTGATTTGAACCGTCGAATTACCGCCCATGGTAAGCGTGCTATTCGGGTCCAGTTCCATCAGAGCGTAGCCCTCATTCGAAGCAAGGTTGCGGCGTGCCACGGCATGGGCGGAGAGCGTGATGGTCTGGTTGAAAATCGGGATGTTCAGTGCCTGCTGGATAGTCACTTCGGCAAAGTTGTATTGCGAAGGTGACTTCGAGCCGCAGCTGGTCCCATTTCCATAGTCGATGAAGTTGTAGGGACTGCACGAGGTCGGCGGAACCGATACCGTCGGTGTCACCGTGCTGGCCAGGGCGAAGGCAGCCGTTCCAGTTCCGGCGCTACAGCCATTGGTGCCGTTCCAGCCACCGCCGAAGCCGTTCGATTGCGCCAGGTTGCACCCATCCTGTTCGGCGGTGGAGATGCAGGACGTGCTGCTGGTGGTACAGGGTAAGTCCTGCGCGGCGGTGAGCGCGGCCACGTCTGCGGCCGACTGCATGGCACGATAGCTCACCAGGACGCCGCCGCCCTCTACCGCCAGTGCCATGACCAGCATGAGCGTCGACAGGATCAGCGCAACAAAAATCGTGGTCTGACCGTCTTCCGACTGGCGGGCGCGACGAGCATGTGGATTCAATGCCAGGTGTATTCCTTTCCCCGGACATTGAATCAGCAGTTTGACCAGACCCAAAGAGTCATTGGGTCCCTATTTTGTCGGGATGATGGTCACCGCGTGGGTTCTCAGGTGGCGGCAGCCCTCACGCGACGTACTTTGACCCCCGAGGCCAGCGGATCGGGGACTTTAGTCAGAAACGGGCCGGGTCCATAGCCTCTTTCGAGAGGCATGCCTCCACACTATGCTGGCTGTGCCAAGCGACGTCAACATGCCACTTGGGAAGAGCGGGAATGGCCATCGGTTGCCCGTATGACCGCGAAATCTGCCTGCGGGCGTCAAGGATTGAGGATGATTCGCCGCTTTCACTCCAGGGAAAACGCACAGGGTGTGATCGAATTTGCCCTGGTGCTCACAATTTTGATGCTCCTCTTCCTGGGCACTGTTGACTGACGGTCGCTTCCTGTATTACGACAATGCGATCCGCAACGCCGCGCGAGTAGGGGTCGAGACCGGGATGAATCACTGTGTCTCTTCGTCCATTTGCACCCTGGATGCATCGGTAGTGACCTCCGATTTTGTTGATCAGCGCGTCGCCTGTGAGGCGAAACCGTACATGAGTCTGAGTCCTCAACCCTCCAGTTGTTTGACTCCCACGTGCACCGGCGGGACGCTCTCGACGTGTGCGGATCCGTGCAGCGGCACCTGCTCTTCGTCGATCTGCCAGACCGACATTTGCGTCGCTTACAGCCCGAGTGCGACCAGAGGTGCGACTGTCACCGTATCAGTAGGCTATGATTTTCAGCCTATCGCGCCATATCTGAGCTGGCTCTTCAGTTCTTCCCGCACCTGTTATACCGGCGACACAACCAGCACGAACCATCACACCCTGTGCGCCCAGGCTGTCGGCAAGGTCAGTTAGATGCAGGCAGATATCGACAATGAGCGGGGCCAGACGATTGTAGAATTCGCCCTTATCTGCACGGTACTGCTCTGTTTGACTGCCGGTCTCGTCGACGTCGGTCGAGCCTTTTTTCAATACAATGCGCTGTCGGCAACAGCTCGCTACGCCGCCCGCTGGGGCTCGGTAGTCGGCGGGACCTGTATCGCCGCCGACTCCCGTGGATCGACCGATGACTGGTGTACGCAACTCTCCACCGGCAGTACTACTTCCTTCTGGTCCCAGAGCGGCAATGCGCCGCTGCAGACCGCTGGTGCCTCCTGCCCCACCGGGTACAGCTCATCATTCACCGGCTACTATACGGCATCAAATTTCACGGCGAGTACGGCGACGACGATCGTTGGCGCCGTCGTGCAGCGCTTCGACAGCAGTTCCTCATCAAGTAATGTCATTCTCGGCCGGGCTACACCGGGCGTTGATCTCTCGCAGCTCAAGGTGTGCATCCAGCTCCCCTGGAACTCGGGCACCAGTTCCTGGAGCGCTCTGCCGGGTGACACCGTCGACGTCTACCTGTATTATCCATTCGACTCCGCGGGCTCGCTGGTCCATGCCGGCAGATTCTGGCTGACCGCCTCATCCCAGTACCAGATCGAAGGTAGCTAAGCGGACGCCGGCTTCCTTCCGAAGAATGCCCCCGCCGTAACCTGGAATCTGCCCAACTTTCAGGGTGCCATTCGGCCCTAGTCAACCCGCCGATCACCACAGTATCCTGATTGCGATCGAAGGGCGAGACACCTCCGATTGAGTCGAGAACTACGTTCCTGGAAGGCGAGAAACGCATGAAGTCGTATGAGCACACGGATGGTCTGCGGAGTGCACGAGTGAACAAACCGGATTTCGGTCCGCCGCAATTGACCGATGGGACAAGCCCGACATGGAGCGGGGACAGGGCATGTTGGAATTTGCTCTCGTGCTACCCAATTTTCATGCTGATCGTCATGGGGATCATCGACTTTGGCTTCGTCTTCACCAATCGGTCCGCGCTCACGCAACGCCGCTCGCAATGGGGCCCGGTTCGCCACAACGAATCCAACAGCCTGGAGCAATGCGTCGTCGCCGTCAACCAGCACCATCGAGGGGGCGATCATGAGCGCCGGTGGCACGTCATCGATAACCAATGACGATTCGCACATTACTATCGCCTACCTCACGTCGGCCGGCGCCGCCTGTGGACAGTACAGCCAGGCCACCAATTCCTTCGTTGGTACCGGTAGCGGCACGCAGAGCTACCTGTGTCGTTCCGGGTGCGTTGATCCAGGTCACCGTGACCTCGACATACACGCCAATTACGCCGGGAATCCGGCAACTCTTCTCGAACGGAATCACCATCACAAGTACGGCAACCATGGTGGAGGAACAGTGACGCACTGGAACAGACAGCAATGTTCGGACCAACGGCACAAATTCCAATGGCGAATCGCGGTCAGACACCTTATATTTCTTCGCAATTGTGCTCACTGACGGCCATACTCGGATTTGCCGGGTTGGTGCTGGATTATGGCCAGGCAGCGGCCAAGCATCGACAGGTACAGAACGCTGCCGATGCGGCGGCGCAGGCAGCCGCCTACCAGATCTATGCTGGTAATAGCGAGGCGACTGCGACTACGTCTGCTGACCTGGTGATGCAGCAGTACGGCTACACCGCCAGTAACGTCACGCAACTGAGCTACCTCGATTCCTCACGGCGTCGCCACGGCCACAGCTTCCAATGTGACCTATGTGCAAGCCTCAGCGAGCGAAACATTTAACACCCTTTTGCTCGGCCTGCTGGGTAAGAGCCCGACCGCGAGTAGTCTGCGCCTACGCCGAGACGTAAAGTTGGCGCTGGTAGCGGGGATTGCGCTTTCTGCCTGCTCAGTGCGACGAAGGGTTACGTCGGCAGTGGAAACTCAGTACGATTGACATTACAAGGACGGGAATATGTGGATAAATGATGCCAACTCCTCCGCAATTCTCAGCAGCTGGCAATATCTCGATTACCGACAGCGACGAACGGGGTGGTCGCCAGTGGCGCCCAGCCGCGGTTCACGTCATCCGGCACACACGGCGTTCAGTCCCGCCGTCTCGACCGGTCAGCAGCCAGGTGGCTGATCCCGCTGGCCAGCGTTCCCGCCCCGAGTGTGACCGGTCCGATCGTATGGCACTGTAGATCGAATCCGGATCGGGTCCGCACAACCTGAGTCCCGGCATATACTCCGGTCTCATCTTGTCGGGCAGTGGGACCGTAAACTTCGCCGCCGGCACCTATGTCTTTACCGGTGGCATCACCATTAGTGGCACCTGGGATTGTCGCCGGCACCTGGCGTCGACACTGTGACATGACCTCGTAGCAGTTACTACTCGACCGAATACCCAACCTTGCAATGGTTCATCAGGCGCCGGATTGACCTGGAGCGGCACGACTACGTACCAGATGTACCGCACCAACTAGCGGGACTTACAAGGGCCTCGCGATCTATCTACGACCGCACCAACACCGCGGGCATCACGCTAAGCGGCTCCTCGACCGACAGCTTCACCGGGACAATCTACGCGAAAGACGCTGCCGGCACTATGAAGCGGGAAAACCCTTCTGGCGTCATATCAATTAGATTCACGATCCGTCATTCGTCACGCAATCTAACAGGTCTTCCGGCGGCTACCATCGGTCGACCTGGACTTCAACAAGAATTACAACTGACGGGGCATGTCTATTCACCGCCGCGTAGTTCACGCCACGTCGAGCAATCCAGTCGAGCAACTTGCCCTGGTCTAGCTCGTTGCGACCACGCTCGACCTGGGTATCTGCGCTCGCCCTCCAGGATCCGCGCAGATGCCACGGACGGCATCGATGAATGTGGTCATCGCCGGCGAGCGATACCGGTCGCGATGCCAGGCGAGAACGATGACTCGCGGCGGTGAAGGATCGGGAAGGTCGATCACCGCGATGCGCTCGTCGCTCGGTTGCACCGTGAGTCGAGGCACCAGAGCCACGCCGACTCCTGCTGCCACCATGGCCTGCACCGTGCCATTGTCGTCAGAACGAAACACGTATCGAGGTTCGATCCCGTGTCCTCGCAGATAGCCTTCCAGCGGTTCCAGGCTGCGACACTGACGGAACCCGATCAGCGGCAGACCATCCAGGTCTCGTGATTCCACCGCTCCCCGCGCCAGCGGTGATCCCGCCGGCACCATGAGCACGTACGGATCGCGCAGAACCTCGACGTACTCGAACGGACCATCGAGCATCGGCAGCAGTGAAAAGGTCAGGTCGAGTTCGCCGCGCTCGACCATTGGCAACAGCTCGTTGTCGGTGGCCGATTCAGTGAGTTGAATCTGTACCAGAGGCCGGCAGGCGGCGAATTGGGCCATTACTCGGGGCAGAATGCAGCGCCCGACGCTCTGATAGGTACCCACTCGCAGGCATCCAGCCGTCCCTGCCGCGACTGCGTCGACATCCGCTTCAGCGGCATGCAGCCGAGCCAGTATGGCCTCAGCGTGACCGACCAGTATCTCGCCGGCATCGGTCAATGACACCGGCCGCGGCCCACCAGGACGATGAACCAACTGGGTCCCCACGATGCGCTCCAGCGCCGCGATCTGCTGACTCACCGCCGACTGGGTATATCCCAGTCGCTCGGCGGCGCGGTGGAATGAACCTTCACTCGTTACCGCCTGCAGCGCCGCCAGATGCCGGAAGTCGATACCCAGCCATCGATCAGAATCTCTAATCATGATCAACGATAACATGATTTGTGCTAATGATGCTCTGGGTTCACGCTGTGGGTATGGAAGCTATTTTCGCTCTACTGTTTTTTGTCCTTCTCGGTCCGCTGGCAATGCTCTACGGCGAAGATTCCCGAACCTGGGACGAGCGCGGTTGGTGGCCGGGCACACCAAAAGGGCATCGGTAGGGAGTATTATTCTTCCTCCCATAGACATCGAGGTAAGCGACCTCCATCCGCGAATGGTGGAGCACCCGCTCGCTCTCGCTCGGGCCGTGCCCGGCGTCTCGCACACCGTAGCACAGCGGCTTTAGCCCGTGCCCCGTTTTCCATTCAGCAGCACGCCGAGCGAGGCAGAAGATACCACGAGGTGTTCCCGATCGGGAACATTGGGGTACACGCGGGCAGGGCACGGGCTAAAGCCGCTGTGCTACCGGACCAGAGGACCAGAGCGGGACAATTCCCTTAACGTGATGCCTATGGGAGTGTTATTCCTCCTCTGAGATTGGCGGCGAACCCGCCGATCACCACAAAGTCGACGCCGGCCTGAGTGAGGCATTCCAGTAGCCGGTACGGTTCAAACATCCTGCCGTGGACGACGCGCCATGCCGCGCCATTCCTGGAACAGCCGAACCCTTTTCACCGTTTCTTCAAATCTCTCCTCCGGAGTCAGTCGCAGATTTCTCCTCAGCTGCGATCGATCGATTCCCTCAGGTGAAACATCCGCGGTGCCGTAGCCATCTCCCGTGCCGGCGGCGATGGCGAAGAGCGCGGCGGCATCCTCCGGATTGGATGGATCGTACGCTGGGTAGCCATCATCCTCGAGTTCGGTAACTTTCTCGTCATTCATGAACCGATTATCTCCCCTCCAACATACGCCGATAAAACCGCACCGTCTCCTCGGCGATACGTTCGTTGCTGAAACAGTCGACTGCCCGCGCTCGACCGAGCCGGCCAAGCTCGGCACGTCGATTGGGATCGTGGTAGAGCGCCAGCAGCGCATCACCAAGTGCTGCCGCGTCACCCTCGCCAACGACAATCCCGGCATCGCCAATGACACGCGGGATCTCGCCTGAGCTCGAGCCAAGAACCGGGACTCCACTGGCCATCGCCTCGATCAATACTCTGCCGAATTGTTCCTTCCAGCGTGGTGTCGTGATCGACGGCAACAGAAGCACATGCAAGCTGCGCATCAGCTCCGGGACCTCGCCGGAGGGTATTCGGGCACGAACCGAGACGCGCCCAGACAACCCGAGCCGTTGGATGGCATTCTCCAATTCCGATCGCAGCGGGCCGTCACCGACAATCTCGAGACACGAATCTGCCGGCAAGCGATTGAATGCCTCCAGCGCTAACAGCGGCGCCTTACCGACCGTGAGCCGATTCAAGAAGCCCACCCGGAATGGTCCACTGGGCTCCGGTCCCGGATGAAAACGGCTGGTATCGACGCCAAACTGAGGGATGACGGTAAGGGGACCGTCGTACCCTTTCTGTCTCAAGACCGTGCTCACTTCATCGGTGCCGGCAATCGCTCCACTGGTATGCCGGTACACGTAACGCTCGATCTGCCGAAATGGTGGGGGATACCGCCGGTCGAGGTTTTGCCAGGAAAAGAAGATTGCCGGCACCCCGCACCGATTGCACGCTCGCATACCCATGTAAGTGGCGAGATTGTACGGCTCCTCGTCCAGGTGGACAAGCTCCGGCTTACTCTCGCGGATGATGTCGGGCAACTCAGGATAGTAATGCAAATGAAAGTGCCCATTCCAGCGCAATGGAGTGACGATTAGCCGGTAATCGCCTGCCGCGGTCGGCTCGAGCCGCTGGGTAGAACCGCCCTCTCGCCATTCCGGAGGCACCACGGCAATGACTTCGGGACCGAGCTCGGCCAGCGCATCGAGCTTGCGTCGATACGTTGCGGCGACCAACGCCTTGGATACGATGAGGACCTTCACCGGCCGAGTACCAGGCGATAGACCGCCGCCGTACGGCGCGCCGTCTCCTCCCAGGAGAACTGGCTGGCCCGAAGGCGGCCGCGACGTTGCCACTCGGTTCGTTCTAACGGGGAATCGACCAGTCGCACCATCGTCTCCGCCCAGGCGGATCGATCATGCGGATCGAGCAAAATCCCGGCATCTCCTACTACCTCGGGCAGGCTGGTGGCGTCGGCGGCGATGACCGGCACACCGGCTGCCATAGCCTCGAGCGGCGGTAGTCCGAAACCTTCGTAGATCGAGGGAAAGCAGAAGGCGAGAGCCATGCGATATACCCGCGGTTTGTCGGCCTCATCGACCTGTTCGAGTAGTTCAATACCTGCGTTGGGACCCATAGTTCGCACCAACCAGGGAATATCAGGGTACAGCGTGTCTGGCGGCGGAAAGCGAGCCACGATGACAAGCCGCACGTCGCGGTTGGCCATGTCCGGCGCCACCGCCATCCAGGCGCGGACGAGCAGCTCGAGGTTCTTGCGTTTCTCGGCCCCGCCAAGATAGAGGAAGTATCGTTCCGGCAGGCCGTAGCGAGCTCGTACTTCGGCTTCTCGGACCGGATTGGAAGCGCAAGCGAACTCCGAACCGGCTGCTTCCGGAGTCACGAACACCCGATCCTCCGGTACTCGCAGGACACGAACGATTTCTTCCCGAGCGTGGTCCGAAACTGTCAGAATCGCATGCGCTCGCCGCACCGCGCTCCGCATCAAAAGGGCATACATTCGGGAGGCTCGACTGCGATGGTAGCCCGGTAGCAAGAGCGGAATCAGATCGTGCACGGTGACCACGACCGGGATGGGCGAGTATAGCGGAGCAGCGAAATAGAGCGAGTGCAGCAGGCTCTGCCGATACCGGGAGGCGGCGAGAGGCAGCATAACCGTCTCCCACGCCAGTTTGTCAAGTCGGGCGCCATACCCGGGCCGGTGACCGACGGCGTCGAGCGGACTGCGAATTCGATGCCAGGGCACACCAACATCACTCGGGATGGAGTCATGCACGAATAGTCGAAAACTCAAGTCAGGAGCGGCGCCGGGTAATTGGCTTACAAGGTTCCGAGCGTATACAGCCATCCCGACGTGAGGATGATCCAGGAGGAGACCGCTGAGGCCTACCTCAGGCCGCACCGGCAACCTCGCGGTAGAGAGCAACCGTCTCCCGGGCCGCCTTCTGCCAGGTGAATTGAGCCGCGCGCCGTGGTCCGCGTTGCCTGAGGTCGCGAGCGAGATCGGCGCTGGAAAGCAAGCGCTCCAGAGCCGCCGCCATCTCCTCGGTATTGTGAGGATCAAAGAGCAATGCGTCACTCCCCACCACCTCGGGCAGACAGGACGCCGAGCTGCACGCCACTGGGGCACCACAGGCAAGCGCCTCCAGCGGCGGTATGCCAAAACCCTCGTACAGCGAGGGATAGATGAAGGCGGCGCAGAGACCGTACAGGTCGACGAGCAGACTATCGGAGGGCTGGAGGAACCGCACATACTCCTTCAGTTCCAGTTCGTCCAGTCGTTGCAAGATTGGTTGGTAGAGCCAGCCAGGTCTCCCGGCAATGACGAGCATGTGCTCCACTCCTCGCCGGCGAAGGAGCGCATATGCTTCCAGGAGGCGGACGTAGTTCTTGCGCGGTTCGAGCGTGCCCACGGAGAGAATGAACGGCTCTCGGATGCCCTCTTGGCGTAGCCGGTCCCACGCTCGATCGAGATCAACCCGGGGGGCAAACTGGGAACTCACTCCCTCACTGATGGTGGTGACCCGTTCCGGCGAGATATTCAGCAGCTGAATGACGTCCTTTCGCGTGTTCTCCGAGACGGCGATCACATGGGCCGCCCGGTGAGCAGAAGCCGGCACTACCCGTTCCAGGTACGTCCGCAGTGTGGGGTAGGCAGCGTCGGGAACGGTCAGGAAGGCGAGATCGTGGATTGTCAGCACGCCAGGGTTCCGAAGCAATGGGGGTAGGCTGAAATCTGGGGAGTGATAGAGATCGAAAGTTCCGGCGAAGAGCTGCACCGGCAGCGGGACATGACAGCGGTACCAGACAGCATTCATTACCCGATCGGACAGCGGAACCGAACGCACATGAATCTTTGCCGATCTCAGAACGTCGCGATACCCATCTGCTCCGCGAGCGAAGGCGAAAGTTCGATACTCGATATCCTCCGATTCCGAGGCGAGGGCGGACAGCAATTCTCGCGTGTACCGGCCAATGCCGGCGGTTTGCCGCACCGCCGCGGTGGCGTCGAAGGCAACTCTCAGCGCCATCTCAGACAGGATGCCGGAAATGCGACCTCTTGCTCAGGAGGTAGACCAGGAAGCCAAAGAAGGCGATGCTCCAGTAGCTGAGGATCCGGTCGACCACGACGACGGCCGCCGCGGCTTCCTTGGGGATGCCGAGATAGATCATCAGCGAAAGGAGACCGGCTTCAACCAGACCCAGGCCGCCGGGAGTGAACGGAATGGTCGTGAGCACCGCCGTACCCAACGCCAGGAAGAGCATGGGAGCGTAGGGGATATTCTGCGTTCCGGCGATGTGAATATGCACGCCCAGTGACAGGAACACGAGTTGAAGTCGTGACCCTTCCAGGAACCAGATCAGGATAGTGAGACCAAAGAGCAGAGGCAGCCGGCGGAAGCTTTGCAGCGTGCCCTCTTCGAAGGCGATGTAGCGCTGGAGAAAGCGTTCCGGAATGGTGCGACGAATGCGAGGACTCATCGTCTTCATCAGGACCAGCACCAGGACGCCGACCAGCGCCAGACCAAGGCCGAGGTAGAGGATGATACCGACATGACCCAGCCGGCTATGGAAGATCAGTAATCCGGTCGCCGCCAGCAGGACGCTCAGGACCAGAATATCGATGAGACGCTCGGCAATGACGGTCCCGATGGTCTTGGTCCAGGATATATGGGCCCATAGCTTGGCCAGATAGGCTCGATAAAGATCGCCGAGTTTTGCCGGGACCACACAGTTGACGAACCAGGAGATAAAGAGGATCTCACTGAGGCCGCGTACCGACATAGCGTCGACAGTCTCGGCATCATTGCCGCGATACGCGTTTTGCAAAAGCACCTTCCAGCGGTAACCGCGCAGGGGAAAGGTGAGATAGTACACGACAAAGGCGCTGATGAACAGGCCGATATTCAGCGTCCGAATGCGATGCCAGGTCGCGGTTGGATCGATGCCGCCTTTGGCGATCGCGATCGCCAGAACGGCCGCGGCGAAGGCGAAAGAGAGGACCGACTTCCAATTGGCCAGGCGATGGCCAATGGAGAGCTCCTTTTCAGCCTGCTGCTCAGCGGGAGTGACCCACTCCTCATCAAGCTCAGTCGCGCCCGGTTGGGGAATACTATGCTCGGGTGCTGCCATTCTGTCTACTTCACTCTATCCTGTCTCGACCGTCTGTGCGACCGGAGTGCGGGTGGGAACTGACGCCAGTACAAGACTTCGTGAAGCGATAGCCATGAGAAGGCCGATCAGCGCCGTGGTCCCGTGAACGAACAGTACGTCGAAAATATTGTGAAAGCTCGTCGCAACGAGCGCTCCAAGCAAGCCCAGACACGCAGCGCGATAGATGCGGTCTTGCGCCAGGCGCATGGCCGCCCAACTGTACCACAGGGCCGATCCGATCATCAATAGATAGGCCGACAGCCCGAAGATGCCCGCTTCGGCGGCGATGTTGATGTAGTAATTGTGGGCGTGATCGAGACTGGCGTACCAGCCTCGAGGATGAAATGCCGGGTACGCCGCCGCGTAATTGCCGATGCCCACTCCTAGCAGCGGATGAGCGGCGAACATCCTGACTCCGGCCAGCCAGTGAGCGGCCCGTTCCACTTCCGAAAAATTGGCGTTGGTGACGTTACCAAAGTCCACGGCACCGAAGCCCAAGCCGTTCAACACCGTTTGCAACGGTCCCAGGGAAAACCCGAGCGAAGCTGCCCACCCGGCCATCAGTAAGCCAAGTATCCCGAGCCACACCCACCGCCGGCCGGGGATGGAGACGCACGCAATGATCACCACGATGGCGGTGACACCGGCCAGAAGCGCGCCTCGCGACTCGCTGGCGAGGACGGCGCCGAGGAACAGAATTGTTGCCAGCCAGGACCACCCTCGCACTCGTTTTGGGCCCACTAGCGCGAATGCCAGTGCCATCGGCAGCACCATATTCAGATATCCCGCGTACGGGTTGGGCTGAGCGAACGATCCATACGCCCGGAGCAACACGCGTTCAGCGGCGAAGGCTGCCGGTCCCACCGACAGTATCGACTGGTAATATCCCAGGAATGCCTGCGTCAGGCCGCCGACGACATACGCCACCAGTATCGCCGCCACGTGACCGGTGCGGCGGATAAGGGCCACGCCGGCGAGATAGACCGCCGCCATTTCCGCCCATTTGATGATCTCGCGGGCGCAAGCGAGCAAGTCGGTAGCCTGCGAAACCGAGAGCATGATTACCAACAGAAAGAGCGCAAGATACGGGGCCCAGGGCGCCCCGGCCAGTGGATTCGCGCGCTCGACCACCGCCCGAGCCAGCCAGACAACACCGAGGATCGCCACCACGATCTCGGTCGGACTGATCGCGCCTCCGGCCGCCATACCGCTCGTCCAGGGCACCGAAAACGTGAGCAGGATGAATCCGGTGACTGGATAACGAAATATCATGACCACAAGCACGGTCCCGATCAATGCTTCGGCGGCTTCTTTTGGAGGAAGCGTCCAGATAACCACCAGGGCGGCGATGCCGGCCGCCAGCACGAATAGAGACCGGAAGCGCACCCCTCTGTCCAGATCCAGCGCGTATGTGCTCATGCCGGCCGGCGCTCGGGGCAGTCTCTACCCGGAAGTTTCACTCCGGTGCCCTGGCAACGTTGATTTCGCGCGCACGCGCCGTAGCATAGTGGCTTTAGCCCGTTAGCGTGTCCCAACGGCGACGCTCGCCAGCCCCAGTAGCCTAGTGGCTTTAGCCCGTTAGCCTCCCGGTACGGCACCCGTCTCGCCCCCACCCGCCCTCTGCCGGGCGCTATGGCGCGTGGGTGGCATTGCCGATGGGACGGGCGAACGCGCTGAAGCGCTAGGCTACGGATATTCACGCCGCTGCCGAAGGTTCAGGCGAACCCGTTGCCGCCCAGGAAACAACTCCGCAGAGCAACCAGAACATGATCGCGAGGTCAGGCAGAAAGTAACTATTGTCGACCAGTCCGTGTATGAGGCTGGCGAGCATCGCTCCCCCGGCGCCTAGCAGCAGGGTGCGAACACCGATGGAAGTGGTCGGATAGATGCGTACCAGCGCAAGCCAGAAAACAGCCTCCAGCCAGACGAGTGCGAGTAAGCCAACGATTCCAGTGCTGAGCCAGGCATCGAGTATCTCGTTGTGCGGGTGCGATAGACAGGGCTCGACAGAGGCCCGAGGGTCCAGATAGCCCAACCCCGGGTTGCACTTCAGATAGAGAGCGGATTTCGGCGCATAGTAGTGCAGGAAATTGTCTGGTCCGATGCCTACTATGGGATGATCTCGAATCATTCGGGCCGACGATTGCCACAGATAGACGCGCCGCTGGACAGTTCCGGGATGCGACGAGTTGACTGCGTTGGCAATTCTCGGACCGGCAATGGCCGCGGCGACGACAGCAATCACGATGGCGGCAATGGCGGCCAGGCGTACCCGTCCACCCACCAGAGCAAGCATGAAGAAGGCAGCCAGGGCGACACCGACCCAGGCTCCTCGAGAGTAGGTCAATAGTAACGTAACGATCAGGAGTACGCCGCCGGCATACCACAACAATCTCCGCAACCCGGTCAATCGACCCAGGAGCGCGATCGCCAGCCACACCGGGAGAACGCGATCGAGCAAAAGACCGAGGTTATCCGGGCTCTGATAGACCGACTGCACCCGGTGAACGGCGGAGCCGGGATCGGTGGAGAGATTGTGATTGGTGAGGCGTTGTAGTACGCCGATTGCGCATACCAGCAATCCAATGGCCAGCAGGCCTCCAAAACTGAGCCGCCACTGCGCCAGATTGACCTCCAGGAGCAGCAGGAGGGCAAAGAATGCCATTGGTTCGACGATGCGCTCTCGGTAAGCCTGGAGGGCCTGATGGTGGTCGGCGGCGAACACCGTACTCACGGTGGCGGCGAGGAAGAATAGGAGGGCAGGAATCAGAAACGGACTCCCCCAGAGACGCTTCCACTCGAGGCGAGAGCGTCGCACCGGATCGAGCCACCACAGGGCGGCAACGGCAATATCGAGCGCTATAAAAATCTCGCTGGGTGCGAACTGCTCGCTGCCGATGTGTTTTGGCTGCATAAAGAGGGGCGCGAAGAGAATGACCAGCGGGAGTGCCAGATCGAGGCGACGCCAGGTCAGAAAGGCAAGACCAGCAAGAGCGACAACATAGAGAGGTGCCCAGGGCGCCAGATAAAAGATGGCGGCGGCGACGATGAGTCCGGCCGCGACGCCCCGCTCCTCTCCCTCCCCGGCGTGAGTGGACCACCAGTGGGACGACCCTGCGCTGGTTACTCGGGGCTGGTCGCGCACGCGACTTCGGCGCTAGCCCGAGACCCAGCGATCGACGTCACGCCGGTAGCCGAGCAATTCGTCCTCGGTGAAAAAGAGCGCGATCTCGTCCCGAGCCGTTTCCGGCGAGTCCGAACCGTGGATCAGGTTGTTTCCGATTTCGAGCGCGAAGGCGCCACGAATGCTGCCTGGAGCCGCCACTACCGGATTGGTCGCGCCCATGAGATTCCGTGACGCTTCAATAGCGTTAGGCCCTTCCAGCACGCCCACGATCACCGGACCCGAGATGATGAATTCGACCAGCCCGGCATAGAACGGTTTGCCCGCATGCACCGCATAGTGCCGCTCGGCTCGCTCGCGCTCGATCTGCATGAGCTTGAGTCCGGCGAAACGCAAACCCTTCTGCTCGAACACGGTCAAGATCGCTCCTGCCAGTCCGCGCTGTATTGCGTCCGGTTTAACGATAATCAGCGTCCTCTGCGAATCGGCCACGAATCCTCCTCCGGCGATTGGCGATGCGCTCTACTTTACCAATTGAGCGGCAACCGCACGGTGACTGCAGGTTCCGCGCCCCAATTTCGCCCCGGGGCTGCTCCGATTGCCCTGGATGGGTGTAGCCACTATGAATTGGCCTGACTGGTTAACATCCCGCGCTGCACAGTTCCGACTTCCAGGCCCCGAGCAGCTGCTGAATCGTCCGATGATAGACACGCTCGGTGGCGACGTTGTAGTCGTGGACGCCATCACTCGGCTGCGCTGCCAGCGCGTAATAAAAGTGCCCAAAGGAGTGGTAGCCGTAGTGAAGAATCAAGTACTTCACGAATGATCCACCCATGGCATAGGCGTCCCCCGCGTTGACCGACTTGAAGCCGTGATCGGAGAGTACCGTCACCGGATCGACATCGAGCACCGCCTGACGCGCGCAGTCGTCGAGGGGAATGTAACTCACATCCGAACAGTAATCCGAGAGACGAGGATCTACCTGGCGATCTTCGAGCGCCACTGCCGTCCCCTCACCAATGAAGAGGGGGGCGACATAGACTTCTCGGGCATGCGCCGGAGCGGGTGGTTCGAGGGCGAGTTCATACACGTGAATCGGCTCATGGTAAGACGGCCACTCGCTGGTCTGGATCGAGGGCGGGCTGGTATAGGGATCGGCACAGCCAACGAATCCGGGTGACGTCCCACACATACCTTGCGTGAGCGGCGCCATCAACTGTTGCTGCGGGTACCAGTAATAGGCCGTCAGCGGCGCCACGTGCACGCCAAACTTGCGGATGAACTGCTGGCGCTCGAACTCCAGGCCCGCGATTGCTGCCCGATCGGCACCCTGAAGTTCATACGGGCTGTGGTAGATGATGAAGTGTTTTGACCGGGTCACCCGCCAGTTCGTGTTCGTGTAGGTAGTGCCATGCAATCCAGTGGGCATGGCGGTAACCCGCGCTACTCCCCCCACGACCCGAAACTCATAGATAGAGTACACCGGAATTGCGCGTACATCTGACGAGAATTCGACAGTTCCGATGAAGTACCCGTGCGGTAGCGGCTGACGATAGACGAGCGTCACCCGCAAGTGATTGACGCTCTCTGCCTTCCAGTTCCTCATAGCATTCACGAGCATCGACCCGGCCGCCGAGTCGGAGAAGTGATAGGTCACCGCCGACCAATCTCCCGCCGCGTAGGCGGACTGCAGGTCGGACACCGCGGATGCAACCGCGAGAGTCGAAAGGCGGACGAGATTGTGCTGCCCTTTGGGAAGCCTCACTGGAGGGGAGACCGCGGGGCTGGACGATTGACCGGCGCAGCCGGCCAGCAGCACCAGAGCAAGAAGTCCACCCAGGCGCCACGCGATCACAGCCCCAAACTCCAATGTAGCCGGGCGAACCAGATGTCGGTTTCGCCCGCAACCTGGAGTTGGGTATCGGTCCAGACGGCGAGCAATGTGCCTCCCGGTCCGGCAGCAACTCCAATATAATCGCCAAAAAATCGACCCGGAATGAAACAGGTGCTTCCCGGCGGGATGTACTGGATGTCGGCCACCGGGGATGGGCCGTTATTGAGTCGAACATTCGCCGAAATATGCCATCCCTGGTGGTACGATGCCCGCACGGCATAGACATCCAGGTCACCAGCTCCACGACGGCGATCGTAGAAGACGATGCCGACGTTGCCGTCGCTGAGTTTCGTCATGGCCGGCATGAACCGATCTCCCACTACCGCATCATTGACCACAAGGGGTCGCGACCATCGCCGGCCACCATCGGTAGACCGTGATAACAGAATATCGTCCGACGGACGACCGTCGACCCGACCGCGCGTTACGGCCGGCCAACTCAGATACAGCACCCCCCGTGGATCGGCCACAACCGCCGGGACATCGAGATTGCGGAGCGCATCGGGCGATTCCACTAACGGCAACTGGGTGAAGGGATACGCGGCCACACGAGTAGCGGCGAAATGCCCTCCATCATCGGTCGACGACCGAAACAGGATGCGCGCCGGACCTCCCTTACTGTCCGGACGATCGGGGAACTGATCCCAGAACACGTACACGCGCCCGTCAGGGGCCACCACCGGCACGGTGGCGATATTATTGCCGCGAGACGATGCCAGCAACGATCGCCTGAAGGTGACGCCCCCGTCCAGGGAGCGCGCAAACCAAACATCGCTGGTGTCGGCCGCATCGTGGAATCGGGACCAGGTGAGAAAGACGGCACTCCGACGATGGGGAAACGATCGGACGGCAAGATTGGGTTTGTCGTCAGCACTGTTGGAATCCACAATTCTGGTGCCGCGGAAGCTCCGACCGGCGTCAATTGAATGAGTTATCGTGACCGCCGAAGTGCCGCCACCGCAGTAATTGGATGTCTCGCCCAGAAAACTGAAAAACACAGTACCATTCCCATCAATCGCCACCGTGGGGTCTGCTTGGGTCGTGAACGGCGGCACGATGGGCGCCGACTCAGCATCGAAACTCAGCCCAGTATTGTCGCTGCGGAAGAAGCCGTCAGGATAGGCCCCGGCCAACGGAGCACCGTAGTTCGTATTCGAACCGACCACGACTATCGAGGGGCTGCGGGGGTTCACTGCCACCGATGGTTCCGTTCGACCGCGGGCAAGCAAGACATCGCTTATCGAGTTTCCCGCGGACGCTGGGGAGGATGCCAGAACACCGGCGACAGCGCCGAGGAAGACGAATGCACGTAGAAAGGGAAGCATATTCCGGACCACGCTAGCACACCGACAAAAGTACCGTCATCGCCGTGACTCCCGGCACTGTCAATGCACACCGCGTGCTGGTACAGTTCGGTCGAGGTCGGCGTACCTGGAATCACCGCCAACATGCCGCGCTTCGCGGTGGTGGCGAGCGAACAGAGGAACAGCCTGTATACTTGCTGTCCCTGCTTGAGGAGATATGATGCCCGTTCGAGCGCGTGAAGGACTGGCGTACGAGTGTGCGTTACGAGTGATCGGGAGACATCTCGACGCCGAGCCATCGTATCATGCCAGCGTGGTCGAGCGGCCCGATCGCTTCACTGTTCGCTGGCAGCCCGCTCGGCACCGGACACCGGAGCGGTGCGAGGAGTTCGGCTGGGATAAGATTCGCCATCTCACCGTGTTTCAGACCGCGGGACGCGATGTAGGACGAAAACACCGGCGCCTCACCGGCCTCTGGTCCGACTTTCCCACCGGACAGGAAGATTTCTTTCGCGCGCTTGGCTTCGAGCTCGACCAGGACAAGGCCTTGAACGTGACCATAGATGAGTTTTCAGACCATGTTTCGGTCGCGTTCGTGAGACCGTCAGGGAGCAGGACATCTCCGTTCGAGTCGCGCCGGCTGACTTTTTCACGCATGGATATTGATGCCCTCATACGGTCTGCGCAGACCCGGCGAGCCAGTCCCAACGTCTCTGCCTCCTGACATCGCTCGGTCAGTCGGCGCCGGGCGGTCGAGTCGGGTATAATCGCGGTGACGGAAAGGGATGGATAAACGCGTGCGGTATACGCTGCTCGCCGTGGCGATCAGCGCATTGCCATACATGGCGTCCACACCAGCACTGGCCCGAACGACAGCATTGTCGCACTCGTCCGGGTCGCGCAACTGCATATTCGATCATCAATCGCTCTGGACTCCCGCTGGGACCTGCCGGCCGCGCGCCAAACACTACCCGGCTACCGTCAAAGGTGGTGTCGAGCGTGCCATTTACGACGGCACACTGACGTTTGGCATTCCGTACTCTGTCCTTTTGCAGATTGCATCGTGTGAAAGCGGACTCAACCCTCGAGCATCCAATGGTTCGCATTTCGGCGTGTTTCAGTTTGCGCCCAATACGTTCCAGCTCGGTGCCCAGCGGTTGCTTCAAGAGACCGGGATTGTGGCCAGGAATTACTGGAATGCGCTTGACTCCACCTACGTCGCGGGCTACTACTTTGCTGAGGGGCAATCCTTGAGTTGGACCTGCGAGCCATCATACCGGTGACGGACGACCTCATTGCTTGAAGGCTGACGGACACAAATCGTTCAGCGTACAGTCGGTGCATCGCGGTCGTCGCGCGGCGCAGACGCGCCGTCCGTGCCAGATGAGCGTGTCCGAGACGGTTCCCCATTGGGTGGCGGGCACCAGGGCCATGAGCGCACGTTCCACCTTCACCGGGTCAGTCTCCGACGTGAACCCCAGGCGGCGCGACAGTCGTTGCACATGGGTGTCAACCGCGATTCCCTCGTGCCGTCCAAAGGCATGGGCAAGGACGACATTGGCCGTTTTGCGCGCTACGCCTGGTAGCGTGATCAGCTGCGCCATCGTCGAAGGAACCTCGCCGCCGAATCGCTCGACGAGCGCCTGCGCCGCGCCCTGGATATTCCTGGTCTTGTTGCGATAGAAGCCACAGGAATGAATCATCGCTTCGATCTCCGCCGGACTGGCGCTGGCGTACTCCTCGGCCGAGCGGTAGCGAGCAAAGAGCGCCGGTGTCACCATGTTTACCCGTTCGTCGGTGCATTGCGCTGAAAGGATGGTGGCCATCAGCAGTTCGAGCGGCGTGCGGTAGTGCAGGCCGGTAGTCAGTTCACCGTAGAGCGGCATGAGGCGCCGGAGCACCTCATGAACTCGCGCTCGACGATGCATCCCCTGCTTACCCGTTGGTTTGCTCGGGCACCAGGTCGCGTTCGCCGGCCCCTTCAAATTCCACCACGGGAGCACCGGCAGCCACCAGTTCTCCTTCGGTCACGAGGACACGGCGGATCAGCGCGTCGCGCGGCGCCTCGATAATGTGCTCCATTTTCATCGCTTCGAGAATCACCAGCGGATCGTGAGCGTGTACCCGTTGACCGTCCTCGACCAGGAGTCGCACCACTGTTCCCGGCATTGGTGTCCGGGGCACGTCTTCGACCCCACCGGTGGCAGTGGCACTGCTCTGTCCACTTCGTACCGGGATCTCCAGGTGGTATCTGCGACCTTCAAAATCGACGGTAAGAGCGTGTTTAGTACCGTCTGCGGGTGTTGCTAATGTCGACGACGATGCTTCGATCTCGAAACGCAGAAGTGAGCTGCCCCGGTCCAGCGTCAGTTGCGAACGTAGCCAATGGCGTACGGTGTATTCGGTGGAGACGCCGTCCACGTTCGCTACCCAGTCAGCCGATCCGGATGGGGAGAGTTGCACCTCGTACTGATGTTCTCCCTGCCGATAACTGAGAGTGCGCGGGGCACGACCCAGGCGCCAATACGAACCTTGCGACCACGGGCTGTGGGCGTCGGGGCTCACGACGGGAGCAGGACCAGAGGTGCCGGCGAGTACGTCCCTGATGGCCGCGGCCGCCAGTACCTCCGGGGGTGGGCTCTGGAGTTCGGCCGGCTTCCAGCACCGATCGATCAGTCCGGTGTCAGCGCCGCCGCGAACAAACTCGGGCAATGCGGCGATCCAGCGCAAGAACTCCAGATTCGTGACCACGCCAGAAACCTCGTACTCAGCCAGCGCGCGCCGGAGACGAGCTACCGCCGTCTCCCGATTGGCGGCGTGGACCACGAGCTTGGCCAGCATGGCATCATAGTGGGAGGAAACCACGCTGCCTTCTTCGACGCCAATGTCGTTGCGTACCCCTGGCCCCGACGGCGGACGGAAGACCTGTAACTCGCCCGTTCCGGGAAGAAATCCGGCGTTGGCGTCCTCCGCGTAGAGACGCGCCTGGATGGCATGTCCTCTGGGAACGATGTCGAGTTGCGAGAGGCCAAGCGGTCGGTTGGCTGCTACTTCCAATTGAAGGCGAACCAGATCGAGGCCGGTGACCGCTTCGGTAACGGGATGCTCCACCTGGATGCGGGCATTCATCTCGAGAAAGTAAAATCGGTCGTCGCTGAGCACAAACTCCACGGTGCCGGCATTGACATATCCACCGGCCCGTGCCAGACGAAGGGCGGCCTGACCCATCGCCACGCGTAAATCGGCATTGACGACCGGCGAGGGGGACTCTTCCACTACCTTTTGATGCCGGCGCTGGAGAGAACAGTCACGTTCGCCCAGGTAGACCGCGGTGCCGTACGCGTCCAGCAAGACCTGAATCTCGATATGACGCGGATCGACGAGGAGCTTCTCCAGGAACATACGATCATCGCCGAAGGCGGAGTGCGCCTCGCGCCTCGCGCTAGCGAGGGCGCCAGCCAGGTCGGCCGGCGTGGTCACCGCCCTCATGCCTCGACCACCACCACCGGCAGCGGCTTTTACCATGATCGGAAACCCAATCTGAGCAGCTTCTTTCAGCATTCGATCGATACTCTGGTCTTTGCCTTCGTATCCCGGAATGATCGGTATCTCCAGCGCGCGCGCCAGCGCTTTGGCCGCGACTTTGTCTCCCATCAGCGCGATAGCGCCGGGAGGCGGTCCGATCCAGCTCACGCCGGCCGCTATCACGGCGCGGGCAAACTGCTCGCTTTCGGCCAGGAACCCATAGCCAGGATGTACTGCGTCAGCGTGACTCTCGCGCGCAACGCCGATGATGGCATCGATCGAGAGGTAGCTCTCCAGTGGCGACGGAGGACCGATACAATACGCCTCGTCGCAGGCCCGCACGTGCAGTGCGTCCGCCTCCGCCGTGGAGTAGACAGCGATGGTCTGGATTCCCATCTCTCGACAGGTTTGTGCGATACGAACTGCGATTTCGCCTCGGTTGGCGATGAGGACGCGGGTAAACACCGGTTCTTCGGACATATGGGCTCAGGACTCGGAAAGCCAGTTCGGAGATCGCTTTTCAAGAAATGCCCGCAAGCCTTCCTGACCTTCGGCTCCCGTGCGTATCTCGGCAATTCGTCTGGCCGTCACGTCGCGTAGATCAAGGGGCGACCGGCCGGCCAGATCGGCAACGAGCGCCTTGGCCTCGCGGACCGCATGCGGTCCGCACTTCCGCAGTTCGTCCACTTTCGCCTGGACGGCCTCGTCCAGGCCGTTCGGCGGGACGACCCAATGGACCAACCCGATACGCTGAGCAACGTCGGCACCAAAGCGCTCACCAGTTAGATAGAGCGCACGCGCCCAGCTGGGACCAATTTTGGGCAACACAAAGCGCGAGATGACCGCCGGTATGATTCCCAATCGTGTCTCGGTGAAGCCAAAAACGGCGTCGTCCGCGGCAAGCACGATGTCGCACACCGCCAGCAACCCCATCCCCCCGCCAAGTGCCGCGCCCTGGACTCGAGCCAGAACCGGCTGGGGCAAAGCCTGCAAGGCGGCGAACATGTCAGACATCGCCAGTGCATCCGCCAGGTTCTCCTCCTGGGATCGGTCCAGACTGGCGCGCATCCAGTCGGCATCGGCACCGGCGCTAAAGCAGGCGCCTGCGCCCTGAAAGACCAATACCTGCAGATCGGTTCGCCCGCTCAGCTGGGCGCAAAGCTCGGTCAGTTCCCGGATCATCTCGGCATTGAACGCGTTGCGAACTTCAGGACGGTGGAGGGAGATGATACCGACCCGGCCCTCCACGTCTAGGCGAATTGTCTGGTACATGCCCGTTCCTGCCTTTGAATCCGTAGATGCGCGCCGGCCCTTCCCTGGGACGGGCGATTCGACGCTCACGCAACCGTCTATTTTGACGGGCTATTTTGACGAGCGCATGCCGATGACAAAGCAGATTACGCCGAATCCAATCAGTCCTATGTAGGCCACGCTGAAGAACGTGAAAATCCAGGCTAGTATGCCGAAAAGCGCAAATGCGCCGCCAATTATCCAGATCTGGGTACGCATGAAATCGGGACCTCCCTCTATGGTGGTCGGGTTACTCTGCATATTCGCACGTTAGGGCCACGCCCGCAGACTTACATCCGGAACACGCCAAACCGCGTCTCTGGGATCGGAGCGTTTAGAGCTGCTGAGATCCCCAGTCCCAGCACCATCCTGGTATCGACCGGATCAATGATGCCATCGTCCCACAAGCGCGCCGTGCTGTAATAGGGGCTGCCTTCATCCTCGTAGGTCCGAAGTATCGGCGCTTTGAACGCCTCCTGCTCCGCCGCGCTCATCCCCTCGCCGCGTGCGGCCAGAGCGTCCAGCCGGACCGTGAGCAGGACGTTCGCGGCCTGCTCGCCACCCATGACTGAGATACGGGCATTGGGCCACATCCACAGTTGACGCGGTTCGTAGGCACGACCGCACATGGCATAATTGCCGGCGCCAAACGAGCCGCCGATAATAACGGTGAACTTCGGCACACGGGCATTGGCCACGGCCATGACCATCTTGGCGCCGTCTTTGGCGATTCCCCGATTTTCATACTCTCTGCCGACAATGAAGCCGGTGATGTTCTGGAGAAAGACGAGCGGGAGGCGTCGCTGGCAGCAGAGTTCGATAAAGTGGGCCGCCTTGAGCGCGCTTTCGCTGAACAGGATGCCGTTATTGGCGATCACGCCCACCGGGTATCCCATGATCTGAGCGAATCCCGTGACCAGGGTCGGACCGTACAGCGCTTTGAATTCCTGGAACCGGCTGCCATCGACGATGCGAGCAATGACTTCCCGCACATCGTAACTTTTGCGCATCTCGCTGGGAATGAGGCCGTACAGCTCTTCGGCGGGATAGAGTGGCTCTTCCGCTGATCCGACCTCCCAGGGCAATTCCTTGTGAACCGGCAGGGTGGCGACGATACCCCGGGCAATCGAGAGCGCCTGCTCATCGTTCTCGGCGATGTAATCGGTCACTCCGGAAACCTGCGAGTGCACCATCGCGCCGCCGAGATCTTCAGCGGACACTTCCTCGCCCGTCGCCGCTTTCACCAACGGCGGTCCGCCGAGGAATATCGTGCCCGTGCCCCGCACGATAACGGCTTCGTCGCTCATAGCCGGGACGTAGGCGCCGCCGGCGGTGCACGATCCCATGACAACCGAAATTTGAGGGATCCCCGCTGCCGACATGGTGGCCTCGTTGTAAAAAATGCGTCCGAAATCATCCTTGTCGGGGAAGACTTCCGCCTGTAAGGGCAGGAATGCCCCACCCGAATCGACCAGATAGAGCACTGGCAAGCGGTTCTGCAAGGCCACCTCTTGCGCCCTGACGTGCTTCTTTACCGTCATGGGAAAATAGGTGCCGCCTTTCACGGTGGCATCATTCGCCACCACCATCACCTCCCGCCCGCACACGGTCCCAATGCCGGTGACGATGCCGGCGGCCGGTGCTTCGCCGTCGTACATCTCCCAGGCAGCCAATGCCGAAAGTTCCAGAAATGGGGATCCGATATCGAGCACGCAATTGATGCGTTCCCGAGCAGGCAGTTTGCCGCGCCCGCGATGCCTCTTCATCGCTGCCTCGCCGCCTCCGGCACGGACGACGGTCAGACGGGTACGTAGCGTGGCCAGTAGCTCGTCGTAGTGCGCGCGGTTCTGCCGAAAGTCGACAGCCTCGGGCTGGACGCGGCTAGGAAGGGTGGTCACGCCTTTTCGTGTCGCAGGTGCAGGGCACGGGCCAGCCGGCGGGCTCGCCCGATCTCCACTTCATCAGCCTCCAGGGCGGCACCAATCCGAGCGGGCAAACGGTCGCGGGCCAGACGTTCGGCCAGCAAGATGGCGTTGGTCACTGCCTTGGCACGCGAGCGACCGTGGCAATTGATCATGACACCCTTGACGCCGAGGACGGGAGCTCCTCCGTAGGTTTGGTAATCCACGCGGCGCCTGATACGACCAAAGGCCGGCATCAGCAGGGCCGCTCCCAGCCGGCTCCAGAGATCCTTCGAGAGTTCGGCCTTGATCAGATCGAAGATCTCGGTCGCTACACCCTCGGCGCTCTTGAGCAACACATTGCCGGAGAACCCATCGCAGACCACGACGTCGACCGCACCCTCGAAGACCTGATTGCCCTCAACGTTACCAATGAAGTTCAGGTCCAGTTTGCGCAGCGACTCGTTCGCTTCCTTGATGACCTTGGTCCCCTTGCTGTCCTCGCTGCCATTGCTGAGTAACCCGATGCGCGGAGCCTCAACTCCATTTCGGAGCCGCACGTACACGTCACCCATCACGGCAAATTGCAACAGGTGGCTCGTCTTCACCGTCGGATTGGCTCCGATGTCGAGGACGAACACCATGCCGTCATGAGACGGTAAGAAACCGCCAAACGCGGGCCGGTCGATTCCGGTGAGCTGGCCCATAACCTGACGGGAAATGGCCATGATTGCGGCGCTGTTACCGCACGAGACAGCGGCATCGGCGTCGCCGCTGCCGACCAATTCGGTAGCGCGTCGGAGGGACGAGTCCTGCCGTCGAAAGGCCTGCGCCACCGGTTCGTCCATGCCGATGATTTCGTTGCTGGCGACCATGGGCAGATCTTCGCCGTGTTCGTGGAGGCTCTGTCGAATGGCTGCGGAATCACCCACCAGCACCACTCCGGCGCCCAGGCGGTGCGCGTCAATCGCACCCCGTAATTACTTCGCCGGGGCCTGGTCGCCGCCCATGACATCGACTGCACGATCGCACCGTGAGTCGCCCCGTTCTGTGTAACCATCCAGACTCCGCCCTTACTCTGAATTTACTATAGCCCGCGGGCAGAAAATGGCTGAAACAGGGGAAAACCGCGCTGCCGTCTCCGACTACATTAGACGTCGAGGTTCTTGACGTCCTTGGCATGGGTCTCGATGAACTTCTTCCGCGGCGCGACGTTGTTGCCCATGAGCACGTCGAAGATCTCACTGGCCTTCACCGCGTCTTCGACGTCCACTCGCAGCAGGACGCGATTGGCCGGATCCATGGTGGTTTCCCACAGTTGCTCGGCATTCATCTCGCCCAGACCCTTGTAGCGCTGTACCGATGGACTCTTGGCCTTCGACTTCTTGACCAGAGCGTCCCGCTGCACCTCGGTGTACGCGTACAGCTTTTCCTTGCCCGATCTGGACGCTGATACAGCGGAGGCTGAGCGATATACAGACAGCCATCGTCCATGATTTCGCGCATGTGGCGGAAAAAGAAGGTGAGCAGCAGCGTACGAATGTGGGCGCCGTCGACATCGGCATCGGTCATGATGATGACCCGCCGATAGCGGAGCTTGTCGAGCGCGAAGCGGTCGCCGATGCTGGTGCCCAGCGCCGTGATCAGGAACTTGATCTGATCGTACGACAGGATCTTGTCCAGCCGGGCCTTCTCCACGTTCAGGATCTTGCCGCGTAGCGGCAGGATGGCCTGAAAGACGCGATCGCGGCCCTGCTTGGCCGTGCCACCGGCGGAGTCACCCTCGACCAGGTAGAGCTCGCTCTTGTCGGGGTCGCGCTCCTGGCAGTCGGCCAGCTTCCCTGGCAGCGTCATGCCGTCGAGCGCGGATCTTGCGCATCACCAGATCGCGCGCCTTGCGCGCCGCCTCGCGCGCCCGCGCGGCGGTAATGCACTTCTCGATGATCTTGCGCGCCTCGGTCGGATTCTCCTCCAGATAGGCAGCGAGCTGTTCGTTGACCGTGACCTCGGTCTGCGACTTGATCTCCGGGTTACTGAGCTTGACCTTGGTCTGCGCCTCGAACTGCGGCTCTTGCAGCTTGACGCTGATGATAGCGGTCAGACCCTCGCGCACATCGTCGGAGGTCAGATTGGGGTCCTGCTCCTTGAGCAACTGGGCCTTGCGCGCGTACTTGTTCAGCGTCGCGGTCAGAGCCGCCGCGGAAGCCGGAGAGATGGGTCCCGCCATCGGGGGTGTTGATGGCGTTGGCGAAGCAGAAGATCGTTTCGGTGTAGTCGTCGGTGTACTGCAGCGCGACCTCGATCGCTGGAGTCCTCGAACTCGCGGGCGAGAAAGATCGGCTTGCGGGTAGAGCGGCACCTTGTTCTTGTTGAGATGGCGGACGAACGAGGCGATACCGCCCTCAAAATAGAAGCTGCACTCGCGACCGGTTGCCTCTTCCTTCAGCTGGATCTTGCAGTCCGCGATTGAGATATGCCATCTCGCGCAAGCGCTGCATGAGCAGATCGAAGTCGAACTTGACATTCGGGAAGATCGTCGGGGTCGGGCTGGAAGGTCGTCTTGGTGCCGGTGCCTTGAGCACTTGCCGACCACGTTTCACTTCGGTGGTCGGCTTGCCGGCTGGCGTACTCCTGGACGTAGCGCTTCTTGTCCCGCTTCACTTCGACCATGATCCAGGACGACAGCGCGCAGACGACGGAGACACCGACGCCATGCAATCCGCCGGAGACCTTGTAGCCGCGCTTGTCGAACTTGCCGCCGGCATGCAGACGGGTCATCACGACTTCGAGCGTCGGAGCGGCCTACCTTGGGATGAATGCTCGACCGGGATACCGCGACCGTTGTCCTCGACCGTGACCTTGCCGTTCGCCTGCAGCGTAGACGGTGATGATGTCGCAAGCTCCCTGCGAGCGCCTCGTCGACGCTGTTGTCGACGACCTCGTGAACGAGTTGATGAAGCCCCTTCAGATCGGTGCCGCCGATGTACATTCCGGGCCGGCGGCGAACCCCCTCGAGCCCTTCCAGGACCTGAATATCCGCTTCACCATAAGACGACGTCGACTGCTGCATTCGCTTCCTTCCAAAGTCGGGGCAGGATTCCCCGGACAGAACTAGGTATACGTGGGTAAATCCCCGTCTTCGGCCAGACGAATTCGTGCAACCGTTGGCTAACGAGCGGGGGACTGTGTGTACCCATCCCCACAGCCTCCCAGATACTGGTCAATTTTAGCACGATTTCGCCTGTTTTAGCCAGTTTTAGGCGCATTGCAGGCGCACAACTCGGTGGTTGCTCGATCAGAGCAGCCAGAGGCCAAAATCGACTGTTTACGACATCCCGACTTCCCCGCCCCGAGTGGTAGCATGCATTGGTCCATGCCAACGCGCATGTCGGGATCCATCAGTCTTCGGGAGAGTTTTCTTTGATGCGCTTCATACTCCGGCTTATTGCCGTGATCATCCTTGGCCCGATCGTGCTGCTCCTGCTTCTTCTGGCGGCGGCGGCAGCGATCGTCGGTTTGCCCCTGCTCTGGAGCAATCTGGTCGCGAGGTTCGCGGCGCCAGCCCAAGCAGGCCTAGACGAAACTGGTCGGGGTGCCCGGATTCGAACCGGGGACCTCCTGCTCCCAAAGCAGGCGCGCTACCAAGCTGCGCCACACCCCGTGCTCAAAGGCTGCCCATTCTAACCTGGATGATTACCGGCGGCTCCTGCCGCCTATTCTTCAGATATTCAGTCGCTCGAAGATAGGTGCCGGAATGGCACGCACGATCAGCATCACGATACCGCCAGAAGCCAGGGACGTGCACCACTCGCTTGCCGGCGGCGGCGGCACGAAGTATCTCATCGGCGGCACGCTCGGGGCCGATCGCGGGCGGGAATGGTGGCAACTGAACTCCATCCAGCAGATCGGTTCGCACGTATCCCGGCTTGGCGATAACCACCTTGACGCCGTAACGGGACAGACGAGCCTGCAGTGAGGCGAGGTACGCGTTCAATCCCGCCTTGGAAGCGCCATATACCGGATTTGCGCGGCGTCCGCGTTCACCTGCTTCCGAGGAGATCCCCACGATAGTCCCCGTTCCGGCGCGAGTAAATCGATCGGCAGCAGCATTCAGCCAGGCCACGGCACCTATCAGGTTGGTCTCAATGATGGTCTTGTCAATTTCGGTCGGATAGGAATTATCTTCGATGCGCGGCATAACTCCGGTGGCATAGACAACCAGATCGAGCCCCCCAAGCCGGGTCGCAGCTTCCTGGAACACCGTTGCGACCTCTGCCTGATTCCGGACGTCGTGCTCGAGAGCGAAGCAGCCATCCTGGCCCGTGACGGAGTGAATGTCCCGCACGACCTCCTCCAGCCGGGAAAGCCGGCGCGCGACCAGCGCCACCCGAACGCCGCGAACACCCAGTTGTCGCGCGATCGCCTCGCCGATTCCGGACGAGGCGCCGACGACGATCGCTCGGTGCCAGTATCGATCGTTGCGTTGCATTCACCAGCGTAAGCGCTACGGTCAATCCATGCCAAAACAGGGCCGGAGTTTTGGCGCGAGCCTCGCGAGGTTAGCCCTTGACTGCACCGGCGGCCAGTCCCGACACCAACCAACGCTGAGCCGCCAGGAACAACACCGCAATCGGGATCGTGGCCACGACGGCGCCGGCAGCAAAATCGTTCCAATTATGGGAGAACTGCCCGTTGAGGAACGTATACAACCCAACTGCGATGGTGTACTTACTGGAGTCGTTGATGAGGAAATTGGTCAGGATGTAGTCGTTATAGATACCGATAGTCTGGAAGATGAAAATGACGGCCATCATTGGCCGGGTAAGCGGCAGTATCACGCGCCAGAACGCCTGGAACGCCGTAGCTCCGTCGACATAGGCCGCCTCCTCCAGATCGCGTGGCAAGCCGTCGATATAGCCCTTGAACAACCACACGTTGAACGGTATGCCACCGCCAACGAAGACGACGATCAATCCCTGCAATGTGTTCAGCAGGTGGATGTAGTAGAGCAGATAGTAGAGCGCGACGAACGACATCTGGGCGGGGAACATCTGGATGAGCAACAACGACATGAGCCCGTACTTGCGCCCGAAGAAGTGGAACCGGCTAAAAGCATAGGCCATGCTCGTCACCAGCAGGACCGAGCAGGTGGATGTGACCAGACACACGATGGCGCTGTTCTTCAGCCAGGTGAAGATCGGCGTCTTGTTCGGGTCGAAAACATTGGAAAAGTGCTCGAAAGACAGGGACTTGGGCACAACCGAAGTCGAAATAAACGACTCACCGGGCGTGAGCGAGGCCATAACGACCATGACGAGGGGAAAAATGATGAGCAGCATAAAGGTCACGATGATCAACCTGCTCACCCAGAGAAAGATTCGCTCATCGGTGCGCAATCGTTTCCTGCTCCGAACGCGGGAGAGATCGACGGTGCGTGCTGTTAAAGCAGTGGCCGTCGGCGCCAGTGCTCCGGGAAGGACGATTTCTTGCTCGGCGCTTTGTTGCTCGATCATCGGTCCACCGCCTCGAACGCACCGGAGTATTTCATGTTGAAGAGACTCAGGCTCGCAATGAAGAAGAAGGTAACCACCGAGTAGGCTGACGCCAGCCCGAATAAGTTCAAATTGATGGCGAGCTTGTAGGTATAGGTCGGCAGTATATCGGTGGCGCCGGCGGTGGCGCCGAGCCCGGTCGGTCCTCCCTGGGTCAACAGATAGATGGCGCCAAAGTTGTTCAGGTTGTAGGCGAAAGTGCTAATCACTAAGGGCAGCGTGGCGGAGCGGAGGAGCGGAAAAATGACGCGGAAGAAGCGAGTAAGGACCCCGGCGCCGTCCACCAACGCCGCCTCGGTCACCTCTGTGGGAATGCTCTGTAACGCTCCCAGGCACGCGGTCATCATAAATGGATAGCCGAACCAGGCATTGACCATGATGACGGTGAAGCGCGCCCAATTGGGGTCCGACAACCATGGAACCGCGCTGAAGCCAAGCTGGACGAGCATCGTGTTTATCGGCGAGAAATTCACATCGAGCAAGCCACTCCAGACCACGGTCATAATCGCGCCCGGAACTGCCCAGGGCAGAATGAGAATTGTTCGGTAGAAGTTCCGCTCGGGCATGTTCGGGTTGTTCAGCAAGAATGCCAGAAATAATCCAAGCGTGAAGTTAATCACCGTGGAGATGACGGCAAACGCGACTGTCCAGATGAGCACGCCCAGGAGCTCACCCCGGAAGTCGTTGAGGATGGTGTGAAAGTTGTTCAGCCCGATGAAGTGGAAACCGACCACCAACGCATTGTGGCTTTCGATCCCAATTGGTAAAGGCCACGAAAACAGTAAACGCGATCGGGATGAAACTGGCACAGACCATGGCGATGAGCGCCGGCGCAATGTACCGATAGGCGTAAAACGACTCGTTTAGCCTGGACTTTCGCCGTGGAGTTTTGCTCGCCGCGATGGTGGCCATGTTCGTCCTCCGATCCGGGTCGCAGGACGCGGGCGGGAGTGTCCCGCCCGCGTCCCCGTCATTTCACTCTTGAGTTTAGCCGCCATGCGCTTTGGCGATGGCCGAGTTGATGTCCGACTGGGACACTTTGGCCGCCTGTGCTGCTGTCGCCTTTCCCTCGGCAACCTGCTGCCAGTCATTGGCCGCCGGCGTCCACACCTGCTGCATCTCCGCGATATTGGGAATCGGCGAAGCCGACAAGGCTGCCGCCGCCAGCTCCCGGGCGATTGAATTCGATTGCACGGTCTTGGACGCTAGCTCAGTCTTGATGACGGGAATATCGCCCGACGCCTTGAAGACCGGGAGCTCCATATTTTTGGTGATGTAGCTCAGGAGAGCGAACGCCTCGTTGATGTGCTTGGAGTACTTGTTAACCGCGTACACCTGGATGGTCGAGAATGGCCGCAGCGGGTGCTTGCCATCGTATGACGGCAGCGGGGCGAAGCCGTAGTTGATGTGCTGGGCGGAGAAATTACCTTCATTCCAGGGTCCGCTCCACTCGACCGCCGCCTGACCCTGCTCGAACAAGCTGTCCGTTGCCGTGCCTGTCAGCGTTGCCGGCACGAGCTTGTACTTCCCGCTATCCGACAGGCTGGCATAGAACTGGATTGCCTTCACCGCTGCCGGCGAGTCGAGGCCGAGCTGCTTCCAGTTGTAGCCCTTGCCGCTGGTGTACTTGAACACGTAGCCGCCATATCCGGAGAGGAAGGCGTAGTCGTAGTAGAAGTTGTCCATGTCCATGTCGAAGCCGTATTTCTTGGCGCCCAGGTTGGTCAACTTCTGCAGCTTGGGCAGGAGCGTTGACCAGCGTACGTACTTATCACCCTTGGCGGGCTTGAATGCGCTGCTGGAGATGAGCGCCTTGTTATAGAACAGGCCGGTGGTCTGGATCGACCAGGGCATGGCGTAGGTCTTACCGGCGAGCGTGGTGGCTTGCACTGCTGCCTTGACGTACCCCTTCTTCTCAGCCGGGGTCCAGGCCCAGGCCGGCACCGGCGCGAGCACGCCCGACGACTGCAGCTGAGCGATCTGATCGTGCGGAACGCCGATGAGATCGGGTGCATTCCCGGTCGGTGCGTTCAGCGCAAACTTACTGTTCGAGTTGGTTGGGTTCTGCGGTTGCGAGACCTGGATTCCGGTCTTCGCGGTGAACGCCTGAAGCACTTTCTGGAACGCGGGATACCTCGGATCGGTGTTGGCGAAGTAGTCCCAGATGCTCAGTGTTACGCCCTTTTGCAGCTTGGGCGGGGTAGTCGATGATTGCGGTGAGCTCGCCGATGCAATTCCGCTGGCGCTCACCGCGAATGAAGCAGCGACAACTAGAGCGGTCGCTGCGTGTACATACTTCTTCAAGGTCTAGCCTCCTCTGGCTTGTCCGCGAATTGGTAGAGATCGATAGACAGAATCAATGCTCTCGCTCACTCCTCCTTTGCTTTCCTCCTTCGGTCCAACCTCGACCTATCTCACGACAAGTCGCCAACCGCCGGCCACGCGGTTGCCATGGCAAGAGGCAAACGCAGCCACTCGCTCGGCCGAGATCCCCGCGTGCGCTACCGGCATAGCTGAGCACAATCCGCCTTCGGGCCACTCCCGCAAGATCGGACCGCCCTCCACCCAAAGTGGACGGCAAGCCCCGCGCCGAATCCGGAACGGGTCTTCCACTCTCGCTCCCGCCTTTCTCCGTCTCGACAATCTCCCAAAGCGTCCCTGTCAGCGGAGTACTTGTGCGTATTGTTAGGTCTGTGCCGGTCGACTGTCAAGGCCGAGGTTCCGGCTGACGTGCTCCTGGCATGCCCCGACCATAGATCCGGGCCAGCGAGCACAGCCCCTCGATGTGCTCCGGAGTGATGCTGCCGCGCACCAGCCGCCAGGACCAGTTGCCCTCGGGCCTTCCGGGAAGGTTCATCCTGGCCGCGGTACCGAGACGAAGCACGTCCTGCAACGGCACGATGGCACGATCGGCGACTGACGCGAATGCCAACCGGATTAGATCCCAGCTAATGTCGAATCCCGGCGAGGCGCAGTACTCGAGAACCGAGCGTTTTCTCCTGGGCCGAGATCGTCGAAAACCACCCAACGGTCGTGTCGTTGTCGTGCGTCCCGGTATACACCACCGAGTTCTGCCGGAGGTTATGTGGCAGGCTCGCATCGGCACTATCCGAGCTAAAGGCAAACTGCAGAATTTTCATGCCGGGGAAGCCAAAAGAGTCGCGCAGTGCCTCGACATCCGGCGTGATGACGCCCAGGTCCTCGGCCACGATCGGGACATCTCCCAACGACTGACGGATGGCTCGGAAGAGAGCATCTCCAGGAGCCGCCACCCATCGTCCACTGATTGCGGTACTTTCGCCATACGGCACCTGCCAGGCGGCGCAGAATCCGCGGAAGTGGTCGAGGCGAACGATATCGACCAGCTGAAACAGGGTGCGGAACCGTTCCACCCACCAGGCGAAGCCGTTCGCCTCGAGAACGTCCCAGCGATAATGTGGATTGCCCCACAGCTGGCCAGTTGGACTGAAGTAGTCGGGAGGCACTCCGGCCACAACTGTTGGCCTGCCGGCACGATCGAGTTGAAACATGTGCTGATTGGCCCATACATCGGCACTGTCATAGGCGACGAAGATCGGGATGTCGCCGATAATGTGGATTCCGGCTTGATTAGCGTACCGTTTGAGTTCGGACCACTGCCGGAAGAACAGCCACTGTACGAAACAATGAAAGTCAACGTCGTGAACCAACCGCCGGCGCGCTCGCTCGAGGGCGCCAGCTTCATGATCACGAAACTCGGCTGCCCAGTCGATCCACGGGGCGCCGCCATGGGCGTCTTTCAGTGCCATGTAGAGCGCCGTTTCACTCAGCCAGGAGTGGTGAATCCGGCAAAACTCGGCGAAGTCGTCGGCCTCCGACGGGTCAGCGGGAAAGCGCTCGAAGGCGCGGCGAATAATATCCATTTTTCCCGGCACGACGCGACCAAAGTCGACATGGGTCTCAGGGAGAGAAGCCAGCGGAAGTAAGTCGGCCTCGGTAAGGAGACCACGCTCGACGAGCGGCTGGAGTGCGATGAGGAGCGGATTCCCGCCGAAGGCCGCCAGCGCGGAGTAGGGAGCATCGCCATACCCCGTAGGTCCAAGCGGCAATACTTGCCACAGCCCGATGCCTGCGAGCCGCATGGTGTCCACGAATGCATACGCTTCCTCGCCGATGGACCCAATACCGCCCGCCCCGGGCAGAGAGGTGGGATGAAGCAGTATTCCGGCAGCACGGGCGTAAGCCATCTTGTATCCTGGTTCATTCGGCGGCGTAGCTCATCGACGGCAGCAGTTTCCTGCCACGTCGATGAGAATGACAACAGGTTGGGTGAGGATTTCAACATTTTATGGCTTTGACCGAATTCGATCTGTATCTGTTTGGCACCGGGAAGCAACGCCGGGCTTACGAGCATCTCGGAGCTCATATCGAATCGGGCGCCGAGGGTATAGGAGTGCGTTTCGCCGTCTGGGCGCCCAACGCCGGTCAGGTGTCGGTGATCGGAGACTTCAACGATTGGAATAACCAGTCCAATCCGCTCGAACCGGTAGGACAGTCCGGCGTGTGGCAGGGATTCGTACCCGGAATCGGTGAAGGCGCTTTGTATAAGTTCGCCATCCTCGCCCGGCACAGCGGCGAGTGGCTGGAGAAGGCGGATCCGTATGGCTTCGCCGCCGAAGTGCGACCGCATACCGCGTCGGTGGTGGCGGACCTCAATGGTTTCGAGTGGAACGACGCGAGCTGGCTGGTAACCCGTCGCGACTGCGATTGGCTGGCGGCGCCGATTGCCGCCTATGAAGTACATCTTGCCTCGTGGCGCCGAGACCCATCCGACCCGGAGCGTTTCCTGACCTATCGGGAGCTGGCCGAACAGCTACCTGCCTATGTCGCCGATCTGGGGTTCACCCACGTCGAGCTCCTGCCGGTGTCCGAGCACCCTCTCGACAAGTCGTGGGGCTATCAAACCGTTGGCTACTTCGCGCCGAGCGCCCGCTTCGGTCAGCCGCGGGATTTCATGTACTTCGTCGACCGATGTCATCAGGCCGGACTCGGTGTGATTCTGGATTGGGTGCCGGCACACTTTCCCCGGGATGCCCATGGACTGGCTCGGTTTGACTCGACCCACCTGTACGAGCACGCCGATCCGCGCAAAGGGGAGCATCCCGACTGGGGAACGCTGATCTTCAATTACGGACGTAGCGAAGTGCGGTCGTTTCTCATTTCCAATGCCCTTTTCTGGCTCGATCGCTACCATATCGACGGCCTCCGCGTGGATGCAGTGGCATCGATGTTATATCTCGATTACTCTCGCCAGCCGGGTCAGTGGCTGCCCAATCGCTACGGTGGCCGCGAGAACCTGGAGGCAATTGACTTGCTACGAGAGACCAATGAGGTCGTCCACGAACAGTTTCCCGGCGTTCTAACGTTTGCCGAGGAATCGACCTCCTGGCCACGCGTCACCGGCGCGGTCACCGACGGAGGTCTGGGATTCGACTTCAAATGGAACATGGGATGGATGCACGACACCCTGGGTTACTTTGAACTCGATCCCATCCATCGCCGCTTCCACCAGAGCGAATTGACGTTTTCGATGATGTACGCCTTCACCGAACACTTCATCCTGCCGCTGTCCCATGACGAGGTGGTGCATCTCAAACGATCGCTGCTGGAAAAGATGCCGGGCGATGTCTGGCAGAAGTTCGCCAATATGCGGTTGCTCCTCGGCTACATGTGGGGCCATCCGGGTAAAAAGTTGCTCTTTATGGGAGCGGAGTTCGGTCAATGGCACGAGTGGAACCACGCTGACAGTCTGGACTGGCATCTCACCGAGGCGTCCGGCGAGGAAGGCGAACGTCATCGGGGCTTACAAGGTTTTGTTCGTGATCTCAATACGCTCTACCGCGCTCAGAACGCACTGTCCGAGGTGGACACGAACTGGGCAGGATTCGAATGGATCGACTTTCTCGACGCCGAAGCCAGCATCCTGGCTTTCCGCCGGTTGGCAAAAGATTCGAAGTCGGAACTGATCTTCATCGGCAATTTCACGCCCGTCGTTCGCACTGGCTACCGGCTGGGCCTACCGCACGCCGGCGGCTACACCGAAATCTTGAACTCCGATGCCCGGGAATACGCCGGCAGCGGAGTGGGTAACCTGGGAGCGGTCCAGGCCGAAAGCATTCCGTGGCACGGCCAACCGTTTTCCGCCGAGTTCACGTTGCCCCCGCTGGCATTTCTTCTGCTGCAGCCCAGTTAGGGGATTCAACAGTCGAGGCACCTGAAGCTCACCTGAAAGGATTCCTATGGAGAGTTCGACTGTCACCGCGCCGACCGCGATCGACCGAACCCCGACCTGGGTGCACGATGCCGTCTTCTATCAGATCTTTCCCGATCGGTTCGCCAAAAGCGACGCGGTACCCAAGCCGGCCAACCTGGAGCCCTGGGACAGTCCTCCAACCGAGCGCGGCTTCAAGGGCGGAGATCTGGTCGGGGTCGGGAGCACCTCGATTACCTGCAAGATCTGGGCATCACCGCAATCTACTTCTGTCCCGTGTTTCGATCGACTGCGAACCATCGGTACCACACGCATGACTACTACGTCGTGGATCCGATTCTCGGTGGCAACGAAGCACTCAGCACGTTGCTGACCGACGGCGCACTGCACGGGGAATGCGGGTCATCCTCGATGGAGTGTTCAATCACTGCAGCCGTGGGTTCTTCCAGTTCAATCACATCCTGGAGAACGGCCAGGAATCCCCCTATCTCGACTGGTTGCACGTCTATTCACTGGCCGCTGAGCCCGTATGGCCCCGCAGACCAGCCGCCGGGCTATGCCTGCTGGTGGAACCATGCGGGACCTCCCGAAGTTCAATACGGCTACCGAAGCAGTGCGGCGCTTTCTGTGGGCGGTGGGACGGCAGTGGATCGAAGCGGGAATCGATGGCTGGCGACTGGACGTACCGAACGAGATCGACGATGAGGACTTCTGGCGCGAGTTCCGACGCCAGATTAAGGACGCCAACCCCGACGCCTACATCGTCGGCGAAATCTGGGGTGACGCGACGCCGCTGGTTGGCTGGCGACCAGTTCGATGCAGTCATGAATTATCCCTTCACACGCTCCTGCCTGGGTTTCTTCGCTGGGCCCGATGGCCCGGACCAGGAAACGATCAAGTCCACCGGACTCGATCCGGTGGAAGTCTTGACTGTCGATCGGTTCGCCCAGGCCCTCGAGTCGAACCTGCGACGGTACCCCTGGACCAACGTCCTGGCGCAGCTGAACTTGCTCGACAGCCACGATACCACGAGGTTTCTCCGGATGGTACGCGGCGACCAGAACGCACTGAAACTCGCGTGGCTCCTGCAGATGACCTTCCCCGGTGCGCCATGCGTCTACTACGGTGACGAAGTAGGATTCGATGGCGACGACGAGGCGTATGGTGCGCGTCGCTCGTTCTCCTGGGATCGTTCCACCTGGAACGAGGAATTGCTGGCGTATCTGAAGGGCTTGATTCGTCTCCGGCACGAAACCGAGGTGCTTCGCCGTGGCGACTTCGCCACGCTGCTGGCGTCTGATGATGTCTACGCCTTTGCTCGGATTCACGATCAGGCGATTGCCGTCGTCGTGATCAACAATGGCTCACCGGCGAAACGGGTCGATGTTCCACTGCTGGGTGGGATGTCGGTAACGGACTGCAAGCTTGCCTGGGGCGAACGCGCTCCCGAAGCGACCGGGACGACGCTGGGTAACTGGTACGTTCCCGGACGTAGCGGTGCCGTACTCATCGGCTCCCTGCACACCGGGTGAATATCACCATGCTGGGAACGAGTCCATCGTTCCCAAACCCCGGAGGTGCAAGCTCCGGCTATCTGATCAAGCACGCTCAAACCTCTATCCTGCTGGAGTGCGGACACGGCATTGCCGGCGCGCTGCCCCTTACCCTCAATCCCGGCTTGCTCGATGCCATTGTCATCAGCCACATGCATGCCGACCACTTCCTCGACCTCGTGCCGCTGGCATATTCCTATCGATTTGCCTATCCGCGATCGGTACCCGTTCCGCTCTGGCTTCCTCCCGGAGGCGCCGACACACTGGAGCGTGTGCGGGCGGCTCTCGGGCTCGAGGAGCCGTTCTGGCATGACACGTATACCGTGCGGGAGTTCGATCCGGCGGGCGTTCTCGCCATCGACGACCTCGAAATCCGTTTCGCGCATACCAAGCACTTTATCGCCGGGTACGCGATGCGATTCAGCTCGAGTACTGGCGGAAACTTCGGCTTCAGCAGCGATACCGCCGCGTCGGATGAAGTTGAAGATCTCCTTCGCGGCGTGGACCTCGCCCTCATCGAAGCGACCGAAGTGGAATACCAGTCCGCCGACGAGGGCCAGGGACACCTCACGGGCTCGCTCGCCGGCGAAATGGCCCGCCGGGCGGGAGTCGAGCGCCTGCTACTGACGCACTATGCAACGGCGAACGCCGACGCCCTGCGCACGACTGCAACTGTTGCGTTCGGCAAGCCAGTGGACCTGGCCCGTCAAGGCGAGGCATATGACGTGTGAGATGGAGGCAGCCACTCGCCTGTCCTCGCTATAATCGCATCAATCTACGACTCTCCAAGGCGCGTGCATGCTGCGAACGTACCTACCTCCCATCCCCGACGATTCCGAGGAGGCACCCTGGATGGTCATGGGCATGCCACAGTCGGATGCTACTGCGAACTTCTATGTAGTGCTGCGCGAATATGCACGCACCTTGGAGCCGCCGCTGCTGGTGGCAGCGATGCTTCCCATCCGTTTCCGACCTAATCCACCGGGCGACCGTATGGAGCAGCTCGCCCCCGACGTGATGGTTGCCCGCGCCCCCGACCACTTTCGGAGCTCGTACGATGTTGAGCGGGAAGGCGGAGCACCGTGCTTCGTCCTCGAAGTCGTCTCACCGGAGAGCCGTCAGCGCGACTTGCGAGACAAGCCAGCCCACTACGAGCGCATGGGCGTCGACGAGTATGCGCTCTACATCCCCGCCAGCGCTGGGCGACCGACGGCCCTGCTCGGCTATCGGCGCGATCCGCCGACCAACCAGCCGGGGGCGGAAGACGGTCGCTTCGTGACCTGGGAGCCAGATGGGCAGGGACGGTTGTGGAGCGGCCAGCTCGGTTTATGGCTTGCTCTACGGGATGGCGACCTGCGGTTGCAGCGAGCGGATGGAAGCTGGCTACGAACCCATACCGAGAGTGAGGCGGCGGCGCAGGCAGCGGAGGCGGAGGTAGCGCAATTGCGGAAGGCGTTGGAGCAGCGAAGAGAGAAGTAAAGCAGTGCGGTTTTGCCGCGGCGAACTCGTCTCGCTTAGCGACTGGCCTGTCGCACTCCTGACCTACCGCCCGCCACCCCCGCGACGTTCGCCAGGAGAGTCCCGGCCCTGCGTGCATGGGGTCACCGGATGCCATCTAGCCTGTGTGACCGCGCACCACTCCGCCAGGCTCTGCCTTGTTTGCCCGAGAGATTCACCGAGCTTGAGAATACGGCATGACGTTGCCAGGATTGCATGATAATCGCTGGTTCACGGATCCTACCGTGTATCTTGCTTGCCTGCTGGTGTTCTCTGCACTTGCTGTCGTACAGTTGTGGCTGTTCATCTGGTTCCGTCCGTATCCGGCTGTCCAACGAATGTTCGAGCATCGCGGACCGTACCTTATCTTTCTCCTTGGCGTAGCTTGGCTCGTACTGTTTGCCTTGCGGCTCTACCCGTTCACCTTCCTCACCGTGACCCTCATGGCCGAGGTCTGGACCGTGCCCTTACTCATCAGCGTCGCTCACTCGCTACGCGAGTAAGTACGGCCGTCTACTGAGAAAGTGCTTCTACCCCTTCGCGGCGCACCGCGCCGGCAAAGTGATCTGTAGGGAGGCACCGTAGTGTCCAAGGCGCTCAACGAACCGCTCAACCAGCTCGCCACGCTTCGTGGGCGTTTTCCCCGTCACAACAATCCGTTGCAGGGTGGAGTCGACCTGGGAGATGTAGAGCGTCTCCTTGATCGTCGCGTTCGTTCCTGCGGTACGGTGCTCGCGAGCCACATGCCAGATGGGAAGTTTACCGACGTGCCCGTGAGCGACTGACGGGTGACCTCGCTGTCCCGGCGCCCCACGTACGAGCCCGAGAAGGATCCGAAGCCCCGCAGCGGCCCCTCCTCGGTAACCGGCCGCCGAGCAAACCCACCCGTCCCGGCTCTGCGCGCAAGGAGTCACCTCTTCCGGTTTTGCCTTGTAGGCGGCAATTTGATCAGCGAGAGACCGGCGAAGTCTACCACTCAGAAAGTCGGATTGCCGCGTGAAATCATCGTCAATCCCTGGTCTGCCGACGTGACGTAGATGAGCACCGTCGCTGTTCGCGACCGGCTGACTCGACTCACGAGGCCCCAGAGATAGTTGCGCACGGTAGCGGACAACCGATTGCCGAGTACGCCAGCGGAAGTACTCCTTCTCGGCGTGGACCTCGCCCTCATCGAAGCGACCGAAGTGGAATACCAATCCGCCGCCGAGGGCCAGGGACATCTTACAGGCTCGCTCGCCGGCGAAATGGCGCGTCGGGCCGAGGTAAATGATGTGCTACTGACGCACTATGCCACAGTGAACGGCGACGAACTCCGAGCGGCGGCAAGTGTTGCGTTCGGCAGGCCGGTCGAGCTTGCCATTCCCGCGGGGACGTATGAGGTATGAGGTAACAGGGGACACTCCTCGTGGTACCCTCAGACCGGATGGCAAGCGAAACCAGGAACGCCATGGCAGTACATCAATTTAGCGACCGCGAACGAGCGTTGCTCCTTGCCGACGACGATCGGGACGATAGTCCCTGGATGGTCGGTACCGACTTGCACGCGGCCGCTGTCGTGGCGCTCTACCAGGCTTTATCGACTCATCTTGCAATCCGCCATCCCGACTGGTATGTCAGTATGGAGTCCTTCGTGATTTACACCAAGGGGCGGATTACTCGCGGTCAACTGGCACCGGATGTGTACGCTGCGCCAGTCAAGAATCGTCCGCGAGATACCTTCGTCGTCGAGCGCGAAGGCATCTTTCCGCCCTTTGTGGCAGAGATCGTGTCCACGTGGAGTTGGGATCGAGACACCATCGAGAAGCATGAGCTGTACGATCTACTCCGGGTGGACGAATATCTGCTCTTCGATCCCGCGTCGTCAGCGGATGAGACAGTATCAGTGTCTCCGAGGCTGTGGGGCTTCCGCCGCGACGGAGGGGCGTTCGTGCCCTGGGAGGCGGAAGCGGATGGCAGCCTGTACAGCGCGCTGCTCGATGTGCGGTTTCGTGCTGAGGAGCGACGAATCCGAGTAATCACGGCGGAAGGTCGAGCTTTGCCCTTCCACGATGAGCAGTCGGCGGCGCTGCGAGCCGCCGACGAAGAGATCGCGAGGTTGCGCGACACGATCGAACAGTTGCGCAGCGACCTGCTCTAATCCCGACGACCTCCTTTCCAGGGCGCATACATGCTGCGAACGTACGTACCTCCCATCCCCGACGACACCGAGGAGGCTCCCTGGATGGTCATGGGCATGCCACGGTCGGTAGCTGCTGCGAACTTCTATGTAGTACTGCGCGACTATGTACGCACGCTGGAGCGGCCGCTGCTGGTGGCAGCGATGCTTCCCATTCGTTTCCGATCTGAGCCACCGGGCGACCGAGGCGGATCTGAACTACTTCAGACAATATCGACGGTATGAAGACAACTAACCATTTCCCTCCAGCGACTTCCTACGTGGCCCTAACAAGGTCCTTCCTCGACTCGATGAGGGCGAGGTCCTGCTGGAACGGCGAAACGAGGAGAACCTCGTACTGACCAGCTTCAGGCGGTTCGCCTCTCGTCAGGAAGGGATGAACATCGCAGCGCGCCTCGTTGCTGATGTCGCCAGAAATCATCCGGAGCTACTCGCACCACTTCTTACCGAAGAACTGCCGTGGATTCACTGGCTCCCTGAGAGCGATCGGGCGCGTTGCGCCGAAGATCTGCTGAGCGAGCTCGTAGCGGGTGCCGACACCGGAATTCTCGAACCGTTCGCGCGGACGCTGGCGGCCTGGCGCTCGACCGCCGAGGTCTGGAGCGATCCGGAGTTAGCGCGCCGTCTGCACGGCCCCTTCACGGGTGACGGCAAAGAGAATCCTCCGCCCTCATCCTTCACGGTGAAAACAAAGAGACGGACACGCGTCGCGCCCGGAGGCGGTGACCATGGGTGCTTCTGCTCTCCCGATACGAAGACCGGGACCCTGGCCAGAGGTAGTGTGCGTATCGTGGTGCTCACGCCTTCGCAGCCGGAGCTTCAAATCCCTACTCTGGCTTTTGACCCACCACCAGGAACCGGTGCGTCAGCACATCGACCGAACCGCGAGTTTGAATGTCGGCCTCGAGAGCGCTCAGCCGATCAAAGTAACGGTCCACGCAAAAGTCTGGAACCTGCCAGGACACAGCCTTCAGCAAGTACACGATAGCTTCCACATTCAGGAATCGAGCCACGGGGAATGACTCCTCTGCCCGGATGATGACCAATCCGGCTTCTTGCAACTCTCGACGTGCGCGTTCTAACGTCCAGTCTGACATGTCGGTCGGCGCCCCCAGCCGCTCGTTGAGAGCTCGGAGGTTCGTGCTTCCTACCTGCTGCGTCAGGAGTCGACCGCCAGGCCGGAGGATACGTGCAATCTCTGGCGGACTATAGGCCCCATGCCGGTTGGTGATGAGATCGAATGTGGCCGCTGCGAATGGGAGCGGGCCACGGCTATCAACCTCGTGGACACCTATTCCAAGCGGTTCCAGGCGCGCACGAGCAATGGGAACGTTGGGACCGTACCCTTCGGTCGCAGCAGTGTACGGCGGCAGCGGGACCCAGGTCGCGAGCTTTTCTCCCCCGCCCGTGTCCATGTCGAGTAGAGCGCCGGCCTGCGGTAGCGCTTCGCGAACAAGCGCCTCATAGCTCCACGGCAAAGGGTCTTCTACCATGCGGCCGTCGAGGTACGAGAAGTCCCAGCCCTTGAACGGAGCCTGCTCGGCCTCAATGAGCCGCCCGCGCAGTCCACTGTTATCATTCGGCAATCGAGTCATGGACCGCTCTTTTCTTGCTCTCGGTGGTCAAGCCGTCCTGGCATAAGGCCGAGACGACGCTCGGTACTGCGCTCTTCTACCGAGGGAGTATGGTGAGGACGTTCAGATGCTCCTCAGGATCGCATAGTGGACAGGCACATACAGTGCGATCTACAAGCATCGACCCGCGATCCGAGCGCGACCTTTGAGGGATTCGATGTCATTGCATTCTGGCACGCCGTATCGGGTTGGTAATGTTGCTCTGACGGCTCCGGATCGGCAGCGCATCATGGCGGCTCCCCAGGATGACGATGTTCGCGATGCCGTTACTGAGTGGCTCTCGCGCGCCGAGAAAGACCAGAGCATCTACTACTTCGCCGTGGATGTCGACCACGTGCCGGTCGGACAAATCTTCCTTCATGACATTGACGATGAGACGGGAGAGGCGCTGGTAGGCTATCACTTGTTCGCGAAACGGTCTCGCGGGCATGGCATTGGGACAGTGGCGCTGCAGCTTCTCAAGGACTTTGTCGCCGACGCAACCGGACTCAGCAGGTTGGTGCTGATCACCTCGGCCGACAATGTAGCCTCCCGCCGTGCAGCAGAGAAGGCAGGTTTCGTCTATGTCGGCGCTCCTCGTGAGGACCGTAATGGCGTGCTCCTCGTCTGGCACACACGAACGTGATACCGCTCGATGACCTTAACGCTCTACTGCGCGACCACTTCGGCGTGGCCCATGCAGCGGTGAAGCAGCTTGCGAATAGCTGGGATGGGAACGTTTTCTACCAACCGCGTCCGCCGTCACCTGGCTGGGTAGTACGCGTCACCGATCGCGAGAGAGCAGCTAATGACGCACGAGTACTCTTGTTTCTGGAAGACGCTCGATACCCGGCACCGCGCCTCGTACGCGACCGCCATGGGAATGGGGTGGTTCCCTATGGATCTCAGGCGGTCATGATTACGACCTTCATTGACGGTGGCCCCGCCGACAGTTCTCCTTCGACTCTCAAAGCCCTGGGACAGCGTCTCGGCCAACTGCATGGCGCTCGACCCCTCCGCCTCACCTGAGCTGGCCAACGCGAGCATGCTTCCCTCCACCGACATGGCGACCGCCGCGGAGTGGTTGCGATCGCTGCCTCCTCTGGCCTCGTCCGATCTTGCCGAAACTCACAACCGTCTACTCGCTGCCATCCATGGCATCACCTCCAGTCACCATCTGCCGCGCACATTGATCCACAATGATGCCCACCCTGGGAATGCCGTCGTCACCGCCGATGGCGATGCGGTCTTCATTGACTGGGGCGGATCCGGGCTCGGTTCTCCGATGATCGACCTGGGTTTCCTGATTGTGTCGAGTGAGATCGCGATCTCCTGGTCTACGCCCATCCTCGCCGGAGTGGGTCGGGTCGAAGCAATCGTGGACGGGTATGCGGAGTACCGGATACCGACACCAGAAGAAATGGAGTGGCTCCCCGACGCCATACGATTCCGGGGGCTGCTTTACGGTGCTGCTCACCTCGCCGCCACCGTGAGCCGCGGCTTCAACCGTGTCACCGAGACGTGGTGGTGGGCACGGCATGAAGCGGCGGAGGAGATTAGCAGCTCGGGCGCGGAAGCGATTCGCGCGGTACATTTGAGCAACGTCCGGGAGCTGCCGCGCTACTGGATTCTCGCTGCGTATAACCGGGGTGTTACACGGGGCTGGGTAGAATTTACGCAGGATGGACGTGCAACCCTCCACGTGCTACCTCATCTGTGGAACCCCGCGCTGTGGCAGCTCATTGCTGGCGGAGGCGCTCACAAACACCGGAGTAGCCGGGTACCCGGCTGAGTACTTCTGGCGAGGCGATGAGGCCATGTGGAGCGAGCAATGGGGGCTCACCGATTGCACCTACGCCGACTACCTCGTGGCAGCCCTGCGCCATGGCACGACTCCCAATGGCATCTTCGGCGCCAAGATGATGTGGTCGGAGTACTTCGACGTCTTCCTGGGCAAGGTCCGTTCAATACCCAGCCTCAACGAGCCGAACACAGCGGTCCTGCTCTCGCGGATCTTCCCAGACCTTCGGTACCTCTGGCTTTCGCGCCGCGACAAGGTGCGACAGGGGATCTCTCATTGGAAGGCGCTCCAGACCGGCGTATGGGGTGTCACGCGCGATACCGGCGGTCGATCGCAGAAGGAGGCTGTCTATAACTTCGATGCAATCCACCACCTAGTCAGCGGCGCAGCCAAGAGCGACGCGGCGTGGGCAAGGTACTTTGCGCACCATGGGATCCGACCGTATGTGGTCACGTACGAAGACTTTACTGTAGAGCACGAGGCCACGATCGCCCGCGTCCTCACATTTCTCGGGATCCCGAGGCCGAGTTCGCTCGGCATTGAAAAGACGCAACTCCAGAAGCAGGCCGACGCCACGTCGGAGGCCTGGCTACGCCGCTACTTGACCGAGGCGATCGTTAAAGATACACCAGTTTGATCAGCGGACCTAAACGTTGGCCCCCCGCACCGATCTCTCTGCGTCCGTCCTGCCTCCAGCGCTCCCTGCAGAAATCATTGATGGCGTCAGTGGGGATGGTCGGTGTGTGGGTCGCTGCCGTGACGGGTATTCAGAAGTCATCTACCGACGTTACGTGTCCGACTTCCCGCCTGTCCGCCCCTCTTCCCGCCTGAGCCCTCTTCACTCTTAGTGACTATCTCCACGAGGAAGCCGCTAGGCATTTGCGTTGTTCCTGAACCGATCAAGTCTCGAACATCGGGTAAACGACCTTCAGTCGATCCCACTACATCGAGACTACCCGCACCATGAGCGGCAATTCCCCACCCCGAGTCCTGTCCAGAGCCCCCGAGCAACGTACTGAATTCAAGGTATCGCGCAGTAGGATCGAGTCTGAGTACAAACGCAGCGTCCTCCATTGGAAACTGCGTGAATTCATGGCGAATCGGGAAATCACCGCTCGAGAATCCGGTCACCTCGATCGCTCCGCTGGCGTCAACACTGACCCCTTCGCCGCCGTTATCCCCGCTGCTTCCCAGGTAAGTACTTTCGTCCACTCTGCCATCCTTGTCCAGAGCGACCACGAATGCATCCTCTTCGCCGGCGAGTCGCGGCTGTATGGGAAACCTGGTGGGCCAGTTCGCCGAACTCGTAGCACCGGTTACTACCGCCCGATTGTGGGTCACTGCGATCGACGTTGAGAAGTCATCGCGGCTGCCCCCAAGCACTCGCGTATACGCGAGTTTGTTACCCGCACGAAGCACCTTTGCAATAAATACGTGGCTCCAGGTGGCTTCGTCGGGCGATACCCATTGCGGGACCTGCGTACTCCCCGTCACATAGGCGGCTCCAGTGCCATCGACGGCCACGGCTGCACCAGTCTCCATGACCGGGCCCGGGAACGTGCTGTAGATTAACGACCCCTCGGAGCCAAACTTTGCAAGGACGGCACCTCCGTGAAGCCCCTTCAACCCTCCTCGAAGGGGGAAGTTTGAGGAAAAAGAATATCCCGTAACGTATGCATCACCTTTCGCGTCAATCGCCACACCGGATCCTGTATCATCGCCTCTTCCGCCTACATAGGTGCTGAACCGGATGCGACCTTGCCGATCCAGTGCAAGAAGAAATGCGTCGCCCGCGCCCCCCTTCGAGGCTGCACTGCATGGACAACAGGAAGGCGCGTGGACGTGGTGGTCCCTACAGCATAGGCCGCGCCCTCGGGATCCACCGCGATTGCCGATATGGCTCCGGGCACGTGTACCCTATACAGAATTCGATGGGTAGTCGCACTCAACTTCAGCACATACCCCTGCTCGTCCGAGGGGTTGTTCGAAGAATTGGTTCCCACGATATATTGATTGCCAGCACGGTCGAGTGCGATCCCGGTAGCTGACGCCATGTCGAGATATTGCGCAAAGTGGAGAGTCGGCAGCACCGCAAACGATGCTTCTGTTTCTGCTCGAGAGTGAGTTTCCTGCGCGAGGCCTATTCGGTTGCTCGCGGTCGCAGGAGAGGCCGAACAAAGTGCGCTGCCTATTACGACAGTACACAGAACGTTGATGCATACGAACGCTCGAATGTGCACGGTTCCTCCTAGCTGGGTCGCCTGTGGCCTTCCTCTACACGAGTGTATGTCCCGACCCTGCGCTCCCGCCGTCACCTCGGTTGGTTCATGCCACGTCCTCAGGGTTCGATGACTGCGCCAAATCGCTGCAACAGCGAGACAGCCTCGGGTAATGAGAACCTGGCGCCCTTTATGTTGTTTGCCGTCGGGTCGATAGTGTAGCTGCGCGCATTGGTAAAATCGGCGCCCGCCAGGTTGCTCTGCAAAAATTTTGTTCCCTGCAGATCAGAGCCGGCGAAGCTGACCTTGCGACAATCGGATTCTTCGAAGTCGGCCTCATGAACTGTGCAGCTCGAGAAGGTCACCGCTCGAAGATCCAGGCCGCAGAAGCTTGCATAGTTAACGATGCACTCATTGAAGTGCACGTCTAACATGATCTTCGACCCGATGCCCCGTGTAACGGTCCAGTCGATACCAGCTACCTTGCAGGCCCGAAAGAGCACACCAGTGAACACGCAGTTTGGGAATGCGGCAGCGGTCATCTCACAGTTCACGAATGTGCAGTCCACGAACTGGCAGTGAGCGAACGAGGCGCGAAGTAAACCACAGTCTTCAAACCGGCAATTCTCAAACACAATGCGCTCACAGCGTGTGTCCGCGAGCCTGGCCGAATTGATTTTCCTGCCGCTGTACTGACTATTGTCTTCCCACACAGGGATTATCATATCGATCCTGGACCGATAATCAGTCATCGGGCGATACCCATTCGTCTCTCGTATAATTGCGTAATTAGCGCAATCTACATAAAGGCAGGACGATCACCATGGAGAAAGTCATTCCCGCCTTCGATGCGCGGCGGCAGTTTGGCCGCCTGCTTAACGATGTCGTCGCCCGAGGTGACGAATATGTCGTCGAACGCCACGGGGAGCCAGTCGCCGCCGTGGTCCCCATCGAGCTGTATCAGCAGTGGAAACGTCGACGCGAGGCGTTCTTTGCGCACTGGGAGGCCGTGGCGAACCGGGCTAATATCCCAGAAGACGAAGCGATGGCGCTGACCGCTGAGGCCGTGCAGGCAGTGAGACGCGCCGAGTCGGAGTGAGGGTCGTTCTCGACACCAACATCTTTGTCAGCTCGTACCTGAACGTGTCTGGCGCGCCGGGGCGCATCCGCAGCGCATTTCAGAGCCGAAAGATCGACGTGATCGTATCAGAGGAGTTGCTCAAAGAGTATCGGCGAGTGCTGAGTTATCCGCGCGTAGCCAAACTTCACCACATGTCACCTGAGGAAATCGGGAAAGAAATCGATGGTCTCCGCGAAGCGGCCATTGTGGTGCCGCTTGCCGAGGTTCCAAACCTGATACCAGAGGACCCTGCGGACAACGCTGTGATCGCAACAGCCGTGTCGGGTGAGGCGACGTACGTCATCTCAGGGGATGAGGATCTTCATCGGCTTGGGTCGTACAGGGGAATCCGGATCCTCCGCGCCAGGGTCTTTGTAGCGTTCTTGGACTTCTAGGGCAGTGTGCGGAGTTGGCCCGGCGAGGCGTGGGCGGGCCGCCACACGCTGCGCTGGGCGGCTCCTACCGGCCCAATGTCCATGGAGGATGCTGTAAGCCCCGGCTACTGCGCCAGGGACTCTCCGGTCACCCCAGCAGCTCTTTCGCCGTGAACAATGCAGTGAACCGATAGCCTGCCCCTTCGATAGCCTCCCGCGCTCCCTGTTCGCGGTCGATGAGCGCGTACAGACCGGTCACGATGCCGCCGGCCTCCCGTAGTGCCGCCGCTGCTTCGAGCAGCGAATTGCCCGTGGTCAGCGTGTCATCCACCACTGCCACCCGCAGTCCTTCTCGCCATGGTCCCTCGATCTGTCGCCCGGCTCCGTGCTCCTTGCGACCTTTCCGCACCAGTAGCCCGTCCAACCGCTGACCGGCCAGCGCGGCAGTAACGATCGTGGCACTGACGATGGGATCGGCTCCGACCGTGGGACCCGCGATGGCATCCGGCAAATCTGGCAGGAGTTCGTCGAGCATGACCTGGCCGACGTACTTGCTTCCCTCGGCGGAGAGCGTCACCAGGCGAGCATCCAGGTAGTAGTTCGATCGCGCGCCCGACGACAGCACAAAGTCGCCGCGCAAGACCGCGCGTTCGCGCAGCAGCATCCGCAAGTGAGACCGGGCATCCAATGTTGACATGCGCGCTTACTGGCGTCCGGTGTGTCGCTTCATTAGTTGCTCCACGCGGCGCAGGTCGTCAGCGATGGATTGCGCCTGCCGGTCGAGGTTCCCGACGATGTCCTCGGGACTCGGATTCTCCACCTGGTCGCGTTCGAGATGATCGAGTGCCTCCTCGATTGTCCGACGCAGCCGGCCTCGTACGTCACCGAATGACTGACTCGAAATCCGCCGGGCATCCTGTGCGCCCGCCTCGAGTGCCTCGACGGCACGGCGCAAGTTTTCGTTCAAAGGTACCTCCTGTGGGTAGTCTATAGCACCGGATGCCCGGCGCGAGACGCTGTCGCCACGGTCGCATGCGGCCAGGATGTGGGATAGAGGAGATACGTATGGGCTTGCTGGACGGGAAGTACGCACTGGTATGGGGCGTCGCCAACCGGCGTAGCATCGCCTGGGCGATCGCGCAAGCACTGGGTCGAGAGGGAGCGCGATTGGCACTCACCTACCAGGGCCCGCGCATGGAAAAGATGGCGCAAGAGTGCGCCGACGAGATTCCGGGGACGATCATTCTCGAGGCCGATGTCACCAATGACGATCAGATCCAGCGGGTATACACCCGGATCGCGGACGAATGGGGCCGGCTCGATACCCTGGTCCACAGCATCGCGTTTGCCGATAGTGAAGAAATGAAGGGCAAGTTTAGAAACACGTCGCGGCGCGGCTTTGCCGCTGCCATGGACATCAGCACATACTCACTTATAGCCATTGCGCGTCCGGCGGCGGTACTCATGACTGAGGGCGGGAGCATCCTCACCATGACCTACATCGCCAGTGATCGGGTATTCCCCAGTTACAACGTTATGGGCGTAGCCAAAGCGGCGCTGGAGTCGTCGGTACGCTACCTCGCGGCGGATCTTGGGCCCGATAACATCCGGGTCAACGCAATCTCCGCCGGTCCGATCTCGACGCTCGCGGCCCGCGGCGTGCCGGGTTTTACCGGTTTTGCCAAGGCCTATCCAGAGAAAGCACCGCTGCGGCGCGCCACCGACCGAGCGGAAGTGGGGGATACTGCCCTCTTCCTGGCCAGCGATCTCAGCCGCGGCATCACTGGCGAAGTCATTTTTGTCGATGAAGGCTACCACGTCCAGGGAATCTGAGAAGGTGAAGTATGCGCTTCGTCTCGCTGCTGTCCTTGTTCTCGTGCTGCTCCTCCCGGGCGTCCGTCCATCGATAGTCGGAGCGAGATCGGCCGGCAAATCGTCCATCGATCTGAAGGCACTCCTGCACAACTCGTGGCAGCTCCAATATCGCAAACCGTTCGGCGCGGTGCCGGCGGGCACGCATGTCACGCTGGAGCTCCGCACGGCGCACAATGGCGCTACGTCGGTGCAGCTCTACTCCGATGTGGCGGCCGCGCTCGGCACGACGACGTCGACGGCGACGCACGTTCAATCGATGAGGCGAGTGTCCACCGGTACGAAGTACGACATGTGGGAAACAGTTTTCATCCCGACAACGGTGAATATCTACGAATATGAGTTTCTCGTCAAGCGCGGCTCCGCCAAAGCCTGGTATGGCAACAACGAGGCGGCTGAAGGCGGAGTGGGCCTGGCGTACACCGGAACTCCGGACCAGGAGTTTCACCTGACGTCCTATGAACCGACGTTCCATGCGGTCTCCTGGGCCAGGAACATGGTCATTTATCAGATATTTCCCGACAGGTTCTATGATGGTGACCCATCGAACAATACCCTCGGCATGGACCCTGTCTACGGTGGCGAGCATCCCATCGTGCACACCAATTGGAACGATCTGCCGATCGTCTATCCCACGCCTGGCTATGATGAGGACTTCTTCGGCGGCGACCTCCGCGGCATCATCGACAAGCTGCCGTATCTCAAATCGCTGGGCGTCAACACGCTCTATCTCAATCCCATCTTCCTGGCCCCGTCCGATCATAAGTACGATACCGCCAACTACATGGAGATCGATCCGCGATTCGGAACGATGCAGGACTTTCAAGATCTGGTCACCGCCGTCCACGCCGACGGCATGCACCTCATCCTCGACGGCGTCTTCAATCACACCAGCAGTGACAGTGTGTACTTCAATCAGTACCGCGACTTCGACGATGTCGGCGCCCACAATTCGATGAGCTCGCCGTATTACTCCTGGTACCGCTTCACCGCCTGGCCGACCGCGTATCAGGAATTTGCCGACAGTCTGCCTACACTTCAGGAAAATGACGCGGTCAAGGACTTCATCTTCCGCCAGCCCGATTCCGTGGCCCAGCACTGGCTGTCCGCCGGGGCAGATGGTTGGCGTCTGGATGCGGCCACCTACAAGAGCCACCAGTGGTGGCAGGAGTTCCGGACGGCGGTAAAGGCAAAGTTTCCCAATGACATTCTGATCTGCGAATGCGATCTTGCCCCGATCGACGCCGTGTCCTACCTGATGGGTAATGAGCTCGACGGCGACATGAACTATCGCTTCCGCGACATCATTCTCAGCTTCTTCGCTCACGGCGCAGGTTCATCGGTGGGCGTCGCGGCGAGCGCCAAAGGCTTCTTCGACAATATGATGAGCATGGTCGAAGAGTATCCGCTGCCCGCTCTCTATTCCTCGATGAACGTCGTTGATTCACACGACACCATCCGCATTTACAACGCATTGCGCGAAAGCATACCGGAAGTCAAGCTGGTTGCGGCCTTCCAGGCGACCTGGCTCGGGGCGCCGACGGTGTATTACGGCGACGAGGCTGGCCTGGGCAGCGGCGACGGCGCCAATCCGCAGGACTATCGCCGGCCATTTCCCTGGAGCAACCCCAACACCGATCTCCAGGCCTGGTACACCAGGGTGCTGAACATACGCGATCAGAATCCAGCCCTTCAGGACGGGACCATCGCGCCGCTCGAGCTCGACAACGCCCATCGCATCGTCTCATTCGTGCGTAAGGACAGCAAGCAGACGGTGATCGTCGTGTTCAACGATGGTCCAACATCTCGAAATGTCACGCTTCAGCCGGGAAAACTACCAGCCACGAAGTTCACCGACCAGATCGGTGGCAAGAGCTACACGCTAAAGAATGGAAAAGTGACTGTCTCGGTACCCGCGGTCGGAGTGGCGATTCTGACGCCGGCGGGCTAACGGCGAGCCCGGAGAGCGGGGGCAGAACGTGTGGTCGGTCTCCCTCGCCACTCGCATGGAATCAGCGTGGCATCGGCCATATAGCCCGCGTGCTTTCGTGCCGCAAAACGGCCCCGCGACATGAGCGCCTCACCCTCCGGATTACGCATCAGAGGGCGGAATTCACTCAGCGGTTCTCGAGCGATTTAAGCTCTCCCCAGGCCTCGCGGTAGCGCTTCAGTCGCTCGAGATCCTTCTCGCGTACCGTGGGTAACCGGCGTAGGTCCATGTTGTCTTCGAGGTCTGCAATCTTCACCCGCCGCGCCAGCGGATTCGGCTTTATCCGCTCGATGAATGCCCCGTATGTTTCGCCCGATCGGCGCGTGAGGCAATTTAGCGCTTCCAGCACCACAGACGGATAGCCCATTTCGCGCAGCTGCTCGAGAGTATATGGCGTATCCTCGACGACGTCGTGGAGCACTCCAGCCATGCGGGCCGTGTCGCCCTCGAGCGCAAGCATGACGCGCAGAACATGGAGGGAATACGGCTGACCAGCCTTCTCTACCTGGCCACGGTGCGCCTGCACGGCAAGCTGGATCGCGTCTTCAAGAGTCCTTTCTTCTTCCATAGCAGTCTCCCTGGTTTCCGGACCCATCATCACCCAATCCTGACTCGCCGAGGAGCGGCAGGCCAATCGCCATACCTAACATCGACGTAGTGCAGGCGCCGGCAGGTACAGTCATCGAGATGGAACCTCGTGAGAAGTGCATCGTTCATGATTTTGTAACAAACGAATACGCTCTCTGCACGTTTTGCCCAATTAGGTGTGGGACAATGTGACTGATGTCCGCTATCAGTTAGGAGATTGTCGCATCGTGACCCGAAAGATTACCCCACTGATCCTCACTGCCATGGCAGCACTTCCTGCCGGGCTTGCCGGTGTGCCCCCCACGACACACGCAGCCGCGCTCCACGCGACCAAACCCAAGACCAAGAAGGTCTGCAAGACGACCACGAAAAAGGTTCACGGCAAGAAGACCAAGGTCACTTCGTGTAAAACAGTCAAGGTCACGCCGAAGCCCAAGGCCAAACCGACTCCGACGGCCACGACCATCGCTCCTTCCGGCACGTTCGACGGATCGGACGTGAACTTCCGCTTCGGCGATGTGCAGGTATCGGTCGTGCTCAATGCCGGAAAGATCACTGACGTCAAGGCCAACGCCAACCCGGACACGGCACGGTCCACCTTCATCGATCAACAGGCAGTTCCCCAACTAAGGCAGGAAGTGCTCCAGGCGCAGAGCGCGAACATCGACACCGTGAGTGGCGCGACGTATACCACCGAAGCCTACGTCCAGTCATTGCAAGACGCCCTGCACAAGGCGGGACTGTAAGCTGACCCCCGGCGACTCGAGCGGGCCTGTTCCCAGCGCGTCGTCGCCAGCGGGGACACGCCTGACCTGGGTAACCCGCGCACCTGGCTCCTGTTGATTGACGTGATGGCCTTCGTCTCCATGGCGTCAATCGCTAAGAGCAGCAGCTGATTGCCTCACTTCGACTCACGGTACTCCAGGAAGTAGCGGCAGAGCAGCTCACATCTTGGGACATCTCCGAGTCGCATTGTAGAATCACAGGCCAACTCGGCTGGTGAAGACGTGCTGACATGTCAGCGCGTTTTTCATATCGCGGACCCTCAGAGGACACTCATTTGACGCAGACACGCCGCTTGCCGGCCACCATCGGAAGCTGGCTCGGACGGCACCCGTACGTGCTGCCTACGCTCATAGTCCTCGTCGGTGCCGTCTTCCGGTTCTATAACCTCAACTGGGACAACGGCCACGAGCTTCATCCCGATGAGCGCTGGATCTACGAAGTAGTCTCCGGGGCGAACAACAATCCCGGACTTTCCTGGCCCACGTCCTGGTCGCAGTTCACTGCCGTGCAGGACCCCACTGGCGGTTCACCGCTCAATCCCCACTTCTTCGCCTACGGCAGCTTGCCGTTCTACCTCCTGGCACTCCTGGCGGGGCTGGTGTCGTTTATTGGGCAGCATGTACCCGGACTGTCAAGCTGGGCCACCGTCGACACCTATGGCGGATTGCCACCCCTCGGTCGCGGATTCTCCGGCTGCATCGACCTGTTCAGTGTTTTCCTGGTCTTCCTCCTGGGCCGGCGTGTCTTCGGTTACTGGGTGGGCGTCACCGCCATGGCGTTTACTGCCTTCACCGTCCTGAATATCCAACTGGCGCACTTTTTTACGGTTGACACCGTACTCCTGCCATTCATCCTGCTCACACTCCTGGCAGCGGTTACCATTGCCACCTCCAATGATCGAGCGCCGTACATCTGGGGTGGCATCGCGTTTGGCGCCGCATTGGCCACCAAGACCACCGCTCTACTGCTGGTCGTGCCGCTGGGGGCGGCTGCAATTCTCAGTGTCTGGGACAGCACAAACTGGCCGGCATCCGGAGCGCTCATCGCTCGTTTGCGCGTCTTCTACCTCCGCAGCCACGTTCGCCTGAACCGTAACCTGCAATGGATCCTCGGTACGTTCGTCATCGCTGGACTGTCATTCGCCGTCTTCGAGCCGTACGCAGTATTAGATCGGACCCAATTGTTCGCCGATCTCAGCCAACAAACCATCTTCCTCGTTACCAACAATCCGCCGTTCGTCGTGCCCTACACGATTCAATACGCCGGCGACATCCCGTATATCTACCAGCTTCAGAACATCCTCTTCTGGAGTATGGGCATCCCGCTAGCGGCCACCGCGTTTTCCGGAGTCATATACGGATTCTGGCGCATCCTACGCGGGCGCATCCGCCCCGATCAGGTGGTCCTGCTTCTCTGGATCGTCCCCTACTTCCTCTTTGTGGGCAGCTTTTTCGCCAAGTTCAATCGCTACATGCTGCCGATCATGCCGGTTATGGCGATCTTCGGCGCCGGTCTCCTGGTTGCCTTGATCCGCGTTGCTCGCGCCCGCTGGCGATACGTAGCTTCCGGTCTGCTGGCGGCAGTGACCCTCCTGACCTTCCTGTACTCGCTGGCCTACATGAATATCTACGCCAATCTCAATACCCGCGTGGCCGCCTCCCGCTGGATCTACGCGCACGTACCAGTGGGAAGTAACATTGCCGTCGAAGGGCCGTGGGACGATCCGCTGCCCCTCGACGAGCAGGGCCACAGCGGCGGCTTGCTGTACCACTTCACCAACCTGGACCTCTATGCCGGCGAAGATGCCATGACCGACGCACAACACAAGATTGCCAACATCACTGACGTGCTGACACACTATCAGTACATCGTTATGTCGAGCGAACGGCTCATTGGCTCTATTCCCAAATTACCGCTCCGTTATCCGGTGGCCAATCGGTATTACCAGCTACTCTTCGCTGGCAAGCTGAACTTCCGTCTCGTTCGGGTGTTTCAAGCGCACCCTCAATTGGGTCCGGTGACAGTAGAAGACTACAGCGCCGATGAGAGCTTCCATGTCTACGATCACCCAATCGTGCGGATCTGGCGCCGAACCGGGCCGATCTCAGCTGCCCAGGTACATCACCTGTTGACCACAGGATTGGTGCGTCCACCGCCCTCCGTCGACCCCGCTACCCTTCCGGCAATCATCCGGCCGGCCCTGCCCCCACTTGATAAGCGATTGATGCTCTCGTCGACTCAATGGCACCAGGATCAACAGGGCGGAACACTCGACTCGATGTTTCCTCCCGGTGGATTCGCCATGAGCCACCCGATCATCGTGTGGCTGCTCGTCCTGGAACTACTGGGATTGCTGGCCTTCCCCTTCTGCTTTCCGCTGTTCTCCCGTCTACTCGACCGCGGCTTTGTGGTGGGTAAGACGTTCGGGGTACTCCTTCTCGGTTACCTGGTCTGGATCGCCGTGAGCATTGGAGCCGGCACCTACGAACGCGGCTTGATCTACGTCTGTTTAGCAGTTCTCTGCGCGGCCGCGGCGATCGCGGCATTTCGCCAGCGCGTGTCGCTGCTCGCTTTCGTGCGACTGCGCTGGCGGCGCATGCTGGCCGGCGAACTGGTCTTCCTGGCGGGATTCACCATCTTTATCCTGTTGCGCATGTGGTATCCCGACCTCGGCCATCAGTTCTCCCCGGTTGCCCCCCTCAATCTGGGCGCCGGTCGCATGGGCGAGAAGCAAATGGAGCTTGCGTTCCTCAATGCGATCGTACGCAGCCGAGTCTTCCCCCCATACGATCCGTTCTTCAGCCACGGCTTCATCAATTACTACTATTACGGTTTCTATCTGGTGGGAACGCTTTGCAAGTTGACGGAGATAGTGCCGGCGACCGGATTCAATCTGGCCATAGCGACATTCTTTGCCATGCTGGTGGGGAACATTTTTTCAGCGGCCTATAACTTGACTCGACGGCTGGTTCCAGGCGTGCTGGCCGCAGTCTTCACCGGTATCATCGGCAACCTGAACGGGGGATGGCAGCTTGTTCAGGCCCTCATGAGCGTCGCTACCGTCCACTATTCCTTTCCGGTGTTCGGCGGTGTAATCGACGTGGTTTCGGGCCTGGAACGGACACTCATTACCCGCCAACCACTCCCCCCATTCGACTTCTGGGGCCCCACGCGCATCGTCCCCGGCGGGGCCATCACCGAGTTCCCCTACTTCACCTACCTCTTTGCTGACTTGCATCCGCACCTGATTGCGTTCCCGATGACCGCAGCGGCATTGGTGCTGGCGATCCAGTTCATCCGCGGCGGCTACCAGCGTCTGGGACCACGGCTTACCGCTATCGTGCTCGGCGGGCTACTCACCGGCGCCATCGCCGTGACCAATCCCTGGGACTTTCCCACGTACCTGCTGGTGATTGGCCTGGCGGCGCTTATTGGCGCGGCGTGGGGCCGCAAGGCGTTCTCGGTCTGGGTGCTGGCGCGGCCAATTATCTGGATGGCCGCGCTTTCCATCTTGAGCCTGATACTCTACCTGCCGTTCAAGCGGAGTTACCAGACGGTCTTTGCCTCCGGAATCGGGTTGGTACGCGATGTAAGCCCCGCATCACTCCAGAGCCTCGGCGTGTGCCCGACGAATACCACCGTCTGTCCCGGATATGCGCACGACGTGCTGGTGACCCCGCTCCGGATCTACCTGGAACACTTCGGTCTGTTCCTCTTCATCATCCTGTCGTTTCTGGTACTGGTGGTGGGGAAAGATCTACGAGTCCTTGCCCGGCTTCGACGCCTCACCACCTGGATCCAATTCGGCATCTACTATCGTGAGCGTCTTCCCGCCCTGCGACGTGCGATGCGAGTGGCGCGAGCCTTGCGTGGCAAGCCAGCTCGCGGAACCGACCTGTCGGCCGTTTGGGGTACGGCCATAGTCGTCGCCGCCCTGGTGCTCCTCCAGTACTATCTGCTGGCTTTTCTAATCGCCGCGCTGGGCCTGGCTTCGTTTCTGGTGATCCTCCTGGGCCGGCGGCTGACACCGGTCCGCACCTTCGTGGTATCGCTCTTTGGATTGGGCCTCACTATCTCCGTCTTAACCCAGGTCTTCTTCGTCAAGGATTTTCTAGCCGGCGGTCCGTCTTTCCGAATGAACACGATATTCAAGTTCTATAACCAGGTCTGGGTGCTGTTCGCCCTCTCAGCCGCCTGTTGCCTGTACTACTTCATGGACAACTACATCGGTCGACGAGAAAATCGCGCTCTGCGTCTGGCCGGCTTCTCCGGAAGAACTCCGGATCGACTGAATGCGTTCGCGTCCGCGACCGAGGCTGAGGGCACTACCGGCTTGCTTCGGCGCCGGCCGGCGCTGGCGGCGGTGCCGGTGCTCTATTCGGCGGGTAGCGGAGCATCACTGCCCGTCGAGGATGAGACCGGGCTGATTCCGCCCCCCGCCGCGCAGCCGACTTCCGGCATCACGAGAACGCATCGGCGCCGTCCACCGTGGGGGCGCGCCCTCGCCCTCATCGATCGTCAACGTTGGTGGGCGGCTGGTGTAGCGCTTCTGCTGATTGGCTCGCTGGTGTACACCTATGCCGGGACAGTGGCGCGGGAGACGTACCGAACCGCATGGCTGCCGGAGACAAGCGTACCCTTCACTCTGGATGGAATGGCGTTCATGAAAGTCGCCTATCCGGGCGATTATGCGGCCATCAACTGGATCAACGCCCATGTAACCGGTGCTCCGGTGATCGCGGAAGCCGGTCCGTCATACTATGATTGGCGATCGCGAGTGAGCATGTTCACCGGGCTACCCACCATAATCAACGGCATCCACGAAAGTGAACAGCGGTTTGGTGACGAGATTGACCCCTCATCTCTGTGCGGCGGTGCGCGGAACCCGTCGACCTGCCTGACGCGCTATCACTCTCGCGTGGATGACCTGAACACGCTGTACAACACTACTCAGATTTCGGAAGCCTGGCGCGTGATCCGTACCTATGGAGTCGGCTACATTTACGTCGGCTTCTCCGAACGGCAGTGCAACACCGATCCCAATAACTATCAGTGTTATTCACGCGCGGGGCTGGCCAAATTCAACCGTATGGTCGGGCACGGATTGGCTCGAGTGTACGACCGCCTGGGAACGACGATCTACCAGGTAACTCGCACATGAGCGAGCTCATTCGCTGGGTACTCGTGCTGGAACTGGTAGGCCTGGCCTGCCTGCCGATAACTCTCCGGCTGTTTCGCTGGCTGCCTGATCGCGGCTATGCCTTCTCCAAGCTGCTGGGCCTGCTGCTTCTGACCTTCGTGATCTGGCTGATCGGCAGCGCCTTTCCCATCGTGGGTTCGCCGCTAGCGCCGGCTGCCGTTGTCCTCGCCGTTGGCGTTGGCGTCTGGATCAGGTGGGGCCGAGACACACTCGATTCCTTGCGAAACGTCGCCAAAGTGGCCACCGCCGAAGAGTGTCTCTTTCTGGTAGCGCTCGGCCTCTGGACCCTGATGCGGGCCACCGTCTTCCATCCCGGGATCGGACACACCGAGCAGTACATGGATCTGACGTTCCTGCAGGGGTCGCTACGCAGCGCTTCGTATCCTCCGTACGACGCCTGGATGAGCGGCCACAGCATCAATTACTACTACTTTGGCTACCTTATGTACGCCACGCTAACCAAACTCACCGGCATCAGCCCGACCGTGAGCTACAACCTGGCACTTTCCACTGTCTTCGCGTTTACCATCGTCGGCGCCTATAGCGTCATCCATGCTCTGACCCGCAGTTATGTGTGGTCGCTAGCCGGTCCCCTCTTCGTCGGCTTACTGGGAAATTGGCATGCGCTTCTGGTCCAGATACCCGCAGGGCTTGATCCCAATTCGACCAACTGGTTCTGGGATAGCACGCGTGTGATCGGCACCCACTTCGTCAACGGCACAATCCCGTCGAACTTCAATCCGCCGACGATCAACGAATTTCCCTACTTCAGCTTCATGCTCGGCGATCTCCATCCGCACGTGATGGCACTGCCGGTCACGATCATGGCTATTGCCCTGGGTGTCGCGCTGGTCAAGAGTCCCACAACCATACGCCTCAGTCGAGATCCGGCAGTTCTTGCCCGCCTGGCACTCATTGGCATCTGTACTGGTTCGCTCTACGCCATCAACAGTTGGGACTTCCCTACCTATCTGATCCTGATTGCCGCCTGCCTGGCGGCCAATGCGTACTTGACCGATGAAACAACCGCCTGGTGGCAAGCACCGCTCTTCACGATTCCAGCGGTAGCGATCGTCTCCGTGCTGGCATTTTTGCCGTTCTATATCACCTACAAGTCACCGGCGCACGGATTTGGTCTGGTAACAACTCCCTCCGACATCGGCCAGTTCCTCCAGGTCTTCGGTCTCTTTTTGCTGGCTGCGGCCATACTCCTTGTCACTTTTGGCGTCATCTTGCAACCCACTGAAGAGGCACCGGCGGAGGTAGATTCGGAGGCTGCCGGCCGCAGCCGCTCGGCCCTCGAAGCGGGCGCCGGACGGAGTGGCGATTCATTCCTGGTTCTGGTCGCGATTGCCGTGGTTCTCTTTGTCTTCGGACTTCGCTTCCACCAATGGACATTCGTCCTGCTCCTGGCCTTTGTCGGCGCCGCGCTCCTGTTGTTACAGCGCGTGATGAACACGGAGGAACCCAATCGATCGGATACTGTTGCGCTGCTGCTCGTTGCACTGGGGTGCGCGGTCCTCGCGGGAACGGAAGTCATCTACCTGAAGGACCAGTTCGACGGTGGGTCGAACTACCGGATGAATACCGTCTTCAAGTTTTACTATCAGGGCTGGACGCTGCTCGGCCTGGCGGCGGCCTACACTGGATACCGCGCCTTCGGTCTCCTTCGGCGGCACTTCGGACTGCTGCCGCCAATTCTGGCGATCGGTGCAATCGGGGTCGGAGTGTGTGCCGCCGGCATCTATACCGTCGGTGCCCCGCAGTCGGCAAATTGGGGCGGTACCGCGGTCAGCCTTGATGGCATGTCGGCACTGACCACCAACCCGACCTGCGGCGCCGATGCTGCCGCCATAAATTGGATGCGCTCCCACGTGAATGGCAATCCGGTTGAACTGGAGGCGGGGAATGGTGGCGACTACGATCCTTGCTATGGGCGCGTTGCCGCCTTTACCGGGCTGCCCACCGTCATGGGCTGGTCAGGACACGAGTACCAGTGGCGCGGGAACGATCCCGAGATCCAGCAGCGCGTTTCCGATGTTACCACCATCTATGCCACCACCAACGACGCGCTGGCGACACGCCTGTTGCGGAAGTACAACGTGCGCTACGTATTTGCCGGCACTTCCGAGCGGCTTATACCCGGCGCGCATCTCAATAAATTCCGCCAGTTCATGCATGTTGCATTTCAGCATGCTGGGACGACTGTATATACGTGGTGAGCGCAGCCTGGTAAACTGGCTTTACAATAACGAAGAATGTGCGGCAGCGGGCTGACCGCCGCAATTGGGTTGGATTGGAAGGAATGCCGTCGATCGATCAGGGATTACAGGTGCAACGGGCGGTGTTGTTGGCAGCGGCCACCGGTGACGAAAGTTGGTCGCCAGAGGAATCGCTGACCGAACTGTCGCGCCTGGCCGAGACCGCCGGCATCGAAGTGGTAGAGACCGTCATTCAGCGGCTTCATACGCCACAACCGCGATCGTACCTCGGCAAGGGCAGACTTTCGCAGCTGCGCGAACGAAAGACCGAGTTAGCGTTCAATGCGGTCATCGCCGACGACGAGCTCACTCCTCAGCAGCAGCGGTTTCTCGAGTCGGTGCTGGAATGTACGGTAATTGACCGTACTGGCTTGATACTTTCGATCTTCTCGATGCACGCGCATACCCGAGAAGGACGGCTGCAAGTAGAACTGGCACAGTATCGGTATCGGCTGCCGCGTCTTGCCGGCCGGGGTGTTGAGCTCTCTCGTCTCGGGGGCGGTCGGCGGAGCGCTGGCGCGGCCGGCGCCGGAATCGATGTTCGCGGTCCCGGAGAAACCAAGCTCGAGACCGATCGGCGCCGTATTCGTCATCGAATCGCTGAACTCAATCGGGAGATCGAAGTCGTGCGCCAGCAGCGATCCGTGCACCGTCAGCAGCGACGAGTGTCCGGGATTCCGGTGGTTGCCCTTTCCGGCTACACCAACGCCGGCAAATCCCTCCTGATGAACGCGCTCACCGGCGCGACCGTTGAGAGTAGCGACCGCCTATTTGCCACACTGGACCCCACCACTCGCCGGCTCCAGCTCGCCAACGGACAGGACATATTACTGACGGACACTGTCGGCTTCATTCAAAAGCTCCCCAGCGATCTGGTGGCAGCCTTTCGGGCCACGATCGAAGAGATCCTCGAGGCCGACCTGATCCTGCACGTGGTCGACGCATCACACCCGCAGTGCGATGAGCAGGCAGAGTCCGTGGAGGATGAATTGGAAGCGTTGGGCGTCGCGTCAAAGCCGCGACTGACCGTACTCAACAAGATCGATCTGGTGCCACCCGAGCGACTGGCGGCACGATTGCACCATTTTGGTTCTCCGGTTTGCGTGTCGGCGTTGACCGGGGCGGGCCTGGCCATGTTGCAGGTGGCGATAGGCGACCGCCTGAGCCGCGAGTTCGTCCCGGTACAGGTCGAGATTCCATATTCCGAGGCGCAATTAGTTGGACTCTTTCGCACTCGCGGCATGGTAACTGAAGAGGTTCACCGTGATCGCGGTACTATGATCACCGGCCGTCTACCCGCATCGCTTTTGCCCAGTTTTCGACAGTTTCTCGCATGACGTCATCGGAGGAGATTTGAATGAAACGTGCCCTTCTTACCGCTGGTTTGTTAATCGCGGTCGCTGCTGCCGGAATTTCCGCTCTGGCAGCTACTACATCACACTCACTGGCGGCTCATACCGCCGCCAAGCTCTCGACCCGGCTCTACCGCGATCACAAATATCCGGTTAGCTTCCGCTACCCTTCCAATTGGAAAGCGCCGGCTCATGGAAAGGTCGTTTCGACGCCTTCCGGGCCGAGCTACGAGGTTGACCTCGCTATTCCAGGGAACGCCGCCCAGGCCAAAGTGACGGTGACGGCGCACCCTGTCGCTATTCCGTCATTCGCCAACGGCCTGGTGGTGAGTGATCCCGGTGGCGGTCCCGATAAGTTCCACTACTATCATCTGCGTGCTGGTGGACATCCAGCCATGCGAGTGTACCGCTGGAGCGGAAAAGTGATCGATGGGATTGATACGTTTGTCGACGTCGGTCGCTACGGATATGCGATCCGAATGATCACCGGTGTCCCGCCGTTCCTGAAAAGTGCCGTCGCTGGATACAACGAAATGGTGAAGACGCTGAGTCTACCGTTTTCGTAAGGGATCAAATGTACCCGAGCCGCTGCTGGATAAAGACGGCGGCTTCGAGAAACGCGATGAAGTAAATACCAAGAAACGCCATAATAGCGGCACGGTAGATGTCGTCGATGCGCTTGAGCGCGGTCTGGCCCATCCAGATGACGAAAAACATCGAGCCCAGCACCGCCAGCAAACCAAACGGTACCGCGGCCAGACCGAGTGTGGGAATGGGGGTCAGGAATAGCGTCGGACCACCTCCTGGGGTCACAAATACCGCGTAAATCACCGCGGTAAGGAAGCAACTATAGATCAACCAACGGCCGGGTACCTTCTGAGTCCAGCGCACCACCAGTAAGCCGATTAAGGCAAGCACCACCACCGCGAGCAAATTGATAACGGTCGCAAGCACAGCCAGAATCATCGACCCGATGGACAGCACGACTGCGTCTTCCCAAGGATTACCGAGGCCAAAGCCCAGACGTTGGGCGAGATCGGGACCCTGAGCGGCGCGGTGTCCCGAGATGTCGAAGACTGCGTTATTGGTTTCATTCCATGATTGCCAGACGACGGTCGGCGTGCCGTCGATCAACGCGGCATGTGGATTGGTCTGGTGGCCAGAAAGGTACTCGACTCGCTCGGGAGTACCAAATCGGAGTCGTGGATCGAACGATCGGCTCTCCAGGTACGAGCCCAGATCGTACGGTTGTTCCCAGAAGACGTAACCACCGGCGTTGGAAGCAGCGATCGCGATGCTCTCCGGTGATGCCCCCTGGGAATCGACGGTGACCGGCTTACGTACGATATGCCCATGAGAGTCGGCGGCGAAAATCAACGCACCGTTCAGGCCACCGAATGCTCCCCACACCGTTCCGTTTGAAGTGGCGCGTAGATCAGCGCCCCACTGATTGACATCGGGGGCAAACCCGTTGAAACGGATGGCATCAAGCAGGCGTACCGGACTGAGAGCATGGCCGGCGGAATCGAATCGCTGAAACACTACATTCCAACCTTGTTGTTGACAGCAACTTTCAAGATGCATGATGTCGATGCCGCCGGCAGCGTCGGTGACGGCGCGGGGGTAAAAGCTGTAGAACTCAGAGGTGGTAAGCCGGTGAATTGCCCCGATCCGGCGCAAGCCGGGCGTTAACGTGGTCATGTACAGATCGAAATTCCCGCGTTGTTGCCAGGAGAAAACGAGTCCAACCGCGCCATTCGGTGCCGCAAACAGATATGGATGTTCGATCGGTGCTCGGCCTCCGGCAATCCGAACGATTCGTCGGTCGGCGGCCGGCTGCAATATCGCCGCATCGAGTTCGGTCGACCCATTGAAATTGTGCACCCAGGCTCCGAAAAGCTGGCGCTTGATTCTGACCAGGGTCGGCTGCTCTACCTGCCCTCGATCGATCTGTTCGGACGTTCCGGCGCCGCTGCCGGTGGCATGACTATGGATGAGCTGGCTGGTCTCAACGTTTACCCAGAGGAGATCCCAGGCTCCATGGCTCGCCGGTACGGCACCGAACTCACTGGCGCCGTCCTCGGACGCGGTCCGCGTGGGTTGGGTCCAGTGTGCGGCCCAGGTGCGAGGCGCGTGCGCCGCCAGAAAAACGATCCCAACCACGGTAAAGGTGAGCAATACCGGCAATAGCACAAGGATTCGTCGAGTCATGAGGGGCTATCCATCAGGGGATCGGAAGATCGGTGCAATCCGATTCTCTACCTCGCAGGATCGCGGATTGCGATCAGGCGAAATGGCACGCGGCCCAGTGGTTTGGGCTCACTTCGCGCAATGGCGGATTCTCCGCGGAACAGATGTCCTGAGCCAGCCAGCAGCGCGTACGAAACGGACATCCGGAGGGTGGATTGATCGGACTGGGTACATCACCCTGCAGGACGATGCGTTGCTTCTTCACCGTCGGATCGGCAACCGGGATAGCGGATAGCAGTGCCTGGGTGTACGGCATACGGGGATTCGCGTACAGGTCTTCGGCCGTCGCCAATTCCACCATTTTGCCGAGATACATCACACCCACCCGGTCACTGATGTACTCCACTACGCTCAGATCGTGGGCGATGAACAGATAGGTTAGATTGAACTCCTGCTGGAGGTCTTTCATCAAATTCAGCACCTGCGACTGAATCGACACGTCCAGGGCGGAAACCGGCTCGTCGCCCACGACGAACTTCGGTCGCAGTGCCAGGGCACGCGCGATTCCGATGCGCTGGCGCTGCCCTCCACTGAACTCGTGCGGATACCGACGCACATACTCCTTGCGAAGTCCAACGACGGAAAGGAAGTACTGAACGACTTCTTCCCGTTCCTTTCGGTTCTTCATCCCGTGGACCAGCAAACCCTCGCCGATGATATCCCCCACCGGCATACGAGGATTTAGCGAGCCATAGGGGTCCTGGAAGATGATCTGCAGGTTGCGACGCACTCTCTTCATCTCGTCGCGCGGCAGCTTTAAGATGTCCTCGCCTTCAAACAACACTTGCCCTGAGATCGGCTTCAAGAGCCGGATGATCGATCGGCCGATCGTGGTCTTTCCGCAGCCGGATTCGCCGACCAGGCCGAGCGTCTCTCCGCGCTTGATTGCGAACGATACGTCGTCTACCGCCTTCACCCAACCGACACGGCGACGCAAGACCCCGCCGAGCACCGGGTAGTAGGTCTTCAGATTTTGGACATCGAGGAGAATATCGTCACCACCAGCCTTGTTCGCCGTGGTGTTGCCATTCCCCGGGGTCGATGTCTTCCCGTTATCGTCTTCCATGTGTTGCTCGTCTCACTTCCGCCACTGTGGTCGGACTCAGTAGAGCCAGCAGAAGACTTGTCGCCCGTCGGGCAGCGTCTTCAGTTCCGGCATGGTCGTGCACACTTCCATCACGTAGGGGCACCGCGGTGCAAACGGGCAGCCGGGAGGCATGTTCAGCGGGTTCGGAACGGCACCGGCAATGACGTTGAGTCGCCTTCCCTTCATTCCCAGCGATGGAATCGACGCGAGAAGGCCTTTGGTGTACGGATGCTTCGGATCTTTGATCAGATTTTGAACCGTTGCGCGCTCCATGACCTTGCCGCCGTACATGACGATGACTTCCTCAGACATCTCGGCAATCACGCCAATGTCATGGGTAATGAGCAGCACCGCGGTATTCACTTCTCGGCGCAGATTCTTGACCAACTCGAGGATCTGGGCCTGAATCGTGACATCAAGAGCTGTCGTCGGCTCGTCGAGGATCAGCAAATCAGGCTCGTTGGCGAGTGCCATGGCGATCATCACACGCTGGCGCATACCACCACTGAGATTGTGCGGATAATCGTGGACGCGCCGCTCCGCGGCCGGAATGCCGACCATCTTGAACAATTCAGCGGCGCGGTTCATTGCCTCTTTCCTGCCGATCTTGCGGTGAACCCGTAATGACTTCCGCCACCTGGTCGCCCACGGTGTACACCGGATTCAGCGCGCTCATCGGCTCCTGAAACACCATTGAGATGTCGTCACCGCGAACCTTGCGCATTTCCTCATCGGATAGCGAGGCCAGGTCTTTGCCGCGGAAGAGGATATGGCCACCGGCAATCCAGCCCGGTGGTTCGATCAGGCGCATGATCGACAGCGAGGTCACGCTCTTGCCCGAGCCGGACTCACCAACGATGCCAACACTGGCGCCCGGGGCAATATCGAAGCTCACGCCGTCGACGGCTTTCACCACGCCGTCCATGGTCCGGAAGTGCGTGCGCAACTCACGGACTTCCAACATCGCGCCGCCGTTCAACGCGCTCGTATCGGTCGGCGCCCGTCTCGCGCTTTCCGAGCTTACCTCCAACGGTGTCTCCTCAGACTAGAGTGATCAGCCGGCCCGGCAAGAACCGGGCCAGCTCATTTCACCTGTGTGCTTAAGTGTACGTCTGCGACATCTTACTCCGCTCGGGACCGAACGTCGAGAGCATCACGCAGTCCATCTCCCATGAAGTTTACGGCAAGCGTAGTCATCAACAGGAAGATACCGGGGAAGGTTACCCACCACCAATTGTTCGATTCGAATGCGTCTTCAGCGCCCGAAAGCGCCAACCCCCAACTCACGGTCGGAGGCTGGATACCGACGCCCAGATAGTCGATGGCAGCCTCGGTCACGATGAAGCCGGCGACCAGCAGCGTAGCGGTAACGATGATTGGACTGAGCGCGTTGGGCAGGATGTGCCGGAAGATGATGCGAGCGTCCGACACCCCCACGGCGCGGGCAGCCTCGGTGAACTCCTGGCTACGGAACGTCAGGTAATAGCTGCGCACCAGGCGGGCGGCGCCAGGCCAGCTCAGTACACCGAACAGAATGACGATCACGACCCAGCTACCGTGCGCCAGGTAGGCGCTGACCAGGATGATCAAGGGAAGAAAAGGGAGGGTGAGGAAGACATCGGTAATTCGCATGATGATCGCGTCAACCCAACCGCCAAAGTACCCGGCCGTCGCTCCGATGAGTACGGCCAGGACCATCGTCATCGCGGCCGAAAGCACACCGACCGCCAGCGAGACCCGGGCGCCGTAGGCGACCCACATCAAGATCGAATGGCCCTGAGCATCGGCCCGAGAAGATACTTCCAATCGTGGTTCCATGGCCAGGTAAATCGAGGACTCGCGTTTCCGGCCAGCAGATTCCAATTATTGTAAAAAGTCTCCGGCGAGATGAGAGGTGCGGCAATGGCTAACACGATCAGCAGGGTTAGCGTGGCGGCCCCGATCATCGCAAGCTTGTGGCGACGGAAGCGCCGCCACACCAGCGCCAATTGCGTCAGTTGTACGATCGGGACTTCGTTGTCCTGCGAAAGGCGTAAGGCTACTTCGGAAGGACCAGAAACCGGCTCAATCGAGGTGTCGGAGAGTCCTGCCTGGATTTCGTGTTGTGGATCGATCACAGTTGTACCTCCTTCACGAATCTAATCGTACCGAATGCGGGGATCGACCCACGCGTACGTTAGATCCGTCAGTAAATTCGCCAGCAGTACCGCCAGGGCGATGATCATGGAAATTCCCTGGACGACGGGATAGTCCTGATTCGTCACCGCCTGGATGAATGTGTACCCGATGCCGCCCCAGCTGAAGATTGTTTCCGTGATGACAGCGCCGCCGATGAGCGCCGGCAAGTACAGTCCGATGTTGGTAATGATCGGCAGCAAGGCGTTACGGAAAGCGTGTTTGAAGATGACGGCACGCCGCGACAAACCCTTAGCTCTCGCCGTCCGGATGTAGTCCTGACGTATGACCTCCAACATCGAGGCCCGCATGAATCGACTATCGGCGGCAATGCCTGTCACCATGAGGACCATCATCGGCATAACTAGATGCTTGGCCAGATCGCCCAGCACCAAGCCGGGCTGGTGGGCCAACAGGGTGAACCAGTCGCCGGTCCAGAACACCGGAATAAGCGTATTGCCGATCGTCGTACTCTCGATTCTTCCCGAGGGCAGCCACTGGAAATGGACCGAGAACGTGAAGATGAGGATGAGCCCCAACCAGAAAGTTGGCATCGAGAGGCCAACATAGCTGAGGAAAGTGAAGAACTGGTCAAAGAAGGTGTACTGTCGCAGGGCGGCGAAGACGCCGAGCGGCAGCGCAATCATTTGCTGCAGAATGTACGAACTGGCCATCAGCAGAACAGTGGCCGGTAACCGCTGACCGATGAGCGACAGCACGGGGATGCCTCCCTGCTGGGAGTTACCAAGGTTCCCGTGAACGTACTGCCCCATCAGGTTGAAGTACTGCACGACTAGCGGTTTGTCGAGACCCAACCTCAAGACGCAGGCTTTCTCCCTGGCCGCGCCCTGCAGTCCTCCGCTCTCTCCCAGGGCCGCGCATGGCCCTCCGGGCGTGAGATGCAGGATGAGAAAGAAGACGATGGTCAGTCCGATGAGAATGAAGAAAGCCTGTATCAAGCGTCGGATGATATAGGTGCCCACGCTTGCCTCCTTTCGGCGAACTCATATTGGTTCACCTCACCCTACAACCAGCAGAGTTCAGACCGCGTTAATCCATCGTTTATTTGGCGTTAGATTCGCGCTTTTCTCACTATTCAACTGGCGCGACCACTCCAATTTCTCGGTATCAGCGTACCACAGCCTCGGTTCCGCTACTTTATCGGCTTCGATCGATGACCCGCTCGGTCAGGTGCAACAACACCTCGCGCGCTTCGCTGTCGGGGAAATCCTTGAGGCTCGATCTCGCTTGCTCCGCGAAATCGCGCGCTCGACCCAACGCGCGATCGGGTGCAGCCGAGCGGCGCACCGCCTCGACGATGGTCTCGACATCGCCCTCGGGACCCAGCTCCTGCCGCACTTCGGCCGATGGCGCGAGATCTTGAGCAAAGAGAATGTACGGCAATGTGAGTGTACCCTGGCGCAAATCACCTCCCGCCGGCTTGCCCAACGAGAGCTCATCGCCGACAAAATCAAGGACGTCATCCGCAATCTGAAATGCCAGACCCAGGTTGTGCCCATACTGGCGCAACATTTCGATCTGCTCGGGGCTCTGATCGCTGACGATGGCGGCACCGGCACAACACATAGCGAACAGGCTGGCGGTTTTCCCCGCGATGCGCAGAAGATAGTCGTTCTCGTCCACCACGCGATCCCGAGACGAGGCGTATTGACGCAACTCCCCACTGCTCATTGCCATCACCGTTTCACTCAGGAGCGACATAATCGGCACGCTATCGAGTTCGGCCGCCAATTTGGCGGACTGGGCGAACAGGAAATCGCCGATCAGAATGGCAACTTTATTGTCCCAGAGCACGTTGATCGTGGTGAGTCCGCGCCGGCTCATCGCCTGATCGATGGTGTCGTCGTGAACCAGCGTCGCCGTATGCACCACCTCCAGAGAAGCGGCCAGCGTGACCAGACGATCACGATGATATTGCCCCAGTTTGCCGGACAGCATCACCAGCGCCGGCCGAAGTTGTTTACCCGAGGTGTTGAACACGTAGGCCAGCGCCTCGCCCAACAAAGGATGATGGCCGCGGGCCAGATCGACTAAGCGCCGCCCAACATCCGGGATATCGTCGGCCACCGGACCATAGAGTGAGGCGATCTCGGTCATGCGGCTCTCCAGCCGAACAGATCGTCGGCGCTGGCCGATATCGCGGCTGCGAGCTCGTCTTCGGGGATCGAGAGAATGGTGGCAAGACCGCTGGCGGTTGCGGTTACGTACGCCGGCTCATTGCGGCGCCCTCGCCACGGTTGGGGGGCGAGAACCGGGGCATCGCTCTCGACCAGAATCCGAGAAACCGGCACCTCTGCTGCCGTCAGGCGAAGCTCGGCAGCCCGTGGAAACGTAACGTTTCCCGCAAACGAGAGGTAATATCCCTGGGCCAATGCCTCGGCGGCGAATTGTCCGCTGCCGCTAAAACAATGCAGTATCGCGCGCACTCCGCTGGCGCGAAGTTCGCCAAGAACATCCCCGTCGGCATCACGGTTGTGGATGCTTACCGGCACATTCGCTTCGCGGGCCCAGCGGATCTGTTCCCGAAATGCCTCGAGTTGCGCTTCACGAGAAGTACCCTGACGGTGATAGTCCAAGCCGATTTCACCTACTGCTACAACTTTCCTCGCCGCCAGCAAGTCTCTCACGCCGTCCGCTTCGCGCTGAAACTTCTCGGCCTCATGCGGATGGACTCCCACGGCAGCGAACACGCTGTCGAACTGGTTAGCCAGCTCGATGGCACGGCGACTGGAGGCAAGATCCGAGCCGACTGTCAAGATGCGACCGATCCCTGCCTCCTGGGCCCGACGAATCACGTCGGTAAGTTCTCCTCCGAAGGCGTCAGCGTCGAGGTGAGCGTGCGTGTCCGGCAGCAGAGTCTGCCTCCCCGAGTAGATCCGCGCGCTTCGCGCTTCTCTGGATACTACCATGCATCTTGACAGAACCTGGCGCTACGCAATCTCACGGTAAGGCGTCCCTTTCCTCTCGTTCGGCGTTGATCCAGGCGCGGTAGACCGCATTTCGACTCACGCCGTACTTGCTTACCACCAACGCGATCGCCGATCGACGGTCCTGGCCGGCGCGTCTGCGAACCAGCAACTCCTGTCGCGCTTCATCGAGCGCAGGCGGCTGTTCCGAGGCACCGGCCACCACCACGGTACATTCACCGCGCACCGGGCCGCTCCCAAAGTGGGTCGCGATCTCGGAAAGCGATCCTCGCACCATCTCTTGATGCAATTTCGTGAGTTCTCGCCCCACGAATGCCTGTCGATCTCCGAGCACTGTGCGCAAATCACTCAACGTTGCCCTCAGCCGGTGCGGCGCTTCGTATAGCACTAACGAGAAGGGCAACGAGCGCAGATCCTCCAGGCGTTCTCGCCGTTCGGACGACCGCCGGGGCAAGAACCCCAGATAGAGGAAGCCAGGCGCCGGTAATGCTGCCGCGACAACGGCAGTGACCGCGGCCATGGGCCCAGGCAACACATCGATCTCGACACCGGCGCCGACGGCGGCCACTATGAGCTCGAATCCGGGGTCGGCGATACCGGGCATTCCGGCGTCGCTGACCAACGCCACGTCGTGCTCGCGCAGCGCGGCCAGAATATCCCCGATACGGTCGCGTTTGTTGTGCTGATGATAACTGCGCACGCGAGCAGGAATCTGGAAGTGGCTGAGCAGCTTACGAGTATGCCTGGTGTCCTCAGCGAAAATCACATCCGCCTCGCGCAAAACGCGGAGAACTCGCAGCGTAACGTCTTCCAGGTTGCCGATGGGCGTCGGCACGATGGACAGCCGGGGCACGTCCTAGCCTGGTGGCCAGGTCATCTGGCGCCCGCCGAGGACATGGACGTGCAGATGATCCACTGTCTGCATGGCGTCCGGACCGCTATTCACCACCGCGCGGAAGCCTGAACTGGCGATACCTTCGGAGTTTGCGATGCGCGCTACTGTTTCCGCGACCTGACCTATGAGAATCCCGTCGCCCTCTTCCATGGCAACGAACCCTGGAATGTGTTTGCGCGGAATCACCAGCACGTGCACCGGAGCCTGCGGATTGATGTCACGGAATGCCACCGTCATGTCGTCCTGATAGACGATATCGGCGGGCAATTCGCCGGCCACGATTCGGCAGAATAGGCAGTTCACCCTTCAGTATATGGAGGCGAGGAGTCGCAGGCCGAGAGTCGTCCCCACGTCTGCCGCCTCGGCCGCCGGACCGGTTTCCTCATCATGGAACAGGCGCGAGCTGCCCTCGATCGCGGCCATGCCCACAACCCGGATGCGGTCATTCCGAATTTCGGCAAAGGCGCCAACGGGACTGTGACATCCTGCCCCCAGGGCACGCACGACAGCGCGTTCAGCGATCGCAACGGTTCGACTTCCAGCATCGTCAATCGTGCTTGCAATGTCGGCCGCGACATCGCCATCGCGCGCCTGCACCACCACAATTCCCTGGCCCGCATCGGGTACACACTCGTCAACCGACAGATACTGGGTGATCCGCGCCTCCAGACCCAATCGCCGCAGTCCGGCGGCGGCCAGAACCAGCGCATCATACTGACCAGCGTCCAGCTTCCGCAGTCGAGTATCGACGTTACCGCGAATGCCGGCCACCTCCAGGTCGGGCCGACTGGACAGGAGCTGGATCCGACGCCGCAGACTTCCGGTACCAACCACGGCGCCGGCAGGAAGCTCCGACAAGCCTCCTAGCGGAGAAATGACGACGTCGCGGGCGTCTTCCCGCGCTGAGAATGCGGCCAGCTTCAGCCCTGGTGTCTCCACATCAGCCGGCACATCCTTCAGACTGTGCACGGCCAGATCCACCCGGCCGGCTAGAAGAGCGTCTTCGATAGTCCGAATGAATACGGCTTTATCCCCGAGAGCAGTGATTGGTCGATCTTGATTCGTATCGCCTCTAGTCTGCACTTTGACGATCTGGAATGGGACTTCTGGATGTCGCTTCCGCAGTAGACCGACGATCAGTTCGGCTTGCCGCATCGCTAGCGCACTGCCTCGCGTGCCGACCCTGACGAGTTTCGCTTCATCCCTGATCACGGCATACCTCCGGTGCGCTGAATTCGATCCTGATCGCAATGAAACCTTCCGTGTTCCCTATCACGTATATTTCCAGGAGCGCTGTGAGGGGCCATTGCTGCTCATCACTGCTTATTCTGAATCGAGCCGATCGCCGAAACACGGAGCCGTTCAATGAATGATGGCATCCAACCAATCAGATGAGCGATACTCTGCGCCGCCTGCAACAGCGGTACGGAGAGGCGCTCGACAGCATGTTGTTCCGGCGGCTGAACGGTAGCGACGATCCGACCTTCCTGGGCATGATGCGCTACCAGTTCGGGTATGTCGATGAGGGTCTTCGACCCTCACCAGCATCGAGCGGAAAGCGATTCCGACCCTTGATGTGCCTGCTGGCATGTGAATGCGTCGGTGGTGTCTGGCACGATGCGCTGACCGCCGCGGCCGCGATCGAGCTGTTGCATAACTTCTCGCTCATTCACGACGACATCGAAGACCACGACGCGTCGCGGCGTCATCGTCCCACCGTCTGGAAAGTATGGGGAGAATCCCAGGCGATCAATGTCGGCGATGCCGTATTTGCCGAGGCGTTTCGAGCCATACTCGACTCCCATCCCGATTCGCAGATCTGCGTTGCGCTGGCTCGCGAGTTCGGCGATGTCGTTCTGAAGCTTACTGAAGGTCAGTATATGGATATGAGCTTCGAACTTCGCACTGACGTGACGCCCGACGAGTATCTGGCGATGATCGAACGAAAGTCAGCGCAAATCATTGCCTTCAGTTTGTGGGCCGGCGCGGGTATTGGGGGAGCTACTCGGGAGACCAGAACGCATCTCCATGAGTATGGAATCACCATAGGAAAGGCGTTCCAGATTCACGACGACATCATGGGAATCTGGGGGGCGACTGAAGTCACCGGGAAGGAAACCGGCACCGATCTGACGAACCGCAAGAAGACGCTCCCCCTTCTCATCGCTGCCAGCAAGGGCACGACCAGTCAACGCGGAGAGCTGCTGCGATTCCTCCAGCGCGAATGCGATGACGTGGATGTAGTCCGTGAGGTCCTGCATGATACGCAGGCGTATGAACTGTCACAGGCTGAGATCCGCAGTCTCATGCGGCGAGCGGACCGAGCGCTGTCGCTCGCCGGTCTGGCGGGAGAATCGATCCGTGAGCTGCAAGCGATTGCCGGTGAGATCACCGGTCAGGCAGCGGCTAGCAATTGAGCGACTGTCACGAACCGGTAGCCCTCGCGCGCCAGCCCAGTTATGACAGCAGGCAGTGCGACTGCATCTTGCGAGAGAGAGCCCACGTGCATCAGGATGATGCCACCGGGATGGACCAGTACTAAACATCGCTGGATGATTGCCGGTGCCGGCAGGCGCTCCCAACCCAGCGAGTCTACCGACCACATGATCATGTAGCGATATCCGAGCTGACCGGCCAGAGCCTGGGTGGCGGCGTCATAGTCCCCGAACGGCGGTCGGAAGTACGGTCTGGGTGTGAGCCCGGTAATCTTTCGTATCACCGCCGCCGCCTCATTGATTTCCCATCGGCGCTGGGCCCCGCTCAAGGGAGCGCTCTTCGTGGACAGTCCAGTAAAGGAGCGATGATCGAAGGTGTGATTGATCAGAATGTCATGATCCTTCACCATGCGGCGTACCAAATCCGGATTCTGTTGCGCCCACAGCCCGGTCATGCCAAAGCTCGCCCGAATGCCACGGTGCTCCAGCGTGGTCAGAATCTGAGCAGCATATCCTCGATCCGCCCCGGCATCGAAGGTGAGCGCCACCAGCCGCGCCTTTCCGTTTCCGGTAGCGACCAACTGTGCCGGCCCCGTCACCGGACCGCTAAGCAGGAGCGCGAGTGCGGCCAGCGCGATCCTCATGTGATCCCAATGGGGACGCTGCATCGGTTGGTTAGCCGGCCGGTCGCAGACGGTATCGTCTGATCGATCACGCGGTAAACTCCTTTGACGGAGCGGGGCTCCATTCTACGAAACGAGGCAGACGATACGAGCGTGACCCACCTGCTACTCGATGGCCACAACCTGGTTTACCGGGCCTTTACCACCATTCCGCGAGCCGTCGTGGGTGCGGACGGTCTTCCCATCAACGCGGTCTATGGGCTCGTAAGCACCATTCTGCAGCTCGTTCGCGCCCATGATCCGGAATCGGTGGTGGTCGCCTTCGATACCCCCGAAACGCCCACTTTCCGTCATCAACTGTATCCCGGCTATCAGGCGCAGAGAGGCCCACTCGGTGGCGAGTTCGCCGACGATTTCCGGCGCCAGGTGAGCATCGCCCGTCAGGTTCTGCCGGCGATCTCGATACCCACGCCACAAGCTCCCGGCTTCGAGGCAGACGACATCATGGCTACCCTGGCGGTTCGAGCCGCCGATCGACAGGGGCAGGCGATCGTCGTCACGACCGATCGTGATCTTCTCCAACTGGTACGACCCGGCATCGCTATCCAGGTGCCGGGCAAGACTCCACTGCTCATTTCGGATGATGACGGTGTGCGTGCTCGTCTCGGCATCGCCGCCTCCGGTGTCACTGGCTTCAAGGCACTGGCCGGCGATGCCTCCGACAACATTCCAGGCGTGGCCAGCATCGGCGTGAAGACCGCAGCTTCGCTGATCAACCAGTTTGGCACTCTGGAGGCGATCTACGAGAACCTTGAGGAGCTGCCGGCGCGTGTCGCCGGGGCGCTCGAACGACAGCGAGACGACGCCTACCTATTTCGTCGGATCGTCACCGTACGGACCGACCTGGAACTCCCTGCTGATCTGATGCCCGCTGGTCGCCCGCGGATCGATGCCACCACCCGTGTTCGAGCAGTACTGGCGGCGGCGGATGCACTGCAGCAGTAAATCTGGTACGCCCGAAGGGATTCGAACCCCCGACCTCTAGGTCCGCAACCTAGCGCTCTATCCAGCTGAGCTACGGGCGCGCGATGGTGCACTGCCGCTATGGCCACGCCACACAAGTGTACTGAAAATAGCGGCTCGACCGTCAATCGCCGGCAAGCCGTCGTGCTCCCAGGGACGTGAGCGCACGAAACGTGCTCATCGATATCACGTTCGGGTCCAGGGTATCCAGTGTGAGCACGATCAGTCCTTCCGCATGTTGCAGGTAGCCCCAGTAGCTCACCAGCCCACTTGGAGCGGTGACCGTCTCCACGGCAACGCTGCACCCGTCCACCTGGGTGCGCAGATGGGCGGCGTTTGCTACCCCAGAAAAGGTCTTCTCGGCAATCGCGACGGCATCAAAAACCAGCGCCATTTCACCGACGGCTACTGGCCGGCGGGCGCCGTCAACCACGACGTAACCGGAGAACGAACGGTAGGCCGCATCGCGCGCCGCAGCCGCCACCACCCCGCCAATAGCGCTCATGGCACTGTGTTCACGACTCGGTTCGATGAACAGGGTCGGTCCCAGCGAACGATCAATCTCCCCGGCCTCCAGAAGCAGCGAAGCGGCCTTCATTCAGGATCTCGTTCGGGTACTGGAGGTATACTCTGCGCCACCGGCGCACCATGTTCCCGACAGATACGAACTTCGGCGCCCTGGTCGAGTTTCACCACCTCAGTGGCACGGTCCAACTCAGCAGCGTCAATAGCGTGGCCAGTAAGGCAACGAAAATGGGTCGCTCGGGACTCGGAGTCCATGGTACTCCCGTGGGTGGAATATGGCAGACGCCGTCAGTATAGTGCGGGTAGCCCAGCGCGACCCGAAGTCGCATGATGAGAGTAATACCGATGAGATATTCGACTCAGTGTCTAGAGCTGTTCCCGTCCCAGCGGGCAGGATCGGTAACGAACCTGTCCGAAGCCTAGGACAAATGTCTAAGGGGAGTCTCAATCGTCGAGACGAACCGGGCTAGGGAAAGACTGGAAGGATGAACGAAAGTGAACCTTTGATGAGGCCTCGTCACCTTAGATCGCCGGAATGACGGTTAATTAAGACGGCGAGTTGAGCCAAGAACCCCGCATCTGGTCTAGCGGGACAAGAACAGGCATCGTGTTGTTCCTGTCGCAGACACCATATGGCTCCGAGGTAAAGAAGGCATCCGACCCAATCGCATCTCTCTCATGCGGAACGGGGAAACCCCACTACGATCTGACGGAGGTCGATACGTCAGTAAGCCGACCGTAAGGAACGCCCAATCTCGTATGGGGAACAGGATGGTTCAAGAAGCGAATGCCAGCAGTCGAAAGACAACGGGAAATCATAACCGGCTGGATAGGGCATGGAGGCAGTGGGGCTGGCACCCCTCACACTGAAGAAGGTAACCATTCCGAAGGAGCAGGGACGCTATCCCGGCTGAGGAAGCTAGGAACCAGGACTACTGGGCAACCGAGATGGATAGCAAGCAGGTTCGATTCCTGCCTGCCTCCACCATACCTAACCCGAAAGGGTGCTGACGTGAACCAGGTGAGTCGCCCAAAGAACGATGTAACGATGCCGAACCGAAGGAAACGTTCGATGCAGACAACTGCAAACGGACCCGAGGACTACACCGATTGGACACGCGTCAACTGGCGGGTAGCCAATCGGCAGGTACGCAATTTGAGACGTCGTCTCTTCCGGGCAACACAACAGGGAGAGTACCGCAAGGTTTCCTCCCTGCAAAAGCTCATGCTGCGAAGCTACTCCAATCGGCTCCTAGCCGTGCGAAGGGTGACGCAGGTGAACCAAGGCAAGCGGACCCCCGGTGTCGATAAGGTGCTCGTCAAGACGCCGAAGGCACGGGGCAAGCTGGTGAGTGAGCTTGGCACCTACCAGCCATGGCAGGCCAAGCCCACCAAACGGGTGTACATTCCCAAGGCAAACGGCAAACAACGACCGCTCGGCATCCCGACGATGCGTGACCGCGCCTTACAGGCGATGGTCAAGAATGCCCTCGAACCAAGCTGGGAAGCACGGTTTGAAGGCAGCAGCTACGGATTCCGACCGGGGCGCAGCGGCCATGATGCCATTGGGAAAATCTACCTTCTCGCCCGACCCAACAAGCGTAAGAAGTGGGTCGTGGATGCCGACATCAAGGGGGCCTTTGACAACATCGACCACGAACACCTCCTTGCCACCATCGGACCAGTCCCCGGAATCGAACTGATCCGACAATGGCTCAAGGCAGGATACGTGGACGCCGATGTCTTTCACCCCACGGACGCGGGAACACCGCAAGGTGGAGTAATCAGCCCCTTGCTGGCGAACATTGCCCTTCACGGCCTGGAAAAGGCCATGGGGGTGAAACGCAACAAGCTCGGGGAGATTACCTCAACCCGCGCCGTGGTGCGATACGCAGATGACTTTGTCGTGTTCTGCGAATCCCGAGAAGACGCCGTACAAGCAATCGAGGAACTGAAGACCTGGCTGAAGGATCGCGGGTTGACCCTCTCGACCGAGAAGACCCGCATCGTTCACCTGGTGGACGGCTTCGACTTCCTGGGATTCACCATCAGGCACTACCAAGACCCAACCCGGCCAACCGGGTATAAACTGCTGATCACACCCAGCAAGAAGTCGCTCCAGAACGTCCGGGATAAGCTCCGAAGCGAGTGGATGGCGCTCAAGGGACACAACATTAACCGGGTAGTACAACAGCTCAACCCGATCATTCGGGGACAGGCGAATTACTACCGGCATACGGTGTCATCACGAGCGTTCGACAAGCTCGATGACTGGATGTTCAAACGAGAAGTCCGATGGGTGAAGTTCAGCCATCCCACCAAGCCAGCAGCATGGACGCGAAACCGGTATTGGGGAAAACTGACATATCGAGAGGACCGCTGGACCTTTGGCGACAAAGCAACAGGGGCCTTCCTGTGGAAGTATCGCTGGTATCCGATTGAACGCCATGCCCTGGTCAAGGGAGAAGCCTCGCCGGATGATCCGACGCTGGTGGAATACTGGCTCAAACGACGGGCACAGGCCGCGAGTGAGCTATCACCCCGCCACCGTCGAGTCGCCCAACGGCAGAGCTTCCGGTGTGAACAGTGTGGAGGCAGCCTCTTCAATGAGGAAGAACTACACATTCACCACATCGTGCCCAGAAGCCGGGGCGGAACCAACCGCCCGGAAAATCTGGTCTTACGCCACCTGTATTGCCATCAACAGATACACCGACACAAAACCATGAGCAGTGAAGTTAGCGACTTGCTTGAGCCGGATGCGGTGAAAGTCGCACGTCCGGTTCTGAGGGGAGGGGAGTCCGGGTGACCCGGCCCCCTTTACCCGACCCATGAATAGCTTGACACCCACTGACAGGCTGATACAGGCAGTGCTCGATTGTGGCCTTCCGGCGGTGTGCCGATTGCAGATCGCAGTATCGGGCGGTCCCGACTCGACGGCGCTGCTCGACACTGCCGCGCACATTGCCGGCGAGCACCGACCGGGCTGGCAGGTTCGCGCCGCGCATATCAATCATGCCTTGCGCGGCGAGGCGTCGGAAACCGACGAAGCATTCGTTCGGTCGCTCTGTCGGGACCTGGACGTCGCCCTCGACGTGGTGTCGGTTGACACGCGAGATCATGCCAGAACGCGGCACCTGTCGATCGAGACCGCCGCGCGCGAGCAGCGATATGCGGCCCTCGATGATCTCCGGCGTGCCTGGAATGGAGATGTCACCCTTACCGGGCATACTGCCGACGACCAGACGGAAACCTTACTGATGCGACTCACCCGCGGCACCGGGCTATCGGGGCTCATGGGCGTGCGCGCTCGAAACGGGGCCCTGGTGCGACCCTTCCTGTCGGTGCGGCATGAGACCGTGCTGGCCGCCCTCCAGAGCAGGGGACTGGGCTACCGGCTGGATAGTTCGAATCTCGACGAGCAGCATCAGCGCAATATGATACGGGCACGTCTGATTCCGGTGCTTGAGCGGGTAGCGCCTCAGGCCGTCGCGGCGATGGCCCGCACTGCACTCCTGCTGCAGGCCGATGGAGCCTATCTCGCCGAAGAAACCGATCTGGCTCTGGCCCGGCTGATTACCTCAGCGCCGAGCGGCGTCACTCCAGGCAGACGCGAGACTCTGGCGGACATTGCATCCGAGTCTGCAACGGGCCACGCTGCGCGAACTGGTCGAATTGGCAACCGCGGAGACGCCGGCCCTCGGCGAGAGTCACCTGGCCGCCGCGATCGCTCTGATCAACGCGGCCAGATTGGGTAGGCCGATGCAACTCGACCTGCCAGGGGTGCATCTACACGCCACCGACCGGTACATCGAGTTTGGCGTTGACCGGCCCAATGTGTTTTCCGCCAGGGCACCCGTTGAGCTCACGATTCCGGGCCGGGTTGAGTCGCCGGTCGGCGCGCTTAGCGCCGGAGCACCCGTCGCCCTGGACCGCATCAAAATCGACCGGCTGCTCACTGTCTGCGGGCCCTACCATGCACTCTGCGATGCCGATGCACTGGAACAGGTTCTCACCATACGAGCCCGCCGGCCTGGAGATCGTATCCGGCCCCTGGGTTTGGGTGGGAGTCGCAAATTACAGGATATCCTCACCGATTGCCACGTACCGGCGGACGAGCGCGATTCGATCGCCGTGGTCGAGAATGGACGTCACCCGGTATGGGTTCCAGGATTCGTGCTCGATGAACGGGTAGCAATCACGGCTTCGACGACCCGTATCGTGCACCTGCACTGCCAGCCGATTTCGGCCTCAAATCGTGGTAGAATGCCCCGGTTTCCGTAGGATTACCATGAACTCTTCCCCGTCATCGCTTCCTGGAGTAACTTCACCGCATGGATGCAAAGTGGTTTCGCAATAGTTTTATCTGGCTGATCGTCATGGTGTTCGTCCTGGCGATTGCTTTCCAGGTGTTCCGCAATCAGAGCCCCTCGACCAAGACCATCGACCTTACCGGGGGATCGACGAGTCTCGTCGCCCTGATCAAAGCCGATCTACAAAATCACACTCAGGTGAACCTGACCGAAGATGGTCAGAATATCACCTTGCAGGATGGCGGACCGACCAAATATCAATCGACGCTGGGCGATCACGACAATCTGATCACCTTCCTCAATCAGTCAGGCATTCCGACTCGTGGCGGCTCCTTTACGAATTTAGTGCACATCCACGTCAACCAGCCGAGCCAGATCGGCAACTGGATTGGCACCATCATTGGCTTCCTGCCGCTGCTCATCTTCGGCGCCCTGATCTTCTTCATGATGCGCCAGGCGCAGGGCAGCAACAATCAGGCACTTTCCTTCGGCAAGAGCCGGGCCCGCATGTTTGCCGGGCAACCGGCCCACGATCACGTTCGCCGATGTCGCCGGGGTGGAGGAGGCGAAGCAGGAACTCGCCGAGGTGGTGGAGTTTCTCAAGTATCCCGATAAATTTGCCGCGCTCGGCGCGCGCATTCCTCGCGGCGTCCTGCTGGTCGGCCCTCCCGGCACCGGCAAAACGCTGCTCTCTCGCGCCGTTGCCGGCGAAGCCGGCGTGCCGTTCTTCTCCATCAGTGGCTCCGAATTCGTCGAGATGTTCGTCGGCGTCGGCGCCAGCCGGGTACGCGATCTGTTCGATCAGGCCAAGCGCAACGCGCCCTGCATCGTCTTCGTCGACGAGATCGATGCCGTGGGCCGCCAGCGCGGCGCCGGCCTCGGCGGTAGCCACGACGAACGCGAGCAGACGCTGAACCAGATTCTGGTGGAGATGGACGGCTTCGACACCAACACCAATGTCATCGTCATCGCGGCCACCAACCGACCAGATGTGCTCGATCCCGCGCTGCTGCGCCCGGGCCGCTTCGACCGTCAGGTCGTGCTGGACAATCCCGACATTCGGGGTCGCAATCAGGTTCTGGAAGTCCATGCCCGCGGCAAGCCATTCGAGAAGAATGTCAGCTCTGGGCACGCTGGCCAAGCAGACGCCTGGCTTCAGTGGCGCCGACCTGGCCAACCTGCTCAACGAGGCGGCGATCCTGGCTGCTCGCCGCAACAAGAAGGCGATCGGTATGAACGAGCTGGAAGAGGCGATCGACCGCGTCATCTCCGGCCCGGAGCGCAAGAGCCGGATCATCAGCGAGAAGGAAAAGGCGATCACGGCCTACCACGAAGTCGGGCACGCTCTGGTGGCGCGCATGCTGCCGAACCTCGATCCGGTGCACAAGATCACCATCGTCGCGCGCGGCCTGGCCGGCGGCTACACCCGCCTCCTGCCGAAAGAGGATCGGTATCTCTACACCAAGTCGCAGTTCGAGGAGACACTCGCCTGGAGTCTGGGCGGCGCATGCCGCCGAGCAGTTGATCTTCGGCGAAGTCACCACCGGCGCCTCGAACGACATCGAGCGGGCCACCAACCTGGCCCGGCAGATGGTGACCCAGTACGGCATGAGCGAGAAGCTCGGGCCGCTGGCGCTCGGCAAGAAAGAGGAGATGGTCTTCCTCGGCCGCGAGATCGGCGAGCAGCGCAACTACAGCGAGGCGGTGGCCCAGGAGATCGATGCCGAGGTCCGGAATCTGATCAATCGCGCCTACAGCGTGGCCCGCGAGATTCTCATCAGACACAAGGACAAGCTGGTGACGGTGTCGGAGAAGCTCATGAGCCTCGAAACCATCGAGGGCCCGGCATTCGACGAGATCATGGGCATGGCAGAGGCAGCGAGCACCTATTCGGCCTGAACAGTAGCTCGGGCGCCGCGGCCTTCGGGCCGCGGCGCGGAACTTTCGGTGCATGAACAATCGCGGCAGCGGCGAAACGTTCCCGCTCATTCCCGAAGTCGTCTCCGGTGAGACGGCCGACGTCTACTTTTGCCGGACCGGTGACGTGCTGGCCGCCCTCGATCTCGATCCGTTCGTCGGCATGGAGATCTTCGCCGGTCGAGCCGGATACTGTTGCGGGTCGCGCCAGGTGGAGCAGATCCTGCAATCCGCCGGATTCGCCGGTGAACTCTGGGCGTTGACCGAAGGGGAGCCGATCGAGCGCGGGGAAAGTGCTCTGCAGATCTATGGCAGGTACCGATCGTTCGGACTGTACGAGACGGCGATTCTGGGAACGCTGGCCTCCTGCTCCGGGTGGTGCACCGCCGCGCGAGAAGTCACGTCGGCGGCCGGCAATATTCCCGTCGTCAGTTTCGGCGCTCGACACGTCCATCCCAATGTCGCCGCCATCATGGATTACGCCGCCGTGATTGGCGGTTGCGTTACCGGTTCGACGCCGCTAGGGGCTGCTCTGGCCGGTACCGTGGCCTCCGGAACGATGCCCCATGCATTGATGCTGATAGTCGGCGATACCCTGGTAGCGGCACAGGCATTCGATCGGGTGATTCCCGCCGAAGTACCACGCATCGTCCTCGTCGACACATTCCAGGACGAGGCGATTGAAAGCGTGCGCGTGGCAGCGGCGTTGGGAGACGCTCTCGATGGCGTCCGCCTGGATACACCACATGAACGTGGCGGAGTGACATCTGCCCTGGTAATTGAAGTGCGGGCCCGCCTGGACCTGGCCGGCTATTCAACGGTGCAGATCGTCGTTTCCGGCGGCATCACGCCAGAGCGGATCCGTGGCTTCGCCGAAGAGAAGGCGCCTATCGATTCGTTCGGCGTGGGCAGCTACATCAGCGCCGCGCCACCGATCGACTACACCGCCGATATCCGCGAGATTGAAGGGAAGCCAGTGGCAAAGCGCGGACGGGTGCCTGGTATGGGCGATCGAGACCGGTTACGCCGGTTGCTCTAACAACGCCTTCTCGGCTAGCTCGAGCAACAACTCACCACCCTGTCGCGTGCGACAGTCAACCCGCAGGCCACGCCGGTTGAAGAACCCGGCCCGGCTGGGGTCCTTGATGCGGGCGACAACTTTGGGCACCTGAAAAACCGTCTGTGCGATCTCCCCGGCAACGACGTTGCGATTGTCGCCACTGGTGGCGGCCACGAACACGTCACATTCGCCGACACCGGCGCTGCGCAGAACGTCCTGGTCGAGTGCGTTGCCAAGTACGGTGCGCCCGGCGAATGCATCCGGCAAGCGTGAAAACGCTCCCGGCGTCCAATCCACGATAGTGACATCATGTCCGGCTTCCTCGAGCATCCCGGCAAGCATCGACCCGGTGAGACCGCAGCCCATGATGACGATGCGAAGCTTCTCGCGGTTCGTCATCGCGATACCAGGCCCTGACGAACATTGAACAACTGGAGATCGGCCTGCTTCTCTAGCTGCTTGGCATCCAGGTAGGCGCGATAGTACCGCTCGTAATCCGGTTTGCCGGATTCACCACTGGCTTCCATTTCGCGCAACAGGCCAACCCAGTGCTGGGTAGCCCGTTCGAGCCCAGTCTTCTTTTCCTCGAGGCGGCGGAGTTCAGCCAGATCCACCTTGCGGCGCCCGCCACTACCGAGTCCTGCTAGTCCCCAACCTTTACTTCGTTGCGCCACGATCGTCCCCGCGCTAACACGGCTCGTTGCGCGGCATCAGCTTGTCGCGCCCCTGCAGTGGATTCAGGGAGACAACATGGCGCTCTCGGTGGGTCTCCAGGTCCGAAGGCGGAGTGAGATGTTCATCATCCGACTGCCGGGTCATGTACTCGGCTGCATTGCCCACGGCGCCACTGGCTATCGCCAGCGTGAAGTCGAGCAGACAGTCGTTACAGAATTTGTAGGCGCCATACAGCGCCGCACCACCGGGAGCTTTATCCAGGTCGCAGCTATCGCAGTGCATGGGATGCCCGAGTTCGACGCCACGCTCCACCTGATCTTCGGCCATACTGCGGACAACCCTGGTGATACGTTCCGTCGCGAGGGGAGATAGTTCTAGTTGTTGTCGCTTGGCCAAAAGGCGGGCCATCCCTTTCTCTGGGCTGTTGGTAGCTTAGTATAGCAGAGCGAAATAGCGGACATTTCCCAAAAATAACGGCTGCGGAAGCCGCATCATTCGGTCGCATTCCCGGCGGTTGACCGTATAGTAGCGCGCTTCTATCTGGGGGCACAACGGTCGACAATCAATGGTGACATCATCCCAGCCACGTGTTGCCGCGGTGGTAAACCCAGCAGCTGGAGGCGGTCGGGCACTGGAACGGTGGCGCCGAGCCGAGACCGATCTCGTGCTTCATGGCATCCAACCAACAACCCGGATCACGAGCCAGCGGGGGCATGCCACTGATATCAGTCGTGCTCTCGTCGATGAGGGCTATACCACCATCGTGGCCGCCGGTGGCGATGGTACCGTGCACGAGGTGGTCAACGGACTTCTCTCTGCGACATCCCCCCATCCCGGCCTCCGTCTGGCGGTGGTGCCCGCGGGCACCGGTATGGACTTTGTGCGGAACGCTCGACTTCCCTACCGGCCACGTGCCATTGCTCGGGCCATTGCCGCCGGTCACACCACGTCACTCGATGTGGGAGTGGGAACCTGGTCCGATCGTAAGGTGTTCGTCAACTTTGCCGAAACCGGGCTGGGGGCGGCGGTCGTGGCGCGTGAAGCTCGGTTCGCCGACGCCTGGCCGGGACGGCTTTCGTACCTGCTGGCCGCCGTTGGCACCGCGATGGTCGATTCCAAAGTTGAAGCACTGGTCCTGGTCGGAGGAATCGAAGTGTATGCGGGTCCGCTGGTCAGTGCTATCGTGGCCAACGGTAGGTACTTCGGCGGGGGGATGAAAATCGCACCGTCGGCGTCGATGACCGACGGGCAGTTCGACATCCTCATTCTGGGCGACTTCTCGCGCGCTCAGCTCGTCTCCCAGATCTGGAAAATATATCCCGGACTCCATGTCAAGCATCCCAAGGTTCTCTGGTTACGAGGATCGAACGTACAGATTCGTCCCTCGGCGGCAACTCCGCTCGATCTGGACGGCGAGCTTTACCATCCAGGGACGTATTCCTTCGACTTGCTGGCGCGTTCGTTATCAGTAGTCCGCTGAGGGGACATCCTCCGGACTGGTGGTAGAATTGGAACACGAGTGCGCAGGCGTCCGGAGCCTGCGCTTTTCCGCGACAGGAGGCCAGGTGTACAGACTTGCCGCGATCGGGCTACTGGCGATCGCGCTTGCCGGATGTGGCGGTGGCAATCCGACTGCCGGTGGTTCTACGGCAACATCCACTCCCGCGCCGTCCAACACTCCGATCCCGCCGGCGAAGGCCACGCCAGTCACCCGACGTACTTCCGTGTCGCCCCCGGCCCAACCCACGCCTACTGTGGTGGTCAACGCGGGGTACCTTGCCTTCGTCAACTCGATCTGCCGCGCGCTTTCCAGCCACGACACCTCCAGCCTCACCAGCGACCTTCCGTACTACCAGTACAACACCGGGCTCCGGTATGGGATGCTCGGCGATGGCGAGGGTCAGACTGGAGATCCGAGCCTGTTCACTACCTGGCTCCAGGGCGCCAACGTTCGATGCGTGAAGTACACCGCAGACATCGCCGGACACGGTGTGCTGCTTACTCGGGGTTGGTCTCAGCCCGCCCCATGGAGCTTGGTCGAGCTCGATACCTTTAACGGCACCTGGAAAATCAACGACTTTACTTTTGGCGGCGAAGTGGCACTCTCGGATGCACTGAAGACCACTCAGCCGGTACTCAGATACCGTGGCGTCTAATCTGGGAGTCAGGCGAGTCGCCCTTTTGGCCCTGCATAGCTCTCCGGTTGCTCCCTTGGGACGTGCCGATGCCGGGGGGATGAATCTCTACGTGCGCCGGCTGGCAACCGGTCTCGCCGATCGCGGCGTGGCGACGGACATTTTCACTCGACGCACCGATGGGATCATGCCGCCGGTGGTGGAGCTGGCACCGGGTGTCCGCATCATCAGTCTGGCCGCCGGTCCGCGACGTCGACTGCCCAAGAGCACATTGCCGTTACATGTGCCCTCCCTGGTATCAGCTATGAATGCGTTCGTCAAGAACGAGCGGATCGACTACGACGTGCTCCACAGCCACTACTGGCTGTCGGGCATCGTGGCCATGCGGTACCGCCGGCAATGCGGAGAGAGCATCCCGCTCATTCACATGTTCCACACCCTGGTCAAATTGAAGGAACACTACATGGGCGAAGTCGATCGAGACGAGTCCGATCTTCGCTTTGATGGGGAGCGCTGCCTGATCGGTCGAGCCGACACGGTGGTCGGCGCCACCGCGGGCGAAGCGGAGGAAATGGCGCTCCTGTACGGGCGCTCACCACAGCAGTACGAGGTCATTCCTCCTGGTGTCGATCTCGATCTATTCGTGCCGCACGACAAACGAGAGTCTCGCCGCGCTCTCGGGTTAGCAGCACGGTACGTCATTCTGTTCGTTGGCCGCCAGGACAAGCTGAAGGGTCTGGATGTGCTGTTGCGATCCATTGGCGGTTTGCCGGCCGGGCTGCGCCAGCAGCTCCGGGTGGTGCTCGTCGGCGGACGCGACGGTCGCGACGGAGAGGGGCAGCGAACGCGGAAACTGGTGACGAAATTGGGACTCGATGAAATCGTGGAGTTTCGCGGCAAAGTCGATCAATCCGATCTCCCGCGGTATTACTCCGCCGCCGATGTCTGCGCCATGCCGTCCGCCTACGAATCGTTCGGCATGGTCGCTATCGAGTCGATGGCCTGCCAGACTCCAGTGGTCGCTTTTCGGGTGGGTGGCCTGGCAACCACGATCAACGACGGAAAAACCGGCTTCCTCGTCCCTCGCCGCGATGAAGATGGCTACCGGAAGGCACTGTATGCTGCCCTTACCTCGTCAAAGCCCGAAAGCATGGGACGGCGTGCCCGGCTGGAAGCGCAGAAATATAGCTGGGATCGCACCGTGGACCAGACGCTTGCCCTCTACGAAGAACTCGTCGCCGAGCAACGGGAGAGCCTGCAACCTCGCTACGCCGCCCACTAGCAGGCGACGAGTGGCACGTCATCCTCAGAACATGATATCGTCGTGATTGACAACGAACGATTGACGGCACGCTGCGGGACGGGAGGAGACCCATGCACTTCTTTCGATCGATACCATATCATCGGCGTACGCTCTATGGCGGTCTCACTCTCGGCATCCTGATGACGTTGGTGGGTCTGTTCGGTTTCCAGGGGCTCTCCATCTTTAATCGGGCAGAACTGGCCGCCTACGATTGGCAATTCAATCTACGCGGGTCGCTACCGACCCCGAACGATATGGTAGTGGTCGGACTCGACGACGGCAGTATCCAGAGTGTGTCCAACGGCCGCTATCCGATCCCCCGGGCGGCCGTGGGACAGGTTGTCAACACCCTGCACCGGGACGGAGCCAGGGTCATCGGCATCGACTTTACCTACTTGAATCCGTCAACGTACGGTCCTGCGGATGACGCCAAATTCGTTGCCGCCATACGGCGGGCCGGCAACGTGGTCCTCAACCAAGAGTTGGAAACGGGGCCGACCAGTAATGACGTCGGCGGCGGCACCTCGTTATCGCTGCCGATAGACCCGCTGCCCAGCGTCGCCGCCGGCCTGGGTCTCGACAATGTTCCGACCGATGCCGATAACGAGATCCGGCGAGCCATGCCGCTACAGTTCGGTTTCGGTCAAAAGTATTACCCTGTCTTTCCCCTGGTCGTCGCGGCACTCGCCGAGCACAAATCGGTATCGGCGTTGGCCCATACCTTCCCGTCCCAGATCTACATCAACTATGTGGGTCCGCAAGCGGCCGGTGACAACTCACTGCAGTCCTGGCAGCAGGTACCATTCGATACCGTTGGAGAAGACGCGCCGTCCATCTTCCGCAATAAGATCGTGCTGATCATCCCCGCGGCAGTTGTAACTCATGATGACCATCAGACGCCGTTCGGCGATACCTGGGGCGGTTTCGTGCAGGCAAATACTGTCGAAACCATGCTGCACAACGATCCCATCGTGCCGGCAGGGAATACAGCCAACGGGATCGTTATTATCATCCTCGGCCTTCTCACTGCCATCTTCGCCTCGCGATTCGGTATCCTTCACGGAGCTGCTGCCGCCATCGGTCTGGCAGTTCTCTATCCAATCGCCACCGTCATTGCCTTCCAGCACGAACGGTTCTGGCTGTACCTGGTGACTCCCGAGGCGACGCTGGTACTGGTATTTGCTGCCGTCATGGGATTCCGATTTGCCACCGAGGAACGTCAAAAGCGGCGTATTCGAGGGCACTTCACCCAGTATCTCGAGCCCGATGTCGTGGATATTTTGGTCAACGCGACCAGTGAAAATGTACTGGCCGGTCAGCGCCAACCGGTCTCCGTGCTCTTCGTCGACATTCGGGGATCAACGGCGATGGCGGAGCATATGCGACCGGAGGATGTGATCCGGGTTATGGACATCTATCTGGAAGATCTGAGCACGTGTGTCAAGCGTGAAGCCGGTCTGGTGAACAAGTATGTCGGCGATGAGCTGATGGCGACCTGGAACACGCCCCGCATGCAGCCAGACCATGCTCTGCGCGCAGTACGCTGTGCTCTGGACATGGTCGCCCATATGGAGGCGATCGGTGACCAGTTGGCCAGTGCCGATTTGCCCAGGATTCGGTTCGGCGTCGGCGTCAACAGTGGCGAAGCAATTGTCGGCGCGATGGGCAGTTCGATACGCAAACAGTACGATGTCCTCGGCGATACCATCAATACCGGCGCCCGCCTCTGCAGCGCTGCCGAAGGCGGCCAGGTGATCATCGGACAGCGGACCTGGGAGCAGATCGGAGATCGTCTTGTCGTCGAGGAAACCGAACCGCTCACACTGAAGGGAAAGAGTGAACAGCTCCGTACTTTCCGAGTGCTGGCGGTGCAGGACAGTGCTCCCGCGACCTCCGAGGTGCTGACCGCCACTGCCTGAGCGCGCCGCCCGGCCCGTTACCTGATCGCCACCATTCCACCGCAGAGGAAGTGTCCCATGAACGCGCAGGTCAATACCTTATTCGACTGCAAACACGAATCCGTCATCGACGTCTCGATTGACGACGATGTCGAAATACCGGCCACCGTGCGCGGTCTGGGGAAATGCCCTCAGTGCCGGGGTGAGGGCAACCTCATCGCTGTTGCCGGCGTCGCTCCTAAACCGGGAGGGCGCGAGGTGGCTCTCGATTCCATCATGATGATGCCTATCTAAGTAATTGCTATAATTTGGATAGTAATTGGCCCCGACAAGCAACTCGGGTTTCCGGGTTGCTTTTTGCTGTGAGGATTGAGTGAGTACGCTCCGCCAGGACATCCGAAACGTCGCTATCATCGCCCACGTCGACCACGGGAAGACGACCCTGGTGGACGGCATGCTCAAACAGAGCAACATCTTTTCCGAACACGAACACGTCGGTTCCCTCATTCTCGATTCCAGCGACCTGGAACGAGAGAAGGGAATTACGATTCTGGCCAAGAACACAGCTGTTCGCTATCGGGGAGTCAAGATCAATATCATCGACACCCCGGGGCATGCCGACTTCGGTGGTGAGGTCGAACGCGTACTCAACATGGCCGATGGCTGCCTGCTGCTGATCGACGCCGCCGAAGGACCAATGCCGCAAACCCGATTCGTTCTCCGCAAAGCACTGGAGATCGGACTTCGTCCCATTGTGGTGATCAACAAGATCGACCGTCCCAATGCTCATCCCGAACAGGCGTTGCAGGCCACCCAGGACCTTTTCCTCGATCTGGCAACGGAGTCCGAACAACTCGAGTTCCCCGTACTGTATTCCATCGCCAAGCAAGGCGTCGCCAGCACCGATCCAACGACGATTGGAACTGACCTCCAGCCGCTGTTTCAGGCGATTGTCGATACCGTCCCCCCGCCGACGGTGGAGGATGGATCGTTGCAGCTGTTGGTGACGGCGCTGGGATACGATTCCTACCGTGGTCGAATCGCCATTGGCCGCATTAGCCGGGGTGAGGCCCGCTCCGGCGACCAGGTCGCCATTATTGGACGTCACGGCACCTCCCGCATGGCCAAACTGGCCACGGTCCATACCTTTGAGGGACTCAAGCAGATACCGGTGGATTCGGTGCCCGCCGGCGACATCGTAGCCCTCACCGGGATCGAGGATGCCTCCATCGGCGAGACCGTCGCTGCCGCCGACTGCCCCGAGGCACTACCCGGGATCGACGTGGAAGAGCCAACGGTGCGCATGACGATTGGCGTCAATACATCCCCGCTCGCCGGTCGTGAAGGCAAGATGGGCACTTCCCGCCAGCTAGGGGAACGCCTTCACCGCGAACTGCTTACCAACGTCGCCCTGCGCGTGGAGGACACCGATCGCGCCGACCGCTTCCTGGTTTCCGGTCGAGGCGAACTGCATCTGGCCATACTGGTCGAGACGATGCGGCGAGAAGGGTACGAATTCGAGGTATCCCGCCCCGAGGTCATCACTCGGCTGGTCGAAGGGCGTGTGCACGAGCCGTTCGAACAGCTGTTCATCGATACCGGCGAAGAGAATATGGGCTTCGTAACGCAGGCGTTGGCCTCGCGCAAAGGCACCATGACCAACATGACCGCCTCCGGCGACGGTCAAGTTCGACTCGAATTCACCATCCCAACGCGCGGCCTGATCGGCTTCCGTGGCGAGTTTCTCACGGCGACGCGTGGCAACGGCATCATGAGCAGCCTCCTTCTGGGATACCGCCCATGGGCGGGCGACATCGTCAGCTACCGAATGGGGCCGCTGGTCGCACTGGAAGAGGGCCAGGTATTGTCGTACGGATTGGCCAACGCCCAGGAGCGAGGAATTACCTTCGTCGAGCCGGGCACACCGGTGTACGGCGGCATGATCGTGGGCTTGAACGCACGTCCGGATGAGATCGTCATCAATATCTGTAAAGAGAAGAAGAAGACCAGCGTGCGCCAATCCACCGCTGAAATCCTGGTACGTCTCACTCCGGCAACGATTCTTTCGCTGGAACAGTCGCTCGAATTCATCGAAGACGATGAACTGGTGGAAGTGACGCCGCAGAGTATCCGCCTCCGCAAGCGCGAATTAAATCACGAAATTCGCGGACGAAGGGCCAAGTCGGCGCGCTGACGCGCTACCTCGAACGCGATGACAGCCGTCGCCGCGGCCGTTCCTAGCGGCATCGCATCGGGACGGGCATACGGTATCCGCAGGCGCAAAGCAGCGCCTCGGAGTGCCGAACGTGTTATCCCTCGCTGCTCGCCGCCGACGAGGAGAAACAGGGGCACGGTGAGGTCCGCCCGATACAGCGAGGTCGCGTTTCGGGTCGCCGTACATGCCACCACCAGGCCTCGAGTCTCAAAATATTCGGAGGCCTCGAGCGCGGTCACAGCCACCGCGGTTGGCAGCAGTTCGGAAGCACCGGCGGAGGCACGCGCCACGATTCCGGCGGCCGTCATCCAGTTGCGTGGCCGCACCACCAGCCCGTCGGCGCCCGCGGCGTACAGCGATCGGACGGCGGCGCCGAAATTGTATGGGTCCTCGACCCCGTCGATCATGATGATGAACGCGGGTCGACCCGCCGGCACCAGTTTCGAAATAGCGACGAAGTGGCGTGGTCCGACCACCGCAATCAGACCCCCATGCCGGTTGCCCGCCGCTCGGCTCTCGATCTCATCTCGATCGACGCGCATCACCGGGACGCCCGCCTCGCGTGCTGCCCGGAGTGTCGGCGCAATATCCGCTGTATCTCGGTCCTTGCTGATCCAGACGGAATAGATATCTCGATTGCGGCCGCGCAGCGCCGCCAGAACAGATATGGCACCCTCCAGGATCGCCTCATCGGTAGCTGCCATACTGACCTTCCCTCCGGCGGTTGGTCGTTGCATTTCAAGGGTACGACGAGTGACCCGACCAGGCGGAAAGGAACGGTTACACCGGTGGTACGCTGTGGTGCAGAAGCGAGCGACACCACTTTCGACCGATGTCAGTGTCAAGGGAGGATGCCATGCCCGTCGAACTCGACAGCAAGAAGCTCATCGCCGGCGCCCGAGAGGTTCTCAAGGCCAACGACCTCGGGCACTCCACCAAGCCTGCTCCCGGCCTCTATCCACATCAATGGAATTGGGACTCCTGCTTTATCGCCATCGGCATCGCCCGCTACGATGTGGAACGTGCCGGCGAGGAAATCCGCTCACTGCTGAAGGGTCAATGGCGCAATGGTCTGGTGCCGCAGATCGTGTTCAATCCGGAAGGCACCGGCTACTTCCCGGTCCAGATGTCTGGCAATGTCAACGATCTCCTGACGCGCCCAAAGACGTGGAAACGACGGGGATCACCCAACCCCCCGTCCTGGCCACCGCCGTCCGCGCCATCTGGGAGAACGCCGACGATAAGGATTGGGCACGGTCGTTCCTGGCTGAGGTGTATCCGCAGGTGCTGCGCTACCATCGCTTCCTCTATGGCGAGCGAAACCCGGATGGAGACGGACTCATCGTCGTGGTCCATCCCTGGGAATCCGGTCTCGATAATTCGCCACCATATCTCGATGCCGGAAGTCGGGTCAACCTTACCTACAAGCCGACGTACGAGCGGCTCGACCTCCTGCACGTCTCGGCCAAGAACCGACCAACCAACAAGGACTACGATCTCTTCGTCTGGTTACTGGAACAGATGCGAGATGTCGATTGGGATCAACGGCGGTATCTGGAGCACGCAACCCTTCAGGTGCAGGACGTAATTTTCAATTCGATTCTCTGCCGTGCCGATCAGGACCTGGCGGAGATCGCGCGACTGATTGGCGAAGATCCCAGCGAAGCCGTGGCCTGGAACGAAAACACCGCGCGGGCCATCAACAGCCGTCTTTGGAATGCCGAGGACGGTATCTACTACAGCTTCGATCGAGTCGCGGGCCACCTGCTCAAGGATGACACTATTGCCGGTTTCCTTCCGCTATTTGGTGGCGTGGCGCCGGAAAACAGGGCACAACAGCTCATCGAAACGCACCTTGCCGATCCTCGACGGTTCTGGCCGGAAGGCGGCTACCCGGTTCCGACTACCGCCCTCAATTCGCACTGGTTCAATGCCGAAAACTACTGGCTCGGGCCGGTATGGGTCAGCACCAATTGGATGATCCTGCACGGACTGAGCGACTATCAGCACCACGAGATGGCTCGCACCATCGCCGACAAAACGCTCGAATTGGTGGCGAAGTCGGGATACCGCGAGTATTTCAACCCCATGACGGGGGAGGGCTATGGAACCGACAGTTTCGGCTGGACAGCCGCGCTTACCATCGACCTCGTCGAGGGAAGGGGGACGCTGTAGCAGCGAGCCACTCCGAGAAGATCACTGCGACTCGGGCTGACTGATGTTGCCGGCAGATGGTGGGTCGTCGACTGAAAACACCATGGCGGCGGGGTACGACGTGACCCAGCCGGTATCCAGCCGCACCACTGCCTGCGAACTCGGATCGCCGGTACGAAGCTCAACCAACCTGCCGTAATACGATCGTCGATCGGGGGTGCGAACCACTATCTTATCGCCGGGCTTCAACCTCTCGAGATCCATCTCACCGCTTTCACTGAAATCCGTTCGAATGCCGCTGCCTGGTCGAGGGTACCGTATGTCGTGCCGGCTGCGCAGACATCAGGGACGCAGTGCCGACCAGAGCATGCCGGGCCGCAGAAACGCACCGGCATCCTGGACGTCGCCGAGAACGAGACTGAGTGTACGCGCCGGTTTCGTACGTCGAGCCAGACGTGGGAGTGAGTACTCCATTAATTGGGGGTACTGCACGAAAAGTTGCACCAGCGATGTAACGAACTCTTTACGCCGGAAGGCGGCCGACCGAAGCCTATCGTATTCGGAGGTCGAAAGGCCACACAACGCCCTGGTGGCAACGTGGGCAGCAATTTCCGCGCCTCGTAGGGCACGATAGATACCTTCGCCGGTAAAGGGATCGAAGAATGCGGCTGCGTCTCCCACCAACAACGCTCCCGGACACCATGCTCGCCGCGTGCGCGAGCCAATCGGACCAACGCCGCGCACGGGAGAGATGCGTTCACAACCAGCGAGAGCATCTCGTAAAGTCGGCGACTGCTCAATCCAACGGTCAAAGAATTGGACAGCGCCGATCCCAGCACGACGCACCGCATCGGCAGGTACCACGATGGCCACGTTTACCTGCCCATCGGGGAGAGGGGCGATGCCACAGTAGCCGTCGGCCCGAACATGCATCTGCCCGAATCCACCCTGGAGCCGAGGAGTACCCCCAAAGTAGGCGACAAGCCCAAGGCGCACCGGCCAGCGCGGTGGAACGGCAAGCCCAAGCGCGCGGGCCAGCGCGGAGCGGCAGCCATCGGCAATGATGCACAGTCGGGCACGTACCTCGACAGTCTCACCGCCGGCCATGCCCCTGAAACCGCGAACAGCGCCGTCCTCAACGATCGGTGACCTGGCGTGCCAACCTTCATAGGTGTGAACACCGGCATCCTGCGCCGCGCGTAGCAAGGCGGCATCGAATTGGTGACGTGGCAGCGTGCTGGCCCACAACCGCCGCTGATCGAGGTGGTACTCCAGTCGAAAGCAACTGCCCCGTGGAGAAATGATGTCCATTCCGGGCACGCGGCAGGCGTCGCGCGGTTCGAGATGACCGCCCAGTCCAAGGCGTTGGACCGTCTCGATCACGCCGGGGCTCATGTACTCGGCGCAGGCCTTGGGGCGCGGAAAATGGGCGCGATCCAGCAGTACCACCCGATAGCCTTGCCGGGCGAGCAGGCAGGCCGATGCCGACCCGGCGGGGCCGGCGCCGGCGACGGCGACGTCCCAGTTCTCACCCATGTGGGCGCTCCTTGATCGCGACCATCACCTGCCGGAATGGAACGTGCATGATTGCTCCTGGACCCCGTCTCCACTCACTCTAGTCTGTAGGTGAGGCGGAGAACGATCAGGTAGGCGCGAAGGAGAAACGCGGCCCGCTCACTGCAAGTCGGCCGGATGGGCGAGTAGCTTGGGCACTCCCTTTACCTCCACGTCGGTGCCGATAAAAACGTCGGCAGGGAGCGACGGGACCACTGTCTTGTCATACGGATAGCCGTGCGGCTTGGCCCAGGTCACATACGCGCTTTCGACGGTATCGCACATGTCATCGAGCGCCACACTCGCTTCGAAGAGCTTGATATTCGGATCGATACTGTCTCGCTTGTCGATCTCATCGGGAATCTTGCACTCCTTTTCGATGCGCGCGAACTGAGTCAGAATGCCCCTGGTATCGTTTGCCTTGTAGGCCGTCTCGAATGCGCGATAGGTCGGAAAGATCTCGTTCCAGCCTTGATGAACCTGGCTGAGATCTTGCTGGGTGTACAGTTGCGAGCCCTGACAGCCGGCAAGAAGGATGACGAGGACGCCGAGAAGGAGAAGGCGCATAGCAGGATATTCTACCGGCTGCCGCATCCCGCCCCCGGCATGCTCGAGCTGGTGACCTTCGGCCCTGAACCACAATTGGGGGGTTGGCAGCATAGGCAATCGTGCGTTACACTCCACAGCAGGTCTATTACCGAGGAGGCACCATTGTCAGTCGAAACCACTGAGCGCCCATTGCGGGTCGTCGTTTTGGGTGGTGGAACGGGAATTTATGCCGTACTCAGCGGTTTGCGGCACGCCACTGCGGACGTCACCGCGGTTGTTTCGATGTCTGATAACGGAGGGAGTTCCGGTCGCCTTCGCGATGAATTCGGCTATCTCCCACCTGGAGACGTACGGCGATGCCTGGTCGCTCTCGCCTCGGAGGAGGATGCGCTTCTCCTGCGGCAACTGTTCGAACATCGTTTCGATCGCGGCCACGGTCTCAACGGACATACCTTTGGCAATCTGTTGCTTACCGCTCTCACCGATATTCTGGGGTCGACCGACAAAGCTATCGAGGAAGCGGGTCACCTTCTCGGTATCCGCGGTCGAGTTCTGCCGGTCACGCTCACCGACACCACGCTGTGCGCGCGACTCAAGGACGGCCACGAGATTCGCGGCGAGACCGATATCGATATCCGTAAGGCCCATCACGACGTACCGATTGCCGACGTCTACCTACACCCGGAGGCCGCCGCCCATCCCCCCGTACTGGAGGCAATCGCCCAGGCAGACCTGGTAGTCCTCGGCCCCGGAGACCTGTATACCAGCGTGATCCCGAACTTGCTGGTACGTGACGTTTCGGATGCGATTCGCGCCAGTTCAGCCCGGCGGGTATACGTTTGCAACGTAATGACCAAATACGGAGAGACCAGCGGGTTCGCCGCCAGCGATTTCATCAAGGAGATCAATCGGTACCTCGGCGGCCCAGGCGCGCTTGATTGCGCGGTACTGAACTACCATGAGTCCCTGCCCCGTGATCTGTACGAGAAGTACAAAAAGGAACGTGCCGAGCCGGTATCGATCGATCTTGGACAGTGCTATGAAGCCGTGCCCCAGCTGGCCATCCGGCCGTTAACCGCGACCGGTGCCCTGGTTCGGCACGACGCTACCAAGCTTGCTGAGACTCTGCTGGAGATCGCGGACCGGGATCGGGTGTTCTCGGAGGGTTATGCCCTCTCGAGCGCCGCTGAGTAGGGATTCCGCGCCGCCCAGGCATGGAAGGACCGAACCTTCACGCTACGCCGCGGTCGGAGGTCCGAACCAGGTGGTTAGCGCGTCAGGAAGCCCCAGGTTGGTGCCGTCTCCCACCCAGGCGACGTAGCCATCGGGTCGAATCAACACGGCGGTGGGGGCCGCTACAGCGCCCAGGACCGGAAGCTCCCAGATTCCGTCGTAGGCAGCATCGATCAGCTGAACCCGATCCGCCCAGGGAGTGATGTCCTGGCCGCCAGGCTCACCGAGGTTGAGCAGTACCGGTCGGGCATCGTGCAGCAGAGTGTAGACCCGCAGGGAGCCGCCCGGAGTGACCAGATCGAGATCGGGAATGCGGCGTCCAAGCAGCGGGTGTCCCTCACCGAGGTCGTACCGAATGTCCAGACCGGACATCATCGCGGCGAATCGCTTGCGAGGCTCGTCCATGCTGAGAAGCTCGGACATGGTGCCGCGGAGGGCCTCGTGACGGTCGTCGCTGCCGCTGAGCGCGATCTGCGCCATAGAATTGCGCAACACGCGGGCGCCAACCGGGTGCCGCTCGGACTGGTACGTGTCGAGGAGGCTGTCTGGGGATATCCCCTTGACCACCTGGGCCAGCTTCCATCCAAGGTTCACGGCATCCTGCACACCGGTGTTGAGGCCCTGTCCACCCTGCGGGGGATGCACGTGGGCGGCGTCGCCCGCGAGCAGCACCCGTCCCTTGCGATACGTCGCCGCCTGCCGGGTCATGTCGGTGAAACGGGAGATCCAATTGGGGCTGTGCACCCCGTAGTCCGTCCCGTCGACGGCGATGAGTGCCTCGCTGACATCCTGCAGGGTGGGCTCTCCGGTGTGTTCGAGCTCTCGTTCGAGCAGTGCGATCCCTACGAGCCTTCCGTCTGCCGCGCGACCGATGCCACCACCCCCGCGCAGGCCGAACTCCGGCTCCTCTTCCATCTCGACTTCGGCAATCAGCCAGCTCTTCGTCGGATCCCACCCCGGGAACTCGATGCCGGCTGCTTTACGGATCAGACTGCGCCCTCCGTCGCACCCGACAAGGTACCTCGCTCGAAGCAACATGCCGCCGGACAGTTCGATATCGACGCCGGTGTCGTCCTGAGCGAAGCCCACAACCTCGCAGCCACGAAGGACCGGAACCCCGAGCTCTTCGACCCAGCCGGCCAGGATGGGCTCGAAGTAGCGCTGCCAGAGCGCGAGCCCGTAGGGGTGGCGGGTGGGGAAGTCGCTGATGTCCAAACGGACCCCGCCGAACGCCGCGACCTGCGCTACCTGCCCCTGCGATAGGAACCGATCGGCGATGCCACGCTGATCGAGCACCTCGATGGTGCGCGCGTGCAGACCGCCGGCGCGCGAGCTGTCGAGCTTCTGGCTGGTGCGCCGCTCGACAATAGCAACGTCAATCCCCGCCAACGCCAACTCACCCGCCAACATCATCCCGGTCGGCCCTCCGCCGACGATCACCACCGCATGTTCGGTCATAGCCACACTCCTGAAACTCTGGTCTCCTGTCGATTCCTATCCGAGATATCGCCGAACAGCACGAGCCGCCTCCGCTTCGCGACTGAACGCGCCCGCGGACACCATGTCTGCCTCGCATCCCTGGATCGGAATCCTTCCTACTCCGGAGCCAGCCTGCTATTCTCCTGGTACCGAGCCCACCGGAACAGGCTGGTCCCGCCGGGCATCATGGACGCGGTTTCCCCTGAAGGCCGCTAGGCGCCTGACCCCGGCTCCCATAGTTCGATTCGATTGCCCTCCGGGTCAATACACCATCCGAACTTACCGTACTCGTACTCCTCGACTCGCTCATCGACGGTTACGCCCGCCCCGCGAAGATCTGTTATCAGTGCCTCCAGATCGTCGACTCGATAGTTGATCATGAAGCTCTGTCCGCCGGTACCAAAGTAGTCGGTGCCCTCCGGGAAGATCGACCATATGGTCGACCCCGGTTTGTCCGGCGTCTGGCCATCCGGCCACAGGAAGACGGAATGTCCCTCTTCTTCGACCTTCATGCCGAAGTGTGTTCGATACCACTCAGCCAGGACCTTGGGATTCCTGGCGCGAAAAAATATGCCGCCAATACCGGTGACGCCGGGCATGAATGCTCCTCTTTATGCCTATGGTACCCGCTCCAGGTCAAGCACCTCCGGTCGCAGGCGATCGGCGATCTCACGCTCGAGCTTCTCGATCGTGGACCGAACCTCGGCGACCACCTCCGTCAGCGGCACGTTGCGTGTCTCGCTGCTGGATCGCTCTTTGAACTCCGCTGCTGATGCGGCCACCGTGCGCCGGCTGACGGTCACCCGCAATGGCAGTCCGATCAGGTCGGCGTCATTGAACTTCACTCCGGCACGCTCGCGTCGATCGTCGTAGAGAACGTCGATGCCTGCTTCCTGCAACTGTTCGTACACCTCCTCGGTTGCTCGTCGAATGTCATCGTTGTCGAGGTCGAGGCCCACCAGGTAGACAGTAAATGGCGCCAGCGTGATCGGCCAGATCAATCCCTTCTCGTCTCGACACGACTCGGCCACACACCCCATCAAGCGTCCCACACCGATCCCGTAGCATCCCATGACGATGTGGTGCGATTCCCCGTGTTCATCCAGATAGGTCGCGTCAAGCCCTTCACTGTACTTCGTCCCCAGCTTGAAGATGTTGCCCACTTCGACTCCGCGGACAAGTTGGAGCGAACTACCACACACCGGACAGGGAGCGCCCTCATTCGCGGACGCGATATCGGTAACAATGGCCGGCTGATAGTCGCGGGGAATATTGGTATTGCGCAGGTGATAGCCAGCCTTATTGGCCCCGGCGACGAGATTGGGCGATCGTGCCACCAGATCGTCCGCCACCACGGTCACGCCGGATACGCCGATAGGTGACGCATAGCCGGCGACGATCCCGGCCCGCTCGAGTTCATCGGCGCGTGCCGGCCGCAGCTCAGCTGCGCCAATGGCATTGATGAGCTTGGTTTCGTTCACCTCCATATCCCCACGAATGACGGCGAAGATAAGTCGCTCGCCGGCAACGAAAAACGCTGCCTTCGCCGTTCGCGACGCTGGAATCTCCAGGAGGCTGGCCAGAGCCGCGATAGTGTGCGTGTTTGGTGTCGCCACTTCTTCGAGCGGAAGAGGCTCTTCCGACGCTCCGGCGTCCTTGCGAAATGCCGCGACCTGTCGATTGGCGGCGTAACCGCAGGACGGACACAGCACCAGGAGATCTTCGCCAATATCGGCGATAAACATGAACTCGTGCGCCATGGTCCCACCCATCATGCCGACATCCGACTGCACCGCGACGACGTCTATTCCCGCCCGACGAAAGACATTGAAGTAGGCCTGATAGGCATGAGGATAAAACCGATCGAGGTCCTCGAAGTCGGGGTGGCAGGAGTAGGCGTCTTTCATCACGAATTCACGCACCCGGATCAGTCCGCCGCGAGCACGCGGTTCGTCGCGGAATTTGGTCTGGATCTGATACAGCACGATCGGCAATTGTCGGTACGAGCGCACCTGTTTGCGCAGCAGATCGGCGACGACCTCCTCATGCGTCATGGCCAGAACCATGTCGCGTTCGCCGCGGTCCTTGAACCGGACCAGTTCCGGCCCGATGTCGTACCACCTGCCCGTTTCCTGCCAGAGTTCAGCCGGATGCACGACGGGCATGGAGACTTCCTGTCCGCCGATGGCGTCCATTTCGTCACGCAGGATTTGTTCGACGCGCTTCTTCACTCGCTCGCCGAGTGGCAGGAAGGAATAGATGCCGGCTGCCAGCGGTTGAACAAATCCGGCACGCATCAGCAATTGATGTCCGGCGATATCGGTATCGGCGGGATTCTCCCGCAGAGTCTCACCAAAGAATGTCGATCGACGCATAGTAGGATACCTCCCAAGAACACAAAAAGCCTCGTCCCTGCAGGACGAGGCAAATCTGGCCCCGTGGTACCACCATGCGTTGGCCCGCAACTGCGAACCCACTCTGCCCAGTCTGATCAACTGGCGCCCCGAGATAACGGAGGGCAACCGGCAACCCTCTGGATTCGGGCTGCCGCCGATCGGGCCGGTTCGACGGGTCCACCTGCCGGTTTTCACCAGTCCCGGCTCTCTAGAAGGTGGATTGACGTCTAGTATTCCCGATCTAAGGCGTGTTTCAGTGTACCAGAGGTTGTGACGCTTTGCCCGCTAGAGGCTGTCCCAGGCTCTCCAACTGCGCCAGGAGCGCCCGAATCTCCGCATCCGGCATCTGTCGCAGCGGCGATGAAAGCCGGGGGCTGGCGATGACGCCTCGATGGTGCAGAATGGCCTTCAACATGCCCAGGGTCGCCGCATTGCGCGACCCCGCGCTCTTCCCGCTGGTGAGCGCCTCGACCGCAATGATGGCGGATTCAGTCCGGGCGGCACTGGCAAAGTCGCCGCGCGCAGCGGATGTGTACACGTCGACACACACGTCCGGGAACGCATTGGCAATACTGGGGATGGCTCCGTCGGCTCCAGCCAGGACGGCGGCATCGATGAGATGTCGCGTGCCGGCAAATAGAGCAAACTCGTGGCTGCCGGCAGTCGCGAACATGGCCAGTTGTCGGAACCACTCCAGATCGTTCTGGCTGTCCTTGATACCGCGCACCGTACCTTCGCTTACAAGCTGTCGAGCCGTTGCCAGTTCCACGCGCGCTCGCACCGTCTGCGGAATGTTGTAGATGAAGAGAGGAGCGTTGAGACTGGCGCGTAACTCACGGTAATGTTCCAGGATTTCGTCCTGGCTGTGCGGGTAATAGTAGGGTGGCGTGGCTGCGACTGCGTCCGCTCCAGCCGCCAGCGCGCGCTCGCCGTGCCGGATTGCGAGGCGCGTTCCGGCATCGCTGATATTTGCGATCACGCGCCCACGGCCGGCAGTTCGTGAAACGATGGTTCGAATTGCCTCGGCGCGTTCGAGCTCGTCAAAAGCAGCAAACTCGGCGCTCGTTCCCATCGCCCACAATCCGTGGACACCATTTTCCAATTGAAAATCGACCAGCCGTGCCAACGAATTCAGATCGATTGAGCCACTGTCTCCGACCGGAGACAGCAGAGGAGTAAAAATGCCGCGGTATTCTTGATCCATAGGCTCATTCTTGCAGACGGCGGGAGGATGTAATGCAATTTGGTATCGATGCGGCGCAGCAACAGCAAACCTGGCCCCAACTGCTTCAGCGAGTGCGGTTCGCCGAAGACGCCGGCTTCGAAGGCATCTGGCTGTTCGACCACTTCAAGGTCATGTATGGCGAGCCGAACGGTCCCTGTTTAGAAGCATGGACGCTGCTGGCGGCGTTGGCGGCAGCCACGACACACATTCGGCTGGGGACCATGGTGACCGGCATGACCTACCGGCACCCCTCCATGCTGGCAATGGAAGCAGTTACTATCGACCACGTCTCGCAAGGACGTCTGGAGGTTGCGGTGGGGGCCGGCTGGTTCGAGGCGGAACACCACGAGTTTGGCTTCGACTTCCCCTCCATGCGTCGCCGGGCCGAGCGCCTGGAAGAGGGAGTGCAGGTTATTCGCCTCCTCATGACCGAAGACAATGCATCGTTTGCCGGCCAGCACTTCACCCTCGAGCAGGCGAGCTTCTATCCGAGACCCGTTCAGCAGCCTCACCCTCCAATCTGGATCGGCGCCAGTGGAGAGCGTCTGATGTTGCCGATCGCGGCTCGGCAGGCCGATGTCTGGCATACCTGGGCATCCCCGGATGCATACCGTCGCAAAGCCGAGATCGTGGACCAGTGTGCAGAAGAGGCTGGACGTTCTCCTTCCGCAATCCGCCGGGCGACCTCCATCTCACTGGAAAAGCCGGACGATGAGATCAGGCGCCAGATTGAGGCGTTTCGAGGTCTCGGCGTGAGCTACATCTATGCCGGCTGGCCATCACAGGGCGAGGGCAGAGTTGCTGAGTTCGCCGAGCACATCATGCCGGAGTTCCGATAACCGGGGACATTACCTGGCACCACGATCAAGGTTCAGATCGTCGATAGGATCCGTCGCGTGCTGCTATCCACCTGGTCGCCGATCTGAATCCGTTCAACGCCAAGGTACCGAACGAATTGTCTGGCCGCGACTCGAAGCGCAGCGATCAGGTCCGGATCGAGTTGTACTCCGTCTTCCCACCACCACTGAGCGATGCACCAGGCGCTATCACTGAGGCGGGCGTCAAACCGACCGACGAACCGATCCCCGTACAGTACCGGCAGTACGTAATACCCCCAGGTACGAGTTGCCGGCGGCTTGTAGACCTCCCAGGCATACTTAAAGTCGAACAGGTATTCAATGGCCTTCCGGTCCCAGAGAAGATTGTCCAGGGGAGCGAGGAATGTCATTCTATCCATTGGAACCGGTCGTCCCAGATAGGGCAGCGCCGAGCTGGTGATGTGGAACGGCGTGCGCTTCGGACCCACTTCGACGCGGTGGAGAACGCCGGTCTCCAACAGGTCTCTGATCGCGCGGGAGCGCTCGGTGGCTGGTCCGCACGCGCACCAAATTTCGGCATTGGCCGTGGGTCGTAGCAGTCCAACCGCCTGATGCCGCCGTTGGACGATCCAACGATGGTAAGCATCTTCGTCTGTCAGGGGGGCGGCCAGTGCATACTCCTCCGGTATCACCCGTTCGGTCCGATCGTAGTAATGCCGGCCGGCTTCACGGTGATGCGTCACCAGGTCACCCCGAGCCCAGAGCGCACGCAGGACTCGCTTGATCAGGCTGCTGCCGTACCAGGAGTGCCCGCCGCGCGCCTGCCGGCGATCGAGGAAGTCGAGGGAACACAGCGGTCCGCGGGCATCGATCTCCGACAGTGCGTTGGTGACCACGTCAGCATGGTCGGTCAACACCGACCGATCATGCCAGGGCTGATAGCGCGAGCGGGTGAGTGCCCGTTTCGGCCAGTCGGCCACCGGGACCAGACACTGTTGTTTGTCCCAGGCATCGTACAGCAGGCGCTGATGGTAGGCTGCTACCTGCCAATCGTCCACACTGTAGCCGGGAACGCGTGCCTGGAGCATCAGGTCCGGATTACGGCCCAGCGGTTTGAGCGGATCGTACTGAATGGTTGCGAGCCGCGAGATCGTCCCCGCGATATCCGAGCACTCGAGTTGATAGGCGATCAGCAGAGCACGCGCGTCTTGGATTGAAAGTGATTCCGGCACCCACAATAGTAGAACACGTGTCCATGAATCGTGGTGGGGCTCTCCTGGGTCGAGACACCAAGAATCCCCACCCTGCCGGGGCGCACCGTTGAGCCGGCCGCCTGTGCAGACCGCAGAGGCACGTTGCAACGTCCAGGGGCGTTGGCGCTACGCTCTGGGAGTGCAGTCCGTACTCTCTTGCGAGCACGACGACGAACCGCCGCTTCCGTTTATCCCTTGTTGCGCGTGAATAGGAGTTCGCGAGTATGCCTTCAAGTTCTGATCTAGCGCTTCATCTCCTGCTGGAGCTGGGGGTGATTCTGGCGGTCTGCCGTCTTCTCGGGTCCCTGTTGCGCTATGTGCATCAGCCACCGGTTGTTGGCGAGATGTTGGCCGGGGTGCTACTGGGGCCATCCCTGCTTGGTCTGATCGCACCCGGCTGGCAGCATTGGCTCTTCCCTCAGTTTCTGACGCTGTCGACCGGGGCACGGAACCGTCCGCATCGCCCATCCGTCGCTCGATATCCTCTACGTGGTCGGGCAGCTCGGATTGGTGCTGTATATGTTTCTCGTTGGCCTTGGCTTCAGTTCCGAATTCAACCGCCGGGTTCTGATGCGTGCTGGAAGCGCCTCGATCTCCAGCATTGTGCCTCCCCTCGCTCTTGGTGGTCTGCTGGGGTACATCGTCAGTGGCGATCATGGCTTCTTCCCGTCCGGCGTTGCGCCCTGGCAGGCAGCCCTGTTCCTTGGCTGTGCGCTGACGGTCACTGCCCTCCCGGTACTGGCGCGCATCATCGAGGACCTCGACGTCGGGGGAACTCAGGTAGCAATCCTGGCCCTGGGAGCCGCCGCTATCTGCGACGTGGTGGCGTGGAGTTTGCTGGCGGTCATCCTGGCCAGTGCCAGCCACTCACCGGCGATTGCCGCGCGTGCGATCGGGGGCGGGATTGCATACGTAGCGGTGCTGGTTGTTGCCGGGCGTCCTCTCCTCCGCCGGATCACAGCGCGTGCGGGCCGTAACGACGGAGTAAATCTCAACGTGCTCGCGGTGGTTCTGGTCCTGTTGCTGCTCTGTGCCTGGTTTACCGATGAAATCGGCATTTACTCGGTCTTCGGCGCATTCTTGTTCGGCGCCGTGACCCCACCTGGTCGCTTCGCCACCGAGTGCCGCCGACTGCTGGAAGCGCCGGTGATAGTCCTCTTGCTGCCGGTGTACTTTGTGTACTCAGGGCTCAACACTCAGATTGACTTGCTGGCGGGTAATGGCGTCGTGCTCTTCGCGATTGTGATTCTCGCAATTGCGATCGCCGCCAAGGGTGGAGGGAGCATGGTCGCCAGTCGACTTGGCGGATCGACCTGGAGAGAAGCCGCTGCGCTGGGGTCGCTGATGAACGCGCGAGGCCTGATGGAACTGGTCCTGGCCAATATCGGCCTCCAGAGAGGGTTGATTACTCCCACGCTCTTCACCGTACTGGTGCTGATGACGATCGTCACCACGTTGGCCACCAGTCCTTTGTTTCAGCTTTTCTACTCGCCAGGGATTCCGGCTCCTGATCTCGCGGCAAATCGACTCGCACCGATGCCCCAGGACGAGAAGGCAACATAGTCCAGAGTCATGCGAAGTAAGCTGTCTGGTGACACGGAGTCACGAGCTGCCGAACCGTGCGGCGCACGCGGTCGGTGGCATACACTATTAGCGATGGAGTAACGGCATGGACGATCAGAACCCGCCAGCGTCGGACGTCGCGCTCGCCAATGGCGTCACGGAAGAAGAGTGGGGAGAATACGGGAGACGCATTCTCTTCCTCAACCGTGTGGAGCTTTTCTCCCAGTGTTCCTCGGACATGCTTGCTCATCTGGCCGCGGCGCTGAGACCGGTCTCGGTGACGGAAGGAAGTACCGTCATCCGAGCCGGCGACCCGGGTGACGCCATGTACTTCATTCGTGAAGGCACGGTGGCGATAACCACCCATGTGGGCGACGACGTGGTCGAGCTGGCACGACTCGGGCCGGGACACTTTTTTGGCGAGCAGGCGCTTCTCACCCACGGCGACCGATCCGCCACCGTGAGGACAGTGACACCAGTGTCCCTCTGGGCTTTGCCGGTGGAAGATTTCGATGAGTTGGTGCAACGAGAGCCGCAGCTTGCCGCCGGCATCTCAGAGGTAGTGGCAATGCGCACCCGCGAGAATGTTCGGACCATTTTCGACGTGGAACGCCACAACGTAGCGGCACTGACCACCGATAAGTCTTCGATCACGCTCGGTCGAGCCCCGGACAATGATGTGGTATTTGACTCGCATCACGTTTCCTTGCACCACGCGGTGGTAGAACAGGTAGACGGTAAATATCGAATCCGGGATCTGCAGAGTGCCAACGGCACATCGGTGAACGGAGTACGTACCACTTCCGCCGATCTCTCCGATGGTGACGAGATCAGGCTAGCCGATCAGCGATTCTTCTTTGACCGGCGGCAGATCACCCGACTCGTAGAGCCCAAGGGTGTCGCCATCGCTCTCACCAATGTGACTCGAGAAGTAAAGGGCGGCAAGAAGCTTCTGGACGACGTATCGCTTTCGATTCTCCCCGGAGAATTTGTCGCCATCGTCGGCGGAAGTGGCGCGGGTAAGACCATGCTGATGAGCGCAATGTCGGGCTTGCATCCGGCGACGTCAGGACGCGTCGAGTACAACGGCCGTGATTATTACAGCAACCTGGACCTCTACCGGAATGTGCTCGGATATGTTCCTCAGGATGACATCATTCATACTTCGCTGCCGGTTCGGCGAACGCTCTATCATGCCGCTCGACTGCGACTGCCGCCGGACACGTCGCACGAAGAGTTGAATCAGAAGGTCAACGAGGCAATGGATGAGCTCTCGTTGCAGGCTCAGGCAGACATACGTGTGGGCCAATTGAGCGGGGGGCAGCGGAAGCGATCGAGCCTGGGCGTCGAGTTACTGACCCGGCCGAGAGTGTTCTACCTCGACGAACCCACATCGGGCCTGGACCCTGCCACCGAAACGCAGATGATGCAATTGATGCGCGGACTCGCGGACGATGGAGCGACGGTCCTGGTCACGACCCATGCCACCAAAAACGTCATGATGTGCGACAAGGTCGTGTTCCTGGCGCGGGGAGGGCATCTGGCGTTCGCCGGTTCGCCGCGACGGGCACTGACGTACTTCGGCGCTCAGGATTTCGATGAGATCTATCAACGACTGGAGAGAGATGCCTCGCCTGCCGAGTGGGCACAGCGATTCCGCGATTCACATGACTTTCGCGTGATGCTGGCGCAGCGAATTGAGCCCGCGGCCGATCAACCGTCCGCTCTATTGGAGGGACAGGCGGGGACGGTGGCCATCCCGCCGAGCAGACACCCGAAACATCAGGTGCATCAATTTGCCGTATTGACGCAGCGAAGCTTCGAGATGCTGGTGCGCTACCCCGCCAATCTGTTCGCCCTGTTCATTCAACCGATTCTTATAACGGTCCTCTTGCTGGCCCTCTTCCAACCGGGGGCATTCACGCCGGGAGAGGCGAATCCCATTCCCGCGGTTCAAACCCTGCTGGTGATCTGCTTTGCAATCTTCTTTTTCGGCATCAGTTTTGGTCTGAACGAAATCTGCAAGGAGTTCGTCATCTTTTCGCGAGAGCGGATGGTGAATCTCGGCGTGATCCCGTACGTGCTCTCCAAGGTCGCGGTTCTCGGCCCATTTCTGCTGCTCGCCGAATTGATGATACTTGTCGTCCTGCGCGCGGCTAATCGTCTACCCAGTGATGGGTTCAGCACCTATGGCGCGCTCTTCCTGACCCTCGCGCTCAGTGAACTGGCGGGGCTGGCGATTGGACTTCTGGCATCTTCGGCGGTTCCGGATCCCGACGCCGCCACTCGGCTGTTACCGGCTATTTTGTTGCCGCAGGCGCTATTTTGCGGAGGGTTCGTGGCCAGGCCATCCATGGCCCTGGTGGGACAGTGGATCAGCAACCTCACCGTGATGCGTTGGTCATTCGAAGCCACGGGACGGAACTTGAACGTGAATGCATTGGCGAATCCGGCATCACCGCTCGGAAATCCGGTGCTGCGCCAGTATGGCGACGCCTTTTCGCGCGATCCGTGGCAGAACTGGGTCATTCTCTCGGCCTTCCTGGTCCTGTCACTGGTATCGACCTGCGTGGTTCTCAGTCGAAGACGCGTTCGTTGATACCGACAGTGCGGTCTAATCGCCCGGTGGAGGATGAGATTTCTCCCGATCAGAGCATCTTTCCGGACTCCTCAACTCTGCCGCCGGTGTAGAGTGTTTTGGTGACGCGCAACGAATACAAAGCCGTCGCCCTGGTCAGCAATTCATTACGAAACAAGGATTAAGATACGAATGAACGAGTCCACTCAGGTTCTGGTGGTCGGCGGGGGGCCCGCCGGCTCGACGGCGGCCACATTGCTGGCGCGCGAGGGCGTCCAGGTAACGCTGGTAGAACGCGAGGTTTTTCCGCGATACCACATCGGCGAGTCGCTGCTTCCGTCCGTACTCGAGATTTGTGACCTCCTCGGCGCCCGGGACAAGGTAGAGGCCTGTGGCTTTGTTCGCAAGTACGGTGGATACTTCTCCTGGGGACGAGAATCCTGGGATCTTAACTTCGAGTCGCTGAAGTACCCGTATGGCTTTCAAGTGATCCGCTCCGAGTTCGACCAATTGTTATTGGACCATGCGAAGAGTCAGGGTGTGGACGTATTCGAGGGCGTCGAAGTTCGCGAATTGAGTTTCGACAATGGCCGACCACGAACCGCGACCTGGCAACGAGTAGCAGATGGTGCCGGCAGCGGGGAGATCTCATTCGACTATCTCATCGACGCCACGGGCCGATCCGGTCTGATCGCGTGCCGCTACTTGAAGAACAGGCGCTTCCACGATTCGTTCCAGAACGTTGCCGTGTGGGGCTACTGGACGGGTGCCGGAACAATGTCGTTCGCGCCGCCAGGTTCGATTGCCAATGGGTCGTTTGACGATGGCTGGCTTTGGGGGATTCCGTTGCATGACGGGACTATGAGTGTCGGCGTGGTCCAGCATCAGGCCCGGTACAAGGAGAGGCGAAAGGCGTACGCCTCGCTTGAGGAGATGTACCTGGCAGCGATCGAGGCCTGCCCCTTAATTAGGGATCTGGTTAGTTCGGGACAACTCACATCTCAGCTGAAAGCTGAACAGGATTACTCGTATATGGCCGAGAGCCTCACCGGTCCCGGTTATTTGCAGGTGGGTGATTCTGCCTGCTTCATCGATCCACTGCTCTCCACGGGGGTCCACCTGGCAACGCATGCGGCCGTAGTAGCAGCCGCCAGCCTGATGAGCATTATCCGCGGCGAGGTCTCAGAAGAAGAAGGTTTGGTCTTCTACGAGCAGGCGTATCGCCGAGCCTATCTACGGTTGATGGTAATCGTGTCCGGAATGTACCAACTGTACGACGGCAAAAAGACATACTTCTGGAAGGCCCAGCAGCTTACTCAACACGACTATTCAGACAACGAAGCGATGAACGAGGCTTTCCTGTACGTGGTCTCGGGGATGGAAGATCGGAAGGACTCTGCACACACCATTCGCGACCTCGAAGTGTCCGCTCTCGCTTCTGGACTGTCGGAAGAGGAGGCAGAGCGAACCGTGTTCCTCTATCAGGCGTACAACAAAGTGTTCCGGGTGTCCAATATGTCTGAGCAAGCAAACGACGGCATGTACGTAACCACGGCGCCGCGCCTCGGCCTGGCCGTCGCCGAGCAAACAGCTATGGCGAGCGGTTGACAGCATGAAGTGGCCGGACACCGTCACAGGTGTGTTCTTTGCTCGGTCGGCGGGATAAGATGACCCATCCAATGCGCATCGTCAGTTCAGCAACGGCGAGCCCGACGCATAACTACCGGCAGGAAACCCTGATCAACGAATTCTGCCGGCGGCTATTCGGAAACGACTGGGCAGACCGCCCAGACGTAAAGGAGCACGTCCACGCCATCGAACGAATGTCCGTGGCAAGTAGGGTCGAACACCGGCAAATGGCGGTAGAAGGAATTAGTTACCACTCCGGGCCGCACACCACCGGGGAGCGCATGCTCGATTACGAGCGACTTTCGTACCCGCTGGCACGCGAGGCAGTTGAGGGCTGCCTCGAACGCATTCGTCAACCTGCGGACGCTATTACGGACTTCATTGTGGTGTCGTGCACCGGATACTGTGCGCCCGGTCTCGACATTCTGCTGGCCCGCGACCTGGGGATGCAACCAGATGTCCGGAGACTGGTGATCGGACACATGGGCTGCTCCGGCGCCATCATCGGACTTCGAAGCGCGCTGGCCGCGCTACAGGCGCACGAGGCAACGGTCCTACTACTGACGATCGAACTCTGCAGCTTACACTTCGTACCCTCGACAATGGATATGCGGATCGTGCCCGGGATCATGCTCTTCGGCGATGCCGCCGCCTCGCTCCTGCTGACCAGTCGGCGCGAGGGAACGGGGCCAGAGCTCATCGACGCACACTGCGCCTCCGACTTCGGCGCGGCGGGTCAGATTACGTGGAAGATCACGGACGAAGGCTTTATCATGGGCCTCTCGCGTCGAATTCCCATAACATTACGGCGGAACGTGGCCAAAGTAGTTGACGACCTACTGGCGCCCCATGGATTGACGCCTGCCGACATCGCGCATTGGCTGGTACACCCGGGTGGTCCCGATATTCTGGAGGTCATCGGCCATACCATGGCCCTGAGCCAGGAACAGATGTCCCTGTCCTGGGAGGTGTTGCGCGATCACGGCAATTGCTCGTCGTCAACCGTGTTGCTGATGCTCGACCGGCTGCTACGGTCGGAGCGGGCGCGACCCGGGGAGTGGGGTGTGATGATGGCCTTTGGTCCCGGTTTGACCCTGGAGACCTGCCTGCTCCGCTTCTAAGTCATTCGCCGGAGAATCGCAATGAAATTTGAGCACAGCGTTGTCATTCAGCGATCCATTGAGGACGTGTTTGAACTGGTAGGCAATCCTGACAACGATACGAAGTGGGGATCGTTGATCGTCGAGTCGGAGCCGGTTTCGCCAGGTGAACTCGGGGTGGGCTCAGCGTTCCGACAGGTCGCAACTTTCATGGGCGGGCGGGTCAACGCCATGATTGAAGTGACGGCCTATGAAGCCGGGAAACTGGTGTGTACCAAAGCGTCGCAGCCGGTTGCACTGGAGAACTGCCGGACCTTCGAGGACACACCAGAAGGCACCCGCCTCACATTTGTCACCGAGGTCGATCCACAGGGAACGTTCAGCGTGGGCGGATCTATCCTGAAGCATATCGCGCAACGACAGATGGAAGCAGACATGGAGGACATCAAGGAGCGGCTTGAAGGTAGGGGCGACGAAGAGGAGTGATCCGCGCGCCCGGGTCAGCGACACTCGGGATAGAACGCAGCTAGCGACCACCAAACAGCTTATTCAACAAACCTGATCGGCCTGGCTCCATCACATCCGGCCGCAAAGGATCTTTGTCGTCCAGTACTCGGCCTGGATTGACCACCACCAGGAGATCGGCCAGTTCCTGGTCGAACATGGTGACTAACCGGTGATGCAAATCGGCCAGAGAGCGCTTCTGGCCAGGGTGATGCCGATCGCTGGCCGCGAGGCTGTACAACCCTTGCTGGAGCAATCGTTGAGCGGTTCGTCGCACCCGTCCACCGTATTCGCCTTGCAGCGATGGAGCCGTCAATTGTAAGTGAATGCCACGGGCCACCAGTGTTTCCACGCTCAGCGCATCTCGTTGCACAAATGAGTACCGTTCAGGGTGACCAAGGATTGGCTTGAATCCGGCCAATTGGAGACGAAAGAGCGTATCGTCGAGGTAGATAGGACGTTCGATCGACGTCAGCGAGACTTCAACCAGGACGAAGCGCGTGCCGGCCAGTCGGGTCGCTCGTCCCGACCGTACCAGGGCGTCGGCGTCCGGAGTGAGAAAGAGTTCGTTTCCTGGTAAGACGGTGAGGGCGATGGCGGCGTTCTTTATCGCCGCCTGTACGATGCCAACTGTCTCCTGTACCTGTTGCGCGGTGGGGCCGCGTCCGCGCAACGGATCGAGATGCGGGGTCGCGGCAACAATTGTGACCCCTTCAGAAGCGAACTGACGAGCGATCTCCACGCTCTCGGCGAGATCGACGGCGCCATCATCCAGAGCAGGAAGAATATGGTTGTGCAGATCGATCACGACCGTCCCTTTCCTCGGTAAGTCTACCGTCCCTGACAACAGGAAGATGGCCCGAACACGTTCCCTGGCGGGACGTGCCGGGCCATACACCGAACGAGGTAGGACGGCGGTGCCTGCTGGCGGAGCGGGGAGATAGTGCTCCGCCAGCAGGCGGGACGGAAAGGAGAAGCATGAATACTGGCAATGATGGCACGGGTGGTGGTTAACCACCCGTCGGTAATCCCCCACCTCCGCAGATTACCTATGCCTACCGTACCTGGTTCAAGACGGCGGGTCTAGCGCCTTCGCCGACCCAGAACCGATCGTCCGGTCGTTATGTAGAGGCTCCGGTTGCGCCGGTGGAGGGGAAGTGACGCGAGCTAAGCGGCGGCAACCCCTACGGTCCCGGCGTATTCTCCACCCATTGGCGTCCGTTCTCCCCTTGAATCCACCACTTCATCCACGTCATCGTTCACTGACCGCAAATCGGGGAGGTGACCACCGCGGTTCCCAGCCGCGACGGTTAGCATAACAAGAAGGACGGGAGATGCCTGGCAATCAGAGATGACGAGGCGAAACACCCCACCAACCGTGGCGATCACGCTGACCGCGGCCGAAGTTCAAACCCTCACAGCCGTAGCCGATTACTATGCTCGGTCGATGGGGCCCATGCGGCACATTGTCCGTCTGACGACGTCGCGCGAGATGCGCCGCCGATTCGGATTTGTCGCCGAAGAAAGCATGTGGTTATCACGCTTTGCCCAGGCGGTCCAGAGTGACATGGTGTCCGCCGGAGCGGACGCCTGGCAGGCAGACTTCACTCCGCGGACGTTGGTCGCTTTTTGGGGCCGGCTACTCTCCAGCCTGGCCTCCAGTCGGTCACGCCGTAAGCTTTCGGCTTCAGAGATAGCCCGGAGGGAGACGCTTGGGGCCACGCTGCGCACCGCGGTCCTGGAACTTTCGAAGCAACAGCCGGAACTGGTGCGGGCCGAAGTGCAAACCCGTCGCACCGTTGAGCAGGAGTGGATGCGCGAACAGCTTCAATTTTGACGGCTGCGAGGCCATCCAGAATCTCCCCTGTTTGACTCGCTCTCCGTCATGCCAGAGTCAGCATTCACCAGGTCCCAGATTTCGCTGAAAGGCATCTGCGTGGTGTGCCGGCGCCAGTGATATCCCTGCGATCCATCGAGGAAACTGTAACTCACCAGCAATCCATCATCGAGCTCGTCGAGGACAAGCGCGCCGCATTCAATGTCATCGAGGACGCGCCCAACCGCGAACAGGGCGCGGGCATAGCCGATGTCGGCCAGGGACGCTCCGGTCGTCACTTTGCCGAAACGAGGACGGAGGAGATGCCACGATTCAGATTCCGAAGTTTGCCGAAGTTCTTCGAACGAAAAGTCGCGCTGGCTCCGAATCGGCCGCGAACTCTCTTCGGCCAGAATTGCGATGAAGCCAGATGCCGATTCGAGGAGAGTTATGCGCGCGGGCCGTTGTTCGTCGAGCCATATACCCACGATTCGGAGCGACGTTCGGTACTGCGGTTTCTCCGGTTCGATGGAACTCACGTCCGTCCCTTTGCGCTCGAAGGCCGAGAGATGTGTTACGCGCTGCATTGTACCCACAGGTGCATGCTGACCTACTGGCTACAATGTATCCTTCATGCGTATTTCATGGCCCACACTCGTTGCTCTGCGCCGTGCCGCCATTGTTGGGGCTCTTGCGTGCGCCGCGCTCGCGCTCTGGCCGGCGATTGCTCCCCATGGCGGAACGCAAGCCCGATCGCTCCCCGCCGGAATCTCGAGCCGGTATCCGATCAAGCACATCATCATCATCGATAAAGAGAACCGGAGCTTCGACAATCTCTTTGGCCGGTTTCCCGGGGCGGACGGAGCTACCTTCGCCAGGCTTCCCAACGGCAAGTCGGTTCCGTTGAACCACACCCCGGATCGAATGCTGCTGGATGTCGGCCATGCCGGCCAATCCGCCGCGTTGGCGGTGAACAACGGGCGGATGAATCAATTCTCGCTATTACCCGGAGCCATCCAGGACGGTCGCGACATCGCCGATTCGCAATACCACGAGTCGGATATTCCCAACTACTGGGCCTACGCGAGTACCTTCACTCTCGACGATCACTTCTTCTCCACGATTATGGGCCCGAGCTTCCCCAATCATCTCGTGGCGGTCGCAGCGACCTCCGGCAACGTGGTTGATAATCCACGCGGCCAGATTTTGCATGCCTGGGGCTGCGATGGCGGCTCACAGTCGCACGTCGAGGGCATTCGGCCGGATGGAACGACCTTCATCACCCGCCCCTGTTTCGACTTCTTGACATTACCGGACCGGCTCCAGCAGGCACACATAACGTGGAAGTATTATGCGCCGCCGCAATACAGCTCTGGTTATGTTTGGTCCACGCTCGACGCGATTCGACACATTCGGTATTCTCCGCTCTGGAAGGAGGATGTACCGTCCAATACCACCTTCGTGAGCGACGTTCAGCATGGGCACCTCGCGCACGTTACCTGGCTGGTCACAGATGCACGCGAAAGCGACCATCCACCGGCTGCGATTTGTCTCGGTGAGGATTGGACAGTTCGCATGATAAACGCCGTCATGCAGAGCAAATTCTGGAAGAATACGGCTATTTTCCTCACCTGGGATGACTTCGGCGGCTTCTACGATCACGTGGCTCCGCCCCGGCTGGATTACATCAGTCTTGGACCGCGGGTGCCGATGATCGTTATCTCGCCATACGCCCGGCAACACTTCATCGACCATCATCCGCTCGAGTTCGACTCCATGCTCCGGTTCATCGAGGACGACTTTGGCCTGGCCCCGCTCACCAGCCGAGATGCCCACGCCGCCTCTATGCTGTCATCATTCGACTTCACCCAACAGCCAATCGCCCCGTTGGTCCTCAAACCGCGAACCTGTCCGAAAGCCGATTACAGCATCGCAACGCCAATCAGTGGCACGGTCCTTCGGCTCCATTTCTCGCATGGCCTCCATTCCATCGACGTCAGAATCAAAGGCAACACGATAGTGACTCTCCTTTTCGGGCCATCATTCAATCTGCACGATGGCCACGGCGACCGGATCACATTCTCCGATTTCAGCGTGGGAGACGCGGTCCGGAGTCAGGCGACTCCGGATCCCCAGCGTGCTCTGGCCTACTCCGTGTTCAATGTTGACGATCAATCGATTGTCAATCTATCGGCGTCGACAGGGCTGGTTTCTTCGGTGGCAGGAGATCAGTCCGCCGCCTACGCGACGATTGGGAACCGCTCCGTCGTGATCGATCTGAACCCAAAAACCAGAGTCCGACTCGCGAACGGGCAAAACGGAAGTGTTCAGGATCTCGTCGGCAGCGAACGAATTCAAGTGTCTGGTTTGCTGGACACTCGGAACGGGACGATAGTACACCCGACTCTCATTCACGTGCTCACTGGGGCTACCTCTCGGGTTAGCGTCTCGGTGAGGCACTCATCGCTTGGAGCCGGGGACACACAGACGGTGTACGTAACCGCGACGCCAGGAGAAGAGGTTCACCTTACGGTCACATTTGCCGGCGGTAAACGCCTGGAGAACACTCTTCGACCGGTTCGCAGCCTCCAGTCACGGGTGAGCTTCAAGGTTCCGGCGGAAGCGAACTCATACGCGTCGCAACAGGCCACCGTCGCGGTTATCGCCGGCTCATCGTCCGCCAGCACCCATTTCAATGTGGACCGCGCTCCACTGGAAATCTACCTGGCAGCCACCCGCATTTCGCCCTCGGAACATCAGACGTTGCGCGTGATCGGTCCGCATCTCGCCCATGTCACTGTCGAGATTTTGCTCCCAGACGGACACTTCTTCGTGCATCTAATGAAGCTGGATAGTACCGGCCACGGGGTGTATCTCTTCAAGCTGCACCCACTCTCGTCGCGAATCAAAGTACATACGGTACAGGTGCAGGCGGTGCTCGATCAGTCGTCTGGGCCCTTTCTGGCAGCTGCCCAGTTCGAATTACACTGAACGAACTGATCTCACGGCAGGAACTTGGAATATTCCAGGACCAGATATACCAGGAAAATCCCGGCAATCGACAGACCGGTTCCAAACCCGATGAGCAACATGCGCAACTCTTCGGCCATGCGTGCATCCTGACCTTGAACCGGGGGTTGATCTGCCCAATGGACTTCCGGTTGTCCGGGTCCGTGCTCACTCGCTCCGGACTGCAATCAATCCTCCAACTGCCCACCATGGGCGAGGTCTCCACGCCATATTATCCCATGCGAGGCTGGGGCACACAGATGGGGAAGCCGTATTGTCAGACATGGCGACGCCAATAGATTGGGAACGACTGTTCCTCGCCGTACTTCGCCGGTTCGGGCGCGGGTCGGGCGGAGGAAAGGCGCGCGGCGTGCTTCGAATCTGGCTCCTATGGGAACGGCTGGCCTCGCATCTCTGGAGCGCGCCTCCGGTGCCGGGATCCGCCCATGGTGTGTTGCGGTTAGGGTTTGTTACCTATCGTGGCGCGCCGTTAGATCTCCCCGACGGCACCCCGGTTCGAAGCGGCGATGTGGTGGGAGAAATCCACATCGAGAACCGTCGAGTGGCTGAGTTGACCGTGGACAGCCCCTGGCGCATTCTGCCGGCGTTTCGGGAAGACTTGATCACACTCGCCGCCTGGACGCTTCGCCCCGATTTTCCCGTTGAGGCGCAGGCGTTTCATGCCCTCTCGCTGCTCGGCCGGGCCGGGCGAGGACTCGGCTTTAGCGTACATCCCCGATCAGCATCGATCGGACGGCGGCTCGAGCAGATGTATATGCTGGGCATTCTCGAGATTTACAGTCACGATGGGGCTCGAAGGCTGGAACGTGGAGGAACGCGGGCATCGTTTCCCGACGACATCTGGATGTCTCGCAAAACGCTGGTCCGCCTCTATGGACCGGGCGCACCACGCTCCCTCAGCGCGGTCAATGTACTAACTGGCGACGCTGAATGAAGAAACGGAAGAATTCGTATCCTTCACGCAAGCGACGGCCACACTCTTCCCGATCGCGAGCCATCTCCTTAACGATGCGAAATACCGGACTGGGACGCATGTAAAACCGACGATAAAATTCTTCCACGCTCCTGAAAATCTGTTCCTTGGAGAGGTCGGGATACTCGATGGCAGCATCCTGAATCCCGTGGCTATCGATGAGCTCGCTTTGCTTGAGCCAACCATTGGCGAGCGCCTGAGCGTACAACTCAGTACCGGGATACGGCGCCGCCAGCGAGACCTGGATGGTTTCGACATCGAGTTCGCAGGCGTAGTCCATGGTCTCACGCATGGTCGCCCGAGTCTCTCCCGGCAATCCCAGGATGAACGTGCCGTGGATCTTGATGCCGAGACGTTTACAGTTCTTGACGAATTCGCGGGCACGATCAACGCGAATGCCTTTGCGGATGTTATTCAAAATCTGCTGGTTCCCGGACTCGAAGCCGACTAACAGGAGACGCAAGCCGTTCTCGCGCATGACCTTCAGTGTTTCGTACGGCACCGTCGCTTTGGCGTTGCATGACCAGGTCAGGCCCAGTGAACCCAGTCGTCGCGCAATGTCTTCCGCGCGCGGTCGATTGTCGGTGAAGGTATCGTCGTCGAAAAAGAACTCTTTCACCTGCGGGAAAAGAGACTGAGCCAGTCTCATTTCCTCGTACACATGTTCAGCACTTCGGACGCGGTACTTGTGCCCACCAATCGTCTGCGGCCAGAGACAGAAGGTACAGCGCGAGAAACACCCGCGTCCCGTGTAGAGCGAAACATAGGGATGTTGAAGATAGCCGATGTAATACTTCTCGATCGTCAGGTCTCGCTTGTACACGTCGGTCACGAATGGAAGGCGGTCCATGTCCATCAGGAGTGCGCGTTCGGGGCGGTGAACGATTTCGTTGGTGGTGCGATCGCGGTAACTGACCCCATCGATTTCGTCCAGCGACGCTCCCTCGGCGATGTCCTTAATCGTGAAGTCGAATTCCTTGCGAGCAACAAAGTCGAGTCCAGGCGCCGCCTTCAGCGTCTCTTCGGGCAACACGGCGACGTGAGCCCCCACGAAACCCACAGTCGTTCGCGGGCTTTGCGCTTTCAACCGTTCGACGAATCGTATGTCGTTGCGAAGTGAAGGGGTGCTGGTATGGATGACGACCAGATCGTACTGTGCCGCCGCGGCCAACGCCTCCTCGGCGCCGATCCCATGCGGTGGAGCATCGATGAGTTTGCTGCCGGGAAGGAGCGCCGCGGGTTGCGCCAGCCAGGTGGGATACCAGAAAGATTTGATCTCTCTGCGGGCCTGGTAACGCGAGCCGGCCCCACCATCGAAACCGTCGATCGAGGGCGGATTCAGGAACAGGGTCTTCAGCATCGTGGTCTCCCTTCGTCATCGGAGTTGTTACTGGCAGCGAGACGGCGCACAAGCGAGGATCCGCCGGGTTATATCACGGTGCGCTTATAGTCTTAGTATATGGGCCAGGAATTAATGCCGTCCGTTTTCGTGCTGGGCCGCGACTACCACCTGGGCGACTTGCTCTGGCTCACGGCGGTTCTGGATACGTATCGCCGCCGACGACAACCGTCATCGGTCACCGTCGTCTGCCCCGACCGGGGCATCAGTCGTATTCTCGAGAACAATCCGCAGATCGACCATCTCATCTATGGTGAGTACCCGCTGCTGCGCACGCTCGGGGCGGATAACCGCCTCGAAGCGCGCGTCCACGACCTGCGCATCCTGCCGCTGGCGTTGAAAATGACTTTCGACTGGAGGCGCCGAGCACCATGGTGGTATTATCGCGACCTCTGGCTAGCCCCGCGCGGACAGTGGCTGGCCACCTACCTCGGCGTGGGAGAGATGTCCTCCTACCGTCCGACTATACGCCTCAATGATGCCGACCGGGTGGTGCAATCGCGACTTCAGAAGCCATACATCGCCCTGGCCCCGCACACCGGTCAGTTCACCACTCCATTGGTCTCGCATCTGTGGCATGCCCTGAAAAGCTGGCCGGAAAACAAATGGATTCGGCTGGCGGACGAACTTCGCGATCGCGGCTTCGAGGTGGTGACCCTGGCCGCGGCAAACCAATCGACGATCCATGGAACAGTTCCCCTGCTGGGGCTGCCCATCCGACAGGCTGCTGCCATTATCGATGGCGCCACCGGCCTGGTAACGGGAGAAAGCGGACTGTGGTTTGTGGCCGCGGCGTTCGCCACACCATTCGTGGTGGTACCCTGGTGGCTGCCTCGCTCGGTCGACTGGCCGGCGCCCATGGGCACGCCCTACCGACTGGTGAGCCGCGCGGACGCGTCGGTGGACAATGTCCTTAACCAGCTGACCGGCCTGCTGCCACTGAGCGGAATCGACTGTGGCTAATTCCAGGATCCGCCGGCTTGGGCGCTGGATTCGACAGCATGCGAACATCAAATATATCCTGCCGGTCGCGGTCGCCCTGGGACTGATTGCCTGGATCGTCAGCATTGCCTCGGCACCACAGAGCGCCGCCGAACTCTGGACGGTGGTACAACGCACCTGGCCGATAGTGCTAGTGCTCACCTTTCCTTACCTCGCGGCGCGCGCCTTCATCTGGTACCGACTTCTGGTCCAACTGGGGATCCGGGTACCGCCTCGCCAGGCCACGGTTTCGTTCGCCGGCGGTGAGATCACGAAGAGTCTTCCCGCCGGCGTGTACGTAGAGAACTATCTCCTCAGCCGCCTGGTCCATTTCGGTCCCCATTCGGCTATTCGGTCGTCGATGGCGACCACAGCCACCCTTGGCCTCGAAAGCCTGGTCGCGGTACCGGTGGCGCTGGTAGTAGGGGTGCCACATGCCGCCTGGCTCTTTTGGGTGCTCATCGGTGTAGTCGTCGCCTGGCTGCTGGTGCTGACCGGAGCCTGGTTCCTAGTGCACAACTACCTTCCCAGTTTGGATCAGCCGGAGTCCTCACTGCTGAAACGAGCCGGCCGGGCCGCCGATGACTTCCTCACCGCCGGCGGAGAACTGCTGACGCTTGACACGCTGGTGCAATGCATCCCAACCGCACTCTATATGCTCATTTACGTCGTCGATCTCTACGCCATCCTGCTGGCCCTTGGGGTGCACAACGTGAGCTTCGTTGACACCATGGGAATCTATTCAATCATCGTGCTGGCGGTAATCCTGGTGCCGATTCCCACGGAACTTGGAATCACCGAACTCACGGGGCTGGGCATCCTATTGAATTACGGCGTCCCCAGTTCACGCGCCGCGCTGGCCATGCTCAGCTTGCGTCTACTTGCAACCGGGCTGACCATCGTCGTCGCCGGCCTGGTGCTCATCGTCCTGCGACGGGAACTCGTCACCGCAACGCATCAGGAGACAGCGAACAAAGGGTAGGTAGCCACCCGGCCCAGGGATGCCGTAGGTCGCAGGACATTCCGCTTCTGAGGCAGATGGTGGGGTAGGATGCATAGAGGAGGCATGCACCACGATGCAGAACGACAACCGATTAACCTTCTATTTCGACCCGCTTTGCCCCTGGGCATGGCTGACGTCACTCTGGATTCGCGAGGTTCGCCGTCAGCGGTCGCTGGAGATAGAGTGGAAGTTTTTTAGCCTGGCGGGCGTCAACGAACGCGACGAGAAATGGCACAATCCCCTCCGGATCGCCGCCCAGGCACGTCGTGAAGCTGGAAATGAAGGCGTTGATCGCAGTTACCTTGCGCTCGGGCGGCTCTTCCACGAGCGGTCCGGTGCGTTCGACCAAATCGACGAGCTCAGCACCGTAATCCAGCCATACCTCAAAGATGTGAGGTTGGATCCCGATCTCGCGGCACGGGCGCTGGAGGATCACTCCACCTTCGACGATGTGATCGAGGAACAACGCGACGCGATCGATCGTCTTGGTGCCTTCGGCGTGCCCTGGATCGTTGTCGGCGACGAAGAATTCGGTTTCTTTGGCCCCGTTATCGGAGAACTGCTGCAGGGTGAGGAAGCGGTCCGCCTGTGGGAAAACTTCCGCTGGATGGGCACGCGACCGTATCTTTTCGAATTGAAGCGCGGTCGCAAGAAGATGCAGGATCTCGCCGGGCTCTCGGCCGGCGCCGTTCAGGAGACAGCCGCGCTTCGGTCATAACCCCGCCCGCGTGGCCAAGAGAAGTGACGGCGGCGAATCAGCGCACAGAAGGCACTTCAGGATACGTCCAGCAGCCGGGATACATCGGTCCCCATGACGCTTCACGATCGTGGCCGCGTCCCTCGAAGCGGGTTGCGACTACGATCGTGAAGCGCCGCCAGTGAAGATTCGGTTACCGCACCTTGTAGACGGTTGTTACGCGGCTGTCACCCGTGATCTTGAACTGAACCGTGGAACCCATTATCACGCGCTGACTGCCAGCGCCGGACCTGAGCTTCCACTCCTGAAAGGGCCAGGTTGACGCATCTCTGGGTGTCTGCTGTAATCGCACCAGGATCCCAGCAGGGACGACCAATCGACAGGTCGCGGCGGCGCAAGTTTGCAGTACCCGATTGCCATCCCGGCTGTAGCTCAACGCAATCTTGCCCCAGACATGTCCTGCGGTACTCGTGATACGCAGAGTCAATCGCGCGGCCAGAGATGCAGAGAGCGGAACTGCGTTGGGTCGGGCGACCAGCCAGACGCCGCCAAATGCTTTGATCCCCTCGCCATTCACGTCCCCAGGCGCTGTGTCCTTGACGAAGGTATACAAAGGATAGCTGTTGTACGTTACCTGATTGCCTCCTCCTGGATTGGTAAACGAACTGATGTTCGCCGTGACACCCGGAATCGCAGGAACGGTGGTCCCGCCGGCAATCTCGAGAGGTGCCCACGCTCCCAGACACTTCCCCAAACACACCACGTGACCTGCGAGTTCATTGGTGTTGTAATACAACGTCAGACCCTGAGGGTTGACCAAAATCGGTCCCAGACTCGGGTTAACAGCTGTTTGAAGGGGCGCCGAACCAGTCGACGGTGGGGTGCTCGGAGTAGAAGCCGCTTCAGCGGCTACATGCCAGACGCCGGATCCGAGCACGACTCCGTCTCCATTGGTGTCACCGGCCGCCTTGTCTCCGGCGAAGGTATAGAGGGGGAAGCCGTTGTAGGTTACTTGCGTCGTACCGTCCGGGCGCACCACGGTGCCGAGCGTGCCGATCAGTCCGGTCGGAGCGGCAGGCGCGGATGTGCCTGCGGGCAGGAGTAGGGGTGGCCAGAACGTGAGGCAATCGGCGGAACACTGGATGGTGCCTCCAGCCTCTGAACTCAAGGTATAGAGCGTCATTCCGGCCGAATCAACCAGAATATTGCCGAATTTTGGGTTGTTCGCGAGTTGCACTGTGGTCGCTGATTGCTGACTCGATGGAGCGGCGAGGGCAGGCGTGGACACTGATCCAATTGCCATCACCGCGACTGCGGAAAATAGCAACCACCATTGGATACTTCGGGCCTTCATCTATTTGTCCTCCTCGATTGCCGAACTGTCCGGTAACCACGGCTGTCTCAGTGCAGACGTGGCGTCCCGGATCAGTAGACATACCGTGGGAGGATACAGTCACGATTCCGCGGCGGCGAGGGCCATGAGAGGGAAGAGATGACGGTACAGATGATAGTTGATATAGAAATCACGGGGGAAGCCGGTGCCCGTGTATTCCGGCTCTACCCAGGTGCCGTCGATCTGATGAGTGCGCAAGTAGTTGAGCCCCCGACGTACTGCTTCATGCTGTCCATGGCCGGCCAGTTGCAACCCGATGATCGCCCAGGCCGTCTGTGAGGGCGTGCTGATACCGACCCCAGCAAAGGATTCGTCGACGTACGAGTAGCATGATTCTCCCCAGCCTCCATCGGCCCGCTGGCAAGACAGCAGCCAGCGAGCGCCACCTTCGATCATGTGGTGGATGGTCGGCGTGCGAATTGGAATCGCCGCGAGGGCCGCAATACTACACCACGTGCCGTAAATGAAATTAACCCCCCATCGTCCCCACCAGGAACCGTCCGGCCGCTGGGTACGGCGCAAGTACTCCAACCCTCCGGCGACCGCTGGATCGGTCATCGGGTAACCGAGACGGACCAGCATTTCGAGCACGTGGGCGGTGACATCTTCCGATGGTGGGTCCAGGAGCGCACCGAAGTCGGCAAAGGGAATCCGATAGACGATCTGGCGTGTATTATCCTTGTCGAACGCGGCCCAGGCGCCATTTCTGGAGCGCATGGCGAGCAACCAACGAGTGGCCCGAGTGATAGCCTCGTCTGCCTCAGTACCGCAGGCAGCGGCCTGAAGTGCGACCACGATAACGGCAGTGTCGTCGATATCAGGGTAGATGTCGTTCTCGAATTCAAATGCCCAGCCACCGCCTGGTGGCGTCTCGGGTGCGCGCACCTGCCAATCGCCACCGCCTTCGATTTGCTGCGACAGCAGCCAGGATACGGCTGCACGCAGGCGCGGATGCTCACGTGGCACCTGCGCCCAGCGAAGGGCGAGCACGGCCCAGGCGGTGTCCCACACGGGCGACATGCAGGCCTGTAATCGCCAACCGCCGGCGTCATTCAGACTGAACCCTTCCAGACCAGCAAGCCCCTTGCGCATAACCGGATGATCGGTAGCCATCCCCTGTAGATTGAGCGCAATCAGTGAATAGACCCACGGAGGCTGGATCCCCCCCAACTCCCGTCCGCTTCCTGCCGTTCCACTATCCATTCGACCAGCCGCGCATTCGAATGCTTGCGGCCAGGATGTATCGGCATACGATCGTAGAGTTTGAGCAACTTGTCGGCCCACCAGAACACTCCCGAGCCAGGCACGCGGGTGAGCCACGCTTCAGTCCCGGGAAGTACCAGCTCCGACACTGAGCAGCCCAGTGGACGAACCGGGCGTTCCGAGAACACGATGAGTAGTGGAGCTATGGTTCCACGTGCCCAGCAGGCAAAATCGTAGAGGTTGAATGGGACGTTTGCCGGCAGGTGAATCAACTCGGGCGGCATGGAAGGAACTCCCGCCCAGGGATACTCACCAAAGAGGGCCAACCACATCTTGGTGAAGACCCGGGCCCGAACCACTCCGCCCTGTTCGTGAATCACTCGCAGCGCCCGCTGCATGTGCTCCAAAGACGGATCGGAACCGAGCACTTTCAGCGCCACATAGGCCTCGATAGTAGTACTGAGGTCCGCAGGGCCGGCGAAGAACAACGCCCACGAGCCATCGGCCCGCTGGTTGCTCATGATGTGATGCGCGGCTCGTTCACGAATCGAATCCAGGGGTAGGCCGAGGAAGCGCAGCAACAGGACATGCTCCGCGGTCATGGTGACATTGGTTTCCAATTCGCCGATCCACCAGCCTGCCGGGTCCTGGTGATCGAACATCCATTGCACGGCCCCTTCAAGCGCGGCCGACATTAACGAGCGACACCGAGAGGTTCAAGGAGCGGCGATTTGGTCCACGGGGCATTCGCGACGAGGTGGCGAGCGGCGGCCCGACCGCTGCGAACCGCCGACTCCATGGTCGCCGGCCAACCGGTGTCGGTCCACGCGCCGGCTACGGCGAGACGTGGAGAGAGCGTGGCCACTCCCGGTCGTCTGAGTCCGGGCGCGGAGATGAATGTTGCGTCCCGATCGCGCGTAGCCGCGCCACGAAGCCGCGACACGCCTTCCAGTTGCGGCAATACAGTTGCCAGTTCCTGGTGACACAACTCAACAAGTTCGGCATTCGTCATGCCAACCGTCGTGTCGGCGGCACTCAGGCTGCAACAGAGGTACCCTGGTGCTTTTTCGAATACCCATTGCACCGGCGAATCGAGCATGGCAGCGAAGCCGAAACCAATCGACGGTGTTTCGTACCAGAGATGGACATCGACGATGGGAGCCGGGCGGAAACCATCGAGACCGCAAACGCCGAATTCCTCGGGCATTCCCAGGATTCGGGTCAATCGCACCGGCGGCACGGCCAGTATAACCGCATCGGCCTCGATAATCCGGTCATTGTCCAGCACGATCCCGTTGACTTCGTGGCGTTCATCGAATGCCAGTCCGACAACCGGAGAGCGCAGATAAACGCCGTCCAGTAAACCGGCGGCGGCCTCTGCGATTCTGGCCAGCGGAACTCGGGAGAACCCAAATCGAGCCGCCCCGGCATGCTCGAGGAATGCTGTCCGAATGACGAACAGCGCATCCTCGGCAGCGACGGCATCGAGAGAGGCATTCATGGCCGGAACAAAAAATGGGTCCCAAAAGGCGCGGCGCGTCGCAGCCGTCTGTCCATGTCGTCGCAGCCAGGCATCGAAACTCTCGTCTCCCCGAGCGGGCTGGCGAGCGCGCGCCAGTGCCAGGCCAACCCGCAGCCGGTCGGTCACACGAAGCTGTCCATAGCGCAGCAACCCCGGCAGCAAATGGAATGGAGCGGGAAGAGACACCGCACGGATTCGCCCAGGCTTGCACCCGGACGAGAGGAGGGTCGCCTCGAAACGCTTCTGTAAAGTGAGGGTTTGTCCGGCTGGAAGGCCTTCAGGCTTCCCTGCGGACATCGCCGCCACGAGCTCAACAAAGTTGATGAACTCGGTGCAGCAGCCAAGGATCACATGTTGGCCGTTGTCGACTTCGACCCCATCAACCTCGAAGGAGGTAGCCTTGCCGCCCAGCAAGCGGCTTCGCTCATACAGATCGACAGTGAGACCCTGCTGCTTGAGTTCGACGGCGGCGCTCAGCCCGGCAAGGCCGCCGCCGACCACGATCACATGGCCTGCAGCCATGACCTCGCCATGACCGACAGCTTCGCCCTCTTCCGCAGGGAAATTCTCCGCCGCAAGGGAAGATATGGATCGCGTTCGATCTGTTGCAAGATTCCGAGATACATGCCCGACATGGTCAACACACAGGCAGTGGCACGCCGGGGAATATACGACGTGACCCTCAATCCCGATTCAAAGAGACCGTGGGCACGCTCGGTCTCGAACTCCATCAGTGACTCCCAGCTCGGTCCTGGATCGCCTCCCGCGATATCGTCGCAAGTAATTTCAAAGCGGTTTAGATCTTCTCGGGGCAAGTAGATTCGCCCGCGTTCCAGATCCTCGCGCACATCCCTGAGGATATTGGTGAGTTGCATCGCGACTCCCAGGTCGTCGGCATGCGCGATCGCCTCGGGCGCCGAATATCCGAAAATCCGCACACACATGCGCCCAACTGATGACGCCACTAACAGGCAGTACTCTCGCAGTTCATCCCAGGTCTCGTACCGATCCTTGGTGAGATCCGTTTCGACACCGCGAATGAGTGCTTCCAGATCGTCGCGTGGGATGCCAAAGCGGGGCACGATATCCGAGAGAACGTGAACCACCGGGTCCGTCGTGGACTTGCTACGCAGTCCGCCCTCGATTCTTTCGCGGTGAAGCCTGAATCGCTCCGAGGTGACAGCGCAGGCGGCGTCATTCGCCGGCGAGAAAGTGGCCGAGAGGTCAACATCGTCGTCGAGCTCGCGCGCGAAGCTGTACAGAGCGTAGATGGCCGTTCGTTGTTCGCGCGGCAAGGCGATAAATCCCCAGTAGAAATTGCCTGCCTCGCGCCTGGTCAGGTCCTGACAGTATCGTTCGCTGGCGCGCAGCGCATCAGTGGCAAATAAATCGCGCAGCGATCGGCGGCCGGCGGGTGGGTTCAGAACCGTCGGACCGCCCGCGAAGGTGTCGTCAGGAGTTGCGGTTCGCGGTAGGTCGTGCGGGGACACGATCGTACCTCCTTGCCGTCTCCCTCAAGGCTACCCCGAGCAGCCGGATTTTTTCCACTCGCGATACCACCGGACGGGCCTGATCGGTGGCATAGCCGGCGCGACGGATCGCCGCAATAATGGCGCCGCCACCCAGTCGATACAGCGAAAGTTGCACTCGAAGGCGGCCTGAAACCATCGTCTCGAGTTCCCGTCCGGACTGCAGCAGTGACTCAGCACGGTCGCACAGCAATCTCACTGCGCCCTGCAACCCATGGTCATGTAATTCGCGGCCAATCAGGTAGGTCCTTCCCTTACGTCGATCCACACCCACGTCCTGGGCGAAATTCGCCAGCTGCAGTCCAATACAGACATCGTCGGAGAGCGCCACGGCACGGCTATCAACCACCCCGAATACTCCCAGCACGAGCCGGCCCACCGGTGCGGCGGACAGCATGCAATATCCGCGTAGAGCGGCCCAGTCCGCATATTCACTAACACGTTGGTCCTGTAGGTTGGCGTCGATCAAGTCGACAAAAGGGTCAGATGGCAACCCAAATTCATCGATCGTCGATTGCAATGCCAGGAGTACGGGATGGACCGGGTCTGCACGCCCGGCGAACAAAGCTTCCACTTGCAACCGCCAGGATCGAAGTCTGGCCTCGGCGTCTCCCCGACTCTCATCGCCAAAGTCATCAGTCGTGCGGCAATAGGCGTAGATTCGCGCGAGATGCAGTCGTTGGGCGGAGGGAACCAGGAGTGAGGCGACCGAGAAGTTCTCGTAGTGACGTCCGGCGAGGTACCGGCAGTATCGATCCGCCGACTCCCGTTCCGTCAACTCGGTCACTGGCCGATCACCTGCACCGTCACCTGTCGCTGTCGTGGCGAGTCGAGCTCGAGCAGGAAAACGCGTTGCCAGGTTCCGAGGCGCAGTCGTCCGTCGATCAACGGGAGCGACTCGCTGGAAGCGAGCAACAGGTGCTGGCAATGAGCCCTGCCATTCAGGGGCTCGTCCGGCCCCACGCCGATGCGACGGGCGAGATCATCATGCTCGTACACCTCAGCAGGTGCGATTCGCTCGAGAAACCGGCGGAAGTCGGCATGCAAAAGCGGCTCATCTTCGTTGATCCGGATGGCGGCAGTGGTGTGACTCGAACATATTTGCACCACGCCGTTACGGATTCCCGAACGCGAGACGATACTGATGACGTCGTCGGTGATATCGAGGAATTGGCCACTCCCATTGGTCCCATAGGAAAGGATGCCGGTGAAGGCGCCGAACTGCTGTCCGCCAACGGGAGCCAGCCGCGGCGTAGTGCGCAGCTCCGCCAGATTCCGGGCGCCGATGCAGAACATGACGATCCGCAGTACTTCGATGATTTCCTCCGCGAGTCCGGCGGCATCGTCGGTGCCACGGGCGGCGGCACGTAGAAAAGGACCAGCGATTCCGACCAAATCGGCGCCGAGAGCGATGGCCTTGGCGGCATCGATCCCGTCCCGAATGCCGCCACTGGCGAAAATGAGCGCGTCTGGGGCGACGCGGCGTGCGTCGCGAACCGCATCGGCGGTTGGTATACCCCAGTCAGCGAATGCGGCCGCTATTCCGCGGCGCACCGATCCATTCAAACGATGGCGTTCCACCTCGCTCCACGATGTCCCCCCGGCGCCCGCCACGTCGACGGCGGAGACACCGGCACCGATGAGTGCAACTACTAGATCGGCGCTGATCCCCCAGCCGACTTCCTTGACGATGACAGGCACTTCCAGTACACGACAGAGGCTAGCAATGCGCGGCAGAAGATTCTGGAAGCAGGTGTCCCCTTCTACCTGCAGCGATTCCTGTAGCGCATTCAGATGAAGAACGAGTGCGTCGGCTCCGATAAGGTCCACAAGCCGCCGGCAATCATCCGGACCGATCCCCCGATTCAGCTGGACGGCGCCAAGATTGGCGAAAATTGGCACCGTGGGAGCGAATCGTCGAACGTTAAAGCTGGGCAAGACTTCAGGATGTTCGAGCAGTACCCTGCCGGATCCCAATCCGATTGCCATGCCGAACTCGTCGGCGACGTGCGCCAGGGTCGTATTGATCCGTTCGGCTTCGGGCACGCCACCGGTCATGCAGGAGATAAAGATCGGCACCTCGAGCGATCGGCCCCACAATGTCACCCCGGTATCAACGTCGCGCAGGTCGATCTCGGGCAACGCTGTATGGACGAATCGATACCTCTCGAAACCTCCGCTTACGCCTTTCGCATCGACGTCCTCTTCCAGGTTTATGCGGATGTGATCGGCTTTACGTCCGACAGTCGGGACCGGAATCTCCTGCGACGGCTTGGATACAGCCACTCTACTCTCCTCCGTCCGATGTGTAATGCATCGATGCCCGATTATGTACCTCTGCGTGACATATTGCCACTACCAAGCATAATGCCGGAACCACTGCGGAGATCGCATTTCGGGCCGGGTCGCCGGGATCGCATGACCCTTTGCTAGCCCCGCGCCGATTCGGCTCGACCGAATTGTGGGACTGCCCTATAATTGGGTCATTGTACGATACCGTCGTATGGCCGCGCACTCGTGGAACCCGCGTATCCAGCCGGCCGTTCGAGGTTCGCGACCGTAATTTCGCAGGAGGGTAGTCCGTGGCGATCACCATGCGTCAGAATCTTCGAGTCGCGAGCTATGTGCTAACCCAGCGATTGAAACGTCGCGAAAAGTTTCCCCTCGTGCTGCAGTTGGAGCCCTTATATCAGTGCAATCTGGCCTGCGCCGGCTGCGGCAAGATTCAGCACACCGACGATATTCTGGCAAAGCGCCTGAGCGTTCAGGACTGTATCGACGCAATCGAGGAATGCGGGGCGCCAATCGTGTCAATCGCCGGTGGGGAACCGCTGGTTCACAAGGAGATCGATCAGATTGTGGCGGCTCTGGTAGAGCGCAAGAGGTTCGTGTACCTGTGCACGAACGCCATCCTGATGGCCCGCAAGATCGACAAGTTCAAGCCTTCGCCATACTTCTCCTGGTCGATCCACATTGACGGGCTGCGCGCGCGCCACGATGAATCGGTATGCCGCGCCGGGGTGTTTGACAAGGCAATCGCCGCGATCAAAGAAGCCAAAGCGCGAGGGTTTCGCGTCACCACCAATACAACGTTCTTCGACCAGGACGACGCCCGCACCATTCGTGATGTTCTGGACTATCTCAATGACGACCTGCAGGTTGACGCCATGCAGATTTCTCCCGGCTATGCCTACGAGAAAGCTCCTGACCAGGAGCACTTTCTTGGCGTGGAACGCACTCGCGCCATCTTCCGCGAAGCGTTCGCCGGCGACAAGCGCAAGAAGTGGCGTCTGAATCATTCCCCGCTCTTTCTCGACTTCCTCGAGGGCAAGGTGGACTTTCAGTGCACCGCCTGGAGTATCCCGAGCTACTCGGTTCTCGGCTGGCAGCGCCCGTGCTACCTGATGTCCGACGGGTACGTGTCGTCCTATCGCGAGCTGGTGGAAACCACCAATTGGGAGCAGTACGGTCGAGGACGCGACCCGCGTTGCGAAAATTGCATGGCGCATTGCGGCTACGAGCCGACGGCGGTGGCCGCTACCATGGCGTCGCCCCGCGAGTCGGTGAGAGCGACCTGGGATGTCCTCCGTGAAGCGCTGCCCGTCACTGCCGGGAAGAACTGACAGATCTCTCGACCTGAAGTGGTCACTACTGGAGACAGAGTATTTTTGACCGGCGCTAGCGGATTCGTCGGTAGCCACGTAGCGCGTGCTCTGTTCGATGCCGGCTATGCAGTCCGAGCACTGGAGCGGCGGGGCTCACGCCGGCCAGCGTCGGATGATCGGTGCGAATTCGTCGAGGGCGATCTGCGACGACCCGGCGATTTGACGAAAGTACTTACCGGTTGCCGCTATCTCATCCACGTCGCGGCGCTCTACTCGTTCGCTCCCCGCCAACGTCCTGAGATGCATCGGATCAACGTGCTGGGCACCGCCGGGCTCCTCGAAGCCGCTCGCATCGCCGGCCTGGAGAAGGCGGTGGTCACGTCGAGTTCGGCAACGGTGGGACCGTCACATTCAGCACAGCCGGCCACCGAGAAGGATTGGGCGCTCGAGACCGGCGAGCCGGCAGCGTACCATCATTCCAAATTGGAGCAGGAGCGAGCCGCTCTGGCGGCCCAGTTCCCGGTCGTGCTGGTTCTGCCCACGATGCCGGTGGGACCGAATGACTGGAAACCGACCCCATCGGGAAAGATGATCGTGGACTTCATGCGCGGCCGGATCTTCGCCTCGCTTGGCGGCGGTCTCAACCTGGTGCCGGTGGAGGATGTTGCTAGCGGCCATCTACTGGCGCTGCAGCACGGTCATGCCGGAGAGCGTTATTTGCTCGGTGGCGAGAATATGACGCTGCAGGAACTCTGGACCCGCCTGGCAGCCATCTGCCACCGTCCAGTGCCCGATCGAGAGATTCCCTACTCACTGGCTCTTGGACTCGCCTGGCTCGACGACTTGCGTTGTCAACTCTCGGGAAGTACCCAGCCACTGGTACCTCTGGAAGGCGTTCGCATGGCCCGGGAGAAGATGTGGGTGAGCAGCGAGAAGGCTCGCCAGGAACTCGGTTTCCAGCCGGGGCCGGTGACGCGCGCACTGGAACGGGCAGTACAGTGGTACCGGGATCATGGATACGCTTCCTGAGGCACGCGGGCTGCGATCGACCACCGCGCCGGATGCGATCGACATTCTGGTTCCCACCCTGCTGGAGTATCTGGCAATTCGGAGTGTCATACCATTTTGTCGGGTGACTCTCTGCGGCATCGGTCTCTCGCGGTCGTACCCTCTGGGCGACTGCCCGCTCATCACCTGCGGCCTTGCCGGCGCGCTCACCGAGAGCCTGGCTCCTGGTGACGTTGTTATACCGGAGGTCGTCGGGCTGGAGTCAGGCACTGTCGTTCCCTGCGATCCAGAATTGGTCGAAGCCTTGCGGCGCGGAGCGTACGCCATTAATCGGGTGCCCACGCCGGCCAGAATGTTGACCGCGACCTCGATAGTGACCGGAAACGCCAGATCACGATGGGCTTCGCGAGGATTCGACGTTGTCGACATGGAGACTGGCTTCCTGATCCCAACGGGGCGCCGTATCGCCAGCATTCGCGTCGTTCTCGACACGCCGTGCCATCCGATTGCCGACGACTGGCTCAATCCACGCCTGGCCCTCACCCAACCTCGGTTCTGGCGCGAAGGGCTATGGCTGGGCCAGGCGGCACCACGATACGCCCGTCGTGCTGCCCTCGTTCTACGGGCTGCGCTTGCCATCCTGGGGGCAACATGACAATCTCCGCGCCGAGAACGATCGTGATCACATTGCACGACGCCGCCCCGCCCTTCGAGCAGCAGATCCAGTTGCAGCTCAACTTCCTGGCGGAGATTGGGGTGAAACGCTGTGTGCTCAATGTGGTGCCGGATTGGCATGGTCGCTATCCTCTGGAGAAATATCCCAGCTTCGTCCGCCTGTTGCGGGAACAATCACGCCTCGGCAGCCAGATTGTGCTTCACGGATTCAACCACTGCGCCGGCTATCAACTCCACGGGGGACCGACGAACCGAGTGCGCGCACGCCTGTTTGCTCCCGGAACCGCGGAATTCCTGGCCCTCACTCCTACTGAAGCAGCGGAGACGGTTCGGCGCGGACTGAACCGGCTGCGTGCCGTCGGCGTCGAACCATCTACCAGCTTCTGCCCTCCGGGATGGCTGATTACGCCGGCGAACCGGCGAGCACTGTCCGCGACCAGCCTTCACTATCTCATTGGCATGTTCGGTATGGCCGATCTGCAGTCGGGCCGGTGGCGTCGGTTTCCCAGCGTTGGATTTATGGGAGCCGGACCCGCGCAGGAAACAGGCGTGTCGCTAATGAACGCCGCGATGCTACGACTGGCCTCGAGCGCGCGCATGATTGCGATCTATCTGCACCCGCAGGTCGAGTCACACGATCGGTCATTGCGACGGATTCTGGCACTTATAGGCAAGTTCGTATCCGATGACCGGTACCAGGCGGCGACCTTCGAGGACTGGAATGCAGCCGGCTGACCCGCCGATGATATCCGTGGTGATCCCGGCGAGGAACGAGGAATCCTCAATCGAAGCCGCCATCGAGTCGGTGGTGGGACAGTGCTACCGACTGGACCGTCTGGAGTGCATCGTCGTGGACAACGGCTCGACCGACGCTACCGCCGCTCGGGTCCGGTCCTTCCGTTCGGCAGGGAATCACCCATCGATCAGACTGCTGTCCGAACCCGAGGAGGGGGTGAGCCATGCCAAGAATCGAGGAGCTGAGGCAGCGAGTGGATCGATTCTTGTTTTTCTTGACGCGGATTCCCGGATGTCGGCATCTCTGGCCGGGGAAGTGGCGAAATCGTACACTGCCGCGGGTATCGGATTCGCGCCCGCCGGCAGCATCCGCGTGGTCGCAGACTCGCGGCACCCACTCGAGCGCGGCTTCTTTGCCCTGATGGAAGTGGGCAAGATGTGGTTCGGGGTTCGCGCCCAAATGCTCTACTGCGATCGACGGCTGTTTCTGGAGGTGGGTGGGTTCCGTCCCGACCTCAGGTTGGGCGAAGACGTGGACTTTCTGGCTCGAGTGAAGGCACGGCTGCGCGCCGATGGACGCGGAACCGTCGGCCACATCCGGACTGGCTGGATTGTAACCTCGCCCCGGCGTCTACGCGCTCAGCCGTTCCATCTTGGGATGTTCGTCATGTTTGGACGCTGGGCACTCGCTTTCGCGGGTATCGGGAGAACGCGGAAGTACTGAGTCTCTGCTAACCGACCTGGTGAACATCTTCAGTCTGAGCCAGCAGTGGCAAATACAACTTCCGCAGATACTCGAGCAGCATCCGGCGCGCGCTATACCGACTGAGGGTGACGATCATGGTGTTCTTCATCATTGCGACCCAGGTTTCGGCGATGCCCTCGGCATTGCGCTCATAGAAACAGGGGACGATGCTATCTTCCAGAAACCAGTAAATCTGTTCCGCGTCGGTGGCATCATTCTCGCCACCGACACCCCAGCCCGTTCCCCACCAATCCACCTCGGCTGCCCAGCCATCGGTAACAGTAAGCTGCAGGCCACCATTGTCACTCGACTTCATTCCGCTGGTACCGCTGGCTTCGAGCGGCTTTCGAGGAGTATTGAGCCAGACGTCGGCGCCAAGGGTTAGATGGCGCGCTACCTCTTCGTCGTAATCTTCGATGAAAGCCACTCGAGAAGCGACGGCACTGTCTTCACTCAGCCGGTTGAGCAGTCCCTTCAGTATTTGCTTCCCGCCCTCATCGCGCGGATGCGACTTACCAGCAATCACAAGCTGCACGGGGCGGTCAGATTGACCCAGGATGGCACTGAGTCGGTCCAGGTCGCTGGCAATCAACCAGGCGCGCTTGTACTCGGCGAATCGACGTGCCCAGACGATTGTCAGTACCGATTCGTCCATTACTACGCTGGTCTGGCGCCGATTCACGAACTGAACGAGCCGGCGTCGCTGGGCGTCACGCGCCTGCTGCAACCTGCCATCAGGAATCGATCTGATTCTCTCCCAATCGGGCTCATCACCTCGCCAATCGACGACATACTCATCGAGAAGATGATGCATTTCGTCACCCAACCAGGTAGGAACGTGAACACCGTTGGTAACCGCTTCGACGGCGTAGCCCGGCCACTCGCGAGGAATCACCTGCGCGTGCAATTCGCTGACGCCATTCGCTTTTCCTGAGATAGCAAACGCCAGCAGAGCCATGGAGAACCCATCGTCTGGGCCGCGTGTTGCCAGCCCGATGATCGCTTCGAGGTCGAGTCCAGCCTCGAGGGCATACGACCCGAGATATCGTCGAATCAGCTGGCGCTCGAAGACGTCATTACCGGCCGCTATCACGGTGTGGTTGGTGTAGACCACCTGTGCCCGGGCACGCTCGAGGGCCGAATCCAGATCTACCGAGCGATTTTCCCGCGCGATGAGTTCAAGGGCAAGGAACGCGGCGTGGCCCTCATTCATGCTGAATACCGAGGGCCGGATACCCAGCGCGTCGAGCATCTGCATTCCGCCGACACCAAGTACTAATTCTTGTTGAATTCGCGTATCGGTGCCTCCGCCATAGAGCGAGGCGGTGATGTCTCGGTCCGCTTCTCTTTCGTTCTCCTCGATATTGGTATCAAGCAGGTACAGAGGGATCCGCCCCACTTGCAGTTTCCAGGCTCGCATCCATACTGCTCGGTCCTCAATTGGTATCGAGATCCGCAGCTCGCGCCCCTGCCTATCTGTTACTGCTTCCAGAGGGAGGGTCGCCGGATCGAGAGAGGGAATGATTTCGGTTTGGTAGTTAGCGTCATCGAGCTTCTGATAGAAGAACCCATGGCGATAGAACAGGCCGATCGCCACCATGGGGAGTCCGAGGTCGCTGGCTTCCTTCAGTATGTCCCCGGCAAGGATTCCCAGGCCACCGGAGTAAATAGGCAACCAGCTGGCCAGTCCGTATTCCATACAGAAGTAGGCGATTGGCCGCTCTCGCAATGTCGCTACGCCGGCGTTCTCACCAAGCCCTCGATTTGGGTCGATAGCTCGATCAAACCAGGTCTCCTCTGTGAGGTATCCGGTGAGCGAACGGAATGCGCTGTGGACCGATTCCGGATCGGCGATGAAGAGTTCATCGATCTCGCCCGGTCCGAGGGCACGCAGAGCGCCGGCTGGACTTAGCTTTGGGTCCCCGGCGGCAGCGACGAGTCGGTCAAGAACCGAACGTCCTCCATTCCAGAGCGACGCTAGATTTGCGGCCAGAGCACGGACTTCTTCCGTCAGATCGCTACTACTCACCGTCTTCTCTCCTCCGATAGTGGTCTCCAGCTGGCGACAACAATGTGGTGCCGTCACGTCGGGCGGAAACATGCGCGCGTCATGATACTTATGGACGTCCCGCCGACACTAAACCGGGATCGTCCTCACGCCCGCCGTAGCCCTCATGAACCAGTCATGCCCGCCTACGCATGTTTCATGCCGTTACGTCGGCATGGAAAGCGTAGAGAGCCGGGCGTAACCCGGCCCTCTACGGAATTAGGTTTGCTCTTCTGGCGGTGGAACTACGACTGCGGAATCGTTACGGAGTAACAACTGCCTCCGTTGTTATCGATACTGACTCCCGAGGATGTGATCGTAACGACCTCGAAATAGTACGTAGTGCCCGGAACAATCCCGCTGTTACTACCGGCTCCCGCGAGATCGTTGCCGGTTACGACAATCGTATGATTGACGGTTCCAATGCCGGTGTCCTGAGTGCCAACTCCAATTAGTCCGGAACACCCGGGGCCCGAGCCAAAGTAGACCTCGGACTGACCAGCAACCACGCTTGACGACTTGACCGTAAATAAACCGGTAGTTCCCCCGGGAGATGCAGTGACCAGTGGCGTAACGCTGACGGCATTCCCGGACAACCCGTTACCGTTTGGTAGAGTCACCGGCCCACTGCCCTGCGAAACCGAACTCGACCCGAACTGAATTTCGGGTGTCGTAGCCGTGTTGACGTTCCCAGATATGGTCGCGGATCCCACACCAGTCAACCAGATTCCGACTGCCTCGTTGCTGATGGTGTTGTTGGTTATCACGGTACCGGAGACCGGTACCACTGCCCCGAGTGCCAGGATGCCGGTGGTAACAGAGTCACCCGCGTCAGCGTCACCAAACGTTCCATTGCCGCTGATTGTATTTCCGATTATCTGGTTACCGTTCAGTTTCTGATTCGGTGCGTGACTGTGCATGGCCACTCCAGGAAGGCCATTACCCGTGATGGTGTTTTTGGACACGATGTTGTTATACGCGGCGTCCCCAGGCACCGAGGCGAAGATACCAACGCCGGCAGCTCCATTGTCCGTAACGGTGTTTCCGGTGACCGTATTGCTGTACACGCCGTACCCTGGAATCGGACCCTTCGCGCCCACTCCAGAAGCATGGGAAGCAAGCGTAATACCACAGTCCAGTTTGTTGTTCTGGACTGTATTATTCGAGATCACATTACCGAAGGTCGGCGCGGATTCGTCATCCAGCAGGATACCTCCCGCGTTACCTTCAACAACATTATTTGTAACGGTTGAGGAGTTGACGCCCTGAAGGTTGATCGCCTCCCCGCAATCGTCCGCCAAAAACGTGTTCGGATCGTCCGGGCACGTGGTGGCATTCATATCTTTCGGATTGAAGTCGAGGCTGGCATCATTGCCAGACAACGTGTTGTTCTGGACCGTGACGTTGGAGGAGTTCACAACCTGAATGCCCTGCAGTCCGGCGTTTTCGATAGTGAATCCGCTGATCTGAGTAGGTCCCGATGTTCCACTTTGAACAACAAGGCCGGCGGTATGACCGGTGGCATTGATTATGGTCGAAGCTGCCCCAGCTCCTTGTAGCGTCAATGGCGTCGCTATGTTGATGCCGTGTTCGGTGTACGTGCCGGCCGCAACAGTTATCGTGTCGCCGGCACTGGCCGCGGCAACTGCGGCCCCGATTGAACTGTAACAGCTTCCAGTGCCTCCGGCATTCACACAGAGACTGGCAGCCAGAACGCGATCGGGCACAAGCCCGAATGCCAGCAGTCCCCCGATTAAAATCGCAGCCGCTAGAATCGAGATGCGTTTCATCCCTTGACTCCTTCTCACATCAAATCAAGCCACCGACAAACTCATTGGCGGGCGGCGGCATGTAGTCGAGTATACGGCTTTCACGCGGGTTCGTCTAGCGAGTGTCGGTGAGCCAATGCGCATTCCAGGCTCGCTAACGACGGAGCCAGGAGGTTCGCCGTCGACTGGCTGAGGCGACGCGAGCATCGCCGTCGGGATACGTAGGGTAACAGATACCTCCGATGAAGAACGGCTCGGTTTGCCGCCACCGAAAGCGGTATGGAGTCTACTATTATGAAAGTCGGGCAGATGTATCCCGCCCAGTCGCCATTTGGCTTCGAAGCACATCGACTTGCTCGCGCAATGCTTGTTCCATTCCGCCGGGCCGTGCTGTCTGGATCCAGCTCATGAGGCCGGAAAGACATAACTCCTTGAGATACGCGAACGAGAAGTCGACCGTCAGTTCGCCGACCTCGTGCACGGCATCAGCCCCGATGCGCATCTCCGGCTCGAGAGAACCATTCCAGTGCTCGAGATAGGCGCGGCGCACTTCAGCCTTCGGCAAGTCGAAGTGGTACGTTCGGTCGAATCGGCTTGGCCGGCGGGAGATAGCCTGATCCAGCTTTCCCGGGTGATTGGTGGTGGCCAGCGTCAGAATTCCATCATTTCCGGCGAAGCCGTCCATCTCGTTCAAGAAGAAAGATCGATTGTGTTTGGTTACAAGTGAGTCGAGGTCTTCGAGCACAAGAATGCAGGGTGCGCAGCGGCGCGCCTTGGTGAAGACGTCGGCAATGCTGTACTCGTCGGGGTCGCCGTGGCCCCGGAAACTCTTGACATAGAGGCACCGCTGAGGTAACGCATTCACCAGCGCCTTGACCGCGTGGGTCTTTCCATTTCCTGGGGTCCCGACGAGCAAGATACCTCGCTTCCAGGGGACACCATAACGATGATACGTCTCCCGAGCGGCGAAGAAGCCGGTCACGTCGGCGACCAAATCGTCCTTCATCGTGCCCGGCAGGATCAGGTTGTCGAGCTGGGCGCCCTGAATAGAACGAAATAGATCTTCATCCTTCTTCCAGGTGTCGCCGTCGAAGACCAGCAGTTCCTCCCGAGGCTGAGAGTTCCAGGCGCATACCACGCGCAGAAACCGAACTCCCACGTCCCGCGTGTCTGCCAGAACAAAGCAGTGCCGCGTATACCCTCGCTGGCCCTGCCAGTGCATCATCAGCACTTCGAGTTGCTCACCCTGCCACTCGATGGAAAACCAGCCTTGCGAGAGCCGATTATCGACCTTGCCCAGTTGCTCCCCAGATTCCTCCCAATTCAGTATCCAGTGGGGGTGAATGCACTCCTTGAAGCTCATGCGGCATTCGCCGGCAGAGGCATAGCGCACGGGGTCGAAGGCAAAGTTCTGGCACTCGATCAGCGACCTTTCCGGAAAGAGATCGGCAATCCGTTGGCTGACGTAGTAGCTAATCCCGGGAGTAGGCTCGTGGAAGGCCTCATTGATCAGATACTTCGCCTCGCGCGCCAGGCGGTCCCGTCCCGCTGATCCAGGTCCCAGCAGGAGAGGTGACGCCTCCGCCGGCAGGACGGCTGCGTGCGCCTGAGTATTGTCAATGTCCATAGTCTTGGTGATGGTGAACCTCGGTGGTAACAGTACGCACGGAATCAAAGGCCAACGTCCCGTATGGGGTCAGGGCACCGAACGGCGAGAACCGTCGGGAACTTCCCTTCAGGCGGTGAGCGGATGGCCAGAGCATGAGGTAGGAAGAGCAGTGCGAAATGTCACGCCCATCCGATAGCACGCAAAAAATGGCCCGTCTTGTTAGTGTAGCAGCTTGAACATGTCAGAGAAGTTGATGTACCTTGACATCGGCGAGGCAGGTTTGGTCTCGTGCCAATATCATCCTTCTTTGCTGCCCCCGCCGGTATGGCCAACTCTATTGATGTCTATCCAGGCCGTGGTTTCAGCTAGCCCCGATCGGCGGCTTGATCTCCTCCGGGTGCGTGACCTCGGGTACCTCGGCGAAGTGACAGGCAGCCCAGTGGCCCGGTCGTTTCTCTTCGAAGGCGGGAGCGATCTGGCTGCAGACCTCCTGTGCCTTGAAGCATCGGGTATGGAATGGGCAGGCCGATGGTGGATTCACCGGGCTAGGAATGTCGCCGGTGAGAATGATGCGCTTCTTCTTGCGCTCCTCAATGGGATCGGGAAGCGGTATGGCGGACATCAGTGCCTGGGTGTACGGGTGTAATGGCGAGTCATACAGTTCGATGCTGTCGGCCAGCTCCACGACATGGCCGAGATACATCACCGCAACCCGGTCGCTGATATGGCGCACGACACTCAGGTTGTGCGCCACGAACAGATAGGTGAGTCCAAACTCGCTCTGCAAGTTTTCGAGGAGATTGAGGATTTGAGCCTGAATCGAGACATCCAGCGCGGAAACAGGCTCATCGGCAATGATCATCTTCGGGCGCAGCGCCAGAGCACGGGCGATACCAACGCGCTGCCGTTGACCCCCGCTGAACTCGTGAGGGTAGCGATTAATATGACCGGGATTGAGCCCGACGATTTTTAGAAGTTCCTGTACCAGGGCTCGCTGCTCTTTCCTGTCGCCCTTCCCGTAATTGATCAGCGGTTCGGACACGATCTGGAACACCGTCATGCGGGGATCCAGCGATCCAAATGGATCCTGGAAGATCATCTGTATGTCCTGACGAAATGGTCGGACCTGGCGAGGAGATAGGTTGGTGATGTCCTTGCCCTCGAACGTGATCTTGCCGGAGGTGGTGGGGAGCAGTCGAAGTAAGGCGCGGCCCAACGTCGTCTTGCCGGAGCCACTTTCGCCCACGAGCCCCAGGGTTTCGCCTTCATGAACGCGCAGGGAGACGTCGGTCACGGCGTGGACCGCGGCGATCTGGCGGCCGAAGAAGCCACCCCGAATGGGGAATTCAACCGTAAGATTATCGGCTTCGAGCAGCACCGGTTTCTCGGTCACGCCGCGGTCTCCTTTACCGGATTCCAGCATGCCGCCAGATGTCGCGGTCCAACGGGATCGAGTGGCGGCATCTGCTGGCGGCAGATATCGAGCACGTTCGGGCAGCGGGGTGCGAATGGGCAACCAGGGGCCAGATTGAGCAGGTCCGGAGGGGATCCCGGAATCGGCTTCAGAGGTGCTTCGACATCAGTATCTAGCCGTGGAATCGACTGCAGCAGCATGTGGGTATAGGGGTGTCGCGCCTGATAAAAGATATCGTCGAGCTTGCCGCTTTCGACCACATAGCCGGCATACATCACGGCAACCCGGTCGGCCATGCCGGCAACTACTCCAAGATCGTGGGTAATGAGAATGACCGACGAGCCGAACTCGCTGGACAGTGCCCGCATCAGGTCCAGAATCTGGGCCTGAATGGTCACATCGAGTGCGGTGGTAGGCTCATCGGCGATGAGGAGATCGGGATTGGTCGACAGTGCAATGGCAATCATGACGCGCTGTCGCATCCCGCCGCTGAATTGGTGCGGAAAATCGTTCAGGCGTGCCTTGGCGCTGGGTATTCCTACGTGCTCGAGCATCTCGCGGGCCCGATCTCTCGCCTGGCGCTTGTTCATACCCATGTGAACCTGCACCGCCTCGGAAATCTGGCGACCGATAGTTAACAATGGATTGAGAGACGTCATTGGATCCTGGAAGATCATGCTGATGTCACCGCCGCGGATGTGTCTCATTTGCGCTTCAGACACACTACGGTCTACGCGTCTCCCGGCGTTCCCGTTCTTGCCCGTGCCGTCGTCAACGTCGATGATCGGAATGTCACGGAAGAGAACGCGCCCGCCCTCAAATCGACCCGGCGGCTGGGGGATCAGGCGCATAATCGAGAGGGCGGTTACACTCTTGCCACTTCCCGATTCGCCCACGATTCCGAGCGTCTCGCCTTTGCCCAGATTGAACGACACGCCCTGTACCGCCTTTACCAGACCGTCGTGCGTGTGGAAATAGGTCCGCAAATTCTCCACTTGAAGAATTTGGTCCCCGCGTGACGGGGCGCGCGATTCGTCGGTCATGTTTATCGACTGGATCGGGGATCGACGGCATCGCGGACCCCGTTCCCAATGAAGATGAAGGCGACAATGAGAACAGTCACGAAGATGCACGGAAAGAGGAGACCCCAACCGTTGGTATCCATGTAATTGGTACCGTCGTAGAGCATCGACCCCAAATCGGGGGTCGGTTGATTCACTCCCAACCCCAGGATGCTCAGGACGGTCTCAGCCCCGATGATGTAGGAGACGGTGAGCGCCGCCTGCACGAGGACCAGACCGTAGGTGTTGGGAGCCAGGTGCCGAATGATAATCTTGGGTCCGGTCGTGCCGACGGTGCGGGCGGCTTCGATGAACTGCTGCTCCTTCAAACTTAACGCCAGCGAACGAACGAAGCGCATCAGTGGCGGCCAGCTCACGAGGGCGAAGACGATCGTAAGGATGATCGCTCGCCCATTTCCGTTGGGGAAATCGGAATCGAAGGTCGGGCCAAATAACGTCACGATGATGATCGAGAGCAAGAATGCCGGAAAGGCGAACATCAGGTCGGTGAACCGGCTCAACAGCGAATCTACCTTCCCGCCATAAAAGCCGGCAGCCAATCCGAAGGCAACGCCCACGATGACCGTAAGGAAGGTACCGACGAAACTGACCAGGAGCGGCACTCTCAACCCGTACAGGATGCGCGTGTACTCGTCCCGTCCCTCAGGATCAGTACCAAACCAGTGAGCACCGGAGGGCGGTTGGTTGATGTAATTGAGGTCGGGCGCAGTTGGATTGGTCGTATTGAGCCAGTGGGCGAAGATTGCGGCCAGAATCAGTAATAGGATGACGATGACGCTGATCACGGCTGCCCAGTTTTGCCGGAACCGCCGCACTGCATCCTTGAGTGGCGACCGGGTGACTGTCTTTGCCGCTTGTCTCGCCTCTCCCGCGGCTGCCGCCGTACCACCGCTCATTTCCTCCGTTTCGGCGTAGCCGGATGTGCTGGTCGGTAATCTTACCTGTTGCTGGCCGCTGGTATCGGCGCCTTCTCTCATGGTCATAGTTTCACTCTCGGGTCCACGATGGTATAGAAGATGTCGGTCAACATATTGACCAGGACGACAAAACTCGCCAGTAGAATAGTGGTCGCTTCGATGAACGCGTAGTCGCCACTCTGCGTCGCCGTGATGGTTTCGTACGCAATGCCGGGGATGGCAAAAAATCGTTCGACGATAAAAGCTCCGACGATCAGGTAAGCGATAGTCGGACCAACGATGGAGGCCAACGGCACCAACGTATTCTTCACTGCATGCAGCCAGATGATCGTGCGTTGGCGCAGTCCTTTGGCGCGGGCGGTACGAATGTAATCCTGCTGGAGGATTTCGAGCATGAACGAACGGAAGGAAATGGCAAAGAATCCCGCCAGTCCGGCTGCATAGGTCAGCACCGGGAGGACTGCTTCATTCCAGCTATCTCCCCACCCCTGGACCGGAAACCAGCCGAAGTTCACGGCGAAGTACAGGATACAAATAGGAACCAGCACGAACGTGGGTACGGCGTAGAAGACCATCATCAAACCGGTGCCTAGATGATCGATAATCGTATTCTGTTTGATCGCGGCGAGTAACCCGACCGGAATGCCCACTGCGAGCGATACCAGCAGGGCGTACAAACCGAGTTTCAGGGTAACCGGCACCCCCGCCGACATGAGGTTCCATACTGGCGTGCCGGGAAACTGATAGGAGTAGCCGAGGTTGCCTTCGAGCAACCCGGTTTGCGCGGCTCCCGAGCCAAAATGTACGCCGAACCAGCCCACTATGGGGCCGAATCCGAGGTAGTTGAGGTACTGTTGCCACAGCGGAATGTCCAGACCATACTCGCGCAGCAGGCTCTGGTAGACACCGTAGGTAAAGTGACTGCCGAGGATGGTGCGGATAGGATCGGCGGCTCCAGGCCCGTGTTCGAGGACGAACACAATGGTGACAATCGCCCAGATCACCACGATGCCGATGAGGAGGCGCTTGATGACGAATGCCGCTAGTCTCGCCATGGCCTACTTCCGTCCCCTTTTCTAATTTCACTGTAGCGCAATCGGCGCTGACGCGCCTCTTCCACGGCACCGAAGGTTCAGACACGGGTAAGAAAACGGGATGATTCGATGCCGGCCGAGATTGGGCCCGGCCGGCATCGACCATCATTCAGCCAGTGTTCAGGAAAGCGAGACGTTTGACCAGTCGTTATGGAGCGGGAGGACGAGACCGGACGCGACGAGCATACCGTGAACGCGTGGTTTGACCACGAATACGGAGTTGACACCGCCGACGCCGATCCAGCCGCCGTCGTTGAGAACGATCTTCTGCGCCTGGGTATAAATCTGAGCGCGCTTGGCCGGGTTGTTTTCGATGTTTCCTTCCTTGACCAGCTTGTCGTAGGTCGGGTTGCTATACCCGCCAATGTTGTCGTTGGCTCCGGTAAGCAGCAGATTCTGCAGCCAGTCCTGCGCATCCGGATAGTCATCGATCCAGAGATTCTCCACCGCCTGCGTGTGCGTTGTGGTCATCAGCGTGGTCACTTTCGGCAGCCAGGCGTTGAAGGTAAGCGGTTTGGTGGTGACGTTGGCGCCGATGGCCTGCAACTCCGACTGGATGATGTCGTACTCGTGAGTCAGGTCGGCGCTGGTGTTCTGGTACGGAATCTGCACGCCACTCAGCTTCCCGGGACAGTTGGCCAGGTACTGTTTGGCCTTGGCTGGATCGTAGTGCGGCACGTCTGAGGTCTCACTGAAGTACCCCTGTCCACCATCGGGGAAGCCCTTGGGTATGACATCGTAAATCGGATACTCGAGACCATGGAGGAGTTTTTCCGTGATCGAGACGCGGTCGATGGCGTAAGCCACAGCCAGCCGGCAATTCTTGTTGTTGAACGGCGGGCTTTGGGAGTTGACCGTCAAATAATCGGTTTCGAGCGCCGGGACCTTGTAGAACTTATTCATCTTCTCGGCGGCACTGAGATCGGCTGACGGTACGACAGTCTCGTCGATGGCGCCAGACTGGTAAATGCGCCAATTCGTTTGACTATCGGCAATGAACGGTGCCTTGACGTCGATGGTGGGCTTTTTGCCGTAGTAATACGGATTTGGCTTGAACATCATGTAGGCCGAATGGCCGGAAGGGTAGAACGAATTGCGCGTCGAGCTAGCATTGACACAGACAAACTCGAAAGGTCCGGCGCCAACGTTCCCCTTGCAGGTGTTCGTCAGGTAGGAGCTCGGTGCCTTCCCCTGCATTATTTTGGGATCGAGTACATCCGCCGTTGGGTATGCCAGGGTGCCGAGGAAGTACGCGATCGGATCCTGTAGCTTGATCTGAAGGGTGTGGGCGTTTATCGCTTTTATGCCGGCAAGGGTCGTGGCTTTGCCGCTCGCAACCGCCTGGGCACCCACGATTTCGCCGAGATAGAGCAACGCCACCGGCGACTTCGTTGCCGGCTGCAGCGCCCGCGTGATGCTCCAGACGAAGTCCTGCGCGGTCACCGGGTCGCCATTGTTGAACCTGGCGTTGGGCCGCAGGTTGAACGTCCAGGTGAGGTGGTCCGATGATACCGACCAGTTCTTGGCGATGTCACCGATGGGCTTGAGCGACGGCCAATCGAGCTTGACCAGATTGGCATCGATCATCCAGATATTCGAAATCGAGATCGAATCGGTCACCACCGCCGGGTCAATCGTCGAGACCCAATCGGGATCGCCTTCCTCTTGCTGAGAAATCAGCATTCCGGTCGAGGCGCCCTTGGTCGTGCCGGGGGTCGACTTCGAGCCCGAAGAGTTGTTCGAGGAGCCGCATGCCGCCGTCATGACGAGCACAGCGGCCACGACCGCAATCGAAAAGACGCGGTTGAGAGGGGTAAACAGGTGCATCATTGCACTCCTTATGACTGTTGTGATCGCGGAGCGGGGACCGAAGTCGGTCCTCGTTTGATCGTCGGTCGCGTACTTGCTCGCTTCCTCCTCCTTCCCGCCGATTGAGGGTCGCGGATGCCCACACTGTTCAGACGCCCAACGGCTTCTCCGCGGGGGCGGTGGGAACCTCCGCCGGACTCTGCCCACCCTGGTCGCGTTGCGCTCGACGCCACCGAAGGTCGGGGTGACGCGCCGCGCGCGCCTCATCGAGTCGCCCGATGACCGTGGTATGGGGCGCACCGGTCACGAGCCCGGGATTCTCCTCTACTTCCCGGGCAATCGATCGCATGGCCTCGATAAATGCATCCAACGTGTCTTTGTTCTCGGTCTCGGTCGGCTCGATCATCAAGGCCTCATCCACGATCAGTGGGAAGTACACCGTCGGGGGATGAAACCCGTAATCCATCAGTCGCTTAGCCATGTCAAGCGTCCGCACTCCCTGTCGACGCTGGCGAGAACCAGAAAGAACAACTTCGTGCATATTCGGTCCAGGATACGCCTCTTCGAAGATATCACTGAGTCTGGCCCGTACGTAGTTAGCGCTCAGCACGGCGTCACGGCTGACCTGCGACAATCCATCACTCCCCATGCGGCGAATATAGGTGTAGGCACGCACTAACATGCCGAAATTCCCATAGAACGAGCGCACTTTGCCGATCGACTGGGGGCGGTCGTAGGAGAGAGCAAATCGGTCGTCGGCCGCCACGACGGTGGGTACCGGCAGGTAGGGCGCCAGGGTGGATTTCACGCCGACGGGGCCGGCCCCCGGTCCGCCGCCACCGTGCGGCGTGGTGAATGTCTTGTGCAGATTGAGGTGCACGACGTCGAAGCCCATATCGCCGGGACGGACAACCCCCATGATGGCATTGAGGTTCGCTCCGTCGTAATACATCATGCCACCGGCGTCGTGCACGATCGCCGACATTTCGGAGACCTGTTCATCGAATAGACCAAGCGTGCTGGGATTGGTCAGCATCAGCGCGGCGGTACGATCGCTCACCAGACGCTTGAGTTCTTCCAGATCGACGCGTCCTCGGGCATCGGAATGAACGGTGATGAGCTTGTACCCCAGAGTGGCAGCGGTCGCCGGGTTGGTTCCGTGTGAGGAGTCCGGCGCGATGACCTCGGAACGCTGTGCCTGTCCCCGGGCTCGATGGTGCGCCTGAATCATCAGCAGTCCGGTAAGTTCACCATGCGCGCCGGCAGCTGGTTGCAAGGTGAAGGCATCCATACCGGTGAGCGCGCACAGGAGATCTTGCAGTTCCGCCATCAAGCGGAGGGCCCCCTGCACCGTGGATTCGGGTTGATACGGGTGGATGTCACTCCAGCCCGGATTCGAGATCGCTACCTCGTTCACCTTCGGGTTGTACTTCATCGTGCAGGAGCCCAACGGATAGAAGCCGCGGTCGATGCTGTAGTTCAGACTCGACAAATGAGTGAAATGCCGGACGACATCCGGTTCTGACACCTCGGGCAGGTCCGCCGGCTGCCGCCTGAGGTAGTCAACCGGAATGAGTTGCTCAATCGGACGTTCAGGTACGTCAAGCGGCGGCAAGGAATAGCCTCGGCGGCCAGGCGACGTGATCTCAAAAATAAGCTTCTCACTCATGATCGCCGTCCGGCGCTAACTTCCATCGGCTCACTCGGAGCCGTGGGCTCGAGCTGGCGGAGCGTGGCCACCAGGTCATCGATCTCGGCTCGAGTATTCATCTCGGTACAGGCCAGAAGCAATAAGTTTTCGTCGGGGTCACCGCAATCCTGGAGATCGAGCCCGCCAATGATGTCGCGGCCAAGAAGGAAGCGATTCACTTCCGCCGCCGGTACCGGAGTGCGGACGGTGAACTCGTGGAAGAAGGGCGCATCGTACGCCAGGGAGAAACCGGGAATCGACTCAATCTGTTGCGCCGCATAGTGCGCCTTTTGCAGGCATTGATTCGCGGTTTCACGAATGCCGTTTTTGCCCAGAAGAGAGAGATAGACGGTGGCAGCCAGCGCCATGAGGGCATGATTGGTACAGATGTTGGATGTGGCCTTTTCCCGGCGAATGTGCTGTTCTCGAGCCTGCAACGTCAACACATAGCCCGGGCGGCCCTCGGAATCCACGGTCGCCCCAGCAATTCGACCGGGCAACCGGCGTTCCAGGCCCGACCGGACGGCGATCAGGCCGAGATACGGTCCGCCGTACATCAGTGGAATGCCGAAAGGTTGACCGCAACCGACCGCGATATCGGCGCCGTATTCACCCGGCGGCGCCAGCACCGCCAGCGAGAGTGGATTGCAGACGGCGATGAGCAGCGCACCGGCATCATGAGCGCCGGCCGTGAGCGAGGACATGTCTTCGATCGCGCCCCAGAAGTTGGGGGATTGCACGACGACTGCTGCCACCGACGAGTCGATAGACCCATCGAGTGACGCTCGATCGAGTGACCATTGATCGCCGATGTCGGTCAACGTAAAGCCCTGTGCCTGCAGATAGGTCTCCAGCACTCGGCGGTATTCCGGATGGAGACCACTGGCAACCAAAATGCGATCGCGACGCGTCTGATTGATGGCGATGGTAGTAGCCTCGACTACCGCCGTACCGGCGTCATAAAGCGACGCGTTAGCCACATCCAGCCCGGTCAGTTCGGCGATCATGGTCTGATACTCGTAGATCGCCTGTAGGGTACCCTGGCTGATCTCAGCCTGATATGGCGTGTACGAGGTGTAAAACTCGGAACGTCCGGTAATGGCTCCGACCGCACTTGGAATGAAATGGTGGTATGCTCCGCCACCGAGGAAGGTCGGTGTCCGTTTCAGTGCCAGGTTTTCGGCAGCGAGTGAATCGAGCAAGCGGAGAACCTCCAGCTCGCTGAGCCCGGCCGGAATGTTCGGTCTGCCGCTACGAAGGGCGGCGGGAATATTGGCAAACAGGTCATCGATGGAGTTAATCCCAATGGCTTCGAGCATCGCCCGACGCTCGTCCGGAGTATGCGGCAGATAGGACATCAATGCCGCTCGACGGTACTGGCCTCGTACGCATCCGCGGTAAGCAAGGCATCGTACGAACCGTCGTCTTCCAACCGGATACGCATGATCCATCCTCGTCCGTACGGATCTTCGTTGACCAATCCCGGATTCTGATCAAGATCCGTATTCACTGCCAGTATGGTGCCGGCCAGTGGCGCGTACAGGTCCGACACCGCTTTCACCGACTCGATCTCGCCGGCAACATCACGTTTTGAAACGGTACGCCCGACCTCGGGAAGCTGAACGTAGACCACATCGCCGAGTTGCTCGGATGCGTAGGAAGTGATGCCGCAGACCGCCTCGTCGCCCTCGCGGCGTACCCATTCATCGGTGTCGGTATACCGTATGTCGTCGGGGTAGCTGCCGGACATCTTTTAGCCTCCCTGTCTCCGGTACATCGGTTTCTTGACGATCCGAGCGGAGTGCGCTGCCTCACGGATGCGCACGTCCACATCGGTACCCGCCCGCGCCCGGTCGCTTACGACGTATCCTAACGCTATTCCTCGCTCGAACGTTGGCGAGAACGTTCCACTGGTGAGTTCACCCACGCACTGGTCGCCGGAAAACACGGAGAAGTGAGGCCGTGGGATGGCCCGATCGAGCATCTCCAGGGCGACCATGCGGCGTTTCAAGCCCTCTTGTTTTTGTCGTTCAAGCGCCGCGCGACCGGTAAAATCATCGTCCCCAAACTTGACCGTCCAACCGAGCCCGGCTTCGAGGGGAGTGGTAGTGGCGTCGATATCGTTGCCATAGAGCATGTATCCCGCTTCCAGTCGGAGGGTGTCGCGGGCGCCGAGACCGACCAACTTCAAGCCCTCTGGTTGGCCGTGCTTCCACAGCGTCTGCCACACAGCGGGGGCATCGCCGGCGTTCAGGTAGAGCTCGAATCCATCTTCCCCGGTGTAACCGGTGCGGGAAAGAATAACCGGCACGCCGCCACACCTGGCTTCGGCGAATTGATAATACGCAATTGCCGGTAGCTCCGTGTCGATGAACGGGGTCAGGAAGTGCTCGCTCTTCGGTCCCTGGACGGCAATCAAGGCGATATCCGCCGACCTGTCCTCGATGTCAACCGACGGTGGTACATGCCCTCGGATCCAGTCAAGGTCCTTTTCGATATTGGAGGCATTGACCACGAGCATCAGGTGATCCGGGAAGCGATAGACCAACAGGTCGTCGACGATCCCGCCGTCCGGGTAGCACATCGGGGTGTAACGGACCTGGCCGGCCGTCATGCCAGGGATGTCGTTCGTAACTAACCGGTCGACGGCGGCAACAGCATCACTGCCGGTCACACGGATTTCACCCATATGCGATAGGTCGAACATTCCCATCGCGGCGCGGACAGCGCGGTGCTCATCGAGGATGCCCGAATACTGTATCGGCATTAAATAGCCGGCAAAGGGAACCAATCGAGCGCCGGCCTGTACATGCTCCGTGTAGAGCGGTGTCTTTCTTTCCAAGCTCTCTCCGAAGGTCACCGCCAGGGGCCGGCAGACAACGCTCCGTCCGTCGACTTGGCAGTACCGACTACACGCCGAAGCCAGATAAATCAGCGTGCCATTCTATCAGAGCCTCATTCGCACTCCAGGTTGAGGGTGCGGCGCCTGGTGCACCCTGGTCGATCCACCGTCGCCGCACCTAGCCGGTGAACCGGTGTCGATGGCAAGTATGGCCTACCCGTGAACGGTCGATGATGGGGCAGGGCTGGGCGTGAGGGTCGGCGTACCGCTGGGCACGACCGACGGAGTCACCGTTGGCGTGACCACGACGGTCTTCTCCGGCGCTGGCGTCGGAGTCGGGGTAACCGCAGGGGGCAGATGTTTGGGCAACAGCGTGACCAGGTGTGCAGCCGTGGTCACATCGCCACAGGCGGAGACCGACGAAACACTGATCTCGTACTGCTCACCAGGAATCGGATTGGGAATGCTGATTCGAGTGCCGGCCTGGGTGCCCTGAAATACTGGTGTGTTCTGGGCGCCGTGGACAATCGTGACCTGGTAGCGCGCCGCATTGGCGGCCTTCGTCCAGCTCCAGCTGATGCTCGCGGTCGAAACCGAGGCAAGAGTAATCGCAGTGACTGGCTGGGCCAGCGGGCAGGGCTCGATCGCCAGCGCCATGTCACCGAAATATCCCCAGGACCGATTGAAATCACGCCAACGGTAGCGCACTAATTGGGCGTTCCACGGATCGTTCGCCCAGATCGTGCCCTGGTCATAGCCCACAACGAGAAGAGCATGCTCGTGTCTCACCAGAAAGAATTGAACGCCGTTGTGAAGCGCCAGTACCGGCGTGGACGGTAGTAGCTGGTACGTCACCCAGACGACGACCGGCCAGCCGCGCTGGATATAGCGCTTGATCGATTGATCGGCGACGTACGTCATCACCTGACTCCTGTACCCATAGCGGAGAAGCGCTCGGTGCAGGGGCCCGGCATAGACACCGTAGTCGATCAGTGATCCGCTCGCCAGACTGTCCGGGTTGCCGCGGAAGCCGAGGTTGGGATTGGCGCTGCGCGGCATTGCCGCCATCAGTTGAGCCTCAGAGATCACCGCCCGAGTGCCCATGCTTGCCGCCGAAGATTCACAGGTCAGTGGATGCTGCTGGCGCAATTGCGGAAAGCCATGCAACAGCATCAGCGACGATGCTGAAGCTGGATGCGCGAACCCGGAGAGGACGCCGGCAGCCAGGAAGGTAAGCGCTAGACGAGGAAAGAAGCGTAGAAAAGACCGCATGAACGCCGTAGCATAACATAGCGTCACAACGCGACGAGATACTTCTAGACAAGCGAGGCTACCGCTCTATGGAACTGCTCAAGGTTGGCGACCTGGCCCCCGATTTTGCCCTGCCCGCTTCGGGCGGCGGAAGCGTACGACTGAGCGATCTACGCGGAAGCAAGGTAGTGCTCTACTTTTATCCCAAGGACGATACTCCTGGATGCACCAAGGAAGCGTGTGGTTTCCGGGACGTTTCCCCGCAACTCGAGGCAGCCGCTACCGTCGTGCTCGGCGTCAGTCCCGACAAGGTCGCCGCGCACGACAGATTCAGGGCCAAGTACGGCCTACCGTTTACTCTGCTGTCCGACGTTGATCACCGCGTGGCCGAACAATATGGGGCCTGGGGCGAACGCAGCATGTACGGTGTGAAGTACACCGGCATCCTGCGAAGTACCTTCCTGATCGACGAATCGGGACGCATTGAAAAGGTCTGGCCCAGGGTGAAGACTGGCGAACACGCCAACGAAGTGCTCCGCGCCCTCGGCAATGACCGAGACCAGCCAGATGGACCCCCGACGAGATCAGCGACATGACGTTCTACGACACATTTCGCCGGCTGATTGACGAACAGATTCCTTTCGCTGTCGCCACCGTCATCGCGGGCCCGGAGGAAATCGGAGCAAAGGCGTTCGTGTATGCAGACAGTCGCACCGAGGACACGCAGCTATCGCCAGAGTTGGCTGAGCCTGTTACGGCGGATGCTGTCCGGCTTCTCACTGAAGAACGCTCGGAGACGATTCGCTATCTGGTGCCATCCGGCGAGTACGATGTGTTCATCGACGTGTATCCGGTGGCGCCGCAACTCGTCATCGTCGGTGCGACCCACGCGGCGATTCCGCTTTCGCATCTGGGCAGGATGCTTGGATATCGCGTCATCGTGACCGATGCGCGCGGTGCCTTTGCCCGGCCTGAGCGTTTCCCCGATGCTGATGAAGTTCTCAAAGGCTGGCCGCAAGACGTTCTGCCGGACCTGCGCATCGGTGAATCGACGTACATCGTATTGCTCAGCCACGACCCGAAATTCGATCAACCCACCCTGGATCTGGTGCTTCCCAGCCGCGCTCCCTACATCGGGGCTATTGGTAGCCGGAAAACCCAGCGAGAGCGCAGCCAACGCCTCCGCGATGCCGGGTTCTCGCTGGAACAACTCAGCCGCATTTATGGCCCGGTTGGGCTCGATATCGGCGGTCGCAGTGTTGAGGAGATGGCACTGGCAATCATGGCCGAGATCACCGCTGTCCGCTACGGCAAGCAGGCCGGCTTCAAACGGAGCCAGGCGTGAAAGCGTTCGCCCTCGACCCGGAGGAGATCACTATCGAGACCGCGGCTGGTCGGGTTCTCTGTCAGGATCTTGTCGGCGTGACGGCGGAGGGTCGGGTCAAACTGGCGAAGGGCAGGATCATACAACCGGACGACATTCCGGCACTGCGCACGTCATCGCGCGAGCTTCATGTGATCGCGCTCGATCCAGGGGACGTACACGAAAACGAAGCCTCCATACGTTTGGCTCGCGCCGTGGCGGGCGAGGGTCTGGAAGCGCACGGCCCCATTGAAAGTCAGACCCACTTGCGCTCGATCTATCGGGGGCTGTTGGAAGTCAAGACGGGCCCATTGGAAGCCATCAATGCGCTACCCGACATGTCGATCTACACGCTCTACGATGGACAACCGGTCATGGAGGGGAAAGCAGCAGCGGCGGCAAAGGTCACGCCCCTGGCCGTTCCTGATGCTGTCCTACGCGAAGCGGAAGACATCGCGCGGGAAGCGTTTCCCATAGTCCGCGTACGGGCATTCACCGGCGGCACCGTCGGGGTGGTCGTGCGAGAGGGCCTTGAGGGCTCGTCCCGGCAGAAATTCGAAAACGCCATCCGGCTCAAGGTGGGTTGGTTCGGGTCGCAACTGGCCGGAATCCATTATGTGCCGTCCGACGTTAGCAGCATCGCGGAGGCCATCGAGGAGCTACTTTCGCTGGGAACATCGTTGATTCTGGCGGCCGGGGTAAATTCGACCGATCCACTCGACCTGACGATTCAGGCGCTCGATCGCGTCGGGGCGCGGACCGAACGGCGAGGAGTACCGGCTCACCCCGGCAGCACCTGCTGGCTGGCCTATATTGGCGACGTGCCGGTATTTGGTCTGGCGTTATGCGGCATGTTCTCCCAAACGACCGTCCTCGACATCCTCTTGCCGAGGTTTCTCGCCGGTTGCCCGGTCTACGCCGCCGATATCGCGCGATTGGGACATGGCGGCATGCTGGGCAAGGAAATGGCCTTCCGCTTCCCGCCGTATCTCAGCGGGAAGCCGGCCGCGCCGTCTGGTGATCGGTAGATTCAGGCCGAACGCATAGGCACTTGCTCGATGAGCTTTTCCAGACGGTCGACGTACTCCGCCAGGACGCCAAAAGCCCGCTCGACTGGCTCCGGCGAGAGCATATCCACGCCTGCCAGCTTGAGCGCATCGATCGGATACATCGAACCACCGGCCCGTAGAAAGTCGAGATACCGTTCGGATGCCTCAGGACCCTCGGTCACGACGCGATTTACCAGAGCGTTGGCGGCTGATATTCCGGTGGCGTACTTCCAGACGTAGAAGTTTGAGTAGAGGTGGGTGGCGAATTCGCCCCAGGTGATACCGATGCGTTCCTCATCCAGCTCTACCTCGCCACCGTACCCCTCGACGAAGAGCGCAGTCATCAGCAACTTGAGGCTCTCGGCGGTGAGCGCTTCTCCCCGCTCCACCCGCTGGTGGATCTCGAGTTCGAAGCGAGCGAGCGTCGGCATGATGAAGAAGTAGCGATGGAAGTTGTACATCGCTTCCTCGATTATGGCGAGTTGAAACTCCGGGTCCTGCCGGACCTCAAGCAGGTGGGCCCGTACCATGGCCTGATTGAAATTCGAGGCCACTTCAGCGAGGAACAGCCCATACTGGGCATATCGCAGGGGTTGGGTGTGCAGAGTGTAGTACGAGTGCAGAGAGTGTCCAAGTTCATGGGCCAGCGTACTCACTGACTGTATCGAGTCGCTGTAGCTCATCAGGATGAACGGATAGGTACCGGGTGCGCTCATCGAAAAGGCGCCATTTCGCTTATGTCTATTGGGATAGACGTCTACCCAACGCTCGGTGGTCGCGCCCCGTCGCACTATGGCCGCGTACTCTTCTCCCAGCGGCGCCATGCCGTTGACGACGAGATCCACACCATCCAGGTACGGTATTTCAGGGGGATCTGAAGAAAGAGGAGCCCAGATATCGTAGACATGCAGCGTATCTAGACCGAGGGCCTGACGGCGAATTCGCCAGTACCGGTGCCAGGTAGGTAGGTGGGCAGTATAGGTGTCGATCAGATGGTGAAACACGGCCGGCGGCAGGTTGTCGGGCGCCAGTGCCGCCTCGAGCGATGAGGAATAGTTGCGCGCCCGGGCATTGAATACGTCCTGCTTGACTCCAGCCGTGAGGCAGGCAGCCATGGCGTGCTCGACCGAGAGGTGCCCGTCACTGTAGCTCTCCCAGGTGGTCTTACGGACCTGGCGGTCGGTACTCGATAGGAGCGCCTGATAGTTGCTCTGCGTTACCTCGATCTGTTCACCGGTGGCAGACGTCGCCGGCCGGAACTGCAGATCGGCAGTGACCAGGGTCGAATGGATCTGACCGGCAGCGCGAAACGGATCGCCGACCAGGCCAAGAAGTTCCTCAACCTCAGGGGAGCGGATGTGATCTCTCCGGCGTTCCAGCCGGTCGAAGTAGTGCGCGTATTGCTGGAGTCGTGGCTCACGCTCCATCCAGGACTGAAGAGTGTCGCGACCAAGGGCCAGGATCTCAGGCTCGGCGAACGCGGTGACGCCGGCAACTCGCGCCAGCAAGCCTTGAACGCGATCGGACATCGCTTTGGCCCTGTCGTTCGAGGAGTCAACAGTATGGTGGAGCGCGGCATAGACGCGCAGTGGGCCGGTGGCGCGGGCGAGACCATCCGAAAAGTCGAACCAATCTGCCAGCGTTTCCGGACTCTCATGCAGCCGTCCCCTGAACTGCTCGGCCTGAGGCAACATGTCGCAGGTCGCCTCAAAGCTCTGCTCCCATTCTTCATCGCTGGCAAAAACGCTCTCCGCGTCCCATGTGGACTCGACGGGGATGTCGGCCCGGTCTTTCACCTGCTGCGTCATGTTCACACTCTCCTCGTAATACTGGGCCGCACCGGGTGGTACCGCGGTCACGACCGCCGGCTTTCTTTCCTTCGGGTTCGCTACCGGTTATACCCCAAGTGACGGGATGAACAGGGAACGGTATGATCGGAGTGAAGCGATGTGTGCTCCGATCGGAGACCTGCAGTGCCCGTCATTACGATCGCGCGGCAGACCGGCAGTTTGGGTGACGAAATCGGCACGGACGTGGCCGAACGGCTGCACTTGCGCGTGGTCGATCAGGACCTGGTCGATGAAGTGGCACTACGATTGGGCGTACCGCCGGCTCAATTAACTGAACGAGATGAGCGCGAGACCACGCTCGTCTCCGAACTGGTGCGCACCATGCGTCGCCTGTATCCGGCAACGATCAGTCCGTTATCGGCGGATACGGTGGATGTCGACGCGGCCGCATTCGCGCAGGTGATTCGTCAGGTGATCTGGGAGGTAGCTCGGGCTGATGACGCCGTCATTCTGGGCCGCGGCGCCAGCTTCATTCTCGGTGAACACCCCGAGACAGTTCACGTGTTGATCGTTGCCCCGTTCGATATTCGTTTAGAGAGGGTCATGGCTACTGAGTCGCTCGACCGAGGCGCTGCCAATAAGCGGCTGCGTGAGTCGGATGCGAATCGAGCCCGATATATCCGTCACCTCTATCGCGCCAACTGGCTCGATGCCGCCAATTACGACCTGGTTATCAATACCGGTCACTTTTCCGAGCTACGCGCAGCCAGTCTCATTTGCGCCGCCGCCGCCCGCCAGGACAGCTCCGGATAGGAGTGCGGCACAGATATTGCCATATCTCAGGCAGTACGCGCCGGTCAAGCCGAACCACGGACCCGGCCCTTACAGACACGGTCAGGAAGAGGAATCCTATGGCACTGTTGCAACTACTGTCCGAAGAGAGACTCGGCGAGGAGTGCGCCAGCGAATACTTCGAAGACCTCTACACCGTGGTCTCCGTGGGCGAGCGCGTGGAGTCCAGCGGGCGGGAGAGCGGTCTGGTGCGAAGCACCTATATCGTGGACTGGGAACAACTGGTCCACTTGCTTGAGAGTTACACCCTCTTCGGTGAGGATATCGTCGAAGTCAAACCGGTTGGCGCTGACACCTCGCGAAGCATGCGAGGCAGTTTCGGTGGCTCCATGAAGGTGGCCCGGGCCTGACTCTACCCACGGCGCTCGAGCTCCTTTTTCAGATAGTCAATGGGAGCGATCGTGGTGGGGTCGGCGCCGTTCAGTAGCGCGAGATAGTACGACGTGTAATCGCCCAACGCGATGAGATACACCATCTCGGCCAGCCTGCCATTGCCTTCGGCATCGACAAGGTGATAGGGCACGGCATGCTCTCGAAGTAGGTGCTCGGTGATTTCGATGCGGCGCTGTATCGGTTCGGACAATTGACGGCCTCGTAGCACCAAGACCTGAACTACTTTGTGCTGGGAGATCGGATAGGAGTATCCCACGATGGCGTTATGGTTGAGTTCCGAGAATTCTTCCCAGAATGCCCAGTTTTTGGCGTTCTCGTTCATTTGGGTCTTCCATCGTCGCGCAACCGCGCCGAGATACTCGGCGCCATAGATGACTACCTCGTTGCCCTGGCAGTCGCGGGCCAGTTGTTTGGCAAGATTTCGCTCGGTGGGGACTGAGGCCTGCCAGGCGGTACGCGCGTTCCGCGCCGCGAGGAACGCGGCATTCATTGCTTCTTCCTGGACCGGGATCCAACCCAGGCGAGAGACAATGCCGACAAGCGGCGTCATGAGATAGCCGAGGGTGGCCCGCGGCTGGGCGGCGTAGCTGAATCGCAGCACCGGAACCTTCCAGTCATCGGCCAGATCGGCCAACCGGCCACCGGTAGTCACGGCCAGTAGCTTGGCTCCCCGGTCGCGCGCCGCTTCGAACGCGGAGAGCGTTTCCTCGGTATTCCCTGAATAGCTGACGGCGATCACGAGGGTTTTGTCGTCGACGTATCCGGGCAGCCCATAGGATCGCCAGACGTTGATCGGTACCGAAGCGTCGAGGGCAGCATACGACTCCAGGAGCGACCCGCCAATGGCCGAACCGCCCATTCCGGCGATGAGCACACGGCTCGCCGACCGGTAATCGTGCGGAACCGGGAACGCGCCGACCAGTTCCCAGGCATCTTCCAATTGCTCGGGCAGGTCATTGACACGCCGGTACATTTCGTCGGGATCATGGGCACCATAGGTGTCTGGCCGGTCGAGATCAATGTCATTCATAGTCGTCCGCCGGTAACTCGGAAGCAGGGACCGAGAGGACTATCGTCTCCGAGAGGACATTCTCAACCAAATCAAATGCCACCTCAGTACGCCGATGAAAGAAGAAACCGTGCTCAACGATAAGTGATTCCACCCGGTTGGTCTCGTCCGCTAGCCGCAGCTGGATCAGGTGGCCGAGCTCAGCGTCGGTCGCCCACACGGTGGTGCTGGAGTCCAGAACCTGATCGCCGGTGGGCACATGGATGACTTCTTCGACAATCGGGATGAATGCGATCGACTCGACTCCGGTGGCGGCGCCAATCGGAGGTTCATCAGGCACGTCTACGGGATCATCGATGAGATCGGAGGTGACTTCGGCTGCATCGGGCGGCGGAGCAACATTTCGAGTGGTGGCGAAATCCTCAAACTGGTCGAACTGCTCTTCGGACACATCGAGACTCGCCGACTCGTCATCAGCGGAACCAACGACGCCTATTGGCACTTTGATCTCCCTGCCATCGAGCCGATTGTGCAGCACGACGATCGCCGTGATCTGTTGCGTGCCAGGGTCAAAGACCGCGCGCCGCAGTTCGCCCAGCTTGCCTCCATCCGGGCGGCGCACATCGACGCCGAATTGCAATTGCATAGTCCCTCCTCCTCGGGGTGCATACTGTCCTTCATACTAACGACAGAGTGCGGAAAAGCGGTTCCGGGGCGCATTGACGGTCGGCGAGAAGCGTTGTTAGACTTGGCCGAACAAGGGGCTCCAGACGCCAGTTGAAGCACACCCGGGGAGAGGTCGCCTAGTCCGGCCGAGGGCGCGGCACTGGAAATGCCGTAGGCGGGCAACCGTCTCGTGGGTTCGAATCCCACCCTCTCCGCCAAATCCTCTCGCCGCAACTCCGATGCCCGTACCTATCTCAGACAGGCGAAGAGATCCTCGGCAGTCAGTTCAAATTCCGGCAGCAACTCGGCCAATTCGATTCTGTTCCCGGCGTGGCAAGCATTGATCCGGCCGTCCGGGCGAATCACAAGAACTGACTTATCGGCAGGGTCGACCGCGAGCGCCAACTGGACGCCGTGCTCCACGTACCAGAGACAGCGACGCACCACCGAACTCGTGCTCTGGCCGGGGGACACTATCTCGATTGCAGCATCCGGAGGCTCGAACACATCGTTGACGAGCTCGCCGCTGGAGTCCCGAGGAATACGCTCCCAACGGTAAACAGCAACATCGGGCACGCACGAGGCGCCAGCAAACGTGGTTCGCAACTCCGTAAATGCGCGAGCCAGCTTGCCTGGTTGAGCGTAGCGATTGATGCGTTGGACCAATTCCGACTGCAGAGCGCTGTGTTGTAGTTTCGGCGACATTTTTGCTGCTACCGACCCCTCAAAGTATTCAAGCGGTGGCTTCTCTTCTGGGAGTTCCATGAACTGCTCGAGTGTCAAGGTTTCGGATGTAACCGTCATGCCTGGCCTCCGCTCCACGAGCCAAGGGATTATCTCGGACGTACCAACATCCCATTGTCCCATCCTGGTGCTACTCACTAACAGCCGATGCGGACAGCCCGCATTCTCCGGCTCCGCTTCGCCCAACCGCCATTTAATCTCGCTTTAATCTCTAGCTGTCATACTGAGGTTGACAATAACGCCAATCAACGCGAGGGGAACATGCAAACTCGAACATCTTTGGGGATACGTGGCATTCTTCTAGTTGCAATTCTTGCCCTGGTCTGCGGCGCGGCAGCCGGCGCCGTCGTTGCCAAAGCCTTCGGACCGACCAACACAATTCGAGAGGTGGCACCGAGTAACGGCGGTTCCTCGAACCCGGTGTCACTCACCGATACCAGTAGTCCCGCGCCGATGTCGTGGGAAGCAGTGGCCCGACGGGCCGGACCGGCAGTGGTTACCATCATCAATCACCTGCAGCCGCAGCAGGATATCTTCGGCAATCAGGTCCCGGGTGGGACCGCCGAGGGTAGCGGGTTTATCGTCGACACTCGCGGGGACATCGTCACCAACAATCACGTGGTCGCCCAGGAGCAGAGTCTCCAGGTTGTTTTCGCCAACGGGAAGAAGACAGTGGGTACGCTGGTTCATACCCCGGATTCGGCCGACGATCTGGCTGTCGTTCGGGTCTCGGTTCCGGTCCCGGCAACATTGAGCTGGGGCAACAGCGCCAGCCTGCAGCCCGGCGAACCGGTGATGGCGATCGGTAGCGCCCTCGGCCAATTCCGCAACACCGTGACCGCCGGAGTCGTGAGTGCCCTGGGACGGACAATCACCGAACCGAACGGTACCGTGCTGCAAAACATGATCCAGACCGATGCCGCCATCAACGAGGGCAACAGCGGTGGGCCGCTTCTGAATGATCGTGCCCAGGTGGTAGGAATCAACACGGCCATAGCAAGCGGCTCGCAATCGCAAGACATCTTCGGCGCCAGCAATAGCGTCGTACCGCAGGGTCTGGGTTTTGCCATTCCCAGCGGCGTGGCCCGTTTGGTTGCAAACCGCCTCATCACGGACAAGCCGCCGGCACTGCTGGGGGTCTCCTACGAGCAACTCAGTCAGCAGGAAGCGACGTTCTACGACTTCCCTGTCGGCGCCTATGTGCGCGCCGTGAAGTCCGGTTCCCCCGCCGCCAAAGCAGGAGTGCAACCGCGTGACATCATCACCAAGATCAACGGCAAGCCGTTGACCTACACCAGCGAGTTGCAGCAGATCATCGCCAACGAGTCGCCTGGTAATTCCGTGACGCTGACAGTGTGGCGCGGAGGCAAGATCCTGACGCTGAAGGCGAAGCTGACGGCGCAGGGGGGATAGCGAACCGCCTACGGGCGGAGTGAGGCGAAGAGTCCCTCGGCAGTCAGCTCGAAGCCAGGCAGGATTTCACCGAGATCAATCCGTTCGTTTCCGCGCCGCACGGCCGGCAATTGATCCGCACGAAAGATGAGCACCGACGCATCCTTCGGATCGACCAGCAGCGCGACGCTAACTCCGTGATCGACATACCAGAGACATCGCCGCACCAGGGAGTTCACACTTTGCTCTGGCGACACGATTTCGATAGCGATGTCGGGCGGCAGCAGGAAGTCGTTCGCGATCTCGCCCGTTTCGTCCAGAGGTACGCGGTCGCGGCGGTACACCGCGAGATCGGGAACGCGTGAAACACCCTCGAAAGTTACTCGCAGTTCGGTAAATACAACGACGCTGCCGGTGGCGTGGGCTACCTGGCCGAGACGATTGGCCAGCTCGGCTTGGAGACGGCCATGCTTCCCTTTGGGTGACACTTTCTGGCTCACCACTCCTTCGAAATATTCGAGAGCCGGCTTCTCCTCGGGCAGCTTCAGGAACTGTTCGAGGGTGAGCCCCCTTTGCGCAATTGCCATGCCCACACTCCTGCTGACTGGGTACCAGGACGTCACTTTCATCATAACGGCGGCAGCACCCAACCACGCTGGCACGTTCCTTGCTTACCGGCTATGGCGAGACATGGTGCATCCAGCACTCACATTTGACTCGTCGAGGATGAAGGATGATCCCGAAAGAATCCAGCGCCACCCAACGACGGCGGACGCGGCGCGAATTATTCACTCGATACGTTCAGCTACAGAATGATCTCGTTGAGTCCGATCCGGGGTCGTCGGCCTATCAGGCCACGGTCCATGCCTTCCGGCATCTGGGCTATGCTCTCATCGCCAACGGCTTCGAGGACGACCTGGATCGCCTCTTGCGAATTCGGGTAATCGAGGGAGGGCGCAAATGTCCCCGGAAACGTGAGGACCGACGCCTCACACCTGATCTCCTCGTCCTCGAGCGTCGACTGCTCTAAGCCACCTCGGCCCCAATGTCCTCGTCGGTGCTCACGGATCCTTTCGGCAGTCTCGTGTTTGCGCAACCGTCAGCCGAGAAATACCTCGTCGACGTAGCACCATCCCCAGTCCTCTCCGGGTTCGATCGAGCGGATGAGGGGATGGTCGCTTTCGCGGAAATGCTGGGACGCGTGCTTATTCGGTGACGAATCGCAACACCCTACATGCCCGCAGGTCAAGCACATGCGAAGGTGCAACCAGGTGTCGCCACTCCTCAGGCATTCTTCGCACCCCCGTGCGCTGGGCGTTACGTCGCGAATCTGGTCGAGATGCGTACAGGTAACCACAGGCGCTCCTATCTAGCGGGCGAGTCGCATCCATTATGCCTGTGACCCAACACGTTTACACTTGCCGTGCACCTTTTTGTACCCCTTCTTGCAAACGCAGACGCCATGCTTCTTCTTCGAATTCTTGGGGCAGGCCGTTTTGCTCGTTGCCGTGGGCGTAGGAGTTGGTGTGACGGTTGGGGTCGATGTGGAGGTATCGGTCACTGTGGCCGTCGGAGTTGCCGTTGGCGGCGGATTGGGCAAGATCACAGTCGACTCGCCCCAATCGTACGGCGCGGCGAACAGATACTCACCACCCGGAACTGGAGGCATACTGACGTCCTCATCCAGCCGGCCGTAGGTGTCGGTCGGACCGAGGAGAAGTTCACCGGTATTGGTCCCGGCAAGGTCAGAGTATGTGATCCAGAGATAACGAGAACCCCTATATCCAGTGAGGTGGAAGTGCACCGGGCCTCCCGGCGCCGATGGCGCGGTGATCGTCATCAGCGATTCAGCGGGGTGTTCGCGAACGAAAAACGACTGGTAGAGGTTATCGCTGGCGACGATTGCGGCGTAGCCACCTGCTTCAAAAAACGGTTCACCCTCTTGCTGCGGCCAGACGGTGACAGAGAAGAGACCATCGGCATCGGCAACGACAGGAATCGAACGATCTCCGCGGTCGTTTCCCAATCGGAGCACCAGATTCACCGGCTGATTCGGTGTGAAACCCGTGCCGCTGAAGTTCAAAGCGGATGTCACCGAAGGCAGGTCGGCGGCGAGGTAGAGCTGCGGGGTGCCATCGGTGGCGGCGAATGTTGCCGTCACTGTCCGACCGCCAGCCAGGCTGATCGCCGCTCGATACAGGCCCGGAATCCAGCCGCCGGAGGGCGGATTGAGCGGAATCTCCAGGGCGCCGCCAGGATCCGACTCTTCTCTCATCACGTATTGTTGGCCGGTAGGGTCGAACAAAACGATCGTCACTTCCGCGCTTGGCGGCAAATTTGAGGCGCGCAAGAGGCGAGGACTGGCGGCATCCGCACTCCGTGGCGATATCGAGATGACAGCGTCTGCCGGCGTAGATGTCTGGGAGTATACCCCCGGGCTCAGCGCGGCGACGCCCAACAAAGCAAGGCAACAACCGATCAGTATGATACGTCGCAATGCATTCCCCTCTCGAATCTGACGTATTCATTTTCCAGGGTACACGGGCTGGCACATCCATACAAGGCACACCGCGGCGCCACACATCAGAAGGAACTGCCCGGACAGAATACTGGCATAATCGGATGGGGGATTGGGTGTATGGGACGGCAGGACGACCGACAAGGAGCGGCTGCAGTGGTGTCGGAAGAGAACCAGGCGATCGAGGCCTATCATGCGGTACTGGCCGACGCCGGCATTGCGGCCTCCACGCAGTCCGCCCTCAGCGAAGCACACGACACCCACCGACTGGAGGTGGGTGGACGGCGGCTCTGCACGGTTCTGCGCCCGCGCTTTCTCTCCGGCCAGCGAGCACGACGACTCGCGGACATCAGTTCAGCACTGGCCGGCCTCTTCGAGCGAGCAGGGACAGCGCTGCTCGCGTCCGATCGGCTTCTGGACCTTGCCGGCGCGTCGGAAACGGAACGCGACATCTGGGCCGTCGAACCCGGTTATCCAGGCTTCACCCTCACATCCCGGCTCGACTCCTTCATGACCGATGACTCTCCTCGCTTTGTCGAGTACAACGCCGAGAGTCCGGCCGGCATTGGCTTTTGTGATCGCCTGGTCGAAGTGTTCAACAATCTGCCGGCAGTACATCATTGGCGTGGAGCTGATCACACCGAACCGGCGGATGCCCGCAAGCACTTGCTGGATACGCTGCTCTGGGCCTATCGAGCGTGGGGCGGCACCGACACTCCTTCGATTGCCGTGATCGACTGGGACGACGTGATCACGAAACGCGACTTCGAACTCTGTGCCGAATACTTTCGTTCGCACGGGGTTACGACCGCAATCTGCGATCCCCGTCATCTGACCTACGCTCAGGGCGCCGTCTGGTACGGCAACGATCGGATTACGCTGGTCTACCGACGCGTACTCTTGCACGAGTTCCTCGACCGGGCGGAGCAGGCAGAGCCGCTCCTCCGCGCGTACCGGGACGGCGCCGTCTGTATGGTCAATTCGCCGCGGTCCAAGTTATTGCACAAGAAGTCTGTCCTCGCCTTGCTCAGCGATGGTCGCTTAATCGATATGACGGCGGCGGAGAGGCACCTCGTTGACACCACGGTGCCCTGGACGCGCCTGGTCGAGTCGGGCAGCGCGACCTACCGTGGAGCGTCAACGGACCTTGCCCGCCTGCTGCTCACGCATCAGGACCGTTTCACCATCAAGCCGATCGATGACTACGGCGGCCGCGGCGTCATTCTGGGCTGGGAGGCGGCGGAGGCAGAGTGGCGTCGGACTGTTGAGGATGCGTTTGGCGGCGGCTACGTCGTGCAGGAGCGGGTCGACGTTCCCCGGGAGGAGTATCCTGTCTGGCGGGTCGATGGCGTGACCTACATTCCTCTATGGTTGGACACCGATCCTCTTCTCTTTCGTGGTTCAATGGGAGCTGTTCTGACGCGCCTGTCCGGCAGCGCACTGCTCAACGTATCGGCCGGGACCGGCAGCGCCGCGCCTACGTTTATGCTTGACGGGAAAGGGAGATAGCCGTGCAAACCTCATTCACCGTTGGAATTGAAGAAGAATTTCAGCTAATTCACCCGGAGACTCGGGACCTTCGTTCCTCGGTCACCGAAATTCTGGCCAGCGGCCAGGAACTGCTCCGGGACCAACTCAAACAAGAAATGTATCAAGCCATGATCGAGGTGGGGACCACCATTTGCAATGACGTCGAGGAAGCCCGAAAAGAAGTGGTGAGTCTCCGCTCGACAGTGGGACGCCTGGCGGACGAAGCGGGCGTCCGGCTGATGGCATCGGGCGCACACCCATTCGCTCGCTGGCAGGACCTGGACATCACCCAGGATGACCGCTATTTGCAACTGAGCGAGAACTTGCAGGACATCGCGCGAACAATCGCGGTGTATGGATTGCATGTGCATGTGGGGGTGGATGACCGCGATCGCGCCATCGAATTGATGAATGAGGTTCGATATTTTCTTCCGCACATCCTGGCGCTGTCGGTGAATTCGCCGTTCTGGGAGGGTCGGGACACCGGGATCAAGTCGTACCGATCGGTCATCTGGGGGCGCATGCCGAGAAGCGGCATTCCCGATCACTTCACCTCGTGGGACGAGTACCGGCACTTCGTGGACACGCTGCTGCGTACTCGCTCGATCGACGAGCCGAAGAAAATCTGGTGGGATATCCGTCCCCATCCGCACTTCAACACCCTCGAGTTTCGGATCTGCGACATGCCGACCCGGGTGGAAGAGACCATCGCGCTGGCCGCGCTCTTTCAAGCGATTGTCTGCAAACTCTCCCGTCTGCGATCGAAGAACCTCGGGTTCCGTACCTATCAGCGTTCGCTGATTGCAGAGAACCGCTGGCGGGCGATGCGCTACGGCATCGATGGAAGTCTCATCGATTTTGGCAAGGTGTCCGAAGTGCCGATGCGGTCACTGGCACTCGAACTGCTCGAATTTGTCGATGATGTTGTCGATGACCTCGGCAGCCGCGAGGCGCTGAAGACGGTGCATACCATTCTCGAGGAAGGCACTGGCGCCGACCGGCAGCTGCGCAAGTACGAGGAAACCCGAGACTTCAAGGCCGTCGTCGATTACCTCTGCGACGAGACCAAGAGAGGCGTGATCGAACCGGTCGGAGTGAAGGCATGACTGAGTCGCCACCGCTGGTGGGGGTCATCGTCGGGCGGGAGCGTGGCTTTCCGGAGGCGTTGATCGAGTGCATCAACCGCCAGGGACGCGGCGTGAACGCGGAGATGGTGCATCTCGGCGGCACCAGGCTGGACCGAGCCGTGCCCTACCGCGTCATTCTCGATCGAATTTCGCACGAAGTTCCATACTACCGGGCGTTCCTGACCAAGGCAGTAGCCGACGGCGTGACGGTAATCAATAACCCCTTCTGGTGGAGTGCGGACAACAAATTCATCGAATGCGTGTTGGCGAGATCGTTGGGAGTCGCGGTGCCGCGAACGGTGCTGCTGCCGAACGTGGAGTACGAGGCCGACATTATCGACGAGTCTTTGCGAAACCTACTGCCGATCGACTGGGATGAGGTAATTGAGTACGTCGGCTTGCCCGCCATCTTGAAGCCGGCTATCGGCGGCGGGAACAAGAATATCTCTCCGGTGGAGTCACGCGAGGAGCTGATCCGTGCCTACGAGGCAAGCTCCAGCCTGACCATGATCGTCCAGCAAAAGGTGAGATACCAGAACTACGTCCGCTGCTGGGTGTTGGGTCGTGAAGAGGTACGAGTGTCGGGCTATGACTATCACAAACCCCGAGCCGAGCGATATCGCGTGGACCACGGACTTTCGCCGGAGCTGTGCGACCGGGTGGTGCGCGACTGCTTAACGCTGACCCGCGCGCTCGGTTACGACATGGATACGGTGGAGCTGGCGATCGAGGATGGCGTTCCCTACGCTATCGATTTTCTGAACCCGGCACCGGACTGCGAGCCGGCCTCGGTGGGCCAGGAACACTTCGAGTGGGTAGTGAAGCACGCCGCGGAGCTCTGCATCCGCTATGCGCTATCCGAGGTACAGTCCCCGCCGGCGCCCGACTGGCGGGCCCTGGTGGGAGCAGTACCAGAGAGGAGAATCTGAATGCTGGTGAAGGATGTAATGATTCCGGTTGTCGGTCATGTCGAGCCTGATATGACCATGCGAGACGCCGCCGAAAGGATGAAATCGCTGAATCTCAGCCCGATGCCGGTGGTGGAAAACGACCGGGTTGTCGGTTTGCTGACCGAAAAAGCAGTGATGGAGCTGGCTGCAACCGACGGGCTGGCGGCCGGCTCGCATCACGTTCGCGACATTATGTCGACAGAGGTGGTGTGCTGTTCAGCCGGTCAAGAGGTCGCCGATGCACTCCGGCATCTTGATGAGGGCAGTCCGGCGCGGGTTCCGGTGATCGATGATGAGAAACGCTTGGTCGGCATCGTGTCATTCGCCGACTTACGTAAACGGGAGCGGCTGGAGTCGGGCGAAGAAACGGCGGTGAGCGACGTTGAATCGATCAGCGACCTCGTGGATTTCGATGACGATCGCGTCGACTATATGAGCGACTCTTCCTTTCCGGCCAGCGACCCGATCCCGCCGCCAACGACTTTGGGATCTCATGCGGAGCACGAAACATAGGCTACCAGGGTACTGCCAGCGGCGAGTGCTCCCGTGGCACTAGACTCCTGAAAGAGTTCTAACGATGTCGGCCCATCTCATCCACCATCTGCTGGATACCTGGGGCTATCTCGCCGTTTTTCTCTTCATCGCCATCGAATCGACCGGCATTCCGTTTCCCGGCGAGACCATGCTCTTGACCGCCGGTGCCTATGCCGGCACAGGTAACCTGGACATCAAACTGGTGATTGTGGCCGCGGCGGCGGGGGCGATCATGGGCGATAATCTCGGGTTCATCGCTGGTCGGACCAAAGGTCGCGACCTGGTGGTCCGCTACGGCGAGTACATTCGGGTGGATGCGGCCACGCTGCGTCGAGCCGAAAAGTTCTTCGCCCGGCACGGCGACAAGACGGTCTTCTTTGGTCGGTTCATCGCCCTGTTGCGCACCTGGGCAGCATTTCTGGCCGGGCTGAATCGCATGCCCTGGCCGAAGTTTCTGGCCTTCAATGCTGCCGGTGGCATCTGCTGGGCCGCGCTTTATGGCATTCTGGCCTTCGAACTGGGCCGGCACTTGAGTGTTCTGGAGAAAGTAGTCCAGTTCATCGGCTACGCCGGGGTAGCCGTCGTGGTCATCGTGGCGGCGGTGATCTACCTGCTTCACCGCCGGGCAGGCCGCCGGCGCGCGGCCAGAGCCATGCGCGAGGGAGACAGCGCTCCCCTCATTTAGATGTCATCCGACTACGTCTGACTTTCTCAGCGGGAGCCTCGAAACGAATCATCTCGAGGCGTTACGTAGGGCTTTCCGTCCCGCTCTCATCGGTGTCACCCACAGCTTCGGGTGGTCGCGCCAGGTCGCCGCCATGACGTGGCAGATAGGGACAGTTGCGGCATCCGTTACCGCAACAATAGCCCTGAGCCAGAAGAAAAGCGGCAGTGAGCGCGCCGTTCTCATCGAAGATATCCTCGTCCACGCGCTTCGATTGTAGCGAGGCGGTTGTTTCACTTGGCTGGAAGTCGGATGAGTCTTACACTATGGAGTATGGGCGTCCAGACGAAACGCGTTCAGGAGTCTCCCCGCCCGGAAGACGGTGCGCGGGTGTTGGTCGATCGCTACTGGCCGCGTGGAGTGCAGCGGGCGGAAGCGGGAATCGACCTATGGTTGCCGGAACTGGGACCGTCGCCGGTACTGATCGCCTGGTTCGGTCGCAAGGCCGAACGATGGGATGAGTTCGTTCTGCGCTACCGGAAGGAGCTGGCCTCGCCGGCGGCACAGGAAGCGATCGACCGATTGAGGTCGAGCGCGCAACAACGGCAACTCACACTGTTGTACGGCACCCGACACGCAGAGCACGCTCCGGCGCAGATACTCGCCGACTATTTACGGCGACTGCCTCCTCTACCGGCGGGAACGTCGCTACCATCCGGTTACGCCGTCGTCCCCTCGGTCGCATTGCAGACGACCGTTGGGATTCGGTATGTGCCCTCGTTTGCCGCGGTGGAGTGGCTCTGGCTGGTGCTCGGCCTGTCCGCGCCACTGATTGCGTTCACGGCGCTGCAATTCCTGGTGGTATCGGGAAGTCGAGGCCGGATACTTTTCCTGGTGGTGATTGCGGTGCTCTGCGCGGCGACCTTCGCTCGGATCTACATCCGCGAGCGCCGCACCGGATCGCCGGAGATGCCCCTCTCGCGAGAGGATGCCGAACCGATCTGGGCGGGCCTGGCGACCTTCGGCTTCGTCGGCACCGGGGTGATCGCCGGTGTCACTGTCCTTTGCCTATTACTGGGGGCGCTAGCATATCTAGCAGGGTATCTGCACTGACCCTGGGTCCATAGATGGCTTCCTCGCGTTGGGCGATTCCAACGATGGGAGTGACCTGCCGGGCGACGGCGTAACGACGCTCCTCGTGACGGACGAGGGCCCACAGCGCGACGCACAAACCGCAGAGAATCAGGGCGACCGCACCGTGGACGAGCGGGTCTTCCCATTGCCAGGAGAAGGCAAGACCCGCTCCGACAATCGGGAAAGTCGCGTACAGGGAAGTCGCCGCCGAATGACTCCAGCCGCAGTCGATAAGTCGATGGAAGAGAAAAGTCCTATGGCCGGAGAGAACATTCTGGCCGCGAAGCAGCCTGCTAAATACGGTGAAGGTGCTATCAAAGAGAGCCGGCCGCACTAACAGAACAGCAACGAGCGCGAAGCGAGCATCCTGGTGTACGGCAACGATGGGCAGGACGGCCAGAGTATAGCCCAGAAACGTGGAACCTACGTCGCCCATAAATACTCTGGCAGGATGCCAGTTATGCACAAGGAAGCCAAGGCTACTGGCGGCGAGAAGCGCCCCGAACGCGATCAGCATTGCATGGTTGGTGAACCATCCGATGGCCAGCCAACCGACTCCGGCCGTCACTGCCTGACTCGCCGCCATCCCATCCAGGCCGTCCAAAAAGTTGTAGGCATTGATAAGCCCGACAATCCAGAGCAGAGTGACGCCCGCGCCCACCACTCCCAGCGATATCGTGCCCGAAACGGGCAGCTCGACAGCATGCCAGTAGCCGATGCCGACAGTCACCACGGCGGCCGCCACTGCATGTACGAGTAGGCGAGCTTGATACGGCACACGACTCAGATCGTCGATCGCGCTTACACCCGCGACCAGTAACCCGCCCGAACAGAGCAACCACAAGGTCATGGGAGGGCGGGATTGGCTCAAGGTCCACCACGCCCAACCGGCAAGGTTCAGCAGCACGATCGCAACGCCACCACCCACCGGCATGGCGATCCTATGCGAGCTCCGCGTGTTGGGTTGATCCAGAACTCCCCACTTGACCGCCCAACGTCGGTAGACTGCAACCCCGCCACAGGAGACAGCGACGACAGCAAGAAAGAGGACCAATGCGGCTGGCGAACGATCCGCGATCGACGCGTGAATGGACACGCCTCGAACTCCTGCGCGTTGAATCCCCGTCTACAAGCACTATACTGATCCACGCAGCGATCGTCCAGTACCTCTGAACCTGATATGATGCACCGCCAGGTATGCGTATCTGGGGGGATGGAGACAACGCGTGTCCCGACTCTTGAGTCGTACGGGCCTGAACGTCGGCTTGGTCCTTTACCAGGGCACGCGTTGGGTTGTCCTCGCCATCGTTCCGGCCATCCTTCTGGGCGTGGTGGGATATCTTTACGGGGACCGTCAAGCGAGGACCTATCAGGCGACGGCGACTCTCTACGTGCAACAGTCGTCACAGACGGGCAGCGGTTTAGTCGGAAACACCGATCCGTTCTCGAGTGGACAACTAGCGCTGACCTATAGCCAGATGATCACCGATCCCACCATAGAGCGAGCGGCCTCACGGAGCCTGGCCTCGACGTACCCTGGTTACGTTATCGGCGGAGTATCAAGTTCGCAGCAGGCCGGTACGCAAAACAGCCAGTTATTCAGCGAAAGTATTACCGATTCCGACCCGGTGCGGGCGGCTATCGCGACCAATACGGTAGCTGCGGTCTTCATAGCACGGATTCGGACCATTCAATTAGCCCGATTTTCTGCCGACGAACGCAGTCTCACTCGTCAACTTGGCAATGACGAAACCTCTATTGCCAGGCTTGAGCGGCAAATCGCGGGCTTTACGAATACCGGTGCCGGCTTACAGGAGTTGAAAGCTGAACTATCAGCGTATCAGACCACCTACCAGACGCTCTTTTCCTCGCTCGTCCAGTTCCGCGCCACTCGCGATGCCTCTCTCGACGAAGTCAGCATTTACTCTCGGGCTTCGCGAGGAACTCCGACGGGTCCACAACCGGTACATAATGCGGCGATATTTGGATTTCTCGGATTGGTTGGGTGCGGTGCGTTGATCCTTCTGTATGACTACTTTAACGATCTGGCTCGTACCCCGGACGAGATCGAGGCTGCGGCCGGCGCGCCGATTCTGGGCATTGTCCAGTCATTCCCACAGAAGGATGCTGATTCGCTGTATGTTGGTCGGCACCCGCGTTCGCCGGTAGCCGAATCGTACCGACTGATACGCACCAATCTTCAGTTTGCCGTCACCGCTGACCACCCCCATGTGATCCTTGTCAGCAGTACTTTGCCCGCCGAAGGTAAGAGTACAACTGTAAGTAACCTGGCACAGGTGTACGCCGAGAGTGGCGTCTCGGTCACGGTGGTGGACGCTGACTTGCGGCGGCCCAGCTTACATCAAATATTTTCCCCCAGCCACGAATCGGAGCCGGGACTCACGAGCATCGTAGCCTCCGATGAACTCAATGGCCACGGCGTACTACCGACATCCATCGACAACCTTCGGTTAGTGGCGTCTGGACCGTTGCCAGTGAACCCTGCAGATCTGCTCGCATCCTCTGCGATGCAACGTACTCTTACCCATCTGCGCGAGGACGCGGACCTGCTTTTGCTCGACTCGCCACCGATACTCGCGGTTGCCGACGCCACCATTCTTGCATCGATGGTGGATGGCGTCGTGCTAGTCGTGGACCCGCACGCTACCAGGCGGCAGGAAATCGGTCAAGCCCGCGAAGCGATCGATGCCGTGGGCGGCAAGATTCTGGGCGTAGTGATCAACCGACTCCGGCACCGGGGTGCGATCTACTATCACCATAACGGTGCCTACGGTTACCGGTACGGTTATAACTCGCACTACGGACGATTGTCAAAGGGCGATGCCTAGCCACGCCGGGTGCCGGCCAATGGTCATCATCGCTGTACTTGGACGAGTGCACAGGGATCTGGCCGAATGTGCGGAGTAGCCGGTCTGTTTACGTGCAAGAGCGAGACGCAACTCGATACACGAGAACGCCTCCAGGCCATGGCAAGAGCACAGCAACATCGTGGTCCCGATGACTGCGGCGTTTACATGATGCCGGATATGTCCGGCGGGCTGGCCAACAGGCGTTTAGCAATTCGCGATCTCTCGTCGGCGGGACACATGCCGATGTCGAATGGGACCGAAACCGTCTGGATCACATACAACGGCGAAATTTACAACACTGCGGAAGTGCGCGCGGCACTCAGCCGACGGGGATATCAATTTCGGTCTCGATCGGACGCTGAGGTGGTGCTCCACGCCTATGAGGCATGGGGCGAGCAGTCGGTCAACAGATTAGAGGGCATTTTCGCGTTTGGGGTTCTCGATATGCGCGGCGAACACCCCGTGGTGTTTCTGGCTCGTGACCCGCTTGGCGTCAAACCGCTGTATTACTCCCGCGATGCGCAGGCGGTGGCTTTCGCCTCGGAGTTAAAGGGCATTATGCCGTCTGGCGTACCAAACTCCGAGATGGATGCCACCGCTCTGGTAGCGTACTTGTTGCTTGGATCGGTGCCGCCGCCGATGACGATATACGGTAACGTGCACGCCCTGGAACCGGGTTGCACGCTCCGAATCGCGCTGCACCAACCACTGGTTGCTCAACCGAAACCATATTGGCGCTTACCGACAAGCTCGACCGTTGGACCAGACCGGAGCGGAGCGGTTGACACCATTCGGCAGGCGCTGTTGGATATCGTGGCAAGTCAAATGGTGGGCGATGTACCGGTGGGAGCGTTTCTCAGCGGAGGACTCGATTCGAGTTCAGTGCTTGCGCTGATGCGAGCGGCGACCCCCGGGGTGATCCGAACATGTTCGATGTCTTTTGAGGGCGCCAGCCAAAACGAGGGAGGTTTCGCGAAGTCGATAGCCGAGTCGGTGGGAGCGGAGCACCATGAACGCACCGTCACGGTGCGTGATCTCGGTTCCAATCTCGATGGAATTCTCTGGGCCATGGACCAACCATCGGTGGATGCGGTCAACACCTACTTTGTCTCCCAGACGGCACGTGACGCCGGTCTCACCGTGACACTCTCCGGACTGGGCGGAGACGAACTGTTTGGCGGCTACCCATCAACTTTCCGCGGAGTGCCGCACCTGGTACGAGCCACGAAAACTTTACAGCGGATTCCGCGCGGTGTCGAAATGGTCAGCGCTGCGATCGGGACTTCGCCCTGGAGACACCGTTGGTCGAAGCTCGATGATTCGCTTCGACGACCGGCGGATGCGGCCAATGCCTATCTGGCACGGAGGGGACTCTTTTCCCCTTCAGAGGTCGAACGGCTGGTGGGCAGCGACATTTGGGAACGAGCGAGAGAGACCTTCGAGCCCTCAGCGTACATCGCCGCTCGCGCTGGCGCTGAGGATGATACTTCGAGATACGAGATCGGGCCCTATGGCTGGATCACGCGAGCGGAACTCGGAACGTACACCAGTAATCAGTTGCTCCGAGACACCGATGCGATGAGCATGGCGCATTCGCTAGAGGTGCGTGTTCCGCTGCTGGATCGGCGGCTCATCGAAGTGGTGCTGCGGTTGCCCGACAGTCTCCGAGCCGGCGGCGCTCCTAAATGGCTTCTGCGTGACGCTCTCGGATCGTTACTTCCCGCCGCCGTCCGAGTTCCGCGACGGAAACAAGGTTTCACCGTACCCCTGGACGTATGGATGACCGGGCCGTTGCGCGAACAGGTACGAGCAATGGTATTCGACGGCAGCCGTGCGGCTGGCTTACGGGGCCAGGAGGCGGGAATAGTGTGGCGGGCATTTCTGGATCGGAGAATGCACTGGTCGAGGCCCTGGGCGCTCGCGGTTCTGGCCAATCCGAACATATTTGCGGTGCGCTCCCATGAGTGATGTTCGACTCGGAGCCAGTACCGCTTCGAAGTCCCGGGTTGATCCAACGGCAGCCAATCCCGTCACTATCATCCAGCCTCCCCACGGCTGGTCAGCGATCGATCTACGGGAACTCTGGGCATTCAGGGACCTGTTTCTCATCCTTTCTGGACGTGATGTCAAGTTACGGTACAAGCAGACAGTTCTCGGGGTCACGTGGGTGATTCTCCAGCCACTTGTTGCCGCTCTTATTTTCGCCGTCATATTCGGCAGATTTGCCAAACTTCCCAGCGACGGCAATCCGTACCTCCTCCTCGTCTTCTCTGGATTGCTTCCCTGGAACGTCTTCTCGGGCGCGCTCCAGCGTGCCGGAATCAGCATCATCTCCGATGCCAGACTGGTCTCGAAGGTCTATTTCCCCAGGATGATCATCCCCATCGCAAGTTCGGCAGCGGTGCTCATTGACTTCGCCGTTGCTCTGGTTGTATTTCTGGTGCTGGCAGCGTTCTATGGCATCCTGCCCACCTGGCATATCGTGGCGTTGCCGGCATTCCTCCTCTTGACCATGGCCGGAGCACTGGGCGCAAGTCTGTGGCTCGCCGCCGTGAATGCCGAATATCGCGACTTCGTCTATGCCATGCCATTCGTGATCCAGATCTGGACGTTTGCCAGCCCAGTCGCCTACGCAACGAAGATCGTCCCCGGCAACTGGCAGTGGTTGTACGACCTCAATCCAGTTGTCGGGTATATCGACGGTTTCCGTTGGACTCTCCTCCGATCCAGCGGTCTTTCTCCCGAAGCAGTACTGGCGTCGGTACTGGTATCGGTCGCGTTGCTGATCAGCGGCGCCATGTTCTTCCGTCGTATGGAACGCCGGTTTGCGGATGTGATTTGAATATGGGACCAATCGCAATCAGGGCTGAAGGTCTGAGCAAGTCGTACCGGATTCAAGCCCTGGGAACAGCGCGCAAGCGTTACCGCACCCTTCAGGAAGATATTCTGGCGCTGCCCGGCCGTCTGGCGACGGGTCTCCGGGGAGGGGAAGCTGTTCGTCGTGACATTTTCTGGGCGCTTGACGATGTCTCGCTGGAGCTCCCGGCGGGCAAAGTACTGGGCGTGATCGGTCGGAATGGTGCCGGCAAGAGCACGTTGCTCAAGGTGTTGGCGAGGATTACGGAGCCTTCCCGGGGTCGTGCCGAGTTGCATGGCCGGGTGGGATCGCTTCTCGAGGTGGGCACTGGTTTCCATCCCGAGCTCACCGGTCGGGAGAACGTCTACCTGAGTGGCGCGATCCTGGGGATGCGGAAGTCAGAAATCGCGAATCGATTCGACGAAATCGTCGAATTTGCCGCCGTCAGCAAATTCATCGACACTCCGGTGAAGCGTTACAGCAGCGGTATGCAGCTGCGCCTGGCCTTCGCCGTTGCTGCCCATCTCGAGGCGAACATTCTCCTGGTGGATGAAGTACTGGCCGTGGGTGACGCCGAGTTTCAGAAGAAGTCGATGGGCAAGATGGGTGAAATCACCAGACAGGGCCGAACGATTGTGTTCGTCAGTCACAATCTGCACGCGATCGAACAGTTCTGCGATCAAGTGCTGCTGCTCGAGCACGGCCGCGCCCTGTTGCATGGCACCGACGTGCGTTCTATCATCACGACCTATCTCAGTGCTGATACGTCATCGGACGCGGCCGCCGAATGGAAGAACAGCGGTGGGGAATATTCCAATCCCTGGTTCGAACCGCTTCGATTCGCGCTCACGGACTCGAACGGAACCGTGGTTCGGAGTCACGTCAGAAGTGACGAGCCAATCTGGTTCGAAGTCGAAGGTCAGGTCGAGGAGCTGGACCCGGGTCTCCAGGTCGGGATGATGGTTTACAGCGATGATGGCGTACCACTCTTTTGTTCGTACTTCACCGATGTGACGCCCGAGCGCTGGCCCCGCCTCGAGATCGGGAGGAACGTGCTGCGGTTGCGGATCCCGGACCACACTTTCAACGACGGAGCCTACAGGATCGAACTCGCCGGGGGACTGCACTATCGCCAATGGTTGTTCCAACCAGGCGAAAGCTCACCGGCTCTCCACTTTGAAGCACACGGTGCCTTCAATACGTCTCCGTACTGGGTGGAACGGAGACCGGGGATGATGGCGCCCTTGTGGCCCTGGGGACGTCTGCCGTGAATGGCGCCGGATTGGGGGTTGAACAGGCGCAGGATCACGGCACACGCCATTGTCACCGGGGAACCCGGGAGTAACGCCTCGGAAACATCTCAAGGGATATCTACTGGCGGTAGTCACCTTTGCGCTCATCTTCTCATTCTGGCGGGTACAGCCAGTTCCAATCGAAGCGCATCTGGAGGGGACCTTCGTGGCGGCGGTGAGCCTGATTCCGCTGCTTGTCTGGTATCGTGGCGGTGCCCGCGGCGCGCCGATGTTTGAATTAATCTCACTTTCCTTTGGGGCGCAATACGCTCTTCCGCTCTACCTGGAGAAGAACCAGATGACCAACGCGTCGGGTCAGGTCGCCACGTTCGATTGGGGCACCACGGAGTGGACATTGGTACTGGCATGCATCGGGATCGCCTCGCTGCAGATCGGCTTCTACGGAGTGCGAAAGATTGCGCTTGCAAATAGGGTGCCGCAGTTTAAGGCCGACCTGGACGATGTTCGGCTACGTCGCTATCTGTTTGCCGCCGGCATGATTGGACTCCTCACCCTGACTGGAGCCTCCGCTGGACTCGCTCCCGCCAATGCTGGTCCCTTTGGCTATTTCGTGCGCCTCCTGGAGTCTCAATCGACCGTGGCTATCGCGCTGCTGTCGTACCGAGCCTTCCGGAGTGACCGCGATACCTTTAGCTGGCAGGTCGGGCTCTGGTCCTGGGTAACAGTGGCGGTTGTGATCGGTCTGGCCTCGGCAGCGCTCGAAAACGCACTCATTCCCGTTGCCATTGTGTTCGTGGTCCGATGGGAGACTAGTAAACGACTCCCCTGGAAGGCGCTGGTGCTCGGCGCCCTTGTATTCGTTCTTTTCGACTCGGTCAAGGCAGAGTATCGAGCCCAGATTCGAACCGGTACCAATAGCGCAATCGTACAGAAGGCGGGCTTGTGGTACGGGGATGCAGCCACCGCGGTGACGGACACGTTGACCGGGGACGTGCTGTCCAACACGCAGGCGAGAATCGAAGTTGCCGCTGGAAGGCTGGATCTTCTGCACATTACTGCCCTGGTCGAAGAACTTACCCCGAAACCAGTACCGTATTTAAATGGGAGAAGCTACAGCTATCTGGGCTATAGCTTCATTCCGCGTTTCGTCTGGCCGGACAAGCCGGCAACCTCCGATGCGACGAATCTGTTAGCCATTCGCTATGGGCTCCTGACCCCGTCGCAGTTAGGTGAGAATTCGGTTGGGATTGGACACATCGCCGAAGGATACGCCAATTTTGGCATTCCCGGCGTTGTCCTCGTTCTGATGCTCGCAGGCGCGATATTCGCCATTCTGGAACGAGCCCTGAATTCCGCGAGTATCGCCAGCCGCGCTCTCTTTATCGCCGTCATGATCTACTTCTTGAATGGCATCGGAACATCGACCGCGGTCATTTTTGGAGGCATTGTTCAGAACGTACTGCCTGGCGCGCTCATTATCTGGTTCTTTTGTCGGCTCCATAGTGGGTCGAATCCGATCACAGAGACCGCGGTCGCTACGGTATGAAAGTTTCCATTTCCGTGTATGGAAGGTCGCATGCATTTAATCTTGCCGGGCAGCTTCATCGCCACGGTGCGCTCGACAAGCTCCTAACCTCGTATCCCCGGAGCGAGGCGAGGAGATATGGAGTGCCCGGTTCTAAAGTCGAATCTTTGCTGTGGCTAGAACTTGCCAGGCGCGCGCATCTCAGGATGCCGCACCGTTTGACGGCCGGGGGCGGGATGATGCCATGGTTGCACGACGCCTTCGATCGCTGCGCCAGCCGAAGAATGTCCAAGAATTCAGATTTGTTTGTCGGATGGTCGGGCCAATCAGAGCGGGTGCTAATCAATGCGAAGTCGGTCGGACAGATCGCTGTACTGGAACGAGGTTCGACTCATATCGTCCACCAACGGGACGTCCTGCTCGAGGAGTACCGGCGTCTGGGTACGGAACCGCAAGTGCCCCACCCATCAGTAGTTGCTAAGGAACTGCGTGAGTACGAAATCGCAGACTATATCTGCGTGCCATCTCGATTCGCCCGCGAGACGTTCGTGCGGCACGGCATCCCAGAGACGAAATTGATCGGGACTGCATACGGCGTCGAGATCGATGACTTCCCCAGGGCCGCGCAAACCAGCAGCGTCTTTCGCCTGATCTATGTCGGCGGAATGACGATCCGAAAGGGTGTGCATTATCTACTCGCGGCCTGGGCGAAACTCCGCTTGCCAAACGCGGAACTCTGGCTGGTAGGCACCCGAGGTCGAGAGATTGGCCCTTTCTTCGAGCGGCACCAGGGAATATTTCGCCACTTCGGGCATGTGCCACAGATTCGACTACGCCACTTTTATTCTCAGTGCTCCGCGTTCGCGATCTGTTCGCTTGAGGACGGTCTCAGTATGGTTACGGTCCAGGCGATGTCGAGCGCACTCCCGGTGATATGCACACCGAACACGGGTGCCGCGGATATCGTCAATGAGGGTGTCGAAGGATTCATTGTGCCGGTAAGGGACGTCGACGCTATCGCCGACCGGATTCTCTTTCTGTACACACATCGTCCCGAATGCCGGCTCATGGGAGCGCGAGCACGCCTGACCGTCGAACAGGGATTCACCTGGACTGACTATGGGAATCGAATGCACGACGTCTATCGAACGATCCTCGCACAGCGTCTAAATTGAAGGCGCGATGGGGTCTGGCTACATGACCACGAGAAAGTCTAAGCACGCGTTCGTCTTGGGTTTCATTTATCCCCTCATGGCATTGGCGAATCCGACGTAATTCCGATGCGGATCGCGCTCATCGGCAAACAGTTTCCCGACTCATTGGCAGATAACCTGGCATTCACCTTGCAGCGAATGGGGCATGTCGTCGGAGCCATCGACGAAGACCATTTCATGGGCTTTAGGTGGATCCGGAATCGCTGGCGCCGCGTTCATGGTGTACTCGAGAGGGAGCCGAATCTCCGCCATTTGCGAGACTCACTTGTAACCCGTGCAGTGGTCGGGTTCAGGCCTGACTTTGTCCTCAACACCTTCTCGGATTGGAGTCCGGAGGCGGTGTTAGAGGTGCGCGAGACACTCAGGCGCACGGTGCCAGTGGCGTTTCTCTATCCCGATCCAACCGCCAATTTGGGCCGTGAGTATGCTCTGGCCGGGGAGTATGATGCATGGTTTTTCAAGGACCGGCATAACGTCGAACTGTTCCGTTCAAGACTCGGAATCAACGCGCATTACTTGCCCGAGGCCTGTAATCCCGTTTGGCATTGTCCGGTAAACCTCTCGATGGTGGACGTTAGCCGATACTCGTGTGATCTCGCCATCGCAGGCAATATGTACTACTATCGCTCCCGCATGCTTGAACCGCTTGCGGCCTACGATATGAAGATTTGGGGCCCCGATTTTCCACCGTGGCTAAGGACGCCGCTGCGAAGGCAGTATACCGGCGAGTATGTGGCCCGCGGAGAAAAAGCCAAGGCCTTTCGCGCCACGAAAATCGTGGTCAACACGCTCACTCATAAAGATGTGAACAGCGCAAATGCACGAACTTTTGAGGCTGCAGGATGCGGGGCTTTCCAGCTGGCCGATTGGCGTCCGGCGTTGGAAGAACTCTTTGAACCGGACAAGGAGATAGTACTCTTCCAGTCTCGGGGTGATTTGAAAGACAAGGTGGACTATTATCTCTCGCATCCGGCTGCGAGGCGTCGCATCGCGGACGCCGGTTGTCGGCGTGCCCACTCCGAACACACCTACGAACTTCGGCTCCGCGATCTGCTGCGAACTGTAGGTCTGAATTGAGCAAACGAGCATGCCGGCGGGCGATTCGTGGCTCACACCAGGTCGAGTACCAGGCCGGGCATCCACGTGCTGACGTCGATCACCCTCGAATTCGGCTCACCGTGTTCTTCGCCTCGGAAATGGCTTTCGTTATGCATCGCGAGACTGACGCTCGTGTTGATGTGCGTGCGGACGTTCCGCTGTGGATTGGGCAGGAGAACCTACGATTGGATCGGAGGGCTCCGGAGAACTGTGCGCAGTGCAGGATTCCGAAAGGTGCTCACGGACGCTCCAGCAAGCTGGAAAGTGACGCTGACCAGTGAAGCCGCTGCACATTCTGGTCCTCGTGCCCGAGCTTTTTGGGCCACCCGGCGGCATCCTCCGCCACTCGCGACTGGTGTGCCGTGCACTTCGCGACGGTGGGGCGCAAGTGACGGTCGTGTCACTCTCAGGCAATCACGAGCAAGATCGCTTCGGAGCTCTTGAAATGGACGGGATCGTGCATGTTGACTGCCACGGAAGCAAGTCCCACTTCATTGCGGCGTCAGCCCACGCAGCGACAACACTACCGGAGGTAATCGTCTCCGACCACCCTAACTTCAGTCCCCTGGTCTGGATGCTCGCACGCAGCATGGGCAGCAAGTCGCTCGTGTTTATACACGGAGTTGACGTCTGGCATCGTCTCGCCACGCACCGGCGAATGGCATTGCGCAGGACCGATCGTTTGGTCGCGGTGAGTGAGTTCACGGCGAGAAAAGCTGCTCGGGTCAACGGGTTCGATGCGAATACGGTCGCGGTGATGCACGGCTGCGTGGATCCAGATTTCAAGCTGTGCAACCCGATCGGAGGTTTCGACAGGGCTCCAACATTGTTGACCGTCGCGCGCATGGGTCGCGGAGACTTCGACAAGGGCCATGCCATTGTCATACGAGCCTTGCCCCGAGTGCTAGCATGTTTCCCTTCACTGACATACCATGTTGTGGGTAACGGCGATGGCCGAAGGTCGCTGCAGCAACTCGCGAATGAGTTGGGAGTCACAGCCTCGGTCCGTTTTCATGGTGACACGACTCAGGCAGATCTCGAGCAACTCTACGCACACTCCACAATCTTCGTCCTTCCCAGTCAAAATGAGGGCTTCGGACTGGTATTCGTGGAAGCCATGGCGCATTCATTGCCGGTGATCGGCGGGAATCTGGACGCTACACCAGAAGTCGTGGCGAATGGTGAAACCGGAATTCTTGTAGACCCACGCGACCCGGAGGCGGTGTCACTCGCCATTTTGGGCTTACTCCGCGACCGGCGAAGAGCGAGTGACCTGGGAGCCGCCGGTGCCCGCCGGGCGCGCGAGTATTTCGGGTATGAGCGCTTTGGCAACAAGTTATGGACCATCATTGATGATCTCGCGAAGAGCAAGGTTGGGGGCGGTAGCGCAGAGTGAAGATTCTACACGTCATCCCATCACTAAGTCCGTTGCGCGGAGGCCCGAGCTTCGCCGTTCTGACCATGGCCAGATTGCAAGCCAAGAGCGGCCTTACTGTAGAAATCGCCACCACCGACGACGACGGTCGCGGGAGGCTGCGTCAGGCACTAGCTCCGGCACCGGACAATGACGGGCCCGTCCGCATCCGGTATTTCAAGCGGCAAACCCGTTTCTATACAGTCTCGTTACCACTCGCCCGCTGGCTGGCGAGCAACGTCCACGAGTTTGATGTTGTTCACATTCACGCGCTATTTTCTTTCCCGAGTGTGCCGGCGGCACACTACGCGGCATCGAATAATGTCCCTTACGTGGTGCGGCCACTCGGCACCCTGGGAACCTGGAGCCTGGAGAATCGAAGGCCAGTCCTCAAGCGCGCATCTATCGCCCTGATTGAACGGCGAATCCTTGACGGCGCGGCAGCGGTCCACTTCACCAGCGAAATGGAGCGAGACGAAGCACGCAGATTGGGATGTGGCGAACGCGGAACAGTCATCCCCCTGGGAATCGATTGCACCCGATTCGGCGACCTTCCACCGGCCGGACGCTTCCTCTCGTGCCATCCCGAACTCGCAGGACGCCGTATCGTGCTCTACCTGTCCAGAATCGATCCGAAGAAGGGCCTCGACGTGCTGTTGCCCGCCTTTGCCGCAATACATCGAGAGCATCCCGAACTGGCCCTCGTTCTGGCGGGCGAAGGGGAGTCGCGATTCGTCTACAACCTTGAGGCACTCGCGGAGTCACTTGGGATCGGTGGCGATGTAGTGTGGACCGGTTTCCTGCGGGATGATGACAAGCTGGCTGCCCTGTCTGCTGCGTCGCTTTTCGTACTGCCTTCTTACTCCGAGAATTTTGGTATCGCACTGGTTGAAGCGATGGCCGCTGGCCTTCCCGTGATTGTCTGCGATGGCGTGGCGATCGCGAAGGAGATCAAAGAGTATGGCGCCGGTATTGTCGTCTCGTGCGATAGCGCTTCATTGACAGGCGGATTGCGGATCGTCTTGCAAGACTCAGAAACAGCAAGAGAAATGGGTCTAAAAGGCCAAAAGCTTGCCACCGAGAGATTTTCCGCCGATACTATGGTTCAAAGTATTAATCAACTCTATCGGTCATTGATAACGCATGATGCGGCTGGTTCTGGACTCATAGTGGAAGACGCTGGGTTTGGATGAAAACGAAGTGATCATTTTGAACACGCTACCGGACCATCGCGATGTGACAGAGTTGGAGACCCCGTCGCTCCGCCATGCTCTGCGCGACACTCCATTCAACGAATCGCAAATGGGGCATCGAATCAGGGTGAGTGAAACTTGACGATGGAGGTATCCCCCTTGCCGGTATCTGCCATCGTACTTACGTTCAACGAAGAGCACAATATAGCCGCCTGTCTGGAGAGTATCGTTGGGACCGTTGCGGAAATCTTTATTGTCGATTCCGGCAGTACCGATCGTACGCTCGAGATTGTTCGGCGCTACAGCCCTAACATAGCGGAGCATCCTTTCCATTCGTACTCGTTGCAAAGAAACTGGGCGCAAGCTGTGTTGCCTCTTGCTCATGATTGGGTACTGCACATAGATGCCGACGAGCGCATGAGCGATGAACTGATTGAGTCGATGAATACCTTTTTCGGATCAGGTGAAGCGGACGAGCACTCAGCGGCTATGTTTTCGCGACGCGCCCTCTTTCTCGGGCGGTCGATACGTCATGGCGGCCATTATCCGACTTACCATGCACGCCTTTTCCGACGACGTTGTGGACGGTGCGAGGATCGATTATACGACCAACACTTTTTGGTCGATGGTCCCATTGCCCGACTTCACGGCGACCTCATCGAGGTCGTCGCATTGGACCTCGATAGTTGGAGTACAAAACATGTGCGATGGGCCGGGATCGAGGCTCGCGAGATGGGACTGTCAAGCACCGGTCAGCGCCAACAAATCGAACCTCGTTTCCTGGGTAACCCGATCGAGCGACGCCGTTGGCTTCGCCGGCGCCTCTACGGCAATTCTCCACCATTCCTCCGTGCGGTAACGTACTTTCTATACCGCTATTTCGTCCGGCTTGGATTCCTGGATGGGTGGGAGGGCTTGATATTCCATGTACTTCAAGGCTTCTGGTACCGCTTTTATATTGACGCCAAGATTTGGGAAGCCAGGAAGCAGGCGGGCGACACAGTGTTGGATGGCGCTTGATGCACAGAACCATCGGACGTGCCCTGGTGACCGGTGGCGCTGGTTTCATCGGTTCGAATCTCGTTAGCGCGCTTTGCCAGGAAGCACTATCGGTAACCGTCCTCGATAATTTGCAATCTGGTCACCGCGACAACTTGAAGGGTCTGGACGTGCGATTCTTCCAATCGGATATTCGCAATTCCGAAGCCGTGCGGACGTGCGATGGAGCACTGTGATACGGTCTTCCATTTGGCGGCGTCGGTCGGGAATGCTCGGTCTATCGCCCGGCCTGTCGAGGATGCGGAGATCAATCTGATCGGAACCCTGCATGTGCTCGAGGCCGCAAAGGCAGCGGGAGTCGGGAAGATAGTATTCTCTTCGTCGGCCGCGATCTTCGGTGAATTGAGGCATCTTCCAATCGACGAGAGCCATCCGGTTGAACCAGACTCTCCGTACGGCGCTAGCAAGCTCGCTGCCGAGAAAGTGTGTCTCGCGTACGGGAAGCTCTATGGAATCGAGGTTGTATGCCTCCGGTACTTCAACGTGTACGGGATGCACCAGCGGTACGACGCGTACGGTAACGTCATACCGATATTTGTTCGATATTTGCTGCGGTCTCTAGCACCGATCGTCTATGGAGACGGCGAGCAGACTCGGGACTTCGTCAACGTTCGAGATGTCGTGCTGGCCAACCTCCTGGCCGCCTCGACCACGAGAGTACATGGTGCCTTCAATATTGCGTCTGGCACGGCAGTGACAATCAATACCGTCGTGACGCTTCTGCAGCAGGCGACCGGGAGCCACATCGCCCCGCACCACACCACAACACGCCCAGGAGATGTTCGTCACAGCCTGGCAGATATCTCCGCGGCTGGTGAGGCATTCGGTTACATTCCCACGCGTGTCACTGCAATCAGGCCTCCGCCAGTATGTCAGCTGGGTGAGAGAGCCGGCGGCGTGACCAGGGTCCTGGTGCTGGGTGGCAGCGGGATGCTTGGACACAAGCTATGGCAATTGTTGCGTCAGCAGTTCGACACCTGGATCACTCTGCGTGGCCAGCACCCGTGCTTCGATTCCCTCGAACTATTCGATGTCGGAAAGATTGCAGGCGCGCTGGATGCTATGAAACCGACATCTCTGTCAACGGTCTTCGCAGCCTGCAATCCACACGTCGTCATCAATGCGATCGGAATCGTCAAGCAACGGACCACACCGAATCAGAGCGTACCCGTGATAACCGTAAACGCGCTTTTTCCTCATCAACTCCTGCAGATCTGTTCCGTCAGTGGCTCACGATTGATCCACATCAGTACCGACTGCGTGTACTCAGGACGCAAGGGCGGGTACGTAGAGGCCGATTCGCCGGACGCTGCTGGATTTGTACGGGCGCAGCAAACTCCTCGGTGAAGTCGATGGCCGCGACTGTCTGACCCTTCGGACGTCGATGATCGGTCGTGAACTCTTCACCACCCATGGCTTATTGGAATGGTTTCTCAGTCAGCGGGGACAAGTCGTGAACGGGTTCAGCCAGGCGGTGTTCTCCGGACTGACCACATCGGCGCTGAGCGACCTGCTTGCCGAAATTATCGAGGCACATACATCCCTCTCGGGTCTGTACCACGCAGCCTCGGACCCCATTGACAAGTGCCAATTGTTGCAACTGCTCGATTGCGGCCTATGGCACCAAGACCACCATTGAACCGGACGACAGCGTGAAAATCGACCGCAGCCTCAACGATCGCCGGTTTCGAACTGCGACTGGAACGCGCCCACCGTCATGGCAGCAAATGGTCACAGACCTCCCCAAAGATCCAACGCCATATGAGGATTGGAGAGCCAAGAATGGAGCTGGACGATAAACGCGTACTCGTCACCGGTGGCACTGGCTCATTGGGTCAGGCCCTGGTGCGCCGACTTCTCGCCGGTGAACTGGGTCAGCCCCGGCGAATCACGGTTTTCTCGCGCGATGAAGCCAAGCAACACTACATGCGTCTCTCGTATTTGCACCGAAGCATGGCGACCGATGAGGTTATCTATCGCAATTTCCAGGATGTGCTTGCCTTCCGCATCGGCGATGTGCGGGACTATGCGGGCGTTGTCCAGGCAGTCCGTCAGGCAGATGTAATCTTCCACGCAGCTGCACTCAAACAGGTTCCGGCCTGCGAATACTTTCCATTCGAGGCGGTGCAGACCAACATCCTGGGAACAGAAAACCTGATCCGCGCCATTCGAGAGAACGATACGTCGGTAGAGAAAGTTGTGGGCGTTTCCACTGACAAAGCGTGCAAGCCAATCAACACTATGGGAATGACGAAGGCGGTAATGGAACGCCTACTCATCGCGGCGAACCTCGACTGTCCGATGACCCGATTTGTCTGTGTCCGCTATGGAAACGTCATATGTTCGCGTGGATCTGTGATCCCATTATTTCTCGATCAGATCGCCAGCGGCGGTCCGGTGACCATTACTCTGCCCGATATGACAAGATTCTTGTTGAGCCTGCAACACGCCGTCGACACCTGCTTCGACGCCTTCCGATTCGCCGGGCCCGGTGAAACCGTGGTGCCTCGGGTGCCCTCCGGACGCATTGTCGACATCGCCCAGATCCTCATCAACGGACGAAAAACTCCCGTGATCCATGTCGGCATCAGACCAGGAGAGAAGGTGCATGAAATTCTCGTCTCAGAGGAGGAACGATATCGCACCTCACAGCGCGGCGATCATTATGTCATCCACCCCGCATTTCGGGAATTGGGTCCGCCACGCATTGACGAGCCTCTGGTACCCGAGGAATACTCGTCGGCACTCGCGCCTCTTGACCGCGAACCGCTCCGCCTTCTATTGGCTGCATACATCGATGGCGAAGCCGCGCCGCTGTTGACAGCTTGAGATTACTTACGATCTTAGGAACACGGCCGGAAATCATCCGGCTCAGTCGAGTTATTCCGGTACTCGATGCGGCCTGCGACCACATCCTGGTCCACACCGGACAGAATTTCGAGGACCATTTAGGCGAGATCTTCTTTTCTGAAATGTCCATTCGCCGCCCCGACGAGAATTGGGGTATCCGAGCGCCGACATTCGGTGACCAGGCCGGGCGCATTCTCTCGCATACAGCCGACATTCTCACTCAGAGCCAACCAGATCGGGTTCTCATTCTGGGCGATACCAACAGCGGCCTCTCCGCGATCGTGGCGGCTCGAATGGGGATTCCGGTCTATCACGTTGAAGCCGGAAACCGATGCTACGACCGTAGGGTGCCGGAGGAGATCAACCGGCGAATTATCGATCATTCGAGTTTGGTTCTCCTGCCATACACGCAGCGAAGCGCCGATAATCTCGTACGCGAAGGGATTGCCCGGGAGCGCATTTTCGTAATCGGAAACCCAATATTCGAAGTGCTTGAGTGGTACAGCGAGGAGATAGCGCAGAGCACCGTGCTGGCGGATTGCGGCCTGCTGGACAGAAAGTACCTTCTGGCTACCTTTCATCGCGCCGAGAATGTGGATGACCCAGCACGTTTGCGCGCGATTGTCGCCGGATTGACGCACGTCGCCGAAGCGCTCTCAGTCCCACTCATCGTGAGTCTGCACCCACGTACCGCGTCCCAGATCGCGCAATCCGCCATCAGTTTACGTTCTGAACGGATCGTCTACGCGGAACCATTCGGCTTCTTCGACTTCGTTCACCTCGAGCGTCACGCTCTCTGCGTTCTCACCGACAGTGGGACGGTGCAAGAAGAGTGTTGTATCCTCCGCGTGCCCAGCGTTACCATTCGTGATGTTACCGAGCGGCCCGAAACTCTGGAGTGCGGAAGCGGCATCCTCTGCGGCATCGAATCCGACTCGATGTTGTCGGCAGTACACCAGGTAACCAGACAACGGCCAGCCTGGACTCCACCCGACGAGTACGTGCGGCCTAACGTGGCCAATGCCATCGCTCGCATCATCTGTGGAAGCATCGCCGACCACACGACATCAACGTGATGCATATCTTGATCCTGAATCAGGTGTTTCCTCCAGATCGCGTATCGAGTGGCGATATATTCGCCGATCTCAGCGTGGACTTGCAGGCACGCGGTCATCGGGTGACAGTGCTGACGACTCTGCCCCACTTCAATTGCGATCCCACCGGGCGAGCAAAGCAGCCACTCACACAACTATGGGGACCACTGCTCTGGAAGAGCAGCTACCAGGGCAATCTGGTATATCACACATTCATGCCGAAAAAATCGGCGGACCTCTGGAGGCGCGTTCTGGCGTGGAGCTGCTTCCATGCGCTGAGCATCCTGGCTGGGATGCTTCTGATTCGCCGCGTGAATGTGATCCTGGTGGTTTCCCCTCCGCTCACGATCGGCTTTGTCGGTTGGGTGCTAGCCAGAGCGCATCGCTGCAGATACGTTTACAACGTGCAAGAACTGTATCCAGACCTGGCGATTGACATTGCTGCAATTCGAAATCCGCAATTGATCCGTCTGCTCTTCATGCTCGAGAGATTTGTGTATGCGAATGCCGCCAGCGTGACTACCATCGGTGAAAGGATCGCGGAAAGAATTCGTGCCAAGGGTGTGGAGAGATCCAAGGTCCGCGTAATCCCTAATCCGGCCAACATCGACTCTACGTACGAAGTTCCCAAGGACAACGTGTTCAGCCGCCGACATGACGTGCACCAAAAGTTCGTGGTGAGTTATGCCGGCAATATTGGGCGAGCCCAGGGGCTGGCAACGTTTGTCGATGCGGCCTCACTGCTCCAGCATGATAAACGCATTCAGTTCATGATGATTGGGTCTGGCGTGGAACGAGTCAGCCTCGAAGCGCGGGTCCGCAGCCTGGGCCTCCGGAACTTCCGTTCACTTCCATACCAACCGACAGAGTCGATGCCCCAAATACTGGCTACCTCCGAACTCTGTCTGGTGCCACTGGTGGCGGGTATCGGCGACGAGGCTCTGCCGTCAAAGTCTTACCGGACCATGGCTGCCGGGAAACCTTTGCTCGCTGTTGCCGATAAAGACTCGGAACTCGCGTACTTGGTCGAGACGGCACGATGCGGATGGGCTGTGCCGCCGAACTCTCCGCAGCTTCTCGCCGAAGCCATCGCCGCAGCCTGCGACGATCCAACCGAGACGCGCAACCGGGGGCACAATGGCCGGGGCTTCGTGCAGGCTCACAATTCGCGGCAACTAATCGCGGACAGATATACCGAACTCCTCCAAAACGTGGCCGACTATCGATGAAACCCGTTCAAGATCTGCAACGCCGCCCCGGCAGATTGAATTCGCTCGATGCGGTTAGAGGGTTTGCGGCCTTTTACGTCGTTCTTCATCATGCCCGACCGCTACCTTCGCGACTCGGCATCCTCACCTCTTTCGGCCAGGAAGCAGTGATGTTGTTCTTCATCCTGTCCGGCTTCGTGGTTTATCACGCCACGTTCAGTCATGGCCGTGCCTTTGAGATCGGCCGCTATGCGCTTCGAAGGATACGACGGATTTACCCTATCTTCCTCTTTGCATTGCTTTTCTCGTATCTGCTGGGGAGCCTGCAATTACACCGGTGGGCAGCTGTTAACGTGACGCAACTCGGCGGGAACCTGCTCATGTTGCAGGACGAGGCGGCACTCAAACCAGGTGTCTGGGTTACGCCGTTCGCCGATTCGCCGCTCTGGTCCCTCTCGTATGAGTGGTGGTTCTATGTGCTTTTCGTACCCGTGGTCGTGCTACTCGCCAGGCGTCCGCCGGTGCAGCGGTATGTCGTTTTCCTCGCCTCCCTCACGGCTACCACCGCCTATCTCGCCCATCCCAATCAGCCCTCGCTCTTCGTCGCCTATCTCTTCATCTGGTGGACCGGTGTCGAGTTCGCCCGTGAGTACGTCGGCACCGGTTCGATAACGTTTCGGCACCAATGGCCCACACTCGCCATGCTCGGCGCTTTGACCGTTGTCTGGGCGTTCAATCTGGCACTCTGGCGATTCCATGGGCAGCCGGTCCACCTCGGAACCTACCCGGTTTTGCCCGTTCGCCACTTCGGCATGAGCGTCGTCAGTGCGACCATCGGCCTGGCCTGGTACCGACTGGGCTTCCCATTATTCAGCTCCACGCTTGGTTTCTTCTCAATCCTGGCTCCAATTTCCTACGCGGTGTACGTGCTCCACTATCCTCTCCTGGGAGCCGTCGGCGCCGCCGTGAGCCAGCGACCGCTCGTTCTCCTGATTTCTCTGATACTGCTCCTTCCGCTGGCCTACGTCCTCGAATGTCTGGCCCAGCCTCGGCTGAATCGGCTGCTGGAGCGGATATTCCGCGCACGACATACTCCTGTACTCGAACAGCCGGCTCTGATCTCACCCGGCCCCTGACCGAGTGGTGGTCTGCCCGACCCGAGTCGATCGAGAGCTGCGGCCGATGAAGTTGCCGGCTCGGTGCAGTCGCATACCAGGGCTGTCCGCGCTTCTCTTCTACCGGCAAACCTCGTAGAGTGAGGAAGATCGACGGTTGCGGAACGCGATCCGGAGGAAGCATGTCCACCGAACCGGTCTATCCGGCCCCGCCATTCGACGCTGAACTCGCACCCGTGCTTGCCGAGATCACCAGCACGATGCCCTCGACCCTCTCGCTCGACGATCTCCTGGCAATGCGCGCACCACCACCGGTAGCCGCCGTCGAGGAGCTCCTGGCAGCCCGCGACATGGTCTCGTGAGGACCGCTCCGTTCCGGGACTGGGGGGTGACCCTGACATAACTGTGAGCATCTTCAGGAAACGGACGCATGTCCCGGGTGGACCGGCGATCTACTCTATCCACGGTGGCGGCATGGTCATCGGCGACCGGTTCGGCGGCGTGGACCTGGAATGGGTCCAGCGCTTCGATGCGGTGGCGATCAGCGTCGAATACCGGCTCGCGCCCGAGCACCCCGATCCCGCCCCCGTCCGCGACTGTTATGCCGGCCTCGTCTGGACCGCCGCCCATGCCGGCGAGCTTGGCTTCGATCCGGAACGGCTCATCATCGCCGGAGGAAGCTCCGGCGGCGGTCTCGCCGCGGGTACCGCCTTGATGGCACGCGACCAGGGAGGGCCTGCGCTGGCCGCGCAGATTTTGCTGTGTCCCATGCTCGACGATCGGAACGAGACCATCTCGAGTCATCAGATCGACGGCATCGGCCTCTGGGACCGCCGCAGCAACGACGCCGGCTGGGACGCGTTGCTCGGCAACCGGCGCCAGACCGATCAGGTCTCGATCTACGCCGCGCCGGCCCGCGCCACCGATCTATCCGGCCTACCGCCCGCCTACATCGACTGCGGCTCGGCTGAGGTATTCCGTGATGAGGATGTCGCCTATGCCTCCGCCATCTGGGCGGCCGGAGGCATCGCCGAGCTCCACGTCTGGGCGGGTGGGTTTCACGCCTTCGATGGCATGGCGCCAGAGGCTGCCGTCTCCGTCGCGGCGCGCGAAATGCGAACTCGATTCGTCGCCCGCATCCTCGGCGTCTCCAACCCGACGGTCGGTCCGCTCAGCCCGGGCTAGGACAGGCGGCAGAGCACAACAGGAGCGGTACCATTGAACCGGTGCCAGCGCTGGAAACTCTTGACCAAATGTTGTAAAATGATTACTAGTAGAAGGACTAGTACGTTGAAGGAGACTCTATGCAGAAGAAGCGACCGTACCGCGCGGGACCGAAAAAGAGCGACGCCGGGAAGACGCGGCGCACCGTCGAACCGCGCGAATCCTCCGGGCTCGCCGTGGACGGCGTGATCACCGAAACCCTCCCGAATTGTCAGTTCCGGGTGGAATTGGAAAACGGACATAATTTGCTCGGTCATATCTCGGGCAAAATGCGCAAGAACTATATCAAAATAACGACCGGGGACCGCGTCACGGTCGAACTCTCGCCCTATGACTTGGAACGAGGACGGATTACCTTCCGCCACCGCTAAGAAGTTGGGAGCTCCAGCCGGCCGTCTGAAGCTCCGCGAGAATACTGGGGCGGTGAATCGGATGCACGCCACGTGCCCGATTGACTGCCCGAATCGGCCTGGGATGCGGCAGCGAAGAAAGGGATAGAACAGTGCCTACATCGAGTAACCGGCCACGGAGCGAGCCGGATGTGTTCGCGCCGGACACACGTCCGGGCGGTGATGAGTTTTTGTATTGCAAAGGATGCGGAACGCGGCTCGAGAGCCGCGCGCGTCTGGCCAGACCGAAAGCCATCGTGGATACCATGATGTGTGAGCCGTGCATCGAGAGGCACGGTCATTCCCTCATGCCGTCGCCGGGGTCTCCGACGTTCTGCTACCGTTGCGGTGGTCCCGAAGATACCTTCGAGGCGCCGGGCATCTCTCCCGCCGTCTATCATATTTGCTCGCGCTGCTTGCCCGAACGCGCCAGCCGCTATCGGGCCGGCAATTTCGAGACGCCGATGCGACAACCGACTCCGGTCGAGCCACCCAGCCAGCACTGATCGGTCCGCGCCGGATCGAGTGACCGAGTCCGGGGCGACATCGAGTCCTACCTCCTCCTCCGGTCGAGTTGCGCTGCGTCCCAATCGAAACATCCACCGGCCCCCGACACCGGCGGCACGGTGTACACTGCACACAAGCATGGATGAATCGATGGAAGTCGTCGGGCTGCGTGCCCTCCTGGAAGCGGAGGAGGACCCGCCCTATCTGGATCTGACGCTGCGCCTCCAGGGCCGGCAGTTCCGGGCCGCGATTCTGGCGGCTGACGGTGAGTGGACCGTCAATCTGCGTGACGAACGTGGGAAGAGCTGCCCGGGAAGTGGCGAGCTATACGACGCCCAGGCCGATGCCATCCTCGCTGCCATGCTGATTGCTCTCGATCTCGCGCTGCAACGGGTGCCCTGAACCTATCCGATCCACCAGAGTACGACCCGGTCCACGGGGCTTACACCTATCTGAGCTGTTCCAGCAGGAGGGCACATGGCCGACTTTGACACCTATCAGTGGCGCTTACGCGCCCTTGGCGCATTTCTCGATACTCAATCGGCTATCGATGCCAGCGTCATCGAAGCCCGGCAAGGCTTCGCGCTGCGCTACTACCGGCGGCGCGAGCAGGGTGATCCCCTCTTTGTGCTCATCGAGTCGCCCCAGTTGCGCGCCATCACTGAGGCGCTGCAACAACGCCGCACCGAACGGGCAGCAGCCGAGCGAACCGCACAGCATCCCGGCCAGATCACCGAAGAAGACCATTATCAGGACCTCTTTCGCGCGCTCGGCTGGGAGCTGGACGATCTGCACGGTCGCAACATCGTCATTGACGAACGGGGAGACGGCCTCTATCTGGCCTACTCTCATACTGATGCAGCGACCGGTGAATGGACACGCAAACGGGTGGCGACTCTGGGGGCCGAGGAATGTCAGGCCATCCTGGACGATGCTCGCCGCCGGCGCCGGATGCAATAAGGAACCCTGGACCCAACCGGAGTCGGGCCCAGGGCATATAGAGGGGTGAGCGTCGAGCCGCTCGGGCGGAAGCTCGCTAGGCAGATCCGAGGCCGTTGACCACGTCCTGGAACAGGTTCTTCAGGTACGGACCAACCAGGAGGATGATAGCGATGGCAACGATGGAGATCAGGGCGGCGAGTAGCGCGTACTCGACCATATCCTGGCCCTCTTCGCGGGTGTACAGGGACTCGATCATCTCGCGGAGTTTGAGCTGCTGACTGACGATAAAAGTATTCACGTTTGGTACGACTCCTTCATTTTGGCGGTGTTCCGCACTTCCCTTGACTTTTGCTCGGGACCATCAAACCATGAACCGATGCTGCAAGCCACAGGCGAAGGTCGTCCATCAGTGGGGACTTTCGTACCCCCTATTGACTTCCGGCTACTTCCAGGTAGCCAGTACCTTTCCGCTCGGACTGAACTCGACGATCCGGGAATGCCCGGTATCGACCACGTAGAGATTGCCGCGCGCGTCGAAGGCGAGGGCATCAGGTTGGCTCAGTTGTCCACTGCCGATGGTGCGCAGCGTCTGTCCCCGGCGGGAGACTTCGTCGATGCGGCCACTGCCGCTGTCGGCAACCCAGAGATTCCCGACCGCGTCGAGCGCCACGGCGACCGGACGCACAAACCGCGCGTTCCCCGGTCCTCCTTGCCCCCACAGCGCCAGCGGCTGGCCAATTCGAGAGAGCTCCACAATGCGCTTCCGACCCGCGTCGGCGACGTAGGCCCGGCCGGCGGCGTCGATGGTGACACCACGCGGCTGGTTGAAGCGCCCCACGATCAGCGGCGCCGGGGTTGGTTTCGGTTTCTTTCCCTTTTTGGGCGGTGCTTGCGGCGGCGGCACATAGGTGCCGTTCCAGGAGGCCCTCACCACGCCGGATGGACTGAGTTCCAGAATTCGGTTGTGCCCGGTATCGGCCACGTAAACGTCGCCGGCGCCATCGATCGCCAGCCCGGTGGGATCAGCCATGTAGCCCTTTCCTACCGTGGCCAACCACTTCCCGGCGTCAGTAAACTTCTCCACTCGTGAGTCGGTCGAATCGGAGATCCACACGTGTCCACTGGCATCCGCCGCGATACCGGCCGGGGTTCCGAGCTGGTGAGGTCCATGGCCGGCGGTCCCCCAGGTGGCCAGGAGCTTCGCCGCCGGAGATAGCTTGTCCACCCGCGTCTTGCCGGCATCGACAACATAGGCGTTACGCGCGATATCAAACGCGATACCAATCGGCCGGCTGAAGAGCGCCGCGGGCGCAGCCGCCATCTGTGTTGCGCCTCTCGCGGTAGGGGCCGCCAGCAGCAGTACGGCCGCTGCCAGGGCGACCACGAGAGGGAGTCGAGCAAACGAGAAACGCATGGATGAGCTCCTTTGATATTCCAGGTCAGCGTACCCAATCGGTCGGCGATCGGCCAAAGGCACCGGAGGACGGCCGTTTCCTGGCGCCGTCCATCAGCCGGCTGGACCAGAGAACGGTCACGCCGTGGCTACAATGGAGCACAAGGAGATGACCTGACATGCAACGCGAGAAGGTGCGATGACGTCACTGAACCCAAAGCCGGATGAGGCATCGCTGGCACGCGCCGAAGAAGTCGTGACCCGGGTCGGAACTGTAGTGGGAGACTGGGCGTCACGGCTGGGATTCGACCTCCTCAAAGCCGCCGCACGGGCGCGGGAAGAAGCCGAAGACGTCTGGGCCGAGGCGCAGGCGTTGAGTCGTGATGGCGAGCCGGCAGATTCCTGACCGCGATTATCACCGGTGCTGGTGACAGTGTGACCGCGGCACCGCTGATCAGGACAGAGGTTGTACATGCCCTGCCCGGCCGCGTGCGGGTGCATCTTTCCGATTGGGAAGGACAGGGCGAAATTGCCCTGGAAGCTTCTATTCGCCGAATCGCGGGAGTTGTTCGGGCACGGGCCAATACGCTCACCCGGAACGTGCTCATCCTGTTTGATCCGGCGGTAACCGCCATCGACATTCTCCTGGCGCAGCTCGACCACGTCGTTACCGATGAACTGGCCAGTGAGTCCATAACTACCCTCCCACCGGCATTGCACGAACGGCGAGGCAACGTCAGCAGGGTGCGCATTGCGGTGCGTGGACTGGATCGCGATCCCGAAGTCCTGCGTCGGGTGGTCGATTATCTCTCCGCCCACGACGGCGTCACCAGAGTAGCGGCCAGCGCGCTGACCGGTCGGGTACTGGTCGAATTCTCTCGTCGCGACCCCTCGCTCGAAGATCTGCTCGCAGAGGTCGCGCGCATCGAGTTGCCGCCGACTGCCGGGGAAGACCGCCCCGACCATCCTCTGGAACGCGGGCCCCTCTTGCAGAGTGGCACCCGGGCGGCAGCAGCCAGCCTCGGACTCGGACTGCTGGCGGCACAGCGGTTCACTGGATTCCGAGAGCCTCCAGGCCTGGTGTCCGGCGCTACCCACTTTGCCGCTGTGACCGGGATCGTGCAGAGTTTTCCCTTCATTCGATCAAGCCTAAGCCACCTCTTCGGCCCCGACTTCGGCGATCTGGCCCTGGCAATGCCTTCCATCGTGGCACTCACCGTTGCCGGAAGCCCTCTTGGACTCGCGCTCACCGCCGCCGAATCGTTTCGGTTGTTCACCGAAGTGGTCCCGCGTCGCGCCGCGTGGCGACGGTACGAAGCGCAGCTGGAATCGGCGGCACAGGCGCATCCGGGCAGCGTGATTCGCATTGAAAGCGGAGATCGAGTTCCACTGCCATGCCTGGTGCTCGAAGGAGTCGGCACTGCAGTCGGTGTCCATGCCCTTAGCGGTCCGGTTGTCCCTGGTCAAACCCTCGGCGCCGGCGCGAGGCTCTTCGGCGGACCGTTTGTGCTCGAGTTGACTGCCGGAGCGTCATTCGAACCACAGCCGCGTCCGGCACCGCCGGCACCCACCCTTTACTCTCGATATCTGCGCTGGCTCAATCCGCTGGCGCTCGGCTATGCCGCCCTGACTGCGATCCTCACGCGCTCTCCCAGTCGCACCTTTCAGGCGTTTCTGCTGGTCAATGCACGTACCGCCATGATTGGTACCGAGGCGGCGGACACCGGTGCGTCAGCTCGGGTACTCCGCTCCGGAGTGGTCGTGGTTGGCAGCCGTCAGGATCGCCCGATCCGTCTGCCCAACACCATTCTCCTGGACTCTCCACGGCTATTGGTCGATGGTCTGGAAGTGACCGGCGCACTGAGCCTCGACGCCGGGTACGACGATGCCGCCATCCTCGACTACGCCGGTGCTGTCGCCGCCGCCGCTGGCGCCCCCTGGGGAACAACCCTCGCTCATCTGAGTTCTGAATCCGGTAGCCAGGGGACGTTCGACGGACAAACGGCGAAGGCCACTATTGGCGATGAGACTCTCTGCCTGGCACTACTCTCAACCTGGAAGGGCAGATCCAGCGCACAGCGCTTGCGGTTCCGCGGCGAACAGGTGCTGGTCCTTCATCGAGGGTCGGATGGGACCGAATTGGGGCTGATCGGCCTGCGACCGCGGCTGGCGGCCGGGGTCGACGAACTGGTCGCGTCCTGCCGCCAGCGGGAAATCGAACTGATATTGCTGCACCCCGGTCATTTCGGGGCACGTCCACGCCGGCCGTCCCGGAGCGAGGAGGAAGCGGTTCACATGATGGGCCAGCGGACCGGTATTGCGACGCTGCGGGGCCACGCCGTAGATGTCGTACGGGACCGACAACTCGACGGGTCCCTCGTTCTTTTCGCCTCCGATCGGGCTGATGCCGGTCCGGCATTCGACGCTTGCGATCTGGCGGTGGGACTCACGACCGGGAGAGGAAGTAATTTTCCTGCCCGTGCCGATCTGTTGGCGCCGGACCTCCATGCGCTCGCGGCGATCGTCGATGCCGGGGGTCGCCGTGATACAGCCGTTCGCGATGCCGTGGTTCTCTCTTTCGGCGCCAATATCTTTGGCGCGGTCTGGGGGTTACGCTCCTCGGTGGGTGTTGCCCGTGCCTCCTACGCCGTCTACGTTACCGCTCTGAGCGCTCTGACCGATGGCTGGCTGCGGCTGCGCGGGGGCGAGCGATCGTGGTCATCGCTGATACGCCACATCGATCCGCGACCGGAGCGCTGGGGTCGGCGGGATGTTGCCGAAGTCTTCCGCGCGTTGAACACCACCGCTGGCGGCCTCACGGCAAAAGAAGCACTGCGTCGACGTCAGAACAACTCGCCGGAGGAGCGGGGGAACGGCACCTACCACGCCATCCTCGACCAGATTCGTTCTCCCCTCAATGCCGTTCTGGCGGCCGGCGCCACGCTTTCAGTGATTCTCGGATCCGTCACCGATCTGGTAATGATTGTGGCCACGATGACCGCGAATGTACTGGTCGGCACCTGGCAAGAGCGTCAAGCCGGCCAGGCGGTGGCGGCACTGCAGCGGATCGGAGCCCAGACGGCACGCGTCCTCCGCGACGGTCGATCGGTCTCAATCTCCATAGGCGAGATCGTGCCTGGCGATGTCATACTGCTTGCTTCCGGCGATCGCATCGCCGCCGATGCGCGCTTGATTCAGGCACAGGGACTCGAAGTCGACGAATCTTCCCTCACCGGAGAGTCGCTGTCGGTCCCGAAGTCACCAGATGGTCCCACCGATGCCAGTCGCGTCATTCTGGCCGGAACCGACGTCGCCGTCGGAAGCGGTGCAGCCGTGGTGTTTGCCGTCGGCCGGCGAACACGCATGGGAGCGACGGCCGCGGCGCTGGCGTTGGATGAAACTCGCAGCAGCCCGCTGGGAATCCGGCTCAACCGGATGTTGCGCCAGATATTGCCGGTAGCTGCTGCCGGAGGCCTGGTCGTGTTCCTCTCGGGGGCCGCGCGCCGAATGGCACTACTACCGCAGTTGGCGGTGGCCGCCAGTATCGCCATCGCCGCCGTACCGGAGGGTTTGCCGCTCCTGGCCGGCGTCGGTGAAGCGGCGGTGGCCCGAAGATTAGCTGACCGTCGGGCGCTGGTTCGGCGTCTCTCGGCCGTCGAAGCACTCGGCCGAGTCGACGTGGCCTGCACCGACAAGACCGGAACGCTGACCGAGGGTAAGCCTTCACTGCATACCGTCGCCAGCCTGGAGGACGAGACGGTGCCGTCCACCGAACTTTCACCTCCACTGCGCCAGGTGCTGGTGGCGGCAGCTCTCGCTTCTCCACATCCGGAGGCATCCGATGCCGGGGCGCATCCTACCGATGTGGCTATCCGTTACGGAGCTCGCGACTCGGGCATTCATGCCGAGCAACTCCAGCAACGCGAAATGGAGCTGCCGTTCGATCCGGCCCGTGGCTTCCATGTCTCGCTCGTCGGCGGACGCGTCTACGTCAAAGGAGCGGTCGAAGTCCTCATTCCGCGCTGTGATTCGGTACTTCGCGGCGACACCAGCCAACGACTGGACGAATCCGGCCGGCAACAACTAGCCAAACGTGCGGAAGAACTGGGTGCACGCGGACTGCGAGTACTCATGGTGGCGGAGGGCGGACCGACCGATGAGCTGGACGATCCGCGCCAATTGGTGGCATTGGGATTCGTGGGAATCAGCGACCCGATTCGGACGGGAGTGCCGGACGCGGTCCGCCGCTGCCGGGACGCCGGTGTGCGCGTCATGATGCTGACCGGGGATCATTCGACAACCGCCCGAGCGATCGCCACGGAAGCCGGCATCTGCAGTAGTGCGGACGAGATAATCACGGGCCCGGAAATCTCGGAGCTTCGCGATGATGATCTCGACCGACTGATGGAGCGAGCGACCGTCATCGCGCGGGTCACACCGCTGGACAAAATGCGCATCATTCAGAGCCTGCAGCGTCGCGGCCATACGGTGGCAATGACCGGAGATGGAGTCAACGATGCCCCGGCATTGCGTCTCGCCGACGTGGGGGTGGCGATGGGGCTTCACGGCACTGAGGTTGCCCGTCAGGCGGCGGATGTCGTGCTGGCGGATGATAATTTCGCCGCTCTGGTGGAGGCGCTGGTCGAGGGACGCAGTTTCTGGCGCAACATACGTCGCGCTCTCGGCTTGCTCCTGGGAGGCAATCTCGGTGAACTTGGCCTGGTCGTGGGAGCGACAGTTCTCGGGTTTGCGTCACCGCTCCTGACCCGTCAAATTCTGGCGGTGAACCTGGTCACCGATATCCTCCCTTCGCTGGCGGTCGCGCTGCAACCGCCGGAAAGCAGGCAGCTTACCCGCCTGGCCCGCGAGGGCACTGCCGCTCTGGATGCGCCCCTTCGTCGGGACATCTGGCGCCGCGGTCTGGCCACGGCAGTACCAACGCTGGCAGCCTTCATACTGTCGCAACGGCGTGGTGGTCTGGACCAGGCGCGCAGTGTGGCATTTGCTGGAATAGTGACCACTCAGCTCGCCCAAACACTGGATAACGGACGTTCCGAAGGCAGTCTCACCCGCGCCGTCTTTGGCGCTGTTACCGCTTCAGCGGGAGTCCTCCTGCTGGCCCTAACCACGCCCCCGTTGCAGGGTTTCCTCAGTCTGGCGGCGCCGACGGCCATGGGTTGGCTGCTCATTATCGCCGCCTCCCTCGCCGCTGTGCTCCTCGGTCGAGGTCTGGGCGCAGCGAGCTGGAGTCTGGTCCCCGTCTGGGCAACGCGATCACCGGTCACGGCACTAACGTAGCCGGCCTGGCTTCTTCAACCCAACCGAGGTTGCCTCGACTCAGGCAGAGGACCGCTCGCCTCCACGTCAGCCGTTACTTTGCCGCCACCTTCCGAGCATCGCGCCAGATACTCTCTGCCTCTCGGCCGATCCTGCCGGTTACATTGCCAAACAGAGCTGAGCCACTCCCTGGAGGACGATCGGCGATTCTGATAACCGCGTTACCATCACCACCGACCGGCTTGGATGCGCCTTCCAGGGTGTCGGCAATGGCACGGACCGGGAGCGGAGCCGTTGGTGATTTGAGCATTTTCATGAATGGTACCGACGCAATGAATACGGCCGCCGGAAGCTCGATCATGCCTATTGCGACCGCCAGCGCGATGCCACCGTAGTAGCCGATGGATTGGAACCAATCTATCTCGATCGGTCCCAGATCGCTAATGAGTCCCTGTTGTTCAGGCTGCTCGCTCATCGTTCACTCTCCTTCTGCAACTCTCGGCGATGGTTCTGCTGAATTGGTGCTGGTTCACCATCCCATCCATCGGGTGTGATGGCTACTGTCACGCTCGGGTCGAGGTGAATCCGGCATATCGGGATAGCCGGCATAGACGAAGGCGAGTAGGTGAGCATCCGGCGAAAGGCCCAGAAAGCGCTTCACTTCCGGATCGTATGCTGGCCTGCCTGTCCGCCACATGGCGCCCAATCCGAGCGCCTCGGCGGCAAGCAGCATGTTCTGCACTCCCGCCGCCACGGCGGCGATCTCTTCAATCCCTTCCGCCTTGGCCAGCGTTGGTGGCGCGACCGCCACCGCGATAATAACGGGCGCACGCAGAGGCTTCCTGCGCTCGCGTTCGATGGCAGCCCGCGCTTCGACGCTTTCGGCGTTCTCCAGCCGCGCGGCCAGCGAGCGAGCCATAATGTCGCCCAGCTCCTCTCTGGCGCTGCCGGCCAGTACCACGAATCTCCATGGTTCGGTGTGATAGTGGTTGGGTGCCCAGCCGGCCGCTTGAATCATCTGTTCGATCAGGTGGCGAGGGGGCACATCATCGCGGACCAACGGGACGCTGCGCCGCCGCTGCAAAGCGCGCAATACCCGCACCCCGTCAGATGACTCCACATCGGGGCTTGTTGTCTGGACGCGCCCATCGCTCACGAGGCGGCGCTATCTCGACGGACGCTGGCGTGTTGTGGTACGGTTCCATCTTCCGCCGGACCAAGTGGCTCACCCCGCCGTCGGGCTTTCTTCAGAGCATCAACTGCCACGAATTCGGCTCCGAACATCAGAATCAACGAAAAGAAGTAGATCCAGGCGGTCAGCAGTAAAATTGCCCCGATAATCGCGCCGTACCTCTGAAAGTGGGAAACGGCTCGATAGAGCGGAAAGATGTAGGTGAGGGCCTCGAAGAGCACGGCTGCGATGGCAGCACCGGGCCAGATGCTATCCAATTTGAATCGCGGCTCCGTATTGGGGAACACAACGTAGATCGCGGCGAAGAGGAGGAATGCTGCTAGCAGACTTATGATGGTGCCGATGAGGAACGTCATCGCGCCTGGCAACGGAAATCCGGATGCCAATTGATTGACGAAGGCGCCCGCGGTGGTCGCCACCACGATCACGATCATCAGAGCAATAAAGACGAAGATCATGACGATGTCGATCAACTTCTCCTTGAAGAAGTTGCGGCCACCAACCTCGAAAATGGGCTGGAAGACAGTCGAGATCGACCCGCCCACGTTGGAACCGCCCCACAGGATGCCGACGACTCCGATAATTCCGAGCAATCCGTTGTTCCTGATCGAGGCGGTAACCAGATCCTGGATTTCCTTCTGGGTCAGTGTCCCCTGGAGGGCAGTATGAACATGATCGACAACCTGTGCCTGGGTGTGGGGGTCACGCAGAACGAGCGCGGTGATTGCCAGCAGACCAACGACGACCGGCACCACTGACGTGAGCAGCGTCCAGGCAACAACCGATGCCAGCATACCGATGTTGTCCTTCATCACCTTTTCGATGAAGGCCTTCAACTTCGGGTAGGGCTCCAGATACTTCGCAAGAAAGTCAGGCAAAATCGCTCTCCCACTACGAGCATACGTCTCCTGAGGCCTGGCAGGAGTTATGCCATACTTGGTGAGCGAGCCGGAATCGAGACCTGACAGATTGAATTCAGGATAGATAGAGACCATTGGAGGAGAGGAAAAATGAAGAAAACGATTATTATCGCGGCGTTGCTCATCGCCGTACTGGCTGGAACGCTCTCGCCGCTGGCGCCCAGCGCCAACGCCGCGCCGGCACAGTCACATCCGGCGCTCTTCGATAAGACCAGGTTCATCCTGCATGCGGGGATCGCGTTCTACGCGTTCCACCATTTTGTTTACAACCGCTTCAAGGCCGGAGACTTCAAGAAGGGCGCGCCCAGCCGCACCAAGAACATCATCGAGGCCGGAGTTGCGCTACTGGTGGCATACCACGAAGCATCGGTGGCCTACGGAATTGCGGAGAAGAGTAGTAGTAAGTTACTTCATCTCGTGGTAGCACCACTGAATGCGCTGGTCAATGGCTTCAAAGCGATCGCGGCGAAATTCAAGAGTGGGAACTATAGCGACGCTGATGTCACTGGGCTGAACACGACGGCAAATTCCGTCGCCAGTCTGGCCGGCAAGGCAGGTTGGGGCATCCACGACATCACGACGCCGATTCCTGGCGCCTAACTTCAAGCTGACTCTGATTCCGGCTCGCGCAGGCACGGGGTATCCCCGTGCCTGTTCTCTTTTGTTTAGACCCCCTCGGCGCGCGCCAGCACGGTTTGCAATTCGCTATCCTCCATCGAGGTGCTCTGTTCGGCCGTCGGGAAAGTGCCGGCGCGAACATCAGACGCATAGCGTTGCAAGGCCATGGTTATCGTATCCGCAAGGGTGGCATATCTCGCGGTGTGGCGCGGGACGAATTCGGTGAAGAGACCGAGAAGATCGTGCCACACCTGCACCTGGCCGTCGCAGCCCGCGCCCGCGCCAATGCCAATGGTCGGCACCCGTACCCGGTTCGTAATTTCCGCGGCCAACTCCGCGGGCACCAATTCGAGAACGATTGCAAATGCCCCCGCCTCCTGGAGTGCCAGGGCATCATCGATGAGGCGCAGTGCCTGGGTGGCGTGTCGCCCTTGAACCCGTAGACCCAGGAGATTGACAGATTGCGGCGTTAAGCCGAGGTGTCCCATCACCGGGATTCCCTGCTGCACCAAACGGTGAACGACCGGCGCAACCGACTCACCGCCCTCTACCTTGACCGCCTGGACGCCGGCTTCCTGCAGCAGGCGACCGGCATTGGCCAGCGCGAGTTCCGGCGAAGCATAGGTGAGGAAGGGCATGTCACCAACCACCAGGGCCCGTTCGCTGCCATGCACCACAGCTCGCGAATGATGGAGTATGTCGTCGAGTGTAACCGGCACCGTGGTGGGATATCCCAGCACTACCATGCCAAGACTATCGCCCACCAGGATCATTGGAATCCCGGCACGGTCACTGATCTGCGCTGACGTGTAGTCATAGGCGGTGACCATCGGAATGCGCTCACCCCGATCTTTGGTGCGCTGGATGTCCCGGATGCTGATTCTCATCTCATCCCTAGAGTACGCCTCCAGTGGCGCTGGCGGAGAATTCCCGCCGGAATGGCGGTCAGGTGAATGTCAGCTGACCGCCGTCGATGGAGACCATCATGTTGTCGATCAAGCGCGTATGGCCAAAATACACCGCCAGAGCGAGCAACGCATCACCGGTTACGATTCCCGATACCGGTTGCAAGGTGCTCAGATCGACCAGCGCTGCATACTCGAGTCGGGCCAGAGAGGCGCTGGCGACGGTTGCGCGTAGCACTCGTTCGATGCTTTCCGACTCCCGTTCGCCTGCCTCCATCGCCTGGCGAGCGGCGGCCAGCGCCTGCGAGAGCACCGACGCCTGGGCACGCTCTTCAGGCGTTAGAAATACATTTCGGGAGGATAGGGCGAGACCGTCATCCTCTCGCACCGTGGGAACGAGGCGGACCACAATGGGGAAGGAAAGCTGGCGCGCCACCTGTTGAATGATGACCGCTTGCTGGCCATCTTTCTGACCGAAGTAGGCAGCGTCGGGCGCCACCAGGTGAAACAGTTTGGCGACGACCGTGGCCACACCCCGAAAATGGCCGGGTCGGGAAGCGCCGCAGAGATTCTCGGCCAGAGAGCCGGGATCGACCCAGACGGTTTGCGCCTTCGGTCCATCAGGGTACATCTCGGCGGCATCCGGCAGAAACAGGATGTCGACGCCGGCCGCGGCGGCCAGAGCACGATCCCGCTCCAGATCACGCGGATAGCGATCAAAGTCTTCTGCCGGCCCGAACTGAGTCGGATTGACGTAGATAGACAGTACCACGAGGTCATTTTCGCTGCGTGCTGCCTCAACGAGCTTGAGATGACCGGCATGCAAATATCCCATCGTGGCGACGAATCCGATGGAGGCACCCTTCACCCTGGCTTCCATGATGGCTTTCCTGAGGGCCTGCGCCTGGAAAACTTCCTGCATGGCGATACGTTCTCCTGCTGGGACTGCTCGATGTTCGCACTCGCGGGCCCAAATGCGCGAACGTTGAGGAGGTCCATAATGAAGGAAGGAGTCTCCAATGGCTGATGAAAGCTCTGTTGACAAGATGATGGGCAAGGGCAAGGACGCCCTGGGCAAGTTTCTTGATGATCCGGAGAAGGTAGGCAAAGCGAAGAACAAGGCCGACAGTCTTCTCGGCAAGTACATGGATCCTGACCAGGCGGCGCAGGCGACCAACGCCCTGGAAGGGTTCCTGCGGAACGTCGCCGATCGAGGCGAGGATTCGTAGGCACAGCGACCGTCGATAGCCCGCCGTCCGACGCAATCACTGACGTCTTCGGCATTCGTGTTGGCCACGCCGACCGCTTGTCGTCCCTCACCGGTTGTACTGCGATTCTCTGCCCGCCCCAGGGAGCGGTCGCAGGCATCGATGTACGGGGAGCGGCGCCGGCGACACGGGAAACCGACCTCTGCCGCCCGGGGATGCTGGTCCAGCGGGTCCATGCCGTCATGCTGGCCGGCGGAAGCGCATTCGGATTGGCGGCCGCATCCGGCGCGATGCGATATCTGTGGGAACGCGGCATTGGTTTCCCTACCGGCATCACTCCGGTGCCGATCGTGCCGGCCGCCGCCATTTTTGATCTCGGATTCGGGGAGATCGACTGGCCGGACGAAGCAATGGGATATGACGCCTGCGAGGCGGCGTCGTCTCAGGCTCCCGTCCAGGGCTGTGCCGGCGCGGGACTGGGTGCGAGCGTGGGCAAAATTCTCGGCAATCGGTGGGCCACCAAGTCCGGGGTGGGCACGGCTTCGATCCGGGTAGCGGGGGTGGTGGTCGGAGCCCTGGTGGTACTCAATGCATTCGGCGACGTGGTGCTTCCCCGCAGTGGCGAGATCGTCGCCGGCGCCCGGCGACCGGAGGATGGTTCCTTTGTCGATACCGCATCGTTTTTGCGCTCCGGCCGGCAACCCACGTCGCCTCGAAGAGAAAACACTACCCTGGCGGTTGTGGCCACCGATGCGTCACTGACCAGCGAAGAGGCAAATCGCCTGGCCGCAATCGCACACGACGCACTCGCAATCACGATCCGTCCGGTTCATACCGCCGTCGACGGTGACCTCGTGTTTACTCTGGCTACCGGCGATGTGCCGGGTAAAGATTCACCCGGTGGCCTTGTGCTTCACAGCGCGGCCATCTCCGTACTCTGCCGGGCGATTCTGCGTGCCGTGGCATTCGCCACGCCACTCGGTGGACTTCCGGCAGGGACGGTTCCGGCGCCTGCCATCGATCTTACCGCTGATTGATGGAGAAGATTTGCATCTGAAAATCGAGCAGCGAAGGCAGGACGACGTCGGCCAGTTCGAGAGCGCTCTGGGCCGGCGGATAGTGCGAATTGGGCACCGCGATGGTCATCATTCCGGCGGCGCGCGCCGCCCTGATGCCGGCAGAGGAATCTTCGAACACCGCGATGCTGGCCGGCTCGACGCCCAGTTCGGCAGCCGTGAGAAGAAAGACATCGGGTGCGGGCTTTCCCCGGCCGGCTCTATCGGCGGACACGACTACGGCAAAGCAATCTCGTAATCCCGCCCTGGACGTCGCATACTCGATCAGTTCCGGCGGCGAGGACGAGGCGATGGCCAGCGGATACTCGCGTCCCACCATTCGAACGGTCTCGACGGCACCGGGAAGCAACGGCAACCGGTGTTCGTACGATTCCCGCATCCGTTCGACCACACCGTCGATGACCTCGACCGGGGGCAGAGTCAGCCCACACTGCTCCAGTATCCGCGCCGCCCACTCCGGAGAATTGTTGCCCTTAACCGTCAATTCGTCTTCCGGCCGCCAACAACAGCCGACGCTGAGGCAATATTCCCGGCGGGCACGCTCCCAGTACACCTCCGAATCGAGCAGAAGTCCGTCCAGGTCAAAGATGACGGCACGTATCGCCATGCCCTTATCCTGCCAGAAGAGTGGTCTGGACTGGAATGGGAACGTTTGCCGGCTGTCGCGATCGAGGCCACCACATGTCATGATGGAGAGCGCACAGAATGCGCGCCGGCGTTCGCTTAGATCCAGGACGCCAAGGAGCAATTACGATGTCTCGGCGCTCACCACCACAGGAACGCAACCGACTTCGCGAGATCTCTACCGTTCTGGTGGCATTCATTTTGACCTTTTTCCTGGGGCGACCAATCGTTACTGCAATCGGTACGGCCCCGGCGGTCGCTCAACTGGCCGTTTTCGCGGTTATCTACGTCGGCCTGTACGTGCTGCTCTGGCGGTTGGGCAACGTTTACTGGGAGCGATTTTCGTAGAGTCGAGCCCTGTGCCCGGGCCAATTACCAAAATATAAATTCGTTCTTTACAAATTATCATCGATGTGCTTTAATAGTGTCATGAGCACTGATGATATTAGCAACACGCCGACCCAATGCCCGGTCTGTAACGCAGACCTGCTGGTCACACGACTCGAATGTAGTGCGTGTGGCACCGAGGTCAACGGCACCTTCACCCTCGGCCACCTTGCCGGTCTGCGGGAGCCGCATGCTTCGGTAATCGAAATGTTTCTCCGACTACGGGGAAACGTAAAGGACATGGAACGCGAGTTGGGCCTGTCTTACCCGACGGTACGCGCTCGTTTGGAGGAAGCGCTCGAAGCCGCCGGATATGAGAAGGAACCATCTCGCGGCGATCCCGGTAGGTGGGAAGAACGCTTCGAAGCGGACCTGGCCGATCGCATTCAGCGGCAGGTCGAATCCCACCTCGGCCACTTAGGTCGCTATTCTCGCCAGGCTGAGCGCGTGAGTGAGCGAGCAGCTCACGAGGCGGCCCGCGCGCAGGAACGCGCCGAACGGGCGCGGGAGCGGGCAGAACACGCCCGCGTCCGAGCCGACGAGATGGAATCCGAACGCAAGGAAATCCTGGACAAGCTCGACCGTGGCGAGGTCTCCGCCGATGAAGCAGCGAAGCGGCTTCGCACATTAAGAACGAGGAGGTCATGATGGGCGACGAAGAACGAACCCGGATCCTGCGCATGGTGGCGGAGGGGAAGATTTCTCCCGAGCAGGCTGCCGATCTCCTGGAGGCGATCCAGTCGGAGCCCGCGTTGGAGTCGGTCGGCACCGACTGGGAGCCGGAACCCCCAACAACGCCGACTCTTCTCATGAGTCCGGCCGAGCAGTTCCATTACGGCAAGCGCAAGCCTCGCCACCTGGTGATTCAAATCAAGGATGGCGGCGAAAGCAAAGTCAATTTACGGATACCCTTCGGGTTGACCCGCACTGCCTCCAAGTTTCTTCCGCGCCAGGCTCAAACCTATCTGGGGAAGTACGACATCAATCTGCAGGAGTTGCTCGAGGACATTGGCCAATCCGGGGACGGCACGATTCTCGAGATCCGAGACGGCGAAAACAAAGTATTGATTGCAGTGGAGTGAACGATGACAGCAGCAATTGGCCGGCTACATCTAACCATCACTTTGGCCCCAACAGCGAACCCAGCGCCGGCAACGGTGGCAGCTGAGGCGCAGGTGAGTCGGGTCGAGCGACTGTTCCGGCGGGATCAGAGATTGAGCTCAGCCGCAGCCGATCGCTCTCGATGGGAGTCGATGCCCTTCTTCACCAACTACTGGGGTCGTTGAGCGACCATAGAACGCGCACCCTCCAACGGGGGCCGGCACGGGGATTCGGGAACGAATCCCTGTGCCGGCCGATCTATCGTTCTCTCAGAATGACCTCGGAGGCCCGAGGAGAAGAAAGTCTTGTTTAGCTGATGTCGAGCGCGGAAGAGTACACATTCGCTCCAGGTCAGAAGCGGTCGCTCTGGCGCAATCGGGATTACATGCTGCTCTGGAGCGGACAGACGGTCTCGGCAATCGGAAGCAGCGCATCGCAGATCGCCTTCCCGCTCCTGATTCTCTTCCTTACCGGCTCGGCCGCCCAGGCCGGCGTCGCCGGCGGCTTGCAACTGGTTCCTTACCTCTTTCTCAGTCTGCCGGTGGGAGTCCTCATCGATCGCTGGGATCGCAAACGCGTCATGATCGTCGCCGAATCGATTCGAGCGATCAACATGGCCAGCGTGCCCACGATGCTGGCATTTGGCCACCTCTGGGTGGCGCAACTGTATATCGTCGCTCTGGTCGAAGGTTCGGCATTCGTTTTTTTCAACATCGCCGAGGTAGCCTGTCTACCGCGCGTGGTGTCAAGGGAACAGTTACCCGACGCCACCGCTCAGAACCAGATGATGTACATGTTCGCGACCCTCGCCGGCCCCCCGCTCGGTGGCTTTCTCTATCAGGTAGTCGGCAAAGTCATGCCCTTCCTCGCCGACGCTCTCTCGTACGCTGTATCGATGGTGTCCCTCTTCTTCATCAGAACCGAATTCCAGGGGGTGCGCCCGCTCTCCCGTCCGAGACTCGGTCCGGAGATCGCAGAAGGACTGCGCTGGTTGTGGAATCAACGCGTGTTGCGGGTAACTGCCATCGTAATGAGCGTCTCGACCCTGGTCAACGCCGGAGGCTTCCTCTTACTCATCGTTCTGGCCCGAAATCTGAGCGTCAGTCCGGCGGGAATCGGCTTGATCCTATCAATCGCGTCCATCGGCGGACTGGGGGGCGCGGTTCTCGCTCCGAGACTGCAACGGCGCTTCAGTTTCGGCCAGGTGGTGATTGTCGAGCCTCTGGGTTCAGGCGGTTCTCATCCCGCCGTTTGCGTTAGCCCCCAATGCAGCGGTGCTTACCGCCTGCACGGTGGCGTTGTTCACTACCTTCCCGGTGGTGAGCATCGTCATTCTCAGCTACCGGCTGGCCCTCATCCCGGACGAGTTGCAGGGGCGAGTAAACAGCGTCTTTCGATTGGCCCTCTTCGCACCGGGTCCCGCCGGGCAGGTGCTCACTGGCGTGGCGATCCAGACCATCGGAGTTCGCCCCGCTCTCTTCGCCATGGCCGGCGGCAACGTTCTTCTGGCCCTGGCCGCCACCCTGAGCACCCAGATTCGCCGCGCACCGCCGGTTGAACAGGCGGCAGCCGCATGACAATACGTTAAGGAGAGATATAACGATGCCCTACACCGCTGAAATTAGCCGCTCCAATCCCTCTTGTTTTCTGTTCCTCATCGATCAATCAGGTTCCATGGACGACGCCTTTGGCTCCGGCGAGACCAAACGCAAGAAAGCAGACGGAGTAGCCGATGCCATCAATCGGCTGTTACAAAATCTGGTGATCAAATGCGCCAAATCAGAGGGCGTTCGCGATTATTACCACGTGGGTGTGATCGGGTACGGTTCGAAGGTCGGACCGGCGTTCAGCGGTGCGTTGTCCGGCAAAGAGTTGGTGCCCATCAGCGAGATCGCCGATCAACCGGCACGCGTCGAAGAGCGGACCAAGAAAGTCGATGACGGCGCCGGCGGCCTGGTCGATCAGACAGTGAAATTCCCCATCTGGTTCGACGCCGTCAGCAAAGACGGGACTCCGATGTGCGCAGCATTGAAGGTGGCCGACGGTGTGCTACGCGCGTGGTTAGGGGAACACCCCGGGTGCTTTCCACCAATTGTGATCAATATCACCGACGGTGAATCGACCGATGGCGACCCAACCACCCCAGCAGCGGCGATTCGCAACCTGGCCAGCGACGACGGTAATGTATTGCTCTTCAACGTGCATCTGTCGTCACAGAAGGCATCGCCGATTGAATTCCCCGGCGACGAAACCGACCTTCCCGATCAGTACGCCAGGCTCCTCTTTCAGATCTCCAGCACCTTACCGGAATATATGCGTGGGGTTGCTGAGGCCGAGGGGTATCGAGCCGTCGAAGGTGCTCGCGGTTTCGTCTTCAACGGAGACATGGTGTCGGTAATTCGCTTCCTGGACATCGGTACGCGCCCCAGCAACCTGCGATAATCGCCCCATGTGGGTGAGGGCACAGACCTGCTGGCTGCCGAAGGCCGGCAATTCGCGCGAAGAGTATGAGGATGCCTTCTGGCCGGAACACACCGAACGTCAAGCCCGGATATTCCGGGTCGCCATCGCCGACGGCGCCACCGAAACTTCCTTCTCGGGGATCTGGGCACAATTGCTTGCGCACGCCTATGTACGCGGGCGATTGAGCGCACGCCGCCTGGACAGTTCGCTCCGAGCGCCACAGGAAACCTGGTGGTCGAAGGTCGGAAGCGTTTCGCTCCCGTGGTACGCCGAGGAAAAGATACGACAGGGCGCCTTCTCTTCCCTGCTCGGCGTTACCATCGCCCACGGCAGAGACGGTGTGATGCGCTGGCACGCCATGGCGGTGGGTGACTCGTGTCTCTTCCAGGTGCGTGGCAATGCCTTGGTAGCAGCATTTCCAATCAGCATGGCGGCTGAGTTCGGCAGCAGGCCGTATCTGCTGTCCACCGACCCAGCTCGAAACGGAATGCTAGCGGAACATCTCCGTGATATCGATGGCGATGTTCACTCTGGCGATAGCTTTCACCTCATGACCGATGCGCTGGCCTGCTGGTTTCTGGGAGAACGTGAAGCGGGTGGCTCTCCCTGGATGGAACTGGCGCAGAACTCCGGATCTCCCGAGTCATTTGCCGCCTGGATCGCCTCGCTTCGCGCCGGTGGCGTACTCAGGAACGACGACGTGACCGCAATGACTGTTCACATCCCTATGCCGGAATGTCCTGATGCCCTGGCCGACTCCGCAAGACTATAACGAAGCAATTCAGAATCCGCGCCAGAATTTCGAAGACCCGGAACTGGCCGCCGGATCGCCAGAGACGACTCCTCTGGGCTTGCCCCGTCCCATAACCGGAAATTTCGCCAGTGTCTACCGGTTGAAGTGTTCCGGGCGGGATTGGGCGGTGCGCTGCTTCTGGCGCGAGTACACCGACATGCAAGAGCGCTATTCGGCGATCAGTCGCCATCTGGCGATGGCGCGATTGCCCTACACGGTGGGCTTCGAGTATCTGCCCCGCGGTATCAAGATACGTGGCCAGTGGTATCCCGTGTTGAAGATGGAATGGGTCGAAGGCGAGTTGCTGATTCCCTACATCGAACGCAATCTGCACGATTCCCAGGCTCTCCTTCGCCTCGCCCGGAGCTGGAGTACGATGACGCGCACGATCGAACGTGCCGGCGTGGCCCATGGCGACCTGCAACACGGCAACGTCCTGATAGTCAGCGGCACGCTGAAGCTCGTCGATTACGACGGCATGTACGTCCCTGCACTTCACGGCAAAGGCAGCCACGAACTGGGACATCAGCACTACCAACATCCAGCGAGAACATCTGGCGACTTTGCCCCTACAACCGACAGATTCTCTGGATGGGTGGTGTATCTATCGCTTCTCGCCCTGAGCCGCAATCCTGAACTATGGACGCGACTACAAGCCGGAGATGAGTGTTTGCTCTTCCGGAAAAGCGACTTCCTGGCGCCGTCGACCTCATCGAGCCTGAGGGCAGTGGCAGCTTCCGGGGATGACCAACTCCAGGCGCTCGTCGATTCATTCCGCGTCGCCATCGGGTCGGGGCCGGCGAACGTCCCGTCGCTGGAGATCGCGGAACCTCCACCGGTGACGAGAGGGTTCCAGACGACTCTCCTCACTCCCTTGCAGATGCTCTGGCCGCAGGCCGGACGTTCCGCCGCGAACTCATCGATGTCCGAGCCCGGGACTTCGACATGGGCAGCTACCAGCGCGCCGCCCTGGTTGGCCGACCACCTCGCTGCCAAATCGGAGATCGCGCATTTTCACGGGCCCCGAGTTCCCGCCAGAGTGCTGACCGGCACGGCCGCGACGATAGTGGTGGCCATGGCCGTGGGCGAGACGATACATCTCATCGCATCCATCCTTCTCGTGATCGGGACGTGTGTCGTCATCGCCGTCGGAAACGTCGGAGCGTTCCTTACCTGGTTTCACCGCAATCCAGAAGTGCGGACGATGAAGCGCATTCTCAAGCGCGAACGCCTGGCCAGACGTGAGTTGGATCGGGTGGACCGTCAAATGCGCCAGCTTCGACGTGAGAGCGTGGCCAGAGAGCAGCAAACGGCGAACCTTCACACTCGTCTACTGGAGGCGAAGGAGCGACTTATCGAACGGGCGCAGCAAGAGACTGCCGAATCGAAGCAGGCACTGGAAACGAGTCTGCAACGGGTGGCGGATGGCCTGAAAGACCTATCCCGGCGCCAGCAGGAGGAAATCAGTTCTGCCCTCGAAGCGTTCCAATCGAGCCATGTCCGCCACGAATTGAGCCGCCGGACGGTACGCTCGGCAAAGCTTTCGAACGTCTCAACGGTACATCGGCTCCGACTCTGGGCCATGGGCATCCGTTCAGCGGCCGATGTCACGGCGGAGGGAATCTCGGCCCTTCGCACTCTCGACGAGTCCGCGATCCGGAGCATCGTCGCCTGGCGCGTCGATGCCGAATTGCAAGCCCGACGTTCGACTCCAAAACTGTTGCCGGCGGAGCAGCTCGAACGTCTAGCCTATACCTACGGAAAAGAGCGGGCCCGAATGGAAGCCGCCGAACGCCAAGCCCGCGAGAAAGATAGACTGCGCGTGGAATCCATCACTGCCGCACTGAAACGCGACTGCGCGCCACTGGACGAACGGCTCAAGCGGCTCGAAGAGGGCCAGGTCGTAGCCCGCCGCGAACTCGAAGACCGACTTGCCGGCTGCAATCAACAGCGGGCCCTCACGGCGGTACACCTGGCCCGAATCCAGCGGGAACTCGAGCCCCACATTCGCTTCACGTTCGGCCGATTCGTTCGGGCCACATTGCTCGCCCCGTGACCGGTGTCACCGCCCGGATGTCGCCTAACCGCGAGTGATCTCGAAGTCGTCGATACCGGTCAGCTTCGTACCGGGTGACGGATACGATTTAGTTGGCCTACAATATACACGACAGTGTATTCAAGTGAGGTTAGCTATGGAACGTGGCCTTCGCGATACCGACTTTCGTGACCAGGCGGACTTCCGAGCCGCGCTTCGTCGCTTCCTTCGATATTCAGAGGAGCAGGCGCGGCAGCAAGGGATTACGCCGCAACAACACCTCCTTTTGCTCGCGGTACGCGGGCACGAACAATATCCCGGTGTTGCCATCGGGGAGGTTGCGGAAGCGCTGCAGATCAGGCATCACAGCGCCTCCCTGCTCGTCGATCGATGCGTTCGACGCGGTCTGTTAGCCCGGCGTGAAGATCAGGACGATCGACGCCGTGCCCTCGTTAGCCTTACCGGAGAGGGCCAGGGGTGCCTCGACGCCATCACTCGGGCTAACCGGAAGCAGATGGAGTCGCTACGCGGCGCTCTCTTCCGCGACTCGCTCTGGCAGGCTCTGGTCAACTACGAGCAGCACGATGAGAAAGTAGCGGCGAAAGGGCGGCGGCAAGCCAACGGCAGCTAGCGCCTATCCAGGAATGCGGAGTACGCCGCAGCGCGCTTCGCGCCCCGCTCCCGCGACATAGGGAGCGAAGCGCGAGGTCGCGTGTCTAGAGTTCCGCGTACTGGTACTGCTCCCAGAGGAACCGGCTCATCCGCTGGGCATCTGATTTCACCCCGTAGCGTGACCAGTAGCGGCATACATTGTCCAGATCCCGCTCCAGCAGCATGAGCGCGTTCTGGTTCTGGCGTGCATCCACCGTCTGAGGGAAATCGATGATGGTGATGGCTCCATGGTGGTACAGAATGTTGTACGGCGATAGGTCGCCGTGCACCTTATCGAGTCGAAGAAAAAGCTCGATGTTCGAGAGCACGCGATCGAACAGCGGGCGAACCTCTGCCGGTGATAAGCGCACTTCTTGCAGCTTTGGGGCCGCTCCGGCTTCATCGCCGATGTACTGCATCAACATCGCGTTACCGCGCAGCGCGATCGGCTTGGGCACATCGGCACCGGCATCTGACAGGGTCCGAAGCTGCTCGTACTCGTGGTAGAGCCAGCTACCGAACTCGAACTCCTTTCCCCAATCTGACTTCTTCTTGACTGCGCGAGCATCATGGCCGTTGAGTATCGGTATGCCCTCACGGTAGACAGCGTCATTCTTGAAGTTGCGACGGCTGCGCGGGCGGTAGACTTTGATGGCGAGCAAATCGAATCCGGTGGAGGGATTGGCGCGGCAGGAGTACACTGTTCCCTCTTTGCCGCTCTTGAGCTCGCCGAGGACTTCGGTTATCAAACCTTCAGCGAGAAAGGGGGAGAGAGGATCGGGCTCGAGTTCATCGTCGTCGAGTTCTTCCTCCAGTTGAAGGGTATCGATCAAAATTCGCTCCTTGGTCGTGAATCAGCTGTGGGGGTAGACGGGCAGTAATTGGTGATGAGCCGTGGGATAGCACGCATCAATCGGAAATCGACACGGCAGAAGACAGCAGTTACTGAATCGCGACTTGGTCCGCGTCGCGCCCCGCGCCCGCCGGCAACCGGCTGCGAGTCAGCCGATCGGAATTTGTCGCCTCGAACTAGTGGGTGAGACGACAAGCGGGAAGGAGCGCGACACAGGCATGGACAGCCGCAGACGCAATTTGGCCTGTCTTTGCCATAGTCACACCACCTCCCTTCAAGGGCTGGATCCCGTATGTACCTCCAGCGTATCAGGTTCAGTCGCCGCTGTACAGTCAAATCGACCGGAAATGGGCGAAGAAGCCCCTCGGTGCGGAAGGATCAGACGTGACGAAGCGATGCAAACAGCTCGTCCACCGTCAGATCAAAATCGGGAAGTACTTCATGCACGTCGATGGTGTCGGCGCCGTGCCAGGCCGCAGCCGTTCGATCCGGACGAAAAGCGAGAACTGATTCATCGGCGGGGTCCACGATCAAGGCGACCCGCACTCCATTCTCGACAAACCAGAGGCATCGACGTATCTGTGCGGTGACCCGCTGATCGGGTGAAACGATTTCAATTGCGATATCTGGCGGTTCATAAACGTCATCTTGAAACGCCCCTTCGCCGTCGACCGGAAGCCGCTCCCAACTGAAGATCGAAATGTCTGGTACGTACGAACGTCCCCCGAAGGTGACGCGCAACTCAGGAAACGCGCGTGCCAGCCGGCCGGCAAGTCCGGCTTCGTCGAGGCGCGAAGCCAATCTCAGTCCGAGAATGCTGTGGCGCGTTTTGGGTGACACCTTCGGAGTAACCACCCCGTCTTCATATTCGAGATACGGCTTCTCTTCCGGAAGTTGGAGAAATGCTTCAAGCGTCAATCCGTCGGTCGCAATTGCCATACTGTCGTCCCGCGCTGATGTGGTCGCTCGCTTCGGCGATGCCGTTGACCCTCGGCCAGCCCATCTTAGTCCGGTGAATGCGCCGCCGTCATCTACGATGGATCACATACCACACGCATGGGAAAGCACATGACCAGAAAACGAATGCTCACCGGCGACCGACCCACAGGTCGCGCCCACCTCGGACATTACGTCGGTACGATCAAGAACCGCGTTCGCTACCAGCACGAGTACGAGAGTTTCTTCATCATTGCCGATCTGCACATGCTCACGACCAAGAATTCTCCGCAGCACATCCGCGAGGCGGATGCCAATGCCCATGAGCTCGTGCTCGACAACATTTCCGCCGGCATCGATCCGGAGAACACCACCTACTATTTGCAATCGGCGATTCACGAGATTCACGAACTCTATACCATGCTGCAGAGCCTGGTCACGGTATCGCGCCTCGAGCGCATCCCCAGCCTTAAAGAGATGGCGCGGGACGCCAACATCGAAATGCCGTTCGCGTTACTCGGCTATCCGGTGCTGCAATCGGCCGACATTCTGTGTGTTCGCGGCAATATCGTACCCGTCGGCAAAGACAACGCAGCCCACGTCGAGGTGACCCGCGAGATCGCCCGCCGTTTCAATAGTCTGTACGCCGAGGTCTTTCCTATTCCGGAAATGATTCCAGGTGACGTGCCCAACCTGGTAGGCACCGACGGCCAGGCCAAGATGAGTAAGAGCCTGGACAACGCCATTTTTCTGAGTGATTCACCTGCAGTTGTGCGTCGCAAGGTGATGGGTATGTACACCGATCCCAATCGCATCCGGGCTGACATCCCTGGTCGCGTGGAGGGCAACCCGGTTTTCATCTACCATGACGCCTTTAACTCCGATCGAGCTGAAGTCGAGGACTTAAAGACTCGATATCGAGCTGGTGCTGTCGGCGACGTCGAGGTCAAGGAGAAACTGGCGGCGGCCATCAACGCCTCGCTCGAGCCAATGCGGGAGCGCCGAGCACTGTATGACCGCCCTGGCGTCGTCGAAGAGATCATCTGGTCCGGCACCGAGCGCACCCGAAAAGAGACCCAGGAGACGATTTACGCCATGCGGAAGGCCATGGGATTCACCGGGGTCTGGAATCGCATCCGCCGGAAGGCGGAGACGGCGGAGACCCATGAACAAAGTCTCGAGCTCGATGCCTGAGTACTGGCACATATCTTGCCAACTTCTACTCCGGTAGGTTGCGCGAATCGCGGCCGCCGAAGAAGGAGAAATACGATGGGCGAATGGCAAGACAAGGCCGAAGGAACCGTCAAGGAAACCGTGGGCAAAGTCACTGGCGATGATTCCCAGGAAACCGAGGGCAAGGCCCAGAAGACCTGGGGCAACGTCCAGGGCACGGCCGACGATGTGAAGGACACCGTTTCCTCCGCCGTCGGCAACGCAGCCGACAATGCCGAGGACAACACGGACAGCAATACCTAAACGTTCCTGACCGCGCGCCAGGCGCTCATGCCGGTAACAATACCGGCATGAGCGCCTTTTTGCGCTGGAGGCAGTGGAAGGTACTGGTATGCGCCTGGAGTAAGCCGGAGCGAGGGGCGAATCCATCGGGGGCCGTACAATCGTGTGAGCGTTCCGACCACCGTAGAGTCACCGAAAGGTACGCATGCACCGTCGCTGGCTGCTCCCCGTTAAAACCCTGCTCGCCTTCTGCCTGGTAGCGTTCGTCTTCACGTTCAGCGCGCATACGGTCCGAGCCGATACCTATTCCGATGTGGTGGACGGCCTCAACTCATCCGGCGCCTATGTCACGCCGCACCCGCCGGCAGGTTCCCATATCCGACCGGAGGATCTGCAACGTCTGCGCAATCAGGTAACCAATGCCTCGAATCTTGGCATCGACGAGGACATTGCCGTGGTGTCCAGTTATCCGCCCAACTTTCGTTCTCCGCAGGAGGCAGCTGCCAGCCTGCTAAATTTTCTCGACTTCGACGGCGTGCTGGTCCTGGTTTCACCGCAGGGGATAGCACTGAGTTCGGACCAGCTCACCGACGCCGAGGACTCCGCGATCGCCAGGCGAGCACGGCCGACCTGCGAGACGCAGAGCTGGACATCATGCGCTCTCCTGGCCGCGCGACTGGCAGTGACGCAAGGGCGCGCCGATAAAAACTCGGCATTTCACGATGCCATTGTGTTCTGGGCTATTTTCTTCATCGCGCTGGCGATCCTGATCGTCATCGCGATCATCGCCCTGCAGCTGCGCCGTCGCGGAAAGAAGTCGCACCGCGGTGAGTTACGCCGATCGGCGGAGGCAACGTTGGCGGAGCTAGACGACGCGGTGAGAACGGTACGGACGGTTGATGTGGAGCACAGTTCCACGGCTGCGACGACGGATTTGCCACCGTCGTCGAGCGCACCGTTGGCGACCACCGCCGAGCCCGTCGCTTCGCAGTACGAGCGGGCGATGGAACTTCGTGGTCGGGCTCACGCCGCACTCGATGAGCCGGCGAGCGAACTCGCCCTGATCCAGGCCAATGAGGATGCCGCCCAGGCAAGGCTCCTGCTGCGACGAACGACTCCATCAGGCGATGCTACCGCCGATGCCGCGCCGCCCTCAGAGCCAGGTGCGTCTGCCATTCCATGCCTGTACTGCGCTCGGGAAGACCGCGGACCGTACGTGAACCGAATAGTTGACGACGGCCGGGGCCACACGCTGTCGATCGAAATCTGCTCGGCATGTCAGGCGCAATTGGAACGCGGTCAGACACCACGAGTCGTTGCCGCGACCTACCACGGCGACCAGGTTCCATGGTGGACAGTTCCTACCAGTGCGTGGCGCGACCGGTACGGAGGAGCGTCCTGGCAGTACTGGTTACCGTTCCTTTTTGGGATGGATGTTGGCGGGTGGTTCCAGCTAGTAAGCAAACCTGCCGAATCGCGCCAATCGGGTGGCACCGCGGCACCACGGGCGTCACAGCCGTTTCAGCGTCCCGAATAATGAGAGTCAATAGATTTGAACTACGAGGCGAGAACGCTCGTATCTGTCCTGACCTTCGGTCCTGATTCAACCGACCACGATTCGATCACCAGGTTCCGGCAGTTGTCGATGTTTTCCTCTCGCTGCGCTCGGCGGAGTTCCAGGAACCAACGGGAATCCTGCGTCGTCACCAGGAGCTGGCGATCGCCGAAGTCGCGAAACAGCAAACGCGCGATACGCGCTTTGTGGGCGGCATCTACGGACGCCACCACGTCGTCGAGCACCAGCAACGGCCAGTCACCATTGAACCGCTTCACGAATGCAAGGAAGATGCAGAGGCCAAGTGAGTCGAGGTGTCCTTCGCTGGCAAAAGCACGGGGATCTTCGTCTTGACGCCCATGGAAGCCCATCCGCAATTCCGAGCTGCCGCGCTTGCGCAAGTCCATAGCGATGGCCACATTGCCATACTCTTCGCCCGGGTGCAGGAACTCATACATCGCTGCCAGGTCGGCACGCAGCTCATCGAAGATGCGCTGGACTTCCTCGTTCTTCACCCGCAGAAACGTGGTGTAGGTATCGCTGGCGATGTGGAGCACGCGCTCCAGACGGAGCGGTTCGGAGGCCAGTTGACGGCGTGCCGAGAGCAAGCGCTGGAGTTCAGCGCGCCCCCGTTCTGCCGCTCCTCGTTGCGTCATCAATCGTTCCAGCAGGGCAAGCACCACCGAGGCGTCGTGATGTTCCTCATGATTTTCCTCCGCACTCGCCACTTCTGATTCGAGTGTGTCCGCAGTGCCGGCCGCCCACTGCTCCCAGTTACCCACCGCGACGTTCAATCGTGCCGCCATCTCGCGAATCTCGGAGAGAGCACCGGAGCGCAGGCTCTCCGTCAACATTGCAGTGGCGTCGAGTAGCGATGAATTGTGTCCCGGCACTTCGGCGATGGTGCGCATCGGTTCGATCGCGCGTACGCGCGCCACAGTGTCTCCGATGGTCACGGCGAGACTCTCTGTCGCCTGGCGGAGCCGTTGATCGTACAAGCTCACTTCTTCCAATTCAGCGACCCGGTCCACCAGCCGCGCCAGCACCGTACGCTCGTCGAGACCGCGCTCACAGATGGGACATAGAGTGGCGTGGGAGTCCGCAATATAGTCGCGACTGGACCGCAAGATTTGCAGCAGTTCCAGCTTTCGAACACCGCCGCGGACGGTGGTGGCCGACGCCAGTTTCAGATAGTCGTCGATGCCCGTCCTCAGTCGCTCGGAAGCGATCCCGCGACGCAACTCTAGCGCCAGGCGCGAGCGAGCCTCCAGTCGCCGGTCCGGATCGCGCGTACCGAGTGCCTGCAGAACCGCAGTCCGAACGGCCGGCACGTCCTCGATTCCATCGAGCCGGTAGGGGACCGCGAGATTCTCCAACTCATCGTTTGCCCACCGCACCAGTTGGGCGTCATCGGGAGGGTCGTCCGGAAGGGCCGCTACCTGACTATCGATAGTGGCGAGCTGTGCCCGCGCCTCCTGTAACGACGCATCAACGGTATCTCGGGCTCGCTTCAGTGCCACTTCAACTCGATCCAGGCCCTCCAGGCCGATGAGCTCGGCCATGGTCCGGTAGCGGTCGGCCGGTTTGGCATGGATGAACTGTTGCACCTGTGACCGGCGCAAAACAAAGCGCAGCCGAGCTCCGGCGGCGAGGTGAGCTTCCAACTCCGGCGGCGTAGTCATCGCGCCGGAGAGTGCCCGCGACACACTTGCCGTCGGGTCGGCAAAGGTGGCGCCGACGCGAGCTTCGGCGGCAGCAGCGAGGATATGCGGACCGTGCTGCCTCAAGCTCAAGCCCTGAGTCCCGGTGAGAGAACCCACTTCTCCGGTATAGAGGAACTCGATGGCGTCGACGCAGGCGCTTTTCCCGGTGCCATTGGCACCGCCCAGGACGATCGACCCCCCATCAAATTCGAGAGAGAGATCGGTGATACCGCGAAACGAACGTATGTCCAGTCGCTGCAGGCGAGTCACTCTCCGCCCTCGGCGACGGTGGCAAGCGGAAGAAAGAGGTCACGGACCAGGGCATCTGGACGGAGTTCCCCGCTCTGTTTCATCACCCGCAGGCGGTCCGCCACCTCAGAACCCCAGGGCGCCTGGTTCTGAAGTTCGGCAAAGAAACGGTCGTAAATCACATCGCTGACGGAGGATTCCATACGACGGACATTCTACTCCCACTGAAAGGTGAAGGCAGCCGCCAACGGCGCCAGGAGCGACCAGGCAACGAGCACGAGCGTGGCCTGCGTCGGGACTTCGACGCTGGCTCGTAAGGCTGATCGCAACACTTCGGCCAGGGCGGCTGCCGGCAGCACGTTGGCGATGGGGACGAGCCAGGCCGGTAGATGGTCGAGCGGCACATAGAGTCCGCCGAGAAGCAGGAAAAACAGGAACAAGCCGTTCGCGCCGGCAAGCGTCGCTTCGGCCCGCAGCGCACCGGCCATCAGTAGTCCCAGGCCGGCAAACGCCACCGTACCGAGGAGCAACGCACCGGCAGCGAGAGCTGCCGAACCCACCGGTCGCCAGCCGAAGGCCGCAATGGAGATCACGAGCATGAGCACGATCTGAATTGCTTCCAGGCCGGCAACCGCGATGAGCTTGGCTGCCAGCAGCCCTGCACGCGGAAATGGCGTGGCGCCAAATCGCTTGAGAACTCCGTAGTACCGCTCGTAGGCGGTGGCAATGCCCAGGCTCACAAGCCCGGTGGATATGACCGCCAGTGCCAGCGTTCCGGGCAGCAGAAACTGGATCGAGCTGGATCCGGCCGGCAACACTCGAGAGGAGGCGAAGAATGCAAGCAGAACCACCGGTATGACGATGGTGACCAGCACGCTTTCACCACGCCGCAGTGTCAGTACCAATTCGATAGCAGCCTGAGCGAGTATGGCCCGGGCCAGCGCCATCCCTTTCATTCTTCGAATTGCCTGCCGGTGACCCGGAGAAAGACGTCTTCGAGGCTACCGTGCCCTACGCGCACTTCGACAATCTGGATGCCGAGATCGCGGAGTCGCTGCGTCAACTCCACCAGCAGTGACGGTGCATCTGACGTTTCCAGAATATAGCCGGTTGAATCTGGCTGCGCCGAGATTACCGTTGGAAGAGCCACGAGTGCGGCGATATCGACCGGGGATGCGATTTTCAGGTGTACCGAAGAATCACCGGCGACGAGTGCTGCCGGAGTGTCCAGCGCTATCAACTTGCCCCGGTCTAGGATTGCGACGCGATCCGCCAATCGTTCGGCCTCGTCTAAATAGTGGGTAGTGAGCAACACGGTCACGCCGTCGTCGTGCAGGCCACGAATAATGTCCCAGGTTGTCCGGCGAGCCTGCGGATCCAGCCCGGCGGTCGGTTCATCGAGAAAGATGACTTCGGGAGCCGGGAGCAACGCCAGAGCCAGAGATAACCGCTGCTTCTGACCACCGGAGAGGCGGCGGTACCGTGTGCTTGCTGATTCACCGAGTCCGGTCAGGCGAAGCAATTCCTCCGGGTCGCGGGGATGAGGATAAAAACGGGCGAACAGGGTGAGGGCTTCTCGCGGGGTGATTGCCGGATAGAGACCACTATCCTGTGGCATCACCCCGATGCGCGATTTAAGCGCTGGTCCCTGCGTCAGGGGATCGCACCCCAGGACTCGTACCTGGCCGGAATCGGGGCGGCGATACCCTTCCATAGTCTCGACGGTCGTTGTCTTGCCGGCACCGTTCGGGCCGAGAAGGGCCAGGGTTTCACCCCGATACACGTCGAGATCGAGGCCATCGACTGCTCGCCGGATGCCATACGATTTCACCAAACCGCGGACGCTGACGGCAAGTTCAGTTGCCGTCACGGGCGCTCAGGCCGGAACCGAGTTCACCGCCGAGCACCGGCGGCATCGGCGGATACCGGCACCCGGCCCAGCGTCGCCGCCCGCTGCTCGCGCGCCACCGAAAGTGGCAGCGAGTGAACGCAAAGATGAGCCAGGGCGCCAAACATGAGTCCCACGACGGCAGCATGGGCGAGCGCGGCGAAGAGATCGACGTCGGTCCAGGCCACCACCGCGCCAACCAGGGCTTGAAGAACCACCAGCGCCAAAACGGCGAGGCTCGCCAGGTAGACATCCGGTCTGGTGGTTCGGAGGCGATAGCTCCAGCTCACCAGTAGTATTACCGCGCAGGTGAGAAGCGCGGCGCCAATGCGATGGCCGAAGGCTGACGTTACTTTGCCGGTGAGCGCGGGCAGCACCGAGCCGTTACAGAGCGGCCAGCCGCTGCAGGCGTCATCGGCGTTGGTGTGCCGAATATAGGCGCCACTGTACACCACCAGATAGGTAAAGGCGGCCAGACCCCAGACGTACCGGCGATAGCCGCGAGGGAGCGCAATGTCTCGCACCTTCTCCCTGCCGCCGACCTCAAACAGAAAGATCGTCGTCAACAGGACGCTGGCAAAGGCGACCAGAGAGACACCGAAGTGCAGTGCCAGCACAACCGAAAGTTGCGGGTACATTACCGCCCAGGCTCCCAATCCGGCTTGTAGAAAGAGAAAGCCGATCATGATTCCGACGAGGATGCGCATTTCCAGCCGGCGTCCATACAGATAGAGCGCGCCGGCGGAGAGGGTTAGGATCAGGATCGTCTCCACGGCCGCATCCACGCGATGAATCCACTCGATCAGGGTGGAGACCGCAAACGTCGGAATAAGCTGCCCGTGGCAGAGCGGCCACGACTTCCCGCAGCCGTGTTCCGAACCGGTATTGGTGACCGTGGCGCCCGCCACCAGCACCACCAACATGCCGACGGAGGTGACGACGCCAAAGATTTTTATCGCCCTATTCATGGCACCTCAATTCATGATGCGGCATGAGATCGTCGCCAGCCAAGCGTGAGCTCACCACTGTTGATCGGGTTGATCGTGCACTACCACCTGCACGCCGTGGCGGACTTGCAGGTACACCGTCTGGGGGTCACTTATGAGCCACCGCCTGGTTTTGCCGGTGATGAAGAAGCCGGCTCCGACGGCGCCCTTTCCGGTTATGTCGAGAGTCAGGCTGGGAACCACGTGCATATAGATCAGGCCGGCAGACCGTTGCTGGCGTCCATACTCGATGATGTTCGCCGCGACCGCCGGATTTACTACCAGTCGCTGAACAGCTTGGTCGTCGCCGCGTACTTCCGCCTGTACCAGCGCACTGAGGGTTTTGAACGTCCGGGCGCACAATAGAAGGTTGTTCGCCGGCGGATTCACGTTCCAGGAGCATACCGGTTGCTGCTGGGACGGCAGGGACTCGATTGAGCAACCCGACAGCAGCGTCAGCAGCCCGAGCGACAGAATGAGCGCACTTTTCCCGCCGGCCCGAATCCGGAGCATTGCCGCGGCGACGGATATCATTGGTCAACGACTCCAGGCGTCGGGCACTGCTGAAACCGTACCAGGCGCGTCATGACGGTAGAGTGCAGCCCTGTCTAGCCACTGGGTGACGAGGGAGGCTAGCCCTCGGAACTCTCATCCACCGGCGGGGTCAGCGCGCGGGTACCAATATCGCGCGCCAGCAGCGCGGAAAAGTCATCCAACGTCATGGTACCCAGGTCCCGTCCACCACGAAGCCGGACGGCAACCGTTCCCTGCTCGGCTTCCTTGTTTCCCACCACCAACATGTACGGGGTCTTCTGTGATTGCGCCTCTGCGATCTTGCGAGCGAGACGCTCGCCCCGCTCGTCCACCTCGACGCGGGCGCCGATACCGACCAACTTCGCCTGTACATCTCGGGCGTAGGGGATGTGCCGGTCCGCGATCGGTAGGATGGCCACCTGGACCGGCGACAGCCAGGTAGGGAAGGCGCCCCCGAAGTGTTCGATGAGCACGCCGAGGAAACGTTCAGTCGTGCCGGTGACGGCCCGGTGGATGACGACCGGGGTATGAGGCTGGCCGTCCTCGCCAATGTATTCGCAGTGCAGGCGGGCCGGCTGAATGAAATCGATCTGGATAGTAGAAAGCTGCCACTCCCGTCCCATTACATCACGGGCCATGAAGTCCGCCTTCGGTCCATAGAACGCGGCTTCGCCCGCGGCGGTAACGTACCGAACTCCCAACCGGTCCAGGGCTTCACGCAGAGCTTCCTCAGCTCGTGCCCAGGTCTCGTCGTCCCCCGCGTACTTCCCTTTCTCCGAGGTGTCGCGCTGCGAGAACTGGATGTAATACTCAGTGAAGCCGTAGGTGCCCATAACCTCGGTGATGAGCTCGAGGCATCGAGTGAACTCTTCCTGAATCTGATCGGGAGTACAGAAGACGTGGCAGTCGTCCTGGGTCACGGTGCGGACGCGCGTCAGACCGTGCAGCTCCCCCGATCGCTCGTAACGATAGAGGGTGCAGAATTCCGCGTAACGTAACGGAAGCTCTCGGTAGCTGTGGTGTTGGGCATTGAAAAGCGTCATATGACTCGGGCAGTTCATCGGTTTGAGCATGTAGACGTCGTCGCCATCGACCATCGGCGGGAACTGCACATCAGCGTAGAGCGCCAGATGTCCTGACCGCTCGAACAGTTCTCGTCGTACCAGGTGGCCAGTCCATACGTGCTGGTAGCCGTAGCGGGTTTGCGTTTCGCGCACATAGTCTTCGAGGCAGCGCCGCAGTATTTCTCCCTTGGGGAAGAACAGTGGTATGCCGGAGCCAATATCAGGTGAGAAGGTAAATAACCCCAGTTCCCTGCCAAGCTTCCGGTGATCGCGTTCGCGTGCCAGCTCGAGGTTGCGAATGTGCTGGTCCAGCTCTTCCTGGGTGGGGAACATGGTGCCATACACCCGCTGCAATTGCGGGTTACGCTCATCGCCCCGCCAGTAGGCTCCGGCCACGCTGGTGAGCGCAAACGGTCCCAATTTGCCGGTGCTGGGAACATGCGGCCCTCGGCAGAGATCGACAAAGTCTCCCTGTTGATAGACGGTGAGATTTCCGTCCCCAAACTGGCGAATGAGCTCCAGTTTGAAGGGCTGGTCGCGAAAGAGTTCCTCGGCCTCCGCCAGCGAGACAGGACGGCACTCGAACGGCTGGTCGGCGGCGATACTGGCACGCATCTTCTCTTCGAAGCCCTTGAGATCGTCAGGGGTGAGTGAACGCGGCAGATCGAAATCATAGTAAAAGCCGTCTCGGATCGGCGGCCCGATTCCCAGTCTGGCGTCTGGGAATGTCTCGACGACGGCCTCGGCCAGGACATGAGCGGCGCTATGACGCATGCGCTCCAGCGGCGACATATCCTTGGGTACCAGGTCGAGGGCGTCTTCGTCGGACATCGTGTGTACCTTCCCTGCGGTTTCCTTCAATGGTAACCCAGGGAACCAGAGAAGCCTTCAGGCAGACCGGCTAACATAACAACGAGAGGGATCATGGCTGCACAACGCATCGAACTGGCGCCTCCGCGCACCGGCGCGGCCGAATTATCCGATGTCGCCGTGCGCCTTCATCCCGCCGACGATGTCGCCATTGCCCGCGTTCCTCTGGCCCCAGGGTTGCTGCTGAGCGGCGAAAACGAGGGTCCCGTCGTGGTTCGGCAGACAATCCCGGTCGGTCACAAAGTGGCGCTTCACGCCAAAGCAAGTGGCCAGCCCGTTCTTCGCTACGGCCAGACGATTGGCTTCGCCACGCAACCAATCCAACCGGGAGACCACGTACACTCGCATAACCTGGGCATGGGCACTGTGGAGCACGACTACGCCGTCGGCCAGGACGCTCGCCCCATTCAGTACCTGCCGCCGGCGGAACGGCGTACCTTCGCGGGCTACCGACGATCGAATGGACGAGCCGGAACCCGCAACTATGTCGCCGTGATCTCATCGGTGAACTGCAGCGCCAGCGTTTCGCGCTACGTCGCCGATCACTTTCGCGGTGCTAGCGGAAGCGACTTCCCCGGAGTTGACGGCGTGATCGCACTCACTCACAAGGGTGGCTGCGGCGCGCATTACGGCGGCGCCGGCGTGGACCTCCTGCAGCGTACCCTGGCAGGTTTCGCCCGTCACCCGAACATCGCCGCCTATGTCCTCATCGGACTCGGTTGCGAGGTCAATCAGATACCCGATATGGTCGAGAATCAGGGCCTCGGATCTCCCACTTCACTTGTCATTCAAGACGAGGGCGGACTGGTGGAAACTGTCGAGGCCGGGATTCGAGCCGTGACGGCCGTATTACCGGCTGCTGCCGCCTGCCGTCGCGAAGCGATTCCAGCATCGGAGTTGATGGTGGCCTTGCAGTGTGGCGGCAGCGATGCCTGGTCAGGAATCACGGCCAATCCGGCGCTGGGCCGGGCGGTTGATCTCCTGGTGGCCCAGGGCGGTACCGCCGTGCTCGGCGAAACTCCCGAGGTATATGGCGGTGAACATCTGCTCACCCGCCGGGCGGTTTCGTCTGCGGTGAGCCAGAAGTTGCTGGAGCGCATCAGATGGTGGGAGGAGTACACCGCCATACATGGCGCCGAGATCGATAATAACCCGACTCCGGGAAACAAGCTGGGCGGACTGACGACGATCTATGAGAAATCACTGGGAGCTATCGCCAAGAGCGGAACGACGCCGCTGAACGACGTCGTCGGCTACGCCGAGCCGGTCGAGACGCATGGGTTCGTCCACATGGACACGCCGGGGTACGATCCGGTGTCCGTTACCGGTCAAGTGGCCGGCGGCTGCAATCTGGTGGGGTTTACTACCGGCCGCGGCTCGGTATTCGGCTGCCGGCCGGCTCCGACGCTCAAAATCGCGACCACTACGTCTCTCTATCGACGCATGGAAGGTGATATGGACGTGAATGCTGGTCGCATCCTTGAAGGGGCGACTCTCGACGAGCTAGGGGGCGAGATCTTTGAGTTGATGCTGCAGGTCGCATCCGGTCAGCCGACCAGGAGCGAACGTCATGGCATTGGGGAAGAAGAGTTCAATCCGTGGATCCTGGGCGCCACTTTGTGAGGTTCAAGCGTGTTCCCGAACACGCACCAGCGGCAATGCACAGCTGAGCGTTTGGCATTGAATCGATACCTGAGTAGGCCCACGACTCTCGCCCACGCCCTCGGCATTGGTCGCAATGCCTGGCTGTTGCCACTCGATCTCCTCTTCCAGGCCATCGGCCTGCGGTATAACTGGCTCAAGGTGCTCTTCGATCGCGCTCCACCTGAAGCCCTCGAAGTGCTGGGTCGACGCCGGGCCGAGCGCGCCGCCTGGCAGGCAGTTAACCGGGTGCCGGCGTACCGGTCATACCTGACAAGTGCCGGCGTCAACGTCCGGAGGCTGGTGCCCTGGAATATCCTGTCTCGCCTCGGTGAAACCGACAAGCACTCCTATATCGATCGCTATCCCATTCAGGCCCGCTGCCTCGAAGGTCGCATCCCCTTCCGCGGGACGACCATCGACGAGTCGAGCGGCTCGACCGGCATGCCCTACAACTGGATCCGTTCGGCCCACGAACGTCATGTGGCCCACCGGAACATCAGTTTCTTCGCCCGGTACTGCTTCGGCGGGGCCCCACTGATGACGATCAATGCTTTTTCGATGGGCGCCTGGGCCACCGGATTCAACATGAGCCTGGCGCTCAATCGCAATGGCGTGGTGAAGTCCACTGGTCCGGACGTGGAGAAGATCCTGTCGACCATGCGTTTTCTCGGCAGCGGGTACCGGTACCTCATCTGCGGCTACCCTCCCTTCCTCAAGCACTTGCTCGATCGCGGTGCGGATCAGGGATTCCCCTGGAGGGAGTACACCATGCACGCCCTGGTTGGCGGCGAAGGAATGACCGAAGAGCTGCGAGACTACCTCTTGCGAGAATTCGCCTCGGTTTTCTCCGGTTACGGTGCTACCGACATCGAGATCGGCATGGCCGGAGAATCACCGGCCAGCGTTGCGATCCGGCGCATCGCCCGCGCCCGGCCTGATGTCCGCCGCGCGCTCTTCGGTGACGATCACCGTCTGCCGATGATCTTTCAGTACAATCCCCTCGTTCACTTCCTCGAGACGAACGCCGCCGGCGAGGTTATCTGCACTATCAGCCGTCTGGATGTCCTGGCCCCACGGATACGGTACAACGTGCACGATGAAGGCGGCATCATGGACTTCGGAGCAGCCGAAACAATCTTGCGTGAGGTAGGTCTGAACCTGGCGCACTTGAATCGTGAACCGGATGCCGCCGGGCCCCGCGGTCCACTGCCCTGGACACGACCGGTTCATCTTCCCTTTCTCTGGGTGTATGGGCGGAGCGATGCCACGATCAGTGTGATGGGCGCCAATATCTACCCCGACGATATTGAAACGGTAATCTACGGCAACCATGCGCTGGCTCCGCATGTCCACTCATTTTGTCTTTCGCTGGGTACGGACGACACCGGCACGCCGCGCCCCTGCGTGGCGCTCGAGGTACGCCAGGGCACAAACACCGACGTCATCGACACCAATCGCGTGGCCGCACTACTGCGGGACAGTCTGGTTTCGATAGACCTGGACTTTCGCGAGGCGGTAGCCGAATTTCCCTCCGCGATGTTGCCCATCGTCACGGTGCACGCGGCGGGTGCCGGCCCCTTTGCCGCCGATCAGGGCCGGATCAAGCAGCGACGGATCGTCATGACGGTGGCTGCTGCGGCGGGGGCATGAGTACGGATCTGCCTGTGGCTCTGTCCGCCGATGCCTCGTGGAGCGCCGTGCAATCAACCGGATGGCGTGCCGAGGCACTCTGGCACGAAGGTTGCAGACAGTCTCCCATTCGGCCTGGGGGTACTTCATGGAAGAACCAACCGTAACGAGCGACGAACGTGATCTCGGCTTCGGCCATAGCACCGGCGATCCCTACCTCACCGGTAACGACGACGACTCACCGGATTCGCCCGATGTTCTCGAGACCGATCCGCGTCCAGTAAGCCGGGATGATGGCGCCGAGGCTCGCGCCGGCTCCTCAGTGGACGACCTGCAGGCGGCCCAGGTCTCCGGTGCCGATAACACCGGTACCGAGATCTTTGACGGTGACACCCGCGAGAGTCGCGGCCGAGCCGCCGACCAGGCACGCATTGGTGATGCCGATTTCCGTACTCAGGAAGCCGTATATCATGACTACCAGGAGCGTCTTTCCGAATCCTGACGCACCATCGCCATAATCGGGGGCGATGCCGGAGATTCCCACCGTCGAACGGAGTATGGCAGCCCTGGGGCAGGACGTCTCATTTCTGGGACGAGTTCTGGGGGATGTACTGCGCGAGCAGGGTGGTGACGAGCTGTTCGATGCCGTGGAGGGACTGCGTCAGGCCTGCCGGCACATGCGACACCACCGTTGTGACGCTGCCCTGCAAGAGGTCCATCAACGAGTCGAGGCTCTCTCCCTACCGCTGGCCGTCGATGTGGTGCGAGCGTTTACCCTATACTTCCATCTGATCAATATGGCTGAGGAGAGTCACCGCCTGCGCCGCATCGGCGAGCGTGAGACCGCGGCCTGGCCGGCGCCGCGCGACGACTCCATCGCCGCCGCCTTCGCCTCTCTGTGCGCTGCCGGAAGAACCGCAGACGAAATCGGCGATCTGCTTCAAAAGCTTTCCATCCGCCCGGTTTTCACCGCCCATCCGACCGAAGCGCGGCGAATGACGTTGCTGCGTCATCTTCGTCGGATCTCTCACCTGGTTGCCGATATTGCCAGTGGCAGTAGTACTCCTCACGACCGCGAGCGCCTTACCGCTCGCCTGTACGGCGAAGTCACTGATCTGTGGCAAACAAATGAGCTCCGTCTGCGGCAACAAACGGTTCTCGACGAGGTCCGCAACGGCCTGTACTATCTGGAAGCGAGCGTCTTCGACGCGACGGCACGCATTTACCGCGACCTCGCCGAGGCGCTGGCAACCAGCTATCCCTCCTTGACCCCAGTTCTGCCCGCTTTCCTGACCTTCGGGTCCTGGATCGGAGGAGATCGGGACGGCAATCCGAACGTCACTGCGTCTATCACCGATCGCACCTTGCGGCTTCACCAGGAAACCGTGCTCTCTCGGTACGAATCTCGCCTGCGGGATCTTATCGACGTTATCTCGGTATCGACCACGATGAGCTCGGTCTCGTCCGACCTTCTCGACTCACTCGCCCGCGATAGTGAGGACTTCGGGGACAAGGTCGCTGCCCTCGTCGAGCGACGCGCCGATGAACCGTACCGCCAGAAACTGGCCTACATTCGCGCTCGTCTCCAGAACATGCTGGCACAACTCGAGGTAGACGATTCACCGACGCCAGGGGAAGGGGCTCAGACCTACCGCAGTGCCACCGATCTGATCGAGGATCTCGAAATTATCGCTCGCAGCCTGACGCAGAATCGTGGCGGTCGAATCGCTGCCGGAGCCCTTCAGGAATTGATCTGGCAGGTAACTGCCTTTGGGTTTCATCTCGCCCGGCTTGACATTCGTCAGCATCGCGATCGACATCTCGACGCACTGGATGAGATCTTTGCCGGCCAGATTCCCGACGGTGCTTTTTCTTCTCTCGATGAGTCGCGAAAGGTCGAGATCCTGACGCAGTTCCTCGAAGATTCACCCGCGCTCGAGCAAGAGTTCTCATCCCAGGTTCGCGAAACGATGGATGTTTTCCGAGTCATCGCGGCGGCGCAGCGACGCATGGGCCCCCAGGCGGTCGATACCTATATCGTGAGTTTCACCAGGGAGGCCAGCGATCTGCTGGCCGTTCTCCTGCTGGCGCGCATCCACGGGTTATTCGATCCCGTCGCCGGGACCTCCGGTCTTCGCGTCGTCCCGCTCTTCGAGACCGAGGATGATCTCGAGGCGGCCCCGCGAGTGATGGCGTCCCTCTGGTCGAACCCGCTCTACGCTCGACAACTGGCCGCTTGGGGTCACGAACAGGAGATCATGCTCGGGTACTCTGACAGCGCCAAGGATGCTGGATACCTTACCTCGAACTGGCTACTGTACCGGGCTCAGGAGGAACTCGCGCGTCTCGGCGACGAACACGGGGTGCAGGTGACATTCTTCCATGGACGTGGAGGCGCAATCGGGCGTGGCGGCGGCCCTTTACACCGGGCGATTCGAGCCCAACCGCCAGGCACACTGCGGGGCGGCATCAAGGTCACCGAACAGGGTGAGGTACTCTTCACTCGCTATGCGAATCCCGGCATCGCTCACCGGCACCTCGAACAGATAGTTTCCGCGGCAGTTCTTGCCGGCGCGACTCCTGCCAACACGACCGTCGAGATGCAGGCCTGGAGATCGCTGGCGATCGAGCTCTCCGATACTGCCTCGGCGGCGTACCGGAACGTGGTCTCCGATGATCCGACGTTTCTTCACTTCTTTGAAGAGGGCACGCCGTTGCGATCGATCATGCGTCTTCGCATCGCTTCACGGCCGGCCAGGCGGCGAACCGGTCCGCTTCGCCTCGAAGATTTGCGCGCCATACCGTGGGTCTTTGCCTGGACTCAGTCGCGCTACGGGTTGCCTGGCTGGTATGGCGTTGGCTCTGCCCTGTCGCTGGCCATTGAGAACGGCGGTTTGGACGAACTGCAGGCAATGTATCGCCGCTGGCCGTTCTTTCAGTGGCTCCTGGATGCCTGCCAGATCTCGCTCGGTAAGGCCGATCTGACGGTGGCTTCGGCCTACGGCGCCCTCGTACCGGATGTCACCGCGCGCCAGCACTTCGTGAGCTTGTTGGGCGATGCCTACCACCAGACCGTTGACGCCATTAATCAAGTCGTGGGGCAACAGCAGTTGCTCGACTCCTGGACCGTATTGCAACGCTCCATCGAACTGCGCAATCCGTATGTCGACCCCATGAGCTACATCCAGGTCCGTTGCATTCGCGAACTGCGCTCGGAACCCGATGAGGAGAGAGCGAACGTGCTGCGTTCGATTGTGGACCGCAGTGTCACCGGCATCGCCGCTGGTTTGCAGAATACGGGGTAGGCGCCGAGCCTGACCTGACCGTTTTACCGCAGGAATGCCGGCTTCTCGCCATACTGCTTCTCGGCTTCTTCTTTGGTGCAATCAAGCGTCACCCGCTGACCGGGGTCGAGTTGAACGATCGCGGTGAACGGAATGTACAGTTTTTGAGCCCACAATTCGAGTACGTTTCCCTCATCCACCTGCATGTACAGATGCGGTGAATCGCTGCCGGCGGATCCCGGGCGGTTGTACACCTCGTTTATGCCACCCACTTTTTCGCCGTCCGACGCATAGACGTCCATGCCCAGCGCCACATCTCCGACACTTACGCTCGCCACTTCCCTGCCTTTCACCCATGGTCTTCACCAAGGAAGGTGCAAGAGGCGTGCCGGAAATTAGGGTGTGCGTGTGCCCTTTTCCCGGGGCTGTTGTGAATAAAAGTCGTCTCAACAACTTACCCTATCGTAGTCACCCCAGACCTGGGCGTCGGCATAGGCCGCGATGGGTATCATATCGCCAGGGTGTTTGGGATCGGGAATCTCCTTCAGGTCGAAACATGCATCGTACGTTGGTTCGCTCGCACCTGGATTCCAGGAGAAGTAACTGCCGCCGCTCCACTGCCGGTTAGTACCGCGCTTCCCGCCTTGCTCGCAGTAGCCCGCGCCGGCCGCGACTCCTGAAGCCACCTCGAACTCATCGGGTCCGGGTGCGGCCACGTGCTTGAGTCGTGCAAATGACCACGCACTCGCTCCCCACCAACTCGGCAGAGCGAAGCACTTCCAGCCCTTTGGGACGTTGTGCGCAATGGGATGGTCTTGAATTCCCAAACCGACGACGGTGGCGTACCCTTGCCAGTCGAGTTTGTAGATACTGGTTCCGTCGTGGAACGGCAGATGGTCGATCATAATTTTCGCCGTCGACTTGGCAAAGCGGCAAAGACTCGGTCTGGTCGATGCGATAGTCCAGTAACTGCCGACCATACCTGCGGCATAGCTATTCCAGCCAGTCCAGGTCGGGGAGGAAAGTGCCTGAGCTTGACATTCCTTCACCGTCGTGGCGTAGTTCGCGATGTAATGGCCCGGCAATGCAAGGATTTCGGGTGGGAGTCCAGCCTGGCCATTGACGACACGAGAAGTGAGGAACGCGGGGCAGAGCGCGAGCACTGCGGCGCAGGCAATGACGGTCGCCATTCCGAGGAACGATCGCCTGTGGTGAACGCATGGCTGAGCATTTCTAGCAACTGTTCGTCGGATCAGAATCATCAGCGTGTCCTTGTGGAATTCAAGTTTTTGTTGACTCGTCATCATGTACTTCTGCGGTCAGGACTTGATCACTTCATCGCGCGCGACATGGTTGATCTCGGCGGCCAGTGTGTCTCGTAGATGAGAAAGTAGCGTTTCGGGGTTGGAAAAACGCAGCCTCTGGCCATCCTCTGAGTTCACCAGGCGAGCGACCCACTGCCAGCCTTGAATCGTGCGGCTTCGCCAGATATGAAGTATGTAGGTGTCGTGCTGCACGATGCGCTCCTTGTGGTCCTCACGCTACCAGGGCCTTGTGATGCTGGCGTGATTCTTGGTAGGGCCGGCAAGAGAGAACATCTCGACGTTGCTCAGGGCCGCAAGCACGCGTTGGCCGGGGACTTCCGGATTGAAATCACTGCCTGTCTTGTGTCTGGTTCTTGTGCCTGCGAACGGGAGCACCTACACTAAATCCAATTGGTCAAGGGTCGCCGCTACAGAGGAGGGCAGATTATGACATCGTCCGATCTGCCGGTTGATGGTGGGGTATCCTACCGCCAGCAGTACCGCCGTTGTGGAAAGAAGAACTGTTCGCGGTGCGCGTCGGGAGGGGTGGGTCACGGACCGTACTGGTACGCCTCCTGGCAAGTAGACGGCAGACGGCGAACCAGATACCTGGGTAAAACCCGTCCCAAACTCGCCGGGGTCGCGACCGCCGCGAGGCCAATGGTACGAATTCGACCGCCCTCCGAGTGCAGACGCTGGGTGGATTCGCGGTGTGGTTGGGTGCGGAGGCTCGGATTCTTTCTGGTAAACGCGTTGCCGCACTGTTCAAGTGTCTGCTGAGTGCCCCCGGGCACCGGCTTACCAGGGAACAGGCGATTGAATTGATATGGCCTGAGGCCAATCCGGCACTCGCTTCGACGAATCTGCGGACCACCGTCCATCTTCTGCGCCGGGCCCTGACATCCTCGGCTTGCGTGATCACCGACGGAGATACCATTTCCCTTCTTGCGGGTGGCACCGACCAGCCTGAGTCGAACTGGCTTGACGCGGAGGAGTTCGAACGCCGGGGGAAGATTGCGCTCGAACATCAGGATGCAACTGCCTGTCGCATCGCACTCGATCGGTACATGGGTGAATACTTACCAAGCGATCCTTACGAGGCGTGGACCGAACCAGTCCGCGGCCGCTTGCACCGTCTGTGGATCGAACTGTTGTTGCATCTCGCGCGCCTCAGTGCGAGCGCAGGCGATCTTGATGAATCGGAGCGTTCGCTGCGCCGGATCCTAGAAGATGATCCCGTCCACGAGGAGGCGGCCGGAATCTTGATGAGCATGCTGTCGGCCTCGGGGAGGGGAAGTGAGGCACTCCGCGTCTATCAGTCCCTGGCCACCATGCTGGAAAAGGAGCCAGAGGTCGCTCCTGGCGCCGATATTGAAACATTGCGGGCTCGCATCGCGGCACATCATGCGGCAACATTGCCTCCGATATCGCCCTCATCAAGCGATACGGCACGACACACCAATCTGCCAACGGCGCTGACGAGTTTCGTAGGACGAGACTGGGAGCTAACGGAGATTACGAATCTTCTGGCCGAGTCGCGGCTCGTCACCTTGACAGGCCCGGGAGGCTGCGGGAAAACCCGGCTTGCGCTCGAAGTGGCTACTCGGCTGCTGGAAGATCGGGCGGACGGGGTATGGGTGGTCGAGCTCGCTGGATTGGCGGACCCAACACTGGTGCCACAGGTAGTGGCCACTGCGTTGGGTGTCGAGGAACAATCAAAGGCTCCGCTATTGATCACGCTGTCAGAAGCTTTGCTGTCGAGGGACGCGCTTATCGTGGTGGATAATTGCGAGCATCTCGTGAGCACCTGTGCGGAGCTCTCTGCTGAATTACTGTCCCGCTGTCCCCATCTACGCATGTTGACTACCAGTCGCGAACCTCTTGGTGTTCCCGGCGAGGTTGCCTATCGCGTGCCCTCTCTGGCCAGTCCTGATCCTCACGAGTTGGTCCCCGTAGAGACCCTGAGTACGTACGAGGCGGTCGCGTTGTTCGAGGCACGGGCCAGGGCGATCCGGCCGGATTTCGCGATCACATCCGGGAACGCTTCGGCAGTAGCACAGATCTGCGCCCGGCTGGATGGTTTGCCGCTCGCTATTGAGCTGGCCGCTGCGCGTTTGAGCGTGCTAGCGGTCGAGGGCATCGCCCAGAGGCTCGACGACAGATTTCGCTTACTTTCCGGCGGGCCGCGTACTGCGCTCCCGCGCCAGCAAACGCTCCGTGCAACCATGGATTGGAGTCACAGCTTGTTGGCACCAGTCGAGCAGGCCTTGCTCAGGCGGCTGGCAGTCTTCGCCGGTGGCTGCGTGTTGAGTGCAGCGGAGTCCGTCTGCGCCGCCGACGACCTGCCGCGACGGCAGATCCTCGATCGGCTTGATGGCCTCATCCACAAGTCGCTGGTCGTCTGCGAAGATCGGGACGGACAAGTCCGCTATCGCATGCTGGAGACCGTCCGACAGTACGCGCGAGAACGCCTTGAAGAGAGTGGTGAGGAATCCACTGTGCTTCTCTGTCACGCGACGTACTATGCGGACATGGCGGAGAGATCGGCCCCGCGGCTCGTGGATGCAGAACAGGCGGAGTACATTGCTCTGCTGCACGCAGAGCTGAGCAATATACGCATCGCCTTGGCGTGGTCGCGAGAATCCGGCGACGTGAACCTCGGACTACGGCTCGCCGCGCCCCTCTGGCGTTTCTGGATAGCGTCTGGACAGAGCACCGAAGGAGGTCGTTGGCTGGATGCATTGATGGAACACGAAGCCTATCAGACTGCACCCGCCCCGCTAAGGGCGGACGCTCTGTTTGCCCGAGGATCACTCGCGTACACGCAAAGCAACTTCCCATCGGCGGAACACCTGTTCCTGGCATGCCTGGAGTTGCGCCAGGAATTCGATGACCTCAGGGGACAGGCGGAAGCATGGAATGGAATCGGCGTGGCAAAGGTAGAGCAGGGCGACTATGGTGCTGCTGGGAGAGTGTTCGCGGAAGCGGTACGCCTATGGCGACACACCGGCGATGCCTTTGGTCACCACGCACCGCTCAGCAATCTGGCCAATGTCGTGAGATACCAGGGTGACTACTCTCGGGCCATCGTCCTCTACGAAGAGGCCTTAGAGATTCAACGGAGATTCGGTCATCTGCACGCCATGGTGACGTCTCTCAGCAATCTAGCGTTACTGGCACAAGACCGCGGCGAGTATCCGCGTGCCACGAAACTGATCATGGAGTGCCTCAATCTGGCTAGAGAGAGCGGGCTGCTCGGAAGCATCCCGATGGCCTTGAATGCACGTGGCGCAATCGCACTGGAGCAAGGCGAACTTGCCGAGGCACAAGCTTTCTTCGACGAGTGTCTAGTGACGAGCAAATCGACCGGGGATCGCGGCTCGCAGGGCCTGGCTCTCGTCAATCTCGCGGACGTCGCGCTGGCACGGGGAGATCCCGAGAGTGCTATCTTGCTGGGCGAGGAGGCACTACCCCTCTTCCAACACTGTGGTCAACCACGAGGTCAGGCATTTGCGCTGGCAATTCTCAGTGATGCGGCGCGGGTACGCGGCGACTACAAGCAGGCATCGCAACTCCTGGAAGAGTGTCTACTGTTGCGGCGAAGTATGGGCGACGCCCTGGGCACAGTAGTGTCTCTTGAAGCCCGCGCCCGCTTGGCCAGCAGTCGAGGTCAGAATGTCGAAGCAATTCACCTGTATGGCTCCGCCGCGGCTCTGCGTGACGCCCTCGAGGCGCCACTCCCGCCGTACTCGCGAGGTGGTCAGGCTAAGGATCTCGCCCACCTCAGCCAGTCACTCAATCGCGTGACCTTCGAGGAACTGTGGGAGGAGGGCCAACGGATGGCCGAAGCGTACCTCCCAGGAAATTAGGGTGTAGGCGTGCCCTTTTCGCGGGGCTGTCGTGACAGTGTCACCCGCGAGGTCGTCGTAATTTCGCGCAGACGGGTGTTTTCCAGGCCAGTCACGGCGACGGTGTCTCCCAGGGCCAGGGTACTCAGAGAGGCGTGCTTCCCGTTGGCGAAGCGGAATACTGTGCTCCGACTAATGTCGGTCAGGAGCTTGTCCTTTCCCACCTGGACAACCAGGATATTGGCCGACGGTACCACGTCTACGACGAGTCCCGATGCATTCTTCAATGGTCGAATGTCGAGATCGCGGGTGGTTCCGGCGCCGTAGACCAGCGCACGTTGCGGATCGGGGCGCGCCGCACTGGTAATCTGATCGCCTACCCGATAGTCCGAGAGGTGAATCGGTGTCCGGTCGGCAGCTTCGATCGGGGTTGACGGGCCAAAAATCAGCGTGACAATGGTTCCATCCTTGATTCGGATCAGCATGACGTGGCCGTAGCTGTGATTGGTCAGCTTCACCATTTCGCCGGAGACGCTGGTGTGAATGTTGTAATCGGCGGCCGGGCAGGTCCGCGGCTTGAGGACGAGCGGCGCCAGCGGCTTCTGATTGAAGTCGAGGGATGTAGTCAGGGAAGGAGCATGACGGTCACTGGAGTTCAGCGCCGGCAGCCGGAAATCCTGCTCGATGAACTTCATGATGGAGTCGAAGTTCATCTGGTGGTGATCAACAAAGTGCGGGCGGGCGTAAGGGGAAATGATGATGGTGGGAACGCGCATACCCAGGCTGATGTAGTTCTGTACTGGAGGCGGGACATGATCGTAGAAGCCGCCAAAGTCGTCCCAGGTGAGCACGATCAGCGTCGACTTCCAGTCCTTGCCGCGCATGATGGCATTGATCTCATTCACCGCCCAATCCTCACCGACACAAATACTGAATGGTGGATGGTCACTCTGAGTGGCATTGGTGACGAGCCAGCTAACCTCCGGTAGATTTCCTGCCCTGGCATCGCTGGCAAACTTCTGCTCCGGGTAATCCGCCACGCTCTTCCAGAGATTGGAATACCTCACATTTTTGAACGCATCAAACGCATCCCAGATGTAACCAGATTGGTACTGACCGGGAGCATAGTACTTCCAGGACACGTGGTATTTCTGAAAGGTCTCCGCCAGCGTAGGAGCCGTGAAACACGGCTTGGTCACGTACTCGCGTCCGGTCGTGGGATTGATCGCGTCGACTTGGGAAAAGGGACCGCTGTCGCAGCCCCAGGCATGGAAGGTCTGCCCGTAGGGGTTGTCTACCGTATTCTCCGAGGATGCTGCCACCGTCACCAGATGATTGGGAAAGCTAGGCCCATTAATAGTGGAGAAAAAGTGATCGTCGAGGCTGAAGTGCTGGGCATAACTCCAATAGTTGGGAATATCGGAGTGATGCAGTTGGGTGTCGGCGATGTCGTGACCGTCCTGATCGGCTCCTGGCAATAGATCGAAGTGATCCATCCGGCCACTGTCTTCGGCAAAGGCGGCGGAATCACCGGCATGCCCGATGTCCAGCAGCGTATGGTCGGGCGTGTGGCCGAGGGGAATTACACGGCCGGTGGAGATGCGGGCATCGGTCGCCCCGTCGGCTCCGGGGAAGGTACCAAAGAGGTTATCGAAAGAGCGATTCTCTTTGTCGATGATGACAATATGCTGGATCGGGAAGCGCGGGACCGTCGGCTTACCGCTCGCCCGTACGGTGAACGACCCAGAATATTGTGCCGTCGCCGCGACGACCAGCAGCGCCGCGCCCACGGCTCCGAATATGCCTGCTGCCCTCACCCAGTGTCCCTCGGCTTCATGTCGTATACCCGCGTGCATTGTACGGGTTTAGATCGCCAAACGATCATCTCTGCGGCATGGCTCCATGCGCTACTCTGAGGACGATATGACGACTGCCGGGACGGCGACCCTGACGGACTTCATCGAGACCGTGGTCGGGAATGTGGAGACGGTCATTCTCGGTAAGCGCTCGCAAATCGAGTACTTGCTGATCGCCGTCCTCTGTCAGGGACATGTCCTCCTGGAGGATGTGCCCGGCACCGGGAAGACGATGCTGGCCAGAGCCCTGGCTGCCAGTCTGGGGCTCGACTTCAAGCGGCTGCAGTGTACGCCCGACTTACTGCCCAACGATGTCACCGGTGTCAGCATTTTCAATCAGGCGTCCGGCGAGTTCGAGTTCCGGGCAGGACCGGTGTTTGTCAATGTGTTTCTTGCCGATGAGATCAACCGGGCCACCCCTCGGACGCAAGCATCACTCCTGGAAGCGATGCAAGAACGTCAGGTGTCCGCCGATGGCATCACTCATCCCCTACCCCAGCCGTTTCTGGTACTGGCCACGCAAAATCCGGTCGAATTTGAGGGCACCTTTCCGCTCCCCGAAGCACAGCTCGATCGCTTCCTGATCCGCCTGCCCCTGGGATATCCGGAGGCAGCATCCGAGGTCGAAATGCTGCGGCGTCAGCGCGATCGACATCCTATCGACGCAGTAAAACCGGTGGTTTCCGCCGAGCAGTTGCCGGAGTTATCGTCATTGGTACGCGGAATCCATGTTGACGAATCGATTGAGCAGTACATCATGGCAGTCGTGGGCGCGACTCGGATTCATCCCGATCTTGCCCTTGGCGCCAGCCCACGCGGCAGCCTCGCGCTGTATAAGACGGGTCAGGCGCTCGCCGCACTCCGGGCACGCGACTACGTCATCCCCGACGATATAAAGGAGATGGCCGGCATCGCCCTTCCCCATCGCTTCGTACTCAAACCAGAAAGCCAGCTCCGTGGCCGAACCGCATCGTCCGTTCTGGCCGGCATTCTGGCGAGTACAACGGTCGAGCTCGGTTCCACCGGCTAGGCAACCATGCGTCTCTTCGTGCCGTTCCTTCTTGCCCTGCTCGCGATCGCGATCGTACTGCGGGTCGATCTCTTCTTCACGGTCGTGTACTTTCTGGTCGCGGTCTATGTCGGTTCCAGAGTGTGGGTGAGCCAGGCAGTGAAAAACACACGACTGGTACGAGTTTTTCCCGACCGGGCGTTCGTTGGCGAAGGGATCGAGGTCCGAGTACGGGTGTGCAATCTCGGCTGGTTGCCGATCCCCTGGCTCCAGATCACCGAGTCGACGCCGATTGAACTCAGGACGGTTCAGACGCCCGCGCAGGTCGTCGGTCTCGGTCCGAGAGCCGAGACGAGCTTCACTTATGCCCTCCAGTGTCGCCGCCGCGGCTACTACCGTCTCGGGCCGTTTTCCGTAGCTGCTGGAGACGTGCTCGGCCTCGAACAGGAAACTCTGGGCGAGGGAGCAACGGACTTTCTCCTGGTCTATCCGCGACTGGTCACGATCGATCGGTTGGGGCTGCAATCACTGGCGGCACAGGCGGCGATACGAGCGCAGAGCCCGCTCATTGAGGATCCTGCGCGTGTTACCGGCGTACGCGACTACCAGCGCGGGGATTCGCCGCGACGCATTCATTGGACGGCAACGGCCCGGTCGTCACGCCTGCTGGTGAAACAGTATGACCCCAGCATCGCCCGCGACACCATGATCTTTCTCGATCTAAACCAGACCGCCTATCCATCGACGCCGTGGGAGGATCCTATCGAGCTGGCAATCGTCACTGCTGCCTCGATCGCCAACCACATCATCGCGCGCGAGGGTCTGGCGGCGGGGCTGGCGATGATGGGACGCGACCCTGTGGTCGGGCCCGAGGTCCACGTCCTGGTGCGGCCACCCCGGCGTGAAAACGCCGCGCTGGTCTCGGTCCTGGAAGTGCTAGCGCGCGTGCAGTCCCAGGCTGACGAGAACTTGATCGAGTTGATTCGGAGGGAGAGCGTGCGCTTGCCCTGGGGCTCGACACTGGTAGTGATCACCGGCTTCGGCGGCGACGATCTGGTGTCGCTGCTGGCGTATCTACGCCGATCGGGTTTCGCGGTAACACTCATCCTCGTTCAACCCGGCTCGGTGACCAGCATGGAAATGCCGGCACTGGCGGGGATCTCGACGCATGTGGTGGGTTCCGATCGCGATCTGGCAGGCATTCATTGATCGCAAGCGAACGATGGCCTCGGGTGGTCCAACCGCTCATTGTCGGATGCATGGCAGGCGCCATCATGCTGTCACTGGTGAGCATCCTGGAGCGCCTCTTTGCCGGTTGGTCGGGGACCTATTTCGCCGTGTTCTGTGGAGCCTCAACGGCCGAAGCGATGTACGGCTACGAGTTCTCCAAACACCTCGTGTACGCGGGCGAACGATGGAAGGCGTCGAGCGGTGAGCTTGCCGGGCTATTCATCCTTCTCCAGATTGCCGGCGACATCGAAATGCGAGTGTCTCCGCTCCGCGGCACACTCCCGCGCGTCGATGGAGCTACCTTCGCCCTGTTTGCGTTGGTGTTCGGTTGCTGGTCGGTCGGTCGCGACACGGTCGTCGATCTCACCAAGATCGGTGAAGACCCGGGCGAGCAGCGCCGCTATGTTGCGCCGGCTCACCGGCTTGCCAGGCGATTCTTCTCGGGCGGGATACTGCTGTTTGCCGCCGCCGGTTTGAGTCAAGCCACCGTTGCCCGTCGGTTCGAACTGGGTCATGCCGGCGCATCGGGGCCATTGCTCAATGTCCTGGTGTACGTCGTCCTGGGCCTGGTGATGCTCGGCCAGATTCACCATGCCTCGATGTGGGCGCGGTGGCAGCGGGCCGGTGCCAGCGTGCCGTCGGCACTGTCGGCTCGTTGGCTCCGCTATACCGCGGTTTTCCTCTGTTGCCTGGCCGCGCTCTCATTCGCGCTACCAACCTCGTACAGCCTGGGCCTACTCGATCTCCTGGGCTCCATGCTCAAACTTCTCTTCGCCACGGTCGTCCTGATCTATGTCGCCTTCGCGGCCGCACTGGGATGGTTGTTCTCTCTGCTGCACGTGCATGTGTCGACGTCAGGCACGACTCTACGCGGCCCGCCACGCATTCCGCCGCGCCTTCCACCCCCCGTGAAACACCCGCACCACCCGACCCACAGCGGCACCGATTGGTTCGCTGCATTACGTTCAGTCCTGTTCTGGGTGCTCACCGCGAGCATAGCTATCTACCTTCTTCGTAGCTTTTTCCGCCAACACGCAGTGACGTTACGTCGGGGCGGTCCATTCGGCTGGTTGGCACGCGCTCTGGCGCAGATGTGGGGTGCGCTGCGTCGTCGCCTGAATTGGTATGCCGGATCAAGCGCTGACCTCTGGCGGCGCCGGCGACAGTCGTCGGGAATCAGCACGGTGCGCTCACCTCGTGGCTGGCTTCCTCGCCCGGCATCGGCGCGCGCGCAGATAGTCCTGTATTTCGTCCGACTGGTACAGCGAGCGGAGCGCGTCGGCGTCCACCGCCGCCCGGCGGATACACCCCTTGAATTCGAAGCCCAGCTCAAAGACCGTATTACCATCGCCGACGCGGGTGCGCTGGAGGCACTCACCAACGCCTACCTCGAGGCTCGCTACAGCTCCCATCCAATCGCCCCCGAGGATGCCGCTCGCGCCCGGAATCACTGGCAAATGGTGCGACGCGCATTGAGAAGAATGAGAACCGGGAGCGACGACGCCGCTCCCGGTTCCCTATCGTCGAGAATTCGACGCTAGGTCTACATCTCGAGGACTTTACCGTGCATTCCTCCGGACGGCGCGAACAGCGATGCCGACAGCGGAGTCGTGGTAGCAGCCGTGAGCGGACTCCCGGGGGCGATCGTGAAGACTGTTCCCACGATCGTTACCGAGCCTGCCGCCGTCGCTGTCGGAGGCGTGAAGCTACCGACAGCGCCGCCAATGGTGGGTGTAGTGCAACTCGAGGCGGTTACACTCGCACTCACTACCTGACCCGCCGTGCTCACACCCAGAGTCAAGCCCAGTGAAGCACCGGTTGCAATCGCGGGCGAACCGCCGACGGTCACGCCAATCGCGATCGGGAACGTGATTCCATCGATCGAGAGTGAGCCCGACGACGTCGTGGTCGCCGCCGTGTAGCCCGAAACCACGCCACAGATTGTGATCGTTCCAACCGTGACCGTCGTCACCGTGCCGGTCGTGATCTGGCCGGACCCAGTGATTGAGCCACTCAGGCAGATCGACGTCCCGACGGTGATCTGACTGCCTCCGTTGAGGACCGTGCCGACTGGCAGGACGTAGGTCACCCCGGCGATGGTGATCGATCCGGGTAGGGTCGACGTCGCCGCGGTATACGCCGTTACCACACCGCAGACATTGATGCTGGTGGTGCCACCGGCAGTCACGGTGATGGTGCCGCCGGACAGTTGACCACCGGCGTTGAGGGTGCCGTTCAGACACACCGATGCGCCCACGGTGATGAGACCGGCGCCGTTGAGCGCCGTGCCCGCAGCGATTGGGAAGGTGGTCCCGCCGATCGTGATCGAGCCTGCGGTCGTCGCGGTGGCAGCAGTATACGCCGAAACCACGCCACAGACGCTCACACTGGTAGTGACCGTGCCGCTGGCCGTCACGGAACCACCGGAGATCTGCCCGGCGGCGTTGAGCGTGGCGTTGATACAGACGTTCGCGCCGGCGGTGAGAAGATTGGCGCCGGACAGGTTGGTTCCGGCGGCGATGGTGTAGGTCGTCCCGCCGATGCTGATCGAGCCGGGGGCGGTTGCGGTGGCTGCTTGATAGGCGCTCACCACACCACACACGGAGATCGTCGCACCGGCATTGGCAGTCACGCCGCCGCTGGAAATCTGGCCACTGGCGTTGACGGTGCCGCTCAGACAGACATTTGCTCCCGCAACCAGCAGACCGGCGCCGGACAGGCTGGTACCGGCCGCGATGGGATACGTTGAGCCACCGACCGTGACCGAGCCAGGAGCGCTGGCGGTGGCCGCGGTGTAGGCACTGACCACGCCGCAAACATGTATCGTCGACGTCGCGCTGACGGTAACGGTGCCATTACTGAGCTGGCCGGATGCATTGAGCGTGCCACTCAGGCAGACGTTCGCGCCCGCTACCAGGAGACTTGCCCCGTTCAGCGTCGTACCGGCCGCGATCGGATAGGTGGTGCCGCCAATCGTTACCGACCCGTCCGATCCCGCCGTCGCGGGGGTGTAGGCACTAACGACACCACAGACGTTCACGGTAGAGCCGGCATTGACGGTCACGGTTCCACCTGAGATCTGGCCGCTGGCATTGACGGTGCCGCTCAGACACACGTTCGTTCCAGCTACCAACAGGTTGGCGCCGCTCAGACTGGAACCTGCCGCGATCGGGTAGGTGGTCCCTCCGATTGTGACCGAACCGGCGGATCCAGCGGTGGCCGCGGTGTACGAGCTAACGACACCGCAGACGTTCACCGTGGTAGAGGCATTGGCCGAGATGGTGCCGCCCGACAGCTGTCCCGACGCGTTCAGGGTGCCGCTCAGACAGACGTTGGCCCCTGCCGTCAGCAGATTGGCGCCACTGAGAGTAGTACCGGCAGCAATCGGGTAGGTGGTGCCACCGATGGTCAACGAACCGGCCGACCCAGCGGTGGCGGCCGTGTAGGCGCCGACGACGCCACAGACGTTTACCGTTGTGCTGCTGTTGGCCGTAATGGTGCCGCCAGTGAGCTGTCCAGAGGCATTCTCGGTCCCACTGAGACAGATCGACGTACCGGTGGTTAGAAGCCCGCTGCCGGCCAGGGACGTGCCGGGCGCGATTGGAATGGTGGTGCCGCCAATCGTGATCGAGCCGGGTAGGCTGGCAGTGGCGGCGGAATAGGCGGTAAGCACTCCGCAGACATGGACCGAGACGCTGACATTCGATGTCACTGTTCCCGCCGTAATGGCACCGGCGGCGTTGAGATTCGCCGAGAGACACACATTGGTACCGGCAACCAGCAGTCCGGCGCCGCTGAGGGCAGTGCCGGGAGCGATGACGTACGGTACTCCTCCGATCGTAACCACGCCGGGTAGTACTGCGGTTGCCGCGGTGTAACTACCGACGACACCGCAAACGTTCAGCGTGACCCCCGCTGCCGGGGCGGCCGCGGCGGCGGGTGTTGGCCGGGCGACCTGCGGCGCAACGAGCACGAAGAGCGCCGCGAACGTGAGCAGGGTCATCGCTACAACTCGCATGGGCAAGCTAGACATGAGCATCCTCCTCCTGCAATCTCGTCTTCCTCACGGTTCTCATTAGCTGTGGACCACTTCCCGACATGAGCCCTCGCTTTCTGGCGCCTATCCTGACGTGATATTCGGCAATGGCTGACTACTCGCTTAAACGGAGGGTCTGTCTGAACCATACAAGCCTGGTTGCGCGTATCCTAGACAATTTGGAAGCAAGGGATGTATGACCCGATTGAAGGGGGGCCAGAAGTCAACAAAAGAAAGAACCGGGAGCGGCGACGCCGCTCCCGGTTCCCTATCGTCGAGAATTCGACGCTAGGTCTACATCTCGAGGACCTTACCGTGCATTCCGCCGGACGGGACAAACAGTGTTGCCGACAGCGGAGTAGTAGTACCAGACGCAAGCGAGCTTCCGGCTGCGATCGGGAAGCTCACTCCGGCAATCGTCACCGACCCGGCCGCGGTGGATGTCGGCGCGGTGAAGCTACCGATTGCCCCTCCGATGGTCGGAGTCGGGCACGTCGCCCCTGTCACCGCAAGACTGACAACCTGACCTGCCGTACTTACGCCGAGAGAAAGTCCGACAACGGACCCGGTCGAGATCGTGCCAGACGAGCCGACAGTGGCGCCGATGGCGATGGGGAAGGTGATCCCGTCAATCGACAGCGAACCAGCCGCGGTTGAGGTCGCCGCCGTGTAGCCAGAGACAGTGCCGCAGATCGTGATTGTGGCTACGGTGAGCGATGTCACGGTACCGGTGGTGATGCTGCCGGAGGTACCGAGAGTGCCACTCAGACAGAGCGTCGATCCGACGGTGATCGTGCTACCCCCGCTGAGGACGGTCCCGGCGGGAAGCGTGTAGGTCACGCCACCGATCGTGATCGACCCGGCAGTCGTCGAGGTAGCCGCGGTGTACGCGCTCACGACGCCACAGACGTTCACATTGGTGGTGGTACCGGTACCCACGGTGACAGTGCCTCCAGAGAGCTGGCCACCGCCATTGAGGGTGCCGTTCAAGCAGAAGCTCGAACCCACGGTAATGAGATTCGCTCCGGTCAGCGTTGTGCCGGCAGCGATCGGGTAGGTCGTGCTGCCAATCGTGATCGAACCGGCCGCCGAGGCGGAGGCCGGGGTGTAGGCAGAGACTACACCGCAGACGCTAACGGTGGCGCCGGTGGATGTGGCGGCGGTAACCGTACCGCCCGAGACCTGCCCAGTGCCATTGAGCGTGCCGTTGAGGCATACGTTGGCGCCGGTAGTGATCAGACCGGCACCGGTGAGACTGGTCCCGGCCGCGATGGTATAGGTCGTCGCACCGATGGTAATGGAACCGGGTGCGGTGGCCGTGGCTGCCGTATAAGCGCTCACCACGCCGCAAACCGAGAGCGTTGAAGTGGCATTCGCCGTCACGGTGCCGCCGATAAGCTGGCCGCCGGCGTTCGCGGTACCGCTAATGCAGGCGTTCGTGCCGACGGTAAGCAGATTGGTGCCGGTGAAATTCGCTCCAGCAGCGATCGGGTAGGTCGTACCGCCGATGGTAATCGACCCAATCGAGGTAGCCGACGCCGGAACGTAGGCGCTAATGACACCGCAGACGTTGACCGTGGCCGCGGCGCCCGCGGTGATGGTACCGCTGGTAAGCTGACCGGCGCCATTCAACGTGCCGGTCAGGCAGACGCTCGATCCAACCGTTAACGCTCCGCCACTCGTGGTGCTTACGCCAGCAGCGATCGGGTAGGTCGTGCTACCGATGGTGATTGAGCCAGGCGCGCTGGCCGTGGCCGCAGTGTAGGCATTCAGCACGCCACACACGTTCACCGTCGTGCTGGCATTGGAGGTTATCCCGCCACTCGACAGTTGACCTGATCCATTCAGGGTGCCAGTCAGGCAGACATTGGCGCCGGTGGTGAGCAAATTCGTACCGGTCAGGCTCGTACCGGCAGCGATCGGGTAAGTCGTGCCGCCAATAGTGATAGAACCAGGCCCTCCGGCCGTCGCGGCGGTATAGGCGCCGAGCACGCCACAGACGTTCACCGTGGTTCCGGCTCCGGCGGTGATGGTGCCGCTGGTGAGTTGCGCGCTGGCATTGAGCGCTCCGGACAGACAGATGTTTGTGCCGGAGGTCAGGAAATTGGTTCCGGTCAAGGTCGCATTTGGTGCGATTGGATAGGTCGTGCCGCCGATAGTGATCGAGCCAGGCGTCGTGGCACCCGCCGCGGAGTAGGCGGTAAAGATGCCACATACGTTAAGTGTGGTGCCCACGGCCTGGGCCGCGGCCGGTGTCGGTCGGGCAACCTGGGGCGCAACCGCCAGTGCCAGGGCAGTGAACGTTAGCAGGGCGATCCCCAGAATTCGGAAGGGCAATCTCGTCATGGGCGTGTTCCTCCTACATTGATGTCTTCCCCGGTGGTCACAGATCGTTCTCTATGGCGTGTTGGCATCCGTACTCCTTTTTTCTCCCAGGTCTATCTCTCGGGGCGCTACGTTGGCAGCGCCCCATAGTGAGCCGGAATGACCCTCCGCACAATGCGTGCCACGGTGTACGATTAATGGACGGTTTTCAGATAAAGGTAAGAAAGTTGTCAAATTGGCCGGGGCCGAAGGCGGTCAATTCGTTGCTACCCTGGCTGGATCGTCCAGAAATCCTCGCCCAACAGGTCAGGGGGGAGCCGGTGTTCATCGGGCGATTCCGCGTTGAACCCTTGATTGGTGAAGTAGATGAGATTCGCTGTCACCGGTCGGAGATTGGCGACACCGTGGGCCACGCCGCGCGGAATAAAGAGTAACCGTGCCTCTCCGGCGCCCAAAACAAACCGCATACTGGTGCGATAGGTCTCTGAGTTCTCGCGCGTATCGAGTAATCCGATCAGCACGCGATCGACGGGAGGGACGAACCAGAGATCATCCTGCTGACGGTGCAGGTGCCAGGCCTTGATCGCGCCCGGCTCCATGAGGGAGTAGCTGATCTGTGCCGGGCGGTAACCGGGACAGCAAGCCAGCTCGCCCTCGGCCGTGAGGCGCCCGACCTCGCAAAAATCGCCGCCCTCGTCGTGGAACAGCGGCAGATCGATAAAGACCACGTCCGCGATGCGCGGCTTCGACGCGTACGACTGCGTCCGCAGATCGCCCCGGTACTCTGGTCCGACCCACTCGGTCATCGATGCCCAGCCGCCAATCGGGACTCATATTGCCGCCGGTAATAGTCGTGATACTCTCCATCTTTCAGCGGTCGCCACCAGGACGAGTGATCGGAATACCAACGTACGGTAGACGCCAGCCCGTGCTCAAAGGATATTCCCGGCTGCCAGCCGAGGGCGCGTATCTTTGCCGTGTCGAGCGCATACCGCCGGTCGTGGCCGGGTCGATCGGGAACGTGTTCGACCAGTGATGGGTCGCATCTGGTGAGGGCGACAATGCCCTCAATCACAGCCAGATTGGGCTGCTCGGAGCCGGCGCCGACATTGTAGGTGTGGCCGCACAGGCCATGCTCGAGCACGATTGCCAGCGCCTCACAATGGTCTTCCACGTGGAGCCAGTCACGCACTTGTCGACCATCGCCATAGACCGGCAACGAAAGACCATCGAGCGCGTTGGTGACGAACAGAGGGATCAACTTCTCCGGAAACTGATAGGGGCCGTAGGTGTTCGCTCCCCTGGTGATGAGCACCGGGAGGTTATAGGTAGCGAAATAGGCGCCGACCATCAGGTCACCGCCCGCTTTGGAAGCGGCGTACGGACTTCGCGGTCGGAGCGGAAACTCTTCCGTAGCGCGCCGCGGAGGATCAATCTCCCCATAGACTTCATCGGTGCTCACTTGCAGATAGCGCTCGATTCCTGGCGTGTCGCGAACGGCCTCGAGCAAGATCCGGGTGCCCTCGATGTCGGTGCGCAGAAATGCGCTGGCGTCGAGGATCGAGCGGTCGACATGCGTTTCGGCGGCAAAGTTGATCACCTGGCTGCAGCCGGACATGCTGGCGCGGACGGTATCCGGATCGCAGATGTCACCTTGAATGAACGTGAACCGCGGGTCGTCCCAGACATCATGGAGGTTCGCTTTGTTACCGGCATAGGTCAGAGCATCGAGCACGATGGTAGTGCACTCCGGCCAGCGCTTCAGCGCGAAGCGGACAAAGTTCGAGCCGATAAAACCGGCGCCTCCCGCTACCAGCAGCTTCATATCAGCCCCACCTTACTGTGATCGCCGAGCATCATCTTGTAGGCCTTGGGCCGAACTGACGATCTGGTGACAGTCACGTCTCGCCCGATCAGCGAGTCTTCGATCCGGTGCGGCACATCGAGAATTCGGCTGCGTTCCATGACGATGGTATGTTCGATCTCACTATTCTCCACCACGCACTCGCAACCAATCGCGGAGAAGGGACCCACATAGGCGCGGTCGATGCGAGCGCCACTGCCGATGATGAGCGGACCGCGTAAGGTGCTCTCGCTCACCCGGGCGCCGGCCTCGACCACGACATTGCCCTGGATGACGCAATCCTCGGCCACATACCCCTCGATCCGGCGCTGCAGGTCGTGCAGGACGATCCGATTGGCGTCGAGCAAATCCTCCATCTTGCCGGTGTCGAACCACCAGCCGGAGAGGATGTGGGGACGAACTTCCTGGCCCGAATCGAGCAGGTACCGGATGGCGTCGGTGATTTCCAATTCGCCGCGCCAGGACGGCACGATGGCCTCGGTGGCGGCATGGATCTCGGGACCGAAGAAGTAGGTGCCGACCAGTGCCAGATCGCTCCGGGGTGCGGTCGGTTTCTCCTCCAGCCCAACAATCAACCCATCGACCACTTCCACCACCCCAAAATCCTGTGGGTTCGGAACTCGGTACAGGAGCAGGTGCGCGGCGGCTCGTGAGGCGGCGAACTCCTCGACATAGCGCTGGATCCCGCCGTGAATCAGATTGTCTCCCAGGTACATGACGAAGCGATCGTCGGCCAGAAATTGCCGCGCACACATGACGGCATGCGCCAATCCCCCGGGCCGATCCTGCTGGATGTAGGTGACGCGACACCTAAATCGTTCGCCGCTGCCCACCGCGTCGCGGATCTGATCGGCGGTATCGCCGACGACAATGCCGATATCGGTCAGGCCCGACGCCACCAGGTCTTCGAGGACATAGAACAGCACGGGCTTGTTGGCCAGCGGCACCAACTGCTTGGCGCCGGTGTAGGTAAGCGGTCGCAGCCGGGTGCCTTTGCCCCCGCTGAGGACCAATCCCTTCATGTGCCTCCTCGCCCGGAAATATCATGCCGAGTATGTCCGGCGTGTCGCCGCGAGTCAGTCTACACCGGGATTCTTGATTGGGTGGCACGGAGCGTACTTATGCATGGTTCTAGGACAATGCAACGTAGTAGAGTCTTATGGTAGTGCCGGTGAGACCCGGCACGGGATTGCTTGTCGAGTAGCGGCTTGTCTCGGGAGCGTATCCGAGCGTACGCCTGAATACAAAGCCCAGGCAGACTCACCGAAGTTTGACGTCGGTCGGGTTCACCCGGAAGCGACCGGGTCCAAAGTCATCCTTTCCTTGACAATCTACCAAAATCAAGTTTATACTCCTGAGGTGACGAAAATTTATATCGATAGGTGAGGGAATCAGAGTATGAGATTAAAAGTCCGTTGGGGAATCGCGCTTCTCGCGATCCCGCTCGCACTCGCCATGGTGGCGACGCCAACATTTGCTGCCGGGACCGTGATTGTGTATCCCGGGAACATGGACGGGTGGTCGTTCCATAAATTCGACGGCAACTTCATGCCAACAACTGCCGGCACGGCCGAGATGGTGAACGGGCCGGCAACACCCCCGCTCGGTACGGGGAGCGCTCACCTGGCGACGGCCCCGGGAGCGGGAGATGGCTCAGCCCAGATCGGAAGCTCCGACTACGATGGGGTGAAATTGAGCCAGATAACCAGCCTGTCATACTCGACCTACATGACCGCGAACAACGGTCAACAATTCCCCTACCTGGTCCTCTGTGTGTCAACCACCGGTGGCACCACGCCGGATGACTTTGTCGAGTTCGAGCCTCCGTACCAAAACCCGACCAGCGGCAATCCGGCTCTGCCCAACCAGGGACCGACTATGCTGAATACCTGGCAGCGGTGGAACGCACTCGAGGGAGGCTGGTACAGCGGTTTGTGGGCCGCTCCCGGGGCGGCTGTGCAGCCTCTATCGAACTACATCAGCTTGTACCCGAACGCCACCATCGCCAACTCGAGCCAGTGCGTAAGTATGGGCGCTGCTGGCGGGATCGGGCTGCAAGTCGGATACGGAAGTCCCACCGACAACTTTGACGGTAATGTTGACGCTCCCACAATCGGCGTAAGCGGTACCGACACGACGTACGACTTCGAACTGATTGGAACGGGCAACACTGGCGGCGGTGGGGGAACCGCGAGTCAAGGCTGGGCCGGCACGACTCGATACTCCGGTCAATCTTGCAACGTAACCTCACCGTACACCGGTACTCAGTACACAACGACGAACGCACACGAGATCGATACCCCCAATGAGGCGATCCTGCAGTGCACTTACCAGAGCACCGAGCATCCGCCGAAGAACCTGTTGGTCACAGGCACGACCGGCTGCCAGACACACTACGGCAACTCGTACTACTACTACACCACCGAGAATCCTGCCGGGCTGATCACCTTGCGGTGCTACGCCTACGCCCAAAACACCTAAAATCGAACGATAGTACTTCGCTCACTGCAAAACGAGCGCCCACTACCAAGCCGGGCGCTCGTTTTCTTTGTGGCCAAGATACCCCCCCCAGCGCGTGTACGGAGCGGGGCAGGGGAAACCACCCGCATCGTGACTTTCGATGGCCACGCGCTGTCATGCCGTCCGCGGTTTTTCCGGAGCGCTCGGCGGTGAGCTGCATACGTTGACGGCTAACTGGCAAGCAGATAGACTGAAACACCGGCGCCATGGGGTACCCGTTTCTCGGATATCTGGCCCTCTCCGGGAGAGTACTGGTATCCTCCTCCGACGCTGGATCATGTCGCTGGAGGGAGCAGGATGAGCGGACACAGCCGTCTGGGTCGATGGTTCAGCTTCATAGTGGTCGCGGGGATGAGTGGCCAGGCGCTGCTCTTCGGTCCTCCGCCGGCCGCCCGGGCAGCCTCGCTCTCCCACGCACAGCCGGCGCCCGCCGCTGTCAGCGGACAACGGCCAGCGTTCCAGCAGGAGCTCGCCAATCTGCCCCTTGCCTTTGAGCCCAATCGCGGCCAGACTGATGGGCGGGTACGGTACCTCGCCCACGCCGGTGGCTCGACCATCTTCCTCACCGACCAGGGGATCGTCATCGCCTCCCTGCGTCCCACCGCGGTGGCCGCTCCCCGTCTACCGAGCGCCGTGTCACCCGCACATCCAGTGCTCCCGCAGACCGGCACACCAGCCGTCCTCCAGCTCATCCCCCAGGGCGCTGCCCCGCATCCGCGGCTGGTGGCCAGTTCCCGGCTGCCAGGAATCGTGAACTATCTCATCGGGCATACTGCGCATACCGATATCCCGACCTATGCCGCGGTGACCTACCAGAACATCTATCCAGGCATCGATCTGGCTGTCCACGGCGGAAAGCAGGGATTGGAATACGATTGGATTCTTGCCGCCGGAGCCGATGCCAGCCGGATTGCCCTCCAGGTGCGGGGAACGAACGGACTGCGTCTGCCTGCCAGCGGGAACCTGGTGATGCGCACTCCGGTGGGCACGGTGGTGGAGGGACAGCCCAGGCTCTATCAACTGGTACGGGGACGGAAACAACAGATCGCTGGTGGGTTCCGGCTCACCGGATCAACGGTTCGCCTGTGGGTTGGCCAGTACGATCCCCACCGCCCGCTGATCGTCGATCCCACCCAGACGCTCCTCTATTCCACCTATCTCGGCGGTAGTTATTCAGATGTGGGCACTGGCATTGCCGTCGATAGTTCGGGCGATGCCTACATCACCGGCTATACCTACTCCAGCAACTTCCCCATCTGTCCGGATAATGGTGGAACTGCTGCCTACTGTGCTTCCCACACCGGGAGTCCGGCTCAACTGGCATCTGGTGGAAATGGTGACGCCTTTGTCGCCGAGCTGAATCCGACCGGGACCAAGCTGCTCTACTCCACCTATCTCGGTGGAACTGGCTTTGATGAGGGCACTGGCGTTGCCGTCGATAGCTCGGGTGATGCGTTTGTTACTGGGTATACCCTCTCCACTGACTTCCCCATCTGCCCGGATAATGGTGGAACGGCTGCGTACTGTGCTTCCCATACCGGGAGCCCGGTCCAACCAACGTTTGGCGGTGAGGATGGTGACGCCTTTATCACCGAGTTGGATCCGACCGGGACCAAGCTGCTCTATTCCACCTATCTTGGTGGCAGTAGCTATGATTGGGGCACTGGCATTGCCGTCGATGGCTCAGGTGATGCCTACATCACCGGCTATACCTACTCCAGCGACTTTCCCATCTGTCCGGATAACGGTGGGACTGCTGCCTACTGTGCTTCCCACACCGGGAGCCCGGTCCAATCGACCTATGGTGGGAGTGAGGATGCCTTTGTCGCCGAGCTCAATCCCACCGGGACCAAGCTCCTCTATTCCACCTATCTTGGCGGTAGTTATTCAGATGTGGGCAATGGCATCGCCGTCGATAGTTCGGGCGATGCCTACATCACCGGCTATACCTACTCCAGCAACTTCCCCATCTGTCCGGATAATGGTGGGACTGCTGCGTACTGTGCTTCGCACACCGGTAGTCCGGCCCAACCGACGTTAGGCGGAGTCCAGGATGCCTTTGTCAGCAAGCTGTCCGTCGTCGTCGGGATCATTACCGTCACCGGTCAGCCGCTCACCTGCACCACCGGGGTTGCCTGCAGCGGGACGGTGGCCATCATCACCGATACCGATGGCAATCCCTGTTCCAACTACACCGCTATGATCTCCTGGGGCGATGGCTCGGCCAGCACAGCGGGCACTGTCTCGGGCACCAATGCCACCAGTGGCTGTGCGGTGAGCGGGATGCATACCTATCTCTTCCCTGGCAGATATACCGTCAGCATCAGTGTCACCGATGCCGATGGCACCACCGGCAGCGGGCAGACCATCGCTACGGTGGGCAGCTTCCCGACATCGAGTGCGCTGACCACCATTGATGCCGGCAGCAGTCCCGGCGCCTGTGGCAGCGAGCTGACACTGTCCATCGGCATCCATGTCGGCAGTACCGGTGGCATCACCGGCGTCCTCTCCTTTCAGGATCCGGTTGCCGGGGTGGTGTACCGGACCGCTGCTGGCTTCGTGATCCAGAGTGTCCAACGGCTGGGGAACGGTCGGTTCAATGGCAGTGGGAATCGCGCAGTGATCTACGGGACGCAGGGCACCGGTGCTGGTACGGTCACCGTCCGAATCGATCTGGCTGATCTGGGCATCGGCGCCTGTACCGACAGCATCCGCGTCCGGACCAGCAGTGGCTATGACAGTGGCACCCGACCGGTATCCCAGGTGAGTATTATCTCCCCGTAAGGGCTGACGGGTACGATGCGGATGCAGCGATATAGACTATCTCCCTTCATGATCGATACCACTACCGAATGGTCCTCCCGCTCCGATCAACGGCACGATTCAAGTTCGTTGACCGATCTATCAGGGTGAAGACCATTCTCGTAACCGGCGCTGCCGGATTCATTGGCAGTAACGTCGCCCAGGCACTTTTGCGCCGGGGCGACCGGGTCATCGGCATCGACAACCTCAATGACTATTACGATCCGGCCCGGAAGCTGGCGAATCTAGCCGAGGTTCGCGCCGGCATACCGGACCCGGAGCTTTTCACCTTCGTTGAAATGGATATCCGGGACACCGCGTCTCTCGGAGAGCTCTTCGACAGTTCAGGAATCGAGGCGATCGCGCATCTAGCTGCGATGGCCGGCGTACGTGCCTCGTGCGATGATCCTCAGCTCTACATCGACGTGAATCTTTCGGGAACCCTGAACCTTCTCGAGCAGGCGCGTCGCTCGGGGTAAGCCCAATTTTGTCCTGGCATCGACGTCCTCGGTCTACGGCAACACCACCGTGATTCCGTTCGTCGAAAGCGATCCCTGCGATCGCCCACTGGCACCTTATCCGGCCACCAAACGGGCCGCCGAGATGCTTGGATTCACCTACCATCACCTCTATGGCCAGGACTTCACCGCCGTGCGCTTCTTCACCGTTTATGGGCCGCGGGGACGTCCCGACATGATGGCGTACAAGGTGGCCGACAATATCGTGCTCGGCCGAGAGGTGCCTCTTTTTAACGGTGGACAGATGTACCGAGACTGGACATTCATCGGCGATATCGTCGATGGAGTGGTTGCCGCCCTTGACCGCCCGCTGGGGTACGAGCAGATCAATCTTGGCCGGGGCGAACCGGTGCTCCTCAATGACTTCATTGGACACATCGAGCGCCTCGCCGGCCGCCAGGCGAACCTGGTTCCCGCCCCCATGATGGACGCCGACATTGCGTACACCTTCGCGGACATCTCAAAGGCGCGTCGCCTGCTGGACTACCAGCCGAAGACTTCCGTGGCAGAAGGGGTGGAACAATTCTGGCAGTGGTACCGCAGTGTGGATACGCGGACAGGGGGCAGTCCGGCCTGACGTGGATCCGGTCGCGGCAGCGTGGCGGACCTCCCAGCAATGGAATTGCGAGCTGGGCGGTCGTGCCCGACGGTCAACCAGTTACCAGAGGAGTGTGCAGAAGAGTGCGGGCGGGCCGCCACACGCTCCGCTGGGCGGCCCCATCGACATCAAGTTAAGGCCAATCACAGCGATAGCGTAACAGGAACGATGGTCGTAGTGCGGTCCCGCGCCGCAGCGCAGTGGACCGCAGCCCCGCCCGCACGGCTGACTGGTGAATGCCAGTACAATCCCTCTGCCCCAAAGCGCGGGCGGTGCTCACTCGTATATCGCGGGGGCGCTTCGCAGTCCGATAGGCCGGGGCTGCGGTCTCCACTCGCTCTCGCTCGGGCCTGCGGGCGGGACCGCACTACGACCATCGCTTTCTGGGACGTTGCTCCTTTCACGGAGCACGTACCATGGAAGGAGAAGATTCCGCCAGGAGGATGGGTCGCAATGCCGGCTGCTGCCAGAGGGCACCCTCTCTCGTTCGAACGTGAAGCCGCTCGTGCCGGCGTCGTGTCTACCATGCCTCTGGGCGTGCGGCCGATACGGGTCAAGCGTATTGTTGGCAGCGCCGGCAAGGCTGACAAACTGGGATCGAATTTCTTGCCTCTCGGCGCTGGACCGGCCCAGGCCAACTTCCAGAATATCGTGCGCCTGCTCAAGGCGGGAGAGGACTTACCGCCGATCTCGGTATACCAGCTCGGTCACCGCTACTTCGTCATCGATGGTCATACCCGCGTCGCCGCCGCCAGGGAGCTGGGCATCGAGTTTCTGGATGCCGAAGTCATCGAGGCACTGCCGAGTCGGGAAGGTGAGGTCAATCTCACGGTTCATGCGCGCCGCGAGTTTGAGCGGTACACCGGCCTCGAAGGGGTCCGGCTCACGGCGCCCTGGCGATACCATCTCCTGCACCATCATGTAGAAGGCTACCGGCTCTACCTGGAGCGCTCCCGCAATCGCGAAGTGACGCTACCGGAGGCAGCACAGGTTTGGTATCGCAGTCAATATCTCCCCACTTTGTTGGAGATTCGTCGCCGGAAGCTGAAATCGGTACACGGCGGACGGACTGCGGGCGACGTTTATACCGACATTCTCAAGGCCTGGGCCGAGGAAGAAGGACTGGCAGTGAGTTTGCGCGAGATGCTCGACCGATACGACGCCCAGGCAACCCGCAGTCCGCTCGATCGCGCCCGACGACGAATCGCCGATGTCGTCGACGCGTCCCTGCCGAAGGCAGTTCGGCCGCTCGGTCTCCCCAGAGCGTGGACGTTTGCCGAGGCTGACGTGGATGCCGAACTGGGCTTGAGCGAGGATAGTCAGGCTCCGGATCCCTAAACTAGCGGCGCCACCACCAGCGGCGCCTGGCGGGTGGCGCCGGCCCGGCCTCAGCTTCGGCGAGCGCTGCTCGCAGGTTACTGATTTCACGCAAGGCGGCTTCATGTTCCGCGCTACTCACACTCTCTTCGGCTACGGCATCAACGGTGGCATCGCGTCGCTGAGAGAGCGCCCGCACTGAATCCTGAGCTTCGGCTAGCTGATGTTGAAGGTACCCAATCTGCGCGGCAAGTGCCAGGCTCTGGCGCTGAAGATCGCGCACCAACCCTGAAAGCGATTCTGAGGTGCGCGCCAGCAGCACCTCGCTCTCCGCGCGTTGATCGACCCGGGTTGGGGGACGCTGATTACCAACTGCTGGACTGTCGCCGACGAGTAGCACCCGCCGGCTCCGTCCCGCCCGAATTGACGTGAGTTGTCCATCGGCAACCCGCTTGCGTACGGCTATCTCCGAGACGCCCAGGACCTTTGCTGCGCTCTGTAGAGTATGCCAATGTGCCTGCACGGTCTGCCGGCCAATTGCGGACTCGGCAGATAGTGCTTGATCGGTCGCCATTACAGTGCCTACCCGCTCCGCGGCCACCTTCGAGTTTCTCCGCGGCGTTTTCTGCACTGATAGTCTAACAACCGTTGGGCCCGAAGAGGAACGTTCGTCCTGCCCGGCAAGGGACTACAGCCTCTGTTCCAACTACGCGGCAGGCCCTATTCTGGCAGTGCGATTTGGGGAGACGGAGCGATCGGACCGCACGGCAGATCGCCCGTCTCCCCCCTTTCGGGTTCATTCGCTGGGTGACAACAGAGTTGCAGCGGAACGGGACGCCGCCACCGAGTCAGGTAACCCGGGAGCAGTTACACGGTATGAGGACACGAGTGTGGTGAAACTAGGCAAGAAGGCAAGCACCGGTGGGCGCCGCCGTCGCGTGAGCCGGCGCCTTCTGCTCGCCGGTATCGGCGTTGTGGCATTGATATTTGCCGGCGTCCACATCGTGCATGGTTCCAGCCCGAAGCAAGCGGCGACGAAGCATCCGTCCCGTCCCCGAGTAGCCCGGTGCATCTCCGGTACCGTGGGACACGCGAAGAGGGTGCGCCACAGCTGCCCGGTCCGCGCTGTCACTGGTCAAAAACCGCGTCTCACGCCGGTCGAACGGTACGCTCGATCGATACTGCCAATTGCCAACCACTCGCGGCGTTACTTTGACTCAGTCGCATTTTCCATGAGCGTCGCATCGCTCTCCGACCTGGAGGCCGTCTGCACTCGGCTGGGTGGACACGTCAATCTTCTCAGTTCTCAGGCCGATGGCGTCGCTCCATCCGGTAACTGGTACGATACCGTCAATCAGTTACATCGAAAAGTGATGAATATCTACCACGATATGCAAGGCGCACTGGTCAATTGCTCAACGGCCGGCGAAAATGGAGACAATCAGGGCGCAGCCGTGGCCCAGGGTGATATCAACAATGCCGATCGGCGAATGCGATCGATCGACGACGGCCTGTACCGCGACGCTCGGCGGCAATCAGGCTAGCCGTGTCCTGACACCCAGCCATACACCAGCGCCAGATCGGCAAGCGTCATGACCACGAACGCTGCCCATCCACCGACTCGCTCCCATATGGTAGCGACAAAGTCGCCCATCAAGCGGCGCCGGCTTACCATGATTACCATCAGCGCAATGAGGAAAGGCGCCACCAGACCATCGAGAATCTGGGAGTAAAACAGCGCCTTGATTGGACTAAAGCCGCTGATCGCCAGTTCCACGCCAACCAGTAGGGAGAGCGTAATTACGGTGTAGAAACTGGGGGCGGTATACGCTTCGCGCCCCAGGCCCATCTTCCAGCCAAAGGTTCCGGCGACGATGTATCCGGTGGAAATGGAGAGCACCGGAATGGCCATGAAGCCGGCGCCCAGGATGCCGATGGAGAAGAGAATCGTGGCGAACGATCCGGCGAACGGTTGTAAAGCCCGGGCAGCATCGGCCGCGGTCTGGATGGTTTGGTGGTGAATAAACAGGGTCGATGCCGTTGAAACGACGATGAAATACGCGATTGTGTTGGAGAACACCATGCCGGAGGTCAGGTCGATATACGAGTCACCTAATTGGTCCACGCCCCGTTTCTCTTCTCGTTCCGCCGCCGTCTGCCAGTAGAAAAGATACGGCGTAATCGTGGTACCGAGCAGCCCGACAGCGCCACTAAAGTACGTGATGTTGGGAGAAATCGGCGGTACCACCGTGCTCATGAGGACCTTGCCCCAGGAAGGATGGGAGAGAAACCCGGCCAGAACATAGGTGAAAAAGACCAGCACCAGCCACAAAAGCAACTTCGAAATGACCTTGAAGTCCTGGAATATCGTGACATAGCCCATGATCACCACGAGCGGGACGATGAAAAAGACGAGATGGATGTGCGTGAGCAATTGCAATACAGCCGCCATCGCCACCAGATCGGCGCCGATCGTGGCGACGTTCGCCGCCACGGCCACGCACCCGGCGGCGATGGCTACCTTGCGGCCAAATTCATTTCGAATGAGTTCGGCCAGACCGAGTTTGGTAACTGCGCCCAATCGGGCCGCGATCCCCTGGACGGCAATGAGAAGGGGCAGCGATACCACCACCAACCACAACTGAGAGAGCCCGGTGGAGGCACCGACAGTCGAGTAGGTGGCAATACCGGCCGGGTCATTGTCAGCGCCACCGGTAATGATGCCTGGTCCGGCGATACGGAGGAAGCGCCGAAAGCCCGTCGGTTCTTCCGGCACTTCGGAGGTGGACGGGAGGACCTCAGCAGGCTCGGCCACGGGTCAGGATCCTTGCGTCGATTCCGGCTCTGGCGGCAGCGTGCGGATGCATTCGGCGCGGCTACCTTCCAGACCCGCGATCAAGCGCAAGGCGTCATCCTCGGACACCGTGTCTGCCATCAGTACCTTGCCCTTGTCCACGCCATCGAGATATCCCTTAACGTCGTTGAACTCGATGGCCGCATTCCGTGCTCGTCCGGCTAAGTAGCGTTCAGCCGCGGCGCGTTGGTCGAACAGTTCGGATTCACCTTCATGAATCGTCCACGATGACATCGCCTGCTTGGCCAGGTGAGCGGTATCAGGATCGGGGAAGAGCGCAAGTACCGTCTGGCGGTGAAAGGTTTCCCTCGGTGTTGAAACTTGCAGATGATTGACCACGGTCTTGACGACATCGATGCTGCGCACTTCGCGTTCAATGTCCTCTCGTTCGTCCGCGGTTCCCACGATACCACTGAGTACTACTGTGTCCCCGTCTGCTTTCACCTTGATTCGGCTGCCGAATATAGGATGGGGTGATGATTCCTTGCCCAGAAGGGCATTGACCCACCAGTCTCGCGTGTTCGTTTTGTCGCTCATACTCCTCCCTTGGTCCATCATCAAGTGCAAATGGCAAGATACATGCCAGGCGCGGATAGGTCAAATGTGACGGGATGACTGTCGGAGGATAACGGTGGTCCGTGCAAGTAGGGAACCAACCCTCCTTGACATCGCTCCGTCCCAGCCGCACTTCTGGTGGGTAGTGCCGTTACATGAAGCGACCAGCGGAAGGTGTAGCGTGCGCCGTTCGCAGGCGGATGAAGCGCGCGCCGCTCCGTCGACGCCGGTCTTCGTAGCCTAGGCGTTCACGCCGTTGGGGTAGCGCGCTGAGGCGGGCCGTTCCCCGCCGAAGCCGCGGCCAGCTGCGACGATGCGGCCGATTCACGAACACGCCATCCCCGTCGAGCTGTCGGTGGCGCAGTCTGGCCACGTGCCCAGACTGGCACGCCTCCTCTCGAACGGGCAGGCTGCGTGGATTGGCAACATCTTCGAACGGGCCGCGGCTTCGGCGGGGAACGGCCCGCCTCAGCGCGCTACCCCAACGGCGTGAACGCCTAGGCTAGTTTGTGGTGCAAAAAGAGCCCGGTCAGTCAGAATTGGATACGACACCAATGACTCCCCGAGGCTCTGCATCATGATAACTGACCGCTATGCCCCCGTCGATCTCTTTGCGCTGGTACCGACACTGACGCGGGAGATGGATCCCGAACTGGCCGCCCTGGACCAGCTCGTCGATGATGCGATGCTCATTGCCGAAGTCAAAGCAGCCATGAGCACGCGCGCTCCGCACTCAGCCGATCGTGGGACCTCCTCAACGCCGGTGGAAGTCGTCCTGCGACTACTCCTGGTGCGTCGTCTCTATCATTGGAGCTATCGGCAGACCGCATGGTTTGTGGATGACAGTCTCTCCTTGCGCCATTTCTGCCGGCTCTACGACCAGAAAGCGCCCGACCACAGTACGCTCGTCCGCTGGGCGGGTGTGCTGGGGACGACCACCATCAAGGCCCTCCATGAGCGGGTCGTGGACCTGGCCATCGAGCGAGGGGTGACACGGGGACGCAAGCTGCGGATCGATGGCACTGCGGTCGAGAGCACGATTCACCCGCCGAGCGACAGTAGTCTGTTAGCCGATGCTGGTCGGATGCTGAGCCGCGTGCTGCGGCGCGCCAAAGCGGTGGTGGGCGAGGGAGCGCCAGCCTCGCTGTTCCGTGATTGGACCAGGAGCACCAAGCGGCTGGCTCGACAAATCAGCGAGGCAGCCCGGAAACGGAGCGAGGACGGGAAGCGGCTGCGAGCGACGACCTATCGTCGACTGCTGGGCATCATCGGGACCGTGCAGCGGCAGGCAGTGCAGGTAGGAGCGCTCTTGGGGGATGCCGGAGCTGCCGGAGACCGACTCCACCACCACCTCGGAACGCTGCTCCCCGTGGTCGAGCAGGTAGTCCAGCAGACCACACGGCGTCTGGCTGGGGAGCAGGTGCCCGCCGATGAGAAGATCGTGAGTCTGACCGAGCCCCATACCGATATCATCCAACGCGGCAAGCCGCGGCAGCAGATCGAGTTCGGGCATAAGGTCATTCTGGACGAGGTCGAAGGCGGGATCGTCAGCGACTACGAGGTGCTGGCTGGTAACCCGCCAGAGTCCGGGACGCTGCGCCGGCAGGTGGAGCGGCATCGGGAGCGGTTCGGGCGGGCACCGGACCTGGTGGCGACCGATCGCGGCTTTCACGCGCCGGGGAATGAGGACGCAGTGAAGCGGCTCGGCGTCCGCCGCGTGGCGATTCCGGTCCCTGGCAAGCCACCACCAGAGCGGAGAGCGCATGAGCGCCAACGGTGGTTCCGACAAGCACAACGCTTCCGGGCTGGGGGCGAGGGACGAATCAGTGTGTGTAAGCGGCGTGGACACCTCGCTCGGTGCCCCGACCACGGGCAGGATGGCTTTGATCGGTGGATCGGCTGGGGGATGATTGCCGCCAATGCGACCACGATCGCTCGGCATGAGGTGCGCTGCGCACCATCGCAGGCGGCATGACGCCTCCACCGCTTTCCGATTCGCCACCGATCTCGACTTGCCCCTCGTCCTCCTCGCCTTGTGGCTATTCTGCACCCGAAACTAGGCTACGGAGACCGGCGTGGACGGAGCGAACGGCCTGGATCGTAGACGGACTGTGGCCCTTTAATGCGATGGCAGTGGCCGCCGGATGCGAATTCGATGTCGCTGCGACGCGGAAGATGAGAGATCGCTATGCGACCGCGACTCCCGGCGTGCATCGTGCTTGCCGGCTGAATCACTACGTTTCGAACTGGATGGCCAGTAACTCCAGATGAAATCGATTCACGAGAACCGCGTCGTGACTCCGAATCGTGCCGTCCGGCAGCGTCAATTGCACCTCGGTAAACGGGAGAAACTGCCGTTCCTCCAGGGATCGCAGCAGGAGACGTGGATTCCTGCCGGCTTCCATGTGCAGCTTGCCCAGCACGTTGTACCGACCGATTCCGGCCCAACAGGTCTGACCTACGGTGCGCACCCGGGCGGCTGGGTCGACCGGCGCCGGCAACGGTTCGGAGATCGGGAGCACGAAGAGCAGATGCGCCTTGGTAATGTAGGCAGCGCTGCCTTCAACGTGCACGACGAGCTTGTTATCGCTGCGATGAACGTTAGAGGGGTTCAGCTCGAGCGTCGTCGTGGAGCTATTGAGATGATCGGACAGCCTCGCCTCGGGGCTCGTAAGCTCACCCCGGACGATAAAATGCTCGGTGTAGAACTCGGCCTGGATGGCGGTCAGTCCTTCCAGTGGAGTTGACGCGTCAATTCCTGGCGTCCACATGGACATACCGGCGTTACCCTCTTGTCGGTGATGATCACCACGGCGGCGACCCGCCATAGCGAGAGAATTGACAATCCAATCAAGCCACTATAGAGCCTCGGTGCGCTCCGATCAAAAGCGTGATCCGAAGCCCAAAAATCACCGGCTGATAGCATGGAACATCATTCTGAAGAGCGGAGTAGTTCGAGCGCATGCCCGATGGATCTCCTGCTATTCCGTTCTGTCGCGAGGATCGAGTCGCCGGGGCTCTCCTGATCTTCGTGCTCCTGTCGGTCGTCTCGGCGACCCTCGGCTGGCCGCCGTCGGTGCAATTCTTCCTCTCTGTCCTGGCGGTGATCCCTCTGGCTGCCATTATCGGTACGTCGACAGAGGCGCTGGCGGATCGCGTCGGAGGGAAGACCGGCGGACTGCTCAATGCCACCTTTGGCAATGCACCAGACCTCCTGGTAGGCGTGTTCGGCGTACAAAAAGGCCTCATCCTGCTGGTTAAGGCGACAATCATCGGAGCTCTGATCAGCAATTCGGCGCTGATCATGGGCCTCTGCTGTGTTGTCACCGGATTACGCTACCGGAATCCGCGCTTCAAGCGTGCGGAAGCCGGGCATCACAGCATCCTGATGATGTTGACCATGGCGGCGGTACTCTTTCCGTCCATTGGCGCACTGGTCCTCTGCGGTCAGGTGCAGTGCCGAACTTCGACCTCGTCGCTGACCATCTTGCACGTGAGCGTCGGCATCTCCATTGTCTTGCTCCTGGCGTATGTGGCCTATGTGGTTTACGGCATCTTCGGGATCGAATCAATGGGACCGGGAGAACCGCAAGGCCTGGATCAGCGTGCTTTAAAAGAGCGCCACGAACCGGGCAGAGCCTACTGGCCGCCCTGGTTCTCGGTCCTCGCTCTCGGAGGCGCCACCGCCCTGCTTTTACCTGTTACCGACATTCTCACCGGAAGTGTCACTCAGGTCACCCATGTTCTCGGTTGGACGCAGGTTTTCGTCGGCATTATTATCGTGGCTAACGCGGGCAACGTTGCCGAAGGGTATGCCGCCATCAGACTTGCCTGGCAACGAGGCGGGCTAAATCCGGAAACCGACGATTCGGGTCTTGACCTCGCCCTCGGCATCGCTTCGGCGTCATCGATCCAGATCGCCACCTTTGTCGCTCCGGTAGTGGTGCTCTATAGCCTGACTACCCACACCATGAACCTGGTCTTCAGCCCGGTCGAACTCGCGATCCTGGCGTTGCTGGTTACGATCTTCGCCTACATCGGTCACGATGGCGAAAGCAACTGGCTGGAAGGCGCTCAGCTCCTTGCGCTCTATCTGATGGCGGCCATTATCTTCTACGGGCTGCCGGCGCAAGTGTTTGGTGGATGAGCGTTTGTTTTAGGTGCTGGTGGGAAGGACGCGGAAATGGACGGTCCGCTCCACCGATCCTCCCAACTGGATGGTGAATCTCGCCGTGACGCGACCGACTACCGAACTGGAAGCGAGATGGACGTCGGCATACAGGATACCGCCGATACTCCCGCTCTGTCCGTGCAGTGCCCGCCGGTACAGAACAGTATTACCTTTCACGATCTCCAGTTTGCCGGTCACGCCAATCGAGCTTCGCTCGTTGACCTGCCAGCTCACCAGGAACCGGGCACGATCGCCCAGATGTAAGGTGTGAACGGTGGTGAATCGATCGCCGGAACGCAGCATCACGGTCGCACTGGTAATACTTGGCTGAAGCGGTGCGGTTGGCGGTGGAGGCGTTGGGATCGGGTGAGCCGGCAGGGGTGGCGGGGGTGGCGGCGGGTCGTACCCTCTCGCCGGCACCACGGCCAGCATCAGCGTCAGGGGCACCGCGACAATCAAGGAGAAAACGAAACGCTTCATTATGTAAATCTCTCCTTGCCCGCCCGGGAATACGCCAGGCTAGACCACCCCTAGCTTAAGTGCGATCGCGAGCAATCTTCAAGGCTCGCTTCGCTCTCTGATGCCGTCCACCGTCTATTCGCCCATCGCGGCCGCCATGCCATGCGGGCGCTCTCTGGCCGCCTCTGAGATCTCACGTTTGCCGCTCATGAGTAGAGTGGCCGTCGCGCCCAGAACCATGGCCACGATCGAGATCGCTAGAGCCGGTTTCATTGCGAGCAGAAAGGCATGCTGGGACACCTGGATTTCGAGGCGTTGGAAGAGCTGGGCGATGTGAACGGACACATTCGCCGGCGGCGCGGCGCCGCCAGTCTGTCCACGTCCGACCTGGAAGCCGGTACTCGAGGCATGGGCGAAGCCGGTAATGAAGCGTGGACGTACCCCCGCCGGAAGTTGAGCCGCGAAGTGCACAGCCTGCCCGTGCAATTCGGTTGCCAATCTGTTCTGAAGCGCCGCTCCCACGATGGCGCTGCCGATGGCGCCCCCCACCTGCCGCATGGTGTTGAGGAAACCTGATGCGGCACCGGCGCTAGCGGGTGGAACGTTCTTCATCGCCAGCGTGGTCATCGGTGCAAAGGTGCACCCCATGCCGACGCCCGCTACCAGCAATGGGAGAGTAAACGACAAGCCAGTCGATCCCAGTGACGCCGAAGCGATCACCAATCCAAAGCCGACCGCAAACAGCAGGAGACCGGCCGTCAGCAGCCATCTACCCCAGGAGCGATCGGTGAAACGGCCAGCGAAGGGAGCGACAAACGTGGACATCAAGGTCATCGGAACGAATACGAAGCCGGCATGGAGCGCGTCGAGGCCCAGCACCGACTGCAGAAAGATGGTCAACGGGAGGAACAACCCAAATACTGAGAAGGTAACGATGGCCGCAACGCCGTTGGCGACGGAGAAATTGCGATCGCGGAAGAGGGAAAGCGGCAGGAGCGGCTCGTCCTGCCGCGCCTCCCACAACACAAACAGCACCAGCAGAACCACACTGACAACAAGAAAGGTCGGAATGCTCAGTACGCTGGCCTGCACCGACCCGATGTTGAATGCTCCAAAGGAATCAAGGCGTCCCCACGAGTAACGCTGGCCCTCCACCAGCCCAAAGACCCCGGCAAAGAGACCGGCGCTGGCCAGGAGCACGCCCACCGAATCCAACCGGTGCACTCGATGAACTTTCATCTCGGGCAGTAGAAAGAAGGCGAGGACGAAGGTAATGATGCCGACCGGAAGATTCACATAAAAGATCCAGCGCCAGCTGAAATCGGTGGTAAGAAAACCACCAAGCGTGGGTCCGGCGACAGCAGCCAGGCCGGCAACCGCGCCCCAGATGCCAAACGCCGCGCCACGCCTCTCCGGAGGAAAAATAGAGGTAATGAGGGTGAGGGTCTGTGGAGTGAGGACCGCGCCCCCGATTCCCTGGATCACGCGGAATACGATCAACTGCTCCGGACTCTGCGCCAGACCGCAGGCAGCCGAAGCGAGCACGAACATCACAACGCCAGTCATGAACATGCGTCTCGGGCCCACCATATCGCCCAGGCGGCCGGACGTAATCAGAAGTACCGCATACACGAGGATGTAGGCATTGAGAACCCAGAGAACCTGGTCGAGTGAAGCATGCAACGAGTCGATAATGCTCGGAATCGCGACATTGACAATAGTGGTGTCGAGCAAGATCATAAAGAAGCCGAGCGTGAGAACCAGCAGCATGATCCACGGGTTGGTCACGATGCGCGGCACGCTCAGTGAAGAGCCTCCGGGCGGGGAAACGGGTCGTACCATTACATAGCCTCCTTCATGCTGTTGTCCTCAATGAGCTGTTCAGCCCAGGCTCGCTCTCTGGTCCAGTGCTCGAGGCGGTGGTCCAGTACGGCCCGGATACCGGCGATCTGCTCGGCCGGCAGGTGAGCGCCATCAACCGCCAGAGCCTGGCGGTTCCGCTGCAGATGGTCGATATGGCGCTGGGTGTATACCTGATAGTGTCGTGAGAGCTGCAGCCGCTCCGGCGCCGTTAACTGATAGAAGAACGGCACTTTGTGCTCGAACACCGTGTCGTATTTCTCCAGATGATGTTCGGTGTCCAGCAGATGTTCGTGGAGTCGTGCCCGACCGGCATCGGTGATCGAGTACACCTTCCGTGGCCGTCCGTCCTCCTCCTCTCCACTCAACTCGACGCGGATCAACCCGTCTTGAACCAGGCGGGAGAGCACCGGATAGAGGGCCCCCCACTGCGCTTGCCGGAACGGACCGGAGACGTAGCAAATAATCTTGGCAATGCGATACCCGTGCATCGGGCCGCGCGAAAGCTGAGCGAGGATCATGAATTCGTACATAGCTTAAGTATATCAAATCGATATATAGAAAGAACAGTATCTTCGTTCGTGTGGGTGCCATCCCACCCGTCTGCAATCAGCTCGGCGGGCGCCTCTGTGGTGCCAGCCTGCCTACGGGCCCAAGCGATACCGCCTGGAGCCCGCCGTGATGTATGCCGCTCGTCTTCCTTGCTTCCTCGACTTCGGGTATGTTCGAGGGGTGAACCCCCTTCTGGTAAGCGATCTGGACCCGGACCCCATCGAACAGTTCAGGCAGTGGTTCGATGACGCGCTGAAGCTGGATCTACCAGACGCCAACGCCATGGCGCTCGCCACCGTTGGTGAAGATGGCAAGCCATCGGCCCGAATGGTGTTACTCAAGGGATTCGATGATGCCGGGTTCGTGTTCTATTCGAATTACCTGAGCCGAAAAGGCGAGGAACTGGCGGAGAATCCACGCGTCGCCCTGATCCTGTACTGGGCGCAGCTTCACCGCCAGATTCGCATCGAGGGCCGGGCCGAGAAACTGCCTCCCGATCGATCGGACGCGTACTTTGCCAGCCGGGCACGGGGCAGCCAGATCGCTGCCGCCGCTTCGCCCCAGAGTCGAGTCTTGCGCAGTCGCGCCGAACTCGACAATCGTGTCTCCGCTCTGGAAATAGAGTTCGAGGATAGGGACGTGCCGCGTCCGGCGCACTGGGGTGGCTACCTGGTCGTGCCTCGGGTCATCGAGTTCTGGCAGGGCAGGCCGAATCGACTGCACGATCGACTCCGGTATCGCCGCATCGACGGAGGCAGCTGGACCATCGAGCGATTGGCCCCGTGAGTCACGACACCACCAGATGGCGAACGTGAAGACCGCGCACCAGCAGGACCATGAGAATGCCGGAGGCGGCAATGGGAGCAAATGCGGTCACCGGTACGCCGGTCAGGTCCCAGATGGCGCCGCCGAGCAACGAACCCACGAATGGACAGGCGTAGCCTATCGTGAACATCGCGGCGGTGAGATGATGTACATCCTCGGCATCGCCTAACAGGGGAGCCAGAGCGAGAGTAAGAACAAAGACCAATGCCGTGGAGAAGCCAAGGGTGCCGGCGAATACGACCACCCAGGCGCCGCCCAATCGGAAGCCCACCGCCGACACGAACATCAGCAACCCGGCTCCCACCAGCGGCCAGCGGCGACCGGTGAGTTGCAGCGGAAAGAGCGCAGTCAGGATGGAAGAGGGGAGCTGGCTCAAATTGAGACTGGTGAGTGCGGCCGCGATCAGACCACCGTGATGTTCAGCCTTGAGAAAGTCGGGCAGAAATGCGTTGGCGCCGAAGTAGGCCAGCGAAGCGCAGCCGAGCACCAGGCCGAGACGCCAGGTGCGTCCACTGCGCCAGTCGGGCCACCACTGCACTGGAGGGGCATCGGGCTGGCGTGCCTCGGTCTTGCTCGATACGGCAATGGTCAGCCCAATTAGAAGCACGATTCCGGACCAGAAAACGAACGCGATCTGCCAGTGGTTACCGACCAGGGGCAGAATCAGCGGTGTCGTCAACGCCGCCGCCAGAATTTCTCCAATGAGGATCCCATTGGCGTATGCGGCCGTGGCCACTGCCGTCCGATTGGGCAGCCAGAGTCGCACCAGGGAAGGCAGGGCCGGCTGCGACACGGCAACACCAATCCCCATGGCGAAAGTCATCGGAAAGAGGATGAACGCCGTGGAACCCGCGCCCCGCAGCGCCCCGGCGCCGACGACCAGCGCAAGTCCCACCAACAGGGCACGTCGTGGTCCTAACCGAGCGATGAGGAGTGATCCGAAAACGGCACCGGCCGACAAGAGCAGCACGGGAAGCGCGGTCAGCGCTCCAACTAGGGTTTCGTCGAGGCGGAGTTCGTCGTGAATCGCGGGCAGTACCGGTGGAACGGCCAGAATGGTGAGCCGGAGGGCATTTCCGGCCAGCCATAACAGGAAGAGATTCAGCCAGAGCGATCTGGCGCGATCACGACGGAGCGACGTTCGAATTAAGGTCGTCTCCAGCGGTGGCCATCTCGGGCCAGCAGCTCGTCGGCCTCTTCGGGCCCCCAGGATCCGGCGGGATAGGTGGCCAACGGGCCGTGCTTCTCGGCATGGGCCTGGAGAATAGGCGTGACCAGGCTCCAGGCCATTTGCACCTCGTCGGTTCGAGCAAAGAGCGTCGAATCGCCACGCATGGCATCGAGCAGAAGACGCTGGTAGGCATCGGGTGATTCACCACCAAATGCCTCTTTATAGAGAAAACTCATGTCCACCGGTCGCACCCGCATGCTGGGACCTGGCACCTTGACATCGAGACGTAGCGCTAGACCATCATCCGGCTGAATGCGTAATACCAGTACATTGCGCCTCGGACGATCGTCACCACCGGACAGGAAGGGATGCGGCGCTCGGCGGAACTGAATGGCTATCTCGCTTACTCGCTTGGCCAGGCGCTTGCCTGTTCTCAGGTAGAACGGCACTCCGGCCCACCGCCAATTGTCGATGAAGAACTTTGCCGCCAGAAAGGTCTCAGTATTCGAATTTGGGGCCACATCCGGTTCATCACGATACCCGGGTACCCGCCGCCCATCGACGGTGCCGCGCGCGTACTGTCCCCAAACAATCGAGCCGCAGGTGTCCTGTGGATTCGGGAAACGCAACGAGTCGAGAACCTTTACCTTTTCGTCTCGCACCTTACCGGCAGTGAAGGCACTCGGCGGTTCCATGGCGGTGAGGGTGACCAGCTGGAGCAGATGACTTTGCAGCATGTCACGTGCCGCTCCGGCCTCTTCGTAATACGTGCCTCGCCCTTCAACTCCAATCGTTTCAGCCGCGGTGATCTGGACATGTTCGACGTAATTCCGATTCCAGATCGGCTCAAAGATGCCATTGACGAATCTGAGCACGAAAATGTTCTGTACCGTTTCCTTGCCGAGATAGTGATCGATACGGTAGACCTGTGATTCATCGAACACTTCGTGGACGCAGCTGTCCAGCCGCCGCGCGGTTTCCAGATCGCGACCGAAGGGCTTCTCAACAATGAGCCGAACCCACCCCGTGCTCTCGGCCGGGTGGTTGAGTCCGGCGACACCAAGGTTCCGAACGACGTCCATATAGACATTGGGCGGTGTCGCCAGATAGAAGAGTCGGTGGTCCTCCGTACCCGCCTGCTTGTCGATCTCGGTCAACCGCTTCGCCAGTCCCTCGAAGCTGGATGGATCTCCGTAATCACCGCGGTAATATCTGATATGCTCGGCGAACTCGTCCCATTTTTTGGCGTCCAGGCGCTTCACTGTGCCCTCGACGGAGGCACGCAAGTCGCGCCGAAACTCTTCTTCCTCGCGATCGCTACGGCCAAAGCCCAGAATGGCAACTTTTGCCGGCAGCAATCCACTGCTGGCGAGACTGTAGAGGGCAGGAATTAGCTTGCGATGCGCCAGATCGCCGGTGGCGCCGAAAATGACGAGCGTGAGTGGGTCGGGTGCCCGCTCCGCGACGGCATGCTCTTCGCGCCAGGTTCTCTCCTCGTCCCAGACGTCTTCCCAGATGTCCTCGTCGATGCTGGAGGTGACTACCGCCGCCACGCTTAGAGGATCTCCAGCGCCCGGCGGACGTGCTGGACGAGAGTAGGCAGCGAATACGGCCGAGATATCCTGTCGAACACACCGAGATCCATGACGCGCTCCACCTCACGTTGGTTCAGGCCCGAACTGAGAAAAATGAGCCTGGTATGCCTCAATATGCCATCTCTGGCCAGCCGGCGCACTACACCAAGCCCGTCGATCTCCGGGAGGTCACTGTCAACGAGCGCGACCGGCGCCTGCAGGCGGGGATTCAGGCCGCCAAGGAGCAGTGTGGCTGACTCACCGTCCCGCAACCATACCGTACGGTAGCCGAGAGCCTCCAGCGCCTGCGTCAGTACGCCGCCCTGCACGTCGTCGTTGTCCACGAGGACCACATCGACTGCTTCCAGTTCTAAATCTGACGATTCCGCCTGCCAGCCTACCGGGAGCACGCGATCGCGCCCGCTCGCCTTGGCCCGGTACAGCGCTTCATCGGCAGCGCGATAGAGAACTTGCAAATCGGTGCCGTCGGCCGGGAATTGTGCCACGCCGGCGCTGAAGGTGATCGAAATTCGTTCACCCTTCGGCCCCAGGAGAGATTCGTGGCGGAGCGTCTCCAGCAGGTCAGCCAGACGCTGCACGCCATCGATGCGCGTCATGCCATACATGCCGATGAGGAACTCTTCTCCACCCCAGCGGGCAACGACATCCTCGCTGCGGAACGTTCGAAGCAAGATCTTCCCCAATTGTTGAAGAACGGCGTCTCCGGTGGCATGGCCGTGCCGATCGTTGATCTGCTTGAAATGGTCAACATCCAGCAGGGCGAGGGAAAGCGGTTGGCGATGTCGCTCGGCCAGCCGGAGAAACTGGCGCAACGTATGGGTGGACTTTGCCCGGTTGGTCACTCCTGTAACCGGGTCAATTTCCGCCATGCTCCGGTACAGCAGCGTACGCTCCAGGCGATTCACGACTTTGGTCACAAGTTCCGGACCGATTATTGGTTTTGGAACGAAGTCGTCGGCATTCGCCGAAAACACGCGCCGAACGGTATCTGCGTCGCTGTTCTCGGTGAGAAACAACACCGGCAGCGCGCTCCAGCGCGGATCGTTGCGCACGACTCGGCAGAGCTCGATACCACTCAAACGAGGCATATTCAAGTCAAGAATCAGGAGATCGGGAGTAGATTGTTCCAGCGTGTCCCAGAACCGCAAGGGATCGTCCAGCGTAGTCAGGCGGATACCTTGAGGATCGAGAGCTGCGTGAAGTGTCGCCAGCGTTGCCGGGTCACCGTCGACCGCCATGACGCGGCTCTCGCTGGTGGCCAGTTGCTGCAGCAAGCGAGTCACCGTGTCGAGGATCTCACTCGGTGGAAGCGCTTTGGGCAGGAAACCGCGCCCTCCCAGCGAGGCGACTTGCACACGGTCCAAAAAGGTATCGCTGGCCGTCAGTACCAACACCGGGATCGGTGGGATCGCCTGGCTCATCTCCTTGAGCAATGCCAGTCCGCCATCGGTGGCTCCATGAAATTGCACGTCAAGCAGGACCGCGTCGGGCCGCTCTCTGGCGACGAGGTCGCGTGCCGCGATGGGATCGGCCGCGATCTCAACGCGCAATCCTCGCGTTACCGCTTCATTGGCTAAACGTTCGGCGAGTTCGGGGTCATCATTTACCAGTAGCAAATAGGCGTGATCGTCACGCCCTTCCGGCACGTGCAGCGGTGCGACCGCGGTAGGCGAGGCCGGCGGCTCCGGCTCGACGGTGGCCTCCGCCGGCTCTGTCGGATGGGGCAAATCGAGGACGCAGCTCGCCTGATGGGCCACCTCTTCGCGATCGATGGGGTAGAGCAAAAGTTGCGTCACCCCGAGCTGCTCGAGCAGTTGGCGGCCAATCGCGCTGTCCAGATGGCGGTCGAGAAGGTACATGACCGGCAGTCCGGCCATGCTTGGATTTGCTCGCACCCGCGCCAGAACGTCCACGCCGGCGAGGTCGGGAAGGGTGTGATTCAGGATCAGCAGTGCGTACTCCTCGCGTCCCAATGCGGCCAGAGTATCTTCCGCGCTGACAGTTCCCTGCACTGCGACGTCGCCGAGTCGTTGCTGCAGCCAGCCGGCCATATCGCCATTGAGACCAGCGATCAGAATGGCGGGCGTCGTGCGTTGGGTTTCAGTTTCAACAGCCATGTGAAAACAAGAGACTTCTGAAGATCTTCAGAATGTGCCATTCTCCTCTTGCCGGTGGTCGTGCCGGCAGCACAGAGCCTCGGCACTAGCATATCTATTGCTTGCGGCCCTGTCTACGTGACTTATGGCCCGGGGTACAGCTCGCGAAGGGACGCTATAGCCCCATCTTCAGAGGCATGGGAGTGAGATTTTCGTTCATCAACTCGCCACCGGCAATTCAAAAGAAAATCTCGATCCTCTGCCCATTTCGCTGACCACATGGAGGTGGCTTCCGTGCATCTCCAGCAAATGTCTCGCGATTGCCAACCCCAGTCCGGCGCCGCCGGCGCGGTTCCGTCCCTTATCGACCTTATAGAAGCGCTCAAAGATGCGGGCGGCTTCGACCGAATTCATGCCCATTCCGTTGTCGGATACCGAGATCTGAATGCCTCGTCCCTGGCGGGTGGCCTGCAGCGAGACCGAACCGCCAGATGGGGTGAACTTGATCGCATTGTGCACCAGGTTGATCAGCACCTGTTCCAGACGTTTGGGATCGGCACGAGCCCGTGGAATCGCCTCCTGCACGTCGAGATTAATGTCGATCCGTTTTTCCTCAGCCGCCGGCGTCAGCCGACTGATGGCGTCGTCCAGGATCCTCCCTACCTCGACAGTTTCGAGATTGAGGCTGAGAACGCCGGTCTCGAGCCGTGAGAGTTCCAGCAACTCTTCCACCAGTCGAGCCATTGCTTGCGTTTCCACCTCAATGCGATGCAGGAAATGTTCAGTCGCTTCCGGGTCGTCGGTGGCACCGCGTTGAAGGGTTTCAACGAGCAGGTTAATCGATGCCAACGGCGTCCGCAATTCGTGTGATACATTCGCCACGAAGTCCCGTCGTACCGTCTCCAGGTAACGCAGGTTGGTAATATCCTCGACGGTGGCAATGACCAGTACGGGCTCTTCCGTCATCGACAACACCGGGATCAGGTGAAAGCGGAGCAATCGATCCGGTTCCGGCAAATAAGACTCATGCCAGACCGCGCGCCGATCGTGCAATACCTCGCCCACGGCAAATTCGACGTGTATATCCCGCACGATTTTGGCCAGCGGCCGCTCAACCGGGCCGGCATACTTGAACATCGTTCGCGCCGCCTGGTTCATCAGCATCACGCGCCGCCTCTCGCCCACCACGAGAACTCCCCGAGCGTCACCTTCGATGTACTGCTCGAGGAGGGTACGATAGTCGATTTCTTCTTCATCCATGGTCGAGATATCCACCGCGCCGTCAATTCCCAGCGATCTGTCCAATGTTACGCGGTAGACATTCCACCGGGGTCTGGCTCGAAGGCATAGCCGACGCCGTGCACGGTCCGGATTGCGTCCCTGATCCCGCACTTCTCTAGCTTGGCGCGAACACGCCGCACGTGCACGTCCACGGTGCGTTCGCCGAGATAGTCATGCCCCCAGACGGCATGAAGGAGGTCGTCTCGTCGCAGCACCGCGCCGCGGTTGCGCATCAGATGCGCGAGGAGATCAAACTCCTTGGGCTGAAAGTCGATCGGCTTGCCGTGTGCCAGCACCCGGCGCTGACTGGTGTCTACTTCCAGCCCATTCCAATCGAGCTTCTCAACTTCATCCTGCCTCTGATCCATCTCGACACGCCGGAGATTCGCCTTGATACGAGCGAGCAACTCGCGTAAGCGATATGGCTTGGTCACGTAGTCATCAGCGCCGATCTCCAGGCCGAGGACGCGATCGACCTCTTCGCCGCGGGCGGTCAACATGATGATCGGGACGGTGCTGAACGATCGAATGGCCCGGCAAATGTCAATGCCGCTGCCGCCCGGGAGCATGAGATCGAGGAGGACGAGGTCAAACCGTTCGGCCATCGCCATGTCCAGTGCGGTGCCAGCGTCCTCGGCCACAATCGGAGTGTGTCCCTCACGACGAAGCGCATAGGCCAGTCCCTCGTTCAGGCTACGGTCATCCTCAACAACCAGGATTTTGGCCACCCATTACCCCCTTGGTCCATCACGTCGCCATTGCCACTGAACGCACAGTACAGCCTATGGCGTCACGCTCCCGGCCCGCGATTCGCCTGAAGTAGTTTGGCAAACAGGAGGGGGAGGCCACCGGCCTCCCCCTGATAACTCCGCGGCCGGAGCTAATGAACTTGCTTCAACAGATTGAGAGCCAGCGTCTGAACGTTCTTGGGCAGTGGCACGTAATCAAGCGACTTCGCGTATTTGGTCTGAGCCGAGGTGGCGAGCCACTTCATCAGAGTCACCAGGGCTTTACCTTTGGCCGCGTCCGGCTGGTTCTTGAAAACGAGCAGCCAGGAGTAGGTCACGATGGGGTAGACATCCTTGCCCTTCTCGTTGGTAATACTGAAATTTTCTGACGAGACTTTGGGGAAAGCGGCTGCCGCCGCCGCAACACTCTTCAGCGTCGGAACTTCGAACCGTTTGGAACGGTTTTCAACGGCGGCTTCATTCATGTGCGTCTGCAGCACATACGCCAGTTCCACGTACCCGACCGCACCGGGAGTGGACTCGACCAGTTGCGCCACACCCAGGTTGCCCTTGCCGCCAACGGAGCCATTCGTAGGCCAGGTCGGCGTCTTGCTCACGCCCACCAAACCACGCCACTGGTCGTTGACCTTGGCCAGGTAATCGGTAAAGGCATAGCTGGTACCGCTGCCATCCGAACGATGGACGGTGGTGATCGCGAGGGCAGGCAGCTTCACGCCCTTGTTCAGCTTCCTGATGGTCGGGTCGTTCCACCGAGTAATGGTGCCAAGAAATATTTTGGCGATCGTCGGACCATCCAACTTGAGACCCGTCTTGACGCCCGGAATGTTGTATGCGATTGAGATTCCCCCAAGCGCAACTGGGATTTGCGCGACCGGTCCGCCGGCCTTCACTGCCGCCGGCAATTCCGTGATCGGGTTCATCGGCACGTCGCTGGCACCAAAGTCGACCAGCTTCTGCGTAAATTGCTGGATACCGGCGCCACTTCCGACTGGTTGGTAGTTCACCGTTACTCCGTGCCCGTACCCCTTAAATGCAGCATCGAAGAACGGAAAGTCAAACGTCGACCCAGCCCCAGTAAGGCTGACATCGGCGTGAACCGGCAATGTCAGGCTGGGGCTGATCAATGCTCCCAGCACCACACATAATGCCCCCAGGAACACAATAATTCGTTTCCGCAAGAGTTTCTCCTTCCAAATCCACACAATGTTTGCTGCTTCATTGTCGGAAGAAGTTGTTACTGGATTGTTTCGATGAAGTTATAAGCTTGTTATCCATCTCGCGCCTGCCAACATATGCCGTCTGGTAAAAGGTGCATCAGTAACATGTTGGCAACTCTGCCGAAACATTTGTGTAACTTTTTCGACCATAGACTGGGGCAACGCGTTGATCGGCTAACAGATGGGAGGGGTATGGACACAGAGGAGCGGTTGGATAGGGCGGACGGGCAAAAATCGCGCCAACAACCAGACAAACAGGCCCACTCGTCGACGACGCGTATTTTTGCCGGCGTGAGTTCGACGGTCGGCGGCACCACAGCACCGAATGCTCAATGGTGCTTCGTCGGCTCCAGCCACAGTCGCGACTCCGGACGAGGTTGACATCTCGATTCAGCGGATCGGGTCGGACCCGATCCGCGATCCGCATGCGCGAAGCGGAATCGTCGATTGGGGCGATCGGGCTTTCACCTGGATCACCGGTGGCTTTGCCACCCTGATCATCGCCATCGTCGGTATCATGATCGCGGTGCTGGCGTATCAGGGCCGTGATTCCATTACGCGGTTTGGCCCCGGTTTCCTTACCAGCTCCTCGTGGGACGCGACGCGGGATATCTATGGTGCGGCGCCATCTATTCTCGGAACCGTTTACACGTCTCTATTGGCTCTCGCCCTGGCTGCCCCGGTGGGAATTCTGGTGGCTATTTTTCTGACTGAGATGGCGCCACGACGAATCCGATTTCCGCTTGGATTCATAGTTGAGCTGCTGGCCGCGGTCCCCAGCATCGTCTACGGCTTGTGGGCTCTGTTTGTCCTCGTGCCTTTGGTAGCTCAGCACGTGCAGCCCTGGCTGATTCAACACTTTGGAAACACTCCATTCTTCTCTGGCACACCCATCGGGCTCGGCTATCTTACTGCCTCGCTCATCCTGGCGGTTATGATCCTGCCCACGATTACATCTATCAGCCGAGATGTCATGCTCGCCGTTCCAAATAGCCAGCGTGACGCAATGTTGGCCCTCGGCGGTACTCGCTGGGAAACGATCTGGAAAGTGGTGATTCCATACGCCCGCTCCGGCATCGTGGGTGCTATCATTCTCGCCCTGGGCCGCGCCGTTGGCGAGACGATGGCGGTTCAGATGGTGATCGGCAACAACTTGTCGTCAAGTCTCTCGCTCTTCAACGAGGGGACCACGCTGCCTGCCACTATCGTCAACCAATTCTCCGAAGCCGCCGGTCTGCAGCGCTCGGCACTCATCGAGCTAGCTCTTCTCCTGATGCTCGTGTCCATTCTGCTCAACGCGGTCGCGCGCGTACTGGTGGCGCGCACTGGGAAGGTGGGGGGGCGCCAGCGCGTCTCGGTGCTACATCGTTTGCCGGGCTTCTCCCGGCTCTCGGTAGGCATGACCCACTTCCACGTCCGCCGCGTCATTGACCGAGTCGGCACCGCGCTCGCGCTCGTCGCACTCGTTGTCGCCATTATTCCGCTTGGTGCCATGCTGTTCTACGTGATCGAACAGGGTGCCTCATCGATCAACTTCGCCTTTTTCACCCAAACTCCGGCCGCCGCCGGGACGGCCGGCGGGGGCATGTCATCCCAGATCCTCGGCACCCTTGTGCTCATACTGATCGCCTGCTGCGTCGGTCTGCCGGTAGGAATCCTCAGTGGAATCTATCTCTCACGCTCGCAGAATATGGGCTTCGCACGAACCGTCCGGTTCGTCACCGATGTTGTTGCTGGAACCCCTTCAATCGTCGCCGGCATGGTGGCCTACGCACTGGTAGTCATACCCCTCGGGAGCTTCTCCGCGCTGTCAGGCGGGGTTGCTCTCGGGCTCCTGATGTTTCCGACGGTGACACGGGCTAGCGAGGAGACGATCAAGCTGGTTCCGGCCGCGATTCGCGAAGCGGGATTGGCCCTGGGCCTACCCGAATGGAAGACGATGGGGCGCATCATCCTGCCGGCAGCTGCCAGCGGAATTGTTACTGCGATCATGCTCGGTATCGCCAGAGTTGCCGGAGAAACGGCTCCGCTGGTCTTCACCGCCTTTGGCAATGACGCCAACCCTGGATCTCCGTTCAGTGCGGTCGGGGCACTTCCTCTGAAGATCTGGGTGTACGCAACGGGGCCGTACGATACCTGGCACCAACAGGCCTGGGCCGGTGCACTGACGCTGTTCGCAATCATCGTCGTCCTGAACCTGTTGGCGCGAACGCTGACGTATCGACTGAGCAAGCGCGTGGCTAACGCCTAGTGGCAGCGGCATCTTGCACGTCTGCCATTAAGGGAGAAAGAGAGAACCATGGGACAGGCCGTTAGAGCCGAGGAGATCTCGGCCTGGTATGGCAAGAAGTTAGCCGTTCGCGACGTCAATCTAGAGATGAAGCCCAACCAGGTCACCGCCCTCATCGGACCATCCGGTTGCGGCAAGTCGACCTTTCTGCGTTGCATCAATCGAATGCATGAAGTCATCCCCGATGCTCGGGTTGGCGGGAATATGTGGGTAGGCGAGAAAAACGTGTACGACGGTGGAGCGAATCCGGTAAAAATCCGCGCCGAGATCGGAATGGTATTTCAGCGGCCGAATCCGTTCCCGACGATGACGATATATGACAACGTCGCCGCCGGTCCGAAGCTCAACGGCATGGTGCGACGTGGCCGCGCTCTCGATGAGGTTGTGGAAATCAGCCTGCGCCAGGCAGCGCTTTGGGATGAGGTCAAAGATCGCCTGCGAGAACCGGCGACCGGTCTCTCCGGTGGTCAGCAGCAACGTCTGTGCATCGCCCGAGCACTGGCCATGCAACCGGTTGTCGTGCTCCTCGACGAGCCAACGTCCGCTCTCGATCCAATCGCGTCGTACAAGATCGAAGAGTTGATGAATGACCTGAAAAAAGAGTATACGGTCGTGATCGTGACCCATAACATGCAACAGGCAGCGCGAATCGCCGATTTCACCGCGTTTATGCTGGCCGGGGACGACTTTGTGGGAGAGTTGGTCGAATATGGAGAGACCAGCCAGATCTTCAGCAAGCCGGCGGACAAGCGAACCGAGGACTACATTACGGGTCGATTTGGCTGACAGTATGTCAGGGGAGATTCAGAGAGTGCCCCACCGGACAACCATCCTGGTCGTCGAAGACGACCGGAATCTGGCAGAGACGTTGGTCTACAATCTGCGTCACGAGGGGTACGAGGCGACGATCGCGCGAACTGGGCTGGAGGCAATCGCCATAAGCCGGACTCAGCAGCTCGACCTGATGCTGCTTGACCTCATGCTTCCGGAAATGGACGGCTTCGATGTCTGCCGGACGGTACGAGCTTCTTCTCCGGTGCCGATAATCATGATTACGGCTCGAGACGATGAAGTCGACCGTGTGCTTGGCCTGGAACTCGGTGCGGATGATTACGTCGTCAAACCGTTCAGTCTGCGCGAGCTGCTAGCGCGTATCCGCGCCACCCTCCGGCGCGTCGAACTCAGCGGGGGTGACACCGAACGAGATGAGGTCCTGGCGCACGACGGACTACGTGTGGAGGCTCGCTCACGCTCCGTCGATCGGGACGGCCAGCTCATCCACCTGTTACCTCGGGAATTCGATCTTCTTGTGCACCTCATGCGCAATCATGGCCTGGTACTCACCCGCGACCAAATTCTGGAAAAAGTGTGGGGCGCCGACTATCTTGGCGATGCACGCACCGTTGACGTGCATGTACGCCGGTTGCGCATGAAAATCGAACGAGATGCTGAGAACCCCAAGTACATCCAAACGGTGTACGGCGTCGGCTATACCTTTCGCAACGATCGGAGCGCTGGTCGATGACGCGCGAGCACTACGAGCAGATGCTTCGGCAACTCGACGAGCGCGCCCTGGCGATGGGTGAATCAGTCTCCGCCGCCATCGGTCGGTGTGTCGAGGCCCTGGAACACATGGATGCCGGGGCCGCACAAGGACTGATCGATGCCGGCGCCGGCGTCGACGATCAACGCTACGATATCGAGAAGCAAGCGTTTCTGCTGATTGCCACGCAACAGCCGACGGCTGGCGATCTGCGATCGATCGTCGCGATTCTCACCATCGCCACCGAACTCGATCGCATCGGCGATTACTGTGAAGGCGTGGCCAAGCTCACCCTGCGCATGGCCGCCGAACCAATTCATTCCGCAGTGAACGACGTTCGTACCATGGCCGACATCACCCAACAATTGCTCTTCCAGGCGCTGCAGGCGTATCTATCACGCGATGTCGAAGCGGCTGCCCAGGTATGGGAGCGAGACGACGAAATCGACGAACTGTACCGCCAGGTGTTTCGTCGACTCATTCTCGAGATGGTAACAGATAGAGCGAGCATCAGGTCCGGCACCTATATGCTATGGGCTGCCCACAACTTCGAGCGCATGGCGGATCGAGTCACCAATGTCGCCGAGCGGGTTGCCTTTGTGGTCACCGGTGACGTCGGCGGCTTCCGGCAGCGCCTTCGTGCGCAACAGGTACCGGAGTGAGAATCGATGGCGGCGCGCGGTGCACCGGCGTCCTTTCAGTAGGGCCGTCAGCGCGCACGCCCTCACAGGGGGCAACGCAACGCCTGTATAAGACATAATTCACATATGGATTCGTCTTATCTAGATGCGTTGCGCCGGCGCGTCCTCTTCTTCGATGGCGCCATGGGAACCTCTATTCAGGGTTATGACCTCACCGCCGAGGACTTCGGTGGCAAAGAGGGCTGCAACGATTATCTGGTCCTGACTCGGCCGCAGATCATCGAGGAAATCCATGCCTCATTCCTGGCGGTCGGCTGCGACGTGATTGAAACCGATAGCTTCAATGCCAGCCGCCTTCGTCTGGCGGAGTACGATCTGGCCGACAAGGTCCATGAAGTCAATTTCCAGGCGGCCCGGATCGCTCGCGACGTCGCCGATCGATTCAGCACCGCCGGCAAGCCGCGATTCGTTGCCGGATCGATCGGACCCACCGGGAAGCTGCTGTCCTCTGAGGATCCCGCTCTGAGCGACTTTTCATTTGACGAGCTGACTGATGTGTTCTACGAGCAGGCGGCCGCGCTCGCCGAAGGTGGAGTGGACCTCTATATCATCGAAACCATGTTCGACATGATGGAGCTCAAGGCCGCGATCTTCGGTATCCGGCGATATCGCCGCGAATCCGGCCGTTCGCTACCGATTCAGGCCCAGGTCACGCTGGATACGTCGGGGCGCATGCTGTTCGGCAATGACATCGGCGCCGTCAATACCACTCTCAGCGCCCTCGATATTCAGGTCATTGGTCTGAACTGCAGCACCGGGCCGGAACATATGCGCGAGCCCGTGCGCTATCTCAGCGAATACTGCCCGAAATTTCTCTCGGTGATTCCGAACGCCGGCATTCCTCTTAACACTGGTGGCGAAGCGGTGTATCCGTTAACGCCCGAAGGGCTGGCGGATGCGCATGCCGAGTTCGTTGAACAGTTCGGAGTCAACGTCGTGGGCGGGTGCTGTGGTACCACACCGGCCCATCTGAAGGCAGTCATCGACCGGATTGGCGAGCGTGCCCCGATCGAGAGAACGGTGACGCACATGCCCTCGGTAGCCAGCGGCATCCGCTCGGTGGCATTGCACCAGGAACCGGCGCCGATGCTGGTCGGCGAGCGGGTGAATTCGCAGGGGAGCCGGCGGGTGAAACGGCTTCTGCTCGCTGACGATTACGATTCCATCGTGAACGTGGCGCGCGAGCAGGTGGATGGTGGCGCCCACGTACTCGATGTCTGCGTGGCGCTAACCGAGCGCGTCGATGAGGCCGACCAGTTGTGCACGCTCGCCAAGAAGCTCAGTCTCGGCGTGGAAGCCCCGCTGGTCATCGACTCGACCGATGCCGAAGTTATCGCCGCTACTCTCAAGCGCTGTCCTGGCCGCGTCATCGTCAATTCGATCAATATGGAAAACGGACGCGAGCGGATTGATGCCGTCCTCCCTCATGTGAAGGAGCATGGCGCCGTCGTCGTGGCGCTCACTATTGACGAAGAGGGCATGGCGCGCGAAGTCGAGCATAAAGTTCGTGTGGCCAAACGCATCTATGACATCGCGGTGCATGAGTATGGTCTGGCGCCGGAAGATCTGATCTTCGACGATCTCACGCTGCCACTCACTACTGGAGATCCTGCTGAAGCCAACACGGCGAAGAACAGCATTGAGGGCATTCGCCGCATAGAGGCCGAGTGTCCGGGCGTGTTGACCATTCTCGGTATCAGCAATGTCTCATTCGGCATCGCGCCGAACGCCCGCGCGGTGTTGAACTCAGTGTTCCTCTATCACACCGTGCAGGCCGGCCTCGATCTCGCCATCGTCCATCCCCACGACATCATCCCGTATGCGGAGATTCCGTCGGAGCAACGACGGTTAGCGGATGACCTCATCTACAACCGGCGCGAGGACGCGCTCGCCCGTTTCCTGGCCTATTTCGAACAGCAGGGAGCACCGACTGGGGCTCGGGAAGCCGAACAAGATCCGACGGCGGATATGACGGCCGAGCAACGCATTCATTACCAGATCCTCCATCGCAAGAAAGACAACATTGAAACCAACATCGACGAAGCGTTGACTCATCAGGACGCAGTCAGCGTCCTGAATAACGTTCTGCTTCCGGCGATGAAAGAGGTGGGCGACAAGTTCGGCGCGGGAGAACTGATTCTGCCCTTCGTACTGCAGTCGGCCGAAGTGATGAAAAAGGCGGTCGCTCACCTGGAGCAATTCCTGGAGCGACGCGAGGGCGTTGCCAAAGGAACAGTGGTGCTGGCGACGGTGTTTGGCGATGTCCATGATATTGGCAAGAATCTGGTCAACACCATCCTCACCAACAATGGATATACCGTTCACGACCTGGGCAAGCAAGTCCCGTTGAACGCCATTCTGGATAAAGCCGTGGAGGTCAACGCGACCGCTATCGGCTTGAGCGCATTGCTGGTATCGACGTCAAAGCAGATGCCGCTGGCGGTCAAGGAACTCCATCATCGTGACTTCTCCTTCCCTCTGCTGGTGGGCGGAGCCGCGATCAATCGGGCCTACGGTCGCCGCATCATGTATGTCGACGACGATACCCAGTACTCTGCCGGCGTGTTCTACTGCAAGGACGCGTTCGAGGGTCTGGAGACGATGGACAGTCTCACCGATCCAGCTCGTGCCGAAGAGCTGGTGGCACGTATCCGCCGCGAGGCGGAAGAGGCGAAACACGGTGCGGATAGTCGCCCGGCTCCCAGTACGGCGCCGGCTATCGTCAAGAAGAACGTCAGGCCCGACGCCCCGATTCCGACGCCACCATTCTGGGGCACGCGTACCCTCGATCGGGTGCCTCTCGACGATGTCTTCAAGCATCTGGCCCGGCGTTCTCTGTTCCGTCTCTCCTGGGGTGGCAAAGGAGTTCATGCCGACGAGTGGATTCGTTTGCTGCGGGACGACTTCTTGCCTCGCTTGCGGCGGATGCAGCGCGAGGCAGCCGACCAGAAATATCTCCAGCCCAGGGCGGTGTATGGCTACTTCCCGGCCGCCAGTGAGGGAAACGATGTGGTGATCTTCGACCCACTCGACCCTCAACGGGAGATCGAACGTTTTACCTTTGCCCGTCAGCCCGCGGACGAGCAGCTTTCGATTGCCGACTACTTCATGCCGATAGGTAAGGATCGGCGGGATGTCGTGGCTCTACAACTCGTGACCATGGGCGCGGCGGCAACCGAGCGGATTGACCGCCTTCAGGCACAGGGAGACTACTCCGAATCGTATTACACGCATGGCCTGTCGGTTGAGGCCGCCGAAGCGCTGGCCGAGTATGTCCACGAACTGATTCGATCCGAACTGAATCTGGAAAAGCGCCAGGGTAAGCGTTACAGTTGGGGCTACCCGGCGTGCCCAGAACTTGCCGACCACGAAAAAGTGATGCGCCTGCTCGACGCGACCAGCAACATTAACGTATCTCTGACCACCGCATACCAGCTGGTACCGGAGCAATCTACTGCCGCGGTCGTGGCCCACCACCCGGACGCCAAATACTTTTCGGTGATCGATCGACTGGCGCCGGTTAGCTGAAGGAGGCATGGTTCAGTATGGCTACTGGGAAGCAGGGAAAAGACCGGGAGTCCGCCGAGCGTAGACTGGCGGATGCCCAGGCAAAGCTACACTCCTTGCAGGAGAAGCGCAAAAAGGTCGTGGCCGAGACCGAACTGTATCTCGAGCGCGCTCGCAAGCGGGCGGCCAAGCGCGTCGAGACCATCACGAAAGAGGTAGAACGTCGCGCCGGTAAGGTCGCCCGAGCGCAGGCGCGACTGGCGGCATCGGCAGATCAGACCCGGGGGACGGCCAGCGATAAGGGCCGCGCCAAAGGCAAGAAGCGACCGGCGGCCACGGCCACGGGGACTACACCGCAAGACGCAGCCGATAGGTTAGAAGACGCCCAGGAACAGGTCCTGGAGAGTCAGAGTCAGGAAGTCGTGCTCATTCCGAATTCACTGGTAGCGGACTCGCCGGCTGTCATCGCCGGTAACTCACTCGATCGCTATCAAGTGCGGGCGCTCGGCGCGCTCCGCGATGGTTTCTCGGTCAATGGAGCGACCTATACCGAGTGGTTGGCAGCGGCACGGCTATCCAAGCGCCCATTTTTGAGCGCACGCCGGGCATTGGTCGACGCTGGTCTGGTCGGGCGCGCCGGTAATGGTCAGGGAGCACGCTACGTGGTAACCGAGGCGGGAGCACGGGCTCTGCCCTGATAGATCACCCCTGGCCGGCTGCCAGCAGTGCCCCTTCCCTGATGCCGTGTCGCGTGATGATGATGTCGGAAGATCGGTAAAAACGACCGATCGCTGCCAGAGCCGCGGTACCGGCCGGCAACACTTCGGTTCGCTCCAGCTGGAAGGTATACCGCTGGGCGATCGTAGCGGCTGTATCCGCCGACACGATCGCCAATACCCGATCGAATTCAGCCGAATTGGTATGGGTAAGCGCCTCCTGCGATCCCAACATGCGCGCCATATGGCTCGCCGTTCCACCGGTAAACACGGTGACTATGCCGGTGGCCGATTCCCCTTCGATCCGGGGAAGGGATCGCAACGTCTCTACAACGAAGGCTTGCACCGATTCGATTTCACTCGGCGGCGGCGGATCGTGATGCACGAAGCGTTCGGTCAACCGGCCCGATCCCAGCTTGACCGACTGGCGCCAACGAATCCCGTCTGCGGTGGCGGCGATGAGTTCGGCACTACCACCGCCGAGATCGCAAATGACCGCACCGTGAGTCAGATCGATACCGATGGTAGCGCCCAGGAAGGTCAACTCCGCCTCGCGATCGCCGGAAATGATCTCGAGGTCCACCCCCGTCTCCTCGCGCACCCGGCGGCTGAACTCCTGGCCGTTTTCAGCATCTCGAACCGCACTGGTGGCGATAGCGATGACAGTGGCCGCGCCCAGAGTTCTGGCCTCGCGGGCAAAGTCCCGAATAGCGCCAATCGCCGTTACCATTCGATCGCGGTCCAGCCGGCCACTCGCGTCCACGCCCTGGCCGAGCCGTACAAAGGCGCTCCGATCGGCCAGCGGATGCACCTCCCCATCGAATACCCTGGCCACCAGCAGTCGTACGGTATTCGAGCCGACATCGAGGACGGCGCCCGGCTCCGGCAGGTCGTGCATCAGTAGGACGCCTTGAGGAGCGTGTGGATGTGTTTCTCCGCGTCGGGCAGGTCAACCTCATGCATACGGTGAACGGCGCGCTCGACATCGTAGGGGACCCGCACCTGGGTCACGGCGCGCCGACCTTCCTCCCAATCGACGATCGTGAACGCGGCACGATGGTCCTTGTCCTTTGGTTGGCCGACACTGGCCACGTCGACCAGCAGCAGACCTTCGATGGGGCGAACGTAGGGAATGTGGAGATGGCCGAACGCCAGGAGCCCGGCATCGACATCCGCCAGGAATGGGCGAAGCTCGTCGTCACTCATCCAGGGATAGAGATGCTGGTCCATTGTGACTGGATTGGCATGGACCACGAGCGCCAGGTCCTGGCCGTCATCCCGAATACGGTGCGAAAAAGGTAAGGATGCCAGTCGCCGGAGGCGACGATCCCCGAGTTGGTTTCGCGTCCATTCGATCAGGTCGCGTTGATCGCCTTCCAGGTCCGACGGCGGAGAAACGATGTCGCGATCGGTATTGCCCATGACCACATCCCAGCCCAGATCGTCGACAAGGTCCAGGACTTCGGCGGGATCCGGGCCGTCCAGACAGAGGTCTCCCGCCAGGACGGTCGAGTCGCGTTCGGGGAGATGCTCGATCACCGTTTCGAGTGCGATGAGGTTCCCGTGGATATCGGACAGAACGACGACGCGCACACTCGATCCTCAGAGCAGAATGCTGGAATCCCCAGCGTGCCCCTTCCACGGCGAAATCTGATACTGTAGACAACAATTAGTATAAACCGATGCCGGACGCCGCCCTGGGGCCGGTCCGGATATTTTTCTCAGCGCGGAAGGACGGAAAGATGGTCGAGCAGGTTAAAGCACCCCGCGCTACTCGAAAAACAGCGGACGTGCCGGAACCGGACTTGCACGCCGCGTCGCTGTACATCAATCGAGAACTCAGTGTGCTGGAATACTACCACCGGGTTTTGTGCCAGGCTCTGGATCCTCGACACCCATTGCTCGAGCGGGTGAATTTCCTCGCGATGGCCGGCGACCAGGTGGACGAGTTCTTCATGATCCGAGTCTCGGATCTTCACGAACAGATTGAGGAAGGGCTCACCGCCGTCTCCGCCGACGGCATGACGGCAGCCCAGCAGCTTGCCGCCGTGCGTCGCCGCGTCACCCATATGTTTGCCGAACAGAGCCGTATCCTCAGTGAATCACTTCTTCCCGAGTTAGTGGAAAACGGTATTCGTGTGGTCAAACTCAGCGACTTGAGCACCACTCAACGCGCCGGCCTGCGGGCCTACTTTGAGCGCGAGGTGTTCCCGGTACTGACTCCTCTAGCGGTCGATCCCGGTCATCCATTCCCTCACATATCGAATCTCAGTGTGAATCTCGCCGTCGAACTCGCCGACGATGGTCGAGAGCTGCCGTACGGCGCCAAGATGGGGACACGATTCGCCCGCGTCAAGATCCCAGACGTCATTCCTCGCCTCCTTCACGTCGAGTCGGTTCTTGGCCAGCACGTGAATGGAAAGAAAGCGAAGTATACGTTTGTCTGGCTGGATCAATTGGTGGCCTACAATCTTTCTTCCCTCTTTCCTGGTATCGCGGTGCGCGGCTCCTACCTCTTCCGGGTGATCCGCGATGCGGATATCGAGATCCACGAGGAGGAAGGATCGGATCTACGCATTAGCGTGGAGCGTGGACTGCGGCAACGTCGCTTCGGCGAGACAGTAGCTCTCATGGTCGAGAAAGACATGCCCGATCACATTCGATCGGTACTGGCCGAGGGGCTCCGGGTTGAAGGAGATGAGATTCACTCGGTTGAACAGCCTCTCGGACTGGTTAGCCTCAAACAGCTTCACTCGATTGACCGGCCCGAATTGAAGTATCCGCCGCTGGTACCGCGCGTGGCGTCGGCGCTCGTTGCCGGTGAATCCATCGTCAGTGTGCTGGATCGGCGCGACGTCCTCGTCCAGCATCCCTATGAGTCCTTTGCCCCGGTAGTGGAAATGCTCACCTCATCGGCGCGCAGCGATACGGTGTTGGCGATCAAACAGACACTGTACCGGGTCGGCTCCGATTCCCCGGTGGTCCGCGCCCTTCTCGATGCGGCCAACCATGGCAAGCAGGTCGCCGTCCTGGTCGAGTTAAAAGCGCGATTTGACGAACAGTCAAACATCGAATGGGCGGGGGAATTGGAGCGTGCCGGCGTTCACGTCGTCTATGGCTTTGTCGGACTGAAAACGCACGCCAAGGTAATGCTGGTCATACGTAAGGAGCGCGACGGTATCCGGCGCTACGTCCATGCCGGCACGGGGAACTATAACGTCGCCACCGCCCGTGGGTACATCGATCTCGGCCTCTTCACCGCCGACCCCGAATTCGGCGCCGATGCCACCGACCTGTTCAACTACCTCACCGGCTATTCGCAGCAGGTCACCTACCGCCGTTTTCTGGTGGCGCCGGTGAATCTGCGTCAGGGACTACTCGAGCGCATCAAGCGGGAAGTCACCCTCCACCAGAAAAATGGGGGCGGGCAACTCATCTTCAAGATGAACAGCCTGGTGGATGTCGAATTCATCCGGGCTCTGTATCAGGCGTCGCAAGCCGGCGTCGAGATTCAACTGATCGTGCGCGGTATCTGCTGTCTGCGTCCAGGATTACCGGGCGTGAGCGAGCACATCCGTGTGGTCAGTCTCGTCGGTCGCTTCCTGGAGCATAGTCGCATCTATTACTTCCACAACGGTGGCAATCCGGAGATTTACTGTGGCAGCGCCGACCTCATGCCGCGCAATCTGGATCATCGGGTCGAAGTCCTCTTCCCCATCCTGCGCCCGGAGCTGTGCGAACGGATCCAGCGTGACATCCTCGAAACTCAATTGAAGGATACCGCCAATGCCTGGGTGCTCGGCGCCGATGGCAACTACGAGCGAATCAAAGGCGAGGGAACCCCATTCGACAGTCAGCAATGGAGTATCGAGCATGGCTGATCGTAGCGTCCGAGAGGAACTCTGACCGTGGCTCCCGCCCGACCAATCCAGGATCTGTCGTGTGACGAGTCCTTTCGCTCCGCCGCCGGCAAGATTATCTGGACCCGATTCGAGGAAGTTTTTTCCTACCGCGACGAAGCTCTGGCCGGGGTGGACATCGAGGGGGTCCATGACATGCGGGTAGCATCGCGCCGTCTTCGTGCCGCCGTGGAGCTGTTTCGTGACGTGTTTTCGCCGCGAGAGTTAAAGCCTCTACTCGCTACCATCAAACGCGTCGCCGACGCGCTCGGCGAAGTGCGTGATCTCGACGTCATGCTGGCGTCGATCACGGCCGATCTCAAGGGAAGACCGCCCGCGCAACGCCTGGTGTTGCGAGAGCTGATCGCCGATCTGCACCGGCAACGTGAGCGCGCTCGCGCCGTTCTAAAGACGACACTGGATGAGCTGGAAACGACCAACTTTTCTCGGACTTTCCTTTCGTTCATCGCCCGGGAGACGACCTGATGGCCCGCGCCGGTGTCGTTCATGGAATCAAACCCAAGAAGAGTCTCCGCACCAATGCAGCCCGAGTTATCGCGGTGAGACTGGAGGAGTTCCTTTCCTGGCGGGGAGCTCTGGAAGACGCCACCCGTATTACCGAGCTGCACGACATGCGGATCGCGGCCAAACGACTGCGCTACGCACTGGAAATATTCGAACCATGTTTCGACGGCGCCAGGCCCGTTATCAAAGAGCTTACCGCCATCCAGGACGATCTGGGCGAGATTCACGATCTCGATGTTCTGGAGGACGTGCTGCGACACCGGCTGACCGTCCTCGAAACGCCACTGGAAGGACGAGCCACCGAGATCATGGCATCCACCGACGCCCCCGGCGAAAAGACGAAGCAGCTTCGCCGCCTGTTAAGTGCGCACGCGCGGGAAGTGCACCGGCTGGGCCTTCTGGGACTCATAGGAGACAAAATTGCGGAACGGCGACGGCGCTACGGCCGTTTCCAGGAACGGTGGGGTAGCGTGCGCCTCGACGAATTCGCCGAACGGGTGCGGGCGTTGACGCGCGACGAAGGTATGGCACAGTCCGAAGCTTTGGTTGAAGTACAGCCGAACACGGAAAAACCAGGGATTACGATCGCAACGATTGGAAGTTAGGAGATACGATGACACACGCACTGGGTATCGATCTGGGCGGCACCAAAGTCCTTACCGGAGTAGTAAATCTGAAGACGGGAGAGGTGCATTCGCCGATCAAGAAGCGGACGCGCGCGGAGCACGGTCCGAACGATCTCATTGAGCGCCTCATTGACGCCGGCAAGCAGGCGATAGCGGAAAGCGGCGTTGACCACGACAAGATCGAACGTGTCGGGATCGGCGTGGCCGGCCAGATCGATCGGAAGGACGGAATCGTCCTGGCGGCGCCCAATCTGGCCAATATGACCAATGTGAAACTGGCGGATATCGTGGGCAAGGCGCTCGATCGGCCGGTGACACTCTACAACGATGTAGAGGCAGCGGCAGCCGGCGAAGCCACGTTTGGCTCCGGCAAGGGGAAGAAAGACTTTGTCGTCGTGTTCGTCGGCACCGGTATCGGCGGTGCTATCTATCGAGATGGCAAGCCCTATACCGGCGTAACGCAGACGGCGGGTGAAATCGGACACACGGTGGTCGATGTCAATGGCCGAGTGTGTGGCTGTGGCGGCACCGGCCATCTCGAGGCCTATGCCTCACGCACCGCGATCGTCCGGATCATTCTCTCCGGCATGCATGCGGGCCGAAAGAGCGTCCTGAGTGAAGTGGCAACCGAGATCAATCCAAACGACCCCGGTGGTAGCGGGATCCGGTCGGGCGCGATCGCGAGCGCCGTCGCTGCCAAGGATGCCCTGGTACACGACACGCTGCTGACAGCGTCCGAGTATCTGGCCGCTGGCCTGGCCTCGGTCATAAATTTCTACAATCCGCCCACCATCATTCTGGGCGGCGGGCTCGTCGAGGCAGTCGATATGTTCTTTGAGGCGGTAGTTTCTCGAACCAAACATGCCGCTCTTCAAGTACCACGTCGAGAGGTCGAGATCATCAAGACCGGATTGGGGGATTATTGCGGCATCGTCGGGGCAGCCGTGCTCGCCACCAAGCACAAAGCGTAGAGCGACTACTTGCCGAGCGACCACCTCTTGCGCAGACTGGAGCGGTCGCCGGCTTCTTCGTCGCCTGCACCGCGAACGGCATCGAGTTCGGCCCGCAGCCGGGCGATCTCCTGTTTCGCGGCGTGATGATCGGCAAATGTGACGTTCTGCCGGGCTAGATCGCGCTGCAAATCGGCGTTTTCACGCTCGAGTTCCTCGACCCGCGACCGCAGCACAGTGGTTTCCTGCCAGGCACTCACCAATTCGTCGCTCGCCTGGCCGGCATCGGCGCTACTCGGTGCACCGGTGGAAGCGCGGGTGGACTTCTCCCCGTCTGGCGCTGGCGCTGGATTGAGCGTTGCCTGATCGAGCTTGTCGTGCAGATCACGCAACTGTGCGGCCATTGCGGCTACGAAGAATTGCAGGGAGCGAACCCCGTCACGAGCCTCGCGCAGGGAGAGAGGTTTGCTGTCTTCCGTATTCATGGATAGACCATATCACGAATGACGCTCGCATTCCATAGCTCCGGCGCCCCCGCTGAAGCTGGCCGGCGGACATCGCGGAGGCCTGCCGATCACGCTTGCCACGGCCGGGGAGGCGCCGTCAACACCCTCGTAGCATTAGGGTCCGAAAGGTCCGAGTAAATCCGGGACGTCCGGCAATGGTCAGTCTGGTCGTTCACTGGCACTATAGAGGAACTTCATCACCGAAGCCGCCTTGCTGCGCATACTGCACTTGAAATATTGACGCCACGCCGATTCTGGCGGGAGTGGATCTAGCGGAAAGCGATAGGCTCAGTTTCAATGGACATAGCGGACCAGGAAACAGGACTGCAAGCAAGCAGGCTGCAAACCCTCAATGAAATCGGGAGGGTGGTGTCCGCCACGCTCGATCTGCATGCCGTCTACGAGACGATCTACGAGCAGGTGGGTCGAGTCATGGACACGACGCAATTCTTCATTGCCCTCCTTCGGCCGGTCTCGCAGACACTCGACCTGGTCTACCATCGCGAAGCGGAGCGACTGGTGCCGAGCCGCGAGATTCAATTCGGCCCGAATGTGACCAGCCTGGTGGTGCAACGTGGAATGTCACTCTGTTTTCAAGACCATCGCGAGTACGTGGACTTTGCCACCGAGAATGGGCTGCCTGAGGTCACAATCGGTCAGGACGACAGTGAAGCGAAAGTATGGGTTCCTCTCGATACCAACGCGGGCACGATCGGTGCCCTGAGCGTGCAGAGCACGGGCGTCAGCGCCTACACCATTGATGACGTCCAGACGCTTTCAGTCATCGCATCGCAGGCTGCGGTCTCGATCGAGAATGCTCGACTGTATCTGCGCAGTCAGGAAGACTTGCAACGAATGGAAGCCTTGCTGAGTGTCGCTCAGATCGTGAATAGTTCGCTCGATCTCCAGACGGTGCTCGAATCGATTCTGCTGGGCATGCGGGAAGTGATGCCGTACCTGGTGGGCGCGGTATTCCTGCCCGACCATCGCAACGGCTGGCTGGACATCGTCGGGGCCGTCGGCCCGCTGGCTGATGAGCGCCGGCATGACATCAAAGTCCCGTTCGGCTGTGGTGTCACCGGTCAGGTGTTTGCCAGCGGTGAGCCCCTCAATGTCGCCGATGTGACCAAGTTCGAGGGGTACATTGGCCATGGCGTCGACGAAATTCGGGCCGAAATGGCGCTTCCGCTGAAGCGTGGAGATACGGTGATCGGTGTCCTCGATATCGAACGCGACGCCGTCGACTCGTTCTCGAAGGCCGATGCTGATCTGATGATGCTGTTCGCCAGTCAGGCTGCGATTGCCATCGAGAATGCTCGTCTCTTTCAGGAACAGCAGAAACGCGTTCACGAGCTGCAGGCGATTCAGAATATCGTCCAGCAACTTACGGCACTGCATGATATTCGGTCGATTGCTGCCGCCATCGACCGTCAGCTCAATAAGCTCATCGAGTTTCATTCTTGCCGTATATTTTCACGCGACACTCGTACCGAGACGCTAGAGCCGGTTTCGACATCGGGATCCGATGCCTTTGAGATCAGCCTGAGGGTCGGTGAGGGCATCGTCGGCTGGGTGGCGCAACACGGCGAGCCGGTGATCATCTCGAACACTCTCGACGACAGTCGAGTGCTCCAGATTGCCGGTACGCCGCGGCGAGAGGAATCGATTATCGCCGTGCCCCTGGTGTATCAGGGCCGAGTACGTGGCGTTCTGGCGCTAGCACGGCTCGGGGTAGCGCAATTCGACGAGAATTCGCTCCGCCTCCTGGAGATTCTGGCCGCGCAAGCGGCGATCGCATTCGACCGTGCGATGCTCTACCAGCGTTTGCGCAATGAGGCCATCACTGATCCTCTGACCAAGCTCTACAACCGGCGATATTTACACGAGCGTTTCAGGGAAGAGCGGTCGCGGGCGATTCGCAATCGCCACGCTTTATACGCGCTCATGCTCGACATCGACAAGTTCAAACGCGTCAATGACACCTTCGGGCATGAAGCCGGCGATGTTGTCCTCTCCGAAGTGGCGCGATTGATCCGGAGCGGGGTGCGAGTCGAGGACCTGGTGGCGCGGCACGGCGGTGAAGAGTTCTGCGTCCTCCTGCCCGAGTGCTCCCCGGATTCGGCCGAAGCCATCGCCGAACGTCTTCGCTGGCTGATCGACAATTGTCTGTTAGCGCGCGAAGCCGGAGTGAAACGAATTACGGTCAGTATTGGCATCGCTGCTTTGGATCCCGGCGACCAGGCGAATGAAGTCTTCACGCGAGCCGACCTGGCGATGTACGAAGCAAAGCGCCGGGGCGGAAACAGCGTGTGCATGATTCACGACGGCGCCCTGTTTTTCCCTGCTGATGAGATACCGATTGAACGCATAGGGTAGACAATGGTGTATGTCATTCCCTGCCCGGCTGCTGCTCTGGATTTCCACCGGCACCGCGACCTTCGCCGCCGATACCATAACGAAGGCGCTTCCGCACGCGCCGGTCGTCCATAACTACTCTGCTCCGCCCGCGATCGTGTTCGCCCTGGTGGGTCTCTTCCTCTGCATGCTGGCGGCCTGGCAATCGGCGGTGGTCGTCGCCGGCGCCGGCTTGATGTTCGGCGGGCTCTGCGGCAATGCGGTGCAGCTCGTGGTCACCGGCTACGCGACCGACTGGATACCGCTCGCCGGCTGGTTGACCAATGTGGCCGATCTGGCCGGAGCGGCCGGGTTCCTGCTGTGCTGCACCGGATACGCGGCGCAGTTCTTCGCGCGCCGTCAGTCGAAGGCTTCTTGACCATGGCCTATGATCGTGGCGTTGGCCGCCGGCTGAACCTGGAGCAGCCCGACAATTCGCCGGCGGCGAGGTCGAGCTTGCCGGCAAGGATGCCATCGAGGCGACGTCATGAGTCAGCGTTCGTGCGACTCTAACCTCGGTTGCTCCGCCGGCGCTCCCAGCTGAGCTTTCATCGCCGCGAGTTGGGCTTCGATATCCGGACCACCGCCAGCCGCGAGCTGACGATCGATGTCATCGCCGGAGCCGATTTGGGTGGTGAAATCCTCGAGCGCGCCCGAGTCGATCAGTTCATCCAGCGCGCTGGAGCGTGCCTGCATGGTCTCGATCCGATCCTGGGCGCGTTGCACGGCGGAGCCAATATCATTCATCTCTTTAGAGAGACCGGTGAATGACTCGCTGATTTTGACCTGAGCGCTCGACGCTGAATACTGTGCTTTGATCGCCTCTTTTTGGGTGCGGAACATTTCGATCCGCGCTTGCAGCTTCTGCGAGGCATCGACGAGCTTGGCTTGCTGGTCGTCTAACTGCGCCACCTGCTGATTCAAGCTGGTGACTTGTGGCGCAATCGTCTGGCGTCGCTGCAATGCCATCCGGGCCAGATCTTCGCGACCCTGCATCAACGCCTGCTGGGCCTGGGACTGAAGCTTGTCGTCCTGTTGCTGAAACTTTTCGGCCTGCAATTTGAGTCGCTGCTTCGAGGTAGCAACCTCGGCCAGGCCACGACGAACATCCTGCAGTAGCGCGAGTTGCCGCGTGTACGAGTAATCCAGCGTCTCGCGTGGATCCTCCAACCGGTCGAGGGCGCTGTTCGCTTTCGCGCCGAAAATCGTCCGAAGACGGCCCCACAGCCCCACATCTGACTCCTTTGCCTCGCAGTATTGAATTGTAACGCTTGCCGCCCGCTCGCATTGCACGTACAATACGGCCAGTACCGGCCCACCACGAGTGCCGCCTCCCCCCGCACTTGAGTCATGCCCGCACGTATCATTTCGATTGCCAACCAAAAGGGTGGGGTAGGGAAGACGGCCACCACCACCAACCTGGGCGCGTCACTGTACGCCGCGGGTCATCGAGTGCTGGTCGTGGACATGGACCCGCAGGGTAACCTGTCTTCCAGCTTCCACGTGAAGCCCGAGGGATACACCATCGCTGATTCCCTCCTCGACCGGCGTGTCGCCCTTCCGATTACACCGGTCTACACACGTGGAGGCGCGTATCTCCACCTGGTACCGGCCAACATCGGACTGGCTACCTCGGAGGCCGCGTTGATGAACAAGCTGGGCCGCGAGTTTCGATTGCGCGATCAACTCGCTGAAATCGAAGACCGCTACGACTTCATCCTCATCGACACGCCTCCCTCCCTGGGCCTTCTTACCATCAATTCGCTGGCAGCGGCTCAACTGGTGCTCATTCCCACCGAAGCGCGCTTTTTCTCCCTTCAAGGGTTACGCATGTTGCAGGAGAGTATCGATGAAATTCTCTATATCAATCCCAGTCTCAAAATATTGGGGATCGTCTTGAGCAAGTTCGATCGTCGTCTGCGCGAGGAGCAGACGGTGGCTGCCTACCTGCGTGAACACTGGGGAGACCTCGTCTTCCGGACCAGCGTGGGCACGAACTCAAAAATCCTGGAAGCGGCCTCCGCTGGAGTGCCGCTGGTCGAGCTGAACGGAGCGCAACGCGCCGTGGCCACCTATCAAGCCCTGGCCGAGGAGGTTCTAGCCCGTGTCTAAGGGAGGTTTCGATCCACAGCGAGTGGACCAGAACAAACGCGACCAGCCGGTAATCCCTCAAATCCTTTCCGCCGACACCGCTCGGCTGGCCAAGGGATTTACCGAGATCAAGGTAGTGGGCATCGGTGGCGCCGGCAACAACACCGTCGATCGCATGATTGAAAGCGACGTGCAGGGAATCGATTTCATCGCCGTGAATAGCGACGTGCAGGCGCTGAGTCGATCGCTGGCCCGCAAACGCATTCAGGTGGGCGAGCGAATTACCCGCGGTTTGGGGACCGGTGGCGATCCCCGGCAGGGCGAACGAGCCGGTGAAAACGCACGCGATGCCCTCCGTGAAGCGCTGGTCGGGGCCGATATGGTGTTCATCACCGCCGGACTGGGCGGCGGTACCGGAACCGGCGCCGCGCCCATCGTGGCGGCGATTGCGCAGCAGGTCGACGCCCTGACGGTAGGAGTCGTGAGCCTGCCGTTCTCCTTCGAGGGCACCCGCCGTCGAAACGTGGCCCACGATGGCCTGGAGAAAATGCGTCCACTGCTGGATTCGATCATCGTGGTATCCAATGACCGGCTCCTGCAGACGGCGCCGACGCGCAGCATCAAGGAGTCGTTTCGGCTGGCCGACGAAACTCTGAACCAGGGCATCCACGGCATCGCCGATCTGATCCTGACGCCCGGCTTGATCAATCTCGACTTCGCCGATGTCAGCACCATCATGCTGCGATCGGGACCGGCGCTCATGGGCATGGGAACGGCTACGGGCGAGGAACGCGCGGTGCAGGCGGCGGAACGCGCCATGAACAGCGCCCTGCTCGATACCTCGATTGCCGGTGCTCGCGGCGTCCTGCTCAATGTCACCGGGCCACCGGACCTGACCCTCTTTGAGGTCAATCAGGCGGCCGAATTGGTGTCCTCGGCGGTGTCAGCCGACTGCAACATCATCTTCGGCGCCGTGATCCATCCGCGGCTGAAGGACGAGGTGCGCATCACGATCATCGCTACCGGCTTTGGGCGCCCCTGACGGCCATAAACGAGAGCGCCCGGGGAACTGATTTCTCGTTCGAGTTGCTTCGGCCGCCGGACCGGCACTCGAAGTTTTCCTGCCGGCTGCTATCGGTCGACGACCGAGTCATCGTGCTATCCCATCCAATCAGTCCCTCGCGGCCGCTGGTCATCGACGGCGAAGAAGTGATGGGCGCCGGGTACCTGGTGGATTGGTTCCTGTTCAAGGGCGAGCCGTACGACATCGGCCGCGTGCACCGTCCGGACGGTATCTGGACCGGGTATTATGTCGACGTGCTGGAGCCGGTGAAATGGACCGGCGCCGACCCGCACTCCCTCCACCGGCTGGTCGACCTCTTCCTCGACATCTGGATCTCGCCAGACGGCAGCTATCAAATTCTGGACGAGGACGAATTCGAGGAAGCCGAGGCACGAGGTCACATCACCCCCGTGCAGGCGGCAGCAGCCCGCGCCACCCTGGCGAGCCTACTCGCCCAGATCGACGCCGGCACATTCCCGCCTGAAGTGGTGAGGGCTTCCCAACGCCCAGAGCGCCACCAGTAGGGCGGGCTAGCTCTGGTATGGCGGGCCCGCCGCCCGCCGCCCGCCACGACCGACCTTCCTCCCAGGATCATGTTCTCCAGGTCCGTCCGGAACCAGTCCGGCGCGTCCTGAAGTTGCACTTTCGCCTTTCCGACCTCGAGCCTTGTCAGCTCGGTGTGTAGTTGCGTGCCCACCAGATTCAACATCCCGAGGAGTTGCCTTATGGCGGCGGGATCCCGGAGGTCCACGGCGCCGGCCCTCGTGCCGAACTCCCCGACCACATTCATCCTTTGTTGTTCGACCCCGGTCAGCGAAAGCTTCACCAAGTCCTCGAACGCAAGAACTGAAAGTTCGGTCAGTTCATTCCTACTGCGGAGCGAATCCGGCCCAGTAGCACAACCGCAACACACGCCATGTTCGTGCAGAAGCTCCTCATTGGCCCTTAGCCACGAGGCGGTCCCGGTCCGCCGGGACCGCCTCATGAACCGCTGAGTAAGCAATCGGCTCAGTTGCGTCGAGCAAGCGTGCTCCTCACCCAGATCAAGGCGACTATCACGAGCAGCACGACGACAATCGTCAACTCAGGGAAGTGCGCCCTCGCCGCACGATATTGGGAGTCCAAAGACCCCCTCTTGATAGGCCTTTCGGACCATGCGAACCGCATTGTCGTGTAGTAGGTTGAGCTTAGTGGGAGGGATCGTCCAGTGAACCGACAGCTTGCTCTTCGCGGGTACATCGTGGCGCTTACCACCGTGTCCCTGGCGATTGTAGCGGCTAGTGCTTGGAACGTTGGCCACTCACCGCCGGCCAGCGTGAGAGTACTCGCGGAATTTGCTCTGTTGGTCCCCTTGAACGGTTACCTCAGCACCCAGCGAGCGTACTTCACCGACTCAAGAACAGTCCTTCTCGGAACAATCGCGCAAATCGCCATCATCATCCTCCTGCCGATACCGCTCGCCATCATGTCAGCGTGTGCCGCTAAGACAATCAGTCTGCTAGCGATCCGAATTCGCAGGAGCACGTCGACGCGAAAGATGCTGGTAAACCTCGACTGCTCGATTATCACCGTGGCACTGACGGCAACGTGTTTCACTTTCCTCAGTGGTCCGAACTCCCTTTGGAGCGCAGATACTCTGATACCCATCCTCGCGTTCCCTGCACTCATCGGATTGACTGTCACATATCTCTTCTGCGACACATTTTTTATAACGGTCGCGATCACGCTCAGCACGAGTGATCGGCTTCTGCCAGTGGTCGTGAAGCTCTTCCGAGAAACCGTCCTCCCTGATCTGTCGCTGGTTACCGTCGGTATAGTATTCGCCGCTCTGCTGCACTTCAGCCCGCTTCTTTCCGTCTTCGTCGCCGTGCCGGTCTACCTCAACTCGCGTTCTTTCGCCGCTGTTGCGCGTTTGCGCGACCAGACGGAGAAATCGGTCATGCAACTGGCGAAGAGCGTGGACATGCGAGATACCGGTACCGGCGTCCACTCACAGCAACTGGAGCAGGCGGCTACAAGACTGGCCGCCGCTCTAGGATTGATCCCGGAGCACGTACACGAGATCGGCCTGGCTGCCCGTGCCCACGACCTGGGCAAGATCGAGATAAGTGACGCAATACTGCTCAAACGCGGGCCGCTCACGGCGGAGGAGCGGGCGATCATGCAGGAGCACGCCAATATCGGGGCCGAGATGTTAGCATCGTACTCGGCATTCGAACGATCTCTCGCCTTCGTGAGGCACCATCACGAACGCTGGGATGGGAAAGGCTACCCGGACGGCCTCAAAGGCGAAGAAATTCCGCTGGGCGCGCGCATTATTACCGTTGTCGACAGCTACGATGCCATGGTTTCTGACCGGCCGTACCGCCAATCCCTCGGCGCTCAGGAAGCCGTGTCCAGACTGAAAGATGGGATGGGTACACAATTCGATCCCAAAGTATGCGCCGCTTGGATCCAGATCCTGATCGAAGATGGGACATATCTTCCGAGCCAGCCGGCGCGCCAACTGCAGATCGTCCAATCAGAAGCCGCAGGTTAGCGCTGGTCGCGTACTTCCGGCAGCAGCCACACGACCAGGCTCGAGGCGGCAACCAGGAGTCCTTCAGTTAGCCAGAGAGTCGGTATGGAGACCAGCAGGAGTGCCGGACCGGTAATGGCTGAACCTAAGACAAGCGCCCCATTGATTACGGTGAACCTTGCGGCCAGCACGCGACCGCGCATCTCAGTGGGCGTGAGTATCTGATTCAGCGTCATCCCCGACACCATGAATATGCTGAAAAACGCGCCGGAAACCGCGATCGCGAGGGCTGCAAGGTATAGGTTCGTTATAAGCGCGAGGGTCGCGTAGGCGATTCCGTAGCCTACAAGTCCGGTCCCAAAGAGGCGTCCTCGTGGCCACCGGCTGGCGAGACGTGGCGCCGTCACGCTGCCTAGGAGCGCGCCCATGCCGAGCGCGACTTCAAGAACGCTGAACCGAAATGCGCCATTTCGGAGCGGACCGAAGAGCCCGGCGCTATGAGCAAGGGTGGCGCCGGCGTAGAGGGGCGCCAAGACATATATTCCGCCGCCGGCGATGGGAGCAACCGCGAAGGCGATGATGCTCCAACGCAGAAACGGGTGACCGGAGATGAATCCGAAACCGGCGCGAATGCGGGTAACGAGATTGCGCGCGTCCAGGCTCGTATTTTCGCGTCGAGTCGGAATCCGCATCAGATAGATCATGAACGCGGAGAACGCGAATGTAAGTGCATCGAGGTAGAAGGGGATTCGGTAACCGAAAACGAAGACTAACGTGCCCCCGAGCGCATAGGCGATGTCGGCAAAGTCATTCATCCCTTGTAGAGTCGCATTGGCTGTCATCATCCGCTGCTCAGGCACGACATCGGGAAGTGCTGCCCGCGCCGCAGTCGTGAAGACGAGGGTGAAAGCGAACAGGAGGACCACCATGGGGTACAGGATGCCGAGATCGAAGGTAGTCAGCGTTGGGACGAGCACAAGAAGGAAGCCACGCGCCAGATCGCAGCCGATCATTAACTGTCGTCGATCGAAGCGATCCACGACGGCGCCTACAAGCAGACCGCCGACAACGGTCGGGGCTGCGCGACAAATGTAGAACAGGGCCAGCGCAGGCGCATAGGCGTGTGATAGGCGGATGATCAGGAACACCAGGGTGATGAGCGCGACGCGATCGCCGACGATGGATACACCCTGCCCGATGACATAGAGGCGGAACTCCCGCCCCAGGTCCGTCGCATTCGCGGTGGACTCGAGGCCCCCCCTCGTTTTGGAACCAGACCCAAGCTTCATCCTGTCCCCCTGGGCATAACACCTCTGCCGGTCAAATCGTCCACAGGATCAGGGCAAATGTGGATAATTGGCTTGACTTAGGGCCGAAAGGCCCCTAAAGTAGAAGTCGAAGGTCCCATACATCTATGGGACTTTCGGCCCGTCTACGCCAACTGAGAGGAGGACCAATGGTTCACGAGATCGATTGGATTGACCCGATTAAGTCGGACAATAACTGGACCTAGCCCAAATAGTCGACCGGGTTCTTAATCCCGGTTGGGGAAAATCGCTTGTCGTCTTGGGACACGGTAGGCGATTTTCTTTTTCGTTCCCAGAGCTACATCGAAATCCTCCCATGTATCCAGGTCGATCGCCAATCCAGGCCGGTTCGCCACTGACAGTTCCAGGCCGAGCGTGGTCGCAAGTGACATGTGTCTCCGGGCGCTATCCGGCCCGAACATCGGCGGCATCGCGTCTGGCGGCGTCAAGAAAAGAGCACCGGTTCCACCATCGTTAGTCGGAGCCACAAGGATTCCGCGACTGGTAGGGGCATCATCGCAAAGCGTAGCAATGTCGGCGGCGTCTACTAGCGGAAGATCCGCCGGAAGGATCAGCAGAGCTTGTGCACCCTCCCGTGTGGCCCACTCAACGCCTGCCAGCAACGACGCATTGAGACTGCCTCGATCCGGAAGGTGAATTAGCCCTAGCCGATGCGCTAGGTCCTCTTCCACTGTGGCAAGCGCCACTCGATCTATCTGCTCAGAGTTGCGCACGGCCGCAACGGTGCGTTCCAACAACTGCACAGCAAGCTCACGTCGTTCCCCCGCGGTCAGCCGCCCCGCCAGCCGACTCTTGGCTTCCGACAGTCTCTTGAGCGGAATGACGGCGACGATCATGCCGTTACAAACGCGAGTAAATGCGTTGCACTGTCGGCTTGACATCCAACCAACCCGGCCCAAAAGAGCGGGAGACCAAGCATTTCGGCCAACATATGTCATGGTAGCGCAAACGTGACGTTACGCCACCCGGAATTATCGCCTGCTGCGGGACCTCACCACGGGAACGGCCTGAGATAAGCGCTCTAGCAAATGGAAGCCGACATCTGTTCCGCCCGCATTGCCGCTGTTGTCCTAAGTCCAAACTCCACCGCCTCGTCAGGGCTCATCGACGCACCGTCCTGCCAGGCTCTCGCCCAACCCACGTCATCTAGGTCTTCACGTGCTCTTAGCATCGCACTTTCCTGATCGCGACGCTCGACGGGGTCAGGCAGGATTCCACTGGGTCCTCGGATACTCGCGACGGCTCCCCAAAGCCGCACGGCGCTATCGATCAACCCCGCGGATCCCGCCGCGCGCGCTAGGTGCTCGAGTGCAAGGGCGATGTGCCAGCTTTCCTTCGATTCGTTGCGCTGCGCAAGCAGGAGTGCCTCCCGCAAGTAGCCGGCCGCCCCCGACAGGTCTCCTCTCAAGCGGGCAATCTCCCCGAGGTCGCTGAGCGAAAGCTCCGCCGTTTCCGTTTGCTGTGATGCAACCTGCAGTTCCAGCGATTCCAGGTACAGGTCCTGCGCCCGCTGGAGATTGCCCCGGCACATCGCATTAAACCCAAGGTTGTGCAAGCAGCGGCCCGACTGGCATGAATCACCCAACTGGCGGACAAGTGTGAGTGCTTCCGCCAAGTGGTCCTCTGCTCGGTCGTAGTACCCAATGGAGGACTCGCTGTTCGCAAGACAATAAAGCGCGGATGAAATGCCACTCGTCTGTCCCGTCTCGCGATAGAGTGCCAGGACCTCCTCCGACAGCCGCATTGCGCGTTCGTACTCGCCGCGTGCCCCCTCGACAGCACTCAACGACCCCAGAGCCCTGGCGCGAATACCAATATCGCCGCCATCGCGAGAGAGCCTCAGACTCTCCTGAAAATGCGCCGTCGCCTCGCGGTATTTGCCCGTTCGCAGATGGAGGTCACCGAGACGTTCGAGCACTTGCGCCGTGCCGACGGCGTTTTCTAGCGAGCGCCACTGCATCGCGCTTCGATCCAGCAGCTCCGCCGCACGGTCAAACTGCGAGCGGCAGGTCGCCAGCCACCCCAAATCGGACGATGCCTGGGCTATAAGCACCGGTTCTGCCTCCAGAACACTGGCCAGCATCGCCTCCAGCCACCGGCACCCTTCCTCCCAATGGCAGCGAATCGACCAGAACGGTGCCAGCGCTATCGCCAGCCGGAGCCCCAGGCTCCCATCGCCACGGCCGCACAGCCAGGTGAGAGCGGCTCGCAGATTGTCGTGCTCGGTTTCCAGTCGCGCCAGCCAGGTCACTTGCCGCGGTCCAGCCAACTCCCGCTTCCCTTCCTCCGCCAATTCGAGAAAGGCTTCGGCGTACCGTTGCTCGGTAGACTCCAGCTTCTCCATGCCGGCAAGCCGTTCGCCGGCATACTCGCGAATAGTTTCCAGCATCACCACCCGTGGTTCTTCCTCTCCGGCTCGTAGCAGCAGGCTGCTATCCATCAGTCTTCCGAGCGAGGCGAGGACGCCAGCGTCTTCGCCACCGCACACTGTCTCTGCCATCTCAAAGGTGCAGCCACCGGCAAACACGCTGAGCTGGGCGAAGACCGATTGCTCCTTGCTGGAAAGAAGCTGAAAGCTCCAATCGATCGTATTCCACAGTGTCTGCTGGCGCATCGGCGCGTCCCGTGGCCCATCAACCAGGAGCGGCAGACGGTGGTCAAGCCGTTGCAGCAGGGCGGCGGGCGGTAGCAGCGTGATCCGGGCCGCAGCCAGCTCGATGGCAAGTGGTAAGCCGTCGAGCCGCGAACAGATCTCGAGAATGTGCGGAACGTTCTCAAGGGTGACCCGAAATCCCGGATCAGCAGCACCTGCCCGGCGAACGAACAGCGCAGTGGCATCATGCCGGTCTACCGTGCTCGGCGCCAGCATGTCGCCCGGTGTTGGAACCGGCATCGGCGGCACGGGAAATACTTGCTCGCCGGAGAGGTGCAGCGCCGCCCGGCTGGTGAGCAGGATAGTGAGATCGGGACAGCCCGCCAGCAACTCGCCAACGGTGATCGCGGCGGGAAGGATATGCTCGAAATTGTCCAGCACCAGCAGGATTTCTCGCTTCTTCAGATAGGATCGCACCATCTGGTCCAGCGATCGACTCCCGGACTCGCGCAAGCCGAGAGTGCCAGCGACGGCTGATATGAGGAGGCGCCAGTCGCCGATGGGCGCCAGCGGGACGAAGAAGACACCGTCCGCGAATCGGTCGGCAGCGGCTCTGGCGACTTCAATCGCCAGGCGAGTCTTCCCGGTGCCGCCGGTTCCCGTCAATGTGAGGAGCCGTACCTCATCGAGCTGGAATAACTGCCCGGCAGCCTCGATTTCCGCCGTTCGGCCGATAAATTCGGTGGGGGGAGCAGGCAGAACGCCGGCAAATAGTTGTTCGCCGGCTGATGCGCCGGGTTGCCAGTACCCTTCGCCGCGAGCCGATGCTTCGAAAGTCATCCGTTCGTCATCAACGAGCCCAAAGGCATCACCAAGCCGGTGCGCGGTGCCTGTCTTCGCCGTCTGGAACACACCACGTTCGAGATCGCTGATGGTGCGGGCGCTGATACCTGCCCGTTCGGCAAGCTGCTCCTGCGTGAGCCCCGCATCATGCCGGTGCTGTCGGAGTAACTCGCCGAAACCCGAAGTCGTGGTGGTGACCATCGATATCTCCTGTCCTGACCGGCCAGCCGTTGCCTTGCCAGGATCATATCACGCGATTTGGCGGGGTAGGAGAGATTCCGTGGGTGTTCCGTGGGTAGGTGCGGGATTCCGCATGGTCTTTGGGGGCGGAGTGGCGCAGACTGACGGGAGTGCCTGGTTGCATAGCCCGACGACAAGACAGATCGGACTGACGCCGGGCACCAAGTAGGGCACAGACTATGACAAGGCGGAAAGGGGGAGCGCACTCAGATAGAGCCGCGCCGAGAAAACACCTCGACGCGGCTGGACCATCCGTGAACCACGATAGGAGATACACGAATGCTCAAGTATATTTTAGCGATGATGTGCGCGGCCGCAGTGGCCGTAGGCACCGTGAGTTCGGCAGCGGCGCAGACCACGCCGCAACTGCAAGGGACGCCCCGCACTGTGGATCAGATCCCTCTGGCGCTGCCCGCTGGCACCGATGCACCGCCAGCGGCCGCCGCTGGAACTGCAGGTCCCCTACCACAAGCCCCGACGACCTGGGTTCAGACCGGCCTCACGAGGAGGATCGTTGGTCAAGGGCCGTGCGCCACGACCGGCCCGAGCGCCACACACCTTTGCGTGACCGTTGAATTCAACCGAACGATGGAACCAATTGGCCAGCCACGGCAAGCGAGTTCGCCGCCCGCAACCCGGCTCTCATTCAGGAACACGAGCGGCAGGGTCCGCAGAGTCTTCCACCCGATGATGGGTTGCCCTTCGAGTGGCTGCCTTCCAAGCCAGCCGACGCTCTCAGAGTGGAACTGCGTCTGGAGGACAAGGTACGATGGCACAGGCTGGTTTACTGTGTTTTCGGTAGGCATGTGCTCGACGATCTACTACAACTGGTACACCGCTTACCGGTTCGGCGCACAGTACCAAATCTGCACAAATCTCTACAATTCCGTAGTGGAGCGCTTCCAATGCGAAGCACCACCAACCGGCCAATTCTCCGGCTGGAGTGTTAGTACATGCACGACGCTAGAGCTGATTGTCCCGCCCTATGCGTCGCCGCAGCCCTATTGGGTCTGTGGGGCCGACGAAGAGCAGCAGACGACCAAAGTCGACGAGCAAGTCTGCGCGGCGATTGCGTGCTCGACTATCGGATCGGGGACTGTATCTAGCACGCTGATCGCATACCCGAAGAACGGGTATTGGTACGGCTCTACGTACGAGGCCGACAACTTCAAGTAGAGGAGGCACCCATGATCGGGACGCTCGCGAATCTTGGTTGGAAATGGGGACTTGCTGCCGTGCTGGCGCTTGCCGGCATCACCGGCAGTGCAGTCAAGGGGGTCCAGGCCCATTTCGCGCCGAACTACGCGGCAGTGGTTACGGCCCCTGGACCTATCGTGCCGGGCAGCTTCCGGATCGTTGATGAAGTCGATACCACCGCTGGGCACTTGGTAATCTACACCGTGAAGCGTCCCGATCATCCCGGCTCCGGCTTGGGCGCAATCCTGACCTACCAACCTAACTTCCTGTCACGAGTCACGGTGGATGCTGGAGAGTCAGACAGTGTGGCCACGGGGACGATCCAGTTCGGGACCGTCCGACTCGCGGACAGAAATCTGGTCTACGGTGTGACGACGCCCGGTACCCGCGCGTTGATCGCGGATGCACCCGACACCGGCGACCAGATCGTCAGTGTCGATTCCCGTGGCGGGTTCTTCCTCTACTTGCCCTTGAAGGATGCAGGTGCAATCTTCACGCCATTCGCTCCCCACCTGCCTGTGACTGATGCCGGCGTGCAACTTGCACCGGCCGGTGGCTAATCGTGCTGACCGGCCTGATTCTGGGAGGTCACCTGCCCGAGGCGATAGTGCTTGTCACCTTCGTCTTCATCATCCTGCTTTTTTGGCTGTCGGTGCGAAGCTTGCGGAAAGGCAGATAGGCGAATTTGGCGTCAACTAACAGTAATGAGCGTTCCGAGCATGAGGAGGTATTGGCGTTGTATGTGCGCACCTCCTCTCACCGACCGCCGTTGCCTTCCGAAGATGAGCAGGCTCTCCTTCAGCGGGGCAGAGCTAGCGACACGCGGGCCCTACGCCTGGTGATCGAGTCCTATCTGCTGCCAGCCGCGAAAGTCGCGGTCGCGACCGCCCCGTCAGGAATGGATCCACTCGACGCCATTCAACGCGCCAACGCAGTGCTCATCGCCCTGGTAGAAGACCCGCATGTACCCGAGCCCGGCCGCGTGCTCGAGCAAGCCATTCGTGCGGCGTGGGACGCGGGTTGATCGGTGCCACGGCGCGACGGCGATAGATCGCGCTGACCCGGCGTGTATGGACTCGCGGAACAATCTATGCCCGGATTGTTCGCGATCGAGTCCCCGCTGCCCAGCACTCCGTCGGCCGACCGCTCCGTGGTATAGGCGTTCACGCCAGTCCGTAGCATAGTCTCGCATGTTGCCTGGCCACACCACGCAGGGATGAAAATAGGGGGTGTGGTGGAGAGGTCGAAAGCGTCTGGTGCTGCGAGCCCGGAGCATAGTCTGACCCACGGCGGCCGGAGGCACCACGCATTGTCGCCACCGTCAGTAGGAGACTGCTGGCGGAGAGCACGCACGGTAGAGTCTTTCTATCCTGGCCGCCACATCATTCACCCCCTGGAGCACGAAGAGAAGGAGGCAGTATGGAGGTTGTCCACGAGCGGTGTTGTGGCCTGGATATTCACAAGAAGACGGTGGTGGCCTGCCTGCTCCGACCAGGGAGCACGGAGACCCGCACCTTTGGGACCACGACCACGGAGATTCTGGCACTGGCGGACTGGCTGAAGAGCGAGGGCTGTACCCACGTTGCCATGGAGAGCACGGGGGTCTACTGGCGACCGCTGTATAACGTGCTGGAAGGCACCAGTCTGACGGTGCTGGTGGTTAATGCGCGGCACATGAAGGCAGTGCCTGGGCCGCAAAACCGATGTGAAGGATGCTCAGTGGCACCCAGAGGGTACCCGTGATCTCTTGCGGCATGGGTTACTCAAAGCCAGCTTTATCCCGGATCGGCAGCAGCGGGAACTGCAGGATCTGGTGCGGTATCGCCGGAGTGTGGTCGAGGAACGCGCCCGGGAAGCCAATCGCATCCAGAAGGTACTGGAAGGCGCGAATATCAAGCTGACCAGCGTGATCAGCGATGTCCTGGGCGTCTCCGGCCGCGCCATGCTGCAGGGCATCATTGACGGCGAAGAAGACCCCGAGGCGCTGGCCAATCGGGTCCACACCCACCTCAAGGCGACACCAGCCGACCTGCAGGCAGCATTGCGGGGAGCGGTAGGCGCACGGCAGCGTCGGTTGTTGGCATTTCAGCTTGCCCATGTGACCTTTCTGGAGACGCAACTGACCGCGCTTGATGAGGCGATCGCGGAGGAGTTGCGCCCTTTTGCGGCTGAGCTTGCCCGGTTGGATACCATTCCGGGGGTGGGCGTACGCGGAGCGGAGGAGATTATCGCGGCCATTGGGACCGATATGAGCCGGTTCCCCTCAGCCAACCATCTGGCCAGTTGGGCCAAGCTCTGTCCAGGAACCAAGGAGAGCGCGGGCAAACGAACCAGTGCCAGCATCGGGAAAGGCAACGCCCACCTACGCACCACCCTGGTGGAGGCGGCGTGGGCGGCAACCCACACCAGGAACACCTACCTGGCTGCCCAATACCATCGGCTGGCCGCCCGCAAGGGTGCCAAGCGAGCACTGATTGCCGTGGCCCATTCCCTCCTGGTAATTGTCTATCATGTCCTCGCCGATGGGACCGAGTATCAGGACCTGGGCCACAATTACTTCGATGAACGCAGTAAGGACGCAACCGTCCGCCGGGGTGTCCAGCGACTCGAACGCCTCGGATTCAAAGTCACCCTGGAGGCCGCCTGAGAATTCCTTTTTCACGGTAGGCGTTCACGCCGTTGGGGTAGCGTGCTGAGGCGGGCCGTTCCCCGCCGAAGCCGCGGGCGGGTGCGGAGATGCTGCCGATCCACGAGCATGCCATCCCCTCGATCGAGGGTGCCGCATCAGCCACGTCCCGGCTCGGCACCATCCTCTCGAACGGGCATTGGTGGATCCGGACCAGTTCCGAACGGGCCGCGGCTTCGGCGGGGAACAGCCCGCCTCAGCACGCTACGCTAACGGCGTCAACGCCTAGGCTACCGAGCGACGCGAATACCCGAGACTACCGAGCGGCGCGTGTACTATGCCGCTTCTGGCCGCAATGACGGAAAGGATATTTGGGGATTGAATGGTTGAGAGGACACATCGAGCAGGGCTATGCGCTCCGGTGACACGGCACCGGTCTCAGTAGTATCGGGATCTTGCCGATACAGAGAATGTAAGCGGCGCCTACATCCCGCCGCACAATGGCAGCAGATTTGCGAGTCTCCGTGGGTACTCCGGGGATTGGGCACAGGTTCCGCACTGATGGCGCCAGTACCATGGACAGGAGGCATCCGTGGGCTTTCTGCACGATCACATCGCTGAGGCGATCATACTGGTGTTCTGGATCGTGATGATCTTTCTCATCTGGGTGGCCGTTCGATATGTACGGCGCGGTTGATGCGCATCCGCAGCTATTTCCGGACGGCCAGAATCACCGCCTCGGAGGGGTTGACCATCACTTCGGTGGCAGCCACGCGCGCATCGTGTAGCCAGAAATCGCGGACGGGATCAGGTTTACCTTTCCACTCCTCCGGCTGGCGATCCCATGGCGTCAGATCGTCGAGTACGAGCATGCCCCCCGGCCGAAGCACTTCGAGCAGTAATTCTGGTCGGCCTTGCTTGGCCGGTGCCGCGTCCGCGAAGAGGAGGTTAAATGGTCCGTGGGGCAGAAGCTGCTGCCACTCTCCCTGGATCACGCGAGCGTGCGGCAAGTCCGCGAAGAGTTCTTCAACGGCGTTCGCTCGTGTCGGATCGATTTCGACGGTGACAAAGGAGACGCCCGATCGCAGTCCGGTGACCATCCAGGCGGCACCGACACCACAGCCGGCGCCGATCTCGGCGACAACACCCGCCTGCACCTGAGTGGCGAGGGCACAGAGTAGCCTCCCCGTCTCGATCGAGCATGATCGACCAAACCCCATGTGCTCGGCCAGACGTATTGCGCGCGAGACCAGCATTGGCTGATATTCCCGATAGGGCGTCACCCTAAGCCTGTCCCCGTGCGAGTAACCTGGACCGCGTCGGGGGAGTGTTCTATCGCTCCGTATCATTCCACTCGCAGCCATCGTCGTCCAGCCCTATTGCGCTGTTCCCAGGCGTCGAACATACGATGGAAGGTCGCTTTCCAGACTGCGAACCAGCACATCATCCGTCGTCCAGAACTCGAGCTCGTTGCTATCCGACGCGGGCACGGTTTCGATGCAGGCGAGGAATGCAGCATCGTAGAGAGTCGGCAGATTGTATCGTTGCGCAATCTCCCAGGCACGGCGGCGTGTTTCGGGAGAGTCGAGATACGCGATCGGCATCAGGCAGTATCTGTCATACGCTTCCTGTGCTTCATCCAGCAAGATCCTACCCTGCCGAACTTTCTTGCGCAACACCGAACCGACCTCTGCCCAGGCAAATGCTGGAGCCACCATCCGAACATGGCCAATTGAGTGCAGTACAAGCTCCCTTGCCGCTTCAGCTAGATCGGCTGGTTCCTCAATGACCAGAAATTTAATCCATACTCCAGTGTCAAGACATACCAGCGGTTCAGTCACCGCGGCCGGTGCCGTCGCGTAACGATCGGATGAGCGGACCTGAATCGGGTTGCGCCCCGGTACGCGCGTAAATCTGCTCGCGGAGTTTAAGGATCGCATGATACGCGACCATGCCCTGCCGGCGACGCACCTCACGCTCGAGCGCGTCGACGACGAAGTCATTGAATGACTCTCGCTCCGCCTTCACCTCCCTTGCATCGGCAAGCAGAGACATGGGGACTCGGACGGTCAACGCCTCGCGATCTTTCATAAGTGCCCCCCGTGTCTATACTGGTTGTAGTTGGTGCAACCAGTACATGATACCGCCATTGCAGAATGTCTACCGAGGAAGGATCCGCGAGTCGTTCGCCAGCGTCCGCGCGAATGCAAGCGTCTCTTCCGCCAATCGAACCCGGCCGGCATCGTCCCGCATGAAGAGGTCGGTGCACTGGACTCGCAAACCAAGTGCTTCGACGCTCGGCGCTTGATCGGCGTCCTGGGTATCTATCAGGATGCCATCGATAACCCCGGTATAAGCGCCGGCCACGCCCAGTGAGGATGCCGGCTGGCCGATCAGCGCCAGTAGCTCTCCCGCCGGCCCGGTTACCGCCGCATTGCCGACAATCGGACTCACGGCCACCCGCACCGCCGACGACGTCACCACCGGCTCGTTGATTCCCGGCACCGCCAGAATCGGCAGTATGCTGAGCACCGGATTGGAATTGACAATGATGATGATATCGGCTGCCGATATGGCTTCTCGGACCTCTTCAGTGATCGACGCGGCCTCAATCCCTTCGTAGCGAATCGCGCGCACCGTGTCGCGATGGCGGCGCTGGACGAAATACTCCTGGAAGTGCAGCCACTCGTCCTCTACCAGCAGCCGGGTGGCAACCGGCGCGTCCGTCATCGGAAGGATGGTCGCTCGTATTCCGAGTGCTGCCGTGATGCGTCGGGTGATCGCGGTCAGACTTTTGCCCTCACGCCGCAGGCTGGTGCGCAGCACATCGGTGGCGAGGTCACGATCGCCCACCTGGAACCAGCCGGCAACGCCGTACCGTTCCAGCATGCCCAGCGCGGCGAACGTGTCCCCCTCGATACCCCAGCCCACATCCTTCCGGGCCAATCCCGCCAGCGTGTAGGTAACGGTGTCGAGATCCGGGCTGACGTGCAGTCCGCAGAACTCGAGGTCGTCGGCGGTGTTGACAATCACGGTCAGCTCGTCCGGCGGCAGTGATCGGTACAGTCCCAGCGCCAGTTTGGAGCCGCCGACTCCACCGCAGAGGGCAACGATCATCGAAATTCTACGACCTCTCCGAATGGCAAGCGATCGCGCACCCGTCCCTCCGCCGCCGGATAGCCCAGGAGGGCCAGCGCCTGCGGCTGGTAGTGCGAGGGTAGGTCAAGCACCTCGCGCACGACTTCTGGGCAGTACATTGGCGCCGCCATCCAGCAGGATCCGATGCCGCGATCGGCTGCCAGCAAGAAGAGGGTCTGAAACACCGCGCCGACGCTCTGAACCGCCATCTGCCATTCGAGCTCAGCCCGCCGCCGATCCTCAAAGCGGACCAATCCCTGCGATACCAGCGAGCAGACAATCACCACCGGCGCGGACCCGATTCGCCGGCGCGAACGGTCGGTTTGCCGGCCAATCTCTTCTTCATCCAGCCCATCCGCCTCGAGTTCCAGGGCGAGCTGTCTCGCCATGGCATCGCCCAGAGATTGCCTATCTTCCAGCTTCAGCAACACGGTGAAGCGCCAGGGCTGAGAATTGTGCGGCGATGGTGCCCAGATCGATTGGCGCAACATCGCTTCGAGCAGTTCGGGAGCCACTGCTTCATCCCGAAAGTGACGGATCGAGCGCCGCGCCAGCACCAGCCGATCCACGACGCCTGCCGGCTCGGTCGCGGTCACATCAGTCACCATGGTCAATGCTACATGCTCATCTCGGCCCGTCATTTTGCGGCGCTTGGCACAGGAGGCGCATCTGAGTCACCATCGTACGTGACTACGGCACAAAATGCTTTGCGAGACTGGCGCGTCATCGTCCCCGCCGCTGCGATCGTACTGATCGTCGTCGTAGTAGTTATCTTCCTGGCGACCCGCGGAGGCACCGGCAACGCGGCTCCGGCGTCGGATCCTGGTTTGCGAACCACGGCCACCCGCTTTCTCCGTCAACTGAACCATCCGCTTTCCCGGCTGCCGATAGTCGATTCATCGCTCAATTCGTTCAAGGCCTGGGTCTACGACACCCAACCCATCTTTGCCCGACTGGCGGCCCGGAAGGGCACGCAGTTCGAGCAGGTCCAATTCGTCGATCCGAGCCCGTTCCCGCCCCAGGCGGTCACCATCACCTCACCCGGCCACACCGCCATCTATCCGGCCAGCTCCATCTACGATCGAATCAGCACGTCGCAGCAGCCGTTCTTTGCCACCATTCAGGCCCATGGAAAGACGTATCGGGTGTACGACACGCTGCTGCGCGTACCGGCCATACTGCAGCAAGTAGGGGTATATGCGGTGCTGGAGGTTTCCGAACCGCAGACGTGACCCGCAGGGAGTGCGGATCGAGGTTTTGCCCGGGTTGTTCCGTTACGGCGCACGACTGTAGATACTACCGGGCCGGCGGCAATCTGATTACCCGATATGGCGGCTATGCAACACCGTGAGGATCAATCCCAACTGGCGTAGATCGCGATCCTTTGCGGTCAGGCTGGGGGTGCGTTCCGCGGCCAGGAAGTACTGATTGGCCAGCGTGATGAGTTGCGTGCTGGACAGGTGCGAATACTGGCTGGAGGCTGGGGGTGTTACCGGCAGGGGCGTGGGTGATGGCGATGGCGTCGGAGATGTGCCCGTGCCGGTCGGACTGACATTGGAAATATCGCCCTGAGTGAGCAAATTGTTCAAGGCATTTTGCAGACTGTAGCCCCAATTCACTTCGTTCTGAGTACCCACAACTACTTTCACCAGCTGCGGTAGGCTCTGGGCACTGGCGGACCGCAGATACAGCGGCTTGATATAGAGCAGGGCCTTGCCAACGGGCAGGATCAGCATCTGACCGGGCACGACCTCACTTCCATGCTGATCGAGCAGCGTCAGGGTGCTGCTAATTAGCGGAGCCTGGTTATAGAGACTCTCGAACTGGGTGACGCCGGTGGTTTGCGCGCCTCGCGGCATATCCAGCGCGGTCACTTTGTAGGTATTGTTGTCGGCGGCCAGATACCCCGCCATCGTCGCCTTGCCGCGTACCGAGAACGGCAGGATCGAGAAGAAGGTGTCGTGCGTCTCACCGAAGAGGCGCGCGACCGTCCAGATCGGCTGTAGAGTGTTGGTTTCGGTGGCCTGGTCGTTCCAGTTATAGGTGGTCGAAGTCTCGATGTCCCACTCGTTATCGCCGTTGTAGTACGAGGTAACGTCGGTCACGTGGTACCGCTGGTAGCCCGCGGCCTGCCAATTCAGGTAATCATCCGGGTACTTGATGTGTGCCTTCAGATCGGCAGGCATCTGAGAGAAGGGGTGAATCAGTCCGGGGAAAATCGAGGACCAGGCACGCAAGATCGGATCGGCGGCATCGAAGGCGTAGAACGTCGCGCGTCCGGTGTAGGCATTGAGCACGATCTTGACACTATTCCGTTCGTAATTAACGCCGTTGGTCGGGTCGGAATAGGGATACGAGTCGGTGCTGGTGATGCCATCCATCATCCACACCAGCGAGCCGTTGGCACGGAGAACCAGATACGGGTTCGAGTCCAGGGTTAGCCAGGGTGCGATGGTCTGAATCCGGTCGAAAATATTGCGGTGAAGCAGGATCCGTGTCGTGGGCTTGACGTAATTGCTGATATTAAGCCGAGAGAAGAACGGAAAACCGCCATCCTCGAGCCAGGAAAGGGTGAGGCGACGCAAACCGGACCCGATCTGCACGCCATCCGGCCCCTGGTAGTAGTACGAGGTGTCGGAGTTTGCCGAGGAGGTGTCGAATTCGGGCGTGGTTGCCCCGGCGAGAACCCAATCGTTGGTGTCCTCACCAAAGTAGATTCGCGGTTGCGTCACCGGCGGGAGGCCTGGTTGTGTCTCCATCACCGGGATGTTCTGCACCCAGAGGACAGGCTGGCCGTCACGGGTAACGGTGTTGGCCGGGGACATGGTGAGTCCGTAGCCATGGGTAAATTTGATGTGCTCGTTCACCCAGTTTTGCGCTTGCAGCGGCAGCTTGGTGGAGTCGAGCTCACGCGCGGCGATCAGTACCTGTCGCTGCCGGCCGCCCAGGATATATCGATCGAGGTCGGCGGTATTGAAACCGTAATAGGTGCGGTTCTCCTGGCGTTGCTGGATCACCTGAGTAAATGCGCCACTATCGGCGATGCGGGCATCCGAGACGGTGGCCGGATTGCTGGCCAAATCGGCCGAATTCAGCACGTGGGGCGTGTACTGACGCACGTTCCACTGGTCGATTCCGTAGGCATGCTGGGTGTTATGTAATGTCCAGCCGAGGTAGGTGAACTCGGCGCTCAGCTCATTCGGCGAGACCACGAACCGCTGAAAAATGCCCTGTCCGGCGGAGGCGGCGATGCCCACGACGATGGGGATAACGACCAATCCGGTCAGTGCGGCCCGGCGTAGTCCCACGTTCACCAGCAGCGCCAGAGCCGTTATCACCTCGACGGCGCCGACCACCGAATACCACCACAGCGAGGCGTGTACGAAGGTTGCGCCGCCGCCGTACACCGTCCCCGGCTGATTGAGCTCGTATGGGTTGATGTAGTAATTCCGCCAGGCCAGGAACAGAAAGAGCACCGCGGCAAACAGGCTGCTCACCGCGATCAGTCGCCGCAGATCCTGTTTCACCGTCTGAAACGGCGACGAGAGGGTGAACATGGCGGCCACGCCGGCAAGCTCGAGGGCGCCGACGATGAGCAGCGCCAGCACATAGTAGCCGAGCGTTTCGCGCCAGGGCAGATTGAACACGTAGAAGGCGACATCGCGATGGTGGATTGGGTCGGTCACGTTGAAAGGCTGACTGTGGCTGGAAAGCAGGTACAGTTGCCACTGGCTGGCCATGGCATGTCCGGCAATCATCGCCGCCACCGCGGCCAGGAACCCCACCGTCAGGGTGAGCGCCGATCCGATCCAGCGGGCGGCATCATCCGGCCCCGGTCGGTAGGTGGCGGCGCGAGTCGCGAAATAGATGAGCGTGAAGAAGACGTAGGCAATGGCGCCGAAGATCAGGAAGAGATTTCGCTGAGTGTTCCAGATACGCCCGTAGACATCGCCCATGCCGATACTCTGGAACCACCAGATGTTTTCGTTCACGTGCGCGGCCAGCAGTATGCCGCCGAAGATGAGCACGAGAATCACGATCACGAGACCGGCTAGAAAGTAGGAAGCAATCCCACGCGGCCCCTGCAATCCAGGCAACGGCGCCCGCGGCATGTCGGACGATTCCTGGCGCCGCCGCGAGGCCACGACCGAGAGTGGTCGGTCGCCCTTCTTGCCGTTGGTACTCATGCGGTCAGTGTAGCGTCAATGGGTGAAGATATGCGCCACTCGCGACCAGGCCTGGATCTTTTCAGGATCGCCACCAACCTCGGCGCGTATCGTTTGCGGCGGGGGATTGTGTGGGCACGGTCTTACATTGTCACGACGCACTGAGGACTAGCCCGAGCAGTAGAGAGTAATGACGCCGTTAGGGTACTCGGTCTGTGAGTAGTACGTAGCTGGATGGTGAGTGGCGTGGGGACCGACGTAACAATTTGACGCCGCCTGCCCGCTTGCGGTGTAGGTTATTGCGTTTGGTGGTCTTTCCGGGGTGCTGAATGAGCACATGATGATGCTGAACGTGCTGGTGTCCTGTCCGTATGACGAGCCGGGAACGATGATGTCGCCCGGAAAGAGCGGAACGGACGTATTGGTGTCGTAGTATTTGCCGCCGAACGACGATACTTCCGAGGTGCATGGGAACCCGGAGCGATACGTTATGGCCGGGGTAGGAATAGGAACAGGAGTGTTTATCACCGCCGGAAGTGCCACGGTGAGGCTCGTTGCAGTAGGTAGCGGCGTATCGGTTGGTGTATCAGTGGGCGTCGAAGTTGGCGTCGCTGTCGGCGTGTCCGTCGCGCTGGCTGTCGGGGTCGAGGTAGGCGTTGGTGTCATGGTGGCGGCTGGGGTCGGTGAGGGCGTTGGGGTACCCAGCACATGAGGCTCGTCCGGACTGATGACCTCGATCTCGGCTACTGCAATCCCATCACTCCCACCCTGGTTGTCTAGTGCCAGTAGCTCAAGATAGGTCGCCTTGGTCCCTGCCGGGAGAAGCGAAGGTCTGGACACCGGAGGTCAGAGCACAGGTACCCGAGAATATCGGAGTAAAGGCAGCAGCATCGGTGCTGGTGGTCGAGACCGCAATGGTGAAGTCCTTGAGGGCATCACTCGCTGGTTCACCACCAGTGGCCACACAGTCGAGGAGCACCGCGGTCAGCGGATAAGGGGTCGCGCCCTGAAAGGCGACAGTCACTGACTGGGTGGTGGTCAGACCAGCGCCTGACTGCCAGCCTCGAGTCAGATCCCCATCGATCAGATTGGTGGCATCGAAGGCATGAGTGGTGGCGACTCCGCTGGGAGGAGTAGGAGACGATACTGCCGCCATTGGCATCGAGTGCGATATTGGTGCCCAGCGGCACTGAAGGTGGTGGAATGGGAGCCGCCCAGGTGACCGTGGCCGGAGCATTCACCGCGACTGGAGCTGCTGGCGCTTTCCCGGTACGGACCCTCGTCTGCTCACCTGAGGTCACCACCACTCTGCCATGCTTCGTCGTGACCAGCACCGCTCCCTCAATCACGGTCACGATGGTGATCTTCCCGTTCACTCCGGACATCAAACTGGGTCCCGACGGCAGAAGCAGTGGCAGCCGGGGTGACGATACGATGCGCCGATCCCGGCTTCACCATCTGCTCGACCTCACCATGGGAGAGCCGGGTACTGGCCAGCGACTGAACCAGGGCATCAGTGAGCTGATTCAGATTGAGGACAGTGCCATCACGGAAACCGACGGATGCTTTCTGTTGTTTCTGGGTGGACAGGAGATAGGCCGAATACACCGACTGCTTCAGCTTCCCTTTACCGGCATGCTGCCTGGGTGGTTGGACTGAGAGGCCGCGATGGATGTACCGCACCTGACCCAGGGGCTTGACCCGAGCCGTCACCTGGTTGGCGCTGGTGGTGCGAGGTACCAGAGCAACCAGCAAGGATGCCATGGCGGCAATCACTGCCAGACGGGCAACTGCATGGTTGTTTCTGCTGGATGTGGATGTCGTCATGGATGGTCCTTGGGGCGCCAACTCGGCGCAGTGAGTCCCGGCTAACACAGCAAAGCGATACTACGCCAAGCATACACGTCGATAGACGAATTGACCAGAGTCAATCCACCCCTTTAACCCACGCAGTGTCACCGTCACGTGGATCTGGACACTCGCTGACCGAGCATTGAGTCAACCCGAATTCTTGGGGTCGTTCCGCCAACAACGGATAGCATGACATAGAATCAACGGAAGTCGCGCACGCGAGGGAGGAAGCAGTGGAGCGATATGTCAGGCCGGCGGTGGCGGAGTTGGTCGGCACTTTTGCCTTCTTCTTCATTGGCGCCGGCGCAATTGTTACGGACAGGTATGCCGGCGGTGTCGGACTCCTTGGAATCGCGCTCGCTCATGGTTTGATCCTCTCGATCATGGTCACGGTCTTCGGGCCTACCTCGGGTGGGCACTTCAATCCCGCGGTCACAATCGGGTTCCTGGTGACACGACGAATCTCGGCGACCCTGGCGGCGATTTACATCCTTGCCCAACTGGTGGGCGGCACGCTCTCCGGTCTGGCTCTGCGGATAATCTTTCCCACGGCGACCTGGCAGGCGGTGCATCTGGGCACGCCGGCGCTTCATCCCGGCATTGGTTTTGGCACCGGCGTTCTGATCGAGGCGATACTTACCGGGTTCCTGCTGCTCGCCGTTTTCGGCACGGCCGTGGATGCGCGCGCCCCCCGGATTGGCGGCTTCGGTATTGGACTCACCGTCATGGTGGACATCCTGCTGGGCGGGCCACTGACCGGTGCGGCGATGAACCCGGCACGGGAGTTCGGTCCGGCACTCGCTTCCGGGTTCTGGGACAACTGGGGTGTCTACTGGATTGGACCGATCCTCGGCGGCAGCATCGCCGCCTTGCTCTACGAGTACGTCATCCTGGGCACGCCAGTGGGGAAAAGCAGCAGTCCCTGAGAGTCCGAAGAGATGCACTGGAGTGTCCCGGTGGGAAAAGCCAGCGGCGGGCAACGCGCTACCGAGGCACGCCGGATATCAAACGAACCTCTTGACGTTCGCTTCAGCCCCCAGCTCCATACGGCCCGACATGCACTGCATTGCTGGCGGTCAACACACGTCGCGCCTCCTCCAGCATGCCGGGGGTCGGCTCGCTGACAATGACGGTCACATGGTGATCCTCGGCATGCTGATGCCAATGGCCGTGGCCACGTCCGATCTGAATGTCGCGAGTGGTGAAGCCGGCATCGCGCAATGCCCCGACGGCGGCTTCGGCCGCGCCGGCCTCATCGAAATGCGCTACCAGTGCCGCCGTGAAATAGGCGCCTTTGGGTTCCTGATACTCGTCCAAACTCATGTTGTTGCGCTCCTCGTGCACCTATTGTCGGATATCCTGCCGTCACATCGCCCGTGGCAGCGAACGGACTCGGCCGGATGCCCGCACGCAGTTGAAATTGGCATCATCATTTACACTAGAATTGGACCTGGCGAACGGGCCACTTTCGCGGTACCATCGCCTCAATGGTGCCATTGAGCGCCGTGGTTCAGAAGGAGTGTGACATGGAAACTGGAACGATGCGGACCAAGGCAGGTCTGGCGCAGATGCTCAAGGGCGGAGTCATTATGGACGTGGTCACGGCCGAGCATGCTCGCATTGCCGAAGAGGCGGGCGCGGTGGCCGTGATGGCGCTGGAGCGCGTGCCGTCCGATATCCGCGCCATGGGCGGCGTCGCGCGCATGAGCGATCCACTGCTCATCGAGGAGATCAAGAACGCGGTGACGATTCCGGTGATGGCCAAGTGCCGTATCGGCCACTTCGCCGAAGCGCAGATATTGCAGGCACTTGGCGTCGACTATATCGACGAAAGTGAAGTACTGACGCCGGCCGACGACAAGTACCATATCGACAAACACGCATTCACCATTCCCTTTGTCTGCGGCGCCCGCGACCTGGGCGAAGCGCTCCGCCGGATTGCCGAAGGTGCGGCCATGATCCGCACCAAGGGCGAGGCAGGATCGGGCAACATCGTCGAAGCGGTACGGCACATGCGCGCCGTGGTCGACGGTATCAGGCGCGTGCAAGAGCCTGACCTCCGAACAACTGGTGGCGGAATCAAAGGAACTGGGCGCTCCTCTCGATCTGATCCGTTTTATCAACGAACACGGCACCCTACCGGTGGTGAATTTCTGCGCTGGCGGCGTGGCCACGCCTGCCGATGCGTCGCTCATGATGCAACTGGGTGCCGATGGCATATTTGTCGGATCGGGAGTCTTCAAGAGTGACAATCCGGCAAGGCGCGCTCGCGCCATCGTCGAGGCCACGACCCACTATGAGGATGCGGCCATTGTTGCCGATAGCAGTCGCGGCCTGGGCGAAGCGATGCGAGGTCTGGAGATCAGCTCGATTCCGGAACGAGAACTGCTGGCGACACGAGGCTGGTAATGACGACGATCGGCGTCCTGGCCCTACAGGGTGACGTCGCCGAGCATCGGGCCATGCTGGCCCGATCGGGGGCCGAGAGCGTTGCGGTAAGACAAATAGCGCAGCTCGATCAGATCGGCGGACTGATCATTCCCGGTGGCGAAAGTACCGCCATCGGGAAGCTGCTCCGCCGTTTTGAACTGCTCGACCCTCTGCGGAAACGCGTACGAGACGGATTTCCCGTCTACGGCACCTGCGCCGGCATGATATTGCTGGCCGACGATGTCGAGGATGCCGGCGCCGATCAACCAACGATCGGTGGCATGGACATTGGCGTTCAGCGAAATGCCTTCGGCCGTCAACGCGAAAGTTTCGAGACCGACCTCGACATGCCCGCCATCGGCGAGCCGTCACTGCACGCCGTCTTCATTCGCGCTCCCGTCATTACGCGCGTGGGCGCGGACGTAGAAGTGCTGGCGTCGCTCAATGGAACTGGCGCCGTGGCCGCCAGACAGGACAATCTGCTGGTCTCCGCCTTTCATCCGGAGCTGACCGACGATACGCGCCTGCATCGGTACTTCATCGATATGGTGAAGAGCGGCGACTAATGTCCTCGCCGGATCTGTTGGTGGCCGTCGATCCGACGTCTGAAGTGCCGCTGCACCGCCAGGTCTACGATGGCGTTCGGTCGGCAATCCTCACCGGGCGACTCAAGTCGGGCGACAAGCTGCCCGCCACTCGCGCGCTGGCGGTGAATCTCGCCCTGTCGCGCACAACCGTGGCCGAGGCGTACGACCAGCTCCACTCGGAAGGGTACATCTTTGGCCGGCACGGCTCCGGCACCTACGTCGCGCCCGATTTACTCGAGGGGACGGTTCACGACGGCCGGGCGGTGTCGATCGAGCGAGGCCGCTCCGGGGCGCAAACGCCTTTATCGGCGTGGGGACGCCAGGTGCTGGCGGGAGTGGAGACGCACTCGGCCAGCGAGCAGGCCGCCCCCTGGCGCTTTGACTTCCGGCCGCACCGGATCGCCAACGACGCCTTTCCCTGGAATGCCTGGCGCGCGAGCGTCGATCGGGCGTTGAACGAGGATCGCGAACACCTCGCGCCCTATCCGCCCATAGGCGGCCATGAAGGATTGCGCACGGCCATTGCCGGTCACGTGTCGCGCTTCCGGGCAGTGAATTGCTCACCCGACCAGATCGTGATCGTCAACGGCACCCAGCAGGGCTTGAACCTGGTAGCGCAGCTCTTTCTTGAGAGCGGCGATCCGGTGGCCGTCGAGGAGCCGGGCTATCCGGTTGCCAGACAGGCGCTGGCGGCTCGTGGTCTGCGGGTCAATCGGATTCCGGTCGACGAGGACGGTATGCTCGTGGAACGAGTAGCTGCTGCCGGGCCGCAGCGTCTGGTGCACGTTACGCCTTCACACCACGTCCCAACTGGCGCCACGCTCTCACTCGGCCGGCGGATGGCTCTGCTCGAGGTGGCTGCCGACACCGGATGTCTGGTCTTCGAGGATGATTACGACAGCGAGTTCCGTTACGAAGGGCGGCCGGTGGAATCGCTGCAAGGGCTCGATCAGAGTGGTCTCGTGGTCTACGCCGGCACCTTTTCCAAGTCGCTGCTCGCTGGCCTCCGGATCGGGTTCCTGGTGTTGCCGCCCGCCCTGGTGAGGCCCTTCATGGCGGCGAAGCTGGCCTGGGATGGTGGCACCTCGATGCTAGAGCAGGCGGCGCTGGCGCAATTCATGGAATCGGGCGATTACGAGCGTCACATTCGCCGCATGCGGCGCCTCTACCGGCATCGCCGCGATGCGCTGCTGAGCGCGCTCGACGATGCCTTCGGTGCAACGGCAATCACCGGTGGACATCACGGCGGACTGAACATGCTGGTCACGCTGCGGATTTCCTCGACCGGATCAGATCTCGCCGCTCGCGCCGCCGAACGAGGGATCGCCCTGCGCTCGGCCTCGCCATACTATGAGGTTCCTCCGGAATACCCCACCTTCCTCATGGGGTTCGCCGGACTGACCGAAGACGAGATTCGTGAAGGCGTGGCCCGGCTGGCTGCACTGGCATACGAGAGATAGGGCCGGCAATATGCAGCGGGTTTTTCTCGCCAATTCATCCTACTGTGGTAGGATAAGTGCATGAAAACTGAAAAAGTGTCATTGAGCCTCGATGCTCAGCTTATTGCTGAGGCGCGTCGCCGTGTAAATGGTAACAGTCTCTCAGCGTACGTCAACGCAGGACTAAGAAAGCAGGTACTGGCCGATCGGCAATCGGACTTACTGGACGAGTGGGAACGTGACTTTGGTCCGATACCGCCGGAGGCATCGGCCAAGATAGCCTCCCAATGGCCCGACTGATCCTCGACACAGGAGCAGTCATCGGGTTCACTCGCGGTAACGCATTGGTAGCGGCAGCTATTCGGAGGGCGCGAGATCGGGGCGATGAGGTTGTCGTCCCGCCGGGAGTCGTTGCGCAATCAGTTCGCGGAGGGCCACATGATGCTCCGATACATCGCGTTCTTCGAGCAGCAGACGTGCCTCCTATCGATCTGCCGCTCGCTCGACGTGCCGGCGAGTTACTGGGTCTCACTGGGACGACAGATGCGATCGACGCCCTCATCATGGCGGAGGCGTTACGCCGTGGGCCAAGCATTGTGCTCACGGGCGATACTGGCGACATGGCCATCCTGGCAGGTGGTAGTACTTCGGTTCGGATCATTGGCATCTGAACTCCCCCCGCGCGACACAACACTCCTCGTCGTGGGAGAATACTGCCACCGGATACTCGCTGAATGGCCTCTCGTCCTTCGATACAATCCAACTCGCTGACGGAGACGTACTCTGGATTCCTTCGACACCACCGTCCTCGCCGGAATACTGTTCGCCTATCTGCTGTACCGGCAGAGCATTCAGCGTCCGGTCACGCGCCGAGACTTCATCCTCCCCGCAATGGGCGCCGCCTACCTCGCCCTTCGCTATCTCAATCATGCCGATACTGCCAGCCAGATCTTTGTGCAAGCCAGCGCGGTCGTCGGTGTGTTCAGCGGACTGGTGGCGGGAGGGATCGTCCGGGTCTGGCGCGATGACAAGACCGAACTGATCTTTCAATTTGGCGGCTGGCGCTATGCCGCGGTCCTGTTTGGGCTCCTCGCCTTCCGCATGGCCTGGCGGCTCTTCGTCGATGCCGCCGGTATCGGTACGAGTGTGGCGCTACTGAACGACGGTCTGATCGCGCTGGGCATTGGCAATTACCTGGGCCGTACTCTGCATGTAGGGGTTCGCGCCCTCCATCTCGCCGGCTGGAAACCGCATCTGATTCCGCGTTACCGCGAGGTGCGACGGGTGCGTCCCACCCGGACCAAGTGATAGATAGGGCTCATGACCGCCGAACATGTACTGCGCAATCGGACCCACTGGGACCAACAGGCAGCAGAGTATGCCGAACCGGGGCGTCGCTCCTGGCAAAGTGAACCACGCTGGGGAATCTGGGGCATTCCCGACTCGCGGTTGCACATACTTCCTGATGTCGCCGGACGCGATACCATCGAACTCGGTTGTGGCACGGCCTACATTTCTTCCTGGCTGGCACGCCGTGGCGCCCGCGTCACCGCCATCGACAACTCGAGCAAGCAGCTGGAGACAGCTCGTAGGTTGCAGCGCGAGTTTGGTCTCAGCTTTCCGCTGATTCATGGCGACGCCGAAAACGTGCCATTCCCTGATGCGAGCTTCGATCTGGCGATAAGCGAGTATGGTGCGAGCATCTGGTGTGATCCGTATCGCTGGATTCCGGAAGCCGCGCGAGTGTTGCGCCCCGGGGGCGACCTCATCTTCCTGGTGAACAGTACGCTGTTGATGCTCTGTGTACCAGATGAGGACGGATTGCCTGCCACCGATCTGTTGCGGCGAGACTACTTCGGCATGCACCGGTTCGAGTGGCCGGATGACGACTCGGTGGAATTCCATCTAGGCTACGGAGACTGGATCAGGCTCCTGCGAGAGAACGCATTCGAGTTGCTGAATCTGGTCGAACTGCAGCCTGATGAAATTGCTACCACGCGATATCCGTTTGTGACCGTGGACTGGGCTCGTCGTTGGCCCTCGGAAGACGTCTGGATAGCGCGGAAAATCGGTTGAGTCTGCATTCATCAGCCGCGATTCATGTCGCGCAGTTGACCAAGACCTACCGGATTCCCGAACGCGAAGCCGGCCTTGGCGCCGCCCTGCGAAGCATCTTTCGTCGACGCTGGCGTTCAGTCTGCGCCGTCGACAGCATCTCCTTCGATATTCAGCCGGGTGAAGTGGTCGGATTCCTCGGACCAAATGGCGCCGGCAAGACCACGACGCTGAAGATGCTCTCGGGGCTGCTTCACCCCACATCCGGCGATACCCGCGTATTGGGCTATGTACCGCAGCGCCGGGACAAAGAGTATCTGCGGCAGATGACGCTGGTCATGGGCAATCGCAATCAGCTTCAATGGGACCTTCCGGCGCTCGACTCGTTTGAGCTCAACCGCGCAATCTATCGCATCCCAGAACAGCAGTTCCGGCAGACGCGAGATGAATTCGTCGAGCTGCTCGAAATTGGGGACCTGGTTCGCAAGCCGGTTCGTAACCTCTCCCTGGGCGAGCGCATGAAGGTAGAAATCGCGGCGTCGCTTTTACAGCGGCCGCGAGTCCTCTTCCTGGACGAACCGACTATCGGCCTCGACGTCACCATGCAGGCGCGTATCCGCACCTTCCTGGCCGAATACAACCACCGCTACGGCGCTACCATCGTGCTCACCAGCCACTACATGGCCGATGTCGAGGCCCTCTGCCGGCGAGTCATCGTCATTCACCATGGCCGCCTGCTGTTTGATGGATCGCTGGCCGCGCTGATCGATCGCTTCTCCGCCTACAAAACAGTGGGCGTGACGATCGAGGACCCGACCATCGATCTTTCCCGGTACGGCGAGGTGATGAGTCAGGATGCGGACCGCGTACTGCTACGGGTGCCCAAAGCGGAGACGCCCAGAGTGACGGCTCGCCTCCTCGCCGACCTGGCGGTCACCGACCTCACGGTGGAAGAGCCGCCCATCGAGGACGTCATTCGCAAAGTATTCGCTCAGGACGCGCCCTCGCGCGAGTTGACGGCGTGACCGCGTACCTCGATCTCTACCGGCAACTGATGAAAATCGGCGTGATGGCCGAGATCCAGTACCGCGTGAGTACGTACTTCTATATGATCGGCATGATCGCGGAGCCGGTCGTCTATCTCGTCGTCTGGTCAACGATTGCCAACGCGCACGGTGGGAGCGTAGCCGGTTATACCGCCGGCCAGTTTGTCGCCTACTACATCGTCTGGACGCTGGTGCGGAATGTCAATATCGTCTTTACCCCATACGGGTGGGAAGATCGGATTCGTTCCGGCCAATTTTCCGCCATGCTCCTGCGCCCGATGCATCCGATCCACTGGGATCTGGCCTACTTTGCCGGAACGCGCATCATGTGCGTCATCATGTGGCTGCCGATTGCGGCCGTCCTGGTCATCGCGTTCCATCCGACCGTCAGCCCTACCTGGCAGGAGGTGCTGGTGTTCTTCTTCGCCATCTGGGGCGCCTATCTGATTCGCAGCGTCAATCAGTGGATGCTCGGTTTGGTGACGTTCTGGACCACCCGCGTAGCCGCCATATTTCAGCTCTACCTGACCGCCGAGACGCTGCTATCGGGGCGGTTAGTGCCGCTCTCGTTGATGCCGCACTGGGTGCAAGTCGTGGCGAACTTCCTCCCCTTTCAATGGACTTTCCAGTTCCCAATTCTGGCGCTCATCGGCAAACTCTCGAGCCAGCAGCTTCTCCTCGGCCTGGCCGCGCAGGCCGCCTGGATCGTTGGCGGGTTCATCGTCCTGCAATTGGTCTGGCGCGTCTGTGTGCGTCACTACTCGGCAGTGGGGAACTGACCATGGATCGGCTACGCATCTCGTGGACCTTCTTCCGCATTGGCGCCATGAACGAACTGCAGTATCGCGTCAACTTCCTGCTTCAACTGTTCCAGTCGCTCCTCGCAATTTCCACGGGGCTGATCAGTCTCTGGTTGATCTTCAGCCACACCTCGTCACTCCACGGTTGGAACCCGGCGCAGCTCTTGATCGTGATGGGCATCTTCACCATCATGGGCGGCGTGATTCAGACCACCATTCAGCCCAACATGACCCGCCTGATGCAGGACATCCAGCAGGGCACGCTCGATTACGCCCTGACCAAACCGGTCGATGCCCAGCTCATGTGCAGCGTACGTGAAGTGGAGATCTGGGAGTCGGTGGACATCTTGACCGGGCTAATTGTGATAGTCATCGGCGCCCTGCGGCTGAACTCGCAGATTGGCGCCCTGGAGGTAGGCGAATTCGTCCTGGTGCTCGTGCTGGGAACCGTCATGATCTATTGCTTCTGGATGATTCTGACGTCCCTGGCGTTCTGGGTCACCAGTATGTGGCATCTGGTCGAGCTGTTTCAGGGAGTGTACAACGCAGGACGGTACCCGGTTGGGATCTATCCGATCTGGCTGCGCTACGGACTTACGTTTCTGGTGCCGATCGCCTTTGCCGTCACCGTACCGGCCGAGGCGCTCACCGGCCGTCTTACCGGTCAAACGATGATCGGGGCGGTGGCCCTCACCATTGCGCTGCTCGCAATCACGCGCCTGGTCTGGCGTTTTGGCCTCAGGCGCTATTCAGGTGCCTCTGCCTGACGTTCCACTATTTACGGTCAAGTGAATTCGCTATGCCAGTACCGTGTCTCTCTCAAACTCCCGCAGCGGCCGATACAGCGTGGTCCGCTGCACGGGGGTTCGGCCAATCGACCGGATGAGCCGCACCATCTCCTCGGGGGGCAGCTCCTGGCCGTAACTGGCGCCGGCAGCGCGCGAGATACTTTCGTTCATTAACGTCCCACCAAAATCGTTGCAGCCGGCCTGCATCGCCACCAGACATCCATCCGGTCCCAGCTTTACCCACGATGCCTGAATATTGTCGATGTAGCCGCGCAGCGCCAGACGGGCGACGGCGTGAATCTTGATCGATTCCTCGAAAGTCGGGCCCCGGCGCGCTCTACCCTTGCGGTAGAGCGGCGCTTCCATATGGACGAACGGCAGTGGAACGAACTCGGTGATCCCGCCGGTCGCGCGTTGCAGATCGCGCAGCACAACCAGATGGCGTGCCCAGTGCTCCGGCCCATCGACATGGCCGAACATAAGGGTCGAGGTGGTCGGGATCCCGACCTGGTGTGCGGTCGATACAACCTCGACCCACTCGGATGTATTCAGTTTGTCCGGGCAGATGATACGACGAATCCGGTCATCCAGCACCTCGGCGGCGGTGCCCGGCAAGCTCCCCAGGCCGGCGGAGTGAAGTGCCTGTAGCATTTGTTCGATCGTCCTTCCACTGGTGCGGGCACCCTGAAAGACCTCCAGCGGGGAGAAGGCGTGAACGTGAATCTCGGGCACAGCAGCCTTCACCGCACTGAGTAGCTCCAGGTAGAAATCGCCGGTGTAGTCGGGATGGATACCACCCTGCATGCAGACCTCGGTAGCGCCGCGGTCGCGTGCTTCGCGAACGCGCTCCACCACCTCCTCGATGCCCAGTCGGTACGGCTTGCCGCGCAGATTCTCCGCCAGCTTGCCTTTGGAAAAGGCGCAGAACTGGCACTTGAAATAGCAGATGTTGGTGTAGTTGATGTTGCGATTGATGGCAAAGGTAATGGTCTCGCCGCATCGCTCCCGGCGCACGCTGTCAGCGATCCGGCAGAGGCGATCGAACTCGGCACCGCGGGCGGTGAAGAGTGACTCAATCTCCTTCTCCATCAACTCTTCGCCGCGTTCGGCGCGACTGAGTGCGGCATCGAGCTCGGGGCGGACCACCGGAGCGGCTATCTTCGTCGGCGGCAGAGGAATCACTGCCCCCGGCCACCAGTCGTCCTGACGAGCCAATCCCTCGGAATCGGCTACCTCGAACGTGTGTCGCAGAACGAGAGGATCGAGCCAGAGAGAGGCGGTCTCGTAGTCGTGCAGATATTCCGGGTACACGGTGAGACGCTCGCAGAGCTGGAAGCCGGCGTCGGCGCACGCTGCCGCCAGGTGGTCGATCTGCGGCCACGGTGCTTCCGGATTCACGTAGTCCCTGGTCAATGGCGATATGCCGCCCCAGTCGTTGATGCCGGCGCGCACTAACAGGGGGTACTCGACGGGCGTCAGGTTGGGAGGCGCCTGTAGATTCGGTTCGGCTCCCAGGCACAGCCGGGTAACCGCGATGGCACGGAGGAATTCGGCCAGTGATGGCTCCGGACTGCCGGCCATGTGAGTGTCCGGCTTGGCCCGGAAGTTCTGGATGATGATCTCCTGCACCTGCGCCGTACGGCCAAGCTTCCCCATCGTCACCAGCGTCTCGGCGCGTTCGCGGAGCGACTCGCCGATGCCGATGAGTGCGCCGCTGGTGAACGGGACCCGAAGTTTGCCCGCCAACTCGACCACACGGAGCCGCTTCGCCGGCACTTTATCGGGCGCAGCCCAGTGGGCCTCACCACGCTGGAGCAGCCGGTCGCTGGTCTGCTCGATCATCAAGCCCTGACTGGCGGATACCTGGCGCAGCAGAGCCATTTCGGCCTCATTTACCAGGCCGCAATTGATATGCGGCACGAGCCCGGTCTCGCGCAACACCCTGCCGGCGACGTAGGTCAGGTACTCGATGGTCGTGTCGAATCCCGCCGCCGCCAACTCTTCGCGGGCGCGCTTCCAGCGTTTTTCGGGACGGTCGCCGAGGGTGAAGAGCGCCTCGTGACAGCCCAACTCCGCCCCCCGTCGGGCCACTGCGAGCACCTGCTCGACGGTCATGAACGCCGGTTCGTTGGCGCGCGGCGCCTGCGCAAAGGTGCAATACCCACACCGATCGCGGCACAACTGAGTAAGCGGCAGAAACACCTTCCGCGAGTAGGTGACTCGCCGGCCATGTGCGGCATCGCGCAACGTGCCGGCGGCGTCCAGCAGGGTCTGGAGCTCGATCTCATTGCCGAGAAGGCGCTCCACCAAATCAATGTCGGTAATCGGGGCCAGAGCCGCCAGGCCGGCAGCGTGCATTCAGACCTCCCCTAGATTCCTCGAGCGCCTGCACCAGCCGACACCAGCCGCGCGAGGACCGTCTGCCTTATCTTACCGAGTCCCAATTTTGGGATCGATTCCGGTCTGCCTGCTAGCTTGGTGAGTGAATCGAATACGCGCTGTGATCTTCGACATGGACGGTATCCTGATCGACACCGAGCCGATCTGGCGCCGCGTCGAGATCGAGGTTTTCGGCCGGGTCGGCCTTCATCTCACCGAAGCCCAGTGTATGCAGACCATGGGCGTGCGCGTCGCCGAGGTGGTCCAGCTCTGGTATGATCGGCATCCCTGGGAAGGACCAACCCCAGCCCAGGTCACTGAGGAGATCGTGCGTGCCGTGATCGCCCATGTCTTGCACGAGGGGGAGCCGCTGCCCGGAGTGATCGAGGCGTTATCGACTATCCGCGATGCCGGACTGCCCGTAGCCATCGCGTCGTCCTCCGGTGAGGAACTGATCGGCGCCGTGGTGAGCCGATTGGGTATCGGTGAGTACATCGATGCCATTGCCTCCGGCGAGAATGAAGCGGAAGGTAAACCGCATCCGGCGGTCTATCTTCGGGCCGCCTCGGCACTTGGACTTCCGCCGTCAACCTGCCTTGCCATCGAAGATTCACCAAACGGGGTGCTGTCGGCCAAGGCCGCAGGCATGTATTGCATCGTCATTCCCGATCCACATCTGGCATCAGATCCTCGCCTGCTTGCCGCCGATTTGCGGCTCCCTTCGCTGTTGGAGCTGACCGCTGAGTTGCTTGCCACGCTGTCCGGCGGCACACCAGAAACCGGTGCCGTCCCTTCTGCCATGTGTTCCACTTCCTCGAGCACTGCCGCGTCCGAGTTGTAGGACGACATTCTCTTTCAGTCAGGAGCCTTTATGGACCCTCGCGTAGCGAAGATGGCCGACGTATTGGTGAATTACTCCGTTGCCGTGAAACGCGGCGACTGGGTCGTCATCCAGTCGCCCCTGCCCGGTGAGCCGCTCGTTGTCGCCTGTGCCGCGGCGGTGACCAGGGCCGGTGGCCACGCCACTGTGCAATTCGTTTCGGAGGATGCCCAGGAAGCGGTTTTGACTCTTGCCGATGATGAGCAACTGCGCTGGGTTTCTCCCATTAGCCGTCTCGTAAATGAGACCGCCGATGCGCTGATCTCGATCATGGCACCGCGCAATACCCGCGCCATGGCAGGAATCGACCCAGCCAGGCTGGCAATCAGCAGCAAGTCACGCGAGGAAATTCTTGAAATGGTGATGCATCGCGCCGCCGCCGGCGAACTCCACTGGACGCTCGCCGCCTATCCCACACCGGCTGGCGCCCAGGATGCCAACATGTCGCTGCGGGCCTATGAGGACTTCGTCTACGGCGCCGGACTCCTGGAGGAGGACGATCCGGCCGAAGCCTGGCGACGCATGGGCGCCCGACAAAACGAGATCATCGAGTGGCTCAACGGTCGAAATACGGTTCGTATTGTCGGGCCCGGCACGGACCTCGAAGTCTCGGTGGGTGGCCGCACCTGGATCACCGACACCGGGAAGGAAAACTTCCCCGGCGGCGAAATCTTCACCGGTCCGAATGAAGACGGCACCAACGGCGTCATCGAGTTCACCTTTCCTGCCTACTTGAGCGGTCGCGAGGTTTCGGGCGTGCGCCTGGTCTTCGATGGCGGCAGAGTAACGGAAGCCACGGCGCGCAGCGATGAAGCTTTCTTGCATGAGGCACTGGCAATGGATGATGGTGCCAGACGTCTCGGCGAATTTGCGTTCGGCATGAATCCCGGCATCCAACGATTTACCAAGAACACGCTATTCGACGAGAAGATCGGCGGCACGCTCCACATGGCTCTGGGCCGGTCGTACCCCGAAACCGGCGGGGTAAATGAGTCGGCGTTGCACTGGGACATGGTGTACGACATGCGTGACGGCGGTGAGGTGACCGTCGACGGTGAGTTATTCTCGCGGAACGGAGAATTCTGCGTCTAGTCGTGAGATTGCGGTGGGGCGAACCCCATAGAGCGGCACCGCCCCACGAACGCTCCACGACTCGTTGCCCGCAATCTCGTTGGGTTGAGTTCCACACAGGTGTGTGCCTTTCCGACACATTAGCGTTCAAGAGACACCAAATGGTAGACTGAGCGGTTATTTTACCGCTCCTGGCGGGAAGGCTGACATTATCTCGCCCGCCTCGACGGTGTGTCTCTGGTCGTAGGCTGCGCGCCCGACGTGCCTCACTTCACGCCGCAGAGACAAGAGGGGGTTCAGTGTCCCACGATGATTCGGGGGCGGATGCTTCCGGGCGTGGCTGGCGAGCCACGCTGATCGCCGTCTGTATCGCGCAAGCTGCCGCTATCGTCGGCTTTGACTTCACTCTACCGTTCATTCCGCTGTATTTGCAGCACGACCTTGGGGTACGGGGACTGGGTCAGACCGCTCTCTGGGCCGGACTCATCGGCTTCGGACCGGCCATTCCGGCCGCGATCTTTGGTCCGATCTGGGGATCGGTGGCGGACAAATTCGGCTACCGTCTGATGTTGTTGCGTGCCATGATCTGCGCCGCGGTAATGCTGGCGCTCATGGGCTTCGCGCCGACACCGGCTATACTGCTGGCACTGCGCATGGTTCAAGGAGCTCTTTCCGGTACGGTGTACTCCTCACAGGCCCTGGTGGCGGCGACGGTTCCGGAAAAAGAAGCCGGACGATCGATGGGCCTTTTGCAGATGAGTATTTCCGTGGGCGCCACCGTCGGTCCGCTAGCGGGCGGTGTGATGGCTCAGATGTTCGGCTACCGAGCCGCTTTTGTGGGCGCCGGGGCGATCATTGCAGCGGCAGCGGTAGTCGTGTTCCTGTACGTCCACGAACCCAGCCACCGCCTGGCCGGGACCAACCGAAGTGAGAAGCCCTCGATGCGCTCCGTGCTGTCGGTGAGACCATTTGTCGTCGCCTTGCTGTTGACCCTGGTGGTACAACTGTGTGCCACCGCCTACTTCCCGATCATTCCCCTCTTTGTGCAGGAGCTCCTGCACAGTGCGCGGCAAGTCGCTTCCGATACCGGCTGGGTCTTCGCCCTCTCCGGCCTGGCGTCGGCCGCGGGCGCGTATCTCGCCGGACGGCTGCAACGGAGACTCGGCCTGCAGAGGCTACTGATCGGCGCCATGGCGTTGAGTGCGCTGCTCTTGCTGCCGCAAACGTTCGCCGGCAGCTTCACCACCTTTCTCCTGCTGCGGGCCGGCACCGCTTTCGCCCTGGGCGCGCTCTTCAGTCTCGTTGGCATCTGGGCGGCGATGACCAGTCCTCCCGGTGCTAGAGGTACCGCCTTCGGGATGCTGGGTGCGGCTTCATCGCTCGGCTTTGGTGGCGGACCGTTGTTGGGCGGAGCCGTGGCGGCCACGCTGGGCATTCGTCCGGTATTCGCTCTTTCGGCGGCGGCGTTAGGCGGTGTGTGCCTCGTCCTCGGAATCATGGTCCTGGCCACACCGGCGCTGAGGTCAGTGCGTGATCCCTCGCTCAATCCAACGTAATCACCACGGTCTTCAGTTCGGTGAATGTCTCCATCGCGTAGCGACCACCAACACGACCCACACCGGATTGCGAACCGGCACGCCCCCCAAAAGGCAACTGGCTCTCCCAGTAATTGGTCGATTCATTGATATTGACCCAACCGGCGCGAGCCGCTTCGGCGAATCGGAGTCCGCGAGCGAGATCGCGAGTCCAGATGGCGGTCAGCAACCCATACGGGGAGGAATTGAGGATCTCAAGCGCCTCGTTCTCACTCTTGATCGTCGAGATTGGAATGATAGGCCCGAACGTTTCCTCAACCGCAACCTGCATCTCGGGCGTCACCCGGTCGAGCACAGTCGCCTGGTAGTACAGGTCGGTCGGGAATCCGGCGGCACGGCTTCCGCCCGCTACTAGATCGGCTCCGCGGTCAACAGCATCGGCAATGTGCCGATCCATTTTTCCGGCGGTGGGTTCATTATTGAGCGGACCCATAGTGGTCGTAGCGGCGAATGGATCGCCAAGCAGGATCGAGCGGGCGACTGCCACCCGCAATTTCTCCAGGAAGGCATCATGGACACTTTCATGTACCAGAAACCGCTCTCCCGCGGTGCAGCTCTGGCCCGCGCAGAGAAATGCGGCGGCGAGACTCGCTTCGGCAGCTCGATCGAGATTGGCGTCCTCCAGAATGACCATCGGTCCGTTTCCGCCCATTTCCAGCAGCAGAGCTTTCCCTGCGGCCCGCGCGGCAACCTGATGACCGGTCGCAATCGAGCCGATGAAGGCGACGGCATGGGTGCCGGGATTGGCCGCCACCTCGTCGCCTACTACCGGCCCGAGCCCGGTCACCATGTTGAAGATGCCTCGAGGAAACCCCGCCTCCACGATGCACTCCGCCAGCTTGACGGCACAGACCGAGGTCGTCGGCGCCGGCACCCAGACTACCGCGTTCCCCGAGGCCAGGGCCGGAGCCAACACCTCTGCCGGCATGGTGTACGGCCAGTTCCACGGGGTGATAATGCCCACTACCCCGCGAGCAACGCGATAGGCCAGCACTCGCTTGGCGGCGTCGATCGAAGCGGGCATTGCTCCTTCGAGACGCCGTGCGTCCGCCGCCGCCATCCGGAAGTACTCGATCAGCTCGGCAACCTCACCGTATGCCTCGGTGCGCAGCGGCTTACCCTGGTCGAGGGTCAGAGTGAGGGCAAGATCATCGCGCCGTTGATCGATGATCGACGCCACTCCCTCCAGTACTTCGGCTCGCTCGAATGGCGACCGGGCCGCCCAGGCGCGCTGCGCCGCGTTGGCGGCCTCGATCGCCCGCCGCACATCCGCTCGCGTCCCTTCGGGAACGGTTCCGATACGCTGGCCGGTGCTGGGACTGAAGGCATCCATGCGGGCGCCCGATTCACTCTCGACCCACTCTCCATCGAGATACATGCCGTGGTGAATCACGGAGGTCCCGCTTACCTCTGGCGGCATGGCTACATCCGGCTCGGATCCCGCGGTCATCGCGATCCTCGCCCGAACGTGTTTCGATAGATCTCCTCGTAGTCCGCGATGCCGGCCGGACGCGGATTCCCTATCGTTTGCGGATCCTCGAACGCCATGCGTGCCAGCATCGGGATTTCATCGGTAGAAAAGCCCAGGTCAGCCAGAGTCGGAATCTCGACATCCTCGGTCAAACGATAGACCTCTTCGACGCCGGCGTAGGCGGCGTCGAGCTCCGATAGGCCGCGAGTATTGACGCCCAATGCCTGCGCAATCCGAGCGTACCGCTCGGGCGATGCCGGGACGTTGAATTCGCACACCGGACCCAGGATGCGGGCAGTCAGCGCGCCGTGCGCGCAATCGTGCACGCCGCCGGCAGACTGACTCATAGCATGCGCTGCGCCGGCGCTCTCGGTTCCGTATGCCAGCCCACCAAAGGTAGCGGCCTGCGCCATGTTCGTACGTGCTTCGAGATTGCTACCGTCCCGGTACGCGAGGCGCAGCCACTTGCCGACCAGTTCGATCGCCGCCAGGGCCATCGCATCGTTAAACGGTTGATGGTAATCACAGGTGTAGCACTCGATGCCGTGTGACAGGGCATCCATTCCCGTCGCCGCCGTTACTGCGGGCGGAAGGCCCACCATGAGCCTGGGATCGAGCAGGGCCACGTGGGCGCCGATGAGCGGCGTCCCGCCGACATTGAACTTCACCTGCCGGGCATGATCGGTGATCACTGCCCACAGGGTTACCTCGCTGCCGGTGCCCGCCGTGGTCGGTACCGCCACCAGCGGAGGAATCCGGCGAGTGATAGGAGTGTGATCGTACTCGTAGTCGGCAATGGAACCGCCGTGGGTCACTTCAACACCCACGGACTTCGCGGTGTCCATCGAACTGCCGCCGCCGAGGGCAACCAGGCCATCACAGCCTTCATCGCGATACACGGCGCTTACCCGCCCAACCAGTTCGATATCTGGATTGGGATATACCTGGTCGAAGACTACCGCGTTGCGAAGATAGGCAAGGGTGGTGTCGGCGATTCCCGCCGCCTTGACGCCTCGATCGGTAATGAGAAGCGGCCGGCTAACTCCCAACTCGGCGACAAGCTCGCCTAATTGAGCAATCGCGCCCGGTCCATGCACGATCCTGGTTGGAACTTCGACGGATCGCACTGTTGCCACGTCGACACTCATACATTCCCCTTCCTCTTCTGTTTCTAATCTGGGCCTGCTGCGGCGCTCTATCATCGATCCCGCCGGGTATCGCTAGGGGCCGTGCCCGAACCGTTCGGTCGGAGCACGACCCCTACAAATCACCGCACAGAGCAAATCAGTGTGCCACGAATGCTCTATTCGACCGGAATCTCCTGATGGATGGCGCCCAGATCGATCCCTTCGCGGCTCCGTATGAGGCGCGACGCTCCGTAGATCAGCAGCGAGCCGACATACAGAATGCCAAGGAACACCAGCGAGGTGTGGCTGTTCAAGCCGTACAGACTATTTTGCAGCCACTCGTACAGCGTCCAGACCAGAAATCCGGCGAAGATCACTCCGGCGATGGAAATCATTGGTATCCCGGCAATCTGATACTTCGCAATCGGCGATCCGTTGTACGTGTCCCGCTGCCTCCAGGGAAGAACGATGGCGGCGATGGTACTGCCCAGGAAGGTGACCGCGATGACCAGGGTGGCATCGAACGTGAGCGTCTGGAAACTGTGCACCTGGTACGAGTACAGCACCGACAGGATCAGACCAGGAATCAGCATGGTAATCAGCGCGTTGAGCGGAGCGCCATTCCTGGCCACTTTGGAAAACCACTCGGGGATCACGCGGTCGAAGGCCACCGCGAACACCACTCGTGAGCTAGACAGGAAAACAGTGCCACACCAGCCCCAGAAGAACATGCTCAGGGCGACGACCATCCAGAGCTGCAACAGATGGTTGGTGGTGGTGTACGCCGCCAGCATTCCCGGATAGGTCAACGGAATCGGAACCCCGGCCACGGCGTTGGCCGAGTTGTAGAACGTGTCGGTCATGACCTTGGCCAGGAGAATCAGTGCCAGGACTGCCAGGACGGTATTGACGATCACTGAATAGCCCATGGCGCGGACGTTTCGCTGGAAGTCTCCGGCGCCGCGAACTTCACCGTACAGCGTGGCGCCCCAATTGGGATAGAGATTGAAGAACAGAACGAACGGAATCAAGGCGAAGCTGCCGACGAATGCGACCTTGGAGAAGATCGGCACCACGCCTGCCTTTTGACCCGCTGCCAGTGTCTTGGCATAGCTCTGGCCACCGAGTAACGCGCTGTAATGGTTCCAGCCGCTAATGAAGGAGCTGTGGCTGGCGAAAAGCAGTACCAGCAGGAAGGTCAGCAGCCCCAGGCCCCCGACATAGAAGCAGAACTTCTGCACGCGGGCGTAGTACTTCATGCCCAGCGCGATGACGACGGTCGCGAAGGCGGCCACGATCACCGAGGAGAGCATGATGCCGCCCTGAGAGGTCGAGTTGATCGCCCAGGTAGTGAAGGTCGAATTTCCGGTCCAATCGCCGAGAACCGCGAACACCGGACCGGTGAACTCCACCGAGAGCACATTCCCGTAGATCGGCACCCACAACCAGAGGATGAAGATCCAGCCGGTGACGGCCAGCGCGAAGCCGATACCGCCGCCAAGGATTCTGGTTTGCCAGACGTAATCTCCGCCGGCTCGTGGCATCACCGAGATCAGCGCCGCGTACACCACGACCTCAAAGAGAATGAAGACGCCGCTAACGATGATCGCGGTGATAAGATTCCCGCCCGGGAACACGTACCCGTAGGCAAAGGCAAAAAAGCCGAGCGAAACGATGTTAATCGAGAAGTATGAGTACAGGAATGCGTCGAACGTAGCCCACGCGCGCACCAGACCGGTGGCATTGCGAACAAAGAGTTTTTGCCCGGCAGGCGCCGATCTTCCGGTTACTTCAGTGGTAGTCATTACTCCGTTCCTTCCAAACTGGAGGACCAGCGGCGGAGCAACGCTCCTCCGGTTACGTCCTCACGTGCCGTCGTGCAGCAAACTACTGTGAAGCTGGTCTATGAGGCAGCAGACCGTCGGTGCACTAGCGACAGATCGCTGCCGGCACACTCTCCTTGCTCTAAATGCCCACCTCCTTGCCGTGCCGCCACCGCCTGCGGCCGTCGTCAACCAGAAGTCAGCGTATGTGAGACGATCTTCTCACCGTCGAAATCGATCCGCGCACCGAGTAAGGTCCCCTGCTCGTATGAACTGCCAGGGTTGATGCACAGCGTCTTGCCGATTCGCGTGATGCCGCGACCTTCATGAATGTGCCCGAAGAGGGCGAGAGGGGGCTGATGGCGCTCGATCACGGCGCGTACCGCCGTACTACCGACCGAGGCCAGAACATGACCGGCGAACTTCGGCCGCATCTGCTCATCGAGCTCGGCCGCCTCGTCCAGCCCGGAACCATGAGCGGGACAGTGCATATTGAAGATGCAGGAATCGAACGACGGCACCTGGGAGGCCATGTCCTCGAGCTTGCGTTCCAGGTCGTCCTCGTCCATCTCCCGATCGGTGTGCCAGGGGGTCCGGTTCGCCCAACCGGTGCTGATCATGGTAAGAGATTCATTCAGGGGCACGACCCGGCCTTCAGCCAGCGTCACTGCATCCGAACCGCGAATCACCTCGTCGACCTCAAAAAAATCGTCATTTCCCGGACAGACGAAGCAATCCACGCCCGTGCCGGCGAGCCTGGTTTCGGCATACTCCATCCACGCTGCAACTCGCTCCAGAACGCAACGAGTAAAGAGTTCTTCAACCGTCTCCGGATGCCGCTCGAACTCCGCCATCTGGTCCGACTCCATCCGAACCGGATAGTAGCCCTTATTGGTGATCAGCTTTTCCATGTTGGCGACTTCAGCCTCGTCGCGAAGCGTGGTCACCTGTTCCATCAGTTCGACGCGATAGCGGCCGCGCCCATCGTGGACTATCGGGACCACGGCCTTGCCCGTCATATCGCCACCGAGCACCAACACCTGGGCGTTGTAGAACTTCGCTCCGGCGATGAACTTCTTCCAGCAAATATCTGACCCATGGACATCGGTAGCAAAGAAGATGCGAAACATCGGTGCTCTACCTTGACCAGGAACTCGATGGTTCCTATTCTACGCCGTCCATCTTGACATTGGAAGGGCGAACATGATAAGTGCTGCATTATAAGCAACCGTCTCGCATCGCGCAACAGGCGTACAGTTAGATAGTCGACCGAAGGAGATGAGTCCATGAGTCAGTCCGATCCCGGAGTTTTGCTCTATACCCGGATCCGCAAATCGCCGTTCTTCCACGCCTCGCGCCACCCCAAGCCTCTGCTGTACAGCACCTATAACCACACCTATCACCCGCGGGTGTATGGGGACCAGATCGAAGAGTACTGGCAGCTGCTCAACGGCGTCACCCTCTGGGACGTGGGTGTCGAAAAGCAGGTCGAGATTACCGGCCCGGACGCCTTTACCTTTACCAACATGCTCGTGCCCCGCGACCTGAACAAGTGCAAGATCGAACAGTGCAAGTATGTATTCATCACCTCCGCCGAGGGTGGCATTCTGAACGATCCTGTCCTCCTTCGGCTGGGCGAAAATCACTTCTGGCTGTCTCTGGCCGATAGTGATGTACTGCTGTGGGCCATGGGCCTCGCCCACAACTCCGGGCTCAACGTGACTATCCGCGAACCGGATGTAGCCTCGATGCAAATACAGGGGCCGAAGTCCAAAGAGGTCATGACTGACCTCTTCGGCGAAGGCATTCTGGACCTTCGCTATTACTATCTGACCCAGACCGAACTGAACGGTATGCCGGTCGTGGTCTCTCGAACCGGTTACACCTCGGAACTCGGCTATGAGGTGTACTCCAGGAACGCCTCTCGGGATGCCACCAAGCTGTGGGACATCGTATGCGAGGCGGGCCAGCCGCACGGCCTGACTGTTATTGGACCGTGTCACATCCGGCGCATCGAGGGCGGCATCCTGGCGCTGGGCGCGGACATGTGGTTCGACACCAATCCGTTCGAAGTTGACATGGGCTATGAGTGGATGGTCGACCTTGAGCAGGAAGCCGATTTCATCGGCAAGGAAGCCCTGAAGCGAATCAAGGCCGAGGGCGTCAAGCGAAAATTGGTCGGCGTCGAGATCGGTGGCGACCACCTCGGGTCGTATACCGACAATACGATGATCGACTTCTTCCCGGTCCGCGCGACCGATGGCGGCGAAAAGGTCGGCGACGTCACTTCCGCGTGCTACTCCCCGCGGCTGGACAAGAACATCGGTTTTGCCATGCTACCCATCGGATACGCCGATCTGGGCACCGAGCTCCTGGTGGAAACTCCGGCGGGTACGGCCCCGGCGAAAGTGGTGCGCAAACCGTTCATCGATCCGCAAAAGGAAATCCCCAAGGGCTGAAACGCATGTGAGCGACGACAACCGCGACACACTGATCGCGATGCTCTCGCGGCCGCGGCTCGAGGTCATCCCGATGCGGAGCCTGGAGGCTCAGATTCCGTATTTGCCGGCTGGGGGAACGGTGTCCATCACCTGTTCCCCCACGCGCGGCCTGGAGCCGACCTTCGAGCACGCCCGGTGGCTGGTGGACGCGGGATTTCGGGTGGTTCCGCATATCTCTGCCCGCCTGGTGCGGGACGAAGCCGAACTGCGAGATATCCTCCGTCGACTGGCTGCATTGCGTCTGCGCGAGATCTTCGTCATCGGTGGTGATGCCAAACAAGCGGTTGGTCAATTCTCCAGTGCCGTCGACCTGCTCCCGGCGCTGGTTAAAATTGCCTCGGACATCGACTCGATCGGCGTAGCCGCCTATCCGGAGCGGCATCCCTTCGCGGACGATGACACCATGCGAAGGGCCCTGCAGGCGAAGTCACAGTTTGCCGGCTATATGGTGACGCAAATCTGCTTCGATCCGCGCCGGATTGTCGGCTGGCTGACGTCCATGAGGCAGTCCGGAGTCCATCTGCCGGTGTACATCGGCCTTCCCGGCGCTCTGGACGCGAAGCAGCTTCTACGTGTCTCAATGAAGATCGGCGTGGGCGACTCGGTGCGTTTTCTCTCCAAACGGGCGGGATTGGCAACGAGCTTGATCAAAGTCGGCGGTTACACTCCCGACGATCTCATCGATGGACTGGCGCCACACCTCGACGACCCGGAGCTCAACATAGCGGGCTTCCATTTCAATACCTTCAATCAGGTCGAAAACACCGAGCGCTGGCGGCGCCGGATGCTGGGCCGCCTCACTGCCGGCGAGCCTACCGAGCGCCAGCAGGCGATCTGAGCTTTAGCACATGCTCTTGCCGCCGAGTTGGCGCAGAACTATGCTGCGGTGCATGGGGTCCATGTGCAGCGCTGACCAGGCGATGCCATTGCCCAAGAGTCACGGCTTACAAGGGCCAAGCGGTTTGCTCGCGCAAATCGAGCGTCCGCTCCGCCCTTCCGACTATGCTCGATTAAAGCCAGGTGGACAGGAGCGATTCATGAACGACGATCGGGACACCCGGCAGGTGACAATCAGGATCGTCCCGGGATCACACGGACCGGAGTTTGACCGGAGGCAGCTCGACCTGCCGATTGGCGCAACGACCGTCTGGGTGAATCACACGGAAATACCCCAGGTGATCCTTCCGGACCGCGAAGGAACACGACGCGTGATGAGGCTTGCCCCGGCCGGGCAAGAGGGTGCCGTCTGGATGATGCAGATGCGGTCATCCCAGCAGCCCGTGACACTGGGCGGCACCTTTGGATGGCGACTAGAGGCCAATGAGGCTGCCCACATCACCATTGTGACGAGTTCCGAACCCAGGGGAACGTGAGTCGGAGTCGCTGATACGCCCTGAAGGGGAGCAGGTAGGGCGGGGGCTCCGCGACTCCGCCGCGTCCGGTCAAGCGCGAGGGGTAGGATAGAGCCGACGGAGCTTGGTCCTGGCATTGAGGCGGCGAAGGGCCAGGTGACGGTGCGTTGCTCCAACTGCATGCGCTCGTCATCCGAGAAGTGGACGTGGTGTTTGACCATGGCAGACTCCAGAGAGGGTGATGCCTTCGCCTATGTCTGGGGCAGCCCGAAGTCAAACTTTTCTTGACAGATCACTGGTAAGCCTCCCGTTACTTCGTGAATCTTGGATCAGAGGAGATGCTTGCAGACGATCACCGTGATGATGGGCATATATCAATGGTCTATATTGGAGACATGAGCTACAGAAGTGACAATGTAACTACTGCCGGACATGTCAAAGGTTATTAGCATCCGCTGTCGAGATCCGCAATTCGAGCGCCTGGCACGCCTGGCGCGCCGTCTGAATCGCACGCCCAGCGAGACCGCAGCGCTGCTGCTTGACGAGGCGCTGCGCATGGCGGAATATGCTCACATCGTCTTCCGCGATTCGGCTGCCGGTCGTCAGCCGTACCTGGCGGGAACTGGGCTCGCCGTGTGGGAGGTTGCCTGGCTCGCCCAGGCCTACGACGGCGATGTCGCCCAGGTAGCGGAGCATCTGGAAATCTCACCGATCCTGATCCAGGCAGCGCTGAACTACGCCGCCGACTTTGCGGCGGAGATCGCAATCGCGATCGAGGACAATGCCTCCTACGATCAGAACCGGCTCTCTCGTATGCTCCCCCAATTGGAAGTCTTCGAGGCGTCTTCGCCATCCCCCGAAGTCGTCTCCTGACTTGCTGCGTCTCCTCCTGGACGAGCACATATCACCGCGCGTTGCCGTGGAGATGCGTGCCCATCAACCCGATTGCCAGGCTGTGAGCGTACGGGACTGGCAGGGAGGCGCGTATCGCCAATCTCAGGACGAAGAGATCCTGGCCGCGGCTGTCGTTCCGCACCTCACGCTTGTCACCTACGACCAGCGCACTATCGCTCCGATGCTGATGACGTGGTATCAGCTTGGGCGGACACATGCAGGTGTCATCTTCGTTGACCAGCACTCGATCGCACCGAACGACATCGGTGGGCTGGTACGGGCGCTCATTCGGTTGCAGAATCGCGAGGGCGAGCTGGACTGGGACGATCGAGTCATCTATCTCCGACCATGAGGGATGCTGCCGAATCTATCCGTGGTGGGGCTGAACAACCGGCGTTGGTCACGACTGCCCTTAATTACTGGCTACGCCGGCGGTCTCGACTTGCCGCCATCTCGAACACCCACCAAGAGCCCGAGTGCGCCGGAGATATCATTGGCGGCGCGCTTCACCAGCAACGCCAGCTCAGGGAGAGTTTCCTCGGGAAAACGGAATGCCGGCCCGGATACACCGATCGTGGCCAGCACCGATCCTCCACCACTGAAGCAGGGAGCGGCAACCGCGTTCAACCCGATCTCGAGCTCTTCGATGGTATAGCCGTAGCCCACCTCACGGATGATACCTAGCTGATCTCGTAAAGCGCGCGCATCGACGATCGTCCGGTTGGTGAAGCGCCGCAAGGGTCGTTCCAGGACCGATCGCTGCCGGCTCTCAGAAAGCTGCGACAGCAGCACCTTGCCATCCGACGTGGCGTGCAGTGGCACGTGCTTCCCTCGCCAATCGACGCTCAATACCGATGACGACGGTATCGCCTGGTAAATGATCAGGACCTCATCTCCCGTCAGAACCGAGACGGTGACTGTCCCCTGCGTTCGCTCACGCAGGTCTTCGCAGATCGGTCGAGCGTAGTGAAGGATATCGAGGTTGCCGGTGACGGCGCTGGCGAGATAGACCAATCCCAGCCCCAGGCGATACCGATCCGTCTCCGCATCCTGCTCCACCAGTCCACGATCTTTGAGCGTTGACAGTAACCGGTACACCGTCGACTTGTGGGTGCCGATGGCATTCGCCACTTCGGTGACTCCCGACCAGCCGCGAGTACAGAGATACTCGAGTACGGTAATGGCTCGATCGACCGACTGGACGGCTACTTCCCGCTCTTTCATCACCCGCGTCCTCCGGCGCTCATGGGAACCTCATGCCAGCGGACGGGACGCAAGCTCGGCGAGCTCGGCCACGTCCTCTCCCATCAGACGATCTCCGACGCCACGGCCCTGGATGCCGTCCTGGAACATATTCATGCAGAACGGGCAGGAGACAGCCAGCGTTCCGGCGCCGGTTTCCTCCGCCTGCGCGACCCGAGCCTCGTTGACGCGCTTGCCCGGCTCTTCCTCCATAAATCCGCGGGCGCCGCCGGCGCCACAGCAGAAACTTCGATCGCGAGACTTCGCCATCTCCACGATCTGAAGCTGCTCGATGCTCTCCAGGACAAAACGAGGCGGATCGTAGACGCCGTTGTACCGGCCCAGATAGCAGGGGTCGTGGTAGGTAACAATCTTGTCCACCGGTCGATCGAGACGTAATCGGCCACTCTCGACCAAACCGGCAATCACCTCGCTATGGTGCAGCACCTCGAAGGTGCCGCCGAGTTGCGGATATTCGTTCTTCAGACTGTTGAAACAGTGGGGGCAGGCGGTCACGATCTTCCTCACCCCGAAACTCTTGAGCGTATCCACGTTCTGCTGAGCCAGCAATTGGAAGAGATACTCGTTCCCCGCCCGGCGCGCCGGGTCACCGGTGCATCGCTCGCGGGGACCGAGGATGCCGAAGGTCACGCCGGCCCGCTTGAGCACCGTGGCCAGAGCGACTCGTCACTTTCTTGTTCCGGTTATCGAACGACCCGTAACAGCCGACCCAGAATAGGTACTCGACATCGTCCGGAATCCGGTCCTCGAAGACCGGAATGTCGAGATCCTGCGCCCAGTTCCCTCGGGTCTCGTTGGAGTACTGCCAGGGATTCCCGGCCATCTCCAACCCACGGAATGGGTCGTTCAACTCGGGCGGGAATTTGCTTTGCATCATCACCAGCGAACGGCGCATATCGACGATCTTGGGCACGTGTTCGATGAATACCGGGCACTCTTGCATGCAGGCCCGGCAGGTGGTGCACTCCCACAGCGCCTGTTCCGAGATGACCCCGCCGAGAAGCGACTGGTCGGCTCCGTTCGGTGCGGCCGCCGTTGGCTCGGTCGCAGGCGCCGCCTTCCGTTCGGCGAGCAGGCGTGGTCCGGCATCGTCGATGAGGTGATGCTGCAGGTTCAGGATGATCGAGCGGGGGTGAAGTACCTTGCCGGTCTGTGCCGCCGGACAGACCGAGTCACACCGACCGCACTCGGTGCAGGTATAGACGTCGAGCACGCTCTTCCAGGTCAGGTCCTGGGCCGTACTCACGCCCAGTTCGGTGGCCGTTTCGAAGTCGACGAACTCCAGTTGTCCACGGGGCCTGGTCGAGGCAAAGTAGACGTTGAACGGCGCGGTGACGATGTGCAGATGCTTCGAGTAAGGGATGAACACCAGGAAGCCAAACAGCAGGCAGACATGAGCCCACCAGAAGGCCGCATAGGGCACGGTGGCCCCATCTCCACCGATACCCAGTCCGCGAAAGACCTGAGCCAGTCCGCCACTGATCGGGAGCCAGTTCGCGGACGCCGTCGGATAGTGGTCCAGCCGGAAGGCATCGGTCAGGAAACTCGTGACCATAAGCCCGAGAATCAAGCCGAGGATGATGAGTGCCTGGCCACTGAAGAACAGCCGTCGCGGCCGGCTTACCAGCCGGCGATAGAACGCGTAGGCGATGGCCACTACCACGCCGAGCTGGAAGAGCTCGACGGCGAGCAGGAACCAGCCCTGGCCGCTGACCAGTGGAATGTCGAACTGGTCAGAGAAGCCACGGCCCAATAGCTCGATGGTCCCGACCGTGATCACCAGGAATCCCCAGAAGATCGCGGCGTGCATCAACCCGGCGCGCGGCTCACGGAAGAGGCGCCGCTGCCCGAGCACCGAGGTGAGGAAACGCTTGATTCGCTCGGGATGGTCCCCGAAACGATCGTCAGGCGGTCCAATCCGCATGTACTGGTACAGCCGGTACACGCGATGCAGGAAGAGTCCCGCTGCCGCTACCATGATGGCTAGCAAGATGATCCACCCTGCCACCGGGCCGTAGGTGAATTGACCGGGTGTCACGATCCCCTCTTCGCCGCCTTGATGGCATCGCGCAACGCGGGAAGCACCTGTTGCACGTCACCGACAATCGAGTAGTCCGCCAGGGCCATGATCGGTGCTTCCGGGTCTTTGTTGATCGCCACGATGCACTTTGCGCTCTTACAGCCGACCATGTGCTGGATCGCTCCACTGATGCCGCAGGCGATATACACCGTGGGCGCAATGCGCGTTCCTGTCTGGCCCACCTGATCGGAGTGCGGACGCCAGCCCAGGCTGGTGACCGCACGCGAGCAACCCACCGTTCCGCCCAGAAGCTCGGCGATCTCTTCCAGAGTCTGGAATCCTTCAACGCTCCCGATCCCGCGACCTCCGCCAACCACCACCTTCGCGTCCGCCAGGGAGATTTTGTTCGCATCCGGCGCCACCCGTCCCGTCACCCGGACACGAAAATCGTTCTCCGCGAGCATCGGGGTGAAGGTTTCGATCGTCGGCGCCTCGGACGCCGGCACTTCCTCGGCCGCGAACGCGTGGGGCGCGATAGTAAGCAGTATTGTCTCCGCGTCCACGATTGCGTCTTCAAGCAGGCTGCCGCCCCAGCGCATCCGCGTCACCGAGAAGGGATTTCCAGGGCGGTGGCCGCCTGCCAGGCGAATATCGGTGCAGTTAGCTGCCAGCGGAAGATCGGTCCGGGCGGCGACATGCGCCATCACCTCCTGGCCACGCTCGCTTGCGGCGGCCAGCACGACCCGGGCGCCGGCAGCCTGCATGACATCGATCACGCACTGCGCCCAGGCGGCCGGAATGTAGTCATCCAGTCGATCGTCCTGGGCCAGATGAACCGTCGAGACGCCATGCTGTCCTATCTCGGTGGCGAGGGGCCGTGCCTGTTCTCCGATGACCACGGCATGGAGCGCTTCGCCGAGCTGGGCGGCGAGCCGGCGGCCGGCGGTCACCATCTGCAGCGATAGGCTGTTGAGCGTTCCCCGATCGTGCTCGACGACAGCGAGAATCATGTTCCCACCACGCCCAGATTCTGGAGCACCTCAACCACGCGCGGAGCGGCTTCGGGACCCCGACCCAGGACTTCGCCCTTCGGTCCAGTGCTCGGAGGCAACTTCAGCCGGGTCTTTTGCAGCCGGTTGGCAGGTGACCCCAGTTTCGTGGTTTCAATGGGCGCGGTCCTGGCTCGCAGCCGCCCCGGCACGGTTGGATAACGGGGCAGATTCAAGCCTTCTTTGACCGTGATGACGGCCGGGAGGGTGAGCTCGAATATCTCCCAACCGCCGGCGGCTTCACGCCGGGCGGTAACAGCTTCGCCATGCATCTCCAGCGCCTTGATGCCGGTGACCACCGGCCAGCCCAGCGCCTGGGCCACGCGGATGCCCACCTGGTAATCCCCGGAATCGGCCGCCTCATTGCCGAACAAAAGGAGATCGAACGTATGACCTGTTGATCGATGCGCCGCAATCCTCTCGAGGATGGCACGCGCGGTTTCCCCCGGATCCCATTCCTCGCCCCCGGTTTCGAGCAGGATGGCTCGTTGGGCGCCCATGGCGATCGCATCCCGTAACTGATCGGCGGCGACGGCGGGACCCAGGGTCAGAACAGTGGTACTTCCTCCCTGCGCCTGGGTCAACCGGATAGCTTCTTCGACCGCGCATTCTTCGTGCGGGCTAATAGTGAAGCTGGCGAAGCGGGTGTCGATTTCCTGTTCGTCGGCTGTGAGCGTGATCTTGCCGCCGGTGGCCGGGACACGCTTGACGCAAACGAGAATATCCATGATTGTTTCCCTTCGGTGCAGTATGGTCTATGCCCGCATGCGTTCGTTGGTGGGATCGAACAGTGGGGTGTTGCCGGCCACGTCGACGGTAACCGGGTAGCGTTCGCCGAAATATTCGACGGCCAGCCTGGTCCCAACACGAGCGAACTCCGGCGGCAGATAGCTCAACAGAATGGTCTTGCCGACCGAAGGTCCAGCCCCGGCGCTGGTAACGTACGACCGGCGTCCATGCCGGTCGACCAGCGGCTCGCCCTCCGGAGTGAGAATCGGCTCGCGCCCCTGGGGGTAGCGCTTGAAACCGGACCGGGAAGTGTTGTCATCCACGGTGAGGGTACAGAGGATAGCGGCCGGTTCGCCGGCACGCTGCTCGAGATAGGCCTCTTTGCCGACAAAGTGTTGCGGTTTGACCTTTGGTCGCGCTAGACCGGCCTCGAAGAGCGTGAACTCCTGTTCCAATTCGGTGCCGTAGAGCCGGTACCCTTTCTCCAGCCGAGCGGTGGTGCCGTATACGCCGATACCCACCGGTACCAGACCAACCGGTTGACCGGCTTCCCAGACCAGATCCCACAGACGCGCGCCCTGCTCGAACGGCACATGGATCTCCCAGCCCAGCTCGCCGACGTACGATATTCGCGAAGCCAGCGCCCGCACCGGGCCGATCTCCACCGGTTTGACGGTAAAGAGCGGATGACCCTCGTTCGAGAGGTCAGACTGAGTTATCGATTGCAGCAGATCCCGCGCCCGCGGGCCCCAGACGCCGAGCGTCGCCCAGGCGGAGGAGACATCGACAAGCTGGACGCTCCCATCGGCAGGCAGATGGTCGATGAACCACTTTCGATCGCGCATCCCATCCATGCCGCCGGTGACCACACGATAGTGATCGGCGCCGAGACGCATGATGGTTAGATCGGCTTTGATGCCGCCGGTTTCATTTAACAGTTGGGTATAGACCACGCGCGCCACCGGAACGTCCATCTGGGCCACCGCCAGTTCCTGGACGTAGGCGCAGGCGTCAGGTCCGTGTATATCGAAGATGGCGAATGCCGAGAGATCGACCATGCCCACGCGGTCCCGCATGGCAAGATGTTCGGCGTTGATAATCGGCGACCACCAGCGAGCATCCCACTCGTTTCGCCGCGGCATCACTCGGTCGCCGTATTCGGCAAGCAGCCCGGCGTTTGATTGGTACCAATTGGGGCGCTCCCAGCCGGCCGTCTCGAAGAAGACCGCACCCAGATTCTTCTCCTGCTGATAGAAGGGGCTCAGGCGCACGTTGCGGTTCGAGGACCATTGTTCGCGTGGGTGAACGATGCCGTAGGTCTTGTTGAATCCCTCCGCGCAGCGGCCACGGATGTGCGCTTTGCTCTTCTGATGTTCGTAGAAACGAGCGATATCGGAGGCGCCGGGGTCGATCTCGGGCGAGCCGGTGGTCATCCACTCGGCGACGCAGCGAGCAATACCTGGCGCCTCTTTGATCCAGATGGCCGACACCGACCAGAGCCCTTTGACTTCCGGCGTCTCTCCCAGGATCGGCAGCCCGTCGGGGGTAAGCGAGAGCACACCATTGATGGCGTGGCGGATGCCGACACTGGGGTCGGCGAGTATATCGGGGATCAACTCGAGGGCGCGTTCCAGCGAGGGGTCGAAGTCTTCCTGAGTGAAAGGGAGCTCAGTGGGAGAGAGCCGGGCTTCTTCGACCGAAGGTATCTCGTCGGCATCGAGCAGAATCGGTCGGTGATCGTACGACCCCACCTCCATGTCACTGCCGTGCTGACGTTCGTAGCCGTTGGTATCCATGTCGCGGATGATGGGGTATTCGATCTCGCCCACGGTGCCGGCGAAGAGCGGAACCGGCCCAACGCTGATCATCTGATGAACTGCCGGGCTCAGTGGAATCGAGGCGCCGGCCATGGCGCCGATTCGACGGCTCCAGACCCCGCAGCATACCACTACCGTTTCCGCGTTGATATCACCGGAGGTGGTGCGTACGCGCGACACCCGTTTACTGTTGGGATCCACATCGATGCCCAGGATCTCCGTTCTTGCCTGCACAGTGAGAGCGCCGTGCTCGATTGCCCACTCTCGCATCAGCGTGCCGGCGCGCAGCGAGTCCACGGTGCCGACGCCGGGCGTATAGAAGCCGCCCAGCAGAATGTCCGCATTGACATAGGGAACGAGCTGTTTGATCTCGGCCGGAGATACCAGTTCAGATTCGATGCCCCAGGCGATCGATGATGCCAGGCGACGCTTCAGTTCTTCCACGCGTTCCGGTAAACGCGCAACCTCGATGCCACCACTCCGGGTGAAAACGCCGAGTTCCTGGTATTGCCGGACACTGTCGAGAGTGAAGAGCGTCATCTCCTTGGAGTGATCCACGGTGAAGATGAAGTTGGAGGCATGGCCGGTAGATCCCCCCGGATTGGGCAGGGCCCCTTTATCGAGGAGCACAATATCTTTCCAGCCCAGACGGGCCAGGTGATAGGCCATGCTGTTGCCGACGATCCCGGCGCCAATGATGACAACATTCGCCCGGTCGGGCATCGAGGTCATAGGGTTTTCTCCCGTGTTGGATGATTCATTCCCGCCACTGCCCCGTCAAGCGAGCAACGATCGGCAGGACGGCGGCGCCCTACATCGTCCCATCCTGGTTGAATCTGGCACGCGGAGGCGATGGCAGCGTCCATCATAGGACCGCGTTGCGCCATGCAGAACAGTTGCTCATAGTGAAGCAAGTACCATACTTCAACTTCCGGCGTCAAATCCGGCGTCGTTTTAGTACTGTGTAACCAGGAGCACCGGGGGATTGTGGACATGGCGATCTGGATATACGCGTTGCTGGCGGTAGTCGGACTTTTCGGCATGTTCGTCTTGCTACGGAACTGGCACCGGCAGCGCGACTTCGAGGAATCTGGTCACGTCGTTCCTGAAGACTACGATTGAAGCCGTTCGGAAAACGCCCCCCTTGCGCGCGGGTGCTCTCTGGTCGTGCGCCCTTGGCGTGGCTGTCACCACCGGCACATCCTTCTGGCTGGAACGATACCAGCCCTGGGCGCTCGCCCTGGCGCTGCTCTTTCTTGCTGGTCTGGCCGTATCCGGCGGCTATTGGCGCACCCGGCGCCCACTCTGCCTGCTGCTTGCGGCCAACGTCTTGCTTGTTTTCCTCTATCTCTGGTCGCTCGACGACAGCGTTCATGTCAGCATCCAGGCAACACCGGCGGGCATCAACGCGACGGTGGATGGCCAGGCACTGACGCCACTGACCCAGTATCGCGGGGGCTATGCCGGCCTGATGGCCGGGTCAGCGGTTGAATATCGGGTGCGAGCTACCGGCGAGTTCCCCGATGGCACCGACTACTCGCAAGGGCCCCTCCCTCGCGAGCATCGCTGGTTGGCCGACTTCGGCCAGGATGTTCGCCTGGCCGAGCCAACACCAGCGTGGGCCAATATCGCCATCGAGGAACATCCAGGGAATGGGCAGGTGGTTCCGATTCCACTGTCGATCGCGCCCGGATCCGGCTGGGGACGCAACGTGCGCGGTGAAGTTGCCGGCAATCCCGGTACCGTTCTGACGCTTGCCGGCCCGCTACGTGGCAGCTACACCATCTCGGCCGATCTGATGCGGGCCGATGGAACGCAGGGAATTCTGTTGGGCGGGAGTCGGGCGGGGTCGGGCTACGTTCTCGAAGTGCGCATGGACCAGCCGGATGCGCTGTGGTTCAGCATCGTCCACGGACAGATCGGCCAGCCGCTCGGCGGCGCCTTTCTGCACGTACAAACCATCCCTATGATCCAGCGCGATGTGCGTCTCCTCCTCGGGAACGTGATTGGCGCGTTCGCGGTGATCGCGTTGCTGTCGCTGGTGTACCTCTTTCTCGTGGCCGCTCTGCGGCTGGCGGGCCAGCCGGATGTCGATGAACTGGCCGGCTTGCTGCGACTCATCGCTCGGGCGCGGGTCGCTCATACCCTGGCCGCTGTTTTATCGGCGGCGGGACTGCTCGCTACCGCGCTCATTGCGTCTTCCCTGCTGCAACGGATCCCCCACGTCCAGGATTCGGTCGCCTACCTTTTTCAGGCGAAGACTCTCGCCCTGGGCCGCCTCTCGGTTCCTGATCCGCGTCCACCGATCTTCTTCACCGAAGAGTTCATCCCCGTCCATGGCGGCCAGTGGTTCGGCAAGTATCCGCCCGGCTGGCCGGTGCTCCTGGCGATTGGCGTGCTCGTCCACGCTCCCTGGCTGGTCGACCCGGTTCTGGCGGCGATCGATCTGGCCGTTATCTACCTCATCGGTCGTGAAGTTTACGGCGTCCCGGTCGCCCTGCTCGGAACCGCGCTGGCCCTCAGCTCACCGTTCTTCCTGTTTCTTGGCGGATCCTTCATGGCGCATACCTCAACGCTTTTCTATCTCAGCGCCGGAATTTATCTGGTGATTCGGTGGGTGCGCCGGGTGGAACGACGGGAGCCCGTCCACGACCTCGGGCACCTACTTCCTGCCGGTTTCCTGCTGGGAATGGCGTTTCTCACTCGGCAGCTCGACGCCGTGGCCTTCGTAGCTCCGTTCCTGTTCCTGACCCTTTTTCCAGCGATCCGGCCCCGACTGCTCGCCGCTCGCTGGCTGCTGCTGGGGGCAGCGGTACCGGGCGTGTGCCTCCTCCTCTATAACCGAGCACTCACCGGGAATCCATTCCTCAGTCCATACAGCCTGTGGTGGCCGTTCGATCGCATTGGGTTCGGTCCGAACGTCGGGATGAGTGGCCACACCCTGGGACAGGGATTGTGGAACACGAGCTTCAATCTGGAGATGCTGCTGGCGCATCTCTTTGGCTGGCCGTTCTATCTGACGCTGGCACTGGTGGCCGTCCCGTTTGTGCTCGGTCGTGCCGGTCGCTGGGACGCGCTGTTCGCCGCCTCGGCCGGAGCGATTGTAATCGCGTACATCTTCTACTGGGCGCCGGGCGTCATGTACGGCCCGCGCTATTACTACGTTGCCATCCCCTGGTTGGCGCTACTCAGTGCGCGCGGCTTCCAAGAGCTGTATCGGTGGTTTCTCCGGCTGCCGGTCGCCTCCGACAGGCTCGCCGCTCTCCTGGCCACGGGGTTGCTGCTTGCCGGCCTCCTCGCCTACAACCTGACGGTCTACCTTCCGCTGCAAGTCTCCTCTTACCACGGCTACAACGACATCAGCGCCGATTCACTCGACGCGGTACAGCGCGCCAACATCCACCATGCGCTGATCTTCGTGGTCACCAACCCGCCGGCGACCTGGTGGTCGTATGGTGCGGTGTTCTCGGCGAACTCGCCGCTGCTGGATGGCGATATCGTCTACGCCCGCGATGAAGGAGTGGCCGATCGGGAGTTGATGCGCCGGTTCCCGGGGCGAACGTATTACCGGCTGGATGCCACGACTCTGACGCGGGTCGGATAGCGGGGTGAACTCGACCGGCGACCGAAGGTGCTGGATAATGCGAAGAACAGGAGAGGCAGGTAGGGACAGATGCCTATACTCGAGCTTGTGATCGTCGGGGCGCTTATCGTGCTCTTCATCCTCAGTCTGATCAAGAAGATCTTTAGCTGGGTGATCCATCTGCTACTGATCCTGGCGATCGCAGTCTTGATCGTTGTCTTCCTGACCAGTCGATAGCTGCTACGCCTTTTTCTTCCAGACAGAGACATTCATGTCGCTTTCACTCGTGAACGGCTCGTCCCTTCAGCCGGTCCAGCGCCCACGGAGCGTGTGGCGGCCCGCCCGCGCTCTTCTGCATACTGCTCTAACTCGATCGCGCCCAGGCCTGCGCTAGCCCGTGTGCCGCACAGCAGCCGGTGCCTGGATATGTGGGACGACTTGAGTCATGAATCGCTGGAGCGATTCGGTTGAATTGGCGGCGTCGATACACAGGATGAGGATGTGCGTCGCTCCGGCATCGACGAATGACTGCACCTGCGGGATCACCTGTTCCGGCATACCGATGAAGTGGTCGGCACGCAAGATGTCGAGCGCCTCCGGTGGCGCACCCAGTTTCTCCAGCAGCTTGAGTACGGTTGCGTCAGATCCGCTGATGTCGGCCAATCGAAAAACCGAAGTCTCGATGGTCGCCGGGTCTCTGCCCACTTCCTGGCAGGCGTCGCGCAGCTCGCCGGAGAGGCGCTTGAAATCAGCCAGCCCAACGTTCCAGTTAGCCACGTCGGCGTAACGCGCGCTTACCTGCAGGCCACGGCGTCCGTGCGTGCCCGTCCAGATGGGTGGCCGGCTCACTGGCTTGGGATCGCAGATGGCGCCCTTCAGGCGTACATACTGGCCCTCGAAGTCAACGCTGGGCTCCGACCACAATCGGAGGATCGCCTCCAGCGTCTCGCCAAACCTGCCCACCCGCTCCCGGGGCGACGGGAAGGGAATGCCGAAGGCATCACACTCCTGTTCATCCCAGCCACCGCCCAGGGCGAAGATCAAGCGCCCGCCCGACGTCACGTCGATGTTCGCCGCCTGCTTGGCCAGCATGCCGGCACTGCGATAGAACGCGCTGGTCACCAGGGCACCCAGCCTCACTCGGTGCGTAATCTGTCCGAGTGCTGCCATCGTGGTATAGCTCTCGAAGTACGGTCCGGTGCGATCGCCGTCCGGATGCCATGAGGTGGTCACTCATCCAGAGATGGTCGTAGCCCAGCTCGTCGATCGCGGTGGCGACCTCACGCATGCGCGCCCAGGCTTCGCCTCCGGATAAGCCGGCAAACTCGTTGGCGCCACCATGCGGCAGGAGTGCGCCCCACTTGAGCGCGGTCATTGTTGCCTCCTCATCGCCGGTGGGCCAGAGCCGCCCACTGTTGAGCGGCAAGCCCGGCCAGGTAATACCACGCCATGATCAAGGACACCAGATCGCGTGCGCTCTCAACCTCGCGCCGCAGCGTGCGTGCCGATGACCGTTCGCTCCCTGGCACAGTGGCGGCAAAGTCGGCGGCCAGAGGTGTATTGAAATCGACCTCGAGAAGGAGGTGTTCGGGCACAGCCACAGGAGCCGGCGGCTGCGATGCAACCGCCTCGGCGACCACCGCCTCGATGCGTTCGCGGGCGATCTCGGGATGCAGCGAGCGTGCCGAGGCGTAGGCGACCGCCTGCTTGACCTCGACGGTGCGCACCCCTGGAAACGCCCGCTCGGCGATCCGGCAGATTTCGCCATCGCCGGTGACGACTCCGACCGGCACGCCGAGTGCTGCGGCATAGAGGCCGTTCACCTCCGCCTCGGTCATCGCCTCCCCATTGACTCGAAGCGCGGTGAAGTTGGAGGAAAAGGAATGAGCCAGGACTCCAGCGGCTCCGGCCGGTCCGTGATAACCGACAAAGATCGCCATCGCATCGCCGGCGGCAATGCCCTCGACCATGCAGGCAGGACGAGGTGCGCCGGTGACCAATAGCGCTCGCCGGTCGATCACATCGGGCAGGAGATTATCCATGGTGCCGTGGCTATCGGTCACCACCACCCGGTCGGCCCCGCCGGTGAATGCGCCCCGGATAGCGGCGTTGGCCTCTTCGGTCATGAGCTTCTGGGCGCGAGGATAGCCGAATCCACCGCGCAGGATCTGATCGAGCGTGGCTATCCCGGCGACTCCCTCGATATCGACGGAGATGAAGATTCGCTTTTCCGTCGATTCCCCTGCCGTCATGCCTCAGCCGCGGCGGGACGCCGCCCAAAACGGATCGGCGCCGAGCCCGCCTCCAGCGGCAAGATCGCTTCACTGACGACGCCCTCGGGATCGGTATAGAACGTCAGGGTGACTTTGAAATCGAGATCTTCGTAACGCAGGTCCCAGGTATCATAGTGACGATGCCGGCAGGCCAACTCTTCGGATCCCAGGAAAACGCGGAGCCCATCATTTCGGGATTCGACGATAAGATCGCCGTAACCGTCATGTGAGTAGGTCGCGGCGTACTCGCTGAGTGCATGAGACGGCTCGTGCACCGGTTCGTTCTGGTGCGGCGTTGGCTTGGGCGCCACGTCCTCGCCGCGCAGCCGATCGAACCAGGACTGTCCCTCGGCGGCGCCCAGCAACGCATCGGCAATCTGGAGAGCAGCGGCCAGTGTCAGATTGCTCGTGTGTGAGTTTGCGCTGACGGTCACGCCAATACCATCTTCCGGGAACAACACTGTCTCGGTGTGGAAACCGACCACACCGCCGTTATGGCTGATGTATGGCCGTCCACGATACGTGCCCACAACCCAGCCAAGCGCGTAGCCGAATAGCCACATCTCCGGCATGGGCCTCATGCCCGGCGGAAGGACGATCTGCGGATGGTGAGCGGCGACGACCGCAGCCTCGGGAAGGACGGCCGTCTCGCCGATCTTGCCCTTGCCGAGGTGCAATTGCAACCAGCGAGCGGCATCTGTCGCACAGGTTAGCACTAAACCGGCAGGAGCAACCCCATTTAACGAGCGATGACTCGTGGGCGTGGCAACACCATCCTGTACCAGGTGCGGCGCAGCGACGTCCGGTTCGTTCTCCAGCGCCTGGAACGAGACGCCGGTTCGCGTCATACCAGCCGGTTCCAGGATGCGGGCACGCATCTCCGCTTCCCAGGTGCTGCCGGTCGCACGGTCGATGACCAGCCCGGCCAGGGCATAGCCGAAGTTGCTGTAGTTCATGCCCGATCGCCAGGTGGCGGCGAGCGGGAGATAAGCGAGCCGGCGGACGCATTCCTGCCGGTTCCAGGTCGGGTTGCAGATCCAGGCCGGATCGTGGCGGCCGAGCCCGGAACGATGGCTGAGCAAGTCACGGGTGGTAACACGTTCGGTGAGTACCGGATCGACCAGCTGCAGCTCGGGTACATAGCGGCGCACCGGTACATCGAGGTCGAGCACGCCATCCACCGCCAGCACCGAAGCCAGCAGTGAGGTATACGCCTTACCGCACGAGCCGTGCTGGAAGAGGGTTGCGCTGGTCACCGGAGCGGCGCTGCTGACATCGCGGATCCCCACGCCGCCGGTATAGAGCACGGCATTCTCACGGACCACCGCTACTTGAAGTCCAGGAACATGCGACCGGACCATCTCGTCGGGCAGGCAATCCAGGATCGAATCGAGATCTGTCGAAAGCTCAGCTACCATATCGCTCCTCTCAAATGCGGGTGGCCGCGATCCCTCATGACGCACACCATCATCCTAACCAGTACGCTCACTCCTGCTCACAGCAACCGAAGTAGTCCAATCACGGCGCCGGCGGCAATCAACCAGGCGGCATTCACCCGCCAGCGAAGGTTGATCGCGGCGGCTACCAGGGCAATTGCCGCCGTCGGGACGTCGATGATGGCGGCGCGACCTAACTGCACGCTGACACCGGCCATCAAACCGACTGCAGCGACATTGATCGCATCCAGGATCCGTGCCGTCCAGGGCGATGCCCGCAGCCGCGCCACCATCGGGTAAACCGCTGCCACCAGGATGAAGGACGGCAGAAATATGCCGAGCGTGGCCAGCAAGGCGCCGGGCAGGCCGGCGAGCTTGTAGCCGATGAACGTTGCCGTCGTGAATACCGGACCGGGCGTCACCTGACCGATGGCGACGGCATCCACCAACTGCCGGTCCGTCAGCCAGCCGAAGTGCGTGACCAGATCGTCGTGCAGAAAGGCCAGGAGGACATAGCCGCTGCCGTAGGTGACGGCGCCGACTTTGAGAAAGGTGAGGAAGAGGGTCAACAGGTCCACCGAACGATGGGCGGCGAGAGCTCGAACCGGAAAGGGCAGGTGACTCACCATCACCAGCGCGGGTGCAGGTAGCGTGGTCCGACGAATGGCATAGATCCCGATGCCCAGAACACCGGCTCCGGCCAGGAGAAAGATTGGATTAACGCCCCCCAGGAAGAGAACGAAAACGGCGACTCCAATGCCGGCCAGAACGGCGCCTCGTATCGCCGTGCGTGCCAGGTTCCAGATCGCCTGCACGATGATGGCCACGACCACCGGTTTGATGCCGTAGAGCAGGGCGCCAGCTGCCGGCGTGGCCCCGTAACGTACATACAGCCAGGCGAGCGCCAGCACGATCAGCATCGCGGGTAGGATGAAGAGCGATCCGGCGACCAGCAAGCCGCGCCAACCGGCACGCTGGCGACCGAGGAACATGCCCAGCTCAGTCGAACTGGGACCTGGAATCGCGCTGGAGGCGCCCAGCAAGTCGAGGAACCGTTCGTCCGAGAGCCACTGGCGGCGTCTTACCATCTCTTCCCGCATCAGCGCGATGTGCGCCGCCGGGCCGCCAAAGCCGATAATCCCGAGCTTGAGAAACACTCGGGCGACCTCACTCAGGTGACTTTGCTGGTCGGGACTGGCGGAAGTACTCACGTCGCAGCGTACGATGAATTCGGGTGCCCGGCGCGACCCGCATACTATATGAAGACGAAATGCACATCGGAGGTATGAAGATGTCGCTTTCCCCCGGCAAGATTAAAGGGATGGAGAATCTCTCCAACGACCACGGCGTGATCGCCGCCGCCGCCATGGATCAACGCGGCTCGCTCCAAAAGGCCCTGTCCACTGCCGGCGGCAGAGACGTGGGTCAGTCAGAGATGGAGGAGTTCAAGAGCCTGGTGTCCGAAGTCCTCACCCCCTATGCCAGCGCCATCCTGCTCGATCCCGAGTACGGGCTGCCGGCCGCCAAACGCCGCTCGCCCAATGCCGGCCTGTTGCTCGCCTATGAAAAGACGGGCTACGACGCTACCACGCCCGGCCGGCTGCCGGACCTGCTGCCACACGAATCTGCCCGGCGCATCCGCGAACAGGGCGCCGATGCAGTCAAGATTCTGCTCTACTACACGCCGTTCGACAAGCCAGAAGTGAACGACATCAAACATGCCTTCATCGAACGCATCGGCGATGAGTGTCGCGCCCAGGATATTCCGTTCTTCCTCGAATTCGTCGGCTACGATGCCGATGGCGGCGATGAAAAGGGCGTGGACTACGCCCGCCGGAAGCCGGACATCGTCATCGGTGCCATGGCCGAATTCACCCAGGATAAATACGGGGTTGATGTCCTGAAAGTCGAGGTTCCGATCAATATGAAATTCGTCGAGGGAACCGATGCCTTTGGTGGCGAAGCGGCCTACAGCCAGAGTGAGGCGCTCGAACTATTTCCGCAAGGCTGCGGAGGTGGCCACCAAGCCATTCATCTATCTCAGCGCCGGTGTGAGCAACTCCCTGTTCACCGAAACCCTCCGCCTGGCTGCTGAAGCCGGCACTCGCTTCAGTGGCGTGCTCTGCGGCCGCGCCACCTGGCAAGAAGGGATTCCGGTGTACGCCAGAGAGGGAGCCGATGCTTTCCGGCGTTGGTTGGAAACCGATGGTGTCCGCAACATCCAGTCGGTGAACGCGGAATTGAAATCAGCGACGCCCTGGTACGCCGCCTATGGCGTCAACTCGTCGGAGGAACTGCGAGCGAGGAGTGAGGCACGCGTATAGTGGAGAGTGCGCAATCGTGCACTTGCATCTAGGCAGCGCGGCACGCACCTTGCAATGAGGCCTTCCAGGGTCAATCAAAACGGGACAATCTACATTCCTCAAAGGGGTTCTGCATGTTCAGGATACTGTTGATCATCGCCGCGGTACTGGTGGTCCTCTGGATCATCGGTCTCATCATCCACGTTCTCGGAGTAGCGATTCACATTCTGCTGGTGCTGGCTGTCATAGCCCTAATCGTCGGGTTCCTGACCCGGAATAGATAAAGCCACCAGGCTCAAGTAACTACTTGAACATGCACTCAACGAGGTGAGATACCGGATCGAACTAACCGTCGATGCGGGCGGCTAGTACATGTACGGGTCGCCCGCCTTGGTCACGGTCATGCGCGATGGCAACACCACGACGAGGCTCTGTCCTTGGTAATTCGCCTCGCCCATCTTGCCCACCAGGGTCACCCACTGGTTGTCTTTCAGCGCGCCGTGTGAAGTGTCCTTTACCACCAACCCCTCCGGTTGAGCGTCGGCGATACAACAGGTGACCTGGTAGCGCAACACCATGATGTAGCCTGGCGGCGCGCCGGCGGGATCGTGCACGACGATGCCGGTCAGATGGATAGCCTTATTGAGATAGTCCTTCGGGTTTGGATCGGCGGACAGCGCGCCCACCCAGTCCTGCATCGAAAAAGTGCTGGTGTCCACCGACAAACTGACGCGGTGCAGTGCCGTCGTGCCCCGGATGGTAGTCAAGCCCGCGACCGCTACTCCTCGCTGATTGGCCGAGAACGCCGCCAGACCACGGGGTGGAAAGATCAATGCCAGCAAAAGGGGAATCGACAGGATAACGTAGGTGCGCAGCTTCGGGGCGGAATGGTCCGTGCAGGCGCCATCGGCGCAGCACTCGTCGGCGTCCGCCGCCACCGGACGGGTACCGAGACGCACCGCCGCCAGACCAATTAGAACCGCACCGGCGATGGTGGTCGGAACGACGTACGTTGGGTTGATGTACCAGGTCATCACATTCCGCAGCAGCAGAGATACGATGAAGATGCCGTAACCGCCAAGAATGAGAGCCGGCAGAAACCTGCCCAGATCCAGGCGGATGGCCATGCTCCGACCGCGTAAATGTTCGCTGCGTACCGTCACAACACGACTCCACGGAGATTTAGTACCAGCGCGCCAAGAAATACCAATTCCACCGTGATGGCAACCATGGCCAGCACTACCCGCGGTCGAAATGCAGTGAGAAGCATGGCAACTCCCTTCATCGAGAGCATCGGGCCGAAGACCAGAAACGCTATTAGTGCCGGCGTCGGAAAGAAGTTCGAATACGACAGAGCGAAGAACGCGTCGACCGTGGAACAGATTGATAAGACGAAGGCCAGGCTCATCATAGCGACTATGGAGAGAACGATGCCGCCGCCGATGCCGGTGATGGTGGCCCGCGGAATCAGAACCTGGGTAGCCGAAGCGATACCGGCGCCAAGCAGTAGCACTTGCATCATCGTCATGAATTCGTTACCGGTCTGATTGACCGCCAGACCAAATTTGGCGCGTAACATGGTCCATTTCCCCATCGGGGCAGCGTGCGAACCATGGTGGTGATGGTGGTGGTCATGGTCGTGATCGTGAATGGCTTCCGATCGCAGGCGGGCAACGACCAGATGCTGGCCGCGTCCGGACTCTCCGATGAAGAGGCCAACTCCAGCCGCAACCAGGAAGGCCAGGCCACCGCGCAACCACACCACGGAGGGATCGTACCGAAACGCGATGGCGGTAGCAAACAACGCCACCGGGTTCAGGATGGGCGCGGCCAGCAAAAATGCGATGCAGGTCGAGACTGGAACGCCCTTCGATAAGAAGCGGCGCGCCACCGCGACATTCCCGCACTCACAGACCGGCATAAGCATACCGACCCCGAGTGCCGGCACGAGCGAAAGGATAGGGTTCTTCGGCACGAAGCGCAGCAGCCGGTCTTCGCTGACAAACACGTGTACAAAAGCCGAAACCACCACTCCGAGCATTAGAAAAGGCGTGGCTTCGACAATGATTCCTAGGAAAAGACTGATCCAATCCTGAAGTGGCGCCGGAAGTGTGATGTCTGGCTAACCTCCGTTTGTAACTGCGGGCGCACTACGTTGGGCACGGTGCGGGTGTGACCAAGTATAGGTTAGAGCACGCTCCAAAGGGGCCGATTTGGCGCCCGACGACCTTAACAATGTCTTACATATCCAGGTAAATATTCGCCGGTTTCGGTCCGTTTCTGGGATGTATCGGCCGAAAACATGACAGTTGACAGTTTATCCTGGTACACTATTGCCGTGGCAATGCGTTGGGCATAGGCTGGGTTGGTCCCCTGGCACTCTTCCAGCTCTGCACGAGCGTTGACAGATTATTTCTCGTCCAGTCCAGAGGTGGAAGAAAGTATGAATTACGCTGACCGATCTTTGACCTGCGTCCAGTGCGGCTCGGACTTCACGTTCACTGCCGATGACCAGGAGTTCCATGCCACGAGAGGCTACCAGGACCCAAAGCGCTGTCCCTCCTGCCGCGCGGCGCGACGGCAAAGTCAGGGCAATGGCTATGCCTCTACGGGTTACTCAGACCGACCTCGCCGCGAGATGTACGCGACGACGTGCTCGCGCTGCGGTCGCGAGGCCCAGGTACCGTTTGTACCGCGGAATGACCGTCCGGTCTTCTGCTCCGACTGCTATCAGCCGGCGCCACGGCGTGTGAGTAGCTGGTAGGCCTGAACGTACTAAAAACTATCGCGACAGTGATAAAACCGGGCGCCAGGGCCCGGTTTTTTCTATTCGGCAACAGTGTGTATTCGCCACCGTGATCCAGGACGTATCTCCGTGCGTATGTAGAAGCGACCTCCTAATCCCTGGTGGCCGCCCTCAGGCCGGCGATCCCCAACCTTCGCCGGCATGGGGGCGTTTTCTCGCCGATAGCTACGGCTTTAGTGGTAGCGGCGCGGGAGTGGGGACCGGAGGAACGGTCTTCTTTACCGGCGGCACCGTGACCGGGGGAGCACCTGTCCTGGGCACTGGCGTCACGGTCAGGGCGGGCTCTTTAACCGGCGGCACGCTGCCTTTCACCTGGCCCGCTGTCTCGGCTACGGCGGTGCTCGCTCCCGCAGCGCTCGCCTTCACCTGACCTGCTTGCTGACTGGCGGTACCGCCTGCTTGCGACTGCGCCACACCGGCAGTTGCGCTCACCTGGGCCGCTGCTTGACTGGCGACTCCGGCCACACTCGTCTGGACCTGCACTGGTGCTGAAGTCACCTGTGTCTGTGCCGTGGCGGCGGCCGCCTGAGTCTGGTCTGAGACCTGTGTGGCCACCGCGGTTGCCGGCCCCACGACCGGTTGAGGCGCAGCAGGCGTCCCGGTAGAACTGCCGGCGGATGTGCTGGCCGGGTTCCCTGGCGTGATAGACGAGTGCGACGAGCCGGCGGACCCGTGTGAGGCTCCGCCCTGCCTGGATGCACTGGTGGATGCGGGCGCTGCTCCGCCGGCAGTACTCGACGAGGAGCGTCCCGATCTGCCGGAGCCTGGCTGAGTTGCCGGTCGCGTCCCGGGCGTCGAATACCCGAGCTGTCCGTTTGCGGTCGCCGGGCTGCCGGTTGCACCATGACCGGCGGTGCGGAATGACCCGGCATCTCCGGTCGCGCCGGACGACGGTCGCGAACCAGTACGCCGAGACGGGATGGACGTGAACCCGGCGGTTCCGCCTGAATGGGTGATCGCCGACCCAGAGGAACCAGAGCCGCGGTGGGTCGATACACTGCGGTTGCGGTGGGCCCCGGCCACGGGCTTACCCGGTTGAAGTCCCTGGCTGCTTCCGGTGGGGACTCGCGAGGTTGAGGCACTGGGAGCCGTGGTAAGGCTGGCGGTGCCGGCCACCGGAGGGGCATTTCGGGCGCTCGCCATCGCCGGTGCGGATTTCGCTGGACTGCCGGAGAAGGCGTGCAAGACGGGCACGACGTGCGGTGTGGCGACGATAGCGCCGCCGATCATAACGGCGGTGACTGTCACTTTCGCCGTGATCGGCGCGCCCTTGATCAGAGGTGACGCGTAGCGTTGAACCGGTGAAGCCAGGCGGTGGAACAGGCCACGTAGACTGCCCACCAGGCCGAAGAGGGGCATGGGCGCATCCGCGCGCGTATACTCCTCGCGCAGGCGCTTGCGCGCACGAAACAGCAGCGTCTCTACCGCCGACTCACTGACGTCCAGTTGCAGGGCGATTTCGGCATAGCTCAACCCCTCGACTTCCCGCAGCATAAGTACGGTCTGATGATTTTTCTTCAGCCGGCTCATCGCCTGCGCTACGGTCTGGTACTCTTCACTACTCTCGACCTTCTGATACGGACCATCCTGCCGAAGTGGCGCCGGCAGGACGGTGATCTCTTCGTCTGGAATCGGGCAGGTGCGCTTGCGAGCGCGAAACGAGTCAATCGAGAGATTGCGCGCGATACTGAAGAGCCAGCCACGAAAAGCAGCACCCGCCTGCAGTGAATCCACTCGCATGATTGCCCGTGCCAGGCTCTCCTGGCAGATATCCTCGGCATCGTGTGGATCGCGCATCAGGTGCAGGCAGAACCGATACAGCGGATCGCGGTGCCGCCGCAGTAGCACGCTTAACGCGCCGTCGCTGCCGCTCTTCACCATCCGCGTCAACTCGGCGTCAGACAGGACTTCGAGGTAGGAAGTATCGACAAGCTGAGGCTCAGTGATCGCGACCAAGCTTCGTCTCTCCCCCCGGAATTCTCGCGTACCGTCCCAGTGGCGCTACTGCAGCGGCCCCTTCCTTGGTTGAGGCCCGGGTTGACATCAACGTCAAGATTGTAACCTGTGCTAACGTCCGGGCGCTACGGAGCATTTTTCGTGCCAGGCGTTAACCACCGCTGAGGAGGCGCATCTTTTCGGCCTCGAACTCGTCCTCACTGATATCACCCGACCGGAAACGCCCTTCCAGTCGCTCGATGGCATCGAAGACGGCAGTGTCGCCACCAAACATATTGCGCCTGCCGTCGAGTTCGATCCGGCGATCCAACAACTCCGCTTCGACCGGCTCCAGAGCGCGCTGGCGGTCTCGCCGGGCCGCCAGATCGTCAACTGCGCTGGTTGTTGGTGGGCGAGGAGCTGGTGGGCGCCGATTTCGAGGATAGGCCACGACCGCGGCTACCAGCACGATCGCCAGCAAGGCGAGAACGACCAGAATGATGAGAAGGGTCACACCACCATCGTATCGATCGTCCCCGCGATTAGCCGCACCCCTGATAATGGCGCGAGCATGAGGCATAGAGAGGAGGCATCATGGTGGCACGAACCGTGCTGGCGATCATGGCTCATCCCGATGACGCGGAGTTGACCTGCGGAGGCACCATCGTGCGCTGGGTGCGTGACGGCGCCCGGGCAATCCTGGTGGTCGCCTCCGATGGCGCTCGGGGCGGGAAGCTGGTCGGCGCTGATGCCCAGGGTATGGCTCGCACCCGTCAGGCGGAACAGGAAGCCGCAGCTCGTGTTCTCGGCTTCGACCAGGTGGTTCATTTGAATTTCGCCGATGGCGATCTGGTCGATGATGACGCCTTGCGCGGCGCCCTGGTCGAGCAGGTTCGGCGCTTCCGACCAGACGCCGTCATTGTGATGGACCCGTTGACGGTGATCCAGCACAACTCATACGTGAATCATCGCGATCACCGTATGCTCGGCATGGCAACACTGGACGCGCTCTATCCCGAAGCAAGTAACGCGTTCTATTTCTCGGAACAGATCGAATCCGGTCTCCAACCGCATAAGGTGCCGGAACTGCTACTGGTCAACACCGATCAACCGAATTATTGGGTCGACGTAAGCGACACCCTGGAGACCCGATTTAATGCCCTCCGCTGCCACCACAGTCAGATTCGGCTCTGGCCGGATAACGGCGAGGCAATCGTTCGCCGGCAACGCGAGCTGGCAGCACTGACAGGCCTGGAACACGGCATGATCTACGCCGAGGCATTCCGACGCGTCGTGGTCGACCCACTCTCGTAAGACCCAAGAGCGAGTGACTCGTCAGCTTGCCATCGCCGACCAGCGGTTCTTCTGGTCGCCACCACGACCTCTACGTGAGCATGGGCCGGCACGGTGAATTGCAAACGATCGCGTCGGGTACCGGCAATGGTGAAGGTCTCACCGGCCACGGGAGCCGGCACCCCGTCCAGTCGCACGTCGAGCACCTGCACGGCATGATTCGGCGGCAAGGTAAGAACCACTTCGATCCGGGCGTCAGGTGGCTGTCGCTCCGGCCATTCGACGAGTAACCATTGGCCACGGGAGTGCGCCGTGTAGCGAACATCAAAGGGAACCCTCCCGTACCACTTTCGGACCTCTATCTTGGACCAGCTTCGCGGCGACTGCGGCTCGACGGTGATCTTTTGGTCGGGGACATCAACCGATATTCCGGCAAAGGCATGCAGCGCCTCGAGCACTCCCGACATACTCCAGGCCTGAAACTCGGGACCGCGCACGCCCGAGAGATCGTAGAGTTCGCTTACCCCACCAATCCCGCCATTGTCCAGCGCACCTTCAATCTGTCCGCGCAGGTAGCGACGGAAGGCAACGTCCGGTTCACCGTATTTCAGTTCCGACCGAACGAAGAAGTGGGCCAGCCAGTTCCACTCCACTCCGCGATGATAGTTGAACTTACCCATACTGCGCATTCGCCGGCCGCGTACCGCCCGCGGGTTCTCGAGGAACTCCGGTGAGAAAACGCGTTCCCAGTCCAGTGGCGCCAGCGTGACGATCCCCTGACGACCGGCAAACTGGTCCCGGCCGAGGTCGCGCATGGAGGCCTCTACTTCGGCCCCCAGGTCGAGTCCGATGCCGAAGCAGAAGTACGGGTTCGGCGTGAGCAAATCGCGAGCTACTCCACTGTCATCCAGACTATCGGCAGGAATCGATCGAATGTAGAAGCGCTGGAGTGCCTGCCACGCTTCCCGTTCGGCTCGTTCCATAGCCGGCTCCAGCTCGGGATCGACCTTCTCGATGATCGGGCGAAACACTCGCAAGCACGCGATCCAGAGCATCTGGATCTCCACCGGAAAACCATCTCGGGGCGTGTGCGGCGTGTCCATCCAGGTTTCCCAGAGGTAGGCGCCATGAGTCCGCCCCGAAGGCAGCATCCCACCGCGCAGCCGTTCGATGCTACGCCGGAAAAAGAGCTGCACCATGGGCAGCTTCTCGTTGAGCAGTGTGTTGTCTCCCGAACAGCGCCAGTATCCATGTAACCGCCAGACCGCCCAGAGGGTGCCGTCGCTGGAATGGTAGGGCGGTTCCTCGCCAGTCCGAATTCGTTGCGGCAGCCGGCCGGTGATTGGGTCCTGGAGTTGCCAGGTATCGGCAACCACGTCACGAGCCAGATCGTAGAACCCGAGGGCCAGCAGGAATCCGAGCGCGATGTTCTCATCGCGCTTCCAGGAATCGTGGAAGTACTGATTGCCGGCCAGGATCATCGTGGCGGGACGAGGCAAACCGGTACTTTCGGCAACGGCATTGCGTGCCACCAGTGAGTCCATCAGCCGGGTAAGAATCTGAGCGTAGGCGGTATCGGCGCGTTCGTTCCCGGTCTCGAATCGCGCGTGGGCGAGCGTGGTCGACGTCCGTCGTTTCTTCTCCCGCTGAAGCTCGGGGAGATGCTGGTGAAGCACATCGAGCTGGCTGATTGCTTCCTCCCGGCTGGAGCCGAATCCGTACAGCACCGTGCCGGGCCCGGGCAGATGAAGGCGTACCGGCACGTATACCGTGCTGCCCACCCGATCCCAGAGCGGAGCGTGATCGGCCACATCATCGCCGGAATGGCGGAGAAACCGGCTGCGCTGAGCATCCTTGCGAAACAGTTTGCGCCGAGCACGTCGTCCCGGCGGCATGAATTCGACGTGAGGCGTCCATGGAGTATCCAGGCTCACCTGGACCGCGGCAAAAACCCGCTGGCCGGCGACATCTTCGCCGCTGGGAAGAAATGTTTCCGTCAGGTCGTCATACGTCCCAGCCGGGAGCACGTTGGAGACGATCACGCCACGCTCGATCGGCTCGATCGAATAGTGCGCCGTCCCTTCGCCGAGCGCCCGGCTAAAACGAATGTCGAATTCTGGTTCGATGATGAGTCCAATCTCCCCTTCGAAAGTGCAAGCGATGCCGAGCACACCATCGGGTACAAAATAGCTCTCGTCGCAGCGAGTGCCGTCGACTTCATACTCCCGTCGGACGGAGGTGAGGCCGGCAGTGAGACCAACTTGAAGCCGCCCGGAGAGCATGCGTCCATCAGCCAGCCGGACTGCCTGGCCCTCGAGATACTTGCGCCCGTAGTGAAACGCGCCGTACCACTTGTGGGCATGCAATAGCGTCGGAGTGGGTCCCGCCGCTGCCGGTAGGGCCAGGGAAAAGGCTTGCTTGTTCCCCAGGAGAAAGGTACGTTCCTTGAGGCGAGTTTTTCCGAAATGGAGTTCCCATCGCCGCAGTTCGTCCGCTGCTTCTGATCGATCGGGTTCGAGAAGATCCAGATTCATGACGCGATTCAGCCGGTGGCTTGGCGTCCCGATGCCGGCGGAAACTCCTCCGTCGAGGTCCGCGCCAGGATGCGGCACTCGAGGTTGATGTTCTGAACCAGCGATACCAACGAATAGACCAGACAGACAACGCTCGCGGTCGCCAGCGGCAGCCAGAAGCGATGTAATGCCGTGTCCAGGCCCAGAATCGACGTTCCCGTGGCTCCCAGCAGCGAAAGGATAGGGGGCAGAACAACCGGGGCGCAGCAGGTCATCGAGGCCACTCCCAATAGCGCGCCTATCACTGTGCCTCCGGTTTGGCTCGCCGAAGCGGCGGCCAGACTGACGGCCCGGATGATCAGTGGCACCTCGATGCCAAACAGGAGCGCGATGACCGTCCCGGCAACAAGGAAGTCTGGCTCGATCAGGTACGACAGTCCATTCGGACTGATCGTGAGCACCTGGCTGTTCCAGAGATAGAAAACCTCCATGGCAGCGAAGGCAGTGGTTGCCAGAGCAATGTTCCAGGGACGGCGAAAGACCAGGTAGACCGCGAGCACTATTTCACGTGTACCAGGATGGTGTGGATTGCCGGCCGCGCGCAGACGCTCACCGGCAGACCGCCGTCGGCATGGCAGACCAGTGCCGAAATTACGTTGGCCTCGGCATTGATATCACGCGCAAAGGACGCATCGCCCTGCTGGAGAGTGTGCTGTACCTCGGCGAACGATTTACCGTCGATATCGCCAGGCGAGTATCCCGAGCCGGTCTGAGCGTAGCCGCCGATCAGGACCAGAGGAATCGAACCACTGGAGTCGTACTGATTGAACAGTGCCGATTCGCTGGACGACATGGTTTGCAGGGGATTGCCGGCGCGATCTGCGGTATCGACATGAGCAAAGGTGACGTACCGGCTGGTGTAGCCGGCGTGGGTGAGGTCGAACGTGGGTATCGTCCCGAACCCGGACTGGCCGGCCTGATTCGTGCTCGTCCGCAGATTGGTGAATTGACCGAACTGCCCCAGTGCCTTTACCAACGACCATCGTTCGGCCGCACAGAATGGACAGAACTGCGCTCCGATAAACAGTACTTCCGCCTTGCCTCCTGATCGAACTATGGAGCCGACTCGTTTGAACTGTCCGGTCGGAGCATTCGGTACATCGGCCGTCGGCTTTCCTAGCGAGGCCGCCACGACAGTTGGTGTCGTCCCTCCAGTGGCACTGCGCAGCGCGAAGAATACGGCCAGCGCAACGGCGACGACGCCAACGGCAGCCACAAGAATACGCGACCCACGCCGGCGACGCAACGCCTGTTCACGGGCGATGCGCACGCTCCGTTCACGCTCTCGTTGCTGTTCGCGCCGAGTCTCCTTATCGCTGTTTCCGCGCCGCTTCGCCATGGGTAGCCTCCTTGGACATTGGCCCCAATTTAGCATGCTAGCGGCAGTCACATTTCCAGCACTTCGACCGTTGTATCAATCGAAAAGTCAGGGCCTGGTAGAGCCATTTGACCATTGCGTTCCCCGCTGAAGTGCGGTATGGTAATGCCAGCGAAGACGCCGGATTAATTCTCGGCTAATACGGCAACGGTACAGTAATACGCAGAGGAAACGCGCCAGCGCGCGTACCGTTAAGAGGAGAGGACATTGAAGAGAGTGCGACAGCTTGCTGCCGTTCTTGGACTGGTTGCCTGTGGATTGTTCGCAGCCGTGGCGCCCGTCGCCGCTGCCGGTAGTTCTACGCATGCTAATGCGTCACCGATACACGAACACCTGTCGAACACGGGATCGAGTGCGGCTTCCTGGAGCCAGCACGACACGGCGGTGTACGTGGTATCCACCTTGAATTTGCTTCATTCGCATAACGGCCAGTCGATGACCGATCAGTTCACTCACAAAATGAATGTCACTCACTACGACGTGTATGCCGATCAGAGTGTCACCAATCTGTTTTTCATCTATCTGCGTCGCGACGACGGCTCGATCGCGGGTGTGTTTGCTTACACCATGGGGTGGTCCAGGCCGCGGCTCGTGTTCCTGGGAAGCACCACGAAGGTGCGAAATCACAGCCCCAATCGCATCGCTCTGGCCTACCGAACTGACGCCAAAGTCCTGATCGGTTCTTTCACCTCGACGCTGCCCTCCTGACGGTACCCCCATTTCGAACTCACTGGAACGCAAAGAACGCCGCGAGCGAGAACGCTCGCTGCGACAGGAGGGAAGGCTCCCACCCGGCCAGGCCCTGACCGATCGCTGGCCGGTCTTCTCCGCGACTGGTGCGCCACGCTTTGAGCTCGACACCTGGCGGTTCCGCGTAACCGGGCTGGTGGAGCGACCGCTTGAACTGACCTATTCCGAGTTCCTGCGCCTGCCGCACCTCGAGGTCACCAGCGACATTCACTGCGTCACCCGCTGGAGCCGGCTGGATAACGTGTGGGAAGGCGTCTCCTTCCGCACGATCGCCGATCTAGTGCGCCCAAGACCGGAAGCACGGTTCGTCCTCGTACACTGCATGGTGCCGTACAGCAGCAACTTGCCGCTCGAAACCTGTCTCGATGAAGACGTCCTTTTTGCCCATTCTCACGATGGTCTTCCGTTGCTGCCCGATCATGGCTGGCCGCTTCGGCTGGTGGTACCGAAGCTTTATTTCTGGAAGAGTGCAAAATGGGTTAACGGCGTAGAGTTCATGGACAAGGACCAGCTTGGATTCTGGGAAAAGCTCGGCTATCACAATGAGGGCGATCCCTGGAAGGAACAGCGGCGGTCCCTGAACCTCACGTTGCGCGTGCCCAAACGTTTTCGTTCCTGACGCCCTGACTCGCCAGTCCATTCCACCGCCGTGGAGGTTTGACCTTGGCAGATCTCCATCCTGTTCCTCCCTCGCCACCGGAAGAGGCGCCGAGTAGGTCCTCGTCCTGGCTGTACTGGCTCATACCGAATCAGGGTCGCCTTTCTCAAGCCATGCCGGCGTTCGCATTTCGCGACTTCCGGCTGTTCTGGGCCGGCCAGCTGGTCTCCCTCACCGGCACCTGGATTCAAAGCGTAGCCCAACAGTGGCTGGTCCTCAAGCTCACCGGCTCAGCGTTCGACCTCGGACTCGTGACCACCATCCAGTTCACTCCGGTGCTGTTCCTTACCCTGGTGGCAGGAGCGGTGGCAGACCGCGTGCAGAAACGCAATTTGTTGCTCTGGACCCAGGTGATCTCTACCTTACTTGCCGTATTGCTGGGGGTGCTGGTGAGCACCGGCACGGTGCAGTACTGGCACGTCCTCGTCATTGCCGGCATGCTGGGTACCGTCAATGCCTTTTACACGCCCGCGCGGCAGGCGTTCGTTCCTGAACTGGTCGATCGCGAGGCGCTGCTCAATGCGGTTGCCCTGAATTCCGCGATCTTTAATGGCGCTCGGGTGATCGGACCGGCCGTGGGTGGAATCCTCATCGCCGTACTCGGGCTCTCCTTGAATTTCTATCTCAATGCCGCCAGTTTTGTGGCTGTCATTGTGAGCCTATTGCTCATCCGGCCGCGAGCCCGGCAGCATCGTGAGGAAGCCAGTCTCGTCCGCAACGTGGCCGAAGGACTGAATTACATCAAAGACACGCCGGTCGTGTACACCATCCTGGCGCTGGTAGGGGTGGCGAGCCTCTTTGCCCTCAATTTCACCACCCTGATGCCCCTCATGGCCCGTAATGTTCTGCACGTGGGCTCGGCCGGGTTCGGCTTCCTGATGGCTTCGATGGGCGCGGGCTCGCTAGCGGGAGCGATCTCGCTGGCATTCTTCAACCGTCGCGATCTGGCCCGACGGCTGATCTACGGCGGCATCTTCGTGTTCACGGCCACCGAAATTCTCTTTGGCTTCTCTCGCGTTTATGGACTCTCGATCGGCCTTCTGGTGCTCGTTGGTATCTCCTCCAATCTCTTTTCCACCACCGCGAATACACGTGTGCTTTCATTGGTTCCCAGCCGGCTGCAAGGACGCGTCATGAGTGTGTACTCGCTTATGTTCCTCGGGGTGACACCCTTTGGCAGTCTGCTCGCCGGTATTGTGGCGGAGCGCTATGGTGCGCCCACGGCGATCATCGGCGGCGCGGCCATCACCCTCGTGTTTGGCGCTGCCGTGTTTGTCTACAATCCCACCCGGCGCAGCGCACTCCGGCAGGCCGAAACCGTGGAACCTTCGACGCCACCGGGTTAGCGCAGCCCCGAATACGTGCAACAATGCGCGCACCGCCAGGCGGATGTTGCCCAGGTAGTACCGGTTTGGTTTGGCCATAATGCCGACTCGTGGTATATTGTTGACATGTCAACGAATTTACTTCATCACCCTGCATCGTTCAATCACGTCGATCGGGTCGCCCTCGAACAAGAGATCGGCGAACGCATTCCCACCGCCTTCATCTTGCTTGAAGCCCTCGATCGGCGAACCCTTGCCAGCTGCCGGCCCGCATTAACCACAGCGCAATTCCATACGCTGGCCGCCCTCGATCGCGTGCCCGAGCAGAATCTCGGTCAGTTAGCCGGCCGGCTCCTCTGCGACAAGGCAAATGCCAGCAAAATCATCGACAAGCTCGAGGCGCTGGCACTGGCGACGCGATCGCAGGACCCTGCCGACCGTCGCCGCGTCACGCTGCGTCTGACCGACGACGGGAAAGCCGTCCTGGAACGGGCCCGGGCATTGAGAGCTGTCGCTCTGCAACGGGTATTTTCGGCCCTGCACGACGAGGAACTCAACGGCGTGACCAGAGACCTGGTAACGTTGGTGTCGCTGCTCCGCCAATCGGTGTAAGCGTGGAGGGCACGGTCCAGGACACGGACCCTGTGAGCGCGACCTCGTTAGTCGGGGACATTGCCAGTGCGCCGGGAAGCCCCGACGCGGCCCAGATCCGAGCGCGCTTTCTGGCGCTCGAACACCAGTTCCGGCACGACAACACCATCGATCCACTGGCCCCGGCCCCGGGGCACATGGTCAGGGTTACAGCGACCAGCGGCAGCGGAATCCGGATCAGGCAAGCCGCGCTCTACTACACCACCGATGGTTCGCCGCCGTCGGCATCGTCGCCGATGCTACCGATGGTCGCAGCAACCGTTACCTGGGATGAGCGGATTGGCTATCTCACCCACTGGCAGGCGGCGATCCCCGGTCAGATCGACGGAACTATCGTGCGCTACCGAATCGGAGGCTGGCACGGGGACGGCGAGCGCCGGCCACATGATGAGCCAGACCGATGGGCGCACGATGGACAGGGTTTCTGGTTTCGCGTTCCCGGCGAGGGTGGAATCACTACCTTCGCCTACCGGGTCAATCAAGCCCGTCCTGCCGTCCCCGACTGGTTCCGGGAGGCGGTGATTTATCACATCTTCGTCGACCGGTATCACCCGGGCACGCCCGATGGCGTTTTTCACGGGGACATGACGCCCCAGGGAAGGCACGGTGGCACCCTGTCGGGAATCAGGAGCTCGCTCCCCCACATCGCGGCTCTGGGGGCGACGTGCCTCTGGCTGTCGCCCATCCATCCATCCGAGACCCATCACCGTTATGACACCATGGACTACTTCGGTGTCGACCCGGATTTGGGGGGAGAGACGGCACTGCGTGCCCTGGTCGAGGAAGCCCATGAGCGCGGCCTGCGTCTCATTATGGACTTCGTCCCGAGCCACTGTTCCTGGCATCACCCGGCATTTCTCGCTGCTCAGGAAGATCGATCGTCTCCCGGTTATTCCTGGTTTACCTTCAAGCACTGGCCCGATACCTACCGGTCGTTCTTGCAAATGAGCAGGTCCCTTCCCAGCTTGAACACTGACGATCCCGGAGCCCGAGCACACCTCATCGCGAGCGCTTCCTACTGGGTAAAGGAAATTGGCGTGGACGGTTTCCGGCTGGATCATGCGATCGGCCCGAGTATGGATTTCTGGGTTGCGTTTCAAACCGCTCTCGAGTCGGTCGCGCCCGACGTGGTAACCGTCGCCGAGGCGACCGATACACCGGACTCGCTGCGCCGCTATCGCGGCAAACTCAACTCGGTGCTCGACTTTCCGCTCACCGCTGCCTTCCGCCTGACCTTCGGCCGGGGAGCCTGGGGGGTGGGCGACATGGATGCCGTACTTAACTCGTACGAACAGTTCATGGCCGATGGCCCGGCACGGGTCAGCTTTCTGGACAATCACGACATGGATCGCTTCCTCTGGGTCGCCGGGAACGACGCTCGCCGGCTTCGGCTCGCCGCGCTGTGCCAGTTCACGCTGAGTGCCACCCCGACGGTGTACTACGGCACCGAGATCGGGATGACCCAGGAACGGGGCTCTGATTCATTTGCCTTCGGCGGCGATGCCGAGGCGCGACGCGATATGCCCTGGAATCCGGAACTCTGGGATACCGACCTGTTGGAGTTTTATCGCCGGCTGATCAAGCTACGGCGCGAAAATAACGTGCTCGTCTCCGGGCGGCGTCGAACCATCCATCTCGACGGCAACCAGCAAACCTGGGCGTATGCCCGCACCGTCTCGAATGCCGGGTTCTCCCCCGGCGACCTTATCGTGGCGATCAATCTTGGTGCCGAAGATGCTGCTTTCGATCTGGGAAGGTTGAATCTCGCCGGCGTCATGTCGACAGCGAAGATACTGGATGCGACCTTGATGGAGAGCGATGGCCACCTGCAGCTCGATCCGTTGACGGCGGTCGTCCTGCGAGTTCAATGAGATCGATTCCATTACAATACGGGCAATCTCATTCAAGAGAGCCGGCAAAGGGAGCGAGATGCCCGGGGCTGAGGTTGGAAAAGAGCACACGTACCAATGGCTGCTCCGTGCCATCGGCGCCTATCTGGATCAGGAGCCGAGCTGCCGTATTACCCTCGCCGAGGTGGCGGATGGCTTTGTCGTTCGCCAGCAGCGGGCCCTCCACAAGCTCGAACCGCGAATGGTGCAGTTCAGGCGCGAAACGCTGGTCGAGCAGATTCACCAGTTGCTCAGCCGTGGCCGTGGGGACCTTCGGGTTCGGCATCAGGGCGTGTGGTCCAAATTCCCCAATGGACACCAGGATTTTTTTCGCGCTCTCGGCTTTGAACTGGATGAAGCCTCGGCACGCGGCGTGCTGGTCGAGGAATTAGAGGACGGAATCGTCATCACTTATAACTACCCGGACGCGGAGAATCCCGCACGCTGGAAGAAACGTCTTATCGTGCTGGGTGTCGAGGAAATCGAGTCAATCCTCAACGCCGCGTTTGCCCGGAGAGGGAATCCCGATTCCGATTCTCAGCGCCTCGACAGGTAAGCATACGGTTCCACCCAATGGCCGTTCGCGACCACCGGCGCCGGAATGGCCGGGAGCGGCAGCGGCCGGAACGGGAACACTGGAATCGTCATGATACGCGACCAATCCGACGTCGGGTGTGAAACTCTGGCGGTGAAGCTGGGGCCGGCGATGGTAACCACCGAGACGGCAACCGAGTCGGGATGGGCACCGGCCTGATGCTGGACCAGGAGACGGTACCTCGAACCACCTGACCAGGAAAAGACATTGGGCGGCACCACGTAATGGAGATGCACAGTGCGCGACTGGCCCTGGCGTACGATCAAGTAACCGCTGAACATAGACTTACCGTAGGCCGAGCTTGGTGGCCATCCCTGCCAGCCTGACTGGCTGGTGAGTTCGGCTCCGGCCGGTACCAATACCCGTACGAAGTCGGCGTAATCGGCCGGCTTCCCGGTCTTTCCCGCTCCCGGTCCATAGGAGTTGGCGTATACGTAGGAGGGCGCCGGCACATTCGTATAGCGGATGGTAAGATCCGCATCCAGCCATCGATCCGGACGGATCACAACCCGGTAACTGGCCGACTCGTGCACGTAGGGATTGATCTTGTTGTAGGACAGATTGCTATCGACGATCGAAAGATAGTCAGAGGTAGTGGCATTCACGCTGCCATCGGCGCCGGCCTGGGCCAGCACCTGTTGGAGGCGCGGGTTGGAAAAGTTCACCTGAATATCGCGGCGCGGAATATCGGTCGCCAGGCTCTGCGCCAGGCGAAGAAGTTGCGAGGGCGTCAGTTGACCCAACTGGTGGAAAAGATATTGGGCAACGATCCCGATGAACTCTTTGCGGCTGGTATCTTCGCCGGAAGCGCCGGCGAATAGGTCTGGAAGTGGCGATCGGGGGACCGGAGTCTGTTGCCTGGTGGGCGTAGTAGTCGGCGAGCTGACTCACATTTCCGGCCGTAATCCAGCGATGATACTGGGGCGAGTAGAAGGACCCCAGGGCGCGCAGAGCATCGACGCTGACCTGCGGAGTCACATTGATGACACCCTGCACGTTCCAACCCAGATCGAGATGCGCGAAGAAGCGCTCCAGTGCTGCCGTCGTGGGGAAGTCGGGCGACCAGTTCGAATCGCGGAACAGCCACGCGGGCTCGCCTTCATACTTCGCGATCGGGCTCGGGGGTGGATAGGAGAGATTGTCGCGCAGCCAGGTGCCGGTGAATTGCTGCGAGACTTTGCCGGAGCGAAGTGTGAGCAACCCGACACTTCCCAGAAAGCCACCGCCGGCACGGATCTGACTCGGATTGAGGTATCCCAGAAGATAGCTGACGGGCTTCGGGTACCCGAGGGCGCCAGGCAGCAATTGAAGCGTGTGGCACAGCGTGGTGATGCGCGGAAGTTGACGATCGAGCGAGGCCAACGACTGCGCCAGCGATGCGGAATCAATTCCATCGAGGGCATGCCGCGAAACCTCCGCCTGTTGCAAAGAGGCGCAAGCGGTTCCGATCCGAGGCTCCTGGTTATTGAGGCGTCGCAGTAGTAGAGGAGCCGATAGGTGGACCGAGGAAGACCCTGTACCCAATACCGGTTGCAGCGCACGCAACAGATCGTAGCCGCCACCGGCGGTCTGTTCGCCGAGTTTCGCCGCCGTCGGAGAAGCTGCCAGCTCACCGCCGACGGCCGGGATCCACGACAGATGGCGGAGTAATGGCGCGAATAGCGTGAGCCGGGAGTCAGCCTGGTGGAAGTCGGCGGACGCCGCCAGCAAGGAGCTCGATGCCTGGATGAGCGCAGCCTGTGGGGAGGCAGTTAAGCGGTGTGGTTGCACATCGTTTTCCGCCCGTCGAGCGGCGCTCACGCCCGCGAGCATGTCGTGTCGGGCAATGAGCAGAGATGCAATCAGAGCGATCGAGTAGAGGAGGCAAACCGTAACGAAGCCACCGATCAGGAGCCATCGTCGAGACCTGACCGAATGTCGAATGCCTCTCCACGCTGCGCTGTTGCCTGCGGCCCTTCGACGCCGGCTGAGATTGGGTGTTGCCCACACGCCCCTGATTCCCATCGATGTCCTAGCCTGTCCCGTTCATCGAGCGGGGTTCGGGGCCGTCATATCGTGGAGTTCCGGACACGGTGTGGCGCCCCAGGGCTAGCCGGCCGTGCTGAGCTGATCTCGACGCCCGAGTTGTTCGCCGTGCGCAGTCTTGGATAGGAGGGCGTGGAGCAGACTGGGATCGTCGCGGGTGGTGGCTTCGGCCAGGATCTGAATGCTGCGTTCAAGGTCACGCAGATTCGGCTGTATCTCATCTTCCACCCGGAAGATCGAGTGGTTATCCGTCGGGCGAACATGTTCGGCGGCGAAAACAAGTTCTTCAGTCAGTTTTTCGCCAGGACGCAATCCAGTGAATTTGACGTCGATGTCCTTGCCGGCGCGCAGGCCGCGTAGCCGGATGATGCGATTGACGATATCGGCGATCTTGATTGGCTTGCCCATATCGAGCATATACAGCTCTCCGCCGCGAGCTTCGGCACCGGCGCGGATGACCAGACTGACCGCTTCCGAGATGGTCATGAAGTACCGCTCGACATCGGGGTGCGTGATCGTCACCGGGCCGCCGGCGTCGATTTGACGGACAAATTCGGGCAGCGCGCTACCTCGACTGCCAACGACATTACCGAAGCGCACGCTACAAAACGCGGTGCGCGATCCGGCGTGAGATCGCACCACCAGCTCGCCGATACGCTTGGAGAAACCCAGAACGTTGACTGGTTGCACTGCCTTATCGGTGGAAACGAAGACAAACCGCTCGCAGCCATGCTCGGTGGCCAGGCGACAGAGATTGAAGGTGCCGGCTACATTCACATGGACCGCTTCCTCCGGGTAGGCTTCCAGCATCGGCACATGCTTGTAAGCGGCGGCATGGAAGACAACATCCGGCCGGTAGCGCTGGAAGACCTGAGCCAATTTCTGCGTTTCCGTGATATCGGCCAGCACCGGCTTGACCAGGGCGCCGTTGGGGTCGTCGCGCAGCTCCCGCTGGAGGTAGAAGAGCCCGGTCTCGTTGTTATCGAGTGCCAGCACGCACACTGGGTTCAAACGGAGGATCTGGCGGCAAAGCTCGAATCCGATCGAGCCTCGGGCGCCGGTAACGAGCACCACACGGTCGCAAATCGAGTTTTGCACGATTGGATCTTCGAGGATATTCCCCGGGTCTCGGTCGAGGAGATCGTCCAGATTCAGATCGCGCAGGCGCATCGCTTCTCTTCCCGCCATGACTTCGGAGTGGCTGGGGAGAATCTGAATCCGCGTTTCCGTTTCCTGGGCAAGGGCCAGAATCCGATCGAGGTCGAGCGTTGATGCGCTTGGAATCGCCACTGCCACGACATCGATCTTCAACTCATTCACCACTGCCGGCAGGCTGTCGAGCGTGCCGAGGACCGAGATACCGTGGATGCGCATGCGACTCTTGCGCGGGTCATCGTCGAGAAAGGCCACCGGCTGCTGGCGCCAACCAGGATTGTTGAGCAAATCGCTCGCCACCAGGCGACCCGCCTGTCCGGCGCCCACGATCAAGACGCGTTCCCATTCGCCCTCGTTTTGCACTCGAATCCGGATGAGATCGCGCCAGACGCGCACGGCAACCAATCCAAGGAGCGCGAGTGCGCTACCCATTGGTATTACGGTGATCGGCAAGGGCCGGCTGGGAATAGCAATATCCGCCAGTCCAATGACCAGCGCACTGAGAATTGAGCCGTGGATCATCGCCCGCACGTCCCGGATGCCGGCGTACTGCCAGAGCCGCCGGTGGATACCGTATATCCAGGTGAAGAAGGCATGAGTGAAAACGATCAATGGCAGCGACAGAATCAGATTTTGCGCATCGGTGCTGGGGATTGGGCCATCGAACCGCATGCCCTCCGCCAGAATGTAGGCGATGGCGACAACGATTGCATCACGCGCGAAGGTCAGACCGTGCTGACGCAACCGGGCGATGAGTTGCTCCTCCACAAACTGGTCGGCAGTTGCGGTCATCGCGCGAACAGCTTTCCGGCGGTAGCCAGCAAACACTGGACGTCGTTGCGCAGGCTGCGCGTCTCGACGTAGATCAAATCCATTTCCAACTTTCTGGGTAACACGCGATCGCAATACAGTTCTTCAACGTCATCGGCGGCGAGTAGTCGCTCCTCGTGCCGGTATTGGAGCTGGGTCGGTCCGGTGACACCAGGACGCACCGCCAGTACTCCGCGTTGCCGCTCGTCGTAGAGCGAGACGTACCGCGGTGCTTCCGGGCGAGGACCGACGAGGCTCATCTCGCCTCGCAACACGTTGAGTAACTGTGGAAGCTCGTCGAGCTTGGTGGCGCGCAGGAAGCGTCCGACGGTCGTGACTCTGGGATCACCGGCGCCGGTCACAGCGGTCCCTTCACGATCGGCACCGTTTCGCATGCTACGAAATTTGTACATCTGGAATACCTCGCCGTCCTTGCCGACCCGTCTCCCCGCGTACAGAACTGGACCGGGAGAACTGAGTCGAACCAGAACGGCGATGGCTATGCCCACTGGCATCAAGGCGACCAGCAGAGCAGCGGCAATGACCACGTCCATTGTCCGCTTGCCGGTCTCATACCCCGTCATCGACGGTTCGCCTCCGCCACTTCGAGTACCGCGGAGACCACGTGTTCAACGTCCTCCGCGGTCATCGAGGGATAGATCGGAAGCGAAAACATCCGCTCGAATTCTCGAGTGGCTACGGGAAACTGCTCTGGGCGGTAGCCATAGGTTTCTCGGTAGTAGGTGAACGTGTGCACCGGGATGAAGTGCACGCTGGTCATCACGCCGAGGGCGTCTAATTGGCGCATAAAGTCATCACGTCCGATCGCAAGCCGGTCGAGATGCAGTCGCAGGATGTATAGATGCCAGGAATGCTTGATGTCCCTGCCGGCACGCGGAATCTGCAGTTCCTCCCGATCGCCGAACGCCTCGGAGTAGCGAGCGGCGATTTCACAGCGCCGCTGCCAGAGCCAGTCGACCCTGGCAAGCTGGCTGATACCGAGCGCCGCGGCAATATCGGTCATGTTGTACTTGAAGCCCGGGGCGACGACGTCATAGCGCCAGGAGCCTTCTCTGGTGTATCGCTTCCAGGCATCGCGACTCATCCCGTGAAGTCCCATGATTCGTGCTCGATCGGCGTAGGCGTCATTGTCGGTCACCAGCATGCCGCCCTCGCCGGTCGTGATGGTTTTGGTGGCGTAGAAGCTGAATGCCCCCAGATGACCGAGTGCGCCGACATTGCGCCCGCGGTACTCGCACGGGAACGCATGGGCCACGTCTTCGATGACGGCCAGATCATGTTCGGCCGCGATCTCGAGAATCTCCTCCATCGGAGCCGGACAGCCACCCAGGTGGACCGGCATGATGGCTCGGGTCCGAGGAGTGATGGCGCGTCGAACCGCTTCAGGGTCCAAGCAGAGCGTATCGGGAAGCACGTCCACGAGCACCGGCACGCCATCGAAGTAACGACTGACCTCCGCGCTGGCGGTAAACGTGGTGGTCGGGATGATAACTTCATCACCGGCTCGAAACCCGATGGCATCCAGCGCCAGATGAAGCGCAGCCGTGGCCGAATTAAGCGCCACTGCGTGTTTGACTCCGATGCGGTGCGCGAACTGCTCTTCGAACGCGCGCACCTTCGGGCCCGTGGTTATCCACCCGGACCGCAAAACCTCGACCACCGCCGTAATATCGGTCTCATCCACGTGCGGCACCGCGAACGGTACCACCGAGGCCGATGGTAGGCGTACTTCATTTACCTGTCGTACCATGGCTTCTCCACGCTGTTACAGGATTGCCGTGCTCAGTCCCCGCCGGAATCGGCGCGACCGCTCTGAGCGCTTCCCCGTCTCTAGGCTCGACTCTATACCAGTCCAGGCGAACTGGCAAGGGGTCGGGGTTACCATTTGGTTACAACTGCATCCCCGATGATCCACCTGAGCCGTTGCGGGTGTTGGTCTGGGTGCCGTGCGAGCTGATGCCGGAACCCATTCTATGGGTCGTCAACGATTGCTTCTGTACTATCGCCGCGTACGCTGTAACGCGCGCAGAAGCATTGCAGTACGACAGAACGCGGAGCCGTCCTGTCTTTTCAACTTCCTTTCCAGCTACGCCGGCCACAACACGAAGGCGGCTCGTCTCCTCGAGTCCCAATTCATCTTGCCCAACCAGCGCCATGCTAACATAATGCGCCGAATTGGGTTGCCCGTCGGGCAACAGGCCGTCGTTGCGACGAGTTCGGTCGAGTCACCCTGATGGATGCGCCAGCCGCTAAAGAGCAACGAAATCGTAACCGCTGAATATTGTCAGGTGGCTGCCGGCTCGCATACAGTGGCGTCAGGTTGCGGACCTGTACCACAGGTGCCTGCCGTTCCCGCCGCCCTACTTCCATTTGTCATTGATCCTGGAGGAAACTCATGAAACTGCCCCGGTATGTCGAGTTGTTTCGAACCCGCTGGTGGATGATCGTCCTGATCGGTATCATCTGCGCGGTGGTGTCGTACGGCGTGAGCACCAAGGTACTCCATAAGTCATACACCGCATCAGCTACGTTCGAGGTCAATTTTCCGGGGACGCAAGCGCTCGTGACCCAGAACGACATGCCGGCGCTGGTGGCGACCGATGCCGAACTGATGACGTCGTACCCGGTCGCCCAGCGAACGGTGAACCGGCTCCATCTCGGCAGCACTCTGACCGCCAGAGGGCTGATCGGCCGCACTGCCTGCACCCCGGCCGATCTGGCCCAGACTTTTAGTTGCACCGTCACCTATTCGGATCCTGCCCAGGCAGTGCAGATCCTCAACACGCTGGGTGCAGTGGCGATTGCCACCAACGACGCCAATCAAACGCAACAGCTCCAGCCGCTCCTTAGCGACGTAACGCAGAAAATTAACGCCGCGCGCCAGGATCGCGACGCTGCGCTGCAAGAGCTGGCGATCAGTCCCAGTGGCGCCGCCTCGGCCAATCTCACCACCCGCATCGACGACGACAACGCGACGCTTCAGCAGTTGCAACAGAATCAAGTGGAACTGCAGCAGCAGCTCGCGGCTGAGCGCAACTCGATCATTCTGCTCGATCCGGCGCAGGCACCGAGCACGCCCTCGAGCCCGCGCCCCCTCCTCAACACCATCATCGCCGCCCTCGTTGGCGTGCTCCTGGGTGTTGGTGGAGTCCTCCTCGTCGATTATCTCGACGATTCGCCCCACAGCCCCGAGCATCTGGCCACCGAGCTCGGCGCGCCGATCTTCGCCACGTTGCCGCGGGTAGTGCGCAAAAAGGGCCAGTTACCGGAGATGGTGGTCAATCCGCATTCGGACGCGGCCGAGGCGTACCGCATCCTTCGCACCAGTATCAGATTCGCCAATGTCGATTCGCCGATCCGGTCGTTGGTCGTGACCAGCAGCACCACCGGCGAGGGCAAGACCACGACCGCCTCCAATCTGGCCGTTACCTTCGCCCAGGCGGGAGTACGCGTGGTTCTAATCGATGCCGATCTGCGCCGGCCCAACGTGCATGAGGTGTTCGATCTGGACAATAGCGTCGGTCTGACGTCGGTACTGTACTCGCAACGCGAGATTCAGTGGGGCGATGTCTTGCAGCCTGGTCCGGTTCCCCGACTGCACGTTCTGACCGCCGGACCGTTGCCGCCGAACCCCGCCGAGCTGCTCTCGTCACGGCGCATGAGTCGGGTGATGGACCATCTGCGTGGCTGGGCCGAACTGATCATCGTCGACGCTCCACCGTTGCTGGCGGTAGCCGATCCGGTGGTGCTGGCCCTCATGGTCGATGCCGTGCTGCTCGTGACCGATGTCGAGAACTCGAGCGTCCACTCGATGCAACGATCGAGGGAGTCACTGGCCTCGGTTGGAGCCAAGATTTCCGGCATCGTGCTGAACAAGGTGCCTCGCGGCAAGATGGGCTACTACGACTACTCCCACGATGGCTATCATTCGACCGGGACTGTCGTCGAAAATCCGAACCTCTCTCACGTACGGGTAGCGGAGACGCCGTCGACGGAACCGCCTGCGCTGTACGGCAGTTAGGACCAGACTGGTCCAATGGCCGTAAATACACTCGTAGGGCGAGGCACGCTCGCGCGGACGATCCCAGTCGGTGTCATTCTGCTTGGTCTGGCAGCCGGCGCGGCCACTGCGGTCTCGCCGTACTTCACCCTCGCCGCCGTCGCTGGAATTGCCGTCTTCTACCTCACCTTCCTGCTGCCGGCGCGAGTCCTGCTCTTTGCCTTCGCGATTGTCACGCTGTCGGGGTTCAGGCCGTTTCCGCCGGTCTTCGGCTTCCACATCCAGGCCGAGTATTTCCTGGTAGTTCCGTTGCTGGTGCGGGCCTGGGCTTCCGAACGACCTGCCGACCCAAGTGTGACGCGCCTCTGGAAACCGTTGACGACCAGTTCTCTCCTCGTCGTCGGAGCCAGTCTCTTCGCCTTCGGACAGGACGTCTTTTTTCCGACTGCACCCCTGACCACCACCATCGGCGATTACGTTGCCTGGGTGATTGTGTTTGTGTTTCTGTGGATCTTCGTGCGCCTCGCTCAACCGCAGGGAGCCGACTTCGGGCGGATCTTGTATCGCGACATCGTCGATGTCCTTGGACTGTTCGCCGCTTACACCCTGGTTACGGGGCTCTTGCACTTTCAATCATTTAGTCAGGCCAGCTCGGCGCGGTTAAGTTCCACCGACCTCAATCCAAATGAAACCGGCGTCATCGTCGTTGCCGCGATAATCCTCATCGTCGCACCGATGGCGATACGGGGGCCGCGTCTCCGCGAGGCAATGTGGTTACCCTTCTTGCTTCCGCTGCTCGTCTTGACCGCATCCCGCGAATCGCTGGGGGCTCTCGTCATTGGATTGATCTTCCTGCTCTTTCAATTAGGAGATGCGGGCAGAACGATTCGGTACCTATACGCGCTACTCTTTGCTGGGGCTGCCCTGATAGTGTTTCTCGTCCTCGACCAGAGTGCGGTTCCGCACGTTCTTCTCCGTAAGTTCAATTTCCCCGAGATTGTTCCGTATACACATTTCCTCGGCCTGACTGTCCCCAACTCGATCGCGGAGAGGTATTACATCCAGGCCACGGCATTTCATCAGTTCCTGGCCCACCCGTTTCTTGGTTCGGGATTCAATCGTGGGCTGTCCATCTCCGAGGGTACGAGTTCGGCGGATTGGTGGGCCCCGCCGACCATTCTGAAGGTAGCGCACGACTCCTACCTGACTGTCGCAGCCCAGCAGGGGCTGCTCGGCTTCATTCCGTTTATCGGGCTCGTGGTGGTTGCTATTCGGGCGGGGGGGCGCGCCGCGCGCACGACACTGGCAGCCGGTTCAAATTTCGAACTGGCCGCCGGAGTTCGACTAGCCATATTCATCCTTGCGCTGCAATCGCTGAACATCGACGCGTTGTACGCTAGCTTCCAGATCACGATGGTCTTCTTCTGGATTGTCATCACCGCCATCCTCCTGGGACGCACGGAGCCCGTGGCGGCCGAAACGGTCGATCAGGCAGGTCGACTACGAGCACTTCCGGAACTGGAACCGCTCCATGCTTGACCGGACCAGCATCGTCTTCGTACGGAACATTATGAGCAGTTGGGTGAGCCGCCTGGCGGCCATGCTGGCAAGCTTCCTGGTGACACCGGTTTTGATCCACGGTCTGGGTAGCCAGGGATATGGCCTCTGGGCAGTTGCCCTGACGCTCACCAGCTATTTAGCCCTGGTGGATGTCGGTGTGACCGGCGGGCTGGTTCGGGCCATCAGCGTGGCGAACGCCCAGAGAAACCAGCGACGCATTGCCGGCTACGTCGCCAGCGCCTTCGCCTTCTATGCCGTAGTCGGCGTGGTACTCATTGCCGTCATTTTCGTCCTTCACCAACGCATCGCCGCCTTATTCGGCGTTCCCCACGCCTTCCTGGCATCGACCGGCACGATCCTGGTTGGAGTCACTGCGGTACTTGTGATCAGCAATCTCACGGCGACCTTCAACCAGGTGTTCACCGCCCTGGAGAGAATCCACCTAACCGGCGTGATAACGGTGCTGATCTCGGTGCTCAACGCCATCGGATTCGTCTTCGCGCTCGACGTATTCCACGCGGGCATCAGCGGGCTCGTGATCTCGAATGTGATTACGAGTTCAATCGTCATGGTTGTTTCGGGGGTACTGGCAAAGTCGACCTGTCACGCCGTGAGCATCAACCCCAAGCATGTTTCCTGGCCTGCCTTTGCCGAAGTTGCCACCCTGAGTCTGGCGATTCAATTGAGCAATATCGCGGGCGCGGTCAACGTTTCGGTGGACAAGCTTCTTCTCGCCGGCTTTGTCGGACTTACCAGCGCGGGCATTTACGATTTAGGCTCCAGGCTAACGCTCGTAATCTGGATGCTTTCCTGGCTGGTAGCCGGCGCCGCCTATCCGGCCGTATCGCGCCTCAGCCAGGAAGCACCGGAAATGATCCGAACGTTCTACGTGCGCGCCGAGCGATATCTGCAGATGACCTCGTGCGGACTCGCCGGCGGACTCATCGTCGTTGCGCCCTGGCTCATTCCACTGTGGCTCGGTCCTGGATACCACCGGGTCATTCTGGTAACCCAGGTACTGGCCGTTTCAAGCGCCGGGCTGGGGTTCACGCAGGTGGCGAAAGTAACGCTCTGGGGTTTGAAACAAGTCAAGGAGATGATCATTTTCGAGGTGAGTCGACTCTCGATGCACGTGGTACTCAGTCTCATCTTGATCTGGCGCATCGGCTTCAACGGAGCCTTGATTGGTGCCCTAATCGCCATCACACTTCCATCGGTCTGGCTTGTGTGGATCGCGCACCGGCGCCTGGGGGTGAGCAACATCACCTGGCTTCGGGGCGCCATCATTGGGCCGGTCACGGCTTCGATCGTCTGTGCCGCCGGCACCTGGCTGCTATTCACCGACGTGGTCGCGCCCGATATCGGCGACAGTTCCCGGTTGAGCCTCGTGCTCCTGGTCTTTCTTGCCGGTTCAACGTACTCTCTGGCCTATCTTGCCTTCCTGTTCCGCCTTCGAGTTTTCGAGAAAGATGATCTGGCGACTATGCGCCACGGACGTATGCTGCTCTGGGGAAGGGTGCGGGGACTACTCGGAGCACAAACATGACACCGGTGCGGATAGCATACATGATCACACCTTTCACCGACGCCGGTGCCGATCGACAGCTTCTCGAATTACTCAAGCGCCTGGATCGCAGTCGGTTCGAGCCAGTCGTCTATCTGAGTGAACCGTCTGGACATATCGTGGACGAATTGCATCTTCTCGGAATGCCGGTGGTGGATGTGGGCGACGGAAGGAGTAATGAACAAGCAATTCTTTTCCTTCTCAGTCAACTCCGGCGACAGCGCCCCGATCTCATCCACGCCTGGATGTTCGTCGCCAATACCTGGGCACGGTTAGCCGGTCGGCTGGCAGGAGTGCGCAACATCATCACGTCAGATCGGAGCATGGACTCTGATCTATCTCTTCCCTATCGGATGGTTGACATTGCCCTCGCGCCATTGAGTTCAGCCGTCGTGGTGCCGGCGAATACCCTCGCTGAGCACGTCCATCGTGACCGGCTGGTGCCCTGGCGAAAAATCGTAACTATCCACAACGGTGTCGATCTCGGCAAATACGGGGCTGCCATCGATCGGGATGAAGCACGCCGAGAACTTGGTTTGCCACTCGATCGACCGGTTATCGGCATGGTTGCCTCCTTCCGTCCCCGAAAGCGCTGGGACGTCTGGCTGAGGGCTGTCGCCGACCTCGCTCGCACCCGTCCTCTCGTTGCTATTTCCTGCGGGGACGGACCACCGCGGGCGCAAGTCGAGAAGTACGCCCGGTCGCTGGGGCTGGGCGACACCGTCCGCTTTTATGGCGTCAGATCGGATATCCCGAGGGTGATGGCAGCGCTGGATATCCTCACGCTGTCGTCGGATGACGAAGGTACGCCGAACGTCATCTTGCAGGCGATGGCGGCATCCCGGCCCGCAGTGGCCACCGACGCTGGTGGAACGGCCGAGGTCATCGTCGACGGTGTGACCGGTTTTATCGTGCCGCGCGGCAATCCTCACCTGCTCGCCGATAGGATCGGCGAACTGCTCGACTCCCCGGCGAAGGCCGCCGCCTTCGGACACGCGGGACGGAGACGGGTGGAGAAGTACTTCACCTTCGAGGCCTGTGTAGGACAGACGATGGATTTGTATGATTCGCTGCTGAATCGACAGTCCCGGCGCGCTCGCGCCGGACTGGTGACGTAATGCGTACCGCCGGGCGGCGAATCTATATCGACTCAAAGCCGTTGTCATGTGCTAGTCGTCCCCTCGGCGCCCGGCGCGGCGGTGGCGTAGGCGACGTTTACACCGTCGCGTACATCATGAACCTGAAATTCTTCCGCTGTGGGTCACAGCACTATGCCGAAACGCCGAACGTGCTCGACTTGCTGCAGGCATTTGGCCAGCGAGCTGGGCGCGTGGTTGCCTGCGCGCCTACCACTGTTGTCGACGTACCTCCGACCGGGGCAGAACTCATACCGCCGGATGTGGAAATCTGCGAGCTGCCGTTCTATGCCAATAACCTCGATCTTGTCGTGCGTTCTCCCGTTCTGGCCGTCCGACTGGCGAGCGCCATCTGGCCGAAAATGCGCCACTGGGACATTGTCGGCGGTGATGCTCCGAGCGGGTTTGGCATGGCCGCCGCCATTCTGGCAATCCTCCGACGGAAGCAAGCTTTTTTTTACGTCCGCGGTCATCTGACCAGGATATTCCGTACCGAGCAGAGGGACCTCACGGCGAAAGGCGCACTGGTCATCGCCGCCTTCTGGCCGCTCGACATCGTCGCCCGCGCCCTTACCGCCGCCGGTGTCTTGACGTTTGCCATGGGACCCCAACTCGCCAGACGCCACCGGGGGCCGCGCGTGCATGTGCTCCGTGGGTACGCTCGGCCTGGCGTGGTAGGCACGCATGCTGGTCCTGCGCTCGCCGATCCGATGTTTCTCCGCCGAGTTGCCTACGTTGGCCGTCTGTCGGCGGAAAAGGGCGCCGACGTGCTCCTTGAGGCACTGGCGCTCCTGCGCGACCGTGGCGAGGAGATCTTCCTTACCGTCACCGGCGATGGTCCGGAGATGAATTCGCTCCGTGACCTCGCCCACCGGCTCCGGATCGAGGACCGTGTTCGCTTCACCGGCAATATCATCGACCAGACGGCCGTACGAGAGCGATTCCTGGGGGCCGGAATCGTCGTTATTCCTTCGCGGACTGAAGGTGTCCCCGTCGCCATGCTGGAAGCGATGGCCCTGGGCCGGGCCATCATTGCAACCCGAGTTGGCGGTACGCCTTCAGTGCTGGTAGACGGCGAGAATGGACTCCTCATCGAAGCTGACGACGCAGCGGGCATCGCGGCTGCGATTATGCGACTCTGCCACGATCCGGCGCTCGCTTTCAGGCTCGCCGAGGCGGCGGGCGTGACCGGTCGCGAACTCAATTTGAACGCTCAGGCTGACGTGATGATGCGGGAGGCGATGAAGGGTCTCCCTTAGCCCTCCGGATCTGAGTCGCCTTATTTGTAGATTATCCGGTCACGATACCAGAATTGGCGCGTCCGGAGCGCCCCCACGGCCCGCAGAAAAGGTGCGGCCGAAATCCTCGTACCACATCTGGAACATGAGGATGACCCACAGTGCTGAGGCCCTGTTTACAGTCCCACTCAGATGCTCGCCGAGCAGTTGGTGAACTCCGTCAACCTGGAGGAGACCGTGAGCTTGCAGGGACTCCACGGTTAGATGATCGGTGAGATAGGAGCGAAGTTGGCCACGGAACCAGTGGCGAATGGGTATCCCGAAACCATGTTTGGGTCGATCAACCAGTGTCGCCGGGACGTAGCGCTTCAGGACGTTTTTGAGCAGAGTCTTGGGTCCGTGGCTCAGACGAACGTCGGTTGGCAAAGAGAGCGCGAGTTCCACAAAGTAAAGGTCTAACAGGGGGACGCGTGCCTCCAGCGAGTGAGCCATGCTGGCTCGGTCGACCTTCGTCAAAATATCATCCGGGAGATAGGTGACCAGGTCGGTCAGCATCATCGCCTCATCCAGAGAGTGACGGGTGAACACCTCTCCAGGCCATTGTGGGTTGGGTTGATACGCTGCCTCCCCAATGTCGATGAGCGCCGCCAGGTCAGGGTCGAAGACAGCAGACATCATGTTCCGGTATGCCTCGCTAACTGTCGGCGCCGCCAGCATGGGACGCACCCGGCGAGCAAAGGAACCGAGCGGACCAGGAGAACGGACTGCGAGAGAGAGGGCGCCGCGTCGCACGACTACCGGAACCGACCACCAGGGACGGGAGCTTCGAAGCCTCTGATAGCGATCGTATCCACCAAACAACTCGTCACCGCCGTCACCCGAGAGTGAGACCGTGACGTGCTCGCGAGCGAGCTGGGAGACCAGATAGGTCGGAATTGCCGAAGGATCTCCGAAGGGTTCGTCGAAATAATGCGGCAACTTGGGAACCGCCGCGAGTGCATCGGCCTCGTTGATAGTCCAGGAGTGATGCTCGGTGCCGAGATAGCGAGCAACCTCCTCAGCGTATTCCGCCTCATCGAATTCACGATCCTCCATTCCGATGGAGAACGTTTTCACCGGGCCGTTGGATACCTGCCTCATCATGGCGACGACCGCACTCGAGTCGACGCCGCCGCTGAGAAACGCCCCGAGTGGGACGTCGCTGATGAGTTGACGCCGCACCGCCTGACGGAGTGCCGTGTCGACCAGATCCTCGGCGTCGGCCGGCGATAATCCAGTGCGCTTCCTGGCGGCCACCGCTTCCGGATCCCAGTACGGTCGAATCACCGGGTCGCCGCCACCCTCCGAAGCGATGAGATAGTGGCCCGGCATCAGTTTGCGAATTCCGGCAAAAATCGAAAGCGGTGCCGGTACGTATTTGTATCGCAAATACATGGCCACCGCAGCCGCGTCGATTGCGGGCACCTGCGGAAGAAGCGCCACTAGAGGCTTCAACTCTGAGCCGAATGCCAGTCCATCGGCGACGGTGCTGTAAAAGAGTGGCTTCACTCCAAGGTGATCCCGGGCCAGCACGAGTTGGCGAGATCGCGCGTCCCAGATAGCAATGGCGAAGATACCGTTGAGTCGCGTGAAGCACTCGAGACCCCATGACTCGTAGGCATGCGCGATCACCTCTGTATCCGACTCGGAGTCAATCACGTGACCCAGCGCCACCAGTTCCGACCGCAGATCTCGAAAGTTGTAGATCTCACCGTTGAAGACGACCTGGATGGTATCAAACTCGTTGGATTTTGGCTGGTTGCCGCCTGCGAGGTCGATAATACTGAGACGGCGCATTCCCAGCCCAATGCCGGGACGGCAATAGTACCCGTCGCCATCCGGTCCGCGATGACGCATCAGGTCAGTAGCAGCACGGAGCCGATCCTGGCCAAGCGCGATGCCTACGGCCCCGCAAATGCCGCACATGAGCACCCCTCGTCCAGTTGATTCCGAAGGTTAGCATGCACTACGTGCGGATCACAATGAGCCGCTCCGTGCGCGACTCCCGCAGTACAGTACCATCAGCCACTTCTGACTCTCGCCTCGCCCGTGTAATCAACTCTTAGACACTACGTGTCGCACCCTGGCCCAAAGTGCCGGAAGCATGAATATCTCGCGCTTGGCATCGATGATTGTCCGGTCTCCCGCCGCGCAGAGCGTGTGCGTGCCGTCCGGATACGAGCTCCCCGGGAACGGATCCAGTCGCACCACCGGCACCTCGACAAACTCCGTGGGCGTAAGTCGTATAACCTCGTGGACGACGACTGCACCAGCATAGACCCGGGAGGAGTCCTGAGCGGGGCGGTAAAGTCGACCACCAGAGACGAAGGGCGTCCCGGCCGGGCGGCTCGACCGGATGTCGGTCTTGATCGGATTGCTCGCGTGCGGCTGCCAGGGCCCAAACAGGCTATCGGCGTACCAGGCGTGTAACGAGGCATCGACATCGGCATCGCGATCCGTACAGAACAGCCACCAATGATCGTCATGGCGGAAAGTGGTGGAGTCGGCGGCGGCAAAGTCGTGAATGAGGGTCGCGTTCTTCTCCCACCTGGTGGGGAAGGACACTGCTCGGTAAAGTGCTGCCTCCCGAGCTTCTGAAGTTTCGGGGACGCAGTAAATCTCTCCGTCGAGGTGGATCACATAGGGATAGGAGAGATGTACCGGCATCTGCATCGCCCGCCAACGAGCGGCAGGTTGCCCATCGGGCCGGATCTCCACCGAGGCGATGATCCCGCGTCCGGTGCGATAGTCGAACTCCTCCGCCAGGATGTCCAGCCGACCGTTCCGAAGCACAGCAAACGGATCGGCAAGGAACTTCGCGCTTCCCGGTTCCGGCAGCCAGTGTACTGTCTTCTCGACTCCGGCATCGAGGAACGACTCAATGGGCGAGTCCACGATACCGACCGCCCACTGCTCGGTGCGGAACGCGGCGCGCAGAAATCGGTGGGCAGTGGCTCGCAGGAGAATGCCGAAAAAGCGCAGCGTCTGCCGGTTCGTGGGCACGTGACGGATCGGAGCGGTTCTGCCTAGTGGCGGATCGTTCATGTAACTGGCCACACCGTTGCGGATATCGGCGACGACCCGCGCCGGCCAACAGACGCCGGAATAATACACCGAATCCAGATTGCGCACATAGGAGTAATCGATCGTCTTGACCCACCCACGCTGCAGCACGATACCGGCATCAAGTCGGGAGTTAAGGCGCTGAAGAATGGCGCCGTTTACCAGGTCGCCCAGATAGATCTCCCAGAAGCCGGGCGGCAGTCCGCGATGCTGGGCAGGGTCATCGTGGTGGAACGACCACACACCATACCGTGCCACATCCAGAATCTCGCCCTTGAGGATGCCGAAGCCGAAGAGGAGGATGAAATCGGGGCCGGACTTGCGTATGGCGGCAAGATCTTCAGGGCGCAGTGCTACGCCGGATTTCCCCTTCTTGACAGGTTGACAGGAGAAGATTGGCACGTCGGGAAGTATGTCGGCGATGGGCACTGACTTCATGGCGCGCGAGCGGCGAAGCACGTAGAGCCGAACATATAGTCGCCAGAGGAGCGCAGACCACGGTTGAACGCGGTTCATCCACGTTTTGGGACGTCCGCTGAATGGTACGTCGGCCCGCCGGATAATGAGTACCGGCTCCGCCCCTGCTTTGAGCAGTGTGCGCAGGCATCGGCCCTGCCAGTCTTCGATGGTGTCACTGTCGCACATGATGGCGAAGCGAATTGGAGGCATACCACGAATCCTACCCGATGTACGGTAACGGCGCCCATTGAAGGTGATCCCTCCGCACGCGGAGAGGCGGCAAGAAAAGCCATACGAAGCCATTCGATGTGCTGATACAATGCTCATTACATGCGTTCTCACTACTCGGGGCTTCGCTCTTTCTCTTTAGCTCAGACTTTCGATGGGGGCGCCACGTGTCGAGTTCGGCCGGCGCGATCCTCTTCTGAGCCATAGCCCGCAAGCGATGTACAACGATGAATGAGGTAGAACGTATCCGTCAGCGGTACGAGAGGCGGGATCGGCTTGGAGTCGCTGCGCGCTACTATCCGCTCGATCCATCCGTGTGGATAGCACAGCAGGAATGGGAACGCGCTCTTATCCGGTGGATTAAGGACGCCGCGATCGAGCCGGTGGACGAGAAGCGCGTGCTCGAAGTTGGATGCGGCAATGGAGACAACCTCATCGACTTGTTGAAGCTTGGTTTTTCTCCCCGGCTACTCGTCGGGAATGAACTGCTCGAAAGCCTGGCATCCGACGCACGAACTCGCCTTCCAAGTGCAACACGGATCATCCCTGGCGATGCCCTGGCCATGGATATCCCGCCGGGCTCATTCGATGTGGTCCTGCAGTCAACAGTGTTCTCATCCATACTTGACGATGACTTTCAGCATCGATTGGCAGATCTCATGTGGCGCCTGGCAGCACCGGGAGGCGGAGTACTCTGGTACGACTTTACGTTTAACAATCCCGCCAATCCAGATGTACGCGGTGTTCCAGTGCAGCGCGTCCGTGCCCTGTTTCCTGGCGCGAAACTGACGGTACGGCGCTTAACCCTCGCTCCACCGATCAGCCGTCGTATCACCCGTATTGCACCATCGCTGTACCACGTCTTCAATGCTCTTCCACTCCTCCGCACACACGTGCTCTGTTGGATCGAGAAGCCGTTGGACGGAGAGAGAAGCCCAGCTTAGTGGGCTGCTACAATGCCCATTGCATGCGCTCCATAGGCAGACGGTCCGGTCCTTCCTCGTCTCTCGAACGCCCTCGGCGAGTAGCCGTGGTCGGCACCATGGGCTCGGGGAAGACAACGTTCGGTCGATCGCTGGCGCGGCGCCTGGACGTGCCGCACATCGAACTGGACCAGTTTTACTGGCAGCCTGACTGGACTCCCTGCCCCACCGACCAGATGAGAGCGCTGGTAACAGAGGCACTCGCGGCCGAGGCCTGGGTTGTGGACGGCAACCACGGAGACGTGCTTGAGGTCATGTGGGGACGAGCCGACACGCTGGTCTGGCTCGACTTTCCAGTCGCCGTCGTTCTCTGGCGTCTCGCCCGACGTACGATTCAGCGCATGGCGGGTCCGCGAAATACTCTGGAATGGAAACCGTGAGCGTATCGGCAACGTTCTAAATCGGGACGATCTCTTTCTCTGGGTCTTGAAGAATCACCGGGAGAAGCGGGAGACCTACCCGGATCTTCTGAGGCGACCGGAGTTTGCCCACCTGCGGCTGGTACGGCTGCGATCCCGGCGCCAGGCACGCCGCTGGCTACGCGACCTGCCGCCGGCCGACAGCTCACCCGTGGTACCCGGCGCGGTGGTACACCTCGCCGACTACGGCGGCCCCTACTCGGGCAACTTCATCGCCTCGCTCCGATCGCTGGATGCCGCACTCGTCGACCGCGATTCCCGCCAGCTACTGATTCTGCCGGAACGCGCCCGACAGCGGAGCTGGCTTGCCGATCTTGCCCTTAGCGGAGCACGCATCTATCTGCTGCCGGAGGATCGTGGCTTCGTCCGCACCACCGCCAGAATCTGGCGCATTCTGGCTAAAGAGCAAGCGTCGATACTCCACGTGCACTTCGGCCGGTGGGACATTCAGGGATGGATCGCCGCGGTACTGCTGCACTGGCGTACTTCACGCCCACACGTCATCTGGCACGAACATGGTGGCTCTATTCCGGAAGCACCAACGCTCGCGCGCAAGCTCAAGGATGTGATCAAACTGCGGCTCATGAGTCGCTCCGCGAACATGATCGCCGTCTCGACGACGCTTCGTGATGACCTGGTGAACCGCGGATTGCCTGCCCACCGCGCCTACTTCGTGCCAAACCGCATCGATCTGGAACGTGCCACGGCGACGGTAACTCCACGGGAATGCATTCGCCGCCGTTTGCAGGTGCCCGAAGCGGCTTTCGTGTTTCTGACGTTCGGCTGGGACCCACACCGCAAGGGTGTCGATCTTGCCGTCAGCGCGATGCAGTCCATTGCGGCCACCGTGCCGGGTGCCGTGCTGCTCCTCGTCGGCGGACCTCCGATGGACGAGTTTGTCCGCAACCTGGTAGGCGACCGGAAACCGGCATGGCTCCATGTGGCGGCGCCGTCCGAATCGGTGGCGGATTTCTACCAGGCGGCGGATGCCTTCCTGGCCCCGAGCCGCGAAGAGGGCATGCCCTATAGCGTCGCCGAGGCCATGGCCAACTGCCTGCCGGTGATCGCCAGCGATATCGGCGGTCACCGCTGGTTCGAGGAGGCGCCGGGCTGCGTGCTGTTCCGCGACGACTCCATAGTCGAGTTGGCGGCAGCTATGCGGGAAGTCTCTGCCTGGCCTGCGGCCAATCGTGCCCGTGTCGTGGAGGGTAATCGCGACTTTGCCCTTGAACGATTCTCGCTCGAGGCCTGGACCGCCGATGTCCTCGATGTCTACGATCGCATCCTGGCGTCTGATGGGCCCGATACCCGGCACCCAGGCGGCAACCAGAACCGGCACGACACGCACCCACCGGCATGACCAGACTCCTGCTCCTCACCCACTACTGGCCGCCAGAATACGGCCCTGACCAGGCCATTCTGTCCGAAAACATGGCCTACCTGCAGCGTGCCGGAGTCGATGTAACCGTGGTAGCGGCACAACCGTCCTACCCCACCGGCATCGTGCCGCCGCGCTACCGCAATCGGCTCCTGGTGGACGAGCAGATCAATGGAATCCGCACCCTCCGCACCTGGACCTACTCCGGCGATCGCACCCAGCTGCGGAAGCGCCTGGCCAACGAAGCCTCGTTTGCCGCATCCTGTTTTCTCGCCCTACGCAAGCTCCGCGGACGGTACGACATCGTCCTGACAGTTGTACCCACGCAGGCCATCACCGTCTCTGGTTGGCTGTTGAGCCTGGTGTTGCGCGCCCGCTACGCCATGTACGTGATGGATCTCATGCCGGAGGCAGCCGTGTCGCTGGGCATGATCCGCGACCAGCGAATCATCAAAGTGCTGCGAGCAATCTCGCGCTTCTGTTACCGGCGCGCCAGCGTCATCATTGCGGCCAGTGAGGCATTCAAGCGCGGAGTGGAAGCATACGGGATTGACCCGCAGAAGGTCGTGTGTGTGCCCAACGGTATCGATACCGACCTGTTTCGCCCGGTGCCGGCCGATCAATCGATCCGAGCCCGTCTCCACCTGGGCGTTCGGTTCGTTGCAATCTATGCCGGCACCCATGGCTTTTCCCACGATCTCGATTCGCTGCTGGCGATCGCTCATACCCTCCAGCGCGAGGGCGACGACAGTATCGCTCTGGTGCTGGTGGGCGACGGCAGCGATAAGGGTCGGGTGCAGCAACGCGCACGGGAGCTACGACTCACCACCATGCACTTTCTCGATCCGGTCCCACGAGAGCAACTGCCCGCCGTGCTGGCTGCCGCCGACGTCGATCTGATCACGTTCCGACGCATCGACGTGAACCGCGGCGTTATTCCGATCAAGATGTACGATGGCATGGCCTGCGGTAAACCGATAGTCCTGGCCATCGAGGGCGAGGCTCGCACCATTCTGGAACGCGCTCAGGCGGGCATAACCACGGACCCAGAGAACCCCGAGCAGATTCTGGCGGCATTGCGCACGCTCCAGGCGGATAAGGCCCTCGCCGCGCGATTTGGTGACAACGGACGCCGCTACGCCGTCGAACATTACAGCCGCGATCGATGCGCGGAGGTGCTCCGCCAGGCGCTTGAAATGCCTCTACCGCGGTCGTAAGCGCCGCACGAACGGGGATGGTCCCGTTCGTGACCAATTCCCCCCGCCGTCTGGGACTATTCGCTCTACTCGCGCGGGCGAACCTGACCTACTCTGTCATTGTCGAGAGACAAGGGACAACGGCAAACCCGCCGCGAGGCGGGGACGCAAAACCACGGGGCTTCCACAGCTAGCCGGGTTGCCGCAGCTTCAACTGCGCATCCCCATTCCGGCCGCTGATCCACCACCCTCCCCGTGGCCGGGGAGACAAAGGCGTGACGGGACGGTTTCGAAGCGGTATGGTCATCATGGGCCTACTGCTGGCGGTGCTTTTCATCCAGGCGAGAAGCGGCCAGGTGCTGGCATCCTCGCCAACGAGTGATACTACCGTCAGTGCTCCCGGCATCCACCTGGCGATGTTGTTCAACAACAACGAGCATGATAAATCGGTGGAAACCGGGAAGATCGACTACGTCTGGGGAGCCGATTCCGGCTGGGCGATGAAGAATGCCCCTGCTCTCGGTGTCCAGCATGCCTGGTACTCCTTCTTCGATCGGGATACCGAGGACAACAGCAACCATGATCTGGCCTGGTTCCAGTCAGACCATCCCGACTGGATCGAATACCAGTGCGATCGCACCACCGCTCTGCAGGGCAACGGCTGGGTGCAGTATGACATCACCAATCCAGCGGTGCAGCAGTATGAGCTCTCGCTATATCGAGCAAGCCATGGCTGGTGGCTACAACGGCGTGGACTTCGATATGACCGATACCTTCAACTTTAACCATGCCTGTGGCCACTACGGTCCTGATGGCGTCTGGGTCAGTCAGTACAGCGGTGCCATCGTCGATCCCGCCTACCGTACCGCCATCATCACCGCCTTTGCTCGACTCACCAGCCAGATCCGTCAGGCCGCTGCTGCTCGCGGCATCCCCTTCTCCATCGGGATCAATCCCGCCTTTGACCTCGATCAACCGCTGGCCCAGACTGAAGATCTCTTCCCCTATGCCGATCTGGTGCTCGACGAGGATGGCCTCACCGGTGGTGGCTACTCCTCCTCCAACCGCCTGACCGCGATGGCAGTGGGGGAGAGCCCGAATGCCTGGCTGACCAAGATCACCTGGTATCGCGATCTGCTGGCAGCCGGCAAAGGACTGATCATCAATGCCGAGGAGCCGTATGGTGTCACCGCCAGTACACCACCACCAACCAGTGATGTGAACTGGGTGCTGGCCAACTACCTCCTGATCAAGAATGACGCCACCTACCAGGGACTGATCACCGGCTATCAGCAGTATGGTGGTCCCTATGACCCGCTCCCTGCCTACCAGGCACCGATTGGGACTCCAACCGATGCCATGCACCAGAGCCAGGGCGTCTGGGTGCGTGACTTTACCGGGGGCATGGCGGTGGTGAATCCCTCGCCGACGGAGAGTGTGACGGTGACGCTACCAGCCGGACACTACACCGATCTGGCCGGGACCGCCGTCGGATCGACGGTGACTCTACCGGCCGGTGGCTCGGGGTTGGTGCTGCTGGAATCGTCAGATACAGTGGCTCCAACCGGTACCCCGGTAGCTGCCACCAGCACCGCACTCACCGCAACACCGACGGCAACGAGCGCTGCGTTACCGACTGGCACTCCAGTTCCGACCTCCGCGGCGCTCCCGACCAGCACACCAACTCCGACTATCACTCATCGCTTTCAAAGGTTGGGCGTATGACGTACCCGCCAGCACACTGACGGGCCACGTGTGGCGGCTCTGTCGGCGGCAACGTTGTGGGGCGTTGCTGGCGGGTACGTCATACGCCGAGCACATCGCGCACGATGACACTCGACACGTCGTCAAACGCACCAGAATTGTCCACCAGGCGCACCCCATAGCGGGCGTAGAGGGCATCATAGGCGGCGCATACTTCATCATGGTCGTACCCATGCTGATCGTCGGGCTTCCGCAATCGTGAGAGTTCGGGATCGATGCGCATGAAGTACTGTCGATCTGGCCGCGGCGCAATCCATGGGAGTGGTCGCAGCAGAAGAGCAGCGAGCCGGGGCTGACTCTTGACCAGGATGCTAAATTCGACGGCGAAATCGAGAATGTACCGATCGGCCACCACGACAGTACCGCCTCGCAGTTTCCATCGGACCCATTGCAGCCAGACAGCATAGTCGATGACGGTAGCAATGGCCCACAGTGTGAGCTTCCATCCCTTCCAGTGCGCGTCGGAGGTGGCGCGGCTCGATTCCGCCATCGGCCTGCCCGCGTGTCCGGCCCGGGAGCCTCGGTGGATACGGGTCCGAAGCATCTCCAGGAGGAGCCGCAGGGGGGTCAATCGCCCGATTCGAGCGGTAACTCCGATCGACGGAACGCCGATAGCATCAAAAGCGTCCCGGATCGCCTGACCGTGGCTGCTCTTGCCGCTGCCGTCGATCCCACTCAACGCAATCAGCACCGGAAATTCTATCAGAGAGAATGAGGTAGATTTCTCGTATGTCCCTCGAGTCACACACGACCACCAATCTGGCGGTCTGGAACACTGCCCTACCGGCGCTGAGAGCGCTGAATCGGCGAGATATTCCGGTCATCGTGCTCAAGAGTCTGCCTCAGATCGAAGAGCTCTACGGGAATCTGGACGAGCGTCTGACCCTGGATGTCGATCTGTTCGTTCCCGCCGATCGAGTAGAGGAAGCTTTCGAGGCTTGCGTAGCTCGCCGGCTTCGTTCCGAAGACCGGTGAACATTACCCCGACCCCGCGGTGTTGAGCAGCGACTCGGATCGGAAAGCGGCACTGCGCGCGCGTAAATGGACGCTGATACCGCGGCGGGCAGACGATGGCTACGATGTCGACCTGCACAACGACGGCATCGCACGCTGGCGGTCGCCTTTGCGCCCGGAAGTATGGCTACGGGCCCGGAGGCTCGACCGTGACGGCGTCGCGTTTCAGGTGCTGGGCCCGGAGGACCGGCTGATCTATCTCTGCTGGACCGTGATCGCGGAAGGAGTCGCGCGCCGTAAGGCGATCGACATCGCCCGAATATTGCAGAATGCCGGCGAACTGAATTGGAACTTTGTCGCTGGCGAGAGCCACCGGCTTGGGCTTGCGCTCAACGTCCGCCTGGTGTGCGAACTGACGACGTCGTGGTACAACCTTCCCCAACCTGAGTGCCTCCCCCAGTTACCGGTGCAGCTGCGATGGCGCCACCGCCTGCTGCTCGACTTGCTGCGCCAGGTCCGGAAACCACTCCCGACACCATACGCCCAGCTGGTCGCGATTCTGGTTTACGACCATCCCCTCCCGGTATGGCTCCCGGCGATTGGCACCTTCTTGCTGTCGTTCTCCAGGCGTTTCCGACGGCGGCAGCAGTGATCTGCTGACCCCAATACAAAAGAGGCCGTCCCGGCGGGACGGCCTCTTTTATGTCGAGCGGTCGCTGATTACCGGCGGGCGCGCCGTCGTAAAGCGAAACCGGCCAGGAGACTGGCCAACCCGGTGGCAACGATACCACCAATCGGCACCGGTGATGCTGGCTGCCCCCCGCCGGTCGACGGCAGATACGATGGTGGCGGCGTGTATGGCTGCGGCTGGACGGACGAACAACCGGGAGCGTTCGCATTGATCTGGCATCCATAGGGATTGCCATTGGCCAGACTCTGCGCCGAGGCTGGGCTAGACGCAATACCAAATCCAAGGGCGACTGACGCGGCCAGAACGATCGGTGCCGCGGCTTTGCGGATCTTCAACGTGCATCCTCCTCACGATAATCTCGTGTGACTGAACGAATTGTGCTGGGTGGGGGATGGTGTAACAGCGGCCCATTACATCGACCACAGCGTATCACAGGACTTGTCGACCAACAATAGGACTTTCTACCCCCTGACCACGGACGTGTGGCCCGTGCGGTGCTTTCGGCCGAACATTCGCCCGGGGAACTCCCCGGATATGATGATGTATCCGGAATGCCGGCGAACGAGCGCCGGCCCCATTTGACGGAGGTACCCGTGGAAGGCTATACCGCCCGCGACGCACTGATCCTCATGCGCCTCGATCTCACCGAATCACTGCGCGAAATTCAAGAGGAAATCGCGGACCTCACGGACACACTCGAGTTCACCGGCATCGCCGGTCAAATGTTGCGCGATGATTCCTCCGTGTCTCATTATCCCGCTATACAGCGCTGGTTGGAGACGGTGTCCAACCAGGCCGATCTGGAACGCGATCTGGATGAGCTGCAAGCCGAACGCGACGAGTTGGTGAGCGCCTTGCAGCACCTCGAGGAGCGCCTCATCGGCAAGATCACCCGTTAATGACGTCGATGATGGCATCCGCCATCTGCGACGTGCCCACTCCGCCCTGGCGATCCGGCTTCAGATCGTAGGTTACGTTCACGTTTTCCTCGATCACCCTGGCCAGCGCCCGTTCGGCTCGATCGGCTGCGTCTTCCTCGCCGAGATGACGAAGCATCAAGATGCCCGAAAGAATCGTCGCCACCGGGTCGGTCTTGTTCTGACCGGTATATTTTGGAGCGCTGCCGTGGACGGGCTCGAATAGTGCAGTATCGAGTCCCATATTCGCCCCCGGCGCGACCCCGAGGCCACCCACCAGCCCGGCGCACAGGTCCGATATGATGTCACCGTACAAATTGGGCAACACCAGGACGTCATAATCCTCAGGCTTCTGTACCAGTTGCATGCACATATTGTCGACCAGCACTTCCTGGAACTCGATGTCGGGGTAGCGCTCCGCCACCTGACGAGCGACGTGCAGAAACAACCCATCGGTGAACTTCATGATGTTCGCTTTGGTCACGGCAGACACCTTCTTTCGCCCGTGTGAACGCGCATACTCGAAGGCGAAGGTGACGATCCGCTCGGTTCCGGTGATTGAAATCGGCTTGATGCTGATGCCCGAGTCGGGCCTGATATGCTTGCCCGCTAAACGGCTCAACGTCTCGATCAGTTCCTCGGTTTCCGGCTTCCCCTCCTCGAACTCCACCCCGGCATAGAGATCCTCGGTGTTTTCCCTCACGACCACCAGATCGACATCTCGATAACGGGACCTGACGCCGGGATAATACTTGGCCGGACGCAGATTGGCATACAGGTCGAGAGCGGCACGCAGGGCAACATTGACGCTGCGGAAACCGGTACCGATGGGGGTCGTTATGGGCCCCTTGAGGGCGACTTTGTTCTTTCTAATTGACTCGACGACTCGATCGGGCAGCGGTGTCCCAAACTTGTGCATGACATCACTGCCGGCCTCTTCGATGTCCCACTCGATCTCAACACCGGTGGCCTCGAGCACTCGCCGCGCCGCGTCGGTTACTTCGGGCCCGATTCCATCGCCAGGGATAAGCGTAATCCTGTATGCCATTTTGATCTCCTCTTGTTAGGCTCTCACGCTCTCGCGCTCCGGCACGTACGGAGGTAACGTGCATCGGGGCTTCCGGTCAACCCGATACCCGAGCGCGTACTCACCTTGCATCATGGTATGAATTTCCCGCGTACCCTCGTAGATCACGGGAGCCTTGGCATTGCGAAGGTAGCGGAAAACGGGATATTCGTCAGAGTAACCGTAGGCGCCGTGCACCTGGACAGCATCGGAGGCGGCATCGAAAGCGGCATCGCAGGCAATCCACTTTGCCAGCGACACGGCCCGATTCGATGGTTCGCCTCGATTTTTCAGCCAACCCGCCTTCAAGTACAACAGTCGCCCTGCCTCGTAGTTGGCATACATCCTGGCGATCATCTGCTGTACCAGTTGGAAGCGTCCGATTTCCTGGCCAAATGCCTGACGCTCGGTGGCATACTTCACGCTATAGTCCAGGCAGGCCCGAATGGTCCCGCACGCGCCGGCTCCCACGGTGTAGCGACCGTTCTCCAGCGAGCTCATGGCGATCACGAACCCTTCGCCTTCTTCGCCGAGACGATTCTCCCGAGGGACGCGCACATCGTGGAGGAAGATGCTCCCGGTGTCGCCCGCGTTGATGCCCGCCTTATGCTCGATCGGCGCCGTGGTCAGATTTGCTCCGGCCTCGTCCCGATTGACCACGAAGGCAGAGATTCCCCGATGCTTGGCGCTGGGGTCGGTCTTGGCGAAGAGCAGAAAAGTGTCGGCATAGTCGGCATACGAAACCCAGGTCTTTTCACCGTTAAGGATGTACGAATCACCGTCGCGGCGAGCAGTAGCTTGCATGCCGGCGACATCCGATCCGGCGTTGGGTTCGGTCAATCCGAAGGCGCCAAAGCGCTCACCGGAAGCGAGAGGACGCAGCAAACGCTGCTTCTGTTCCTCCGTTCCCCACACGTAGATGCCGCAGCCGCACAGCCCGATATGGACCGACATGATGGTGCGCAGCGAGTGATCGATATACTCGAGTTCTTCCGACACCAGGCCGAGGCTAATGTAATCCATGCCGGCGCCACCGTATCGCTCGGGGAAGCAAATTCCGGTGAGCCCGATCTCGCTGAGCTTGGCGAACGTGTTCGGATCGTAGTAGTGATCGATATCGTGCTGCTGGATAGTCGGCGCGAATTCCTTCGCCAGGTAACCGCGTACCGTTTCAACCAGCAGACTTTGATCCGGGCTGAGCTCGAGGTCCACCATCTACGTCTCCTTGAAAGCACTCCTGGGAAAGCATCCTCACGGACCAGAAACTCTGGAATCTCAGTGGGACGGGGCGGCGAATTGTACCAGCGGCTCCAAAATCGGCACTATCGGGAGTAATGATTCGTCCCTCCACCTTTTCCATCGTGGCTCATGATCCCGACCAGGGAGACTGGGGCATTGCCGTAGCCTCGAAGTTCCTCGCTGTCGGGTCCCTGGTTCCATTTGCCCGGGCTGGAGCCGGAGCGGTGGCCACGCAGTCGTACGCCAACACTACCTACGGTCCGTTGGGACTGGAATTGATGAGCCGTGGATACTCTGCCCAGGACACACTCAATGGTCTGCTGGCGGCCGATGAGGGGCGCGATCACCGTCAAGTCGGATTGATCGATGACACAGGGAAGGGCGGCGACGTTTACCGGCGAAGGCTGCTACTCGTGGGCCGGTGGAAGAACCGGGGAGCATTATGCCGCTCAGGGAAATATTCTCTCCGGCCCCGACGTAATCGAGCGCATGGCGGCGACCTTCGAGAAGACTCTTGCGCCACTCGTCGATCGGCTGCTGGCGGCTCTGGCGGCCGGCCAGGCCGCCGGTGGCGACAAGAGGGGACAGCAGTCGGCAGCTCTACTGGTCGTTCGCGCCGGGGGTGGTTACGGTGGCTTCAACGATCGCTATGTGGATTTGCGGGTGGACGACCATCTCGACCCGATCGGCGAATTACACCGGCTCCTGGCCATGCACAAGCTGTATATGTTCGAAACCAGACCAGAAGATCTGGTACCCGTTGATCGCGATTGCGCCAGGCAGATTCAAAACATTCTCCGTGCGGCTGAACTCTATGCCGGCGACATCGACGGTCGATACGATCGGGGCACGCGCGATGCGCTTCGTGAACTTGTGGGCCGCGAAAACCTCGAGGGCCGATGGCGTGAGGATGACCAGATCGACCGGGTAATCCTGGAGTACCTGGCCACGAAATATGGGTTTACTATCCCCCGATGAGGCCCGCCTCGAGCATTCATATTCCGGACCGATCCGTGAGCGGCGCAGCCGCGTAGCGCGCACCGCTCCGTCGGCGGGAGATCGGGTAGCCCGCGCTACAGTGGTGTGATGGATAGCCGCCACCGACGGAGCAGGCGGGTTACGGAACACATCCGGCGACGGAGCGGCGTACGCGTTACGCCGGATTCGAAGGGTCTAGGCTCCCTCGGATTTGCCGCTGACAGCGGACTTGAGGCGTGATCCGGGACGGAATGCCGGTCGCTTGCCGGCCGGAATGTCGATCGCTGCCTTGGTGCGAGGGTTGCGCCCGGTTCGGGCCGATGTATGTGTCACGACAAAATTACCGAAGCCGGTGAGCCTCACTTCTTCACCCTGAGCGAGCGAATCACTGATGCAATTCAAGACGGCGTCCACGGCTCGTCCGGCCTGTGCCTTGTTCAAACCTGCCTGCTCCGCGACTTGCTGCTGTAGTTCTGCCTTCCCAATGGCCATCTCTTACCTCCTGTTGTATGGGTCGTTCGAGTCTCATAATAGCCATTCTTGGCGAAAATCAGCCAAAAATCCTCTACGCGCCGGCTTCTTCCTCTTCCCGGCGCTGTCCAACCCACTCTTCTACTGTCGTCTCCCGACTGAACTGTTTCGGCATTTTCCCCTGAATAGCGGCTATAACGTTCTTGTAGCCATACTTGCGTCCGAATTCCACGACGACGTTAAATCCGGCGTCACGAGTCTGGGCACGCGCCCAGGCCGCTTGAATCTCCCTGGCCGCCGTATCGTACTCCTCACGCGAAAGTCCGGCCATCATTCCCTCCCAGGTGCGCTCAACTCGGGCCACGACAGAGCGCACAACATGCAATTCTTATACCAACGATAGCGCGGATTCAACGTGTGAGACTCTATTCCTGACGTGACTGCCGGAATCGCACAGCCCTTGATCGAACATAGTATCGCCGCGGCCGGCGATCACCAAACACCGGAAGCGATCACACCGCGGTAGCCTGCGGTTCCTTCCGGGAGTCCTGAAGTGGGCGAGACGAACTCTTGACCGTGTTGACCAGCTTGCTCAGCGAGTCGCGCGCATCGCCGAAGAGCATCGTGGTTTTGGGGTCGTAGTACAGCGCATTGTCAATGCCGGCAAATCCAGGCCGCATGCTTCGCTTGAGCACGATGATATGGGCAGCTTGATCGACGTTCAGAATTGGCATTCCAAAGATCGGGCTGCTTCGATCGCTGCGCGCGGCCGGGTTAGTCACGTCATTGGCGCCAACCACCAGCGCCACATCGGTGCTGGGAAACTCGCCGTTGATCTCATCCATCTCGAACAGTTGCGAGTACGGTACATCGGCTTCGGCCAGCAACACGTTCATGTGACCAGGCATGCGTCCGGCCACCGGGTGGATGGCGTATTTGACCGTCACGCCGCGTTCCTCGAGGAGATCGCCCAGTTCGCGCGCCTGGTGCTGTGCCTGAGCCACCGCCAACCCATATCCCGGGACGATAACCACCTGATTGGCGTATGCCATGAGCAAGCCCGCATCGGCACTCGATATCTGGCGCACGGTGGCGCCTTCGGGCAGGAGCATGCCACCGGCGCTCGGCACGGCGCCAAAGGCGCTGAAGAGCACATTGGTGATCGGACGGTTCATCGCTCGCGCCATCAACTGCGTCAGCAACGTGCCCGAGGCACCGACCAGGGCACCACTCACGATGAGCAGCTCATTATTCAAGACAAAGCCGGTCAGCGCCGCCGCGAGCCCGGTCAAGGAATTCATCAACGAAATGATGACCGGCATATCCGCCCCACCGATGGGGACGACGAGCACCAGTCCCAAAACCAGCGCCACAGCGACGAGCACGCCGAACAGGGCTTCATTGTGCGATACGATTGCCACGTAGGCGCCCAATGCGATCAGAATGAGCGCCAGTAATCCGTTCAATTCGCGATTGAATGGGTAGCGAATGGCGCCTCCGGGAAAAATCTCCTGCAACTTGGAAAACGCCACCAGACTTCCGGCGAAGGAAACCGCTCCGATTGCCGCCCCCAGAGCCATGGTGACGGCCTCGCCACCGGCTAGCGAGAGGTGATTGCCCACATAATGGTGAAACTCGAGGGTCGACACCAACGCCGCCGCTCCGCCGCCCATTCCATTGAAGATGGCCACCATCTGGGGCATGGCGGTCATCCGCACCCGTTGTGCGCTGCCGATACCAATCGCGGCGCCGATCACAATGGCGGGTGCGACCAACCAGTAATTGACCAGTCCTGGCTGGAACAGTGTTGCCACTATCGCCAGCGCCATGCCGGCAGCCGCAATGCGGTTTCCCTGCCGTGCCGTCTCCGGTGAACTGAGGAGTCGAAGTCCGAGGATAAATGAAAGCGAGGCAAGGAGATAGGCGACGTCGATGGCGGTGGTCATGACTTCTCCCGGGGCCGGGCGCGGAACATGTGTAACATCCGATCGGTCACGACGAACCCGCCGAACACGTTCAGGCTTCCCAGTACCACGGCGATAAAGCCGAGGACATAGGCAAAGGTGGAATGTGCCTGTCCCGCCACGAGGATGGCGCCGATGAGCACAACACCGTGGATAGCGTTGGTGCCGGACATCAGTGGGGTGTGCAACATTGAAGGCACCCTGCCGATCACCTCGAAGCCCACAATGATTGCCAGAATGAATACATACGCGCCCAGAAATGCCTCGGTCATATCTTTCCTACACCATACTTTCCGCGCGCAGCATCGTCATGCCGGCTTCGCGCTCTAGGTCATCGCCGGCTGGCTCGCCTTGGCGAGACAGGCGGCACGCAAAATTTCGTCCTCGAAGTCCAGAACCAGCTGCCCGTCCTTCACCACCAGGGTAATGACGCTCTCGACGTTCCGAGAAAACATCTGACTGGCATGAACCGGCACCGTGCTGGCGAGATTAATTGGACCATGAATCTCTACCCCGCATCGCACTACCGTCTCGCCCGGTACCGTCAACTCGCAGTTGCCTCCGGCCTCGGCGGCGAGATCCACGATAGCGGAGCCGGCCCGCATTGCACTGACCATCGCCTCGTCGACGAGTAATGGCGCCCGCGCGCCAGGCACCTGAGCGGTACAGATCACCACATCGGCAGCAGTGATGTGGTCGCGGATAGCATCCCGTTCCAGGCGAAGCAGCTCTTCGCCGATGACGCGAGCATAGCCCCCCTCGCCCTCAGCATCCGGAACCGCTGCCATCATATCGATAAAGGACGCGCCCACGCTCTGCACCTGCTCGCGCACGGCGGCACGCGCATCGCAGGCCGCGGTTACGGCCCCCAACCGTCGGGCGGTAGCCAGCGCCTGCAGCCCGGCCACACCGGCACCAATCACTACCACTCGGGCCGGCGCCACGGTTCCAGCCGCGGTCATGAGGAGTGGGAAAAAGCGGCCGAGCGAGGTCGCCGCCAGCAATACCGCTTTATACCCGGCCACCGTGGCCATCGAAGACAACACGTCCATCGACTGCGCTCGGGTGACGCGCGGCACGGCATTGAAACTGAATGCAGTTACATTTTGTTCCTGGAGCCGGCTCACGATGTTCGCATCCCGCACCGGCTCCAGGAGCGAGATCAGGAATGTGCCAGGTCGGAGGCTGCTGATGTCTTCAACCGGTATGGGACCTATCCGAGCGATGATATCTGCATCCCGATAGATCGCATCGCCGCGTTCCTCGATACGGGCACCACTGGCCCGAAAGGCGTCATCATCGAAATAGGCTCCGCACCCGGCACCGGATTCGACGAGGATCGTTATGCCTCGGGCCGTCAGTTTCTCCACCGTATCCGGCACCAGAGCCACGCGACGCTCGCCTTCGGAGCGATCGCGTACGACCCCCACAGTTATCGCATCGTCATTTTCCTCGACGTGTTCTATGGTTCACCTCAGCGCCAGCGATTCACCCGGACCACGGCATTGGTTGGTTCCATTCACCATGGAGCCGGGCCCCTCCCGACCAATCGAGTGCAGGGAGAGGATGCACCCGTGACATTGTAGGCTGGAGCCCGCTACCACTGCAGTGTCGGGTGTCTGCTGGACGATAGGGTGCATCCTGGAAAGAGAAGGCACATGACGAGCACGGCACCCCGTGCTCGTCATGGCTGCTCACGGTCGCCGATCGTCGGTTCGACTGGCGGACATTGGGCGTCCCGCGTGTTGCGAATGGTCTCGCTAGTGGGCGCGACCAACCATGACCTGCGCATAGTGCGCGGCGCCGCTGACTGAGGCTTTACCCGGCGGACCCCATACCACCGCGGTCATGTCGTAGTCGCCCTTCTGAAAATCGATTCCGTAGAGGACGATGGTGACACCCTTTGAAGTCTTGCCGGTCTGGGTGAAGCCCAAACTTCGGTCACCAACCTTCGACGCCGTCACTTGCTTCCCGTGCTGCAGGTCGCTCCGTGCGCTCTTTCCGTACTCCCACGTCGCTCCCGTGGAACTGCGGTACTGGGAGACAAACGAAACGATACCATAGCTGCCACTGGTGAAGTTATTCACCAGCCCGGTTACCCGACCGTGCTGGTCGAGCTGTGCCTTGGGGATGCCGGAGTATGAAACCATGCCGGCATTGGTCAGCAGTTCGGATGCGAGCTTGTACCCGGCGGGCACATCCGAAGACTTGAGCGCCACACTGCTTGCCGATGCCAGTGGCGCGGCCCCGACAATTCCAACAGTGGATAGGGCCCCGACCACGACTGCGGTTGCCATGATTGAACGACGAAGTAGCATGATGTAGACTTCTCCTCCTGGGGTAGTACGGCGGCTCTCAATCGGCACGCATGGGCGCATCATAGCACAGGCCAAACCGCGGTGAGTGTGCAGGATATCTGTCGTCGCCGTACGTACCGTCAGCCGAGGAGCGTTAGTTCCCGCTGACCCTCGGTCGTGATCTCCAGCCCGTCGGGCGTGAGCATGGTCGACACCTCCAGACGGACGCCGAACCGGTCGCGGAGATAGACCCCCGGTTCAATGGTGAAGCCCGTCCAGGCCAGGAGCGGACGGCGATCGGGGAACTCGATACTGTCCAGATTGGTTCCCATGCCATGGACGTGATCGGTACCGAGACTGTGCCCGGTACGATGCAGGAGATACGCGCCCAGGCCGGCGTTTGCTATCAGCGCGCGTGCCACCACATCGACCTCATAGCCGGTGACTCCAGTACCGGAGCGAGTCGCTTCCACGATCCTGGCCACGGCGGCATCCTGGGCCCTCCGGACGGCAGTAAAGATGCGCTGCACTTCGTCAGGTGGAGCAGCACCGGTATACGACATCCAGGTGGTATCGGCGTACGGCGCACCCTCGATATCGGGAACTTTGGCCGTGAAGTCTATTAGGAGCACGCTATCGCGACCGATCACAGGACCGCCGCTCTCTCCTATCGAATAATGTGGGTCGGCGGAATGTGGCCCCAAAGCAACTTCGGGAGGCCCGCCGGGCACGAGGCCGTGAGAGCCCAGGACCTGGGCGATGAAGTTCGACAGGTCGCCCTCGGTGAATGCTTCTTCCCTTCCGAGCGCTTCCCGGCACCGGTTCAGCGCCTGGCGGCGGGCATCATCGACACCCTGGGCGGCGCGGCGATGAAGGGCACGCTGCTCTTCACTCCACTCTTCGACGCGGGCGATGAGCGCGCCGGACGAGGCAACCGAGACACCACAGCTTCTGACGAACTCGATCAGCCCGGCGTCGACGCGGGAGACGGTCGGTAAGACGCCATTCTCGCTGTACTCCATCGCGATGCGCGCCCCCGACGGCAGCACTGAGGCCAGAGCCTTGCACATGTCATCGAAGCCCTGATACAGCACAACCCGGCAATCCAGGTCCCGGAAGGTATGTCCGTCCACCTGGGATGCCAGGACCATCGGCTTTCCTTTTCCTGCCGGCGGCAGCCAGAGGAAGCAGCGACGAGTCATCGCCCCCGAGCCGAGGCCGAGAAGACGGAGCAGGATCGGATTGTTGCGTCGGAAATCGGCGACCAGCCACCCGTCAAAACGCTCTTCCGCGATCAGCTCGGCCCAGCGCTCCAGGCTCATCGCAGGACCGCCCGATCGGCGATGAACCGATTGGGTGATAACCACCCCATTGGCAACGAAGTCTCTCCCCTGGTGGCCAGATCGGCAGCGGCCTCGCCCACTATCGGCGCGAATTTGAAGCCATGCCCCGAGAAGCCTCCGAGGATGGTCACGTTCGGCATTCCATCGGCCGAGCCGATAAGGAAGTTATGGTCCGGCGTGTTGGTATACATGCAAACCATGGACTTCTCCGGCCTGGTGCTCACACCACAAAAAAATCGCTCAATATAGGCCTGAATCGGCGCCAGATCATCAGGCGACACCGTTCGATCGAGTTCATCCGGGCTGGTTGTTTCCCCCTCGCGATGAATCCCGATCTTGACCGTCTTACCGTCAAGGGTAGGGAATCCATAGAAGGTGCAGTCCGCAATGCCTTCATAGCCGGGCATCCAATTCTCGTTGATGTCGCGAAGGAAAACGGGGAACCGATCGGGGAGGAACTGCTCGGGATGCTCAACCGGAAACCAGGCCAGAGTCTGCCGGGTCACTCGTAGTGGCAGCCGGAGTTCTGGAAGCAACTGGGAGAGCCAGGCACCGACCGATACAACAGCGTGTTGAACCTGGTAAGTTTTGCTCCCAGCGCTGACTCGCACGCCATCGACCAGGTGCTCGATGCGATCGATGGTCACGTTCCGCTGAACCCTGGCCCCCAGCGCTTCGGCACGTTGCACCGCTGCCAGGATGGAGATTTCCGGCCGCAGGAAACCGGCGTTCGGTTCATAGATTCCCACTTCGTTATCCTCGACGCGGTGCGCCGGATACCTGGAGCGGATTGTTGCTGCATCCCATACCTGATGATCGAGGTTATGGCAGTGGATGCTTTTCAGCGTGCCCAGAATGCTCGCCCCATCACGATCTCCGAGCGTCAGGGCACCATTCGGTGTCATGAGCGGGACACCACTCACCTGCTGTAACTCGCTCCACAACGGTATGGCCCGCTGCGCCAGGGGAACATACTCCGGTCCTTCGAGATAGGCCGTACGAAAGATTCGAGTATCACCATGAGATGACCCACGATCGTGACCCGGCTCGAAGCGTTCGAACCCCAGACAGGAAACACCGCGCTCGGCCAGCCGCCACAGTGTGGCGCTGCCCATCGCTCCGACTCCGATGATCGCGACGTCGGCATCAAATCGGGTCATGGTCCTGTCTCCACCGCCTATCTTCGCATAGCGGTTCACCTGACGAGTGTCAGCAACGTCTCAGGTGAGGCGGACGCCAGTGTTCTGGCGCGACCTACGTCGCTCGCTACACTGAAGAAGCGATCGAAACGCGAGTTCGGAGACAGCCTGGGGATCCACGGCGTCCCGCTGAATACCGAGCACACGTTGATTTAGCGATCGGCGGGGGAACACCGGACCGATGGATGAGCGACTCGTAGGTACCTGGAGCTTACGTACCTATCAGCTAATCGGCTCCCGTGGCCGCGTGCGCTATCCGTATGGAGAAGACGCCGTCGGTTTCATTGTCTATGGCCCCGACGGCTTCATGACGGTGTCGATCATGGCGGCGAATCGCCAGTTATTCGCCGGAGGTGGGTTCCGGCGTCGTTCCGCGGTTGAAGGAGCCGAGGCGACTCGAACCTATCTCTCCTATTGCGGCCGGTACGAAGTGCAATCCGACCGTTTGGTTCACCACATCAAGATGAGCCTCTATCCTAACTGGACGGGGACGTCGCAGGTGCGTTTCTACCGTATCGACGGCGAGACGCTGGAACTCAGCTCGGCGCCGTTGCCGTCTGCCGGCAGTGCGCCGTATGCCTTACTAATCTGGGAGCGAGAACCGGGACAGTAGGCAGCCAGCCAGGTGTCGGCCCCAGTGCAGTTTCTGTCTCCGGTTCCCTCATCCATAATGAGATGAGGGAGGCTCGACGACATGTACCAGGCTTCTTCAGATCGCTACCAATCGATGACCTACCAGCGCTGTGGACGCAGCGGCCTCCGTTTACCCGCCATTTCGCTTGGTCTCTGGCACAATTTCGGCGACGATCACTCGCTCGACAGTCAGCGCGCCATACTCCGGCGAGCGTTTGATCTGGGTGTTACCCACTTTGATCTGGCCAATAACTACGGGCCGCCGTATGGATCGGCAGAGGAAAACTTTGGCCGCATCTATGCCTCCGACCTGCGGCCGTACCGTGACGAACTGATTATCTCGACCAAGGCCGGATACAACATGTGGCCGGGACCGTATGGCGAGTGGGGTTCTCGAAAATATTTGCTCGCCAGCCTCGATCGTTCACTCCAGCGCATGGGACTGGAGTACGTCGATATCTTCTATTCGCATCGCTTCGACCCCGACACGCCGTTGGAAGAAACGATGGGCGCCCTGGATTCGGCGGTCCGGTCCGGTAAGGCCCTGTACGCCGGGATCTCATCGTATTCAGGGGGCAAGACGCGTGAGGCAGCGGAGATCCTGCGACGCCTGGGGACGCCTCTCCTCATCCACCAGCCGTCGTATTCGATGCTGAATCGCTGGATCGAAGAAGATCTGCTGGATGTTCTGGGCGAAGAGGGCGTTGGGTGTATCGTGTTTTCGCCTCTCGCCCAGGGTATGCTCACCAACCGATACTTGCACGGCATTCCGGAGGGATCGCGTGCCAGTGAGCATTCTTCACTCTCGACGGACTTACTGAACGAAGAGAACCTGGCTAAGATTCGAGCCCTCAATGAAATCGCCGGTCGCCGGGGCCAATCACTGGCACAGATGGCGCTTGCCTGGGCACTGCGCGATCCGCGCGTTACCTCGGCACTGGTCGGTGCCAGTAGCGTGCAGCAGTTAGAAGACAACCTCGAAGCACTGCGAAATCGAACCTTCTCGACGTCAGAGCTTACTGAGATCGATCGGTATGCCGCCGAAGGTCATATCAACCTTTGGGCGGCTTCCAGCGCCCAATGACCGGGAGCGCCCTGTCTGCCCGCACCTTCGCCAGCGTTAAAAGGCATCGCAACTACCGCCTCTACTTCTTCGGTCAGCTCGTTTCCCAGGCAGGCAGCTGGCTGCAAGGCGCCGCGCAGGCCTGGCTCGTGCTCCAACTGACCCACTCGCCGGTGGCGCTGGGGGTCCTGGTCTTCTGGCAGTTCGGTCCGTACGCCATCCTGGGCCTCTTTGGCGGCGCCATTACCGATATGCTCGACGCTCGCCGGGTATTGACGGCAACACAGGTGGCACTGGCGCTCTGCGCCGCCCTGCTGGCGATCCTCACCCTCCTTCACCAGATCGTCGTCTGGCAGATCGACGCCATCGCCGCCGTCCGCGGCATCGTCCTCGTCTTCAACAATCCCAGCCGGCAGGCACTCATCGTCCAGCTCGTCGGGCGCGATGAACTGCCCAACGCGATCGCGCTCAACAGTAGTGTGGCCAACGCCACGCGCATTCTGGGACCGGGCATCGGCGGCGTGCTGATCGCTACCCTGGGCGTCGGCATCTGCTTTGCCATCAATGCGGTGAGCTTCATCGCCGTCATCGTGGCCCTTCTGGCCATGCGCGCCGGTGAGCTCTTCCCCGTCGATCGCAGTCGGGCATCTCGTTCGGTACTTCGCAATCTGGCCGATGGACTGGCGTATGCCTGGCGTACTCCCCAGGTACTGATCGTGCTCGCTGTGCTACTGGTCATCTCGACGCTGGGAATCAACTTCAACGTGGTCTTACCACTGTTGGCCTCGCAGACGCTCCACTCTGGTCCGGAGATATTTGGCCTGCTCACCGCCTGTTTTGGCGCCGGCGCTCTTGTCGGTGCTCTGCTCTCCGCGACCATCGGGCGATCGGGCTGGCCCATCGTTCTCGGTGCGGGCGCGCTCTTCAGTGCCGGCCAACTGGTGCTGGCGCCGCTGCACTCAGTGGCGGGATGTGTCGCTCTACTGTTCGTCATCGGCGTTTTCTATACGCTCTACACCTCGAACAGCAACGCAATGGTGCAATTGGCGGCGCCGGCGGGACTGCAGGGACGAATCGCCGGGCTGTACAGCTATATCTTCACCGGCACCAATCCGATTGGCGCTTTGCTGATCGGCTGGCTTTGCACCAGGGGCGGTACCGCGCTGGCCTTCGAAGTCGCCGGCGGCGCCGGGGTCGTCGCGGCCATTGTCGCCGCTGTCTGGGTCTGGCGTACTCATCTATCCAGCAGCCCCACTTATCGAGGCCCCTCCGCTGCCAGTGTCGAGATCGGCGAGCTAACGTGGCCCACCTCGACGCGGAACACATCGTCGTGCTGGTTATCGCCGGGATCGTGGCCGGCGCCGTCAATGCCATGGCCGGTGGCGGATCGCTTATTTCGTTTCCCGCTCTCCTCTCCGCGGGTTATTCTCCGCTGGTCGCCAACGTGACCAACACCGTGGCCCTGGTACCCGGCTACTTCGGTGGCAGCGTGGCCTATCGGACCGAGCTTGCCGATCAGCGACAGCAGGCGACGGTTCTGGGAGCAATCAGTTTGGTCGGGGGGCTGACCGGAGCCATCCTGCTGGTCATCGGGCCGGCCTCGCTCTTCGCTCGCATTGTGCCGTGGCTCATCCTCTTCTCCTGTGCTCTTCTGCTGGTGCAGCCGCTGGTCAGGAAGTGGGTGCAGAAGGGCGAGAACCCTGCACAGGAACGCACTATCCCGTTGTTCGTGGTGCAGTTCGTCGCATCGATCTACGGTGGCTACTTTGGCGCCGGCCTGGGCGTCCTCATGCTTGCCTGTCTCGGCATGTTTCTGAGCGACACTCTGCAGCGACTCAATGCCCTCAAGGGATTGCTGTCGCTGATCATAAACCTGGTGTCGGCTATCTTCTTCGCGATCTTTGCGCCGGTGGCCTGGATTCCAGTGCTGATCATGGCGGTGGCCAGCCTGGCCGGCGGGCATGCCGGCGTCCAGCTGGCAAGGAGATTGAGCAACACCGTGCTGCGAGCGCTGGTCATCCTCTTCGGCACTGCGGTCGCCATCAAGCTATTGGTGGGTTAGGCGCGCAGCCCATGCACCGATTCAGCCTTCTCATTGCCGCACTACTGGCGGCTGGGTCCGCGCGCGACCGTGCAGGCGGCAACGTCTTCATCGGCGACCGCGATAATGATCGCATACAGAAACTGATAAGGAGCAAGCAGTGACCGACGCAGCCAGGCAGGATGCTTCCCTCGCCGAGAGCCTGACGCCCGAAGGGATGGCCGATCCCTACCCGATCTACGATCGCATTCGAAGCGACGATCCGGTGCACTGGGATCAACAATTGAACCAGTGGCTACTGATGCGCTATGCCGACGTGGTGGCCGTTTCCCGGGATCCTCGCTTCTCGGCCGTGCGCGTGGTCGGTGACGTCGACTGGCTGCCCGCGGAGCATCGCGAGGCACTGGCGCCGGTATTTCTCTCCATTTCGCGTCAGATGCTGTTTCTCGATCCTCCCGATCACACCCGCATTCGCGGATTGATGGTCAAAGCGTTTTCGCCCCGCATCCTGGAAAACCTCCGGTCGCGGATACAGTCGCTGGTCGACGGTCTGCTCGACGGCGCCTCCCAGCGGGGCAGTCTGGAGGTGATGGAAGAGTTTGCTGTACCGCTGCCGGCAATCGTCATCGCCGAGATGCTGGGCGTGCCGCCGGAGGATCGCGAACAGTTCCAGCGCTGGTCGGAGGACTTTGGCGCCATCATCGGTGGTGCGCCACTTACCGGCGAGCAGGCAGCGCAGCATCTTCTGGGCGTGCGGGACCTGGTGGAGTACTTCCGCGAGATCGTGGACCAGCATCGAAACAGGCCACAGAACGACCTGCTTCAGGCCATGATCAACGCCGAAGAGGCGGGAGACCGGTTGAGCGCGGACGAACTTTTCGCCAACGCCGTGTTGCTGATCGCCGCCGGTCACCTGACCACCGCCGGCCTGATCGGCAACGGGCTTTATACGCTCCTTGATCACCCGGATGCACGCCGCGGGCTCATCGAGCATCCCGAGATCATCGGCAGCGCCGTCGAGGAAATCCTACGGTTCGAGAGCCCGATCCAGGCAACCGGTCGTCGGTTGCTCGAGGATGTTGAGCTGGGAGGAAGACGGCTGGAGGCCGGCCAGGATGTGCTCTTGCATCTCGGTTCGGCCAATCGCGACCCGGAACGATTCCCCGAGCCGAACACATTTGACATTGGACGCCAGGACAACCGGCATATGGCTTTCAGTCAGGGCATTCACTTCTGTCTGGGGTCGGCACTTGCCCGCATGGAAGGACAGATCGCCATCGGCACCTTTCTCAGTCGCTTTCCCAATGCCCGCCTCAGTGGCACCGCCCCCGAATGGGAAACTGACCTCATCAGCCGTGGGGTTCGCTCCCTTGAACTGATTCTCGGTTAGTCCTCTCGAGGGGATGTTCCGTAGCCCGCTCTGTCGGCGGTCGCCCGTGGCCCACTGTAGCCCGCGCGTCCGAGAGACTCACACCGCTCCGCGCTGACTGCTGCTCACCGAGAATTGACTTCAAATCGAACATCGGTAGCCGACGCCAGCGTCCGGTACAGCGGACACCGGGTTTTGAACTGCTCCACATAGCGCTCGGCAATGTCTTGCGATGGCCCTTCGAGCTCGACACGCATCTGTACCCACTGGAAGCGATTGGGCTCGTCGGTGGTTCGCATCGCCTCGATATCGACCTGGGAATGCGCCAACTTCACGTTTTCATCGCGGGCAAACGTTTCGATCCACTGCACCGCGCAGGCGGATACCGCACTCAGAAACACCTCGACGGGCGTCACTTCTTCCTTCGGTTCCCGCGTTCCATCGATGATGAAGTGATGATTGCGAGTGGAGTTGAGCGTCCGACCGAACACGTGAGTACTGGCGGAGCGAACCGAGTTGGTGATGGTGTTTTCAGCCATACTTGTTCCCCTTTCGGCGAGAATCTTCAGAACCAGTGCACGGCTATGCCTGCTTCCTCAGCCTTCGTGAATTCTCGGTCACCGGTGAGCACCGGACACTCCAGGATGTCAGCGGCGGCAGCGACGAAGCAATCAGCATAGCTCATTCCGCCATGCGCTTTGAGCGACGCTGCGCGCCGGACCAGGGACTCATCGACAGGAAGCCACCTGATTCGAATGGACTTACCGCGCAGTTCGCTGGCAAGTAAGCCGGAAAAGATCAAATCGGCGGCCTCCGGACCGTGTAGTCTCTCCATGAGATAGGCAACTTCTCCCAGCGTAATCAGAATCATCCATGGCTCAGATGTTCTGAGGAGTTCCCGGACCCGTCCACCTGCTGGTTCCTGACCGAGATAGGCCATCATGGCCTGCGAATCGATCACCAGTCGGTCAAGGACCTTCACGTTCTCGGTCAGCACGCCGCTCTTCTAGAAGGATTTCAGTCAGGGACTTTTCGCCGGGCCGCGGTCGGAAGTACCCGTATAGCTGCTCTATTGTCAAAAGCGGTCGAGGAATGATTGACCCGTCTCGCTCTACCCATACGACTTTCGTCCCTGGCGTGAAGCCGTACTTTTCTCGTAGCGCGTGCGGGATCGTAACCTGTCCTTTTGTATTGACTGTCGTTGCCATAGTAATACTCCCGGAACATTGTAATACCGTTATCCGGGGTATTACCCATCAGTGGCCGATTTGCATAAGCCCGCTCCCTCCGACAGACAATAGTGAACGTGAAATCCACAAAGCTCCGTGCAATCCGGTTCCTGTTGCCGCTAGTCATGCTGGCTGCGACATCGATCGCTGCCGGCAACATTGCCTCCGCCGCTCCCAGCCGTGCCGGCGAGCGCGCCTATGCCATCGGTGATTCGGTGATGTTGGGTGCGGCTCCGGAATTGCAGCGACTGGGAATCACGGTGGACGCCGTGGTCAGCCGGCAGTTTGTGACCGGAATCTCGATCGTGCAGTCTCTGAACGCGGCGGGACAGTTGCCATCGACCGTGATTGTCGGCCTGGGCACCAACGGTCCTTTCACCGCCGGCCAGTTCGACGAGATGATGCAGGCTCTGCATGGCGTGCACCTGGTGTACTTCATCACCGTCAAAGAGCCGCGCTTTTGGGAAGGCCAGGTTAATGCAGCACTGCATGCCGGCGTAGCCCGCTGGCCCAATGCGCGATTGATCGACTGGTACACCGCCGCTTCGGCTCATCCAAGCTGGATCTATAGCGACGGAATCCACCTGAACCCTTCCGGCGCTGTTGGCTACGGTCAGTTGATCGCGGCGGCACTCGCCGGCGCCAGCGCGAGTACGCCACCGCCGGCTCCATCGAATCTTCCGGCAGACGCCTGCGTCACCCAGTCCTCTTCCTGGCATCTTCCCGGCGTGATCGCCCAGAGCGTCAACCTCCACGGTATGGTCGCCGACCAGGCAACCCAGCACCTCTTTGTCCTCAGCAGCGTGCCGGTGGGGCCAGTGGGGGCGCACACCTGCGTCTCCAGTCTCCTCACCCTCGACCTGAAGTCCGGTCATGTGCTCCACACCACCAAACTCGGCGCGGGTTTGCCGGCGTCCTACCACGCCCTGGTGGTCGATCATCCGGCCCACCGGTTGTTGCTGGTCAATGCCGGCCAGCTCTCACCCGAGGGCGCGAAACTCCCTGGTTCGGTCAGTTTCTTCGACACCCGAACCGGGTCACTGCTGAAAACTGTCGATGTTGGGACCAAACCGAGCAGTATTGTCGTCGACGGACCGGCCTACCGCGCCTACGTACTGTTGCACGGCAGTACCACGGCGGGGAATAGCGTCGCCATGCTGGCGGTTACTCGCGGGGTCGTGCTCCGAACCATTTCCCAGCCGGTGCAGAAGATCGCCATCGATCCATCAACCGGCCGGTTGTTTCTGGTCACGCCAACTGAGGTGACGACGATCAACGCCGCCACGGGCGCCATTGTCGACGCCATCGCCCTGCCCTCGCTGCCGGCAGCCACAGTGAGTGATGCGGTCGACGCTGCTACCGGACGCCTGTTCGTGGCCCAGATCGACGCGGCGAAGCCGGAGGCATCATCGATAACAACCATCGACGCCCGTAGCGGCGCTGTCGTACACACGATCACTGCCTCGGCGAGCGTAACCATCAACAAACCGCTGGTCGACGCACCGGCCGGAGAGGTCCTGACCTGGGGAACTGGAGCCAGCGCATCCACGGCGACGGTGATCGACGCCCGCACCGGCACGGTGCGAGGCCAGATTCAGCTACCTCTGCCTTCCGGAGGATTTCGTGGCCCGACAGTGGTCGATACGCACAGCGGTGATATCTACGGCTTTACCAACGGGGGAATACGCGCAGTCCGTCCCGGGGTGACGGTACCGGTGCGAACAGTATCCACGCCATCGGGAACGCCGATCGTGCTGGTGATGAGTGGGAGTGCGCATCGACTGTATGCCCTCCTGAGGAATCCGGGTACTGGTGTTCGCCAGTTCAGTGTGCTGGGCTATTGCACCAGCGCTTCCTGTCCCTGAACGCGGCAGACATCGACTGGTCACACGTCCACGACCAGACGGACGGTCACGGCGTCTCCAACTTCCAGACCTTCGGCTGCTCGTACTTTCGCCTTCACCGGAACGATGTACCGGCCATCTTTGGGCCATAGCGACGTCTTCCACGCGGTGCGTCCGATCCGAGCCGTGACTGGGATCATGCCCCAGCCGTAGCTCACGACGGCGGAAGTCGCGCTCAGGTGTTCGCACTCTTCCTGGGGCACGGTGACGAAGTACCACGGCGCCGGGCCCTTCCAGAACCACAACTCGCCACTGAACTCCAGATCCATGGGCGCAGTGTAGCAGAGGTGGGAACGGTGGATTATCTCATAGTGGCATTCGAACATTCCGATGTGGTTTGATTGGGACTGCGTCGATTCGTAGTGATGCAACCAGACTCAATACCGGGAACCGGGAACAGGGTCGGAATCCCGTTCACCTGGACAGAAGGAACCACACGCATGTTCGAACCGGTTGCCGCCAATGTCCCGACCTGGTTGCTGGCCCTGCTGCTGATCGGCGGATCCCCGGTTCTCGCCGTCGCTGGCCTGTATGCCTGCCGTCCCTTCATCAAGAAGACGTTCGCCGAGGGGCATAACGATGTCTCCGGGTTTATATTCGCCACCATCGGCGTAATCTATGCCGTGATCCTGGCATTTCTGGTGTTCGCTGTCTGGGATGCCTACGGCACCGCCGACCGCAATGTTGCCCAGGAATCGTCCTCACTGATCGCGGTCTACCGCGATGCCCAGATATTTCCCGTCCCACTGCGCACCCAGGTACGGGTGAAGCTCCTGACCTATGCCAACCTCGTCGTCAACGATGAATGGCAGACGCAACGAAGCGGTAATGCCAGCCCGCGGGCACGGGATGCCTTGACGGCGGTATTCCGCGTCTTCGAACACGCCCGGCTTCCACCCAGTGATCAGGCTGCGTATCAAGAAGCGCTGGGGCAGCTCAACGACATGGCCGCGCTCCGGACTTTACGGATTCTCGCCAGCAAATCATCCTTGCCGGATATCTTCTGGGTGTTGCTGGTTCTGGGCGCCATCGTGACCATCGGCTTCAGTTTCCTCTTCTACATGGAGAATGTGCGTCTTCAAGCCATTGGTGTGGCCATACTTGCTGCCATAATTGGAGCAGCACTGCTGGTGATCTTCGAGGTCAACTACCCCTTTACCGGCGACATCCATATCACCCCAGATGGCTTCCAGTACGCCATCGAGGTCATGCAATCGCTGGGTATTGGGTAGGGATCTCGACTCGTGTTACATGCCTCGCAGAGTCGCTCACTCTTCCAAATTCGCCGGCAAACCAGCTTCATCTCTTTGCGAGTCGTAGGTGACGAGACCTTCCTCGTGTAATACCCGTACCAGCCCTCTCACGCGCTCTTCGCTGCGATTGGGATAGGGCAGTGCCTCCAATAGCTGCGCAATCGTGATCGCCGACTCCTCCCGCAGCGCATCCACAATCCGGCCACGCCAGAAGCGATTGCTCGTGGCAAATGGCTCGGCAGATTTCCCGGTTCGCCTCGGCGTTGCCCGTTTCACCAACGCCCCGTAGTCCATCAGCGCCTGGTTCCAATCGGCGGCTCGACCCGCAGGCAAGAGCCTCTCGGCCAGTTCCCAGGTCTCACGCTCGGTCAGTTCCCTGCCAGCATAAGTCGCTCAGCACACGCCGCACGTTGGTGTCGACCACCGGTACCTGCACTCCAAAGGCAAACGACGCCACGGCCCGTGCCGTATATCTACCGATTCCGGGCAGGCTCTCCAGCTCACTCACTGTACCCGGCAGCTTGCCTCCGAAGCGTTCGACTGTCGACTCCGCTGCCCGCTTGAGGTTGAGCGCCCGGCGGTTGTAGCCCAACCCTCGCCACTCGCGCAGCACATCGGCTACCGAGGCATCCGCCAGCGATTGCAGCGTTGGGAAGCGTTCCAGAAAGGCGAGATACTTCGGGATCACCCGATCGACCTGGGTCTGCTGCAGCATCACCTCGGATACCAGAATGTGGTACGGGTCGGGATCGCCACGCCAGGGAAGATCGCGCTTGAAGGTGTCGTACCAGGTGAGGATGTGATCCTGGAAGGCGCGGATCGCCTCGGCGTCGGAATGCACCGAATTCTTTGCTTCCATCCCCCATCGTATCCAGCGGCAGCGCTGAGCGCTCCATAGCTAAGGCGCTGCAGGAGCATCGAATAAAGTTCGGTCGTCAAAGACCGAACTTGGGGAGTTATGGATCATGAAACAAGGAAGCGGTACATGGTGGGAAAGCAGCCACGAAAGCCTTCTCCCGGAGAACCTGGACAGACAGCGCTCACCGGGGCACAGCATACTCAGGTGGAGCGCCGACTCGGCAAGTGCCCTACCCTGTGCGGCACGATCCTTCACCATGAGTTCCGCCGGAGTTACGGCTATCAGGGCAGCTATCCAGCCCTCGCCCGCACAGTGAGTGTTGGGTCATGGTACCAATGGCGCATGTTGAGTGTACTCGTCACGGCTCTTGCCGCGAGATTCCTGATATGCGATCGAAGTGCCTGTCGAAGCTCACCACTTTAGTTAGATGCATGTGCTTCATCAACACTGCGTGATACGCGTCGGCAAACGAGATATTCTCTTCCACGTAGAGCGCAAACACGTCGTCGAATTTGCGTTTCCCTGGGAGCAGCATTCCTGGCATCTGGAGTAACGGAAGTAGATTGGCCCGTATGTCCACCCTGGCGACGTTATAGTGACGCTCGAGGGTGAAGACGGCTTCGAAGACGACCGTGTCAGCAAGCTGTACCTCGATCTCCCCGCGCTCAACGCATGATAGGAATGCGGATGCGCGTGGAGACTGATCCGGATGATCATGTAATAGGTGACGGAGCACGACGTTGGTGTCGAGAAACGCCGTTGCCACCCCCTACCGTGACCGTTCCATTACATCCTCAGCAATGGCTTCCTCGGCTGCGACTCGAAGTGCTTCCGCCGAGAGCGGCGTTGTGTGATTGTGAAGTGCACCTGCCGTCTCAGCAACAATGCTTGATCGTCGTTGCAGCCGAACGACGCTGTCCTCCACGACGAAGGCGACTTTGTCATGGGCGGTAACGCCGAGTAATCTGCGCACCTGCTACTGGAATCGTCACTTGACCCTTGGTGGTCACGCTGGCAAGTAGTTCCATCGTCTATTCCTTACAACGGTAAATCTGTTCTTACCAGCATACCTCTGTCATTACATTTTGTCTACACAGATCTCGATCCTCAATTTGACAGTTGCACACTATCGGCCCGCGTTCGGGAACTCATCTTGATACCAATCGGCTACCGTGCCGCGTGGCCCGGTATGGCGAGGCGTTGCAGCCGTTCCGGCTCGTCGCGCTGGAGCCAGGGATCGTCGCGGAGCAGCGCGACCGCGTGAGCATGCGGTGAGGGGACAAGGGACAGTTTCGGCGCCGATTTGAAACCTGTCGATGGACAAAATCGCCAGGGAAATCAGCTTGTCAACGCGATGCGAACACGGCCACTAAAACATCCAGCCCGACGATCATAACCAGCACGCCGAGCATGAATATCAAGCCAGCCGGGTGGCCGATATTGATCGTCTGCCGTCGGAGGATTCGGCTCGCGGCCAGCAGAGACGGATCATCGGGATTGTTGTAAAACCCCAGGAACCAGTACCCATCGTCATCGTAGCTGGCGCCATCCGATGGGCGGACGCGCCGCAGCGAACCGACGAGCCCGACGATCATGAAAAGCGCGATCGCGCTGAGAACGAAGCAGAGCAGCCAGGGAGGAGCGGTCCCCCGATTCACGCGCATTTACTCCCTTCAGATGACATGAGCACGGGCTCACGACGATTCGAGCTGAAGGCTCGTTGGGTGTACCGTGCCACATAGGCAGCTACGAGAGCCAGACGCAAAGCCTCTGACGCGCAAATTTTCCCACATTGTTGTTCGTCGAAATAGCCCGTGCGCAATGGACAGATATCCACCGGCAGGTCACATCGCACGGTCGGGAATCCGTATGGCGGGATCGCGACGAAGGAGCACTGTCCGGTCGCCCGCCGCGGGAGTTCCCACCAGGTCAGACGTCGTCGTGAGGGTGGGATGAATTCTGTCCCCGTCCAAGCCTGCTGCGCCAGCGATGTCACGTGGGAGATCTCCGTCTGGTGTGCCCGGCGCACGCCTGGCTAGAACCAAAGCCTGGACGGGTTGGCCCATCTAATCTCCGAGTGGAGCGCCTCAGGCTCCGCCTTCCAGCTGTCTGCGTAGGCGAGGTGCGACGTTATAAATGTACTTCCCGTTAGGATACGTGGACTTGCAGGCGAGCAGTCCTCGTTGCTCCATGAGGTCCAGGACGAGATCGACAACTACGAGAGGAAGTTCGAGATTTCCTGCTATGTCTTTGTTGCAACTCAATTTATGGTTGACGATCTGAAACCCCACCCGTCGCTCGAGATCTCGGAATTCGGGCCGAAACGCGTCCACATAGACAGCAAAACCGGAAGGCGCGGCCTGGACGAAGGCAAAGCTGGCGACCACGGTGTGCTTTGCCTTGATGTAACCGAACTCCTCAAGCATGCCCAGTGATTCGATGCAAGCAGCTTGCCCAACGTCTATCTTGGCTGCGGCGGCCTCGATCTGTTGAAAGCTGGTCTGATTGAGATCCTGACCCACTACCTGATCACACAACAGCCGAAGTACGTCGACGTCCTGTGCCGAGAGCTCCGGAACCCGCGCGGTCGCCATAGACGCGTAGGCAGGCGCCGGACCAAGCTCGGGCCTCGTTCGCTTGTTGAGGATGGCGTTGACAACTCGTTCGAGGTGCTCCTCGTAAGAGTCGAGGTCGTCGATGGTCTCCCAGACGATCGATTGAAGGGCAGCCGGCACATCGCAGTGGTCGATCACCACGGGTATCAAGTTGATCCTGCCTGCCACCCTCCCCTCCAGCCCAGCGGCAAGCTCCATGCTCACCCATCGACTCTGTATGCTGTTTGCCGATATGACAACGATTACAGCCTCCGCTTGACCGATCCCCTCCTTGAAGATCTTGTCCTCTATGCTGTCACCGGGAAGCATCTCCCACCTATCTAGCCAAGCGACGATACCGCGCTCCTGCAACCTCCTGGCAAAATCGAGCACGAAGCGTTGCTTATCCCTGCTGTCATGCGAAATGAAAACCCTTGGCGCGTCCATGCGAACTCTCCGGGGTGTAGAAGCCTCATACAGCTGCGTTGTGGATACACACTCATGTTACGTCACGTAGCGGGGTGACCACAACATATGGCATTTAAATGGCCGCTAAGTGCGGTATGTTGAGGGCTCGAGAGTGCGTCGATGTGTGATCATGGCGTGTCCTCGGCTTGGTGAGCGCGCACAAAGGTCCGAAACAGCCCCCCATGATTCGGCACCTTCAGATGCACCAGCTCGTGCACCACCACCTCATCCCTGATCTCACCCGGCTGTGACAGCAGCTCCACATCAAACGTCAGCCGTCCTCGCGAGGAGCAGCTTGCCCATTTGCGTCTCATCGGGCGCACGTGGATCTCGACCGGCTGCACGCCGATGCGCTCGGCCCAGGCGCGAACCTCGGCCTTGAACTCGTCGACGCCGATCGGCTCCGGCAGTGGCTCAGCCGGCGAGAGATGCGCGTGCCTCATTCGCTCGCCTGCCGCAGGATGGTCAGGATCTCGGCCACGATGGGCGCGGCATCGCGTCTTGACCCCGCCCCCGAACAGCGCCTTATACAGTTCCAGCCGAACCTGCTGCTCCTGCTTGCCGTCCGTCCGCCAGTGCGGGAACCCAGCGAACGCCTCGTCCATTCGCCGGCCGATCGCCTCGGCGCCATCGATCCCGCGGCCACGCAGGAACCAGTAGGCGGCAAAGCCCTCGCGCGAGAGACCACTCTGTCCATAGCGCTCGGTGCCTTCCTGCGCCTCCCTGGTCAGTGTGGTGAATTCGTCGAGCGCGGTCTGCGTGTGCACCTGCCGCTCGCCGAACGCCTCGGCGATCTTCGTCGCCCGTTCGCCGATCGGGATCAGGAACGGCTGCTCCAGCGCGTTTGCCTCCACCAGGTCGTGCAGCGTCTTGATCAGATTGAACACCCGCACGATCTCGGACTCCGTTCGTTTCGGTCAGCGCCTCCAGCGTATCGGCGTCCATCACGTAGCTCGGCCCCCGCTCGTGCATTGGCCTGCCCTGCGTGTGCTTGCCAACCAGCTCGGCGGTCTTGCGCAGCAGGGAGCGGTCGACATCCAGGCCAGGATCGAAGTTGGTGCGCACCAACTGATAGATACTGGCCAGCGCGTCGTAGTCCTTCAGATAGTCGCGCAGGAAGGGATCGGGCGACAGAATCTCAAACGTCTCCTCCAGCTCGCCGAACCAGGCGTACAGCCGGTCGCGCCGCTCCCGATCGCGGAAATGCTCCAGCACCGCTTCAACCTTCTTATCGCCGCGCTTGCCGGCACCGATCGAAAGGTACTCAGCGCGACCCATAGCCATCTGCCGGGCGAACTCCGTCTGCAGCACCTCCAGCCCGTCGATCACCCCGGCCACATCCTGGCTATCGAAGGCCAGCGCCTTCTCCAGATTGGCGAAGATGCCCACGTAATCCATCACCAGTCCGGCCGGCTTGGGACGGCCATCGGCATCCTCGTACGGACGGTTGGCGCGCGCGATCGCCTGCAGCAGAACGTGATCGCGCATCGGCTTGTCGAGGTAGAGCGCGTAGAGAATCGGCGCGTCGAAGCCGGTGAGCAGCTTCTCGGTGACGATCAGGATCTTCGGCAGACCCATCGGGCTTGCGGAATGCCTTCCGTATCCGCTCCTCATCCTCCTCGGACAGCGCGTGCGCGGCCAGGTGCGGCGGATCGTTGTGGCCGGTGGAGATCACGACCTGGGAGTATTCGGCGGGCAGGTACCGATCGAGCGCCTCTTTGTAAAACGTGCAGGCCTCCCGATCGACGCCGACGAGCATCGCCTTGTAGCCCATCGGCTCGACATTGGCCCTGAAGTGCTCGGCGACGTGCGCCGCCACCCGCTCCACGCGATCGCGGTTCTTGAGCATGTTGCGCAGCGTCACCGCGCGATCGAGCACCCGGTTGAGCACGTCGACGTCGGCAACGCCCTCCAGCTCGGCCAGGTCGAGGAACTCGCGTTCCAGCGTCTCCCGATCGACCTGCAGCTCGTTGGGCGCCAGGCGCATAGTGCAGCGGGACGGTAGTGCCGTCGCTCGATCGACTGCCTGATCGAGTACTTGTCCAGGTAGCCCCTGGCATCGTCGCACGCCGAACACCTTGAACGTGCCCTTGCCGTAGGCGGTGCGATCGATCGGCGTGCCGGTAAAGCCGATATAGGTGGCATGGGGCAGGGCGCCGACCAGATAATTGCCCAGGTTGCCGCCGGTGGTGCGGTGGGCCTCGTCGACCAGGACATAGACGTTCTCGCGGGTGACCATGTTCGCCGGCATATCGTCGAACTTGTGAATGGTGGTGACGATCAGCCCGCGATGATCGGAGCGGAGGAGATCGCGCAGGTGAGCCTTCGACTCGGCCACTACCACCCGCCCGAAGCCCAGCGACTGCAGATTGCCGAGGAGCTGCTCCTCCAGCTCGTTGCGATCGACCACCATCAGGATCGTCGGGTTCTGGAAGTGCGGATCCTCCATCAGCACGCGGGCGACGGTAATCATGGTGTACGTCTTGCCCGAGCCCTGCGTGTGCCAGATCAGTCCCCGCCGCTTGGTGCGGGTCGGCGGCCCGGTCCCGCACCTTCTGCACGGCGCGCATCTGGTGCGGCCGCAGCACCACCTTGCCCAGCTCGCCATCGGTGCGGGTGAAGAGGATGAAATCGGTGAGCACGCGCAGCAGCGCGCGCCGGATCGAGGAAGGACGATGACCAGCTGCTCGAAGCTGGCCTCGGCGCCGGTGTCCAGATCGTCGCGCCAGTTGAAGAGCAGCTTGCGCGAGGTCGACCAGGTCGCGCCGTAGAGCAGCTCGGGCGTCCTGGTGAGGGCGAAAAGCTGAGCCAGGGCGAGCAGCTCCGGCCCTTCGCGGTGATAGCGGCGAATCTGCTCCAGCGCCTCGTCGATCCCGCCGCGCCGCGTCGCCGCCTTGGCCTCGACGATCAGCACCGGCACGCCATTGACCAGCAAGACGATATCCGGCCGGATGCGATGGCTGCCGTTGGCGAAGCTGTACTCCTCGGTGACGTGGAAGGTGTTGGCGGCGGGATTATCGGGATCGAGGACCCGGACATTGCGCTCGCTGCTCCTCGCTCTCGACGAACACCGTCTTCAGCCCGCGCAGGTATTCCCAGGCCTGAAGATTCCCCTCGATGGTCGACGGCACACGGGCGATGGCCGCGGCCACCGCCTCGGCGCGCTCGGCATCGACCACGCCCGGATTGAGGCGCTGAAGCTGATCGATCAGCACATCATGGAGCAGAAGACCGGTATCACCGCGGCGGAGGACAAGGGCTTCATCGCGTGGGAGATAGGTCCAGCCGGCGTCCTGGGCATAGCGGATGAAGGGATTCTGGACGGCAGTACGTTCGGAGCCAAGAAAAACCACTGAGGGCGCCTCCGTGCACTAGGATAGTTTCTCCAGGCGCGACGTGCCAGGAACTGAGCAAACCTGCGGCAGACGAGTGCATTTATGAAAAAAGGGCCCACCTGCACTGAGCATTTGCGGCGACTCATCAATGCAAGAGTGCTCGAAGTGCTACAATTGTTGGATGGTCATACACAAGTCGCTCATCCGCAATCTCGCAACGTTCAGTGGATTCCACTTGCCTACACTTGACCCGCGAATCAATATGCTTGTTGGACCCGACGACGCAGGCTTGACGACTCCGCTTCAGGGAATCGAGCGGGTATGGGATGCCGTGTCACTCAGCTCTGCATCGACGGGCCACGAGAGCCAGCAATCGGGGTGTTCCAGAAATCTCCCTGTTCCACGTCAGGTGGATCACACCCGTTTTTATGGAACGTGTCGAGTCGCTAGTAGCAAAAGTGTGGCTTACGCAGTCGCAATTCCGTTGGACACCGATGGCGGTCGATGAACAGTTCTACTACCGAATCGGAGACATCGTAAACCCAGCACAGGGGGACCGAGTGCTGACACCACCCAACCCCGGACGCCACGCGTCGAACAGTGCAGCACTCGCGCGGCTCGAACCACTCGCAGAGATGTCTCCGAAGTTTGGCCGGAAAGACAGTGTGAAATTGGAATCTCTTGACTAGGACCTCAAACGACTTCGACCTCGTTGACCAGCAACTCGAGGCCGTAATGCGGGCTGCTTCTTGCCAGAGAGTGATCGAGGATGTTCTCGCGGACGCGATGCTGGGGCCTGCCAAATCCCTTGACGAGGTGATGCGACAGGCGGAGCCGATCATTCGTGCTCAAGCAGAGGTGGCGCGTGCGGCGGATGCACTGCAAAGCGCTCTGGCCGGAGTCTCCTGGGCAACGCTCGACATCCCGAACAGTATTCGCGCCTCCTCGGACGCAGTCCTCGCGGTCAGCGCCGCTGCACGGGCCGCGATCGACTGGGAGTTCATCGAGGCGCGGATTTGGAGACAGGAAGTCCGCGAAGCGTTCGGCGCCGCTGGCTTCGTTCCGTCTCCATTCATGGACGACGACTTGCGCGAAGCAGTGGTAGAGGCGCACAAGACCACCTCAGACTCCGAATCGCTCGCGCAGCTCATCGTAGTTCATTACGAGGCCAACAATAGTGAAGCGCTTGAAATGATCGTAGATCGACTCCTGGCGAACGAACTCTTCCAGGGTCGCACAGATGTCCTTCGGCAAACGCTCGCGGCCCACCGGCGAATTGGTGAGTATGACGCGATCAGCGCATATCCGCTAGTGGCGATGATCGAAGGCATCGTAATGCGGTTCCTGGTAGACTACTGGCGCCTCTGGGAGGAAGAGCCGGCTAAAAGGAAGCCGCCGAAGCCTCGTCACAGACACATGTTCGAGGTGCTGCGCGCCGTGATCGGGGCGATTCGAACCGCTCCGGTGCTGGATGACGCTCAGATCATGGCCGACTACCTCCAAGAGCACTTCCTGGCTCCGTTCGATGTTGCATCCAATGACCAGCACCAGCGGATAACCGGTGATGTACAGAGACACGCCTTACTGCATGGCCACAGCTACCGGGCGGATCGGACCCATACGCTTCGCTGCTTTCTTATCCTTGATTGTCTCGGCGCCCTGCTCCCGTATGCGGCAAATGAACTCGATGAGATTTACCAAGATGACCGTCCCTCGGACTACTAATCACGCCCAGCGGATCTCGCGCGGGCTGGTTGGGCTTCGCTTCCGAAATGAGTAGGGCGTCCCGCACGCGTATCGGCGACGCAAACGTTGCGTTTTCGCCCCCCTGGGTTTCGACGAACACTGTCTTTAGCCATCCGCCGATGCCGAACATGTGCCCGACACGACAATCCGTCACCCGTCCACGCACGCGGGCGCCAACGAATGAAACGTAATTGCACCTGTCCCAGACCTACGAAAGGATTCCTGCATCTGCTTTCCTTATGGACGGATTGTAGGGACTTTCTGCGACCCGCGGCGCCGAAGTCGCTGGCCCGCTCATAGGGTGGGCGCGGCCATAGCGGACAGAACTCGCGCTGCCGACGCACCACACTGGAATAAGCCGCTGTAGATGGTTGTAGAGCACGGCGTGGAGCAAGGGGCCGGTATCGTCATCGCGCCGACGATGGCCCCAGTCGAAGTCCAGGGAATAGACGGCGAAGTGGCTCGGCACTGCTAGGCGCGCACTGCCGAGGGCTGTCTCGTCCGATGGTAACGGCTGTGGCCGCCCTCAGTCTGCATCGCGATCGGCACGCCAAGCTGTTTCCTCGCACGAGATTGACTCGATCTTCCCCTTGCTGAAACGCCCATTCGTAGCAATGGTGACGCTCCACTCAACTCGTACCCTGGTCTCGCCCATCGCCACGAGTTTGTCTTCTGCTTTGGGCGCTGGGAGCCACGTCGGAGGTCCGGAGTCCGGCAGAGCCAGACCGCCGGGGGACTGCTGCGCCGCGGCAATCGCGTCAAGAGTGGCTTGTACATTACGTAAGAAGCCGGCATAGGGAGCAGCGGCGACCGGGGAAGCCGGAGCCGCGTCGGGCGCGAACGCCTGCGCAGAAATCGAGATGAACGTTTCCCAGGTGTACCGTCTATCTGCCTTGGATACGAAGTTTGGTGCACTGATCATCCGGCGACCGTTCGACCGGCGCGCGCTTCCTGCGGGCTTGGCCTCAAGGTGGGCCGCGCACTTCTCGTCTATGCCTTCGCGAACGCTGAGCTTGTAAAAGAGAGTGGTCTCGTCCCCCTGCGTGAAGAAGTACTCAGCGGCCCTGGGGCGGAACTTCTCCACCCACTCAAGCGGAACATCTGACACGAGCGTGTTAATTAAGCCTTCGAGGTCGCTTAGATTCGCAAGGACTCGAATGTGCCTGCGCCCCTCCGCCCTTTGTGAGGCTGCATCACGAAGGAGCAGATCCTCGGTGACAAATGCCACCTGGCAGCCGGAACTCGGGGCGCTACCAGCGATCTGCATGAAAGTCTCGAGAACGAGGGCATCCCGGAATCCCTTTTCCGCCTCTCCCTTTTCGAACGGCGGTTTACGCTCCAGGGCGCACTCGATCATGGCCGACCAATCCACCGTCTCGAGCGAGAGCGCGCACGACTCAATACCAAGGTCTGACAGTTGTTTCTCGACGAACGCATCCACCCGGTCGGCGATAATGACTGAAGTTATGTTGAGGTTGTGTCCGAAGAGGCGTTCCAGCTCGCGCAGGGTTGATAGTAGCTCGTTTGCCCTTTCGCGCATCTGAAATAGCCTTTCGCGGACGACTGTTTCGGGCAGAAACCACCGTACCTGCAGATCCGTGTGGGCAGAATGGGCCTGGACCAACTGACGTGTCCGGGATCGAACCAGATTATCGGCGACGTGGGTGTGGATGGCGCTCGTGTCAAAGACCGCCCACAGTTGCGGCTGTTTCTTTCTGTTAAGTGGCATAACGTCAGGCTGTTTCCCGGACCCGGGCAGTGCCAGACACGAGCTGCTCAAGTAGAGCGCTGAGGGCCACCGCCAAGGCTCGCTCCTGCCTAATCGCGGCGCCCAGCTTGGTGTCCGCCGCGCTGAGAAAGCTTGCGATTGCGACCTGCTGCACGACACTTGGGACAGGCACAACGAGCGCCTTTATCATGCCCGCATTCAAGTTCTTCTGATGGGCCCCGTGACCCATGTCCCTGATGGCTTCATACCGGTACGTAAGAAAGTGAAAGAGAAAATCCGCAGTCACGCCAGGCCTGGGTGTGATGCCCAGGCAGGCCTGATTGATGGCCGCATCGATGCCGAGAATCGCCACGCGCCCCCGGGTGACGCCCTGACCGTACATCGCCATCAGGATGGTGCCCGCTGGGTACACCCGTGCTGAGGAACAACGCAATCCCTCCTCAGAAATGGTCTCTCCGCTCGACCGAATCTCGTTGTAGTGGACCTCACCTGTCTTTATCCACGGGATGCCACCGTCCCAGAATTCTGGACGCGACCGGTCGGGTGTGCCTCCCGAACTGACGGCCGCGATCTGCCCGAGCGTGGCCGTCTGCCACTCCTCCGGCACCATCCCAATCTCCGTCTCCTTCAGTCGCACCTCATCCACCCGATCTACCGGCACCGGCCCATAGGTGAACAGATGCCGCATGAGGGAGCGCTTCAGCTCGCGCGTGGCCGCGATCACCGCCTCGGTCGCCTCCCTCGCCCGCTGCACCGTCGAGAGCACGTGGGCGATGGCGCGCTGCTCGGGAAGCGGCGGGAGCGGGATCGGAAGTCGCAAGCGCTGCCCTGACGTGCGTGCGTGCTTCGCTCCCATCGCGCCGCGACGCGTGTCGACGAAGGGACTGAGCGCGCAGGTAGTAAGCCAAATACTCCGAATCACGCCTTGGCGCTGGATAATGACCTGGAGTCCGTGTACCACAGCCCGGCCCTCGAGCGATTCCCTGCCTTGTCGAGATATGGCCGCAACTTCCCGTAAAGGACATCGCCCCGGTAAAAGGCGTTCTTGGCGCTCCGCACATCGCTCACACTGCCCCCAAGAGCCCACCCCGGATCCCGGATACCACGGTGTCAAGGCCCACTACCGCACATCCGGGTTCCGACCGGGATCAAGGGGCTCGCGGCGAGTAGCGGCGAGATCGCCGAGTCGGCCAAACGCCAGCCCGCCGGTCAGCCCGGTTGATCCCAGTTGCCGGTAGCCGACACACAGTCCGGCTCTGCATTCGCCGCGCGCTCCGCCACATCAACCACGGCGGAATCCTCCCAGCCCCAGCCCGATCAGCACCTTCTCCAGCTCCTCGTCGGCGGCGGCTCGCTCCTCCTCCGCCTCCCGCAGCAGCACCATCGCCTCCTCCAGCGGCAGCACATCCTCTTTCTCGCCGGTGGAGACGTAGCGGCTGGGCGAGAGGTTGTAGTCGTTGCGCGCTGCCTCGGCCGTGGCGATCACGGCGGCCAGACCCTCCACCGGCTCCCAGGCGCGGTACAGCTCGGCGATGCGGGCGATGTGCTCCTCGTCAGATAGTTCTTGGGCCGGCCCTTGGCGAACAGCTTCGAGGCGTTGATCAGCAGGATCTCGCCGGGATGCCGCTTGGCTCGGTTGACGACCATCACGATGCCCGGCGCGGTGGTGTTGTAGAAGAGGTTCTCCGGCAGCAGCACCACCGCCTCGATCAGGTCGCCGGATGGGTGAGGTCGCCATCGACGAACAGCTTGCGGATGTCCCGCTCCCGGTTGCTGCCGGCATTGCCGCTGCCCCGGCTCACCGCGCCGGTATCCAGCACCACCGCCATCCGGCCCTGCTCGCCCAGCGAGGCCAGCATGTGCTGCACCCAGCCCCAATCGGCGGAGGAGGAGGGCGGATAGCCGAAGGCGAAGCGGCCGTAGGGGTCGTGCTCGTAGGTGCTCTGGGCAAAATCCTGGTTCCACATCGGATTGGCGGTGACGAGATCGAAGCGGCGGAGCTGGTTGCGCTCGCTGAAGGCCGGCCGGTGCATGGTGTCGCCGAGGGCGATCTCGGCGTCCATGTCGTGGAGGAAGGCGTTCATCCGCGCAATGGCGAAGGTGGAGGGGTTGATCTCCTGGCCAAACAGCCGCAGATCGGCGACACTGGCCGGCAGCTCGCGGTGGCCGTCCTTCCCTTCGCCGTGCGTCTCCAGCAGCCGCTGGTGGCACTTGATCAGCAGCCCGCCCGAGCCGCAGCAGGGATCGTAGACCGTCATGCCCGGCTGCGGATCGAGGATACGCGCCATGACCCGGCCACCTCCGGCGGCGTGTAAAACTCGCCGGCCGATTGCCCCTGGCCCTCGGCGAACTTGCGCAGCAGGTACTCGTACGCCCGGCCCAGGATGTCCGGCTCGACATCGCGCAGCCCGAGCCGGTGGCGCGAGAGGACGCCGACCAGCGCCGCCAGCCGCGTGTCGTCCACCATCCGCTGGCCGGCGGCGGTGGCGTTGAAGTCGACCATGTCGATCACGCCCTGCAGGCGCGGGTTCTCCCGGGCCACGGCCCGCACCGCATCGGTCAGATACTCGCCCAGTCCGGTGGTTCGCCGCGCAATCTCCGGCCAGCGTGCCGCCGGCGGGACGTAGAAGCGCACCAGCGCGTGATCCTCGGCCGCCAGCTCGGCGGCGAACGCCCGATCGCCGAACTCCTCGGCCAGCCGCGCCAGCTCATCCTCGAAGACATCGGAGAGCCGCTTCAGGGAGACCAGCGGCAGGATATAGTCCTTGAACTTGGGCGCATCCAGCGGCCCGCGGATCTGGCAGGCGGCATCCCAGAGCCAGGTTTCGAGCGTGGAGATGTCGAGCATGGATACACCTTCGACGGTACGCTAGCACCATATAACTTCACGGATGAACGTTCGCGCTCATCATAGCGCTGATATGAAGTTGATCGATAGCTTCCCGGGCGCTACGAGTGGCTCAAGACACGGCGAAGTGCGGCCCACTGGCTTGATCGGGATGCATTACGGGTCCACCGTGGAACGACTCGCGTCTCCGAGGTAGCGTTGTAGGCTCTTCTTTGTCACCCTCGGTGTCCGGCGAGGATCGCCCGCGTTGCCTTCGTCTGCCAGGTCCCACTCGAAGGCGTTGAGTATGCCCAAAAGCTCGTCCGCCACCCATACGCGTCCGCGCCTGGCGTCCTGGCGGAGCAGTCGCAGCGCACCGACGTCCTGCAGACGCATGAGCGCCGCGCGTGCTGACACCACCGAGCTGCCGTCACGTTGCGCCGCGCCTTTTGCATCGAGCACCGGGGTCGCCGGCAGAATCTCAATCAGCCGCCGGACAGTCGCGTCCCGACGAACATCACCCAGACGTCTCAGCCAGTCGCGCTGCAGCTCTTCCACTGCTCGACCGAGTTGTGCGGCGCGATGAGCGGCGGTCTGCGCACTGTTGGCAAAGAACGAGGTCCAGCCGGCGTCATCGCCCTCGCGGTAACCGGTGAGTCCGGCGATGTACCGGTCCCCACGTGCCAGGAGCACATTGCTCAAGGGTGGCAACGCCCGCTCGATTGCCCCACGCCGGCGCAAGATGAGATGGATCAGCGCCCGGCCCACCCGACCATTGCCGTCGACGAAGGGATGGATGGTCTCGAACTGGGCGTGGGCAATCGCAGCCTGGAACACCGCGGGCAGGTCATCGCGCGCAATAAAGCCCACGAGATCCTCCATGAGCGCTGGCACCGCCTCCGGCGGCGGCGGAATGTACTCGGCATCCAGCGGGGCGGGCAATCGCCCGCCAATCCAGTTCTGCTCCTGACGCAGACTGCCCACATGCTCTTCGCCGGCGAAGCCGGTCATCAGCCGCGCGTGAATCTGGCATAGATCGAAGACTGTGATCCTCGATTTTTCCGCCCCAAACCGTATCGCGCGTTCCATGGCGTGAATGTTCGCAACCACCTCATTCGCCACCCGGTCGGCCAGCGCTGGATCGTACAGCGCCTGGGCAAGTCTGCGCTGCGATACCACCAGTCCCTCGATTTGAGACGAAGATATGCTCTCCGCCCTCAACAGCAACCGCGACAGCGCTTCGATTCCGGCTACATGTGGAGCAGCATCGAGCCGGCGAATCGCCGTCTCCGCGCTCACGATGTCCTCAGTGACATGGTCTGGAATGGACCAGCTCCGTTCGGCGATGGTCGCCGGCACGAATGCCCGGTATTTGAAACCACGTCGCAGCCGGGCGAGCGGCGGGTATGCAGTGAGCGATCCCTCCCAGATCCGCTCTTCGTAGTGCCCGTTCATCCAGCACTATCCTTTCGCTACGTTTCTCGTTACGAAAGGATAGCAGGTTAAGTTTTCGTAAGGAGCAGTCGATCGCAAGGAAGCCTGGCTACCTTCCAATCAGCAGCATCACCTCGGATACCAGAATGTGATACGGATCGGTATCGCCACGCCAGGGGAGGTCCCGCTTGAAGGTGGCGTACCAGGACAGAATGTGCTGCTGGAAGTCCTCGACATCGTCGGTGGCGATGTCCGTCATCTACGCGTCTTCTGCCTGAGGCCGGCTGCTACCAGCGGTGCAGTTGCGGAGGGCCTCGAGATACACCGCGATCGCATCTCGATTCTTGGTCAGGCAGCAGATACGGAGGTCGATCTGCCGGCGTTCGTGTTCGAGGGTCGAGATCAATTCGGGCGTCGCATCGGTGAAGAGAAGCGCACCGGGTTCGTTGAGGCAGGGGATGATCTGTTTGATGATTCGGGTGGGCAGCCCGCAATCGAGCAGGCCGCGGATTTGCACCACCCGATCGACCAGCGGCTCACCATACTCCCGATAGCCGTTGGCAGCGCGCACCGGTGTGAGCAGTCCCTGCTCTTCGTAGTAGCGGAGCAGCCGCGTGGATACGTTCGTGCGTTTTGCCAGTTCACCGATCTTCATCGTCGGTTCCTTCCGACGCGATTTGCCTTCACATAACTGTGAATGTTTGTACACAGTAGCATGACCACTCAGACCGAGTCCTCATCGTTCGCATCGTCGAAGCTTGCATGTCGATAACACGCCCACGTCCAGAGAGTCCATCCAGCTCGACGAGTCCCGCCGTTGTGCGTAACTCAGCGGCGCTGGCCGTGCTCTCGCTGGCGCAGTTCCTGGGCGCACTCGACTACTCGATTGTCTACGTCGCTTTGCCCAGTATTGCCCGTGATCTGCATCTCGATCGGCCCGTCGCCCAGTGGGTGATCAGCGCCTATGCCGTCCTCTTCGCTGGATTCCTCCTGGTCGGGGGGCGGATAGCCGATCGAATCGGGGCAAAACGACTGTTCATTGCCGCAATCATTCTCTTTGGTGCCGCCAGCGCTGCCGGTGGCGCCGCTCCAGGCGGAGCAGTTCTTCTGACCGCGCGTGGCGTCCAGGGACTTGGCGCCGCACTGCTGCAACCGGCAGTCTTTCGGCTGATGGGGACGACCTTTCCCGCCGGGCGGTCGCGGAACCGAGCCTTGACCGTCTGGGGCTCGGTCGGGGCATTGGGACTTGCCGCCGGCGCCATCCTCGGCGGTCTGCTCACGACCGCATCATGGCGATTTACCTTCTTTGTCAACGTACCTCTCACCCTCGCCTGTGCGTGCGGCGCGGCGGTATGGCTCAGCCAGGTTCGGAACCAAAGGTCGCCGGGCCGGATTCCAGTGCGCGCCTCGATCCTGGGCACGGGCGCGGTGCTCGCGCTGGTGGTCGCACTTACCCTCGGCGCCAACCCGGGCTGGGATTCGATACCGACGCTCATTTCACTCGGTCTGGCGGTGCTGCTCGTCGTTGGCTTCATCCTGAATGAGCTCCGTTCACAGAACGTCCTCGTCGAGCGGACTCTGCGGCACACGCGCTCGCTCGGCATCGGATCGGCAGCTACCGCGTTGTATATGGCCAGCGTCGGGTCCGAGTTCTATCTGGTCACGCTTCTGTTGCAATCGACGAAGGGGTACACACCATTGCAGGCCGGGCTGGCCTTCCTCCCGCTTGCCGGCATGATCACGTTGGGCAGCGTGACGGCGGGTCGCGCCGTCCGTGTGTTCAGCGCTCCTTCAGTGCTGATCGGTGGATTTGCCATCGCCGTCGTCGGTCTCGTCTGGCTCGCGCTTGGTCTCTCCGGCGATTCCTACGCTGCTGATCTGCTCCCGGGCATACTGGTCAGCGGATTCGGGCATGGAATCATCTACACCTCGATGTTCATCATCGGCACCCGAGACGTGCCCCCGGAGCAACAGGGCGCCGTTGGCGCGATTCTGACCACAACTCAGTACCTCTCGGCGGCCATTACCATCGCCATTCTCACTCTCGTGCTCGGCAGGTCGCCGAACTATGACAGCTTCCGGACGGCTTTCCTGATCACTGCCCTGGCCGCAGTGGCCGGAATTGTCTTGATCGTGGTGCAGCATGGTCAGCTGACGGCATCTCCGAGCATCGAGCCCGATACCGCCAGGTGAGGAGCTGTAGCGGGCATCCCGCCGAATGCCTCGCACGCTATCATCGGCCAGGGAAGGGACGTGCTGGATGCGGGTGGCGATCGTCGGCGCGGGAGCGAGTGGTCTGACCGCAGCCAAAGCGCTCCTGGAGGTTGGGATCACGCCGACCGTCTTCGAAGCCACGGAAAGGCCGGGAGGTCTGTGGGTATATCGAGACGGCGATACCACTCCCGGGCCAGGCTATCGATCGCTGCGCACCAATACCTCGAAGCAGATCACGGCCTTCTCCGATGTGCCCTTCTCGGTCTCGTTGCCGGACTTTCCCGCCCGCGAAGCAGTCGATATGTATCTCGATGCCTACGCCGTCTCGTTCGGGCTACGTCAGCACATTCATTTCGGCTGCTGGGTCGAGGAGGTCCTTCCCGAAGGCGATCGAACAATGGCGGCTGGTCCTTTCAGACCGAGGTCGGCGGACCGAAGAGAGTTTTCATGCCGTCGTCATCTGCACCGGCATATTTCGGAAGCCAAGGATTCCGGCAATTCCAGGTCTGGCCGGCTTCGGCGGCCAGGTGATCAGCAGCCTCGATTACCGAACGCCGGAGCCGTTCGCCGGCCAGAAGGTGCTGGTAATCGGCCTGGGCAGTAGCGCGGTCGATATCGCCGGGGACCTGGTCGGGGTCGCGCATCAAGTCACGCTCAGCACCCGGCGTGGAGCCTGGATAGCACCGCGATATGTGAACGGCCGGCCACTGGACCATCGCGGAACACGCCTGTCCTGGCGGCTGCCCGCCGCCGTTCGCGCATCTCGCCGTCGACGGCTTCTGGAACGGGAGTACGCGCGTCGTTGGTCCAGCACTCCCGAGGCTACACTCCCCGGTATCTGGGGCCGAGCCAACGTGCCGTTCGATCCGGCCACCGGCCCGTCGGTTACCAGCGATCACCTTATCCCCAACGTCATCTCGGGTGCGATCACTCTCCGCCCCGGCATTGCGCGTATCGAGCACGGCGAAGTCGTGTTCGCCGATGCCAATCGGTCACGGCCGGACACCGTAATCTTTGCCACCGGGTATGAACTGGATTTCCCTTTCCTGACGCCCGACGTTCGCCCCTGGACCACTGCCGCCGGAGGACTGTATCGGCTGGTGTTTTCTCCCCGTCACCCAACGCTGGCCTTTATCGGGGTTTGCCGCGCACAGGGGCCCATCTTCCCAATCGTCGAGATGCAGGCCCGTTGGGTCGCCAGCGTCCTGGCCGGAAAAAGTAGGCTTCCGCCGGCGACCGCGATGCTGGCCGAGATCGCCCGGCGATCGAAGCGCCAGCCGAACACGCTTCCCGGTCACGGCGACGCCGTCATCCGGGTGCCGCTCCTACCCTACCTGGATGAAGTCGCCGCCGAGCTCGACGCCCGACCGACGCTGTGGAAGCACCCGCTCCTCGCGGGCGCGCTGCTCACCGGCCCGCCCGTGGCCGCGCAGTACCGCCTCGAGGGACCGAATCGATGGGTGGGAGCGGAGGACACAATTCGGGCTGCCCAGGTCTCTGAGCCATCGGTGACAATCGAGCATGACCACGACCTTTGAGCCTTACGGCCCGGATCACGCTGCAGCGGCACACGCCCTGTGGGTCGCTGCACTCGGGTCGACGTGGCCACTCGAACCGGCAGCCTTCAACGGCATCGCCCGGCATGGGCTCGTGGCGATCGAACAGGGCCGGCTTGTCGGCGTTGCGCTCACCGATCGACCACCCCAGTTGGCGACGAGCCTAACGCTTCTCGTGGTCGATCCGGCCGCCCGGCGGCGCGGCGTGGGAACCGCTCTGCTGAACGCTGCCATCGATCTGATCAGGCAGGGCGGATCGCGTGCGATTCAGTTGGGCGGAGGGTATTCGTACTTCTGGCCCGGAATACCCACGGACCTTCCGGGAGCCAGGGGTTTCTTCGAGCGGCGCGGCTGGGAATCAACTGAGGTCTCATGGGATCTCGTTGCCGAACTATCGGGCTCCCAGTCTGCAGTAGATGTCGAGCAGCGCACCCTCCCTACGGGCCTCACGATTCGTCCAGCCGTCCGTGACGACTATCCGAAGGTCATCGCGTTTGAAGAGGAACACTTCCCTCAATGGGTCGACTTCTACCGCTCGGCTCTCCAGCCGAACCGCCTGGTCATCGCAGTAGACGCGCGGGAACACGTGGTGGGTGCTCTCATTCTGTCCTATCCGGGCGACGGTCACACGCTCTGGGCTCCGCTCGTGGGCGCGGGCACCGGCGGGATCGGTGCCGTTGGCGTTGCCCCGCGCGTCCGGAATTTGGGTGTAGGCACGGCCCTGGTAGCGCGCGCCTGCGAGATACTTCACGAAGCCGGCGCTGACCGTTGTCACGCCGGGTGGACCAACCTGCTGACTTTCTACGGTCGCCTCGCCTTCAGACCGTGGCGGGAATATGACATGGCCTGGCGGACCGTCTGACCAAGAGAGGGCACCATGACTGAGCATCAGTCACCGCAATCGATCGACCGACATCTGCTGCAGCGCCTGGAACCAACCGAGTCGACATTCGCTCGCGACACCGAACTCGGCGGTGAAGTGGTTGCCATTGGGCCGTTTCGGGCCGTCTTCAGCCGCGATTCCGATAATGAGTGGCTCGACCAGGTCGTGCCGTTCGAGCCGCTCGGCGCGTCCGACGAGGTCGCGGGATGGCTGCACCTCCTTCGCCGCTTGTTCGTGGATCGGCATCGGCGCCTGAATCTCGAGTTCAACGAGCCGCTCTGGCCCAGGCTACCCATGCTTCTGGACGCGGCTGGGTTCCTGATAGACGCCCAGGAACCAATAATGGTCTGCGCCCGGGGAGACTTCCGTCCCACCAGCCACCCCCGGATAGTTGTCCGCTTTATGTCCGAGCAGGACGCCGATGCGCCCTTTGTCGCCTACCGGCACACTTCCGAGGTAATGGAGGTGGACCGTGGCGCTCCAGAGGTCGTGCGGAGAGAAATGGCAAGGTGGGAGCGATCCAACCGGCATGTCGCCGGTGCTCCGGTCGGACCCGGCGCATCGGTCAGCGGACGAGTAGCTGAAATCGCGCGAGAAGCCACCGGGAACCGCGACTGAGAGGGAGCGCGGCTGTACGACTCATGGCAATCACCGGTTCGCCAACGGTGACACCCTGATCTGGCTCACTGCCCAGACGCCAGCGGCGGTGGCGCTGTACCAGAAGCTCGGCTTTCAGGTAGCCGGTGAGCGGTATTAAAGAGACCCTACCACTTGGCGTGGCCGTCGTTTCATCGACGCTCGATCCGGAGAGAACGAGCTGGTAGACAGATATAGGCTGACGCATTCCGTTGACCCCGCAGCATGGCGCCGTGGCTGGCCGCTGGCTCCGGGCCTCGGGTGGAGGCCGTCCGCTCCTTCGGTGTAGGTCCCCGTCACGCTACGTGGCGAAGGCGCGACAGGGTGGAGCGAGGCTGCGCCGGGCGTGCTCACCCGGCGCGGCCAGTGGCCGCTCACGGGGAACCGAGGCCCGCCTCCGCCTCGCTCCAGGCCCTCGCCGCCGACGGAGCGGACGGCTCAGCTGAGCCTGACAATGAGCCGGGAGACCAGCGATGGAGAGGACGAAAAAAAGGACGCTGGAGCACCGAGCGACACCCAAAGGGCACGAGGCGAGCCGCCTGACGTGGCATCGGATCATCCGGCACTAGAGTGTGACGCGTGGTTTCGTCGACGAGCTCGGGGAGAAAAAAGAAGCAGGCAGGGGGAGAGAGGGGCAAAGCAGGGGGAGAGAGAAGCAAAAAGGGAAGAAAACAACGAAGAGCGCGCAGGGAGGAGGCAGGCGCGAGCGTGGCGGTGAGGGGACATCGACGGACTGGGAGAGAGCAGTACAACAAACGCAAGCAGGAAAGAAAGCAGAAGCGAAGGCAGCAGGAATCCGGAAACCGCTGGTAGACGAGCAGGAGACGTGCGCAGGCACGTGGCGTGGCCGCTGGTGAGAACAAGAAGAGCTAAAAAAAGGACTACAAAGCAATAGAGATGAGCAACGGCGCCATCAAGCAGGCTCCGGCGGGTGGAGGCCGCCACCCGCGAGGGCCTGGAACGGCACTGCACCACGCCCTGGACGCCGGCTCCGGACCAAGCTGTCAACTGCTCCGACGGAGCGGACGGCCTACATCCCGGCAAAGCCGATCAGCCCGAGTCAGCACCTGCCGTCTCGGGGCGATTCAGCTTCAACCCGAGCACGTCGCCCAGCGATCGGAGCAGCGATTGGGCCGCGCTCACATCCACGCCATTTGCCTGCCACTGATGGATGCGGGTTGCCAGTTCGCGGAGAATCTCAATCGCGCCAGGCGTATCGAGATCATCGTTCATCCGCTCCTCGAAGCGCACACGGAATCCATCGAGCTCATCCTCGGGGCAGCGATCTACACCGCCGGACAGAGTCGCCGCGGCTGCCAGCACGCGGGCGAGTTCGGCTGCTCGATCGAGCGCCTCCGCATCGTAATGCAGCTCGGCGCGATAGTGGCAGGACGAGATGTAGAGCCGGATGGCATCGGCACTGTACCGCGGCAGGAGGTTCCGTACGAAGACCATGTTGCCCAGTGACTTCGACATTTTCTGACCGCCCAAATACACCATCCCGGTGTGCATCCAGAAACGTGAGAACGGTGCTGTCCCGGTGGCCGCTTCTGATTGCGCGATCTCGTTCTCGTGATGCGGAAAGACAAGGTCCGACCCACCGCCGTGGATGTCTAGCGGCGTCCCCAGATAGGCCAGCGCCATCGTGCTGCACTCCAGATGCCAGCCGGGCAGACCAGGTCCCCACGGACTGTCGAAGCGCGGTTCGTTCTCCCGCGCCGGTCGCCAGAGCAGGAAATCGAGCGGGTCACGCCGGCGGGGATCATCGGGATCGCCCCCGCGTTCTCGTGCCAGCGGGATCATCGCTTCGCGACTGAGATGAGAAAGCTGCCCGTAGTCGGAAGCTGCCGCAATGGGGAAATAGACATAGCCATCTACCTGATAGGCGTGTCCGGTGTCGAATAAGCCGCGCACCAGATCGATCATCCCGGGAATTTCTCCACTGGCGCGCGGGAATGCATCCGGCGGCGACACGTTCAGAGCACTCATGTCGGCAACATACTGCGCCGTTTCATCCTCCGCCAGGTCCTGGTATCTGACTCCAAGCTCTTGCGCCTTGACGAACAACGGATCATCGATGTCGGTGACGTTTTGCACGTAGCGCACCCGATGTCCGAGATAGCGCAAGTAGCGAATAAGCACATCGAAGCCAACAAAGGTGAAGGCGTGGCCGAAGTGAGTCGCGTCGTACGGAGTAATGCCACACACGTACAGTTTGACCGGATCGCTGCACGGTTCGAAGGCGCGGACCGAATCCGACCTCCGATCGTACAAGCGGAGACGGTCACTCATGAGGCGACTCGCACGCCGGTATGGTGCCGCTGCGCCCACAGCCGGCCGATGAGCGAAGCGAGGAGAGCGGCCACGGCAACGTCGAGCAGCGCGCCCACCCCATCCATGACGTAATGATTGGCAGTGACGATAACGGCAAAGAGAATAACCAGCGGATAGCAGGCCGCTAGAATCCGCGGCGTCCAGCGTCGAGCCAGAAGAATCACCGATGACGCCACGATCACCGACCAGGCAACGTGGATGCTGGGCATGGCGGCATACGGATTGAACCCCAAGGGACGTCCGTTGAGCCTGGTCCCGATCACCTGGTGCTGCATGGTGTCGATGAAATGAAATGGATGGCCCTGGTAGAACAGGCCCGGCGTGAGCCGCGGCGGGGCGACCGGATAGACAAAATACCCGACCAGGCCCAGCAGATTGGCCAGAAAGAAGACATTACGCACGTATCCGAAGCGTTGGCGGTGATACACATAAACCCAGATGAGCACACCAAAGGGTACCGCGATGTGCAACCAGGCATAGATATTGTTGGCAATGTCGACAACCAGCGCCCAGGACGGAAACGAGCCAATCCAGTGGTTGCGTCCGCTGTAGAAGTAGGTCTGGATTTGTGGCTCGATATACATGAAATGGGCCGACTCGAAGTGGGCCAGGTCCTGAGCATGCCGTATCGCCGTGGCCGGATTCGGCGGGAACAGATCTCCTCGCACCACATCTTCGAGTGACTCCAGAGACCAGAGCACGAAAATCTGGACAGCGAGCAAAAGCCATTCCCACGCCGAGGGCCGTGACGGTGCGCCTGCGCTCCTCGCTTCGCGTCCGGTGGAAGGCAGATGACGTGGCTGACGAAGGTTGACTATCGATCCTCGCTGTCTCTGCTGAACTGTCTGTCGATTCAGTGCCGTTGACGATGGAGCCGCCGATCGGGAACCTGCCGCATCGCCGCAGTGTCAAGCCCTCCGCCGAGGAACTCGTCGATCTGGCGAACGACACGGTCGGTATCGGCCAGCACATCGGCGTAGTCGACATAGATGACCTGGAAATTAGGCTGATCTCGCAACCAGTCATACACCTTATCCAACTGGTCCGCATAGATCTGGACCAGCCGCTCCCGCGGGATGTCTCCGGCGGGCTTGCCCAATCGCAGCAGCATCTCCTCTTGCGAATCGACGACCTCTCCGAGGGTACGTCGGAGAAAAATCACTCGATACTGGTGGTTAGAGGGTAGGTCGTAGAGCAGCCGGTAGACCATCTTGACTGCCTTGCCGCCGGCCTCATCCAACCAGGACGCGTCATCCCGCACTTGCTTCACCTGTTCGAGTTCGTAATACCCGCGGGGATTGTCCTCGTCCGCCTTCCGCAATTCATCGGTGAGCACCGGAATCCCGCCCGCCGCCAACAACTGCATCATCATCGAAGTACCGGATCGTGGCAGGCCCGATACGACTACGACAAACTGCTCAATACCCACTGTTTCGCTCGACATCTATCCTCCGATCTTCGACGAAATCAGTCCCGACGCTGTCGGCTGCGGTGCCGTTACGGGCACGACCATGCCAGGCCGCAAACAGGGTGTAGTCCGGGACTCAACGCATCTCTATCAACGGTACCATCGAGCAGGCGCGGGCATCAGAGTGCGAGAGAAGATTGGGGCTACGGGGCCGGTCAGCCGGCCGCCACCACAATTCGTCGGTTCATGATGTGGGCCAGCCGATGCACGCTTTGCTCTGCCTTCGCGAGCGTCTCTCCGGTGTACGTGACCTGAACGAAGACAATGAAATTGTCACGTTGAAACACGAGACTGATGGCATCGAAATTCGCGGAACTGCCGCTAAGGGTGTGCGTTCCCGGCAGACCTCGGTTGAACCAGGCGAAGTGCTCATGGCCCGCCTTAACAGCGGGCAATACCTGGTAGTGCCATTCCTTGCGGTCATAGTACTGCTGATAGTAGGCAGCGGTCTGAGAGTATACCTGCGCCGCGGCGCTGGCCGACGGGCACTGGTACACCACCGATACCACCGCCTCGGAGCCACCCAGCCCCGACCCAAAGAGCGACTGGTATCCGCTGGAGCAGTCTCCGATACCCGGTACGGTATGGGTTTGAGCCGGCACCAGAACGGCTCCTGGAAGATCCGATTGTTTCAGGGCCACCTGGCGGGCAGTAGTGCCACTCTGCCCGATCATCGCTGCTGCCTGCAGCGCGCGGATTGGCCGCGAGCTCGGGCGATCCACGCTGTGGGCGTCAGCGCGTCCTACCTGCCAGGACAATGCGGCAGTGAACGAGATCGCCAGCCAGATGCGCATCTTCGTCTCCCCGGACGCACCCAAACACATCGCTGGCAATTCTACCCAGTATTATTCCCGAAGCGCGCCTCGAGCGCCATAACGTCATCCACGTACAGTTTGGTGTCGCGATAGAGCCCATCACGTGCAACCGACCTGGCGCCCTGGTAGTAGGCTGCCGCCGCCAGCCGCTGGTTACCGCTATACGAGGCATCGAGTCGTGCCAGCAAATACACTCCGGCCTGGACATTGTCGCGAACCAGGTGAAGGTCCACGGGCCGGCCAAGCAAGTTTCCGATCGTCACCCCAGTATCCGGTTCGACTTGCATCACTCCGATCGCACCGGTGTGGCTGAGTGTATTCTGATTGAACCCGCTCTCCTGCCAGGCGACCGCCAGCGCAAATGCCGTCGGAATTCCGTACAGCTGCGCGTAGTTTGAGATCAACTGCTGGGTGCCCCGATGAATAGCCGGCAGTGCCGGCACGGCCGACGTCACGGGAATCTGCAATCGTGAACCGGCTACAACCAGGTTAGGGTTCGAGATGTCGTTGACGGCCATAATCGCGGCCACCGAGGTCCCGTAGCGCCCAGCGATGGCACTCAGTGAATCGCCTGGAACGACGGTATACGCGGCGAGTTCGGACCCGCCTTGAGCCGAACGGCTGCCCGTCTCGTGCGCGATCCGCCAGTAACCAACACCGGCCACCAGGACCGCGGCAAATAACGCTGGTGTAGACGACTCGCGTGCGGAGTCGGCGATGTTTCTGTTTCCGTCGAGTCATGCGGTTGATAATAACCGCTGGGCCACATCCGCATAAATCTGCGCGGCCTGGACGAGTTCCTCAACCTCGACATATTCGTCCGGCTGGTGCGCCATACCGGGTGCACCGGGGCCGCAGATCACCATCGGCATGTCGTAGCCAGGACAGAGTGCCGCAGCATCGGTCCCGTAGGTCACGCCGCCAACTTCAGGTTCGCGACCGCGGACGCGCCGTACCGACTCCACCATCGCCCCGACCAGCGGCTCAGAGCGATCGGTCTCGATTGGCAGTTTATCGTTGTCGATCTCGACGTCAACGCGCAGATTCTCATGAAATCCCTTTGCCACTTCCTCGGCGAGCTCACGCATCCGGCCCAGGATGTCCTCATGGTCCTGTCCCGGCACGGTCCGCATGTCGACGGCGATGCGGCAGTGATCGGGCACCACATTGATCTTGTTGCCGCCATGAATGATGTTGATGCTGATCGTGGGCCGGCCCAGGAGCGGGCTTTCTTCCCAGGGAAATGGGTACTCCTCCAGGCGGCCGATCAATCGCGCCATGTAGCTCACGGCGTTGATTCCCAACGAAGGCATGGAGCCGTGGGCGGTGCGGCCGTAAGCGGTAACGTTCGTCCAGAGCACACCCTTTTCGCCAATGAAGACATCCAGTCCACTCGGTTCGCCGACGACCAGATAGCGTGATCCTTCCAGCGAGCGTTGCTCGACCATAGCTGCCGCGCCCACCATCCCGGCCTCCTCGCCGGCGGTAATGGCGAGGACGACGTCCGCGGTCGGACGGAACCCGGCCTTGACCAGACCTGCGGCGGCGGCCACCATAGCGGCCACGCCGCCCTTCATGTCGGCACTTCCCCGGCCATACAGCCGACCTTCCACCAATTCGGCGCCAAACGGCGAATGCTGCCAGGTCTGTTCGCCCGGCGGCACCACATCCAGATGTCCGGTGAACACCAGATGCCCCTGGCTGCTCCCTCGAATTCTGCCGATCACGTTGGCGCGCCCGGGTTCGATCTCCTGGATCTCGGCATCCAGACCGAGCTCGCGCATTCTGCCGGCCAGAAACGTCGCCACTGGTCCTTCGTTCCCCGGTGGGTTGACGGACTCGAAGCGTATGAGTTCGCGGGTCAGGTCAATCACCAATTGTTCGTCGATCTGAACATCGAGAGCAGTCGTTGATGTTTCCATATTGCCTCGCCATGGGGTATCATGCGGCGCGATGCGCAAATTGCTGATTCTCATCATTGTAGGTTGTCTCACGCTGCCCGGGCTCGATCGCGCCAACGCCGCGCCGGCGGTATCTACATCCAACTGGCCCGCGCTCAATGCCGATGGCGCCCAGAGCAATAACAACCCCAACGAACAGACCATCACCGCGAAGAACGTGCTCAATCTGAAAGTACGGTGGGCACAGATCATCGACAACCCGGTGAATCCGAACGATGTGTCGTACCCGGTGGTGGACAACGGCCGGGTCTACATCCCGATCGTCGCCAACGGCAAAGTCCACGTCAAGGTGGTGGACGCGTCGAGCGGTAAACAGCTGGCCATCTATCCCAAGGACGCGGTCAATGGCATGCTCGTTTCAGGCGGGGTGCTATTCCTCGCCGGCCATGTGCTCCAGATGCTCGACGCCAACACCGGCGAGAAACTGGCCCAGATCAATGCCTCGCCCGCCGTCCCCGGCGGAGCCTTCGTGTATCCGCAAGCCGATGGCAAAGTTGTTGTCGCCGGCTACGCTGCCGGCGCCAAAAGCAGTATCTACACCGTCAATCCGAATTCGAATGAGGTAGTTCGGCAGGTTCCGTCGACAACTGCATTTGGCACCCTGGCGGACGGCCGCATCGTCACCGCTACGACCTCCGGCAGCGCCTTTTACGATGAAACGAGTGGACGTACCCTGGCGCACTCCACGTATTCCGGCAGTTACTGGTTCGCCGGCAGCACCCTGGCTTATACCGTAGTCTCGGCCACTGGAAAAGCGGCCACGCTCCGTGCCGTCGATGCCACCGGGAAACGAGTGTGGCAACGAGTCGTCGGTCCAAACGCGGCCACCCACAGTGTCGATTGGCCCCATGCGGTTGGGCCCAACGTGGTCTACGTCGAAACCGAACGTCCATCCTCCGCGGTGCTCGCCCTGGATAGCCTGACCGGACATCCACTGTGGTCCCGCGCGATACCGAATCTTCAGAGCATGGTGCTGGCCAATGGCCTGCTCTACGTCCTCACCTACTACCTGGGCGAACCCACCAAGCTGGTGGTGCTCAACGCCTCGACCGGTGCCATGATCGGCGCCATCGTGCTTTCCGATGGCTACTATGCCTTCCACTCGCCCAACAGTCTGATGGTGGCGAATGGCATGGTATTCATCCGCGCGGTCGGTCCCGGTGGCCCGCAACTCGTCGCTCTCGGACTCAAGCAGAAGTAGATTGGTGGGAGGAGGCGCGGCGACTGCCGGTCGGCAGCCGCCGCACCGAGAGAAGAGGTTGGCGGTTGGAGGAGTGAACGAGCGCTCGTTCATCTCCACTCTAAAGATCGAGGGTTGCCTCGACCTTGCCAAAGACTGAACTTTCTGTGAATGGCGGGAGAGTAATCTCAACAGATCCACCGGATCAACATCCACCCTCCAACCAGGTAGCACTATTCCGGTAGGGCAGGCCCGCGCCGCAGCGCAGTGGCCTGCCGCTCGGTGTCCTGGCAGAGTCGACGCATCCCCGATGAGAATGCGCCTCTGTCTGTCTCTTGCACGTCTACCGGTTATGGGGAGCCGATCCGCGGACGAGGGCGGCAGGCCACTGCGCTGCGGCGCGGGCCTGCCCTACTGGGATTACACACCTTGTGGGATCAACGCCGCCGTGCCGGCAATCACAGCAGATCCACTGGATCGACATCCACCTTCCAGCCGGGAGGAACATGGTCCAGCAGATAGTGAAGCCCCGAGTGAGAGCGAGTGGATGCTCCCGGTTGTAGACGGGAGCGGGCGATGAGCTGCCAGAAGTAGCGATCGTTCACCCGAGCGACGAAACATGGAGCCGGACCTATGATTTCGTCACCGTTGCCATTCCCTTCATCAATCGCCTGCTGCAGTATCGCTCGCAGTTTGGTGGCGCTGTGCCGGCAGTCGTTCTCACTCTTGGCGGTGTAGACAAATCGGATGAGTCGGGCAAAGGGAGGGTACCAGGCTGACCGGCGGAAGCTCATTTCTTCCCGGTAGAAGCGATGATAGTCGTGATCTCGTGCCGCCTGAATGGCGTAGTGCTCCGGCGTATAGGTCTGGACGATTACCGTACTCGGTAGCGACGCGCGGCCGGCGCGGCCGGCAACCTGAGTGAGCAGTTGGAAGGAACGCTCGGGTGCGCGGAAATCTGGCATGTGCAGGCCGGTATCGGCAGAAATGACACCCACCAGGGTGACCAGCGGGAAATCCAGACCCTTGGCAATCATCTGGGTACCAATCAACATGTCGGCCTCGTGGCGCGAGAAACGTCGGAGAATCTGAGCGTGCGCATCCCTCCCGCCGGTGACGTCCCGATCCCAGCGCAGCGTCCGTGCCGAGGGAAACAGGCGCCGCACTTCCTCCTCTACCCGTTGGGTGCCGGTTCCGAGATAGCGGATGTGCGGTCCATGGCAGCCGGGGCAATCTCTGGGACTCTCCCGGCGCCGGTCACACCGGTGGCAGATCAGCCTGACTCCGGCGGAGTGATAGGTGAAGGGAATATCGCAGCTTGGGCAGCGCACCACGAAGCCGCAGTCACGGCAGAGGACCACGGTAGCGCTGCCGCGGCGATTGAGAAACAGGAGAGCCTGATGGCCATCGCGAAGTGTCTTCTCGATCGAGTGCAGGAGTGACGTACTGAAGATTCCCCGATTTCCCGCCTTTAGTTCATGACGCATGTCCACGACTTCAACCGGGGGCATGGGACGAGCAGCACTTCCGTCCGTGCTCTGCCACACCGGCCGGTCGGGTAGTTCCAGCAACTGGATACGTCCGGCGCGAGCCGCCTGGTAGGTACCAACGTCCGGCGTCGCGCTGCCGAAGACCACGGTCGCATTCGCGATCCTCGCCAGGACGGCAGCGGCATCTCGCGCGTGGTACCGCGGGGAGGAATCTTGCTTATACGATGGGTCATGCTCCTCGTCAACCACGATCAGGCCCGGTCTTGGCAGCGGGGCAAAGAGGGCGGAGCGCGGTCCGACCACCACATCCACGTCGCCGCGCCGGATGCGCTGCCATTCATCGAGCCGCTCCCCCTCGGAAAGGCGGCTATGGAGCACGGCCACGCGGTCGAGAAAGCGGCCGGCGACGCGTTCCACTGCCTGGGGCGTCAGGCTAATCTCCGGCACCATCACGATCGCCTGCCGCCCGGTCTGAATCGCGCTGGCGATGGCCTGCAGATACACTTCCGTCTTGCCGCTGCCAGTGACCCCGTGCAGCAGATATATTGCCGGGCGGCGGGCGCGTATGGATGCAGCGATCGCGTCGAATGCCATGCGTTGTGCCGGCGCTAGCGTCAGTGGTTGGGTCGCACCAATGCCGGCAACTCCAGCTTGAAGTTGAGATCGAGACACTTCCTGCAGTGCGACCCGCACCAAGCCCTTCCGTTCCAGTGCCCCGAGCGTCGAGGTAGCGCCGGGGATCAGTTGAGTTAACGCCGGGGCAGGCATCGATCCTCGGATTGCCACCAGTTCCAGAACCTGACGCTGCCGTGGCGCCCGACTGAACTGCTCCTTCCCTTCGAGGGCGATCAGCCCCTCCGGGGTGGCCGACACGATCCGTACTCGACGCGTACTCGTTCGCGGCGGCGCGAGCTCGGCAGTGCGAACGAGTATCCCTCTCTTCACCAGCAAACGCACCGCCCGAGCGACGTCGATGTCCCCAAGCGTGCGTTCCAGCTCACTCTCGGCGAGGTATCCGGCGACGGTCACCGCTTCCAGGACCCGCGATTGTTCCGCCGAAAGCCGGCGCCCGCCGCCGGCTTCTCCGGGCTCGAGCAGGTATCGGGTGTCGCGTCCCAGGCCCGGCGGCAGCATGGCGCCAATCACATCGGAGATCGGTGCACAGTAGTACTCACATATCCAACGAGCCAGCCTCAACTGGTTGTCGGTGACCACCGGCGCCGAGTCGAGCGTTTCGTCGATGTCGCGGACGCGAGGCAATAGACAGTCGGGTTCGAACGAGCAGACGACACCCTGCAACTGACGGCTGCCAAAGGGCACACTGACGAGCGAGCCGAGGGCGACAGTGGTCTCGAGACGTTCCGGCACTCGGTAGGTGTAGAGCCCGCCGGCGGAACCGAGGTGAGCCAGTACCGCAACCTGCGCAAACGGTGGCACGGTGATGTTTGACGCGATCTGAGCTACGTGCCGGTTACCCCGCCAGCGATACTGTCGAGACGCGCTCTTCGACGGTGTTCACCGCCGCCGGTGTCTCCTCCTGGGATCGCTTCGCGGCTCCGATGAAGTCGCGGAACAGCGGATGGGGCCGTTCCGGTCTCGACTTGAACTCCGGGTGGAACTGACTGCCGAGGAACCACGGGTGGTCCTTGAGCTCGATGATTTCCACCAGTCGCTCGTCGGGAGAGAGCCCGGAGAGGATCATGCCACCGGCAGTGAGCAACTCGCGGTATTCATTGTTGAACTCATAGCGGTGACGGTGGCGCTCGTAGACGACAGGCTGCTGGTACGAATCCGCCGCCAGGGTTCCGGGAGTGAGCCGGCAGGTCCAGACGCCGAGACGCATGGTGCCGCCCTTTTCCGCGATGTCGCGCTGATCGGGCATGATATCGATCACGGGATACTTGGTGGTTTCGTCAAATTCGGTGCTGTTGGGCATATTCGAATGCACCAGGTGGCGGGCAAACTCGATCACTGCGACTTGCATGCCGAGACAGAGTCCGAGGTACGGGGTCTTGGTCTCACGGGCAAAGCGCGCCGCGCGGATCTTCCCTTCTATCCCCCGGCTGCCGAATCCCGGCCCAACCAGGACACCGCTCACCTCCGCCAGCTGCGCCACATTGGCCTCGTGTTCGAGGTCTTCGGAATCGATCCAGTGGATGTCGACATCCACGCCGTGTTCCAACCCGGCGTGTTTCAGTGCCTCCACGATGCTCATGTACGCATCCGGACTTTTGACGTACTTGCCGACGATCGCAATTGGTAATGACGGCTTTGGTTCCTGGATCTGGGCCACGAGATCGGACCAGGTCTGCAGATCCACCATGGAGGTATCGAGACCGAGCTCACGGGTAATGATCCGGCCCAATCCTGCTCGCTCCAGTACCAGCGGAACCTCATAGATCGAGTCGCAGGTTTGCAACGGAATCACTGCCTCTTCGGAGACATCACCGAATAGGGCGATCTTCTCGCGAAGTTCGGGCGTCACCGGATGGTCGGCGCGGCAGATCAAGATATCCGGCTGGATACCGATGCGACGGAGCTCATTGACGCTGTGCTGTGTCGGCTTAGTTTTTAACTCATTGGTGGAACCAATGTGCGGCAGAAGCGTCACGTGCATGTACAGCACGTTCTGACGGCCGACCTCGCGACGCATCTGCCGGATCGCCTCGAGAAAAGGAAGGCCCTCGATGTCGCCCACTGTGCCGCCCACTTCCACGATCACAACCTCAGCGCCGGTCTGTCGGGCCACCCGCCCAATGCGCTCTTTGATCTCGTTGGTGATGTGCGGAATCACCTGGATGGTGCCGCCGAGATAGTCGCCCCGACGTTCTTTGGCAATAACCGAGGCATACACCTGGCCGGTGGTAACGTTGCTCGCTTTGGTGAGATTCTCGTCGATAAAGCGTTCGTAATGGCCCAGATCGAGATCGGTTTCGGCGCCATCCTCGGTGACGAACACCTCGCCATGCTGATTGGGCGCCATCGTCCCGGGATCGACGTTGATGTACGGGTCCAGCTTCTGGATCGAGACGTGAACGCCCCGACTCTTCAGAACACGGCCAATAGAAGCCGCGGTGATGCCCTTGCCGACCGACGATACCACTCCACCGGTGAGGAAAATGTACTTAGGCATGCTCCCTACCCCCTTTAGATCTTCCGTTGCTCCAGAACCACGACACGCACATTTTCCGGCAATGTGCTCCGCGATACCGTCAGCTTGGTCTCAGCCGTCCACTCCTTGGAACCCATCTCCCGACAAAAGACGTCCACCGGCTCGAGACCATCGTCGGGGTCATCTGGTTGACGGTAGCGCATCGGGATAACGATCGACGGCTCGAGTTGCGACACTACTTCGGCCGCAGCGGTCGGACCGATGGCTCCGCCACCGCCAACCGGAACGAGAAGCACGTTGATGTTGCCGAGCTCTTCAACTTGCTGGTCGGTCAACTTCGAGTCGAGGGCGCCCAGATGGCAAACGGAGAGTTCATCGAAGCGCAGCACGTAGGCCGTATTGGTCGAGCCTTTCTTGGGCTCGATAGCCGTCGCAACACCGGCGATCAGGACGCCGGCTACTTCGTACTCTCCCGGACCGCTCACTGCCCGAGGCTCGCCACCAACCGCATTGGCAGTAGTCTGATTCGAGCCGGGACGGCTGATCGTAACGATATCAGCCGTCACCTTGCCCATAGCCGAGCCTGAAGTCGCAGGATAAGGGTCTGTCACGATGGTGACATCTCTCCCCCGCAACCGGAACGCTGAATGGCCTAAAAACGTAACTTCCAAGGCAATACCAAACACAGGAACTGGATGTTGTGGGGGAAGTGACATGGAGCGCCCAGGACTAGTGTACCATGCGAATATATCAGTCCGCTCTCAGTAATCGCCGCCCTGGAGTGGTTCGCCAGAAATATTGACTCAGACCGAAGTAGAGCACCAGAGCCACCACTGCCAGCACGATGACGATCGGCGTCAGCCAGGAACATTCCGACTGCTCGGCGCAGGGTGCAATCGCCAGTCCCAGACGGAACCCGGCGAACAGTAGCGCTGCCGCGGCCGTCGCATCGATCACAACGGCAGCGATTCGTCGACCGATCAAGGCCCCTCACCTTCCGATTTAGGGAGCAAACCGCCAGACACGCATCAATTCCTCCAGGTCGGCCACGATCAGGTCGGGTTGAACGACACTCTGATTCAGATCCTCCCTGGTCGAGACTCCAGTGAGCACCATAATCGACGGCATGACCGCCGCCGCGGCCGCCTGAATATCGGTGTCCAGACGATCGCCCAACATGACGGTATCTGTTCGAGTGGCGCCAAGCTCCTTGATTGCCTGGTCGATCATGTGAACCTGCGGTTTCCCAATGACCACTGGCTGAATTCCGCTAGCGGCGGCGAGTGCTGCCTGAATAGCGCCTGCGCCCGGCAGCAGACCGTGCTCGCTGGGCAGCGATGTGTCCGGATTGGTGCCCACAAACCGGGCACCCTGGTGAATCGCGCGGAGCGCGGTCGCCAGCTTTTCGTAGGTGAACTGACGATCCAGACCGACCACCACCCAATCCGGATGATCGTCAGTCAACCTGATGCCGGCGTCTTTGAGCGCAGTCTCCAATCCTCCCTCGCCCACGACATACGCCGAGGTGGGCGCGGGCCTCTGCGCCGCGAGAAATGCAGCCGTAGCGAGGGCGCTGGTGAAGACCTCTTCAGCTGAAACCGTGATTCCCATGCGGCTCAACTTCTCGACGTACTGCTGCGGCGTCAGGGTGGCATTGTTGGTGACCAATCGAAACGCCATATCGTGCGACCGCAGCCAGCCGATGAAAGGTTCGGCTCCCGGTAGCGCCGTATTGCCCAGATACAGCACGCCATCCAGATCGATCAGAAAGTGGCGAAGTCGCTCAAACCGAAGAGACATATCAGCTCGTTCCTAATGTAATCAGTCGTGACCGTGGACAGTTATAACGCAATGCGGTAGAGTTAACCTGCGGTGCGGAGGATAGAGGGGTGGTTGAGCGCTTCGACCTGGCGGTCTATTGTGCTCGCGTTGGCGCGACATCCCGGGAATGCGGCATCATTCGCCAGGATATCGTGCGTGGCCTTAAAGAGTACTTTGAGGCCGCCTACGGCTACGATCGTTTCGGCGCTGAGACCATCTTTATGGTGCCGGAGCGTCTCACCGAGCCGTACGTCTATGGCTTTGCTCTGCTTCGTATCCTCCACGATCGGAGGTTGTCCGAGAACGTGAAGTCGGCTGCAGCCGAAATCGCGCTCGATTGCATCAGGTACGGTGAAGATCAAGGACTTCCGTACGGGCTGTTCGCCGCGCTCGAGTTCCTGGCCGGCACCAACCACCTAACGCTCCCCGATCTGCGGTACGCGCTGGTCGTGTCGGCAGCGGAGTACAATCCATTCCGCGGGCTGGAGAAGTCGATCTTCCTGCGTTTCTTCACCTGGCTCCTGGAAAACAATGAGCTGCCGGTAATCGAGCGCCTCTTCTGGGCACACTCGCTGATCGCGCGCCACCAGGACCAGGCAGGATCAACCGAGCTCATCAACCTCCTGGCCGCGAACTCACACCTGAGCGTCGCCCTGCGCCTGGAACTCTGCCAGGCCTGGATTCACTTCCGCCAACCACGTCTCGAAGTCGAGATTCCGGCGGCTCGCGGCGCGTTTCGCGCGGACTTTGTCGCCGAGCACATGCCGTTCTGGGTGGCGCACGCACCCTCCTGGCCGACGGCATCGATGATGCGTCTGGGGTTGATCTGGCTGGCGCGCCTGGGCATCGATCCGCTCACACTGGCCGAGACGTACGTGGATTATCGGTCGACGTACGCCGATCAAGTGCACGCCTCGGTAGCCGAAATACTTGCCGAGCATCACGCCGCCATGCCCGAAGAACGCGTCAGACGCCTGGTCGAGTTGGGATCAACCTCCGGCTCGATTTCGACCCGCCGGAAGTTCTACCGGCTCGGTGCCGACCTATTTGGCTCCGCGTATCTCGACCTGGCTGCCAATGATCCGGCAAATAGCGTTCGACAGTGGGCGCTCCGGCAGCGGCAAAAGGACGACGATCAGAGCGTCGATTGATACTTTCGTGCCACTGTCAGTAGCTCCTGCACCCGCCTGCGCATGTCATCGGCTGCATCCCGGGCAATGTCGGGAGTGAGCGGTCGCCCACGATACTGACTCAGGTCGAACGGTGGCCCGCAGACCACCGCAACCGGGCGGTTGGCACGTGGGAACCAGGTCCCGATCGGCATCAGCTCGCCGCCGCCGGCGATCGCCGCGGGCAGCATGGTGGCATTGAGCTTGATCGCCAGTCGAGCAAAATCTGGCATGAAGGGGTTCATCTCGGCGCTACTACTGCGCGTACCCTCAGGAAAGACGAGGACCAGCTGACCGGCACGATAGAGCTGGACCATGGCGCGTACCGCACTGGCATCGGCGATATCCTGTCGAAGCGGGAATATTCCCAGTCTACGCATCACGAAACTGACCACCGGGTTGCGGAATAGCATGACCTTGCCCGGGCCTCGCGGGCTGCGTGTTCGCGTCGCGTAGCCGAGCAGAAACGGATCCATACCGGTGGTGTGATTGCAAATCACAAAGACGCCCCCGCTGGCGGGGATGTTCTCCACTCCGAATACGCGGTAGCGGCGAACCCAGAAGCGAAGGATCCAGCCGATGAAAAGAACGCCCATCCCAAACCAGAACGGGGTCTGCTCCTCGGCCAGGGTCCTGCGCCTTCGTTTCGGGCGAATCCGCGGCGATTGGATCGTCATCGATGCATCTCCGTTGAATCATACGACCTGTCGGGTTCTGTGCCATCGTGGACAATCTCTCATCGATCAACGCCGTGCGTCGTGCCGACTGCGCGGCTGAAATCAAACGTCTATAATGGCCCGTGCGTCTTGTAGCCTCGCTTACCATCCTCATCGCTATAATCACCTTCTCACTGCCCGGACACGGTATCGCCGTGCCGGTACGAGCCGACACCACTCCGTTGCACAAGGCAGCCATTCTGGAGCCGTTTCCACAGGAGTTCGGCGCCACTGCCGGACAACCGGAAGCTGATGCCCTGAAGCAAGCCGGATTCCAGGTCGATATCTTTCGTGGCGCCCAGGTAAACGTCCCCCTCATGGAGCACCTCGGGGATTACTCGTTCGTATACATGGAAACGCATACTTTCACCGGGACTCTTCCCATCATCGATCTGGGTGAATCGGCGGACGATCTCGTGAACTACCCAAAGATGCGGGACCCGTACGCCGGTGGTGACGGTAGCCTGCGAACCGCGACGGCGTCCGGGGTCGATGGCTTCGTAATCGCTATCACGGCAGCCTTCATCGAGAACTACATGTCGCAGTTTGCCCCCAGCTCAATCATCTTCATCAATGGGTGCGACCTGTATGATGCCACCTCCGTCTGGCAAGCGTTTCAAGACAAAGGAGTGGCTGCAACCTACAGCTGGGATAAGGACATCTCTCTCTATGCTGCCCCGCTGAGCGGTCAATTTGTCGTCGACCGGCTGGCCGCCGGTGACACCGTGGCGCAGAGCCTGGACTCTGCTGCCGCCGCCAACCTCGATACCACCATCGCCCTGTCTCCCGATACCGGTGAGGCCACGCTGAAATACCACTTCGACGGCAATGATACGCTAGCCAAAGCGCTCAACGGCGCGACGCCTACCCCAACCGCGACCGATACGCCAACGATCACGCCGACGCCGAGCCCAACCGATGTGCCGACAAATACACCAACGCCGGCGAAGAGCAGCACGAAAAAGTGCGTGGCTCACGCCCACAAAAAGAACGGCAAGTGCGTCTGCCGGACCGGATACGGTAAGAAGCACGGTAAGTGCGTGAAGAAAAAGTAGCCGAACGGCGTACTTACGTGTTCAGGTTGCCCGCCAGCAGTATCGGCGTGGTTGGTGCGGTAGTGCCGTTGGGAGCGGGCTCGACGGTGACTCCCATACTTTGCCAGCCAGTAGCCGCTATCGGTAACTTGACCACCTGAGTATTCGAGCCTGGGTGGGCAAGAATGCCAACGCTGTGCGGCCGGCCGCCGCGCATCAGCCACAGTTCATAGACCTTACTCGATGGCACCGGCGATAAGCCGGTTACGACGAAATAGGCATTCGCCCCGCCTCGCGGCTGGACCAGAACGGCATGCGCACTTCCACCCCGGGGAGTGGCCGCAACCTGCCATACTGCGGCTCCACTGGCCAGGGCGTCGGTCACTTGACGCGAGTACGCGAGTGCCGCCGGCTGATTGTTCAGTTGATACTGGAGCGATCCCGCCCAGACACCGAGTCCCAGAACCAGCGCGGCCGCGACGCTCAACGCGATGCCGACCGGTTTCGTCAGCCAGCGACTTCGGTCCGGCACTGGAGCGGGCACATTCGAAGATGTACCGGTACCGGCGTCATGGGTTTTTCCGCCGGGTAACGCCACGAGACCCCCCGGGCGCGTTGTCCCTACCTCGGCCAGGATACGATCGCGCAAACCGGCTGGCGGTTGGACTGACTCCGCCGCCAGCGGCAGCACTGCCACCACCTGCCTGAGTTCGGCGACCTCGGCGCGGCACTCGGAACAGGTTCCGAGATGTGCCTCAAACGCCTCGATCTCGTTTGCATCCAGGGCATCGAGGACGTAGGCTCCAACTTGTTCGTTTTCCTGGTTGGGATGCTGGTTCAATCGACTGCCAATTCCGCTTGATGTTGTTCGAGGGTCGACTTGAGCTTATGTAAACCGATGCGCATTCTGCCCTTCACCGTCCCTAACGGCACCTGCATGAGCTGGGCGATCTGGATGTGGGTGTACCCCTTGAAGTACGCCAGTTCAATGGTCTCGCGTTGTTCGTTCGGGAGCTGCTGCAGCGCCTCTCGCACATGGTCTCCGGTGAGGTTGTCCGATACTTCGCGCCAGACGTCGGCACCGTCAGCAACGTTCATGCCTTCCTCCAGCTCGACCGATCGCGGTCGGGTCTGCCGGCCCCGCAATTTGTCGATGCAGCGATTATGAACGATGGTGAGCAGCCAGGAACGAGGGCTGCTTCGCTCGGGGCGGAAGGTGCCCGCGGCGCGCCAAAGATTGAGGAAGGCCTCCTGGACGACGTCCTCGGCATCGCCCTGGTTGCCCAGCGTACGCATCGCCAGCGAGTACGCCAGCACACGATGACGATCGTATAACTGTTCCAATGCGCTCACGTCTCTCCTCTGGATCGACGCCATCAGCTCATCGTCGCTTGGTTGCTCGCTCGACATCCGCTTCGGCACGTCCTCTGGTCTGGTAATACGTGATCAAAAGCGCCCTGGATCAGCACGTCATCCCTCAAGTATGGCATGGTCCGGCACGATATGATCCAGGGTTTGCGGGCACACGTAGAGATTGAGAGTGAGCTTGCTTTCTACTCCGCGCGTTCAATCGATGCATAATCTCTAAAAAGACTCGAAGAAATCGATGTGTTGGTCGGGAGGAGTAGAATCGAGCCTCACCGGACTGGTGAACCAAACCCATATAGACAAAACAGCCAAATCGAATGTGGAGGAAATCGCGTGAAACATGACGAGAAGGAAATGCACGAAGCTACTCTTCGGACGCTCATTCAATCCTCGGTGAGCCGAGCGCAACTGCTGAAGGCTGCCGGAGCCGGCCTCGCGCTGGCGGTGATCCCCGCGGCCGCGTCGGCATCGACCACTTCGTCGGGTTCAGGGGCTGCCCCCTCTATCACGTACCCCTTCTTCCCCACGACGACTGGAACCTACACTACCGAGGCGATCAAAGACATTCTCAATATCGCCGTTACCGCTGAGTATCTGGCCGTGACCGTGCTTACGGCCGCCGTAGCCAACGCTTCGGCCATGGGACTGACGCCGTTCCTCACGACGACCGTGCAGGCCGCGCTCGCCGAGGAGTATTACCATCTCGTGTTCCTGCGCGACGGCGCCGGAGCAGTGCCTCTCACCACGACCTTCACCGTACCGGATCCCAAGATCCTCACCGACGCCACCACGTTTTTCTCCACGCTCGAAGTGGCCGAGAACATCTTCGTAGCCGCGTACATGACGGCTACACGAGAGTTTGCCGAACTGGGTCAGCCGACGTTGGCAAAGTATGCCTATCAGCTCGGCGGCACCGAAGCGGAGCACCGGGTTATGGTGCGGGCGGCCCTCGCTCTGCTGGGTCAGGATCACACTCCGGCGAACAACAAGGCTTTCGAAACTGATCTCGTCCTCTATGTCCGTGACGCTGCCGCCATCCTGACCCAATTGGGCTTCATCGGCGGCACCGGAACCGCGGCCGCCTATCCTGGCGATCCCGCCGCGCAAGCTGGTTTCGCGCCAGTGGCAGCCTCGATCATTCAGACCACCCCGAACAATGCTTCCAGTACAGTCGTTGTCACCGGCCCCAGCGACCTGACAGGACAGCGCTTCTAATCAAGGCCCGTTACGGTGTAGGCAATTCACGACCGGCCGGGTGAATCCCGGCCGGTTCTCTCTTTAGGTGCGAAAGCCTGGGTACGCGCGTGAGCGCCTGACGCCACCGCGCAGGGCGCTCCGCTACCTCAGGGACTTCTAGCAGGCGGTAACGATAGGCATTCACTACCGTTGTCGAGCCGAGCATTGATTTCGATGGGCCACCGTTATAGGCATGCACATGGCCATGGACGAACAATGACGGCCGCCAGGCTTCGATCGCCGCTCGGAAGCAGGCGAAGCCCTGGTGGCATTGATCGTCAGCGTCATGGCAGCCCGCCGGCGGGGCGTGCGCGAGCACAATATGTGGCTTCCCGATCAGTCTGGATCGCACGCGGGTACGATGCACGACTCGCCGCATCTCGCCCTCGGTATACTGGCACGACCTGCCGTTATATCTCCTCGACCCTTCAAAGCCGGCGATCCGGAGACCGTTGTACTCGACAATCCGCCCGTGCGCGTTGATGCAGCCGTCATACTGCGATAGATGATAGATGCCATCGTGGTTGCCGCGAACATAGACCACCGGGACGTTGAGCGTCGTACTGAGGAAATCGAGGTAGTTCGGCGGGAGATCACCACCGGCCAGCACCAGATCGACACCCCGCCATCGTTCGGGTTGGAAGTGATCGTACAAAACTTCGCTGACAGCGTCCGCGACAGCGAGCACGGTGATGGCCATATGTTGCCTTTTGATCGCGTGTTAGACAATTGTTGCTGTGGTGCCAGTGTACCAAACTATCTGACACCTGCCGGGTCTTCCCGGTTCACCGGCTTCGCCGCCTATACTCGGGTGCAGCTAACCATCCCACTAGATCGCAACTGTTTGTGCTTCAGTTTTCCCCTTCGTCCTTCACGACGGTCATGCTGACCGTCCTCTCCGCCGTCTTCGCATTGGGAAGCGTGAGCACTCCACTGAATTCCCCCTTCGGCTCCGCCGCACCCGATCAGATGCACATCGGCTTGGCGGCGATGGCCGCCAGGACGGGTCCGCGCGTGGCGGAACCGCTGCCACGATCGTATGTCGCGCTGGGCGCTTCCGAGACATATGGCATCGGCGCCACTCCGGTGACGCACGGCTATGCCTATCAAGTCGCCCACGCGCTCCATGCTCTGCACTTCGACGATGCCGGGATCCCCGGTGCCACGTTACCGGCAGCGTACGATACCGAGCTTTCATCAGCACTACTCGCGCGCCCGAGTCTCTGCACCGTCTTCTTCGGTGTGAACGATTTGCGCGCTCAGATCGGGCGCGGCGCGTTCTTGCAGGACCTCTACGATCTCGTCGTGACACTCCAACGTGCGCACGCGCGCGTGCTCATTATAGGATTACCTGATCTTCAGCTCCTGCCCGCGGTACGCCGCGCCTTTCCGCAATTGCAGGGCATCGTGACATCCTGGAACCAGGGCATGTCCTCGGTGGCGCGCCGAACCGGGGCGGCCTTCCTCGATCTGCGCAAGTTCGATGCCGAAATCACTACTCATCCCGGCTACATCTCGGCGGATGGCCTTCACCCCAGCAATGCAGGCCATCACCGACTCGCCCAGGTAGTGGTAAACACCATCAGGGCAGACCATCTCTGGAAGTAAGGAAATACCGAGATCATGAGCATCGACCGATGAGCAGTGTCGCGTGAGCGCCGCCGCCAATAGAGAGGAAAACGACCTCGCCCCTCACACTTCCGATCCCGCTGCCCGTGGGGCCGGAACCGTTACTCTCGCGGTACGCGACCTCACCAAGCAAATCCCCCTCGGTCGCGAGATTATTCGCATCCTGCACGGAGTGAGTTTCGATCTCCATCGGAGTGAGATGGTTGCTTTGATGGGGCCGTCAGGAAGCGGGAAGAGTACCCTCCTGGGCATCGTTTCCGGACTCGACCGACCGACAACCGGCGAGGTGCGACTCGACGGTACCGAGATCGGCTCGCTGGCCGAGCGCCGGCTCGCCGCCGTGCGCGCTCAAAAAGTTGGAATGGTTTTTCAGTCGTACAACCTCATCCCGACCCTGACGGCGCTGGAAAACGTGCAACTTCCTCTCTATGTGCCGGGTCGGGAAGAACGTCCCGAGCGGCGCGCCGCCGAGCTCCTGGATGAAGTCGGCCTCGGCCACCGGCTCCATCACCGTCCGTCCCAACTCTCGGGCGGCGAGCAGCAGCGCGTTGCTGTTGCCCGCGCCCTGGTGGCAGACCCTTCTCTCCTCGTCGCCGACGAACCGACGGGCAATCTGGACAGCGACACCGGTGCCGCCTTGATGGCGCTGCTACTCGATATCCGTGGCCGTTTGGGGACGACGATTCTGATCGCCACCCACAACGACAGCGTGGCCGGACAGGCCGATCGCATTCTACGCTTGCGTGACGGACGGCTGACAACGCCGTGATTGCCGCCACATTCTGGCTGCGCTACGTCGTGCGCTCCCTGCGCCGGGGAGGGCGACGCGCCATCTTCGCCGGGATCTGTATCACCGTCGGCATTGCCGGGGTCGTGGCGCTGCAGTTGGCCACCCTGACGGTGCAGGCTGCCTTGACCTCAAATGTGCGCGCCGCCAATGGCGGCGATATCTCCGTAGCCTCGACCGACAACCCGCTTTCAGCATCCGATCTGCGCGTGTTCGGTCGCCTGCAACGCACCGGGCAGATTTCTGCCTGGACCGCTGTGGCCTATCTGCACGCCACGGCAGTCGGTCCTGCCCACGCCCTGATTCCATTCGAAGTAAATGTGGTGTCGGTGCCGCCCTATCCGTTGGGGGGCCAGCCCACGTTCGTATCACCATCGAACGGAAACGTCGCCACCTTGCTCCGTCATTCCGGGGACGTCTTGATGACCAATGTGCTGGCCTCCGAGCTTGGGGCCCGTATCGGCGATCGCCTGCTGGTCAATAGTATCGGCGGCCGGGGCCTATCGGTGACGGTACGTGGGATTCTGGCGGAGACCAACTTCGAGCACGCCGCCGTCATGACGGTGGAGCGGCGCGATCTGGCCGTCCTGAGCAATAGTCCGTTGCGTTATACCGCGGTCTATGTCGACACTTCGGGGAATTCGACAGCGGTGGCCTCGACGCTGCGCCAGCAATTTCCGCTGGCCACGGTGCAGACCGTTCAGGAGGCGCTGCAGTCGGCGGAACTCGAGGTGCACGACTTCCGTCAATTCATGCTCCTGGTGGGACTGCTGGCACTTCTGATTGCCGGCATCGGTATTCTCAACGCCATGCAGTCGATGTTGACCTGGCGCCGGCTGGAAATCGCCATGCTCAAAGCGATGGGATACGGACAACCTTCGCTCTACCTGCTCTTCGGCGGCGAAGCCGTGCTCCTCGGATTTATCGGTGGGGTAGCCGGCACCATCCTGGGAGCGGTCGGCAGCAGTCTCATCAGTGATGCCCTGGCCAATGCACTGGCCATCCAGGTGACGTTCCAATTCGATCCGGGAACGTTGGCGAGTGGGATTGCATTGGGCATTGGGGCCACGCTGATCTTTGCTCTGTTACCGATCGTGCGCGCCGCTGCCTTCCGGCCCCTCGAGTTGTTGCGGGAAGGGGCCGGCACTACCAGTTTGCAAGGCTTTCCACGGACAATGGCACTGACAATCGTTGTCTTACTTCTGTACGGCGCTCTGGCCGCGGCCATCATCGGCAATGGTATCCTGGCGGCACAATTCGTGGCCGGAACCGCTGCGGCCTTCATCGTGCTGGCCGGCGGCTTCAGCGCCGTCGTCGGCTGGATCGGCAGATTGGGTCCGCCGCGTTCCTCGGCTCTGGGCCTGCTGGTGCTGCTCATATTCGGAGCGGCAACGGCATTCGCCATCGTGCGCCAGCCGGCGCTGAGCCCTATCCTGGCCCTGGCTACGATCGTCTGGGCAGCGACCGTGTTGTTGCCTCGACGCCGGTTGCTGCCTCTGCTGATGGCAGTTCGGTCACTCAGCCGGCGACAAACGCGAACCGCCGTGACGCTGGTAGCGTTTCTGGTCGGGGTGCTCGCCATGAGCGTGACCTTGACGGTCGCCTTGAGTCTGCAAGGTCAGATCAATAGCGCCCTCGCCACCAATGGCTCCTCGAATCTGGTTGCAGTCGCTAATAGCGCCAGCGAGCAGGCGGCGCTTCGGGCAGGTCGCAAGCTTCCGGGCCTCGAAGGACGATCGACCATTATCATCGACAACACCACTCCAACCGCGGTCAATGGCCAACCAGTGGCCAGCGTTATCGGTATCCCTTCCGGTGCCGGAGGCAACCAGGGGAGGGATCGTGAAGGGGATGAACTCGCCGGCCTCACCGGCCTGAATCTTCGCACCGATCCCCTCCCGACCGGATATTCGGTCGTCTTCGGACGAGGTCTTGGTGCAGCCGATTCAGGCACCAATCACGTGCTGGTTCGCAGCAGGTTGCTGAACCCTCCCTGGAATCTCCGGCCCGGTGATCGGGTGACCCTGCGCGAGACCGGGTCAGGACTATCGCGCACCGTGCAGGTTGTCGGCTTCTATCAGTCCACCCACCGTCGCGGGCGATCGCTGAACTTCGGATCATTTTTCCTGGCTCCGATCCTGGGTGATCAGACGCTGGCCCGCACCCTGGGCGGTAGCGATGCCCAATCGGTCATTAGCTTCACCATCAATCCGAACCACCTGACGGACGACGCCGCCATGTTGCAACGCGAGGTGTCCGGAATCCTGGTAGTGGACGTTGGCGATCTCACGCGCGTGGTAGACACGATCCTGGGCGAGCTATTGAACCTGCTGGCGGTCATCACTGCTCTGGCGCTCGGCGCCGGGCTGGCGGTAGTCGCCAACGGTGTGGCGCTGGCTATGCTCGAACGCCGCCGTGAGATCGCTCTGCTCAAGGCGATCGGCTTCACTCCCGGCAAGGTGATGCAATTTGTCCTGGTGGAGAACGCGCTGGCAGGCACCCTTGCCGGAGCGGTCAGCGTCCTGGCCGTTGTCATCTCGCTCAGCGTACTCTCGCGCATTGCGCTCGACCGCGCCATTGGCTTCGATCCGGTGGTCGCGATCCTGGTACTGCTGATCGCCGCGGCGCTGGCAGTGGCTACATCGTACGCCGCCGCCCGCAGCCCCGTTCGGGTGCGCCCGCTGGAAGCACTTCGCAATGAATGAAGCGGAATGAAGATCGTCGCTTGGAAAGACTTGCCCATCGGCCGGTGATATGCGAGCGACGGTTCAGGGATCGGGACGATAGTCATACGACCCGCCGACACGCGGAAGATGTAGGCCGACGCCCCGACCAATGGGAGTGGATGGGCGGCTTGAGCAACCCCAACCAACCATGTCCCGCCATGGGGAATGATGTAGGCCGACGCCCTCTGTGGGCGGCTTCGCGTTCCCCAACCAACCAGGTGCCGATTCCACGCAACCTGTCCGTGTGCGACGCCAGCAGGGGGACGGTAGAGGGTGTCGGGATGGCATTCGATGGGGAACCCCAAGCCGCCCACAGAGGGCGTCGGCCTACATCTTCCGTGCATCGGGGAGTTGGTTGGATGGGCGGCAGGCTACTACGACGCGCCGCAGGCGCATTGCCAGCTATCCTGCGCCTGCCGCCGGTCCTGCGTTCTGCTTCTATTGCAGGTTTTGCAACGCCATATAGAGAATTAATCCCCAGAGCGCCACGATTGCCAGGAACGCGAGCAAGGCTTCGGTGTCGACTCGGAGGGCCAATCTCGTCCGGATGGCCGGCAGGCTGGTGTGATGGCGATGAAGCAAAGCCAAGGTTTTCGGTTGATTGAGTTGCACGTGACTTCCTGGATTTCACTGGAAGGTGACTGGCAAACTGCACGTGCAATTTGCGTGCCACGTGTGTGGTCGCTCAACCCCCGGATAGGGACCGGACGCTCATCCCCGCGCGAAGCCCTTATGCTGAAAAGAGCGAGACGAAAGGTACGGACATGATTACTGCGATCGTCCTCATTCAAGCTTCCCGAGGGAGGATTCCCCAACTGGCCCAGGAGTTGCTGGAAATCCCGGAGGTGGCCGAAGTATACTCTGTCGCCGGTGATTACGACCTCGTCGCCATTCTTCGCGTCAAAGAGTATGACGTTATGGCGGAAGTCGTTCCCGGGAAGCTGCAGGGATTGACGTCGGTTACGAAGACCACTACGCTGATGGCCTTCCAGTGTTATTCGCGTCACGATCTGGAGAGACTCTTCAGCATCGGTCTGGAAGACGAAGCAGCGGACGAGGGCGCGTAAAACTCCGACGAGTCAGTATCAGCGCCCTCTTAACTGAGCAGAGTGCCTTCTTGACAGCTGGGCCATGTTTCGTACCGACGATTCGCGCTATGCTTGCGGCAAGGGACTTGCGGAACGAGATTCGCCCGTTCGAGGGGCAGCCCAAAGGAACGATCAGTGCACGCCAGTCGCATCAATCCGCGCCGGCGCGTCCTTGCCATTCTGCTGCTCCTTTCCGGCTGGCTGGCCTGGAGTCAAGCTCTTCAGCCGGCTCTGGCGGCGAGACTGGTCGCACCTGCAGTCGGCGCAGCCCCACGTCTGGCCAGCGTGCACTACATCAAGCACGGACTCACCGTCCTTCCGCCGCACCAGAAGAAACAAAAGGGCAAGGTGAAGGAGGCACTGTTCAATAACTACGGCCTGCGCACTCAGGCGAAGCAGATGGCCTCGATAAACTTCCGCGACGGCACGCTCCTACACATTAATCAGCGAACCGATCTGGTCTTGCGCTCGCCCACCGCAACCGGCCTGCGCAGTGGCGAAGTAAACGAGGTGATGGTGCCCGGCACCAATCACAAGATCCAGACCGCATCGGCAACCGCCAGTGCCATCGGGACCATCTTCGACGTGCGCTTCCGCAAAAAGGTGATGACCGTCATCGTCGTCGAAGGCGCGGTGATGGTGAAGAGCAAAAAAGGAACAGTAATCGTCAAGTCAGGTCAGGAGACCACGGTGAAGGTCGGCGGCAAGCCGGCGGCGCCCAAGCCGGTCAATGCGGTGGCCGCGGTGACCTGGACGAAGTCCATCCCGCCAGGCCCGGCTCCGGTGCAATCAAATATTGCCCTCGATGCCAACGGTGGTCAGATCGTCGGGTTCTCTTCCTCGGCATCCTCCTCTTCTGTTCGTTCCCACCTGCGCCGCACCGGGGCGACGGCCGCCACCTGGTTCCCTGCCAATCTCATTGATGGGCGTCTGGACACCGGCTGGACCTCGGCACCGGGGAAGAATACTGCCCAGTGGGTGCAGGTTGCGTTCAAGGACGGCGCGCTTTTCACCGTGAGCGAAGTAATCATCGATAATGCCGCCACCGGCGGCGATCCCGGCGCCGACTCACTCAAAGACTTCACTATCCGAGTCTCCACGGCGACAACCAATGAAACCGACTTTCAGGCGGTGTATCGTGGCACCGCCAGTCAAAGCAGTGGCCTGCAGGTGTTCACCCTGGATAAACCGGTACCGGCGCGGTATCTGGAGCTCCGCGCCACCGATAGCTACGGTGGCGACCGTATCGAGGCAGCCGAGCTCGAGGTGGTTTCCCCGGGCTTGGCCAGCTCTCCACCGGTTACCGTTACGCCAACGGCAACCTCTACCGGCACGCCGGTTGCAACGGCCACAGCAACCGGCACCCCGACATCAACGCCAACCGCGACGGCGACCGCGACGTCCAGTCCAACCGCTACCGGCACTCCGGTCGCTTACGCCGTGACCTTGAATGCCGATGCCACCTCAGTGGCCGCCGGCCGGACCGTCAATCTCACCGCCAACGCCCAACCCACCGCCCCCAGTGGCTCGACGCTCACCATCGTTGACTCCACCATGCAGCCGGCCGGCGTCCCCTGCCCACCGGCGGCTAGCTGCACCGCCGGCGTCAGCAAGGACAACGCCCATGCCGGATCGTACACCTATAGCGCGGTGCTGGAGGATTCCGCCGGTAACACTCTGGCGCAGTCGACGCCGATCACGGTCACCTGGCACGCGTTTAGCATCGCATCGTTCACCGCCAATAGCACCAGCGTGCCGCTGGGGACAGCGGTGCAGCTCAGCGGCCAGCTCAATCAGTCGACCGCCGGCACCCCGTACTCAGCGGTCATCGTACTCGATCCGTCCAATCAGACGGTTTCGGCCTCATGCACCGACACCGGATGCACGGCCTCGGTCCAGGCGAAGAACCCGGGCGTGTACACGTTCAGATTCGTGGTGGCCGATAGTAGCGGCAACATCATTGTCGCTTCGTCTCCAGTCAGCGTCTACTGGCAATGGCAGGTGACCCTCACCGTAGATCACTCCACCGTCCAGGTAGGAGATTCCGCGACCCTCACCGCCACGGCGAATGGTGATGTCACCGGCGGACCCTACTCCATCGTGATCGTGTCCGATACCCAGAATCAGATGAGCTGCACCTCGGGCACGACCTGTACCTGGCAGGTGAGCTCTCAGACCGCCGGATCGCATCAGTTCCGGGCCTACGTGGTGGATGGCTCAGGCAACCCCGTAGCCGATTCCGGCCAGCCAATTACGGTCACATGGCAACAGAAGTACACCGTCACGCTAAGCGCCACGCAGCCTGATAGCCAGGGGAATGCCACCCTCACCGCGACCACCAATCAGGCGGTCGACAACACCGGCAACCGCATCGTGATCGAGGATGCCAGTAACGGCTATGTCTACGAATCCTGCTCGGAGGGTACGAGCTGCAGCGTGGTAGTTCCCTATTACGACGTCAGCGGCGGCACCGGCTGCACCGAGCAGGGGCGGACGATGTGTACCTACGTGGCGTACGTGCTCGATCCCAACAACAATGTACTGGCACAGTCCGCGCCCGTTACGGTCTACTGGAGCTCAGCGCTCCGCGCTATGGCTGCGCTCAGAGATGTTGCTGTGTAGATAATGCCGGCACGTGCAGTTGCTATACTCACCAATAGTTGCGTATTGCAACCGCGAGGCGTCCAGGATGCAGCGTGCGGCGCGCACGGAGGAGACACCGCGGCGTGATTAGAAGCAGACGGAGAACCGCTGCCGTTGTTGCCGTACTGCTCCTCTTGCTCGTTCCACTCCAGAATGCGGCGCCCGGTGTGCAGGCAGCAACTCTCTGCGTGGGCATCACTCCTGGCTGTTTCGCCACCATCACAGCGGCGCTCACAGCAGCGGCACCGGGGAGTCTGATCAGTGTGAATCCGGGCCAATACCACGAGAACGTCGACATCACCAGCAGTGTCGAGCTTCAGGGCGCCGGACAGAGCCTGGTTACGATCACGCCGATGGAATCCGCCCCGGTGATTCTTTCTACGGGAGCGAATGTGACGGTCAGTGGGCTGACGGTCACCGATGGGACCAATGGCGGCATCGTCAATGAGGCGGGCACTCTGACGCTGGACAATGTGAAGGTGGTGGCCAATTCGGATAGTGGCATCATCAACCACGGCCGCCTGCAGTTGGAGGGTAGCTCGATCACGGGAAACACCGGCGCCACCGGTGGGGGACTATTCAACGACGGCGTGGCCACCGTTACCGGCAGCACGTTCAGCGGCAATCATGCAGTCACTTCGCCGGCCCCGTTCCCACAAAGTGTCTCTCTAACTGGCGGGCGGTGCGCAAGCAACCTGCAACCTCTAGCCACCACGCGTACCTGCTATCTCAGTGCTGACGACTCGTCCTACACATTTAGCTGCGGGCCGGCGGTGGGACGGGCTCCATTTTCCAGCACACCCCCATCTACCAACAATACCGGGCCGGCTGGCGCCGCTAGCACCGATCTGACCGGCACGGGGGCCACCCCAGGACTGGTGCCCGGCTGCTATCAGGTCCAGGCCACGGTGCGCGATCTCACCCGAGGCGGGCCGGCAAATATCATCACTAGCGTTGATTGTGGCGGGACGGTTGCGTCGGCCGGAGGCGTGAACTCCTTCGACTGTTCTCCGGTCTCGAGTCCCATTTGCCCGGTGGGCGCGATCCTCGATCAATCAGTGAATCCACCCACCTGTTCGGAGGTCGATGCGCCCCCGCTCAACGGCAGCCAGGTAATCCTCCTGGTCAATGACCCGGAAGCATCACTCTTCGCGGTGGATTTCTCCGGCTACACACCCACACTGCGCAACGGACGGTGTCCTTCCGGCTTGACCTACGTACCCGGTCCATTCAACGTGGAGGAGACGGCATCCGGCGATATACAACATCTGACAGTAAACGAAGGCATGTGCAGCTTTACCGTTACTAATTATGTCGTCCGCGTACTCCCCAACCTGCCCGTCAGTGTAGGCGCCTGGCCCTACGGCGGCGCGGGCGGCGGCGTCTTCAATGCTCCTGGTGGCACGCTCGCTGCAACCGGTACCTTGTTGCTCGCCAACAGCGCCGCCTTTGCTGGTGGCGGGCTGCTGAATCACGGTGACCTCACCCTGACCGGTGCCAGCGTCACCGGCAATAGTGCCGTCGTCGGTGCGGGTCTCTTTACTCAGGACCAGAGCGCGACCCTCACCAACAGTTCGGTGAGTTCCAATATAGCCACCATCTCCGGCGGTGTCTTCGCCGAGAACGAGACCGTCACCATCTCGCATAGCCAGTTTGATTCGAATAATGCCACCCGGCATATCGGTGGTCTGGGGCTGGTTTACTCGACCTCCAGCCTCACCAGCAGCAGCCTGCTTTCCAACTTTAGCGGTGGTAATGGGGCCGGTTTATTTCTCTTCTTTGGCAGCACCGTCGTGGACCGCAGCGCGATTGGAACCAACACCGCCGTGGATGCCGGCGGCGGCATCGAGGACAATGGCGCGCTCACACTCAATACCAGCACCGTCGGCAGCAACCGCGCCGACAAGGGCGCTGGATTGTTCGTGGAGGGCGGCGGGAATAGCGCCAACCTCCAGAATGTCACGTTGAGCGGCAACATCGCCGGGGCGAGCGGAGGCGGACTGGACAATCAGGGTTCGACCAACGCGTTCAACAGCATCATCTCCGGCAATCGCGCCCCGTCCGGCGCCGATTGCAGCGAAACCCTGCCGACCTCGAGCGGCTACGTCCTCGCCGGCGCCGGGTGTGGCATCGGGCCCGACGACGCCCACGACCTGACTGGCACGCCGCTGCTCGGACCGTTGCAGAATAATTCCGGCCCCACGTTCACCATGGCGACTCTGCCCGGAAGTCCCGCGCTCGATGCCGGCGCGCCGAGCTGTCCGATTAGCGAGGTAGTTAATAGCGCTACGATCACGTACTCGACGGATCAACGCGGACTGGCGCGACCGCAGGGGACTGCCTGTGATATCGGAGCCTACGAGTTAGACCAGATCACGCCGTCCCTTTCCGGCCCCCCACCGGTAACCGATGCGCCCACGGTGAGCTTCACATTCTCCGGTGACGGCTTCGGCACCTTCCAGTGCAAGCTCGACGGCGCTGCGTTCCAGCCGTGCACCAGCCCCTATACGATCAGCAACACCGCGCTTCTGCGGCTGGCACGCCACACCACATCTCTCGCCCGCCAGAGTGCTCGAATCCAGCCAATGCTCGCTCCCGGCAGCCACACCTTCACCGTGCAAGAAGTCGATGCCGGCGGTAACCCGTCCCCCCATGCCGCAACCTGGACCTGGCAGGTTCCAAGCGCGCCGGCACCGGCGCCAACCAATACGCCAGTTGTTGTGGCTCCGCCTGCACCGCAGCCCGCTGCGCCTGCAACCAGCACGCCAGTGCCCACCATCACCCCGCTGCCAACGATTGCGCCCACGGCGACGCCACTTTCCACTTCAACCGGAGTGGCGACGGCAACGCTCACCCCGACGACTGCCGTCATTTCCACCGCAACCTCAACTCCGGTACCCATCACCACCGCCAGCCCGACGCCGACGTCAACGGCAACCACAAGCTCCGGCCCCCCACCGCAGCCAACTCCTTCTACCCATCCACATCCGACCCCAACGGCGACACGAACGGCGGTGCCGGTGACCTATCATCTGGCGGCGATCATCGACGGTCATACCGAGATTGGCTGGGAGTCGAACAGCGGCTCGACCGGGAACCTGCGCATTACGGTCAGCCTCGGGCACGGGAAACTCTGGCGCATTCGCGACATCCTGATCGATCCAGCCGCCACCGAGGGCGGATCGCCAGCCGACAATCTGCGGCGATTCCAGCTCCTGGTGTCCACCACCGGTACGACTCAGAAGGATTTCCATGTCGTCTTCACCGGCGCCTGTCGTGATACGGCGGTCTTTCAGCATTTTTATCTCGGCACCGCCAGGTCCGCCCGCTACCTTCAGATTCACGCCATCAGCAATTTCGGCGGCCGCCGGCTGGCCATCGCCGAGCTCGAAGTATTCGGCTTTGCCCAACCCTCACGACTAACTCTGCGCGAGGAGAGCATCTCCCTTCTCGCCACAACCGGCAGCGCTCACCCGGCCGTCAGCCACAGCGTTCAAGCGAAGACAAAACCGACGGCGAAACCTACCAGGAAGTCGCATCCGGGACACAAGCCCGCGGCAAAACCGGCAGCCAGGCCCGCTGTCATCGGCGTGATTCGCTACATTCACCGGGGCCTCGCCGTCATCCCGCCACGCGCGAAATCTGAACGGGGCCGGGTACGGATGTCACTCTACAATGCGTATCGATTGCAAACCGGTCGACAGCAGAGCGCCTACTTGAATTTCCATGACGGTACCAGTGTGTTGCTCACCGAGCTGACCACCGCCGAGCTTATTTCCAACAACGTCACGCACTTGAATAACGGACAGGTCGACGAGCTCGTGACGCCGGGCAGCAATCATCGTATTCAAACCGCCAGTGCGACCGCGTCGGCGGTAGGGACCAACTTCATCGTGACCGTGCATGGCAAAGTGACCACCATTCTGGTGATCGAGGGCGCGGTGCGAGTAGCCGGGACTTCTCCGAAGCAACCGACCGTGCTGGTCAAGACCGGTCAGCAAACCACCGTTACGCCCGGCCGCAATCCGAGTGCGCCTAAACCGATCACGGCGCGGGCGCTCAAAGCCACTGCCTGGGTTCATGCCATTCCAGCGCCGCCGGTTCCGCTGGACGTCGCGCTTGACGCCAACGGCGGCAAAATAGTGAGCGGTCCCGGCTGACCGAATGCGCTACTTTACTACCTGGATGGTGCCGCGTAAATCGGGATCCAGATAACTGCCGTAGCTGTACGTCCCCGCCTTGGTCGCCTTCCACTGGTATGGCTGGCCGGTACCGAGGACGTCGGAGCCGAAAGCGCCGTTGTCGGCCGTTACCGACTCGTCTGTCCCCGACCGATTGAACCAGGTGACGGTATCGCCCACGCGCACGACCAAGGTAGAGGGCCGGTACACATCCGGCGGCTGGCCGGATGGATTGGGGACGATATCCACCTCACCGGGAGGAGGAGCGGCGATCGCGGTTGCCGTGGGTAGCGGCGCTGCCGACGACACGAACGGAGGCTGGGAGCGACCGGCAACGATGCCAATAAGGACTGCCGCTCCAAGTACGATCACCAATCCGGCTTTGAAAAGCAGATCCATGTGCCGCCGCTTCCTCCCATTCGTTTGTCTGGCGCCGGCTGCTCAACGGCATGTCTGATCCTATGCTAGAACATCGGGCATGGTGGCTCAGAGGGCCCGCCGCTCGCTGACCCGGAGTATCCGAACCCAAAAGCCGCCGGCGAGCAAGTATTCGCGTCGGGCCGACGCGAGCGCATTCGCCATAATCAAGTAATGCCATTAATTCCTACGGTTAGACCTGGCCAGACGGTCGCGCTCCGCCAGATCGACCCTGGCGATACGTCCGGGATCTCCCATCACGACGCCCAGGAACGCGTGGCGTTACTTGAGGAGCAGCTCACCAGCATGCAGGAGACGCTCTATGCTGCCGGGCAGCAGAGCATACTCATCATTCTGCAAGGGCTGGACACTGCCGGAAAGGATGGCACCATCGAGCATGTGATGGCTGCCTTCAATCCTTCGGGCTGCCGTGTCGAAACGTTCAAGGTGCCGACACCGATCGAGGCTGCCCACGACTTCCTCTGGCGGGCGCACCGGGTGACGCCGCCGCGCGGATCGATCTCGATCTTCAACCGGTCGTATTACGAGGACGTGCTGGTGGTACGCGTCCATAAGCTGGCGCCCCGGGAGGAATGGGAAGCGCGCTACCAGCAGATCAACGACTTCGAGTCGCTCCTGACCTCGAACGGTACCATTGTGATCAAATTCTTCCTGTACGTATCCAAGGAAGAGCAACGATCGCGCCTGGAGGCACGGCGAGACGACCCGTTGAAGGCGTGGAAGCTTTCGTCCTCCGACTGGAGCGAGCACAAGCTCTACGACGACTATGTGGCCGCCTACGAGGAGGCGTTGTCGCGCTGCTCGACGGAGTCGGCACCCTGGTACATCGTTCCGGCCGATCACAAGTGGTTTCGTAATCTGGCGGTCGCCCAGACGCTCTTCGACCGGCTCCGACCCGACGCAGCCCGCTGGGAAGAGGAGGTGCGCCGGCGCGGCGAGACAAATCTGAAGTCGTCCGCTGGAGCCGAGCGCGCCGCGAAAGCGCGTGTTGACTGAACCAATCGTCAGTTCCATAGGAATCGAATCGACAACGAGCTAAGCAAAGGAGCAAACCGTGCGGACTATGGGGACTCGCGGTATGGTGGCATCGCCACACTACCTCGCCACCGGTGCGGGGTTGGCGGTGCTGCGCCGCGGAGGTAACGCCGTTGACGCCGCTATCGCCACCAATGCGGTACTGGCGGTCGTGACGCCCTATCTTTGCGGTATTGGCGGTGATCTCTTCGCCCAGGTCTATACCGCCGCCGACCGCTCTCTCATTGGTTTGAATGGCAGTGGGCGCGCTCCGGCAGCCGCTACGCCCGAACGCGTCCGCGAGCTGGCCGGAGGGGACTCGATTCCGGCCCGTGGCCCGCTGGCTATCACCGTTCCGGGCTGCGTCGAGGCCTGGGGACGTCTGCACGACCGCTTCGGAAGGCTGCCCTTAGGGGAGATACTGGCGGATGCGATTGCTTACGCCCGCGACGGCTTCCCCGTTACCCAGACTTTTGCGGCGGCGATACGAACGGTAGCCCCATTCCTCCATCCACAGACGCCGGCACGCGAAACGTTTTTGCCCGGCGGCGAAACACCACACGAAGGCCAGATTCTGGTGCAGCGTCGGATCGCCCGGACCCTTCAGTCAATCGCCGACGAGGGCTGTGCGGTGTACTACTCCGGCGCGGTGGGCGAGGAGATCGCCAGGTCGCTCCAATCGGTAGGCAGCCTGATCACGAGCGATGATATGCGTAGCCATCAATCCGATTGGGTCGAGCCGCTGTCGATCGAGTACCGCGATGTCACGGTCTATGAGCTGCCGCCAAATTCGCAGGGAATGATCGCCCTGGAGATGCTCGGCCTGCTGGCGCATCTGCCGGAAGCGCCGATCCGTGCCGGCGGCGAAGAGTACATTCACCTTCTCGCCGAAGTGGCCCGCAGCGCCTACGCCGATCGTACGCGCTACTTAACCGACCCCGACCACATGGAGGTGCCGCCCACCGAGCTTCTGGCCGGGGACAGGTTGCAAGAGAAGGCAAAGGCGATCGGCGAGCGAGCTTCGACCGATGCCCTCCAGGGCAATCCTGGAGGCACGATCTATCTGTGTACTGCCGATGCCGACGGCAATCTGGTCTCACTGATTCAAAGCAACTGGCAGGGAATCGGATCAGGCGTCATGGCGGGAGAGACCGGCGTGATGATGCACAACCGCGGTCACTGGTTCTCCCTCGATCCTACTCATGCCAACGTCATCGCACCGGGAAAACGCACCCTGCATACCCTCATGCCGGGTATGGCGTTTCGCGGCGGAAAGCCCTGGCTGGTCTTTGGCACCATGGGCGGCAGCGGGCAAGCACAGATCCATGTCGAGGTCCTTACCCGGCTTATCGACCAGCATCTACCGCTCGATGAAGCGATCGCCGCTCCACGCTGGGATGCGGTGATGGGCGCCGATGCGCAGGGCAGGTCGCTGATCTCGATGGAGGCGCGCATTCCCGGCGACACCATCGATGCGCTGGCTGCTCGAGGCCACGGCGTGCAGGTCGTCGATGCGTTTTCCAGCAGCGTGGGACACGCTCATGCCATCGAGATCTCGGAGGAAGGTGCGTACATCGGCGCCGCGGATCCTCGGCATGACAGCCTTGCCCTGGGATATTGAGGGGCGCCGGGAGGGAAATGATGTCTGATGGAGAGCGCACCGGGGTGCCTCTCAGCGGCGACGAGCGCGCCATGCTGAATGCTTTTCTGGATGCGCAGCGCGACACGCTCGCGTGGAAGTGCTCCGGCCTGAGTCCCGAGCAACTCAAGGAAGCAGCGTCACCACCTTCGTCCCTGACGTTACTCGGTCTCCTCAGGCATTTGACCGAAGTCGAGTACTTCTGGCTGGAGGGCATCCTTCTGGCCAGGGGAGACCATCTCGGCCTGTATTCGGGGCAGGCGAACCCGGCGGACGGGTACCGGGCGTGGACAGACCTCGATAGTGACTCGGTGGACGACGTGATGCGGAATTGGGAAACAGCCTGCGAAGCATCGAGACGCAACGCCGCGTCTCTCCCCGATCTCGATACTCCGGCCGCCCAACCGTGGGATGGCGAGCCGGTTACTCTGCGCTGGATCACCGTGCACATGATCCGGGAGTATGCGCGGCACACCGGCCACGCCGACCTGCTCCGCGAGCGGATCGATGGTGCGACAGGGGAATAAGGCACCGGAGGATCGGTTTAGACTGGCCTTCCTCCATACCGCGCAATCGCCTGAGCGGCTACGGAATGCGCAAACTGGCAGGCCTCGTTCAACGAATCGCCGCGCAACCGAGCCACCAGCAGACCAGCATTGAAGGCATCGCCGGCTCCCGTGGTATCGATCGACTGCACGCGGTCGGTTGGCGCCAGGACAGTCTCCCCCGCAGTTGCATACACCGCCCCAGTTTCACCGGTCTTGATTGCCACCGCCGGAACCAGGTGCGCCAGGCGGTTAGCTGCAGCCGCCACCGAGGCAGCGCCGCTCAGCGACACCGCCTCTTCGGCGTTGGGCAATAGCAGATCCACGCCGGCCGATGTCATCGCAGACATCAGTCGCTCGCGTCCCACTCGCTCGATCACGCCCGGTGACGAGGGGTCGAATGAGAGGAGCGCACTATGCCTGCCGGCCAGTGTGCCGGCCGCTTCGAGCAGTGACAGACCCGCTGGACCCAGCAGCGCGTATCCGGTGAGGTGGACGGCGGCTACATCTCGTGACCTCCAGATCCAGCACGTCTTCGCATCGAGCGCTTCATTGGCTCCCCGAGCCGAGCGCATCAGGCGCTCGCCATCGAGGAGTGATCTCCACGGCCACAGCTCCCGTTTCCATCCGGCAACCGCTCGCACCGCGGTACGTACCCCGGCGGCACGCAGCCCATCGGTCAACATCGAGCCGAGCGCATCGGCGCCAACGCAGCCAATGAACGTTGTATCAGCCCCCAGGTACGCCGTCCAGGCCGCGGTATTGGCCGCCGAGCCCCCGCGCGAACCAGGATCCCTCGACTTTGCTCGCTGGCCCGCAGCTCGGAGAGCAGCATGATATCCAGCATCAGGTCCCCGACAACGACAATCACGACGCGAGGGCGACGGCAATCTCGGCGGCCAGTGCGGCATTGTTCTCCAGTAACGCGAGGTTTACTTCCACCGTCCGACCACCGCTCAGCGTGGCCACCCGATCGAGCAGATAGGGCGTCACCGCCTTGCCCGCGATACGATCGGAAATGGCGTCACCATGGGCCTCCTCGATCCATCGCTGCCAGTCCTCGGCGCCAATCGCTTTGGTTTCTGGCAGCGGATTACCGATAACCATGCCTCCCTGGTAGCCCAGGTCCCATTGGGTTCGGGCCACTCGTGCAATCTCGCCGGCAGTGCGCAGCATGGGAGTACTGACTCCGGAATCGCGCAGGTAGAAGGCGGGGAAGCTTTCGGTTCGATAGGTGAAAACGGGAACACCCACGGTCTCGAGGAATTCAAGCGTGCGGGGAATGTCCAGAACGGACTTGGCGCCGGCGCAAACCACGATGAGTCGTGAGCGAGAGAGTTGAAGCAGATCGGCGGAGACGTCTCCGGTCTCCGTGGCGCCACGATGCACCCCGCCAATTCCACCGGTGGCAAACACCTTGAGTCCAGCAATCGAGGCAGCGAAGAGCGTAGCTGATACGGTGAGACCGGCGGAGATGCCACTCGCCAGGAGGGCGCCCAGATCGCGCACCGAAGCCTTTTCGCGGGCGGGATCGCCGGCCACGGCCTCGATACGACGGCGATCGGCGCCAATCCACAACACTCCGTCATGGATCAAGCACACTGCTGGTACCGCTCCCTTATCCCGAATCGCCTCTTCCATAGCGCGCACCGCGTCCAGATTGGCAGGGGAAGGTAGCCCATGGGAAATGACCGCGCTCTCAAGAGCAACCAGGGGATGCCCAAATTCGAGCGCTTCACGCACCTCTTCGCCCAATTCGACGCCGGGAGGGAGGCTTATCGTGGACGTCGCCATCGGTGTTTCAATGCAAGTTGCCGCTCGGGCATGATGTGTACCTCCGAGGACGCTTCCACGCGAATGGTAACAGACGGAGCGTACCGAGGCGCCTCCAGCTACCGGAAAATGCAATCCGTGCGCAGAATTTGCCCGCCAGAGTGGCGGACATGGCTGATAGAATCAGCCGTATATCGGCATGAGCAGTGAAAGGAGTCGGGTGCGAGGTTACGGGAGAAGGCGGCTAACAGATGGTCTGAGCCTTTACGCAACGGTTAACCATGTTAGGGAGAAGCAATGAAGCACACTACCTTGACACGACTGTGGGCGATCGGCCTGGCTCTGGTCCTGGCGATCTCCGCATTCGTACCATCGGCGCGCGCGTCCACCAGCCACGCGTCATCAGTAACGATCACGGTCTGGACCGAGTACACCCACTCGACGCTCGACGCATTCAATCATTTGATCAGCGAATTCGAAGCGGCCTATCCGAATATCACCGTGAACGAAACCAGCTCGGCGAATTACAACGCGCTCCTCCAGAAGGAAACGAGCGCGATCGTCGCCGGGAATACTCCCACGATCGCGCAGGCCTATGAGGAATGGACGGCGCAGTTCGTGAAGGACGGCGCCGTTCAAGAACTTACACCGTATGTCAACGGCAAACAGGGGCTGACCAAAGCAGAGATCAAGGACTTCTTCCCCAAGATGTGGGCCGATGGCCTGTTGGGAAAGAAACGCTACCTGATGCCGTTCTCCAAGAGCGACATCGTCCTCTACTATCGACGGTCCGCTGATGCGCAAGTACGGAATCAAAGTCGGCACCCAAAACCTGGGCTCAATTTGCCGCCGACGTAAAGAAAGTCACGGTAATCAGCGGCGGCCGCCCAAGCCAGTGGGGCATGACCTACCAGCTCGATGAGTCGGACTTTTACGCCTGGGAGTACGAATGGGGCGGTAAGGTGCTGAACGGCCAGAACAAGGCAGCGTTCGGGAACTCGACCGGCGCGGCGCCCGCTCGCATTCTTCCGCAACCTGGTATCCAAGCAGTACATCATCGTGTCGCCGACGGCGAATTACCAGGATCAGACCGACTTCGACACCGGCAAGTCGGTCTTCGATGTGGGCACCATCGCGGGCTTGCCGTATTACATCTCGGGCGCAAAGCAGGGTGTCGGCGTCGGGGTGGCACCATTCCCCGCCGGCCCGAAGCACCAGGCCACCGAACTGTATGGCGCGCCATTGATCATGTTCAACAAGGCCACCGCTGCCGAAAAGCAGGCGGGCTGGCTCTTCATGAAATTCATCTCGCAGCCAGAGCAGACGGCGTACTGGTCGGAACAAACCGGCTACATGCCGGTTCGCCAGTCGGCCGTCAAAGCTGATGAAGAGCTACTACGCCAAGAACCCGCAGTTTCGAGCCAGCGTAGATGAGCTCGAATACGCGGTGAACGAGCCCGCGCTGGTCGGCTGGGCGAAGGCCAGGACCGACATCGGCACCGACATTCAGGCCGCGCTCACCGGCTCGAAATCGCCCATGGCGGCGGTGAAGGATGCCGCCACTCAGGTGAATTCAGATCTTTCACAACAACAGTAGCTTCGAGCCCGAGTAGTCGCTCGACGCTCCATGCAGCCTGGAAACGAAGTCCCCATCGCGATTGTTGAAGCCCGGCCGCCCGGCTCATACCGCCCAGGTATCGAGAACCGGCGACCGGGCTCCATCGCGCCTGCAGCGCGCAGTGCGGGCCATCGAGCCCTACGGCTTCATCGCGCCGGCGCTGCTCATCCTGGGCGTCTTCCACATCGCGCCCATCTTCTATGTCATCTGGCTGAGCTTCACTAAAGGCACCGGGGCCTCGCTTTTCGGCGCCACCTGGATGGACTGACCGATTACCACCGCATGCTCAGGACCCCGAGGTCCATGACGCGCTGGTGGCGACGCTCGAGTTCACCCTGGGCACCGTGCCGGTCGGCGCGATCATCGCCCTTGGTCTGGCTCTGCTGCTCTTCGAGAAGCTGCCCGGACTCGGCTTCTTCCGCGCCCTGATGCTGCTGCCCTTCATCACGCCGGTGGTGGCCACCACCATCGTCTGGCAGTGGATCTTCAATCCGCAGTACGGCTTCCTGGATAGCGTGCTCTACTGGCTGCATCTGCCCACCGTCGATTGGTTCACCTCGCCCTTCTGGTCGATGGTCATCCTGGTGCGCCTATTCGATCTGGCATGAAGTGGGCTTTACCGTCTGATCATGCTGGCCGGCCTGACCAATATCGCCAAGGAGGTCAAGGAGGCGGCGCGGATCGACGGCGCCGGCTGGCTGACCGTTTCTGCTAGATCACGCTGCCGCTGATGGGTCCGTGGATCTTCTTTGTGCTGGTATCAATGTGATCGGCGCCTTCAAGGTCTTCACCCAGGTGCTCACGCTGACGAGCGGCGGTCCCGGACATGCCACCGATATCGCCGGCTTCCTGATCGAGCAGGAGGCATTCCAGTACTTCGATCTGCCCTACGCCGCGGCCATCTCCACCCCCGTGCTGCTGCTGGTGTCCGTGCTGACGGTGCTGCAGTTCACCGTTTCCCGCCGGACGGTGTTCTATCAGTAGCTCGTTCGGCGCCCAGGACCAGGCATCGAGTCGGAGCGTCATCGAGGGCACTCCGGCCCGGTCGATCACCGGTCGACCTGCGGTTGGCTATCGGTCCCGACGGCCTCGACGCTGGTCGCGTCGCTCCCGAAGGTTATACGATTCATCGCCCTGGTGCTGATCTGCATCGTCTTCGCCTTCCCCTTCTACTGGGTCGTGCTCACCTCGCTGGTGCCGCCAGACCATGTCTTCGACTTTCCGCCCAGCCTCTGGCCCGCGGTGGGATTTCCAGAACTACGCCGAGCCTGGCACGGCACGCCCTGGCTCAACTATTTCCTCAATACCGGCTTCATCGCCGTCGGCACCACACTGCTGGTGCTGTTCACCTCCACCCTGGCCGGCTTCGCGTTTGCCGCCATGCGCTTCCGCGGCAAACGCTACCTGCTCGCCCTGATCTTCCCCAGCCTGATCATGCCGGCGATCGTGGTGATCATCCCCGACTACGTGATCGCCAATTGCCTGGGCTGGCTCAACACCTATACCGTGCAGATCGTGCCCTGGGGCGCCAGCACCTTCGGCATCTTCCTGCTGCGGCAGTCTTTTCGGGGCCTGCCCACCGAGCTTTAGGACGCCGCGCGCATCGACGGCTGTACGCGCCTGCGTCTATCTCTGGTCGATCGGCGTGCCGCTTGTCCTGCCCCGTGCTGGCCACCGTCGCACTCTTTACCTTCCTGGGCAGCTACAACTCGCTGCTCTGGCCGCTGGTCATGACCAGCTCCAACGGCACCGACGCCGGCGTGCAGCCGATCGAGGTGGGCGTCTACAGCTTTATCGGCGAGAACGGCACGGCGTACAACCTGCTGTGCGCCGCCACGGTGTTCACCACGGTGCCGGTAGTGATCCTATTCCTGCTCCTGCAACGCACGTTCGTGCGCGGGCGTGATGCGCACGGGATTCAAAGGATGACCACCGTCACCGTTCTGGCCGGTGAGCGCACCATCGGCGGCACCCAGATCGTCGTCGAGCATGACAGGAGCTCGTCTACTGTTCGACTGCGGTCTACCGTTTGATCCCGCCTCCGACCCGTTCGCTCATGTGCGTCGCCGGCGAGGGCGCGTGCTCCCCGATCTGCTCACTATGGGTCTCACCCCGTTTCTGCCCGGCATCTATCCGGAGTCGCTGGTGGCGGAAGTGCCCACGAACGTACCTCGGGCCTTACCTCCGACGGAAGGACCGCAGGCAGTGGTGTTGAGCCATTCGCATCTCGATCATTCCCATCTCATCGGATTCGTCGACCCGTCGGTACCGCTCTATACCTCGGAGCCGGCAGCCCGGGTCTTGCAGGTGTTGAGCGATACCAACGCCATTCTGAATCCCCTTTGCCGTCCCATTACCACGCTGGCTCCAGGCCAGATCTTCGACGTCGGCGCCATTCGGGCGCGACTCGTACCGGTGGACCACGATGTGAATGGAGCCTGTGGCCTGATCGTCGAGACTCCTGACGGTGTCATCGCTTATTCCGGCGATCTTCGTCTGCACGGTGCCCATCCCATGTGTACCCTGCAATTTGCCCAAACAGCCCGTGAAGCGAGCGCCGATCTCTTGATCCTGGAAGGCACTCGCCTATTCCCCCCCGCCGATCCTCCCGTCGCGACCGTGATGGCATCGTACGAACGCGCCGAGGCGGATGTGGCCCCGAATATGATGCGGGAACTCGCGTCTCGACCGGATCATCTGGGCATCGTCCTCCTGACCCCTGAAAACGGCGAGCGCGTCGAGGCCGTGGCCAGAGCCGCTCAGGAGTCGGGTCGCCTGTTCGTTCTTGACCCGGTCGGACTGGCACTGGCATCGCCGCCCTCGGACGCAGCCCGGACGCTCTTCACGCCGTCTACCTGCCGACCGCGTCCGTCGCCGGCACCGAAGCGTCACCCGAACTACCGCTCGCGATTCAACGGGTCATGTCGGCATCTCGAGTGGTCAGCGCGACCGAGATCGCGGCCGCACCCGGACGGTATCTGCTCCGGCTCCCCTTCGAACAGTTTGCCGACCTGCTCAGCATGCTGCCGCGTGGCGCCGGCGGCACCATTCTCGCCGCCAATGGAGCGCCGCTGGGTGCGTTTGATCCCGCCTGGGCCCACCTGGAAGCCTGGGCCGGGTTCTTTGGCATGGACGTGGTCCAGAGTGGCTCGTCCGGCCATGCCACGCCCCACGATCTGGCCCTCATCGCGGCTCATAGCGGCGCGCCCGTCGTGATGTCCATCCATTCGCTCCATCCCGAACTGATGCCAATCCCACCGGATCGCCTCCTGCTGCCGGAACGCGGCCGGCGGTACGATCTGGCCAGGCTGCGATCGAATTGAGCACTGCCAGGATCGGGGAGGAATCACCGGATCGGTTGGTATCTCATATCGACACCGTCATCTTCGATCTGGATGGCACCCTGTACGAAGACCAACGTATTTATGATTACTACGCGCTGCAACTGGCGAGATTTCTGACTCCAGTCGAGGCCCAACGATTCCACCTGGACTGGGAGCAGGCCAAGCATGGCGAGGGAGTAGCGCGAGTAGGCCTGGGATACGACCGGGAACATGATCTGCTGTTCCGTTTCAGCGGTAGCACTCTGCAGGAATATGTCGACTGGGACGGATCTGCAGCGGCCGGCAGATTCGGTAGTTGGGAATCCCCCCAACACTGGCCGCCAAACTCCTCAGTCGCCGCAGCAGCCGCCGGTCGAAGTCCCCATTTTTGGCCCTCAGCGGATAAACATCGGCGATTGGTGGGGATTGGCCGATGTTCTGGCCACCCACCATGGCGTGGTGCGAGAAGATCGCCAGGCGGCATTCATGGCGACCCGCGACTGGATGCGGGACTCGCTGGCAATGCAGGCGGAGCCCTGGCTACGTGATCTGCTGGCACATCTGGAAGCGTCCGGAATGCGTCTCATCGCTATGAGCAATTCGCCTTCGCCATCGGTTGAAGATGTGCTGGAGCGGCTCGGGATCACTCGCTACTTCTCCCTGATCATGCCATCCAGCGCCAAACCGCTCGGCCTCTCGCAGTTTGTGGCTGCCTCCGATCGCCCGGAATCGATCCTGTCTGTCGGCGATAATTATGTCAACGACATCGAGCCTGTCCTTCAGGCCGGCGCCTGGGCACTGTATATCGATCGGCATGCCACCGGCCTCGGATCCGGGTACCGGTCCTGTGTGCGGGTACCATCCCGCGAAGCTGGCGCCGACTGGCTCAAACTCCATGTGAGGACACCATCTCAACACTCACGGTGATGACATCTCAAGCGGAGCAGCGGGAGGAAACATCGAGCACCGCCCTGCGGTTCTTCCGGAACCGCAAGGATACCGCCCGCACCTGTATGGCACTGCTGTTCGTTGCCGTCGCCCTCTGCTCTCTTGGTTTCTGCCCCACTCCGGTCCGTGCCCAACCGGCGCCATATCGAATCTGGGTTCCTGTTCTGATCTACCATCATGTCACCTGGTTCCGGCCAACCGATGATGCCACCGAACGCGGCCTCACCATCCAGCCACCGCAGTTCGACGCCGAAATCCGATATCTGGCGACTCATCACTTCCACGTACTCACCGCCGCCCAGGTTGTCCGGAGTCTTCTCGCTCACCGGCCATTGCCACCGCACCCCGTCGTACTGTCCTTTGATGATGGGTATGTCGACGTGTATGCAAATGTGTTCCGCGTGCTCGAGCGGTATCGTATGCACGCCACCTTTTTCGTCTGTCCCGGACTGCTGGGTAAGCCGCTGGGGCCGCTGAAACGCGGCTATCTGAATTGGCAAGAACTGGAAGATATGTCAAACCACGGCATGGACATCGAAGCGCACACGCTGACGCATCCCGACCTGACGCGCGTTCCCGCCGCCCAGGTTCGCAACGAGATCTACGGATCGAGGCATGTTCTGCGAGCGAGACTGCACCAATCGGTTCGTCTTTTCGCCTATCCCTATGGCGATTACAATGCGTACGTGCTGACTACGCTTCACCATGCGGGGTTCATCGCGGCCTTCACCACCCACGAAGGGTACTGGCTAAGCAGTACCCAGCAGCTCGAGTTGCCACGGGTATACGTCGAAAATACGTATACGACGGCCGTCTTCAGCGACCTTGTCACCGGTAGGTGCAGTATCTACCTGGGACGAAGTTGTGGGTAACAAGCGAATAGAAGCACTGGTAGCGCGTCGCACTCCTTCCCCAATGACGATGCGCACGTGAGTTGGCATTCGCCAACCGGAAGAACGCTCGTCAAAGTCTTATGCGCCTGCTCGCTGGTTCTCGGGACGTATGCCGGTATCACCGCCGCCAACGCCGGCAGCCCCTATCGGAGCGCCATCGACCCAGCACGTTTGGCGGACAGTGGCATCCACAAGATCAAGCACGTGGTTATCATCATGCAGGAGAATCGCTCCTTCGATAGCTATTTCGGCACCTTTCCGGGCGCCGACGGCATTCCCATGAAAGATGGGCAGCCGGCGGTGTGCGTCCCCGACCCTCGAGCGCATCAGTGCGCCAAGCCGTACCACGATCGTTCCGATGAAAATGCCGGCGGTGAGCACCTGTATGGAGATGTTTCCCGCGATGTGGATGGCGGCAAGATGGATGGGTTCGTCACTGTCGCCGAGCAATCGCCCGGACGCGGTTGCTATCCCGATGGCCCCAATTGCCAGGCAACTGCACCTCCCGATGTCATGGGCTACCACGATGACAGCGATATCCCGAATTACTGGGCCTATGCGAAGAACTTCGTGCTGCAGGATCACATGTTCTCGCCGGTCAGTTCGTACAGTCTGCCGGCGCACCTCTACCTTGTATCCGGCTGGTCGGCGGACTGCTCCAGGGCGGACGATCCATCGAGCTGTGTCAATGACACCGACCTGGCGGCGAGTACAACCGGTCCGTATGCCTGGACGGACATCACCTACCTGCTCCATCAGGCGAATGTCAGTTGGAAATATTACGTTGCCACGGGAAGTGGTCCCAACCAGGCCAGCTTGATGTACTGGAATGTGCTCCCGGCGTTTACCACCGTGCAACAAGATCACCAGGAGGGGAACATCCAATCCGTCGATCAACTTTCCGTCGACTTGAAGAACGACACGCTCCCCTCCGTCTCGTGGATAGCCCCTTCAGTAGCCGAGAGTGAACATCCGGACGCCCTGGTGTCGGCCGGTCAGACCTACGTTACCCGGACCATCAACGAGATCATGCACAGTTCCTCCTGGTCCAGTACTGCCATCTTTGTTGCCTGGGATGACTGGGGAGGCTTTTACGATCATGTGGTGCCACCGAAGGTCGACGAAAATGGCTACGGATTGCGAGTGCCGGCCTTCATGATCAGCCCGTATGCCAAAAAGGGATACATCGACCACCAAACCCTCAGCTTTGACGCCTACCTTACATTCATCGAGGATGACTTCCTCGGCGGTCAGCGGATCGACCCCAAAACTGACGGACGGCCAGACCCACGTCCGGATGTGCGGGAGAACGTTTCCCAGCTCGGGAATCTCCTTTCCGAATTCGACTTCTCGCAGGCGCCCCGAGCGCCACTCATACTGCCGGACGATCCGCACACCGATTTGATCTCGCCGACTTCACCGCTCGCGGTGAATGGGACCGAGACTCCCGATCGGGAGTGAGAAGCGGCGCCCCGGGACACCGTCCCGTGGCTGGAGCCCAAAGTCACACCGACTGAACTACCCCGGCACTCTCATCTCCAGAGCCTCTCGATCCCACCCGGCCAGGTTGGCCGCCGCCTCATAGGTGCTCTGAAAGAAGGCCAGCAACATCTCTTCCGGCGAATCGGCCGCTCTGAGATCCGCATAGCGCAATACGAATTCGCCCAGGGTCTGATCGAAATAGGCCGAACTCGGCTGACACCGATGCGTCGCGGTATCCGGTGGGTGCCGGGTAGATATAGGAATAGAAGGCAGGCTCACCGAGCGTCACTCCGGCAGCATTGGGATTCCCTGGCCAGAAACCGCAGGCGATGTTCTCCTGATCTTCGGCGATCTGAAAGAAGCGCGGCGCTCCCTCCATGGCGGGTGCTTTGCGTCCCGAGAAGCGAGTGTGGCTGAGATCAAAAGAGCCCCAGAAGAAATGGACTGGGCTGCTCTTGCCGGCGAATGACGAGCGATACCGCTCAATCACTTTCGCCGTCTGCACTTGTAGGCGCCACCAACGCGTGACCGGAATAGGATCGTACGAGGCGTGAGTGCGGTTCACGTCACACGGAATCGGGTCAGGAACTTCGGTAGGGACAGGGTTGATGGTCACATCGATACCAATTGCCGCGAGCGAATCCATGAACTCTCGATAAAAGTCAGCAACGGTGCGAGGGATAAGTGGCAGTGCTTTCGTGATCCCATCGTCGGTGCGAATGAAGAGATTGTGATCGATGAAGTCAAAGTCGACCTGGAAGGCGCGGTCCTGGTACGGGATGAGTCCGGTGGTCATGCCGCGAGCTGTTAGCGGAAATGCGACCTGCCACCATTCATTGAGGAACGGGGAAAGCTCGAGTTTGACCTTGCCCACGATCTGAGTCCACATGTGAAGTGTCGTACCGGTGTCTTGCCACTCTGCCCACGGCAGCGGCGGCCATCGTTGACTATCTCGCACGTTCTCTGTCCTTCCTCACGCAGCGACACGGGCGGTTCGATTCAGTGGCTGACTTCGAGTTACGATCCACCGCCTAACGAGGGCCGCCCAATTCCCTGACCTCTTCATCGCTCAGTTGGATCGCGGCCGCGGCCACGTTTTCGTCCAGATGCGAAACCCTTGACGTTCCGGGGATAACCAACATCACGGGAGAGTGGCGCAGCAGCCAGGCGAGACTGATTTGCGCTGGAGTGGCGTCGTGCCGACGAGCCACCTGGTCGAGTGGCCCACCTGACCGGGAGAGCGACCCCTGCGCCAGTGGTCCCCAGGGAATAAAGGCAATGCCGGTCTGCTCACATGCCTCTAACACGTCTTCCGACGCACGGTCGCCCAGATTGTAATGATTTTGCACCGACACGATCGGCACGATGTTCTGCGCTTGAGCCAGCTGTTCGGTCGACACGTTCGAGAGACCCACGTGGCGGATCTTTCCCTCGTCACGCATGGCAGCCAGGGCAGCCACCGACTCCTCGAACGGAACGTTGGGATCGGGGCGATGCAACTGATACAGGTCGATCCGATCCAGCCGGAGGCGACGAAGGCTCCCCTCGAGCGCCGCTCTCAATTGTGCCGGCCGGCCATCAGGGACCCACTTGCCTGGTCCGGGGCGTACCTGACCTCCTTTGGTGGCGATAACAAGCCCATCCGGATAGGGGTACAGCGTCTCGGCGATCAGGAGTTCGGAAACCTCCGGGCCGTACGAGTTGGCGGTATCGATGAAGTTCACGCCCAGTTCGACAGCACGGCGCAGTACTGCTTTGCATTCCTCGGGATCATCCGGATCGCCCCAAATGCCGGCACCGGTGAGTCGCATGGCTCCGAAGCCCATGCGCTGTACCTCAAGATCGCCTCCGAGAGTTAGCGATCGTGCGGCTGAGGCATTGATGGTCGGATTGCTAGCTTTCAAGTCGAACTCCCTTCCTCGAACGCCGTCTCTCCTTTAGCCTACAGCGTGCGACCACGATGGAAGTGGTTTTCGGGTGGGAATCGGCTCAGGGCTTGAACAGTTTGCGCGCAATCCTTCCCGTTTGGCGATAGATCGACCGGCGCGCACTCGTTGGGGGTGGGGAGCAGCACTGGCAGTGAGTGGGTGGCTGTTGTAAGGATAAGGTGTAAGGTTGTTAGATATAGTATAGTGGTGTGAATTGTGTGGTGATAAGTGAGTGTGAGTGTAATATAATAGAAGTGGATAACTGTTTTTGTTGTTAAGTGTAGTAGTATGGTAAGATAGTGTAAGATTGTGAAGATTGTCTGAATGGGAGATGTTATATTTGTAGTTACAATCTCAAGAGGAATTAGTGTTAGTATAGAGAGGATAAGGTAAGAAAAGAGGTGTATGTATGAGGTGATGAAGTGAAAATGTAGGTGTGAGTTTTGAAAGTAGGTGGGAGAGTGTTTGTAGAAGGTGTTAGAGTGTTCAGGGCATCATGAAGACGAGGAAGATGGTAGATTATCGAGGAAGAACTAGTTGGGGCGACTGAGAATGGCGTTTCTCGGTGTCTTGGCTATCAGTAGGAACGCTGCAGATGGTGAGTTTAGCTCATTCTCGACAGGAGGTTAGCGCTCTAGTTGTTGTGGGTCAGCTTGTGAGTGTCTCAGGTGAGGATATTTACGCTTGTTGTACTGACAGCTCGGTCACAGAAGAGGCGTATAAGGGTGCAGAGGTTGAGATATAAGTAGGCGCTGGGTAGACAGGCACGGTGGGGGCAGGTGTTCTCGTAGGTATCTGGCAGCAGGATAGTTTGCTTAGCGGGGAAGCTGTTGGTCTAGTCGCAGCGTACTCTACTAATGGCGGGGTCTCTTGGAAGCAGGTTCTTTTTCTCTTTACGGCGTGCGCGGCAGGCGGAGCTGACTACAACTCTGCTAGAGACGCATGGGTCTTGGTAGGCTCAGATGGAACGATCTACGCGACTGGGATTGTAGAGCAAGATTTATACGGCGCACGGCAGGTTGATAGTGGAGTGCTAGTGGCAGTATCTCAAGACGGCGGGCGGACTTGGGGAGTAACTGTTACTCTGGTTGAAGGCGGCGGTGACAAGGACTCAGTGACAGCGGACAGCCGCGGGCCTGGCACGGCGTATGTGGTGTGGCGCGAGTAGGCCTCGGCTCGAGGCGCGTAAGAATGGATAGTGATTACTAATGACGGCGGCAAGACATGGTCGCGTACAGCACGGTTGTTCCCCAACAACAGCGAAGATTTTACTGAGGGCGACCAGATTGTTGTTGGGCGTAGGGCTCTATACGATGTGTTTGACTGGGAGACACAGGACTCGGTCAGCGGCGCTATCCGCAAGCTGAGTGTGGCGATCGCTACGTAGAGGAATGGCGGGACTACCTGGGGGGCGCAGAGACAGATAGCGCTGGACAGATCGCGGGGGAACAGGATCGCTACATTCCTCCGCGGGACGGAGTGCAGCTTCCAGTGCTACCTATGACCAGAGGACGCATGCTTTGTACGTCGTATGGCAGGACGCTCGCTTTCGCGGGGGGAAATACGATAGGGATAGCGCTTTCGACATAGAGCGACGGCGGCGAGCGTTGGAAGTACGAGCGCGAGATTAGCATTCGAGGCGGTTTGAGGGCGCTCACCCCCTCGATTGCAGTTGATGGCAGCGGTGCAGTAGGCGTGTAGTTTTACACCATCGCGAACACCGGCACGTTCCTCGCTGGCCGACTCGCTACTGGTTTACCTGGTAGACGGACAGCGGGGAGCGCTTTCATAAGCGGATCGCTATGGGGGGCTGGTTGAAACTCAAGGTTCGCCCGCAAGAAGTGCGGCTACTTCTTGGGAGATTACGAGGGATTGGCCGCCGCAGGCGATACCTTCTATCAGTTTTTTGTGATGACGAACGCTGGGGAGTTGGGCAATCCCACAGACGTATTCACAAGAAGTGTCGCTCTTCGCTAGCGCATGATCAAGCGGCAGTTTGTGCAATGAGATGATTCTGCTGATGACAGTGGAAATAGGCACAGACTCGCTCTTCCAGTTCGGCGGCAGAGAGCAACCGCGCCAGTTCGACGACGGCGCACTTTCCGTGCAGCCATTTAGGCTCGATCGGATTCAGCCAGGGCGCCTTGAACGGCAGTTGGCAGGTGACGATGCGCACCTCTGGTCCATCACGTCTGAGCGTGTGGTTGTGCGCGCGGACCCAGCACGTGACCTCTTTGCTGATGTGCCACGATGCGTTATCTCAGACCAGGAACAGCGCCGTCTTCCCGCGTGCTCCCAGCCGCGCACAACAGTCGGCCAGGAACGGGGTGGTGATGGCGCTCACCGGACACCTGTCTACAAAGCGCAGCCAGGGTTCGTCCGTCGAGAGCAGGAACAGGCCATGGCAGGCCAGTGCTTTAGGATCAGGATCGTCATTCGCGACTCACTGCGTGACGAGTCGAGCGGGCTCGACGGTCCAACGGTGGAGCGCGGGTTGCTTCACGTGGGTGCACCAGATCTCATCGCCGAAGCTCAGGACCCAGTCGTCATGCTGTGCTGCCCGGTGGATCAGGAGGACGCACGCACGGGGGTGGTTTCATCCTCCACTACATACCATCTATACAGAGAATGCACTATGGCTTGAACAGTTTGCGCGCAATCCTTCCCGTTTGGCGATAGATCGACCGGCGCGCCACTCGTTGGGGGTATCGACCGCGAGCAATCGATCGTGCCGTCCAGTACAGGCCCAGTGCTTTGTAAATTCCACGGATCATAGTATGCTCTCCGTTGCCCGAGCGTTGCCACGACGGACCTCGATTGCGCATCTGAAACAGTTGCCAGATGGAGTACGAAGTGCGTACCGACCGCTCCAATCCATTGTGGCACGCCTGAGCGCCAATTCGCCGAGCCGATCCTCTATTTCGCTCTCGACACCGCGGGTATATCCTCCAGCGAAGCAATGGTCTCGTGCAGGGGAGCGGAATAGCCTTTCGCCTGGGCTCCTTTCCATCCTGGTTCGCTGAATCGGGTAGCTATCGTGCTCAGGTGCGGCGAGAGCTGGGGAAGGCGAGCCAGGGGAACTTCGCCATCCCCCGCCGGGCCATGCAACTCCTCATAGACGGCTTCGGCCGCACCCCAGAGGCGAGCGGCTCGCTCGAGATGTCCGAGAGACGCCAGAGCCGCGGCAATCCCTTCGAGCGACGTGGCGACGCCTTCTCGATGCTGGACGCGGAGTGCAGCCTGTAATCCCTCCTGATATAGAGACTGGGCCTGAGCATACTCTCCCTGAGCGAGTGCCACCGCACCGAGGGCGCGCAACGACGATCCGATGGCAAAGCGCTCCTGAAGGTTCCGATAGAGCTCGATTGACACCTGGAGATGCTCGCGGGCGCGGTCCAGATCGCCCTGTACATGAAAAGTAAGGCCCATTCCGTACTCGGCCGGACCGCGTAAATGCGACACTTCAAGTTCCCACGAAATATCGATAGCTTCCTGAAAGCTAGTGGCTGCCGAAGTAGCGTCACCTCCACTCACCTGGGCGAGTCCGAGTCCGTCCAGAGTCCACATGATCATCGCCCGGTTATCGAGGTCGCGTTCGATTTGTAAGGCCTCTCGATGTCGATCGACCGCTGTGGCCGTGTCACCTTCAAGGAGCGCAAGCCAGCCGGCAGCGCTCAATGCGCCGGCACGTAGCGGCCGAGGCGCATTCCCGCCCCGCCTGAGCAGTTGCTCAATCTGGCCCCGCCACTCGCTGAAGTGGCCATCATAATTCCAAAAACGCTTGAGCGCCCCGGCGATTCGAAGGCCAATCTCGACGTCCTCCTCGATTGCCCAGCCGAGGACTGCTCGCAGGTTTTCACGTTCGCCGGTGAGCCGCAGAAGATATCGAGCTTCGTCTGGCTGCCATATAGCGCGTCCAGTTTTTTCGGCCAACGTCAGGTAGTAGCGTGCATAGGCAGCATATGCGGGCTGCTTCACGCCGGCTTTATCCAGCCGCTCCAACGCATATTCTCGGATTGTCTCTAACATCGTGAAACGCGGCTCATCCTCATCGGACCCGGTAGCAACCAGCATACTTTTGTCGACCAACGAATGTATCGTGCCCACGACGTCCAGGTGTGGCAGTCCAGCGGATCGGACAATCTCCCCGGCCGCGTCGACGGAACACCCGCCCACGAAGACCGCCAGCCGGCACAGGACAACTTGCTGTTCCGGAGTTAAGCAACTCAAAACTCCAGGCGATGCAATCTCGCATCGTCTGCTGGCGGCCCGGTACACCTCTCGACTCGCCGACCAGCACTTCGAATCGCCGCTGCAGGCGAGGCAGAAGTTGTAGCGGCGATTCGTATTTGAGCTGTGCCGCCGCCAATTCGATAGCAAGCGGCAAGCCATCGAGCTGGCGGCAGATCTGGGCGCATAGCGGCGGCCTGGGCGTCGTTAACGCCCAGTTCAGGATTCACGGCGCGAGCGCGAGCCAGGAAGAGGGCAGATGCGGGGTACCGAGCAAGATAGTCGGCGGAAACGGGGCCCTCGATTCTCGGCGGTGTGGCCAGCGGCGGTACCGGGAACTCCTGCTCACCGGGAAGATGGAGAGGCTCGCGACTGGTGATAAGCACGGTAAGTTGCGGGCAAGACGCGAGGAGATCGGCGACCAGTGGGCTGGCATCGAGCACATGTTCGAAGTTATCCAGAAGGAGGAGAAGTTGACGACCGCGCAGGACGTTCTGGAGGGTCTGCCGGGATGTAGTTCCGCGTGCCTCCTGGAGCCCAAGGGCATTGGTGATGGCAGAGGCAACGTGCCCAGGGTCTCGCACCGGCGCCAGTGATGCGAAGCGTGCTCCACCGGCATAGGCGGACGCTTCGGCGCTCGCCACCCGCAATGCAAGACGGGTCTTCCCCACACCACCGGTGCCGGTGAGCGTCAATAGCCGCACCTCATCCAATCGCAGCAGGTGGACGATCGCCGCCTCTTCCCGTTCTCGTCCGAGGAGAGGCGCCATCCCGGACGGGAGGTGTCCCATGGACGGCTGCGAGTTGACTGCCTCAGGCGTCCGACGCGAACGCGCCACCGCCTGCTCCAGCGAATCAAGCTCGTCGTTCCCGAGCTGTAGCGCGGTGGCAAGAAGCGTAATCGTATCTCGCCAGGGTCGCGTGCGAGCCCCACGCTCCAGGTCGCTGATGGCACGCTCGCTCAGTCCAGCCCGCTCGGCAAGCTCTTCCTGCGTCAGTCCCGCGGCTTTTCGATACTGCCGCAATAGCGATCCAAATTCTGCCATGTGATCCGCCGTCACCGTGCCATCGCCCCGCGAAGGGAGTGCTTTCCGCCGGGATACCGCGATAGTAGCACGCCTCTATCCGACGCCCGAACCATCTCGCGGTCGGGAATTGCGTGGGAAAGTGCGTGGTTTGCTCCTGGTCATGAGGGCAGATCAGGAGCAGACTGGTCGGTAGAGTCGAAATCAACACAGGAGGAAGAACGATCATGTATCGACCACGACACCGACTGGGCAGCGCAGTGATTGCTTTGTCACTGCTCGTCGCACTGTTGCTCGTCAACCAGGGAGTAACGTTCTCCGCATCGCCGCCACCAAGCACCGCCCCCACGTCGCCCCAGCACTTCGTTGCGACTCTCGGCTATGGCCAGGACGACTGGGCCGCCAACGTCTATAACCCGCACAAGATCAATGTCTACGTCGGCGACACGATTACGTGGGTCAATCACAGCAAGCTCGAGCCGCATACCGTCAGCTTCGGGCCGATGTCAGTACTGCAAGGGTTATCCAGGGCCAGAGTCCTGGTGACTCCACAGCAGGGTGGACCGCCACAACTCGCGCTCAATCCCATGCTCGCCTTTCCCACCCGCAGCGCCACCTATGATGGCACTGGCTTCGCCAATTCCGGCTTCCTTCGCCAGGGACAGCGGTGGAGTGTTACGTTCACCCGTCCCGGTACCTACCGCTACTTCTGCCTGTTACATTTCCCGGGCATGTTCGGAGTGGTTGTCGTCCACACCCGTCCGGCGCCATCCCACAACTACTCGGTTCTTACCGGCTACGGCCCCAGCACCAGCGCCGCCGATGCCTACTTCCCCGAGATACTTACCATTCACGCCGGAGACACCGTGACCTGGCGGGGCGCTGAGTTCCATACCATCACCCTCGCTCCAGCCGCCACGATCGCTCACCTGCGCGCCAACTTCATCGTGCCGGTGCCACAGGCAGGCGGCCCACCGAAGCTGACTTTGAACCCCCAGGTAGTCCTCCCGACCGGCGGACACGTGTACAACGGCACCGGGATGCTCAGTTCGGGCCTGCTACAGCCTCCCCACAACACGTTCTCCATCACCTTCACCAAACCAGGAATCTACCACTATAGCTGCCTGATTCACCCCGGCATGGACGGCACCATTCGGGTGCTGGCGTAACACTCCTCGGTGCCGTTGGAGGTAGCCAGAATCGCTATCCCCAACGGCACCGTCACGCTACCGGAAAGGGCAAGGCCTTTTAGATGCGACTGTGGCATTCGCGACCCGGAATCACACTCCTGGGACTGGTGCTCGGACTTACCCTGGTGATCGCTCTCGGTACGGGGATCTCGATAGTGCGGGCCGGTAACGCCGGCTCGACACCGGCGACAACCGATCCTCGTTTGATCATTCAACCCACGACCACCCGACTCATCAGCCAACTGCCCGCCGGCCTGGTAGCGGTCGGTTCACTCTCGCCCACAATCCCGGGCAAAAACTCGGTTCGGATCGACGTGCGCCAGCACGGTCACATCGCTGCCGGACCGATTTCCGTCACGCTCACCTTCACCATGCTCGACATGAAGATGCCGCCGCAACGCACCGAGCTCATCGCTCATTCTCACTATTACACCGGAACCATTGATCTCCCGATGTTCGGTCGCTATCGCGTCGATGTACGCGTCACGACGGTGACCTCTCGATATCGTGGGAGCCTTACACTTGCACTTCCGCTCCCACGACTGTAATGAGTTATGTCTCGATGATCTCGAAGATTTTGGTTCGCGCTGTTGCCCCGGACAACAGCGCGATACATCCTTTGGCGGTGTGAAAGTACTCAGCCAGAGCTTCGGCCACTGCCTTGTTCGCCTTTCCTTCCCGGGCCGGTGCACGAACATAGACGTGCAGCGTGTCCTCCGGGCTGCCCTCGATCCTTGGATTCCGCGCATTCGGGTGCACGACCACTGAGATTTTCATTGGCGTCGCCAGGGACGCCAGCCACGACGCTCCTCGCGTTCCGGTTGATCGTCATGCAACCCCGAGTCGTAGGCGAAATGGAATCGTGCCAGCTCCGGTGGAGGCGCCGGCATGGGCTGCCGCCAGTACACCGGTCGGATGAAGCTGGACACATCTTTCCCCAGTCGGAGCGCATGTCGCCACTCGCGAGCCACATACTCCGACTTCGCCGCATTGGCCGACCAGAATAACTGAAATATGTCCGACCGCTCGATCATGTGCAGCAGCTCTTCGTTCCAATCCTGCCCGCTCTTTAGCATGGTAACATCGCGCAGGAACGCCATACCCAGCGCGCGATACGCCCGTTCCACCCGCTGCACAATCGCCTCATCGGCATGACTGTAGCTGCAGAAGATGGCGTCATACGGCGAGCTCGTGGCTGTGACCGGCTGAATCGATTCCTCCTCACCGGTCGGTGCCGACGAATATGGAAAGAGGGATATCGGCGATGATGATGCCTTCGACGGTGAAGGTGAGCATGCCATTGAACGCTCGATCTGGCACGACACCGGCGCCCGCAGCCTGAAATCCAGACGGTGTACATCTTCAAAGAAGCCGATGGAAATGTCGGTGGATTGAACTGAAATCCATCGACCTGTGGCGTCGCCGAATCACCAGCGTGCCTCGGGCCAGATTCTGCGTCGCCGTCTGTCCGCCGCTTCCGGTAGCGCTGGAACTCAGAGGCCAGCTCGCCCGATGCATCAGCGGTGACGGCCGATGCCGCCGAAGGTATAAATACATAGGCGTAGAACGGATACCACTGACCGGCGATCGACTTCCTTCGGGATAGTACGCCGACATCTCGATGGTTTCAGTGCTCCCGGAGCGCTCAGGGGTTACCTCGGGCGGAACCGAGCTGCCCCGACCGGCTCGTGATCGATTGCGCGGGAGGCGCTGGGGTCGCGCCTGCCAGTGAGCGCCGAGCGCGGAGGAACCTGCGAGCAGTGGTTTGTGGCATCATCCGGGATCGGCGCGGGCGATGTTGGCATCGCGGATGCTGGCGCCGGCGCCGGCGCATAGCTCGGTGGCGAAGAGCCGCTGGCTCGCTCCCCGCCGAACTGGGTCAGCGCAGGGCGCCGGTGTCGCCAGCGTCACTGGGTTCCACTCGACCATGAGCCTCAGCGGAACCGCCGGCATCAGAGTACGGATTGGCTCGATCGGCGAACTCCGACTCGGCTTCGGTGGCTCACCAGCCGGCGGCGATCTCCACTGGTAGTCCCCGCTGCCGCCGCAGGCATCAACGCCGACAAGTGGGCAGAGCGCGAGGGTAGCGGAAGGCTAGCATTGCCTGGCGCATTTCGCCGGCCGATTGATAGCGATGCGAGGGATCGGCGGCCATAGCTCTTCGCGATCAGGTCCGTCCAGGCGAGCCGGACCAGCGGATCATCCCAACCAGGTGGCTGCCTCCGTGGTGAAACGATTTCGGGGGCGGGCGGCAGGTCGGACGGTGTGTACTCGCCGACCGCGAATTTCATCACCGCTGCCAGGGAAAAGATGTCGCACCGGGCATCCAGGGGTCGCCCGGCTTGCTGCTCGGGCGACATGTATGCCGGCGTGCCGGGGACCAAAACGCCCAATGCGGCCAGATCGAAGTCCAGGATCTTGGTCTCCCCACTGGGCAGCACCATGAGGTTGCTGGCGTTGAGATCACCGTGAACGATGCCGTACTCGTGGAGGTACCCAAGGCCACCTGCCACCTGCGCGAAGATTCGCTGCAACTGGTCAAGCTGCATGCCGCGATGAACGAGCTGCCACAATGTCAACCCTGTGACAGTTCCATCACGATGGCGATCCGGTTATCCTCGACGAATATGTCACCGATGTGTACGAGGTTCGGATGGCGCAGCCAGCGAAGTGTGGCTGTGGAATCGGTGAGATGAGGCGCAATTGCTTGGAGCGCGCCATCGGGAAGAGGAGTCAGTTTAACCGCGACCGGACTATCTTCCTTCTCATCGAAGGCGGCGAATACCTGTCCGATGCCGCCCGAACTAAGTGCTTTCTCCAGCCGGTATCGTCCCCTGACGAACTCCATGTCACCTGTCTCCCTGGCCCTATCATCCCGCTAGCCGAAGCTCCTGTCAATTGGCCGGAAACCAGATCCGTCCCGATGCACCGGGGGCACTGTAGCTCGGTGTGTCTCTCCCCGATTGCCCGTGCCGATGAGCAGTGATCCCAGTTCACTACATCCATCCGGAAACTGGTGCAGACAGATACGGTACCAATGTGGAATGGGCCCATGTCACCGGGCGGGATTAGTAAAACTGGAACCCTGCTAATACTTCACCGGTGAGCGGGGATTGAAGCACCGCGCTACAACGGGTGCCGCGAATTGTCGGCCGATTGGGTGGCCGGTCACCAGATCCATCCCAACCATCAGGTTACGAGCTGATCCACCAACTCCCTCGCCGCCTCGCGATCGGTGAACCAGAGGTCGTTCACGGTGACATACTCTTGCCATTCGTCCGGCACATCGTTCTCGTCGAAGATAGCGGTCACCGGACAGGCGCTCTCACAGGCGCCGCAATCGATGCACTCGTCGCGGCTGATGTACACCATCCGATCCAGGTCCTCAGTCCCGGTGTAAATGCAGTCGACCGGGCAGACCTCGATGCACGATTTGTTCCGCTCTTGCAGACACGGTTGGGTGACGATAAAGGCCATGCTCAGATTCCGATGGCAACATTCTCGACGCGCACGCCGAAGCGATCGAGACGGACGTTAATCTGACATCGATCGGTGTCGATCGCCAGCCCATAGGCGCCGGGACCCAGGGCGGAGATGCGAATGTCCTCGATTCGTTGCGCCGAGAGGCCATTCAACGCGTGCGACACACTCTTGGCCTCATCGAGCAAGGCGGCCCCCTGCCGGGGTACGGTGAAAGAGTCTCGTGAGCGCCTGCTCACCGTCGGCGCCGTACAGTTTGCGCAATCTGCCGCTCTGCAGACCCAATTCGAGGACGTTGCCCAGGTGACCGAGAAGCTCCTCGGCCACCTCCCCGTCCCGAATCTGGTCGCGCAATTCGGTGTAGCGTGCTCGGGCGGCGGGGTCGCGCAGCAGCTGACCGAGTGCGTTGATTTCCTGTTCGAGCAGTTCTTGTTCCGTCTGGCCAATCCTCATCGTTCCCCTCCATACTCTTCACGGTCCAGTAACACTTCAGCTTCGTGTTCGAAGCCGCCAGTCTCGATGGGGCAGTGCATGCCGCATTCTTTGGGCGCGTTCTTCTCCCACCACCAGCGTCCGGCCCGGGCATCCTCCCCCGCTGCCGTCGGACGGGTGCAGGGCGCACAACCAATGCTGGTGTAGCCCTGGTCGTAGAGCTGGTTGTAGGGGACGTCATGATGGTGGATGTACTCCCAGACCTCCTCCTCCATCCAGTCGGCCAGCGGATTGATCTTGATCAACCCACCGTGATCGTGATCGATTTCGATCTTGCGTAGGTTCGAGCGGCTGGCCCATTGGTCGCGACGTAAACCCGTCACCCAGGCATCCAGCCCATCGAGCACCTTCTTGAGTGGATTGACCTTCCGGATCTCGCAGCAGCGCAAGCGTAATGGCACCGAGCGGTAGAAGGGGTTCACCCCTTCCCGCCGCACGAACGGATCCAGCTGAGCAGCATCGGGATGGTAGATCTCGACGGCAAGGCTATACTTCTGGCGAACTCGTTCGATCAGGTCGTAGGTTTCCGGATGGGTGCGACCGCTATCGACGGTGAAGATGCGAACGGACGGATCGATACGCCAGGCCATGTCCAGAATCGCCATCCCATCCGATTGGAAGCTGGTGCAGATGGCCAGCTGGCGGCCAAACCGCTCGATTCCCCAGCGCAAGATGTCCTGTGGGTCCTTATCGTCCAGCTCGATTGCCAGCTCGCCCACTTCCCACTCGTCGAGATACTCGGTGAGATCGGCAACCATCAGACCGCCACCTCCTCCGGCACCCCACGCCGCTGTTTGCTGGCCAGTTCAGCGGCCACCTCCGTCACCGGCCGACCGCTGGCCGCGGCAATCAACTCCTCGTCGCTCGACCGGTCGGCGAAGTCTCGGAACGATTCTTCCGTTCGCCGATCCCGCAAGTACGATCCGACCAGGCGCTCAACGTAGAACCTGGCCTGGTCGTGCGGCACCCGGCGCACGATCGGACGCCCAATGGCGGCGTCTTCACCCAGGCTGCCACGCAGGTAGATCTCATAGGCTTCGATCTTGCCGAGAGAGGCGCCGTTCTCGTCCCGGCTGCGCAGCGTGCTTCCCTGCAGTCCGATATCCGCCACCCAGTGTTGCGCGCACGAATGCGGGCAACCATCGAGGTTCACCACGATTCCCTCGGCATCCCGACCAAACGTGCCTTCCAGGTGTCGCACGATCTCGTCGAGCTTGCTTTTGGTCTCGGCCACCGCGTAGTTACAGAGCGGAGATCCGGTGCATCCCAGAGACGTGCCCCGCAGTCGGTTGACTTCCAGGGTGTAGCCGATCCTCGCGACCTCGTCCACCACATGCGGCACCAGCGCATTGGGCACGTTGGCCAGGATGAAATTCTGCTGGCGGGTCAAGCGAACATCGCCGCCCACCGATTCGGCGATTCCTGCAATCGCGATCATCTGCTCGCCGTTCATGCGGCCCAGATAGGCAGGGAAGCCGATGTACGATCGGTCTCCCCCTTTCTGGGTATGAATGCCCAGGTGTTCAGTGTCACCGATCCGGTGGGGTGTGTCCGGCAGGTCCTCGAGCCGGCGACCCAGCACCCGTTCGGTCTCGGCTCGCATTCCCTCCGGCCCGTAGTCGTCCACCATGAACTTCAAGCGGGCTTTGGCCCGCGACATCCGGTACTTCAGGTTGAACCGCCAGGCATCGAGAATCGCTCGCAACACGTCGAGTCGCCTCGTCTTCGGGAACGAAGACATTCAGATGCTGAGAGATGCGCGGCGCCGATGCCAGGCCACCGCCGACGCGGACGGCGAAGCCCTGCATGCCGTCTTTGATCACGCCGACCAGGGCAATGCAGTTAATCGCCGGCGCGTTGCAGTGATAGGCACAGGCGCTGATCGTAATCTTGTGCTTGCGCGGGAGGTCCGAATACTCGCGATTGCCGTCGAAGAATCTGGCGGCCTGGCGGATTAACGGAGCGACGTCGAAGAGCTCCTCGTGGTCCACGCCAGCCACCGGACAGCCGGTGATGTTGCGCACGCAATCACCGCAGGCACCCGCCGTGGTCAGATCGGCGGCATCGAGGGTAGAGAACACATCGGGCAGATGATGGAGCTCGACCCAATGCAACTGGATGTTCTGGCGGGTGGTGAGCTCGCCGTCGTTGCGGCCGAAGCGCTGCGACAGCTCTCCGATAGTCCGCAGTTGGTGGGGGCTGAGAAAGCCATTGGGCGTCTTCACGCGCATCATGAAGGTGCCCACCTTCGGCTTGTCGTGATAGAGGCCATACCACTGGAATCGGACCATGTCTTCTTCGGGGATGTCCTCGTAGCCGCGTTCGATTAGCTCGGGCAGTTCGTTCATCAGTTCGAAGGGGAATTTCTCGCGCTTCAATCGTTCGATGGAATTGCGCTTGAGGACAAGTTCAATAGATGGTGCGTCAGGCATGGGTGTGCTTCGGCTGCAATCCACCGCTCGCAGTGATGCCGGTGGACGGCCGTCTCCTTTCGTTCTGATATTCCATTGGGTCTGGGGTAACGTTCACACTGCCTCCCGCAGATCAGTCACGCCGATACCGGCGAGCGTCTCGGGGAAGCGTGCCACTTCGCCAACAACAATGACCGCTGGAGAGCGCAGGCCTGCAGCCGCCACATCGGCGGCGATACGTTCCAGGGTCGAAATGACGGACTGCTGCTGGGGCCAGGTGCCGGCGGAAATTACGGCCACCGGGATTGACGGGTGCCGACCGGCTGCTAATAAGCGGCCGGCGATCGAACCGAGCTGCTCCAGACCCATGAGCACCACCAGTGTGCCCCGGGCGCCAGCCAGCCAATCCCAATCAACCCCGGAGTCCGGCTTGGCCGAATGTTCATGGCCGGTCACGATCGTGAGCGTCGATGCCAGCTCTCGATGCGTGACCGGGATGCCGGCAGCAGCGGGAGCGGCGATCGCCGAGGATACGCCGGGTACGACCTCCCACGGTATGCCGGCGCCGGCGAGAGCCTCGATCTCCTCGCCGCCGCGGCCGAAGACGAATGGATCTCCACCCTTGAGGCGCACCACCCGCTTACCCGCCCGCGCCTTCTCGATCAGGATCGACTCGATCGACCTCTGATCGATCGCCGTGAAGCCCGATGCTTTACCGGCAAAGATCAGTTCTGCCCCTTCCGGCGCCTCCCGCAGGAGTTGTGGATCGATCAAGCGGTCGTAGACCACCACCTGAGCGCTGTGCAGCCGCTGCAAGCCACGTACCGTGATTAGATCAGATGCACCCGGCCCAGCTCCGATCAGGGTGACAGTTCCGACTGTTTCACCTTCACCCACGAGGCCGGCTACTATCCGATCTTTAGCGCCTTGTCGATCGCCATCTCTGAGGCGACTGAGAACCTCCTCGGTGATGGCCGATTGCCAGCGTTCGTAGGCGGGAATCGGGCCGCGCGTTCGAAGTTCGCTTCTCACTTCAGCCAGGATCTCCAGTAGCTCGCCAAACACCTCCGGTATCCGCGCATCCAGATATTCCCGCATCCAGCGCGCGAAGGCGGGACTGAGGCCGTTCGTCGAGATCGCCACTTGCAGATAGCCGCGCCGAACTATCGATACGGCGAAGAAGTCACAGTTGGGGATGTCGTCCACCGCATTTACCAGCACGCCAGCGGTACGGGCGGCGCTCGCGACGCCGGCATTGAGGGCTCGATCCTCAGTCGGCGCCGTATGCCAGGAAGACACCATCGAGATCGGATGAGCGGAATGGACGCTGTTGAAACTCAATCGAACCTTCCTCCGCAAGTCTGACGATGCCGGCTGTGAGCGTTGGGCTGACCACCGTGACCATTGCGCCGGCTCGCAGTAAGCCTTCGACCTTCTCGTGGGCCAGCGTGCCACCGCCGGCAACCAGGCAGCGGCGTCCGGCCAGATCGAGCGCCATGGGATAGACGGTTGGATTCACCGGTTCACATCTCCTTTCCAGGCAATAAAAAAACCGGTCAGCGTTGTCACGCTGACCGGTGTGGATGTCTTAGACGGCGCGGGTTAGCAGGTTCTCCCCTCCCGCGAACGCAAACCGGATGGCCAGCGTGAACGCAGATAGGAGCAACAACAGGAGTCCGCCAGGGTCTGCTGGTGGGGCGAGAAGCAGCACATCATCGAGTGAGTGGGTGTTCTCAGTACGGTTGGCGAAACAGCCGGATCCGGCGGGATTGCATTCATTACTGCATCATAGCCGACCTGGCGACCGGTCAAGCCTGGACAATGAATCTGAAGACGAGGGATTGGAAACTGGCCAATGCGTCCACGTTGTTGCACCTCTGGTGCGCTGGTCTGGGACATTCCCGTAGAGTAAGCCATGCGCGTCGCCCTCTTCATCGCCTGCTTCAACGACACCCTGTTTCCGGCAACAGGACGGGCGACGGTTGAACTGCTCGAACGTCTCGGTCACGACGTCGAGTTTCCACTCGATCAGACCTGCTGCGGTCAGATGCACTTCAACACCGGGTACCAGCTCGAAGCGGTGCCGCTGGCTCGCCGGTTCGTACGCATCTTCGAGCCCTACGAGGCGATCGTCTCTCCCTCCGCGTCCTGTGTGGGCATGGTACGCGAGTACTATGCTCGCCTGGCGGAGATATCGGGAGATGAGTCGCTCAAACGGGAGGTAGCCGTGCTGGCGCCGCGAGTCTGGGAGCTGTCCGAATTTTTGGTGAAGAAGCTGGGCATCGAGGATGTCGGCGCCTACTATCCGCACCGGGTCACTCTGCATCCCACCTGCCACTCGCTGCGGGTCTTGCGCGTCGGCGATTCCCCGATCCGGCTCTTGCGTCAGGTGCGTGGCATCGAACTGGTCGAATTGCCCGGCGCCGAAGAGTGCTGTGGGTTCGGCGGCACCTTCAGTATCAAGAACGCCGACACCTCGATAGCAATGCTCACCGATAAGGTCCAGCACATCCTCGGCACCGGCGCGGAAGTGTGCACTGCGGCCGATAATTCCTGTCTGATGCACATCGGGGGCGCGCTGCGCCGGCAACGAGCCGGGGTCAAGACGATGCATCTGGCCGAAATCCTGGCCTCCACGGAACGCCGATGACAGCCGTTCCCTTCGATGTAGCCGCCAGGACTGCCCTGCGGGACACGCAGCTTCGACGAAACCTGGCCCACGCCACCAGTACCATCCGGGCGAAGCGCGCCCAGGTCGTGGGCGAACTGCCCGATTGGCAGGAACTGAGGGAGGCCGGACGTGCCATCAAAGAGCACACTATCCGCCACCTCGATCGCTACCTCCTCGAACTGGAAGCAGCGGTGCAAGGTGCCGGCGGCCAGGTTCACTGGGCACGCGATGCGGCCGAGGCGAACGGGATCATCGTCGATCTCGTCAGCGATCACAATGCCCGCGAAGTGATCAAGGTCAAATCCCTCACTTCGGATGAAATCGGGCTCAACGATGCCCTTTCCGTCCACGGCATCACTGCTATCGAGACCGACCTTGCCGAACTGATCATCCAGCTGGCAGGTGAACATTCCTCTCACATCCTGGTTCCGGCAATCCACAAAAATCGAGCTGAAATCCGCGAGGTTTTCTTGCGGCATCTCGGTATCGCGGAACTATCCGACGAACCGGCGGCGCTCACTGAAGCTGCGCGGCGCTATTTGCGGCGAGCGTTTCTGCGGTCGCGCGTGGGCATCAGCGGCGCAAATTTTGGTGTGGCCGAGACCGGCTCCATCGCCGTCGTCGAATCGGAGGGGAATGGCCGTATGTGCGTGACTCTTCCCGAGGTGCTGATCACGCTGATGGGGATCGAGAAGGTGATTCCCACCTGGCGCGATCTGGAGGTATTCCTGCAACTCCTGCCACGTTCCTCGACGGGCGAGAGAATGAATCCCTATACCTCGATCTGGACCGGCGTGCGCGCCGCCGACGGCCCTCGCGAGTTTCATCTGGTCCTGCTCGACAACGGCCGCACCAGAGTTCTGAGCGACCAGATTGGCCGGCAGGCATTACATTGCATTCGTTGCAGCGCCTGCCTCAATGTCTGTCCAGTCTACGAGCGCACTGGCGGGCATGCCTACGGTTCCGTCTATCCGGGACCAATCGGCGCTATCCTGACCCCGCAACTCATCGGCATCGAGGAGGCACCCTCATTGCCGTACGCCTCCAGCCTCTGCGGCGCCTGTTACGACGTCTGTCCGGTGGCGATCAATATCCCTGAAGTGCTCGTTCACCTCCGGGCCCGGGTGGTGCAGCATCAGCAGAGCGAGGGAGGAATGCGCGCCAGGCTCGATCCGGAAAACGTCGCCATGCAAGCGATGGCCCGCATCTTCGGTGACCGAACGCGCTACGAACGCGCGCAGCGGCTGGCCCGGATCGGCCAGGGCCCGCTGGCACGCGGCGGCTCCATTCGCTGGTTACCCGGAAAACTCTCCGGCTGGACCGCGATGCGCGACGCCCCAACGGTCCCCGATCAGACCTTTCGCCAATGGTGGCGAAATCGCCAATGAGCACGGCGCGCGAGGAGATCCTGCGTCGAATCGGTGAAGCATTGGGTGACGTGCCCGTGCTGGAAGACTCTCTCGAGGCGCGAATCCCGCGCGATTACCGGCAAGCGAACGAATCGGGGCACCAGCGGACGGTCGAGCTGTTCGCCGAGCGGGTGGCGGAATACAAGGCATCGGTACGATGCACCGATGCGGCGAACCTACCTGCCGCTATTGGCGATGCCCTCCGCCGGCATGGCATTCGCCGGCTCGTGATTCCGGCCGATTTGCCGGCCGATTGGATACCCCAGGAAGTCGAAGTCCGAACCGACGAGGAGCTATCCGCGACGGAACTCGAGGCCGGCGACGGGGTGCTCACCGGCTGCACCCTTGGCATCGCCCAGACCGGAACCATTGCGCTTGATAGCGGCCCGAATCAAGGCCGGCGCGCAATCTCCCTGCTTCCCGACTATTGCCTTTGTATCGTGCGCGAGGATCAAATCGTTGGGCTCGTGCCCGAGGGGATCGCCCGGCTACGGGAGGCGGCCATCGCCGGCCGTCCGATCACTCTGGTTTCGGGCCTATCCGCCACTTCCGATATCGAACTCACCCGAGTCGAAGGCGTTCATGGTCCTCGAACGCTGGAACTGATAATCGTTGCCCGCTGAAGTCTTCGGTACCGATATAAGTCATCGTAGCCTAGTCATCGTAGCCTAGCGCTTTAGCGCGTTAGTGTATCCCATCGACAGTGCCACCCACGCACCACAGCGCCCGGCAACAAGGTGACATCGGGAGCAGTACCCTACCGGGAGACTAACGGGCTAAAGCCACTATGCTACGGCACATTCCGGCACATTCCGGCGTATTCCGGCGCATTCCTATGGTCTCGACATTCCCAACGAAGAGCGATTGGAGGCGGTATCCCCGAGGACTTGTCTACGTAGCCCGCGCGGGTTCGCTACTGGCGCTGCGGGCTCCGATTTGGTCCAGGAACACAGTGGCGGGATAATCTACCAGGGAAGGTGTTACCATGACCATTGAACTCGACAAAGCGCCGCTGCGGACAGGAGCAAAGCCACTTGACGCAGCGACCGTGCGGGCCGATTTTCCGATTTTGCAACGCACCATGAAGGGCCGGCCGCTGATCTATCTGGACAGCGCGGCGACCTCGCAGAAGCCGCTATCTGTCTTGCGGGCACTTGACCGCTACTACCGCCAGCACAATGCCAACGTCCATCGTGGCGTGTACGAGCTGGCCGAAGAGGCCACGGCGGCGTATGAGGGCGCACGCGCCAAAGTCGCCGGCTTTATCGGCGCGTCGAGCGAGGAAACGATCTTCGTCCGCAACGCCACCGAGGCAATCAATCTCGTCGCTCGCACCTGGGGTCAGGCTAACATCCGAGCCGGCGACATCGTCGTGCTCACCGTGCTGGAACACCACAGTAATCTGGTGCCCTGGCATATTCTCGCCGCGCAGTCCGGCGCGGAGCTTCGCTTTATCGGCCTGCGTTCTGATGGCACGCTGAACCTTGATGACCTGGATGCGTATCTTGCCACCGGCAGAGTCAAGCTCGTAAGCACAACCTTCATCTCCAACGTCCTGGGCACCGTCGCACCGGTGAAGGAAATCGCGGCCCGTACTCACGGGGCGGGTGCCCTCTACCTCGTCGATGGCGCACAGGCGGTCCCGCATTTCCCGATGGACGTGCGCGCCCTGGACGTCGATTTTCTTGCCTGTACCGGTCACAAGATGCTCGGCCCCATGGGGATCGGCGTGCTGTACGGGCGGAGGTCGATCCTGGAGACCATGCCGCCGTTCCTGGGCGGCGGCGAGATGATCCGGCGGGTGAGGCTGGAAGGTTCCACCTGGAACGAACTTCCCTGGAAGTTCGAGGCCGGCACGCCGAGCGTCGGGGACGCTGTTGCTCTGGGAGCCGCGGTAGACTACCTGCAATCTATCGGCATGGAGTCGATTCACCAGCACGATGGCGCCCTCACGGCCTACGCTCTGGAACGAATCCGTGCCCTGCCGTCCGTGACCGTGTACGGTCCGGAGCAGCGAGGATCGGTGGTCGCCTTCAACATGGATGGCGTGCATCCGCACGATCTGGCCTCGTTTCTGGACGAAGAAGGCATCGCCGTACGCGCCGGGCATCATTGTGCCCAGCCGCTGCACGATCTGCTTGGCGTTGCCGCCACTACCCGTGCCAGTTTGTATCTCTACAACACCGAGACCGAAGTGGATGCATTGGTCAACAGTCTGGAAAAGGCCTCGAGGATCCTGGCGGCGTGAGCACTCTCTACACCGAGATCATCCAGGATGCCTACCGCAACCCCCGACATCGCGGCGACCTTCCTGGCGCCACCCATCGCTTCGAGGACGAGAATCCCCTCTGCGGCGACGTCCTCAGCGTCGCGCTCCGAATCGAGGATGGGAACGTGGTGGAGGCCAAATTCAGCGGCCGTGGCTGCGCCATCAGCCAGGCCTCGGCCGAACTGCTGCTCGACCGAATTGAGGGCCAGACGGTGGAAACCGTCGCCCAGCTCGGCAAGGAAGCTGTGCTGGAAGAGCTTGGCATCCCCCAAATCTCACCGGCCCGACTCAAGTGCGCCCTGCTGGCGCTGAAGGTGCTCAAGGGCGCTGCCTACGGATTGGAAACGGTTGGTTAAACGGGCCGTAAGGGAAAGCGTCATTGGACAACGAAAAGCGCACGATTCGCGAGGTCATTCTCGAACTGGAAGCCACGCTGACTCGATTTCATCAGAGCGCCGAGTCGAATCCCGACCTATGGCATGACGCGCGCGCCAGTAGGGAGGCTTTCAGCGCGGCCTGCGAATTGTGTGACGCTGATTACTCACTGCATCGGTCCCTTCTGCAGAGTCTGAGACGGGAGCGCGCGGAGCGGTATCACGCGACTCAGGGAGGACGGGAAGCTGAATATACTCACGTCAACCCACGGGACTCCACTGATGCCAACGAGGCTCGGGCATTCGAAGCACGCGAAGCATTTCACGGCATAACGGATCATCTGCGGAATTCGTCCGAGTCGGAGGCAAGGCGATGGGTCCGGGGCGTTGACCGCCAGCGGATCGCACTCCTGCGATGGTTGCTTGATAGTCTCGCTGAAGTTCGGCCCGAGACAGCGCAAGCAATCGGAAATGAATGGACCCGATATCGGGCCGCGCGAGCGTCAAGTCAGGAGGGAGTCGGCCCTCCCGACGAATACCTGATCCACAGGGCGCGCCCCGGACAACTGGAGAGATGGGAACGCAGGACGGCGGACCAACTCACCCTCTTCCTGGGACCATTGCTGCCACGGTGAAGTGTAGGAGACGCGCCGCCGATTTGGCGCGCGACGTCTTAACGACGTGTCGTTGGATTTAGGGAGTGTCTACCACACCATCGTCCAGCCCACCCGGATCGCGGTACGTTTCGGGAATGACGTGCCAATCGCCCGACTGGTCACACATCGGAGTGCCCGGCGTTATACAAGGGAGCGCCATCCGTTTCAAGGAGTGGACACAACGAGCGAGGATAGCCAGGAAAGAGGAGACAGCGTGAAAGGTTTGTCACTTGGCCTGATGGCGATGCTCACTCTCGTTGTTCTGCCTGCGCGGTCTGCTAGCGCGGCGAACTCGCATGGCCAGTCACCGGGCGATCCGGCATACCGCGTACTCACCATTCCGCAGGTCTATCGCTTATGCGCCAGAGGCAGTGCTGCTCGCTCGTCTGTCCGCGTCTCCGGGTACTCTATATTTTTGTTTCACCCAGGGCCGCCGGGGTACCAGGGAGCCCTGTTCCCTTCCTCCGTGGTGCCGACGAATAGTGTAGAGGGCGGCAGATGGCGACGATTTGGCGGTCTCGGTGTCATCATGCTACATCCACCGTTCCAGGTCTACTGGGTAACGTTAACGGGTACCATCCGCTGTGACCGCTCCGGTCCGTTCCTCGAGGCGACCGACTGGCGTCGGGCCGCACCGGAGCACAGCCATGATCCGACCGTCCGACCGGTTTCTGGAGTGCTCACACCACAGGCGGCGCTCACCCTCTGTCGATCGCATCCCCAAGCAACCTACCGCGTCACCGTCGGCGGCCGCTTCTACGAGATCACCATGAACCTGCTTCCCAATGAGGGGTTCCTGGCGGGCGGGCTGCTGGTCTCGGGAGCGGCATCGCACTACACGACCGAGATTGCGCAACGAATCCCGGTAGATGTGTCCGGCTTGCTCGCCTGCCATGCCGGCCCACCGGAGCTGGAAGTGTATTCGTGGAGGCGGGCGTGACTATTGGTCCGGAACGAGTCGTCAGACATTTCAGTGCGAGTTCGAGGCATTCTGGAGTGCAGCCTGCCCCGGCTGAATGCAACAACGTATCCGATGACCGTCAAGAAGGAGTAGCTCCCCACTTTAGTGCGGCGAGTGTGGGCCCGTTGGAGGGAACCGAGAGATAGGAATGCGCGAGGTTCGTATGCCTTTACGCAATCGTTTTCTGGGCCGGCTGCGTAGCTGAACGTTCACAATAAGACCGGTCCCCAGCTGGAAGAAACGGATCGACAGATCTTCAGCGCGGCACGTGGGATGGATGTGGTTGACGAGAACCGGGGCTGAGCCCGCGAGCGGGCGTCCGCAAAAGGAGAATGAGACATGGGCAAGCGATGCGGCGCTCTTCTCGCTTTCTTGATTCTGAGCCTCTGCTCATCGCCGGCGCATTCCGTGATTGCAGGCGGCAGTCATACACGGTTAACACCCAGTAGCCGAGTAGTGCGGCAGCGACTCTTCATAACCCCGCTCTGCTTTGTAGCGGGCCGGCGCACCTGGGCTCATGTGAGACTTACTCATGCCGGTCCACACGCCGAAGTCGAGTTCGTCTGGGCGCTCGCGGGGGTGACGACGCTTGGTCCGGGCCTCGGACCGGGTTACTTTCACTCAAATGCTACAGGTGTGGTGCGCTTCGCCGCTATCGCGCCGAGCCGATATGGACATGGCACCGTCGGCTCGTGGAATCTCGGTGCGGAGTGGCCAAAGGCGTCACATCCGTTTGTGAGAGTGCGATTCAAGATTGTAGCGAACGCGGGCGATTGCTGATCCCGATCAATGCTCGAATCACCGGTTGACCGCAGACCATCACCAGCTTTTCCCCGTCAGCATGGCAGACAAGCGCCGTGATAACACTCGTTTCGGCATTTATGGCGCCGACCGTGCTGAACCACGGAGAATGGGTAGGGTTTCCCGAGAACATCCTCGAGGTCGGACGGCAAGCAGCTTGCGCCTCGATGCTCGCCCGTCAGATGCTGGGAAGTGATCGCAGGTTGGGTCAATCATCCGAGTTGCCGTGTTCTGGTACTCGGGTCGATGAGAGCGCAGGACGATCTCCGAGAGGAACGGCCGATGCAGGATCAATTCGGCAAGCTTGACAGTCGTAGTGCGGCCCCGCGCCGCAGCGCAGTGGGCCACCGCCCTTGACGCGTAGGAGCTTGGTACGTGTATGTCATGTATTTTCGTCATGTTGGCGAAAGCGGGACGGCACGCGGGACGCGGCACCCTGGTGAACGAAGGGCTGCGGCCCACTGCGCTGCGGCGTCGAGTGGCCGCACTACGTCCGTAGATCGAGAGGGTCCCCGGGCGTGGGCCCGTCCTGGCGAGAAATTACTGCCGTTCCTGCCTCCCGTGCTGTCTCACGACCTGCGAGATATTCCGCCAACGCATCCTGCCAGTGTGGTAGCTCGGAGACACCAGCCTCCAACAGACCATCATGTGCCAGCACCGAATACTCCGGCCGGCGGGCGGGCGCATGCCATTCGGCCTGGGTGGTGGATTTCAGGTCGACCTGATGCCCCGATAAGCGGAATATCTCGGCGGTGAATTCATGCCAGGAGCACTCGCCGGTGTTGGTCACATGAACGGTGCCGGTGGCTCCTCGCTCGATGAGCGCCACGATCGATTTGGCAACGTGCCGCGTGAAGGAGGGGGTGAGGATCTGATCGCCGACGACAGTTATCGGTTCTCCCCGGCTGGCGAGCCGCAACATCGTCTCGACAAAATTGCCACGTGGTCTGGCGACACCGGCGTGTCCGTAGAGCCCGGTGGTTCGCACGATCAGGTGCTTGTCCGTCGTGCCGCGCACCGCCAGCTCGCCCGCCGCCTTGGATGCGCCGTAGACACTGACCGGATCGATGGCGTCGCGTTCGGTGTAGGGCCGGCGTTGCCGTCCGTTGAATACATAGTCGGTGCTGAGGTGGACGAATAAAGCATCGGTTTGCCGGCAGGCCGCCGCCAGGCGTTGGGGCACGGCGGCGTTGATCAGGAAACTCTGCTCGGGCTCGCTTTCGCACCGGTCGACGTTGTGATAGGCAGCGGTATTGATCACGACCTCCGGCTCGAACGTGGCGAAGACCGCCTCCAGCGCGGCGACATCGGAGACATCCAACTCCTCGCGACCGGGAGCCATCACCTCGAATCCGGCAAGGGCCGGGATCAGATCGGTGGCTAGCTGTCCCCGTCCACCGGTGATGAGTACGCGCATCGATCCGCCCCTCCGGTTAGTGGCCCATTCTCGGCATCAGTCCCTTTAGAATATGCCAGCGAGGAGGCGTGCATGGCGGTCGACTGGATGGTCCTGATCTACACCGTGCCGTCCCAACCGTCACGCAAACGAGCCTATGTTTGGCGAGAACTGAAACGGCTGGGAGCAGTGTACCTGCGTGACGGCGTGACCGTCCTGCCCCGCCGCCCCGAGCTCGAGACCCAGCTCCGGTCAGTGGCCGATCGGATTCTCGAATATGAGGGGACGCCACACCTGCTGCTGGCCCCCGAATTCGCCTCGAACCATGCCGATACCCTCATTCAGCGCTTCCAGGATGAACGCCGCGAAGAGTACCGCGCCTTGCATCGCGCCTGTGTCCGCTTCCTGCGGGACGTACTGACCGAAGTCGATGCCGAAGATTTCGACTTCCCTGATGTCGATAATCTGGATAGCGAACTCGGCCGGCTGCGTCGCTGGCGAGATCAGATTGCGTCCCGTGATTACTTCGGCGCCCCCGGTGCCGAACTGGTCGAGACGATCCTGGAAAAGTGCCAGACGGCGTTCGAGCAGTTCACCCAAACGGCGTCGGAGCGAGTCGAGGAGCCGGCTGAACGTCGTGACGATGTCTTCGAGCGCCTGGGCGGTGGGGCCACATCCGGTGTCTCGATTCCGGAAGATTTCCCCCTGTGAAGCACTTCACCGGCGTCCTGGCGTATGATGACCCCGTGAGTTTGAAGCGTTTTTCGCCGGTTGGCATCGCCCTCCTGGCCGTCTGGCTGATTTTTGGCTCCATTCCGGTCGCGGCACGGGGAAGCGCGGCGCCTTCCACGTTGCAAATCTTCGTCCAACCCTCCTCACAATCCGGACCCGTGCTCTCACTGATCGCATCGGCGCGGCACAGCATCCGGCTCGAAGTCTATCTGCTCACCGAACGTCCCATCGTCGATGCCCTGGCAAGCGCCAAAGGCCGCGGCGTGAGTGTGCGCGTGTTGTTAGAGGAGCGACCGTACGGCGCCGATCGATCGGCGCAGGAGGGGTATAGCCTGCTCCAGGCGAAGGGCATTGCGGTGCGCTGGGCAAACGAGGCCGCCTTCACCTACACGCATGAAAAGGCCATGGTGATTGACGGCCAGGTCGCCGGTATCTTCACCTTTAATCTGACCGCCGCCGGCATCTTCGAGAATCGCGAATTCGGCGTGATCAACCGAAATCGAAATGATGCCACCACTCTAGCCGCCGTCTTCGATGCGGACTGGAAGCGGCAAGCACCCCATATCTCCTATGGGGACCTCGTGATCAGTCCGTACAATTCGCGTGCCGATCTGGATACCTTGATCGACAGCGCCCGCCACACCCTTGACCTCTACGAGGAAGAAATCGACGATCCCGGCATCGAGAATCATATCGAACACGCCGTTCAGCATCATGTTCGGGTGCGGTTGATCATCTCGCAATCCAGCGCCGGCGTCGACGCCCTGCGCAGCGCCGGCGTGGCGGTGAAGATCATGCCACATCCGTACGTGCACGCCAAGGCAATCGTGGCCGACGGCGCCAGATTTTTCGTTGGCTCCGAGAACGTGTCGAATACGTCGCTCGATCACAATCGAGAAGTGGGTATCCTGACCACCAATCAGCAGCTGGCCTCCCGGATAGAGGCGACGTTCAACGCCGACTGGTCGGGTGGTGGATCGCCTCCACCACCGCCGAGCTCGAAACCGATCCGGGGGCCGTTCAGCGTGCACGTCACTGTGAGTCCATCCACCGTCCGCCGCGGTCAGTTGCTGGACATCTCGGCAGCCACCAAACCAGGGGCGAGTTGTTCGGTGCGAGTAACCTACCCCGATCGGTACGTGTCCCGTGCCAGCGCGTTGGCACGCACTGAAGTCGCCGGCTCGGACGGCGTCGCGTCGTGGTCCTGGCACGAGGGTTCGACAGTTACCGGCACCGGCCAGGTGAGCGTTACCTGTTGCTCGGCGGCAAAACCAGCAGCGGAAGCACAACCTTCTCAATAGCGTGAATATGGATAGCAACCCGCCGTAGCACAGGTCTCTCCGGTCAGTATGTATCCAACGCCATCGCCGGACTCATCGCGCCCGGCGTCGTGCCCATTTCCACCGGCGCATAGGCCAGATGCTCGGTGAACAGCCAGCGGTGAAAGTCCGCCAGCGTGGTTACTCGCTCCCGTACCCGTACCACCTGCTGTAATCCATCCCACTCCTTGCGACGGCGAGCGACCAGCGCCTCCGAATCGATGCCCTCATCGGGAACTGCGACAAAGTCAAGGCGGCACCGTACCGGTGGGAAGCCATACACCCAACGGAAAATCGCTTCGGTTCTCGGCATATGAAAATCCGATGTGATGACGAGAAGCCGGCGGAATCCGCGCGGGTCGACGTGCACCACGCGCGAGAAGAACGCGTTCCCGATGGTGTCATACGAACACGCTTCCGGTAGAACATACTCAGCGGGAACGCCGTGCTCGATCAGGTACCGTGCTCCCACCATCGCTTCGATGATCGGGAAGCCATCATCTCGCAGCGGCGGCGGCTTGTGCACCGTTCCAGCGCTCAGATAGATGAGGTACTCGTTCCGGTGAAGGGCAAGCGCGGCCTCGAGCCGTCGTCGAGCCCACGGAGGAAGGAGCCCATCCGGACGTAAACCTCCTCCCAATATGAGGAAGGCATCGTACTCAGTCATGGTGTCGCCGTGAACCAGCCCACACAAAGTTTCTCCTGGGGAAAGGGTCGAAGGGTCAACCGTGAAGATCCGTACGCACTATACCTGGGTACGGCCAGCGGTTGCATCTTGCGGGAGTTACGATTTCGTTACGCTTTGACGGGGAATCGTCGTGCTGCGCGTTCAATCCATCACCAAGTCGCATGGACCCGACCTGATCCTCCAGGACGTTTCGTTCATCCTCAATACCGCTGAGCGGGCCGGACTGGTCGGCGCGAATGGCTCGGGTAAATCCACCTTGCTTCAAATCCTTGCCGGAAACCTCCTGCCCGATGCCGGCAGTGTGTGGACGTCGCCCAGCATTGAAGTGGCCTACCTTCCGCAGTACCCGCTGGGTGAACTCGATCTCTCCGTACGCCAGGTGTTAGAAGTCGGAGCCGGACGAGCGGGCGATGCGCGGCACCGGTTGTCCGAGTTAGAGAGCGCCATGGAGACCGAACGGGGCGAAGCCCTTGAATTGGCGATAACTGAGTACGGACAGACGCGAGAGACACTGGAGCGGTTAGGCGGATATAGTCTCGAAGCGAGGATGCAGCAAGTTATCGCCGGCCTCTCGATTGATGTCCGCGATCTCGAGATGCCGGTTCGCATGCTGTCGGGCGGCAACAAGACGAAGTTGTCGCTCGCACGCATCCTGCTTTCGGGCGCGGGGATTCTGCTCCTCGACGAACCGACCAATTATCTGGATTTGCCTGCCCTCATCTGGCTGGAGCAATTCATCACGTCCGGCCATCGCTCCTATCTGATCGTCTCGCATGATCGTCGTTTCCTCGACCGGACCGTGAACACCATTCTGACTCTGGACTCCACATCTGGATTGCGGCGCTGGGCCGGCAATTACACCGCCTACGCGACAGCCAGGCAACGGGAAGAGGAGAAGGAATTGGCCGCCTATCTGGACCAGCAGGAAGAGATAAGGCGCGTCGAGGGGAATATTCGCCATACCAAGGACCAGGCCAGAGGGGTAGAGGCGCACACCAGGTCGGGACCCGGCGCCGACGTAAAACGCCGATTGGCCAAAAAAGTGGCAAGGAAGGCGAAGGTGCGCGAGCGACGCCTCGAGCGTCAGCTCGAGAGCGCCCGATTGGACAAGCCCACTCAAAGCTGGGGTCTGCATCTGGCAGATCTGGGGCATCGACCGATAGAGGACGATCGCATCATCCTCGATATCGGCAGCCTTCTATGCCGGCTACGAGGGGAGGACTATTCTCCGCGATGTCGATCTCGTCGTCCGCGGCCGCGACCGCGTCGCACTTCTGGGAGTGAATGGATCGGGTAAGAGTACGCTCCTGCGGTGTATCACGGAAGCACTGCCATATGAGGGCACGATCAGGATAGGACCGAGCGTGCGACTCGGAATGTTGCACCAGGAATTGGAGGGATTACCACTCGATCGCACGGTATTGGAAGTGTTCAGGCAGAACATCGAGATGCACGAAGACGAGGCGCGGACCTATCTTCATAAGTTTCTGTTTACCGGTCCGGAGGTCCTCAAACTGGTGAGCGCGCTGTCGTACGGACAGCGTGCCAAGCTGGCATTGGCGCTGCTCATTCTATCGGGGGCGAATTTCCTCATCCTGGACGAGCCAACCAGCCATCTGGACATCCCGGCAATCGAAGCAGTGGAACGGTCGCTGGCGGCGTATTCCGGTCCAATGCTCGTGGTATCCCACGATCGAGCCTTCCTCGACCGTATCGGCATCAATCGTATCGCGGGGTTGGAAGGCGGGCAACTCCGGAACTTCAGCTCGGTCGAAGAGTACGAGACCTACTCCACACCGCAAAACGGGTAAGCTTACGGGGGACCCTACTGTCTGGAGGTTGCATGGCAGTTGCCGCGACAGATTCCGCACCGGCGATCGAGTCGGAAGGACTTACAAAGTCATATGGCACCGTTCTGGCGGTCGATCACCTCAATATTCGAGTCGAACGCGGCGAGATCTTCGGGTTCCTCGGTCCCAATGGCGCCGGCAAGACCACCACCATGCGCATGTTATTGGGGCTGGTCCGTCCCAGCTCCGGGTCGGCCCGCATGCTGGGAATGGATATCTCAACGAACCTGGCGCAGATCCTCGGCCCGAACGGGCTCGATCATCGAAAACCCAACCTTCTATCCCTATCTCTCCGGTTGGGACAACCTCCGCATGCTGGCGCGCGTCACTGCCAGGCCCGATAGCCGCGTTCCGGAGGTGCTCGATCTGGTCGATCTCAGTGGGGCCGCTCGCCGGAAGTTCAAGACCTATTCGCTGGGCATGAAACAACGGCTGGCAGTTGGTGCCGCGCTGCTCACCGACCCCGATCTGCTTATTCTGGACGAGCCCGCTAACGGACTCGATCCGGCCGGCATCGTCGAGATGCGCAACCTAATGACCCGGCTCAAGGATGAAGGCCACACCGTCCTCATCTCCAGCCACGTGCTCCATGAAATCGAACAAATCTGCGATCGCATCCTGATCATGGTTCGCGGCAAGATCGCCGCCCAGGGACGTGTTCACGAACTGCTCGGTCGAGGGGCGCGAGTTGAAGTACAAATCGAACGTGCCGGTGAGGCCGAAGCCGTGCTGGCGCGGATTCCCTGGATCGATGGTGTATCTCGCGAGGGTCATCGCCTTCTGATCGCCGCTCCGATCGAACGGGCGGCGGAAATCAACGAGACGCTGGCACGCCAGGAGTTGTTCGCCGCGGAGATCCGGGCCGAAGAGCAGAGTCTCGAACAGTACTTCCTGGACATCACCGGAGATGACGCCACATGATGCACCTCATCGCTGCCGACTGGCTGAAGCTGCGCAAACGCTGGATGGTGCGGATCATCATCCTGCTCATGCTGATCATCATTGCATTGATTTTCTGGGGCGAAGGAACGCAGGCCAGCGACCGCATCGACCTGGCCATGCCCCGCGGCTGGCTTGCTGCCCTTTATCTGGGTGCCAGTTTTTCCGCCTTTCTCTGGCCGATTCTGGGCGGCAACTGGTCCGGCAGTGAGTACGGTTGGGGAACGGTTCGCATGATCCTTAGCCGACGTCCGGACCGGGTGCAATGGGTGCTGTCGGCAGTGATTGTCCTGACCATCAGTGCCGGCGTGGCGCTGATTCTGGCCGGTATTGTCGGCAGCATCGCCGGCTCGATCGTGGCTTTCCTCACGGGCCATTCCGCATTCACCACAGCCGGGCTGCAAGGCGGCTACGCCGGCATCGTGATCAAGTGCTTCCTCGGCGCCTGGTTCGTGCTCACCTTTTATATCCTGCTGGCCTACACCGCCGGCACCGTATTCCGGTCGGGCGCATTCGGTATCGGGTTCGGTATCGGCTTCACCGTCGCCGAACTGATCGTCTACGGCATCTTCTACAGCCTCAAGGGCACCTGGCGAACAATTGCCCTGCACCTTCCGTACGCCTACACCAGCGCGCTGCCGTTACGCCTCACCCAGGAGGGGACGACCAGCGGCTACCTGGGCCGCGATCGGACGCTCCCCGGCATCACCGATTCGGTGATCGGCCTGGTGGTGTATTCCATCATCCTGCTCGGCATCACACTCGTTCTGGTACGCCTGCGGGACGTTACCGATTGACCTGATTCCAGCTATCATGCTCCGTGTCCCGCACTCCTCTCTCGCCCGGTAGCGTCGCTGCTTTTCGTCACCACAACTTCCGCCTGTACTGGAGCGCGCAGCTCGTTTCCCTGATGGGCACGTTCATGCAGGTCGTCGCCCTGGGATATCTGGTGTACTCCCTTACCGGCTCAAAGTGGCTGCTTGGCGCCATCTCGGCACTGCAGATGGGTCCCAGTCTGCTGCTTTCCTTGCCGGCGGGCGTCCTCGCCGATCGCGTCTCCCGGCGACGCCTGATTCTGACGACGCAGAGCACGGCAGTCGTTCTCGCCTTTGCCCTGGCAACGCTTACTGCTATCCATCAGCTTCAAGTCTGGGAGATTCTGGTAATATCCACCCTCTCGGGAATTGCCATCGCGGTGGAATCTCCGGCCCGGCAAGCCTTTGTGGCCGAGCTGGTGGGCATCGATGATCTCCCCAACGCGATCGGCTGGAATTCGCTGGTGATCAATGGGTCGCGCGTTCTGGGACCGGCAGCTGGAGGGGTCGCGATCCGGTTTTTCGGCGTGGCTGCGATCTTTTACTACAACAGCTTCTCGTTTCTGGCCATGATTGCCGCCCTGGCGTTCATGCGCCTCACACCGATGCCGAAGGCGTCCCGCCACCCCTGGCAGGACTTACGAGAAGGATTGGCCTACGTGCGCGCGTCCAGCGCCATCCTGCTGATTCTCGGTTTGACCGCGCTTATCGCCACCTTTGTGATGAACTTTTCGGTGCTCATGCCCATCATCGCGCGTGATGTCGTCCATACCGGAGCCGAAGGTCTTGGCTGGATGTGGACCGCAATGGGTCTCGGTGCTGTCGCCGGCTCGCTAACCGTGGTCACCTGGAGCCGAGCGGCGATTGGTGGACCGCTACTGGTGATTTCCGCGCTGGCTGCCGGCGCGGCAACGTTGGGGCTTTCCCACGCCACCACGCTGGACGGCTCACTCCTGCTGTTGTTGGTCGTCGGCTGGAGTACCGGCGCGTTTTTTGCCAGCGCGAACTCGGCGATCCAGGATCGGGTGGCGAACGCGCTGCGCGGTCGCGTACTCAGCGTCTACAGCATGATCTTCTCCGGCTCGGGGCCGATTGGCGGGCTCTTTGTCGCGGCGCTCGCCAGTCAGGGCGGCGCCTCCCTGGCCCTTGCCGTCGGCGGCGCCATCAGTGTCGGCGGCGCTGCCCTGATGGCGCCCACGTTTTTGCGCCGGCCAGAAGCACTAGAAGGCCCATAATGAAATCAGCATGGACGCCGGGCGGTTCGAAGACCGGCTCGCGGCAGGCGCTCGGCTTGCCCAGGAGCTGGAGGACTTTCGGAACAGCGACGCCATCGTGGTCGGGTTGGCGCGAGGCGGAGTCGAGATCGGCTACGCCGTGGCCCAGGAACTGCAGATTCCGTTGAAAGCCCTGGTCGTTCGCAAGATAGGCGCGCCACGCAATCCTGAACTGGCACTCGGAGCCGTGAGCGAAACCGGCGTGCAGTGGGTCGACTATCCATTGGTAAGCATCACCGGCACCACTCGGAGCTATCTCGACGCCGAAATCACCCGTCAGGTGGCGGAAGCCCAACGTCGGGTGCAGGAGTACGCCGCGGGACACGATTTGACTGTCCTTCAGGACCGGCCGGCGATCGTCGTGGATGATGGTATCGCGACCGGCGCCAGTGCACGTGTCGCCATCCATTCGGTTCGTGATCTCGGCGCCTCGGAAGTCGTGCTGGCAACGCCCGCAGCCTCCACTCAGGCGGCGGAATTGCTGCGGCCGCTCGTTGACAGCTTTGTTGTCCTGATGACGCCAGACCCGTTCCTCTCCGTTGGCACCTACTACTACCGCTTCAATCAGTTGAGCGATGCCCAGGTTCGGCGGTATCTGGAACCTTAGGATGCTGTGCGCGCCGCCTCCTGGAGTCGTTCCTTGCGGCGCTTATCGTACTTCTTGAGCAGCTCTCGCCAGTGGGCGTACCGCTCCGGATCCGCTTTGATCGCCCGGTACCGCCGCTTGTGCTTCTCCCGGCGATGGGTCTCACAGTACAACGCATGACTCGAATTGACCGGTGCCCCACACTCTTTGCACAGCCGCTCCGGCTTCTCTGCCTTCGGCTTGATAATCCTCGCTGTACTGATCCCCGCTCGATTCACGATCTGACGGACACGCTCCCGCGTGATGCCGAATTCCCGTCCAGTCTTCTCCAGATTGTGCAGCTCCCCATAGCGTGCGATGACCCGGTCGGGATCGACCCGCCGCAACTTCAAGCCTCGCTGACTCTGCACTGTATCCTCCTCTTCTCATCACGGCGTTCGCCGGCGGTGTATGCGCTCTACGGTGCGCGACAGCGATGCTTCGGTGCCGGTGTCGGACAGATGGTGGACGCGCCGGGCTCAATGCCTCGCGCATTTGTGGACAATTCGAGAGTATGACGTATCACCCTTGCCACGCAAATGTCGGCAGGCGCCGGCACGTCCTCGACGTCAGCGTATGCCCGGCGCCACAAATTCATTGGTGTAGGCGGCATTGGCATCGACGGGATGAGATATCAGCTTGTTAATCGCCAGCCAGCGGGCATAGTTGCGCCATTGCGCGCCATTCTGTTCGCCGATGGTAGGAGCGTCGGTGACTGCGCTGCGCAGCAATTGCAGGCTCTGCAGTACCAACGTTTTCTGCAGGGTCCTGTCCCGATGGTGCAAGGCTTCCCAGGCAATTTGTGGATGTGCTTCGGCATCGGCATACCCCTCCTGAAGCGCCTGCACGGTGTCCCGCACCAGTTCCGGCCGCTGGCGAATCGTGCTTTCGCTGGCGATCAGTACCAGCTCGCAGTAATTGGGCGCGCCCCACTGCTCCACCCGCATGACGTTCACCGGGAACCCTTTTTCTCGCGCCTGAATCGCTTCCCAGGTCCAGTACACCCCGATGACGGCGTCGACTCGCTTTGAAAGCAGGGCGGGAAGCAGGTTATAGCCCACATTCACCATGTGCACCTTATCGATCGAACCACCATCGTGCTCGACCATGGCGGTCACCAGTGGCCGGTCGCTGGGAGCACCGGCCATTCCGACAGTATGCCCCTGCAAGTCGCGCGGTCGAGTGATACCCGAGCTCTTCAGTGCCATGACGGTATCGAGCGGATGCTGCATGATGCACATGACCGAACGCACCGGAATGTGGGCCGCGCGCGCAGCCAGCAGATCGGTTTCATATGAAATCGCAAAGTCGGCGCGACCGGCGGCAACGAGCGGAATCTGCGCGGTCGAACTGGACGGAACCTGGACAGTCAGATTGACGTGTTTTCGAGCGAGGTAACCGCGTTGAATGGCGGTGAAGATGCCGCCGTGATCGGAATTCACCACCCAATCGAGTACCAGGGTGGCGTTTTGGGCGCCGGCAGCGGTGAGTGGCGCGGCCTCAACCGCTCGCGGAATGACACCGGCAAGCAGCAACGACACAACGATCGAGATCGCGAGTGTGCGGGCACATCGTCCCATGGCTTCATTCCTTCCTGAGGTCGTAATCAATCACTTGCCTCTGCCCATCAGTGCGCTCCGCCGGCGCTCGTCGTGATACCAGGGCAAGGCCAGCCGCTCCAGCAGACTCACGGCGGAAAAGAGGGCGACTCCCATAACGGTGAGTACCAGCATGGCGGAAAAGATGACCGGTGTATTGAACTGGGCTTGCTCCTGCTGCATGATCCAGCCCAGTCCCTCGGAGGAGCCGACCCATTCACCGAAAATCGCTCCCACCACGCAGAAGGTCACGGCCACGCGGGCTCCCGAGAAGATCGAAGGCAGTGCCGACGGCAGCTCGGCGTCGCGGAACCGCCGCCAGCGACCGGCGCCCAATGTCCGCATCAGGTTGATCAACTCCGGATCGACGCTGCGCAGTCCATCCACCGCATTGACAGTGATTGGAAAGAAACAGATGAGACAGACGATGATCAACTTGGGCAGGATGGTGAATCCAAAGACGACCAGAAGAATCGGCGCCAGGGCGAGGATCGGAACCGTCTGCGAGGCAATGACCAGCGGATAGACGGAAAGGGCCAGAACCCGCGAATAGCGGATGGCAACAGCCAGCGCCAGCCCCAGTGCCAGTGCCAGGAGATAACCGCCTACCGCGATCTTGAAAGTCGGGATCGCGTTCTGCCAGAGTAACTCCCGTTGATCAACGGTTGCCTGCCAGATCGAGAGTGGTCCGGGCAGCAGATAGTCGGGGACCTGTGCCAGCACAGTGTACGCTTGCCAGACCGCGATGCCGGCGGCAACCAGCAGCGCCGGCGGCAGCAGGCGCCAGATCACCGGAACGAGGAATCGACGACGCCGCTCGGGGCCCCTGGTCAGGTCGTCCATCTGGACAGCTCCACTGGCCTTTGTTTGAGGAGGGCCAGCAACGATCGCTTGAGCGAACCAAAACTGCTCGATGTGACGATATCCTCGTACCTTCGGGGGCGCGCGAAAGGCACGTCGAAGGTACCGGCGATCCGACCGGGGCGCGGCGTCATGACATAGACCCGATCGGAGAGATAGATGGCCTCGTCGATGTCGTGCGTCACCAGCAACACGGTTTTGCCGGAATCCGACCAGATGTCGAGCAACCACTCCTGCATGGCGGCGCGTGTTAGCGCGTCGAGCGCGCCGAACGGTTCGTCGAGCAGCAGAATATCTCTCCCCGCCAGAAAGGTACGGAGGAGGGCGGCACGCTGGCGCATGCCTCCCGAGAGCGCGGAAGGATACACCCGATCGAATCCCTTCAAGCCAAACCGCGGGAACCAGGAGAGCGCGACTTCACGCGCCTGCCGGCGTCCGGCGCCGGCAAGTTCGAGCCCGAGACAGGTATTGTCCAGTACCGTTTTCCAGGGCATGAGCAAATCTTTCTGCGGCATGTAGCCGGTGCGGCCAAGTTGCCCGGTGACGATTCTTCCGTCAATCAATACCTGGCCGGAAGCCGGCGTCTCCAACCCGGTCAGAAGATTCAGGAGCGTACTCTTGCCACACGCGCTGGGACCGATGACGCTGACGAACTCTCCGCGGCCGACGGCCAGGGAGACATCGTCGAGAACCGGCATACGGTCACCGGCGACTTCGAAATGATGACTGATCGCCCGGCCCTCGATCGCCGGTGCATCAGGGATGAGTCTTTCCGCGGCCATCTGGCTGCCGGTGCCGTCGGCCGCAGTCTGCCGGATCGAGCGTAACGCTTTCATCTCTCGACCCACTCCACGCCGGCCCGTCGAAATGCCGGCCAGAAGGGATCGGATTCGGGTGCCGTCAGCGGCCCGGTCTGACCGCACCGTACCACTCGAACGCCGTCCATCACCGGGGTCACCTCTCCAATCTGGGTGGCCAGGATGCCGGCATCGGCGAGCCGGCGAATGATGGCGCCGGTAGTTCGGGGACGGCAGGTGAGCAGCAGTGTACCCTCGCTGCTGGTGCTGTAGGGGTCGATCGAAGCCAGATCGCAGATGGCACGCACTTCCGGAAGGATCGGGATTGCCTCTTGATCGACGAGCATTCCGACCTGTGACGCTTCCGCGATTTCGGTTAATCCACCCCAGATACCTCGTTCGGTGGCGTCGTGCAGGCACGTCACGCCTTGATCGCGCACGCCGACAGTCACGGCGGCGCGACAATCGGCGACGACCGACATCTGCCAGAAGAGCTCTTCCGCCCGGCGAGCGAGAGAGTGACCGATGGCGGCACTGAGATAGCGAGGAAAGGTGGCGCCAAAGATTCCGGCGGTTTCGATGGCCGCGCCCTTGGTGATGATGACGGCGTCGCCAACAGCCGCCATGGCCGGCGTCACATATTGGTCCCGCGGCCCGATGCAGGCGATGGTGGCGGCGCCCAGCATCGGGTAGGCGCAACCCTCGTACCGGCCGGTGTGGCCCGTCACCAGCGCGAGGCCGATATCTCGGCAGGTCCGATCGACGCAGGTCCACAGCGCCTCCAGATCGGCATCCGGCATGTCGAGGGGGAGATTGAGATCGATGGCGGCATAACGCGGTTCGAGAGCCGAGGTCCAGGCATCGGAGGCGACGATATTGACCGCGAACCAGGCCGCGCGCTCCCAGCCGTATTCGGGCATGACGAAGAATGGATCGGTTGTCAGCGCCATCGCCATCCCATTGCCGATATCGACGATACCGCAATCGATGCCGTTTTGAGGCCCCACCAGAACATCAGCTCGCGTTGCGCCTAAACCTGGCTTGATGATGCGATCGAAGGCAGAGGAACTGATTTTGCCCAGCGGAACCGGCGCCGACTCGACGATACCAATTCCGGCCCTGGATTCTTCCATCACAACCCCGCTCTGATTCGTTCACACTGGTGGTAGTGCACGGGGTTTTGCCCCGAGAGGCTTTCCGTCAACTCTGACCGGCCAGACGCGGCCGGGAACGAGTGAGTGGAAGCCCTAGCAGGGGAGAGCGGGTCCGAGAGGGCTTTCGCGGTGCTGCGTTCCCTGCGCCGGCATTATCCGGATCAGGTTCGAAGGGTCTGTGGTGGGTGTGCCACACTCTCAGCGCGTACGCGCTCCCCCAGCTACACTTCAGAGTAGCACGGTACTCTACGTGCCGTCTCGTACGGCGCGAATCCGTAAGCGATAATCACAGAAGATTTGGGATCGATAGAGGAAGTCATGAGCGATCGGGCCAAGGAAGAAGCTGCCTGGGGATTTCGCACCGGCCGCGAGCCGCGCTGGCCGGCGACCGTGGCCATCGTGGCGGCATTGATCCTTTATATCGCACTACCCGATAGGCTCATTTATGGTTCGCGCTGGATCCTGCCCATCCTCGAAGCCGCGCTCGTGCTTCCCCTCCAGTTCGCCACCCCGCACCGACATATCGAGGAATCGCAGTGGCGCCGGCTTCTGTCGATTCTCCTCATCGCGCTGGTCAATATTGCCAACCTGGCCTCACTCGCCCTGCTCGTCGCTCACCTGGTGGGAGGCAGTACGAATAACGGCAGACAACTGATCTTCTCCGCGATCTTGATCTGGCTCACGAATGTCATCGTCTTCGGTCTGTGGTTCTGGGAGCTGGACCGCGGCGGACCGGGTGCCCGCTGTTCCCCGGTGCACCGTCATCCCGATTTTCTGTTCCCGCAGATGAGCACGCCGGCCGCTGCCGAACCGCACTGGACGCCCAGCTTCCTCGACTACATGTACGTCTCGTTCACCAACGCCACCGCCTTCAGTCCGACCGATACCTTGCCACTCAGTGAGTGGGCCAAGGGGTTGATGATGGTGCAGGCAATGGCATCCTTTCTGACAGTGGGCATCGTCGCCGCCCGAGCGGTGAATATCCTCAAGTGAGAGTGTGAGATATAGCCATCTCCACCCCCAGCACACCATGCCGATTTCCCGTACGACGGGTACGCCGTTATGCGGCCATCGTCCCGCTGGTGGCAGCTCTTGGGGGTGCAGCGCCACAGCGCGTGCTAACCGCCGCGCCGGCCCCCACGCTACAGCGATTCACGCTGTGCGCCTCGGCACCGATCGGGCAGGCCACGCTCGTGCAACTGGAGTTCGCGCTCCCCGTTCGGCTGAAGGTATATCCGGGAATCTCGGCGCCTCAGCTCGCTCGCCAGTCAGCACGCTGTCTCAACCTCACTATCACGGCTGCTCACCCGCAGCGAGCTGCCGTGGTCGCTGCCGGTAAGATCGGCAATGTCATCCTCGCTGATAGCGGGCGACTGGTATTCCAGGGCGGAACGCACGTTCGGCTGGTCTGTTCAACTCCCGGGTGTGCGCCCGGAGTGCGAGTGGGACGGCCGCACCTGTCCGCTCGACCCCCGACGCTGCGCGTCATTCTGTCCGAGCGCGACGTGCTCGCCAACACCACCGAGATGCAGAAGGTGACGAGCTGCGGCGGTACTGGCTCGTGCGGCATCTCCCTCTTCTACAGTTTTACAACTGGAGGGACGCACAGATGGTGCACGTTCACCACACATCATGTCGACCGATATGTCGCCATCGTGGTGGATAAGGTAGTCCTGGCGGACTCCCAGATTCAAACGCCGATATGTGAAGTGCCCGGTGTGTTCGGAATCATCCTCGGCGCGCAGCAAGCGTTCACGCTCGCCGGCTTTATCAGGACCGGTCCACTTCCCGTCGGACTATCTCTCGCACCCACCCGACCTTTGAAGGAAAGTCAGTAGTTCCACGCGTTGGGCCCGATCACTCCACGATGCGCATCGGGACGAATCGGTTGACGGGAGGACCCTCCGTGCGGTTTCCTGGCTGCACACAGAGTCCTCAGGAGCCCTTCGCAAACAGGAGGATGACCTCAGTCAAGCCACCACAGGAGATCCCCTGCACGCAGTTCCGTCCCAGCGAGCGAGTGCCCAGGCTCTCCGGGGCGATCCTCAGCGGACACCGACATGACGGTAAAGTGCCCTACGAAACCATCCCGCCCTCCCGGGTTAATCCACACCGGCGAGGAATGGCCGCTTCATGCGATTCCACACGATGCGGCTTGATCATGCACTAGCGCCCGGAATGTCACCGGTTCGGTCATGGTGCGTTCACGACTGAGATTGCGCTCAAATTCGGCAAGAACCCTAAAGGGATGGAAGATGGACTTACCGGCATCGGTGGTGTCGATCTGCTTCGTCAGATTCCGAAAGCCGGCGCCACGACCCTCAACCAGTGTCATCGTCTCGATGAGCTGTCAAAATCGAACCAGCAGTCTAGCACCCGTAACCAACGCCTGCCAGGAATGAAGCTCTGGTGTCAGGGCGGCTGACGTTACGCTCCACCAGGAGGGCTCCGCATGTCCCACGATTCACTTGATGCCGGCGATCCAATTAGCACCGTCTCCAACCCCGCGTTCATCCAACCGCTGGTCCGGGAGTACCTTGGGGATCCAAACGCTGTTGTGGACCACGTCTCCGTGGGTCCTCTTGGCGGCGGTACCTCGGGCCACGCTCTCTCTCTGGTCACCGTGACATTCTCCACCAGCAGCGAGCCAGTGGCCCTGGTCCTCAAGCAGACTGCGGTGGTTCCACCGGCGGAGGTGCTTTTCTATCGCTCGCTGGCGATGCAGGTGCCGGTCGCAACGGCACGACCGTTGTGGACGTCGCTCCCGACGGAGGGGGATGGCGCGGCATGGGTGTTGATGGAGAAGGTTCCGGTAGACGGCGATGTACCCTGGACGGCATCGGCATATCAAGCTGTCATCGAGGATGTGGCCCGGCTCCATGCCTTCTATTGGGGACGAACAGAGGTGTTGACGATGCCCTGGCTAAGGAGGCCGGATCACGAGGCACTCATCACGGCAGCGGCGATGTCATCCGCCGTCGATCTGGTTCGCAGCTCCTGGTTGTGGCAGGCCCTCCCGACGGTCTTGACGGATGAGTGGTTCGCGGCGATCGAGCAGACACTCCCGCGGTGGGGGGAGCTGGTCGATGGGGTGCTATCTCTTGGATCGACATTGGTGCATGGTGACCTGTGGTGGCGCAATATCTTGCTCTTACCAGACGGTCGGCGGACGTTCATCGACTGGGGCGCCTGCAGCCTCTACGCGGGGATCTGGGATCTGGCGTACTTCATCGACCTGTTGCGAGCCGTCTGGCACGGGCAGTATCGCGCCCTGCCAGTGCCAGAAGCTCAGTTGGTCAGATGGTATGAGCAAGCGCTACACCCGTACGGCATCGCACCAACGCACGCTGAATTCATGCGCGCCTACCACGCCGCGAAGGTGCTGGAACCCATGCAGCACTGGCTCGGACAGCTCGCCGAACTGGCAGAGGAAGAACCCTTCGCCATCAATCCTGCCACGCGGCGGCACCGCGCGGTGGTCTTTGCTCGTTGGCGGCGACATGCTGTGTCTTGGTAGATACGGTCACAACCAGCGGCATGGAGAGCATCGAGATGGTGATAGAAGTGAATGGCCGGGATAAGCCATTCGAGCGAGACCAGCACACAGCCCTCCGGCTCCCGTTTCCGTACGGGCCGAGCATAGGGAGAGAGACCTTCTACTGCCGGGACATCCTCCCAATCTCACGTAACCTGGTGCTGTGAAGCGAGTGCTACTCACCGGGATGTCGGGCACGGGCAAGTCCACGCTGATCCGTGAACTCGCCAGCACGTGGGTACAGGGCCATCGATCTGGATACGGACGAGTGGTCCGAATGGGTGCCTGTCTCCGCCGACGCCGACCAGTATGGTGCACCTGAGGATCCAGCCTCCGTGTGGCGGACTCAGGACTGGGTCTGGCGCGAAGACCGTATCCGGCGGCTTTTATCCACCGAAGACGCCGACGTACTGTTCGTCGCTGGAACGGCACCGAACCAGGGGAAGTTCCATCCGCAGTTCAACCACATCGTGCTGCTCAGTGCACCAGTAAGCGTGCTCGTGGAGCGTTTGGCCACCCGAACCACCAACTCCTACGGTAAGCATCCCGCCGAACTCGCTCGGATCCTCGACCACGTGGAGACGGTAGAGCCGCTGCTCAGACGAGCCGCATCGGCGGAGGTAGATACCAGCCCCTTGATCGATCAGGTCCTCGATTCCATCCTGGACATCGCTCGGACCTGACGGCCCCATTTCCGGCTTCGTCTATCCCCAGGCTCTGCCCCAACCACGTCCCTGACACGGGGAAGATGTAGGCCGACGCCCTCTGTGGGCGGCTTCGCGTTCCCCAACCAACCAGATACCGATTTCACCCAATCTGTTGGTATGCGAAGCCATCATGGGACGGTATGAGGACATCGGGGATGACAGTCGATGAGGCGTGCCAAGCCGCCCACAGAGGGCGTCGGCCTACATCTTCCGCGTGTCGGGAGCTAGTTGCATGGGCGGCAGACCCGATGGAACCGGGACATACAACCGTACCGGCCTCCTTCATGCAGGCCCATCGCCGACAGGAGTGAGACCTCTGGCGCCCCCGGCGGGACTCGAACCCACGACCCTCCGCTTAGAAGGCGGATGCTCTATCCGGCTGAGCTACGGGGGCACGGTGAGGCGCGCCGAATTATAACGGTGGAGGCGCCATCGCCGGCGCTTGCTATGCTCGAAGTAGTGGCTGGACCCGGAAAGGAACTGATGATGACTCAGGTACACAGCGCATCACCGCAGGTCGGCGAACAGGCCCCCGACTTCACCCTGAACGACACGAACTTCAAGCCCGTAAGCCTGCATGATCTGCGTGGTAAGACAGTTATTCTGGCGTTCTTCCCGGCTGCGTTTAGCAGCACCTGTACGCTGGAACTCTGCTCCTTTCGCGATCACCTGGCGAGCCTTAACGAGGCCAAAGTCGAGGTAGTCGGCATCAGCGTCGATCTGCCGTTTTCGTTACAGCGATTCAAGGTGGAGCAGAAGCTCGCCTTCCCACTGCTGAGCGACTTCGATCGCACGGCGATCCAGGACTATGGCGTGGTCGACGACAAGTTCAAGGGGTACAGCAGCGGCGTGGCCCAACGTTCGGTCTTTGTCGTCGATCCGGAAGGGAAGATCACCTGGCAGTGGATCTCGGAGCACCAAGGGCAAGTACCGGAGTACGGTGAGGTGCTGCGCCACGTTGGAGCCGTGGACTCAGAGTAGCGCTTGCTCCAGGTCCCGAAGGAGATCGTCTTCCTCCTCGATCCCAACTGAGAGCCGGATCAGTCCACCGGTGATTCCCGCGGCCTCACGAAGATCCGCGGGTACCGAGGCGTGGGTCATGATCGCCGGATGATCGGCCAGCGACTCAACGCCGCCCAGGCTCTCGGCCGTCACGAAGAGTCGTGTCTGCCGCAAGAATGATCGCGCGGCCGGCTCCCCACCCGCTAACTCGATGGTGACGATGCCGCCGAAACCGGACATCTGACGCTTCGCCAGTTCGTGATGAGGGTGTCCAGGCAACCCGGGGTAGATCACCCGCTGCACCCCCGGTCGCCCCTCCAGGAATCGAGCTACCGCCAGTGCGTTCGATGCGTGTCGCTGCATGCGCAGTTCGAGGGTTTTCAGGCCGCGCAACAACAGCCAGGAGTCGAACGGGCCCGGTACACCGCCCAGCGCGTTCTGGTGGAATTTTAACGACTCGTGAAGATCGTCGCGCGACGTCACCACCATCCCCATTATCAGGTCGCTATGGCCGCCGAGGTATTTCGTCGCGCTGTGGAGGACGACATCGGCGCCCAACGAAAGTGGCTGCTGGAAATAGGGGCTGGCGAACGTGTTGTCCACCACCAGAATGGCGTCCTGGCGGTGAACGATGGTCGCAATCTCCCCGATGTCGACCACATTGAGCAGCGGATTGGTTGGGCTCTCGATCCAGACCAGGCGAGTCTCCGGTTTCATCGCCGCCACCACGCGCTCGGGGCAGGTCGAGTCGACCTGGGTGAATTCAAGACCGTATTTCTGCAGGACCCGCGAGAAGAGTCGGTAGGTACCGCCGTACAGGTCGTTGCCCGCGACCACATGATCGCCGGGACGCAGAAGCTGCATCACTGTGGTCTCCGCCGCCAGTCCGGAGGCGAACGCCAGACCATAGCGGCCACCCTCCAGCGAGGCAACGACCTTCTCGACCGCATTCCGCGTGGGGTTGTCGCTGCGCGAGTAGTCGTAGCCGCGCGTTACCCCGACCTCTTCCTGGGCATAGGTCGAGGTCTGATAGATCGGCACGATCACCGCTCCAGTGGTAGGGTCCGGTTCCTGCGCCACATGGATCGCTCGCGTGGCGAACCCCCAGTCAGACTCCAACGCCGTCATGTCGCCACCACCCTCCGCGTCATTTCCGCGATCTGTACGGCATTGGTGGCTGCTCCCTTGCGCACATTGTCGGCGACCACCCAGAACACCAGCCCCCGATCGTCGCCGGGAATCTGGCGGATCCGGCCGACGAAGACCTCGTCCCGTCCGGCGGCGCGAATGGCCAGCGGATAGTGGGCCTCGCCGGGGTCATCTTCCAACACAATACCAGGCGCATCCGCCAGACGGGCCTGCGCCTCGCGTGGCGATATCCGATCGTGGAAGCGCGCATAGACCGATTCGGAGTGCGACACCCGAACCGGCACTCGAACTGTCGTCGGAATGACCTGTAGTTGCGGAAGGGACATGATCTTGCGGGTCTCGGCGATCATCTTTCGTTCCTCGCCGCTCCAGCCATTCTCGTCCAGCACATCGATGTGGGGCAGCGCATTGAAGGCGATTGGATGGGGGTACGGTGAATCAGCACGCCGCTCGCCCGTTTCGACCTCATGGTCGAGCGCTCGCACGCCCTTGGTGCCGCTGCCGGAGACCGATTGGTAGGTGGAAACGACAACGCTCTCGAGCCCGAAGGTTTCGTGCAGGGGCTGGAGCGCTACCACCATCTGGATCGTCGAGCAGTTCGGATTGGCGACGATGCCGCGATACCCGCCGAGGAGACCGCCGTTGACCTCCGGCACCACCAGGGGCACGCCAGGGTCGAGCCGGAAGGCGGAACTGTTGTCGATGACCAGATTGGCATGTTCCGCTGCCGCCGGCGCGAACTGCCGGCTCACCGCGGCGCCGGCGGAAAAGAAGGCGAGATCGCATCGATCGAACGAATTCTCCGACAACCGCTCGACGAGAACCGCATCACCGCCAAATTGCATGGTACCGCCGGCCGAGCGCTCGGAGGCAAACAATCGTACTGCCGCCACCGGAAACTCACGCTCCTCCAGAACAGCGAGAATGGTCCGGCCCACCAGACCGGTCGCGCCCGCCACCGCTACGCGGAAGCCTGCCATCCCCCCTCCTCTCCCAGACCAAACGCGGTATGGAGCGCCCGGATCGCCTCCTCCACGCCCTCACCGGCGATAACACAGGTGATCCGGATTCCGGAGGTCGATATCATATCGATGTTGAGGCCGAGGCTCGCCAGCGTACCAAACATAGTCGCCGCGTACTCGAGATTCGAGGACAAACCGGCTCCCACCACCGACACCTTGGCCAGCCCGCTCTTGGCGGTTACTTCACCGGCTTCCACGTCGGCCCGCACCGCTTCCGCCACCTCCAACGCACTCTCGAGATCGGCCTCGTTCACGGTGAAGGAGAGGTCGGTCCGGCCATGGTGCCCGATGTTCTGGACGATCATATCGGCGTGCACGTTTCGACCTGCCAGCGCCGCGAACACCGTCTGCGCGACACCGGGCCGATCGGCGAGATGGACAAATGTTACTTTGGCCACGCGAGTCTGATGCGCCAGTCCCACGACCCGATTTGAATGCTCCATGATGCCTCCGATGCGCGTGCCCGTCTCGGAAGTGTAACTGGAACGAACCTCCAGCGGCACATGCCAGAGACTGGCCAGCTCGATGGACCGTGGCATCATCACCTGGGCACCAAGTTGGGCGAGCTCGAGCATCTCTTCATATGTTATGCTCTCCAGCTTTCGCGCCTCCGGTACAATCCGCGGATCGGCGGTGAATATTCCCGCCACGTCGGTATAGATTTCGCACCTGGCCTCGAGACCGGCCGCGAGGGCGACCGCGGTGGCATCGGAACCGCCGCGCCCCAACGTCGTGACCTCGTCCCAACCGGTATCATCTCCAATCCCCTGGAAGCCAGTGACGATGACTACCTTACCGGCATCGAGTTCATGCCTGATCCGGTCGGCATTGATCGCTCGAATCCGGGCGGTCGAGAACCTACTATCGGTGCGGATGCCTGCCTGCCATCCGGCCAGCGAAATCGCTTTGCAGCCGCGCTCATGCAGTGCCAGAGCGAGCAACGATGCAGACACCTGCTCTCCGGTCGAAAGCAGCATATCGATCTCCCGTCGATCGGGCCGGCGTGAGACCTGCATGGCCAGCTCGACCAGTCGATCGGTCGTATCTCCCATGGCCGATACGACCACGACCAACGGACGATAAAGCGCCTCGCCAACGACCCGCTCGGCGACTGCCTGGATGCGTTCCGGGTTCTTGAGGGAGCTCCCGCCATACTTCTGGACGACGATCGACATCAGGCGCCGATGAGCTGATCGGTCTCGTATTCTTCGGCTTCGGTCATCTCGAGCATCAAGGTACCATTGCAACGGGGACAGCGTTTGGTCTTGCGATTCAATTCGGGAAGAATCTCGGGACGAGTACACCGCACGTCACTGGCGGCGAACGGGGTTGTTTCGCTGGCCTGAGTGGTCGCCCAGATGCGCCCACAGGCCAGGCACTTCAGGTCCGCGGTGATTTTCATCGGATATCCTTCGGCACTCAGCGTACTTGCCGTGATCCAGGGCCATCGGTACAAGAAACTTTGAGCATTACTGTACCCGATGGGCCGGCGCATGTCAATTTGAGGAGAGGCTGCGACTGCTCCGGCGGTATCATGAGATACGGAGGCACGGCATGGAACGAGACGATTTGGATGCACTGTTTGGCCAGGTGCGACACATCGGCAAAGTCTTCGGCATCGTGTACAAGGATGTGACGGGGGAAGATTTTGACCTGGAAGGCGCCATCACTCACTACCCGTTGTTGGCCATCGGCATCGGCGCCGGCGCGGGTATACTGGCCGGCTACTGGTGGGGACATCGCAGCCGTCCTCAGCTTCCGCCGCCCGCGGCTGAGAGGGCGGCTCTGCCCGGCGAGACCGGAACCTCCCGTTCCTATCTCGATGCGGTCCTGCCGCAGGCCATGGACCGGGTACGCGAAGTGTTGCCGGAAATTATCGTTTCGGACGTCGTGAAGGCAAAAGCGCGGACCTGGATGGACAACATTGTGGATGCCCAGGTACGGCAGAATGTCGACTCACTTGCCGATACGCTCGACGCGCGAATAGCCAGCTTCTTCCGCGGGGCCCTGCAGCGTCTGGACTCGGATGAGGATATCCATCTCGACGATCCGGATTCGTCCGGGGAGACACCGGCGTAAGCCGCGGACTTCCAGTTCGACGCCCTCGCTCAGGGGATGAGTCTCGATTACTTGAAGCGCCAGGTCGCGAGTATCTGCCGGTAGACCGCGGGAAATTGACCGATCGCGGACACCGCGCGGCTCCCGTACGAAGCGAGCGTAATCTCATACACGCGAGTCTTCGACGCGACCACATAAATCCCCTGGGCGGCGGCAACGCCGCCTTCGGTGGAGGGACGCGCGATCCCGGATTCCGCCGGCCGGCCACCGATCGACGCCCGCGACCAACGAACCGAGTCAAACTCAGAGCTTCCCTGCCGGCGTTCGTATTGAACGAATCTCGATGTCGTCTGCGAGGCTGACGACGCGGGCTTGAGAGCCAATACCTGTATCATCAGCGCGTACACTCGCTTGCCCTGGTACGAGAGCACTAGCTGGGGCCCATCGGGTTGTTGAATAACCGACTCATGCCACCCGGGTGGGTACAGGACGGTAAATCCAAGGCTCTTGCTGCCGGCGTGATGCCACGAAGCGGCCAGAGCGATTCCGGGCAAACAAAGAGCCGCAATGACGAGAAAAAGTGAACGGCGAAACACGATGCTACCCTCTTGCGGTGATTGGGAGGAGCGTGGGGACCCATTATGCCAGGAGAAAGCGAGCAGTTTCACCGCCCCGGTTGAGTTCTTTATATCTCACCACAACATTATGCTTGACACGCCGGAATTTTCATCAGATAATGCAGCCAATCTGGCAGCGAGTCGGTCCCTATGGGCTGGCTCGCTGCCGCCCTTCCCCATCTCCCTTCTTCGGCAATATCGTCATTCCCCCGGCTACTTTCCTCATCGATTGGTTCCCATTCTCCCCATGCTTCATCGCCCGCAGCACGAATCCTTTCCTTCGCACCGGATCGCCGGCATTACCACGTCCTCCACATAGCAGCACGGTAGGGTGGCGTACTGGGGAAGGGCGCGCCACCTGCCGTGTCCCCTACTTCACCGACCTGCCACTCGCTATAGTGGAAGGTGATGCAAACCGAAGCCTCTCTGGGCAAGTACTTCGACGCGCTCTACCAGATCACCCGGCGTGTGAGCAGCAGCCTCGACCTGGACAACGTTCTGGCCTATGTGACCGAAGAAACCGCTGGAGCAATCGGGGCCAGAGCATCGTCAGTGCGGCTTTTGAATGCCGAGGGCACCTTCCTGGAAATGCGCGCCGTCTTCGGGTTGAGCCAGGCCTACCTGAACAAAGGGCCGGTTGAAATCGCCCGGAGTCCGATCGACCGTGAGATCCTCAATGGCAACCCGACCCAGCTCTCCGACGTCACTACCGATGCCAGTTTTCAGTACCCGGGCGAAGCCGCCGCCGAGGGGATCCGCTCGGTGGCGAGCGTGCCGCTCATCGCTCATGGTCGCCCTATCGGCGTGTTGCGGGTCTATAGCGGTGAACGCCGCCAGTTCAGCGAAAACGACATGCACTTCCTGGTTGCGGTGGCGGATCTGGCGGCGCTGTCGATTGAGAACGCCCGGTTGTACGACCGGATGAAACATAACTACGAGGATACGATGAACACGCTGTGGGGAAACGAGCCGACGGCTTGAGTACGCATCCCAATGGCGCCGCTTGATACTCCAGGTTGAGGATAAGGCCGTACGCTGAGGAATGCGGTATAGTGACCGTGTCCTTCCGGAACGATCGAAGAGTTTTGAATCGTCTGTTTTTCATCGCTATTGTGCTCGCCATCACTCTGGCCAGTATTACTGTGGTCCATGTGGTGCGTGCCTTTCTTCCCCCCGCAGGCGCCGGCTACTGGCATACGGCGGGAACCCAGATCGTCGATGAGAACGATCAGGTAGTGCACCTCGCCGGTGTCACCTGGTACGGCATGGAAACGTCCTACTGGGTACCGGCAGGCCTCGATTTCCAGCCGTACACCAGAATCATGGACGAGGTGAAGTCGCTCGGGTACAACTCGATCCGCCTTCCTTTCTCCAATGAACTGGTGGAGACCAACCCGGTTGTCACCCAACATGTGCGAGCCAATCCGACGCTTCTGGGCCTGCATGCCCTCACGATTCTCGACGACATCGTTCAGTACGCCCAAAGCATTGGACTGAAGATTATTCTGGACGATCATGTGAGCCAGGCAACGCGACCCAAGACAGTCAATTATCTGCTCGAGCCACTGTGGTACACCCCGAAGTATCCGCAATCCGCCTGGATCTCCGATTGGCAGTTCCTGGCCAGGCGATACCTGGGCAGTGACGCGGTGATTGGCTTCGACCTACGCAATGAACCCCATACCAATGGCCCCGGTGCCTGGGACCTGCACGGCTATCTCACTCGTGGCGCCACCTGGGGCCCGTATCACGGCGTCGACAATCCGTCCACCGACTGGCGGTTGGCGGCGGAAACTGCCGGCAACGCGGTTCTGAATATCAATCCCCATCTCCTGATCTTCGTGGAGGGCATGCAGCTCTACCCGGACAGCAGTAAGCCGGAAGGCACTGATGTCTACTGGTGGGGAAGTAATCTGGCGCCGGTCAAGGAGTATCCCGTGGTGCTGACGGTTCCCCACCAACTGGTGTACTCAGCACATGATTGGGGACCGTGGAAATGGGATATGCAGTATCTGCGCCACATGACGTACGACTCGATTCAGCAGGTGTGGCATGCGCACTGGTCATTTCTGCTGGATAACCCCACCGCGCCGTACGCCGCTCCCGTCTGGATCGGCGAGTTCGGTACCTGCACCACCTCGCCTGGCTGCATCGACCGGCAGAAACCGGGGAACCAGGCACTCTGGTTTCACCTGCTTTTGCGCTTTCTCAATCAACATCGAGACATTGGCTGGAGTTTCTATGCCCTCAACGGCACCAACGCCAACGACCATACCGCTAATAACGGGCTGCTCAACGCTCACTGGAACGGCGTGGCCAACAAGAAGCTACAGGCCGATCTGGCCGGTATCCAGTAGCCTGTAACCGAAATTAGAACCCGGTGGCGCAGACCGGCATCCGGGAAGATGCAAACATCAGGTCGGCACGGCGAAGCGCACCTGATGTGCCCTCCTCGACCCGACCGGCTCGAGCCAGCGTATCGAATCTCACTCCGCCAAGATAGGTCGCTCCCAGATCCGCCACCTGCAAGCTCAGATCCGGGTCACTGGAGGTGCGGCAACATTCGGCACCATCGGGACCTCCCTCGAGCCGGTAGCACCCTGAGTTCTCGGGGCAGAAGGCATCGACGACCTCGATCACAAGCTGGTCTTCAACCTGATAGCGGCGGGCGGAGAGGGCGGCGGGAATATCAATCAGCCGGATCCACAACCCATCCTGCGGCCCGTCCATTCGCAACCGCCGGGGATCGGCCAGCATCCAGCGCAGCGGTTCGTCTTCCACCGTGTAGGCCTCGATGTTGTTGACGAGATCATGGTGCAGCAAGTAATCCCAGAGCGCGGCCCGTGCCTGCGGCGTGAGCGTGATCAGGTTCCGTGTTCGCATGGTGTTGTTGGCGAAACCGTGCTCCCAGTGGTGCTTGACCCGGTACGATACGCAGCCGTCGATTTCGTCGGAGTCGGTGCGGTGCACGACGAAATAGAGTATGCTCGCACCGTCCCGATCGGATTCACGATCGCGGAGCGAATACTGCCAGTAGGCCTCGCTCCGAGTGAGGGCCCCCGGTTGTACCAGCCGATGCTGCTCCCAGAGGGCCGGGAGAACGGTGCGCGCTTCGTCCTTATCGATCAATTCCACTCGTCCGGTGATGGCCGGCGAACGTGCAAACTGGCCGAAGCGCGGCTCAATCTGTAACCGGTACTGATTCGTCGCGATGCCATAGCCGAACCGTCCGTAGATGATGCTTTCTGAGGCGTACAACATCGCCAGGAATTCTCCGCGCTCACGAACATCGCTGAGTTGCCGTCTCATGATCGACGTCAGGATTCCGCGGCGTCGATGGGTCGGCAGCACGCCAATCCAGGTAACACCTCCGGCGGGCACGGCAGTACCGCCCGGAACTGTCAGCTCGAAGGTGAGGAGAATCCCGGTGCCCACAATCCGACCACCGTCAAACGCGGCCAGAGTGCGGTCCCACTCAATGAGAGCTCGAAGTTCGTCGACTTCGTCCTCGGGCGATTCGGCGAAGGCAGCGCTGGCGGCGCTATGGAACGCGTTCAGTTCATCGGGAGCGATCGGTCGAAGTGAGATAGTCATAACCGGGTATTGTACTGCAGGACCCCGGTTACTTCGCCGCCAGACGGCGGGCTCGACTCTTAGACTGCTCTTCGGCACGCGAGCGCAGGCGCAGGAATGTAAACAGAACGATGGCGAGAATAACCGCCAGCGACGCGACATTCAGGATGCGCGAATGGTGAAGCGAGGAGAACGCTGCCAGCATCGCCGCGCCACCGAACCAGCCAAGCAGAAGCAATGCGCCACACCAGATAAACGCCGCCGGGACCAGAGCAATGAGGAAGCGAGAGTACCGCAATCGAGCCGACGACGCCGCAAATACGGTGGCGTTGCGCAGCCCGGGAACGAGGCGAGCGGCAAACACACCCCAGATGCCGTGCCGGCGAATCAGGCGTCGGAAGCGCATCGGAAGTATGCGTTTGAGCGCATCGGCCTGACCAACGCCGTGAAAGAGGACCGATGCACCCGCTATCATGCCGGTACTTCCGGCAATCCACGCGATCAGGAGGAATGGGCGATCCGGCGAGGCGTGCAATCCGGCCGCGACCAGTGAGATATCTCCGGGCAGCAGAAAGACCCCCGCCTCCTCCAGCGTAAGGAGACCGGCGAGTCCCAGGTAGAACGCCAGCGCCACCATCGGGCTAGCCGTTCAGGCCCTGGCCGGTGCTCCTGGTGATTCGATAGACATGCGCGATACGCTGGATCACGGTGTAGTACGTCGAGATGCAGAGCACGGCCAGCGTGACGGTCAGGGCGAATTCGCGCGTTGCCTGGGCCAGGATGAGACCGAGGGCCAGAATGACGATGCGCTCCGGACGAGCCATCACTCCTACCTCGCAGTCAAGCTGCAAGACCTCGGCGCGAGCTCGGGCGTATGAAATCATCACGGCACCCAGTACAAAGGCATAAATCAGGCCAGCCTGTAAATCGTCGTGAAGGGCCAGAGCGTGGTAAAGCAGGCCCAGGCCGATGACCGCCTCCGCCAGGCGATCAAGCGTGGCATCGAGGAAATCACCGAATTGCGACGTGGCGTTTCCGACTCGAGCCAGGGCGCCATCGGCCATGTCAAAGATTCCGGCAACCAACAACAACACTCCGGAGGCGAATAGATAGCCGCCGCCAATCGCAATCGCGCAGACGAAATTGAGCAGCAGGCCGAACATGGTCAACATGTTCGGCGTGATTCGACTGCCCGCTACCGGGCGGATCAGTCGCATCGATATACGTCGAATAGTTCCCTCGATGGGCGTGAACATTATGTATCTCTCTCTCTTCTCCCGGGACGCCCGGCACCGTCATTATGATGCATCGTGGCTCCCACGTCGAGAGTCTAGAGTCCTTTCGTGCGCCACGCCGATACTACCTCGCGACAACGGCGTCCACTTCGCCGCTGGAGACCGAGATCACCGGGGGACAGGGCACACCACCCAGCCGAACGGAGCGATAGGCAGCGTTGACGCCCCCGACCAGCACACCGGCTTCGGCGAAGTTCCGATCGGCTTCGCTGCGATCCGGATCGAGCGCAGCACGGGCAAACATTTTCTGGAACCAATCAGGATGATACGAGGATTCCGTCAGCCGGCCGGCAAAGTGGGTTTCCTGCCGGTCGCGACCTCGCTGCACCACAATCTTATCGTCCTGAATCGCGATACTTCCTTCACTGCCTTGAATCGAGCCTTCGTTGGTGCGCCCCTCTGCCGTCCAGGCGAGCTCGATCCGTCCCTCTCCGGAAGGGAAGTAAAGCGTCAGGACGGCTTCATCTTCCACCAATCCATGGCGATTGTCGGCAGTTCGGGCGGAGGCGGCAATGGCTTCCAGTGGTTCTTTCATCCAACCCATGAGCAGATAGATTTGGTGCCAACCATGATCCAGAATGATTCCACCCCCGGCAAGTGCCGGATCGCTGCGCCAGTGCGGCATCCAGCCGGCGTGGCCCAGGGCGATATCCGGCCTTCCGGTGCGCAATTCGATGCGGTGGATTTCGCCGATCGTACCCTCTCCCAGCACATCGAGGATGCGCTGATTGAGGTCGGAGTACATCCAATTATTCACACTGATAACCCGGCTCCCACTGCGGTCGCGAGCCTGCGCCACCAGCGCATACTCCTCCTCGGAAAGCACGAATGGCTTCTCACAAACAATCGTCTGGATGCCAAGCCGGCAGGCTGCCACCAGCAGCTGGGCATGGGAATGTGGCGGCGCGCAAATATCGAGAATGTCGATGCCCGACTCCTCGATTAGCGCGAGCGGTGAACTGTAGAGCGCGGCGTCCGGCACTACTTCATGACCACGCTCGAGGCGTGCCGGTGCGACGTCAGCGATGGCGACAACTTCGATTTCCGGAAATGATTGAAGCGCGGGCAGATGCCCGTGTTCGGCAATGCTGCCGAAACCGATGAGTCCGGTGCGAAGCATCAACGGGGCCTAGACTGTCCCGGCCGCGCCCACCGCGGCTCCCACTAGGACCTGTTCGAGGATTTCACAGCCCGCATCGGCCTGTTCCCGGCTCAGTACCAATGGCGGATTGATCCGCAGCGAGGACCCCGACGGCATTACCAGCAGCCCGCGCGACAGCAGTTGCAGGAACAGTTCGCGCATCTGACTCCGTTCCAGTGGAAGTCTCGATTCGGCCTGTGCCAGCTCGATACCAATCAATAACCCCTTGCCGCGCACGTCGGCAACTATCGCCGATCGCTCTACCAACCGGCGAAGCCGGCGGAGCATGTGGCCGCCGACGTCCTCGGCATTCCTGCCCAGGTCCTGCTGTACCAGCACGTTAACCGTGGCCAGAGCCGCCGCGCAGGCCAGCGCGTTACCCCCGTAGCTGCTCGAGTTTCCGCTTGGCTTCCCCCACGGTTCGGCCGACGCGAACTCGTCGGTGGTGACAACGGCACTCATGGGGTATCCATTGCCGATGCCTTTCCCCAGTACCAGGATATCCGGGACACAATCTTCGTGCATGAAGGCAAATGCCGGCCCGGTACGGAAGAATCCGGTAATCATCTCATCGGCGATGAAGAGAGCACCGGCCTCGTGGGCCACATCGCGCACGGCACGGAGAAATCCGGGTGGGGGAACGATGTTGCCGCCGCGTCCCTGTATCGGCTCGACAATGATCGCGGCAATATCGCGATTGGTGCCGTGAACGATAAATTCACGCAGGAAGCGAGTGGTCTGGGCGAGACAATCGCCCTCCGAGCTGAACGGCGAATGTCGCGGATCCGCATACGGTGCCAGCACGACTCCGGGAGAGGGAACCCCGTAACCGACCTGCTCTCCTTCGGAAAGCGGGCGCGTCCCTTCTGTCTTGCCGTGGTAGCCGCCCCAGAATCCGAGGATCGTCGATCGTCCGGTCGCGCAGCGGGCCAGACGCAATGCCGATTCGACAGCTTCGGCGCCACCGCTATAGAACTGCATACGGTTCAGTCCAGGCGGAAGGATGGCGTGCAATGCCTCCAGAAGCTGTATACGTGGCTCCGACGTGAACCCGCCAGCGGCCAGTTTTCCGGCCTGCCGGCCAACAGCCTGCGCCCAGTCGGGCTGACCATGGCCGATGCTGCACACGCCGACTCCCGCCATGAAGTCGAGAATCGCGTTGCCGTCGAGGTCATAGAGGACGCAACCCTCACCCCGATCGATACAAATCTGTGCCCATTGGGTGACACTCTGTAACCCGGGAGCGATCAGCCCCTTTTCGTGTTCGAAAGCGGCGAGCGAGCGCGGTCCGGGGATGGGGGAAACGACATGGGGAATGGGCATTGGGGTGCTCCGGTGAAATGGAAGGTGAGTACAGGGTCGTGGGACACATGCCCCGACACGCGCTAGGATACCAAATTGCTCCTGCGAGCGAGTGCTAGCCCTTCACGTAGGCAAGCTTCTCCGCGACCTTACCGTCGCGTACTCGAAGGAGGTCGATACCACGTACCGATTCCGGCTGCCCGGCGCCGTCGGTCCAGCGATAGAGCCAGCGCACGACGCAGCGATCGCCGGCTACAACCACCTCTTCCGCTTCGAACTGAGCGCTGGGATTCCCCTGGAAGAACTCCTCCCAGCAGGCTCGGACCGCTTCTTGTCCTTCATACCTCCAGCCACCCGGAGGGCTCGTACTCTCGAATATGCAGTCCTCGGTCATCGCCGCCATGACCGCATCAACATCATGAGCGTTGAAGGCCACATTGAACCGTTCAACCGCCGCCGCGGTCGATGAAGTGCGATCCTGATCGAGAGCATTAGCCATTGCGAGTCTGCGGTTGCGCGCTGACGCGACGCATGTCGAGCAGATGGTGGATGGCTTCGTGCAGCATGAAGCCGACGATCTCCGCCGCAGTGCAGTCTCGCCAGGCATCGTAGTAGAAGGTACGAGTGAGATCGGTCATGGCCGACTCTTGAACGAACAGCCGGCAGGAATCTTCCAAGGACCAGAGCCCGGTTTCCGATGAGAGGCGACTGTACCCGCGGACCTCGACCATCTGGTCAAGATCGACGTGGTAATGGGTGGGGTGGTCAACCACCCGGACATCGTGCATCCACTCCGCGGAGATCCGAAGATTGTCCACCAGGTGCCACAGGTACTCATGGGCCGACCACACTTTCGGCTCCGGACGCCGAAAGGCAGAATCGCCCGCGCTGGCGAGGATGTCCCGCGCGGACGCGGGCAGTTCGCCGATGATTCTCAGTGCCTCGAGGGGCGGCGTTGCCGGATCGTAACCACAGTCGTCTTGCTGCTCGGCCATGCTGCTACCTCCAGTCGCGAACGTGGCTATATGATTGCAGCCTACACCCGCATCGTTCGGTGGTCAAGTGGGACCGCACCTGCCGAATTGGTCACACCATCCGATAGGAATCGAACTCACCGTTATGATGCGTTAGCGGAATTGGCCCTGGTTCAGAGCTTGTGGGCTAGTTGCTCGTGCCGTTACGTACCCACAGCGCGCTTGGCCGACTGTTCTTTGAGCCGGTATCCCACTCCCCAGACGGTTTCGATGAAGCGAGGGTTAGACGAATCGTCGTTGAGCTTGGCCCGCAGCCGGCGAACATGCACGTCGATCGTGCCGCTGTCGCCGTAAAAGTCGTAGCCCCAGACATCCTGCAGCAGCTTCTCGCGGGTGAAGACCACGCCAGGGCGACGCGCCAGTTCGACCAGCAGATCGTACTCTTTCGCCCGCAGAATGATGTTTTCGCCCTCGAGGCGCACTTCGCGCTTGGCGGTATCAATGGTCAGTACGCCAAAGTCGAGAAGGGTGCTGGATGTTTCCGCCGGAGCGGGACGCGCTCGGCGCAAGATAGCTTTGACCCGTGCCACCAGTTCACGGGGAACGAACGGCTTGGTGACGTAATCGTCGGCGCCGATCTCGAGGCCCACGATTTTGTCCTCGTCGCCTTCGCGGGCAGTCAGCATGATGATCGGCACATCACTCATCCGACGGATCTCACGGCAGACTTCCCAGCCGTCGATATCGGGCAGCATGATGTCCAGAACCACCAGGGCCGGTGAGCCACGAGTCACCATCTCGAGGGCTTCGGCCCCAGTACGCGCACTGGCGGCCTGGAATCCCTCCCGTTCGAGGTACATCGAGATAAGCCGGATGATACCAGGCTCGTCGTCGACAATGAGGATTTCGCCCTTCGTCATCGCCACACCTCTCTTAACTCCCACCCTCGGGTGCATTCTACTTGCGGCATGTCAACCTCGACCCAGACGGTAAATGGGGTCTATCGATTGTTAACGGAAAGTTAATCGCACCGTAAGCCAGTGGCCAGAAAAGTAGTGGACGACCCTCGTACACTGTAGTGGACAAGACACGAAGTGGTTGCCACAATGAAGTTCCGCGTTTTCTCTCTCCGCCTCCTCCTGGCTGTGGGCCTGGTGACTGCTGCCGTGGGCGTGCATGGTTCGACCGGCGCGCAGGCAGCTCGATTAAGCGCGGCCCGTCTGACGATGCAACTGAATCGCAATACCTTTGTCGGCATCGTGGCAAATGTCCAGGGGCTGCCGACCGATCCGAGCATGTTCGCGCTTGTCCTGGGGAGCACGACTACCACGGTGCGCACTGACGAACACACGATGATCGTCGGCGTGGCACTTGAGTCGCAGGTCGAGGGCGTGGTCGACGGCGACTACGCCGTTGTCTGGACCCATCGGGTCAAGGGTGACCTGGTGGCCACGCGCATCCGTTATGACGTGGCGCCGATCCCCCCGTTGCATCAGGTTATCGGCACGGTGGTGCGCGCCAACCCGCAATTCAATCGGATTTTCCTTCGGAGCGCGCCGGACCGGGTGGTGACGATCCGCGTCAGCATCAACGCTACCTTTACGTTGGGCGGACTTCCCACCACGGTGGCGCCCACCATCGTCAAGGGAGACGTGCTGCAGATTGTGTGCCTGCAGCGTGACGGCCTGGTTGCCTTTCAGATCGACGTGAAGTCCGCCCCGGGCGGCCAGCTGAGATCGCAGTCGATCTAGCTTGCCACCTGATTGGTGTCGAGCACTTCGCCGTTCATCACCCGCCACTTGAGGAAATGAAGGCGCTCCCACTCCAGCAGGCTGAAGGCGGGTTCATCGGAAAGGCGGAACTCGCGGCTGCAGGGCTGCGAGCAAAACGGGCCCACTCGCCCGTTCTCCACCACCCGCCAGTACCAGTTCTCACTGGCATTATCGATCGGCTCACCGTGGTGCGAGCCGCATTTCAGACACTTGTAATCCATTCATTTAGCCTCGGTGTGGGGTACTGGGACACAGTATAAGTCCCAGAGATCAAAAGTCAAGACAAGTTTTCCGATTGAAGGACTTCGGTCGCAAGAAATCGGAACCCTCGGGACACTGGAGATGCTGCAGGGATATACAATTATTGTCGATGGGGACGACGAGGATGGATCGAACAATACAGGCCGGGAATGTGATCCACATCCGGGCCAAGAAGTCGAATGGCACGGTCTATCGCACCTGGCGGGCGACGGTCGAGTCGATCGATGCGGACCGGCTGGTGACGGTCAATCGGGTGGGAGACCGCGTGGGCGGCCCCGGGGGTGGTTGGACCATGTCGCACGCGACCCGAGCGGTGTACTGGTTCGCCCGGCCGTACAATCTGGTCGAACTGTACCAGCCGAGCGGGGCACTCAAGCAGATCTACATCCACATTGCGAGCCCCGCTGCGCTCCAACGCGGAACACTGAGCTACACCGACTGCGAGCTCGATGTGGTGAAACCACTGGGCAAGGCGGCACGCGTGGTGGACGAGGATGAATTCGATGCCGCCAGCGCGGAATACGGTTACTCCGCTGAATTCTGTTCCGCCTGTCGGGGAGCGGCGTCCGAGGCGCTCGCCATCGCTGCGAACTGGGAACCCGGCGGCGCACCGGTGTTCCCTCGCCGGCCACGTATTCGCCGCTGGCGACGTCACTCGCCACGAGCGCATCAAGAACTGCGGACCGACACGCCGGCCACCGACTCCAGAATTCGGATCACCGAGGTATAGTCATCGCGTCCGTATCCGGCTGCCTGGGATTCACCGTAGAGTTGCCGCGCCAGGGCGGTAAGGAACAGTGGGGAACGGTTTTCCTCGGCCAGATCGAGCGCCAGACCCAGATCCTTGACCAGGAGATCGGTCATGAAACCGGGCTGGAAGGATCCATCGAAGGCACGGCGCGGGAACTGGTTGGCGAGCTGCCAGCTGGCACCGGTGCTGGCGCCGACGACCTCCGCCATGGTGGCCAGATCGGCGCCAGCTTTCACGCCCAATACCAGAGCCTCGGCAGTGGCGGCGGCAATCGTGCCCACCAGAATGTTGTTGATCAACTTGATGACCTCGCCGGAGCCGGAAGGACCAACGTGAAACACCTTCGCGCCCATGGCCTCCAGGACCGGCCGCGCCTGTTCGAAAGCACTCTGCTCACCGCCGGCCATGATGGTCAGCGTCCCCGCCTCGGCGCCGACCGTCCCGCCACTGACGGGCGCATCGATGAAGCCGACGCCGCGCTCCCGGCAGATCTCCTCCAGATGCCTGCTCACCGATGGGGCAATCGTGCTCATGTCCACAATTGTCAGGCCATCGTGCGCTCCGGCCAGAAGACCGTCCTCACGGGTGACGAGGTCCTGGACATCGGGAGAATTTGTCACCACGGTGACGATCACGTCGGATTGTTCGGCCAGAGCGCGAGGAGAATCGGCCCAACCGGCACCCTCCGCCCGAATCATTTCCGCGGTTTGAGGGCTCCGAGCCCACACCGCGAGCGGAAAGCCCGCCTTCACCACATTTCGTGCCATGGGCAACCCCATAGCGCCAAGTCCGATACATCCCACCCGCACCATGTCAGCCTCCTCGTAGATATGCTCCATTTGAGAATACCGGGCCGCTAGACTGAGACGAGGCAGAGTATGTTCGAGAGTTTCCGCAGCCGGCTGGTGATCTCAAACCTGTTTATCACTCTGCTCGGCTTGCTCGTCGTCGTTCTGGTCTTCACCCAGGTACTATCCAACCGCAGCCAATCGATCAAAACCGATGCGCTGACGTCAGATTCGCGGCTGGTGAGCAAGGAGATCGAGTATCTCTTCCAGCACAAGGCATCGTTCCTCGACCTGCAGAATCTGGTGATTTCGACCAGTCGAGTTCTCAAGGTGGAGGTAACTATTGTGGACTCCCGGGGAACCATCATCGTCGACTCGAAACGGTATACCCCGTTTTACAACGGTGCCTGGTCGCTGGACCGGACAGCGCTGAAGAATGCTCAGACGGCGAGCGAGCAGCTGAAGAGCAGTAGCGTCCGGACCTTTCAGGCGCCGCTGGTCGGCATCACCACTCACCGGCTGGTAGGCGCCGTCATCCTGGTGGCCGATGTGTCGGACGTTAGCCCGGGCTTACTGGCGCTGAAAAACGTCTTGCTGGCAGTCCTGGGAACGGCGCTCCTGGTCTGGCTACTCGTTGGCCTCTACTTCACCTTCTCCATCTCGCGGCCACTGGTACGGGTAATTGGCGCTACCAGACGAATGGCGCTGGGACAGTACGATACGCGGGTGCCGGCCCGAGGAAACGGCGAGATGGCCAGACTGGCGGCCAGCTTTAACCATATGGCCGAGCAGATTCAACAGACCGATAGCGTACTCAAGGATTTCGTGGCCAATGTCTCCCACGATTTGCGCACCCCGCTGACGATGATTTCCGGCTTTTCCCAGGCGCTGGTCGACGGCACCGCGCGCGATGGTGAGGTCCAGGAATCGGCGGAGGTGATCCATGAGGAGGCGATGAAGATGCAGCACATGGTGGACGACCTGCTGCAACTGACGCGCCTGGAGTCCGGGTTGCAGATCTTCCGCCGCGCGCCGGTGGAAGTTAGACCATTTGTGCAGGCCATCGTCGATCGGATCGCCCGCGCGCGAGCCAATAAGCCGGCCGCCACGTTGCGGAATCTGACGCCCCGCAGCCTCCCATTGATGGATGTGGATCGGGAACAGATCGAACGGGCGCTGCGCAATCTACTGGATAACGCCTTGCAGTACACCCCACCGGATGGCACCGTCACCGTCAGTGCCCGCGCCATCGGTCGCGGCTGGGTGGAGATTACGGTGAAGGACAGCGGGATCGGCATCCCCCAGGCGGACCTGGCGCGAGTCTTCGAGCGGTTCTACCGCACCGACAAGGGCCGTGAGCGCGTGCATGGCCACTCCGGGCTCGGACTGGCGATTGTGCGTGAGATCGTGGAGGGCCATGGCGGCCAGATTCAGGTTGAAAGTGTGCCGAACCGAGGCACTACCTTCCGCTTCACCGTTCCCCAGGCCGATGCCAGAGAGCTACAGCGCGATGTCCCGGTAACCCGTGAATCGGTCCGGGAGCCGGCCGGCCGATGAATTTCGACCGAGTCGCCGCGGTCTACGACAATACCCGTACCCTGCCGGCCGAGGTCAGCGAGCGGATCGCGGATGGCATCGTGCACGCCGTCGGAGCCGGGCCGTCGACACGCTTTCTGGAGCCGGGAATCGGCACCGGGCGGATGGCGTTACCACTGGCGGCCCGCGGATTTCCCTACACCGGCATCGACATCTCGGAAGCCATGATGGATCGTCTGCGGATGAAGGCGGCGGATCGGGATCTTCGTCTCACCCTGGTACATGGCGACGTTACCGCCCTTCCATTTCCTGACCATAGCTTCGACGTGGTGCTGGTGGCTCACCTGCTTCATCTGGTTCCGGAGTGGCGAACATCACTCGCCGAAGCTCGACGGGTGACAGTTGAGGGCGGACATTTCGTGATGGCGGGGAATCACTATCCCGCCGGCGACCCAGGGTACGCAATCCGACAAATGTGGCATACGTTTGCGGTGGAAGCCGGCGCTGAACTGCGGCCGAGCTACGGCTCCTGGGATGCAGTAGACGCCGAACTTACCGCGCTGGGCTGCTACACGGCGGTATACCGGGTGGCGCAATGGGGAGTCGAGTTTGTGCCGATAGAACTGATCAACCGGCAACGAGACCGCACCTTTTCGCATAGTTGGACCGTGTCGGACGAGGTTATGGAGGCGGTGCATCAGCGGCTGCTGGCCTGGGCGCGCGAGGAGTACGGTGACCTGGAGCGACCAATCCTCGAACGGCAGGAGTTCTGGGTCTCCGCCAGCCGCTGGCCGGCGTGATCCAAACAGGTGGGCCCGAGAGCATGCAAGCAGTCGCTCCCCCGGCGGCAATATCACCTCAATTCACGCCATGGTCCCGCCCTGATCTCGTACTCGACAAGATCACAACATCCGCCATATTGCCCGCATCGCCTAGAATCCATATACTTATAGGTGCCGCTAAGCGAGCGGCGAAGACGAGAAAACGGCACGAATCCACGCGCCGAGGTGGCGGAATCGGTAGACGCGCCGGTCTCAAAAACCGGTGGCCGCAAGGCCGTGAGGGTTCGAGTCCCTCTCTCGGTACCACAACAGAAGACGCTATGCGGTCGTGGCGGAATCGGCAGACGCGCATGGTTCAGGACCATGTGGGGTAACACCCGTGGAGGTTCAAGTCCTCTCGACCGCACCAATTTCACAGTCCGGAATCGCCAGGATTCGCGGACTGGAATTTTTCGCCAGACGAGCGGCAAGAAGCTTTCCTTACTGCAACCTCGGCCAGAGATCTACTCGCTACCTGCCGTTCACCCGGGTCTGATATCATCGAAGCGGCGAAATTGCTTCCAGCAGTCCTGACGGCAGCAAAGTAAGGGCCGACGAACGTCGCGATGCTTCATTGTCCAAACGCCCACGCCACCATCAGGGGAAACTCTTCTTGCCAGAACGCATCGCCGTGCGACCCGGGCCGCTCATTCATGACAACGTCCGCACCTGCATCGCGCAGCGCGTCCGCCCACCGAGCCGCGTTCTCGAGGAAGAACGGCTCTAGCGTGCCGGCGACGAGGTACGTGCGCGGAATCGGGCTCGGCATTACACCAGGCGGTCGGTAACCCCCGCCCGGTGAGGCGCAGAAGATCGCACCGTAGACATCCGGATGCCGGAGCCCGATGGCGAGCGCAAGCTCTCCGCTCGCCGAGACACCGAACACCGCGGTGCGGCCGGCGGGCAGCGCGACTCCGAAACGCGTCCGCACCCACTCGGCGTACGTCCTCGACGAAGAACCTCTCGTGCGCGGCGAACCGTTCCGGGTCAAAGCCCGGTGAGTACTCATGGAGCCGCAGCGTCTCATCGGCCAGGCGATGTGCACCGACGATCATCGTGGACGGTACGTCGGCCGCCTCAAGGACACCGCCCCACTGCGAAATCAACTGGCCATCACCGGCGAACACGACTGCCTCGGGCGGTTCTGGCGGGACATACACCGTGACCCCCCGGCCACCGTCGTACGCAAACGTCTCGGTGATGAGCTCTCCTGTGATGGACATTGTCGATATCTCCTATTGGGCTGATGGTGGCGGGTTCTTCGTCGCCGCGTGCCGTCATGGATGGCGCTATCGAGTATGCCAAGACGTTTGAGGGAAGGCCAGCCATTCGATCGAGGCAAAGGCAGACCACTACTGGGATCTTCCTACTGGTCAGTGCCCGGGGTTTCGGAAAGATCAGCCGAGTGGTCGGGGTGGCGATTGCCAGCGCTGCCAGCCTGGAGGTGCAAGCTCTGACGAAACCGGAATCTCGAGTAAGGCTGCCGTCATCCGCTCATGGCCAAAGTCCTCCATCCATTGAGCAAAGTCGAGGTTTGAGGTAATCGCCACACTGGCACGTTCTTAGCGGTCACTGAACAGCTAGAAGAGCAGTTCGGCGACCGTCTGCGAGAAGTGCAAGCAGCTCAGATCGTCGACCAGGAGCAGGTCAAAGCGGTGGAGTGGGCGAGGAACCTGGGCAGGCGAAGTTCCTGGTGGGCCAGCCCCAGCTCGCTGGCGAGTGTGGCTGCCATGCGGAAGAGGACGCGATAGCCCAAGAGACGCACGGCGCGGCCCACCCCGAAGGGGAGATGCGTCTGAAATATATGTCAGGCAGCCGAGCCCTCGATGCCTGCCGTGCGCGTCGCTGCCTGGTAATCGTCGATGGCGAGCCGGTAGAGGACCTGGGCCAGGAAGTCGTTCTCCGACCCGATTCCCGGGTGCAGTTTTTGCGCCTGGTACCGCTGCAAGGAGGCTGAAGATCAGCCCCATTGCGCCAGGATTTGACCCGACGGTGAGAACTTCACGATGTGCTCGTTCTGATCGTCGGTGACGTAGACGTTCCCGGAGGAGTCAACTGATACGCTTGCCGGAGTCGCCTCGAAGCCAGGGAGGGTGTATACCTTCACCTGCGATCCGTCTGGCGCCAGTTCCTGAACTTCGCCGTGAACCAGATTGGTCACATAGATGTTCCCGGTGGAGTCGACCGCTATCCCTCTCGGGTAATCGAAGTGGACACCTGCTCCTGCTCCGTTCCCGCCCCAGACTGCCAGCAGGTGCCCGTCGGTGGAGAATTTCTGGACCCGATCTCCCACGAAGTCGCTGACATAGACGTTGTCCTGACTGTCGATCGCGATCCCTTCCGGCAGATCGAATTGGCCGGGCCCTGTCCCTTGCGAGCCGAAGCTTCGGAGGAGGGTGCCGTCGGAGGAAAACACTTTTACGTCATTGTCCGACAGCGTCGTGACATACAGGTCGTTGTTCGAGTCCACGGCCACGCCCATGGGGTCGCCCAGAAACGAGGGGGTGCCCGGCATTCCGCCGATGGCCCGAATAGGCCCGCGATTTGCCAGTACCTGGACGCGGAAGTTATTGGTATCGGCCACATAGATCGCGCCGTCCTTGCCGACGGTCAGGCCGGATGGCGACCAGAACTCGCCCAGCCCCGGGGTGTGCTGCTTTGGATTGAACCCATGGTGGCCGTAGATCGCCGCCACATTCCCGGTCGAGGATCGCACCTGCACGCGGTCATTGGTGTCGTCGGAGACATAGATATAGCCGTTGCTATCGAGCGCGATCCCAAACGGCTGGCCGAGCGCGCTGGGAACTGTCGCATACTTCCCCCAGGTCGAAAGCACCTTCCCGGCGGACGAGAACTTGAGCACGCGACTACCGTCCCAATCAGTGGCGTAGATGTTGCCGCTGGCGTCGGCTGCCACGCCAAACGTGCCGAAGAGCTGGCCCGATCCGAATCCGGAGCTGCCGATGACCGTCACCGTACCATCGGCGGCGATGTGCTGCACCCGGCTGGCACCGGTATCCGCCACCAGGATTCCGCCCGCGGGGTCGAATGAGACCCCCTCCGGGAACGAGAACTGGCCGGGCAGCTCGTCCCGTGCTACCGATCGCCTGTTCGACGGTGCCGTCGGGTCGCAGCACGAGTACCCGGCCGTTGCCGGCGTCCGCCACGGCGATGAGCCCGGAGGGCGAGACGTCCATGCCCGCCGGGCGGGACAGGCTTCCGGAGGCGCCAAAGGAATCCCAGACCGCGAGCAACTGGCCGCCAGGCGAAAACTTCTGGATCCTGTTCCCAAAGTCACTGGCATACACATTCCCACTGGCGTCAACCGCGATACCGTCCGGAAGATCCAGTTCACCTGGAGCAGTCCCGGGAGATCCCCATGTTGCGAGCGCCTTCCCGGTGGGTGAGAGCTTCTGAATACGGCCGTTATAGGTATCGGCCACATAGATGTTGCCGTGCCGGTCAAGATTCACCGCCCACGGCTTGACGAACTGGCCGGGCTTTGACCCCTTCTTGCCCCACGTCGCCAGCACTTTACCTTTGGGCGAGAGCTTCACGATCCGGTTGTTATTCGTGTCTGCAATATAGATATCGCCGTGCGCGTCGAGAGCGAGACCTTGCGGCAGATTCAGCAGACTTTCCGTGGCCACGAGCTCCCACTCGGCCACCGCAACTCCCTTCGTGCTGCCATAGTTGTCCAGTGCCACCAGCTCCACATACCGCGCCAGTACGGGGACGGGCAGCGCGAAGTGTTGCAAGCTATCGGAACGCGCACAGGTTCCCTGAAAGACAGAGACATAATCGGCGTCACTGGTTCCGGTGGTGGATATCCGGATTTCAAAGTCCTTCAAATCCTCGGACGACGGTGCTCCGCCCGTGGCGGCCGGATCGATCACGACCTCCGAGATCCGATACGAGTTACCAAACAGGAAGCCGGTTTTCACCCGTTGGTTCTTTGTCTTGCCGGCTGCACTGATCCACCCTTCGGTCAGCAATCCATCCTCGATGTGATGGACATCGCCGTTGGCTCCATTCGAGGCAAGCTCCGAGGAAAAGCCTTCGATCGTTCCACCATTCGCATCGAGGGCAATGTCCTCACCCAGGTCCGGAGTGGGAATCCCATCGTTCCAGGCGAAGACAGCCTCAGCATCGACGGGTGTTGGTGGAAGCGGCGCCTGGCCCTGCGTCACGAAGGTCTGGAAGTTGGATTTCACCACCACCAGATGACCGGCGCTGGTGACCTGCAGGGCGCCGTGGAGCACGACGAAGCGAGCCCTGGGGCCGGTGACCTGGACGTCATATTCCGTGCCGATGGCGGCCGCGGTGGCGGCGTCAGCAATCAATTCATGGTCGGTGCCTGGCTTTAAGTACTGCGCTACCTCGCCGCGGTTCACGCGTGTCACGGTTGGAGAGGCAAGTATGGCATCGGTGTACTGGTTGAGGTGCAGGGCAGTTCCATCGTTAAAACGCAGCGATGCCCTCTGGTTCTGGACGGTCTGCAGCGTGTCTTGCTGGTAGAGGCTCTCGCCCTTAGAGCCGGCTTGAAACGCTCGCTGCGGAGGCGCCACGCTGAGTCCATGGAGGATGTAATTTACCGTCGCCAGCGATGGCTGCGCGGCCGCCGGCCCCGCCAGCGCGACACGGGTGCCGTGGGGTGTGATCTCCGACACCAGACAGACGGCGCATACCAGCAGAAGAATCAACCGAGTAGTCACGCTGCCTCCGTGCACAAGAATAGCGCGTGGAGTGGCCGCCCGGCGCGGGTCAGAACTACCTCAAACCTCGAACGGCGCCCGCAATCCGGGGAACATCAGAAAATGCTTCACGTTGAGCGTCGCCAGACTGAGCCCCTCGAGTTGAGCGGCAGCCGCGACCAGGAAATCACCCAGGCCGCTGCACGCGCATGGGCACGTCACTGTTGACCAGAATCACAGGCGTGAGATGCGATCCACATGACTCGAGCCGCGCCTTGGCTCGCGTACGACGTGGTCTCGCTCACCGGCAAGCACGCCGAATGACTCCCTAATAATAATCACCTGCTCCGCGGCAACGTCGTTCGGGCATTCCTGAATTATTCGATCCAGAATGCGTCGAATCTTCCCGGGGGCATTACACCGTGTGCCTGTGCAAGTGCATCAATGGCATTCGTCCGTGCCCCATCGAGTTGCACATTCGTGCGCCTCATACACCGTACAATACACCACGCTCGGATAAACTCTCAGCTGAATACGTGCTGAGGGCTTAGTCGGCTACTGGAAGATGCTTAATGGCAGATATGACCAACGTCAGTGAGTGGAGATGGACAGTGGATAAAACTAACCTCGACGCGCCTCGCGCAATGGGGGTCACTGCCACCACTTCCTCAGCCTCAGAGGCATTGAAGTGTGTCGAGGCGTACACTGACGGTGCCTGCATTGGTAACCCGGGTCCGGGCGGCTATGCAGCCGTACTCCGCCATGGGGCCCATCAACGCGTATTGTCCGGAGGCTACCGGAAGACGACCAATAATCGCATGGAGCTGTTGGCGGCGGTCAAGGCACTTGAGGCACTTAAAGAGAAATGCAAGGTAACTCTGTACAGTGACTCGCAGTACGTTGTCCGGATGATGCAAGGACAATGGCCCCAGAAGTGGCGAGCGCACGGGTGGTGGCGATCAAGGAAGGAAAGGGCGTCCAATCCCGACTTGTGGGCAGCGCTAGTGGATCTCTGCGACGCGCATGAGGTCGAGTTCGTGTGGGTCAGGGGCCATGCCGGAAACGCAGACAACGAGCGTTGCGACCGGCTGGCCATGAGCGCCGCATTGCAAGCAGACCTGCCGCCAGATGAAGGCTACGAGTTGGCTTCCGAGGTGCCTGTGCCGTACCCTCTCTTCCAGAGCGACTCTTAACATCTCTGTCCCACTCGCTTACTCGTCAGGTGATTGCAGTCACACCCGCCAAGCGAGATGATGGCGATGAGTTCATCGAATCTCGTTTGAAAGGGTTTCAGATGACCGACGCCACACTCGCCATACCCGTTCAGGCGGTGCTCGATGGCTACTTTGCCATGTGGAACGAGGCCGACCCCATCCGGCGACAGCAGATTATCGAACAGACCTGGACTCCCGACGCCTCCTATATCGAACCCCTCATGACGGCCACCGGACACCAGGGGCCCAACGACGGCGTGGCCGGCATGCAGGCGCAGTTTCCCGGCCAGGAGCTACATCCCACCGGACACGTCGATTCGCATCACGATCGGATTCGATGGAGCTGGGAGCTTCACGGACCGCAGAGTGGCGCCCCCGTGGCCGGTGGCACCAATGTTGGCGTGCTGGCCGCTGACGGGCGGTTATCCCAGGTGACCGGCTTCTTCGACTTCGCCCCCGACGTCGCCTGAGGGCGGATCGTATGACAGTAGCGGGTCAACTCCTCCGTCCGGTCGGCGTACTCTTGCGTCAGTGGCGTGAGCATCGCCGGCTGAGTCAACTCGAGCTGGCCCTCGAGGTGGAGATTTCGGCCCGTCATCTCAGCTTCGTGGAGACGGGCCGATCCCTGCCCAGCCGCCAGATGATCCTGCGCCTCTCCGATTACCTGGAAGTGCCGCTGCGCCATCGCAATCAATTGCTCCTGGCTGCGGGTTATGCTCCCGTGTTCGCCCAGACCGAGCTCGATGCCCCCCGCATGCAGGCGGTGCGTCAGGCTGTCCGGCAGACTCTGACAGGTCACGAGCCCTAGCCAGCGGTGGTCATTGATGCTCGCTGGAATCTGATCAAGGCGAACGCCGGCGTGGCTATGTTCATCGAAGGCCTGCCCTCCGAATTGCTGGCTCCGTCGATCAATGTGCTGCGTGCCAGCCTGCATCCCGAAGGTATGGCACGGCGCATCGTGAACCTCGGTGAGTGGCGCGGGCATCTTCTCGGCCGTTTGCGCCGACAGGTGGCGCTCACTGCCGATCCCGAGCTGGGCCAACTCTACCAGGAGCTGCGCGCCTACCCGTGCGATCAGCCGGTGCCCGAGACCGAGATTCCCACTCCGGGCGATATCGTCGTTCCGCTCCGCATCCGCCACGCCGGGGATGTCCTGGCATTCTTCGGGACTGCTGCTACCTTCGGCACGCCGCTCGATGTGACCGTCGCCGAGCTAGTGATCGAGTCATTCTTCCCCGCCGATGCGCACACCGTGGAGGTGCTGCGGCGGCGCCGGTGAAGGCGACGCCCACCAATCGTATGCCGCCAGCAATAATCGCCTCAGCCCCTCCCTGTAGTGAGGACGGTCTCGTTCCGCGGATTCTCATCAGGGTCGTAGGGAGCGGGCACTGCGGTCCGGGTGAGTTAGCGTCTGTCGTGTGCCGGTGCGCCCCGCGGTGACGATCGCTTGCATCACTTCCAGAAGATGAAGTGGGAAGTCCCCCTCAAGACGTGATGGTGTTCCGGTGACAATGGCACGGGCAAACTCTTCCACGCCGATGCCGCGTGCTTCCTCTCGCGCCGTCGACCAGGTAGGAAATATCCTCTCGGCAATATGGTCGTGCTCGGTGCCGAAGATCACCGGACCGTTGTAATAGCCGGGAAAACCCAGCCGCAAGGTGCCGTCCTCGCCGTACAACTCCAGGGGCGGCATGGTGGTGCCACGCACGTCGAAGCTCATCAGCATCGTCACCAGTACACCTGACTGGAGCAGGAGCGTAGCTACATAACTGGTTGGAACCGTCGGTCGATAGATCTGGCCCTGAGACGGACCACTGGAGATCCGAATCTCCTGGCGGAACGTTGCCGCCTGCGCCGCCACTTCCTTCACCGGCCCGAGCACCGCAACCAGCGCGGCAAGGAAATACGGCGCTTCGTCGAAGATCGGTCCACCACCCTCCTGATAGAAAAACTCCGGGTTGGGATGCCAGCTTCGATCGGCGGTGACAAAGCTCATCGAAGCCATAAGCGGCCGGCCGATCTTCCCTTCCTGGATCAGCCGTTGAGCGAGCTGAACGTTTGGCCCCAGGATAGTGTCCGGAGCCGAAGCCAGACGCCGGTTCGAGGCAGCGGCGAGGCGGATCAACTGCTGGCCATCGGCGAAACAGGTAGCAAACGGCTTCTCGCTATAGACGTGCTTTCCCTGCTTGAGGGCACGCGAATTGAGTTCCACGTGAGCCGCTGGTGGCGTGAGGTTGAGGACCAGGTCGACATCGGGATCGCCGAGGATCTCGTCAACTGTCCGTGCCGAGAGTCCAAATTGTCGAGCCACGCTCGCGGCCCGGTTTGGGTCGAGATCGGCGCACGCGGCGATCGAGATCATCGGGCTCTGGTGGGCAAGGTAGGGGAGATAGCGGGTAACGGCAACATCGCCGCAACCGATAACGCCGGCATTGAGCGGTAGCTCTCTCATGTCGGAGGCTAGCACATGCGTTTGAACCGTACGCTCAGGAACGACTGCACCAATCTCTGGGCCGCTAGCCGGCATTCTCCCTGACATTGCCGACTGGCGGGATGGTGGACTCTGAGCCCGCTGCCTTCAGAGCTCGTTGTGGGCGCCGCAATTCTGGCAGCCAACAACCATACCCGGCAGCACGATAAAAGTGGGTGTGCCCCCAAGGACGATCCCGCACTTCCCGCACAGATAGTAGGTAATCACATTCGGATCCCGGCTAATCGGCTTCTGCGTAACCGTGAGCCGGAATTCTTCCTCGAGGTGACCCGGTGCCGAATCCTGAGCCATAACGGATCTATCTCCAGGAGTGGTGCGTTTGGTGCTCAATTGGAATCTCGATCGGCGAGATTCTGGCGCTTGCGGCCCAGAGAGCATAGTCAAGTGCTTGCTCGAGCCTGCCTTGACTACGAAGCAGTCGACTATAGGCGAGGGCAGCTTCGACGTGATCGACCGTCGCCTCCAGGGATCCAACCGCGAGGTATGGAGACGCCTCGTCCACAAAATACGAGAGCGGCAGTTGAAGCCGCCTGGCGATGATTGCCAGTGCGCGCAGCGAAATCCGGCTACGCCCATTCTCGACTACGCTCAAGAACGAGCGCGAGAGGTCTTCTCCTCCCAACTGGGCAAGACTCATGCGGCGGGCCAGTCGCGCCAGCCGTATCCGTTTCCCCACCACTTCATGAATCGTCTCCGGGGAGTTGATCTCTCCCGGTGCCGACGGCTGGTCCTCAGGCATGGTCACCTCGTCTCTGTTGTCCTCTATTAGTGTACAACGAGTGAAGCGAAGTACTCCGAGTATAACCAGGATGCCCGATAAGCCGTGGTGCCCCAGGCACATCAGTCCCGGAGCACCACGGTACCTGGCGAGTCAGATGCTTCTCAGCTGGGTACTGGCGGCACGCCAGGGTCGCCATCGGCCAGAACCACGTGGCTGTGGCCTGACAGGGCCTGGGGCGCATGGAATCCGCTGAAGCCCACTCCCATGCCGCCAGTGAGGACAACCACCAGCAGCAGGTGCCGAAACCAAGAGCGTCTCATTCCGAAGTACCTCCCGTATGTTTTGTAATACAGGAGACATCATATCGGTACGTTGTCTATTTGTCAACTTATTGAGACGCGAGCGAGCGATGCCTATGCTGTCACTTCACCCTCGGTACAGCAGTGTGCAGAAGAGCGCGGGCGGGCCGCCACACGCTCCACTGGGCGGCACCATAAGCATCAGGCTAAGACAAATCACAGGGACGGTCGTAATACGGAGATGGTCGTAGTGCGGTCCCGCGCCGCAGCGCCCGAGCGAGAGCGAGTGGAGACCGCAGCCCCGGCCATACGCGGACTGGTGGATGCCGGTACAATCCCTCTGCCCCGAAGCGCGGGCGGTGCTCACTCGTATATCGCTCGGGCGCTGCGGAGTTGGATAGGCCGGGGCTGCGGTCCACTGCGCTGCGGGTCGAGTGGCCGGGGGGAATCGCACCCCCCGGCTCTCGCAGAACCGGACGTGAGCCTCTCGACTCATCCGGCTCCCATTACCCAGCCCGCGGTCGCACGCCATACACCCAGTGAGCGAAGAGGTCTGGGTCTCGTGTCGCCACGGCCACCAGGAACTGCCATGCCCGCTGGGGATGCCGATGCAACCGCTGGTACGTGCGTTGTGCCCAGCGCATCAGGTACACGTTGATCCGTCCAAGGAGCGGTCGGACCACGGAGGGGAAGTAGCGTCCATAGTAGGTGATCCACCCCTGGACCACCGGATTGATGCGGGCTGCAAGGTCCGTCAGGTGGAGATCACTCCGTCGATGCAGCCGCCACTGTCGGATCTCCTGACCAAGCCGGCTCGTGGCAGCGTCGCTGATCGCCGGGTTGAAGCCCAGGAAGCTCTTCCCGCTCCGCCGATCTTGACACGGCCGAGCGCGGAAGGTGTAGCCCAGGAAGTCGAACTGACGGGGACGATGGTCGCCTCCCCGTCGATCATCCTGGCAGTACACGATCCGGGTCTTCTCCTGGTTCACCGTCAACCCGCAGGCCGCCAGCCGCGCACTGATCGCGCCCAGCAGGTCCTCGGCGTGCTTCTGGCTGGCACCGTGCACCACGATGTCGTCGCAGTACCGCTCGAACCGTACCTGGGGATACTCCCGCGCCATCCAGGCGTCGAAGGCCCAGTGGAGGTACAGGTTCGCCAGCAGCGGCGAGATGGCTGATCCTTGCGGGCTCCCCTGGGTGCGCTCCTCCAGGGTTCCATCGTCTGCCTGGAGCGGTGCTCGGAGCCAGCGCTCGATGTACAGCAGCACCCAGGGCACAGCGGTGTGGTGTCGCACGGCCTTGAGCAGCAGGGCGTGATCCAGCGTGTCGAAGAAGGCAGCGATGTCCAGGTCAATCACCCAGTCCTGCTGCCAACACCGTCGCTGGCACACCCCGACTGCCTGCAACGCCGATCGGTCCGGTCGGTACCCGTAGGAGTCCGCATGGAAGATCGGTTCCACCAGTGGCTCCAACATCCGGTCACTACCGTCTGGGCGACCCGGTCAGCCACCGTGGGTACTCCCAGCGTACGCCAGCGTCCATCGCCTTTCGGGATGCTCACTCTGCGCACCGGTGGCGGGAAGTAACTCCCACTGCTCATCCGGTTCCACAGCTTGTACAGGTTGTCCTTCAGCTTCGCCTCGAACGCAGCAATCGATTCACCATCGATCCCTGCCGCCCCCCGGTTGGCTTTCACCTGCTGCCAGGCTGCCATGACCTCGCTCTTCGCAATCGCATAGGGCTTTGATTCTGTCATTGGCTCTTCCCTTACTCAGTTGACCAATTACTCGCCTGGGTAAGCCGCCCCCTTCGCTCGACCGGCATTACCCGGCATCAGCACTACTACGAGGCGGTCCGCCCCTGTCCCCTGCCTCGGTACTCAACCCCTTGCGGTTTCTGCCGCTTGGGCGCTCCCTCTCGCTACTCCCCCTGGAGTGACCACAGCAGAGGCCAGGTTCACACGTTCCCTGTCAACGCCCAGATCAGGCTCACGTCAGCTCCACGCCGGACACCGCCTGGCCAGCAAACAGGCATCTTCCAGGCTTATCCCGAGGTACCCGCGCCTCCTCGGTTTTGATGTCGGTGAGGGCTCTCGACGCGTCATCACTGTTCGTCTTCCTGATCCTTACCTGACGAGATCATGCCTCGCCGTTTCCCGCATCGACACTCAGAGGGTACCCGACCCCGGCTCTTCTACCGACGCAGCATGCGGTGGTTTGGCGCCTCCCCCTGCCGGGCGACGCCGGAGGACCTACCTCCATCGTCAGCAGAGCATTGCATCCAGTGTCTTCATCTACTCCATGAAGCCTCCTTTTGCATTCGTGTCACACCGCGGGACCGCACTACGACCATCTTCCTATTACGACCGTCGCTGTATGGGGATTGGCCTTACCTTGATGCCTCTGCACGCTCCGCGGGGCGGCCCCTAGCGACCCACTATCAATGGACGTTGCTGTAGGGCTCAACACGGACGTCAGGCACGGTGAAACGATCTCCGGACTGGAGTGCCGACATCCTTACCGGCGGGGAGAACGCACTCTGGGGCGCGAGTCTCGCTTTACGGTTGGGCGACTCGCTGCCGGGCGGCCTGCAGGGCATACTTGAGTGCGGCCTGCGTGTCTCCCCGCTCTTCCAGTAGCAGACTGTAGGCCAGCGCGGCCTCTGAGTGTTCGGCGTGGTGGCCGGCCTCGGCGAGGGCCGTCAGTACCTGCTGAAAATAACGATCGCAGGTCTCGTAGTCTCGGTTCTCGCCGGCAACTCGGGCCCGTACCGTCCAGGCATTGATTCGTGCCAGGTTGACCTCGTCTCCGGTCAGCGCATCCACTGCTTCGACCTCTCGTTGCGCTTGCTCCAGATTGCCCTGCCTGAGGTAAATGGCGGCGCGTGTGCTGTGCGCGATCGCCTCGATATCGGGAGACTGAGCCTCTCGCGCCCACATGACAGCGCGTTCGGAATCTTCTAGAGCCTGGTCCAGACGGTCAAGGTCTCGCATGCAGCTCGCCATGTTATTCAGTTCACGCGCCGCTTCGCGCCGATTCTGCTTCAGCTCGTGGATGCCCAGGCTCATGCGCGAGTACCGGAGAGCGTTGGCGAAGTCCTGTCTCTGCTCCGAGATCCGGCTCAAACCGGAGTAGATCCCAGCGAGGTTGTCCAGGTCATTAATCGGCTCGAGCAACTGTCGAGCCCGATCGTAGTGTGCAATTGCCTGAGTAAATTGCTCCTTCACGTAATATACGTGCCCGAGGCATACGGTAATCCGGCCCTGGAGTGACGGATCATCGAAGTGATCGATCACCAGGTTAAGGGCACGCGAGTATGTTTGCCTGGCCTCGTCATAGAGGTGGCTCTGGTAGAACGCCGTCGCCAGCGTGTAGAGCACGATGACGAGCTGCCTCTGATCCCCTGCCGTCTCCATCATGGCGGCGCCATCGGTCAACGCGGGGATGCCCTCAAAGGCCCGACCGAGGTTGACCGCAATCCAGCCCTGCAACCAGAGCGCCCGGCCGCGAAGAGACTCGGGGACTTCGATTCCATTCAGGAGTCGCTGCGCGTCCTCGAGCCGCGATTCGCGGACGGCAAGCTCAACCTGGTCGAGAAGTAGTTCGCTGGTCGCATCAGCGATAAACGCATTCTCACTGAGGAAGTAGCTCATGGGCTTCCCCAGCCGGCTGGCTACGATCTGCAGGGCACGGAGCGAGATCCGGCTGTGACCCGTTTCGACCGCACTCAGAAAGGAGCGAGAGAGATCGTCGCCACCGAGTTTGGCCAGAGAAAGCCCGCGCTCCTGCCGCGACTTTCTGATCCGGGCCCCCACATCGCCGGCCAGGATCTGGTTTGATTCAGCGTACCGTCGCGCTGTTGCTTCTTTGACCATGGTGTACACTCCGATCGAACGCGCTGTCCGGGCTGTCGTGCCGTGAGTTCGTGTCTGTTGCAATATAACCTACACGCTGGGCATGGTGATTCTGTTCACCGCGATGCGGGTCGGAGAACGTCACGGAGATTCAGCACACGTTGGCGTCGACGAGCCACGCGAGGTCGTGGAACCGAGGTAGCCTGCGCGGAGACGTCAGGTATTTTCTATCTGAGCTGGGACTTACGGCGAATTCCGCCGGCTCATCGATCGCCGTGAAATGTGGACAGCCACCCTACCCAGGAAGCGTCCCAGGGCAGAGCAACCACGGCGACAACTATGCCAAGCAGAACACTTGCTCCTACCAAACTCTGGCGGGTGATGACTCCTGCCATCGATCTTGGGTCTTCGGCAGGAAGGCTGAGTCGGAGGTCGTCGAGCGCCAGTCGCGGGGCTCGACCCAGGTATGCCAGGACGTGGATCGTCATCAAGGCGAACCACGCGATGAAAAAGAGGGTATGAAGTGTTCGCCAACTGTGCTGGCTCGTGGGACCATCAGCAAGCAGGATGACTCCGGTGGCGAAGAGCCCAATCGTCGACGCAACCAGCAGAGGGGCAAGAACTCGAAGCACGATTTGCGGGGGCCCTGCCTCTCGATAGAAACGGTTTCCGCCGTAGTACTGAACGAAACGATAGCCGGTGCTTGCCAGCTTCAGGAGAATCGGCGGTATCAGCAGTAAGCCTACAAAGGCGTGAACGGTGAACATTGCCCGGATGCCGAGGAGCGTCAGTCCCTCGATAAACAACAATACGAGGAGGACCAGTCCGGTGGAGGCCGTCAGTCTGGCATTGCCTACTACGGCGCCGGTCCAGCCTCGCCACCGAGTGTCCCGCGGTCCACTTCCCAGCGCCATTCGAGGTTGCTCAATGTCAGACAAGATCTAGAGGTCTCCTAGGAGACTCCGGTGGGAAGGTGCGCCTTGGTGAGGGCAGCGGTCAGCGACTGAATGAATGCTTCACTGGTCATCGTCGCCCCGGAGATGGTATTCACGTTGGCGTTTTGTGCCTGTAGAACTTCCTGTTTCAACATTGGACCGGCCTGATTGTCAATGATCGTAGACCGGAAAGTCTCCGGCGACACTCCTACTTTCACCCAGATGATCTTCTTCCCCTGAACCTTGAGTTGAGCCTGTACCGGTCCCCAGCGCATATTGACTACCGGACCCTTATAGGTCACGACCCTGGCCTTTGCCTTGGCGGTGTGGCTCGACGCCGACGCGGCCACCGCCTGGCCAGCTGGAACTGCGGCTAGAGTCGACAAGATGATCACCGGTGCCGATCGGCGCAATATTCTGGTGTCCATAGATTGACCTTCCCTCTGTCACGCTTTCGTGATTTGCCTCTGAGAGCCCGATAGGCTCTCGACTGGTTGTGCACATGGTGTGCCACTATGCAACAGCGTCCACCCCACTGTAGTCAGCGAAACCTGTGAAAGTAGTGAGAGGCACGTGAAGAATTAGAAATGTGGCGGCTGATTGAGGTCACAATCGGAGATACTCAAGCAGGACCCCTGTCAACATATGTTTGGCCCGGAGGGTCATGGATGGGTGGGGTTGTAACCGGCTGTATCTCCTCGATGCGGAAGCATGGTCCATGCGCGTAAAGGCATACCTCCCGTCTTCGGACTGGAGTGCGTCGGTCCTGATGTTGCCCATCCTTCTGCTGGGCGCGATCCTGCGGTTCGCCGGCCTCTCGCATCGTGGATTTCTGTACTGGGATGAGGGGAAATTCGCGCTCGAAGGCGTTCGGCTCCTCAGCGTCATGCAGGCTCTGCCCAATGTCCAGGTGGCGGCGCTGGCCGGGAAGGCGGTCGGGACGGCGAAACCAACTCATGCTTTGTTGATCGCGCTCAGTTACGCCCTGTTTGGTGTCCACGATTATTCGCCACTCTTCATGGACGCCGCTGCCAGTGTGCTGGCAATCGCCGTTCTCTTCCTGTTCGCGCGCCGGCTCTTTGGTGTCCGCGTGGCGCTGCTGGCAGCCGCTTTCCTGGCGGTGTCAGGGTACGACCTTATCTACGCGCGGTCGGCGCTTTCCGAAAGCGATGCCGATCTCCTCTTCCTGGTCGGCGTGCTCGTCTGGTGGGTGACGATTGGCTCAAAGTATTCGGCACCCGCCCGCGAACGCGCAACGTGGGTACCGCGTCTCGGCGTGGGGCTCATCTTTGGTCTTGCCTTTACCACGAATTACCGCATGATTGTGTATATCGGCACGCTGGTGGCGATCGACGTGGTGGAAGCATGGAAGCGCGACGGGTGGCGTGAGGCGATGAGCTGCATGCTGGTCTGGCCGTTAGGGTGCTTCATTGCTCCCCTCTTCTGGCAGAGTGCCGGTATCCTCGCCATGGACCACGGGATCGTGCTCTTTCGCGGCGAAGTCACCTATCGGGCAACCTCATACCTGAGCGAGGCCGCTTATCAACTGCATGGCGGGAAACAAAGCGGCAACAACTTCAGTCCCTTGCCCTATCTGCAGTGGTACGTCGCCCGCCAGGGCTGGCCGCTCTCGATCCTCCTCCTGGTTGGGCTGGTGTGTGCCGCTCTCAAACGTTCATACGTGTGGCTCGTCCCTGCCCTTCTTGTGATCGTGCCCTACTGCGTCTACGTATTTGCGCCGTTCATCGTTCCCCGCAACCTGGACGCCACACTTCCGTTCGGGGCCGTTCTCATGGCAGCGGGCCTTACCGAGGTAGTCAACTACATTCGCTTCATCGCTCGACGATTCCAGTTGCGATCGGAGTTGCCACTCACGTTCATTGCGGGAATCGTTGTCCTCACCACCGTGGCCCTCTGCTGGCCACTCACCGAGATCCGTTCAGGGTATGCCCAGGCAGCGTCCTACGTGACCCAACAAGGCGGACGCGGTGCCATCGCCGTCAACGAGGTGATGCGATTCTATCTCCGGGATCCGGGACGCGGCTGCGACGCCCCTCGATTGCCTGGCTCGGTGTCCGCACTGGTAGTCATGGATCACGCCGGCTATCATTACGCCATCATCGACAGTTACGAGAAGCCACTGGCACGGTACCTCTCCCGCCATGCACGGGTTGTTCGTCGCTTCCGTGCGGTCAACCCCTCTCCCTTCGGAGAGAATCTCATCGCGTCGGAAAACGGAGATCCGCCGAGTACTCGCACCTCGGTGCAGGTCACAGTTTACGCGCTGGCTGCCCTTCGTACGCGAGAGGTCGACCGGAAGGTCGTGGCCACCTGCAATCTTGACCAGTTATCGTGACCGTCTTGAGCGTTGGTGTAGCCGATCAAGGAGAGGGCGGGCGTACTGATGAACAGATGCTCACCAGGGGGACTGAATCCCAGGTCCGGGTCCATGTAGGAGTTTACGGCGACCGCGCCCGACAGAACCAGGCCCAGTCCAAGCGCACTGACGAGCACCACGGTACCCCGTGACCATGCTGTTTGGGTGATGGTCACCTTTCGAACAACTCTGGTCAGCAACCGCCTCGAGGAGACGGCGATGGAGAACATGCCGGCCGGCCGTTGTGCCGCGCTGACGGTGGAAGGCTCAACCGCGCGGCGTGATCGCGCCGGCCGGTGCATGGATTTGCTCAGCACATCAACGAGAGCATAACGCCGGCTGTAACCGGTAATACCCCACCAACCGAGCAGAAGGAGCGCAAGCACCGTTGTCTCACTGGAGAACACGGTGCGTGACACCAGGACATAGCCGGCCGATCCTCCACCGTGCAATCCGGCAAGCGTGAGGATGGCCGCCGCGGTGATGGTCCCGGATCCCGGGAACTTGATCGGGACGCTGCCGGCGGTCAGAGTCAGCACGACGATCAGGACGAGGGCCCGAGGCGACCCTTGCAAGTTGAAGGCATGAAGAAATAGAACAATCTGCAGTCCGTTCAGTGCGGTAACCAGCAGAGACAACCCGACGATCGACAGGGCTGTTCCCAATCCCTGTCCGAAGACGGTCGTGACGCCGAGTACGAGTTGTCGACCGAACCGCCGCCAGGGACGGGCTTCCCCGCTCGCGTCCAGGTTGAGGCCGCCCCGGCGCAGAACCGCTCGGGCGCCAATCAGGAGCCCAAAGAGAAGCACGATTTGACCGAGGGCAAGAATGAGCATCACCCGGGTGGTGGAAGGCACGGTCACGGCCAGCAGGAGGTAACTGCTCAGAAGCGCCAGGCCGAGACCGTCAAGAATACCCTCACTTAGAAATGCACCGGCAGAAAAGCCAATCGGTACATTGGCGACGCGTTCGGTCAATACACAGCGCAGGGCAGGGCCACCGGGCGCGAGTGGTACCAGGTCTCCAATGCCATGCCCGACTACCATCGGACCGTAGCTGTGCGCCAGCGACACGGTATGGCCTCTCGATAAGAGACGACGGGCGCGCTCCGCCCGGAGAACCTGAAGCAGAACCCCAAGCAATACGACGAGCACCAGGACCGAGACGTGCGCCCCCTTGACGGCAGAGAGCACATCCGCGGCGCCGAATCGAGATAGGAGGAAGCCCACGGCGAGACATGGCGACACGCCAATCGCAAGTGCCCCGAGATACGGAGCGAGGGCACTCTGGGTAAGTCGTTGCCACGCCGTCTTGATCTGAACGGTGAAGGGTCGTCACGGGGGAAAGAGCCTTCACGAGACGCCGCGCGACAACGAAATTCGACTCATATCTAAAGTTTAGCGACCGTACATGTGAAGCAGAAGGGAAAGTCTTTCGTTTCTCTTACTTAGTGGAAGATAGACAGCGGCAGGTACATAGTGACGACCCAGTTCGGCGCGTCGACGATCTCGCTGATCTTCAGGTCGGCCGCTACACTGCACAGGAGGTAGGCCAGGTCAGGTTCGATGCCATGCTCACGTCCCAGGTAGGCAATCATGCGCCGAACTGCCTCCTGGGCCGCTCGGTATAGGTCCGGGCCGATGCCATCGGTGGCATAGAATCGTCCTGTATTGGTCCCTGCCGCCAGCGGACCGGCGGTGAGGAACTCTGGTGCCGTCAGGTGCAGGTCTTTCCTCACGGTGAGACGGACGGTGACCACCATTGGGGTCTCAATGGCGGTACCGCAGATTTCGCCATCCCCCTGGGCCGCATGACCATCCCCGAGTGAGAACAGGGCGCCGGGCGCCAGCACCGGCAGGTACAGTTTGGCGCCCTGCGTGATGTGTTTGGTGTCCATGTTGCCACCATGCCGCCCCGGCGGAATCGTGGAGAACGCACCTGGTTCGCCGGGCGCCACTCCCATCTCGCCACAAAAGGGGCTCAGTGGAATCCGGATGCCAGGGGCGAACTCCGCGGTGTCGCCGTCGATCTCCCAGATCTTGAGCGCCGGGGTAGGAAAGTCAGCGGCCAGCAGTCCAAATCCAGGGATATTGGCGGTCCATCCCCAATGGTCTGGCCGCAGTTCAAGCATTTCGATCTCAAGCGTGTCGCCGACTTCGGCGCCCGCCACGGCAATTGGTCCGCTCACTTGATCGACCAATCCGAAATCGAGCGCAACCACATCGTCAACCGTGGAGTTCGCCGTGAACTGTCCACAACTGGCATCGAGCGCGTCGATGGTGACAATCTCGCCGCTGTCGATGGTAGCGAGTGGTGGTATGGAGTTATCCCAGGCGAGGTGGAACTGGTCACGGCGAAGGTGAATTGTGGCCACCCCCGGATTCATGGCAGACAGCTCGCTCGCGGTGAGCTCATTCCCTTGTGTTCTCGCTTTCTGTCCGGTCGATTGCGACCGGACTGGAGGTCGCCATCTCGCGTTCGGGAGAGACCGATGCCGTGATAGTCGTACCAGCAGCCTCTACTTTGGCGGCGTCGCCATTCGAAGATGCCGGCGTGACGACCGGAGTGCCGCCCAGACGCGCTGCGAAGATGTCCTTCAAGTTCACGCCGGTGACGCTCTCGAACATGCCGCCGACAGCCGGCATCAAGCCCATCACGTCACGGGCGATTTTACCGGTCACGCCATCGCCATCGCCGCCGCCGATATAGGTCACATTCCCGATCCGGGCATACGCCTGTCCCAGTTCACGGGCGATCAGGGGCATGATTTGAAACGCTTGCTGGATGATCGCCGGCTCCGCTTGATGGTTGAGCGCTTCGGTGCGCGCCTCGAGGGCCTCGGCCTCGGCCAGCCCCTTGGCCCGGATGGTCTCCGCTTCGGCCTTGCCGGTCTCGCGCACATTCGCTGCGCTCGCCGAAGCCTGCGCTTCGCCGCGCAGCCGGGCGGAGTTCGCCTCGGCCTGAGCGCGTGACATGGTGGCAGCGGCGTCGCCCTCAGCTTTCACCCGTTCGGCCTGTGCCTGGGCCTCCGCCGGGCGTTGTACAGTGGCCACCAGCTCCGCCTGCCGCCTCTTCGCTTCCGCCTCCTGGACTTTCTGCTGCTGTTCGGCGCGCGAGAGTTCGACCGCGGACTGCTGCGCGACCAGATCGCGCTGGGCGGTAGCAGTGGCGATCTGACCGGCGAGGGCAGCCCTGGCACTGGCCGCCTCGGTCATCGCCAGATAATCCGCTTGCTTCAAATGGAGGTCGCGTTGTGCTTCTGCTTGCGCCGCCTGACTGGTGGTCTGCGCCAGGACTCGCGACTGTTCCGAGCGAGCGGCGGCCTCGGCGGCCATTTGCTGGGCATTCGCCTGGGCGATGGCCACGTCGCGGTCGGCATTCGCCTGGGCAATTTGCGCCCGTTGTTTGTTGGCCGCGATCACCGGAGCGCTCATGTTGGTGATGTAGCCGGAGTCATCGCGAACATCCTTGATGGTGAAGCTAATGGTGGTCAGGCCGAGCTTCTCCAGATCACTGGCAACATTGGAGCGCATCCGCTCACCCACCATCTCGGGCTCGGTAACCAGTTGTTCGACGGTGAGCTGGCCGACGATGCCGCGCAGATGGCCCTCCATGATCTGGCGGATCATCGTCTGTCGCTGATCCTCGGCTTTGGAAAGGAACTGATTGGCCGCCCGCAGGATCTTGTCTTCCTCGTTCTCCACTTTGAGCTGGACCACCGCTTCGATGTTCACCGGCAATCCCTGTTGAGAGAAGAGCGCGCTGTGTGGCACCAGGTCAAAGCCGATTGCCTCCAGCGAAAATATCTGACTGCTCTGAAACAACGGCAGCACGACGGTGCCACCGCCAACCACGACCTTGGTCCCTCCACGGCCATACACGATCAGAGCCTGATTCGGTCCGACCTTGCGGTACAGCGTTCCCAGAATGGAGACGAGTGCAACGAGTCCAATCACGATAACAGCGATGACGATGACGGTTACGATAGTCATGCGGACCTCCTGGACGAGTTTTCGATTACATTTCGGTCTGGTCGAGCGCGTCTAGCGGTTCGACGTAGGCATAGCCGCCTTCGCGGCGAGTGATAACGACCTCAGTTCCCCGTGGGATCGGCAGCGTTCGGTTCTCGGCGATGCAGATGACGGTCCGATCGAGCCCCTCCAATCGGTAACTCACTTCACCGGTGCCGCCGGGAGCAATGGCGGAGACGATTCTGCCGATCGCGCCTTCGGCGGTGGAAGTGATTCCGGGAGAGCTCGCCCGCATCAGAGCAGCCAGCAACGCGCGCATGGCGAATGCCCCCAGAAGTCCACAGATAACGGCGATCGCCAGCGCCAGATCACCGCCTCCGGCAAGCAAACCGGCTCCGCCGAAAAGCAGAAGAAATCCACCCAGAGTTAACGGCGACAGCCAGGAGAGGCCCCAGACGAGCGCATGGCCGAGTGTTCCCCCTCCGGGAGCGCTACCGCTGGCATGGTGGCCGCCGATATGGTGTGCCAGCGAGGAGAGATCGTGCGTTGCGCCCAGTACCGCCATGGCAACCGAGAGCAGCGCACCCACGGCCAGGCAGATCACAAAGAGCGAGGTCATGTTCTATCCATTCCGCTGGAGAGCGGACCGAAACCACTCACAGGGTGGCTCGAACCTCATCATACCCCTTATGTCTGGTCGAGTCTTCCGGCATAGGAGGAGATCAACCGAACTCGCAATGCGCTCGTAATACATCGACCGACCGCCTGGGATCAAGGAGGCATCAGCTATCGGGACGAACGAGGTACCCTACCACTATCCCGCACCCCATCACGGAATAGTACGAAACGGGAAGTACCCGACAAATCCTCCGATCACGGCAAGAATGTAGATCCACAGCACGAATCGTGGCAGTCCGGATTGGCGCAGAAGTTGCGCCAGTGCCACCGTGATGGCCGGCAGGATCGGAAGCATGTAATAGATATAGGTAATGCGGTGTTCCGCCAGCACTAGCGGGTAGTACGGCAAATACATGCACACCATCCAGGCAACCACCCAGAGTGAGAGGGTATCGCGTAAACGCCAGGCATGCCACGTCGTGTACGCGATGGCCAGCGGAGCGGCACCGATGATGAACGGATTCATGGCCCCGAGAAACTTGACCTGGACATGGGTGGCGACCACCTGCCCGCGCGAACGCACGATCTCGTTTACCGTCAGGTACGGAATCTGTACTTCGTTGGCCAGCCACTGCCACGGTCCACTTTCGATGCCCGATATGCCGGCCGGATCGGTCAGATTGAATCCATAGTGCAGCATGTACTGCAGATGATCCCACGGCGAGTGAAAGGCGCTGAACCGCAGGTCGAGCAGCCATAACCCTCCGAACATGACGGGCACGAATCCGATAAGCAACAGGATCGGCGGTAACAGAGCTTCACGGGCCCAGCGTCGATGGATCGCCCGGTCGCGTAGCACCAACAGCAGCAAAAACACCAGCAACGCACCCAACCCGTAGACTCCGGTGATCTTTACCAGGGTGGCGAGGGCGCAGGCGCCGCCGGCGAGCAGCGGTTGTCTCCGCAGCGCCAGCCAGGATGCCAGCAGAAGTAGCGCGGTGAGGGGCATATCGAGCGTGCCGATTCGGCTATGAACCAGAACCAGGTTATCCGCGGAAAATAGACCCGCGGCCAGCACCGCCAGCCATCGATCGCCGCCGGCTGCCCGAACGGCGGCATAGAGCAGGAGTATCGCCGCCATGCCGGAGATCACACTCACCAGGCGCCAGCCGACGGCATCATCCCCAAATACCCGCATCGCGCCCGCCATCAGCACCTTTCCTAAGGGGGGATGTTCCTGGTTGGGATCCAGACCAGCCACATCACCGTGGTAAGGAGCATTCTGAGGAACTTTGAGCCCCAGGATCACACGGGAGGCGTTGACGTAATACTTCTCGTCGAAGATGAGCGCGCCTGGAGGCTGCGACAACCAGATAACTCGTGCCAGGAGGGACGCCAGCAATACGAGCCCGAGGACCAGGCGGGGATCAAGCGCCAGCCAGGCGGAGAGTGTGCCCGCAGTTTCCGGTGCGGGAGTTGCTTCCTCCGCAGCCAGGGGCGTACCCAACCTCACCAACCGATCAAGAACGGAGCCGGCACATCATTGTGCCGGCTCCTCCGATCATGTTCCTGCTCATTCCCCGGTCGCTCCAGCGCAAGATTCAAAAGTCTCGCGCCAGAGTGCACCATCGTTAGGGCTTCGCGTGGTGGCTCTTCGACTTCTTGTTGGTCGATGTTTTGGTCTTACTGTGCTTCGACTGCTTGTTTTTCGAGCCCTTCGTTTTGTTATGCTTCGACTTCTTGCTGTGTTTGGAGTGCTTACTTGCAATGGTCGAGCTGCTGCTCGTGGTCGAACTGGTCGTTGTCGAACTGCTACTCGATGAACTCGAAGTCTGGTGACCAGGCGGGCCAGAGTGACAGTGATTCTTGTCACCATACCCATACCCTGGCTTACAGGCGGTCGAGGTGCTACTCGTGGTGGCACTGCTGCTCATAGAGGAGCTCGTGCTGCTCGAACTTGAGCTGCTCGAGCTAGTTTGGTGCCCTGGCGGGCCCGAGTGGCAGTGATTTTTATCACCATATCCGTTACCTGGCTTGCAGGCGGTCGATGTGCTGGAGCTGGACGAGCTGCTGGTACCCTGCGCCAGTGCACCGTGCCCCGATGTACCGGCCATGCCTCCTACGGCAACGAACATAACCAGCATGCTGAGAGACAGTATCCCCGCTACCAGGAACTGCGCCAATGTACGTTTTGGCATACTTTCTTCTTACCTCCTTGGATCGCGTTGAGTGCCCGGTCGACATGAAATCATGTTTTCCTCGACGTCACCCCCTCCCATACCGGTCTATGGTCACATCCGGGATGAAACCGAGGTGCAAACCCGTAGAGTCTCCCCAGTTCTCCTTCTCCCAGGTGACGCGCTCCATCCAGTGTAAATGTCAGATGACTGATTGTGCCACGCGGCTCGATTCAGAAACCAGCCAGCGCCGCCAACCACGCCGCGCGTATGACCAAAGTCCCGTTACCTTATGGGGCAATAGGGGAAGTCAGCGGTGTGCCACGCTGGCCTGGCTGGTACCTTAGCGTAGGCTCGCGGCTGTAACGGGATGCGGCGGAATGTTTTATTCGGGATGATCTCTGGTCAGGTATCGGAGGACGACATTCGCGTCCAGGTAATACGTCAATCGTGACATGTGTTCGCGGATCGTTGGGCTCGCTCCTCATGAATGATGGCCGCAATCTCCGCATCTGTCCTCGGCACGTCAAGCGGTCCAATGGACTGATACCCATCGGCCAGCGTGCTCGTAGATCGAGGAACTCTCACTTCCCCATCTTCGAGACGGAAGGATACGGCGTCACCCTCGTGCAAGTCCAATGCGCGACGGAAATCTGCCGGCAGCGTGACCTGGCCCTTACGAGTGATGGCGCCATGCCGAGTACTCATCGGCGGTGCCTCTGACTTGTAGTGTCTCTTGATGACCATAGTGCCACACTACCATGGTAGCGCTTCTGCGCTTAAGGCACCTTCCCTGGAACCTGGCGACGAGAATCGTAGCGCAAAAAGGCCGGCAGAGCGAGAGCCAGCAAGCCAACGCCGAACACACAGAGAAAGCCTCCGGAAATCACCGAGGTACGCACCCCGAAGGCAGCGGCCACGCTGCCGGCTTCGAGGTCACCGAAGGCAGGGCCGGTCGAGTAGCTGACCAGCTCGATCCCGGCCAGACGACCGCGAAGAGCGTCGGGAATGGTCAGATTCCACACCGTCGAGCGAAAGATGCCGCTGACCATGTCGGCGCCGCCGGCCACCGCCAGACAGAAGAGCGCCAGAGGCAGCGAGCGGCTGAAGCCGAAGCCAACAATGGCAATGCCCCAGGCGCTGGCGGCCAGAACAATGGCCAGCCCATGGCGGTACACCCGGCCGCTCCACCCGCTGGTGGCGCTGGCCACCAGACTGCCCACCGCGGGCGCGGCATAGAGCAAACCCAGCACACTGGCTCCGCCATAGCCAGTAGCCAGTGCGGGAAAGAGTGCCATGGGCATACCAAAGAACATGGCCACCATGTCCACCAGATAGGTGCCCATCAGCTCGGGACGGCTCCAGGCGTAAGCCAGTCCCTCCTTGATGCGGCGCACACTGGGTTGTTCGGCGTCCGGTGATGCCGGAACGGCACGCATCCGACTGAGGGCAATCAACGATATAGCGAAGGAAGCCACATCGACGGCGTAGGTCGCCGGCAACCCGATGATCGCGATGAGCACACCGCCGACGGCGGGGCCGGCCACCATGCCAAAGCTGCTGCGCAGGCTGGAGAGTGCGGCCGCCGCAGTCAGCTCGTCTCGCTCGACGAGGCGTGGCAGGAGTGCATCGAGTGATGGCCGCTGGAGTGATTCGAGGCCCGCCATGAGGGCAACCACCAGGTAGAGCAGCCAGAGTTGCTGAGCCGGCAAGAGCGAGTTGATCAGGAGCAGCATGGCGAAACCGGCCAGGCCAATTTCGGTGATCAGCACCATTTGACGTCGATCACGGGCATCGGCCAGCGCGCCGCCAATGAAGGCCAACAGGAGAACGGGCACGATCTCGCTCAGCCCAATCAGCCCCACTGCTAGCGTTGAGTGGGTCAACCGGTAGATCTGATAGGGCAATGCCACCAGCCGGACCATGGCGCCAAAGAAGGAGAATGCTCGACCAGCAAAGAGCAGACGGAAGTCGCGATGGCGGCGCAGTGGCCCGATGTCGATAGTAGCAACCCGCACTAGCCGTAGCAGCCGGGAGGGACGCAGGCCAGTATCCTCGACCGGCCCGACGATGTCTGGTTCGACTGTGTCGGATTGGTCAGCCCGAGACAAGCGTTCTACCAGAGTTTATGTCGATGGCTTTCCACACATTATGCGAATTTCTAGCAAATCTACGTTCACTTTGCTCGTTTCGTTGGAATGCTCGCCTGATGGACCCTGCACAATTTCGCACATCGATGCCGGACAGGTAGTTCGGACACCAACGGGTATGTAGAGGTCTCCGGACGTCGCTGGGCACGTCTCTATCTTGCGAAGGACATCCTGAGCGCAATTCAGGGATAGCGGTAGCGTAATGGGTACGGTAGTCAGTTTGTGCCGGGAAGACCACTGGTCCCGCGATATTTTCCGGACAATCACCGAGGCGGCTCAAAGCCGAACCGCCTCGACGAAGTTCACGTATAAATGCGAGTTACCTGCCGTTGTCTTCAGTGGAACTCAACTATCTGCCTTTCTCAGCGCTGCGCCAGATCCGCGATTGGCGGCACGGGTGGCGCAACCGGGTCGGGAACGGCTCCAGTATGCGTGACTACCATTCGAGCGTCCACCCCGACCAGCGCGGCCGCCGTTGGACTGAGTCCCTGCATTTCCAACAGCTTGCGCGTGAGATAGATTCCGGGTTTTGGGAACAGCAGCCGGCACGAGCAGGGGTTGAACTGCGGCGCCACGTACCGCTGGAAGGCAAACGCCTGCGTCCTTGCCCTGAACAGGATCGAGTGATTCTTCCGCACGACAGTGTTCCCGTGGTACCAGGAGTACCAGGTGCAGGTCCCGGTGAATCCGCGTGACCCAAATGGCTGACTGTCGCAAGCGATGCCGGGGAATCGCGGCGCGCGTTCAGTGGCCACGGTCGTGGCTTCCGCCAGAAACTTTCCCGTACTATCCACCGTGATGTCGGCCGTCGAATGGATGGTGAGCGTGGTGTTTGGGACGCCGATGACCACCCAATTGGAGCCCAACAGAGCGCTGCAGACATGCGCGTTGGCCAGCGAATTGGCGCAGCGAGTGTCGGAGGTCACATGCCAGGTCCCAGCCGGCTCGAAATACGGCGTCCAGGCGGGCGCGGCCAGAGCTTGATCGGTTCCGACGAAAAGGGCAGCAGTGAGCATGACAGGACCGATAGTTCGCTTCATCTCTTCACTCCTTTCGGCTTCACGCCGATTACTTGCCGCCACCATACTCCTCGGTCCGTTCCAGCTGCGTTTCAAGTCCGTTTCATCGATGAAACAGCGGCACGAGTCATCTGGGTCTCCCTCCTGCAATCGAAGCACGCAACAGAAACCGGTGGGTTCGAGGTCTCTGGTGCCCCCGATTGGACACTTTCCGACCGTAGGCATATACTGGCGGTAATCGGGTCGGGCTGGGGCCCGGGGGAGCTGCAATGGTGAAGCCGCTGCATCTGGTCGCTGTCCAGCGGACGTATGTCATCCGGCTCTTTGGGGCCTTCGGCCTGAGCAGAAATGGCCAGGAACTGGATGTCGCCGGCTGGCAGCGACGGCCGCTCGTCCTGCTACGGTTGCTGGCCGCCCACGGAGGCAAGGTCGCACGCGACCAGGTAATCGATCTCCTCTGGCCGGACTCCTCACCCGAGGCGGGTGGGGCCGACCTGCGCGTCTTGATTCATCGGCTGCGGCGGCTTCTGGGCGATGATCCGCCGCCGGTGCAGATTCAAGGGGGTTGGGTGCTGCTCAACCCGGCTCTGGGCTGGGAGATCGATCTGGTCGAATTCGAGCGGGCGCTGCACGACGCCGGTGAGGGCGGAGTCCCTCTACAGCGAGCTCTGGAACGGTACGGCGGCGAGCCGCTCGTGGAGGATCAGTACGAGGACTGGGCGGTACCGATTCGGGAGCGGGTGCAGCGGAGCTATCGAGCAGGCACGCTGCGGATGGTCGAACAGCTTCGGATGGAGGGCCGGGTCGGGAAAGCGGTTGGCCTGCTGGAGCGACTACTGGACACAGATCCATTGGACGAAACAGTATTTCGGCTCCTGCTGGAGGCATTGAGCGAGAGCGGCCGGCGGAGTGACATTCGCCGGGAGTATGCACGCTTCGCGCAGCGTCTCAAGGGAGAACTCGATCTCGAACCGGAGGAAGAGACGGCACGGCTGGTAAAGCGCCTGCAGGCGCCTGCAGCAGTCACACCAGGGGTAGAGGCGTCCCGGCTTCCTGCCGGCCTCATGCCGTCTCAATCCACGCCGTTCATTGGGCGGGAGGGAGAGATCGCGGTAGTGCGTGATCTCTTTAACCGTGACGGTGTCCGGTTAGTGACATTGACCGGTCCGGGAGGTAGTGGCAAGACCCGGCTCGCGGTTGAAGTCGCTGGACGCCTGGGTGAACTGTTTCCCGACGGAACGGCCTTCATCAACCTGGCTCCGCTGAATCGCGCGGACCTGGTAGGTCCCACCATCGTGGCCACTCTGGAGCTGCCCAGATCCCCAGCGCCACCACGCGAACATCTGATCGGCCGTCTGCGGCAGGCAAATGCTCTGCTCATCCTCGACAACTTCGAACAGGTGCTGGAAGCGGGCACGCTCGTGGCCGAACTCCTTGCCGCCTGTCCCTATCTTCGCGTGCTGGTCACCAGCCGGGAGCGCCTCCGATTGCGCGCCGAGTATGAGTACTCAGTCCCGCCGCTGGCGTTGCCTCCAGACGAGAGACGAACTGCCGATCCGGAGGAGCTTGCGCGCTACGACAGCATTGCCTTCTTCCTCGATCGGGCCGGCTCGGTGCGATCGAGCTTTCGCTTGACGCCGGAAAATGCGGCGGCCGTAATCGACATCTGTCAGCGGCTGGACGGGATCCCCCTGGCGCTGGAACTGGCAGCGGCGCGGATGCGCCTGTTCTCGCCCGAACAAGTGCTTGCCCGGCTTGATCGACCGCTAGCGTTGCTCACCGATGGACCGAGAGATCTGCCGCAGCGGCAGCAGACGCTGCGGGCCACCATCGACTGGAGTTACCGGTTGCTGAGTACTGAGGAGCAGACGCTGTTCGTCCGGCTGGCGGTGTTTGCCGGGGGCTGGACGTTAGAAGCTGCTGAGGCAGTGTGCAATATCGATGGGAAGACGAGTGTATTTGCCAGGCTCGGCTCCCTGGTGGAGAAGAGCCTGGTGCGATGCGAGGAGGCCAGGCGATTCGGCATGCTGGAGACATTGCGCGAGTACGCCGCCGAACGTTTGACTGAGCGGTCGGAGCGGGAGCGACTGGGAGAGCGGCATGCCGCCTGGGTAATGGCTCTGGTTGGGATAGGGGAGCCGGAGCCAGCAGAGCGCGCGGCCTGGTATCGATCGCTCGATCCAGAGGTTGACAACATTCGCGCCGCGCTGGAGTGGGTTCGCGATTCGGGGCACCCGGAAGCCGGCCTTCGCATCATCGTGAACACGGCCATGTATTGGGTCATTCGCGGCCCGGTCACCGAGCGAGAGCGACTGCTCGATGCAATGTTGGCCGTGGAGGGTGAGGTCGACCGACGCATTCTAGCCCGCGCTCTGCCACTTGCCGGAGCCACTGCTCCCGGCCAACGTCGTGACATGCTGGAGCGAGCACTGTCAATGGCTCGCGAACTGCAGGATGTGCGCCTGGAGGTCGAATGTCTCTTGAGTCTGTCCACCGGCGAGGCGAATGCAGACGATCCGGATCGCGCGGAGGCCCGGGCGGAGGAGGCGGTGGAGCTGAGTCGGAAGCTTGGGGATCAACTCATGATCTCCGCCGGTCTCGATATGCTTGCGTCTCTGGCCGCCGCCCGCGGTGATATTGCGCGAGCCTGCGACCTGGGCAAAGAGAGCGCTCGTATCATCCTCGCGGTGGGCGATGCCCACCAGGCGACCAGAATCCTGAGCAATCTCGCCAACTTCGCGATGCGCAATGGCGATCCAGCGCAAGCCAGGAAATATCTGCTGGAGGCGTTGAACCAGGCCGAGCCGGCAGGGTACAAAGGCGCCCCGACATACCTGGTCGAGACTGCCGCGGGAGTCGCGGTCTTGAGTGGTCGCATCGACCTGGGTGCCCGGCTCATCGGCGCCGCGGAGACAGCACGCATCCAACTCGGATGGAAACCTCACCGCGAGGAACGCGCTGCCATCGAGATTGCTGCCAGCATGGGGACGGCGGCGCTAGGGGTAGCTGAATGGGAAGAGACGGTGGCGGCGGGTCGGGCTCTTACGGCGGTCGACAGTGCAGACCTGATCAGAGAGCTGTGCCAGCGCTACAGTGCCGGAAATTCGCCCGATGTTACGCCTTCTCACGGACTCAGACAGTCGCGAGTAGGCGAGCAACCAGCGCCGCCCGCAGCGGCATTTGATCCATGACGACATGTTCGTCCAGAGCTTGCGCCCCGCCACCAACTGCGCCCAAACCATCGAGCACCAGGACGACGAGCGCCGCACAAAAGTTCCCGTCGCTGGGCGCGACTCTATCTTGCCGAGGAAGTCGCGAGAGCAATTCAGGGATAGCGCTGGCAAATTCCGTTTCGGTGAGGTTTCATTTCCCTTCGACGAGTGGAACAACGAACCGCCCCGCTCATCCAAAGATGAGCGGGGCGGTTCCAGCGCAGGGAGTATGCAGGGCAGCTACTTACTGGCAAACCCCAGAGGAGACCACCGTCTGGCATTCGGTGCCCTGCACGGTCCAGGTAAGCGATTTCGTGGCATAGATCCACATGCCGCTGGTGAATGGAATCTGGTTACCGTACGTCTGCGGCCAGGTAGCATTGCCACTGGCATCGTTTGGCGATGGCTTCCAGTCGATCGTCTGACCACCGGCACCAGTCGTCTTGATCTCGGTGATCGTCGGGCTGCACGCCGCGTTGGTGAGTACCGCTGACGTGCAAGCGCCAGCCTGCTCCTCGATCTGGTTAAAGATCGAGTCGGTCATGAGGCCCGGATTGGGCTAGGTGGCCGCCACCAGATTCCAGCCCGGATTGAGCGTGATCGTCGGCGCCGTGGTGTAGAGCGTGCCGGATGGCGTCCAGGTACCGGCGACAGTGCTGTCCACCAGGACCCCATCGGTTCGTGCCAGCGGCAGCGCCTTGCCTTTTCCGGCCCGGTAGGTCTGGTATACACCATTGTGATACACCTGCATCTCGGTGATGGCGCCGGTTGGAAGCTGGCCCGGGCGTTCCATGTTGGCCAGGAGCAGGCTAGTATCGGTGAGGCCGGCGACCGGGACGCTGAGCACGTTCCACCCCTTCTGGATGGTGACCGTGTCGCCGCCGCCGCCGTAGCCACCGTTACCTTCGTAGGCGGTGAGGGCGCAGCCGTTGTTCCAGTTGCTGTACTCCTGCTGCACGATGTAGTGGTCGCCATGCAGCACGATGTTGCTCCCGTCAGACGCGTAGCCGCCGTAGTTGTAGGCACACTTGTCGCCAATCTCACCATTTACTTCGTCATACCAGCCCAACGGCGGTGCGTACTGCGCCGCGGTGCCGACTTCCGAGTCGTTCACGGTTTCGAACTCTTCGTGCGAACTGATGGACACCTCGGCATCGGCGATCGGATCGGTCACTGGGTTGCCGTTCACCGTGTGAGTCGGATCGCTGACTCCGATTGGGGCGGAGTAACAGAGGTTGACCGAGCTTGGATTGGCGGCGAAGGCCCCGTCGGCCATGTCGGCATAGAGCACGAAGTTGCCGCTACCGTCCTGGAAATCGCCGTGGTACGCGCAGTACGCCGGATTGGGACCAGCCACACTACAGGTGGGCTCGAGGCTGGCGGGACCGGGAGGCGCAAAGCAGTCCGAAGCGCCATAGCCGGTGTACACAAAGTACTCATTGCCCAGACCATCAGGCCAGTGGTTGACCGCAATCGCTTTCTGGACTTCGTTCTGGATGTCGGTCTGATAGATCGGCGCGGCCTCGGTGCCACCGGGAACTGGTCCAGTGGTGGTGCTTGGAGTCGACGTGTAACCGCAGTGGTCGGTCCATGTGCCCGCGAGGCTCTCGCTATTCACTGTGGCTCCGCCTTCTTCGTCGGCGTATTGAGTCAGAAGGTTGTAGAACGCAGTGCCTCCGAGGTCGGTGAAGTATTTCTCGATGATCGATTGGAAGTCGGTGTCCCCATCCGGACCGCCGGGCAACGCCCCAACGGACCTGGTACCGCTTGCCGGTTGCTCGTACGAGTACGACGCCGTGCCCGGCTCGGTGCAGGCGCTGCCATCGGAGTAGGTCGTCGTGCCTGCTTGCGGAAGCCACCAGATGATGTGATTTTGAATCGAGTGCACGACCGGACCACCGAAGTACGCCAGGTTGTTGGTGCTGCCCTGAGTGGCCAGTCCCGACGACCCGGTGCCCTGACTGGCTGTCGGGCAATTCGAGCCGGTCTGACCTACCTGATAGTCACCAACGCTGGAGTCGAGGGCATCGGCGGTTTCCAGCAACCCACCGCTAGCGGGTGTGCCGACGAGCGCATCAGCGTCGGCATAGGGGGAAGACAGCGTGGCACCGGCGCCAGGGCTACCGACAGTGGTCAGCGGCGTGCTGATCGAAATTCGGTTGTTGGCCGGATCGAAAGCACCGGTCGCAGCCCCACCGCTGGTGAACTGGTCACCCCCGGTGGCTGACGTTGTTATCGTGCCCCAGGCGAAATCCACGGGCAAGTTATCGGTCGAAGCATTATTGGTGTACCCCGTGTCGGTGGGTGCGCCAGGGTACTCGGCTTCCAGGAAGTATCCTTTGACCCCAGGTGTCGACCCATAGTTCCAGACGACGTACCAGATATCGCCACCGCCGGCGACTGCAGGCAGGGCCGGCGTACCGGCAGGATTGCCGTCGCTCAGATTTTCCACCGTGAGCTGTCCGGTTATGGCGGAACTGGTGCTGGAAAGCGAGAAGGATGAAAGATCGAGCGAGTCGTACTGGGTCGACGAGTTGTTTACCAGGACGTGGGCGTCATCCGGCGAACTGTCCGTGCCCATCGTGCACGGCCCGGTCGACGTGCTGCCAGACGATGCCGGGCTTGATTTGCCCGCCGTCGGACCGTACGGCAAACCATGCTGGGCGAGGTACGCCGTGGTCGGCATGATTTGAACCTGAGCGCCAGTCTGGGGATTCTTCAGCACGAACGGGTTCGAAAGCGCCGGTGCGCCGCCCGGCACGGTCACGTTCGCTGCCTGCACCCTCGCCGGGTTGATTCCAGCGACGGTCGCGAGCACAGCGGCTCCAATCGCAAGCGCGGTGACGAGACGATTCATGGAACGATCCTCCTCTAACTGCCAGAGTGTGTGGTCTTCTCGACAGAAAGACGGAGAAACGATCGAAATCTTGCGGTTTCGGGAAAATCCCTATTTGCCGGTCAACGCCAGCAGAATCATCCCGCCAATGAAGATGCCGATAAAGAGAACCGGAAGTAGTTTGTCCCAAACCTCGACGGGCATGCTCGCTCCCTGAATGTCACCTGCGACCTTGTCTCCCCTAGCATACTTCTATCGGGGTTCAGAGCGACGCTAGCAGCCGGGCGACCAGGGCCGCCCGCAGCGGCATCTGGTCTATGACGACATGTTCGTCCAGAGCATGCGCCCCACCACCAACTGCGCCCAGACCATCGAGCACCGGGACGCCGAGCGCGGCGCAAAAATTTCCGTCGCTGGCCCCTCCCACCGATGTCTCTGCCAACGGCAGATCGAATTCGGCCGCGAGGTCGCGTGCCCGCTCGAAGAGCGCAGCAACGGCTGCGGTCCGTTCCATGGGAGGGCGGTTTATCGCCCCAACAACCTGGAGCCGGATGCCCTCGTTTTGTGGTTGCAAGCCGAGGATCGCGGCGGAAATCCGATCGGCCTCGCGTTGCGTGGAGAAGCGGACATCGATGTCCGCCGTTGCGTGTGCAGCGATGACGTTTGAGCGTGTGCCGCCAGTAACTACGCCAACGTTGAGTGTCGTTCCCGCTGCCGGGTCCGCCAGTCGATCGAGGGCGAGAATCACCTGCGCCAGCGCCACGATGGCGCTTCTTCCGGCTTCTGGAGCAATGCCGGCGTGCGACGCCTTGCCGGTGATCTCGATCCAGTAATTCGCCACGCCCTTTCGAGCTGTCTTGAGCGCTCCTTGCTGGCTCGGTTCCAGCACCAGAACGGCGCATGCGCCGGCCGCTTCAGCTTCGATCAACTCGCGAGAGGAATTGCTTCCCACCTCCTCGTCCGCAGTGCAGAGGAAGAGCACTCGCCGATCATTCTTCAGAGCCTCACGTAGCGCGCGCACCGCCCAAAATCCCTGCACCAGACCCGCTTTCATGTCGAAGGCGCCAGGGCCATACGCTCGTCCATTCTCTATTCGGAACGGCATGGTGGCGAGCGTTCCCACCGGCCAGACAGTATCGAAGTGACCGAGCAGCAGCACCGGAGGCGACCCAGCCGTACCCCATTCCACCCGCATATGGCGGTTTCCGCCGGAGGACTCAACCATCTCCACCGCACCGCCGGCGGCGCGGGCGTACTCCGCCAGGAAGCCGGCGAATGTGTGCAGCCGGTCTCGATCGGTGGATGGAGATTCACGGACGACAAAGGCGCGTAAATCATCCACCATCTGCTCTTGATGGTCGCTCAGGAAGGTGCGTGCATCCATATCCTGCTCTCCGCTTGTAATTTCTTGGCACGTTCACGCTAAAGCATTGTGCACTATGCAAGACAGCTGACTATGCTTGACTATGGCGTTTCGACTCGAGCACACCCGTGAAATCCTCGGTCCTCGTCTCGTGCAGTTCTGGGCGAGCGACCGCGCGCGAAACCGTCCGGTGAGCTGCGTGACCTTCGTCGAGAACCTTGCGGAGCTCACGGAAGCTCAGTCCGGAGAACTGACTATCCTGGGATCGAGTTCCGCCACCGAACCATCCGCGCTCGCGATCGCGGAGCGCGACGCGCCCGCGTGCCCGGCGGCACTGTTACTGTCCATCTGCACCCTGTCGGAGCGAGCATTCCGCCGGCTCCGCGAGCTGGCTACCACCGGAAATGTTGCGGTTGGGCTTCTGGCGCCGGATGTCGACCCGCGTATCGCCGCCAACTCGCTCAGCCGTGCACTGGCCTCAATACGCTACGGCCCCGAGCTCTCAACGCTCTACGCTGCCGAGACGTTGCAGGGAGTGGCGGAAACTCTCGGCCGGCTCATAGACAATTCGGTGACGATCGAAACCCCTGGCCACGAGGTACTGGCCAGTTCTCCGACTGGAACCGACGTCGACCAGGATCGCGTAAACACTATCCTTCGTCGCCGTGCCGCCGCCGAAATCATGGAGCATCCGGATTTCAAGCAGTTCTTCGCCCGGGTTCGCACCAGTGATTGGCCCCTTCATCTCGAAGCGCATCCCGAGTTCGGCAATTCCGGTCGCATTGCCATGCGAATTGCCGCCGATGGAGAACTCTTCGGCATCATCTGGGTCACCGACACCGCCCGGCCACTTACCGAGGATGATTACACCACGATCAAGCAAGCATCCGAGCTGGCGGCGGCAATCCTCCGGCGACAGCAACTGGCAACACGACGGGAAGCAATGTTACGAGCTGAACTGCTCGAAGATGTCATTAAGGGCCGCATCGTTGATCCGGAAAACGTCCGAACCGTCGCCCTCTCAGTTGGTTGGAACGTCGATCGCCTGCAACAGGTCCTCATTATCGCCGTTGACGATTTCGAGAACTTCCGTCTGCGCCATGCCGCCCACGGTGGCTCCGCCCTGCGCCGCGCCCAGGAGCGGCTTCTCGAACTGGTCAGGCTCGAAGTGTTGGCTCTCGACCCGGAGGCCGTGGTGGGGATGCGTAGCTCGAGTGTCGTCACCCTCCTTGATGTGGGACGGGATCAGGTTGACGAACGCAAAGCGGCGGCACTTCGCCTGGCAGATTCCATCGTTCGGCGGGTTGCAGCGTTTCTGCCGGATATCAAGGTCACGGTTGGTGTGGGACGGGACTTCCCGGCACTGGAACACCTGGCGGAGTGCTTCCGTCAGGCAGAGCTTGCCGCCGAGTTGGGCCAATCCCTGTGGGGCGGGAATCGTGCTCTGCACTATGACGATCTGGGCATTCACCGCGTCCTCTCTTCCCTTCGGGAACACGACGGCATGATGACGCCCATGCTGCAACGGATCATCGCGTATGACAACGACCATGGCACCGAGTACGTCCGAACGCTTGCCGCCTATCTCAAACATATGGGGCGCCTGCGTCCGGCGGCTGCCGAGCTTGGCGTGCATCGTAACACGCTCGAGTATCGGGTGGGCCGCATCACCGAAGTGGCAGAGGTGGACCTGGAGAATGCGGACAACCGGTTGACCCTCGAACTGGGAATCCGTCTTCTGGAACTCGGCGGACGGCAGTCAGGATAAGTGTCGGTGGCTTACTGCCCCTTCCAACCAGGACCGCGGACAATCCGGCCGGGTTTGGCGCCGGTATGCTTCCCATCGTTCAGGACCCGGATGCCATTCACCCAAACATCACGAATTCCGGTCGAAAGACAGTGCGACTTTTCGAAGGTAGCGCGATCGGCAACCGTTTCGGGGTCGAAGATGACCACGTCGGCACAGAATCCCTCGCGCAGTAAACCGCGATCCCGAATCGACAGGCGCGCCGCCACCGCCGAAGACATCTTGCGAACAGCCTCTTCCAACGTCAGGACCTTTTCATCGCGGACGTATTTTCCCAGAACGCGGGTGTAGGTACCGTAGGCACGCGGATGGGATGGTCCGTGCGGCTCGGCCCAGGCGGGATCGACGCCGCCGGCGTCGGTCGAGATCTTGATCCAGGGCTGCTGGAGCTGGACCTTCAGATTCTCCTCCGACATCATGAAGTACACCGTCCCGACGCGTTGCTCCTCGCTTAACAGCAGGTCGATAGCAGCGTCGATCCAATCCTGGCCACGCGCCGAAGCGATCTGGGCCAGTGACTGCCCCAGGTATTGCCGGTTCTCTTCTTTCCTCAAGCCGAGGGGGTAAATCCCCTCCGGGCCGGCCAGTGTACCCAGCGCTTCCCAACCACCAGATGGGTGCAGCACCTCGTGCTTCGCTCGCGCTCGGGCATCAGGATCCCGAAGATTGTCGAAGAACTTGCCTTCGGCCGAGAGCTGGGGAGGGAAGATAGAAGACAGGCCGGTGCCCCCGGCGGTATACGGGTACATGTCGGCGGTTACGTCCTGTCCGCCCGCTCGGGCCGCATTGATGCGGGCGATGGCGTCGGCCATCTTCGGCCAGTTCTCTCTACCCGAAACTTTGAGATGGTAGATCTCCACGTCAACGTCAGCACGCCGTCCAATCTCAAGCGTTTCCTCCAACGCCTCCAGGAATTCATCCGCCTCTGAACGCATGTGCGTAATATAGGTACCGCCATAGCTGCCCACTACCTGGCACACACCTACCAATTCATCGGTCTGGACGAAGGCGTCCGGAGGATAGATAAGGGCGTAGGCCACGCCGAACGCTCCCTGTTCCATCGCCTCCGCCACCACACCCCGCATGCGCTCCAGCTCTTCGGCCGTGGCCGGGCCCTCGTCCAGCCCCTTGACATACGATCGGACCGTACCGCCTCCGAGGTAGGAGCCAATGTTGGGAGACACCCCGTGATCGATCATGGCGTCGAGCCAGTCGCCGAATTGGTGCCAGGTCCGGGCTCGTTCCTCCCAGGGTTTGAGCTCTTCAAAGGAACGCAGGAAGCTGAGGGTGTCATCCTCCCCGGTGCGCCCCCCGGCCGGAGCCGGCGTCCATTTTTCGCCCATGACCTCGGTGGTTACCCCTTGCGTGATCTTGGACAGACACCGTCCGTCCAGCATCAAAGGAACGATCGAGTGACTTTGAATGTCGATAAACCCGGGACAGACCACCATGCCCGAGGCATCGACGATTTCCCGTACATTCTCGTGAGGGGTGCTCCCGGCGGGCGCTATCTCGACAATGCGATCGCCCGCGATGACAACGTCGCCCAGGAACCAGGGATTACCCGTTCCGTCCACGATTCGGCCGCCCTGAATCAGTACATCAGCCGTCATTGCCGGCCCTCCTCTTTTCGATCACGTCACTCACGTGTTCTCGATGCAAAACTATCGAAAGTACTGCGCGCGATCCGTCCCATGGCCGAATCAACCCCATCGATATAGGGAACGGTTTGCAGCGGATCACCTTCCGCGCGTTCCCGGTTCACCACACCAAATGTCACCACGATTACGCGACCGCCGTCCGGCAGGTAGAGAATGCCGGCATCGTTACGCGCGGAGTAAAACGTTCCGGTTTTGTGCGCAATTTGCGCGCTGGGCGGTAGAAACCGGGGAAGACGCTGATTCAACTGCTGACGAAGCAGGATATCGAGCGCCACGCCGGTGCTCTCCCGGGACAGAAGCTCGACCCGAACCAATCGCGCCAGCAGCTCACCCATCGCTCGCGGGCTGGACACGTTGTTCTCCAGCGAGCGCTTACTCGGTACGGCGTCCCAGTTCGGGCCGTGTCCGATCACCGTGGTAAAGCGGGTATCGATGGCGCCGGTGAATGGATCCACCAGCGGTCCTTTCGCGGCGATCTCCCGATAGACGCTGGTCACGGTTTCGGTGCTGTCGGGCCACCAGAAGGCGGCATCGAACAATCCCTGCACGCCCATCCAGATTGCAATGTCCTGCAATCCCCAGGATTCCAGGCGCTTCATCACGTTCTCCACACCAACCCGTGCCAGCACCATGTCGGTGGCGGTGTTGTCGCTGACGGTGATCATGGCGGTCAGCAGATCGCGAAGCGTCAGGCGAAGTCCAGCATCGAGATTTTGCAGGATCATGGAAGTTGGCAACTGATGGTGGTGGCCCAGCTCGATACGCTCGTCCAGACGGCAGCGACCCTCATCCACCTGTGCCAGCGCTTCCAGCAAGATCGGGATCTTGAAGACGCTGGCCAGCAGGTACAGCCGGTCGGCATTCACCTCGACCGTCGCCCTCGACTGGAGGTGCTGGATGAAGACGCCGAACTCAGCATCGGCAGCACTGATATGCCCCCCGATAGTTTCCTGCAGGGACCCCAGATCGGTGACCGTCATCGACCCTGGAACCGCGGATTCAGCGCTTCGCCCAGGGCATCGCCCATCAGATTGATTCCAAGGACAGCGACCACGATGAATACTGCCGGGAACACCACTTGGGCCCACGACTGAAACATATAGGCAAACCCTTTCGAGAGCATCGTGCCCCAGTCGGCCGCCGGTAACTGAGTGCCAATGCCCAGAAAGCTGAGCGCGGCCGCCGCTAGAATCGCTCCACTAAGGCCAAGGGTAGCCACAATTACCAGTGGGTCCACGATATTGCGCAGTATATGTCGGCGCATGATGTGAATCGGGCCAGCGCCGAGTGCGCGCGCCGCCAGCACGTAATCTAACTGCTTGGTGCTGAGCGTCGATCCTCGCGCGATGCGAGCGTAACCCGGGATGCCGGCGACACCCAGGGCGATGACGACCGACCTGATCCCTGCTCCGAGAATGGCGACGATACCGATCGCCAGAATCAATCCGGGAAAGGCCAGCAGCACATCGATGAGACGCATCAACACATCGTCCAGCAAGCGGCCACCATAGCCGGCCAGGATGCCCCAGGGCACTCCGATAATAAAGGAGAGCAACACGATGAAACAGCCGGCGGGTAGCGACGTGCGCCCGCCATAAGCCAGCCGCGACCACATGTCACGTCCCAAATAGTCGGTGCCCATGACGTGCGCCGGGCTGGGATTCTGGTTCAGAGCGTTGAAGTCCTCTACGTTGGGATTGTAATGCGCTGCCAGCGGAGCGAAGATGGCCAGCAAGGCGACCACCCCGAATAAGATCAACCCCACCAGGAACTTGGGCGACCGAATGAGTTGATGAGCGGCGCGGAAACGGCCACCTGAGGCGAGCAAAATAGCGTCGTCGAGCGAGGTGTCGGTCGGCTCCAGGCCAGTGGGCGTCCCGCCCCACTCGCTAACGGCTCGCCCGGACACCAGTGGGTTGTCGGTGGCGCTGCCGATGAGGCGAGCCGGATCGGGATTGCTGTTCATGAGAACGTGATCCTCGGGTCGATCAGCGCATAGGTAATGTCGACCACCAGATTAGCCAGAACCAGGAGCACCGCGAAGAAGAACGTGGTGCCCTCGATGACCGGAAAGTCATGCTGATTTACCGCGTTCAATGTCAGGGTTCCGACTCCCTGCAACGTAAAAATGTTTTCGATGATCACCGCGCCGCTCAGGAGAGCAGCCACGCTGAGGCCGTACAGGGTGACGACAGGAATGAGCGCATTGCGCATGACGTGCTTCAGGACAATAACTGGATAGCGCACACCCTTCGCTTTGGCGGTACGCACGTACTCCTGATCGAGCACGTCCAGCATGCACGCTCGCACCAGGCGCGCCAGGCCGGCCGCTAGCCCGAGAGCCAGGCACGAGCAGGGAAGAATCCAATACTGGATCCCCCCGGTGCCCGCCACCGGCAACCAGCGAAGCTCGACCCCGAAGATAAGACTGGCGACGGTGGCTACCACGAACTCCGGAATAGAGAAACCGAGCACAGCGAGCGTAGTGATACCGCTGCCAAGAAAGTTCCGGTTGAGTAATGCACTGGCGATGCCGCCGGCAAAGCCGAAGAACGTTGCCAGCACCAACGCTCCCGCCGCCAACGTCAAGGTGGTGGGAAACCGAATGGCGATTTCGTGAAAGACCGATTGATGGGTGTATACCGAGTCACCGAAATCCAGGTGCGAAGCCCCCTTGAGAAAGTTCCAGTACTGCACCAGGAGCGGTTTATCAAAGCCCAGCTCGTGGCGCAAGCGAATCTTGTCGGCCGCTGTTCCTCGGCCGAACAGCATGATGTCGACAGGATCACCGGGGATGAGCTCCCGAAACGAAAAAAAGGTCAGCGTCACCACTGCCCAGAGAAGAGGGATGGCGATCAAAATTCGACGGATGATGAACGTTACCAAGAGTGACTACCCCGCGCCGTCCGTGCCGGCCCGACAGGCGCGCATTGAGCAGCCGTCGCGTGTGCCTGGTTCCTCTCCGCCGCTGTCGCGCCGGTCCATAGTATCTCTATACCACATGCGCACGTTTGGAAAATGCTCCAAAGCCATACGTCGGGATTGTACGTCTCTCCATGCTCTTTCGCGATATGAGACGCTATCATAGTCTCACGCGAGATCAACGCGTGGATCGCGGCGAATTCGCCGGTTAACGGCAACGGAGAGAGGAAGTAACGATGAGATATCCCCGTATTCGAAAGCGTCCCATCACCCGTCTGTTGGGGTCGGTCGCGGCGGTCAGCGTGCTGTTGGGGTCGGCATTCGCCACCGATGTGCACGCCGGTCGAGCATTCCGTCCGGCGGCGGCCAAACCTACCTATGGTGGCAGTTACGCGATTCGGGAAGCCGACGCCCCAGACTGCCTCGACCCCCAGAAGACGGCCTCGGCATCCGCCAACGGCATCGACGGATATGTGTTCGATTCGCTGCTCAGCATCGATGCCAAAGGACACTATGTTGGCGATCTGGCGACCAAGTACAAGGTGGCGAGCGGTGGGACGCGGATCACCTTCTTCCTGCACAAAGGCGTTCGGTTCTCCAACGGCGACCCGCTCACGGCCGCGGATGTAAAGTACACGTTTGATCGGGCGCTCAATCCAGCAACGAAATCGCCGGCGACGGCCTCGGACCTGGCCGGGCTGACGAACACCAAGGTGATCAATCCGTACGAAGTCGAGCTGATCCTCAAGGCGCCGAACCGACCGCTGCTGACCAACCTCGCCGGCGCCTATACCGGCATTCTCGATCGCAAGTGGTTCCAGGCCCATGCCGCGAACACCTGTAACTCGCCGGTGGGAAGCGGACCGTACAAGATTCAGAGCACCGGCGCAGCCTTCAGCGACGTCGTCCTGGTAGCGAACAAGTACCACAATATCGGTCCGGCGTGGGTGCAGAACAAGGGAGTCCCGTGGATTTCCAGAGTTGAGTTCAAAGTCATCGCCAGTGACGACACTGCGATCAGCGAGCTGCTCACCAGCGGTATCGACTGGTCTGGCGTTCCGGGCACGCAGCTCACCCGAGTGAAGGGCAATCCCGGTTTCAGAATTCACAAGCTACCGGCGGTTCAAGAGTATTTCATCGAGTTCAACACGGCACAGCCTCCATTCAACGACCCGGCGGTACGCAAAGCGTTCGCCGAGCTCATCAATCGCCCTGACATCATCAAAGCCGCCCAGGCTGGGCAGGGCTTTGCCGACTACGGTCCGTTGCCCCCGGGAATCCCCTTCTTCGACAAGGCTGCGGGCAAGTACATGCCCAAATACAACGTGAGCGCGGCGACCGCTACCATTTCAGCCAAGCACGCCACCGGCCCCTACACGTTTCTGATCGTGGGTCTGCCGGTGTTGTCGACCATGGCCGAAATCATCCAGCAGGCAGCCGCACAGGCGGGGATGCAACTCAACATCGTCACCAAGTCGGGCGTTGGCGACTTCATCTCTGATGCCTCCAAAGGGAACTTCAATGTACTGGCGCTCACCTACGGCTATGACGATCCCGATATCCTCTACCTGCTGCTGCATTCCAGCCAGGGTCATGGCGCCGGCCTCAACTGGACCAACGAGACCAACACCGCAACGCTGGACAAACTTCTGACCGAAGGTCGGACCACCTTGAAGAGCAGCAAAGTGGCTGGCATTTACGACCAGGCGCAGGTGCAAATCAACAAGCAGCTGGACTTCGTTGGGGTTGTGTCCGACATTCAGCTCCTCGCCATTCGGTCCAACATCAAGGGCTATCATGCTGACTCCGTCGGCGGGGCCGCCATCCAGGACCTGTACATCAAGACGAAATAGGGACGGTACTGTCCCGGTTGGGAGATGGCGGCAGAGCCGCCATCTCCCCAAGTACCCGCACCAGCTCGAGGTGAGCACATGGTAGTAAGCGAACGACCGGTTGCGACCAAAGCTGCGACTCCGCAACTCAAAGGCCTGGACGCATTCGTCGAAAAGGTGATGCGCGATTGGAAGGTCAACGGCGTTGGGCTGGCAATCGTCAAAGATGGTGACGTAGTGCATTCCGCCGGGTACGGTCGCCGCGATGTTGACCGGCATCTCCCGGTCACCGCGCATACGCTCATGCCCATCGGGTCAACGACCAAGACCTTCACGACTACTGCTATCAGCATGCTGGTCGACGACGGGCTGATGAGCTGGGACACGCCGATCCGCGAGTATCTGCCAACCTTCAAGCTGTGGGATCAGCTCGCCACCGAGCGCATAACGGCGCGCGATCTCGCCTGCCATCGCACTGGCCTGCCCCGACATGATCTCCTCTGGTACGGCTCGCACGAATCGCGCGCCGAGCTGTTCAGCCGACTGCAGCATCTCGAACCCACTGCCGATTTCCGTACCACCTGGCAGTACCAGAACCTGATGTTCATGACGCTCGGCTATCTCACTGAGGTCATCAGCGGTCAAACCTGGGAAGAGTTCGTCCAGCATCGGATCTTCGACGCGCTGGGCATGATCGGCAGCAAGACCAGCACCGATGAGGCAAAACGGTCACCAGAGCTTTCGCGCGGTTACCGCAAAAAGAAGAATCAGGTGATCGAGATGCCCTTCTACGAGGGCTTCAGCGCGGTCGCACCGGCAGGCTCAATCGTCTCCAGTGTGGCTGATATGAGTCAGTGGCTCCTCGTGCACCTCGATCACGGTAAGCATGGCGGGCGGCAATTCCTCTCCGAGGGCCAGGTACGCGAGCTGCACAAGCCACAGGCCGTCATCGAAGAAGGAAAACATCCAGAGATGCCGCATGCGAGTTACGGTCTGGGCTGGTTCATTCAGCCGTATCGCGGCCACAACATGGTCCATCACGGTGGCAATGTCGATGGCTTTAGCTCGCAGTTCGCGTTTATGCCCGCTGATGGCGTGGGCGTGGTCGTGCTGACCAATATGGACGCGACGCCGGTGCGCGACATCCTCACTTACCACGTGCTCGATCGCTTCATCGAGGGCAAGGCAGTGCCCTGGAATGCGCGCTTTAAGGCGGATTTCAAGGAGTATCAAGCGGCTTCGGCTCGCGGCAAAAAGAAGTCGAGCAGTGATAAAGTTCGCGGTACGCGTCCGTCACACCCACTCGAAGCCTACACGGGCACCTACACTCACCCCGGGTATGGGCCGATTGCCGTTGAACTTGAAGGCGGCAAGCTGTCGGCCACGTATAACGGCATCTATTGGCCGATGAAACATTATCACTACGATGTGTTCGAGGCGGAGTTCGAGCGCTTCGGTACGACATTTAAAGTAACATTCGGGACCGACACCCGCGGGACCATCAATGAGCTGCGAGTTGCACTGGAGGCTACGCTCAGTGATCGCATCTTCACCAGGGTTGCTGATGACGCGATGAGCGATCCGGAGTTTCTACGACAGTTCACGGGCTCCTACGAAGTCATGGGGGCTCCCATGGCTATCGAGCTTAAGGGCACCGTGTTAGTGGCGTCGCTGCCTGGCCAGCCGGACCGTGAGTTGTTGCCACTCAAAGGCACAGAATTTGAGGTCAAGGGTATCGCCGGGGCGACCATCGAATTCGTACGCGACCAGTCGGGAGGAGTAACCGAAGCACGAGTTGCCATGATGGGCGCGGTACTGGTCGCCAGGAAACGAGAGTAAGACGAATCGTCTGCCAGCTCTCCAATAATCGAATGCAGTTTTCGGAAATCTATCCGAGAGACCGTGCGCTCGCTCGGACTACTTTGCGGGCAAGGCGAGAGAGGAGGTAATCCATGGAAGCGCACCGTAGCGGGCGCGCCGAGTTGCAGGCGGGCTCTCGTTCAGTCGAGGCGCCGACACCGGGGACCAGCATCCATATCGAGGATGTCTCCGACGCCGAGCAACTTCGAGCGCTGGATAACATCCAGGTTCTCGTCTGGGGTACCGGGCCACGCGATATCGTACCGGTCCACGTGCTGCACGTCGTCGCGAGTACCGGGGGAATCGTCATCGTCGCCTACGATCGAGCCACTCCCATCGGTTTTGCTTTTGGATTCTTGGCTCGCCACAATGGACATCTGTACCATGCATCGCACATGCTCGGCATTCACCCCGAATACCAGGGACAGGGCATTGGCGCCGCGCTGAAGTGGGCACAGAGGGATCGCGCCCTGAGTCAGGGCCTCGATCTCATGACCTGGACGTTCGATCCGCTCGAAGCGCGGAATGCATACTTCAACTTGCACAAGCTCGGAGCTGTCAGCCGGAGCTACAAGCACAATGTGTACGGGGAACTTGACGACAATTTGAATCGCGGTCTACCGTCCGATCGTTTGATCGTCGAATGGTGGCTTCGCGAGGTCTCACCAAACCGCGTCGCACCGGCCCCGAACGGCGACCAATCGGAGGCCACGATCCTGGCGGATGTCGAGGGACAGCCTTCCCTTACCCTGGACCACGGTTCAGAGGCACGAACCTTGCGGATTGACGCGCCCAGGGATATTCAGCGCCTCAAGCGTGAGTCGCCCGAAATCGCACTCGAATGGCGTCTCAGTCAACGAACTGCCCTGGATTGGGCCCTGGAACGTGGTTATGTCGTGCGGGATTTCAGTGGCGGAGCCTACGTCCTGATCCGAGATACAGAGGATGGCCATGCGCATTGACACGGCAGAGTTGCGGCTGATTCAGCTGCCATTACTCGCTCCATTCACCACCAGTTTCGGCACTCAAACGGAACGAAGCTGTCTCCTCATCACCTTGCGAGCCGGCGAACTCGCCGGTTATGGCGAATGCGTCGCCATGGAAGGCCCGTGGTACTCGTACGAAACCATCGGCACCGCCGAACATATCATGCGCGACTATCTCCTGCCCCGACTTCTCGGCGCCGAGATTGGCCATCCGGACGACGTCTGGGATCTCTTCTCGTCCGTCCGCGGTCACAATATGGCAAAAGCTGGGCTGGAAATGGCGGCCTGGGATCTCTTCGCGCGTCACGCGGGGAAGTCACTGTCCGCACTTCTGGGTGGCAGCCGCGATCGCGTCGCGGTCGGCGTCAGCGTTGGCATCCAGAACTCGCCGGCGGCGCTGGTGGAAACGGTGCGACGTTTCATCGACGACGGCTACCGGCGCATCAAGCTCAAGATCGCGCCCGGTCAGGACACGGGGTATGTCCAGGGGGTTCGTGCCGCGTTTCCCACTACCCTGCTCCAGGTCGACGCCAACTCGGCGTACACGCTCGACGATGTGGCTCCATTCCAGGCAATGGACGATCTCGATCTACTCCTCATCGAACAGCCACTGGGTCCGGACGATATCATCGATCACGCCGTCTTGCAACAGCAATTGGCCACTGCCATCTGCCTGGACGAAAGTATCCACAGCACCGACGATGCGCGTCACGCTCTCGACCTCGGAAGCTGTCGCATCATCAACATCAAGCCCGGTCGTGTCGGGGGACATCGGCGCAGTAAAGAAATCCATGATCTTTGCCTTGCCGGCGGCGCCCCGGTGTGGTGCGGCGGCATGCTGGAAACGAATATCGGTCGCGCCCACAATGTGGCGCTGGCGTCTCTTCCTGGTTTCTCACTCCCCGGAGACATCTCCGCCAGTGCTCGGTACTACGCTCACGATATTGCCGAGCCGAATTTCGCACTCAATGAAGACAGTACCCTCTCGGTTCCTCGCGGTCCCGGTATTGGCGTCGAGATCGATCGCGACGCATTGGAGCGCGTCACCCAACGAGTCGAGATCTTGAGCGACCAATCGGTCTTCGCACTGACGGATCGAGGGTAGGGTCGACTGTGGCCCGCCGACCCGCGCTATAAATAGAGAGAATAGCCCGGGGGCATCGCGCCATGCGTTCAGACAAAGTTCACCGTTGAGTAGCCAAATCATGGCCTCGATACGGTAGCGTGGATGTGTCGGCAGAAACCGAGCGGTTAGCATAGTAGGGGTTGAATGAAATAGTGCGACCGGCAGACCAGGATCCAGTCCGTGAACCGCGGGGAAAAGGAAGCATCGGACTCGGGGCATCACGACGTTCGAATGTCAGTCGACGGCGAGCTCCAGTCCGTCATTTCTGGGTTGTAGCCGGCGTTTATCTCACCGTTGCCGTTATCCTGGCATTGATCACGGCGCAGGTTCTGAGTGCGCGGTCCGGTTCGGCGCCCGGCATTGTCGGGCTACGTCCGGCGGCTGCGCCCGCACCGAAATACCTTGTGCTCATGGTGCTCGACGGCGCTCGACCCGATTACCTCGATCTCACCCCTCTGCCTCACCTTGATGCGTTGCGAGCTGCCGGCACCGAGTACACCAACGCCATCAGCGGCATTCTGGAGGCCGAAACACCGGCCGGACACGCCACCATCGCCACCGGCTCCCGTCCGGACCGCAGCGGAATACTTGGCTTCGATTGGGCCACCAGCAGCACCGTTCGCTACAGTCTGTTCTCTCCCGACCAGATGGGAAGTCTACTCCAGATCATCCAGGATAACCATGCTCCGACCATCGCCGGTCTCTATAAGCAACGGTTTCCAAAAGCCATCGCGGTGGCGCTTTCGGGTCACAAGTATTACGCCGCAGCGCCGCTGGGCGGTCCCAATGCAGACGTCATAATGTACTACCAGGGAGACGCCCAGGGACGGTATGTTCCCGTCGCCGTTCCCGGTCACGTTCCACCGGCAGGCATCCTGGACAATCCGGCCGTGATTTCGCCGACAATACATCTCGCCGACGGCGGAGAAGACAACCTGGCCACGGAACTCGCCATGACCACCGTGCAAAAGATGCACCCCCGCCTTCTGCTGATTAACTATCCGGAGTTCGATTGGCCATTGGGACACGTCGACGGCGGGATCACCGATCCAAGCAAGGTGATCACCGACATGAAGGACTTCGACACCGATCTCGGTAACATCGAAAACCTGTATCGCCAGTTGGGCATCCTCAACCAAACGCTGTTCGTCGTCACCGCCGATCACGGCATGATGCCGATCACTCGTTTCATTCCTTCGACGGTCGTCGACAATGCCGTGTCCCAGGCGGGCACCACTGCACCGGATATCTCGTCCAGTACTGGAGACTTTATCTGGCTGGCAGACCCGACCAAGGCGCAAGCAGTAGCGCAAAACGTGTTAAACGAGCACGATCCGGGAATCCAGTCGGCATACTACTTGACCACCGTTCAGGGACAACCACAATACGTTTCCGCCGATAGCTCCAGCGTCGACACGGCTACCGAGGCAGCCAATCAGTATCTCCTTGGCTCGCTCTTGAACGGTCACCAGCCAACGGTGGTGGTCTTTGCCAAGGAAGGTGATACGTTCTCAGACCCGAAAGCCGGTTGGAAGGCCGATCATGGTGGCAATAGCTGGCAGTCTCAGCATGTCCCCTTGATTATGTCCGGTCCGGGAATCCAGGCAGGCCAGGTGAGCAATGATGCCGCCCAGTTGGAAGACGTCGCGCCCACGATTCTCACCGACATGGGAGTGAAGCCGACCGGCATGGAGGGACATGTGCTCACGGGTGCACTGGATGTCCCCAGGCCATCGATAGCACACGCCAGGAGCCAGGAAGTCCGTCAACTCAACCCAGTCCTGGCTGCAATGAGCAGTCAAGACTCCCAGAGTGCCGGCGGTTCGTAGCACAACAATCCTCTGTCTTGTTCCTCGGCGTCGTATCTTCCAAGCCACAACCAGAGCTTTGGAAAATATTCCGAGTCACGTTGTACCGCAGCGGGGTATCATAGGCGCGCAGGTCCAGCTTGCGCCTCGATCCTCGCTGCTCGCGATGAAGGGCGTTACCGATGCGAGCGAGAGTCGGTACCGCCGGCACCACACATTAACTCTCACCAGTGAGGCACCTGAGCCGCACCCGCAGAGACGCTGAAGGAGAAGCATATGGCAGAAGCAACCACCGTTCGAGTCGAGAGCAAAGAACTCACCGCCAAATTCGTCGAGTTGGCGAACGAACTCCAGGTGCCGGGAGCGGCGGTCGGAATCTATCACGACGGTGCCGAGCAGTACGCTATCCACGGCGTTACGAGTGTGGAAAACCCCCTTCCGGTGACCGAGGACACGCTGTTCCAGTTCGGCTCGACCGGCAAGACCTATACGGCCACGGCGATCATGTGCCTGGTCGAGCAAGGCAAACTCGACCTCGATGCTCCGGTTCGGAACTACGTCCCGGAACTTCGGCTCAAGGATGAGGCCACTGCCCAGAGAGTCACAATCCTGCAGTTGCTCAATCACTCGGCCGGCTGGCAGGGAGACTATTTCGAAGACACCGGACGTGGCGATGACGCCGTCACCCGGTATGTGGAGAAAATGTCGGAACTCGACCAGGTAACCGAACTTGGTACTGAGGCATCGTATAACAATGCGGCGGTCGTCCTGGCCGGACGCGTCATCGAAAAGGTTACCGGGAAGATCTATGAGGAGGCGATCAAGGAGATCTTGCTCGAGCCTCTCGGTTTGACCCAGACCTTCGCCTTCATGAACGACATCATGACCAGGCGGTTCGTGGTGGGGCATACTCATCACCACGACGGAAGAATAACTGTAGCGCGACCGTGGGCGTTGCCGCGGAGCGTCGTCCCGGCTGGGGGTTGGTCGTCGAACGTCCGCGATCAACTGGCGTGGGCACGTTTCCACCTCGGCAACGGCACCGGCAAGGACGGTCGGCAGATTCTCTCCCGAGAGTCGCTGGATCGTATGAAGCAACCCACGTTCAGCTTGGGAGCCAGCGCGATTGGCGACGCGGTCGGCATCTCCTGGCTGATCAAGGACCTCGACGGCGTTCGTATGGTCGGTCATGGTGGCTCGACCAATGGTCAACGAGCGGCCTTCCAGATGGTACCGGAGCGGGACTTCGCCGTAGTCGTGCTGACGAACTCGGTGCCGAACGGAGCACAGCTCCACGGGGCCGTGGTCAAATGGGCTCTGGAGCGATATCTGGGCGTCCTGCAACCCGAGCCGCTACCGCTCACTCTCACCGAGGACGAACTGGCCGAATACGCCGGTGACTATAAAACTATTAGCTCGACTGTCCACGTGACCCCGGCAGAGAACCAGTTGCAGGTGAAGGTCAAGCCGTCGGCGGAAGCGCTCGCCAGGGCGCGCGAGCAGAGCGAGGACGAGCCCGAGGAGCAGCCGGCGTTTCCTATCTCAATCCTGGCCAACGATGCTTACACGTTCACCGCTGGCCCGGCAAAGGGAATGCGCGGCTTCTTCACCCGCGACGAGGCTGGGAAAGTTATCGCAATCAATCTCGGCGGCCGATTGGCGACCAAAGAGCAGACAAAATAGGACGGAAGGGCCCCGTTTGCGCCCCGAGTGAATCGAAGAGCGAGTACGGCCCCGACTGACCGGCAGGAAACCGGACGGTCGGGGCCGTACTTACATTACAGACAGGTGCCGGAGGCGGTCGCCGCTACGAGCGGGTCACCACGTACTGCAGTGAGAAGCCTGCCGGCGTTGAGCTCGACCCTGCCTGATGAGCAGCCCATGCCGCCGAGTAACTTCCAGTTTTCGCGGGGCTGGGAAGACCACTATTGGACGGGGTCGTATCCTTGATAGGGGCAGTGTTGTTGTACGTCAAAACTTCGTAATCGGAATGAAAGACCGGTCCTGCGGAGCTGTTGGCCACGTGTCCTCGACCGGTTTCCTTAAGCACACAGGAACCGTTGAACTCGACCGAACTGAGCTTCGACGCCGACGGGCAACCATGGGTCTTGGCTCCAGGAGCGGCTTCAGTCAGCGTTATTACTCCGCTGTCGGTGTACTTACCGTTCGCCGACACGACCAACGCGTCGTATCCGGCCTCCGAAAGAACTGTTCCCTTTTTTCCGATTACACCCAGCTGGCCGACGACATAGGCACAGACCTTCGCGTTTTGTGGTGTATTGTTACACCGGGCGCTAAGGGTCAGTTTCCAGTGGCCGGCATAGTTGGCCGCCTGGGCGGTTCCTGCCGCGCCCAGGCCCACAGCTAGCGCAGCCGCTACCCCCAGAGCCACAATCGATCGCTTCTTCATGATCTCCCTCTCCTCGAATACTGTCGCGCAACAGCGCATTTCTTCGTCGCCGGCGATTGCCGGGCAAGGCCTGAGTGTATCACTGCTCGTGGACAATTTGCCATCCCGCAGGATTCCTCTGGAAGCCTCACTCTCTCCTGAACGCGCCGCCCCCAGGCATACTGTCATGGAAGCAGTACGACACGGAGGTGACAGGGGATGAAAACACGATCGCTGCGAGATGCGGAAGTTCGAGGGAAACGAGTGCTGGTTCGCGTGGATTACAACGTCCCTCTCGATGCCGCCGGCACCATTACTGACGACACGCGTATCCGCGCCTCGCTGCCTACCATCGAGTATCTGCGGGAAAATGGCGCCACCGTCATCCTGGCATCACACCTGGGAAGACCAAAGGGGAAGGTCGACGACCGCCTGAGTCTCCGACCGGTGGCTCAACGATTGAGTGAACTGATCGATCGTCAGGTCGTCATGGCACCCGATTCGGTCGGTCCGGAGACCGAGAGTCTGGTGGAGAAAATGATGCCGGGTGATGTTCTCCTACTCGAAAATCTGCGTTTTCACGCCGAAGAGGAGGCCAACGACGAGGCGTTCGCCAGCAGCCTGGCGCATCTGGCGGATGTGTATGTCGACGATGCCTTTGGTTCGGCGCACCGCGCCCATGCGTCAACAGAGGCAGTTGCCCGGCTCCTGCCGGCCTATGCCGGACTTCTCATGCAAAAGGAGCTCGATGCATTGGGAAGCGCGCTCACCGACCCGTCACATCCGTTCGCCGTCATCATCGGCGGCGCCAAAATCTCGAGCAAGATCGGCGTCCTTCAGCATCTGCTCACCGTGGCCGATTGTTTCCTCATTGGCGGCGGCATGGCAAATACGCTCCTGAAGGCACGCGGCTATAACGTTGGCACCTCGCTTGTCGAGAACGAGAAGTTGGGAGTCGCCAGTGAGTTCCTGCAAGCCGCCCACGATGCCGCCAAGACCGTCTGCTTACCGGTGGATGCAATCGCGGTACCGGAAGTATCCGAGAGTGCCGAACGTCGAACCGTCGGCATCGACTCCGTTCCTGATGGCTGGAAGATCGTGGATATTGGACCCGAGACGGTGAAGACCTTCCGCGCCGTCATTCAGAGCGCCAGAACGATCCTGTGGAATGGCCCGATGGGGATATTCGAAATCTCAAGTTTCGCCGAAGGGACCAGAGCAATAGCGCGCTTGCTGGCGGATGGTTCAGCAACATCGATAGTCGGCGGAGGTGACTCGGTCGCCGCCGTTGAACAGACCGGGCTCGCCGGGCGCATGAGCCATATCTCTACCGGCGGCGGTGCGTCGCTCGAATTCCTGGAAGGTAAGACACTACCGGGCGTTGCCGTATTGGAGGCAAAGTGACCATGATAACCGCACGTACCGACGTTGTGGGTAGTTTGCTACGGCCCGGCGAGTTGTTGGACGCTCAGCAACGGTTCGCTCGGGGTGAGATCTCCCCGGAGGAATTCAAGCGCATCGAGGATCGATCCGTCGATCGGGCAATCCAGTTGCAAGAGGACTGTGGTCTGGATGTCGTCACCGACGGAGAGATGCGGCGCCTTTCATTTCAGAGTCAGTTTCCCGCCGCCGTGGAAGGGTTCGGAGCCTGGGACCTGGACGCCTTCCTGTGGGGCGACTGGCACAGTGACGAGCTGGGCGACAAAGAGATCGAACGGCCGCCAATCGCGGTTGTGGACAAGTTACGGCGCCGGCGATTTCTCTCTGCCGATGAGTTTATCTACGCACGCGACCGCACCAGCAAGATCTTGAAGGTCACGTTGCCCAGCCCCAGCTTGTTCGCCAACTTCTGGGATCCGGCACGATCGACCGCCGCCTACAGCAGCCTCGAGGAGTTTCTGGGCGATGTCGCCCTCATCCTTGCGCAAGAGGTGGACGAACTGGTTCGCCTGGGAGCGCGTTATATCCAGCTTGATGCTCCCCATTATCCCCTTCTCATCGACCCTCTCTATCGCGAGTTCTATGAGAGTCGGGGGTGGCCAGCAGAGACATGGCTCGATCTGGGGCTCGATCTGGACAACGCCGTCATCGGGCATCATCCCGAAGTCACCTTCTCCTTCCATCTCTGCCGGGGCAACCAGATGAGTCGCTGGCTGGTCGAGGGCGGGTACGACTGGCTGGCCGGCAAGATTTTTCCCCGGATCAACGCCGACCGGCTGATGTTGGAGTACGATGACGATCGCTCCGGCGACTTTACGCCGCTCCGACTGGTGCCGGAAAGCAAAATGGTGGTGCTCGGCCTGGTTACGACCAAGACGGGCCGGCGCGAGACGGTCGAGGAACTCAGCGGACGCATTCGGGACGCCAGTCAGTTCATCTCGATCGATCGTCTCGCTCTCTCTCCCCAGTGCGGCTTCGCCACCTCGACCGTCGGCAATGCCATAACGGAAGAAGATGAACGCTACAAGCTCACAACGATTGCCCGCACTGCGGCCGCCGTCTGGTCCTGATCGAACCCCTCGCCTGGTTGCATTCCAGATCCCAGCTTGTGGCACAATAGTCTCTAATAACAACTGTTACATCTGACGCTTGTTCGCAGACAGTCAGATGTAGATCGGAGACTACGTGCTTCACTTTTCTCGCCGTTGGTTTCGTTATCTCACTGTCTCGACACTGGCCCTGAGTATGCTCGTCATCCTCCCTGGTGCACGGGCTCTCGCTTCTCCATTGCCTGACAGTGTTTCTCTCACGCTGGCGGCCTATTCCACGCCAGCTACCGCCTACGCACAGATCATTCCTGCCTTCCAGAAGACCAGCGCGGGCCAGGGCGTCAGCATCTCTCCATCGTACGGCGCTTCGGGAGATCAGAGCAGAGCTGTACTGAACGGCCTCCAGGCGGACGTCGTCGCATTTGCTCTCGAGCCGGACATCAACAGCCTGGTGAAAGCGGGGCTGGTTGCCGGCAATTGGTATCAAAACAAGTACCACGGATTCGTGACTGAGTCGACCGTCGTTTTCGCGGTGCGCAAAGGCAATCCAAAGCACATCAAGACCTGGGCCGATCTCATCAAACCAAATGTCCAGGTTCTCTGTCCGAACGTCTTCGATTCCGGCGGCGCCCGGTGGGACATCATGGCGGCATACGGAGCCGAGCGCAGGTTGAAGAAGACGGATAAGCAAGCGATTGCCTATGTGAGCGCCCTCTACAAGCACATCGTCGTGCAAGACAAGAGCGCGAGTGCCTCGCTGACAACCTTCGAGAGCGGCAAGGGAGATGTACTTCTGACCTATGAGAACGAAGCTATCGGCGCCCAACAGAAAGGGATCAGCCTCGACTACGTGGTGCCTCCCCAATCGATTCAGATCGAGAACCCGGTAGCTGTTACCAAGATCACGAAGCATGCTGCGCAAGCCAACGCGTTCATTAAGTTCTTATATACACCGACAGCTCAGAAGCTGTTCGCCCAGAACGGGTTCTGGGCGATCACCCCCAGCATCGCCAGGAAATTTAACTGGAAAAAGCCCAAAACGCTTTTCACCATCCGCGACTTCGGCAGCTGGCCGGCAGTAATGACCAGATTCTTCGACCCGACTAATGGCGTCATCGAAAAGATCGAGCAGGGGCTCGGAGTAAGTCCGTGAATGTAGCCGGCACGGTTTCACTCCGGACCACCACCGCGACCGCCGGCCGTTTTGGCGGCAGGATGGTGCTCCGGGGCGTGGTTACCGGGTACCTCAGTCTCATCGTCCTCCTTCCGCTCGCCGCCGTCGCCTGGGAATCAACCGGGTCCGGGTGGTCGGGATTCTGGCAAGCGATATCGGCACCGGACGCGGTGGCGTCGCTGCGGCTAACTGTCGTATGTTCGCTGGTCGTTGTCCTGATCAACGCCGTTGCCGGCACTGTCGTCGCCTGGGTACTGGTACGCGATCCCTTCCCGGGACGTTCGCTGGTCGACTCGGTAATCGATCTGCCATTTGCGCTTCCCACCGTTGTGGCCGGGCTCACGTTGCTGACCTTATATGGCCCGCACAGCCCGTTCGGCATCGACGCCGCCTTCACGCCGTACAGCATCGTGCTCGCTTTGCTCTTCGTGACTCTCCCTTTCGTGACGCGAGCGGTACAACCCGTGTTGCTCGAGTTGGACACCGACATGGAGCAAGCAGCGGCATCGCTCGGCGCCGGCCCGCTCACCACGTTCCGCCGCATTGTCCTACCCAACCTCCTACCTGCAATCCTTTCCGGGGTGGCGCTTGGGTTCGCCCGAGCACTGGGTGAATTCGGCTCGGTAGTACTCATCTCGGGAAACATTCCTTTACAGACGGAGGTCGCGTCCGTCCACATCTATGGCCAGATCGAGAGTGACAACATTCCTGGGGCCGCAGCCCTCTCGCTGGTGCTGCTCGTGATTTCGTTGCTGGTCCTGCTGAGCATCACCCTGCTCGAGCGCTGGGGCACCAGGCATGCTCGCTAGATGGACCCTTCGGAGCATTGCCATCGGCTACGTTGGCCTGTTACTTCTCTTTCCGGTGGCGTTGATACTGGAGCGCACCTTCGAGGGTGGCATAGCTCCGGTGCTCAGTGTGTTGGGGGATCCCGATTTTCACCACGCGCTGCAGGTCACCGTACTCATCGCGCTGATAGTCGTGCCGCTCAATACCATCTTCGGCGTGTGCTGCGCGATCATCCTCGTCCGGCATACCTTCCCCGGAAAAGCCCTGTTGAGCGCGTTCGTCGACCTGCCACTCGGCGTTTCACCGGTAGTGGTGGGATTGGCCCTCATCGTGGTGTACGGACGATTCGGCTGGTGGGGCGGCTGGCTGTTGGATCACAACATTCAGATCATCTTCGCGTTCCCCGGCATGGTGCTGGCCACGATCTTCATCTCGCTGCCGTTCGTGGTGCGGGAAGTGGTTCCCGTGCTCCGCGAAGTCGGCGCCGAACAGGAACAGGCGGCGGCCACGTTAGGCGCGTCCAGTTGGCAAATATTCCGGCGAATTACCCTACCGGCGATTCGATCCGGTATCGGGTATGGCGTTGTGCTCACGACCGCCCGGGCTCTCGGCGAGTTTGGAGCGGTGAGCGTGGTATCCGGGAATCTGATCGGACAAACCGAGACGCTCACCCTGTTTGTCGAAAACAAATATCAGGCATTCGATAGCACCAGCGCCTATACGGCGTCGGTCGCGCTCGCGATGCTCGCACTGATCACCCTCTTCGGCATGAATCTCTTCAAGAGAACAAAGGACGCATAGATGGCAATTAGCGTACTCGGAGTCACGAAGCGATTTGGCGATTGGGTCGCCCTGGACGATGTCTGCGTGGATGTACCCGACCGTTCGCTCACCGCCCTCCTGGGCCCGAGTGGAAGTGGAAAGTCTACCCTTCTTCGCGTCATCGCGGGCCTCGAAGTGCCCGATTCCGGAACGGTCTCGATCTCGCGTCAAGACGCAACGAGGCTCCCCGCCCAGAAGCGAGGAGTGGGATTCGTTTTTCAACACTATGCCGCGTTCAAGCACATGACCGTGTTCGACAACGTAGCGTTCGGTCTCTCCATCCGTAAGCGTCCGAAGCCAGAAATCAAGGCACGAGTCAGTGAGCTTCTCCATCTGGTACAGCTCGATGGATTCGCCGATCGCTACCCGGCGCAGCTTTCAGGTGGACAACGACAACGCATGGCCCTGGCCCGTGCTCTGGCGGTGCCGCCACAGGTACTCTTGCTCGATGAGCCGTTCGGGGCTCTTGACGCCCGCGTACGCAAGGAGTTGCGCGACTGGTTGCGACGTCTGCATCACGAGGTACGCGTAACGACGGTATTGGTGACCCACGATCAGGAAGAAGCCATGGATGTGGCCGACTCCATCGTGGTGATGAATCACGGTCGTATCGAGCAAGTCGGTAGCCCCCAGGAGTTGTACGACCACCCGGCAAATGAGTTTGTGATGCGCTTTGTTGGCCAGGTGAACCAGATCGGAGATAGCTTCATCCGCCCGCATGACGTCGAAATCCGCGCTCGCGCTGACGGGATATCGCATCCGGCGACTCTCGAACGCATTGTGCACCTCGGGTACGAAGTGAGGATGGAGCTTCGTTCCGACGATGGAGCGATGATACGGGCACAATTGACGCGTGCGGAGGCGGCGTCCCTCGCTGCGAACGAGGGTGATCGCGTATTCGTCTCCTTGCGCCATTCGAAGAGCTTCGACGGTCGGCCACAGGAGTACGCGGTGTAGCCCGTTCACTGGTCCTGGGCAGGTCCGGTTGGCATCGACAGGATGAAGTAGCCTTCTGCCGTCTCTTCGAGCCGCAATGGCGCGGAAAAGGCGGCGGAGAGATTCTCACTGGTGAGCACTTCATGTTTCGGTCCATCACAAAAGACTCGCCCGCTGCGCAGCAACACCACGCGCGTCACTTCGGGGATGATTTCGTGAACATGATGAGTAACGAAGATGATAGTCTTCCTCGCCTGCGTCAAGCGCGCGAACGGTTCGCAGAAAGCGGTGCATCGCGACGATGTCCAGTCCTGCTGTCGGCTCGTCCAGCAAGAGCGCGGCTGGGTCGGTGACCAGCGCGCGAGCGATGACCACCCGACGAGTTTCTCCGGTCGACATGACCTGGAGCGGCTTATCGGCAAGATGCAACGCTTCCATCCGTGCCAGCGATCTCCTCGCCCGGTCCTGCATTTCCGGCGTCACCTCGTGATGCGGCTGCACGCCGCGGGTGGCGAAGTACCCGGACAGAACGGCATCAAGCCCGGTGATCATTCGGTCCTCGGCTCCGCCGGTGAGTTCCCGATCGAGGTCCGGAGTAATGACACCGAGCAGCGTCCGCAACTCGAGCACATCCCAGCGAGAGCGTCCGAAAATGCGTACTTGTGATTCGCCGGCCGGATGCGCCAGGGGACGATACTCCTGCGTTATCAGCTTGATGAGCGACGATTTGCCCGACCCATTCGGCCCCAAAATCGCCGTGTGTTCCCCCAACCGAATCTCGAGACTGAGATTGTCGAGAATCGATACACCGCCGCGAGCGCCGCGTCTGACGGTGGCATCGCGGATCGAGAGGAGCGGAGCGCCGTCATCAACCGATGAAAACGTTGTCATGATGTGTTTAAGCCTGCCTCAATACCGGATCAGTTCCCAAACGGCTGACCGTCCGCGGCAGCTCCGGTCGAATATTCGGAGCCCCGGCCTGAATCCTATAGTTAGTGGGCAACACGCGAGGAGTCACCTGGGGAGAGCGCTTCAATTCTTAGTCGACGCGGCGGAGAAACTACATGAACAGAGATTCCAGGATCGTCATCATCGGCGCCGGCATCGTGGGCACGAGCCTCGCCGATGAACTGACCCAGATCGGCTGCACCAACGTTGTGGTTCTCGAACAGGGCCCTTTGTTTGCGACTGGAGGTTCCACATCTCACGCTCCGGGCGGGGTTTTTCAAACCAACTATTCGCAGATGATGACCCACTTCGCCCAGCAGACGGTGCGGCGCTATGCCGAACTCGATCTCGACGGTCAACCCTGCTTTTTCGGCGTCGGGAGCATTGAAGTTGCGGCCAGCCACGCACGCTGGCAAGATCTGAAGAGGAAGCACGGCGTCGCGACGTCCTGGGGAGTATCGTCGGAATTGCTGACGCCGGCCGAATGCCGGGATAAACTTTCACTCCTCGACGCTTCACGTATCCATGGTGGTCTCTTCGTTGCCACCGATGGCATTGCCAAGCCTGTTCGCGCGGCCGAAGCAATGGCACGATGTGCGACCTCGCGCGGTGCCGTATTCCAGGGAGAAACCGAAGTCACCGGCATCGACGTCGTCGAGGGTCGGGTGCGCGGCGTCTCGACCACTACGAGGCATTTCGACGCCGATGTTGTGGTCAGTTGTGCCGGCATTTGGGGACCACGCATTGGACGCATGGCGGGGGTCCCGGTTCCACTGGTTCCGATGCAGCATCAGTACGCGGTAAGCACGCCATTGGCGGCGCGGGGCGGTGCGCGTCAGGAGGTTACCGATCCGCTGCTGCGTCACCAGGACTGTGACCTGTATATGCGTCAAGCGTGGGACCGGTACGGAGTCGGATCGTACCAGCACCGGCCCCTACCCGTATCCGCCGACGACCTTCTCAGTCCCGAAGAAGCCGAGATCATGCCATCTATGGTTGCGTTCACGCCCGACGATTTCGCTCCCGCCTGGGCAGACGCAGTGGAATTGCTGCCCGCCCTGGGAGACACTTCAATCGATCGGGCGTTCAATGGGATCTTCTCGTTCACCACCGATGGGTTTCCTCTGCTGGGGGAATCGCGCACCGTGCAGGGGTTCTGGCTGGCGGAAGCGGTATGGATCACTCACGCCGTGGGAGTTGCCAGGGCAGTGGCCGAATGGATGGTGGAAGGGGTCTCGAGTATCGATCTGCGGTCGGCCGATATTCATCGCTTCGAGCGGCATGCGGTGAGCCCTGCCTATGTCTTCCAGCGCAGCTGGCAGGGCTATGCCGAGGTGTACGATATCAAACATCCTCTGGAACCGATGGAGGAGCCACGTCCCTTGCGGCTGAGTCCCTTCTATGAGCGCGAGCGGGAACTCGGCGGCCACTTTTTGGAAGCTTCCGGATGGGAACGGCCCCAGTGGTATGAATCGAATGCCGCCCTGGTTGACGACAGGCCAATTCCGGACCGCGAGCACTGGTCGGGTCGCTACTGGTCGCCGATCGTGGGCGCCGAACACCTGGTTACGCGCGAGCGAGTGGCGCTCTATGACATGAACTCCCTGACCAAGGTCGAGGTTACCGGGCCCGGCGCCACCGCCTTCCTGCAGAAGCTCTCCAGCAGAAACGTGGATACCCGCATCGGCGTCGTTACCTATACACTGATGCTCGATCACCGAGCCGGTATTTTGAGCGATATGACCGTGGCTCGTATGGGCATGAACCGGTTTCAGATTGGCTGCAACGGACCGCGCGATGTCGACTGGTTCGAGCAACATCTTCCCAGCGATGGTTCGGTACAGGTGCGAAACCTCACCTCCGGGCTGTGCTGTGTCGGGGTGTGGGGGCCGCGCGCTCGCGATCTGATCGCGCCGCTGTCTGATGACGATTTCTCTGAAACTGGGTTCAAGTTTTACCATGCTCGCGAGGTGTATATCGGCGAAGTGCCGGTAACCGCAATGCGACTCTCCTACGTGGGGGAACTCGGTTGGGAGTTGTACACCACCGCCGACTATGGACTCCGACTGTGGGACCTGTTATGGAGAGCAGGCGAACCTCTGGGGGTGATCGCCGCCGGTCGAGGCGCCTTTGACAGTCTGCGCATCGAAAAGGGCTATCGCTTCTGGGGGCGCGACATGTGGAGCGAGCATGATCCGTATGAAGCGGGCCTGGGCTTTGCCGTCACGCGCAACAAACAGGGCTTTATTGGCGCCGAGGCGCTACAGGGCCGGTGCCTGGAGGGTGCACGCCGGCGGCTGGTCTCCATGACGCTCGACGATCCTTCGGCGGCGGTTATGGGCAGTGAGCCGGTGTATGCGGGTGCCGAGCCCGTTGGTTTCACCACCAGCGCGGCCTATGGCTACAGCATTGGACGTGGCGTCGTCTATGCCTGGCTTCCAGCCGGGTTGGCTGAGCCGGGCACCGCTTTGCACATCGAATACTTCGGTGAGCGCCTGCCGGCAACGGTGCGCGAGGAACCGGTGTTCGATCCACGAATGGAACGCATGCGCCCCAGTGCTCGCGCCGCGGCGAGAGTAGAATGAGCGTGACCGGAACTTCGGCATCTTGCTCTTACATTGGAGCAGCAACCTCCCTAACGGAGAATCATGACACAAATGCGGAGTCTGACGGTGCTGATCGAACGCGAGGGCGACGGCTACGTTTCTCTGAGCCCGGAGTTGGACATCGCCAGCCAGGGTGACACTATCGAGGAGGCCCGATCTAACCTGCAAGAGGCGCTGGAGCTCTTCTTTGAAACTGCAAGTGGAGACGAGGTAGCCGAACGACTTCGCAGCGAGGTCTACGTTACCAGTATCACTATGAGGCTGCCGATCAATTCCGAGAAGGAGACATGCCATGTGCTTTGACGACGATTCGCACCCGCCAATCCCCATCCTGGCGAATAGTGGGGCGCAGGGAGAAGATCTAACCCTGACCTCTGCCGACGGCACGAGGTTCTCTGCCTACTGTGCGACTCCGGGAGGGACGCCGGAAGCACAGGTCGTCATACTGCCCGATGTGCGGGGTCTGCACAACTTCTATCGTGAACTGGCGATGCGTTTCGCCGATGTCGGTATCCGCGCCCTGGTGTTCGATTATTTCGGACGCACCGCAGGTCAGGGCAACAGGGACAACTCATTCGAGTACATGCCGCATGTCCAGCAGATGACACAGGCGACGTTGGGCGCCGACCTCCGAGCCGCAATCGAATACCTGAGGTCCGGCGATGGCGCCAACCTGACGAGCTTCACCGTCGGCTTCTGTATGGGCGGCAATCTCTCCTTCTGGGCGGGCACGCAGGACTATCCAATCGCGGGAGTAATCGGCTTTTATGCCAGTCTGACTCGCACTATGGGCGCGGTGACACCGGCGGTTGATTGGGCGCCGCAAATGAAGGTGCCGGTCCTCGGACTCTTTGGGGGCGCGGATGAAGGCATTCCCGCCGAAGCCCGAGATCAGTTCGAGCGTGGGCTGGAACAGAGTGGAGTTCCGCACGAGATCATCGTGTATCCAGGCGCGCCGCACAGCTTCTTCGACCGCAAAGCGGAGGAGTTCGCCGAGGCGTCGGCAGACTCCTGGAATCGCATCCAGGGATTTATCGCCGGGCATCTGGCGGTTCGCGTGTAGGGTCGCAGCACACGGCGGCGGCAGACAGCACTGGAATCGTATCGAGACTACGCGGAGCCAATAAGGCTGTGTAGCGGCTACAGCATCTTCCATGGATATTGGGCGGGTAGGGGCCACCCAGCGGAGCATGCATAGGCATCAAGCTGAGGCTAATGCCCATACAGCGACGGTCGTAGTGCGGTCCCGCGCCGCAGCGCAGTGGACCGCAGCCCCGTCCGCACGGGTGGCTGGCGGTTGCCAGTACAATCCCTCTGTCCCGAAGCGCGAGCGAGATGGATGAGGCGATAGAGATAATCGGATTGCCGCCATGGGGTGAATATCATCTTCGCGGGACCGCAGGCTTCCCGCCGCGGCGGAGCCAGAAGCGCTCGTTCTCACTCTGCGCTACCGAAATCAAATCTATATCGCCATCATGGCACGAACCGTCGAGGGCGCTCGGAAGCTGGGGCCCCTTCCTCACATTGAGGATTGGATGCGAGCCAACAAGGGTTGGTGGGTCAGATTGAGTCAACCCGGCTTGATTCCTGGCGACATATAACGCACCATATAGTGACGACGGACTTGAAGAATTCTCGCTGAAGCGCTTCAGTCTGCGTAAGGAGGCGGGGCGAGACTTGTCGTACCTGGCGTCGGTCACCGATTTGGGCGGATAATTGCGCCGATCGGGCCCCCGCCGTCGCCGTCAGGCACGTTGTCGTCGTCCCCATCTGGCAATCCAGAGGCCCGTCGTCCAGGGGCCGATTTCAGCTTAAGGAGGCAGGGGTGCCAGCGCCGCGCCGCGAATTCGAGTCCATCGTCATCGGTCTGGGCGCCATTGGAAGTGCCGCCGCCTACTGGCTCGCCCGCCGGAAGAGCGACGTCCTCGGGCTGGAACAGTATGAGCCGGGACACGATAAGGGCGCGTCCGAAGATCACTCCCGCGTCATCCGGCTTACCTACCACACGCCTCACTACGTCTCACTGATGCATCATGCCTTCGCGGCCTGGCGAGAGCTGGAAGCGGAGTCGGGCGAGCAACTCTTGGTGCGTACCGGCGACCTCCTGCTCGGGCCGCGCCAAAGCGCGATGCCGGTGACCGACTACCTCGACGCGATGACCGCGGCAAACCTTCCTTTCGAGCACCTCGACGCGGCCGAGATCATGTATCGCTGGCCGCAGTGGGTCCTTGATGACGATATTCACGCAACCTTTCAGCCGGATGGTGGCTTCATTGCCGCCGGCAGAGGCGTGAGTGCACATGCGCGCATGGCAAAGGCGTACGGTGCCGAGTTGCGTTACGACACGCCGGCCACGCGGATTGCACCGGTTGACGGTGGAGTGGAGATCACGACACCAGAGGGTCGATTCAGTTGCCATCACCTGGTGCTGGCAGCAGACCAGTGGACAAATCGCCTGCTGGAACCGCTCGGGATGTCGCTTCCTCTTACCCTGATGGAGGAACAGGTCCAATACTTCGGGTCACCGCATCTGGATGAGTTCACTCCAGATCGATTCCCGGTCTGGATCTGGGCCGATGATCCCAACTTTTACGGCATTCCAGTGTACGGCGAGGAACGCGGCGTCAAAGCGGCGCAGGACATGGCGGGACGCGAGGTCACCATCGATACCCGCACCTTTGAGCCCGATCCCGGTATCACCGAGCGCGTCGCCGAATTCCTCCGCCGCCGGCTGCCCAGAGCAGTTGGACCGGTAGTAGCTGCCAAGACCTGCATATCTACCCTCACCCCCGATCGAGATTTCGTCGTCGACACCTTACCGGGGTCTCCCCGGATCGCAGTGGCACTCGGTACCGGCCACGCCTATAAATCTGCTGGGCTCATCGGTCAGATTCTGGCCGATCTCGTTCTTCACGGGTCGACGCACCACGATATCGCACCATTTGCCTTCGATCGACCGGTGCTTCACCTGCCCAACCCGCCGCGAAACTTTTTATTGCGGCGTGAAGCACCGGTGAGTCCCGGGCCCGGTGGCTAACTTTCACCGGCCGGTTTTGCCGAGCGTGACCGCCCGCCCGAGACGGTGCAGTCGGACGCCATAAGATCGCTCTGCGAGAGTTGTCGCGATGAATAGGCTATCGCCCGGGCGCTCGCGCTCAGCACGGTTTGTGGTAGCTTCGGTGGACTGCGTAAGGTGAGACCAATATCGATGGATTAGTGCGGACGGGAGAATGAGAATGACGGAAAACGTTAACGTGCGCGGCGCCGGGTTGCTGGAGCGACTGGAACAGGGGCCGGTGATTTGTGCCGAGGGGTATCTCTTCGAGTTCGAGCGGCGAGGCTATCTGCAAGCGGGCGCTTTTGTCCCCGAAGTGGTGCTCGAGCATCCCGAACTGGTGCGCGAGCTTCACGAAGAATTCGTTCATGCCGGGTCGGACGTTGTCGAGGCATTTACGTATTACGCCCATCGCGAGAAGCTTCGGGTGATTGGCCGGGAAGATGCCCTCGAAGAGATCAATCGGCAAGCGCTGGAGATCGCGCGGGACGTTGCCCGCGAAACTGGTAGCCTCTTCGCGGGTGATTTATCCAACACCAACGTCTTCACGCCGGAGGACAGCTCACGACGCGCAGTACGGGCCATCTTCGACGAGCAGGTCCAGTGGGCGGCGGATGCCGGCGTGGACTTCATCGTCGCCGAGACACTCACCTACAACGAAGAAGCGATGATCGCCCTGGAAGCAATCAAGGCGGCGAATCTTCCCGCGGTAGTGACGCTTGCCGTTCACCGTCCGGGAGTCACACCAGATGGCCTGACGCCCGAAGAAGCCTGCAAGGCGCTGGAGGCAGCGGGTGCCGATGTCGTCGGACTTGAACTGCGCCCGTGGACCAGCTACCATGCTGCCCCTGCTGGCAGCCATCAGGAAGAGCGTGAGCTGTCCGGTGGCGGCACTCCCCGTTCCGTACCGCACCACCGAGGCAGAGCCGACGTTCCAGTCGCTGCGCGATCCACACTACACCAATCTGCCCGAGGGACGGCCATTCCCAACTGCTCTCGATCCGTTCGTCTGCAACCGCTACGAAATTGCCGACTTCACTCGCGATGCCTACGCACTCGGAGTCCACTATCTGGGCGTGTGTTGTGGCGCCGGCCCACACCATATCCGCAGCATGGCGGAGGCGCTGGGACGAACCCCGGAGGCCAGCCGCTTCACCGCCGACATGTCCAAGCATGCCTTCTTCGGCCGGCCGGTTAATCAGAAGGAAGAGTACAAGGAGTTGGCCCGGCAGCTCTAGAACGCTGCCTTCAGTAGCGCTAAAAGGTCCTCTTCGCTGGGCAAACGCGGCGTATTTACGACCACACTGTCGGATAGAGCGTCGGCGGCGATCGTCGGGAGCATGCTTTCAGGACAGTCGAGTTCACGGAGCGTGCTCGGTAGCCCGATGTCGCGGATGATTCGGTCGATCAGCGGCGATCGCGGCGCGCGCGTTGGCATCCGCCGGCTGGCCGGTGTCGTACGCATCCAGCGAGTAGGCGAGTCGCGCATACAGATCAACTCGGATCGGAAGATTGAAACACAGCACGTGCGGGAGCATAACCGCCAATGCTGCTCCGTGCGCCGTGCCCAGGTGAGCACTGAGCGCGTGTCCGATGGCGTGATCCAGACCGAGCCCGGTAGTAGCAAAGGCAAGACCCGCCATGTGCGCCGCCAGCAGCATGTGCGCTCGCGCTTCGATATCCTGACCGTCCGTCACAGCGCGTGGAAGATAGGTATGTGCCAGGCGTACGCACTGCAGGGCGATGCCCTCGGCAAACGGGTTACTCCGTTGGGAGGAAAGAGACTCCAACGCATGGCTCAAGACGTCGATACCGCTCGCCGCGGTCGGTTGCGGCGGCAGGCCACGGGTCAGGTTGGGATCGAGAATGGTGAAACGGGGGGTCAGGCTGGTGTGGCCGGCGTAGAACTTGCGCCGAGCCTCAGGGTCCTCGATCACACCCCAACCATTGGTCTCCGATCCGGTGCCTGCCGTGGTCGGGATGGCGATTACAGGCAAGCCGGGATTGGCCGGCTGATTGGGATACTCGAAGTCCCTTGCCGGTTCCCCATTGACTGCCATGAGCGCGAGAATCTTGCCGGTGTCGAGGACGCTGCCACCGCCAATGGCCACCACGACACCGTGTCCAAACTCTCGCGCCACCACGGCGGCGGAATCGAGTTGATGGATATCAGGATTGGGCAACACATCGTCGAAGACGGTGAACTCGGTTTCCGCCGTACTCAGAAGCCGGGTAACTTCCTCGATGATGCCGGCAGCGGTTACACCTCGATCGGTGATGACCAGGACACGCTCTTGACCAAGCGAGGCGACTCGATCCGGGAGTTTCCGGATGGCGCCGACGCCGAATGTGGTGGTCCCGCCACCGCCGATGGTAAACTCTTGATTTTCGAGCACGGATTACCCCTCTTGCTGAGCGCGAATGCAGTAGTGATAACGCGCAGCGACTGTTTGATGCTCCATTACGCAATCTCCAGTCGCTCGATGGCGTCCCAATCGAGAACGGCACCCAGGCCAGGTCGGGAAGGCACGTTGATGTAGCCTTCCGCATCGATTTGAATCGGCTCCGCCAGAAAGAAGTCGCGTCGTTCCACCGTCCAACGCGGTGGGTCGTACGGAAACTCAAGGTAGGGGCCAGCTCCCACTCCGGCGGCCACATGCAGATTCGCCATCAGACCGAGCCCGTTGGTCCAGGTGTGCGGACTGAACCAGCGGTTCCGGGCCAGTGCCAGCTCCGCCAGCAGCCTGGCGCGGGAGAGACCTACAGACAGCACTACATCCGGTTGATACACGTCCAGGGCATCGGCGTCGAGATAGGCGAGTAATTCATCGAGCGTCCTCGTCATTTCACCGCCGGCGATTCGCATCCCGGAAGACACCCGTAATTGGGCAAGTCCCCGCACATCGGTCCCAGCCAATGGCTCTTCCAGCCAGAGAACATCGAGGTCACGCAATTCTTCGGCCAGACGGCGCACCCGGACCGGATCGAGGGAAGGTGAAATGTCTCCGGGCATGCGCCACGCCTGATTGAGATCAACCAGAATGTCCAGCGAGGTGCCGGCAGCTTGGCGGACTGCTCGCACTGTCGCCAGTCCTACCTCGAAGGCATCGGGTCGGATCCTGATTTTGCAGGCTTTGAACCCCTGCGCTCGCAAACTCAAAGCATCTTCGGCGCGTTCCTCCGGCGACCGGATCTCGCCAAGGGAGGCGTAGGCAGGAAGGCGATCGACGTAACCGCCAAAGAGTGTCGCCACTGGAGTGGAATACACCTGCCCGGCAATGTCCCAAAGAGCGGCTTCAAATGGCCAGTAACGGCTGCCGTGAAATGTTATGGTCTCGAGAATGCGGACGTGGCGAGCAATTCGGAGCGGGTCTTCGCCCAGGAAAAGATGGAAGTAGGCCTCAAAGCCTTCCATGGTGTCGCCTGAACCGACACCGGTGACGCCTTCATCGGTGTCGACCAGTACGAGGGTCGCGCCAAAAGACCGTCGGGGAATCGGGTCCCAGGCGGCATTAAATGGAGGATCGAGTTCAATCTGCAGCCGCCGGAGCCGAATTCCAGTGATCCGCACGTAGCTTCCTCCGACGGTTGGAAAGAGTTATACAGGCGCCCCCCTCCCGCTAGCGGGAGGGGGGCGAGCAATGTCGTTGACGGCGTCGATCAGTCTACGAAAGCCAGACGCCGGAGGGATCGAGCAGCGAGAAAGTATTCACGGCCAGGTTCTGCACGTTCTTGCGAATGGCGCGCAACTCCTTGATCCAGTAGGCGATGATCACCGGAGTCTGGTCATGCATCTCTTTCGCCGCGTTCAGCGCGATCTGCGCTCGCTTGGTGGGATTGAGTTCCTTGTCGTACTGGTGCATGTAGTTGTCGAATTTCTTGTCGCTCCAATGTGCCGAATTCCACACGCCACCGGTGAGGTAGGCGGGAGCGACGAGCTGGCTGGCGCTGCCGCGAGCAGCCCAGTCGACGATACCAAACGGCACTTCAAGCCAGGGCTGATTTGACCCTGAGCCGTAGTACGTGTTCTGGTCTTCCACATTGAGGGTGACATTGATTCCGACCGGCTTGAGCTGCTGCTGGATGATCTGGGCGTACTGTGGGATCTCGAGGAAGTTCTCGGTGGTGAGAGTCACGTTGAACCCATTGGGGTAGCCACCGGCAGCCAGCAATTGCTTTGCCTTGGTGTAGTCCTGTTTGCGCTGCGGGATATCCTTCAAGGCGAGACTCGCCGTGGGATAGACCGGGCAGAACGGGTGGTCGTTAGCAACGACTGCCTTGCCGTTCCACAAGGCTTGAACGAGCGCCGGGCGATCGAGGCAGTAGGCCACCGCCTGGCGAACGTTCTTGTTGTCGAATGGCTTCTGGTCAACCCGCATGGAAAACTCACGGTAGGCGCTGGTGGCAATCGTCAGGATCTTAACATTGCTGTCGGAGAATAGCGCTTGCGAACCTTGATAGGGGGCGTCCAGGAAGACATCGACCGCCCCGCCCTGGATCGCCAGGACCTGGGAGGCGTTGTCGGCGTAGAATTTCATCTGCGCCCCATTGACGTAGGGCTTGCCCTTGTCCCAGTAATGCTTGTTGGCCTTGAAGGTGGCGCCGACTTTCGGGGTATAGCTCGTGAGGACGAACGGGCCGGTGCCGATCCCACCCTTGACGAAGTCACCGACTTTGTAATTTTTCGGCACAATGACCGAGTTGTAGGTGAATCCGGAGACCAGGTAAGGAAAATCGACAAACGGGCGATCAAGATGGAACTGGACCTGGTGTGAGTTGATCTTCTTGACGTGACCGTGAGACAGAATGCCCTTGTACGCGGAAAGCGCGCCGGAGTTGGCGTCACCCGTCAGAAGATTAAACGTGTGAACGACGTCATCCGCCGTAAACGTGGCGCCGCTCTGCCACTTCACGCCCTGCCGGAGATTGAACGTCCAGACAGAAGGATTGGTCGAGTGCCACGAGGTGGCCAGTTTGGGCTCGAGGGTGCCGTTGGCACGGGGGAAACAGAGGTATTCGCACGACATTTCGACGGTGAAGATGGCGCCCTCGTTGAACATGGTAATTGGATCCACGTCCGCCGCCGGTACCTGAGTGGAGAACCGCACGGTGCCGCCGCGCTTGATCCGGGCCGGTGCTTCCACGATGGACGCTGCTTCGGCGGGGCTGAATCCCGCTACTCCAAGTAAACTGCCGGCAACAGAGGCGGAAAGCCCTGCGGCCATCAGTCCCTTGATGAGGTCGCGGCGGCTTATCCGCCCCTCCAGGAACTCGTCGACGAGTCGGTTTTCTTGTTTGCTCACAGCCTTATCTCTCCTGTTATTTCCGGTGTGTGATAATCCGCCGGGCGGTCACGATAGAGACGAGAGTCTTGCAGCGCCTGGAACTACGCGATCATCCGCAATGATGCATGAACCCCGGACCAGTCGGTAGCGCCGTACTCCTTCCTACTATGCCTCCTCGTACGTATGTGCGCAGTTATTGTATGCGGTAGGGCCTACATGGTCAAGCGCAGCGCCGAGCTACGAACATCTCTCGGAGCATCTCTCGACGTCTGCCGCCGGTGCTTTGACGACATTTGACGGTGCGCTAGGGCGCAACTATACTTCACCAGGAGTAGGCGGTCTCGGAGACACGGAGCTAAAGGAGCACGATATGGGACGCTTTATCCTAAAACGCCTCGGCCTCGCTATTGTCACGCTCCTCATCGTATCGATTCTGGTATTCGGGGTATCGCAGATTCTTCCCGGCGATATAGGCCGGACGATTCTTGGTCCGTATGCCACCAACGCTCAGGTCGCCAGTGTCGATCATCAACTCGGCATCGATCAGCCGCTGCCTGTTCGCTACTGGAAATGGATCAGTAGCTTCGTGCGTGGTGACTGGGGTCAGTCCTACCTGCTCAACACCGATGTACGTTCGATCGCGCTCCAACGGTTGCGAAACTCGCTCATCCTGGGCGGCTTCGCGCTGTTACTCACGGTGCCCATTTCCATTGGTCTTGGCGTCGTTGCTGCTTTACGGTACGGCAAGGCGACCGATCGAATCATTACGATCACAGGTCTATCGTTCATTGCGCTGCCGGAATTCGTCATCGGCGTCTTTTTGCTCGTGCTCTTTGCCGTTCAGCTCCGCTGGTTCCCTGTTTCCTCCAGTGTCCCGTCGCTCAACCCCGTGGACATTGTTCGGCAGCTCCTCCTGCCGGCAATCCCCCTGGTGATGGTGCTGTTTGGCTACATTTCCCGCATGGCTCGAGCCGGGACCGTGATTTCGCTACAGTCGAATTACGCCCGCACGGCATTTCTCAAGGGCTTGCCCCGGCGGGTCGTAATCACCCGGCACGTACTGCGAAATTCCTTGCTTCCCACCATCAGCGTGGTTAGCGTCCAGGTTGGCTACCTGGTCGGCGGATTGGTCGTCATCGAGACCCTGTTTGACTATCCAGGCATCGGCAAACTGATCTACGACTCGGCGCAGGGCCACGATGTCCCGATGCTCGAAGCCACCGTGCTGCTGATTGCTTTGCTCTACATGGTGTCTAACCTGATCGCCGACATTCTCTACGGGGTACTCAATCCCCGAATCAGATTGGCTGACGAATGAGCGTCCAGGCGCCGGAGCCTACGTTCGGGCCAAGTCAGGGTGTGGATGATGCCGTCGCAATGGCTGCGATCCTCGAAGCGCGCGCCGCTCAACGGCAGCGGATGCGCCAGATATTCATTGGCCTTCTGCATTCCAAGACGTTTCTCGTTGGATTTGGGATTCTGCTTTTCTGGATCCTCGACGCCATTTTCTGGCCTTACTTCGTTCCACATGCTCCCGGAGCGATCGATCCACTCAATACCCTGAAGGGACCGTCGGCCGCGCACTGGTTCGGCACCGACGATCTCGGTCGGGACGTCTTCTCCCGCGTGCTCGCCGGCGCCACGTCAGTCTTGCAAATCGCACCGGCCGCGACCGCTCTCGGTCTATTTGGTGGCATTTCAGTAGGTCTCGTCACCGGCTATTACCGGGGATGGGTGGACGATATCGCCATGCGGCTCGTCGATGCCCTGCTGGCCTTCCCCCTCATCATCATCGCGGTGCTGGTTCTAGCGGTCCTGGGGTCGTCGATTCTGAACGTCATCATCGTCATTGGGATCGTATTCACGCCGATCGTGGCGCGCACCGTTCGTTCGGCGGTGCTGGTCGAACGCGACCGGGAGTACGTGGCCGCCGCCAAGTTGTTGGGCTCACGGGGAATCTTCATCATGGTGCGTGAGATTTTGCCCAACATCATGGGACCAATTGTGGTGGAGACTACCATCCGGCTGGGTTACGCAATTTTCACCGCCGCCACGCTGTCGTTTCTCGGCTTGGGCGGCGTCCAATCGGGTGCGCCTGATTGGGGGCTCACGATTTCCGTGGGCAGAGCCTTCCTCCAGGTCGCGCCGTGGTACGTGTTGTTTCCCGCGGTCGCTCTGGCGACGCTGGTTGTGGGCATTAATTTACTGGCAGATGGACTGCGGGAAGTATTGGAATCATGACAGTCGTGGCAAGTGAACTTAAAGCGGTAGAGATCGAGCATCTTACCGTCAGTTACCGGCGCCGTGGTCGCACCCTGCGCGTGCTCGAGGATATCTCCTTCTCGATTAGTCCTGGCGAGGCCTACGGTCTGGTAGGCGAGTCGGGCTGCGGGAAAACGACGGCGGCAATGGCGCTCATGCGATACCTGCCGACGAACGCCATCGTAGAGAGTGGAAGGATCCTCTTCGAGGATCAGGATCTGCTCAAGATGTCCGACAGTGAGCTACGCAAACTGCGTGGGAACCGCATGGCGATGGTGTATCAGGACCCGGGCAGCGCCCTGAACCCTTCGTTGCGAATCGGACATCAGATCGCCGAGGTCTTTCGCTATCACCGCGATATGGATAAAGGGAGGCGACCGAGGCGGCCGCCGGCATGCTGGAGAAGGTGCAGATCTCTGATCCGGCCAGAGTGTTGCGGCGATATCCGCATGAGCTCTCCGGGGGGCAGCAGCAGCGCATCATGTTCGCCATGGCCCTGGCGACGAATCCCGCCCTCCTCGTTCTCGATGAACCGACGACCGGGCTCGACGCCACTGTCGAAGCGGAAATCCTCGACCTGGTCGAGCGGTTGCGCGCCGAATTCAACACCTCAATCCTGTTCATCAGCCACAACCTTGCCATCGTCACCCGCTTATGCGAGCGAGTCGGAGTACTGTACGCCGGAGAAGTGTTCGAGCAGGGACCGGCCAAAGAGATATTCTCAGATCCGCGACACCCCTATACCCTGGGCTTGCTTCGCTGCGTGCCTCACATGGGAATGAATAAGCACGTGCAGCGGCTCGACCCTATTCCGGGGTCGTTACCACCATTGGGCCTGCGTCCCACTGGGTGTCTCTACTCGGACCGCTGTCCGATCGCCCGCGAGCGCTGCCATGAAGAGCGCCCCGATCTGTTCGAAGTAAGCGCCGAGCGTCGGAGTCGGTGTTTCTACTTCGACGAAGTGCCTGCCATTCCGCCGAGCCCGGCGGCCGAACCGACACCGTTGCCACCTCCTAGCGATGAAGTGCTACTCAAGGTCGATGACCTGATCAAGACCTATCATTCCGGTGGCTACGAGGTGAATGCGGTTGCCGGCGTATCGTTGGAGGTACGGCGCGGGCAGGTGTTTGGATTGGTGGGAGAGTCGGGAAGCGGCAAAAGCTCGCTGGCCAAAGTGATTGTCGGGCTAACCGACCCGAGTAAAGGCGCCATCCAGTTCGATGGTCAGCCACTGAAATCCGCCGGTCACCGGGGCCCGTCGCAGCGGCGAAGCCTGCAAATGGTGTTCCAGAATCCTGACAGTGCCCTCAACCCAAGTTTCTCGATCAGGAGCATCCTGGAACGCGCCTTGAGGCTCCTCGGCACCGGGAACTCGCATCAAGACCTGGAAGTACGAGCCAACGAACTGGCACGGGCGGTAAAGCTCGAGCCCCGCCACCTGGAGTCGCGCCCAACCGGACTCTCCGGCGGTCAGAAGCAGCGCGCTTCGATTGCGCGGGCATTTGCGGGTACTCCCTCCCTGGTGCTCTGCGACGAACCGGTCTCAGCGCTCGATGTGTCGGTCCAGGCCGCCATTCTCAACTTGCTCGTCGATCTGCAGAAAAGCGGCGTGTCGTACATCTTCATCTCCCACGACCTGGCCGTCGTCCGCTACATTGCCGACTGGATCGGGGTGATGTATCTCGGTTGGATCGTGGAAGTGGGGCCGGCCGAAGCGGTATTTAACATCCCGCACCATCCGTATACCGAGTCGCTGGTATCGGCCGTGTCAACAATCGACAAAAATGGGTCGGGCGCACGGATCAGACTGCATGGCACCATTCCGAGTCCCAGCAATCCACCAAGCGGATGCCGATTCCATACTCGCTGCCCGCTCTATCTCGGTGATATTTGCCGTGATCAGGAACCACCATGGCATCGAACGTCGGCCGGCAACCAGTATCGCTGCCATCTTCCTCCCGCCGAACTGGAAGCCGCCGAGGTGCGACTTCGCACTGCGACTGCTGACGACAAGGTCTCGTAGCCCCGGCGATGGGAGCACGGCCCGCGGCCGGCAAGTGATGCCGATGCCGGCCATAGTCAGTCGCTGGTCAGTCAACCTGCGCCGGTTTCCCTGGCGCGATGCCTGCATCGTTTTCGTCTGCGCCATTGGACTTCGGCTGGCCTTTGCCGCGCTCACCGCGGATACGTATGACCCAGATGAATTCGTGGTACTGGCACTGAGTCGGGATGTCTCTTTAGGAGCAGTGCCGTATCGTGATTTTGTGTTCTTCCATCCACCGGGAGTGCTGGAGTTCTTCGGAGTTCTGCAACCTGTAATCCGGCTGTGGTGGCCACTGGCGCGCGCAATGATGCTTTTGATCGACAGTTGCACCGCCGTCATGGTATGGCGAATCGGCACGCTCGTGTACGGGAGGCGAGGGGGCATAGCGGCCGGTCTGGTGTACGGAGCGAGTCCGGTCGCGCTGCTGGCATCGGTACGGATAGGACAGGACCCGATCATCACCGCACTCGGTGTTGCCGGCTTACTTATCTTGCTATCCAGCAAGAAGGGAGCCGCAGCCACCGTTGCTGGAATCTGCATTGGCCTGGCGTTGTGGTTCAAGTACCCGGCATTGCTCTTCTTGCCGGTCTACCTGGTGGCGGCTCCCCGCCGGGCAGCACCGATGCTGGCAGGCATGCTGGGGACGATCGCGGTCGAGTTCGCGCCGTCGGTTCATCAACTGGGCGCTCTCTACGCCGACAGTGTGAACTGGCAACTATTCCACCGCACTCATACCGATTTCGTGCGCCGGGTTGCCGCCGTCCTCTCCTTCTGGCTCGTTCTAAATCCCCTCTCGCTTCCCGCCGCGCTACGGCGGCGTCATCCTGCCTGGATCCTCACCGGTTTCGCGATGGGCGGCATATTTTTCTTCTCGTCGGAAGTGTATTATCACTACTTCGTTCCGATCGTGCCCTTCGCTGCCTTGCTGGCCGGACCACTGCTGGCGAGCGCGTTGAATCGCGCCCGGCTCCTGGTGGTCACCACCGGAGTCCTGACTCTCGGGCTATGGGCCGGCGCCCTCAACGTTTCGATCGTGGAGCAGGGCCTGGGTATCCTGCGCCTCTCAACGATGAACGCGGCGGTGCAGGTGCTCGACCGCACCACGACGCGCCAGGAACGCGTGTTGACCGACCAGTTCGAATATGCTTATCTCGCCCAACGCACTCCCATCACCGACTACTTCTGGGACATGCGGGATGAGACCGGCGCCCGTTCACTGGAGCAGCGACTGCCCTCCACCGCGGCAGTGGTAGTTACGGCCGGTGCCGATCCATCGTATCCGTCCGGATTTCTTCGCGACGTGCAGGCGCGTGGATACACTCGTATCCAGACCCGCGCCGCCACAGTGTGGCTAGCCCCGGTCGCTCGATCGGATGTTGACCACGCCCCTGATATCTTCTAGGGCGTAAGGTCCTCGCCAAACTGGATTCGCTTCCGCCAGGCGGACAGCGCACCAGTAACGCGGGCCTGCAGGCCCGCGTTACTGGTGCGCTACCGTACTACCTCTATGGGCTGGGCGCGGCCGCCGGCTGCGGCACGATGGCAGCATCCAGGGCAGCTACATCGGGCGTGCCCCAGCCGGTTACCGGATCCCAGCCGGGTCCAGCGCTGTACTTGCCGTTCGAACCAGAGACGATGTCATGAAAGGCAGTGGCATAGCTGGATGAATTCCCGATTCGATAGATCAGCGCGGGCGCGGCTGAGAGCGTCGTGCCGGTGGCCTGGGCATCTTGCCGGATCAAGCTCCAGGCAGCGGCCCACGCCGGCGCGCCGAGGCTGGTTCCACCAACTTGCTCCCAGCGGCCGTGATACAGGACTTCTACTCCGGTGGCGGGATTGGCGAGGAAAGCAACATCCGGAACCCAGCGCTGGCTGCCACTCGGAATCGTGGGCGCCACCTGCCAGACGGGACGAAGGAGGGCAGCCGAGAAGCCGCCGCCACCCTTGCTCCAGGCGGTCTCAGAGGCGATCGTGTTGTCGTCGTTGAGTTGCAATGAGGTGCCACCAACCGACACCACCGAGGGGTCGCTGGCGGGGTAGGCCACACCGACACTCGTCGTTCCGCACTGGCTCTTGGTACCCGGCTTGTCCCCCGTGTCTCCACTGGCGGCGAAGACGGTCACACCCTGAGTGGTAATGGCCTTGAGTGCATTGTCAACCGCTTTGTAGCCGGAGGTCGGCTTGCAGATACCGAATGAGAGGCTGACCGTCCCCGCGCTGTTGGCAGCTGCCTGGCGGAGAGCGGTCGCTATCGCTTTCCAACCGGCCTTTACCGACAGATTGCCGTTGAGGTAGTACAGTTGAATCGCCGCGCCTGGCGCCAGGGCATGCGCCCACTCGACGTCGAGGGTTGCTTCCGGATCGTAGGGGACGTTAAACGTTTTCCCGCCGACATAATAGCCTGTGATCTTCGGATCGTTGATTCCAGCGGACAGATCGAAGTGATGCAGATCGGACGCATTCACCGTCCCTTCCTCGAGCATCGCGATGGTCTGCCCGGTGCCGTCAATACCGCGCGAATAGAGCGGCGCATAGTCATACGCGGTCGCGATTTGATCCGGTGTATAGGAGGTTGCGAGCTGCGCGGTCGTCGCGAGCGCGCTGAAGTCCGATTGCCATTGCGCCGCCGAAGTGCGGCCGCCAGTGACAACGAATCCGGCGATCAACAAGCCGGCAGTGAGAACTAAACGTGAGATGAGGCTACGATACATGTGCTTTTTTTCTCCATGATGGCCTGCCGGCCTGACTCGCCGGCGCTAAGCGTACACTATATCCCGTCCTCATCAGTGTAAGAAAGGCAGATTATCGTCCGGTTAAAGAATTCTGAACTGTGTCTGAACCGAGCGATCGGTCAATTATGGCAGGCGGCACTGCCCGAATCGGTGTAGGTGCTACCGGGAGCCGGGATGAACTTCCAGTCATAGCTCGAAGGATGAAGCGTCAACTGGAGGATTCCGAACGAGGTATCGTTAAAGGCCTGAACGTTGGGACTGGTGGTATCCGGGGTCATCAGACTGTAGCCACCAGTGCCCACGGTGAACTGTCGGATGCCATTGGGATCGGCATTCCCGAGTGGATCCTGCTGCGCGTATCGTTCGTACACATGGAAGTGCCCGTTGAGCACCACATCGGCGTGGGCATTGTAGAGATCTTGCCAGAACGGGACGTACGTGGAATTGTCATCGCCGTTGCCGGTGGCAAAGCGGGTCTGATGCCAGAAAGCGAGGGTGCAACGGTTCGGGTTGGCGGCCAGATCGCTTTGCAGCCACTGTTCCTGCGGACTGCCGGCGTTGCAGCCACCCACTTCGTCGCAGTTGGCATTCAACGCGATCAGGTGCCAGGTCCCGATGTTGAAAGAATAGTATCCCTTGGTTGGATCACCGGCGCGGGCGCCGTAGTAACTGAAGTAGCCGGCAGCATTGGCGGTCATGTAGTCGTGATTCCCCAATACTGGATAGGTGATGCTCTTCAAGCGACCCCAGGTAGGATCGTACGACGCGCCGAAGTCACTGAGGGCGCCAACATCGTACTGATTATCGCCGAGGGCCAGGACGGCGCTGTACTTCTGATTCATCAGAAGATTGGACGTGGCTTGCTGCTCGCAGGTGGTGGTGGTTGGCGGCAATCCCGGCGGGCAGGCGATGTCACCGGCGGCGGCGATGATCGGGTCGGATGAGGGCGTGCTCGTCGCCGTCGGAACCGGCGTGCTGGTTGCTGTCGGCAGTGGAGTCGGGGTGAAGCCGCCAGGGGTGAGGACCGAGATGCTATTGGTGCTGTCATCGGCGATCCAGACCTGGGAATTGACAACGGCCATGCCGTGCGGATTGTTTATGCTATAGCCGCTAAGTGGGCTTCCAGCCGACGATCCATTCGAATTGAAGAGCGAAACACTGTTGGCTCCGGCATTGGCCACCCACACCTGGGAGCCAACGTTCACGGCGACTTCGGGATAATTGAGTCCGTTCCCGGTGATCTGGCCGGAAGCTATACTGCCATCGGTGTTGAAGCGGGAGATGCTGTTACTCCCGCCATCCGGCACCCACACGATAGAACCCACGACCGCCGGCCCGCGGGGATTGGTCAACCCATTCCCGGAAACGACAGTACCAGCGCTGCTGCCATCGGGATTGAAACGGGAGATCGTACTGGATCCATCGTTTGAGACCCAGATCTGGCTGCCGGCCACGACGATGCCGGTGGGATTCGACAACCCATTGCCGGAGATCGGAATCCCGGCCGAACTGCCGTCGAAGTTGAACCGGGAAATAGTACTGTTCCCGTTATTTACCACCCACACCTGACTGCCGACAACTGCCAGGGCAAACGGATTGTAAAGTGTGCTGTCGGCTACGAGCACACCGACGGAACTTCCATCCGGATTGAACCGCGAGATGCTGTTACCGGCTTCATTGGCAACCCAGATCTGAGCGCCGACCACGGTGACGCCAGTCGGAGCGTTCAGGCCATTACCAGTGAGGACAGTCGAGGTGACGCTCGTGGCAGTAGCGGTCGGTAGCGGAGTGTTGGTTGGAACCGGGGACAGGGTCGGCGTGGAGGTAGGGGTGCGGGTGGGCGTTGCCGAGGGCAATTGTGTCGGCGCCGGAGTCGCACTCCTCGTTGGAGTCACAGTGGGAGTTGCAGTCGGCGTCGGTGTTGGGGTGACCGTGGTGGTCCCCGTCGGAGTTACAGTCGGGGTCGGGACCGGCGTACCGGTCGGCGTCGCCGTGGGGGTCGCGGTGGGCGTGGGCGTGCCGTTGACTGCAGGGAAGATCGAAATTGAGTTGTTGGTCTCGTCAACGACCCATACCGAGGCGCCGACGGCGACACCGGCATGGGGGAAATCGAGACTGTTGCCGGTAAGTGGCGACCCGGCCGAGGTTCCATCCGGGTTGAAGAGCGAGATCGAATTGCCATCGGCGTTGGGTGCCCAGATCTGCGAGCCGACAACGATCGCATCCTCGGGATAATTGAGCCCGTTGCCGGTGATCTGGCTGGATCCCACCGTCCCGTTGGTATTGAAGACGGAGAAGCTGTTGCTCCCGCCGTCCGGCACCCATACCAATGAGCCGATCAGACCGGGAGTGCGCGGGTCGCTCAGTCCGTTGCCGGAAAGTGCCGTCCCGGCACTACTGCCATCGGGATTGAACAGTGAAATCGTACTGGATCCGTCGTTGGATACCCAGACCTGACTACCGATCATGGCAATGCCCATGGGGCTGGATAGACCATTGCCGGAAAGTGCCGTCCCGGCGACAGTGCCATCGGTATTGAACCGCGAAATCGTGCCACTGTCACGGTTCACCACCCAGACCTGAGTTCCGACGGCTGCGAGGGCAAACGGTCCGGACATACTATTGCCGGCTAGTGCGGAACCGGCACTGGTTCCATCGGCGTTGAATCGAGAGATGGTGTTATTCCCGGTATTCGACACCCAGAGCTGATTGCCGACAACCGCGATTCCACTCGGTGCGTTCAAGCCATTGCCGGTGACCACCGTGGGCACCGGCATCGATGTTGGCGTGCCGGTCGGCGTAGCCGTTGGTGTCGACGTACTGGTCGATATGGGCGTACTGGTCGCCGTCGGAGATATGGTTGGTGTTGGCGTTGCTGTCGAGATCGGCATGCTTGTTGGCGTTGGTGTTGCCGTCGAGTTCGGCGTGTTCGTCGGCGTCGGCGTGAATGTGTTCACCGGTGTCGGCGTTGCCGTGCTGCTGGGAGTCGGCGTGAATGTATTTGTTGGCGTCGGAACTGGAGTCGTCGTCGCCGTTGGCGTCGGCGTACTGGTCGACGTGGGCGTTACACCGGGAGTGGTCGTTGCGGTCGCCGCTGGGGTAAGGGTCGGCGTGCTCGTCGGGCGTGGCGTGACCGTGGCAGTGGGAGTTACGGTGCTTGTCGGTGTGTTCGTCGGCGTGGAAGTAGCCGTCGGGGTATTTGTCGGCGTGGCCGACGGAGTGACCGTCGAGGTTTTCGTCGGCGTGGCCGATGGAGTGACCGTCGGCGTGCTCGTTGGCGTTGGCGAGGAAGTGGGAGTCGGTGTCGACGATGCCGGCGTAAACACTGATATCGCGTTGGTCGCCTCGTCGGCAACCCAGACCTGGGTCCCAACGGCCGCGATCGCGTGAGGGAAGTTGAGGCCATTCCCGGTCAAGGGAGACCCGGCGGAGGAGTGATCTGGATTGAAGAGCGACACACTATTACCGTTGGCATTCGACACCCAGATCTGCGATCCGACCTGGGTCATGTCTTCCGGATAGTTCAGCCCGTTGCCGGTGACACTTCCGGATATCGGTGATCCGCTGGTCGAATACATGGTGATGTCGTTCGCGCCGCCATTTGGCACCCACACCTGGGAGCCAATTAACCGCGGTGAGCGCGGATTACTCAGTCCGTTACCCGTCAGATTGGCGCCCGCAGAAGTGCCAGCAAAATTGAAGCGCGCGATTGTGCTGTTACTGTCGTTGGTAACCCACACCTGGGTGCCAAAGACACCGATCCCAACGGGGCCACGAAGATTGAGTGTGATCGTGGTACCCGCGACCGTGCCGTCGAGATTAAATCGCGAGATCGAATTTCCGGCCCGATTGGCCACCCAGACCTGGGAGCCGACGACCGCCAGATCAAATGGCTGGCTGAGGCTGTTTCCGCTGATCGCACTGCCGGCAGAGCTGCCGTCCTGATTGAAACGGGAAATCGTGTTATTGGTCTCGTTGGCGACCCAGACCTGCGAATTGACCAGGGCAATACCAGTGGGACCGCTCAGGCCGTTGCCGCTCAAGGGAGCCTGAGCCGACTGCCAGCCAAGTCCGGGCGGCATCGAAATGATGCCCGACCCACCCGAGTTATCCGCGCCCAGAACAGTCCGTGGACCCAGTGCGGCCAGAAAGCATAGCAATATAGAGGCGACAAGCACGCACCGACGGTACACAATTCCTCCCCGGAGAGATCGCCAATCTCTCGGTGCCCACAATACAGGATTGTCGCCGGGTTGTCAACGTCTGGATGCGATTATATCGCATTAAGATCGGTAATAATTTCACTGCCACTGGCATGTATCGTGCTAAACACACTTCCGCCAAAGAGACCCACTGCCAGGGGTCGATACCGTGAAAGCACTCGTGATCGACCATAGGTTTCCGGACTCATTCTGATAAGACGGGCGGCATGATGGCATTCGAGAAGTCTGCAAATCTACCAAACAATTTCCCAAAGACGCGAGCCGAATCGGGCGAGGAGTCGTTACGGACCACGTTCGAGAGTTCGGTTGAGGAGGGCGAGCAACGACTCAATCGCTCCTGGTCAGCGTTGCTGGCCACTGGTACCGTCGGTGGGATCGATGTCGGTCTGGGAGTACTCGCGCTGCTCCTGGTGGATCGGTATACCGGGAACGAAGTGGCCGGGGCCGTCGCTTTCGGCATCGGGTTCTTCGCACTGACGCTGGCGCACGGTGAACTGTTCACCGAGAACTTTTTGGTGCCGATCACGGCCATTGTCGCTCGGCGCGCGGGGGCGCTGGCCCTGATACGTCTATGGGCAGGAACCCTGGTCGCCAACCTCCTTGGCGGTTGGATCATGATGGGTATCGTCGTCCTGGCCCTGCCCGAACTTCACCCGGGCGCCATCAGGCTCGGCCTGGTCTACGTTCATGGAGATATCAGCGCCGCCTCATTTGCCAGTGCGGTCCTGGGCGGGGCAGTACTGACACTCATGACCTGGATGGAGCGAGGTACCGCCTCCGAAATCGGAAAGCTTGTGGCCGCGCTCTCCGCTGCCTTCCTGCTGGCGGCAGGTCATCTCGATCACGCCATCATCGGCTCCCTGGAAATGTTCGCGGCGCTCCATGCCGGGGCCGCATTTACCTATCTCACCTGGGCAAAACTCCTCGGCTGGTACTCCCTGGGCAATCTTGTCGGAGGTATGGCGCTGGTCACAGTGCTCCGTCTGGTACAGATTGGACCGGAAAGAATCAAGCAAGAACAACCCTGAAGGAGAGAAAACGTATGATCGATCGCATCGCCGATCCATGGGGCCCTATCGCCGGGTACAGCACCGGCAGCCATTGGCCGGCGCGCGTCGACATGGCACTCGGTGAGGGAATTTCGCCCGAGGAAGTCGATCGTTGGGTTCAGTCAGCCTGCGTACTCTGCTCGAACGGATGCGGTCTGGACATTGCTGTGAAGGATGCCCAGATTGTGGGTGTTCGTGGCCGTGCGGAAGATCGGGTGAACCATGGACGTCTCGGACCGAAGGGTTTGTTCGGCTGGCAGGCCAATAACGCTTCCGATCGACTGACCCGTCCGATGGTCCGGCGAGCCGGTACTCTCGAACCATCGGATTGGCAGACGGCGATGGGGATCATTGTGGAGCGGTCACAATATCTCCTGCAAGACCAGGGTCCGCTGGCTCTGGGCTTTTACACCTCGGGCCAATTATTCCTGGAGGAATACTATACCCTCGCCGTAATCGGCAAGGCTGGTCTTGGCACTCCCCATATGGACGGGAACACTCGACTCTGCACCGCAACCGCAGCAGCGGCGCTCAAAGAGTCGTTCGGCTGCGACGGGCAACCCGGATCGTACACCGACATCGACTATGCCGACACTATCTTCCATTTCGGACACAACATCGCGGAAACGCAAACTGTGCTCTGGGCTCGCATTCGCGATCGGCTCCGCGGTCCAGACCGACCATCGCTGGTAGTGGTGGATCCGAGGCCCACGCCTGCCGCCCTGGAGGCAGACCTGCACGTTCCCCTTCGCACTGGCACCAACCTCGCCTTCATGAACGCGCTCCAGTACGAGTTGATTGTGAACGGGTGGATCGATGAGGCCTACATCGCCGCTCATACTCTCCATTTTGACGAACTCCGGCAGATGGTTATGGAATACCCTCCGGAACGCGTGGCGGCAATCTGCGATGTGTCTGCCGAAACTATCCGGGAAGCGGCGCGCATCTTTGGTCAGGGGAAACGCGTCCTGTCCACCGTGTTACAAGGCTTCTATCAATCGATGCAGGCGACTGCCGCCTCGTGCCAGGTCAACAATCTGCATCTCTTGCGAGGGATGATCGGAAAGCCTGGCTGTGGCCTCTACCAGATGAACGGACAGCCGACGGCACAGAACACCCGGGAGACGGGTGCCGACGGCGATTTGCCCGGGTTTCGTAATTGGGATAACCAGAAGCATATCGACGAACTGGCTCGGCTCTGGAACATCGATCCGCTCAAGGTTCCGCACTGGGCGCCACCCACGCATGCAATGCAAATCTGGCGGTATGCCGAGCAGGGATCTATTAGGTTTCTCTGGATCAGCGGGACGAACCCAGCGGTCTCCCTCCCTGAACTCTCCCGTATACGGTCCATCCTGGCCAAGGAGAGTTTGTTTGTCGTCGTCCAGGATGCGTTCCTCACGGAAACAGCTCAACTCGCCGATGTTGTCCTCCCGACTGCCTTGTGGGGCGAGAAGACCGGATGCTTTACCAACGTCGACCGAACCGTCCATCTGGCGGAGCAGGCGGTTCAACCTCCCGGCGAGGCGAAGAGCGACCTGAATATCTGGCTGGAGTATGCACGTCAAATGGACTTCCGCAACCAGGAGGGTGGACCGCTCATTACCTGGAAAGATGCGGAGTCGGCATTCGAAGCCTGGAAGGCATGCTCGAAGGGACGCCCCTGTGATTACTCGGGCATGAGCTATGCGATGTTGCGGAGCGGTCGCGGCATCCAATGGCCTGTGACCGAGAACAGGCCAGACGGGACGGAGCGACTCTATGCCGACGATGTCTTTCCCACCGATCCAGAGGTCTGCGAAGCCTACACCAGCGATCTGGTTACCGGCGCGCCACGCACCGCAACCGAGTACAAGGCGATGAATCCGGCCGGACGAGCGTTTCTGCGAGCCGCAGAGTATATGCCGCCGCACGAAGTGCCCGATGGGGAATACCCGCTTCAGTTCACCACGGGCCGGACTCTGTACCACTTCCATACTCGCACCAAAACCGCCCGAGCCCGGCAGCTTGAACGCGCCGCTCCCGAGGCGTGGATCGAGATTTCGGCGGGCGACGCGCAGCAGTGTGGAGTGACCGAGGGCGACTTCGTACGCGTCGAGTCGAGACGCGGTCGGATCGATGTCAGGGCTCGGATTACCGACATTCGCGAGGGCATCGTATTTGCCCCCTTCCACTACGGCTACTTCGATGAGGCCGCCGGCGATGACGGGCATCGCCGGCCACGAGCGGCAAACGAACTGACGCTGACCGAATGGGACCCGGTCTCCAAGCAACCGTTTTTCAAGATTGCTGCGGTGCGCATCGCGAAGTTGGCGAGTGGCAATGGCCTCCCCGCTTCGGCCCCAACCACCACCACGTCGCGGCCGGTGCGTGGCGTGCTGGTGCCACCGACTGTTGGTGGCCAGGCTGGCGAAGCGGCGTCGGTGATGCCGGAGGAAGACGTATGAATATCAAACACTACCTGGCGTTGATCCACCGGACCGAATCGAGTCTCGCCGGCGCATTTCGCGACGTGGCAGATGCACACGGCACCGAGCCTGATGTGTTCCATCTCTGCCAGTATTTCGCCAGGCGCTCCGAGGAACACGTGCGTCTATTACAACCGTTCGTCGCCGCTGGCGAGGACGCCCAGGACGAGCCCGAACGACTGCACTCGGATCTCTTCCAGGGGACCCGATCAGGCAGCCTTGCCCTCCTTCGCGATCTACAGGACCTCTACCTGCTCGCACAGGAGGCGGACATAAGCTGGACCGTGATCAAACAGGCCGCGCAAGGTCTCCAGGATCGAGAACTCTTGCACGTTGTGACCCTGAGTCATAAGGATACAGAGCGACAAATCACCTGGATAAGGACGCGCATGAAACAGGCAGCACCACAGACCCTCATCGTTGCCTCCTGAGCTTACGCTCGTTGCCCCGGGGCGGGCCGGCTCTGGAGGGGTAAATCGCAAGCGAGCCCGCATGTCCTCTCAGGCCAGTGGTCGGCCTCCGGTCACTCCCAGGATCTCACCCGTAATGTAACTGGCTTCATCCGACGCCAGAAATACATAGGCAGGCGCCAGTTCTACCGGCTGTGCCGGCCGCTGCAGAGGATCGGTTTCGCCGAACTTCGCAACCTTCTCCGCCGGGAAAGACATTGCGATTAGCGGCGTCCAGACTGGTCCGGGCGCGACGGCGTTCACGCGGATGCCTTTCTCCGCCAGCTCCTTGGCCAGGCCCTTGGTGAAGGTGACGATTGCACCCTTCGTCGCGGCATAGTGCAGGAGCGAGGGCGACGGTTCGTATGCCTGAATCGAGGCCGTGTTGATGATGGCACTGCCCGCGTGCAGATGCGGCATCGCCGCTTTGCACAGCCAGAACAGGGCCAGAATATTGGTGTTGAACACCCGATGGATTTCCTCCGACGGTATGTCTTCCAGTCCCTTGTGCTCCATCTGGAAGGCGGCATTATTCACCAGCAGGTCAAGTTTGCCGAATTCGTCTACCGCGCGCTGCACGATTTGACGACAATGCTGCTCGTTGCCGATGTCACCGGCCACCGCGATCGCTTTCCTGCCGGCATCTTCCACCACGCGCACCGTTTCGCGGGCATCGACGTCCTCATTCAAGTACGCGATCAACACATCGGCACCCTCTCGCGCGAACGCGAGCGCGACCGCTCGACCGATTCCGCTGTCGCCGCCAGTGATAATGGCGACCTTGTCCTTTAGCCGGCCATGTCCGACGTACGATTTCTCGCCGAAGTCGGGTTGCGGCCGCATTTCGACCTCAAGACCTGGAGGCGACTGCTCTTGCTGAGGAAATGGCGGCTTTGGTTCCTTCATCAGTGGATCTTGTGTCTTTGTACTGTCGGTCATCATACCCTCCATGAATTACGTCTGGCCGGGGCACACTGCGGTTACCGCTGACATCCCGATCGCCGGCGGTGGCCCGGCACGGCGCCCGATTGGGATACGGCAAGGTTCGTGCCAGTTTTCATCGTGCCTTTAAGCAAATACAGAGATATCCCTACCCATAATTGGCATGAATCTTGCGAATGGCACCATTTGGCAGGATTCATCACCATAGCAAAACATGTATATATCTTCTCGTATATAACGCTTTGCTGCCCGATTGCGGGCATATTGGTGATCGGAGACAGCTAAATCGATCAGCGCATGATGGCATCAGGATAGGGAGGCATAACATGAAAGCAAAAGGTACTCGCGTAAGCCGGCGAACCGCGCTGCTGGCGGGAGCAAGCGCCCTCGGCGGGATCGCAGCGGTATCGGATCTTGGGCTCTCTCGGTCAGGTCACGGACTCTTCGACATATCGGAAGCGAAGACTACCAGCGTCACGCCAGCGGATGTGGCCGCGATCAAATCCGCCATGGGGAAGGACGCTACCATCGAAGACGATGGGACCCTCCATTTCTCCCTGGGTCGTCTCGATCTCGACGTGAGCAATGAGCACATCAAACTCGATCCGAGTAACGCGCTCAGCGTCGAGGCCTGGTTCTTCCGGATGGATGGGATGGACATGATGATGGGCGAGATTCCGTTGCGGGAGACAGAACTGAACGGCACGATCTCGCGACTCTTTGCCGGCGGGATCACGCTGACCGCGGTCCACAACCATCGCATCTTTCTCTCTCCCCACGTGATCTGGATTCACTGCTCGGCTATGGGCAGCGGGCCTGCCCTGGCCCGAGCCTTCCGCGATTCGTGGCCGGCTGCCCTGAAGACTGACAGTGGCAAGCAGAAACCGGAGACAACGCCGCTTCATCCGCACCAGCTCGCCACAATTCTCGGCGGTAAAGCACTGGTGAACTCGGGAGGCGTCGTGGAAGTCGACGTTCCGCGCGGAGATACCATTCGCATGGGCGGCACGGCAATGCCGCCGTCCGCCGGCATCTCGCACGAAATTTACTTCCAACCCACTGGCGGGAACACGGCGATGGTCACAGTCGAGCTTCCGCTCATCGGGTCTGAAGTAAATCCAGTCGCCAGGACTCTGCGCGCGGGTGGGTTCAAACTCACCGCCCTGCACAATCACATGATCGGAGAACAGCCGCGAGTCTTCTTCCTTCACGGTGCCGCGACCGGAGACGCCACGGTGCTTGCCACCGTGGCACGTCAGGCACTGAACCACGCCAGCACCCAGGGCGGTCGGGGATAAACTGCAGAGGTCTGGCAGTGTAGCATTACGGTAGCGGAAGGGTATCAGTAGTTCGCTCTTCCCCGCGCTGTTCCGGGGTGCCCTCTGGCCCTGGACCGCTATCGACAGGTACCAGTTGAGCCAACAAACCGTCTTACCCGCCCTACACCCGGCTGCGAGCGCGATCGTCGCCAACGTCGAGCGTGTCCTCCTGGGCAAAACCCAGGCGATCAAGCTCTCGCTGGCGGCGCTGCTGGCAGGCGGTCATGTGCTCATCGAAGATGTACCCGGTGTCGGCAAAACCGTCCTTGCGCGTGCCCTCGCGGTGTCGATCGGCGGCGACTTCAAGCGGGTCCAATTCACTCCCGATCTCTTGCCTGGAGACGTGACCGGAGTTCAGATTTACAATCTGGAGACTCGGAACTTCGAATTTCGCCCCGGACCGGTAATGACCCAGGTGCTGCTGGCGGACGAGATCAACCGGGCAACACCGAAGACTCAATCTGCGCTGCTGGAGAGTATGGATGAACGGCGGGTAACAGTCGATGGCAGGACCCACTTGCTCCCTCATCCTTTCATCGTGCTGGCCACGCAGAACCCAATCGAATTCGAGGGCACCTTTCCGCTTCCTGAATCGCAATTGGATCGTTTCCTTATAAGTCTTCGCCTTGGCTACCCCGATCGGGAACACGAGCTTGCCATGCTGGCCGACCATGAGCAAGCAGAGGCACCAATCGACACGCTTTCGCCCGTGTGTGCGATTGATGAATTGCTCGACTTGCAGCAGCGGGCTCGATCGGTGTACGTCGACGATTCAATGCGTGGCTATCTCATGAACCTCATTGAGGCAACTCGAACCAGTGCCGACATCCGACTCGGGGCCAGTCCGCGCGCCTCGATTGCGCTTTTCAGGATGAGCCAGTCATGGGCCTTGATTCATGGTCGCGACTATATATTTCCCGATGACCTGAAGGCCGTGGCGGCCGCGGTGCTCCGGCATCGTCTGGTCCCGGCGGCACTGTACGACGGAAGCACTCCGGACCGAATGATCGAAATGATTCTGCGCCGGATCGAGATTCCGGGGAATCGAGGCTGACACGGCCGCCTGGCTCTGGCTTCTTGCATTCGCCGTACTGCTTTTCGTGGGCGGAGCCACGACTGCCTGGCCCCTCATGGAGCACGCCGCGTATGTGTTCGTCGGCTTGGATGTACTGGCGTTTCTCCTGGTGCGGATGTCTCGGCGTGGGCTGACGATATCCGGCTCGACCGATCGCGTGCGGCTCACTGCCGGCGAAGAGATCGTGGAGAGCTACCTGGTCGAAAAGCGAAGTGTGTTGCCGGCAGCCTGGATCCAGCTCGAGTATGCCGATTCAGGTCACGATTCGCTCAGTCTTCCGGGCGGCGGTGCGCGCACGCTGTCGCGGCGTCTAGCTCTCACCCAACGCGGCCGGTATCAGGTTGCCGCCGCCACGGTCACGGTACGCGATCCACTCGGACTGTTCCGGCTGCATCCGCCGTCACCGGTGGGTGATCCGGAACCCATCACGGTAACGGTCCATCCGCGTCCACTGCCGACCGAGGAGGCAGCTGCCGCCGCGCGAATGTTGACCGGTAGTCAGCATCGATGGCAGCTCGAGAGTGCGGATGCCACCCTGGGTGAATTACGGGAATACGCTCCTGGCGATGCGCCGTCGCGCATCCACTGGCGCACGACGGCACGCCGCGGTGCCCTCATGGTGACCGACCCCGAAACCGTGCGGCGGCGCGCCTGCTGGTTGCTGGTCGACCTGGGAGGGGGTGAATCGACGGCCGAAACCGCAGCCGGCATTGCCGCCTATCTCGCCGGTCGGGTCTGGAATTCGGGACAGGCAATCGGCGCCGTAATCGCCGGGAGTCAGCTGCAGGTTGTTCCGGCCCGGCGCGGTCGGGAGCAAACGGGTCAGATCCTCGACGCGCTGGCAACCGTCGATTCAACCGATAGGCCACAACTGGCAATGATTCGCCGCTCTCTGAAGGCCTGTACCGATGCCGGTTCATTCGTCCTGATCACGCCGGCACTGGTCATGCCGGCGCCGCCTGCAGGAGTCCGGTCCGGCGGCGACATCGCCCAGACCAGGCGACCAACGCAATCACGGCCAGACGAGTTAACCGAAGTAGTCTCCGTGCTTCGCGCCCTCTGTTCCAATGTCAGGCTGATCCCGGTCCCTACGACGTACCACGACAGCACTGCGTACCCACGCGACGGGGTGGCCTGACATGGTGAATCGCTCGCTCATTCCGGGACAGGAACAAACGCGCCGGCTCATCGTCTTCCTCCTTGCGCTGGTCTTATTTGAGTTTGCCGCCAATGCGGTCGGACCGCTCGTCGCCGTCAACGGGCAGCGGTATCTCATGGCCGGTTGTGCCGTCGGCCTATTACTCGCACTGGTCATCGGTTGGCGAGACATTGGTAGCTTCGGACGTACCCTGGCGCTTGTAACCGAAGTCGCCGCCCCACTCACGGGCTGGGCGTTGCTCCTGTGGCCCGAGAATACCAGCGGCCGCACCGCGGGATTGATCGTCGAACAATCGGGGAACGTTCCAGCCTCACCGAGTGTGTACTTCGCGCTCGGCGCGGCCGGCGTTGCGTTGGCCTCGTGCTGCGGCTGGCTCCTCTTCCAGCGCTACCCGGACGGGCCCCGCCCCTGGCCGGCGGTGGCGCTTCTGGGCAGTGCGTTCCTTATACGTGCCGACGTGACCAGGGTCTACGAGGATCGGTTTCCGCTCTTCTTTTTAGGGGCAGTAGCACTGGTGGTGTGTGTATACGCGCCATCGCCGCGCCGACTTCTCCTGGTAATTCCGACGCTCGCCCTGGCTGCTTCGTTGCTATTGATCACCTGGGGACTGCCGACGGCACGTACCGATTGGTCATTGGGAGTCGGTGACCCGGTCGTTTCACTCGCCGGCAACGCGGGAGCACCCGGGAGTTCACAATCGCTCTCTCTCGCCGGAGCATTCCATCCCAGCAATCGCGTGGTTATGTCAATTTCGATCAATCGCCCGGATTTGCATCCCTACTGGGCGACCTCGATTTTCGATTACTACGACGGTCAAAGTTGGAAATCGTCGGCGAATGTGCACCGTTCTTTTCTTCCGGCCCAGCCAATGAGCACGGCTCCGACCCAGAATACAATTGGCCTGGCAACTACAGTGCAGGTCATCGAACCGACCGATGCGCTGGTTTCGGTGGGGACACCGTTCAGTTCCTCGCTTCCTGCCGTTGGCTGGTACACCCAGGGAGAACGGTACCCTTTCGCCATTCGCGCTCCCCAGGAACTACCAGGTGGCACGATCTATGAGATTGACAGCACTCTTGGGTCCCCACCGCCGGCCCGCGTTGCGACCTTCTTACAACTTCCCCCCGAACCGCCGTCGTTGCGCCGTCTCGCTCGGCGAATCGCTGCCGGTCGAACGAGTCCTCTCGCTGAGGCTCTCGCCCTGCAGCACTTCCTCCGGGACAGCGGTCGATTCCGATACGATGTTTCCGCCGGATCTCCACCCGGTCAGGATGCGGTGGTCAACTTTCTGTTCCAGTCTCATCGTGGCTACTGCACGCAATTCGCCTCGTCGCTGGTGGTACTGGCGCGGGAACTCGGTATCCCCGCCCGGCTGGTGTCCGGCTATGCCTCGGGCGAGCAGTTCCTGCAGAATTTCACCGTGCGGGAGCGTGACGCCCACAGTTGGGCACAGGTTCTGGTCCCGGGCCAGGGCTGGATTTCGTTGGACCCGACTCCGGGGTTTCAGCAATATCCCACGCAGCTCCCGGGGACCATCCGGGCACAACCGGTGCTCCAGGCACCAGGCGCGCCAACGGTGAAGGCGGGCGCGCCGTCGCTGGGCGCCGGCTGGGGGCGAAGCCATAGCTATCATCCGACCAGGGCCGGTCGCTCAACCCCAACTCGGGGCCCGAGCACACCCCCTATCTCGGTGGCCGCTCTTGCTTTCTTTCTGCTGCTGGCCCTGGGTGGGTTGCTGATCTACACTGTTCGTCCTCGTTCGCTCGCGCAGTTGTACGCCTCAATGGTGCGGGCGACACCGCGACGATTCGGGCGAATCAATCGTCACGAGACGCCGCTGGAATACGCCGAGCGTTTCCGCGAGCAGCTTCAGGAGTACACCGATGTGCGCCTGGTAGTTGAACTGTATGCGCGTCAGCGCTACGCGCGGGTGGAACCGTCCGATGCTGAACTACGCGAAGCGCGACGGTCCTGGCGCCGACTGCACCGGACCTGGTTGGTGCAACGGTTGCATCCTTGACCTGTCTTCCCGGACGCATAGCGGTAGTTGGCGCTGGCGCTTTCGGCCGCTTCTGTATCGATTCCTATGAAAAGAGTGGCAATCTCAAGGTGGTCGCGGTGGCCGATCCGGACCCCGTAGCGCGTGCCAGTGTGATCGCGGCAGGCAGACGAGTGGACGCACGGTGGGAGTCAGTGGTGGCGGATACCAACGTCGAGGTTGTGCATGTGGCCACTCCTCCTTTCTTGCGGGCACAAATCGTCGATGCGGCCTTCGGCGCCGGAAAGAGCGTCTTCTGTGAGAAGCCACTGGCGCTGACACTTGCCGAGGCCGATGAAATGATCGCGTGTGCCGAGCGCGCCGGCGTGGCCCTGGGAGTGAATTATGTCATGCGCCACATGCCGGCCTACCTGCTTCTCGAGCACCTGGCATCGAGCGGAATCTTCGGCGGTTTGCGGACCATTTCGTTCCATAACTTCGCTCAAGCCGTGCCCCCCGAGCACTGGTTCTGGGACCGGAGCAAGAGTGGAGGAATTCTGGTCGAGCATGGCGTTCACTTCCTGGATGCCTATGCCAGGATTGCCGGCGAGGCGCAACAGGTGTGGGGCCGGATTCCGCGCGTTGAAGCGGTCGATGTGGGCGTCGGCTATGCGAACGGAAGCATCGGGCGCTTCTACCACGAATTTGCCTTTCCACTGGCCGTCGAACGAACTGTAGGTACGTCGATGTTCGAGCGTGGATCGGTCACCATCGAGGGTTGGATTCCCACCCGGTTGTCAGGCTCAGTCCTCGCTCCGGCCCAAGTGCTCGGTCAGCTTACGGCCACACCGAGGATTACGACCGTCGAGCGCGATAACGTCACCGACTTCGCTATCGAATATCCCGATCGTCGCGCCCAGTACCAGGCGGCGATAGTGGCCGGCATGCGAGATCTTGTCGAGTGCCACCGTAAACCGGCGCACGAACTCGTGGTGTCAGCACGGGACGCACGGAGCAGTCTGGCGGTAGCACTGGCCGCCCAGGCAGCCGCTGGCGCCCCGAACATCGCCGAGACTGTGGTTCCCATCGAGCCGCATCCCAGCAGTGACGACGATCTGCTAGCCTCTCCCGGCTAAGCTATTAGCTGCGCTGTCATACTTGGAAAGGATCCAGATGACGTCCGGTACCACTCACGGAGGGATGACATATGCTCCAAAACGAGTACCGTGGAGGCATGCGAGGTAGTGTGGATTCGGGGGGCAGGAGGATGAGACGGACGTCTGTGCCGGAATCGAGGAGGGTAGCATTGCGCCAGTGGAAACCATCTAACCTAATCTCACCGGCGGCAGGAATGCCTCTCGTCTCCCGAGCGATACTCGTGGGTCTTCTGTTGGTTACTGTCTCTGCCTGCGCGTCGCCGTCAATCGCGAAGCAATCAGCTTCGGGATTGGTCGGGTTCACCGCCCGCACTGGTGCCTATATCGTCAGCTTTAAGGCGTCTCGCGATGCGGTTTTCATCAATAAGCCAGGCTCCTCCGCATCCCTCGCGATTCGCGAACTTCCGGGGAGCAAGTCGCTCGATCTGCTGCGTTCGGTACGGACTGTGAGCCGCGCAGGGAGCACATACACACTACGCGGTCAATCTTCGTGGACGTCCTTTACCTTCGTCGTGCAACTCGCCCCGCACACGCCAGGGTTAATCCACCTCAAGCTGACGATTACGCCGAAGAAGGCCGCCCCATCGGTGGCGACGTTCGCCGCCGACGCTCAACTCGTCGGAACCAGCAAATCAACACTTGTCGAATATGCTCCGGCCCCGCCAATCGCCGGTTCCTCGGTCATGGTATCGAGCGCCGCATTTCATAGCACCATGCTCTATTTTGCCGACTTTACCTCTCTGGGCGCATTCTTCGACCGATCGGGCAGCGGCGTGACTCAGGGCACGTTCAGTTACCCAAATGCGGGAGCGCAAGGCTCCCTTGTCGGGGTGGTGCGCGATCGATCGTTTGGCTATCCCATCTCAGGTAACCTGGGGGCGCTCCCCGATGGGAAACCAACGGAAGTGCTCGATAGCTACCTCTATCTAATGCCCCAGGTACCGGACAAGGAAGCGGCGATTGCCGGCGACTATCTAAAGATGCTCGGGACCGTGTACGACGCGATGCCGAAACCGACCATCCCGACGGTGGACTGGAGCACTCTCGCCGGCAAAGAGGCGACCGACTTAATGAGTGGCGGTAACCTGGTCACCGTGAACGGAACGCAGTATTTACGCTCGTACGTGTCCGATACCCGCTCGGCTCCAGAATTAATCACGCAGGCTGGAGTTTTGGCCGGGGTCAAGGCATACGAGGCCCGGTTCCATGTGTCACTGCCCATCGACGCCATTCTGGAAAAAACGCTGCCGAACTTCTATGACCCCGCCTATCACAGCATCGTCAACGGTCTAGGGCACGACCCAACAGCAACGGGAGAGAGTTGGTATTTTGTCACCAACATGATCTCACTCTTGCAGCTTGCCCAGCTCGGCGATGCCACGGCAAAGTCACTGCTGCTGCAATCTGCGCCGGCCGCGATGATGCTCGCCCATGTCAACGGCTATGAGTTTCCGCAGGACTTCTCATACGCTACCTGGAACGGCAAAGGTACCGGTCTGCAGGCCGACGTCGCCGGTGGCTATGCCTGGCTAATGCTCGGTCTGTACGACCTCACCAAGCAGGATCAGTATCTCTCCGAGTCAAAAGCAGCTATTGTCCATCTGGAGGGCAAGGGCTTCAACCTCTCGTATGAGACGCACATGACGGCCTACGGGGCGGCCGCGGCCCAGCGCTTGTACGTTCTCACGGGAGATTCACGATATCAGAACGACGCCCTCCTCGCGTTGGCCAATCTCTTCCACAACACCCGGCTGTGGGATTGCACCTACGGACTCTGTCGTAAGGGCGCCGGTTACCACACCTATTTTGGTCTCAATCCGTTGCCGTGGTCTGATTACACTGCCATGCTGGAGCAGTACCAGGCCTGGCTGGCCATGCGCGACTACAGTACTTATTCGGCAAAAGAGCCATCGTATGTGCAGGACCTGGTACATGGCTTTCTCACCGAGACCCCATTAACCATGCAGTACAGTCTCCCCACCCGACTTCCGGCAGGGGTCGCTACCAAAACCCCTGGGGAATACGCGTTCGTCCCACATAACAATCTCGACTGGAATATACCGCTCGAAGATCTCCGAACCGGCGAGCAGAATAGCGGTCTCATTGGGCAAGAGATCTATGGGGCTGGTGGACCGTTTATGCTGGCCGCATATGGACCGTAATCGATCCGCCGCTCACGGCTGGTAGGTCTCGCAGCTGCTCAGTACGCTCGAGAGATTGATCCCTCCGCACACCATGACGGTGCCATTCCCCGGGGAGAGCGCTATGGCCGCCGCCCGCGGTGTTCGCATTGGAGGCGCTTCGGTCCACGTACCGTTGGCTGGATCGAACACTTCCGCCGATCGTAAGACGTGGGCAGTTACTTGCTCGCCTCCGGCAACCAATACCCGTCCATCAGGCAGCAGCGCGCCAACTGCCTGACTGCGGCTAACCTGGAGTGAGCCGGTGGGAGTCCACCTCCCCGTGGAAGAAGCGTACAGACGTGACGACCGGAGATCGCGCGAGCCTCGGTCCGATCCTGCGGCCATCAGCACTGAACCATTTCGGAGCTCTACCACGACTGGATGTGAACGGAAGGCTATTGCGGGCAGCGGTTCCCACGCTTCACGATTCGGAAGGTAAGCCTCTGGCTTCCCAAATCCTCCAACCATCAGTACGTGTCCGTTTGGGAGGGCCAAAGCCGATTGCTGGGCGTGAGCATGGAGTGCTGCTGGTGCGGCTGACCAGCGATTGGTACCCGGGTCAAACCATAGCGCGCTATTCGAGATCTTCCCCGCAACGATGCCACCGACTAGCAGAACGCGGGTATCTTTAAGTAACGTCGCGGACTGCGAAAACCGAGTCTGGGGCAGCGGATTGGTCAGCGCCCATGTGTTCGTGGCGGGATCGAAAATCTCGGCAGAGTCAAGCGCGTCCAGTTGCTGATCGAGGCCACCGGCAACCAGCACCCGTCCGTCGGCCATCGTTGTCGCGGTTGCGCCGATTCGGCCCACGTTCATACTCGGGCCGGCTCTCCAACGATGCTCGCTCGGAGTATATATTTCTGTGGTCGCAACGGGAAAACCGTCGATTAAATCTTCGCCGCCGAGCGCCATTAGCCGTCCGTCGTGGAGCCGGACAAGCATCTGGCCCGTGCCGGGTGACACCATCGACGGGCCGGGGAACCAGTAGCCGTGGGTGGGGCGCGGAGAGAGCACGAGCGACAGAAGCAGCAGGGCGGCCGCACCGGGCGACATCACGTTCTCCGGACCAGCCGGCCACAGGTTCGACATGAGCCGCTACCGTTTGTTTGCCCTGGAGATTCGATGACGCTTGGATCAGCCTTTCACGCCGCTGAGGGTTACCCCTTCGATGATCTGCCTGGACGCGATAAAGTAGAGAACCACGATCGGCGCCATGGACATCAGCGACGCCGCCATCTGAAGGTTAAAGATGGTGGAGTAGCGACCGATGAACCCGTTGAGCGCCAGCTCGATGGTCCAGTTGTGCGTGTCCGAGAGGTAGATCAACGGTCCCAAGAAGTCGTTCCACTTGCCGATGAAGGTGAGCACCGTGACCGCTGCCAGAGCTGGCCTTAGTTCGGGTACGATAATTGTCCAGAAAATTCGCAGCGGCCCGGCGCCATCTACCTTGGCCGCCTCGTCCAGATCGTACGGAATGCCGCGGATGAACTGGCGCAATAAGAAGATAAAGAACGGCGAGCCGAAGAACGCCGGAACAATTTGTGGCAGGAACTGGAACAAGTTTTGATAGCCGAACAGCGAGCCCCCGCTTCCCCAGTGGAACACGTTGATGAACATCGCATACTGCGGGATCAGCATGACGGCGAACGGGATCATCGTGGTCGCAATGATGAACGCGAACATGATTTCCCGTCCGGGAAACCGGAAGCGTGCGAAACCGTACGCGATGAGAGCGCAGGAGACGACAGTACCAATCGTGACCAGGCCGGACATCACAAAGCTATTGATGAGGAACACATGAAACGGATACGTCAACGCATTCCACATCGTGGAGTAATTGGACCAATTGAACGATTCTGGCCAGAAGCTCACGCTGCTGGCGGCATCGCTCTCGGTGCGAAGCGAATTCTCGAGCATCCAGTACAGCGGAAACAGGGAGAAAAAGCAGACGCCGATGACGGCGACATAGGCGGCGACGCGCGACGCGGATCGGCGTTCAGGCATATTTACTGGGCCGCTCTTAGTGGATGCGCCGGGAAGGGTAGTGGCGGGAGCCCTGGGTCCGGTGGAAATGGCCATGATTACCTTCTGTCCTCTTGATAAAACACCCAGCGTCTCTGGGCGGAAAACAGCACGATGTTGAAGACACCGATCAGGATAAATAGGCCGAACGCCATTGCTATGGCCAGACCTAACAGATTGTCCTCGTACCCTTTCTCCCAGATGTAAGGAAAGAGGGTTAACAACGAATCACTCGGACCGCCGGTATAGCCATTGGCACCGCCCGACCAAATGACGAACTTCGTGAACTCCTGAAACGCTGCAATGAGTCCTGTCACCACATTAAAGAAGATCGCGGGCGTCAGAAGTGGCAAAGTGATTCGGCGGAAGCGCTGCCAGGCGCCGGCGCCATCGATCGACGCTGCTTCGTAATAGGTAGCATCGATGCCTTGCAGGCCCGCCAGATAGATGAGTAACGTCTGGCCGAATCCCCAGGCGGAGAGCAGGATGACCGCAGGCATAGTGAGCTTGGGATTGCTTAACCAGTCGTACGGATTACAGGTGACCTGCAGCGGATTGCATTGGGCGCCAATCTTCGTTAAAAACCAGCTCAGTACACCCGAACTCGGCTCGAACATCAACCTGAAGATCAGCACCGAAGCCACCGCCGGCATGATCGCCGGGAGGTAGGCGATGGTGCGATAGAGATTGATGAATCGAAGCTTCTGATTGAGCAGTATGGCAAGAGGGATCGACAGGACATTGACCAGGGCGACGCTGCCAACAGCGTAGTAAATGGTGTTCCCCACTGCATGCCAGTAACGAGTATCCCGGAGAAACGTCTGGTAGTTCTGAACGCCGTTCAGATTGGCCTGCCAAAACGGCCCTCGAATAGGATTCCAGTCCGTAAAGCTAAGGTAGAAGGCGAGTGCCAGCGGCACTGCCGAGAATACCAGGAAACCGATGACCCAGATGGAGGTGAAACCGTAACCCCAGAATACTTCGCGGTGCCGCTGATTGCTCGCACGTCGGGCCGGTGCTGTCTGTGCCTTTATCGCCACATCGCTCTCCTTCCGCGAGTCCGCCTCGAGAGAGGCATGTTTGCTATCCGGTTTACCGCACTACCGTCGGCGGCCGGAGCGGATCGGCAGCGAGGGGAGGAGCCATTGCTCCTCCCCTCGGATGTTAGCCGCTAGCCAAGATACTGCTGAGCGGTTGAGCACGCATTCTTCGTTGCCGAGGCAACCGACGCAGTTCCCTTCCACATGGGATCGAGAGCCGCTGCCACCGCGTTGTAGAACTCATCGTAGTTTGTAAGTTGAGCGGGAGCCTGCCCACTCTTGTTCGCCGCCATCGCAGTCTTCAAGACTCCGTTGCCATACTCCTTGATGATGGCCGGGTTCTTGTAGAGAGCGAGCGCACCGGGCGTGTCGTCACCGTACTGGGCCTGGATTTTGGCTCCCGCACCCTGAGTAACGAAGCGGTCCAGCCACCAGGCGGCGTTCTTGTTCTTGGAGTGCGCGTACACCACCACAGCGGTGGAGGCCATCAGGCCAGCATTATTTACCAGTCCCTTGGGCGTATTTACCACGCCCCAGGCAAATGGGACCGGAGTGGTGGTCGAACCAGGGCTGTTGCCGAAGGCGTAGTTCTCAGCCCACGGACCCATGAAGGACATTGCAAAGTATTGAGCACGGAAGCCGGACACCTTGTCGCCCAGGGAATTCGCCTGCTGCGCAGTGGGTGCTCCGTGATCCTTGTATTTGAGGTTGACCCACCATTGAAGGGCCGCCTGCGCCTTTGGGCCATCGAGGGTGCACTGGGTGGCGTTCTTATTTACCCAGTTGGTTCCCCACTCAAAGAGGTACTGCTGGATGGCGAAGTCATCGGTGGACCCAACATACCCGAAGCGCAACTTCGTGCTGGTATCGGTTGGCAAGCTGTAATCGCCGGTCAACTTGATTGCCGCTGCACGGAAATTCTTGTACGTCCAACTATTGGTTGGGAAGGCGACGTGGCGCGCTTTGAACATGTCCCTTGTTGTAGAAGAGCAAGTCCTGATTGCTGCAAGAAAGCATCAAGCCGTACAAGTGGCCCTTGTAGCTCATCTGCGGCAGGCACTTCGGTACGAACGTAGCCTTCAGGTTCAGATGGTCGCGCTTGGCGAACGAGTCGAGCGGGGCCAACGCTCCCTGAGCAGCGTACTGGGCGACGCGCTTCGACCCATCCAGTTGAAAGAGATCGGGTGCGTTGCCGGAACCGATCTTGGTCTTGATATCAACGTCGTAATTACCCTGATCCCAATCGTCTGTCACGTGCAATCCTGGACAGGCCGCCTCCGCGGCTGCGATTGCCTTGAGATCGGAGGTGTCCACGTTCTTGTCACCCCAGTGGAAGAACGTTATCGATCCTTTTGCGTTGCACCCTGACAGTTTGCTCGCGGGCGCATTGATCGAACTTTGCGGTGAGGCCGCATGCCCCGTGCCTACCCAGCTGCTTAACATCAGCGCGGCGCACGGGACGGCCATCCATAGCTTCTTCACTCAGCTTGCCTCCATGGCGAACGCATAGACGCCAACATGGTCTGGCGCCATGCAGTCGGTCAATATAATCTCTACTTCGCTTCCTCCCGCTCCTCCTCTCGCCCATTGTGCCCTGTAACTTGCATTCTGTCACGCGGTGGACGTGGACGCAAGGAGACTACTCTGCGTCGGCTCAGTCAGCTGGTCTTTGTGGCGCGAGACACCAGATCAATGACTCACGCGGTACCTCGAGTTCACCACCAGCTGTGGATAGTATCCTGGCTACGTGAGTTGACTAACCTGGGAGGGAACACCTTGACCACTGACACGTCGGACACCGAAGCCTTGCCCTCCGACGGCTGCTTCGTCGAATCGGGGCCGTTTCGCCTGTCAATGGCGCGTGACACTGAGGGCCAGGTTGTGGTGGGTGGACATGTGAGACGTGAAGGGACGTGGGTCGTCAGCGCTCCTCCCGTGACTGCGTTGATTACCGGACTCGACCTTCGGCTGGAGCACCATCAGGTGCGAGATGGCGAACTGTCATTCCGTGGGAGGTCCCGAACCTATGAGGGGCGTTCAGTGCTTGACGACTGGCATGGGAGCATTGCAGCCGAAGCTGGCTGGGCGCGTCTGGAGATTACGCTGACAATTTCGGCGAGAGAGTGCTGCCGGCCAGAGCTCCTACTGTGGCTTGGCGCCGTGGACACGATGAATGAGCGTCAGTTTGATACCTTTCGCCGGACGCGCGTTTCCGGTCCGACGGTCAACAGCCAGGGACTGGCAGGGAATGACCTCCCGGCCGTGTTCTTTCACGATCCTCGGCAGCAAATCCAGACCATGGTCTACATCCCGTCGGCGGAATTTACCTGGAGTGCGCGTCGCTTTCTTGACTATCGCTGTGATCTAGCGGTAGACAGGGAGACCGGTAGATATGGGGTGGGGCTGACAAGCAACGCAGCACCGGACACGCTGCTCCCGGGAGTTCAACGCTTTGTTTGGTACGTCCGTCAACAAGCCGCGGATGTCGCACCGACCGAATGGGAGGCGCAGCAACTCTTGATGTGTGCGTTGGGGCCGCTGCTCGGAAAGTCGACAGCGTCCCCGCCCAGTTGGTGCGACCTAGCCGCGGGAACGACGCGCGACCTACTCACGCCCGGTGATGCGCAAATCACCGTACACGGATTTCCGGGACATCCAGCGTATGTCCGTGATACGTCGCAGGTGCGACTGGAAGATCGCCGGCCACGCGGCTTCGAGTTGATGACACATGCCGACATCGCGCCGCCATTGGCACTCTATCTTCAGCTCCATCCCGACGCTGCCGCTCATGACCACCTCGACGCACTGACTAATTCCCTGCCCCTGTTTTATGAGCCCGATGAACGGTGGATAGGCAATTTTTACCCCCGTCGGAGTGGGCGGTGGGTAGAAGACCTCTGGTACTTCTTTGAAAACGGTTTGATCAAACTTCCCTGGTCGGCCGCGATTATGGGCAGTGAGAATCTGTGGGAGATCTTCCTCGATGCAATCGCCGGCGCCACCGAACTCGCCCACAATGTGGGATACATTTTCCCCCTTTTTGCCGACGTCCGCTCAAAGCAGCCATTCGGTGCGGCCACGAACTATAGCGTCGGAGGCATGTACGCCTATGGTCATCTTCTGGCGCATGCCCACACCGGTCGAGCCGAACACTTGGAAGAGGCGCGCGCCGCGCTGGCGACGCTCGGGAGACTGCCACTGGATCGAATGTGGCATGAACCGCAACAGCTCGGCTTTGCCGCCGCTGCCGCTGCGCTTCTCTCTTCGCAGCGCGATGATCCCGTTATGGCGGCTCTGGCTCAGGATTTTCTGAGCGCCCAACTCCGAATGGTGTACTGGTGCGAACGATCGTCATGTGGAAACTCAATAACCGGAATGTTTCAAGCGTGCGCGTCTCTCCTCTACCCGGCATTCAAGGAGAACGTAGAGAGCATCCTGCCGTGGCCACATCTCTTGGGTGCCGGCATTGGTGACACCTCCCTTCTGCTCCGGCTGATTGATGCTCAGCGTCGGAACAACCACGCATTCTTTGATGCGGTTCGCGATTCTCGTCCAACGACTGAACGCTTCATCCCCTATGAGAACCTGGGAACAGTCGAACTGCCAGGAGACGGCCACCTCGGTAAGGAGATCTACGGCGCGGGTGAAGTACTGTGGCTGTATCTCTTGCTTGAGGCCCTCGGGAGCGCAGTCGACCCCGAAATTCTGGTGTGCTCACTGGATCTACCCAACTTGACAACTCTCGAACGATTTCCACCTGCGTCTCGTGAATATATGGTGTTCAATGCCACCGACTCAGACCGCTCTACTACTCTGATGGTGCCCAACTTGACGGCGCCTTACTACGGCGTGCACTGGGACGGTCGGGCGGCGGCTGAAATCCCAACCATGGAAGGAGCACTGACCACGCCGGTCCGATTAGGTCCTGGAGAGAGTCGGAAACTTCGAATCTATCCAGCCACGTCGGCGACACACGCCGGGTCAACGTAGCCGCCGTTTCGTTTACGGGCGCTTGATAGTCAGCACGGCCGGCGAAGCGTGGGCGGGCCGCCACACGCTCCGCTGGGCGGCGCATAGGCATCAAGTTACGGCCAATGCCGATACGGCGATGGTCGTAATATGGAGACGGCCGTCATTCCGGCGCTCCGCTGGGCGGCCTCTACCGGCCCAATGTGAATGGGCAATGCTGCTCTCATTCTTCGCGACCGATTCGCGACCGGGGAGTCAGAGTCGGAAGAATCCGTAGAAAGGCGGCTTCCTGGATAGCCGCGCCCAGCATTAGGCCGAGAATCACTGCCAGCCCGGTCGCCGCCGCGAGCACCAGAAACGCCAGCCAGACCGCCTCGACGATCACGGTGAACAGTGGACGCGACAACACGATCACGGCGGCATTACGATAGGCGAGGAGTGCTGCCGGCTGCTCCTGCGCGATGAGCAGTGGGAAGACGTAAAGATGGAGTGAAATCCAAAAGAAAAGGAGGGCAAGCCAGAGGATTTCGAGCGGACCCGACACGGTTCCGAGAGGACGATGCCCGCTGATGAGTCCGCCATAAAAGGCTACATTGAGCAGGATCGCTCCCGTGATCGGCACTGCTACCGCCCAGGTAAGGGCCGCAGTCTTCCAGTGCGTGCGCAAACCCAGCCATGTGTCTCGAAGGCTCACATGATTGCCGGTTAGAAGACTACGCGAACTCGTCTGCAATCCGGCCAGCATCGGATTCGGTAGAACTGCGACAAAAAGAACGATGCCAAGTGGGACGATACTGAGCGAGCCGGCGAAGTGCGCCAGAACCGCCAGCAGCACGAGGACCGGCAGTGACAGAACGATCGCCGATATATTCGCGCCCAGCGAGAGAGCAACGTGAGTGCCGATCTGGTAGAGGGCAGATCCCAACGCCCGTGCCGCGAGTACTATCTCCTCACCCCGCTCACTCCTCCTTGCACGTCTCTACAGTTCTCAGGTCTGAGAATACAACGTGTTGCGTCCCATCGTCGCTCCATGCTCTGCAGCCTCATCCTCCGGCGGCATCGCGCACACTCGATGCGAAGGCAACGATGTGTGCGCGTCTGGGAACGTCACCGCGTTGATGTACTCTCGATGGTGCATACTGCGGCAGATGCGAGTCTTGGGCATGGCACCTGGCTAACTACCAAACTTCCGGCCGAAGTACGTGACAGCATCCCGCATAGGTAGGATGCGGTGAGCAGATTGAGTTGCGGGAAACGCACCGATGAATTGCACAACGGAAGGGGCCAGAGGCGAGTGGGTCGAGGGCTGAGAGCGCTTGCTGACGCGTTTCGGCAGGCAGGTACGAATCTTACTCTGTCGGTGTTTAGCAACCTGATCGGCGCCGCCCTGTCGATCCCAGTATTCATGCTCATCGCTGTCCTGGCCTTCTTTATTCATTCCTTGAGCGTGATTCCCGTCGGTATCGTATTCCTTATAGGGGTGCTACCGAACCCGGCCCTAGCCGGCCTGCAGGCGGTAAACCGGGAACTGACACGTCACGCGTTTCCCAACCTGCAGACCCAAACCAGCGGGCTGCGTGATTACTGGCGGCCGGCGCTGCGCACCTGGCTCACCAGTCTGATCGTCACCGTGTTGATTGGCGCCAATCTGGTGTTCTACACCACGCAAAACAAGGCAGGCTCGTTCGTCCGACCGGTGGCCACACCGCTGGCGATAATCTGGATTCTGTTGCTCGCCTTCTGGCTCGTACTTCACTTATACGTCTATCCATTGATCCTGGCACAGGAGGAAACCAGCCTCCTGACAACGTATCGAAATGCCGCCGTCCTGGCTTTCTCGCATCCGCTGTATACCGGAGGTATCGCCGCTGTCTGGCTTGCTCTGCTTGTCATCTTCGCCTCCGCCGGAATCGTGATCTTTTTCGGGTTGGCCGTGGCTGCCGCGATCCAGCAGTGTGCTTTCTCTCGGTTGCTGCCACTGATGAACGTGCAACCTACCGAGTGACAGCGAGGAGGTAGCAAATCAGTCCACCGCGCGCACAAGCAAACCTGGAACGCGCTCAAAGTGGCGAACGTTCCCACTCCTCGCGCGAAGGAACAGATAGATCGGGCACCGAACCAAAAGTTGAATGTAGAGTGTTGACCCGATCCGGCAACTCCGGTCCCAGGTAGGCATCAAGGGCCTCACGTACGATCTGAGCGAGAGACTTATCCTCCCGGCGCATTGCAAAATCCAGCCTGGCACGAAGTTCAGCAGTGAGATAGATCTGAGTACGTATAGCAGCCATATACAGCACAGCTTACAGCTGGCCCATCCAGAAGCATGGATTTCCGGCCAACCAGTCACCTCGCGGGCGGGCCAAAAAGCCCCTTGACTCATATCGGGCAGCATGGTAGGCTTCAGCTTGGTTCGAGATGAGGCCGGGCAGATTATGAGGTGGGAGTAGAGATCGGTGCAGAAGTATCTGATTCCAGTACAGAACGAAACCACGGGCGAATTACGGGTGGTCGAAGTGTTGTCCGCATATCACACCGACGCTCAGGTAGAAGCGCTGCATCAACTGTTTCAGCAGGAGGGATGGCGCAAAGCCAGGGCCCTGAAGCCGGAAGTGCAATTCGAACTGGCGTAGGCGCGGCTCTAGCCGTTACCGCCTGGCAGGACGGATAGCATGACGATGATCACAAAGAGGATGACCTGCAGGCCAAGGCCCTGAAACGCGTGCCGCAGGTTCTTGAACTTCTGCACGGCGATGTTGGCATTGACGTGGGTGATCGTCACGATCGCCTCGTGGATCCGTAGTTCGTCGAGATCTCGGGTGCGAGCGGCAAATTCTTCCCGCTTCATGTTGGCAATGCCGCCAAAGTAGAACAATTCGGACACGTGGTCCGAACTGTGCGGCGGGGCGATGCGTGGTGAGATCGTCTGGAACAGCTTGAGGGTTCCCCAACCGAGACAGGCGAAGAAGACCAGGCAGGCCACAATAATAGCAACTTCTTTCGGCCCGATCTTTCCTGCCAGGGCGGACTTCACTGAATCGGAGATGAGGGCCACGCCGGCCACGACCCCACCCTGAAAGGTCAGTGCGATCAGGGCCTTATTGTCGGCAAGTTGCACCGCGCCAAGAACGCGATCGAGCGTGCGGTACGCCGCTTCAAGTTCTGGATCGGAAACATCGGATGGGTCCGACCGTTTGGGTTGATCGAGCAGTTCCACCTGGATTCTCCGCCGCTATGTCCATCGAGTCGTGAATTTCTGTCAAAGTATACGCCCCGGCGGAGTCAGCGTGCCGCCCACTGGTTCCGTGGCAGATGAAACGGGCCCACCCGACTGGAGTGGGCCCGTCTGCAGTGTGGTCTGTCTACCTGCCGCGTTTGGCTAGCGCACCGCCAACCGGCGTCCGCGCTTATCGGCAACGCTCTGACAGGAAACGCACAGCGTGGCGAATGGTAGCGCCTCGAGCCGGCGAGGGGGAATCTCCCGCGAGCATTCTGCGCACGATCCGTAGCTACCGTCTTCGATGCGCTCGACAGCGCCATCGATCTCTGCCAGCCGGGAGTTGAGCATTCGAATGAGCGCCTGTTCCCCTTCGTGCCCCGAGGGGGGGATGCCGTCACTCTCCAGTTCGAATCCGAGTGCGTCCTGGGTGATTACCGCAATACGGCTCATGACGGCTGCACGTTCGCGGGCAAGCATCTCTCGAGTTGCGGCAAACTGGTCCTGATTTACAACTACCATTACATATATCCTTTCGTACAGCGCCCCTCCGGGGTGCTGGTCTCCACGATTGAGCAAGTTCCGTGCCACCGTTCCGCCCGCTGCGGGTCTCTCCTGGACGGGGCGGAAAGTGTCTACTTTGGTCGCGAAGAATGGCTGTTCATTAGTGTACTCAGGAGAGTTCGTTAAAGCAACACGCCAGCAGGCCGCGGAAAACGACAGTTAAGAATTGTAGGCATCGAGTTCGATCCAGGCACCTGAAAACGCGATGAGGCCACAATGAGACCAGCAAGTCACTCGGACAGGGAGGATCGATATGAGGATCGTGCTCCTCGGACCGCAGGGGTCGGGTAAGGGAACGCAAGGAAAGCGTCTGGCAATGATGAGCGGCGCACCGCATCTGGCCACCGGCGATCTGGTACGCGCTGAGATCACCGCCGGCACCGATCTCGGCCGAGAGATTCGTGGATACAATAACCGCGGCGAATTGGTTCCGGATGACGTCATCCTGAATCTGGTACGGCCGCGTCTCACGGGCACAGGAGGCTGGATTCTTGATGGATTCCCGCGCGACCAGACTCAAGCCAGAGCGCTGGACCGCATGCTGGAGTCCGTCGGTCTCGGCATCGATCGCGTGGTCATACTACAAGCGGCGGACGACGATCTGATCGCGCGATTGCTGGGACGGGTGCAAAGTCAGGCGACCGGCAAGACGTACCACCTGACGTTTGATCCTCCACCGCCGAGCGACCCTGGTCCGTTTGTGCGCCGCGCCGACGACACGCCAGAGGACGTCCGCCGCCGGCTGGACATTTATCATCAGGAGACCGAACCTCTGGTGCAGCGCTACAGCGAACGAGGCATTCTCTCGGAAGTCGATGCTACCGGCTCGATGGACAGTGTCACCGACGCCATCATCCGGGCACTGGACCAGCACCAACCTAGACTTCAATCAGAAGGCGCTCGGGATCCTCGACCATCTCCTTGATCCGCACCAGAAAGCGCACCGCCTCACTCCCATCCACGATGCGGTGATCGTAGGAGAGTGCCAGGTACATCATTGGTCGAATAACGATCTCGCCCTCCAGAACCACGGGACGTTCCTGGATCTTGTGCATGCCTAAAATCCCCACCTGGGGCGTATTGAGAATCGGGGTGGAAAGCAGCGAACCGTAAATACCGCCATTACTGATGGTGAACGTACCGCCCTGGAGTTCGGCGAGCGAGAGCTGGCCGGTACGCGCCTTGTTCGCCAGCGAACCGATTTCTCGTTCGATCTGAGCAAAGGTCAGGCGATCGGCATGGCGCACTACGGGCACCACCAATCCCTCATCGGTTCCGACTGCAACTCCAATATCGAAGTAGTGCTTGAGGAGTATCTCGTCGCCCTGGATCTCGGCGTTGAGACGGGGAAAATCCTTCAGCGCAACGATTACCGCCTTGGTAAAGAAGGACATGAAACCGAGGCCCACACCGTAACGTTCCTTGAATTGCTCACGGCGCCGCTGGCGCAAGTTCATGATGGCGGTCATGTCGACCTCGTTGAAAGTGGTCAGCATGGCCGCAGTCTGCACCGCCTCGACTAAACGGCGGGCGATCGTCTGGCGGCGTCGCGACATGCGCACCCGCTCCTCGGGACGATCGCCGTCCGCGGGCACAGTCATAGGTGTCGCTGAAGGTGACGCCGGTGCCGAGTCCTCTCGGGCCGCGATGTCCGCTGCAGTCCGCCGATTGGCATCAACGAAGGCGGCGACATCCTCCCTGGTCACCCTACCACTGGGCCCGCTGCCCTGAATCTGGGTAATGTCGACGCCGTGCTCGGCGGCGACCCGACGGGCGAGCGGCGTCACTCGGGCGGTACCGGACGCGTCTCGCTCACCACTCTCATGACTGCCATTGTCATCGGTATCGTCGGACGCCGTCGGGACGGCGTCCGGCATGTGGTCGGCGCCCGCGGGCCCTGGTGGAGTTGGATTGGCCGGTGTGGGCGGGTTCTGCCCGGTAGCGGCAGTTCCAGGCGCGGTGCTTACATGGGCGACTGGAGCATTTGCGGTTTCGTCGATCAGCCCCAGCACATCGCCGATGCCAACCGTTTCGCCCTCTTGCTTCGCGATCGATTGCAGGCGTCCACCCTCCGGTGCAACCACGTCCATGTTCACCTTATCGGTTTCCAGTTCCACCAGCGCCTCCCCGGCGGTCAGCGGATCTCCTGGCTGCTTGAACCAGCGACCGACGGTAGCCTCGAGCACCGACTCGCCAAGCGTGGGCACCGTAACTTCAACCGCCATCGTGACTCTCTCGCGAATCGACTTCGGGCGCCTGTTTGTCACCGAGCGCTTCGCCGACGATGTGCGCCTGTTCTGCCGAGTGGAAATCCGGCGATCCGGTTGCAGTGCTCGGTCGCTCCGGTCGCCCAACGTAGCGCAACGATACCTTCGCTGGAAGATTCTCCCGGAGTCGTGGCGCAACGAACCCCCAGGCGCCCATATTCATCGGTTCCTCCTGCAGCCAGACGACCTCGCGCAGATTTGGATAGTCACTCACGACTCGCTTCACCTCGGCATCGGGAAAGGGATACAACTGTTCGACCCGAGCCAGCGCAATCCATTCGACCGGCATTTTTTGCCGGGCAAGCGCGGCATCGACGGATACTTTGCCGGTGGAGAGCACCAGGCGCTCGATCCGGTCGACGCGATCGGCGGCAGCGGCATCGTCGATGACGGGCGAGAACGATCCAGCGGTGAGATCGGAGAGGCTCGAGGCCGCCTCGGGACGGCGCAGCAGGCTTTTCGGCGTCATGACCACCAGTGGCATGCGTTCACCCCTCAGCATCGCTGCCTGCGAACGTAGCAGGTGGAAGTATTGAGCCGCGCAGGTGGGATAGACCACGCGCACATTGCGGCCGGCGGCGAGCTGCAGGAAGCGCTCCAGACGAGCACTGGAGTGCTCGGGGCCAGCTCCTTCGTAGCCATGCGGGAGAAGAAGCACCAGGCCAGGCTGCGCTCCCCATTTGGCCCGGGCTGCAGTGATGAACTGATCGATGATGACCTGGCCCACGTTGGCAAAGTCACCGTACTGCGCCTCCCACAACACCAGAGCGTCTGGCGCGTGCACGCTATAGCCGTACTCGAAGGCCAGAACCGCCATCTCAGTAAGTGGGCTGTTGTACATCGCGAACGAGGCCTTTGCCTGCGGTAACGACTGCAGCGGCGAGTACACCGTTCCGGTTTCCGGATCGTGGAGCACGAGGTGCCGCTGGCTGAATGTTCCCCGTTCGCTGTCTTGACCGGTGAACCGAATCGGGGTACCATCCGCCAGAATAGAGCCCAGTGCCAGAATCTCGGCGAAAGCCCAGTCGATGGTATGTTCATCGTCGATCGCTTCCCGCCGGCGCCCCAGGATGCGTTCCAACTTGGGGTTCGCGGTGAAGCCTTCTGGTCGTTCCAGAAGCGCCTGATTGATCGCATGCAAAGTAGAGGCGGATACCTGGGCTGTAGGCGATACCGGTCTCGAGTCCGTTTCTGTCGCGTCCCGCGCCGGCCCGACGTCGGGGCTGCCATCCCGCGCTGCGCGTAGCCGGTCGTGGACCTCACGATCTATGGATTCGGCGTCATCAGGGGTAATGAGGCCCTCGGATTCCAACTTTTGGGCATAGATCTCGCGCGCGCGCGGGTGCTGGCCAATGGCGGCGTACAGTCGAGGTTGAGTAAAGCTCGGTTCGTCTCCTTCATTGTGGCCCCAGCGCCGATAGCCGACGAGATCGATGAGAAAGTCCTTGTGAAAACGCTGACGGTAGGCGTCGGCCAGGCGCGCAGCGGCCAGACAGGCCTCCGGATCGTCGGCGTTCACGTGGACAATCGGCACTTCGAAGCCCTTGGCCAGATCACTGGCATACAGGGTCGAACGTCCCGCATCGGCGCCGGTGGTGAATCCGACTTGATTATTGACGATGATGTGGATCGACCCGCCCGTTCGATACCCCGGGAGGGCCGAGAGATTGAGCGTTTCCGCCACCACCCCTTCACCGGGGAACGAGGCATCGCCGTGGATGGTGATCGCCATCGCTCGATCCACGTGCTGGATTGGAGCGCCAGGACGGTCGCGTTCATCCTGTGACGCCCGGGCGAAACCCTGAATCACCGGATTAACGAACTCCAGATGGCTGGGATTGTCGGCCATGGTGATGGCCAGACCGGCGAGCGGTCCATCCTCCACGGTTCGATGCGCGCCGAGATGGTACTTCACATCTCCACCCGCCTGAGTCGCCGTCTGGTCGGCGATTGGAAGGGACGCGTCTCGCTTGCCGGCAGTTTGGAACTCGGCGAAAATGGCGGCATAGGGCTTGCCCAGAATATGCGCCAGTACGTTCAGACGGCCGCGATGCGCCATACCGATAGTCACTTCACCGATTCCGGACTCATGCGCATCGGACAGCACCTGATCGAGCATGGGGATGAGGGCGTCGTTTCCCTCGATCGAGAATCGCTTCTGTCCCTGGAACACGGTATGAAGAAATCGCTCGAAACCGTCAACTTCGGTCAGCCTGACCAGCAACGCTCGCCGTTGCTCGGCAGCGAGCGGCGTGCGGTAGACGCCGCTTTCGACCACGCTATGCAGCCAGGTGCGCTCGCCGAAGTCCTCGACGTGATCGAACTCATAACCGATCGACCCGCTGTAAATGGCTCGCAGGCGCTTGATCGCGTCCAGGCATGTGCCCATTTCGGGACCGGCCGATGGCCAGACAATCGACGGTGGAAGCTGCCGTAAGTCCGCATCGGAGATGCCGTGAGTGTGGGGATCAAGCATCGGGTCGCCCGGTCGAGGACCGCCAAGCGGGTCGATGGTGGCATCAAGATGGCCGTACTCGCGGATGCTGCGGGCCAAACGAGCGGCAGCGACGATGCGGGCGATCTCGGCATCGCTGGGAACCGCGCCGGCAGCACGGCCCGGAAATTCGGTACCGGCCGCGGGCAGTTCAGGATGGACTGGTTCCGCTATGCCGTTGCGATCACCAGGCCCCACCCACGGCGGTGAGGACGTGGCCACGGCGGAGGAGGCTCCAGCGACCTCCTGGGGGGAACGGGTCACAGCGCCCTGGCGGTCGAGACGCGTGGGTGTCCGGCTGTGACCGTTCGGATGCTCGAGCCGGGTTCTGGTGACCGGTCGAGCCAGCACCGCTTCGGCACCAGGCATGCCAACGGTGCTGCCATCACGCTTGCCAATCTGGTCGAACAGTGCGCGTGTCTCCTCGTCGACCGCATTGGGATCGGAAAGGTACCGCTCGTAGAGCTCGAGCGCGTACCCCACGTTCGGGCCGTAGAAGGCCTCCCACGAATTCATGAATTCATACCTGCCTCTATGTATCGGACGATTCGTCCTTCCCCTGCCGTCCGAGCGCGCCATTTCAGGCCGCGCAGGAACGCAACGTCCTACTTATAGATTACTCCTGTACAGTCGAAACCTACTGCGCTCCGGCATATGCCAGCTGGACGTTGAAGAGTGGGTTGTCCAACCAGCTCTGCTTCATCACCGGAAGGTGGAAGTAATCTTCGAAGATCTTGTGCGCGATTGGCGCCGCTACGTAGGCGCCTTCGCCACCGGCATTGGGGATGAGCACCACCACGGCGATCTTCGGGTGGTTGAATGGCGCGTAGCCGACCCACCAGCCATGGGCGGGATGAGGATTGTCCTCGGCGGTGCCGGTCTTGCCGGCAGCATCGATCCGCGGATCATAGACATTGAAGCTGGTGCCGACGAAGTTCTGTTCGAGTACCGAGTCGTGCATTCCTTGTTGAATCAGAGCGAGATTTGCCGGGTTGATGAAGTTGCGGCGGATCGGCGTGGGAACAAACGGCTGAATCACCTCCGGGCGCTTGACCACGCCCTTTCGGGGTATCACCCGGCCGTAGATGGACTTGACGATGCGAGGTTGGTACAGCGTGCCGCCATTGGCAATCGTCGACACGATATTGACCATTTGCAGCGGAGTGGTGAGGTCGAAGCCCTGTCCAATCGCCGAGTTATAGTCGTAGCCGATGGTCCATGAATCACCCGGATTCTTCAGGTTCGGCGTGGGCGGCAGACTGTTGAACCATTGGGGCGTGGGTACGTAGCCGGGCGCCTCATTGGGAAGCTCGATGCCAAGCTGACTTCCTAAACCGTACTGGCGAGCCCAGTATGCCAGTCGGCCACTGCCAATCTTGGGCATGGACGGAGGATAGGCCGTCGGGTTACCCCCATTCACGGTATAGAAGTAGATGTCGCTCGATTGGGCGATGGCCTGCACGATATCGACCGGTCCCAACCCTCCCGGCTTCCAACCATGGAAGATAACGCCCGGCGCCAACTGAATCTGTCCGGTGTCGTCGATCTTTCCATAGGCGTTGGCCACCCCGGTCTGCAACGCCGCCGTGGCCGTCACGAGCTTGTAGGTCGAACCGGGCGCGAACGCCTCGATTGCCTGATTGTTGAGCGGCTGGTCCGGATTGCTCTGGATGGCGTGCCAATGAGCATTACTGATGCCGCCGGAGAACCAATTGTCGTTATAGCTGGGAAGACTCGACATGGCCAGAATCTGGCCGTTGTTGACATTCTCCACAATGGCCACGCCCTTGGAGAGCTGCAGATGCTGCAACCCGGCGGCGAGATCGGCGCTCACTTCCTGCTGCAGCTTCCAGTTGATGGTCAGGAACACACTATCGCCCGGAACCTCGTTGATCTGATTCAGTGTCCGGATGGGCTGTTCACCCGCATCCACCTCGACCTGATCGCGCCCGTTGACACCATGGAGATAGGGGTCCAGAGTCTCCTCCACGCCGGCATCGCCCACCTGATCGGTCGGGTCGACTCTGCTCCGCCGGATACAGGTGCCGATCGGCCTGATAGGTGCTGACCGGGATCCCCACGGTGTATCCCAGGACCTGGGAAAGGGCCGAGCCGGTATCCTGGACGTACGAGCGCTTACTGGAGAGCACCGCTCGAACGCCGGGAAGCTGGGTATGGAGCTGTCTCACGACCATGGCGGTAGCCGAATCCACGTTGGCCTTGATGAGCGCTCCAGTATAGGGACGGAAGGCATTCTGGGCTACGATTGAAGCGATTTCCGCCGGCGTTGGCGTTCCGCCCAATATGTGAGAAAGTCCAGCATACAGCACATTGGCGTTGGACGATGGGATACCATGCGGTACGATTTCGATCTCCCAACTCGGTGCATTCCACACCAGTTGACGTCCATTGCGGTCGTATATGATGCCGCGCAGCGCCTGAACCGGGATCGTACGCGTCTTACTGGTGTCTGCCTGTGCCTGGTAGTAGGAACTCATCACAATCTGCACGTACCAGAGGCGTCCGGCCAGGATGGCGAAAAGCAGAATGATGCTGGAGCGGAGGAGAAGGAACTTTGTCTTTTTCTTCATGGGTATAGAATAACCGGTCAGCCTCTTCTACGGACTCAAAGCGGGTTGGCAGACATCCTGTCACTGCTGCCGTAGGGCGGTTGGGAAGGAAATCTCGGCGTTGCGTTCACTGGCCAGGCTCGTTACCGTTACTACTATCTTTATCATCGTGCTGGCTGGATCGGTCCGAACCGTCAACGCGGGGATCATAACCTATCCCGGACAACCACCAGGCACACCACTCAATACTACCGCCAAATACCTGGTCTTGATCGTGCTGGATGGCGCCACGCCTGACTATTTTCATCTGGTGTCGCTGCCCAATATCAGTGCGCTGGCGGCCCGTGGCACGACCTATACCCAGGCATTCTCCGGCATCCTCGAGAGCGAGACGCCGGCCGGCCATGCCACCATCTCCACCGGCTCATCGCCAACTCGTAGCGGCATCCTCGGCTTCTCGTGGGCCGAGAACGATAAAGACTATAGTCTATTTTCGCCCGCGGTGGTGCGCTCCGGCGCCATGGAGCAGATCATGCAGGATGCCCATGCCCCCACCATTGCCGGACTCTATAAGGCACGCTTCCCCCAGGCCCGCGTGGTCGCGCTCTCCGGCAGCAAGTATTACGCCGCCGACCCGCTGGGCGGGCCTAATGCCGATGCCATCATTTACTTCCGCAGCACCCTCCAGCACACCTTCGCCCCGACCGCGATTCCGGGGCACGTCCCGCCGGCGGCTGTCTTCAACGACCCCGCATTGACTGTTCCTCTGAACAAACTGCCGTTCGGCCGAGAAGATTCGATGGCGACGGACATGGCACTGGACACGTTCGCCGTGATGCACCAGCAGATGACGTTGATCAACTATCCGGAATTCGATTGGCCGCTGGGACACGTCTATGGCGGTATCATCGCGAAGCCGCAGGTCGAGTCTCTGATGCGTGAGTTCGATTACGATCTCGGGCGATTCGAAGCGACCCTCAAGGCTGCCGGCGTCCTGAAGCGCACGCTGTTCGTTATCACTGCCGATCACGGGATGACGCCGATCACCCGCTACGTGCCGGATAGCATTTTTAACAATGCCGTCAAGGAGGCCGGCACCACCGCGCCATCGATGGCGCACAATACGGCAACCTATATCTGGCTGCGGGATCAGACCAAGGGAGCCGCGGTCGCGGCCAACATCATCAAGGTGCACGATCCCGGCATCCAATCGGTGTACTATCTCTCGTCGGTCAAGAATCGGGTGGCCTACGTGCGTGCTCCTGGTCTGCCCCTACCGGCGGCGGTCGACGCCGCCAACCAGCATCTCCTGCGCACTCTGATCAATAGCCACGAGCCCAATGTAGTGGTGCTCTGCCGCAAGGGGCAGACAACCAGTCCACCGAGCGCGCACTGGAAGGCGGACCACGGCGGCGCCACCTGGGGAGTACAACATATTCCTCTGATCATCGCCGGGCCCGGGATCCGAAGCAACTTCCAGACGCCGCTTCCAGCGCAGCTGGAAGACATCGCGCCCACCGTACTTACGGCTATGGGAGTCCGGCCAACCGGCATGGAGGGTCACGTTCTCACCGAGGCGCTGGATCAGCCGTATGCGGCCGACGTGCAGCGACGCGCAAGCGAACTGGCCAGGATCACACCGGTGGTCAATGCGCTGGTCAAGGAAGATGCCGCCGAGAGCCGATAATTCATTCCTGGCCGGACGGCGCGTCCTGGTCACCGGCGCTGCCTCCGGTATCGGCCTGGCCATCGCGCAACGCCTCGCCGGCTGCGGAGCCGAAGCTATCCTTGCCGATGTAGCGGCTGACAGATTGACCGAGGCTGTCGATCAAATCCCGCTCAGTCGCGCCGTTGTTGCCGACCTTAGCCGGAGAGACGACGTCCTCCGCCTGGCGGAGGAAGCAGGCCCAATCGACATTCTGGTTAACAATGCCGGTTTCCAGCACATCAGCCCGGTGGAGAGCTTCGACCCGGACCGCTGGGACCAGATGCTGGCAGTGATGCTCACGGCCCCGTTCCTTTTAATTGGAAAACTCATACCGGGGATGTACGAACGCGGCTGGGGAAGGATCATCAATATTGCGTCGGTGCACGGCCTGGTGGCCTCGCCCTACAAGAGCGCCTACGTTGCCGCCAAGCACGGGCTGCTGGGCTTGACCAGGACGGTGGCGCTGGAGGCGGCTGCCCAGGCGCCGCAGGTGACCGCGCACGCCATCGCTCCCTCCTATGTCCGCACGCCACTGGTGGAGCAACAGGTCAGCGAGCAGGCTCGTGTCCACGGCATCGCGGAGAGCGAAGTGATCGAGCGCATTCTGCTCGATCGCAACGCGACCAAGCAACTGATCGAGCCGGATGAGGTGGCTGCGGCGGTGCAGTTTCTCTGTCGCGACGAGGCCTGGTCGATGACCGGCGCGGTACTGACTATGGATGCTGGCCGGCTGGCATATTAGCCTTTTTTGTTCACGTTGGGCGGGACCGGCGAAGCCCCGAGTGCAAGCGAGTGGATCCCGCCGCCCGGTGCACCATGGTGCCAGGGCTGGGTCAGTGTTCCGGTCGCTACGGGGCGGCGGCACACTGGGCTCCGCCCGGTGCCGCCCTACGCAGGTTCATCGTGAATGTAAAAGGTTAGCGCGAAAGTAGGCCCTCAACCTTCACCCATCTGCCGCAAATACCAGTCCCGCAATCCGGCCACTTCAATCTCCGCTTGCCAGGGTTCGCCGGCGGCATGGCGGGCGAGGAGATCGCGCAGCCTGTTTCGGGCATCCGCGGCCGCGGCCCAGTCGGGCACCAGCTCGGTGTCGTCGACGAGCACGAGCAACAAGTCATGCGCTGCATCGACGGCATCGGCAAGGGTATCGTAGGTACGGACGAACTCCGGCGCGTTGCTGTGTTTGACCAGCGACACGATCCAGCGTTCATCGCGCGGCACTATCTCGACGTGCCGCTCAGAAAACAAATCGCAAATCTTCATGGCTTCCTTAGCATGCACCATGAGACCGTGGCCGCGCTCTGCTGTCGGTGTGGCAGGGACACCCCGGAATCGCCGGAGAGGAAGTGCACACCCGGCACCGAAATGTTTCTTGACACTTTCACTGCCCGACTCTATACTGCTGGTGTCCCACCGCACTGAGACCATCGGCGTGGAACCCTGCGATTGAACTGGCCATCAAATATAAGAGGAGGAATCGAATGTTCAGAAGAGTAGTACTCGCAGCGGCACTCAGTCTGGTGATGGCGGTATTCGCCGGTCACGGATCGTTCGGGGGCGGTGCCGTCCACGCCGCCGGGATTGGACCGGGCAGCGGCTCCATCGATACCGGCTATTCCTGCGATACCACCTATTCCGCGAGCTACACCGGATCGTCCTCATTGTACGGGTGCGACGTCGGCGAAAATGACGGCCCCGTGCTGGACAACGACGACGACACTCCTCCCACCCAAAATGAGGTGGGAACGGCGTCGTACTCCGGGAGTGGCTGCATCGCCGCCTCGATCACGACCGGTGAGGAGTATTACAACCCCACCAGCTACGTGGAGTTCGATACGTACAACTCGCTCGCGTACACCGAGACGATCCGCACCCGCTGCACGGTGCAGACCGGCGATGCGAGTGGCGTCAACGGCGCGACCGCGGTGCCCACGCACAACCTCCTGGCCTATGCGTACGACACCTATTGCGACTATCAACTGGACGACGACTCCGTGTATGGCTCGCAGTCCAACCCATGGGAGAACGTTCAGATCTACGAAACTGAAACCACGACCGGTGTGGTGACGCTCTACTGCAACGCCAGCTTCTACGTGCTGTAAGAACCAGGAGAGTATCGACACAAGGCCAGCGGAGCCGGGGTATCCCGGCTCCGCTTTGTGTTTACCTGGTCCGGTGGGCGGGTAACCGGGCATGGGCAATGCCCTCCCATCCACTTTCCCAATTGACAGCGTCGCCGCCCCCCCTTATACTCCGAAGGTGCCACCGCCTGGCCACTGCCCACGGTCACGCCACCGCGCTGCGCATCCCCATATATTGGCCAGGAGAAACTGCATGCTCAGAAAACTGTTGCTCGCCGTCGCTTTTGCTCTACCGGTAGCCACCATCGTCGGATCCGGAGCCACGCTACCAAGCGTGGCTCATGCTCAGGCCACCGGCCCCGGAGCCGGATCGATGTACACCGGATATTCCTGCGGCTACACCAGCTACTCCGCCCTCTCGTCCGGACCCTATTACATGGACAATTGTGACGTTGGCGGAGGTAATGCTATGGAGCCGGGGAATTACATTGATTCGCTGTACCAAAACGAAGTGGGCACCGTAAGCCTACAGGGAGAGGGCTGCCTGGCCGCATCGATCACGACCGGCAAGCAGTATTACAACCCCACCGGCTTTGTCAATTTCATCGGCTACAATCCGAACACCGGGCTTGTCTCGGGCCAGGCCCGATGCACAGTCCAGACTGGCGACACCGGCATAACGAGGAACCTGTTCGCCACTCTCTACTGCAGCTTTTACGGTATTGGATTGTTCAATTACGCCATCCCTGGCTCCGAGACCTTGGGGCCCTACGGATACATCAACATCTACGAGACGGAGTCAACCACTGGCGTGGTGACGGCCTCCCTCAACGTCAGCTTCTATATCCCGTAAGGAACCAGATACCAACGACCTGAAGCAAGCGGAGCCGGAGTATCCCGGCTCCGCTTTGTGTTTACCTGGTCCGGTGGGCGCGTAACCGGGCATGGGTAATACCTTCCCTTCGCGATTGACAGTTCCACCATCCGCCCCTATACTTCAAGAGCATTCCCACACGGCGGACGTCCGAACGAACACCGTCGGAGTGGAGAGTTCGATCATGTGGAGCAGGAGGACCAAGAATGATCCGAAAGCTTTTACTTGCTGTGGCGATCGCCGTGCCCGTGGCTACATTCGCCGGGCACGGGGCGCTGACTGGCGGCGTGGCCCACGCCGCCGGGATAGTGAGCCAACCGGTGGGCGGCGAGTATGGTTGCTATAATGGGAGTTACACTCCCGGCTCTTCCGGACCCTTCTATCTGTATGACTGTCTCGTTGGCGAATACGACGGGACCGGACCCGACACCGACGACAACTCAGGTGTCCAGAATGAGGTAGGAACGCAATCGTATTCCGGCCTCGGCTGCGTGGCCGCTTCGATCACGAATGGCATCGCTTACTATAACCCCAGCGGCTGGGTGGAGTTCGACGGCTACAATCCGAACACCGACACCTATTCGGTCCAGGCCCGCTGTACGGTGCACACCGGCGACACCGGTGTGACCCACAACCTCCTCGCATACATGCGCGAAAGCGAGTGCGACCTTCAATTGTTTGGTGATTATTCCCTCTACGGTTCCTACGTCCAGGGCAACGTTGGCCCTTCGTACTATGGACCCAGCCAATTGTTTGAGACGGAGACCCCCAACGGCGTGGTGACGCTGTACTGCAACGCCACCCTGTATCCTGAGCCCTAAACGACGGGCTACCACTGACCGAAGCAAGCGGAGCCGGGACATCCCGGCTCCGCTTTCGTGTTCCGGACCAGAAACGCGCCAGGGATCGGGCCAGGCACTGAGCAATTGACAGTATTTCAATTGGCGTATATGCATTGGGATGTGTCTTGACACAATCACGGTCCGGCTCTATACTGCTGGTGTCCTGCGGCACTGAGACCATCCAGCGTGGGAACCCTGCACTTGAACGGACCATCAAATAGAGGAGGAGGAATCGTGTGTTCAGAAGAGTAGTACTCGCAGCGGCGCTCAGCCTGGTGATGGCGGTATTCGCCGGTCACGGATCGTTCGCCGGCGGCGCCGTCCATGCGGCCGGCGTCGTCAACGGGCCGACTGTCAGCCCATCTCACTGCAGCTACGGCAATTACAGCGCAAGCTCCACCGGACCGTATGACTGGGTCGGGTGCTACGTCGGCGAAAGTGACGGAGCCGACGGTAACGCGCCGGACACCGACGACGATTCCGGTTACTACAATGAGGTCGGGACAGAATCGTTTGCTGGTTTGGGCTGCAACGCTGCTTCGATCAAGAACGGCCAGGACTACTACAACCCTACTGGCTGGACCGAGTTCGACAGTTACAATCCAACCAGCCACGTGTATACGGTCCAGGCTCACTGCACGGTGCAGACTGGCGATACGGGCATAACGAGAAACCTGTTAGCGTACCTCTATGACAGCGAGTGCGATATTCAACTCTTCGGCGACTACGCCCTGTATGGCTCCGGGACCAGCATCGCGACTGGCAACGGCTACTATGGCTCCAGCCAGTTGTATGAGGCGGAGTCGCCGACTGGCACGGTCACGCTGTTCTGCAACGGCACCTTCCATTCGAAGACAGGATAAGGAACAACCCATCATCGGTTTGAGGGAGCGGAGCCGGAAAACCCCGGCTCCGCTTTCGCTTATCTGATCCAATTGTCAACTGGCGTGGTGTCACCGCTTGACCCTATACTGCGAAAGTATCCCCGTGCAGCAGCCTCCACGATCCGGTCACCCGCGTGGAGAGTTCATCAAATGAACCAGGAGGAATTGGATGTTGAGACGAACCCTACTCGCTGTGGCTTTCGCATTACCGGTGGCGGCATTCGCCGGGCACGGGGCACTGGCTGGTGGCGTTGCCCATGCTCAGGGCACCGGACCAGGAGCCGGTTCGGTTGACTTTCGCCAAAGCTGCGACACCAGTTATACGCCTACCTCACCCGGACCGTTTTACCTTTCGGACTGCAGTATTGGCGAGCAGGACGGCCCCACGTACTATTCGCCCGACAACGACGATGACAACACGCCTACCGGCCAGAACTGGCAAGGAACGGTTACCTATTCCGGCAGCGGCTGCCTTGCCGCCTCGATCAAGACCGGGGAGCTGTACTACAACCCCACCAGCTACGTGGAGTTCGACAGCTACAACCAGGCCAACGATACGGTGACCATCCATACCCACTGCACGGTGCAGACCGGCGACACCGGCATAACGAAGAACCTGTTGGCCACTTTTACCGACGTAAGTGGCTGCAATATTCAGTTCGACGACTATGGCTTCGAAAATGACACCTTCGGGTACCCCTACTACACCCAGGCGTATGAGACGGAGTCGCCGACCGGTGTGGTGACGCTTTCCTGCAACGCCAACCTCCCGCTGGACTACTTCCTGTAGTAACGCACAGTCCTTCACGGAGATAACCGTAACCGGAGCCGGGAAACCCGGCTCCGGTTACGGTTTCTAAACTGGGGAAACGGCACGATGTCGAGCCATGGCTGCTTCAGCACGTGCCACCAGCTCGTGATTCGAGCCGGGATACTCACGAATCGATGGGGGTAGATCAGGAACCTCGGGCGAAGGCAGGTCCTGGCCAGTGAGCTCGCCATAGCGCTGGCGGTACAGAGAGTTCGGACGGTTCGGGTAGATTTGGGCATAGAGCTCGGCGGATGTCTGGCGATCGTCCTCGCGGCCGCGGTCGAGCTGCCAGCGGGCGTACGCCAGCAGCGCCTGGCGATGCGGCGCCGGATCACCCTTCTCCATGTCCAGGAGCCGGGCTATCGCGGTTGCGCAATCGATCTTCCCCAGCCTGCGTTCCAGGCGAGTCGCCAAGATTTGACCGACGAAGGCGTAGTCGCGCCGCTGCACGCCCCGAGCGACGTTCACCGCCTCCTCGGCGGTACCAAGGGCGGAGTCGAGGTCTCCCTGCCGCTCGCGCAGCTCGGCCAGGAAATACAACGCTTCGCAGAGACTATAAGGAAGGCGGGCTTCTCGCATCGGTCCGACAGACGCCTCGAGGAGGCGCTCGGCGTGTGCTAATTTTCCCTCTATTGCTTCCATATGCCCGAGATGCGCCAGGCTGATGTGCACGACATGCCAGTAGCCAATATCGGCGCCCAGGCGAGCTGATACCGCGCAACAACGCGAGGCTCGATCGAGACCACCGAGTTTACGGAAAGCGACGGACATATTGAGAACGGCGGTCGCGGCCATGACCTCTTCTCCGGCGCCACGCAACACTTCGTATCCTTCCTGAAGCAGCTCGAGCGATACTCGGTACTGACCTTTCTCCTCCGCGATCAGCCCGAGATTGACCAATGCGGTACCGCGACGCCGCGGATCCTCGGGCGTACCGGGGAGCCTTAGTAGTCGAGAAAAATGCAGCTCCGCGCCGTCTAGATCGAACTCATAGACGCAGAGCACGGCCAATGCAGCAATCGCGTTGGCCAGCGCACGCTCGTCGGCGGCCCTTTCAGCTCTTTGGGTTGCCTCCTGCAACAGCGCCTCCGCTTCTCGGTAGGCGCCCTGCTCGATGTGAAGAGCCGCCAGCTGGGACAGCACGGCGCTCAGGAGCCCATCGTCGGCCAGCGCTTCCACCACCGACCTGGCCTGGCTGAGCTGGACTTCGGCAGCGCCATACTCACCGGCCAAACGCAGAGCAGTGCCCAGTAAGTGGCGGCAGCGGGCTACCGCGCGCTGGTCTGCCTGTTTCTCCGCCAGCTCGATACCGTCGTTCAGCAGACGTTGACCCTCTTGCAGACCTCCAGTGACCTGAAGAAGCTCACCGAGCTTCACAATCGTATCGACGGCATCGTCCGGGGGCAGCAGCGCCAGGGCGCGCCGGTAATGCCGGATTGCGGTGTCATTGGCAAACACTCGTCGGGCAGCGTCGCCGGCCAGTACATGATAGGGAGCGGCTGCGGCCGGCAACCCGGCTTCTTCAAAGTGCGAAGCTACTTGCGCGCTGTCGGCGCCGACACCGAATCCAGTCAGCGCAATGAGCCCCTCTGCGACCTTCCGGTGCAGCATACGCCGCCGGGGTAGCGAAAGTGCCTCGTATGCGGCCTGCCGGAGCTTGTCGTGGGTAAAGTCGTACGAGTCGGCGTCATGCTCGCGGATAATTCGGCGACTCCAGAGCTCATCGAGAGCGCGGATGCTTCTCTCTTCATCCTGCTGCTGGGTTGCCATCAGGACGGAAAGCTCAAAAGCTCTTCCCACCACCGAAGCGGTTTCGGCCAGGCCGCGAGCGTCGGGGGAAAGTTGAGCCAGGCGGGAATCGAGCACGGTGCGAATCGACGTTGGGATCGAGTCGGAGGGTTCGGCTCGCATCATCTCGATAACGAAGAGTGGATTGCCCTCGCTCTCGGTCCAGATATGCACGGCTCGCGCCTCATCCAGCGTCCCACCTACCGAGGCAGCAAGCTCGACGGTGGCTTGTCGGTCGAGCGGCTCGATCTCGATCTCGCTCAGATGACCATCAGCGCGCAGATCGGACCAAAGTGATGCGGGGTCGTTCGCGCCGCTGCGGTCGAGGCGAGATGTACACACCAGGAGCAGACGAGCCTCACCGTGCTGGCGGAGAAGGAAGCGCAGCCAGGCCATGCTCTCGCCATCGGCCCACTGAAGATCATCGACGGCCAGGATCAAAGGCTGGCGCCGGAGAATCGCGCGGGCCACTGCCTCGAACAGCCGCGTCCGCTGCCAGCTTTCACTCAGTGGACCGGGTGCGGGCAGATCTGGATGGATCTCGATCAACTCTGGCACCAACCGAGCAATCTCGGTCAACCAGACGTCATCGATGCAGCCGGACGGCGAGCCAGACGCGTTACCGGCCGATGGCCGGGCCCACCCTGGCTGGATTGACGGAGATCGCAGCAATGCGGAGATTGGGGAGAAGGCGAGTTTCTCCTCAGCAGCGTAGCAGCGTGCGTAGGCAGTCGGAATCCCCTGATGGACACCCCAATCGAGCAGTTCTTCCAGCAGTCGAGTCTTCCCGACTCCAGGTTCGCCGATCAATAGCACGGCGCCACTTCGGCCGCGAGCCGCGGTGCCCCAGGCAGCCTGAAGTGCCCGCCACTCAGATTGGCGTCCGACCAGCGGAATCGCTGCCGGTGAACTGTATCCCGTGTTTTCCGCTGGCTGGACGAGAAGCTCGTACGCTTCCCGAGTGGTGATCCCTGGCTCGATGCCCAGCTCACGCTGAAGCGTGTGGGCGCAGAGGTGATACGTTCGGAGTGCCGACGCCGGGTTTCCGGCGAGCGCGTGCAGGCGCATCAGTGTGCGATACTGCTCCTCGTGTAGTGGCTCTTGCTCGAGGAGCCGGCCGGCATACTCGATGGCCCGCGCGTACTCATGTCTCTCTTCGGCCCCGACCATGGCGCGATGCAGCACATCGAGAAAGAGCTGGTGCAGGCGCTCTCGTTCCGGGATGAGCCACTCGTCATAGCATGCCGGCAACAATTCGCCGCGATACATCTCGAGAGCACGATCAAGCGAGTGAAGATCGTTGGCCTCACGGCAGGCGAGCTCAAACAGTCGCGCATCCAGCGTCCAGGGACCTTCCGCCTTCCACCACACGCTCGATTGGTCAACATGCAGCAAGTCATGAGATTCAGGCACCATTTGACGGAGGTCGAACAGCAGTTTGCGCAGGCTTCCCCGGGCCTGGGTTTCGGGCGCATCAGGCCAGAACTGTTCCGCGATGCGCTCTCGAGACTGCGGTATACCGGCGTGCAGAGTGAGCAACGCGACGACCGATTGCAAACGGGGAGGCAGCGAACGCTCGGTGGTCGAGTCCCCGGCAGTGAGACGGAATCTAGCCAGTAGTTCGATGCGTAACGCGATTTCGATCACATCCATTCTCGGACCGTAGTCACCGTGCTCCTTCCATGCATGTTGTATCAGAGAGTCGGGAGATGTCAACTCTCTGGAAGAATATATCGCAATACGTGTTAACGGGTTGGTAACGCGCGCTGCGTATGATGTCGAAGTCATGGTGGAAAGCGAGTTCAGAGATGCGCCCAGACGCTCCGGCGCCAGCCGCCTGTTCAGCGTGCGGGTATGGCAGGAGAAGCTCGGCGCCAATCGATGGGAGTGGCGCAGCCAGGCGCGTGACGCGACCAGCAGCGAAACCCGCTACTTCCGGGATTGGGATACCCTGCTCGCGTTCTTCCAGAGTGCGTTTCCGAACGATGTGCCCGATGAGTAATGTGTGCGATCGATGAGGACGGCGAAATCAGGAGGCCGGTATGGAAGAGCAACGCTTCGATGAGTTGACCAGAGCCATGGCGCGACCAGTGCCGCGCCGTACCGCGCTCAAGCTGCTCGCCGGCGCTGTGTTGGGGAGCGTCTTCGGCGTCGAGATCGGATCGCGTTCCGCGCATGCCCAGCTGCCACCGTGGACCGACTCGTGGGAGAACCTGATGAAGCAGAAATACGGCGGAGCATCCAGCGCGCCGGGAAGTGGGGCCTGTGTTCCTCACAGCCTCTGCTACCACTGTGTGGACAACCAGGAGGTTCCCAAATGCGGTGGGGATTGTTGTAACGAGGCTACCGGCGCCTGCGGCTGCGCCGCCTGTGAGAAGTGTTTGTTCGGCGTCTGCGTCACCTGCGCCAATTACAACTCTGTCGACGCCGGTTACGAGTGTTGCAATGGTGGTACCTGCATCCCCTGCTTCCAGTGTCCGGCTGGCTGTTCCTATACCGATGCCCAGGGACAGAAGTTCTGTGGCTGTGACGCCGGCTACCACTGCGACAAGGACCTGAGCGGAAATCCAGTCTGCACGCAAAACGACAAGTGCCCGCCATGTCAGACACCTACCGCTGATGGTCGTTTCTGTCAGTTCTGTTATCAAACTACCGGGACCACCTGTTGCGACAGCGCGTCCGGCGCCTGCCTCGATTGCGCCAAATGTCCGGATGCATGCCGGACGGTCCAGGGTCCCAATACGTTCTGTGGCTGCGCCAGCGACGAAACCTGCCAGAACGGAACCTGCGTTCCCAATAACGAGCCACCACCGCAATCGTGCTCGAACAACCACGGCGGCGTGGCTTCCTGCCCCAATGGTGGTTGCTGCCAGTGCAGCGAGTACGTTCCGGGTTCCACCTCAGAATGCATCCAGGGTACGTGTGTTGGCGCCGGCTCCCCCTGTCTGACCCCGGATGCCAATGGCTTGTGCAGCTCGTGCGCTGGAGTGGGGAAATGCTGTGCCGCCGATGGGACCTGTGTCGAGGCCTGTCCCGACTGCCAGGATTGCATCAACGGCACGTGCGTCTCCTGTGCATCGGAAGGTAAGTGCTGCAATACTGCCGGCGTCTGCGTCGATCAGGCCCAGTGTTCGGATGGCTGTTGCAAGAACGGGGTTTGCGGCTGTCCGGCCGGTACGATGTGCGATCCGGGAACCCATACTTGCAAGACGACCTGCGATCCAGCTACCTGCAACGGCTGTTGCGACAACGGTAACTGCGTCGCCCCCGGACAGACCTGCTCGAACGGCCAGGTCTGTACCAACGGACAGTGCCTCACGCCGTGCGATCCCTGCCAGACCATGCTGGAAGGCTCGTGCGTCTCCTGTGCCACGGCGAACATGTGCTGCGATAGCACCAATACCTGCGTCTCGCCTTCGTCCTGCCCCGGCGGTTGTTGCACCAGTGGCACCTGCGGCTGTCCGACTGGCATGGCCTGCCAGTCTGGGACCTGTGTGACTACCTGCGATCCCAGCACCTGCACCGGTTGTTGCGACGGCACCAACTGCGTGTCACCTGGCCAGATCTGCTCCAACGGGCAGCCATGCGCCAACGGCGTCTGTAGCTGTGGGGCCAATGCCACCCAATGCTTCCCGTACTCGGATCCGGCCTGCTGCCCGGAAGGTATGCAGTGCTTGAACGGCACCTGTGCGGCCTGCGACTCGGGCACCCATCCATGTGATGGGTACAACTCGGGCTGCTGCCCGGACGGCACAACCTGCTGCCTCCAGACTGCCGGCGAAGCGGATGGTCTTTACTGTTGCCCAAGCGGCAGTACGTGCACGCTCTGCAGCGACGGATCGTCACAACAGTGCTGTACCACAGGGACGACTTGCTGCTGACGGACCGACGAGATACGCCGACGAGGTACAACGCATCTACCGAGTCCCAATTAATAGGAAAGGACCGAGAATGACCATCGCATTGCTCATCGCCCGTCTGGCCCTCGCTGCCGTCTTTGCGGTGGCTGGTCTCAGCAAACTCGCCGATCTTCGTGGCTCGCGTCAGGCTATTGCCGGCTTTGGCGTGCCTGCCATTCTCGCTCCTGCTCTCGGTCAGCTCATTCCGCTGCTCGAACTGGCTATCACCGTCGGTCTCATACTGAGTGCCACCGCGTGGGTTGCTTCACTGGCGGCGGCCGCGCTGCTGCTGACATTCATCGCCGCCATCGGCATCAATCTGGCCCGTGGCCGGACCCCCGATTGCCACTGCTTCGGCCAGCTCCATTCCGAACCCATTGGCCCGGCGGTACTGGTGCGCAACGCGTTCTTGCTGGCACTGGCCGCCTTCGTCGGCATCGCCGGCGTCCACTCCGCCGGCATCAGCGCCACCAATTGGATCGATGCCCTGACAGTTTCCCAACTCGTCGGTGGTATCGTCGCCCTCCTGCTTTTCACGCTTCTGGTCGCCGAAGGATCGCTCCTGCTCAATCTCCTCCGCCAAAACGGGCGCCTGCTATTGCGTCTGGAAGCCCTCGAATCCGGCGTGAAAGTAGACTCCCTGCCAGCAACCCAGCCGGCCGCACCACCCATGCTGTCGGGGCTTCCCGTCGGAAGCGTCGCTCCAGCCTTTTCCCTTCCCGGTCTCTATGGTGAGACCCTGACGCTCGATGCCCTGCGTGCTCGCGGCAAAGACGTGCTGCTCCTCTTTGGTAGTCCTGGCTGCGGGCCGTGCACCTCGCTGCTTCCCGATATCGCCACCTGGCAGCGGGAGCATGGCGATCGTGTGACCGTTGCTCTGGTGAGTACGGGAACGGCGGAGACGAATCGAAGCAAGCTGGCGAGTCACGACATTGGCCAGGTGTTGTTGCAAGAGAAGTATGAAACCGCCGAGGCCTACAAATTTCGCGGCACCCCGAGCGCGGTATTTGTCTCGCCGGCCGGAACCATTGCCACCGGGCTGGTGGCGGGCGCCGATGCGATCAGGGCGATGGTGAATGAGCGCCTTGGGATCGGGGTCGATCCCGACGGTGCCGCAGCCGCAAGCCCCAACCCCGCCGGTCGTGCCCCAACCAGTGGCGCAACAGATCGCGGCTCAGCAGGCCGTCCCACCAACGGCGGCGCCGTCTCCTTCACGAGCACAACGGCATGAACTGGCTCCTGCCTTTGATCTACCCGATCTTGCCGGGAAGCAGGTTCGCCTGACAGACTACCGGGGCAGATCAGTTCTCCTCGTCTTCTGGAATCCCGGCTGCGGCTACTGCCAGCGCATGTTGCCCAATCTCCAGGCCTGGGAGAAGTCGAAACCCTCCACGGCCCCCGATTTCCTCATCTTCTCGACCGGGCCAATCGAGCAGGTTCGTGCTCTGGGACTGCGCTCCACGGTTATCCACGATCCCACCGGGTCGGTGTCGGCGGCTTATGGCGCCACCGGAACGCCGATGGGGATTCTGGTCGATGGAGACGGACGGTTCGCCTCTGACCTGGCCGGCGGCGCCGATGCGGTCTTCCAGCTTGCCGGCAGAACCGCGCCCCTGGGCAACCTGGTGGTGGTCCAGGACCATGTGGAGAAGCCGGCTCGCAACGGTGGCGGCAACGGCAATGGGCACCGTGGCGTCTCCATCGGTGATGTCGCGCCGCCAATTCGTCTCCCCGATCTCGCCGGCAAGCTGGTGGACCTGGCCGACTTTCGAGGGCGCGAGACGCTGGTTCTCTTCTGGAACACCGGTTGCGGGTTCTGCCGCCAGATGGTGCCCGCACTGAAGGCCTGGGAAGACGCCAGCAGTAAGGACGATCCACGTTTGCTGGTGGTTTCATCCGGGCCAGTGGAAGATATCCGCGCCATGGGACTGCGCTCGACGGTGCTCCTCGACCCGAGCTTCGGCGCCGGTCCGTCATATGGCATCCACGGGACGCCAATGGGGATTCTGGTCGACGCAAGCGGCAAGATCGCCTCAGATGTGGCTGCTGGCGGTGATGCCGTGCTCTCGCTCGCAAGACGACGGCAGATGGTGTAAACGCAGAAATACCGGCTTCGAGTTCAGCACAATCTCTTTCCATCTGGACCTGGCCTGCTCTTGACTGCGCCGGCGATACCGCCCCGCACGACGGCAGAGCAATTATGATTGTTTACGCTTCTGCCTCTCACGTTTATGCCCTGTTAACGCCGGATCATCCACAGTGACTGTGGATATCTGTGCTGGAGCAGGAAGCAGTGAGGAACGTTCTGGTCCCCTTCGACGGCAGCGAGAACGCCGAGGCGGCATTACAGCTCGCTTGCACCGTCGTGGATTCTCAAGGTCGCGTCGTCTTACTCGGCATAACCGTGGTGCATCGCGCTCTGCGCCTGGCGGATCTTCCCGCCCACTTTGATGAACCCGCCTTGCGGGCACTTCATCATGCCTGGGCACTCACGGAGCCGTACGACATCGCCGTCGAGCCTCGTCTGCGGCGGACCCATGACATGGCGAAAACGATTCTTCACGAGGCCCAGGCCGGCGAGATAGACGCCATTTTCCTTGGGTTGAAGCCGACCAGGTTTCCCTGGCTTTATCCAGGAATCAATGGAACAACTCGTGCGGTGCTGCGCGATGCGCCGTGCCCGGTCCTGGTCGGGCGATTTTCTCCGCCTGTTCTCTGCGCCTCAACTCCCCGGTGTTTGTCTGGCAGCGAGTACCACCCGTTTTCAGCTGGGCATCGGCATGCCGCCGGCCATCACGAAGACCTCGTTGGCAATGAAGCTTCCGTCCGCTGAGGCGAGAAGGACGAACATAGGCGCCGCTTCTCTGGGCTGTCCCGGGCGCTTCATTTGCGTCTGATGGCCGTAATTCGACGTCAATTCTGGTTGCATAGAGACAGTGGTCAATGGCGTCCAGAAGGGCCCCGGACACACGACGTTGACACGGATACCTTTCTTGATCGCCTGGCCACCCAGCGACTTGGTAAATGTCACGATCGCGCCCTTACTGGTCGAATAGGCGAGCGCGTTGGGGTCCGGCTCGAACGTCTCGACCGAGGCCACATTGATGATGGCCGAACCGGGTGCCATATGGGGTATCGCGGCTTTGCAGGTGTGGAACAGGGCAGCTGCTGTTCGGTCATGCAAGTCCTCCGTACATCCCAGAATGGTTCAGTACAACGGTGTCGCTGCATCTTGACGAATGCATGAACTGTGCCTACGCAACTGGGGCCGGTACCCAGCTCTCTCTATCCAGGTAGCCGACTGTCACGCGGCATGACCTGGATACCGAAAGCTCGACTGAGTCGAGTTGACCTTGCGCCTGATACGTCGACAATGGAGCCAGGATTCGATCACATGTACGACATACTCGCCGACAAGTACCCGCACATCGCAGCCATGGCCGGAAAGGGGCCGGCCTACGCGCGCGTCGAAGGCACGGGACTCGCGGTCTGGGAGGTCGCATGGTTGGACGAAGTGTACGAGGGCGACCTCGATGCCATCGCCGACAGTCTTTGGTAGACCGTGCCTTCTCGACGAGGGTCTCCACTTCGCACACGGATATTGGACCGACATCGAACGCGCCATTGTGAGAATCGGTCCTGGACATTCGAGCGGCTTCGCGAGCTCCTTCGCCAACCTGGAGGACACTTTCTCCCACCCTTGACGGCTACAAAGAGTCCTGACAGGGAGTGCTGCGCTTCCTCCTGGACGATCTACACTGAATCCGAATTCTGGCGAACGCGCGCTGCGCAGCGTCCTCAAGAGCACTTCATCCGTTCGGTGTGCAAACGGACACATCGCGCTGCGCGTCGGACGACCGGAAAACACTTTGATTCCGGCTTCTTCGAATACCACGCTCGCGCTACCCCCACATGCTCAAGCGTTCTGACGATCCACAAGGTGGTCGCTTCTTCGATCCGATGAATCGCCTTATCCACGACTCCTGGCCGGTCGAGATTCCAAGCTCCACACAGCGCGCCACATACTGTCCGTTTTCGGGATGAAACTTGAATGTAACCGAATGTAGCTGTCGGCACTTCCTGCCATGGAAACTCCTCGAGTTCGGTGCGCTGACGTGTAGGCCTATCAGCTCTGAGCGTCCGAGAACGCTCCGCACGTCACATTGTAAAGCAGGGGTCAGCCGCAGTGTGCGAGTGCCAGCTCGATTGACCAGCATACGGGCGGGTCCCAATCTTGCACCCGGTAAGTCTTGTCGCCGGTTCGGCGAACTCGATTCTGCCTGCAAAGAGACAAAGACTATGTTTGACACCAAATCTGAACGTACCCTGAGTGTTGCCCAGGGCATTGGCCAGACCGGCCGAGTTGCCGTCTATGAATGTCCTGATAATGAACTTGCCGTCGGCAGCACGCTCGGCGGCCCGAAGGCCACGACAATACTCAAAGCCAATGGCGCGATCGAGAAGTTCTACAGCGTCGATATGGGCCAGACCGTCTTCGGGTCCATCGTGCTGCGCCACTTCGACGCCTGCACCGGCATGTACCTGGCGCAGAGCCGGCCCGGGACGTTTTTCTTCCACCCCGAGCATCAGGAGCACACCTACGATCTCACGCTCAATATCGCGGTGAAGGAGACCGTGTTCGTGCTCAGCGGGAAGCCAGGCTCGGATGGATCGGTCGACCCTCCGGGCCTCTATCAATGGATCGAATTGACCAACCACGGCGACGAACCCGTCGACGTGATTACCTATGCATTTGCAATTCTGCGCGGTTCGACCGGCCACGACGTGGTGGCGAGTTTCGACAAGCGCCTCGGCGCCCTGGTTGTCTGGAATCGGAAATCACCCGAGCAGGTCCGCCTGTTCGGGTGTTCGCTCAAGCCAGAAACCTGGGAAACCACCCTGGACGTCCAGAAGGCAGTATCGGACACCTGCCCCGGTCCGCTTTCCTGCACGACCACAGCCCCTACCGATCCTCTGGGCGCGCTCCAGCATAGGCACCGCCTCCAGCCGGGTAAGGTGGTACGGTTCCACTATCTGGCCAGCTTCGGCCAGGGGCGGCGTGAAGCGTTCAAAAACTATCGCTCCTGTCCGCCCGCGCGAGAGGCGCTGGACCGCACCAAAGCCTACTATCACGACGTGCTCAGTCGGTCCGTGGTGCTGACCCCCGATCCGCATGTGAATCGAGGCGTGATCTGGGCCAAGGCCAATATGCTGCGAGTCCAGAACCGGGCGGCGACGGGTTGGTGCTTCACCAACGATCCGACACGCTCGAATAACAGTGTCGGGCGAGATACTGCCTGGTACGCCATGGGCGCCGATTATCTCACTCCGGAGTTCGCTCGGGAGTCGCTCAAGGCCTACGTCCGGCTGCAAGAGCCCAGCGGACTGGTCGTCGAGTATTACGACATCCGGAACGGGAAGACAGAAACCTACGGTCTGAACATCAACGACAACACGCCGCTTACTGGTGATGGCCCTCTGGCACCACTACAACGCCACCGGAGATACGGACTTTTTGCGCGAGGTTCACCCGGCCGCCGTTCGTGCCATGCGTTACGTGCTCTCCCAGCGCGACGAGCGGGGCCTGGTCTGGTGCACCGCGGACGGTGTCTCAGACTGGGGCATCGTCGGCTGGCGAAACGTGATCCCAGATTATCGCCTTTCCGGAGCCACCACCGAGGTCAATTCGGAATGTTACGCTGCCCTCAAGACCGTTTCGCACATGGCCCGCGTCCTTGGCGATCACGAGGCTAGCGCCGAGTTCGATACCGCGGCCGGGGAGCTGAAAGAGGCTATTCAACGACATTTGTTCAATTCAGAGACCGGCCTCTACTATCTGCATATCGATCTCGATGGACATCCACGCAGCGATGTGACCTCCGATCTCGTCTTTCCGGTTATGTTCGGCGTGGCCGGCGATCAAACCGCGGCGCACATCATTGGGCGGTTGAGCAACGAGGACTTCTGGACGCCCTCCGGCATCCGCACCTCGCCGCGTGACGCACCGATCTACACGCCGACCGGTGGCTGGGGGCTTCTCGGCGGCGTCTGGGTGGGTGTCTCCTTCTGGTACGCCTTCGCCGCTGCCCGTCACTCGCCGGAATTCATGGCTCATGCGCTGAGCACATCGTTCCGGAACTACTCGACCGACCCGCGCGGGAACAACACTGTCCCCGGGCAGTTCTCCGAATGGCTCAACGGCGAAACCCTCGTCAATCAGGGAATGATGCTTTCGCCCTGGTTTCCCCCTCGCTACCTCTGGGCAGCGATCGAGGGCATGGCCGGCTTCGACGTCTCGGGAGACAGTGTGACCATCTCACCGCACCTGTCACCCGACTGGAAATGGATGGCCGTGGAGAACCTGCCTCACCGCGGCAAGCACTGCACCTGGTTCGCTGCTCGCATGCCCGAGTTGCGCATCTTCACCAACTTCTCCACACCGGGGGAAAATTCGGCGTATGTTGCCTATGAATCGGATGTCTCGCCGGCAGTGAGCGCCACCGGCGACCCCATCTGCGCCATTGGCTTGCGCGAACGGGAGAAGCTGGTTCTATTCGCCGGAAATACTGCCGAGAGGACCATTACGACGTCGATCCGCGCCGATTGCGATCTGAGTGGTCTTTACCGGCTGCACTCCTACAACAGCATGGCCGGCGAATGGGTCGTTGGCAAGGAACGCATCACCCCCCAAGAGATTCAGCGGGGCATCACCGTCAAGTTGGAGCGCAAGGGATTCTGTGTGCTCGACTTTCATCAGGAGGTATAGCTATGACTGGTAAACCGAAGATCCTCATTCTCGGCGCCGGGTTTGCCGGCGTCGGCCTGTTCCAGGAACTCTGCCGGCTGTTCAAGCCCGAAGAGTGTGAGATCACGGTGGTCGACGAAAATAACTTCTCGCTGTACACACCAATGCTGACCGAGGTGGCCGGCGGCACCGTCGAGGCATCACATGTTGTCGCGCCGGTGCGAGCACTCGCCGGGCACGCCATCAGGTTTGAACAGGGTCGAGTAGAGAAAATAGATGTCGACCAGAAGTCGGTCAGCATCGCCGTCGGGGCCCCGAAGTTTGGTATCCCGGACGCGACTCGACAACTGGAATTTGACTATCTGGCGATCGCCCTCGGCTCGGTCACCAACTACCATCACATCGCCGGGCTAGAGGATCATTCGATGCCGGCCAAGCAGATCGAAGATGCCATGGAAATTCGCAGCCGTTCGCTGGCGCTGCTGGCGCGTGCCGGCGAAGAGCCCGACGCCGAGCAACGTCGACGTTTTCTTACCTTCGTGGTCGGTGGCGGCGGCTTCTCCGGTGTCGAGACCATGGCCGCTCTGAACGATATGGTTCGTACCGCGGCAGGCAATTATCCGAACGTGGTGCCGGACGACATCCGTTGCATCATCATCCAACCGGGGTCACGACTACTACCCGAAATCGGCGAGAGTCTGGCGGCGTACACGCAACACGAGCTTGAGGAACGGGGCGTGGAAGTCTTGCTGGACACCAAGGTTACCGGCGCGGGAGAGAACTGGGTCGAGCTTCAAGGAAAAGATGACAAGGAGCCGCGTCGCATCGAGACCTACACACTGATCTGGGCCGGTGGTGTCACGCCCAGTCCGGTCATCCACAGCTCCGGGCTGAAAATGGGGAAACACGGCGGTATCGAGGTCGATTCGACCTGTGCGGTTCCCGACCATCCTTCGATCTGGGCACTGGGCGACTGTGCCGAGATCCCTCAGCCTGGTAAGAACAAGACGTACGCTCCGACGGCGCAAAACGCGATCCGGGAGGGTGCTCAAGTGGCCCGAAACATTGCCGCCGCCATCCGGGGCGGAAAGCAGGAGCCGTTCGTCTACACGCCGATCGGTGAACTGGCGATTGTCGGCAATCGGGTGGGCGTGGCCAGCGTGTTCGGCCTCCAGTTCAAGGGCATCGTTGCCTGGATGATGTGGCGTTCGGTCTATCTCACCAAGCTGCCGCGGTTCCCGCAACGTGTTCGGGTCGCCCTCGACTGGCTTCTGGCCGCGGCTTCCGGGCGCGAGACGGCGCAGCTGGAGACCGGCCGCTCGCGGCGAGCATAGCTACCTTACGGCACGTGTTCCTCGCGCCGGCGGGTTGCATTCCTGCGCGCCGGCGGGTCGCCATTCCGGACTACCTGTTCCCGCTTCTTCGGGTTCCTGAAGTCGTCGGCATTGACCTCGCACACGGTGGTGAGATTGACGTCGTTGATGCGCGACCATAGGCGCTCGTCAATCGGCCGATCGGAGGGCATGTTCATCGTGATAACGGTGGGAAGTCGGAGATTGTAGCGGTGGTTGATCAACTGGTAAAGCTTCTCGCGGGCCCAGGGAGTCGCGGTATCCATGCCAAGCTCATCGAGGATTAGAAGCGGCGTGTTCTTGAGGCTCTCAAACAGCTCGTCGTAACCGATCTCACTGTTTGGCGAGTAGGCTGCGCGTAGATGATCTAAAAGCTCCGGAACGACCATGAAGACCGCCGGCTGACCATGTTCGACGCGATAGTTGCCGATGGCAGCCGCCAGACGCGTCTTGCCGGTACCGACAGTCCCATAGAGGAACAGCCAGGGACGGTCATTCAACGAGAGGCGCTCGACGTACATCTGGGCACGATCGTAGGCAGCATCAGGCGAGTCGGGAAGAGCACGGCCCTGGTACTTGCGCTTCCAGTCGTGGAAGGTGAGGTGACTCAGGTTTTCCAATCTGCTGGTTTTGAGGAGAATCTGCTGGCGCTTCTTGCTGAGTTCCTTGCGGGTACATTCACATTCGACGAGCTCACCGAAGCGCGGGTCATCAACGGGAACGTCATGGCGCAAATATCCAGCGCCCTTGCAGTACGGACAGAGCGGCGCAGGATCAGGCTCGGGAATCTCTTCGCGGCGCACAATTCCGAGTCGCTCGACGATCGCCTGCAGGTGTTCCAGTTCGTCAGGCAACGTTCAGTTCTTCCAGGTAAAGGCGCCCGTCGCGATTGCAGACTTTCCTACCCTGATCTGGGCCTGATAGGTGCCGCTGGCCTGCCGGCGCGTGAAGGTGACGTGCCCGGAGATGATGTCACCACTCTTGCCGCTAAGCGGGAAGTCAGCGGTCTCTTTATCCGGGGCGGTCAGACGCAGCACGAATTTGCCGGAATGCGCCGACGAGAGCGAGGCCGAGAAGTAGATGGTCTGACCGAGATGGAATTTCGAGGTCGTGTGAGTGACCGCGCCGCTGGGCGAGTGGCCGGTGCCGAACTGCATCTTTGCCAGTCCACTGCTGGCATTGGCCGGGTAGGCGATCGCGAATACCATCAAAAGGCCGATGAGCGGCGGCAAGTTTGACTGTATGGTGCATGGGCTCCTCCTGCAAAAACTCCTGGTGACATCAGCATATCGTAGTCAGAACGCACATTCAATGAGGATCGAAGGGCGGCAGCGTTAGCCAGACCGCTGCGCTTTCGGCTGCCAGCAGATCCCGGCCCGCCGCGGTGCCGGTTATCCCGACGGTCGCGTGCCGTCCAGGCGCACCAGGCAGCCTTCATTAGCCCGCAGGGTGAATCGCCCGAGATCGACGGGGCCGGACCGGTCGAGATGCGTGGAGAGGACGAGCGTACCTCCCTTCCCGTCGACCGTGGGGATCAACGCGGAATATGTAAAGGGAATCTCCACCTCTCTATCGGCGAAGTTGAGCGCGATCAGGAAGCGGTCGCCGGCATCGTCCCGAAGGAAGGTGAGGCAGCTCTCCACCGAGCAATCGAGCGGGGTGTAACCACCGCTGTGCAGCGCCCGGTGCTGACGCCGAAGCTGCAGGAGTTGCCGCGTGAGGGCGAGCATGGAGTGGGGGTCCTCGAGTTCGGCAGTCACATTGACCGCGCCAAAATTGGCGGCGAGCGGCAGCCAGGGTTCGGCGTCCGCGGCAGTGAAACCGCCGTGCGGGCTGGGATCCCATTGCATCGGCGTGCGCTCGGGATCTCGGCCCAGACCGAGACCGGGGGTCAGCTTTTCGAATGGATCCTGGATACGATCCGGTGGAATAGAAACGTCCTCCATCCCCAATTCGTCGCCATAGTACATGGTGGGGGTGCCGCGAAGAGTGAGCAAGAGCATCATCGCCACCCGTGCTTGCGCCTGGCCGATGCGGCTGGCGATTCGGTGGGTGTCATGATTGCCGAGGACGTAATTCGGCCAGCCGCCAACCTCCCCGGAAGCTGAGTTCACGCCGTCCACCACCTCCCTGACCGCGCGAACCTGCCAGGGGATATCGAGAAGGCCAAAGTTGAAGGGAAGATGAAACTCATCGTTGGCCGCACCGTAGTACTGTGCCCAGACGGGCCAGTCGAAGATGTGGATCTCTCCCACCATCATTCGCGGCCGGTCGGCGCTATACTCGTCGAGCAGTCGCCGCAGGTCCCGGTAGACGCCGTGGACATCTGGGTGCCCCTTGTCGTGGATATGAAGCTCCGAGGCGTACTCCCAACTCGACGGCCCCGGCTTCCAGTCGGGATCGGGCGGATTGTCGCGCAACTCCGGGTCCTTCATGATGAAATGGGCGACGTCGATACGGAATCCGTCCACACCGCGCTCCAACCAGAAGCGAACAACGTCGAACATGGCGGTCTTCACTTCCGGATTCCGCCAGTTGAGATCGGGCTGCTCCTTGAGAAATGAGTGCAGATAGTACTGGCCAGTGTGCTCGTCCCATTCCCAGGCTTTCCCACCAAATAATGCCAGCCAATTGTTGGGCGGCGAACCGTCGGGTTTGGGGTCGCGCCAGACGTACCAGTCGCGTTTGGGGTTATGGCGCGAACTTCGGGACTCTAGAAACCAGGGATGCTGAGAACTGGTGTGATTGGGGACGAAGTCGATGATCACCTGCAGGTCGCGCCGGTGTGCTTCCTTCACCAGCCTGTCGAAGGTGGCGAGATCGCCAAAGATCGGATCGATGTTCGTATAGTCGGCGACATCGTAGCCGAAATCGGCCATCGGCGAGGGGTAGATCGGCGAGAGCCAGATGGCATCCACCGGTAGCGATCGCTGCAGGTAGTCCAGTTTTTCGATGATGCCGGCAAGATCGCCGATCCCGTTGCCATCGCTGTCACGATAGCTACGAGGATAGATCTGGTAGATGACGCCGCGTTGCCACCAGAGTGACTCAGGCATTTCAGCTCCCTCTGCTCTTTATCTTGATCGGCGCAATTCCGTACGTAGCGTACAGGTGAATATCTCGCATCCGATCGGCCGATCAGCGTAGATCCGGCAACCGCCAGCCACCAACGGACGATCGTGGCGTCGGAAGACGCATGGCCCCTTCATAATCTGCCAGCCGTCGTGCGCCTGATCCGGTTGGATCACTAACTCAGGTAGCGGAGTCTCGAAGCGGGCATGGACCTCCCGCAGGCGACCAGCCTCCTCGTTCGTCAGCGAAATCTCCGGCAGATGGCAGCAATCGATGCAGCCATTACAGCTATCCCGAGTGGGGCTGCCGCCGTACACCGGTTCGCTTTCCCCGTACAGGGGGCCATGAGTCAGCAAATCATACACTCCTACCGAACCACGATCGTTCCCCGATCGCTAAACGACGTCCCGCCAATAGTAATTGTGCACCAATACGTATAGGTGCCGGCTTTGTTGAGGGTAAGCGGACCGTAGGTGTGCCTCCAATCGTCATTGGGATTATTGGTCAGCGTACCGGACGCTGTCTTGGAGGAGACACTTTTGCCGTTAAAGTTAACGTTGTCGGTGTAGGTCAGATTGACTTGCGTCGGCCCCTTATATATCTGGAAATACTGCGCGAAGAGGACCGACGTGCCCGCCGGCACCGTCGTCAAACCAGATCCCGTGATATTCCAATCCGGGGCCGCCTTGGGGTTCTCGCCCTGAGTCTCGAGCATGCCAACCCAGAGGGTGACCGGCGCGGACACACTGGCACTGCGCGTCACCAGCGGATTCTTGTGTCCGGCGGGACTATGTTGCGCTCCTGGTTTTCCCGCCGCCGAGGCGGTCGACGGCACTGTCAGCAGTATCAACGGGAGAATGAAGATAACCATCCAACGTCGCATGAGTACGCCCCTTTCAGTACTATAGTCAATGTAAGAATAGCGTAACGTCAGGGCGTCATTCATTGCACAGCGGCGCCGATCGCTGGAACGCAATAGGAGCGGGCAAACATCCGCCAGGGGCGACGTGGTTACTTCAGAATTTGGGGTCCTCGACACGGGAAATGATGTAGGCCGACGCCCTCTGTGGGCGGCTTGGCGTCCCCCATCGGATGCCATCCCGATGTCCTCATACCGTCCCTCTGACGGCGTCGCACACCGACGAGTTGGGCGAAATCGGGACCTGCTTGGTTGGGGAATGCGAAGCCGCCCACAGAGGGCGTCGGCCTACATCTTCCGCGGGTCGAACGATGGTTTGCGCTGCAGACATGTCGCACCTGGGACCTGCAACTGTTCCAGCCGCCTTCATGCACCCGCATTACCCATAAGGGGCGCGACGACGGTGAAACGGCAGGGTAGTTCGACGCGCTGCTGGTACACGGGCAGCTGGCGTGCGGGCGACAATCGTTGGTTGACTTCGGTTCTCTCGATTCCCCTGTGAGTGCGTATAGTAGACGGTATGAGCGTGGCAGCCGTCGACGATACCCGGATGTTGAAAACCCTCTCAACAGTCTTCGGCTACTCCTCCTTCCGTCCCTTGCAGCGCGATATCGTGCAGTCGATCCTGGATGGACAAGACGTCTTCGTTCTCATGCCCACCGGCGGTGGAAAGTCGCTGTGCTACCAACTGCCGGCCCTGCTGCGCACCGGGATGACGATCGTGGTATCACCCTTGATCGCCCTGATGAAGGATCAAGTGGATGCGATGGATGCCCTGGGTGTCCCGGCAACGTTCATCAACAGCTCCCTCGATTCGGCCGAGATCGATCGGCGGCAGGCTCTCATCGCCCGAGGCAAGGTGAAGTTGCTCTACGTCGCGCCGGAACGGCTGATGATGCCCCGTTTCCTGAAGTTCCTCGACACCGTTCCACTGAGCTTCTTTGCCATTGACGAAGCGCACTGTATTTCGGAGTGGGGCCACGATTTCCGACCGGAGTATCGCGAATTGCGCCGGCTCCGTGAACTGTTCCCGAAGGTACCGTTTGGTGCCTTCACCGCCACCGCGACGACACGGGTGCAAACCGACATCCGCACCCAACTCGGCCTGCGCCAGGCACCGGGTTTCCAGGGTAGCTTCAACCGCTCCAACTTGCTCTACAGCGTCCGCCCGAAAACCGCCGTCTTCACCCAGCTCACATCGTATCTGCGCGAGCATCCGAAGGCCTCAGGGATCATCTACTGTCTCAGTCGTGCCGGCACCGAAAAACTGGCGGCCCAACTGACGGCTGCCGGGTTCAGGGCGACTGCTTACCACGCCGGCCTGGATCCCGACGAACGGCGGCGCCGGCAGGAGGCGTTTGTCAAGGATGACATCCCTATCATGACGGCAACCATCGCATTTGGCATGGGCATCGACAAGCCGGATGTGCGCTTCGTGATCCACGCCGATCTGCCCAAGTCTCTGGAGAATTACTACCAGGAGAGCGGTCGCGCCGGACGAGATGGCGAGCCAAGCGATTGCATCCTCTTCTACAGCGGCGGTGATGTGATGAAGCTGCGCCACTTCATTGAGGACAAGGAAACACCAGAGGAACGGAGAATCGCCTCAGAGCAGCTCAGGCACATGACTGGTTGGGCGGAAAGCGTGTACTGCCGGCGAATCGCCTTGCTCGAGTACTTTGGTGAATCGTTCAGCGGTCAGGACAGTCCGTGCTGTGATGTCTGCACGTCGCCGGGGTCAACCGAGGATGCAACGGTCGCGGCTCAGATGTTTCTCTCCTGCGTGAAACGGACCGGCGAACGGTTCGGAGCCGCACATGTGATCGATGTGTTGCGTGGAGGGCGAACGCAGCGCATCCTCGATCTCCGCCACGACCGGCTCTCGACCCATGGGATCGGTCGGGATCGGACCAAAGAGGCGTGGCATCATCTGGCCCGAGAATTGATTCGAGGCGGCTACCTCCGTCAGGATGGAGACCGCTTCAACGCTCTGACGGTGACGGACAGGGGAAGGAGCGTTCTTTTCGAGGGCGCTCGCGTCACCGCGATGGTGCGCGCCGTCCCGGATTCGGACACGAATCTGCCGGTCGACCAGCCCAATCCGGACCTCTTTGAGCGCTTGCGCTCCCTGCGCAAGAAGCTCGCCGACGAGCGTGGAGTTCCACCTTATGTCATCTTCACCGACCGGGTACTGCGGCATATGGCGGCGGAACTCCCTGATTCCATGCCACGACTGCTTCGAATTCCTGGCGTGGGAGAACGCCTGGCAAAAACCCACGGTCGCGAGTTCCTGGTGGAAATCGATCGCCATGTTCGCGAGACCGGCGCCACCTCCATGCCCCTGCCCGAGGCCCTCGCCACGCCACGCAAGCCATCCATGGGAGTAAATGCGACCGCCGCGGAGACGGTTCGTCTCTTTCGTGAAGGTCACTCACCGGGAGAGATTGCGCAGGCGCGTGCCCTACGACTGGCCACGATTTATGGGCACCTGCTCCAGGCTCTCGAAGCCGGCGAGGCAATTGACATTACTCGGTTAATCAGTGCGGAACGGCGAGCTACTATCGAGGCTGCCTTCAAAACAATAGGGGGTGAGCTCCTCGCGCCGGTCCGCGAGTACCTCGGCGAGGAGTATCACTACGATGAACTCCGGCTAGTCAGGGAGTTGGCGAGAATCCGCCAGGCAATTGACGGTAAGCCGCCAGACGAGTGACGGGAAGTAGCTCGCGCTCCTAATCGGCTCCGGGCCTCACCTCGATCGCATACTCGTTCTCCGCGACCGTTCTTTCCCTGTCCTTTAAGGAGAGCGCCAACACATGCCTGCCCACGTTTGCCGGACACCACGCCACAGTCACCATGTCGGCGATTCCGCCGGCAGACACTTCGATTGGCATCGAACCCGTCGCTGCCACCGAACCCTCGTCGTGGGTGATTGTGTACTCGACCCAGGCTTCCGAAACCGGACGAGGTCGATCGTTCACTACCCACAGTTGGAGTTGAGCAGGTCGATCCGGCTCGAAGTCCACAGCATCGATATCCGCCAGGATGTGGAGTGGCGCCATTGCCTTCTGTAGGGCGTAGTAGGCAGCTTTGGGGATGCGGTTGTAATCAACCACCGACCACGTAACGGCGGGCCAGCAATCGTTGAAGCAGAACAGGTGGGCTCCATTGCAGGGCCGGAATTTGTGCCGCCGGTAGAACTCGACGTGATAGCGAACGAGACTGGATTGATACTCCTGGCTGCGAGCGATGAAATCATCCAGCTCGTTCCCGAGGTCCACACGGCGAAGCAATTCGTTCCACTGCAGGCAATGCCGCGCATACAGTTCCCGATCGGGTGGCCACTCCCCCGCCGACGGGATAAAGCCCAGTAAAGTCTCCCGCGCCGGAAGTGCCTGGGCGCCAAATTCCGTGACGAGCTCGATATGCTCTGCCGGCAGATCGCGGAGGGCCGAAACTTCACCGAAATACCAGCCGGCATAGAGATGAACGTCCCAGCGCCAGTCGGACTCACGCGCGAGCCGGGTGCCATCTTCGAGCGGCCAGAAGAAAGAATTGCGGGAGTGCACCGGCTCGGTGGTATAGGCGAAGGTAGCGTTCGCGTGCTGACTGATGCGCCCGGGATCGCGTTCCCGGGCTGTCTGCACCAACGCCGAGCAGAGCTTCTCGAAGTTCGCGATACTCGGCTGGCTACCAAAGTTCCAGATACCGATGCTGGGGTGATGGCCGAACTGCCCGATCAGTTCCTCGAGCTGAGTGGTGGCGCGCCGGACCAGATCGCTCGAGTCCGACATGGTGAGCCACATCGGGAAGTCCTGATAGACCAGGAGACCGGCGGCGTCACAGCAGTCATAAAACGAAGATTGCTCGATGACACAGAAGGTATGTACCGTGTTGAGATTGGCCCCAACGAGCAGCTTCACATCCTGTTCGTATCGCTCCGGCGTCATCGTGGAAAGCAATTGATCGGAGAGATAATTTGCTCCACGTTGGAAGAATCTGACGCCGTTCAGAAAGACAGACGAACCTTCGCCGCGTTCGATGCGGCGAATTCCGAAGGAGCGACTGGCGCCGTCGGACACTGCTCCCGTTATCTCGATCGATGCTTCGACCTCATAGAGACACGGCTCCCCCAGGTCCCAGGTCCACCACAGTCGCGCCGCCGGTAGACGGATGGCAAGTGAAACGGTCTGCATCCCTGGCATCACATCGATCGTTCGTGCCTCGGTGGCAATGCCGGTCTCGGCGGCATGACTGGTGATGGCGGTATGCAGCTCGCATCCCAGGAGGGGAGTTGGCGCGGACGAGTGGAGGTCGAGCTCGACCGCAACAATGGCTTCGACCTCGGCGTCGGGCTCACCGAGCGGGGGCAGTGTCTGTGGATAGGCGGTGACCCGAGTCCGCACGATCCTCACTGCGCCGGTCACCACCAGCCGCACATCGCCCCAGATGCCGCCCGGATTCACCTCGGGGTTGTTCATGTCCCAACGGGCAAGGGCGCCCTTCAACGTCGTCTTCAATTGGCCGAGTTCGTGTTCCTCGCCAGGCGCGTCAATTGGCGAGTCAACCCGGACGGCGAGGAGGTTGTGGTCCTTCAGGTGGGGCGTGACATCGAATCCGAAGGCGCCGAAGTACCCCTCATGGCTGCCGAGATACCGTCCATTCAGCCAGATGTCGGAGAAATAGTCGACACCTTCAAATTCGAGCCACGCCTGCTTCTCGCCGCCGAGCTCTGGTGCCGGGAATGAGGTCCGATACCAGGCAACGCCGTTGTAGCCGTACCCCTGCGTCTGCCAGCAGGCTGGGACCGGAATCTTCTCCCAGGCCGAGTCGTCGTAGTCGACACTCATCCACCGAGCTTGATCGGCATGCGTGTAATTGAGCTGGTCGCGGTACTTTTCACCCAGGAGTTTCGGGTCGAGACGAAACTTCCAGGTTCCGCCAAGGTCGATGGTTTCCGGCATATGTCACTCCACCTTCCGATGGGTCCAGATCAGCTCAACGGTACAAAGCAGCGGTTACGTTGTCCAACCATTGAAGAATGGCATCCCGAAAGCCGCTCCAGCTTAGTGCATGATCAGGGGGGTGCTGGGACGGCTGCTCCCGTCGTCGCGCTCGTCTGTACAACCCGGCTGCCCCGGCCGTGGTCACACGCCCCCCGGACTGTGTGCTCTCGTCGTAGTCGCACGCCTGGTGCGTGCCGGATACCGAGCGAGCTGAGGCGGGCCGTTCCCCGCCGAAGCAGCGGCCCCGCGGCCTGCGGACGGGGGCAGAGCCGGGAAGGCATCCTGATTAGGCTGGCGACACTCGTGAGTGAAGTACTGGATAATGCGGTCATCACGGTCGAGGTGGGATGTGCCCGGATTTGACGACGATCAGCTCATGTCGAGAAAACGACCCACTCACTGGCTCTGCGGCGGCTCATCAGGAGATGAGTACGAGGCTGCATTTGACGCCATGGCGGCTCGCGGTCAGGATATGCACGGTGAGGCGCGCTTCGTGGCGGGCTTTCATCCTCGCACGGTGCTGGACGCCGGCTGCGGCACCGGGCGCGTTGCCCGCGAACTGGCACGGCAAGGCATGGACGTGGTCGGCGTTGATGTGAATCCCGGTATGCTAGCGACGGCGCAGCGGAAGGCCCCCGATCTGGAGTGGCATCTCGGCGATCTCGCCACGGTGGAGCTCGAACGGACCTTCGATGTCGTCCTGCTGGCCGGCAACGTGATGATTTTTCTGGTGCCCGGCTCTGAGGGGGCAGTCGTGGCCAACATGAGCAAGCATCTGAATCGGGATGGGCGGCTGATTGCGGGCTTCCAGCTCGACTTTGGCCTGTCCTTTGACGAGTACGATGCCATGGCTGCGACTGCCGGACTGATGCTCGTCGAGCGCTGGGCCACCTGGGATCGTGAGCCGTCCAGAGCAGATGACCGGTATGCGGTCTCCGTGCATCGCCCGGCAGGTGCAGCCGATTCCCTTCGGTGTAACGTCCGCCCTGGCGAACTCGCACATTGACGGTGCCATCCTCCATAATTTACCTTCGGCGCTGTGCTGGTGGTCGCATTCGCACACTCTGCTCTAGCCCGAGTAGAATGGCACCATCGCGCTGGACATAACGGGTAAGCGTGCATAGCTCGCACCCGCCGGCGATTACCCCTCTCCACCTCTAGCCGAATATCAATCTCCCTCTTGAGAGGTATCAGCAAGCATGGTCACGGGACATCAGGTAGTCGCCTCAACGCGGGCGCGAGAAGCGATTCCGTCTCCGATTCGCAAGCTCATGCCACTGGCCGAGCAGGCAAAGGCCGAAGGCACGCGAGTGTATCACCTCAATATCGGTCAGCCTGATCTCCCCACCCCGGAGGAGTTGCTAGCGGCTATCAGAAGGTACGATAGCTCGCTCATTCCCTACGCTCCGTCACAGGGATTCCAGCAGGCAGTCGCGGCCTGGCAGTCGTATTACGCCAATCTCGGCATCGAACTGGCAACCAACCAGGTGCTGGTCACTACCGGCGGCAGCGAGGCCCTTCTCTTCGCCATGATGGCGGTAGCCGATCCGGGCGATGAGATAATTGTCTTCGAACCCACCTACGCCAACTACTTCGGTTTCGCCAAGATGACCTCGGTGTCCATGGTGCCGGTGACGCTCTCAGCGCAGGACGGGTACCACCTGCCTCCGAAGTCTGAAATCGAGGCGCGGATCAGCCCGCGCACTCGGGCACTGCTGATCACGACACCCGGCAATCCCACCGGGACGGTGTTTACCTACGACGAATTGGAAAAGCTCAGCGCTATCGCGGCGCGGCACGATCTCTTCCTGATTTCGGACGAAACCTACCGCGAAATCGTCTTTGAAGGCCCGCGAGACATGAGCATGCTCAAGGTCGCGGCCACTGCCGGACAAACCATCGTGGTGGACAGTGTATCGAAGCGTTTCAGCGCCACCGGGACTCGGGTGGGCTGCCTGGCCAGTCCTCACGCCGGTGTGATGGAGGGCGTTCTGCGATTTGCCCAGGCGCGCCTTTCATCGCCTACCGTGGAGCAACTGGCTCTCATCCCGATGCTGCGCGATTCCCGCGCCTATACCGATGCGCTGGCCGAAATCTATCGACGTCGGCGGGACGTTGTCTTCACCCAGTTGGAGGCGATGCCCGGCGTCACAGTGCGCCGACCGGAAGGAGCGTTCTATATATTCGCCGTCCTGCCGATCGATGATGGCGAGCGCTTCGCGAGCTGGCTCCTGACCGATTTCCGGCTGGCCGGCGAAACAGTGATGGTCTCACCGGGTGATGGATTCTACGTCACGCCCGGCATGGGCAAGCAGGAGGTGCGTCTCGCCTTCGTCCTGGAAGAGGAGGCTCTTCTCCGATCGATGATTATTCTGTCTGAGGCGCTTCGCGCCTATCCGGGGGCTAGGGGGTAACTTGGTGCACGACGAACAGTTTCACGATCAGATCGATAATTTCCTCAACTTTATCGCCGCCGAGCGTGGACGCTCACTGAACACAGCCGGCGCGTATCGGAACGATCTCACCCAGTTCAACGAATTTCTGCGCACCGCGGGCATCGTTGGTTGGGAGATCGATCGGGTCACCCTGCAGCGCTATCACACGTTCCTCTACGAGCGCCGCTACGCCGATACCACGGTGGCCAGAAAGGTCGCAACGGTGCGATCCTTCCTTCATTTTCTCCAGAATGAAGGCATCCTGGTCACCGATTTGAGAGAGCACCTTCCCTCTCCGCGCATCGGGAAATACCTGCCGCATTCGATTCCCGAAGATGATGTCGAGTTCTTACTGGCGATGCCGGCTACGGATAATCCGGCAGGCTTGCGCGACCGTGCCATGCTGCGCATGCTCTGGGCCACCGGCATGCGCGTCACCGAATTGATATCGCTGGACCTCGAACATGTCGATATGACCACCGACACCGTTCGTTGCACCGGCAAAGGATCGAAAGAGCGGCAAATTCCATTTGGCCTGAAGGCTCGCGCCTCAGTAGGACAGTATCTGGAAGACGGACGTCCGGCTCTGATCCGGCGCGCGGTGCAGAACGCTCTCTTTCTGAACCATCATGGCGACCGGCTCACCCGTCAAGGTTTCTGGCTGATCCTCAAATCGTATGCCCGGAAGGCGGGCATCGATCAGATCAGTCCCCACACGTTGCGCCATAGCTTTGCCACACATCTGCTCAATAATGAAGCCGAACTCCGCGTGGTCCAGGAATTGCTCGGGCATTCGAATATCTCGACCACCCAGATCTATACCCACGTATCGCGAGAACGACTCCGTCAGGTATACGATCAGGCTCATCCACGCGCGCACGCCCTGGCCGACTGACCACAACCAATGCCGCTTCGACGCTTCATTCCCGTGCTCCTTACGCTGCTCCTGGCCGGATGCAGCGCCGTTTCGGCTGCCACGCCGGCAGCCAAACCGCACCGGGTCGCGGTCAAAAGCCTGCAGGAACTGGTGGTTCGCCCGGTTCCATTCCGAAACCTGTACGAACTGGCGGACGCGTTCAGATTGCGCCCGCCACGCAAGATTGCCCATGTGGTGCGAACGACATCACCCAATTACCCGGTCGGCCATCAGGACTCGTTCTACGTTCTCTCCGAGGATAACCTTGGCTATTTTGTGATGCATGCCACCATTCGCGCCGAATCCCCACACCTCTACCTCTACGTGCAGAACGGTGCGAAGGTGAGCCAGTCGGCCCTGAATAAGGCTGTAAGCAAGTTCGAGCACAAGACCTATCCCACCGATCGAAACCTCTATGGAAGTGAATGGCGACCGGGGGTCGACGGTGACCCTCACATCACCTGTCTCTACGGCGATCTGCGCAGTGCCGGCGCCGCCGGCTTCTTTTCGGCCGAGGACGAATATCCGCGCGAAGTGAACCCGTACAGCAACGTGCGCGAGATGTTTTATATCAACACCAATACTCCGCCGGGCACCAGCGATTTTGATGTAACCCTGGCGCACGAGTTCCAGCACATGATCCATTTCCACGTTCACCCACGCGACAATGCCTGGCTGAATGAGGGGATGTCCGTGTTGGCCCAACGCATTAATGGCTACCCCGACTCGACACTCGGCTATGCCCAGGCTTTCCTGGACGATCCTTCTACCCAACTCGACACGTTTGGGGCGGGCGATAACACGGCTCATTACGGCGGCGGATATCTCTTTCTCGCGTACATCTATAACCGCTTCGGCCGGTCGGTGATCCACGCCCTGGAGAACGATCGTGATTACACCGATCTCGAACTGGTCAACGATGTCCTGCGCAAGCAACACATTGCGGAGACGGCCGATCAGGTCTTTGCCGATTGGGTCGTGGCAAATTACGCCGATGACTCCTCGGCCGCCGGGAGCAAATATGGGTATTCGTTCCTGCCCAACACGGTTGACACCTCGACGTCCGTATCCCTGCCGCTTGCAACCAGCGGCTCGCTCCGTCCCTATGCCACCCAGTACTTCCAGGTGAGCGGAGACATTCAACAGAAACCATTCGAGGTTCACTTCAGCGCGTCTCCCACCGTGCCGTTGGTTGGCGTGCCGGGAAACTCATCGTTCTGGTGGGGGAATCGAGGAGACCAGATCGATACCACGCTGACGCGTACGGTTGATCTCCGAAAAGTGCACCAGGCACATCTGCACTTCAAAGCGTGGTACGACATCGAAAATGAGTATGACTACGGGTATGTCGACGTCTCCGCCGATGGCGGCAAGACCTGGAGCACGGTGCGTGGCACCGACACCTCCTCGGCCAATCCTACCGGCGCGAATTACGGCAATGGCTATACCGGCAGCAGCCAGACCTGGCGCAACGAAACGGTGAACCTGTCATCGTATGCTGGGCATCGTATCGAATTGCGGTTCGAGTACGTCACCGACGACGAGGTCAACTTACAGGGGTTTGCCCTCCGCGACATTACCATTCCGGAGATCGGCCTCCATGCTGGTTTCTCCGGGTGGACGTCGAATGGGTTCGTGCCGGTCAAGCACAATGCCATTCCGGAGTCGTGGGCCGTGCAATTGATCGAGAACACTGCCCATGGATTGGTGGTCCAACGGGTGCCGGTGAACGCCGCGGGCACTGGATCGCTACTCGTCGACCCGACCAAGAATCAAATAAAGAAGCTGGCGATCGCAGTCTCCCCAATGGCCTCCAAGACCACCGTCCAGTCGACGTTCCAGCTCAGTGTCCAGAATCCATAGGCAGTAGCGTGGGCAAAGCCGATCTGCACGCGCACACCTGCCACGACGGCTGGGGCGATGGTAATCAGACGGTGACCGAGCTATTCCAGCATGTCGAGGATGAAACCGACCTCGATGTGTTCGCCATCACCGACCACGACAGCACCGATGCGGCCCGCGCCGCGCTTGAGATCCATCGGCGAGGTAGATACCGTTTCGACTTTCTACCGGGAGTCGAAGTGACCAATCTGGCCGGCCATTTGCTCTGCTACTTCCCGAGTGGTGAGGTCCGCGATATACCGTCACTGCGTCCCTTCTGGTGGACCGTGCGCTATGCCCATGCGTGCGGCGCTATCTGTATCGCCGCTCACCCCGTCTACCCTCCCTGGTTGGTGACCACGATTCGACGAGGATTGCGGTTGGGTCAGCCACTGGACGGCATGGAGGCCATAAATGGCGGCATCGGGCAGGGCGCACAATCCCGATTGGACCGGATAACGACGAACCTGGTCGGACAGGTAGCCCTGGTGGGCAATAGCGATGCTCACCATCGGATCGCGCTCGGATCGGTGTATACATCGTTTCCTGGCAATTCGCTGCACGACTTCCTGGTGGCACTCGAGCGGCGCGACACGCGCCCCGAGTACGCACCGAATGCGACCGCCCGGTTGGAAATGCCGCCCGCCGCACGCAGGTTCACCAATCGTCGTTCGATGACGCGTCCGGGCTGGGTTCGCAATCTGTGGCGCGAGATCCGGCCGGTACACGACGATCGAGGAAGGTGAGATGACTGACAGGTCGCGCGATGGTAAAACTGCCGGGGATTCACCGGCCTCTGCCGGCTACGTGAGTCTTTACGATTTTCGGACCCGGGTCTTCGACCTGTATCGCGAACGAAATCGCTCGCTTCGCCAGGGGAATGATGCTGCCACCGTACTCTCGACATTCCGCCAGGGGCGCGATGAGTTATTCGCCGCCCACCCTCAATCGGCACTCGATGCCGGGCAGAAGGCGGCCTTTACCGGTCTCGACTACTTTCCGTACGATCGTTCCGCCTGTGTCGAGGCGATCGTGGATCCCAATGTCGAGTCCCAACGTCGCGTCGTGCCGCTCGACGGCGATGAGTCTGTCACCCTGGCGCGAGCTGCAAGCGTTCGGTTCCGGCTCCAGGGCATCGAATGTACGCTTGCTCTCTATTGGATTGATGTCTATGGCGGCGGACTTTTTCTTCCCTTTCGCGACAGTACCGCACCGGTCGAGACCTACGGAGGCGGTCGCTATCTCTTCGATACTGTCAAGGGCAGTGATTTTCTCCGGATTGCGGAGGGCGAGTCCGCGTTGAGCGACGGCCAGTACCGCATCGAACTGGACTTCAACTACGCGTACAACCCATCCTGCGCCTACAACTACCGGTGGGTCTGTCCGCTCGCGCCACCAGAGAACCAGCTGCGGGTGCCAGTTCGTGCGGGCGAGAAAAAGTTCGTCTGAGACGAAACCGGCATCCTCCGGCACTGCGTTACCTGTATGCTCTCGACTGCATCGCCGCCGATCGTTCTCCACGGCTCGCCGTCGCAAACTTGTCAGTTCTTGAGTTGCAGATGCTCGCTCTCGCTCAGTTCATTCGAGGAACGCAGTGGAACCCGAGTCACGCATATTTCTGTTGCCGCCTTCGAGAGATAATCTTCTCGCCGCCCACGCACCATGACAGCGGTCGGCATTGGCACTAGGTTTCGCGCTGTACCGCTACACGTTCGTGATCAGTCCGCGGGGGCGTAGCAGACCTATCACGCAAATCAAGAAACCAGGAATCGAGTGCCTCCGGCGAAAGAGGCCGACTCAAGTAGTATCCTTGTATCACGTCGCAACCCATCATTGTGAGCAGTCGCACCGTCTGTTGATTCTCGGCACCCTCAGCAACGACTTCCAGTCCCAGACTGTGTCCCAGATCGGTGACGGAGCGAACAATGAAGGCATCTGCCTCGTCCGTGGCCATGTCCCGAACGAACGATTTGTCAATCTTAATCGTGTCGAGAGGTAGTTGCCTCAGGTAAGCGAGCGACGAGTAGCCGCTGCCATAGTCGTCGATAGCGATACTGATTCCCATATCCTGCAACTGCTGGAGGATGACGGCGCCGCGCCCTGGATCCGCCATCAGCGCAGTCTCCGTCAATTCCAGCTCGAGGACTTCTGCCGGCAGGTTCCAGGTCTTGAGCAAGGAGTCGATCAGGGAAGGCAGCTGAGAGTCGTATAGACTGCGGGCAGAAATATTTACCGCAACCCTCAGATTGAGACCCGCTGCATGCCACTGGTGGCATTGGCCCAGTGCTAAATTCAGCGCCAACCGGGTCAACGGTCGAATTAACCCGGTATGCTCGGCAAGCGGGATAAACTGGTCAGGCGGGATCATACCTCGCTCTGGATGCTGCCAGCGCATGAGTGCTTCCACACTTTCCACGCGCCGGGATTTCAGGTTGACCTTCGGTTGGTAATGCAGAACCATGTGCTCCGACTCAATCGCGAGCCGGAGCTCTCGGATGAGTGCGAGCCGTTCGGGACTATACCCGTCATGCTCTGCCTCGTACACCGCGGCGCCGCTCTCGGTCCGCTTGGCGTAATACATCGCCACATCCGCGCGCTGCAAGAGAATATGTGCCTCGGTCCCGTGTTGTGGACTGATCGCTATTCCAATACTGGCACCCACATCGAGGTTGTATCCCTCGATGGTGTACGGATCATCGAGCACCCGCAGAATCCTGTTTGCTGCCTGGATCGCGGCAGGCTCATCGGTAGCGGGCAAGACAATCGCGAACTCATCGCCGCCAAGCCGGGCAATCATGTCCGAGTCCCTCAGTGCGCTGCGCAGCCGAGGACCGAATTGTTGTAACAGCAGATCACCGTAATGGTGGCCGAACGTATCGTTGATCTCCTTGAAACGATCCATGTCCATGAGTAACAGGGCTACGGAATTGCCGGTACTCTGGGCGCTGGATATGGCCTGTTCCAGGCGGTCGCGAAGAAGCGTCCGATTCGGGAGATCAGTAAGAGCGTCGTGGAGCGCCTGCTTGAGCAGGCGACGTTGCTGGTCAATGATGGTATTCGATCCATGGTGAACTATGCCGAAGAGCAGGAGATAGAGGATCGCCAGTCCACCGGCGATAAGAGCATATGCGGAGTGCTGGAGCATGGTGATCTGACGTGCGACCGGAGTGTACGTCTGGTAGACCTCGAAGGCTCCGTACGTCGGCCCACCTTGTTGGAACTGGATGGGAATGTACACCTCGAGAAGCTTTCCATATCGCCGGTCATCCCGATTCTCGGACTTACTCAGGTCCGAAACCTCAGAGGCAAGATTTCCATGAAGTGCCTCAGAAAGTTCGCCTTCCATGGGAAACGTTTTTCCGACGATCCGTGGGTCGTTCGAGTAGATGACACGTCCTTGACGGCCCCACACTTTGACACGCACAGTGCGGTCAGAGATGATGCTGCCCTTGATGAACGCACCAAAGGCCCGGTAACGGCTAGCAGTCATCCGGCCGTTGATCAGGTCTTGCGGGCTTATACGACGCAGGAGCTGGGCATGCAGATCGTCGTAGGCGGTCTGGCGAGCGTCGCTCAGGGCGATGCCCTGTACCGACTGTCCGAGGATGAAGGCAAGTACGACGCCGAGAAGAATGAAGACTACGAGGCTCGTGAGTGCGAAGCGCCGGGAAAGGGTCAGTCCCGACAAGCGGGGGAATGCTCTCGCCGTCAGTCGACGTGCTGGGGTCACCGGTACGCTCCTCCACTACTGTGCACAGGTGACACTAGTAAATCGTGACGCTGGTCGCGTGGCCATGGTCGCTGGTCACCGATGGTCGGGGACCTTGGTCAGCAAGGAATTGCAGGTTACCTGTAGACCAACACCACCGAGCGACGTAGATTACCGGGGCAATTAGTCGACGACATGGGTATTGGTCACGGCCAGCTTATAGAGGAACGGGTCCGGTGTCGCTGTGCTCCGAACGTATGCCGGTCAAAGCGATGAACCGATGCAGGAAATAAAACCGACGCAAATCGCCTTCAGGCGGGGCCTTGGCGGCTTGTCCTCGCTTGTTCGCGACGGGGCCCATAGCACGTGCACGGGTGTTCCGGTGCGTGTGCTATGGGCGAAGGAGTTACAGAACTAGTTCAGTTTGGAAGGAGCTTCCGTCTCGAGACCGCCGTCCATGGGTCCTGCGAGTACGGCGTGGAAAGGCCGGTTCACCGGGTCACGGAGCGCTCACCTGATCACTGGTCAGCGTATCCCCGGTCGCAACCAACTGCACACGCACACTCGTTCCCGGTGGGACGGTGCTGCCCAACACGTGGAATTCCTGGTCTCCCCGTCCCCGGTCGTCGGTAGCGAGCGTGCCTCCACTAGCGAGAGTCTGGCAGGCAGCGTCCACCACAGTCACAGCATAGCTGGTTCTCGGCACGCCAGCGGTCAAGGAAGCCCGAATCTCGATTCCGTTGGGATTCACGTTGCCCCCGCCCTGGTCATCCAGTGAGAAGCGAGCAGTGCCGACTGTCGCTCCAGCGCTAGCCGTTGTACAGTTCTGCCGGTGCACCGCGACTGTCTGGAGGTCATTATTGCCGCCGGAGGCATGTGCGATGGGTCCCACCTGGACCAGTGGAAGGAGAAGGGTGGCAAGTGCGATCGTCCCGGTTCGTGTGAATCGATTCATGCATCGATGTCCTTTCTATAGTCTGCATTTGAGTTGTGCTCGGTTGTACGGCTGGCCGTTACACAACCGCTCACTTCCAGAATGGGTAGACGAACGAACTGAGACAGTACGGGTCGCCGCTGGTGAGGCTGGCCACGGTTGTGCTCACGAGGTCACCAGCAATACCGCCGGCGAGTCGCCAGGCGTGGTTCGTGGAGGACCCTCACAACAAAGGGGATTGGGTGATTACAATTGGCTTACATGTGCTTCGCCGTAGCTGGCGTGTATGCATGCGCCCTGCTATCGTTCGAGATAGTTCGAGGTGGCTACTGTGAGGGGTTACCGAGTCGCGGCAGCAGCCGTTTTCCTGGCTATCGTCTGGTTGCTGTTCCCGTCGGCGGTCGATCAACCGATCGTGCCCTCACAAGCGGCCCCGCCAACCCACCTGAACGCACCCCAGGCGCACCCGATTCCCCCTCCCAACCTGCAGCTCGCTCGCGCTATGCCACGCTACCAATCCGAGATCGCACAACTGGTCAAGCAGGCGGCAATGGCCCGGATATCGGGCGATTTCTGGCTCCATGGCGTCGGATCGCAACTGTACACTGCCTGGAATCAGCCGGTCACCCTGAAGGCGATGAACTGGTTCGGCTTCGAGTACGCTCCCTTCGTACCGGATGGCCTGGACCATGCCTCGCTCGATTCCATTCTGGCTTCGCTGCGCGCCCTGGGGTTCAATGCGCTTCGCCTCACCTTTGCCGACCAAACCGTCGAATCCAATCCGGTAGTGACCGCCGGCTTGAATGCCAACCCGCAGTTTCGTGGTCTCCGTTCTCTGGATATCATGCAGCGAATCATCGAGCGAGCGCACGACTTTGGCCTGCGGGTAGTGCTGGTCAACAGCCGGTCGGAAGCGGGTCGCGGACCCGAGCTGGAGACCGGACTCTGGTACACCACTCAGTATCCCGCGTCCGCCTGGATGGCCGATTGGGAGACACTGGCACGGCGCTTCCGGAATGACAGCGCCTTTGTCGGCGCCGATCTTCGCAACGAGCCACACATCACCGGCAGTGTATTTGACGAACAGTCGTACTTCCGCCTGGGGCCGCTCTGGGGTGCCTATCACGGTGTCTACTATCACGATCGTGATTGGCATTATGTGGCGGAAACGTTGGGTGATGATCTGCTGGCGATCAATCCCCACCTGTTGATCATCGTCGAAGGGGTCCAGATGTACCTCGATCCCTGGAAAGACAAGATGGTCGGTGGTCTCTGGGGCTCGAACCTCGAAGGGGTGCAATACGACCCCGTTGTTCTCTCACGTCCGGGCCAGCTCGTGTACTCCGTTCACGAATACGGGCCCAGCATGTGGCAGGGGAACTGGTTCTCGCCCCATACCACCTATGCCTCGCTGTCGAAACGGTGGAACCGGCTGTGGGGATATCTGCTGTCGGCACAGCGGGCACTTCAGGCTCCGATCTTCGTCGGTGAGTTTGGCACCTGTCACCAGTACTGGGCCTGTATTTCGAGTAATCAAGGCTGGAAGCAAGGCTTCTGGTTCGCCAGCTTCGTGCGCTACCTGCATGCTCACCCGCAGGTGGGCTGGGCGTACTGGGCACTGAATCCGCAGGGGCCATTCCATGCCACCGACGTCGATTACTACAGCCTGGTTTCACCCAACTGGCGGCACTATTTTCCTCTCTTGACCACTGCTCTGGGTCCATTACTGAGTGAGCCGAGTGGCCTGATCGGCGCCTACAACCATGGTGGAACGCCAGTCATGACGCCGCAGCCCGGTTGTCCAGCGGAACATTCGTGCGTTGGAGCTGCTGCCGGCACCGCTCTGCATACTGCGGGCATCGCCCATCCACCGTCAGTGACCTCGGTGCGGGTGGTTCGCAACGTGCCCTACGTCAACTGGAATGACCCCAATCGATCCGGCGATCTCTACCTGCCGGCAGGCCCGAGCGCAAAGCCGCGCCCTGCGGTGCTTGTCATCCACGGTCCTGGATGGTCACAGGGTCAGAAAGGGACGCCAGCCACCGAAGCCGTCGCTCAGACTCTGGCGTGGCATGGTTATGTCGCGTACGACATCAATTACCGGCTTGCCGGCCAGGGTGGTGGTTATCCGCGTGATATCCGGGACGTGAAGGTGGCGGCGGCGTTCCTCGCCGCCAATGCCCGTAAGCTCGGCATCAATCCCAGACAGATTGCGGCGGTGGGTTCTGGTTCCGGTGGGTATCTTGCCATGATGGCGGCGTATACGCCGAACCAGGGGCGATACGCGCCACGCCAGGGGATAATTCCCGCCAGGATCGCCGCCGTCGGCAGCTTTTTCGCCCCCACCGATCTCGAGGGTATCGGTAATGGCGCCGGTGATCTGGCGATGCAACAGAATCTCTCCACCTATCTCCACACCACGTTCGCCCAGAATCCGGCAGCATACCGCGACGCTTCTCCCAAAACGTACGATAATCGCGCCGTGCCCACGATATTTTTTCATGGCACCGCCGACACCGCGGAGCCGTTCGCGCAGACCTTCCGTCTCTATCGCTTCCTGCGCCAGAGATCCGTTACCTCGGAGTTGAAAGACCTGTCGGGCGCCCCGCATGGATTCGGTGATCTGACCGGATCCACACGCCAGCAAACCATGCAGCAGTTGGCGAACTTCTTCGATGGCGTGTTCTATCAGCCGCCGTATCTCGGCGGGCGCTCGTCGGGGTCCTGACTGGCGTCCACTGGCACCGGCCCTCAGGGTCCTTAGTCTCCTACCAGGAGAGCCGAATGTCTCTACTCGGGTGCCCTCCGAATTCGTACACTGGTGTCTGAACGAACGAATCTCTGATGGGAGTGAGGCGAGAGGGTTGGATTCGTTATCAGAGCTCGAATGGACCTCCGCGCTGCAGGGATTGCTGACGCCCGGCGAGTCGGCAACCGACGAGACGTACCGCAAGCAGGCATATTCATCCCGGCAGTGTCCGCACTGCAATCAATACACATTGACCCGGCATCCGCTGCCCAATCACCTGCGCCTGCTGCGCCGATTCGGTATCGACTTCCGGCACTACTTCTGCGTCACCTGCAGCCGGAACACCATTATGCGGTATCGGTAAAAGGGGCGTCTCGTCCGCGTAGTCCGGAGGAGACCAGGGTGCTACTGCCGCTGAACGATCATGAGATGATTGCCGTCTTGGTCGCGCAAGAAAAATAGCAGCGGCACGGTCCCGTCTCCGCCCAGCAGTTCGGCGTCGACATCGACACCGCTTGCCTTCAACTCGGCGTAATCCGCGCGCGGATCCGATGATTCCAGTACGATCCCGGTCATGCGTCCGGGCTGGAACTCCCCTTGTCCTCGCGTCAAGGCAATCGCTGCTCCACCGCCGGGCGGAGCAACTTCCACCCATCGATCTCCCTGACCAAACGGTACGTCGGCGACAACGGTAAAACCGAGCATGTTCCGGTAGAACTCGATGGCCGCGTCCTGGTCGGCGACAGGGACCGTGATCCGGCCGATTTGGGTTATTTGTGTCATCGTTATCCCCCTGTTCGCGGTGAATATCTCCATGGTATATGAGGATTACGGTTCGTGAATTATAGAAAATGAGGCAGCAGACGAAGGGGCTCCCTCGGTCGTGTGATGCTGGTCTTGAACCACTGGTATCACCGACAAAGGGAAGCTCTTCAGTGCAGTCCATCGCCTCCCTGACGCACGCGCCCTGGATGTTCAAGGAACCGGGGTTGACAACCCCTACTGCAGCATTTAAACTGCAGAAGCTGCAGCAAAAATGCTGCAAGCGTGGCAGGGTCGCTGCAACGGAAGAGGTTACTGTGGCTTTGGTGGCTAATCGACGGATGCACGGACGGATTGTGTTCCGCAGTCCATGGTCGTTCTATATCGGATGCGTTTTGGTGGCGGCGGGTGCGCTCCTGCACTTGCCCATGTTCCTCGCGGCGCGGGACATGCACTACCGGTTGGCGAACATGCCCATGTCTCCTGAGATGATCGTGGGGATGATCATGATTGTAGCCGGGCTCTTTCTGGTCGCCTATGGGGTCACACCACCCATCGGCCACAAGGTGACGGCGACGGAGGCGCACGAGAGCGGACACTGGTGGATCATCGCGCTCGATGATGCGCCGTTGAGCAGAGCTCATTGGGGAGTAGTCGTCGTTCTCAGCATTGCGCTCGTCGTTGACGTTATGAAGCCCGCCAGCCTCGCGTTTGTCATACCGGGAATGGCGGCAGAGTACGGCCTCAGCAAAACGACCGTGGCGCTCCTTCCGTTCTGTGCGCTCACTGGCACAGTAGTCGGCTCGCTGGTCTGGGGGTGGTTCGGCGATCTCGTGGGGCGCCGAGCAACCATTCTCTTCGCCGCCATCATGTTCATGGGGACATCAATCTGCGGCGCCATGCCGGCCTTCGGCTGGAATCTATTCATGTGCTTCATGATGGGGGCGTCGGCGGGGGGGCTCTTGCCGATTGCCATCTCGCTGCTTTCTGAAGTCCTACCGATCAAATCGCGCTCGGCATTCGTGGTGTTGCTCGGTGGGATTGGCGCGGCCGGAGGCTATCTGGTAGCGAGTTGGGCTGCCGCCACGCTCATTCCGGAATTTAGCTGGCGGATGATGTGGTTCCTGAACCTCCCGACGGGCGCACTACTCGTAGTTCTGAATCGATTCATCCCTGAGTCGCCGCGCTTTTTGCTGTCGCATGGGCGGTTGGAGGAGGCGGATCGGGTTCTTCATAGGTTCGGCGCCGGATCAGTTGAGCGGCGAGCCGGAGCGCCGTCCGCACCAAAGCTCTCGGCTGCCGCCCGCGCCGGCACTGCAGCTCTCTTCCGGCAGCCCTATCTTCCACAGACCATCGCTGTCTCTCTCTACGGCATCGCCTGGGGGCTCGCGAATTATGGCTTCTTGCTGTGGCTGCCGACCAATCTGCAGGAGGCGGGCTTCGGGGAGCAAGCCGGGAATGCCATCCTGGCCAAGGCGGCGCTGATCGCCTTCCCTGGCGTTCTCATCGTGGCGTGGCTCTACGCACGATGGAGTTCAAAGAAGACAATGCTTCTTGCCAGCCTGCTCACCGGAATCTGCCTGCTCGCGTTCCTTCCGCTGTCGAATGGCGCGCAGAGCCACACCTTTCTTCTGGCGCTCGTAATTATTGGTCTCCTGGTGAGCAGCGGGGCGATGACCGCCACGCTGTCGCCGTACAGTGCCGAGGTCTACCCCACCGGGGTGCGCGCCACCGGATCCGGTCTCGCCGCCGGAGGCGGAAAGTTCGGAGGTCTTGCTGGACAGGGGGCAGTGCTGGCTCACGTGGCTCCGACCCTTTCGGTAGCCGCTCCGCTGGTGGCAGTGCCGGTGGCGCTGGCGCTGGCGGTGCTCGCTGTGACCGGGAGAGAGACGCGAGGACGGAGCCTTGAGGACACGTCTGAAGAGGTGACAGTAGAGTACGCCGATCAGCCGGCTCCCGTTCTGGTCTGAGCTGGCCATGACTGCGAACCATGCATCCGATTGACTCCGCTTCCTTTGGCGGCCTCTTGCGGCACTACCGCTGTACCCGTGGCCTCTCGCTGCGGGCGCTTGCCCGCGCCGCGGGGCTCGACAGTACGTACCTCAGCCGCATCGAGCGTTCAGCGCTTCCTCCGGCCAAGGTACCAACGGTCCACCGCCTGGCTCGGGCGCTCGATCTCGATCTCGAGGATGAGAGCGCGCTCATCGAAGCCTCAGGCCGGCTCCCCGACTACTTGACGGTGGTATCGCGTCCTGAAGGGGAGCGACTGGAGCATGCATCGGGGTTCGTCAGCCCCTCGCTTTCCGTGACCATCCACCAGCCGCCATATCTGGCCGAGGAGGGGAGCGATACGCCTCAAGGCGGCGTGTTGGACGATCGGATTCTTCACTGGACGGTTGAGATCTACGGTGAGAGAGCGGTTCGCCGGGCCGATGAGCCCGTCATCGACATCCAGTACGGAGCCAGACGGGTCACCATTTCGACTCACTACCTTTCTAGCGACACTATAGTCTGGGTCGCCGAGCGGCTCGTGAGCGCGCTGGCGTTGACGCCCGATCTCATGTCGTATCTGTTGCGCGAGAACCTCCGCCTCGAGTGGGGCGCATTCGCGGTCGACGACAACGGCGACATCTGGCTCCGCCTTTCTCTGCCGGGAGAAACGTGTACCAGGCGCAGCCTGAAGCGTGCCGTGCGCAGCGTCTTGGTGACGGCGGATTCGTATCGCGACCGCGTCATTGAGCGGGCGCGTGGACAACGATCGATCGAGAACCTGTCCGAGCACTAGTTGCCGGCGTCCCGCACTTCACGAAGTCTCCAGCGCTTCCTACTGAAGCGTTGGAGAGGCGCGTCGGGCGGGAGACGCGTTTCTCACAATAGCTTGCAGTTTCTAACTGTTGCGCGAATTCTTACGTTGCGACGATGCACAGCGGACCTGTGCTGTCTAGGTAGTCCACTCATGCACGAGGTTCGGGTGGGTCTCTCCGTGGACGCTCGGATGGACGCCAGTGGTCTCGTGGATCAGCTTGTTCAGCTCTTGCACTTCGTCCCGACCCCATCGCTCACGTGCGGCTCGCTCGAGATCTTCGCCTTCCACGACGATGATCAGCATGTCCTGCGGCTTTTTCTGATGGAAGACCTTGACACTTTGGATGCCAAACTCCTCGTGATGGCCCTGATGGAGCCGTCGGCCCAGACCATCCTTGACTGCCTGGCTGAGTTTTTGCATGTTCGCTTCGAAGTCCGCCGCCTTATCGGGTTGAACTGGATAGGCGATCGCTACCATGTCCGCCATATTCCCTCCTTGTTCTCGGCCCTTACCTGTCAAGCCTGTTCGTCAGCCCGCCCAATCGCCATTACCACTATAGTTAGGGCAATTGCATAAGTCAAGTTCGTGTCCGGACGAGTAAACTACCATCATGCTGGCCGAACGGTGCGACGCAAGTGTCAGGAGGTCGTGAAATAATGGAAGAGCAGTACGATGTAGCGATCATCGGCGGCGGTCCGGCGGGATCCACCGTCGGCGGGCTCCTCGCCAAAGCGGGACATCGCGTGCTTATCGTCGATCGCGAGAAGTTCCCGCGCTATCGGGTCGGTGAATCACTGGTTCCCGGAGTCATTCCGGTGCTTCAGGAGCTCGGGCTATTCGAGGTAACCGAGGCACAGGGATACGTTCACAAGCCGGGCATCACGATTCGGTGGGGGCCGCAGAGGGCGCCGTTCTCAATCTTTTTTGGCGATACCGGGCTCTTCAAGGGTGCGTACCAGGTGGTGCGTGAAGACTTTGACATGCTCCTCTTGCAACATGCACGCAGCCTCGGCTGTACGGTGCGCGAGGAGACCCGCGTGACCGACGTCCTCTTTGACGGGGACCGCTGTGTGGGGTTCACGTGCACTCCCACGGCCGGAGGCGAATCCGAGACGGTGCGGGCACGGTACGTGGTTGATGCGACTGGGCAGTCAGCCATGCTTGCCCGAAAGTTCGATTTACTGGACTGGGACCGCAAGCTCAAGAACGTTGCCATCTGGCGCTACTTCGAAGGCACGGAATCACTGGAGGGTCGAGCCAAGGGCAACACCCTGGTGGAGAACATGTCCGATGGCTGGATCTGGGTCATCCCACTGAACAACGGCACGACGAGCGTCGGCTGGGTGACTCCAGCCGCCAGCGCGGGGGGGCGCAAACAGCTCGAGGCGGTGTACGAAGAGATGATCCAGAACTCGGTCGAGACCAAGCGCCTGCTGCGCAACGCTCGCCCGGTCACCGACTTCCAGACCGCGAAGGACTGGTCATACATCGCGCGCAAGGCTTATGGGCCCGGCTTTCTCATCGTGGGCGACGCCGCGGGATTTGTCGATCCGATGTTCTCGACCGGCGTGTTCATCGGCATGTCCGCAGCGCGCCTCGCAGCCAAAGCCATCGGTGCGGTACTCCTGGAGCCGGAACGTGAAACCGAGGTATTCTCCGCCTACGACGAGAAGTACAAAGAGTTCCTGGCGCCAATCTTCGCCATCATCCGGATCTTCTACAAGCTAAGCCAGAACACGGAGCTGTACTGGGCGGACGATCCGGAGAAGGATCCGGTACATGCCATGGTGACACGCCCAGAGTTCGTCGCGCTCGTGTCGGGCATGCAAGGCGTACGGACGGTGATGAGCTTCGAGCCCAGCAGTCTTGAGAATGAACTGGATCGCGACGACGATAGTGTGACGACCGCCGAGTTGTTCGATCGCGTTGGCGAGTTGCTGGCGCGCGAGCCGCAGCGCACCGCCGGGATGCAGGCAATCCTCCAGTTCGAGGTCGAAGGGCCAGGTGGCGGAGATTGGTACATCGTTGCCGATGATGGTCATGGTGAGGTTCATAAGGGCGTTGCCGATAACCCAACCTGTGCACTGACCATGGCAGAGTCGGTCTGGAAGGCGTTGGGTACCGGCCGAGTGTCTGGGAACGCCGCGTATATGCTCAGACGGATCCTGGTTCGCGGTGACGTGCGCTTGGCCTCACAAACCGCCCGGCTCATCGGCGCCAAAGGGGCGTCACTGGTGAGTCGCGAGATAGTTGGAGCGCCAAGCGAAGGACCGCGCCGTGAGCCGCAGCCGATTGGCTGAGACCACTTTCAGGACATCATCGTGAGCTGTGCGCGGTCTCAACTGCGACGAAGGGGCGTGTCGTGATCCGCTCGCTCCGAATGCAGGCTACAGAGAATCTCTGCCTGCATATTTGCGATGTTCGACGGGTGGGCCAGTGTTCGTGGCCGGCGCATCTCGAGACCGTGTACCCTCCGGAAAAGCGGAGAGGAGATCGGTGACGGACCTTCAGGGACGCATTGCGCTGGTCACCGGCGCCTCGCGGGGAATCGGCCGGGCGATTGCGCTGCGGCTGGCTCGAGAGGGCGCAGCCATCGGAGTCAACTATCGGGTCGGGCAAAAAGAGGCAGAGGAGGTTGTGGCTGAGATCCGCAGCACCGGCGGGTCCGCCATGGCGTTCCAGGCCGATGTGTCCGATCCGGAGCAGTTCGCGACGATGGTGCAGGAAGTTTTGGATGGAATGGGCGGCTTGCATATCCTCGTGAACAACGCCGGTATCGCCCGCGACGGCCTGATCTCCGACCTGACTCCGGACGACTGGATCGAGGTCATGCGCGTTAATTTCGGCGGTGTGTTCAATGGCACCAAGGCGGTCCTCGACCACTTTGCTCGCCAGGGAGATGGCGTGATTGTCAATATCTCGTCGGTGTTGGGCGAACGTCCCTGGCGTGGCACCATGCCCTACGCAGCCTCCAAGGCGGCCATCAATGCCTTTACCAGGTCGTGTGGCCTGGAACTCGCCCGATTCGGAATTCGTGTAAATACCGTGCTTGCCGGGCTGACTGAGACGTCGATGCACAAAGGCCTGGCGGGAGAGCGAGGCCGCGGTGTGCGGCAGATTCCAATGCGGCACGCTGCTACCCCCGAGCAGATCGCGGATGTTGCGGCATTTCTGGCCGGCCCCAATGCCGCGTACATGGCAGGGGCGCTGGTCGCGGTCGACGGCGGGATCAGCGCCTATATGGGGCTTGGCGCGCCGGAGTAGGGGGCCGTTGACATTGGTCAGAAGCTTGACTATACTGGTGAATATCCTTTGGTGTTGTGACTAGCTCGGAGGGAAAACCATGGCGAGGGAACCGGTACTCCAGGTAACGCGTGAAGCAGTCGCCTCGGCGATGGGGCTGGAAGTAAGCGAGGTCGCAGCGACGGCAACGCTGTTTGGCAATCTGGGCGTCGAGTCGATCGATATTCTCGATATCCTGTTTCGTGTCGATCGGGTGCTAGGTACCAAGACCGACGCGTCGGACCTCGACGCATACATGCAGGGCGGAATTCGGGACGATGACTTCGCGTCCGACGACGACTTCATTACTGACGAAGGGCTGACGTATCTGAAGTCGATCATGCCTCAGATCGATGTAGAGGAGCAGCGAGGACGACTCAAGGCGAACGACGTCCTGTCTCTGTTTTCCGTCGAGAATCTGGCCGACATGCTCAAGAAGCAAGCCGGGGTCGCTGCAGGTTAACACCCGCAGCGCGAAGCGCGTTGTTGTCACCGGCTTGGGTGCGATCACGCCGGTCGGCAACGATGTGGAGACGACCTGGCGAGCGCTGGTCAAAGGACAGAGCGGGGTGGGGGAGCTCACTATCTTTGACTCTTCGACTTATCCGGTGCGCATCGCCGCGCAGGTCAAACACTTCGATCTCTTGCCATATTTGATCGATCAGAAGGACCGGCGGCGCCTGGTCCGCCCCATGGGGTTCGGCGTCGCGGCGAGCATGCAGGCGCTCGGCGATGCAAGGTTGCAGGCCGACACGTACGCTCCCCACGAGTGTGGCATCGCAGCAGGCTATTGCGGGACGCGCATGGACCTGCAGGACTTTGTGGATATGTCGTACGAGTACGTGAGTAGCCACGGCCACGACTTTTACCGCTTTGCGCCAGGCGACGTGCTGGCATATGGTCACGACATGGCGCGTACCCTTCTGGCACTTCGCTCGCACTTCCAGGGCCCCATGATGACGATAGGGACCGCCTGCAGTGCCTCCGCTCACGCAATCGGCGAAGCCTATCGCCTGATCCAGGATGGTGACGCTCGCATGATGTTGACTGGAGGGTATGACTCGCTGACATCCTGGATGGATGTGCTCGGGTTCGGTATCCTTGGCGCGCTGACAACCGACTATAACGACGATCCCACCCGTGCCTCACGCCCGTTTGATGCCAGGCGATCGGGGTTCGTTATTGGAGAGGGGTCGGTGATGCTGGTGCTCGAGGAACGCGAGTCGGCTTTCGAGCGTGGTGCTCCGATTTACGCCGAGATCCTCGGATACGGCTCCAGCATGAATGCGTACCGCATCACCGATTCTCCGCCCGATGGCAGCGGCGCGATCCAGGCGATGGAGCGGGCCATGGGGGAATCCGGTCTGCACCCCGGCGATATCGACTATGTAGCCGCTCATGGCACGGGCACTCAGGGAAACGACGCCAGCGAGACGGCAGCACTCAAGGCAGTCTTTGGAGACGATGCATATCGGCTGGCGGTCAGCTCGGTAAAGTCGATGACCGGCCATCTGACCGCAGCCGCAGGTGCGCTCAATCTCCTCGTATCAGTGCTCGCCATGCGTGACGGCGTCATTCCCCCCACGATCAATCTCGAGTATCCTGATCCGAAGCTCGATCTGAACTACGTCCCGAATACGGCGCAGCATCGACCGGTCCGCGCGGCGCTGATCGACGCCTTTGCCTTTGGCGGCACCAACGCTGCAATGGTGGTAGGGTCGGCTTCTATGGAGTGGGACAGGCCCCGATCGCTCGATGGCTAACGAGTGGCGCCGGGTTGCCGTCACCGGTATCGGCATCATCAGTCCACTCGGCGTGGGGACTGAGCAAACCTGGTCGGGATTGGTAAACGGCAAGAGCGCGATCGGTCCAGCAACCCTTGTCGATACGTCGTCGCTCCACTCGCAGCTTGCTGCCGAGATTCCGGACTTCCGACCGGAAGAGTTCGCCCATCGACGTATCCTTCGCATGATGACGCGCAACGACCAGCTTGCGCTGGCGGGCGCCACCCTCGCTCTGCGGGATGCGGGCTGGGAAGCTGAATCGCTAGAGCCGGAGCGTGTAGGCGTGTTTGTGGGCACGAGCAAGAATGTCGGAAACCCTCATCTTCTGGAGAGCGCCATCGTGGCCCGGAACGAGCAGGGAACTGCAGACGTTCGGCGTATCGGCACGGAGGCCAGGACGTTCTATCCACTCTTCTATGTGGAGGGGTTGCCGGCAGGATCGCTGTTCTATATCTCTCTCGTGTTTGGCTTTATGGGACCAAACACACACTTTGTCGGCATGTCTGACGCCGGGCTCATAGCGATCGCCCGAGCGTTTCGTACGGTGCGCCGGGGAGAGGCCGAACTCGTGGTCGCCGGTGGGTTCGACGATCCAGTGTCGTGGTGGGGAATGCCCAGGTTCGATGCGACCGGCACACTGACCCGGCGCAATGAGCTCGGCGCCGCGGCTTGCCGGCCATACGATCGGGATGCCTCTGGCATGGTACTCGGTGAAGGGAGCTCGTTTCTGGTGCTCGAAGAGCTGGATCGTGCGATAGCACGCGGAGCACGCATCTATGCCGAAGTCACCGGAACCGGCACGAGTTTTGACGCGTATCGCCTCTTCGTACCGGATCCCTGCGGCCACGGTGTTGGGATGGCAATCCAGAACGCGCTGGCTGATTCCGATATGGCAGCGGGCGATGTCGACCTTGTCGTTGCCGACGGGAATGGCTGGCCACCTGGCGATGCTGCCGAGACGCGCGGCCTGCGCTCTGCTCTGGGCAGCGCAAACCCCGCCGCCACCAGTGTAAAGGCCGCCACCGGCGACATGCTGGCGGGGGCCGGTGCACTGAACGCAGCCGTCGCCTGCCTCGCGCTTCATCGGCAGATGGCTCCGCCAACCCTCAACCTAGAGTGTCCCCAGCCGGATTGCGGCATCGATTGGGTGCGGGGAAGCGCCCGCCGGCTCGACATCCGCGGGGCGCTGGCAATAGCCCGAGGCCTGGATGGGGCCAATGTCTGCCTCGGTCTCCAACAAGTCTCGTGAGGAGGAATCGCGGTGTATCGCGCGGAGATTCTCAGTACTGGATCGTATCTGCCGGGAGAGCCTATCGAGAACGGTAGCCTGGAAGTCCTGGCTGGACCGCTTGCGCCGCAGGTTGCCGAGGGGATTCAAGTCAGGCGAAGACACTGGCTTGCCGATCCTGTGTCCGGGGAACATAAGGACACGAACTCGGACATGGCGGCAAACGCCGCGAGGCAGGCGCTCAATCGCGCCGATCTGCAGGTGGACACAGTCGACCTGCTCGTTACCTGTACTAGCAGTCCGGAGTATATGATTCCCTCCATGGGGGCGCTGCTGCAGGACAAGCTCGGTCTCGAACGGTGCACATCGCTCGAGATCCGCGGTGGGTGCGCCGGAGCTATGGAGGCTATCGACATCGCCCGACTCTATCTTGAGCGTGGTAGCCACGGGACGGCACTGGTTGTGTGCAGCGAGGCGATCTCTCCCGCGCTGGTGTCGACGTATCTGGGAAAGGATCCACTTTCGATTCGAATGCGGGATCGCATGGCGCTTTATCTGTTCGGCGATGGAGCGGGCGCGGTGATCTTGCGGCGCACCGAGCATGACACTGGGATCCTTGGCACCGTGCTCCGGTCGGTCGGCGGCGGAAAGCGACCCGGGTTGCAGGTCATCGGCGGGGGCACCCACGCTCCATTACATCAGCAGATCCAGTCGCAGTCGTTGCAAGAGATTCGAATGAACGTTGGCGACATCGATCGTAATACGCCGCACCTCGTGGCCGATGCTATTGCCGAGACCCTCGAGGCAGCCGGGGTGAGTGCCGAGAGCATCGATGTGTGTGTGCTACCCGAGGGGGGCGAAGATGAGATGACCGACGACCTGGAGCGCGCCGGGAGGCTGACCCCGCAATGGAACGCGCTGCGAGGCAAGATCGTCGAAAACACGGCCCTGGTCGGGGCAACCGGAGCGGCAGCTGTGCCCCTCGCCCTCGATGATGCCTGGGTGCGCGGAAGGCTTCGACCGGGCGATCGTGTCATGGTCATCGCCATCGAGATCACCAAATGGATCTACGGGGGTATGGTTGTGACCTGGACCACTCCCGCCAGAAACGAGGTCGACAGTGGATTCGTGGACACCACGTAGCTATCACGCGACTCCACCGTTCCTGATGGTTGTCACGTGAGGCGCGTGGTGATCACCGGATGCGGAGTCGTCAGCCCATTTGGCAATACCGCGCGGGAGACCTGGGCCGCTTTCTCCGCGGACGCTCGTGGCGAGCGCTCGGTCGCGGCGGTGATGGACGCGAGCAGTCTCAAGGCGCGTCTTCCCGATCGACGCCTTGTCCGGCTCCTCTCGCCACGAGGGGTCTTTGGAGTGATAGCGGCGGCGGAGGCACTCGGTGACGCAGCCCCCCTCGATCTCCATGAGCCGCAACGGCGGGGTGTCGCCGTCGCCACGCAGGGCGATCTGCCGGCTCTCGCTCCTCTACTCGATCGTGTCCGTGATTGCTCCCCCGTCCGCGGTTGGAGGATTCCACCATGGGCTCCGCAGGAGTTTATAACGAGCCATCGGAACTCTGGAATCGGAGCAATTGCCGGGCTGGGGACATGCCGGGGCCCAATGCTCAGTGTAGAGAACCCAGGAGCCGGGTCTATTCAGGCAATCGGTGAGGGGATGCGCATCATCCAGGATGGTGACGCTGATCTCATGCTTGTGGGCGGCTTCGCCGCGATTTCTGAGCCCGATGTGCTCGTGCATCACATGCTGGAAACACTCGGAGAAGGCAGCGCTGCCTCGCTCAGCGAGGGCGCGGTGTTCTTGGTACTGGAGGAACGTTCGGGTGCGACGGGGCGAGGCTGCTGCATTCAGGCCCAGCTCGTGGGCTACGGAACGGCCGCTCCAGAGTGCCGTGGGGCCGAAGCCGCGTCCGCGGCCGCGGCGCTCGCCGCCCGTCGCGCGCTGGACGATGCCGGCCTGGCGCCAGAGGAAGTTCGAAAGATTGTGACCGGCGCGGGCGTCGACAATCTCGCTATGGAAGCCATCCGTTCCCTCTTCGAACAGAACCAACCGTGCATAGTGCGGCGGTCCGCTCACTCAACCGGCCACATGCTATCTGCCGATGGTGCATTTGCCACCTTCATCGGCGCCCGGTGCCTGCAATCAGACCCGGGAGCGGTGCTGGTCGTGGCGCCCGGATTCGGACGGGCGGCATCAGCGGCACTCGTTCTCGCCTCATCGGGCGCCGTCGATGCGTAGGGTAGCCATCACTGGAATCGGTATGGTGACCCCACTTGCTGTGGGTACTGAAGAAACCTGGCGCCATATCGTAGCCGGCGATAGCGCGGTGGCGCCGATAAGGGGATTCGATGCCAGCGCCCTTCGGTGTCAAATAGCGGGCGAGGTGCGGGACCTGGATGCGAAAGCGTTTGAGTGCGAGCCCGACATTCCGTTTCGTGACCAGCTTGGGATCGCAGCGACGTCTCTCGCCATGGCCGATGCCGGACTCGATCGCTTTCGTAACGGCGCCGCACTCTACCTGGGCACGAACGACTCTGTGCCAGACATGGAAGAGTATGTCGCCCTTGCTGACGGCGCCGCTCGGTCTGACGCTGCCGCCGGAATAGATGCCCACTGGCCATTGGCTACACGAGCCCTGTCGCGACGGGGAAGCGCCCCCCGAGTGGAGTCCGCCGCTCTCGCTGCGACTGCCCGAACTTACGGAGCCTGTGGCATTGCGGCGCTTATAGCTGGCACTGAGGACGCGAGCGCTATGGCCATCTGCCGGGCGCAGCGAGCGATCCGGCGAGGCGAGGCGGATTGCGCCATCGCCGGCGGATTCGACGATCCGATCACGTGGTGGCAGATGCCGCGATGGGATGCGGTCGGTGTGCTGACTCACCGGAACGATTTGGGTAGCGCGGCATGTAGACCGTACGACCGAGCCCGTACCGGAACCGTCCTCGGCCAGGGCGCGGTAATGTTAGTGCTGGAGGAGCGAGAGGTGGCACGGGAACGTGGTGCACACGTCTACGCTGAGATCGCCGGGATCGGGAGCTCCTTCAGTACTCACTCTCTGGTAACGCCCGATCCAGAAGGGGGCGAAGTGGCCACCGCCATCAGCATGTCACTCGCCGATGGCGGCCTCGTTCCAGAGGATATCGAGTACATCAGCGCCCATGGTGCGGCCACCATCCTTGGAGACCGCACCGATGCGCGCGGCATTCGTCGCGCGCTTGGAGCACATGCGGATCGTGTCACAGCGAGTAGCGTGAAGCCCGCGACCAGCCACCTCCTGGCGGCCGCCGGTGCGCTCAATGTGGTGATAGCAGCGCTCGTCTTGCGCGATGGTGTCGCCCCACCCACTCTCAATCTTGACAACCTGGAACCCAGGTGCTTGCTCGACTGGGTACCGAAGGTTGCTCGCCCGGTTCGTGCCCGGCATACGCTCGCCATTGCCAGGGGGTTTGAAGGACAGACCGTGGCACTTGCCCTTTCCCCCGCATCGTAGGAGGCACCAATGTCGTACTCTCCGCAACCGTCGCATGCCACTCGTGTAGTCGTCGTGGGTTTAGGGGCCGTCACCTCCCAGGGCCACACCGCTGAATCGCTCTGGCAGGGGGTCAAGGCAGGTCGCGTTGCTATCAGCCCGGTGTGTGGGTTTGATATGACTGGATTGCGAACCAAGCTGGGTGGTGAGGTGGCCGATCTGGCCCGCCCGGAACACGAGTACGCGGACTCTCTGGGGGTCCAGGAGCGCGTGTGCGATTTCGCTCTGCGAGCGGCTGAAGAGGCGTTTGCCGGCTCGGGACTTGGATTCGACTCGATACCGGCACATCGCTGGGGACTCGTCTTGGCGACCACGGTCGGCGGACTGGGCAGCTTGATGGCCTGGTACCGTGGCATCATGGAGGACCGGCCACCCGACCCGAAGCTGCTCCTGGTCGGCCCCCCGCAGACAATTGCGGAGGGCGTTGCCGGGCTGCTTGGACTGGGCGGACCGGTGCTCAGCGTGACCAACGCATGCGCCGCCGGCGCGAACGCTGTCGGGCTGGCAGCCGATCTTATTGTTGGAGGCCAGGCCGACGCCATGCTCGCCGGAGGCGTCGACGGGTTGAATGGGATTGTCTTCGCCGGCTTCAACTCCATCATGGCGCTCTCTCCGAAACCGGCTGCCCCCTATTCGCGAGGTCGCGACGGTCTCTCGCTCGGCGAGGGCTGTGGCCTGCTCGCTCTGGTCCGCGAGGACCTGGCACGGGAACTGGGCACGCCAATTCTCGCCGAGGTGCTGGGGTACGGGCTCTCGGCAGACGGCTATAATTCCGCGACTCCGCACCCGAGAGGGGAGGGGGTTGCGCGCGCCATGCGGGCGGCAATGAAGGACGCCGGTGTCACCCCGGAAGAGGTTGGCTATGTCAACGGTCACGGCACCGGCACACAGCTTAACGATCCGGCCGAGAGCCAGGGCATCCGGCTGGCGCTGGGAGCAGCCGCGGATCTTGTGTCGGTGAGTAGCTCGAAGTCCATGACGGGTCATCTGCTTGCCGGAGCGGGAGCAATCGAGGCGATCATCACCGTCCGAGCGCTTCAGGACCAGGTCGCTCCACCAACGGCAAACTACTCCAGGCCCGACCCTGAGTGCGACCTTGACTTTGTCCCCAATGTTGCCCGTCCCATTTGGACGGACGTGGCGCTCTCGAATAACTCCGCATTTGGCGGTTCGAACACATCACTCGCGTTGGGCCGCTACCGGCCCCACCGAACCCGCCCGCGGCTCGAGCGCGATCGTGTCGTCGTTACCGGCATTGCCATACTGACTGATACCGCGTCATATCAAGAAGCAGTGTGGCGCACGTATGTCTCGGGATACAAAGCTGTACCGGAATACGCCCGATTCCGACCGGCGAACGTGGCTTCGCAGTTTCTTCCTCCCAAGATCCTGAGCCGGCTCGATCGCCAGGGGATCGTCTCCGTGGTCTCTTCTCAACTCGCGCTGACTGACGCTGGTATGACGGTGAGCGATGATAACCGTGACCGGATCGGCATCATACTCGGCTCCGGACTCGGAACAATGGAGAGCATGGAAGTCTTCGGCCGCCCCGTTCTGAGTCTGGGTCCAAATGCGGCCAACCCGGTACAGTTTGCCAATCTGGTTCACAATCAGCCCGCCGGTCAGGCGACGATCCGGGTCGGAGCACTTGGTCCCACCACCTCCCTCACTGCTGGCGATACCGCAGGCAGCGCTGTCGTTGCCTATGCCTATGAATTACTCTCGCGCTGCCGCGCTGATGCCATTGTCTGCATCGCCACCGATACTGTAACCGAGACGGTGCTCAAGGCGTATCGCGCCCTGGGCCTCATTCCCGAAACCCAGGAGACTCCACTGGTCGAGGCGTGTGTCGCCATCGTCCTCGAACGGTTATCAATTGCCCAGATGCAGGGCGCGCGGTACTACGGAGAAATCCTGGGCTACGGCATCGCCTCCGATGCAACGGGGTTCGGCAGCTTTGACCCTCGCGGGTACGGGCTGGATCGCGCTATGCGGCGAGCGCTGGAGATGGCGGCCATGATGCCGCAGGACATCGGCGTGATATGGGCAAATGCGTCGGGGCATCGTGCATCCGATGTCGCTGAGCGAGCCGCGTTGCGCCGGGTTTTCAAGGGGCGTCCGGAGGTCCTGGCACCGAAGGCCGTTCTGGGGAACCCCATGGCTGCCGGCGGTCCGCTCACCATTGCACTCGCCTCCAAGAAGTGGGAGCACGAGCCGGGGGAGTGGCCGCCCAGGCCCGCTCTCATCAATAGCTCAAGCCTTGGTGGCACCCACACCTCGATCGTCCTGGGGCCGCCCTCTTCGTAGGGAACGCTATCCAGTTGACATCCTTATTGGCTCTTGCGTTTTGTGGCAGGAACCTGTCACCTGCAACCACGGTCGAAGTAAGCAGCAGTCGGTACTGGAAAGGCAGGCTTAGCTTGTACGCGATCAAAACGCGGGAGAAAAAGCATTCGAAGTCAGATTCCCCAGGTAATCATGCCAAATGTGACCCGGATCGCGTTCGGCAGCTGATACAATTGCCTTCATTTTGCCCAGAACTTCCGGCTCGTCCTCGTCATACACGTCGCCCTGCAGCAGCTTGAGCACTTCTAACCGATACCTTGGGTCTTGAATGAACGCTGTAAACAGGACGTTCAGCCGGTAGTAAACCGAAATAAACTCGTACCAGTTTTTCGTCCCGCGCCGGAGCGTAGTCTGATAGCGCTCAAAACTCTGCTTCCGAAAGTCACCCGACTCGGCCGCCCGTATGATGTCTGCGGTTGCGAAGCGCGCGCTGTTTAGCGCGATGCTGACTCCAGTGGAAAAGATCGGATCGACGAAACGAGCCGCGTCGCCGATAAGAACGTAATTATCTCCACAAATCTGCTGCATGGCATAGCTGTAGTCGCCTTCTTCCTTAAACGGCCGCACCTGTTCTGCAGACTCCAGCCCTGCCCTCAGCATTGGTCGACTGCCAACACAGTCCCAGAAGAATGCCTCGCGGTCCTTGCGAGACTTGGCAAAGTTGCTCTTTTGTGTGACCACCCCGACGCTGGTGATCGTGTCGGTGATCGGAATTTGCCAGACCCACGAATTGGAAATGGGAAGAAAATGCACAAAGATGTAGTCCGCCTGCGTCGTATCCCTCGCCAATGTCGTTCGATCAAAGCCATCGAACCAGGTATGCACGGCGTACTGGTCGAAAACGGTATCTCTTACACGGCTTTTCAACTGGTTACCAAGCAACGTTCGGCGTCCACTTGCATCTACAACCATTCGTACCCGGGCCTTGACCTCCCTTTTCCCGATGAAACATTGAATCTGAGGCCCGGCTAAATCGGAGAAGTCCACTCCGCTCACCCTGACTCCCTCATAAACCGTCGCACCGAGCTCGTGGGCGTGCTGGAGGAGCATTAGGTCGAACTTGCCTCGATCCACGTGGAATGTATACGGGGAATTCACGCCGGGCTGTGCTCGTTCCTCAAAACGGACGAGGGCATCAGTGTCCGCCTCGAGCCCCTGCCAGGTATGATCATGAGTCCTCGACGCTTCTGAGGTCCATGCGGCTCCGTACTTCCGAGGGAACCCGGCACTCTCCATCTTGTCCCAGAACCCAAGCTCGTTAAATACCCGAGTAGATGACGGAACCAAAGATTCGCCAACGTGAGGTCGGGGGAAAATGTCACCTTCAAAGACGGCGCAAGTCAGCCCGGCCTTGCTGAGATATGCCGCGGCCGACGAGCCCGCGGGGCCGCCACCAATGATTCCAACGTCGAAATCTATGTCAGCCAAGTATCTCCCCTCCGTTCGTACACCAGTTGACACGATACCGCATGATCGAGGTTGAGTCGACGGTAGTGGCTGCATGGTACATCATGTAGATGAGGCCAGTGCCGCTCTATCGGTTTTACCCGTTGATGTCTTGGGTAATTCGCTCCAAATCTCCACTACTTCAGGCACCATGTATCTCGGAAGTCGTTGTGCGCAGTAGTCCAGAACGTCTTCGCGCGCCAGTATGCAGCCTTCATTAAGGCTGATTACTGCACGCAGGAGGTTGCCAAAGACGTCGTGGTGGACAGGGAGGATAGCCGCCTCTTTAATCGCTGGATGCTCGTAGAGTGCAGCCTCTATTTCACCCGACTCCACTCGATATCCTCGGGTCTTGATCATTCCATCTTCGCGGCCGACATAGACGTAATTGCCGTCTACTGAAATACGTACTATGTCTCCTGTTCGATAGACGTACTCAATAAAGTGAGATTGAAACGGGTTGTGGATCAGTCGCGTGGCAGTTTTCTCAGGGTCGCCCCAGTAACCCTGCATGAGCGAGGGGCCGCGCACATAGAGTTCACCGATGTCGCCCGGGGATGAGGCTATTCTTCCCGCTGAATCCACCACGAAGGTGTCCGTGTTGGCGCAGGCTCTGCCAATTGGGACAGGTGCCGTCCGGTCCGGATCCAGGGGCGGTACCTCAAAAGCCGTGCAGACATTCGTCTCTGTAGGGCCGTACCAATTCAGATAGCGAGCGCCCGGCACCTCTGTCATGAGGCGACGAAGGTATTTTACCGGAAACACTTCACCGGCGAAGATAACCGTTCGCAGCGAAGAGAGATCAAGAGCAGACAGATTGCCGTAGAGAACTAGAAGGGTGAGAGCTGAAGGCACTGAATACCAGACGGAAATACGCTCTCTTTCGATGAGGTGACCAAGGTCTCTAGGGAAGGTTGTGCTGCCATCAGGGATAAGGACTATCGCCGCTCCAGCTCGGCAGGTGGAATAAACGTCGAACACGGAAAGGTCAAAATGGAGTGGCGCGTGACTGGACACGGTATCAGTCTCAGTCAGACCAACAGAATCCCCTGCCCAGACCACGAAGGTGAGAGAGTTACGGTGCGATATCATGACACCTTTTGGGCTCCCCGTGGAACCGGAGGTATAGAGGATATACGCTGTATCCGTTTCTATTGCCGCTTCGCCTGGTGGACTCGCAGCTTCCGCCAGGACTTTTCTCCAGGGAATTACCGATATGCCCACTGGTATGCGAGATGCATCTGAATAATGCCCCGTATCGGGGTCACAGTCCACCAGGATCACTGTGTGCAATGGGCACGGTTCTCGAAAGATGACTTCAAGGCGACCCAGTCTTGAAGAGTTTGTCAAGAGCACGGAAATACCGCTGTCGCGTACGATATATGCCGTACGTTCCAGTGGTGCCCCCGAATCGAGGGGAACGTAACATGCACCCGCCTTCAGAACTCCAAACATACTGATGAGTGCGGCCGGAGATTTCTGAACATAAATGCCGACCCGGTCGCCGGGAGCGACACCAGAGAACCTGAGCATAGCTGCAACTCGATCCGAGAGCGCATCTACTTCGCTATAGGTGAGAGAACGATCGCGATAGACAATGGCGCGCCGATCAGGGAAGCGTTGTGCGCTCTCGATCAACAGGTGATGCAGGAGATATCCCATTTTCAGGCACTCCTCCTTTGAGTCTGAGTAACCTTTCCCATACTGGCGCCGCTGTTAGATACCTCAGACATGTCCGGGCCAGTCTCTACCTGGAGCACCTTAGGGTATGATATTCAGAAAGCCTTCCCGCTGGTTCATCGCGTTCTCGATTCGCCGGGGGCAGAGACAATGATTGAACCACGACCTAGAGAGCGTGACCTACCGGCAGCCTTCTCTGGCAGAAGGAGTACACTTTGATTCTGCCTCTCGGAAGGACAAACTAGTCAGCCTAGTTATTTGGGGCAGGCAAGGCAAATGGAAAGGGCTCAACGCTTGTCGGTCCGCGGCGGGCTGCAGTCCGGAATGAGAGCGAAATGGATCTCGGGTTTTCTCAAGATCAGTTAGATCTAAAGGCCGCGACCATCGAGTTTGCCCACAGAGAATTGAACCGAGATCTGCGAGAGCGCGATCGAGCGGCGCAATTTCCGAGTGAGGCGTGGCGTGCCTGTGCCCGGTTCGGTATTCAAGGGCTCCCAATTCCTCCCGAATTCGGCGGCAGCGGTTGCGACATTGTGACCACGACCCTCGCCATGGAAGGACTGGGGTACGGGTGTCGGGATAACGGCCTGATCTTCTCTCTCAACGCGCAGATCTGGAGTCTGGAACTGCCTCTGCTCACGTTCGGTTCGGCTCGGCAACGAGAGTATCTGCCGCGTCTGGTTTCAGGAGAGCTCATCGGTGTGCATGCGGTAACTGAGCCTGACTCCGGATCGGACGCCTTCAGCATGCGTACCAATGCAGAGCGTCGTGGCGATCGCTACATCCTCAACGGATCGAAGCTCTACATCACGAATGCCCCTGTTGCTGATCTGGTAATAGTCTTCGCCACTGTCGATGGCCGCCGCGGTTTCGCGGGAACATCAGCTTTCATCATTGACAAGGAAACGCCTGGATTCGCAGTGAGCCGTGGCCTGGACAAGATGGGACTTCGCACATCACCAATGGGCGAGATCATTCTCTCGAATTGCATCGTGCCGGCCGAAAATCGCTTGGGAAAGGAAGGCGCCGGCATGGCAATCTTCAACTCTTCCATGGAATGGGAGCGAAGTTGCATTCTTGCCAGTGCTGTAGGCGCAATGCAACGTCAATTGGAAGCGTGTGTGTCATACGCGAAAAGTCGTCGTCAGTTTGGGCAGACCATTGGGAAGTTTCAGAGCATATCGAACAAGATCGCGGATATGTATGGGCGGGTAGAAGCTGCACGCCTCCTGATCTACAAGGTTGCCTGGCTCAAACAACAGGGGAAGCCAGTACTGGCAGAGGCCGCACTAGCAAAAGTGTTTACCAGCGAAGCATGGGTTCAGTCGAGTCTCGATGCTATCCAGATCCACGGCGCGTATGGATATATGACTGAGTCGGAGATCGAGCGAGACCTACGAGACTCCGTGGCGGGGACGATATATTCAGGCACTTCGGAAATCCAGCGTGTTATCATCGCACGATCCCTTGGACTTTAGTCGATGGCACCCAAGCACGAACGCTAAACGGCGTGCGTTGGCAAAGTAGCGATCAATGGTCAATTTTTCCAGTTTACGTTCATAACGGGGGGAGCTAGATACGTGAAGGAGCGGATCCGAGAGTATATCGGCCAAGAAATTGCCGGCAGCCCCGATTTGCTGCCGATTGGCGACTCGACCGAGCTCATTCAATCCGGTATTCTCGATTCACTGTCACTGCTCAAGTTGGCCTTATTTTTGGATGAGGCGTTCGGCATCACGGTGGCCCCCGAGGACCTAACGCTGGATAACTTTGCGTCGGTCCAGGCGATCGGCGCATACGTTGAGGCTCGCGGTCCGGCGCGGAGTAAGTAGTAGCACCCGGGCGAGCGCCGGCACGCGTTCAAAGGTCAATCCGGTGGATCTGCCACTCCACGGCCTCCTCTCCGCCACCGACGACTACTCTATCCCCTGCAATAACTGGCGGGACACCCAATGCGATACCATCGCTTGAAATATATTGTCGTACCCCGTACCATGAACAACAACTGATTTCCTGCAATCACCACTCTTCGGCAGCACTATTTCGCAGGGCGTCCCGGGGACGCAGAACCTTGAATGCCACATTGATGTTCGACTGGTTCATGAGATACGAGGACTAGTATGGCAAGCGCGGACGGTTCAGCTCCCTCTACCATCATTCCAGCCCGAATCCAGTCGAGCCCCTGGAGTGTGTTGCTGGTATTGACCCTTGGGTTCTTCATGATCCTGCTCGATACCACCATCGTGAATGTGGCAATTCCCAGCATGATCACATCGCTCCATGCTTCCCTCACTGATACGCTCTGGGTGCTGAACGGCTACATCCTGGTCTACGCGATACTGCTCATTACCGCGGGTTGGCTTGGCGATGTCTTTGGTCCCAGATTGATGTTTCTGGTTGGGCTCGGGATCTTCACTCTCGCCTCCGTCGCCTGCGGATTGTCTACGTCGCCCGGTGAGCTCATCATCTTTCGCGTGATCCAGGGGGCAGGTGGTGCCATCCTTACTCCGCAGAGTCTCTCGATGATCGTCACCCTCTTTCCGGCAGATAAGCGCGGAGCGGCGTTTGGTGTGTGGGGCGCAGTCGCCGGTCTGGCAGCGATGACGGGACCAACCCTTGGTGGCTTCCTCACCACCAGTTTCTCCTGGAACGCGATCTTCTTCGTCAACGCTCCAGTCGGCGTGATTGCCCTGGTGCTGGCATTCCTGTTTGTGCCCGAGCTGAAGTCCCAGCGTGCACATCGGTTTGATCTTGTGGGAATGCTCCTTTCCAGTGGCGCTCTTCTGGCGCTGATCTACGCGATCATCGAGGGACAGCCGTACGGCTGGGGACGGATTCTTGGGATCGCCGCCTTCGACGTTGGAGGGCTACACGCGGGCCTGCTGAGCATTCCCAGCCTCTTTCTGCTCAGCGCCGTGCTTTTTATCCTGTTTGTGATTTGGGAGCCGCGCCAGGAATTCCCCCTCCTGCCGCTCTCCATCTTCCGCAATCGCAACTTCTCGGTGGCCAACCTCAGCTCCATCGCCATCACGTTTGGAATGAACGGGTTTCTGCTGCCAATGGTGCTGTTCTTGCAGTCCGTGCTTGGCCTGAATGCCCTGCATGCCGGCTTCGTGTTTCTCCCCATGACCGTCACATCGACGTTCGTCGCGCCTATTGCGGGGAAGCTCACTGATCGGGTCAACGGTAAGCTCCTGCTGGCTGCCGGCGGACTGTTGTTCGGCGTCGGCATCCTGCTCGTCCTGCGCTCGGTGGCCCTGGACGACACCGGCGCTTCGTTTATCCTTCCTCTGATAGTCGCGGGCATCGGACTGGGGCTCTCTTTCGCGCCGCTCACAACCATCGCCATGCATGATCTCGCTCCAGATCTGGCGGAATCCGCCTCAGGCGTCCTAAATACGACGCGCCAGCTCGGCGGAGCGCTCGGCACGGCCGTCGCCGGCGCCGTTCTGCAGGGCCAGCTTGCCGGCTGGCTGGGCACCGAAGCAACGCGACTGAGTGTTCACCTGCCTGCTCACTTCAGGGCGACCTTCATTGCCGGGTACTCGCGGGCAGGTCATGCCGGCTTGCAGGTGGGCCGCGGCCAGACTGGAGCACCGGCCGCGCACGGCTTGCCGCCAGGAGTCGCCCACGAATTGAGCACGTTGGGCCGCTCAGTATTCAACGAAGCGTTCGTGCTGTCCCTGCGACCGACGCTCGCGGTGGCCGCCATCGCCATGTTTCTCGGTGGCGCGGTGGCGCTGACCATGCGCTCGGCGCACGTGGCCAGGCAGCGACGGACACACCACTTCGCATTTGGATATTCGCCTTTGCTCCTCATTGCGCCGCGACATCGGTCACACGCACACGCGGCTCCTCCGCCGGAGCCGGTGTTGAGCGACGTTCTGCGCTAGCTCCTCTTTTACTTGACATATCGCGGTAATAAGCCCTACAGTTAGGCACTCCCCCCGACGGCGCAGTGCGCGACAGGTGCCTGCGCTCGTCGACGTTTCCTGGAGAGTGTTTGCCTGTGTCTATCTCCCGAATGCAACCGATTGGCGCCCCTGGCGACCTTATTTCCGGCGTTGATTTCAGCGCTGGTCAGGCACGGCAACACGGTCGCAAGGGGCTCGCCCGTGGTGGGGTCATCGATTCGGTCGAACCGGATAGCCCGTGCGATCGGGCCGGCATTCAGCCGGGTGATGTTTTGTTGCGCATCAATGGCCGCAAGTTGCGCGATGCCATCGACTACCAATTTTTCAGTGCCGATGAGGAGCTACTCCAGCTCGACGTAGCCACTGGCGCAAGCCCGAATGTCGAACGTTCCATCGTGATACGGCGTGATGTCGACGAGGTGCTCGGACTCTCATTCACCGAGCCGACCTTCTCCCCGATTCGGGAGTGTAATAATCACTGCCCGTTCTGCTTCATCGACCAGCTGCCGGGAAGCATGCGCAACAGTCTCTACATCCGCGACGATGATTATCGCTATTCGTTCCTCTTCGGCAATTTCGTGACGCTGACCAATCTGAACGAGCGCGACTGGGAGCGGCTGGCGGAGCAACGCCTCAGTCCGCTGTACGTATCGGTTCACGCTACCGAACCTGCTCTGCGCCGGCTGCTGCTCGGAAACGATCGAGCACCGGATATCCGGCGGCAGCTCGAACGACTGTTTTCCATCGGCATCCAGGTCCATACCCAGATCGTCACTTGCCCTGGAATGAACGACGGCGCCGAACTGGAACGAACTCTTCAGGACCTGACCGCATACTTCCCCAATGTGCTCTCGATCGGTGTGGTCCCGGTCGGGTTGACACGAACACCGGGTGAGATCCTCGCCGGTCCTGGCGCCTCGTGCAGTCGCATCCTCCCCAGCGCCGCCGATCTGCCGTTGCGCACCTTTCGCCCGGAAGAAGCGCGTGAGGTGGTGCGGCAGACGCGACGGTGGCAGCGCCGCCTGCGCCGCGATCACGGCTGTAGTCTGGTCTATGCTTCCGACGAGTTTTATCTGCTCTGCGATGAGCCGGTACCGTCCGCCGCCTGGTATGATGGCTATCCGCAGTACGAGAACGGCATCGGCATGGTACGCGATCTTGTCGACGATTGGCGGCGTCTCCGCCGTCGGCTGCGACGTCTGCCCCTCCGGACTCCCACCTATCACCTCGACCCTCCGCAACCCTGGTCTGTGCCGAGATGATCGGCCCGATGCTGCGGCGCGCTCGTCGGGGCCTGGAAGCAAGTAACGATGCCTCGGCGGAACTGGTGGTGCTGCCCAATCGATTCTTCGGACCGCGGGTACGGGTCTCTGGTCTGCTGACGGGGGTGACATCATCGAGAATGCTCATCGCTACACCGGCGACGTGATCATCTTCCCTCGGTGATGCTGGACAAGACCGGCAGTCGCACGATAGACGGCATGACTCCGGCGGAACTCAGTGCGCGCATTGGGCAAACGGGTCGAGTTCGCCGGATACATTTCGGAGGTCGAGCAGATCCTGACCGGAACCCGGCGGCATAGAGGGGTGGCGTGATGAAGGATCAGGTCGAAGCAGTGATCGAGATCCCGCAAGGCAGCCGCAATAAATACGAGTACGACCATAGCGCCGGCGTGATCCGGCTGGATCGTGTCCTCCATTCATCCGTTCACTATCCGGCTGATTACGGTTTCCTCCCGGCAACACTGTCCCCGGATGGTGATCCCCTTGATGTACTGGTATTGACGCTGGATCCGACTTTCCCGGGCTGTCACGTCACTGTTCGCCCAATTGGCGTGTTGCGAATGATTGACGACAAGGGAGAGGACGAGAAGATTCTGGCGGTTCAGACCAGCGATCCGCGCTTCGATGATGTGTATGATCTGCCCGACTTGCACGACCACTGGTTGAAGGAAATTGAGAACTTCTTTGCCACCTACAAACTCCTCGAGGAGAAAGACACCGAACTGCTCGGCTGGGATGGCGCCAGGGCCGCGGCCGCCGTCATCGCCACCGCCCGCGAACGGCATCAGCAGAGCATCCATGGTGGTGAGGCGCACTGATCCGGGACGACGCCTGGTCAGTCGGCGAGCCGCCAATCGCGGACGCAGAGTTGCGGCTTCATCCTGCCGTTCCATTCGTCGATCTGAAGATGAAACACGATGTCGATGCGGGCGTCCGAGGGTAGGGCTAGTCAGTGAAGCGAGATTGTGGAAACTGACGGCATCGAACCGGACGCCGGCTTGCTGCACCATGAAACGAGCATGCCGTTCCTTTAACGGTCGTAGGTTCCTCATCGTCACACCGCGAGTGAGAAAGAGCGGTTCGGGAAAGCCCATGCCGAACGGCGCCAACGCCCGAATTTTGAGGGCCGCGTCGATACCGATCATATCGAACGTGACTTCCGCATCGATCTCCAGAATCGAACCGATTCCGTCGGCTGGAACCCGGCGACGAGCCTGTTCGCTCAGAAGGGTACGCATATCCGCCAGACGATCGGTCGCGATACGACAACCCGCGGCGCCGGCATGACCGCCGTGGGCGAGAAACAGGCCGCCGGGAAGAGCGCGCTCGCAGCCCTCGAGTAGGGCGTCAATCCGCACCCCAGGGATGCCCCGAGCAGACACCGAAGTTACGGCCTCGCCGGCGCCGGAACCCACAAACGAGGGGAGACCGTACGCCTCGACGAGCTTCGAAGCCAGCAGCCCCGAAATACCTGGAGGCCAATCGCCGACAACCATCAACACCGGGGGCTCATCTCCCGTGAGTACCCGGGCAGCCAGCGCGCCGGGTTCACCGAGCTCAGCGATGATCTCGGCGAATCGCTCGGCGACTAGAAGCTGCCGTGCCTTGATTGTGCGTACTGAGCTGACCGGCAAGATCGGTAGCACGGTCGGCGTCAGTGGCCGTAATCAGGTCATAGGCCAGGTGCGGTGTCGCCATTCGATTGGCCGCATTGATTCGCGGCGCAAGATAAAAACTCACTGCCGTGGGATCGATTCGCCGCCGCTCGACGCCCGCCACTCTAAAAAGTGCATCCAAACCGGGACGTTGCGTGTCCCGAAGGCGCTTCAGGCCCTCGACGACCAACGAACGATTTTCGTCCCGTAACGGGACGACATCGGCCACAATGCCCAGCGCAACCAGATCGAGCAACTCTTCCGGAGGCGAGTGAACCGGAAAGGAGGCGGACAGGGATTCCGCCAGCTTGTAGGCGACGCCGACGCCGCCGAGATGGCGAAACGGGTATATTCGAGTCTGACGGGTGGGCAGACCACCGGGCAATCCGGAAGGGACCCATCCAGTCGGGGCTCGTGGTGGTCCGTCACAATCGTATCCATGCCCATTCCACGCGCAACGCGAACTTCCTCCACCGCGGTGACTCCACAGTCGGCCGTGATGACGAGCGTCCGCCGCCGTCAGCCAGTTCCGCCAGACCTTCGGGTTGCAGCCCATGGCCATCCAGCCCGATTAGGCGAGATGGACAAGCGGATGGAGTCCCAGATTGCGCAAGTGGAGACCAGCAGGGCAGTTGAAGTGAGCCCATCACAATCAAAATCGCCATATACTCGCAACTCGCTCTGCCAGTGCTACGGCCTGCGCGATGCGTTCCACGGCGGCACCATGTCTGGAATGAGCAGTGGATCGTGTGCAACCGGTGTGCCGAGAAAGAAGTGCCTGGATAGCCTCCGACCGTTTCCAATCCGCGACAGAAGAGCAGATGTGACACCATGACGCTCATGCCTGGCAGCTGGGCGCGCAAGTCGGCCGGAATCGGGTCGCGGAGCTGCCAGATGGCATGGTGGCCGCGCAATGGAGCGACATCTGATGACACCACAACATCTTCGCGATGCATCGCATTCCGGTTCACATCGGGCAGGGAGTCGTTCATGCCCTATTCTCCCATGTGGCCCTCAAGGTATACGGATTGGTGGCTTGTGCATTGCACTGCAGCGCCGCCGCGCGGTAGACGGCTCGCAGTCGCGAAAGGCGTGGGACCACGGCTGTGCATGTGGCTCTGGCCCAACCCGATGCTAGTGAACCTGTCCATCCCATTCGTATCCGCCGCTAGGCACGACGGATCGGTGCGACTGATCGATCTTGCCGTCCGGCTTAACTGCTAGCCGATAGGTGCGTATCCGGAGTCGGTGAAATCCCGAACTGGCCGGGGTCACTGTGAGCTCGATCTCATCGCAGTCTCCGAACTGCAGCTCCCAGTCGGACGCGCCGCGCTGGGTAAGCCCGGGGGTATTGTCACCCCCGCATGCCTGTCCGGAGTAAGCCGCCTGGATCTTCGGCTGCTGCCATCCACCCTGCAGCAGTAGATCAAAAGCTGCCGGCTCCTGGGCGATGCGAGCATTGTTCAGCACGAGGAATGTAGCCGGCTGGCCTGACTGAAGGGAACCAAGGGGCGCCTTTACATACAGCCGCAACGTCGGTGCGGGACGCACGGATTCCGCATGCACTGCCGCAGCAAGCGCCCGGCCGATTGAGACGATCTGCCTCTTTGTCCCATCCGCGCTGATCTGGAACTCCATGCGGTAATGGGAGAAGTGGTCGCTGTAGACCCACCAGTGTGCGCCATGCACTATTTTGGGGATCTGCTCGGCTCGGTACCACTCATAGGCATCCTCCCAGACCGTTACGTAGGGGGCTTGGAGCTGGTGCGGTGCGCTCCCAGTTTGCGCCGGAGTTCCGAAGGCGAAGTCAGCGGCCACCATGGGACCTTTGGGGTGGCTCCGATCAGAATCATCGGAACCCAGATAGGCAACGAACACGCCATTGAAACTAAGCCTAATGACTCGACGCACGATAGCACGCGGGTCGATAACCGGGATCGGCGCGTCCCGCACTGTTTGGGCCGGTATTCGGTTGGGAAAGCATCCACCCCAGGCGAACTCTCCAGCGAAACCTGCGGCACAGGTTGGAACTGGCGAGTCAGAGGATGCTCCTTGCGCAGGGCGCCGCGCGATCGTAAAGAGCGCCGTCGCTGCCAAACCCACGGCGAGGACCCGTACTATAACCTTCATCTGTAGATAGACAACGTCTTAACCGGCCTCCTGTAACATCTTGACGCAGTAATTCGTGCTTGCGCCTCATATCGCCGTCGCCTCCAAGAGCAGCAACATTATCGACAGACTCGTGCCAGCATCGATGCTAACGGAGGAAATGGGGGACTAGATGTTTTCACTTGCCGAATCACCGAATTGGTGATGAGCGGCGTGACAAACCTGGCCATAGCCTGCGGAACATAGGTATGGAGGGTGCGTCATGCCGACCAAGGTAACACTGGCAAGTCTCACGCAACCAATCCCTGATGAAGCCGCGTACGACTGGCTAGAGTCGATTCATTGGCCCGATGGTCCCGTGTGCCCGCATTGCGGCACGATCGGTCACGCCTATCATCTGAAGCCCCAAGGTGAAGGACGCAAGACGCGCACCGGCAACATCTCACAGCGCAAGGTCTGGAAGTGTGGCGCGTGTCGCAAGCAGTTCTCGGTTATCAAGGGTACCAGCATGGAGGGGTCGAAGATTCCGGTACGCAAATGGGTACTGGCTTTCCGCTTGGTGTCTGCTGCCAAGAACGGCATGTCCTCGCACGAGTTGGGGCGACAACTAGACATTAGCCACGAGTCGGCATGGTTCATGTCGCACTGCATCCGCTACTCTTTCACACCCTCTGATCCGCAGCCTCCACTTTCGGGCATTGTAGAAGCCGGTGAGACCTATGTCGGTGGGCGACACCACAAGGTGCCCGGTACGACCGCGTTGGACTGGAAAGTCCCGGTGGTGACGCTCGTGGAACGCGGCGGTGAGGCCCGATCGGTGGTGATGCCTTCTGTCACCTCCAAGAATCTGAAGGCGCATCTCACGGAGCAGATTGCTCCCGACGCGCATTTGATGACAGATAAGAATCAGCGGTACAACTCGGCAGGACGCACGTTCGCAGCGCACGAGAGCGTAGATCACGGTGACGAGGAATGGGTACGGGGCAACGCGCACATCAATACCGCTGAGGGCTTTTTCTCGCAGTTCAAGCGATCACTGGATGGCACGCACCATCACGTCAGCCCCAAACATCTGCACCGCTATGCCGCCGAGTTCGATTTTCGCTGCAACACGCGCAACGGGTCAGATGGGGAACGCATGACGAAGGCGGTGAGACGATCAGCGGGGAAACGGCTCCGATACGAGAGTGTGAAAGTGCGACCTGGGAGCGCTTAGAATGTGCGCATGCTCCAAGTTCTTTTGGCCCGCACGCGAGGACACATTTGCGCAATAATAGAACGAACGTGCGATGTGCCATCGGAGACATGGCAAGCACTTCTCAGTGAGGGCGAATGACGCGATGGCTTCGACTGACCTTGCATTGAAGCTAGAGGGAGATATTTCCCTCTCAGAGTTTGATTTTGCGGTGCGTCGATTCCGCGAGATAGTCGATGAATACACTCGGCAGGTCGATGAGCCGATCGAGTGGGTAGTCTCGGGACTCGAACAGAGCAGTGCTCTGGTCCAGATCACCGGCCACGCCCAGCACTTCGATAAAGTCGAGACCGTGGCTCGTTGGTACACAAGCGACGTTCGCCGCGTCATCTTAGGAGAGCCAGTTGAGAACCAAAAAGTAGGTCACGCGCTGAGGTCGCTGACCGCCATGTTGACGGATGGGGTAGCCTCAATGCGTTTCATTACCGAAGAGGAAGACATTCAGATTACAAAGGAGGCACCCGCTATTCCCGTCACTCCCTCTGCTGAGACGTACGACCTATTACAGGGTCGGGTTCGGATGATTACCGAAAGCGGGGGGCTTAAGTTCACCCTCTATGATTCGATCTACGATGTTGGGGTAACGTGCTCTTTGCAGGCCGGTCAGGAAGAACTTATGCGTGACTTGTGGCGTCATGAAGTGCGCGTTGAGGGGTTGGTGCGTCGCGACATTGACACTGGGCGACCACGACAGGTACGCGATATCCTCCGCGTCGAACGCATTCCGGAAGCGAAGCCCAATCCGTTCTCGCCTGTCGATGCACGTGGCATCTTTCGGTGGGAGCCCGGTGATGCGTTACCCGAAGACCTGGTGAGGAAGAGCCGCGATGCCGGATAAGACTCCGGCCTTTTATTGGGATTCTTCCGTCTGGCTCTCGTACCTGAACAGCACGAACGGACGCGCCGCGCACATCGACCCTTACGTGGTGGCCTGCCAGAAGTCTAAGCAGAAAAAGTCCAAGCCAAACTTCTCTATCGTGGCCTCTACATTCGTCATTGCTGAAGTTGCTTTCGTACGTACCGAGAGTACCAGTCGAGTCCTGAGCGATGTAGAAGAGCAAAAAATCGACGCGCTTCTGTCGATAGCCAAGCTCATGAGCGCACATGACGCCATTATGCGGGAGGCCCGAAGCATGATGAGAGAGGCGCTATCTCAGGGGCTGCATATTCCATCTGGAGCAGACGCAGTACACCTTGCAACCGCACGGCGAATGAACGCAACCCAGCTCCATACCTATGACAGGAAATTGTTGGCACTGAGGGATGCGTTTGGTTTCCCGATTAAGGAGCCGACGACCGATCAGCCAGCACTTTTCGTCGAGTGACCCGATTTGGTCTCGGCAACGCTTGATGCGAGCGGCGTTTTCTTTCCCTCGTGTCCCTTCTGAGGCAGCGGCGTTTCTAACACGCGCCGTGCGATCTCCTCGGGGGTAAGCCGGGATAAGTCCAACTTGCCGTTACGCTTCTCTGATGCGTGTGGCTCTGCCATACCCCAGTGTAGCGCACCATCTCTTGACTTCGCCTCCAACTCACCGCCCGCCTACATCTAGTACCTGGGGTCGTCTCCCGCCCATCATTCGCATAATTTAGGTTTATTTGCATTTTGTTTAATAGCATATTAATATAATTGCAGAAAGGAGAAGTTACACCGTGCATCCAGTCATCGGCCGCTGCCCCATTTGCAGCAGCGAGCTTGCCGTCACTCGCCTCCATTGCGCCGGTTGCGGAACGACAATCGATGGCGCCTTCAGTCTCGGCCCGCTCCAGCGCCTCAGTGGCGACCAGATTCAGTTCATCGCGGCCTTTATTCGCAACCGGGGAAGCCTCAAGGATCTGGGCTCGGAATTGAACATGAGCTATCCCACCGTCAACAACCGGCTCAACGACGTTCTGATTGCCATGGGCTACAGCGACCGGACCAAAGTGCCGGAAGCAGCGGAAGTGACCGGACTGAGCAAAGAACGAAAGCGTGAGATTCTCACCCAGGTACACGATGGCACCATGAGCGCGGCCGAGGCCGAACTCTTGTTACGCGGCGATACCGAAGCAAGGAGATAGAACATGACCAGCACGATCGAGCAAGAAGAAGTTCAGGAATTTCAGGTCGGGCCGAACCCTCAACTCGTCGTCGACAATGTATCCGGCACAATCGACATCTACGTCGGCGAGGATAACGTTGTCCACGTGATTGCGACCAAGCACGGGAGTGAACGCAAACGCGAGAGCACGACCATCGAAACCAGCCAGGATGGCGATCGAGTGGTAGTACGCACTCGTGGCAACTCATCCGGGTTATTCGGTGCCGTCGGTGGCATGTGCTCAGTCGATTATCGAATCGCAGTGCCGGTTGGTTGCTCCGTCGAGGCCAAATCGGTGTCTGCCGACGTGTCGGTCACCGGCACCATGGCTCCAGTTTCGGCCAGCACCGTCAGCGGCAACGTGCAGCTCGATGGTATGCGTGGCGCCTGCACCCTCTCGACCGTAAGCGGCGATGCGCAGGCTCGGAAAATTGAAGGAACGCTCACGTTGCGCACCACCAGCGGCGATGCGCGCGTCCTGGAGTCCCGTCTGGAGAGCCTGAATGCCAGCAGCGTGAGCGGTGATGTCTCGGTCGCTTCGCCGCTGGTGGCCGGAAATGAGTATTTCCTCGACACCACCAGCGGCGACCTCACGCTCACTATCCCGGGCGATACTGGCGCCACTGTCCAGATGAAGACCGTGAGTGGACAGGTTATGTCCGAGCTACCGGCCCAGATCATCAAGTCCGGCCGCCGGCACTGGCAGGGCCGGATCGGCGGTGGTGAAGCAAATGTAGAACTGAAATCGGTGAGTGGAGATTTGCGCATCATCGCGAGCTCGCCGCCAACTACCGTCGAGCCTCCGTTGTCGGATTCCATGAACGCCCGTTCCGAAGACGTGACCGACATCCTGCGCTTGCTCGAGCAAGGAGAGATTGGCGTGGAAGATGCCCTGGAGCGGATCAAGGTACGACGCTAAAACACTCCGATCCTCCCCGGTGCGCTGAGGTCATTCACGCCGCCGGGATTGGGGAGTCTGGGGCGCAGGCTATCTCAGCCTGCGCCCGCCTCCAGCATCGCCACGAGTTCGGCGTGATCAGAATCCCGGGCACGGTCGAGCGGAGTCTTGTTCTCGAAGTCTCGCGCGGTTCGGTCGGCACCGTGGGCCAGCAGCCAGGTTGTCATCGCGGGTCGATTCATCTGTACGGCAGCATGGAGCGGAGTATTGCTTCCGGCGCCGGCATTGATGTCGGCGCCATGTTTTACCAGAAACTCAGCGACCCCCACGCTGCCGCCGGCCGCCGGAAAAAAGAGAATGGGCATACCATGAACGCCTGAAGCCGACACCAATTCCGGGTCGTCCGCAAGAAAGGTTTCGACATCTTCGCTGCGACCCAACATGGCAGCGGCGAAGACGTCGAGTGGAGCGCCCCGATCGAGTAGCCACTCGGCAATCTGCCGGTTGCCCATGTGTGATGCGGCCTGGAGCGGCGTTTCATCCCAGGGCGCCGATACGTTCAACAACTCCGGATCGCGTTCGATCAGTTCCTTAACTCGAGCAAAATTGGCGTGAGCGCTCAGCACCACGTCGCGAATTGCCTCCGGGTCCGGGGCTTCTGAAGTCATGTGATCCTCCGCATCGACTTGTAGTGTTTGAGGTAGATTTACGTAGCGAGATCAGCAGGTCCTTCCTATCCACAATGCCAGAAACCCCGCAAGACAGTGGCAATCTTCCCGTTCGCAGTCTCCGGCGGCGGAGCATTGCGCCGAAACTGGCCATCCTTATCATGCTTGTCCTTCTAGCCGGCTGCGGCGGCGATCAACAGACCAACCCGCCAGCCTCCGGCCCGCACGTCGTCATTGTGGGCAACCCACTGGGCAATCCGGACTCGCTCTTCCGCCCTGAAACCTTGGACATCCGGGTGGGACAGACTGTTACCTGGACCGATCACGATGACCAGAGCCATACCGTAACTCCGGATGTCAACTATCCAGACTGGTCCGGCGGGAGCGACGTTCTTTCGCATGGCCGTAGCTACCAGCATCAGTTCACCCGTGCCGGCACCTACCGCTACTATTGCACGGTCCACGCCAACATGATCGGCACCATCGTGGTGAGAGGCTGAGCGTGAGCGCATCGAAGGGAGGACGAAACTCGGTCGCGGATAGAATGATTCAGGTGATGTGTTGAACCGGCGTACGCTTACCCTTGCCGTCACGATTGCCGTCGTGATCGTGCTTGTCGTCATTGGCGGCCTGGTGTGGTCACGTGTGGCCAACAGTTCGTCCGGTCCTATTGAGACCGGTTCCTCGTCGCACGTCCATACCATCCACATCCTGGATAACGGGTTCATCCTTCTCGGAGATCAGGACGGACTTTACCACGCCCTTTCCGGTGGCAAGGATTGGACTCGCTACGGAGCCCCTCTTAGCCACATGATGCCTCTCTGCGTGGCTCGACTGGGTGCCACGATGCTGGCCTGCACCACCGATCTTTCCAACGCCATCGTGGGGAAGCCAGAGGGATTGTGGCGGAGCACTGATGGCGGCAAGAACTGGAGCCGTACCCCACTGCCCGATTTGCATGTCATCTCCATTGCCACCAGTCCGGTGGTGCCGCATACCGCCGTTGTCTTTGCCCCGTCCGACGGTCTCAACGGTGGCGCCGGCCACGGAGGAATCTGGGTGACGACGAACGACGGTCAAAGCTGGACGCGTGTCAATAAGGCTCGGGCATTTGATGCCCTTACCGGTCTGGCCTTGCTGCCCGGCAAGCCGTTTACCATTCTTTTTGCCAGTCCGCAGGCAACCTGGCGCGGAGTGGATGGTGGGCGTTCGTGGCAGGTGGTGAAGGCGCTGGCAGGCTCGCCCACGCTGTCGCTGGCGGCCAGCACGGTCAGTCCATCCACAGTGTTTGCCGGGCTCGCCAATGGAGTGTGGGAAAGCGACAACGCCGGTGCAACCTGGAGGCTCCGCTGGCCAGGCGGCCCCACTCCGGTTGTTCGGACCGCTTTCGATCGAGCCGATGACCTCTATGCCTATATCGGTAGCCATCTCTATCGCCTCGATGGCAACCGGCGGATCCAGGCGGCTGACATCGACGGTCAACCGGCAGACGTGGCAGTGGACCCGCGCGATCCGGCACGGGTGTATGCCGCCTTCTCATTCCCCCTGCGAATTTACGAATCCAACAACAGTGGAGCAACATGGAAGAAAATTGTGTGAAGCCAACCAGAATGCGCCGTGTATCACTCGTATCCGCTATGCTTGCCGCGGTCATGGTGGCTGGGGTGTTCCCCGCGCGGGGTCAGGCGGCGCCGGCTCACTCCTCCACGCCGATCACGCTGGGAGCCATCTATCCGCTGCATCTCGGCTCGCCGCCGCGTGAGGAGTATGACGGTCTTCGCACTGCCGTCGAGATGGTGAATGCTGCTGGCGGAGTAAACGGCAGGCAGGTTCGGCTCGATCTTACCGTGCCTGCTCGTCGTGAAGATGCGCCGGCGGCGGTAACCACGTTGGTTCGCGACCACGTCAGTGCCATCGTTGGCTCTTCCGAGAGCCTGATCGCCCTCCCTGCGAGCGATGCCGCCCAGGCAGCCGGAATGATTTACTGGGAAAGCGGTGCGGTCGCGACCATGCTTACGGTACCGGGCCATCCCGATATCTTCCGGACGGTGACAACCGGACAAACGCTGGGCCGCTCGGCTGCCGACTTCGCCGCGCGAACCATTGCCCCGCGTCTCCATATTCCGCTCCGGCGGTTGCGCGTCGCCATCGTCGCCGTACGCGATGTCTACGGGCTGTCGGTCTCGGCCGCGCAGGCGGCCGAAACTCGCCGCCTGGGCATGCGGCTGGTGAGTTACCAGGAATACAGCTACCGACCCGGCATGAGCTTCACCGGCATCGTCCACACCCTGGCCGACGCCCATCCCAACGTGGTGCTCGTCGCCGCCTATCTGCAGGATGCCATCGCGTTTCGTCGCGAGACGCTGCGACAACACTTGCGGGTCGGAGCGATGATCGGCACCAGTTCATCTTTTTGCATGCCCGAATTCGGTCAGACTCTCGGTAAGGACGCCGTGGGACTATTCGCCTCGGATAAACCCGATATGAACATCAATCCCAGGGCTCTGTCGCCGGCGGCGAATCGCCTCCGACTGAAGGCAAATGCGATCTACCGTCGAGCGTATGGCGCCGATATGACCAGTCCGGCAGTCGCCGGGTTCGTCGCCGGCTGGGTCTTACTTCATAACGTCCTGCCTCATGCTCCCTCGCTGACCGCCGCCGCCATCCGACGGGCGGCACTGAGCGTAAATCTCCCCTTCGGTTCCGAGATCAATGGCGCCGGGGTACGCTTCGCGGCACCCGGCCAGCCGGATGAAGGTCAGAATCTACGAGCCACCAGCGTGGTATGGCAATGGCAGCGGCCGGGACATGCCGCCGTCGTCTATCCGGCCGCGTATGCGACCGGAACGCCACGATGGATTCCGCTGCCGCCCGGACTTTGATGCGCCTCCTTGCGGCGCTCCTGCTGGGCTGCTGGCCGGCGCTCGTGATCGTGACAGTTCAAGCCGATGGTGTCGGCGAAGCTAATTACGATTACGTCAGTCCGCCAGCCTACCTCTCATCCTCTAACAGCTTTCCCACCAGCGCCCAGGGCACCATCCTGTTCCAGCATGGTGTATCCCCCATCAGCAATATCACGACCAGCGATGCTCAGGCCGGCATTGACTTTGACCCCGGCGCCATACCGCCCATGCCGGGACAAACGGGGGTAAAAGTATCGGTCTTCCCCGTGGTGCACTTTCCGCGCCTCAGAGTCAAGGGAGCGCTGCTCAATGGCAATGTTTACGGCTTCCGGGTAACATACATCCCCTCGAACCAGCCGGTGATCCGCCTGAAGGCACGCGCCCTTGTCACCCTGGTCTATCCGCGCACCCCTATCGGAGTACTCGGGCTGACTGGAAACAAATGGAAGACATTATGCCCATTCAGCACTGTTATTCACACCGGCTCGACTGTTTCCTGTTATGAGCGCAGCATTGCCCCCGAGGTAGCCATTCTGCGTAGCGTGATTGCGCCACCACCTGCTCCCAGTTACTACGTCGAGGCCGCCTTCGCCGTCATTCTGGCTATCATCGTCTTCAGCTCGATTCCGTACATCATCTGGAGGAATTTCATTCGCCGGCCGCCAAAGCCACGATGAATGGACTACGCTTGCCGGCGATTGCACTGGTGCTGGCGATCGGTGCGGCTCTCGTCTTCACGATCCAGACCTCCAGAGCGGGTAGCGTCCATCCGCCTTCTGACCTGCGAGTGATCGCCCAGCCGGGAGTCCCCACCACAACGGTCGATCTGGTCACGAACGAACTGGTCCGCGTGCGTCCGTTGATTGATGCCGACTTCAACGTCCACGATCGACCGTTGCTGACGGTCCGACTCTACGCCACTCACAGCGCCTTTGCCCGGGCCTTGCACCGGCTGGAGGGGGTGTGGCCGCAAGGGGCCGAGGACACCTCAGGAAACGTCGTCCACGGCATCTTGCCATTGGGGCCGGTGAACGCTGTCCTGCCGCACAATTTGAGCCACGTCTACACCGAATGGGTGATGGACCGGCTCACCGGCGATACGAGTGATCGTCAGCCTGACCCCGCCTGGCTGTACGACGGGATTGCCGAATGGGAGGCGGATCGTCGGTCCGTCCCGGTTCCCTGCTCTCTCTCCGGCGCGTTTCCACTGACGCTCTCATCGCTGGCCTCACCGGCACACTGGTGGGCCACTCGCGCCGGCATCTTCGGTGGCCTGGAGTATTGCGAGGCCCGAGATGGCGCCGCGCGCCTGATCGCCCGAGTAGGGTGGCAGCATCTGGTGCGACTGTTACAGACGATGCATAACTGGAATCGATTCAGTCGAGCCTTGCTCAATTGAAAAGCCACCAGCACGAAGCTGCTGGTGGCTCCTCTTTAACCGGGGAAAGAAATCTCGCTTACGGGTAATGCATCGTGCAGCGGCCGCCGGAAGCGTTCAGCCAGTTCTGCTGGATGAGGTAGTCGACGCCGCCGAGGTTGACATTCGCGACGCCGCCGTTCTTGGTTTTGTAGGTCGAACCGAAGGTCCACGCGCATTTGTCGGCGTTCTCATTGCCGGAGCGATCGTACCAGGCATTGAGATCCGGATCGGTGGTCGCCTCTTCTAACTCGTGCGCGATGATGCTGGCGGCAGCATCGGCGCCCGGGTCGCTGTTCGGCGAGGGGGTACCGTTCGAGCAGGCGCTCAGATCTCGCGCCGGGTTCCCGACGAACGCGTACTTGATATCCCGGCCATTGATCGTGGCGTGGTCGTGCCAGCCGCAGTACTGGGTATCGAGACCGCTGGTCTCGTTGACGTCGGGAGAGGTGAGGACAAAGTAGACACCATTCGTGTCCGTCGGATTCTGATTCTTCACGATAGTCAGAATATTGGCGTCGCTCAAGCTATTGCCCAGCGTCTCCCCGGTGTTGACCGCGCCCGAGAAGGTCACATGGTTGAGGACATGAATTGACTGACCGTTGTAGTACGTCGTGTTGATGGCGAAGTACGGAGATCCGCCGTCACTTTGGGCAAAGTTGTTCAGGATGGACTGGTCGTTTTGCGACCAGGATCCGTAGTAGATGTAATGCACGTCGGGGCCACTCGTCAATAGCGGTCCACCGTGATACTGGATGCCATTGCTGCCCAACTGACCAATATTTCGATCGGGTGCGATCGATACAGGATTGACGCCACGGGCATAAAAGATGCCGGAGGCGGGGACGTCCGCCCCCGGAGCGACGACGGGCGGGGGACTACTGGGACTGGCCTGGGCGATTACTCGCGTTCCCATCAGCCCGGTAGCTGCCAGGGCTATTCCACACAAAATCCGGATTTTCAACCACTTGCCTCCTGGGGAATCTGCACGCGCAGGAAACGCGCGCTTCGTAAGGTTAAATCACGGGAATGCGGAAATCAAGGAATCGCGAGTGTCACCAGTGAAACCACTCGCCCGGTTTTACGCCGAGAGTAGAGCGGACCAGTAGTAGCGCGCGTCAATTCCTCTCGCTGGCGCGGAAGCACGCGGTATGGCACTTCCAGACCACGCGGCCCTGGCGATCGTCGCCGGTCTCGTACCGGCCCACGATCAGATCCGAGTCATTCTCTTGCAGCGGTTGGCCACAAAGGATGCAGCTTGTATCCCGGTCGAACTCGGCCGAGGGCTCTTCGATGCGTGCACGGACAGCATCCGCTCGCCGGGCTGCCTCCCGTTCATCGCTGATGATCTGCTGGCAAAGCTCGACGCATTCATCGCAGATGTAAACTCCGCCCGGACCGGCGATCAATCGATGCACCTGTTCTTGATTCTTCCCACAAAAGCTACAGCGGTATCGGACGTGGGGATGGTGCGGAGGCGGAGATGCCGACATTGCCTGCGTTCCTCTCAATGCTGAATTGTCTGGTCTCATTCTTGCACTGCATCGTCACGTGAATCCTCTTGTGCGCGGCAGCCTGGGCGGTTTGGCGGCGACAATCACGATGACGGTTGTGATGTTTGCCGGCAAGCGTCTCGGCCTGCTGCACCGGCCTCCCCCCAAAGAGATCACGCAGCGAGTGGGACAGAAGATCGGCATTCCTCGTCACGACCAGCCGGAACCAGCGGCGCTGGCCGCGACCGCGGTGGCGCATCTCTCCTATGGCATGGCCGCCGGCGTGGTTTATGACTTGATTCGTGGCCTGCTGCCGAAACAGCCGCTCCTGGCGGGGTTATTGTATGGGACGGTGCTATGGGCCGTCGGGTACCTGGGCGTTATGCCCGGACTTGGTCTCTATCCCGAACCGTCGGAGGTGACGCCCAGTCAGACGGCGGTCATGATCGTGGGCCACGAGGTGTACGGCTCGACGCTCGCACAGGTCGAGTCACTGCTCTCCTAGTGCAAACTCAGCGGGGGCGTCTGTGGGAGTACAAGGTCCCCGTCTGAATATGACTATGGTCGGAGCGCGCGCTCGTTCCTGGCCTGGTTCCGTCCAGGCACAAATGCTGTAACTAAACCGTAACCTTCGCCTGTAGACAGTGCTGCGGGTGGGACGTAAGGTGTAGGGGCTAAACCGATCGAGGCCGTCTCAGCGGCGGTCCGAAACGGAGCGCAGACGAACAAGCCGCCCACGATGTCGTGGGCTAGCCCGCTGCCATCAAGGAGTTTCAACATGGAAGTTAGTGATCCCTTCACCCCCGCCTACCAATCGGACAACGGTATTCACGTCGACCTGCCCGAACACTGGATGACTCCTTTCCCTTCCGAGGAACAGGGTACACCAGAACCCGCAACATCGTTCGGCTCGGTCGAGCCGCTGCCGGCGCCGGCAGTGACCGAGGCGCCTTCACGTGGTGATCTCAATCGTGCCCGGCAGATTGCCGAGCGACTCACCGATGATCTGAAAGAGCTGCAGGGTTCGCTGGATGCCTCCGAAGCAGAGCGGGAGAGTTGGAGCGCCGACCGGGACCGCATGAAAGAGCAGATCCGCCATCTCGAAGGAGAGGCCGACGAGAAGCGAAAATTCACTGAAGCCCTGACCTCTGGGGCCGGTGGATCGCTTAGCGCCGATGATCTCACGGCTCTCCAGGGCTTGACCGATGCGTTGACCCAGGATCCCGATCGGCTAACTGTCCTGTTCAACGTCGTACAACAGGCGAGCAAGCTGGCAACCGTCGTCGCTGTCTACAGCGAGGTTCGGCGTCTGGCTGAAGGCGCGTAGCCGATCCAGAGCGTGACCAAGAATCAGTTCTACAATGAAAGATGATCGCCCACACCGCCTGCCTTAGAGGAAACCTCCTCGAGCCACACGGTAGGAAATTCACTACAGAATAGGCAACAACAATGGCACTGCTCAACTTCATGAGAGCGCGGCCGGCAGACGATCCAGACGACGATGACCGTCCGGTGACGCCCTCGACGTCACCCGATCAGGCTGCCGTCGCGTCTCGAACGCCGCCACAGTCGTCGATCCTGACCAATTTAGTGAACCCAACCCAGCACGATTCGAATGGCGCCCGCACTATCGCGGCGCCAGCCACTTACCCCACAAAGGAGAGCCCGGACCATATGGAACATAACGAGAATCTGCCGCCGGCATACCCATTCGCCGCTGCCGATATGGACATCGACATGATTGATCGGGCGCATACGCCCGCTAACAACGGAACGTCTGTGGCCAGCCAGGCGGCCGACGGCAACCCCGTCGAGATGGCCCGCCAGGTCGCGGTGGCGATGCAGGACATGGTCCGGCGCGTCCACGAGCTGGAGACGATGCGTACTCAGTTCGAAGCCCGACTCACTAACTATGATGACTCGCTGCGCGCCTATGAAACGCTCAAACAGACATTACGCGAGACGACGTCCATTCCGGTCAGCGAAGAGGACATGCAGACGCTTCAGCGCGTCTTGCAAGCCCTGACTCAGGATCCGAACCACATCATGGTGCTGGCCTCCGTTGCCCAACAGGCCACCAAGCTGGTCGCCGTCGTCGATGCCTTCACCAAACTTCAGGGAGCCCTGAAACAGGCGCCTCCGCGGTAGTACCACGGCAGCCCGCCTTATCGGCCAGACCCCAAATTGCGACCCGGTCCCGCGGTGCGGTGTCTCCAATGGCCAGCATGTTCAACGGCTGAATGCTATTGTAGACGCATCATCGGTACACATCTACGCCTTACCATAACCGCCAGAGAACGATGCGACGTCTAATCGCATCCTTGCTGGCGGCTACGCTCGCCCTGTCCTTTTTTTCCGGCTATTCCCTGCTGCGGGCGGAGCGATCGTGGGCGGGCACGGGAACGCGGAGCCTCAGACTCGATCGATTAACTCCGAGCGCCAGACCCCGTTATCCGATCAAACACATTATCATCATCGACAAGGAAAACCATAGCTTCGACAACATCTTTGGAACCTATCCCGGCGCCGATGGCGCCACCAGTTACGTCGACGCCAACGGCAATTCAGTGCCGCTGGCCCACACCCCGGATCACACCCTGCTTGATATCGGTCACGCCGGTGATTCGGCTGCATTCGCCACTGACCATGGCCGGATGGATCGATTCGGTCAGCTTCCCGGGGCCCAGCAGAATAACGTAAATATCGCCGACTCGCAGTATCACAAGTCCGATATTCCGGGTTACTGGTCGTACGCTCAGCATTTCGTACTCGACGACCATTTTTTTGCCACCATCCTCGGACCCAGCTTTCCAAACCACCTGGTAACCGTCGCCGCCACTTCGAATAACACGTTCGATAATCCTCGGGGCCAGACGAATGCCGCCTGGGGCTGTGATGGCGGCAAGTATTCGATGGTCGATGCCGAGAATCCCGTTACCGGCCAGGACTATCTCACCAAACCATGTTTCACCCTCCCAACGATGGCGGATTCATTCCAGCGCGCCCACGTTTCATGGAAGTATTACGCTCCTGGTCAGTTCAAGTCGGGATACATCTGGAGCGCCTTCGACGCCATCAAGAACGTGCGGTACTCCAATCTCTGGAAGACCAATGTCCCCCCCGACACCCAGTTCATTTCCGATGTTGAACATGGCAGGCTTCCCGATGTGAGCTGGCTTGTGACCAACGAAGCACAGAGCGAACATCCGCCGTACTCGATGTGCATCGGTGAGAACTGGACCGTCGATCAGATCAACGCGGTGATGCGTAGCAAGTACTGGCGGAACACGCTGATTGTGCTCACCTGGGACGATTTTGGTGGGTTCTACGATCACGTAGCACCACCACGCCTGAACGACATCACCTATGGCGTACGGGTGCCCACGCTCCTGATTTCACCGTATGCCCGTCGGGGGTATATCGATCATCATCAACTCGACTTTGATTCGATCCTGAAGTTCATCGAGGATGACTACGGATTGCCACCGCTCACCAGCCTGGATCGCCGCGCACGGTCACTGATTACCGGACTATCGTTCTCGCAGAAACCACTCTCTCCGCTTACTCTCCAGCCACGTACCTGCCCGGCTAGCGACAGCAAGATCCACACGACGCTCAAAGGTGAATACCTGAAACTGGTTACCGAGCCGTACGGCAAGGAGATCCTGCTACGGCTGTCGGGAGCCGGTGACAATGTAGCCACACTGCTCATCGGCCCATCGGTTCCGATCAAGGACGCCAGGACCGATCCTGCGCTCCTGAGCGATTACCAGGTGGGAGACACCATCCTGGCCACGGCCCGTCCCGATCCCTCCCTGGCGTTAACTTACGGCGCCGGTGTACTGCACGACCTCGACCTGGTTCACTTCGGCCCCAAACAGGGTCTGGTTGCTGGAGTCGACCAATTTGGTCACACGATTAACGTCGTCTTTGGGAATACGACCCTAATCGTGGACATTACCAGTGCTACCCACTTCGAATTACCCAACGGCAAGAAGGCCACCATTGCCGACGTGGCGACCGGCGACACGGTCAAGATCACCGGCCTGCGCAACACTCGCCTGGACGAGGTGTCGGACGCCACTGTGATTCAACTGACTCAGCGTCCCCGCGCCGAGCCGACACCCGGACTGCCTTAATGGGTCGCGTGGGCAGCGGCCGGAGCGACATTGGTGTCTTCGAGCGCGACGAAGCCGAAGTAGCCGCAGAGCCCGGCCGAGGCGGCATGCACCCACTCGTCAGCGTCAAAAAGCGGGCAGACGCCATTGAGCGTGTTTAGTCCGGGAATGAAGCCAAATACCGTGGCAAGCCCAAATATCATCAGCATTGTCATGCAGTAGTAGCGTGCCGATGCCACGCGGGCGGCAGCGATGATACCCGCGAGCCCGATTGCGATGTTGATGCCGTTCTGCACCGCATTGGTTGGAAACGTACCCAGAAAGAAGCCATAGGAGGTGGTGACAGATACGTACGGCGCACTGGCTGATGGTCCGGTGTACAGCGCCGGCAAAAAGGCCAGAACTCCAACGACGAGATAGATGAGGCCGAGGCCGAGGGCAAACAGGCGCGTCTGCATGGCTCGTTCCTTTGTGGTGAGGGTATGTCTCAGTGTAGCCCAGCCGGCAGCCATTTCCCGGCGAGTCCCTACCCGACGAAATCCTCAGTCAACCAGGTAACGCCATTCTTCAGATAGATCCCGATGCCAACATACCGGAAGACAGGATTGAGGATGTTGCAGGCATGATTCACCGTCGTAGCACACACCCGCCCTCCGTGTGGCTCGCTCATCATGAGGCGGTCCAGGACTTGAAGATCCTCCACCACGTTGCCGCTCGACGACTCCCCAACATTCTCGGCCGCGGTACGGTACGAGAGGCAGATATTGGCAGGAAACGACGCGTGCGGGAAACGTGAATTCGCGTGCCAGATCATCCCCGTTTGAGCCATTGCAGCTGAATGTCCGTACGAGCCGGGACAGCTCGCACTGCCGACGGTCTGGCGTTCGGCCAGGCTGAGCACGGGCAGACTTCCGTCCCGCGCACGGTCGCGATTCAGCATCCGCAGCATGGTAGCGATGCAGGCACCGCGGTCTCCACAGGTTGTCGATGGCACCGAAGCGCTGGGAATTGGCGTTTGCGTGATAGGAGGGGCCGGAATATCTGCTGCCAGTACCGGGTTCACGGGCAAACTCGTCAGCAGATTCAGAGCAACAAACAGTGTCATCCAGAGCAGAGCCCAGCACCCTTGATTCAGGACAGCACGTCCTGGCCGGTCGATTCCAAGCATCGTTCGATGTTCCTCCCCGAATTACCCTGCAGAGCTTACCACGTGGAGCCTCGGTGGGGAGGAGTCGGAGGCAGCATCCACGCGGTGACTATCGGCCCCAAGCAGCTTTCCAATCGGTCTGCTCGGGAACAGCACCGGCGAAGCACTCCAGAGGGTGCTACCGAGAAGGCATCTCGGGTATGGGCCTTCCAGTGAGCTGGAGTCGTGGGAGTGCGCCAGCATGCGCCAGCGTTCGTCTGCATTACGCGGTCTGACGGCGTCTGACGGCGTAGACTAGCGCTTTAGCGCGTTAGCCCCCCGTACGGCACCCGTTCCGGCGCCACCGACATGTTGCCCTGCGCTGTGGCGCGTGGGTGATACTGTCGATGGGATAGGCTAACGCGCTAAAGCGCTCTCATGAAAAAGAAACTAGGCAGCTTGGATGGATACCTTCACGCCCAGTCGTTCCAGTCGTTGGACGGCGCGGCGGACGGTTGCCTCCTTGCTGCGCTCATCGAAGTAATTGGCACCAAGGTCCTGATATTCGGTTCCATCCTTCAGCACGTGATAGGTAATCACCAGGATCGAGTGCGCGACGGCCATCAATGCCCGCTTGGGACCCTTGCGGGCGGCCAGCCGATGGTACTGGGCAGCCAGGTAGGAGTTTCTGGTGTGGCTGGCTGCCCATGCTGCCTCCACCAGGATGGTTCGCAGATGGGTGTTCCCCTGCCCAATGCGGGCACTGGTCCGTTTCCCACCACTCTCGTGCAGACCGGGACAGAGATGAGCCCAACTGGCCAGATGGCCGGCAGACGGAAACCGGCTCATGTCGGTCCCGATGGCGGCCACGATCTCCTCGGCGGCGCGGACCCCCACACCGGGAATGGTATCCAGACGGGCAAGCTCAGCCGCGAAAGGGACAAGCTCCTTGCCGATCTGCTCGTCCAGGGCAGCGATCTGCTCGTCCAGGAAGGTGATGTGCGCCAGTTGGGCTGTGAGCAACCACCGCTGATTGGCGCCGATGGTTCCCTTCAGTGCTGCTTCTAGCTCCTCCGGTGACGCCTTGAGGCGAGTACGGACCCGCATGGCCAGGACATGGGGATTTCCTCCCCCTCAATGATGCCCTGCAGCATGGCGCGCCCCGAGACCCCCAGCACATCACTGATCACCCCGGTCAGTTTGATGTTCGCTCCCTCCAGCACCTTCTGGATGCGATTGGCTTCGCGGGCTCGCTCCTCCACCGTACTGCGGCGATACCGCACCAGGTCCTGCAGCTCCCGCTGCTGCCGATCCGGGATGAAGCTGCCCGCGCAGCAGTCCATGCCGCAGGAGATCGGCGATCCACTCGGCATCCTTCACATCGGTCTTCCGGCCTGGTACCGCCTTGATGTGGCGGGCATTGACCACCAGGATAGTCAGCCCCGTGCCTTCCAGCACGTTGTACAGTGGCCGCCAGAACACACCCGTCGACTCCATCGCGACGTGGGTGCAGCCCTCGGCATTGAGCCAGTCAGCCAGTGCCAGAATCTCCCCCGTGGTGGTCCCAAAGGTCCGGGTCTCCGTGCTCCGTGGTCGTCGCAGACACGCCACTACCGTCCGCTTGTGGATATCCAGTCCCGCACACCGCTCGTGCACAACCTCCATGGCTCCTCCTTGCCGGTCGGACTCATCGGGTGGATGATGCGGTGGCCAGGTGAAAAGACTCTCTCATGCGTGCTCACCACCAGACGGTGGGGCAACAAGCTGTGGTGCCTCCGGCCACCATGGGTCAGACTAGGCTCCGGGCTCGCAGCACCAGGGCGTTTCGACCTCTGCACCACGTCCTATTTTCATCCGCTGTGGTGTGGCCCTGCCACATGGTCGACTAGGCTACGGCACGTTACGGTTCCGGTACGGGGTGGCGAGATTCAGGCAGCCGTGCGTGGCGAATTATTCGGGTAATCGGGATCGTCGAGCGAGCGATCGAAGCTCGACGATCCCATTCGCCAACGGACAAACTCGAGTCGAGCGGCTTCTGCGCTGCTCAGCTCTCCCGGAATCGCGGGCGGGTCGACGTCCAGGCGCGGCCTCAGTCCCAGGACGTGACCGCATACCTGACAGGTCTGGGCAAAGGCGAGGCCACCTTCGACCGGTCGTGAGAAGGGCTGGAACGGCGAATTGTCTGATCGACAGTGCGGGCATGTCATGATGAACCTCCGCCAGATTTAACCCCTCTGGTTGGGTCTTGTTCCCCTTCTCTTCAATTTTCGTGCCTCGACATTACCGAGGGGTGACCGTTTTCTTACGCTTTTCATACCGTATTCCGCGGTCCTTGTCTACGCTTCAGGGTTGCTTTTTGGTTGCAGTCGACTGCCCCCTCATTAGATAAAACGCCTATCGACCTCCCGGTATAACAATGAACCGCGCCGTCGCCGTCCCGGTCACTCGTCCCAGGAGCGCCGCGACCGAGATGCGAACCTTTTCCGCCTTTTGCAAACCAAGGGCGACCCTCAGTCGCACCGTGGCGGTTCCATTCCAACCGAGCGTCACCTTCCGTGCAATCGCGGTCCCGTTGGGGTAAATGAGCGAGATGGCGGCTCGGGCGCCAGGCCAGCCAGTAATCACGATCTGGCCGGTGGTCTGCGAACGCAACCTCACGAGAGTGCCTTTGACCCGCAAGCAGATGACAACTGCACAGTGAGCCAGCGGTTGCGCCACCGGCAGCAGCCGGAACGGTGCTTGCGCCCGCGGAAATGCGTGCCATGGCGCGGCACTCCAGGGCATGTCCGGTCGGGAGTCGGGATACCACCAGCGGAAATGCGGCGAACGCCCCTCGACCGTCGGTCACTGGCGCTCCAGTCACCGGTGAACGTCCCGGGCAGATCAGCATCACCGCCAGCCGGCGATGCGCCGGTAGTCCACCTCCGGAGAGATAGAGCGTGCCTCCCGGATGCCCTTCAGCAGGTGCCACTCGGAGTGCCGTACCGCCTGGTAGTGCCGACGCACCCAGCGGTGTCCAGAACGTTGCCATCAAAATGCAGGCGATGACGATTCCCAACCCACGAATCATACTCTCCTCCTTCGTTGTGTCGGCTGCCTCATACTACCCAGGTGGCATAGTATGAGGACATAGGCGACGAGCAGAGGATGATGTGAAACACCTGTTTCATCGTTTTCACGGCGGACCGATGAATCTTCCGGTGGTCCTGCCGGATCCTATCTCGACCTTCATGCCGCGCTTGCAGAAACGGCACTATGCGCTCTTCTGGGCGGCTCTCGTTGGTGGTATCGGCGGCCTGATCGGCCTGAGTGTGGCCACGGTCGAGTCGCACAGTACCAATCTGGAGCGTCTCTTTATCGTCTGCGGCAGCTTGCTGGTTCCGGTTCTCTATGTGTACTATCTCGACCTTCGCAACCATTTTGTCGACCCACGTTGGCGGACGCTGGCGACCGCGTTTCTACTGGGCGGGCTGGTTTCCGCGCCGCTGGCAATCGTTCTCGAAGCGTTTCTGCCGGCAGGAACGGGCTCGCCGGGACCGGCGTTTACCACCGGACTCATCGAAGAAGGCTGTAAGGCGCTACCAGTTCTCTGGTTTCTGCGCCGGAAACATAAGAATCTGCGCTTTCAGATGGACGGCATTATCCTGGGCGCGGCGGCAGGCATGGGCTTTGCCGCCATCGAGGACATGTTGTACGGCGCCGCCGCGTTCCACCATGGACTCACCGAGGTAGTAGCCACTATCTGGGTGCGCGAGATCCTGGCCCCCTTCGGCCACGGCACCTGGACCGCGATCGTGGTGGGTACGCTCTGGGCGGTGAAGGAACGGGGCACCATCCGCATCGCGTTCTCGGTCGCGGGCGCGTACCTCATTGCCGCGGCGTTACATGGCGCCTGGGATTGGGAGCCTTTCACCGGGTTCGGCGTCCTACTCTGGTTTTTGCTGGTCGGAACCGTGGGTCTGGTCGTGCTACGGTCGATGGTGCATCACGCTCTCGCTCAGGAGGACGACTATATACGCCAGACCGGCATTTCCGGACAGCTGGCGCCATCTCCTGGCCCCGCAACCTGATCGAATGTGGGGTACGACTCGCCGGTGACCATATGCCGGGAGCAAACGGGGACCAGTGACTCTGTGGAGCAGGTGAGGAGTGTGGTTAGATGAGGACAGTTCTCCTTTCCGTCCACAGATGACCGGATTCAGTACTCTCCACTGCATCCGGTCATCTGGCGTTCTGGAATACTCCTTTCGACCCGTAGACAGAGGTCGAGGAACAGGTTAGAGTACGTACGGCGTACTCCGGCTTCCGGCCGGTAATATGCCGGCGGCGAACGCGGTTCTGGTGAGTAATCGCACACCAAGAATGATGGAATGGAAAACGTGACTCCAGCAATGCCAACCTTACGAACGCTTCTCGAAACAGCCAATGGGCTGTACCGCGATTCCACCGTGAACGAAGAGTATCCTCGGTCGGCGCTCATGGCGCACCTCGCCCCTGATGTTCTGGAGTTGCCGGTGAAGCTGGCTAAAGTCGGCGATGGTACCTATACCGTGCGCCTGGTGGATGGGGACGATGGGTTCGTGCTGTACTCGCGCCGCCGGGCCCCACGCCCCTCCTGAGATCATCTCTGGCGAGCGTGTTCCGTCGGCGGGCCGTTCACGATGAACCACACCGTTGCCCCCCGCAGCCACAACCGCCTGCCGTGGGCATTGAGATACGGTAACAATCCAGGTGGATGGCTGGTTGCATCGCTTGCGGAGTTCAATCCGTCGCCGAGAGTTGTAACCCAATCGCAACCGCCGCCGGTAGACGAATAGTCGATAACTCGCTACAGTGTCAGCGAGATGCGCAGCCCAGCCTGGAAGCCAGCGAGCCAGGTCTCAGATCGTGCTCTGTCGCCCACAACTAACCCCGATAGCGTCGCCGCATTACAAAAACGCTTGACGTTGCAAGGGGAGGAAGAGGCGGGTTCGACCGCGAAGGTAATTCGTGGCGAACCCGCCTCGAATTACCACATGATACTCAGCGGAGCGCCGTTCTGTCTTCGGTGATGTGAGTGATCAGTTAGAACCCATCAGTTTCGAGCGTCGATACGATCTTCGCGATGTCCTCGCCGAACGGCCTATCCTGATCGATCGGTGGCACGATCGCCCCGATCGCTGACGCAAGTTTGGATAACCCGGAGGCAGCGCCATCCCTCCGAAGAGCCCACGCCTGGTGACAGACGAGCAACAGACAGGCAACGACCTCGCGACCAAGCGCTTCGATTCGGTCCAACTTCTCCGCCGCCTCGAAGGCGAACGTCTGTGCATCTTCCTGTCCCAGGGAGGTATCCATGACTCCGATGGTAGCCGGATTGGCAAGGCGCCGAATCTCGTGGATCGCCCCGATGGCGCGTTTCTGAACCACGATGAGTCCCGCCTGAGAGCCAGGTCGAGACGTCAGTTGGTCGGGAAGACCCGTGAACCGGTGATCGAGCAGCCGGTGCATCTGTTGTGACGACAGCTCGAGCGCCTGCGCCAGCGCGATCGAGAGGACGTCCATATCAGTCGCCAGACCGACGGCGTGGAAACCGCCGCTAGTGATGAACTGGCCGTCGATGAATGCCGGTGAATCGCTTACGGCCCCGAGGTCACGTCGGATATCCTCCTCCATTCGGTGAAGCACGCGGCTGAGGTTGGTCAGCACCTGGGGCACGACGCGAAAGGACACCGGCGACTGGACTGATTGACGCTCGTCGGGCGACCCTTGAAGGAGCTCACCCAGGCGAACCAATATCGTTCGCAGCAGTGGATCGTTGCCAAGGTCGGCGAGGCGCAGATCGTAGGAGCTCAACGGCGCGCGCATCGCATCGATAGCGGCGGCAGAGGCCAGGAGCAACTGGTTGAGGAGCGTCAGCCCGGAACGCCAGTGACTGGCTGCCAGTGCCACTGCTCCGGGCGCTCCGGCGATCAACGCGATTCCTTCCTTGCTCGCCGGTCGGTAGGGTGCAGCACCGCGTTCCGCCAGTGCCTTCGACGCCGGCTGCAGGGAACCGTCGCGCCGGACCACCCACCCGATTCCCAGAAAGGTTTGAAAGGCGTGGGCCAGTGGGATGATCTCACCGGCGCACCCGATGCAGGATCGCGGGATCGCCGGGACAAAATCGTCCGCCAGGCGAGCTGCGAGGTACCGGCAGAGATCCGGCGTGACACCCGATTGAGCACGAAGGAAGCCGGTCAGGCGCACTATCAGGATCGCGCGAGCCTCGCCGTAGGAGAGATACGGGGGTCCGCCCACGGCTCGTCCCAGGAGCAGATTCGCCTGATGCTCCTGCTGCTCCAAATCGCTGAGCTGGACTCCGGCGGAAATAGCCGGTGCCGGTGGTAACGCCGTACACCGGCAGTCCGGTTTCGATCTGGCCCAGCATCGACGCGCGATTCTCCTCCACGCGCGCGAGCAGCCCCGGATGTAACTCGAGGCGCCTTCGATCCCACGCCACCAGTTCAAGGACTTCCAGCGTGATGTCGTCTGCTGACTCAATCGATAGTGTTTGGGTCATGCACTCGGCACCACGCTGGGGGCGCCTGTCAGGAGTTTCAATTCTGGATAACCGTGCCCACACCGGCTGCCTCGGCACGGCGCCAGATCAGATGAGCAACGGCGAGATCGCAGGTAGCCAGGCCACGGTGCCAGAAAAGGATTCGTTCCTCCGGAGACTCTCGCCCTGGCTTCGCGCCAACCACGATCTGACCGAGTTCGGCATGGAGATTCTCCGGCGACAGCAATCCGGTGTCGACGTGCCGTCGCAGGGCACCGAATGGACCGACGGTCGCCTGGCCCCAATCGTCAACCACAATCTTATCCATCACCGCTGTCAGCGACAGTTCGACGGCGCTAATGGTTCCATACGGAACTACCAGGGTACCGGGCAGTACCCACTCGGTACGGAGCAGCACCTCGGGCGTGGTGAGTCGTGAGGCCTCGACCATAATATCGGCGCCGTCGAGAGCTTCCTCCGGCGTGGACACCGCCCGCACTTCTTTATGGAGATGCTCCGTCAGCTGGTGGGCGAACGCTTCGCTCGACTCCGGTCGCCGGCTGGTGACGCGAATATCGTCGAAGTGGAAAATCTCATCGAGCATGGTCACGTTCCACCAGGCAGTTCCTCGGGCGCCGATATGCCCCAGGACTCGGCTGTCCGACCTCGCCAGGTGACGCGCGCCCAGCGCGGTGAGGGCGCCGGTCCGAGCGGACGTAATCATGGTCCCATCCACGATGGCGAGCGGAGCACCGGTGGCCGGATCGAACAGGGTAATCAGCGCCAGCTCGCTGGGCAACCCTCGCTGATAGTTGTTCACGAAGTCGCCAACCACCTTCACGCCGCTGATCTGTTGCGGCTCGAGGTGGGCGCGAAGGATGTTGAAATGCCCGGCGGCTGATGGTGGCCGAAGATGCATGCGTGGTTCCAGCACAACCTGCCCATTCCCCTGGGCCCTCACCGCATCCTCAACCGCACCGTAGACATCGGCGCCGGTAATCGCGAGCCGGTCGATGTCCTCCGCCGATACGAATCGGATCGACAGCCGGCTCGATGTCGTGCTTCCCACGTTCGCCGGATCAGGCCGGCGGCGAGGCCACGGTATCGGTCCGGGCGGCCATTACCACATCGTTGCGGTGCAGGCCGCGGATCTTATGCGTCCACCAGGTGACCGTTACCCGTCCCCACTCGGTGAGGATGGCGGGATGATGTCCCTCGGCCTCGGCCAGGGCGCCGACCCGGTTGGTAAATGCCAGGGCGGCGGCGAAATCGGCAAATGTGAAGGTGCGCTCCAGGCGCGGTATTCCTTCTCGCTCTTCGATGCGCCAATCAGGAATCTGCGGTCGCAGTTCCGCCAGTTCATCGTCTGTCAGTCGCGGGGCATCTCGCCGGCAGGCGACACATCGTTCTTCGGCAAGAGTAACCACAAGAGCCTCCTATCGATCAGGTGAGTGAGTAACCGGCGATTTGCTGATTATCCCAGAATATCGCGAGCACCTGGGCATTGTGGGGATAATCGCACCGGATCCAGCCGCGATGCGTTGTCGCCGGTGGGACCAGGCTGTAGTCCAGGCCAGTGCCGAGCGTACTATCCGAATCGCAGGAGCCCACGGTACCGGGAGCGCCCGGCCCGGTGAGTCCACTATCGAGGAATGGCACCGTAGCTCCCGGTTGATACGGCTGCGTGCCGCCGTTATGCAGGTCAATCAGCAAGAGGGCATAACCTCGCTTCAGGACGAGCTTTTTCACCTGTGCCCCGACGTGGGTGACTGGATCGGTGTAGCCACGCAACGGCGTCGCGGTAGGATGCGGCGCGCTGACTGGAGACGTAGAACCGCAGCCGGCAATAAAGAGGCAGAGAGCGATGACAATGAAGCGGCGCATACCGTACTATAGTCAAACTCGGCAGGACAGCCATCCGCTCACCGGCATTCGGGCTCAGGCGAGCCGGCTCCGCGCACCGACGCCGATGAAGGCGTCTGGATACAGATCGGTCGACACCTGGCGTGCAGGATTGCCAATGCTGTGCAGGAAAGCACTGACGACATCCGGGTCCCATTGCCGGCCGGCGCCGTCGAGGAGGATCCGTGCCGCCTGAACTGGAGTCAGCGCCCGTCGATACGGGCGCTCACTGGTCATGGCGTCGTAACTGTCGGCGACGGCGATCACCCGGGCCCCAAACGGTATATCGGTGCCCGCAAGCCCGGTTGGATAGCCCATTCCGTCCCAGCGCTCGTGGTGGTGGCGGATCATCTCCAGACCGCGAGCAAAGTCCGGATACTGACGCATGAACTCGACTCCCGATTCGGGATACACCTCCAGCAGCGCTTGTTGCCTGGCGGTAAGAGTGCCTGGATTGATCAGCAGGTCATCAGGCAGCCCGACTCTTCCCACATCATGCAATCGGGAGGCAGTCAAAATCTGGGTGGCCTCCTGTCCACGAACGTTCAACTCAGATAAGATTCCGGCGACCAAATCGCGCACCCGGCGTGAGTGTCCCGCCGTATACGACCCGCGAAGATCGATGGTATCGGCCACGTTCTCGAGGAATTGGAGAGTGTCTGCGTCCAGTCGCTTGGTAAACGCCATCTGGACCAGCACCGCCGGCACGAACAAAAAGAGGATTGCCCAGAGTGTCTGCCCTGCCAGGACCACTCCGGCGAGAGCGAGACCATACTGCACAGCCTCGATTATGCCGCCTTCGCGCAGGATGCCGGCAATGATGCTGGCCGGGGACTCACCGCTGATCGGGGTGAGCACGAGAGGTAGGCTGACGATGTCGATCACTCCCATCATGAGAGCCGCCACGATGACGGAAATCGCCCGAGTGACCGGTCCCGCGCCCGGCGCTACCACGTGCGTCAACGCCGAAGCCATCACGACCGCAACCGTCCACCGTGCTGCCATCGTGGCGATGTCCGCGAAGTCGGTCCGTCGTCCACCACGTACCGTGAGCTCCCCGATGGTGATCGACAGCACCGTCAGGCAACCGCAGACCAGTGGTGAGAGCAGTACCGCTCCCAGCAAAAGCGGGAGCGATATCAGGCAAATCGTAGTGTGATGTCGGAGGTAGATCGGGAATTGGTAGGCGAATATGATGGAAACCGCAAGGCCGGCACCGAGGAGGAGATCACTCTGGGCAAGAAGCGGAACACCAGAATTGACGCCGGCAACGAATGCGAGCGCGAGTAATCCACCGGCTAGGATCGAGGTCCCAATCGCCATGCCCGGCTGTCTAATGATGCGTCGGATGTCTCCCTGCAACTCGTCCCGTCCTCTCCGCATCCACTCTAGCGGGGACGTCTACCATCGTCCACCGTCGAGCGTTACGGTTTGGTTACGGTTTATCGTCGAGGTGCATTCAATCGCGCCATTCTTTCTTTGTCACCGGCGGTGTGGTGCAGGCCCCCGGCAGATTCACGGAGATGGCTTCCCCATACTGGCTATAGGTCACAGTCGAGGTCGCGGTGGACGTGACCGACTGCATCACGCGCCCATGTCGGACTCGAACCGTAAGGCGGGTGGTTTCAGATTCTTCCACGATCGTCTGATCTGACGTGGCAATGTAAACAGTGCCCGTGGTCGAGCCACCGAGAATGGGACGCTGGATGTTGATGCGCAGTGCCCAGACGGTAATCGATCCCAGTTGTTGCGTGGCGTGAGGGGCAAACTTCACCTTTGCCCCTAAACTGAGCCCCGGGACCGGTAGCAAGCCGCCCAAACCCTGAGTTAGATTGGCCGCCCGGCCACACTGCCATGCCTTCCCATTCTCCCGTAACGCCAGTACTCCGCCGCTCAACAGGAGCTCGGACCTGGTAGTGCGGGTCGAATGTGGTCGCCGGTCCAGGCGCGTGTACTTCTGCACCGTCTGCAGCGTGAAACTCTGGTCTCGGTAGGAGAGATCGCCAACGATCTGGTTTGACTGGCGCGAGATGCCAGGCGCTGACGACCGGTCGACTCCCTGAACATGCACGGTGGCACGTGCCATTGAGGCTGCCTGCGCGTCAGCGAGAAGTTGGGCCGCGGTTGGTGGCGCAGCCGTAGGAGTTGGCGTGGGGGACGCCGACGGTGTCGCCGTCGGTGTATCGGTCGGCGACAGCGTGGGAGTCGAGGTGGGAGGACGCGGGGTCGCCGGCAACGGGTTCGCCGGCGTTCGCACCGGTAAAACCATGGTGGGAGTGGACGTAGGCGGCAACGTCGGCGTGAGCGTCGTTGGTGTGGGAGTACCGGTAGGCGTCGCCGCCGGAGCCTGTCCCTGAGCGCTCGCGGCCGGTATCGCAATGGCAATCAGAATGGAGACGGCAATCGCCGCCTCCTTTATCCCTGCCAGAGTGGCTCCCCGGAGCCATCGGAGACGATACTCTCCGCATCCCGGCTGTCTTCCTCCCGGTCGTTCTCGAAGGCATCGAGCAGCCTGACATCTCCATTTGGAGATGGCCGGGTCGACAACGATGTGATTGAATCGCCCCGATCGTGGGTGGACGTGCGGTGCGAGCCGTCACGAACCAGTTCTCTCAAACGTGCCTCGGCACTGGCGACTTCTTCCGAGCACCGTTCGACGCCCTGTGCCGCCTTTGCCAGCCAGCGAGCTGCCTTCAGGCGTGCTCGCTCAACCTCGCCCTTGCCGCGTGCCCGGGCCTGCACCTGCTTCTCTTGCGCAACGTGAAACTTGAGTTGCGCTCGCGCCAGTTCACGCCGCGCTGTCTGTTCCGCATTCTTCTTCGCAGCCTTCTTTTTTGCTGTGTTCTTTCCCATCGCTCGCCCCTCTCTCTTCTCCTCACTATCGTAACTAAATCGCTGTCCATCGGGTCGGTGAACTGTTCGCTGCTCTGGCGCCAGGGTGGCTTGCCGACGGCAAGATTCCCAACCAGAACCTACAATCATGCCAGGGCACGACCGTACCTGGGTTATCCCATCACAGGTTGCGCCGCCGTGTGAATGACAAATGATTGAAGGAGAATCAAATGACGACGCGAGCGCAAGTGGAGGCCGCCAGAGATCATGCTGCCAGAGCACTCGCTGCCGCCGGGATCGTACTCACGCCAGAAGAGCGCACCCGGATCGAAGTCGCCGACATGGGGTTGGGTCGGTTGCACGAACAGGGCCTCCAGCTCATGGTATACGTCAACACCGACCGATATTGTGCCAAGGAGTTGGTACTGTTTCCGCGACAGACCTGCCCCCAACACCGCCATCCGCCGGTGGATGGTCGACCCGGAAAGGAGGAAACCTTTCGCTGCCGCACCGGACGCGTCTATCTGTACATCGACGGCGAACCGAGTAGCCAACCAGCGTGCCGGGCCCCGCAAGACAGCCAAAAATGGTACACGGTTAGCCATGAAATCATCCTTGACCCGGGAGAACAGTACACGATCCCACCGAACACCTGGCATTGGTTTCAGGCTGGGGATGAGGGCGCCGTCATCTCCGAGTTCTCCTCTACCAGCACCGATGAAGCCGATGTCTTCGCCGACCCTCGGGTGGTTCGCGCTCCTGCAATTGCGACCCAGAGTAATGTATAGAGGAGTTGGCCCGGCGCGCCCTCTGCTTGTCAGTACAGGGATCGCGAGCGGACGATGGCAACGCCCAGACTGGTCAGAGCGGCAACGAAGGCGCCGACCCCGCAGAGTACGAACAGGAACTGCGATATTGCCACCAGGTCGACAACGGCGCCTTGATGCCGGCATCCACTGAGATGACCACAGGCGCCGCCCAATCCGGTGATGTAGACAAGGCCGATCACGACGGCCAGGAATAGAGAAAGGAACGCAAACTCGCAGGCCGACCAGAATCGGCGACGGCGAATCGCTCGAATTCCCAGCGCGAACGAGGCCAGTAAGATAAGTCCCGGAAGGAGCGAAAAGCCGCTGGACAGCGACCCAATGACCCCTGCATTGCTGGGCAGATGCACGTCAACACCGAAGGCAAGCACGATTCCGAGGGTAGCGAAGGTTGCTGCCAGCCAGAAGCCGTAGAGAACGACTCGTTCCGGGACAGGGCGCGGAATATCCTCATTCTCCGGAACGATCTCCAATAGTTTCATCTGCTAGTTCTGCCGCTTTCTACCGTAGCTGAGCATTCGGCGGGTGAATCCACTGCTCGGTTTCCCGCCGGAAGCTTGATCACATCAACCGCGAGTGATCATCCGTCTTCGCTCTGGATTCTCGCGATCGAGATGCCACTGGAGCGGATTATTGGCAATGTACTCGCGAATGGCATTCAGGTCCCGCTCATTCCGGATCACGTGCTCGTGAAACCGGTTCTGCCACAGTCTCCCTGGGTATCGCGGCCATCTGCCATCTCTCACTCCACGACCGTATTCGTGGGCCGTAAACGTCTTGAATCGCAGGATCACAGTCGACAACGAACCAGGTGGCGTCAGCCCGCTCCCCTTATCTTTCCCCGTCGGGATCTGCAACGGCGGCGTCCGAACGTCCCTTCTTTCTGCCCCCGTTGACAACAACAGCCGTGGCGTAGGGACGTGGCTCCTGTCCCCGTCCTCCCCGCACACCCTTGCCCTGGAAGGCGGCATCGTCGGCAGCCCAACCCCTCCTTCCCCCGCCGTGAGCACCACAATCCCATGCAGATGATTCGGCATCACCACAAAGGCATCGATGCCAACGCCGTAATACACCGCCAGATTTTGCCAGACCGTCGCCACCATCTCCCCCGCCGGAGAGAGGGCCACCTCACCATCGACAACCTTTCCCAGCAGCGGCAGCCTTTGTTCGATGCACAGCGTCACAAAATAGGCACCGGGTTGGGAATAGTCATAGTCACGCAAGCGGGTGGACCGTCGAGTGGGGTAGGAAGACGTCATCGCAGGAGGACGCCCCAGAGGCGGACAGGGACAGGAGCCAGGTCCCTACCAATACGTTCTGCTTTCGCGGGCCGACTCAGACAAACGAAGGTCACCGGCGACATACGAAGAATCATCGACAGAAGAACCATTGACATCTGCAACGATGCCGTAGGGACGTGGCTCCTGTCCCCGTCCTCCCGCACACCGTTGCCCTGGCAGGACGCATCGTTGGCACCCCAACCCCGGCCCGGCTGCGATTGGGGTAGGAGGGTGTCATGAAAGGGAGTTGCCCCGGAGGCGGACCGGGACAGGAGCCAGGTCCCTACCGATGTAACATCGTGATACGGCGCGGACACTGGAAGCCGTTGGTCCACGCTCGCCAGACCTGCGCTCATCTATGCGCGACGCGCGCTGGAGGCCCAATGTCTGTGTCCATCTACTCACCATGCTCCCACCTACCCTGCTCCTTGACTTTCTGCGGTCTCGTCTTACGCTGATGATAGACCCTCCTTCCGGTGAAAGTCTCCACCATGTCATTACTTCCCACTACCGCTCACCGTCTGCTTTCCGACCTCGATCCTTTCTCCGCGGCCTCTGGCCGGCGGCTGCGCCCGTATCAGCTGGACTGCGCCCGCGCCGTGGTGGAGAGTGTCACCCATCGGCGCGGCCGCATCATCACGATTATGTTTGCCCGCCAGATGGGAAAGAACGAAACCAGCGCGCAGCTCGAGGCCTACCTGCTCACGCTGTATGCCCGACGCGGTGGATCGATTATCAAAGCCGCGCCGTCGTTCAAGCCGCAGATCATCAACTCGATCGCGCGATTGACCGGCACGCTGAACGAGAACCCGCTCACCCGCGGGCGCTGGCGCTCCTCGTTTGGTTACATGCTGGAAATGGGCAGGGTCTCGATCGCCTTCTTCTCGGCCGACCAGCACGCCAATGTCGTCGGCGCCACCGCCTCCCTGCTGCTCGAAATCGACGAAGCCCAGAATGTTGACCCGGACAAGTACGACCGCGACTTCCGTCCGATGGCGTCGAGCACCAATGCCACCACCGTTTTGTATGGCACTGCCTGGGGACAAGATTCCATTCTCGAGCGCCAGCGCCGGATCAATCTGGAACACGAGCACCAGACGGGCGAGCGATTGCACTTCGAATATGATTGGCGTGTTTTGGCGGCCGTGTCGCCGTCCTATGCGGAGTACGTCGGCGCCGAGATCTCCCGCCTGGGTGAACACCACCCCACGGTGCAAACGCAATACTTCCTGCGTCCCCTCACCGACGCCGGCCGCCTCTTCTCCGCCGAACAGCGCGCTGCCATCAGTGGAACCCACCGGCGGGAACCGACTCCACGCCCCGGCGCTGTCTATGCTGCTGGAGTGGATCTGGCCGGGACCGACGAGCAGGCCGACGATGCCGCCGCCCGGGCCCTGTCTCCCCGCCGCGATAGCACCGTCGTCACCATTGCCGAGATCGATCGCGATCGGAACGGATCACCGGTAGCGCGTGTGGTGGATCATCTCTGGTGGACCGGTCGGGATCACGTATGGCAGTACGAGCGACTTTCAGCCGTCTGGGAGCGCTGGCAATTCGCCAGGGTTTGCGTGGACGCCAGCGGGATCGGTGCCGGCGTTGCCGCCTTTCTGGCCGAGCGTTTCGGTCCGCGGGTGGAGAAGTTTGTCTTCACCTCTCCGTCCAAATCGAAGCTCGGCTACGACCTGTTGGGCATGGCAAACACCGGTCGCCTTTCCCTCTATGCCGACGATGACAGTCCCGAATGGCGCCAGTGCCAGCGCGAGATCAGCGCCTGCCGGTACTGGCTACGGGCAAACGAACAGCTTCAGTGGAGCGTGCCACCGGCGGAGGGACACGACGACTTCGTCACCAGTCTGGCGCTCTGCTGCCGCGCTGTGAACGAGGCGGCCCCGTTGGCCTTTGGAACCCTCGTGCGTCCGCCGCCACCGACGGACGACTCCTGGTAGGGCGTTCGACATTGGGCTGGAGCCCCTTGGTCGCGCCACTTGTAACCGGTCCTTGACATCCGCAGCCCTGTCGTAGGGACGTGGCTCCTGTCCCCGTCCGCCCCGAACGCCGTTGAGCCGGAGAGGCGCACCCCCGGCACACAAAATTTAGTCCCGCTCTGCCCACAGCCCCACGACACCGCTGAGGTGATGAGGAACGGCGTCACTGGAAAGGAGGCGGTTTTCGCATCAGGACGCACCCCCCGGGACGGACAAGGACCGGAGCCATGTCCCTACAGAGCAACTTCGAGCGTAACGCGCCGTCTGTAGAAAACCTTAGGGGAGAGTCTCCGAAAAGTTGCAGTGCAGCGTCACCGCGCCGGTCGCATTTTCAGTGACGTAAAAGTTGTCGCCAAATGAGCCCTGGTACTGATTGCCATAATCGGACTCGTTGTAACAAGAATTGTACGGGTAGAAGTAGGCGATCAGATTGGCGCCCGGACGGTCGGGCGTCTGCACGGTGCACTGTTCGAAGATCTGAACGGTGCTGCTGTTCGCTCCGGTTAAGACGTCGAGCTCAGAGCTGGAGTAGGTGGCATACTCGGTCCCGGTGACGATCGATGGAACTGCACAGAGGAAGTGTGCGTAGCTGCCGGCGGTGCCGGTCCAGTGAATCCCCTCACCCGCCGGATCCTGGTAGGGATCGGTGCAGGCGCCGTTCGGGCAGAAGCCGCCACCCGGATAGATCGACTGGACCTGGCCGCAATTGTAAATGTAATACGGATTGCCCTGAGCCGGATTGGCCGGGGCCGGCGTCGGAAAGGTGGTACTGCACTGATCGATCGCGGTCCCCTGAGCCGGGTGGTAGGGAGTGAACGACTGGGCGTGGGCGACGCGGCTGAGCGTTCCACCGCCGATAAAACCGGTCAGGGACAGTACGAGAGCAACCGCGATAGTCCTGATCATGAGTCCTCCCCGCAAATAGGCAAACATTGACATTTCCAGAATACCTGACCTGAACGCACAATGCCACCAGTGTATCGGAATTCCAATCCAGGATGCCGGTCAAATGGGGAACACCTTCCCAGTCCGCGAGAAGTTGTCATGTCAGCAGCAACGGTGTATGATTCGCGCATACGACTCGCCCGTTTGGTCCGATTGGAAAGAGGAGGAGGATGAGTCGGGACGATGTGCCGCTGCGTGCCCCGGCGTTGGCCATGGCGGAAGCTGCTCTCGATGCCATCATATCGATCGATAGCGATGGCCAGATCACCCATTTCAATCGCGCCGCCGAGAACACGTTTGGCCACCGCCGGGAAGAGGTGATCGGGAGAGACCTGGCCGAGGTGATCATTCCGCCGGCGCTGCGAGGTCGACATCGAGGCGGACTGGCCCGTTATCTTCACACCGGCAAAGCGACAATCCTGGGTCAACGGCTCGAACTTACCGGCATGCGAGCAAATGGTTCCGAGTTTCCCGTCGAGTTGACCGTCACACGCATTGACGAGAGTGAGACGCCGGCGTTCACGGGATACGTTCGCGACATCTCCGATCGCCGCCGAGCAGAGGAGGTCCAGGCACAACTGGCGGCGATCGTGGAGTTCTCCCAGGACGCCATCATCGGTGTAACCCTGGACGGCGTCATCACATCCTGGAATCGCGGTGCCGAGAAGCTGTACTTATTTTCGGCGGACGAAGCGATCGGCTCATCGCTGACGATGGTGGTCCCACCAGAGCGCTCGCAGGAGATCATCGAAATCGTAGCGTGCATGCGACGGGGCGAGCATGTTCAGGAGTACGAAACCGAACGGCGGCGCAAGGATGGCTTGCTGGTGGATGTGTCGCTGAGTATATCGCCGGTAAAGGATGTGAGGGGCACCGCCATAAGCTATTCCGTGATCGCGCGTGATATTGGCGGACGGAGGCAAACGGAGAGTGAATTGCGCGAGACTGGCGAACGCTTCCGTTCGCTGTTCGACCAGGCCGCCGTGGGTATTTCCCTGTGCGATCTCGATGGGCACTGGCTGCTGGTGAACGAGCGATTATGTGAGCTCTACGGGCGTTCACAGGCTGAACTCCTTGATCTCCGCTTTCAGGACATTTCACATCCCGACGATCTGGAGTCAGACCTGATGCATTTGAGCCGTATGATCGCCGGGGAAATCGATTCATATTCGGTGGAGAAGCGATTCATTCAACCCGATGGCTCTGCCACCTGGGTGCAGGTGACAGTATCGCTGGTCCACGACCCGCTCGGGAGCCCGAAATTCACTACCGCCGTGGTACAGGACATCAGCGAACGGAAGGCCTATGAGACTCAATTGCGGCATCAGGCGCTTCATGATGAATTGACCGATCTCCCAAACCGAACGCTCCTGACCGATCGCATCTGGCAGGCGCTCATGGCATCTCGGCGCGGCAAGGAGCCGGGGGCGCTCCTGTTCCTCGATCTCGATCGTTTTAAAGAGGTAAACGATTCGCTCGGCCACGGTGCGGGCGACTTGCTGCTGCGCACGGTAAGCGATCGTTTTCAGACGGTGGTGCGGGAGTCCGACACCGTGGCGCGATTTGGTGGAGATGTGTTCGCCATCGTGCTTTCCGGCGTGGACGAGGCTGGAGCAGTGGGCACGGCAATCCGCCTGCTGGCCAGCCTGGAGGAACCCATTGTCATCGGTGACCGATCGCTGTACGCCGAAGTCAGCATCGGGATCGTCCTCTTCCCCGAGCACGGCGACGAACCCGATATTCTCCTGCGGCGGGCGGATGTCGCCATGTTCACGGCCAAGCGCGCCCGCGCCGGCTACGCCTGCTACCAGGACGATGCCGATGTCCACAGCAGCGATCGACTTTCGCTCATCGGAGACCTTCGACACGCGATCGAGTCCGATGAACTACTTTTGCATTATCAGCCAAAGGTGAATATGAAGACCGGCGGCGCCACTGGAGTAGAGGCGCTGGTGCGGTGGAATCATCCGGCTCGCGGTCTGATACCCCCGCTTGAATTCGTTCCGCTGGCGGAAGAAACCGGATATATCAGACAGTTGACGGTCTGGGTCCTGACCGAGGCTGCCCGGCAGGCACACTCGTGGCGAGCGGCAGGATTCGATGCCAGCGTGGCCGTAAACTTATCGACATGGAATCTCCATGACCCCGATCTGGTCGACCGGGTCGCTCGCGTATTGCAGGAGGGCCACTTCGACCCGTCGATGCTCCAGTTGGAGATCACTGAAAGCGCTCTCATGATCGACCCGATACGTGCCCGTGCGAGCCTGACCGCCCTTCACCAGATGGGTGTCCGCATCTCGATCGATGATTTTGGCACTGGCTATTCATCACTGGCCTATCTACGAGACCTGCCAGTGGATGAGATCAAGATCGACCGATCGTTTGTCCGGGAGATGATCGAAGGTCAGGAACAATCGCTTGTGCTGGTGCGATCGATAATCGAGCTAGCCCACAATCTGGGTCTGGAAGCGGTGGCCGAGGGCGTGGAAACTCGCTTTCAGCTGGAAGCATTGGGCGAGATGGGCTGCGACTATGCGCAAGGATTCGGGCTGGCTCGACCGTTGGTCGCCGACCAGTACCCGCACTGGCTGGTGGAGTGGGATAAGCGGCGCCGGCCGTCTCGTCGCTGGATTGCGTAATCTGTGTGCCCGGTCGCGGATGTAGCTGTTCCGCGACGACTGGCGACTGTCTCACGCGCGTCGACGCGATATATCGTGCTCGATCCGGAAACTGCTCCTAAATTCGGCCCCAAAAAGGAACCAGCGCCGGGGCTCGAGCCCCGGCGCTGGTTCCTTTTACTTCACGGCGTCACCGCAGGTTTGTGTGATCAGCACACACCCGCGTCGGGTGTAAAGCCGGCGTCTTTGATTGCGCTGAAGCTGTCGAGGCTGGAGTGCGACACGGTGGGCGAGATAAAGGTCCCGGGGCGACACAATGCCTCCAGGGGCTCCTCGAAGTTGCAGTGGAGCGTGGCCACGCCGGTCGGATTCTCGGTGACATAGAAGTTGTTGCCGAACGCGTTCGAGAGTCCGTAGTCGCCCAGTCCCTGGCTGTAACACCCTGAGTCATAGCCGAGGTACGCCAGGAGATTGGTGCCCGGGTGATCCTCGGTCTGCACCTGGCACCACTCAGAGATCGAGAAGGTGTCGGTTGCTTGGTTGATCCCGAAATCCATCTCCGAGCTGGTGGTGGTGAAATACACATCGCCATCGACGATCGACGGCACATAACAGCCGAAGTGGGCATAGCTCCCCGCGGAGCCGGTCCAGTGAATGCCCGACCCCGATGGATCGTGGAATGGGCCCGTGCCGCCGTAGCCGAGATCTCCGCCGGGAGCGTGTCCGTCCGGATCGCAATACATGTAGTACGGCGGTCCCTCAGGATACGAGCTCCAGCAGTAGTTGGTGGCGATGGGCGTGGGAGTCTGAGCGTGAGCGACGGGGCTGATGGCGCCCGCACGGGCGAAACCAGCAAGAGGCAGGGCGAGCGCGGCGGCGACGATGAGCCTTCGAAACATGAATCAAGCTCCTCTTCTGAGAGTATCCAGCCGCGCACCGCCAATTCGGGCGACGGTCCAGAAGTCAAATATGAACGCTGGATTAACGATATCAGACAAACGGTGATGCGTCAAGCACAGGGATTTCGGTGCCAGCAGTCACCAACGGCTGCTCTCCTCGCCGTCCCTGGATGCTGGAGTGGGTGGAACGGCGGAAAGTCACACGGCGCTGGATTGCCTGAGCTGACGACCAAGAAGAGCACCTCCAGTCCCTCGGACCGGAGGCGCTCTTGTTAAGTACTTATTGTCAGAATGAGGCGAGTTTAAGGCTTCGCCTTCCATCGATTGTTGCGTTAACCATCGCCGTCAATGCCGTCCAGGAAGTACGGCTCATCAAAGTTACAGTGCAACGTGGCCACACCAGTCGCATTTTCGGTGACAAAGAAGTTGTTGCCGAAGGAGTTGGAGAAACCGTAGTCCCCCAGTCCCTGGCTGTAGCAGCCAGTCTCGACGAGGTAGGCAAGGAGGTTAGTACCGGGATGGTCGGTTGTTTGCACCTGGCACCACTCCGAAATCTCGACGTAATTGCTTATCGGGTTGATCTGGAAGTCGATCTCCGAGCTCGTCGTGGTCAGATATTCCTGTCCGGTCACGATTGAGGGGACCTGACAGAGGAAATGCGAGTAGCTCCCCGCGGTTCCGGTCCAGTGAGTGCCCAGTCCCGAGGGGTCATGAAACGGTCCCTCGCCACCGTTCACGAGGTCGCCACCAGGGGCGGCATCTTCGGTCCCGCAATAGAGGTAATAGGGTGGGCCCTCGTAGGGATACGATGATTCGCAGTACTCACTGATCGGAACTGTCTTCGTCGATTGCAATCCGGTCTGAGCACTGGCAAGTTTGGTGATGCCACCGCCCCCGGCGAAAGCAGCGAGAGGCAGTGCGAGCGCGGCCGCGAGAGCGAGTTTTCTGAACAAATCTCTCCTCCTGAACCTTATGAGTACAGTCTCAAGAGTAGCGCACTTGCGGCAAGAGATCAAGAGAAGAAAAATGGGGAGGAGCTCCTATGGCCCATACGAATCGAAGTTGCAGTGCACCGTCGCCAGTCCAGTGGAACTTTCAGTCACGTAGAAGTTGTTTTCTGGATTTTCACCATCAAAGTCTGCGTACTCCGACTGCGATTCGCACGCGGACACGTCGTAGGCAAAGAGATTCGCGCCGGGGCGATCGGGCGTCTGCACCGTGCAGGTCAAGGAGATGTGCCCGAAATTCCCGATGTCTGAGTCCACATAGTCAATCTCGGCACTGGAGTAGGTGGCATATTCGACACCGCTGACGATCGAGGGAACCGAGCAGAGGAAGCGCGCGAAGCTGCCGGATGTCCCGGTCCAGTGGATACCCACGGACGATGGATCATTGAGGGTACCGCTACCGCTGAAGCCGCCACCCGGAATGTATGGGCCGCAGTCGTAGATGAAGTAGGGATTCCCGGCCGCCGGATTGGCGGGAGCCGGTGAAGGGTAGGAGGTGGAACATGTTGCCGGAATCGGAGGGGTTGTATACGTGAATATGAGGGGCGACCCCTGCGGTGGGTTGAAGGTGGGCGGGCTGGAAGCATGGGCCACATTGATGAGCGCGCTGCCACCGGCGAAGCCGGCAAGCGGCAGGGCGATCGCGACCGCGACTGCGAGTTTCCTGAACAAGGATCTCCTCCTCAAGAATTGAAGATGTACAGTCATAAGCCTAGCCTACTTGCACTCCAAAAACAAGCTAAAAAACAACCGGGAGAACCCTCAGCTTAACACTGGGCGGCTCTCCCGGTGATTTGCTAGTTCAAATTGATACTAGACCTTGATCCTCAATCGGTCTCGTCGTAGCCGATAAAGTTGCAATGCACGGTGGCCAGTCCAGTAGCGTTTTCGGTGACGTAGAAGTTGTTATCGTACTCGCCCTCGAACGGGTCGCCGTTATTGGATTCATTAACACACAACTCACCGTTTTCCAGGTAAGCCAGAAGGTTGGCTCCAGGCTTATCCGGCGTCTGGACCGCGCATTGCTCCATGATATCGAAGTAACCAGTCCCGCTCGTTGAGATATCGATCTCGGCGCTGCTGTAGGTCGCATACTCCTTACCGGTCACGATGGAGGGAACCGAGCAGAGGAAGTGAGCGTAACTGCCCGCTGTACCGGTCCAGTGGATGCCCTCACCGGACAAATCATTGAAGGGATCGGTGCAGCAGCCACCGGGCTCGTTAGAATTGAACCCACCACCCGGTACATCAGTCGGCCCATTAAGGTAAGTGCTCTGGCCGCAATCGTAGAGGTAATATGGATTCCCCTGCGCTGGATTGGCGAGAGGCGGATTTGGGTAGGTGGTGCTGCAATAACTGTCGAGAAAGCTACCCTGTGGGGGCGCGAAAAGGCCCTGAGCGTGCGCTGCCTTGATGAGCGCACCACCGCCGGCAAAACCAGCGAGAGGCAATGCGAGAGCGACCGCGACTGCGAGTTTCCTGAACAAAGTTCTCCTCCTAAATCCTGGTGAGTACAGTCTCAAGAGTAGCGGACGTGGGGTACATAATCAAACGTGAAAGAACGACCAGGAGAGTTACAGGGCATCGAGACTAATAGCTCTCCTGGCGACATCCAGCTTTGCTTTATAGTGGTGTCAACACACTATCTGGCGGCTTCGAGAGGCTCGCTACTCCGTACTGTAGATCTGCACCGGAGCGGCACTCCCCCGCGCCTTCTCCAGGGCATCGCGCGCCCGGCTCAGGAGAGCCGTGGCGTCCACTCCATGCTCGGGGAATATGGCAACACCGGCGGTCACGGAGAGGGCGATCGACCTCCCGTCCAGTACATACTCCTGCGCCACGGCTCGCTGGATTTTCTTGGTCGTGCCCAGCGCTCCGATCGCATTCGCTCCCGGCAGGAGCACGGCGAATTCATCACCTTCGGTACGGGCTACGGTATCGGAGGCACGCAAAGCGTCCTGCACTCTCGAGGCCAACGCGCGCAACGTTCGATTGCCGGCTTCAACGCCGGCATTGTGGCGCAGTTCATCGAGTCGATCGACCTCGAGTACCAGCACAGCGAGCGGCGTGTCCTCGCGCCTGGCCAGTTGGATGGCATGTACCAGCCGGTCGAAAAGCAGTGCTTCCCGCGGAAGGTCGGTGAGAGGATCGTGTAGGGCCTCGTACTGCACCAGTTCCAGCACTGGGGCAGAGCGGTCGGAAGCCTCATGTTGTAGCGCCGCCGTCCTGGCCAGCGCCGAGCCAGCCAGGCTGGCCATAATCTGTACGGTATGCATGTCGCGACTGCGGAATGCTCGCGGCTCGGTCGAGAACACCTCGAGCGCTCCAATAAACGCGTCATGGTGATAGATGGGCACTGCAATCAGCGATCGCGCCCCGAGGCGTCGAACGACAGCGGCATCGGCGCGTGCGTCGCTGGAGGTGTCATCCGATCTCACCGCCATCCCCGATCCGGTGGCCAGGCCGGCGAGAGAGGCATCCATTGGCAGGCGCATTCCCGCCAGAGCGTGCGCCGTTCCGGTGCCACTGTGAATGAGCATTTCGGCGCCGTCCGCTAATTCAATCGCGGCACCGGTGGCTCGCGTAAGGGTCTCCGCCCGAGTGAGGATTGCATCGAGAGGATACGGTTGGGTCGAGGATGCGATCTCATTCTGGATGGCGATGATCGCCGAGAGACGCTCCAGGTCCCCACGGGCCTCATCCTGCAGCGAGTCACGAGCTTCGTCATCCATAGGCGTATTGTAATCACATCTGTCACACCATCTGCCTCTACACCGTTGTAAAAAGTGAGACCACCGCGCGATGAGGCCTCAGACCCAGTTCTTTGTATTCGGAGTGAAGCACCATGAACCGCTCGCGATCTTTCTTTTACGGCGCCGTCCTGGCCGTATCGACGCTCATCCTGGCCCTCCCCATGACCGCCCTGGCGGCGCGTCACGCACCCACCGGCATCTCTGCGAAAGCCGCGCACCAGCCGGCGACTGGATTCCAGTTCGGTCAAAAGGGCGGCAACATCCGGCCCTGGACGGTTACGATCACCTCTGACGGGAGCGTCGCCGCCACCGGCATCAACGTGCGCGACTCCCAGCTACAGTTTGCCGGTAGTGCCCTCACCGGCCTCAACAAGCTGGTCGTTGCCGAGAAGCTCAACACCTTCCCTAAAACCACCCTCTGCCCCGGAGTTTTACCCGACGTGGCCAGCCGTTTCATCACGTTTCAAAGCGCGGGCCAGAATCGGACCGTAACTGTACACGGCACCTGTAAAGGAGCGTTCAATCAGATGTTCGCGGTGCTGTACGCGGTGGCGGATGTGACCCTGAGTTCCTCCTAGCGCCTTTACCCGGCCCCTAACCCCATGCCCCCGCTCTCCGCTCCCCCGGCGGAAGCGGGGGCATCCCTTGTCTGCCTTCCTGGAACAGGGAGAGCGCAGGATATCCAGCGACATGCAGCGTCGCACCGAACTTCCCTGCCGTATCCCCGTCGTCCTCGCACCCTCGGTGACACGGGGAACGATGTAGGCCGACGCCCTCTGTGGGCGGCTTCGCGTGTCCCATCGAATACCGTCCCCGATGTCCTCATACCGTCCCCTTGATGGCATCGCATACCAACGCGTTGGGTGGAATTGGGACGTGGTTGGGTGGGGAACGCGAAGCCGCCCACAGAGGGCGTCGGCCTACATCTTCCGCGGGTCGGGGGACATGGTTGGACGGGGACGCGCAAGCCGCCCATCCACTCCCGTTGGTGGGGGCGTCGGCCTACATCTTCCCCGCGTCGGGGAGGTGGTTGGCTGGGATGCAGACCCGTTGGAACGGGAACATGCAACCGTTCCAGCCTGAATCCAATGCAACGGCATTGCCCCTAAAGAGCGGGACGGCGGCACGGCTCTTGCTTCCTTTTATGTAACCGTGCACTGCCGGCAAACTGGCCCGCGTGACGGTGGAAAGGATAGATAGCATGGAAGGCGAGTCATTCGATATCCGCGAGGGGATGACGGTCTTTGGCTCCGACGGTGAGAAAATGGGGAAGATCGTTCACATCTTCTCCGCGGCCCCGCGCCGCGACCTGACCGCGGACGCTGCGGATCGGGATAATCCCGGCAATGTGACCGACGCCGACACCGCTCCCGATGTGCAACCTCAACCGGAACCCCTCAACCGGCCACCGTCTGGCTTCTTCGAGCCCGGCGCCGGCACGACGGTGAGCAATCCAAACCCCAATATCGCCTACGGAGCGTCACTCGAGGGGGACTACGGCAACGCCGGCAGCGACCAGACGGAGGCGGCCACGCTCACACCGTCGGACACCAAGTATCTCAGTGTGCGCCATGGCGGTGTGTTGGGCATTGGTGGCGATCTGATCTATGTGCCGTTCAGCGCGGTACAGGCGGTCAATCCGGGTGAATCGGTCACGTTGCGTAGCACCAGCGCCGAGAGCGCGGTGCTCTTCGAGGAGAAGCCAGGAGAAATAGTGGACGAGCCGCCGGCTTAAGGTACCCATACGAGCGCAGTGAAGAGCGACCCGCCGGAAGCCGACTTCCGGCGGGTCGCTCTTTCGTTCTCGTCTGGCGCTAGACGCCTTTCAAGTCGGTTAGGGTATGTAAGTCCTGAAGTTGCAGTGGAGCGTTGCCAGTCCGCCCGGGGTCTCGGTGACGTAGAACTGATTGTTGTACGTCGTCGATGAATACGGCGGGTTCTGTGACTGGTTGTAGCAGTTTCCGTTGATGTAGGCGAGGATGTTCATCGTTGGCCGAGGCTCGCTGGCCGGCAGTTGCACCTGACACCATTCCTGGATGTTGTTGTAGCCATCCTGGCTGGTGGTGGCGACATCGAGTTCCGAGCTGTTGTAGGTGGCGTACTCTTTGCCGGTCACGATCGAGGGCACCGCGCAGGGGAAGTGGGCATAGCTGCCTTCCGTACCCGTCCAGTGGATACCAACCGAGTTGCTACCGGCGGCGTTGATGCCGCCACCCGGCCACACTGGCGAGCAATTGGAGATGGTTTCGTCCTCCATCTGCTGTGCCGTCTGGGTTGGGAGGTAGGTGGTGTTGCAGGTACCGATCTGGCTGCCCTGGGTTGGCGTGGTCGAGGTCAGACCGCAGTTCGGCCCGACGACGAAGGAGCCGGCCGGGAATATGAAGTAGTCCACCCGACCAAAGTTGTCGTAGGCGGTTGCGGTAGCCGATCCGTCAGGGCTCACTGTTCCCTCGTCGCCGTCGGCGACCGCTTCGGGATCGGTTGCGGCGTCGTTATCATTATCAGTAGTGATAACTAATCCGTCCGCGCCGGGTCCGCTGCCGGTAGTCGTAAAGGACAGCTCGCTGTTAGAGGTCGTGGTGTAAGGACCGATAGCGCCGGTCATCGACCAGGTCTGCGCGGGATTGCCCACGGTCGTGCCGTTGGCGGTAAAGGACGTCGTACATCCGCCATTTGTATTCGACGTGGTCAGCGTATAACTTTGCGTTGTATTCGCCGCACAGGGCGGCGGAGAAATTGTTCCGGGCGTGGTACCACAGTAATTTACGGCTACGGTAAATGTACTATTCGGCACCCAGGAGCCGTACATCCCATTGCCAGGGGTTGGCTGGGCATGTGCCGTCTGGGCGAAGCCGGCGGCGAGCGCCGGCACTATCGCAATCGATAGCGCCACCAGTAAGCGGATCTGTCGTCTCACGTTCTACCTCCTGGGAATGCATGTGGGGAAGTGGGATGGATAGTCGGGCGGCCTTGACAACGTCGAGTTATGCGGTCAGGCCCTGAGGACAATTATAGCGGGAAATATTCATCGTGTATACATCGCAAATTCATCGGGCGAACGCAGATGGCGTTCCTGAGGTCGGCCACAAACAGAACCGCCGGAGGTGCCGCCCACCCAGGCGGACGAGAGCAGCACTTCCGGCGGTATTCTCAGCTCTTACTTAGGCGCGATACCGGGTATTTAGCCCAATGAACTGTAGATGTAGTTGCAGTGCAGCGTGACCAACCCTCCGGGGGTTTCGGTCACGTAGAACTGGTTTCCACCGGCAGTTGAGCTGTACGGCGGGTTCTGCGACTGGTTGTAACAGTTGCCCTGCAGCGTGGCGTACAGATTCATCGAGGGACGGTCCGTGGTCTGTACCTGGCACTGTTCCTGGATGTAATTGTGGCCGTCCTGGGTCCAGGTTGCCGTATCGAGTTCCGAGCTGGTGTAGGTGGCGTACTCGATGCCGGTGACGATCGACGGCACGGCGCAGGGGAAGTGGGCATAGCTGCCGCGCGTCCCCGTCCAGTGGATACCAACCGAGTTGCTGCCGGCGGCATTGATACCACCGCCCGGCCAGACCGGTGAGCAGTTCGAGATGATATAGGGCATGGTCGGGTAGGTGGTGGTGCAGGTACCGATCTGGCTGCCCTGGGTCGGGGTGGTGGAAACGAGACCACAGCTCGGGCCAGGCACAAATGACCCGGCCGGGAATGCGAAGTAGTACACGCGACCAAAGTTGTCGTAGGCGGTTGCGGACGCTGATCCATCCGCGTTCACGACGCCCTCGTCACCATCGGGAGTCGCTTCGGGGTCGCTGGCAGCGTCACCATCGTTGTCAGTAGTGGCAACCAGACCGCTGGCACCGTCTCCGCTGCCCGACGTGGTGAACGACAGCTCGCTGGCAGAAGTCGAAGTGTAGGGTCCGATAACACCCGTCATGGACCAACTCTGTGCTGCATTCCCCACCGTTGTGCCGGTGGCCGTGAACGATGTGGTGCAACCGCTATTGGTGTTCGATGAGGTCAAAGTGTAGCTCTGCGTCGTGTTGGGCGCACAGGGCGGCGATGAAATTGTCCCGGGCGTAATGCCACAGTAATTCACCGCGACCGTAAATGTGGCATTCGGCATCCACGACCCATACATCCCATTGCCGGTCGGTTGGGCATGCGCGGTCTGGGCAAAGCCGGTGGCCAGTGCCGGCACCATGACGAGTAAGGCCACTATCAGTAACCGGATCCGTCGTCTCACGTCAATCCTCCTCAGGAAACCATGCTCGTTTGGCGGGTCGGATTTCCCTCCACGTTGGAGAGGGCATTGTCAAGGTCCACCATCATTATAGCGAGATAGATTCATCTTGTATACAGGTGAGATTCATCTACTGGCCGGGTTCACGGTGCACTCTATGATGCCAGGACAAGAAGCGCTCCGCCGGTACCGACGGAGCGCTTCGAGTAGCTCTGATCTACATCGCCCGATCGGGCGGATCTTGTTACGGGGCGTAGGTCCTGAAGTTGCAGTGGAGAGTAACCAGCCCACCGGTGGTTTCGGTGACGTAGAACTGATTGCTGCCGGCCACCGAATCGTACGGCGGATTCTGCGATTGGTTGATGCACAGCCCGCTGATCGTCGCCAGCAGGGTGGCTGCCGGTCGATCGGTGGTCTGCACCTGGCACCATTCCTGGATGTTGTTGTAGCCATTCTGGCTGGTAGTCGCGACATCAAGCTCCGAACTGGTGTAGGTGGCATACGCCTTCCCGGTCACAATCGACGGCACCGAGCAGAGGAAGTGGGCGTAGCTGCCCTCGGTTCCGGTCCAGTGGATGCCCACCGAGTTGCCGCCGGCGGCATTGAAGCCACCACCCGGCCAGCCGTAGGGGGTGCAGTTCGAGATCACTTCATGCTGATCTTGCTGCGGCGTCTGTGACGTCGTATAGGTCGTCTGGCATTGCCCGATCACACTCCCCTGAGCGGGCGCGTAGCCGCTGGTGGGCTGGTGTGGATTGGCGGTGTACGAGACCGTGATCGTGGTGGCGGTCGAGCACACCGGTCCGGTGCCGCCTTCATCGGTCACGCAGAAGGAGTAGCTCGGCGTGCCCGCCGTGGTGAACGTTCCGGCGGCATACATGACGTTGAAGACGCAGGAGGTGCCGACTTCGGTGAAGGTCACGCCGGTGGTGCTGTTATTGACCGTGACCAGATAGTGGGCACCGGTTCCACCGTTCTGCGTAATGCTCTCACCCGCGTTCTCGCTGTTGCAGCCGGTGTTGGCATCGGTGAAGCTGCCGAGGGTTACATTGCAGGTCGAGTAGGCGGTGCAGGTTTGTGCTGACGCTGGACCGGCGGTGGTGATGGCGGCATCGGCGACCACGGCGTTGGAGGTCACTGATGGTGGATTCGAGGTCGTCGGTATTTGATCGGCATCGGTCACCGAGACGGTAATGGTGTAGCCGGTGGCCGTGGTGGCACAGCCGGTTGACGCGGTGGCAAAGCTGGAGGTTGCCGGACACTCGTCGGCGTAGGTATGCGTGCCCTGGACGCCGCAGCTCAGTTGGGTGCAATTCACGAACTGGATGGTGCTCGGGCTGCCGGTAAGGGCTCCGCCACTATAGGTACACGGGTTGGTGCCGGCGGGCACGGTGCAGCTGGTCGTGGTGCCGTCGCCCCAGTCAATGGTGGCGGCAAAGTCAACCGGCGAGGTGTTGGTGCGATCGGGGTCCGAGACCGTCGCTACGATGCCGGTGGTCTGTGTGCCTTCGGTGGCGTTAAACGTCTGGCCACCAGTGAGCGTCAGATCCTGGCAGTCCTGGCCGGCGACAAAGGAGCCGGCTGGGAACACGAAGTCGTAGACTCTTCCATAATTGTCGTAGGCCGTTGCGGAAGCTGATCCATCGGACGCAACTGTTCCCTCGTCACCGTCGGATGTCGCCTCCGGGTCGGTGGCGGCGTCGTTGTCGGTGTCGGTAGTGATGGTGAATCCACTAACTGTGCCGCCACCGGTGATGGTGAACGACAGCAGTCCGGTGGAAGTCACGCCGCCGGTCATGGTCCAGGTCTGACCCGCATTGCCCACAGTCGTGCCGGTGGCCGTGAACGATGTGGTGCAGGTACTGTCTGTACTTGCATTCGTCAGAGTGTAGCTCTGCGACGTATTCGGTGCGCACGGGGGGGCCGAGATAGTGCCGGGCGGCGTACCACAGTAGTTCGCCGCCACGGTAAATGTGTTGGCCGGCGTCCAGGCGGCATTCTCGCCGTCACTGGACGTTGCCGCATGGACGGTCTGGGTAAAGCCGGTGGCCAGTGCCGGCACCATGACGAGTAAGGCCACTACCAGTAACTGGATCCGTCGTCTCACGTCAATCCTCCTCAGGAAACCATGCTCGTTTGGCGGGTCGGTGTTACCTCCATATTGGAGGGCATTGTCAAGGCCCACCATCATTATAGCGAGATGGATTCATCTTGTATACAGGTGAAATTCATCAAAACACAAGCCTGATAAGCAATAAACGAGCCAGAGGTCGTTCCTTACTCGGGAACGACCTCCGGCTGGTACGAACTCTAAGGTTGTGCGCTCTCGATCTGAGCCTAGCGCCCTATCCGGGGTACTCGTCACCATCCGGATCGGTCACGGCCTCGGAGTCGTCCTGGCCCGCGGCGATAGTAGCATGCTCGGTGCTGCAAGTGAGCGTAGCCTGGCCGGGGAGCGTGGTCGACGTGTTTGTGGTCAGGTCTCGATCCATCTCTGGACCAGTCAGACTGAGCTCAAACCCGCTACCACCCTGGGTCACATCATCGACATTATCGGTGTACTGGTTACCTTTGGCGTAATTTATCGTGGTGCCCAATGTGGTGTCGGTGCCGGCGATATTCATACCGCTATAGGCGTAATAGGCGTTCGACTCGGTATCGTTCGGCAGCAAGACTGCCTTCCCGGTAATGGTGCCAGGGTCCGAAAACCCGTCGTTTGAGGGAGGGCCAGGAACTGCCGAAACGAGCAGTTGGTGAACATCGCCATTGGAAGCGCGGTAGGCCTGAGCGCAGCCTGCTCCGACGTAGTCCGGTGTATTTCCACCGAGAGAAAAGGGGTAGCCTCGGGTGGAATCGGTGCCGTACCACCCTGCCACCAACTCCAAAGTGCGCGCCGCCGAAATATTGGGCGAGGTAAGTTCGCCACAGGTAGTCGTGCCGTCGGTGCAATAGACCACATCGGATTGAATGACGTCCGCCACTGGCGGTGGGCTGACAGTGACATTGGAATGGATGCCGCCCCTCGAAAGCAAGCCAAAATTCAGCAGCGAAATGCTCTTTCCGGTCGCGGTGGCGGCGTGCGGATGGATCGCTCCCAGAGTCGCCAGTGCCAGCCCGGTGGCAATGATCAGTCGCTTCACTTCGTCCTCCAGATAATAGTGATCGAGGCGGCGCCAGTGTTCCGGGCGCCCTTGCATCATAACGGGAGGCGCCCCCAACGTCAACCGATCACAACCTCCGCACCGGTGCACGGCAGGATCGCATAGAAGGCCGGTGGCTTGAAACCGCGAGTGCTGAACCGCTGCCGTACTCCTGCTTCCAATGCCGGCACCTCGTCCCCATCCACCAGCGCGATAGCGCAGCCACCGAATCCCGCCCCGGTGAGCCGGGCGCCGAGGGCGTCGAACCCCTTCGCAACCTCGACGAACGCGTCCAGCTCCGGTGAGGACACCTCATAGTCATCCCGCAGGGACTGGTGCGATTCATACATCAATCGCCCCAGCTCGACAAAGTCATTGGCCTCCAGAGCCACCGTCGCGGCCAGTACGCGGGCATTCTCGGTGATCACGTGGCGCGCTCGCTTCAACTCGACCCCGGTGAGGCGGCTGAGGTTGTCGATCTGCGCATCCCGCAGCAGGCTTACGCCCAGTGTCGCCGCCGCTCGTTCACAGGCAGCACGACGATCGTTATATCCGGTCGCCGCCAGGCCGCGTGCCACCCTGGTATCGCACACCAGCAGCGTCAGTTCGGCGGCCTTCAGATCAAGGGGCACCAATCGCGGACTCGAGTGACCGGCAATCTATAAGGAGCGCACTCCCCTCCTGGCAAAGCAGCGAGGCGTATTGGTCCATGATGCCGCTGTTCACGCCGACGAACGCATTCTCGGCCCGCTGACAGAGCAGCGCCAGTCGGGTACGATCCAGATCGAGACCGGCCAGGGAGTCGAGGGCCAGCGCCGTCGCTGCCTCAATAGCCGCCGACGACGATAGGCCCGAACCGATCGGGACATCGCCGCGGAAGGCGGCATTGAACGATGGCAGACGGAAGCCGGCTTCTGTCAGAGCCCAGGCAACCCCACGGGGATAGGCGGCCCACGATCCTCCCTCGCAGCCATCGGCAGTCTGTTCTTCGCCAAAGTCCACCGAATAGAGGAGACCCGGGCCCTCGCCCAGAGCGCACGCGGTTCGAAAGCCGGTGGCGCAGGGAAGCACGTAGCCACCGTTGTAATCGGTGTGGTCGCCGATCAGGTTGATCCTTCCCGGCGCGCTGGTGACGACCGCCGGCATTTCCCCGAACCGGCTACGATACGCCGCCGCAGCTTCCTCTTCGACCGCCCTCACTCTGAACCTCGCAATCTCCTGTCAGCATACCGCGGCGTGGGCAGCAGCCTCGGTCGCGGTTTCTCGCCTTGCGGTCAACTTCGTGGAATCTCCTGTGGAAGCCACGGGAGCGATCGATAGTTGATGTGGACAACGAGTTCGAGAGCACCACCAGCAGAGGCACACGCGGCGCTCATCCGAAGGGTGTAGCCGGGTGGCGATTGCACGGCGATGCAGCTGACGGTCCCATCGCCGACAAGTCTGCCGCCCATCCAACCAACCTTCGACGGGCGGAAGATGTAGGCCGACGCCCTCCGTGGGCGGCTTGGGCGTCCCTTATCGAATATCGTCCCCGATGTCCCAATACCTTCCCCCTGATCGCGTCGCACACCATCGCGTTGGGTAAAATCGGGACCTGGTTGGTTGGGGAACGCGAAGCCGCCCACAGAGGGCGTCGGCCTACATTATTCCGCGCGCCGGCGGCCTGGTTGGGGCAACGCCTGGGAACGTCCTGAGGACAGAAGACCACCATATGCCCCCAGACCCTAAACCACCCGCATTGCCCACCAGGGATGGGGCTACGACGGCGGCACGGCAAGAGCCCTCGATTGGACTCTCCATAACGCGGAAGCTCGATGTGCACGCCGTCACGCCAGATTGATTTCCTGCTCCTACCTCGTATCGTGAGAACCGCAATCTCGCAGTACGCAGCCTCGCGTTACAGTCTCACATTACTAAGGTAGGGAGCCCAGATGAACTCGGTATTGACAGTACGCATTCTACGCAAGCTCAGCGTCACGCTAACCGTGTTCGCGGTGGCCTCGTCACTATTTGCCGGCCAGGTTCTGGCTGCCGGCCGCTCCTCTTCTCCTTCACTCGTGCCTGCTGGATGGCCGAGAACCGTCGAAATACCGCGCATCAGTGTCCGGGCTCCGCTGGAGTGGGTGCGTCTGCAAGGACCGAAGGACCTGGAGGCGCCGTTCAAGTGGGATGATGCCGGTTGGTACAGTCGTGGCACCCGTCCAGGCGATATCGGACATGCCGTCGTGTTTGGCCACCTCGATTCCACCTGCTGTCCCGCTGTATTCTGGAACCTGAATCAGCTCAAGGCAGGCGACACTATCCAGATCGGGTATCGAGCCCGCACTTTGACCTTTCGCGTGATATGGCAGCATGTCTATGCCAATACCCAGCTTCCGGTACGCTGGATGTTTGGCGGTGGCCGCCAGCGGGCGCTGGTAATGTTCACCTGTGCCGGCATCTTTCACCACGATGGCACCGGGTACGATCATAAGCTCGTTCTCTTCGCCCGCCTCGTCATGCCGGGAGGCAGGCTCGGGTAAACCGGATGCCAGGATACACCTCAGCCGTGCCCTGGGTGTGGCGACGGAGCGGCGGCGGCACTCATAATCAACCATGATTACTGATGAACGCGCCCTCGAGGCGGCGGAACGCTGGATCGAGTACTGGAAGTCGACCAAGACCCTGGGACAGAGCTGGATCGGAAACGAGCAGGCCAGCCAGAAGATCGTCGAACTCCGGCAGCAAATCGACACCTATCGCTCCCGGCAGAGAGCATCACCGGCGGAACTACCGGTCGACGATCCAGCCACGACGCAACAGCCTTCAGGTCAGCCCTAGTCCCGCCGGCTGAAATCGTAACGGCATCGTAACCAGGAGCTCTTGACCGCCGGGTGGTCCTCACCGATACTGCCTCTGACCTACCAGCGGCAGGAGTTCGCGCGATGAATGGCGTCGGCATCCGGGGTACCCAGATTCCGCCTGTTCGCGTGATTTCGTTCACCCGGATGCAGGCATATTGCGCCCTGGTCGTCGGCTTCAACACCTTGCTCCTCATCTGGTTGGTCTTCAAGATCGGTGGCCATCAGACCGTTGTAACTGTCGACAATCTCGCCCAATTTGTCGGCCCCATGCTGGTGATCCCGATCTGTTTTCCGGGATTTCGACACCGGAACGATGAACGTTCACGGGGCGATGTACGTGCCGGTTGGGCTCCGACGTTTCTCGGTGGAAGTATCGTCTGCTGGTGCATCGGCCAGATTATCTGGACCGTTTACGAACTGATCTTGAAACAAGCGACCCCGTTCCCCTCGCTCGCCGACGTGGCTTTCATGGCGCAATATCCGCTGCTTTCCGCTGGTGTGCTCCTCATTCCCCGCCGTCCGCTCTCCGGGACAGCGCGCACCCGGCTTGCCATCGATGGACTGATTATCCTGGCGGCGCTGGTGACGTTCTCCTGGTTTTTCATTCTGGGTCCAACCGTGACGCACGGCGGAGAAACGCTGCTGGCCAGGGTGCTGGGAACGGCGTATCCGGCCTGGGATATCGTGCTGGTGGGCTGCCTGCTGGTTCTCTTTGCCCGCGCCCGAAACGTTGTCACCGGACGCGCGGGCCTACTCCTGGCCGCCGGTCTGGCTGCGTTCATCGCCTCCGACAGCTACTTCGATTACGCCAATCTGCAGAACACGTATGCCACCGGCGCCCTGACCGATGTCGGCTGGCCGCTTGCCTGCATGCTCTTCGGCCTCGCTGCCTATGCCGTACGAGCAGAAACCGCTACTGCCTCGATCCAATCACCTTCGCCAATCGAGCGAGATCAGGAAGAGGATGGACCGTTGTGGGGCTCGATCTTGCCCTACGCCTTCGTGCCGGCGGTGGGAGGGCTACTGTTCTATGTCTTCCACGTCGTGAGCCCCGCCCCCTATTTGCGTAGTGGAGTCGAAGCCGGCGCCGCCGTTCTCGTGACCCTGGTGGTTCTGCGTCAGATTCTGGCCATCGAGGAGAATCGCCACCTGAGTACACGGGTGCGCGTGAAGAACCGCGAATTGGCGGCGGCTAACACGCGTCTGGAGGCGCTCGCCACCACCGATCCACATACTGACTTACCGAATCACCGCGCCATCGTGGCCTCACTGGACCGCGAGCTCGAGCGCGCCTTTCGCTACTACCGGCCGTGCGGGATTCTCTTCATCGACCTCGACCACTTCAAGACCCTGAACGATAGTTGCGGACATCAGGCGGGCGATACCGCGCTCAGCGAGCTGGCCGGAGTTATGCGTGAGACCTTGCGTGGGGTCGATCTGGTCGGACGTTGGGGAGGCGAGGAATTTGTGGCCATCCTCCCCGAAACCGATACCAACACTGCCGCCGAGGTCGCCGAACGTCTGCGTGCCGCCATCACCGTTCACGGCTTCGGCTCGCCTGGCAGCATGCCTCTCACCTGCTCGATTGGTGTCGCTTCCTATCCGGACGACGCATTGGACCGAGACAAGCTCATCGAATTAGCCGACCGCGCCATGTACACAGCCAAGCGCCTGGGTCGCAATCAGGTTCGAAAGGCATCCGACGCCTTGCCTGCCGAGCAGCCCACTCCTGGCTCGAGTGATCGTCGCGCTGACTCACCGGCGCCGGCGGTCGAGGCCCTGGCCGCGCTGGTCGACGCGCGCGATCTGTATACCGGCGATCACTCCAATGTGGTTGGTCGCCTGTCGATGCAGCTCGCCCTCGCCCTTGGGCTCTCGAGCGCCGAGGCGGATACGATCGGGTTCGCCGGCCGCCTCCACGATATCGGCAAGATCGCCGTACCCGACTCCGTTCTCCGCAAGCCGGCTCGCCTTTCGGATGAAGAGTGGCGATTGATCCGGCGCCATCCACTGGTCGGCGCCGACGTCATGTCCCGTCTGCCGGATCTCGTCGCTCTGGCCCCCATTGTTCGCAGTCATCATGAATGGTGGAACGGTCAGGGTTATCCCGACGGGCTCGCCTACGAGGAGATCCCTCTGGGAGCGCGTATCGTCGGCGTCGTCGACGCCTACAGTGCGATGACGACGGACCGGCCCTATCGTGAGCGGATCGCCCCGGAGAAGGCACTGGCGGAACTTCGTCGCGGCAGCGGCACGCAATTCGATCCGGCAGTGGTGCGTGCCCTGGAGGGCCTCCTCGCCCTGGAATGGTCAAGCAACGAGCCGATCGCGGGCTAGTGTGAAGCGGCATCCACGAGAATTGACACCGGCATTCCGGCCATGTAGAGTGTGATATGTCCCATTCAGGCGACAGTTCCAGAAGTGCTCGAGTGCGATCGCGGACGCGCGTGGCGCTGGTCCTCTTCCTCATCGGAGGATTGGTCTTCGGCCTGCTTGGCGGCGTCCTTTCCGCGATCGCGCAGACGCCTTTCGCACCAGGGCCCGGCAGTCCCGGACCCGGTCCGCAGGGAAGCCCCGCCCTCATCCTCAATCCGGCATCCGGACCGGCGGGCAGTACCGTATCGGTGAGCGGTATTAATTTTACCTATTACGGGTCTGCCACTATCACCTTCGACGGGTCGAATGCGGGTAGCGCCTTTATCACGAGCTGCACTGATACGTCACGCGGAGGTGGCTTCGGACAGTACTGCAACGGGTCCGTCGTCGACGTGACGGTCCCCGCCAATGCCACGCCTGGTCCGCATACCGTCGAGGCCTGTGTGCCGAATACGGGACTGGCAAGCCTCCTGAAACGTGGAGTGGTACTGGGACGCCGCGTTAACCCGCTCCAGGTCGCTCCGGAACAGTGCGCGGCGGCGACATTTCAGGTCACGGGGCCGACGCCGATGCCGACGTCCACACCAACTGTGACGCCGACGCCGACGTCCACACCCACGGCGACGCCCACGCTCACTCCGGTGATCGTCGCCGCCTCTACAAACACGCCTACGCCCACCCCGACGGCGAGCCCGACGCCGACGGGGACCTTAACGCCGACGGCAACAGCAACAGCAACGGCGACACCCACGTCGACCGCCACAGTGATACCTCAATCTACTGATACTCCGACCCCGACCAGTACGCCCACACAGGAAGCGGCCTCCACGACCTATGACCTGCAAGCGATCCATGATGGGCATCTCGACATAGGTTGGGAATCAAATAAGGGACATACCAGCAATCAACGGATCGTGATTAGCCTGGGGAACGGAGAACTGTGGAAGTTGACCGATGTGCTCATCGACCCGGCCGCAACCAAGGGTGATTTGCCCGCGTCCGACATGAAAGATTTTGAGATCCTGGTATCCACGACCGGTAGTGACCCATCCGACTTTTCATCGGTCCTCAGCGCTACCTGTGCCGAAAGTAACGGGTTGCAGGACTTCAAGCTCTCCGGCGTGACCGCCAAATATGTCGAGCTTGATGGCGTCGACAATTATGGTGGTGGCCGGCTGGCAGTCGATGAGTTCGAGGTCTATGGGAAGCCGGTTACGACGGCCCGAGTGCGTGCGGTGCATGCCGCGCACACCGTCCGTGTTGACGTCCCTCGCGCTCATCACCCGGCCGCGGCATCAAATATCGCTCAGGTAAAGGCCATCTACCATGGGCTAAAGGTGCAACCGCCAAAGAAGTCCACGGTCAGCGGCAAGGTGCATATGTCGCTCTTCCAGCTCTACTTGCTGCAAACCGCGCATAACCAACGAGCCTCGGTCCAGTTCACCGACAAGACCACCCTGGAGATGAACCAATTGACCGATGCGGTGCTCAGCTCACCGCATCTCACCATGGTGAAGTCGGGAGAAATCGACCAACTGGTGGCACCGGGGACGGATCACGTGGTGGCGACCAATGCGGCCACAGCTTCGGCGATCGGCACGAACTTCCTCGTCCATAAGGGACCGAACGTCAGCACCTTTATCGTGGTGGAGGGATCGGTGCTGGTGAGCAATCAGTTCGGCAGCCAGGTCGTGAAGACCGGGCAGGAAGTGACCGTGAAGCCCGGGTTCGCGCCGTCAGGCCCCACCGAAGTGAAGAACATAAATCAGTTGACCGCCTGGACGACAGTGCTGCCGAATCCCAATCTACCGATGAACGTGGCGCTCGACGCCAACGGTGGAGTCATCGTTTCGGGGCCGTCGGACTAACAAGTCAAGCTGCTTATTCCGTCCTGCCGGAAATGCGGTTGCATTAGGGTCTGGGAACCTCCGATACGCGGAATAATGTAGGCCGACGCCCTCTGTGGGCGGCTTGCCGTTCCCCAACCAACCACGTCCCGATTCCACCCAACGCGTTGGTATGCGGCGCCATCATGGGGACGGTATAAGGATATCGGGGATCGCATCCGATGGGGAACCGTTAGCAGCCCACAGAGTCACCGATGCTGGTGCCCAGCACCACCCCGAATGAAAACGAGAAGCGTCAATTGGCAGATGACTTGACGAATCACTCGAAGTGGTAGCCCTGTGTATTTTCGAGGCAGGGCGTCGGCCTACATCGTTCCGCGTATCGGAGGTTCCCAGACCCTGATCCAACTGCATTGCCCACCAGGGAAGCAAGGGCGGCGGTAGAACGTCAGCGATGGTCGATACTCCGGCCCCTGTTCGCTACAGTGGAATGAAAGGAATAGCCATGCCGAAGTTTATTCACCTGCAGGTCGATGAGGAGTCCCTCACCGACGAACTCTTCGCCTTTGTAACTGATCCCACCGGTCGCCGAACGGAGCGGGAGGTTATCCAGGAACTGCATGACGTCGCGCCGGAGATGGTGGATGTGCTTGAAACCATGTTGATCGATGGCGTCGACGAACGTCACTACGTTGCGGATTATGTCAATGCCGTCGTGCGGGACTGGGTGGCCTGAGGAGCGGTTGCCTGGATGAATCCAGACACCGTTCACCGCCGGGAGAACTCGGGATGGGACCAACGCGTCGTTGGGTACCGCTGCGGCGCCACCGTGGATTCATTCGTCGTGTGGACCGAACGCTACCTGGTACTCGTCGATACTCTGGTGAGTCAGTCGTCCATGCAGATGGTAATGGAGGACCTGCTCCCGGTGGACTCATCGCGATGTCTGCTGGTGGTGAATACCCACGGAGACTGGGATCACGTCTGGGGAAATGGCCTGTTCTCCGGGGCCGGCGCCCGGTATCCGGCTCCCATCATCGGCAGCAGCCTCACGTCCGAACGGATGCGATCGGCGGAAGCCGGCGCACTCCTCGCCCGATTTAAGGAGAAGGAGCCGGCTCGTTACGCGACCGCCTCCTGGGAGCCGCCGACGATCACGTTCAGTGGTGATGGGCAGATTGCCGGTGGTGACCTCACGCTTGAATTGCTGTCCACTCCTGGTCATACGCCGGACCATGTATCCATCTGGATACCGGAATTGCGTCTCTTGCTAGCGGGAGACGCCGCGGAGGCTCCGCTGCCCTGGGTCTCAACCGCCCAATCGTTACCGGAGCTCCGCGCGTCGCTGCACCGTCTCGCCGCCCTGGAGGCGCTCACTGTCCTCTACTGTCACGCACCGGGAATGATGGGCCCTGAAATTATTTACCGCAACATCGCCTACTTCGACGAGTTGGAGGCCCGCTGTCGCCGTGCCGCGCGCTCTGGTGGACGTACCCTGACCCCTGATTCATGGCCACTGGAGGAAGCGGTCACTGACCTCATGCCGGACACCGACCAGGAAGCGTTTTACCGCGAGGCACACGCCGCCGCGATTGGTGCAATGACCGAATGGGTCGAAGGCGCTACGCCGGGCTAGCCGGTTCGGTCACCGCATCGTCGTCGTCATCCGCCTCGGGCTGTCCCTGGCGCGAGAGCCAACGCGCACCGCCGCGTACGAGGTCGGCAAACGTTCCCATCGCCATGATGCCGAGAACCAGGCCGGCGCCGAGCCCGGCGATCATGATCGGCCAGCTCTGGCGATAGCGATCCAGCATGGAGTGGGTTCCCGGCGGCACGTTGGTATATCGCGCCAGCCAGCCCGGGACGGGAATTGCTGGCAGTGTAATGTTCGGTACCGTCGCCGGCCAGGTGCCCGTGGAATGCCAGACGATAAAGCAGTAAATGACGAACGCCGCCGGCACCAACGTAAGAAATAAGACGAAGGTATCTCGATCGACGCGCACCTAACTCCCCCTTGAACGGTATTAGGTGCAGAGTACTCGCTGCCAGGGCCGGTGCCAACCGTCGTAGGTCCCGAGATTGTCGGGGCTTTCGACTCTCACCCACATCGCCGGCAGTTCGCCGGGGTGAATGAGAGCAATACTGGCATGAACGCAGTGCGGATAGTGTGCGATCACCATGGTTCTGACGCCATGGTCGTCGGCGGGGGCGGCGGCACACTGTCTGCGGACGGTGCCGCCCTACGGGAAGACGGCGCTGTTGCGCGCGAGAGTCATGTCGATTGCACATTATCCATAGTGCGCTCGCATCTATGATGGTGAAGCATGCAGGTAGCACCGCACCCAGTGCCCGTCGGCGACCGGGAGAAGAGGCGGGGTCGAGGTTCGGCAGACATTCATTACATGCGGGCAGCGGTTGGCAAAGCGGCATCCGGGCTTGCGGGTCAACGACAACCGGAATCTCTCCGCGCGCATCGACCCGGCGATTCGTGGCAGCTGTGTGTGGATCAGGCACGGCGCTCAGCAGCAGTTGCGTGTACGGATGCAGCGGATGCGACATCAGCTCCTCGGTTGGCGCCCGCTCCATGACCTGCCCGGCGTAGAGCACCATGACTTCATCGGCCAGGTAGCGGGCGCTGGCCAGATCGTGCGTGATGTAGAGGTAGGAGAGGCCCGGCTCGTCGCGCAGACGCGCCATCAGATTGAGGATCCCCATCCGGATGGAGACGTCGAGCATGCTGATCGGTTCGTCGGCCAGGATGACCGCGGGCTGGACGGCCAGGGCGCGCGCGAAGGAGACGCGCTGGCGCTGACCGCCGGAGAGCTGGTGCGGTAGCCGCCGCGCCACCTCGTCGGGCGGAGTCAGGCCAACCGACTGCAGCAGATCGTGGACTGCGGTCGCGCGCTTGCTGCCGGTTCGGAGACGCTGCGATGGATCAGTAGCGGGCGCTCGATGTGGTGGGCGATCGTCTGGGTCGGGATTGAGCGAGCCGAACGGATCCTGAAACACCATCTGAACCTGGCTACGATAGCGCCGCACATCGCACGCCGCCACGCAAGCCGCAGGATATCCTGCCCGTCGAACAGCACCTGGCCGGAGGTGGCCGGATAGAGCCGCGCCAGTGAACCGAGCAATGGTGCTCTTGCCGCTGCCGCTCTCGCCGACCAGCGCCAGGATTCGGCCGCGATGTAAGGTGAAGCTGACGTCTTCGACGGCATGGATCCAGCGACGTCGCCCCCAGCCGACGGGTCCGCCCGGCCGGGAAGAGCTTGGTCAGTCCGTCGGACCGTCCATGACGGCGTCGGTGGCCTGTCGCCGTGGCATGGCTCATCTCAGTACAGGTGACAGGCGACCCAGTGGCCCGGCGTGACTTCGCGGAGTTCCGGCTCGACCTCGCGTCTGCAGGTGATAGAGCTGCCGGTCGTCGGCGAGCAGTGCGGAGCAGCGCGGATTGAAGCGGCAGCCGGGCGGCGGGACGACCAGGTCGGGCGGCGATGCCGGGGATGCCCTCCAGCTGCTGAATGGGTCCGTTTGATGGACGGGAAGGAATTCATCAGCCCGACAGTGTAGGGGTGCAACGGCTCGCGGAAGAGGCTCGGCCGCCGGTTGCCAGCTCCACGATTCGACCGGCATACATGACGGCGATACGCGTCGAAATCTCGACCAGCAGTGAGAGATCGTGGGTGATGAACAGGATGGAGAAGCCGAAGCTGCGCCTGCAGATCTCGATCTGCTGCAGGATGTCGCGCTGTACCACCACGTCGAGCGCGGTGGTCGGCTCGTCAAGGATGATCAGCTCGGGATTGAGCGCCAGCGCCATGGCGATGACGGCCCGCTGGCGCATCCCGCCGGATAACTGGTGCGCGAATGCTGTCGAGTCGGCGGCATCGATGCCCACCAGTTCGAACAACTCGGCCGCTCGATCGCGAGCCTGACGCCTGCTCATCTTCTGGTGTGCTCTGATCGCATCGGTGATCTGGGTGCCGATATGAAGCACCGGATTGAGCGCGTTCATCGCGCTCTGGAACACGATCGACACATGCTCGCCAGCGAAAATCCAGCACCTGCCGGGGAGACATCGTCACGATGTCGCGCCCGCCGAACATGATCTGGCCGCCGGCGATTCGGCCCGGCGGCTTGATCAGGCGCATGATGGCGTGGGCGGCAGTGCTCTTGCCGCATCCGGATTCACCAGCGAGCCCGAATATCTCGCCCGGCGCGATGCGAGAACGAGACGCTGATCCACCGCGCGCGCGGGCCCGCGGGGGGTCAGGTAGTCGACGGTGAGGTTGCGCACCTCCAGCAGCGCCGGCGCCGGACTCGTTTCGGCTCGCAGTTCGATCGGCATCTGCTCGGCAGCGCTCATGTGGCCGCACCAGGATCGGAGGTGACCGCACTCCACCGGCGAGGCAGGCGGCGGATGAACCGTCGGCGACGATGTTCCTTGATGGTACGCAGTTGGGGGTTACTGACCAGGTCCACGCCGTAATTCATCAGGATGAAGCGACATCGCGGTGAGTGGCAATGGCAAGGCCGGGGAAGACGAAGGACCACCACTCGCCGGAAAAGAGGGCGGAGTTGGCCTGCGCCTTGTTCAGCATGGTGCCCCACGTAACCTGGTTGGCGCTGCCAATGCCCAGATAGTCGAGCGCAGCCTCAGTCAGAATGGCGCCCATGCTGGAAAGGATGAGGGTGTTTGCCAGCAGGCTGATCATGTTGGGCATGATCTCGCGAAAGACGATGCGCCACTGTGATTCTCCGGCGACGATGGTGGCCTGCACGAAGTCGCGACTCCGCAGTGTCAGCGTCTGGGCTGCGAATGACGCGTGCGCCCCAGGCCCAGCCGGTGATGGTGATGACAACGATCATGGTCAGCGCGGCGCCGGCCGGATTGTTGCCTTTGAAAGGCACGTAGGCCGCGATGACCACCAGCAGCGGCAACTGGGGAACGACCAGAAAGATGTTCATCACCATGCTGAGAAGATCGTCGAGCCAGCGGCCGGCATAGGCGGCGATCATGCCGATGACGGTGGAAATGACCGTAATGGCCGACGCCGGCGCCGAGACCGACGGCCAGGCTGTAGCGCGCGCCATACAGGATCTGCGCGAAGATGTCCTGCTCCCTGATCGTTGGTGCCGAAGTGATGCGAACTGGATGGCGCCTTGCCGAGCGGTCCGATCATATCCAGTGGAGCGTACCGTGCGAGCAGCGGCGCGCAAGGAGCGCGACCAGCAGGATCACTGCCGAAGACCCACGATGCCAACGCGCGCTCAGCGGCGAGTCGAGAACATCACGCCCACCCAGTCGGGGAGGCGTCGCCGGCGGGTCGCCGGATTGAGCGTCGCCGGTAACGGGCGAGACCGCGATACGGACTGGGATTGGCCGGTGCCGCGTTAGCCATGTCTACAGTTCCAGTTCACGCCGAGCCCGCTCGAGGGTCGAGCCAGACGTACAGCAGATCGGCAATCAGGTTCGCGCCCAGCATGCCGACGGTCAGGATGAAGAAGATGGCCTGCATCAGCGGATAGTCCGTGGCCTGGACGGCGTTGACCATCAGATAGCCCAGGCCCGGGTAGGCAAAGACATTCTCGATCAGCACCAGGCTGGTGACGGCGTAGCCAAGCACGATGGCGAAGCTCGTGACCTGCGGCAGCAGCGCGTTGCGCGCCGCGTACATCAGCATGACGCGCCGATTGGACAGCCCTTTGGCCTGCGCCATGGAGACGTAGTCTTCCGAGAGCGTGTTGATCATCACCGCGCGCATGCCGAGCAGCCAGCCGCCGATGCTGGACAGCAGCAGCGCGAGGATCGGCATGGCGGCGTGGCGGAAGACATCAGCGATGAAGGGCAGATTGATCCCCGGCTGGACAGTGTCGCCGTAGGCATGGTTGATCGGGAACCAACCGGCCATGACGCCGACGAAGTAGAGGATCAGCATCGCGACGAAGAAGGCCGGGAACGACTGCGTGAACATCGTGAGCGGTGTCACGACCACGTCGATCGTTTTGCCTCGCCGCCAGGCGGCAATGATGCCGAGAAGGTCCCGATGCTGAAGGCGAGCAAGCGTGGAGACGCCGGCCAGGAAGAGGGACCAGGGAAGAGCCTGGCCGATGAGCATCATTGACCGGAGTGGGGAACTGGCTGTAGGACACGCCGAAGTTCAGGTGCAGCAGATTCCAGAGATACTGCCCGTACTGCCGATGGCAGCGATTGATGTTTGAAGTCGAATGCCGGCCGCAGCGAATCGAGCAGATGGGGGTTGGCGGCGAGCTGGCTCTGATAGCGCGCGAGGAAGTAGTCGATGGGGTTGCCGGGGAGGAGCCGCGGCAGCAGGAAGTTCACGGTGATGGCCGCCCAGAACGCGACAGGTAGAAGGCCAGTCGCCGTCAAGATGAATCTCATCGTTGCACTCCTCCCGTTCCGGCGTTCAGGAGCACCGGCCGGATGCAGGCGCTGTGTCTGGCGCCTGCATCGGGCCTGAGTATGTCTTCTACTTTACGGGACGGATGGTAGTGAGGATCTTCACGTCGTCCGGGTACAGGTAGGTCGATCCGTTAGCGTAGTTGTTCTGCTTGTTGGGGAAGCCGGTGAAGTGCTTGGTGCTGTAGGTGTACCAGTACGGTGCGTACACCGTCGGCACGAAGGGCAGATTGTCGAGCTGAATCTTCTCCAGCTTGTAAGCGATGGCGAGCTGCTTGCTTGTGGCTCGCGGTCTGGCGGAACTGGCGAAGGAGCTGGTGGCCTGGGGGCTGTACCAGCCGGAGAGGTTGGCGAGGCCGCTGGCCAGCGCGTTCTGCCCGACCGGGAAGTACGAGATTGGGCATGTAGTTGTTGAAGAAGTTGTAGACGCTGATGCCGCCCAGCGGAGACCAGATGAACCCGTTCAGGAGTCGCTTGGACCGCTGGTCGAGCCACGAGGTGGCGTCGGCTGAATCGAAGGTGGCGTCGATGCCGATGTCCTGCAGATTCTGTTGGGTGATCTGTAATGTGGTCACCCAGTCATCCCAGCCCGGTGGGGCAGCTAAGATCGAGGGATACCCGGTTGCCCTTGGGGTCGTACAGATCGCTGCCCTTGTAGGTGAAGCCGGCCTGCGGTCAGCAGTTGCTTGGCCGCGGTCGGATTGTACGTTGCCAGGCTCTTGGAGCGGCCTTGAGCTTGGGATCGACCCAGGCCGGGTAGAGCTTCTCCATCGCCAGGGCGTGGGCCGGTGGCTCATTGCCGTTTTCGGCGATGGTGTTGATCTTGTTTCGATCGATCGCCATGCTGATCGCCTGGCGCAGGGGGACCAGAGTGAAGGGATACTTCTCGTCGTTGAAGTAGATGCCCAGCGGATACGCCACATTGCCGTAGTAGGCGTGGAAGTGCTGTGGATCCTTGGCAACGTACGTCTGCTGAACGTTGGAGAAGAAGTTCGCCGTCCAGTCGAGTTCACCGGTGTCCGCGGCCGCCAGGGTGGCATCGTTGCTCGAGAGCGCCGGCACGCGGATGCCGTCGTAGGTCAGCTTTTGCCAGTAGTACGGATTCTTCCCCAGGATGTATTCCTGGCTGGTGAACTCGACTACTTTGGTGAAGGGTCCGGTGCCGACCGGATTGGGGTTGGTCCAGGTGGAGGGATCGGTGATGCTTGGACCAGATGTGCTTGGGCACGATCATGGTATTGGTCGAGAGCAGCTGAGGCAGAACCGTCGTGTTCACCGTATTAAAGGTGAACTCGACCTGATCGGTGCCGACTTGCTTGACCTGCGTGATCTGGCCGCTTTGCATCAGGCCGGTTTCATCGGCGGCGGCATACTTTTTGCCGTACTGAAAGGTGAAGACGACATCAGCGGGCGTGAACGGTTGCCCGTCTGACCACTTGACGCCGGTTCGAAGTGTGAGCAGGAGCGACTTATTGTCCCTTCAGCCACTTGTAATGGGTTGCCAGCCAGGGGTACACGTGGCCCACGCCGGCAGTGGTGAAGATCATCAGCGGTTCGTAAATGGCGCCCTGAGTGAAGTCGTTACGGGCGGTCGACATGAACGGGTTGAAGTTGCGCTGAAATGCACTGGCGCCATTCTGGTAGGTAGTTACGTACACGGGCGCCTTGGCCGCAGGTCTCGCCAGCGCATCGGTCCGCAGGAACGGGCCGAAGACGAAGCCGGCAGCGACCAGTACAACCAGGAACGGTCGCAGGAATGACGGGAAGAGTAAACGCTTCATCGTGGTGAAAGCTCCTTGAATCTGCAGTCGGAACAGTGACAAATCGCCGGACTCTGCTTGTCGCTTGTGATACACGCTCCTCCTCTTCAATCTCCATCACGGATTGTTCCGCGCTGGCAGTTCCTGAAAGTTTTTACGGAACTTTTACAGGTCTCTGCTGCAAAAATATCATGATGCCCCGTCCCTGTCAAGCAAAATCCGCAAGTTGCGGAAAATTTTCCAGGTCGATTCGCTCCACGGTGCTGCTGATAGGTAGTAAAAGGCCCGGTGGTGGCGTCGTTCATAAACGCTTGAGGAGACTTTCTTTGGCTCTGTGGGGCGGAAACCTGGGTATGAGCCGGTAACTTCGCGACGGGCGTCGGAGAGTCTGAAATGAATTCCCGGAAAAAGCTTTACAAACTGGAAGGGAGCCGTTATAGTGATGGTGTGCCGAAAATTATCGGAAAAACTTAGCGAGGGGCTACGGTGAGTATCGAGAAGCGCGTTCGCAACGGTAATACCGGTCGCGTCACGATTCAGGATGTGGCGGATCTGGCGGGAGTTTCCATTGCCACCGTCTCGCGCGTGCTCAATAGTCACCCGGACGTGTCTCCAGTCACTCGAGCTGAAGTGCTCAAGCATGCCCACGAAACCGGCTACGTTAGTAATCGCACCGTCGAGCTGCTGCCGTCCGGCCGGGTCCGGCTCATCGGGCTTACCGTTCCTGATCTGCGCGGCCATTATGTCACCGAAATTGTGGCGTCGGCCTCAGATGCATTGCACGAACTGGGAGCCCGACTGGTGATATGCTCTCCCGATCGGAAGAACGGAAACGGCGCGTCACTGCGCGACCGGCTCCTACCCGATACCACCGAGGGTGCCCTCCTGATCTCGCCATCCGATCCCGGCGAGGAACTCGTGGCCTTGCGCGAGAGCGGCTATCCATTCGTCGTGATCGAACCGACCACGGTGGTCGACGAGAGCATACCGGCAGTAGCCGCCACCAATTGGGCGGGAGCCAAGGGCGCGACCGAGCACCTCATCGGGCTTGGCCATACCCACATCGGAATCATTACGGGACCAGCGCACTGGCGGATCAGCGAAGAACGGTTAGCAGGGTATCACGGCGCGCTGCTTGCCGCCAGCCTGCCGCTCTCCTCACGATTGGTCCAGGTCGCCGGTGACGCCACCATTGCCGGCGGTCGCGAGGCAGCCGAGCGGTTGCTCGCGCTCGCTCACGCTCCCACCGCGATCCTGGCACTGAGTGACGCGATGGCAGTGGGAGCACTGACTGCCGCCCGTGCCCGCAAACTGGCAGTTCCTCACGATCTCTCGATCGTGGGTTTCGACGATGTCGAGACGGCCTCGATCACGACTCCGGCGCTTACCGCCGTTCAGCAGCCGCTGCAGGGCCTGGGCAGGGTTGGCGCGGACGTACTCTGGCGTTTACTCGAGGGGCAGCGGCTTGATGCCACTCGCATCGAGCTCTCGACCCGATTGATTGTGCGTGAGTCGACCGCGCCGCCGCGCGGTAGTTCGTTTATGACGTTTTAGCCGCATGGAGCCGACGCATCTCCACGGCCCACCAGGAAGGAACGAATTCATGATCGATGAACTGGTCGGACAACTGGTATGGGGCTTCCTCAGTGCCCGAGACGATGTAGTGCTGGCGGAAGACGCAGCTCGCAAGGGACACCTGAGCGGCATCTGGCTCTTGCCCACCGAGATGCGCAGCGCGGAGGACACGGCTACCCTGATCAATCGACTTCAGATGGCGGCCGCCCGTCCGCTCCTGGTTGGAGTCGACGCCGAGGCCGGGCTGGGCCTCGTAATGGGAACCGCGACGCAGCTCCCCACCGCGATGGCGCTGGGTGCTACCGGCAGCGAAGATCTGGTGCGGGAAGCCGCTCTGGTGACGGCGCTGGAGGCCAGTGCCTGTGGTATCAATGCCATCGCCGCTCCGGTTCTCGACGTGAACATCAATCCTTCCAATCCGATTATCAACACCAGATCGTTTGGCGATGATCCCAAACAGGTAGGCCGCTTTGGCTCTGCGTTTATCAAGGCACTGCAATCCGCCACATTGCCGGTAGGAAATGTGTTGCCGATTGGGAAACACGTGCCCGGTCATGGCGATACGGCTCTCGACTCGCATCTCCATCTGGAGACGGTCAAGGCGGGACGCGAGCGCCTGGAAGCGGTCGAGCTGGCGCCATTTCGCGCCGCCATTTCTGCCCAGGTTCCTCTGCTGATGACCGCTCACGTTGCCTATCCCACTCTTGACCCCTCGGGATTACCGGCGACACTGTCCCGTCCCATCCTGGTCGACCTGCTGCGTGGCGAACTCGGTTTCAAAGGCGCCGTGGTTACGGACTGTATGAACATGCACGCCATCGCCCACAACTTCGAAGCACAGGACGCTGCAGTACGGGCAGTGCTGGCGGGATGCGATCTGATCATGACCGACCAGTGGGACCTCGTCTACGACGGACTGATGCGAGCCGCCCTGGAAGGCCGCTTGCCCCGGTCGCGCGTCGAAGAGGCGGCCGCGCGGGTGCGTTCGGTCAAGGCGTCGATTTTTGGCCCCGAGCTCGCTCATCCACTACCGGTCGATCCGCAAACTGCGCAGTGGTCGGTTGGAACGCCGGCGCACGTACAGGTGGCCGATCGCATCGCGGCAGCTTCGGTAACGTCGGTCTCCGGTAGGCCAACCCCACCGACCACGCATCCGCTGATCATCGCCACGCGGATGGCACGCCGCTTCGGGCCGCCGGTGGAATTGCAGTTGCGCGGCGCGCTGAACGCCGTGGGATGGGAGGACGCCGAAATCCTCATGCTGGACCCGATGCCCGACGCCGCCGAGGCCCAGAAGGCAGTGGAAAACGCCCAGCGCGCCGGCTGGGTTGCACTTCTCCATTTCAATCGCGTCGAGAGTTTCGATCCGGATGCCGTACTGGTGAGCGATGCCCTGGTGGGAGTCGTCGACCGCATCGTCGATACCGGCGCATCGATGACAGTAGTCTCGATGGGCACGCCGTTCGCGCTCTCCCGAATCGACGAATCCGTGGCCCAATTGTGCAGTTACAGTACCTGTGACGCTTCCCTGCGGGCGACGCTACGGGTGCTCATGGGTCAGGCGGGTACGCCAGGCAGTCTTCCCGTCCAGCTCCCGCCCCGCACCCTCGCCCAAAAAGCAGGATAAACACTCTCTCCAGGCGGTTCCCGAAACGCTATGGCCACTCTCCGCGCCTCTCGGCTGCAGTCTCAGGGCGCGACCCCGGCATACGGTGCGGTTGCATGAGACCGAGACACCTATGGACCCTGCCGTTTCCTGTCGTGTTCGCCGCCCTGGTGGGCAATGCGGCTGCATGAGGGAGGCTGGAACGGTTGAATGTCCCGTTTCCGGTGGGTCTGCGGCCCATCCAACCGGGTCCCTGGTAGGCGGAATGATGTAGGCCGACGCCCTCTGTGGGCGGCTTCGCGTTCCCCAACCAACCACATCTCGATTCCACCCAACGCGTTGGTAAGCGACGCCAGCAGGGGGACGGTATACAGATATCGGGGATGGTATTCGATGGGGAACGCGAAGCCGCCCACAGAGGGCGTCGGCCTACATCATTCCGCCTACCAGGGACCCGGTTGGATCGGCTGCAGACCCGTCGGAAGAGGAAGAATCCTCTTATCTGACGTGCTTCAGAAGCTTCTTGATTACCGGCCGGCTGCAGACGCTGCCCGGTTTGCCGCCGTCAGCATGGCAGATGAGGGTCGTGATGACATTTGCTTCGGCATTCGTGTCCTCAACCAGGGTGGACTGCGGCGGGTCCTTGCCCGTCATCAGTGCCGTCTGAATGGTGGCGAAGGAGAGCGGCGGTCCTGGCTGTCCTGGCTGGTTCTGCGGACCAGGAAGACCTCGAAAGTCACCGTCGAGTGGGATCTGCGACACGTACTGCTCGTAATCGCCGATCACGATGAGCGGCCCTCCGGGCAGGCTATTCTTGGGGACTTTTGCATAGCGTTTATAGAGCCTCTCCTCGATCGGGCCCAACTTCTGGTACGGCTTGTTGGTGTCAGTGGAGGGGTCAAAACGTGTAAGGTCCTTGTGCACGAAGGTGACGTATCGACTGCTGAATCTGGCGCCGTTCCAGTCAATTGTTGAAATGTCCTGTTGTGGGATCTCTCGCCCCTGGAACTTGAAGTTCCAGGATGGCCTATCGATAGGCACGGTTCCCGACAGCGTCCCGAACTGATCGAGCGCTTTGACGATGGGAAATCGTTCGTCCGCCGACGAGCCGAAAAGAGAGTTCACATAGGCACTGTCGCTGATGACGAGAATTTCGGCGCGTCCGTGGCTACGGACTGTCTGGGGAATGCGGGTAAAGCCACTGAGTTGGAAATACGAGTTCGGCGGAAGGCTCGCGGTGGGCTTGCCAAGATTGAGAATACCACTCGCCGCCACAGCTACCGCGAAACAGAGCAGAGCGGTGAGGGCAATCGCAACCGGTATGGCGATCCATCGATCCCACCAGCGGCGCGAGCGCGGGTACAGGCGTACCCCATCAGAAATCGGAGCCGGTGCGGTCGTCCGACCGCACTCGATGCGAGCCCAGATGCGTTCCGTGCCACCCGGGTTCGTATACCGGAAGGCATCACGCCAGGCCTCGATCAGCTCGTGATCGTCTCCGTCCTCAAAGTGCGTCATCATCAGCCTCCATCGCCAGATGGTGTCGTAATCCGAGCAGCGCGCGCTGCACCAGCATTTTGGCGGCAGCTTCGCTTCGACCCATGGCCATCCCTATTTCAGCGAACGACAGTTCCGCCAGGAAGCGCAGCGCCACTGCGTCGCGCTGGTCGTCGGTAATGGCGCCGAACCCGCGTCGAAGTGCCGCGGGCCGTTCGGAGCGCAGGCAGATCTCCTCCGGCCCCGGATTCCAATCCGCCACCGACTCCGCCATCGGTACACTCCGCGGATGGCGAGCAACCTGACGCACGTAGTCGCCGACGACGTTCCGAGCGATGGCGAAGAGCCAGGAGGTAAGCGCCCCCTTCTCGGGCCGGTAGCTATCCAGATGCGCCGCGACATGGAGGAACGTAACGCTGGTCAAGTCCTCGACTTCGGCGACATTACCGACGCGAGCAAAGATATACCGCTGGACAGCTTCGGCGTAATTCTCGTAGACCTGCGCCAGGTCACGGCTCCTGTCAATGGCATCGACGTTGACCTGGACCCGACCCTGGAACGCTCGCGCGGATTCCGCCATGTATCTGCAATCCCGATCCGTATGTGAGGTTCCGTATTTCTATATACGTTCGCGATGGCAGAAGGTAACGCGCTTATGCAGATTAACCGCTATCAAAGCGGGCGTTCTCAGGCGGTCTCACCCAGATCTGTTTCGACAACAGTTGGCGAGGCACCGGCAGCGGTATCCCTTTCTCCGCCAGACCTTGTAGATAGCTCTCCATCGCCGCCTGGACGCTGGCAAACGCCTCGTCTAAGGTAGGGCCCTGTCCTCTGGTTTCCGGCATATCCGGAACGGTCGCGACGTACATGTCGAACAGTTCATCCCACCAGTAGAGCACCACATAACGAATCCTCGTAGCCGGCATTGCACTCCCCCACCTGATCTGCTCCAGACCTCATCCATGCTACACCGATCGAAATTCACTGAATGAAGAGGTGCAGCGGAGCAGCTGGAGAGGTACTCACGCCCTCGGCGGGGAATCGTCAATGGAGAACGGATGTGGCGGGGGCGCAGCAACTTCGGTCCAGAGTATTCGCAAACGCCTCGTCTCCGGTGTGCCCGTACTGCCGGCAACCGTTTGGGGCTGAGGATACCCGGAGTCGATCAAGGTGTTCGACAGGCGTAGCCGTCCGGTGGCAGCTGGTAGCTCGGACACGTCGCGCCGTCCCCGAATCACTTCGACCGCTGCCTGCATCTCTGGGGTGAGTAGGGCTGGAGGAGGTACCGCGCCAGCACGAGAGATCACGCCCGGAAAGGAGCCCATCTGGCGCTCGATCTCTCCAGCCAGTTCGATCAGATGGGTGTCCTCTCCGCTGAACAGCATGATGAAGCTTTTGACGATATCGGCAGCAAACGGGGCGGTGCGTGGCGCATCGGCCCAGGAACGGTCGATGGAGAGCAACGCACGCTCGATCCTGCCGTCCAAGCCCACCTCAAAAGCGAGGGCCAACTCGTTTCCAGACGATTCAGGACGGCAGCGGATGACGGTCGGACCAGCGGCCCCTGCCGGCGGCGATAGGCGTTCTATTTCTCGCAGATGAAACCAGGAGAAGAAAGCCGATTGTCGAAACTCATTCCAGTCCAGTGGCATCGCGGCACTCTCACCTGACGACGAACAGCTCTACGCTTACTGAGCGGGTTGGACCACTGAAACCGGTTCCTCGCCGATGGGTGTCGGCTCGCCCGTCGGCAGGGGGATTGGAGATGCACCCGGCAGTAGATGCCTGTTGACCACAGCGGTCAGTTCATCGCGCGTGAGCGACTCTTCGTGTAAGAGAGCGTCGGCGACGGCGTCCAGTGCCTCCCGGTTCTCGGTAAGGATGGTGCGGGCGCGATGGTGGGCCGCATCTACCAATGCCAACACAGCCTCATCGACGCGCCGCGCCGTTTCGTCGCTGTACTCCTTTGGTTCGAAGGGGTTGTACTCGCCATCGGAGGCACTACCGAGATAGACCACCCCAAGCTCGTCCGACATGCCGAGTTCAGTCACCATGGCGCGAGCAACCCGCGTGACTTGCTGAAGGTCGTTTTGCGCGCCGGAGGTAATGTCTTCGAACACCACCTCCTCGGCCGACCGTCCGCCCAACCCTACAGCCATCCGATTCACCAGGTATTCCCGTCGGTAGTTGCGCCGGTCATCGACCGGTCGGAACTGAGTGACTCCCAGCGAACGGCCACGCGGCGTGATCGTGACGCGATGAACCGGATCGACATTCGGTAGCATCAGGGCCACGAGCGCATGGCCACCTTCGTGATAGGCAACCGTGCGCCGCTCCTCCTCGTTCATCAACGGCGCACCCTCGACACCCAGCGTCACGCGATCCAGGGCTTCATCGAAGTCGGCACGGGTCACCTTCGACCGGTCCTTCCGAGCGGCCGTCAGTGCGGCCTCGTTGGCCAGATTGGCGAGATCGGCCCCGCTCATGCCCGGCGTCGCCTGCGCCAGCTCGGGTAGACGAACGTCCGGACCCAGTGGCAGCATCCGGGTATGAATGCGAAGAATGGCTTCGCGACCGCGCCGGTCGGGCAGATCGAGCGTGATCTGACGATCGAATCGACCGGGACGCAGCAATGCCGGATCGAGTACATCGGGACGGTTGGTGGCAGCCATCACGATAACTGCCTCGTTCGGTTCGAATCCATCCATCGACACCAGTATCTGGTTCAGGGTGGTCTCGCGTTCGTCGTTGGTTCCGAATCCTCCCGAGCGACTCCCGCGCCGTCCACCGATGGCGTCAATTTCGTCGATGAACATGATAGCGGGAGACGCCTGACGCGCCTTGTCGAACAGATCGCGGACCCGGCTGGCGCCGACGCCGACAAACATCTCGACGAACTCGGTGGAGCTGATGCTGAAGAACGGCACGCTCGCTTCGCCGGCAACGGCGCGAGCCAGGAGGGTCTTGCCGGTCCCCGGCGGCCCGGTGAGAAGAACGCCTTTGGGAATACGAGCACCGAGATTATGGTACTTCATTGGATGGCGCAGGAAGTCCACCACTTCGCTCACTTCGCCCTTGGCGGCCTCGACACCGGCAACGTCGGCGAAGGTAATGCTCGGCCTTTCTTCGTTGTACAGCTTTGCCTGGCTGCGACCGAATCCAAATACACCTTGCTGCTGACGCTGGGCCGCGCGAGTACCGAAGTAAAAGAGACCAATGAGGAGGAGAAATGGCAATCCCTGCAACACGATGGCCAGCAAGAGACAACCAGATCGGCGTGGCCTGACTGGAGATGGCCACCTTCACGCCGTGTTTATCCAGCAGGGCAACGGTACTGTTCACCAACTCCGTTCGCATGGTGGTGGAGTATCGGGTGTATACCTTACCAGTTGTTGGGTCCTTGTAGGGCTTCTTGAAGTTCCCGCTCACCGAGTCGCCAGAAATATTCGCCGTGGACAGTAGATTGGAACTGATCTGGGAAACGAAGGTGCTATACGGTACCGAGACGCTCGCATTCTGACCGGTGGCACTCATTCCCAGATTCACGTAGTAGATCAGATTGAATACCAGTACAAGTCCGGCGATGATCCACCAGGTGCGCATCGGAATGCGAGGACCGCTCGGTCGCTGTGGTCCCGCGGGCATGCCGGGCTGGCGTGACGGATCGCGGCGAGGAGACGGGTTAGGCAGTGAGTTCATGCACCATTATTAGCAGGACTGTGCATCGAGATGTCGAGTTGGTCGCCGGCTACGACCCATCCAGCACCGCCCCAACGCGGCACACCTCTTCCTCGGTATTGTAAAAATGTGGCGACAGCCGGACGCCACCCCCACGAACGGCGACCGAAATCTTCGCGTCCAGCAGTCGGCTCAGTGCACTTTCGGGATCGGGTACCTCCACAATCAGGATTCCGCTCCGGTGGCGAGGGGCGGGGTTTGAACGCACCCGATACCCTCGGGCCTCCAGGTCTTCGCGAGCGATCGCAGTGAGGTTGAGCACGCGTCGAGCGATGGCATTGATGCCTACATCAAGAAGGAGACCGAGCGAGGCGTGCATGGCGACGATCGACAGGAACGGCCAGGCACTGATGGCGAAGCGGCCCGAGTGGGGCAAGAGGGTAAAGTTGAAATCGAGGAAATCGACTCCGCTGACACTGCTGAGCGCACCCACATACGGCCCCACCTGTAGCTGCTGAAGAACCTCATGCCGGCAGTAGAAGATGCCTGATCCGGCCGGACCCAGGAGCCATTTGTGCGAGCCGGCGACCAGCATATCAATACCGCACGCCTGCACATCGATCGGCAGACATCCGAGGGTCTGGATTGCGTCCACTATAAGGAAGAGATTTCGCTGGCGACACAGCCGGCCAAGTTGCTCGATATCGTTGCGAAACCCGGTAGAGAACATCGCGGTACTCACGCATACGGCTCGGGTGTGGACATCAATGCGCGAGGCGAGCACATCGAGATTCAGACCACCGTCATGCAACGGGACAAACTTGGTCAGGATCCCGCGTGGCGCCAGATTGAGCCATGGATAAGTGACGGCCGGATAGTCGTCCTCAAGCACCAGCACGTTGTCTCCGGCGCGAAGCGGCAGACCCTGGGCCGCGATATTGATGCCGGTCGCCGTACCCGGGACCTGAACCATTTCGTCAGTACGGGCCGCGTTGATCAAGCGGGCCGCCCGCTCCTTTACCTCGGTCTCCAGTGCCAGTACATCCGGCAGGAGTTGTTCTGCCGGTACCACCTGCGCCCGCTGCAGAAACCGTTCGATGGCCGCCGCCACCGGTGCGGGCACCGGGGCAATCGAGGCATGGTTGAGATACGCATACTCCCGCGTGATCGGAAAGAGTTGTCGATACTCGTCGACGTTCATTGCGAGGTCCGATCCGGTTGCATCCCCGGTCACGTTCAGCGTCGTATCCGTCCCTGCCGCCTCGACCTGCATGATACCCTCCTCGCCTGCAACGTGTAACCAAGCCTATCAGCAGCATGGAGCGATGAGTGAAATCAGATCACCTCGAGCTGAGCTCGAGGGTGTTACCGAGATTCTCGACCCGGCGTTCTATCATAAGACTCACGATTCTGAGGAGGAAGTCATGATCTTTGCTCGTTTGTCGGTTCCGTTAGTGGCCATTGCCGCCAGTTTCGCGCTAGCCATGGCACCCGCGGCCCATGCCGCCGGTGCTGCTCCCATCTATCAGTCGCTGCAGCCCCGGCTGGCAACGGTGAAAATCCCGGTATATCTTCCATCGTGGCTCCCAAAATTCAACCCCACGGTATATCCGGTACTGTCGATCACGAAGCATGGGCAAGCCTATGAAGTCGATCTCAGCTATGTAAAGAATTCCGTGGGCGATGCCACCCTGGCATCGTTTCTCACGGCGAATCTCGATAAAATTTCACCCGGCCCTCATAGCCGAAAGGTCAACCTGGGTCATGGCATCACCGGTTATGTCGGCTCGTTTCCCGGGACCGCCGTTGACAGCCTCACGGTCCGGTGGCGTGAGGGCGGGATCGTCTATGCGATGGGCCGCACCGGGACCGAGGCGCAACTGATTCGAGCAGCAAGTTCGGTGGTACGCGTGCATTAGTTCAATACGGTTCAGAGATCGTTCATCGGACGGCCTGGCCCACCCCCAACTCCTCCTACTTCAATGGATGCCGGAATCGGTGAATCCACCGGCGCCCGAATTGAACGATCCACGGTTCAGGGCCGCGAATGGGTAGTTCGATGCGGCCACCAAACCGAGTTGCGCATTCGGCAGAATAGCGGCCACATCAATGTGCTGATGATTCAGCGGTCCCACGATGAAGGTGCGCACGGTTGTGGCCCCATTCGTCGTTATGAAGTCGACAGCGACCGGAATAGGAACGAGATTCGGATTGAATAGCTCCAGAATATCACCCTCACCGGCAGCCGTCGATGTGTTGGCGGTGGGAAACGACCATGACTTTTGTGGCAGCGACGTACCGAATGTATCGGTCGATGATTCGTGCCGCGCGCCCACATAGGTAGATTGTTCGGCGACCACCGGTTCCGACCCGGTTACCAGCACGGCGACATCCGCCCGACCGGCAATTCGATTGAGCAGATAGCCAACGCGTGCCCCCGGCCGTACCCAACCGGACGCTGTACCCAGTTCGGTGCCCAGCGGTCCATAGGCATGGACGGTGACGTACGACCGGCGAACGCCCTGGTTGATCAGTCCAATCCAGTGGCGCGCCGCCGCATCCTCCGGTCCAGAGGCGAAGTACCAGTCGCGTTGAGGAGTGACGACACCGTCGGTGCTGGTCATGCCGGCATAGACGAACATGGTTCGATTCGCCACAAACGGACCGTTACCGCTAAGAACCGCGCCCACCGCATCGTGGGGGACAAAGGTATTGACTTTGACCGTCAACCGAGATGTTGGCGCCACCGTGCGGTAAATGGTGAATGGAGAATTGTGCGCCGGGAGGAACCTGATCGCTACCTGAACGGCGGTGCGACCCGGATTCTGGAGAGCAATGTATTCCCGGTAGTGTGGCGCGGTATTGCCGCTGGCGAAGTACCAGGTGGTCGCGGGGGCACGGGCGGCAGGCACGACATCACCGTCAGTCCCGTGATAGACGACGCGCTCCACCTCGATGGGGGCGTCGGCGCCAACGACTGCGGCCGCCGAAATCTTTGATCCGAGATCGGTGTTGACGTTCTCGGTGAGCCGGCTGTGGGGATTCACCGCCAGCGATCGGACCAGCGTCGTGCCGTCCTTCCGCTCGTACGTAATCGTGACCTGCGAGCGAGTCGCCGTTGGATTGAGCAGTGTGATGTACTCGTGATAGCCGGTGCCGGTGTAGATCGAGGAGATATAAAAATGGTCGGATACCAGACGCACGACCTCCAGCCCAATCGACGCCTGTTCCCCGTTCGCAGCTCGCGCCGTGAGGGGGAAACTGCCGGCTGCAGTGGCTGCCGGGATCGTAATCGACGCGGTGCACTGCCCGGCACTATCGGTTGTGGCCGTCCCTACCGTCTGTCCATTGAGCGTTAAGCCGACAGTGATACCAGCGGCAAAACCAAACCCGCGTACTTCAACGGCGGTGCCGGGCCGGGCGGCAGTGGGCAGCGCCACGATCGAGGGCGAGAGAGCAACCACGGCAAGATGCACGCCGGGAATCGCTCCGATCGCTGCGCTCTTCACCGCAACGGTATAGATCCCGCTCGCGGCCGTAGGAGGTACTCGGAACTGGGCATTTATGGCGCCCGCCGGTCCGGCCAGGGCGGTTTGTGTCACTATGTCGGATCGGCCACCAGTGGTGCGAAACGGTATGGTCAGCGCGACTCGATCGCCGGGAGAAAATCCACTTCCCTTGACCGTCACGGTTGCTCCCGGGATCGCGGCCGGTGGCGACACTACTATCGTTGCCTTGAGCGTGCGCACGGCAACCGTCGCGTGTGCCGACCTGGTAGAGCTGCTGGCGAGCACGGTCACGATCCCAGGAATCGCCGTCGCGGGAACCGAGAGCGGGACAGTGAAGCCACCCAGCTTGTTGGCCGTTACTGTCGCCTCGACAGCGCGAGAGCCGCCGCTGGTGAGTCCGAACTCTGCCAGGACGCGAATAGTGGTATTGGGAACGAAGCCAGCACCGGTGACTCTGAATGTCTCGCCTGCTTTCACCTCACCCGAGGAGACCGAGAGCTCAGCACCTACCGCGACATTAAAGCGGGTCGAAGCTCTGAACCCACCCGTACCGTCCGTCGCGACCACCGTGTAGGTGTTCGTCGCCACTCCAATTGGGATCCCTACCGAGGCAGCGAATGAGCCGCCGGCATCGGTCGAGACGTCGGCCCCAAGTCTCTCGGCGACGCCGTTTTCGGTAATTGCGATCGAAAGGTGCACCGTACTGCTGGGCACGAAACCATGTCCGGTGAGCGTGAGTGATCCTCCGGGACGCACGGTCCCGGCGCCGGCGCCAATGGTGGGCACATAGCCTACGCGAACCCGACCGGAGGACGAACGCTTGCTCGCCTCTCCCACCGCGATGAGGGTGACGATGCCGGGCCGGGTATCGACCGGCACCTGCAGGGCAAGATCACCAAAGGACCCATGGGCATCAGCCCGTCGCACTTTATGGACAACCAGATTGTTGCCGGTATAAAGCGAATACGAGGCACTGAGCTGTACCAGCTCGTCCGGCGCAAAACCATTGGCACGGGCATAGAAGTAATGGGTCACCGTGACGTTAACCGACGATGGGCTTCTACCGGGCACAAGGAGTAGCACGGGCAGGACGACGAGTGTGGTGGTCGCGGTTCGCGCATGAAAATCACGCGCGGTGACCTGATAGGTACCGGGAAGGGCCGGATAGGGCACGATGAAGGAACCGGTAATGGCGCCGCCAGGCGCCACCACTGAGGTAGCGGTCACACGCTGAGTGCTGCCCGGAGTGTTGAAGGTCACGAACACGGCGGCCAGGTCACCGGCGGTGAATCCGGTGCCGCTAAAGGTCACGGCATCGAGACGGCCGGCATCATGGCGCGATACATGGATCGTGGGCGTGCCGGTACCTGCCGGCGTGACGCCGGCCGCGCGGGCCACCGGCACGAACACCACCAGAGTCGCGATCAGCAGAAGCGCCGAACTCCACGAGCCGCGCATGTACCTACCTCCTCCGATTGGCAGGTCAGGCCGTTCACCTCCACTCACCATCACGCAATCGAGTGAGCGGGGGAAGCGCACCAATTGTGTCACGAATGAGACTCCCCCGGCAGGCCTGTGACCTGCCGGGGGACATTCGATGAATCAGTGCATTCGGATTGTTATTTGCCGAATCCCTTCAGTAGCCCACCGGCAACCGCCCCGGCTACTCCACCGGTGGCAGCTTCATTGACCGTCAGATACGGCTGGATGGAGTGCGCCAGGTTAACCAGGGTCAGCGACTGGAGCCAGATTTTTCCCGGACCGGTGAGGGCAGCAAGGAAGATGCCATCGGCGCCGAAGATCAAATTCTTGATCCCCTTGATCCGTGTAATCTCAAAGCTCACTCCGGCCTCGAACATGCCGACGTGTCCGGGATGGACGCGCAGTGTCTCGCCCGGCTTCAGGTCGTAGGTGACGATCTCGCCCGAAAGCTCGATCCAGGCCTGGCCGTTGCCACTCACCTTTTGCAGGCGGAAGCCTTCACCGCCGAAAACACCGGCGCCAAGGGATTGCTGGAAGCCAATGGTGAGTTCGACGTCGGGAGTGCCACACAGGAAGCCGTGGGTGTGCACCATATAGGTCTGATTGTTCGATACGTTGATCGGCAAAATGGCGCCCGGTAGCCTGGCAGCGAACGCCACGCTTCCGGCAGCGCCTTTAGCCGTGTACTCCGTCATGAAGAGGCTGCCACCACTGGCAGCACGCTTGACGGCGCCAAAGAGGCCGCCACCGCCGGCCTTCTGGGTCGACGTTTCCAGCTCAATCGAGCTGGACATCCAGCTTAGCTCTCCGGCTTCAGATACGATGCTCTCGCCGGGCTGAAGATCCATCTCCAATACGGGCATGGTCGTCCCATGAATGGTGTGTTCCATCTATTTCGCTCCTTTTGAATGCGCGAGTCCGGGTTTATGTCCAGAGAATCATAGCGCAGATTCCAGGAACTGTCCAGGGCATTTTCAACCTGCGTGCTGGCGATTGACGATACTCGCCGATCAGGACAGCGCGCGCGGCGGAGCAGTCGACTCGCGGACAATAAGACGGGTCGCCAACTCAATTCGCGCCACGTCCACCGGTTGTCCCTCGATGAGACGCCACAGCACTCCAGCGGCGACCCGACCCATCTCTTGGAGAGGCTGGCGAATGGTGGTCAGGGGTGGAGTGAGACAGGACGTAATCTCGAGATCGTCGACGCCCACGATGGAGAGATCGCCCGGAATCTCCAGTCCTCGCAGGCGTGCGGCCTGCATACCGCCTATCGCCATACTGTCATTGAACGCGAATATGGCGGTGGGTGGGTGCGGGAGGTCAAGAAGGCGGAAGACCCCCTCGCGACCAGACTCTATCTGCCAGTCTCCCTGATAGATGAGTTGCGGTTCGACCGCGAGTCCAGCAGACGCCATGGCGGCCTGGTGACCACCCAGACGGTCGACACTCGCCACCCAGTTTGGCGGGCCTGTTATAAGACCGATGCGTCGATGACCGAGACCGAGAAGATGCTCGGTTGCCATGCGCGCCCCCTGCCAGTGAGCCGCCGAGACGACAGAAAGGCTGTCGTCGAGCGGTACCATGGGATCGACGACCACGAATGGATAGCCCTGGTCGCGCAGGTTGAGTAGCTCGGAGCTGGTTTCCTGTGGCAGAAAGATCAGCCCTCCATCGGTGGTACCGTGCATCATCCGATCGAGGAGCGTGACCTCGCGGTCATGTTGTTGCTCGGTGAGGCAGATGACGAGCCGCGCGTCATGCTTGGCCAGCGCTTCGGCTGCACCCGCTGTGATCATTCCAAAGTAGGCAGCGTGGACAAACGGAATCGCGAGCCCAATCAGACCGGTACGGCCGCCCGCGAGACCGCGTGCACTACGGTTACTCGAGTAGCCCTGCTGACGCATGTGCTGAAGAATCGTCTCCCTGGTACGGGGTGATACGTCAGGACGGCCGTTAAGCACTCGAGAGACGGTAGCCGTGGAGACGCCAGCCTGGGCCGCGATGTCGCGAATAGTGGCGCGCGAAGGCTGGTGGCCGTTGGATCGTGAAGACTTGATAAGGAATCCCCTTCGAATGTCGTAACAATTCCCGGTACATTTCACACTTTAATGCATCTTGATCATCGCGTCAACGCGAATTTTCGGCATGGCGAGTCGGACCGGGGGCCTCTCACCGCCTGAGTCGATATCGGTCAGTCGGGAGTGGGGGAGCGGATAATACGATCCTGGCAGTCAAGTAGAACGGCTCCAACCCCCGATTTAGCGGTGAGAATGGATAGTGGTGCCGTTACTGGACGGTTCCCCAATCAATTTGCGGTTGACTCTGGAGAGGCCACATGGTACCATGCAGGAAATCGGTGTTTTACCGGTAACGGTTACGGTACACACCGCGGACCTGGATCGAACTGCACTCGGAAGCAAGACAGACATGGAGCGGTGAGAGGAGGAGCCTGGACAATCCGATTGGTGTGGTTTTTCTCAGTGGGTACCCTGCTTCGACACCCAGAGGCACGGTTCCCTGGTAGGAGGTAATTCGATGCGACATCCAAATGCGCGGCAAATCGTGACATCCGTCGTTTCCATTCTCATCCTCATCGCAGCCGTGATCGGTCCGTCAGCCGCCCAGGCGAAAGGCGCGGCTGCCATTAAGTACGGTGGAACCGTGACGGTGGTGCCGAACGGCTCACCGGGATCATACACCCAGAACTTCAATCCGTATGCCGGCGCAGTGCTACAGGGCTCGCAGGGAATGATTTACGAACCCCTGCTGCTCTTCAACCAGATAAAGGGCGGCAAAATCATTGATTGGCTGGCGAGCAAGTACAAGTGGTCCAACGGCGCCAAGACTCTTACTTTCACTCTGCGGCCCGGCGTCAAATGGAATGACGGTAAGCCGTTTACCTCAGCGGACGTCGCCTATACCATGCAGCTGGACAAGATCTGGCAGGCCAAAGGGTTCGCCACCTGCGGCGGCTGCTGGAGCTACGTCAAAAACGTGCAGACGCCGAATGCCCTCACCGTGGTAGTTAATTTCAAGTCGATCAACAGCACTGGACTGTGGTACATCGGCGGCAATATGTACGTCCTGCCGAAGCACATCTGGTCCCACGTTTCCAACCCGGTCACCTACACCGATCCGAACCCGGTGGGAACGGGTGCATTCAAGCTCACGAGCTTCAGCCCGCAGGTGTACACGCTGAGCAAGAACAAACTGTATTGGCAACATGGCGTGCCCTACGTCAACGCCCTCCGGTACCCGTCGTACACGTCGAATGCCGACTCACAGCTCGATCTGGTCAATGGAACCATCGACTGGGGTGGAGTATTCATCCCCAATGCGCAGAACGTCTACGTGTCGGCACATCCCGCGACGAACCACTACTGGTATCCCGCCTTGAGTCAGCCGACGGCTCTCTTCCTCAATGACACCGAAGCGCCCTTCAACAACGTACACGTGCGCCGGGCGATCAGTCTGGCACTCGATCGTACCTCGTTCAAAAACGTGGCCGAGTACGGCTACGAGCCGGGCGGCAACGCCGCCTTCATTGGACCGCAGTTCAAGGCGGCCTGGGGCGATAAAGCTTCACTGCAGGCGATTGGGCAATCTCCGAATATCACCGCAGCGAAGGCGGAGCTGGCCCAGGCAGGAAATGTGGACCTTTCCCGGTCATTTACTCTCCAGGCCCCGAACGGTTGGACGGACTGGAACACGATGGAGGCGCTGATTGCCAGCGATCTCAAGGCGATCGGAATCAATGTCACGGTGCAGCAACCGGATTACGGTTCCTGGGTAAACAACCTCAATCTGGGCAAGTTCGACATGATCATGCGCTGGACCGACCAGACGTACTCGCCGTACTCGATCTACCAGAACCAGTTCTGGAGCAAGAACTCCGCACCCATCGGCCAGACCGCCGCCGCGGACTTCGAGCGTTACAGCAGTCCGGCGATGGATGCATTGATCGCCCAGTACCAGCGCACCGTTAAGCCGTCAGCGCAGGTCGCGCTGATGAAGCAGATGGAAAAGTTGGCGGTCCAGGACGTGCCAATCGTGCCGCTCACGGTCGGTTGCCTGTGGTACGAGTACAACACCAGCCGCTTCACCGGCTGGCCCACCGCCAAGGATCCCTACGTGCGACCGTCGCCGTACGCCGCACCCGAGGACATCATCACGGCATTGCACATTCACTTGAAGTAGCCTGGAACGTCCATGTAGGGGAGGGAAGCTGTCGGTGACCTTCCCTCCCCTGCGTCTCCTTGAGACCGGCGACGGCTCCTTGGTTGCCGGCCGTCGCTCACACTGACAATTCGGGTTGGGTGGGAAACATCATGAGGTTCATACTTCGGCGGCTCGGTTTCTACGTGATCGCGCTCTGGATCGCGGTGACCTTGAACTTCCTTCTCCCCCGACTCATGCCGGGCAACCCGGCCGATACGCTCTTCGCTTCCTACGGGGGCCGTATGACCCCCCAGCAGTTGATCGCGCTGCGGAGAGCTCTGGGGTTCACCAATCAAAATCTGCCTGGTCAGTACCTCACCTACCTACAGAATCTGGTGCACGGACAGCTCGGCCTTTCATATTCGCACTACCCTGCGCCCGTCACTGATGTCATCCGTAATGACATTGGCTGGACGCTCCTGCTCGTCGGGATTGCCGTGACGATCAGCTTCGTCCTCGGCACGCTGCTGGGCACAATCGCCGCCTGGAAGCGTGGCTCGATGCTCGATAGCGTGCTCCCGCCGATCCTGCTGTTCTGCTGGTCGTTCCCGCCATTCTTTCTCGGCATGCTGTTCCTCTACTTTTTGGGATTGCAGGTGGGATGGTTTCCAATCTCGCACGCGTATGCCATCGATCAGCGCATTTCCCTAACGCCAAGCTTTGTTGGCTCAGTGGCGTATCACTCCATCCTTCCAGCCCTGGTGCTGGTCATCACCACGATTGGAGGCTGGTGTCTGGGAATGCGGAACAATATGGTCGCCACCCTCTCCGAAGACTATATAACCATGGCCGAGGCCAAAGGGTTGAAGGATATGCGCGTGATGTTGATGTACGCGGCGCGTAACGCGATCCTCCCTCAGGTCACGGCCCTGGCAATCACACTCGGGTTCGTCGTCAGCGGCCAGGTGTTGATCGAGTCGATCTTTTCCTATCCCGGGGTCGGATTCGACCTGGTAACGGCGGCCACCAATCAGGACTATCCCCTCCTCCAGGGGCTTCTGCTATTCATCGTGCTGGCAGTCCTGGTGGCGAATTTCCTGGTGGACATCCTGTACTCGCGACTCGATCCGCGCGTGCGCACGGAGGCATAGGCGATGGCTATTCCGCAGCTAGCCGCCGGATCCGATCCCACCTCCTCGATCGGACTGCCCGACCGTCCGGCGAGACGATGGGCGGGTCTCCGCGGGTTCTGGGCCATCGTACGCCAGAATCGCAAGGCACTGGCGGGCTTTTGTATTCTCACTTTCTTTGCGCTGGTGGCCATTTTCGGACCCGTATTCGCTCCCTACGATCCCAACCAGCTCGCCGTCGGTCCTCCGGGCCAGGCGCCGAGTTGGCAGCATTGGCTGGGTACCACCCGTCTCGGTCAGGACATTTTTTCCGAGCTGCTCGCCGGTACTCGCGCCTCGCTGCTCCTGGCGGTCAGTGTGGGATTACTGTCCACATTCCTTGCCGCTGTAGTCGGTATGACCGCCGGCTACATCGGAGGGTGGATCGATGATCTTCTGTCGCTGATCGCAAACGTCTTCCTTATTATTCCCAGCTTGCCGCTCCTGATCGTCTTCTCGACGTATGCCATGACATTCAATCTCCACGGTTGGTGGATCATCGCCGCGGCAATCACCATTACGAGCTGGCCATGGGGAGCGAGAGCCATGCGCAGTCAGGTTCTGGCGATGCGCAACAAGGATTTCGTGCTCGCGGCCAGAGTGTCAGGTGAGAGTTGGGTGCGCATTATCTGGGCCGAAATCTTGCCCAACATGCTGTCGATCGTCGCCGCCAACTTCATTTTCTCCTGCCTGGCTGCCGTCGTCGCCGAAGCGGGTCTCGAGTTCATCGGACTGGGCGACACCAGCCGCGCGACCTGGGGCACGATTCTCTATTGGGCGCAAGGGGACGCGGCTCTGCTCCAGCGGGAGTGGTGGTGGTTCATGCCCCCTGGCCTGTGCATTGGTTTCTTCTCCACTGGCCTGGTCTTGCTGAACTATGCCATTGACGAGATCACGAATCCACGGCTGCGAGTGCAGCGTTCTCGCCCAAACCCCGGTCCTCGGCCGGCGATGCAAATGATCGCCGGCGAGGCGGAGGCGAATGAGTTGGATCATGCCCCCGCTACTTGACGTTCATCATCTCACCGTGGAGTATCTGGTGCCGAACCGACCGGTACGAGCGGTGGACGACGTGTCATTCTCCATTGCGCCGGGTGAAATTGTCGGGCTGGCTGGTGAGTCCGGCTGCGGAAAGAGCACCATCGCCCATGCGATCCTGCGGATTCTCAGATACCCGGCCGCGATCACAGGCGGACGCATTCTCTTCCAGCAGCAGGACCTGGTGTCGATGGAGTTGCGAGATCTCCGCGCCTTCCGCTGGCGCCACGTCTCGCTCGTCTTCCAGAGCGCGATGAATGCCCTCAATCCCGTGTTGTCGGTGGGAGATCAGTTTGTCGACATGATCCGTGCCCACGAGCAGGTGAGCAAGGGCGCGGCCCGAGCTCGCGTGAGCGATCTCCTGCAGGTGGTGGGTATCGAGCGATCGAGGATCAAGAGCTTCCCCCACGAATTGTCCGGGGGCATGCGACAACGCGTCGTGATCGCCATGGCGCTGGCGTTACGTCCTGAACTGATCATCATGGACGAGCCCACAACGGCTCTCGATGTGGTGGTGCAACGCGAAATTCTGCAGGAGATCGAGGACTTACAGCGGGAGTACGGGTTCGCGGTGCTCTTCATCACTCATGATCTGTCACTGCTGGTCGAGTTCAGCCAGCGCATCGGCATCATGTATGCCGGCAGGCTGGTCGAGTTTGCTGCCGCCAGCGAACTGTTCGGGACACCCCAACATCCGTATACCGCTGGACTGATGAACTCGTTCCCCGCACTGACCGGAGAACGTCTCACCATAACCGGCATTCCCGGCTCGCCGCCCGATCTCGCCAGTCCTCCGCCGGGTTGCCGGTTCAATCCTCGCTGTCCTCGAGTCATGGCGCACTGTTCTGTCCGGGAACCCAGGCTTCAGGAAACGGCTGTCGGTCACGAGGTGGCGTGTCATCTGTACGGAGAATGGGCATGATGGCGGCGGCCAATCAAGAGGTAGACTCCGGCGGCTCGCCGATTATCGAGCTATGCGCTGTGGATAAACACTTCTCCACTGGTGGCTCGATCCTTCCCTGGAAACACGCCGGCGTGATTCACGCGGTGGATCAGGTCAGCCTCGGGCTGTACCCAGGCAAGATCACCGCATTGGTGGGCGAGAGCGGCAGCGGTAAGAGTACGGTGGCCCGGATGCTGGCGCGGCTCTACAGTCCGACGGCGGGGAGCATTCTCTTCCAGGGTAAGGACGTGATTCAGGGCGGATCGAACGACATGAGGGCGTATCGTCGCCAGGTCCAGATGATCTTTCAGGACCCATTCAGCTCTCTGAATCCGGTGAAGCGCGTCGAGTATGTGCTGAGCCGTCCGCTGCGTGTCCACAAGATAGTCCCACCCACCCAGGTGCGCCAGCGCGTACACGAACTCCTGGCGACAGTCGGCCTGGTGCCGGAAGAGGAGTTCGCCGCAAAGTTCCCCTACGAATTATCCGGCGGCCAGCGCCAGAGAGTATCCATTGCGCGCGCACTGGCAGTCGAGCCAACGGTATTGATCGCAGATGAGCCCATTTCGATGCTCGACGTCTCGATCCGAATGGGAATCCTCAATCTGATGCTCGAGCTGAAGCGCCAGACCAACCTGGCGTTCCTCTATATCACTCATGACATCGCCAGTGCCCGCTATGTGGCCGACGAGGTCATCGTGATGTACGCCGGGTACGTCGTGGAGCGAGGAGATACCGAGACGGTGTTACAGACGCCGTTACACCCATACACCCGCCTCCTACTCTCGGCCGTGCCCAATCCGGACGCCGGACTGAAAAGGCAGCGCCTGGAGGCCCGAGGTGAAATCCGGACGATCGTCGATCCTCAGCCCGGCTGTCGCTTCGCCGATCGCTGTCCAGCGGTAGTGGAACCGTGCCGCCACACCACACCGGAACTGATCGAGGTGCAGCCCAGGCATTGGGTGCGTTGCTACCTTTATCCGCAGTCGTCCGCGTCGAAGGAGAGGAACGATCATGAATAACTCGGCCGACCATTATTTTCCAGCGGATTTCGTCTGGGGCGCCGCTACCGCGTCCTACCAGATTGAGGGAGCGGCACACGAAGACGGCAGGGGTGAGAGCATCTGGGATCGCTTTTGCCGCACGCCGGGAAGGGTGCGCAACGGCGACACCGGGGATATCGCCTGCGACCACTATCACCGGTACCGGGAAGACGTGGCGCTGATGCGCGGCCTCGGCCTGCGCGGTTATCGTTTCTCCATCGCCTGGCCGCGTATCCTCCCGACGGGCCGAGGACCGGTGAATTCCAAGGGGCTCGACTTCTATGATGCGCTGGTCGATACCTTGCTGGAAAATGGGGTCCAACCGTACGCAACGCTGTATCACTGGGATCTGCCACAGTCGCTTGAGGATGCCGGCGGATGGGTGAATCGTGACACCGTGGACGCGTTTGCAGAGTATACGGAGACAGTAGTTCGGCGCCTGGGTGACCGAGTGCCCTACTGGACCACACACAACGAACCATGGGTGGCATCGTGGCTGGGATACGGCGTCGGGATCCATGCTCCCGGACGAGCTGAGGAGGCTGCCGCGCTGGCCGCAGGACACCATTTGCTGCTGTCCCACGGACGGGCACTGGAAGTAATTCGGCGTGATGCACCCAACGCCCGAGCCGGCATTACTCTGAACCTGGCGCCCATACATCCGGCGACCGACTCTGATGAGGACGCGGCTGCCGCTTTGATTGTCGACGCCAGAGGGAATCGCTGGTTCCTCGATCCGATCTTCCGGGGAGAGTATCCGGCGGAAGTATTCGACTCCTGTGCTCGTCAGGTGTCACTGATCCAACCAGACGACATGGCAGTCATCGCCGCGCCGATCGACTTCCTGGGGGTGAATTACTACAACCGACATGTTGTCAGGGCCAATCCTGAGAGTGGACTTCCGGTCCACGTTCGACCCGAAAATCGCTCGTTCACGGCCATGGATTGGGAGGTCTATCCCGATGCCTTGCGCGAGTTGCTGGTGCGGTTGCATTGTGAATACAAACCCGAGGAAATTTTCGTTACGGAGAACGGGGCAGCCTACACCGATGTACGTATCCACGACGGCAGCATCCTCGATCCCGAGCGGGCGCGCTACCTGGAAGAACACCTGCACGCCTGCAGCCGCGCCATACGTGAGGGCGTGCCGCTCCGCGGTTACTTTCTGTGGTCATTACTGGACAACTTCGAGTGGCACGACGGCTATCAGATGCGCTTCGGGTTGGTTTACGTCGATTACCCGACGCTGGAACGCATCCCCAAGTCAAGTTTCGACTGGTACCGGCGGTTTATTCGCCGCCAGGTATCGACAGTAGCCGCGTAGCCGGTACAAACCTCTCCCTACGGGGACCACTGCTATCCCTTGAATGTTGCTACGGTTTCTCCCTGGCGCTCGAGAGCATCGACGGCTTCTTCCACTGTGTCCACCAATGTCAAGAACGCCAGATCGCGCTCATCAATAACCAGATGGGTGCGGAAGGCTTCCACCACCGACTTCCAGGCGGCGCCGACGAGAATCACCGGCTTGGCCGGCATCAGGTCCATCTGCCGCAGGTTCCAGGCAAGTGCGATCTCACCGAGTGTTCCGGCTCCGCCGGGAAGGGCGATGAGACCATCACTTTCGATCAGCGCCTCAAGTCGCTCGAAGAGTGTTTCCGCGCTGCGTTCTTCGGAAAGGTAGCGGTTGGGAGCCAGCCGGCCAACCCAGGGCGCGACGGTGACACCCACAACCAGGCCACCAGCCTCCCGGGCTCCGCGGCTCACGGCCTCCATGATCCCCCCGTATCCGCCGGAAACGATGACATCACCCCGCTGCGCCAGGATGCGCCCCAAGCGGAGTGCATCCTGGTAGGCAGCATTGGTGTCGGCGAGACGCGCGGAGCCGAAGACGGTTACGCGCACACGCGGGCTACTTGAGTAGCTTGAATGTCAGTGTCTTCTTGGCGGTAGCGGTGCCCAACGTTATCGTGATGTGCGCCTTCAGCGTTCCCAGCGGAGTCTTGGCTTTGAATTTGACGTTGGCGTAAAAGTAGGTCGTACCGTCGCTGGCGGTATCGCCACTCATGCTTTCGGTGCCGAGCGACTTCTTTCCTTCGGTGATCTTAATTGTCGCCGTCGGGCTCAAGGAACCGCCATTGGTAGCGGCATAGGTAGCCAGGAACGTGGCCGCCTCCTTTACCTTGATGCTCTTCGTCGTCTGTACTTTGCCCTTCACCGTGTGCACGAGTGCTAGCCCGGTGAGGGAAACCGTAGGCGGTCCCGACGGGGTTGGAACGGTGACGGCGAGGGTGGCACTCTGAAGCGACCCATCAATTCGATTCAAGGCCGCATAGCTCTGAGTGTGGAAGGCCCCCGGCACCGTCTGAGCGGCCGCGTCGTTGTTGGCTTCACCCGACGACTGAATCGTCGCCGGCGAGAATGCGCTGGCGGCGACGATCAAGCTGGCAGGGGTAGGGGTGGTCGCCGGTGTCGTCACGGCCGTGCCGGGCGTCGCTGAGGCCGCGCCACAGGAGGCAGTGAGTGCCGTGGAAGCAGCGTTGGTGACATTGCTCACGATCGTTGCCGCGGCCTGCGCGTTCTGCTGGATATCGGCCAGCGCGCCGGCAGCGACGATCTCCGCCGTGCACACTCCGATCTGCTGGTAGAGCAGATCGAAGCCGAGCGTATCGCCCTGGCTGTCCATAGCGCTGAATGATGCTAGTTCGCAATGGATTCCGGGGGAGCTGCAATCCTGTGGTGTTACTCCACCGGTGGTGAGATTGGAATGCAAATCAGTGAAAGCAGCCGAGGCAGCGGTTGAACTGGCATAAATACTCGAGAGGTATTGGATCGTGATCGTAGGGCCGGCCGGCGTTGTCTGCAAGGGTTGGACGGCGTGCCCGCGGGCGGCGGGCAAACCGGCGAGGCGCGATGCAGAGAAGTTCACATGCCGTAAAACCCCAAACCTGCCAAACTCAATTCGACTAGCAGAGTGGGTCTCGGCCTGCACAACCGCCGGCAGCACCAGACCAGTCACGAATAACACGAGTAGCACGAGGATCCGTTTCACAATCATTCCCTTCATGTCATTGTCAACATCTCTGGTCCCATGCTACCAGTTGCGGAATAGGCAGTGATGAACGGGCCATCGACTGTCGATACGGTACGATCGTAGCGATATGTCAAGACCATCGACGCTCTCCTCTTCGCATCTCTCCCGGTCTCGCCCCAGTGCCCCGGTGGTGCGATCGATCGATGCGTACTTACGCCGCCCCGGCACATCGCTAGCTCGCAGCCTCCGCGCGATCTCACCCCTCAGTGGCCACCAGTACACGGCTTCGCGGACCAAACGGATGCTGGATCTGGCCGTAAGCTGCCCCGCGATCGTAGTAGCGACTCCGGTGGTGGCCGCCCTGCTTCCCATTAACCTCGCCCTGCACCCTGAGGAAACGCCGATCTTCGTGCAACATCGCGTGGGAAAAGGAGGGCACGATCTACCGGTTCTGAAAATCCGTTCGATGGCGGAGAGACCCTTGCTCCCGGGGGACGCAACCAGCGCCGACGCACGCATCTATGTAACTCGGTTGGGCGGTGTATTGCGCCGTCACTTCCTTGACGAGTTGCCCCAACTTGCCCAGGTGGCCCGTGGCCAGCTTTCGGTTGTCGGCATCCGGATCCTTCCCTGGCCAATTTATCGGGGTCTCGCCCGACGCTGGTCGCCGAGTCGCTACCGCCGGTGGCAAGCCGCCTACGAAGACACCCCGTTAGGGCTGGCGGGCGTTCATCAAATACTGCGCGGCCGGGGCAAGCACGACGAGCGCCGCTTTCATCCCGATCTGTTCTACGCCGGCCACGCCAGCCTGGGATTGGATCTCTACATCTTATGGCGAACGCTGGGGCTGACCGACAAGCCGGATTAGGACCCAGCCTGGAGTAATCGCTGGTAGAGGGTATCGAACTCGTCGTTCGAATACCACTCGATCACCACCCGTCCCCCACGTTTATTCGGATGGAGGGTGACTTTGGTGCCCAACGATCGGGCCAGTCGATCTGCCAGGGCCTCAATATCGGGATCGGTCGCGCTCCTGGTGGGTGCGGAAACCTTCCGTGACGACGACAGCCGGCGTACCAGTTCCTCGGTTTGGCGGACGTTGAGCCCCTCGCGTTCTACTCGCTCGAGGGCAGCAGATTGAAGCACGAGATCGGCGAGACCGAGAAGAGCACGAGCGTGGCCCTCGCTAATCCGGCCCTCGACAACGGCGCGCTTGAGCGTTTCGCTCGCGGCCAGCAAGCGAAGCGTGTTGGCGACGGCAACCCGGCTCTTGCCGGCCTGACGTGCCACCTGCGCCTGGGTGAGGCCGAAATCCTCGATCAGCCGCTGATACGCCGCCGCTTCTTCCAGTGGGTTCAGATCGGAGCGCTGAACGTTCTCGATCAGCGCGAGCTCGAGGGTCTGGCGATCGGAGGCATCCTTGATCACCACCGGCACCTGCCTCAATCCGGCCAGACGCGCGGCCTGCCAGCGCCGCTCGCCCACAATCAGCCGGTAGCGATCGCCGTCCTGACGAGAGACCAGGAGCGGTTGCAAGATCCCGTGCTCGCCAATGGAGGTCGCCAGTTCTTCGAGGGCGCCGTGTTCGAATCGCTGTCGCGGCTGATTCGGATTGGGATCGATGCGATCCACGTCCACCTGCTGCAGGCTATGCTGCTCGCCGGCCGGAAGGAGGGCGTCGAGCCCTCGACCGAGTGCTCGCCGGCCACGCGACCGGGGTCCACTGCCGGGCAAAAGGTCATCCGCCATCGTTGCCCATCCCTTCTCCTACTTTTTGCCCTCTCTCCGGCAGCGGCGGCGCGTCACCATTTGGGCCCTGGCCACCCGCTCGGTCTATGGATCGGTTCGGTTCCGAATCGGAGCTGAAGTGCGCCGTTGCCGGGGAGGAGCGGTTCAGCGGCAGCCGCTCTGAGACTTCACGGGCCAGCGCCTGATACGCATGGGCGCCACGCGATGCCGGATCATATTCCCTTATAGAGCGGCCGAAGCTCGGTGCTTCGCTCAGCCGGACGTTGCGCGGAATCACGGTTTCGAACGTCAGACTCGGATAGTGGCGACGAACTTCGGCAGTGACCTGGTGCGACAGCATGGTACGGCCATCGTACATGGTCATGAGTAATCCGAGAATTCGCAGGTCTGGATTGGCCTGGGCACGAACCCGTTCCAGCGTTCCCATCAGGCGCGTGAGGCCCTCGAGAGCCAGGTATTCGCACTGGACCGGCACCAGCACCTGATCGGCGATCACCAGCGCGTTCAGCGTCAGCAGTCCGAGCGACGGCGGGCAATCGAGCAGGATGTAGTCGTACCACAGTTTGATGTCGTCCAGCACCGTCTTCAGCCGGCCGGTACGGTCCTCGAAGTCCAGTAACTCCACCTCGGCACCGGCTAACTCGATGGTGGAGGGTAAGAGGTCAACGCCGGTCTCGGCGGTGCGCATTGAGGCGTGAGCAGCGGGCACGCCGCCGATCAGGACGTCGTACAGTCCGCAACCAACAGCAGCCATGCCGAGTCCACCGGTGGTATTGCCCTGTGGATCGCAATCGACGAGCAGCACTTTCTTCCCGGCAGCGCCGAGATAGGCGCCCAGGTTGATGACGGTCGTCGTTTTGCCGACGCCGCCTTTCTGGTTAACAACGGCAAAGATCGTCACGGGTCTTGAGTCGTGTTTCGGGTGATGAACGGTTGGAGGTGAAAGGAGATGACATTGCATTATCGGGTATGCCCTGAGGACCTCTGGCGGTACCATGAGGCATCGAGTCGCAGGAGTTGAGCCTGAGCCCGGATCACGTCGCTATCGCATTCGTGGTTGCCCTGGTTGCGGGCGCGTTTGGCGCGGTGCTCGGAATCGGTGGCGGGTTGTTCATCATTCCGTCGCTCACGCTATTTCTGGGAGTCGATCTCAAGACGGCCATCGCGACCAGCATCGTGGCAATTATTGCGACCTCCGTTGGCGGTGGTAACGTCTATCTGCGGTCCCAGGTAGCGGACATGCGGCTGGGACTCTTGCTTGCTCTGGCCACCGTTCCTGGTGCCATCGTCGGAGCATTGCTCACCACCTTCATTTCCGCTCGGGTGCTCGCTGCCGTCTTTGCCGCCGTCCTGGCGGCAACCGCATATCGCCTGCTTTCCACCGCCAGGGCCCCGAACGCCTCACCTGACGTTGAGTCCGACACGAGCACCCCAGCCCTGGTGGAAGGAGCGTACTTCGAAGCATCAAAGGGAGAGGTCATCCGGTATCGGGTTCACCACCTCGGACCAGGCATCGCGATTTCCTGCCTGGCGGGTCTCATTTCGGGCCTGCTCGGCGTTGGCGGCGGCATCATTCAGGTTCCGGTGATGACCTTGCTGATGCGCGTACCGATCAAAGTGGCAACCACCACGAGCACGTACGTTATCGGCATTACCGGCATGGCCGGGGCCTTCGTCTATTACAATCACCGCCCGTCGTTCGTCGACCCGTCTCTGGCGGTACCGGTCACTATTGGGGTCTTTCTAGGCGCATCGGTCGGTTCTCGGATTTTGCGGCGGGTGAGTCAGACTGCCCTGCGGAACACTTTCACCGCCGTCGTGGCAATTTACACGGTACAGATGGCGCTGCGCGTGTTCGGGATTGGGGGCGGCTAACCGGATGGCCACCACCCCATTTCAGCGTGGAAACTCTCGGGCGTACCTGCTCACCGGGCGTCTGCTACTGGCCGGGTTGCTCATCAGTGTCGCCGTCATGGGCATCGGGCTCGTTCTGGCCGCCATTCGCGGCAGCACCGCAACCCACGTCCTGCCGCTCGACCGCGTCGTGCCGCGACTCCTGGCCGGTGATGCCGCGGCGATTCTGGATGCCGGGATTCTCTTGCTGTTTGCCACGCCGCTGCTCGGTGTCGTCGTCGCCCTGGTCGCCTTCGCGATGGCAAGGGACTGGTTCATGACGCGAGTGACGGTCGGTCTTTTGGTCCTGCTGGCCGTTGCCTTCGTCATTGCGCTTCGGTAAGGCAGCGCTGCCACACCGAGTCGGTACACTTGACCGGGGGGTGCCATGTCGGAAGATAAGCGAACGCCGTCACGCCGGCGTTCGAGGACTACTCAGCAATCACCGTCCGGAGTTCGCCCCTCGGGCCAGACTCGCCGGCCGGCCGCACCCACCAGTTGGGATCCTCTCGCCCAGTGGTACAACGGTTGGGTTGGCGAGAACGGCAGCGAATATCACCGGCAGGTCGCGATTCCCGCGGTACTGCGATTGCTCGATCCTCAACCGGGCGAGTCGATCCTCGATCTCGGCTCCGGCCAGGGCGTGCTGGCGCCGTCGATCGCGCGGAAGGGGGCAAGTTACGTCGGCGTCGACGCCAGTCCCCGGCTGGTCATGATGGCACGTCAGCAGCACGGCCGGGATGGGAAGTTTCTCGTCGGGGATGCCCGCCGTTTGAGCGCAATGCCGGAGATCCAGGCAGGAACCTTTGACGCCGTGGTATTCCTGCTCAGCCTGCAGGACATGGACCCGCTGGAGGAGGTACTCGCCTCCGCGGTCCGGGCACTGAAAGAGTCGGGACGCGCCGTTCTCCTCCTCACCCATCCGGCATTTCGCATTCCGCGCCAGAGCGGGTGGGGCTGGGACGAGGGCCGAAAACTGATCTTCCGGCGAATCGATCGATACCTCACGCCACTGCCGGTGCCGCTGAAACCGTATCCCGGCAAGGGGCCGCAGGGAGTGACGCGTAGCTTTCACCGCCCGGTGAGTGCCTATGTCAATGCGCTGGGCGGACTGGGGTTGTTCACCGACAGGATGGATGAAATCACCGCCCACAAACCACAGCGATCGACCCACGGAGAGCGAGCAGAGAACCTTGCCCGGCAGGAGATTCCACTGTTTCTGGGCATGCGGGCGCGGAAAGTTGGGATTTAAGGTAGGCCGGTTCCTTACCGAAAATAGCTCGCCAACCGTTCGCCATTCTCCTTCAGCCACTCTTTATGTTGCTCGTAAGCCGGTGAGAAACGCTCGACGAGTTTCCAGAAGGCAGGACTGTGATTGGGCTCGGCGAGGTGCGCCAGCTCATGGACGACGACGTAGTCGAGGACCGCTCTGGGCGCCATCACCAGTCGCCAGTTGAAGTTCAGATTCCCGAGGCTCGAGCAACTTCCCCAGCGGCTACGTTGATCGCGTACCGCGAGACGCTTGAAATTTACCCCGAGCTTCCGGGCCCAGTGGTCGCTGCGGTCATGAAATACCGCTCTCGCTTGCTGGCGATACCACCCTTCCAACCCGGCTGCCAGCAGCCAGGCATCGCCAGCCGGTGACAGGGCCAGGAGATTCTGGTCCCACCGTGATACCGTGCATCTGCCCGCGGGCCCATCTCGGACGTTGAGCAGCAGTTCTTCGCCGCGGAAGGGCAGCTTCGTCCCTGTCTGCAACGCAAACACGGGAGGTCGCGGCTCGGCGAGTCGGGCAAATTGTTCTACGATCCATTCGCGATGGGGACGTAAGAGGTCTTTCAGATTGCCCAGACGAACGGCTTCCGGCGCGATGATCTCGACCACGGGCCGAGGACCGACGCGCAGCCGCACCCGCCGCGCGCGACTGCTCCGCACTATCTCATACGGAACCTCGACATCACCCAATCGGACCGAACCGTGACTGTCAGTTGTCGATAACCGTCTGGCCATTGACCGTATCCGCTCCACTTCTTATACTAAGGAGCATTCCGTCCACGGTCTTTTCTTTCGATCCAACGATGTTGCCGAGGGACTGCGTTTCAGCCGAGCCCGTGGGCCGGTCGAGCAAGGTCCCACCCTGGAATGAGGGGTCGGCAAAGAAAGGGCCGCAGGGCGGTTTGTGTCATTTCGGGAGGGATGGACGATGCCGAATCGCATTCTCGTCGCAACCCTGGTCGCTCTGGTACTGGTCCTGCTCCAACGCCGGCGTGCCTATGCGCCCGGAGTTCACATCGTTCCGAAGTAGCGATCGCCAAAGTCGCCCAGGCCGGGCAGGATAAATTTGCGCTCGTTCAGGCCGCGATCGACGACGGCAGTGAAGATGCGAACATCCCGATGGCGATTCCGCAGCAGGTGGATACCCTCGGGAGCAGCCACGACACAGGCGAGACGGATGCTGGCCGCGCTTCGAGCCTTGAGCAGTTCCACCGTCGCCAGCGCCGAACCACCGGTAGCGAGCATCGGATCGAGGATGATGACTTCGGCGCCGGCCAGCTGCGCCGGCAACTTCTGATAGTAGCTGTGGGCGATAGCAGTCTCCTCGTCGCGTTCCAATCCGACAAAACCCACCTTACTACCGGGCACAAAATCGCTCATGGCATCGAGCATCGCCAGTCCGGCACGGAGAACCGGTACGAAGATGACGCTTCGATCCATCACCTGACCCTCGATCTCCTCCAGCGGCGTCTGCACCCTGACCCGCCGGGTGGGCAGATCGGCCAGCACATGGAAGGCAAGGATCAGGGTCAGCAGACGAGCATGCCGGCGGAACACGTCGGTTCCGGTGTTGACATCTCGTAGCATTACCAGTGAGTTCTCGACCAGTGGATGAGAGACGACGGTTACATCGTTGGCGTCGAGCGTCATGCTGGCTCCCAGAATGTTGAATGCGGATCCGATCGCCGTTCTGAGTTTATCGGTTGAGACGGTGCCGCGGCACTACGAAGCGGTGCGAGCGGCTGAGCACATCCTCTAGACGCTCACTGAGCTCCTGCACTTCCTCGCGCAGTACGGTTACGTGAGGTGGCACATCGAACGCCTCGAGGTTCGCTACCAGACGTCCCCAGCCGTTCGTGAGGTCATCCTTGCACTCTCGCCAGGAACGCAGCAACGTAACCGAGCCGTCGTACGGACGGAGAGTATAGACTGCCATTGCCCACAGATACGGGTCCATACCACGATGGCGAGGCTCCGTTGGGATATCGCTCGGTACCAACGTCGGCTCGGGTAGATCGCCAAGTATGCTTGACGCCTCCGGCGCTCCGGCGGGACGAGTCCTGGCCGCACGGCGCCGTCTGAAGGCCCGCAGAGTATAGAGATACGCGTCCTGCAAGCCGGAGAACCAATCCATACGGGTTCGGTCGGACGCGCGTACCACCGTGCCGGCAACATCGAGAGCCATGCGAATGGGAACGCTGCGGATGAATCGAGGCAATTTCGTATGCAACAAGACAAGCATTTCGACCTCTTCGCCAACGTCACGCAACTGCTGCGCCATTTCGTAGGCGACGATGCCGGAGAGACAGAACCCACCAATCCGGTAGGGTCCGTGAGCCTGATAGCTTCGCATGGCGGCGACATAGTCCGCTGCAATCTCCTCGATGGAAGGGGGTACGGTCAGCCCCACGAGAGCGTGCGGTTGAAGCACATACAGTGGCTGCTCGGCGTCCAGCAAGCGCGCCAGCTTCACGCTGTAGAGCCCACGGCCCTTGGGCTGGCCGTGCAGGAGAAAAAAGGGACGCCGGTGTCCGCTGGTACGGAGCGGAGAGATGAGCGATGCCGTTCCTTCCGTTTCCGAGGTGTCCAGGGCACGGGCCATGGCAGCAATCGTTGGAGTAGTGAAGAGGGTATTCAGTGAAACAGTGCGTCCGAACTCTGTTCTGATTCGTTCCAGCATGCGCACGGCGAGCAAGGAATGTCCTCCTAGCTCGAAGAAATCCTCGTCCACGCCGACGACTTCTACTTCGAGCAGGTCGGCCCAGATCGATGCCATGAGTTCTTCCGTGAGCGTGTGAGGCGGAGTCGATACGGAAGGTTCTGGCGTGTAGTCAAGGGCTTCAAGTGCTCGCCGGTCGATCTTGCCGTTGGGAGTGAGCGGAAAAGCTTCCAAAACCGCGATTCGCGCTGGAACCATGTATGCGGGCAAGCCCAGCTCAAGGCCCTGCCGTGTTTCCTTACCCGAGAGCACAGCGCCCGGCTGTGCTGTCACGAACGCCAGTAATTGCTTCTCACCAGCAACATCATCACGCGTGATAACAACGGCCTCGTCGACGCCCGGTTGCCGGCGCAACATCAACTCTATCTCCCCGAGCTCGATGCGATACCCTCGCACTTTTACCTGATGGTCCGATCGGCCCAGATAGTCGATGGTTCCATCGGAGCGCCAGCGGCAGACATCACCGGTGCGGTAGATCGAGCCGGATGAATCGAGATCGACAGGATCGGGCAGGAAGCGCTCCGCCGTGAGTTCCGGTTTTCCGAGATAGCCGTGCGACACGCCCGCTCCGCCGATGTACAACTCACCACTGACACCCGGGGGAACTTGCCGCCGATTGCGATCGATAATGTACGTTTGCGTGTTGTCGATCGGTCGCCCGATTGGAACCGGATCATCGCTCGGTTGCACTCGATGCGCGGTCGAATAGATTGTGGTCTCGGTGGGTCCGTAGAGGTTCCATACCGCCGTCGCACCGGCCATCAATCGCGCCGCCAGTTCCACCGAGAGGGCCTCGCCGGCAGTGAGCACCGTTATCGCTTGTGCCGGCGGCCAGCCGCCCTCGACGATCGCCCGCCAGGTAGCGGGTGTGGCTTGCATGATCGTGGCTCTGCTCCGCGCCAGCCGCTTCAGCAGTGCGCGAGGATCGGCCACAATGTCCCGGCCGGCGATAACGACCTGCCCTCCGGTGATGAGCGGTAGGAACAGTTCGGTCACGGAAATATCGAAGGCAGGGCTGGTGACGGCCAGCATGATATCTCGCGGTGACAGCTGCAGGCGCCGCTGGACAGCGCTTAGCAAGTTGATGACGTTCCGATGGGAGACGACCACCCCCTTCGGCTTTCCGGTCGAACCGGACGTATAAATCACATAGGCCGGATCCTCCGCGCTACCAGCGGCAGTCAGAGGCTCATCCGGTTGATCGGCGATGGCGGCGCCATCGGAATCGATGCAAATGGCCAGGATGTCGCCGGGTGGCAACAACGCGAGCGTGCTCTCCTCAGTCACGATCATCGAGACACCGGAGTCCCGCAGGACGTACTCGATCCGTTCGGCCGGATACGAGGCGTCGAGCGGTAGGTAGGCGGCGCCAGATTTCAAGATGCCGAGCAGCGCAACCACCAGGTCGACCGATCGGTTCAGATGGACCGCAATCGGGCTTCCAGACGTGGCCCCACGCGACCGGAGGAAATGAGCCAGCTTGTTCGATCGACGATCCAGGTCGCGATAGGTCATTGTCCCGACACTGTCGGCCAGCGCGATGGTGTCGGGAGTTTCCGCTGCCTGGGCAACAAAGGCATCAAAGAATCGTCGATTGGACGGCAGTGGAAAATGAGTGCCATTCCATTCGCGCAGCAGCTGGTCTTCCTCCTCAGTCAGGGCAGGAAGTTGGGAGACGCGGCAGCTGGGGTCATCCACCATGCCCGCGACCAGCAGGCGGAAATGGTCCATCATCTGCGTGACGGTACCCTCGGCGAAGAGATCCAGACTGTATTCGAAACGGCCAATCAGACCATTCGGGCCATCGCTGAAATAGAGACCGAGATCGAATTTGGCGGTGCCGGTGTCGACATCCATTCTGGAGGCAGTCCAGCCGGAATTCAGCTCGGTGACCGGCGGTTCGAGCGTCATCACGGTCTGGATGAGCGGTGTCTTACCTCCGCGACGATCCGGACGGACTCGCTGTACTACCAGTTCGAAAGGAACATCCTGGTGGTCGAACGCACTTACCACGACGGTGCGCACCCGCTGGAGAAGTTCATCGATTGTCGGGTTCCCGGACACATCGACCCGTAACGCCAGCGTGTTCAGAAAGTAGCCGGCGAGGTGCTCCAACTCCGAGCGAGAGCGAGTGGAGACGACGGTGCCGACAATGACATCGTCCTGTCCGGAGAACCGATGCAGCAGGAGAGAGAATGCGGCCAGTAGGGTCATAAATGGCGTGATGCCTGCCGCCTGGGCCAGTCGACGCACCCCATCGCTCAACGGCAAGCCCAGTTGGAGGTAGCGGGTGGCACCGTCATAACTCTCGACATCCGACATCCGCCGGGTCGCGGGCAGGGTCAGCATCGGAAGCTCGCCGGCCAGATGCTCCGCCCAATACTCAAGTTGGGATTGCACTGACTTCCCGGCAACGTTCAGCGACTGCCAGTGGGCGTAGTCACCGAAACGCACCTGAGGATCCGTAAGACACAGTGGCGTGCCGCTAATGTTCGAGTGATACAGGGCATCAAGTTCCGGCAGCAAGACGCTCTGGACGGTAACCCCGTCGAACACGATATGGTGAAAGGTCATGAAGAGAAGGTGATCCTCGCTGTCGAGCGAGACCAGCAGCGCTCGTACCGGCGGCGATGCGGCCAGGTCGAACGGGCGCCGTGCGTCTTCCTCGGCGAGCTTGAGGGCTTCAACCAGGCGGTCGCCAGCGGGCCGGCGGCGTAGATCGACGTGGGGTAGCGGGAATGGAACCGTGGGATGAATGACCTGAACCGGTTCCCCATCTTCAACGATAAAGGTGGCACGCCAGGCTTCCTGCCGTAGCATGAGTCCATCGATGGCCCGTCGCAGTGCCTCGAAGTCGAGCTCTTCGGGAATCCGGATGGTGACGGCTTCGTTGTACACCGGCACATCCGCGGCCATCTGGGTCAGAAGCCAGAGCTGCCGCTGGCCTGCGGTTAGCGGCGCCCGATCTTCACGGGGTCGCGGCGAAATACTGGACCTTGCCGTTGGCGCTGCCTCACCACGTAGAGCACGCTCCAGGAGGGCACGCCGAGCAGCGGCAAGACTACTGGACTCCGGCTCCGAATCGGCGATCAACTGATTGCCGCCGGATTTCGCGACACGGGTGCGGGCTCAAATCGGATCGGCAGGCTATTGAGTCCACGCAACCCCAGGTTTTGACGCCAGGTGAGTTCGGACGTTTCGAGTTCCAGATGCTGGAACCGACGCAACAGCGTTTCGAAAGCGATTTGTCCTTCAATGCGGGCTAGCGGCGCGCCAAAACAGAAGTGGGCGGCCCAACCAAAAGCGAGATGTCGGTTGTCCGTTCGCCGCAGGTCCAGGCGGTCGGGATCGGGGAAACGCGCCGGATCGCGGTTGCCGGCGCCCATCACGGCAATGACGGCTTGGCGTCGTGCTATCTTCTTGCCACCCAATTCAACATCATCGGGCGCGAGGCGCGCAGTGTGCTGGCTCGGGCTCTCGAACCGCAGTAACTCTTCAACCGCGGGCTGGACTATCGACGAGTCGGACCGGAGTTCCTCCAGTTGGGCGGGGTGACGAAGCAGCGCCAGCATACCGTTGCCAATAAGATTGGTAGTGGTTTCCTGGCCGCCAACCATCGTGACGATGGCATTGGCAATGACCTCTTCCTCACTCAGCCGGTCGCCGTCGATCTCAGCATGAACCAGCGCCCCGATCAAGCCGGCGCGCACCTCGGGATCGTTCGAGCGCAGACGCTCGCGAAAATAGGAGGACATCTCTTCCACGCTGCGCAGCACCCGTGGGATGCGATCAGGATTGTGTTGAAAGTTGCCGAGCATCTCGGCGAAGTCTTCCGACCAGGCCTTGAGCTGGTCGCGATCGCCAGGAGGCACGCCGAGCATTTCGGCGGTCACGATGGCAGGCAACGGATAGGCGAGATCGGCAATCACGTCCATGCTGCCTTTCGCTTCCACCGCATCGAGGAGATCGGTGACGATTTCCTGAATATGGGAGCGGAGGACTTCCACCCGTCGCGGTGTGAACGCCTTGGCGGCGAGTCCACGAATGCGGGTGTGAAACGGCGCATCGAGAAACAGCATCTGACGAACCATGACGCGAGCAATCGGGCTCATAGCGCCCAATCCCATCGTCTCGAGCTGCGCCGGCGATGGGGTTCGGGCAGCTGAAAAGTGCTGCAGCACATGAATCACATCGGCGTATCGGGTGACGACCCAGGCATGGAGGAACGGGTCCCAATGGACCGGGTCTTCATCTCGCAGCCGGTGATAGAGCGGATACGGATTGGCGAGAACTGCCGGCTCGAGCAATTGATACAGGCTGAGGGAGGAGTCGGTAGTCGCCATATTAGCCCAACAGACTCCGGATTTCATCCTCGCTGAGCGATTCCAGTTGTTCGAAAATCAGGGCCTCAATGGCGGCGGCGAGCTGTTCGATGGTCGGTGCATCGAATACCGCCAGGAGGGAAAGTTCGACGCCGAAGGCATCGCGCACCCGGGCTACCAACTGCGCTCCGAGCAACGAATGTCCACCAAGAAGAAAGAAGTTGTCGCCGATGCCAACACGTTGCAGTCCCAGTAACTCACCCACAATAGCGGCGAGCGCTTTCTCGGTTGGCGTTTTCGGTTCCTGCACCTTGCCCGACCAGCTTACTTCCGCCGCACTGGGATCAGGCAGGGCGGCTCGGTCCAATTTTCCACTGGAGTTCAGCGGAAGTGAGTCGACTCGCACGAAGGAAGGCACCATATAGGGTGGCAATTGGGTAAGCACGTACTCGCCCAGTGCGTCCGGTGTGAGTTCTGGCGTTCCCTCCGGGACAACGTACGCGACCAACCTACTATCCGCTCCATCGCCAACTGCCACCACCACGGCGCGTTGTACATCGGGATGATGCGACAGTACGGTTTCGATCTCACCTGGTTCGATGCGATAGCCGCGCACCTTCACTTGATCGTCGGCGCGTCCGATGAACTCCAGCTCACCATCATCGTTCCGGCGACAGACATCACCGGTGCGGTAGAGACGCGCGCCGGGCACAGCGCTAAATCGGTCCGGGATGAAGCGCTGCTGTGTTAACTCGGGCGAATTGCGGTAGCCGCGGGCCACGCCGGCGCCACCGACATACAACTCGCCGGGATCGCCAGCCGCCACCGGTTGCCGATTTTCATCCAGCAGATATGCAGTCGCCTGGTCGATGGGCGTTCCAATCGATGGTGCCCCTCTTCTGCTTCCACGGGGAACCAATCCGGACGTAGCGACTACGGTGCACTCCGTCGGGCCGTAGTTGTTCACCAGGTCGAACGGGAGTGTATCTGGTGGATACGATCGTAGAGCATCTCCGCCGGTCAGCAAGAGACGCAGCGACGTTTCTCGCGGCCAGGGCAGCGAAATGACTCGCTCCGCCATGAAGGTGGGCAGAAACCCGATCGAGATCTCGTGTTTCTGGATGAATGCCTGAAGACGCTCGGGAGATACCCGGGTATCGTCATCGGTGAAGTGGATCGAGGCGCCGGCGCACAGGTACGGCCATACCTCCCAGGCAGCCGCGTCGAAGGAGAAACTCGAGACTTGTGAGGCCCTATCGGTCGGCATCACATTGAAGGCGTTCAGGTGCCACGACACCAGATTGGCCAGACCGCCGTGCGTTATCTCGACGCCTTTTGGTTTACCGGTAGATCCGGAGGTGAACAGTACATAGGCTAGGTTCTCAGAGCCGATCTCCGATTCACCCGGTAGATCGGCTGGCAGGTTATCGATTGTAATGACCTGCCAGGGACCAGGAGGGACAGTTCCGGCCCGACGCGCATCGCTCAACACGATGTCGACTCCGGCATCGGTGAGGATCGCCGCGATGCGCTCGGCAGGGTGCGCTGGATCGAGAGGAAGGTAGGCACACCCAGCTCCCATCACCCCCAGAGCTGTGATCACCAGTTGAGGAGATCGAGGGAGGAAGATGCCGACCACCGAGTCCTGGTGGCTGCGGTGACAATACACGGTCGCACGGACCCGTGCCGCCTCGTCCGAAAGCTCACCGTAGGACACGATACGATCGCCAGAAACGAGCGCGGGATCGGCAGGACGGGCGGCGGCTTGACGCGCCACTCGCTCCGGCACACTATATTTCCAAGCAGAACTCATGTTGACCCTTCCCTCCGGCCCGTCTCCGCCTTCATGCACCCTCCCGGGCTTCGAATCAATTCAACGCACGGCACATAATGTTGCAGCCGGCCACACTATATCGTGAATTCTCCGTTTTGGCTAGCGCTCGCCGGTTACAATTCGGTTACGGTTTCCCCTCGGAGGATGAAATGTCTGGCTCGCCCAGCCGTCGCCTACTACGATTCTGCTTGATCGCGTCCTTTCTCATTATTCCGTATCTGTCAAACAGGGTGCTCGGTCTCCCATCTGGAGTCGCCCAGGCAGCCGGAACGACCACCGTTATCGTGCACTACCACCGCTTCGCCGGTGACTATGGCGCCATGGATACGACGACTGGCTGGAACCTCTGGATGTGGCCCTACATGCCCAACAATCTGGCCGGCGCGGCCTATGCCTTCGATAGTACGGATGCCTTCGGGGAAGTGGCCCACGCTCAGGTACCCGGCTCCAATACCGAGGTCGGAATCATAGTACGACTGGCGAACTTCGCGCAGAAGGACGTGAGCCAGGACCGCTTCGTGCAGACGCCGAACCAGCAGGCCGAGATCTGGCTGATTCAGGGCGACCCTGGCATATACACCTCGGCGGCCGATGCCAATGCGGCCCTGGCTTCGGCCGGCAAGCCGAAGCCGGTGGCGGCATTCCTGGATGGCCCGAGCACGGTGACAGTGAGCATCAGTCATGCCATCACGCTGACGAGCGCGTCAACGATCGCGCAGGTCAAGGACCTGGACACCAATCAGGTGTACACCGTAACCGGCACCCAAGACCTCAGCGGTTCGACCACCGGCATGACGAACCTGGTGGACCTGCAACTTAGCGGCAGCCCTGATGTCACCCATCGCCTCGAGCTCATCGATCAGGCAGGCGTCGCCATCCCCCTCCCTGCCCGCGATGTCCTTGACGATCCGCAATATGTCTACAACGGGACTCTGGGAGCTATTTACTCGCCGAAGTCAACCGATTTCAAACTCTGGGCGCCGGTGGCGACCAAGGTCACCCTCCTTACCTACACCGATGAGTCCGGCGACGGCGCCGCTGCTCATCCCATGACCAGGGGCGATCATGGCCTCTGGTCGACCACCCTCACCGGCGACCAGAAGGGTTTGTACTATCTCTATCAGGTAACGAATTACGGCAATGCCGCCACCGTGGTGGATCCGTACGCCGACAATATTGCGGTGAACGGCAAGTACGGTCAGGTGGTCGACCTCAAGGCGACCGATCCGAAGGGATGGGCATCCGACCATTACGTCAAGCTGGCCCGGCCCACCGACGCTTCACTGTACGAGGTCCACGTGCGCGACTTTTCCATCGATCCGAACTCGGGCATGAAGCATCGGGGCAAATATCTGGCCTTTACCGAGAACAACACCAAAGGTCCACATGGCGTCGCCACCGGCGTAGCCAGCCTCAAGCAGCTTGGTATCACGCACGTGGAGCTCCTTCCCATTCAGGGATGCAATTCGCTCGACGAGATCCTGGGTGGAAGTACGGCGGTGGCACCCAAGGGTGACGGCACGCGCTACAACTGGTGCTACGACCCGCGCAATTTCAATGCTCCCAATGGCGCCTACGCTACCAATCCGCATGGCACCAGCCGCATTACCGAAGTCAAGAAAATGGTCCAGGCGTTGCACCGGCAACATCTCGGGGTGATTCTGGACGTGGTGTACAACCACACGCCGAACACCAGTATCTTCGATCCGATCGTACCGGGATATTACTACCGGACCGACAACACGGGCGCGATCGAGTCGAACTCCTGCTGCCCGGATCTGGCGTCGGAACGCACCATGGTGCTGAAATTCATCATCGACTCAACCTCGTATTGGATGCGGGAGTATCACATTGATGGCTTCCGCTTCGACCTCATGACCTTACTGGGCACCAAGGCCGTCAAGGCAATTTCGACGGCACTGCACAAGATCAATCCGAACACGATAATTCTGGGCGAGCCATGGGATCTGGGGGAGAAGATTCAAGGCGATGTCCAGCTGACCAAAGGTACCCAGAAGGGGCTGGGCGTTGCTGTGTTCAATGACGACATCCGAAACGGGGTGGAAGGAAACGTGTTCACCGCCAGCCAGCCGGGTTACGCCACCGGCAACCCCGCGCAGCAAACCACGATCGAGAAGCAGATTGTCGGGAACATTGCCTACAACTCGCAGCTTTCCGGATGGGCCGGCAAGCCGGATGAAGTCATCAACTACGAATCGAGCCACGATAACAATACACTGTGGGACCGGATCGCGGTGGACGCAGCGGCCCAGAATGTCACTGAAGCGACGAAAATCAGGATGGATGAGCTGGCCAACGCGATTGTATTCACCTCACAGGGTGTTCCGTTCCTACAGGGTGGCGAAGAGTTTCTCCGCACCAAAGGCGGCGACAGCAACAGCTACCAGGGCGGCGACGTGGAGAATGAACTCAATTGGGCGCGCAAGGCGACGTATATCAAGGTATTCAACTACTATGCCAACTTGATTCACTTCCGCGCCGCTCACCCAGCGTTTCGCCTCGACAGCCAGACGGCGATCCAGCAGCACCTGACCTTCCTCAATAGTCCCCAGCAGAGCATCGAGTACGAGCTCAGCGGACATGCCAACAAAGATCCGTGGAAGAACATCATCGTCATCTATAACCCCAATGCAACCGCCATCTCGGCCAGTTTGCCCAAAGGGAAATGGAACATCGTGGCCACCGCCGGCAGCATTGGTGAGAAGACCCTGGGACATGCCAGTGGCAGCGTCCCGGTGCCCGATTACAGCATGGAGATCCTCTACCGGTAGAAAGTGTAACCAAATCGCAACCGGGCACAATGGACAGGTGCCTGACGGTCGCTTACAGTGTGCACATGGGGATGAGACGCCTTCCACTGGCCTTGAAGTGCCCGCCAGGCGACGCTTGCTACTTTCCACGGAGGACGAGACGATGAGGTCACACGACGAGGAACGTGAAGGCGATTCGCCGTGGCATCGTGGTGTCGATCCGGGTAACCAGGAGTACGAGGTTATCTCGGAGCGAGTACCATACCAGGCAGTGCTTCGTGCTCTCGGATCCTGGCTCGATGACCGCCGTGCCAAGCGCGTGAATGTTCTGGAGGCAATGGGAGGCTTTGCCGTGCGCTACCAACTGGATAGCGCCAATGCGGACACCGAGTCGTTCTTTCTCGCTTACAACCGCCTCCTTTCGCTGGCCGATGAACTGGAGAACCGACGCAAGCGGCGAGCTTTCCCGCGTCTCGGACGCGAAGCACCGCAGGCGACCTACGAGAATCTACTGCGCGCTCTGGGATACGAATTGGACGGAATCGACGCCTATAGCATCCTTATCGACGAGGTCGATGAAGGCATGCTGGTAACCTACCAGTATCTACGCCCCACCGAAGGGTTCCAGGCGCGAAAGCGAATGGTGATTCTCGGGCCGGAAGCGGTGCAGTCGGTGCTGGAAGATGCTCGGGCCCGCCGCGAGTATTGGAAGAGCGGCGTGTTTGCTCTGCTCGCCGGTTAAGTCAGAATTCCGAGTACTACTCTACGGCGACGTCGTTCTCTACCATAACCAGGGCGTCACCCAGGCTCTTAACTGAGCCAATGGGGAAACCGTGATCTTCTCCACGCAGACGGTCCATCATGCCGGGGGAGAGAAGATAACCCGCAATCCCGGCGCTCGGCAGATCGAGTTCGAGATCGCCCACGTGTCCGACCTCATCGCCACTTTCGGTAAGTACGCGCGACCCAATGACATTTGACGCCATGATGCTTCCCTCCAGCACATTGAACGTCGCTTCCTTATTGAGCACGCTCGCCTCTCGCACCGTTACGACATCAGATCCGAAAGACTCGATATCGGAGAGCATCACAGCCTGACGGCGGGTGAAGAGACCTCCCTGGCGTACGCGAAATCCGAGAATATCGCGGCCACCGACGTCGAGGTACATATCGTCCAGAAATCCGAGCTTGTCGGCGGCGGCCAGTCCAACTACCGGCTGGTTCTTCAGATCGCTCCACTTCATGAGACATTCTCCGCCGCATACAAGAGTTCCGGTTCTGTCCAATAGACCAATTGTATCCACATGTCGTCGGGCCTCGCGCGAGTGCCCTGCATCTACGATCCGAGATCGGCAGCTCACGTCTTGAATTCCTGGGCGCGACGAGCCGGCAACGTGTATGATTTGAGCAATATCCACACCGGCGAATGAGGGAGAGTCCAGCGGATGAGGTACTTTCAGCGCGGCTCCGCGACCTTTCTGATCCTGGCGGCGTTCGTACTCATCGGCATTTCGCTCTTCGCCTTTGCGGTGAATCTCAGCCAGGGCGCGAAGGATGAGCCGTCACCACTGATTCAGGCAATCAATAACAACATCAAGGCCATCAGCCAGGACCAGAAGAATCAGATTCTCCAGGAAGACCGCCGGATCAGTATGACGCTGGAGGCTCAAAAGGTCAACTATGCCGACAAAACCCTGGATGCTACGGTCACGTTCGAGCTTCCTGGCGGCGTGCAGAAGAACCTGTACGACATCGCCACCGGCAACAATATTTACAGTTGCGATCAGAGCGAGGTCTGCCACCTCAAGCCGGCCTACCGCAATATGACGCTTACTCTGCAGCTTCTCACCGCCAGTTCGGAGCCGGGCACCAATCACGATTACCAGTGGACGGTGCCACTGGTGGACATCGAGAATTCGCTGCTGAACCACGTGGTCCGCAGCGTGACCATTCCTATGAGCGGATTCCCCGACCTCTATCCTCAGGATTACTACTTTGGTGATTTTGTGCTCGGATGGACGGTATCGGGAAACGTGACCCATCTGGTGAATGGGAAGGCCCCAACCGGGGCGGATCAGGACGTCTACAATTTCGAGCCCGGCAACGTCGGCGAACAGATGAACGTGAAAGTTGCTCCGCTGCTCGACGGCAAGGGAAAACCGGTCCAGGGCGACTTCCACGTATCATTTCATCGCACCACCCAGGAGCAGCTCTACATCTATTCGGTCGCGCTGATTCCCCTGATATTCGCCTTCCTCTTCCTTCACCTGCTCTTCTTCAGCCAGCACTTCCACCACAAGGTGTTCGAGGAGTTTACCGAGGCGCTCATCGTGGCGATCCTGGCGGTGCTGCCACTACGCGCCGTTCTGGTGCCTCCCGAGTTGACCGGATTGACCCGCGTCGATCTTGTACTCGGAATCGGCTTAGTGCTCATTGTCGGCGTCGCTATCGGCAAGTACGCCAGCGAGATCTGGGGCTCGGGAGACATGGGGATCGCGGGCGGCCCCCATGACGATGAGAAACTCGAGACCGGGTCAGAAGAGACCCACAAAGTGCGTCTGCACGAGTCTCCCGAATCCGAGTTGGGCGAAGCGAGTGCCTGAGCGACGTGGTGGGTAACGGACTGGTGAGCAGCACCGAGGCGAGAAACCGGCGAGCACCGTCGTGACCTCCGAAGCGGAGCGGGTACCCTCAATGCCGCCTCAGGGTCAGCAAGCGCGACCGTACGGCTACTATGCTCTGCTGATCGCCCTCTACAACGCGCTCTATGGCGTCTTTCTCTTGCTGTATCGGCGGAAGGAAACGTCGCTTGAGCGCATCGGTCCACTCGATCTGGCCATGCTCTCGCTGGCCACGCTGAGAGTATCGAAAGGAATTTCTGAAGACGAGATCACCGCCGTGTTCCGCAGTCCCCTCATCGAAGGGATCGATAGCGGCGAGAGCCGCCCCCGCGGGGGTGGCATGCGGTGGGCACTCGGTAAGTTAGTGCTGTGTCCGACCTGTACCGGTACCTGGGTTGCTGCCCTGCTCGGATATTCCCTCCATCTGTATCCGCGACAGACTCGTCCCTTGCTTGCGATCATGTCGGCATCGGGATCAGCGCAGTTGACCGATGCGCTGCTCTCGCTGGTCTACACCGATCGAGATCTGCTTCGGAAACAGGAGACAAACAGTGAGGAGTAAGATCCGTTCTACTGTTCGGAACCAGAAACGCCGGTACCAACCATCGGCGGCTGGTCGTTAGGAATAACCTCCATCCGATCTTGCCGCAGATCTGACGTGTCCATACCGGCTTCATCGAGCTGGGTCTTGCGGATCCGGAGAACCTGTCGCACAATCGACTTCTTCACCAGGACCTCTTCCAAAATCGGCACCTCCACGATGTCACCGAGATCGCGGACGCGACCGAGATCGGTCGGAGTGTCCTCTTCGACGACATCGGGCAGATCGCTGGCGGGTCGATTCCGTTGATCAGCCTGGCCGATAGCAGCGACATCCTCCGGTGGCTCGGACTCCTGCGGCTCAGATGACCCCTGGGCGGCATAGTATTGACGAACAGAGTCGAGGTCGTCTCCTTCAAGTGTATCGCCGGAGTTAATCGACGGTGACGACTCGATGACATCTTTGCTCCAGGGGAGGTGGATGCCATCGTCGGACGGTGTCATGCTGTCCGCCGGTACTAGCCGGTGTTTGGCCAGGATAGTTCCCAGCTTCACCCCCAGGACACCGGCATGTCCGTCTTCATCGACGTACGTTCGCTCCACCGTGCCGATGTGATTCCCGCCGGAATCGATAACATCCGAGCCATTAAAGTCATCGGTCATCGCAATTCCTCCACGTCGCGGTCGATCGCGCGGTGATAGCGCTCGCCCATCATACCACCTAGCAGGGCCCCTAGAAGCATGACCAGCAATGTAACTGCAACGGAGATGACGCCTGCCGTGGTGAGCGTTGCTCGATCGACGCTCAGATGAATCTGACTACCGACATTGAATGCACTGCCGGCGATCCAGCCCACAATACCCAGCAGAATCGCGACCAGAATCGTCCAGAGCCAGACACCAAACCCGTTTCTCAGGCCGCTGAACCGGGCCATGCGTCCGGCCGTATAGCCACCGATGACATAGGCCAGAAACACTGCAATGAGGGAGCCGATCAGCGCTCCGATGCCGAGGTTCTGGCTCGCTCCGGTGAGCGCGCTTCCAATCTTGGGCACCGGCGCATTCAACTGATAGCCGACCGCGCCCACGATCGCGCCCACGATGCCGAGAAAGACGATCGTAAACCAACTGGCGACGGCGAAGCCGATGAAGTCTGATCCCCACCAGAAACCTCCGTACCGACTCCGGATGATCGCGCGTTGCTCGGCCGGCGAGTACGAGGTACTGTCAGACTCGGCAGCGGTCGGATCCTCCGCTGGAGTTACCGGCACGGCTCGAGTCTCTTGCACCAGGGTTGGGTCATCGGTCGAAGCAGGTGTATCCACCGTGTTGCTTGCCCGCAGCACTTGCGGGCTGTCGTCGACTGTACTCATGAAATCCCTCCTTGGAACGGGACATAGAGAACGCCGTCGCCACTGGCCACAAACGGCGACATGAGGCTCGGTTCTCATCGGAGAACCATGCAGTCGTGCATTGCAAGGGTTGTGCCACCCGTCGCATCTCGCTGTTATCCGATCCAGGTGCCATGACGAAGATAAGAGGCAAGCGTGGGGGTGTATGGCGCCTACGGATTCGTCGTGGGTGCTCGAGTCCGAGACTAGCCGCGGATCAGTTCTCCTGCGGAGTTTGTCGTTGTTCCAGGTTGCGTCCGGTCGGCGTGGGTGCGATCAGAAAGATCCAGAGGTCCCACAAGATGTGGCTGGTCAGGAGGGGTCCCAGACGCTCGTTCCAGGCGTACTCGGCACCCCAGTAGGCGCCAGCGACGGAGGCGGCGCCAGTCAGGGTCATATTCCCGGTGACCAGGTGGATACCGCCGTAGGCGGCTGCACCCAGTACGGTGCCCCGTGCCCGGCCGAAGCGATGTATGAGCGCGTGCTGGACCAATCCACGCCAGAAGAGCTCTTCGCTCGGCCCAATGATCGCTACCAGCGCGGCGGCGATCACTGGCTTCGGCGCGACGGTTCGCAAGCCGTACACCTCTTCAATGTCCTGTTCTCCGCTGGGCATGATTGCCCGCGACATTCGGTCGCCAATCTGAAATATTGCATACAGCATGCCGGCGGAGACGGCACCAATTGCGACGTCGCCCGGACCTGGAACCTCGCGTCTGAGTTGAGGCCGTTTCCACAGGGCGTACAGTCCCAGGATACCGGCGCCAATGGTCATCCGTGTCCAGAAGTTGCCGCGCTTTGACCGAAAGACGAATGCCCATAGCGGCACGGCCGCGGCCAGGCCAAGGACAGCGTCCGTCAACTCCGCGTTCTCATGCCGCATTACGCGAAACATGCCCGTGGAGGTCGCAGCGCTCGGTCAACCATCAATGCAGATACCGCGCCAGAACTAGTCCCGCGACCAGCAGCAAGCCGAAGTAGAGATGCAATCGCGCGGTCTTCAAGTCGATCATGGAGAGTGCCCGAACTTGCCCGGTGGCGCCCAGTTCGGATGCCCTGATCACGGTGACGAAGAACGGGAGGGAGAGCAGAACCAGCATGGTCGTCACCGGCAAAACCTTGGCGATGGCCGCGATTCCGGTCGCGAGGTACGCGCCGGTGACCAGACCAACATAGAGATAGTGTGCCCAGCGCAGACCAATCGAGGCGGAGAGCGTCTCGATGCCGGCGCGCGCGTCCTCGCTGATATCGCGCCACTCATTGGCGTGCAGGATGGCCGCGACCAGCAGACCAATTGGTACCGACGCCACCAGGGCCGCGGTATCGTAACTTCCCGTGATCGCGAAATAGCTGCCCACCACTTCGATCGGGCCCATCAGGAAGAAGACCAGAGGAACGCCGAGGGCGTGGAACTTGTACTGGAACGGTGGCCCCGTATACGAGTACCCGGCAACCAAACCAATGCCGCCAAACAGCAACATGAGAGGCCCCCGAACGATCAGGAGCACGATGCCAACCAGAAGGACCAGGCCAAACGATCCGAAGGCGATGATGAAAGCCTCACGCTCGGAGAGCAATCCTTTGAGCAGGGCATGCGAGGCACGCGGCGAGGTGATCTTGTCGATACCTTGGCGAATATCGTAAATCTCATTGATGACGTTCGTACCCGCCTGGAGGGCGACGGCGCCGACAAGCGTGAGCAGGAAGAGCCATAGGGTGAAGAATCCATTCCACCAGGCCACACCGGCGCCGGCGGACACTGGTACGATCGAGGCCGTCCAGCTAAAGGGTCGCATCATTTCATACCAGGCCTCGAGCCGCCGCCAGCTCCGGCGGGCGAGAGTGGGACGACCAGTTCGCACCCCGTCACTCGGTGATAGTTCCCCCACCGGTGCGCGCATCGCCCCCACGCTGCCACCGGTCGCATAGAGGACTCCGGCCTCCAGCGTCGCGGTCACCTGATCTTCTTCCTGCAGAATGGGCTGAATCAACGGCACATCCATGCCGGCATCGTGATACTCCAGGGCCTTGGCAGCGACCTCGTCGCGGGTGCCACAGGCAAGAAATGCATCCAGGAGTTCGTCAGGAATGAGCTGGCCGGCACGATGATACTCCTCCGCCCGCCAGGCGGCGCTGATCTGGTCTCGCAGCTCCGGCGGAAAACCGGCGCGGTGGAGCGAAACATTACTCAGAATACTCATCATGTAGATGACAAACGGCTCGCGCTTGGCTCGGTTGAGTGCTGCCCGGCGGGTATCGCCGATGAGGGAGAGAACATATCCGGAAAAGACAATATCATCGGGATCCCGACCGAACTGCTGGGCGACGCGCCGAATGCGCGCTTTCATCAATCGGAAAGCCGGGATCGACTCGGCAGGCCGGGCCAGGTAGCCGTCGGCTTTCTCTCCACAGAGGTCCAGGAATCGGCCCTGGTAGCCGGCGATGTAGATCGGGATTCGGTGCGGCGGTTGGAACATCGGCTGTAGCGGCGGAACGGCAGGATTCAGCGTGAGACGGTCACCTGCCCAGAGGGCCCGGAGCACGTCGATCGCCCGGGAGACCTCGGCGACAGTGTCGTCGAAGGGGATGTTCATCTGAGCCAGACGTAGCGGCAGGCCGCTCCCCAGCGCCATGGCAAACCGGCCGGGGGCGAGATCGTCGAGCGAGGAGCCGGTCATGGCCAGCGCGACTGGATGCCGCGTATACGGATTCAGCGCACCCGCGCCGACGCGAATACCTTTCGCTTCCTTGGCAATGGTAGCGAGATACGAGACGGGATCACGCTCGAAGTAGCTGTCGTGAATCCACACGGACTCGAAACCCATACGCTCGGCCGCCAGCGCCCACTCCACAGTGTCGCGCACGTCACCCCGTGCCGCCAGACCGAGACCGATCGGCCGGCCGGCAGTTTCAATCATCCTGACCTCACCTCAACTGGATCGTTCAGATTATTCTAGGCGCTTGGGCGTATGCATCCATGCAGGATCGCCAGGCCCAGACGTCACTGAGCATCGGTTCATCCCGCGCGATTCCGGGACCATCTAAAATGGGGCGTGGAATCAACGAACTTCCGAGACGAGTCGCGGGTACCGATTACAGCAGATACGATCATGGCTGCATTCGATTCCGCCGGACTCCGGCACACCCGCCCGCGCCAGATCATCGCCCAGCATCTGGCCGATTACGCCGCCCAGGGCACTCCCTTTGCCACCGACGAATTGTGGCAGCAACTACAGGCAATCGAGCCTCAATTGGGCCGGGCCACCCTGTTTCGGGCGGTTGATGTTCTGGTCGAGCTCGGCGTACTCGATCGTATCGAACTCGGCGATGGCACCCGCCGCTATCGCGCCTGCGATCGCGGCCATCACCATCACCTGATCTGCACGCAATGCCATCGCATCGAAGAGGTCGAGGTGTGCCTGCCCACGCGGATGCTGACCGAGGCCGCGGCCCAGGCGGGCTTCGATGTGGAGCGTCACGCGTTGGAGCTGTACGGGCGGTGTGCTGAATGCCGGCTGGCCGGTGGCGAGGCACTGGCGTAGCCTGGTCTTACTTCCACAGCGACTTGATATTCCTTAACTGGGAAATCTGCCACTGCACGAAGGACATGGTGGTTGGCTGCGTTTCAGTCACTCCGACGATGGGAATGTGGCTCTGCGATCCGATGTCCCGCATGTTCGAGGTTGTGGGATCGGATACCTGACTGTTGTAGAACAGCATCCGGACCGAGTGATTCCGGAGCGCAGATTCAAACTGTGCCACCGATTGAGGGGATGGATCAGTGCCGTCCATGATGGCCTTCTGAAAATCGGCGTCGAGCGAGTTGCCGCCGAGTGCCGCGACCATATAGCCATAGACCGGCTCGGTGGCGATGATCTGGTGTCCATTGACCAGCCGGCGGTCGATCGCGATCCAGTGGAATATCGGTTGAAGAGACTTCAGCCAGGCAACCTTGCGTTGCTGAAAATAGGTTCGATGACTCGGATCCAGCTTAGTGAGATCAGCGGCGATGACGCTTGCTTCCCGTGCCCACCCTGGAGGGTAATACCAGACGTGCGGATTGTCCCCGGCGCGATGGCCGAGATACTCGCCAACGCTGAATACGATCCGTCCGGAGCGGGGTGAGGCACTGAGCAATTTATCAATCCAGGAATCGTAGCCAATGCCGTTCTTAATGACCAGCCGGGCATTCGAGAGTGTAATCGCCGTCGACGCGCTGGCTTCGAACTCATGCGGATCGGTATTGGGATTGCTCAGCAGGCTGGTTACGGTTACCTGGTCCCCCCCGATGGCCTGGGCCATAGACCCATATTCGTTCTCGGCGGCAACCACAATGATCCTGGTATTCGAGTTACCACCGGACGCACCGGCAAAACTGGCAATCGAAGGAAAAACGATCGCGAACACAACAAGCAGTGCGGCGACAACGACAGGCAGCATGCGCAGGCCCAGTCGTGTTACTACTGATCTTTGATCTACCGAACGTTCATTAGACACGAGTCGCTCCTTGATGCCATGGCATGAATGATACAGTGTATCACCTTTAAATGATACACGATCTCAAATAAGAGCCCTTCTGAAGTACGGTATCGCCGTTAGTCGCCGGAGAGAGATTCCGCTATCATCACGCCTCAGCAGCGATGTCTCGTGCTCCCAGAACCCGGCGTTGCCCGGCGCGCGAGCGTTGACCCACCAGACCTTGCCAGGCCAATACCCGCGCCAATAGGTAGATTGCAACTGCTGCGGTGGCAATGAAGAAACTCACCGAGTAATTGGTGTAGAACGCCATGATTAGCCCAAACCAGGTTTCCAGCACTCCCAGTGCAACGGCAATGGCGATGGCCGCGTAGACCCGCGCCGTGAGGTAGATCGCAGTCGCTGGAGGGGCGATGAGCAGCGCGAAGATGAGCAGCACACCGACCACCTGAACGGCTTCGGAGACCGCCAGTGCCAGGAGCAGGAGAAAGAACGCGGAAAGGATCCGCACCGGAACGCCACCGGCCTCGGCGGCGATTGGATTGACCGACATAAAGAGCAGCGGACGAAACACGATACCGAGTCCGATCAATACCACCGCGCCGATGAGCAGACTGGTCAGCACGGCAGCATGGCTGATTCCCAAAATGGTGCCAAAGAGAATACTGAATGCCTCGGAGGCGTAGGCAGTGTAGAGCTGCAGGAAGAGAATGCCGAGACCCAGCGCAAACGCCAGCACAATGCCGATGGCGACGTCGCGTCCCTCAATCCGTTCACCCAGGAAACCCATGGCCAGAGCCGCCGCCAGCGTGAACACCAGGAGCCCCCACAGTGGGTCCACGCCAAACAGAACGGCGCCGGCCGCGCCGGAAAAGCCAATGTGAGAAAGGGCATGGCCGGCAAAGGCGACATGCCGGAGGATCACGAAATAGCCCACGCAGGCAGCGACGATAGCGACGATGGTGCCGGCCAGAAAGGCATTCTGCATAAAGTCATACTGCAGGAATTCCGGTACGTGACTACTGAAGAACTCAGCCATGGCAGTGACCACCCTCATCCATCGAGGTCACCAGCACATAGCCCTCGGCGCGTACGACGTGCACCGGAAAGCCGAACAATTGGGTCAAGATGGGACCCTGCACGACCTCATCCGGCGTTCCGATGACCCCTCGGCCTTCAGCCAGGTACAGCACCCGGTCCATGCACGACAGGAGAGGATTCACGTCGTGGGCAACGAAGATGACTGCAATCCCCCGACCGTGACAGACATCGCTCACCAGCTCCACTACCTCACTGCGGCTGCGAAGGTCGAGATTGGCCAGCGGTTCGTCAAGCAAGAGCAGGTCGGGATTCCCCACGAGTGCCTGCGCCAGCATCAGGCGTTGCTGTTCCCCGCCCGAAAGGTGGGCGATCGGTGCGTCCGCATAGGCACTGGCCCGCACTTCGTGCAACACCTGGTCCACGCGCGCATTCTTGGCCGCAGTGGGCACCAGCGGACCATAGCGGGTGCCGTCGATGCCGAGCGAGACCATGTCACGGGCACGCAATGCCATGGATTGGTCGAACGTTTGGTGTTGAGGGACATAGCCAACCTGGCGATTACCCCGCTGCAAAGGCCGGCCGAAGAGCGTAACCGAGCCACGGACCGGGCGAATGAGTCCGAGCAGAACACGTAACAACGTGCTTTTGCCGGCACCGTTGGGGCCGATGCAACCAACGAACTCACCGGGTTGGATAGAGAAGGTCACGTCGCGGAGAACGTCTCGTCCTCCCAACCGGACGGTAACCTCGTCGAGTTGCACCAGCGGGCCACGGTTGCCGGCGAGGGACATATTGGCGGCGGTCGATGCACGACCATGCGGATCCATCAGGTTGGCCCTGGCGCAGTACCGGGAGACGTCACCGGGAGCAGTACTCTTTGATACATCGTCTCATTCTATCGGTAGATCATCCTCGATGCCAGCGATGGAGGCTGGATGGAGATGGTTGATGCACGATCTCGTCACTGGTTAAGAAATTCGTAAGACCATGGTCACGTCGGGCGCCGATTGAGGGGTATAGTGGAAGGAGCCGCAGTTGTGGGGAAGGGACCGCAGGGCCATGACCAAGCACCGAGGAGAACCAGAAGAGCTCGAGCGTCTATTCGCCCGCAAGCTTTTGAGTCGACGCCAGTTCGTCGCTGGTCTTGCCGCCCTGGGAGTTACCGCCAGCAGCATCGAGGCGCTGGTTGGATCGACACCCGCGCTTGCTCAGTCGGCAACGCCGGCCACAGCGCGCTATCTAGTACTGATAGTCCTCGATGCCTTCCGGCCCGATTATATGCCGCTGGCGTCGATGCCAACGGTCTCGGCCCTGACTCGCTCCGGTGTGACCTACGACCGTGCCTGGGTGGGACAGATCGAGAGCCTCAGCCCGGCGGGTCATGCCTCGATTTCCACCGGCTGCACACCGAAGCATACCGGTGTGCTCGGCTTTGAGTGGCGAGACCCGGCGACCCAAAAGGAAGCGCTTGATGGCTGGCCACCCGGCGTGCTGGCCGGCGACCTGGAGCGCGACCTTCGTGAATCCGGCGTCGACTCGATTGCGCTGGCCATGAAGTCCTCGGATCCTACCGCCAAAGTCGTGGCGCTCTCCTCGGAGAAGGTGTATGCGGCGGATGCTATTGGCGGGTGGGCAGCGGACTATATCCTGCATCACCAGAAAAACAAGGCCGGAAATATGTTGCTTCCGATGGCCGTTCCCGGCCATGTGCCCCCGGCCAGCTTCTTCGCCCGGCCCAATTTGCAACGGACGCTTCCGTTGAGCCACTTCACCGACTGGGATTGGCTCTCCGCCGAACTCGCACTGGCTGCCTTTGAGGACTTCCGGCCGCGTGCTCTTCTGGTCAATCTCCCCAGCGCCGATTACTATGGGCATCCCTACGGCGGACCGGCGAGCCCCGCCGTTTTCGCGCAGGTCGCAAGGGGCGTCGATAACAACATCGGTCGCATCGTAAATGCCTACAAGAATGCGGGAATATACGATCAGACCGTATTCGTGGTGACGGCCGACCACGGCATGGTGCCGAACACTCGCAGTCTCGATGGTGACCTCACCAAGACAATCGTGCGGCAGGCTGGTGGTGAGTATTATTTCCACACCGGTGGAACCGCGGCCTACATCTACCTCAACAATCAACCCAAGGCGAAAGCGGTGGCGCAGGCGTTCGCCAAAGCTCCCAACGTGGTCGGATCGTATTACCTGCTGGAGAAAGGCACCTCGTTCTACTACGACCGAGCCACGAACGTGCCTATGGATCCCGCATTGAACGCAGCACACCATGCCATGCTCAGCACCTTCGTTGGTCCGCGTGCGCCGGATGTGGTCGTGGCCTTCCGCGAAAACACCATCGGGATGAAGTTGACGTCGGCGCACGGGGATCATGGTGGCCTGAACTGGGGTGCCCAGAGTGTACCGCTGATCATGTCCGGTCCAGGCATTGCCAGCGGCCAGACGTCCCACTTTCCTGCTCGCCTGATTGACGTGGCGCCGACCGTCCTGCGCGCGCTCGGCCTGCCATCGCGCGCGATGGATGGGATCGTTCTGGCCGATGCTTTGACTGAACCGTTGGCCACGGACGTCGCCATGCAGTCCTCCCAGATGGATGGACTGGTGGCCACTCAGACAGCGTTGATGCAACTCTCCAGCGACAATATTGCCGAAGATGCCCAGATGCATCTGGCGCCACCGAGTGCGCTGGTACCGAAGCCGTAGAGCAGGGCCACCACATTCCTGATCCGTCGCATTCCCACTAGCATGGGGAGATGACCTCGGAGTCAGTACCGTTGACCGGTGTTCTGCACCGTCCGCTCCTCGGCGAGGCCGGCGAGCGTGTGGGGCTGGTGCGCGATGTCGTGGTGTACGTTCCCGACCGTGGCTATCCACGCGTGTCAGGCGTGCTGGCACGTCTTGGAGATCGCACCGTTTTTGTGCCCCAGCGTGATATCGCGGCGTTGGAACCAGGGCAAACTAGGCTGGCGGTCAATCGACTCGACCTGCGGTCGTTCGAACGGCGACCGCGAGAAATCTTGCTGGCCGGCGATCTCCTCGGCCACCATGTGATTCACGTGCCCGACGCTCGACTGGTCCGGGTGCAGGACGTGACCCTGCAAGGCAATGCATCGAACATGCGAATCACCGGTGTGATCTCCGCCCGAAGACCCCTCTGGGAGCGACTCATCTTCCGCTCGGTTGGGTATGTTCAGGCGCAAACGCTGCTCGACTGGACGGCGATCGAGCCACTTCTCGGTCACGTACCCACCGCCCGACGGCGCCTTCCATTTGCTCGCGTGGCGCGACTCCATCCTGCCCGCCTCGCCGACATGGTCGAGGCCGCCTCTCACGACGAGGGACGCGAGATTCTGGAAACCGTCGGACAGAATCGGGATCTCGAGGCCGATGTCTTTGAAGAACTCGATCCGGAATACCAGCTTGCCAACCTGGCGGCACGGTCGGATGCCGAAGCAGCCCAGATCCTGGAAAACATGGGGCCGGACGACGCCGCCGATCTCCTCCTTAAACTCGATGGCGAGCGCAGAGATCGGATACTCGGAAGGCTACCCCTGGCCAGACTGCAGAAGGTACGGATGCTCCTCGGCTACCATCCAGATACTGCCGGTGGACTGATGAGTCCTGATTTTCTCGCCGTTTCGCCCGGCACCACTGTGGCTGAAGCCCGCCAGATGGTACGCGACAGCCGTTTACCGGCCGGTGTGCTCGATACGCTCTACCTGGTCGATGAGGCCCGTCAACTTCTGGGCACGGTAGCCGTCATCGAACTGTTGCGCCGTGACGACACGCAGTCGGTACAGGTCGCGGTGACCAGCGAACCGGTGAGCGTGCAAGTCCACGCCGATGTTCCTGAGATCGCCGTCACGATGACCGATTTCAATCTTGCCGCGCTACCGGTGGTGGACGCCGAGCGGCGATTGGTCGGCGTGATCGCAGTCGATGATCTACTTTCGGTGTTGCTGCCCTCGGAGTGGCGCGTACGCTTTCGCCATTACCCTTCTACCGATGAGATTGCTCCGCCGTAGGCGGGTGACACGTCGTGGCACGAGCAGGCCGATCCGCCCCCTGCCCTGTCCCAACCTCGATGGGTAAGGAACTTACTGGCCCCCATATCTGATGCCCCACACGTGTAGCGGCCGACCGTTACTCGACAGCTCCTGGACCCGATCGTTGTCGGTATCGGCCACATAGATGTGTCCCGATCGGTCGAGTGCGATCCCGGAAGGATGATCGAACTTTCCGCGGGAGAAGCCGTACCCTCCCCAGTGCGCGAGGGGCTTCATCGCCGGCGAGAACTCGGCGATACGATCGAGATTGTATTCGGCGGCATAGACATGCCCCCGAGCATCGATGGCCAGACTGCTGATAACGGGTGTCGACCAGACATGCAATTGCCGCCCTGCCGCTGACAGTTCAATGACCCGCGCCTGCTGGGTGGGGAAACGTTGACCGACGATCACGAGATAGGCGTTCACGTCGGCGACGTACACATCACCGGTCCGGTCAATCGCGATGCCGAGGATATGACGGAAACGGCCGACCAGGTCGAGCAGGTGGCCACGCGGGCTGAAGCTCCAGAGGAAGCCGTTGTAGTCGGATGCATACAGCTTGCCGTGTCCGCTGGAAGCGATGGCGGTAATGCCGGTTGGTTCACTTCCCCGGAAGGCCAATTGCCAGCGAGCCTGTGAACTATTCTTCGCGATGAACTTCTGGACAGTATCGCTCCCGCTTCCGGTGTAAATCGACCCATGTCCGCTGACGGCGACCGCGGATACCACGGTGGCATTTCCCACCCGAGTCCAGATCGGCGTTCCTTTCGCACCGAATCGAATGACGACGAGACCGGAGGTGCACACGAGGTAGCAGGTATTGGCCACGACGACATTTCCCGAGGTATCCACGGCGATGCCCGAGGGAGAGCTCAACTGGGAGATAGTCGTTCCGGGGAGGGCGAAGTGCTGACCGGCGCTACCGGTGGACGAGATGCGGTAGATGGCCGAGTGATTGCCGGCGAAGAGTTGACCTGAGGGTCCAATTGCCACCGAGACCGGTGTGATGGTATGGACGGCTGCCGACGCCGCCCATATCAGCCTTCCCGATGCCGAGTATCGATCCAATCTATCGCCGGTGCTATCGATGACATAAACCGAGTTATCGGGTCCAACAGCGATGCTGTAAAGGTCAGCGTACCCGCCGTGGACGATGGACCAGTGCGCGGTGAGCCTGCCGTTCGCGCTGAACCGCTCCACGCGATTGTTCCCGGCATCGGCGACATAGACGTTGCCATATCGATCGATGACGACATCCGAAGGGCGGTTGAACGAGCCGGGGCCGCGCCCTTTGGTGCCGTTGCCGAGCAAACCAATCCAGGCGCCAGTGGCTGAATACTCATCCACTCGACTCCTCGCCAGATCGGCGACGTATACCTTTCCGGTTTCACTAACGGCAATGTCGCCCACTGCGCCGTACTGGCCGCGACCGGATCCGGGCGAGCCGATGGCACGGATATAGCGGCCTTGCGGCGAGAATTCCCAGATTTGGTTGGCGCGGTTCCCATAGGCAAAGATATCGTCGTGCCGGTCGAACGTTACGCTCCCAAGCACTTCCGGCCTGCCCGTACTGGGATTGTGAATCGGTACGAAGGAGAGCGGGGCATCTGCTGGAGAGAACTCTTGCAGCCCGACCCCGCGGACATCGGAGACCCACAGGTCGCCGTGGGCGTCAAATGCCATAGGTGCGGAGTTGTACCCACCGCCGGCACTTTCGGACACGATTGCCCGCGCACCGGTGAGGCTGGCCGGTGTTCTCTTTCCCCAGGAGGCCGCAGTGCGCGCCATGACTCCGGAGGGAACCGATCCCAGGCAAAGAACCATCGCGAGTCCGACCAAGGCAAAGATACAAAACACCGGCATTGCTGAACCCTCGGTGTAAGCATTGACGACACGATGAGCCCCTCCTCAGGCACGGCCCGCTCCGTCCACTCAGGCGCTGCCCAGGCGAGTATTCGACTGTACAACTCAAGCAGTAGAAGCGAATTCGAGCTTGCCATTTTACTCGTCGCCGCACGTTAATCTCCACGCCGGGGACAGAGTGATCTTCCGCCTGGATCGCGGCATTCTCACGGTTCCGGACGTCCGGCGGACCGAACCGCCCACCCTCTGATCGAACGGTGCGAGCCGGATTGTATGCGTCGATGAGGCATTGACCAATATCGATCAAACGTGCGAGACTTGACCGAAGCGCGGCTCACCGAGAGCCGGCTAACGCCATCGACATTCGTATTCGAAAGGCATCCGAAGACATTTATGGACGATCCTGCTAGTCAACGTCGCTTGTTGGTCTTCGCGTGCGCTTTGGGAGCTGGGATGATTTAGCCCGGTCAACCTCCCAGCGTGCGCGGTATACAGCACGCGAAAGGAGGTGACACATGGCATATCGACGCCCACCGGGCACTCTACTCGCTCCATCGAATACCACTACCGCCCTCGATTCCGCCCATGTCGGCGACATTCGGGGCGCTCTGGGCACCATCGGACAGCACGACCTCGCCGTGCGGCGATCCTGGAAGGCCCGGCTGCTTACGCTGCTGGCCATTATGGGTCCAGGACTTATCGTCATGGTTGGCGACAACGATGCCGGCGGAGTCGCTACCTATGCCCAGGCCGGTCAGAATTACGGCACCAGCCTTCTCTGGGTGTTGCTCCTGCTCGTTCCCGTCCTTATCGTGAACCAGGAAATGGTAGTGCGGTTGGGGCTGGTGAGCGGCGTTGGACACGCGCGGCTTATCTTCGAACGATTTGGCACATTCTGGGGTGCCTTCTCAGTTGGCGACCTGTTTCTGCTCAACTTTCTGACCATCGTCACCGAATTCATCGGTGTCACCTTCGCCCTCAGCGCCTTAGGCGTCAAACCTCTCATTGCCGTCCCTCTGACGGCCGCGTTCCTCATTGGCGTCACTGTCACCGGCAGTTTTCAGCGCTGGGAACGATTCATGTTTGTCTTGATCGTCGCGAACTTCGCCATCATCCCGTTGATGTTCATGAGCCATCCCTCGATTGGTCCGGTGGCGCACGACTTCGTTGTTCCTGGGATTCGGGGTGGGATGAATTCCACCGCCATGCTCCTGATCATCGGACTGGTGGGAACCACGGTCGCTCCCTGGCAACTCTTCTTCCAGCAGTCGAACGTGATCGACAAACGACTCACACCGCGCTGGATGGCGTACGAACGAGCCGATACCGTGGTAGGCTCATTCGTCGTCATCATCGGCGCCGCCGCCCTGATTGTGACCACCGCCTTCGCCTTCGGCGACACCAGACTATCAGGCCGATTTATTGACGCCGGCGCTGTCATTTCCGGTCTATCTCAGCATCTCGGCAGTACCGCCGGCATTCTCTTTGCCATCGTGCTGTTGAACGCGTCTCTCATCGGCGCCGCCGCAGTGACGCTGTCCACGAGCTACGCCTTTGGCGACGTCTTCGGCATCAAACACTCGCTACACCGGAACTGGAGAGACGCCTTCGGATTCTATGGAATCTACGCTCTCCTGGTTGCGGGCGCGGGCGCCGTCGTTCTCATCCCGAACGCTCCGCTGGGCCTCATTACCACCGGCGTGCAGGCACTGGCCGGTGTCCTGTTGCCCAGCGCGACCGTGTTCCTGCTGCTGCTCTGCAACGACAAGATGGTCCTGGGCCCTTGGGTCAATCGCGCCTGGCTGAATCTGGTGGCCGGCGCTATCGTGGCCGTCCTCGTCGCGCTTTCGCTCATTTTGGCGGCGACCACGCTCTTCCCATCGATCGATGTCACCCGTCTCACGGTGATACTCGCCGCTGTTCTCCTGGTCGTCGGTGTGGGCTACGGCACGGCGAGACTGTCCCGCTACCGACACTCCACTCATCGGCGAACCGATCCCCCTATGCCGGCGTCCGAACGCTTGAACTGGCGAATGCCACCACTGGAGACGCTGCCCAGACCGGTATGGTCGATGGCTCGGAAGGCGGGAATGCTTGCGCTCCGCGCCTATCTGGCGGTCGCGGTACTTCTCGTCGTAGTGAAAGTGGTTGAGCTCGCAATCGGCCACTAGACGGCAACCGCACTCCTATAATGCTCTGAGATGATGAACGTCGACGGAGCGCGCCCGGGAGGACCGCGTGCGCTCCTACGGGCGATCGCCTACTTGCGCGCCCATCTGCCCAGCGCCGCAGGATCATTCGGCGGTCTTCTGATGGTCACCGTAGCCAATCTGGCCGCTCCGCAACTTATACGCATCGCGGTCGACCAGGGCATGGCCCGACACCAATCCACCACCATCCTCCTGGCTGCACTTGGCCTGGTCGCGGTGGCCGTAGTGCGAGGCGTGTTCACCTTCCTGCAGGGCTATCTGGCCGAGCGTGCCTCTCAGGGGGTAGCGTTCGACCTGCGCAATGTTCTGTTCCAACAAATTCAGCGACTCTCGTTTAGCTATTACGACCGGGCCCAGACCGGCCAGCTGGTCACGCGTCTCACCAACGATGTCGAGCAGATTCGTCAGTTTGCTGGCACCGGCATCATCCAGTTGGCGGCGTCGATCATCATGCTGGTGGGCAGTGCGGTGCTGCTCTTCTCGATCAACTGGCGTTTGGCACTCGCGGTATTGGCGGTCATGCCGTGTATCTTTGCCCTCCTTATATATTTCGTCCGCCACATCGGCCCGCTCTTCGGACGGGTTCAGCAGACGCTCGGCCGGCTCAACTCGATTCTGCAAGAGGATCTCGCCGGCATGCGCGTGATCAGAGCCTTCACCCGCGAAGAGTACGAGACCGAGCGTTACCGTGCTGCCAACGACGATCTCCTGGCGACAAATTTGCAGACAGTCCGCATGTTCTCCAACAACTTTCCGTTCGTTTTCTTCTTCGCCAACATGGGAACTGTCATCATCGTCTGGTACGGCGGGTCGGAGGTGATGGCCGGCCGGCTCACGATTGGTTCGCTGATCGCCTTCAACACCTATCTCACCTACCTGCTTCTACCGGTACTCACCATTGGCTTTCTGGCTGCGGGGATTTCGCGCGCCGGTGCCTCGTCACTCCGCGTATTCGATATTTTGGATGCACCGCTGGAGGTGCAAGACGCACCCGACGCCGTCGCTCTCCCGCCGCTTCGTTGCCGGGTAGAGTTCAGGAACGTGTGTTTCCGCTATCCCGGCACCGATCGCGACATCCTGCACGATATCAGTTTCTCCGTCGAGCCGGGTCAGACGGTCGCCGTTCTGGGCACCACCGGGTCGGGCAAGAGTACGCTGGTGAATCTCTTACCGCGGTTCTACGACGTGACCGCCGGAAGTGTCGAGATCGATGGGTTCGATGTTCGCACCGTCACGCTGTCGAGTCTGCGCGGCCAGATCGGCATCGTCCTCCAGGAAGCACTCCTGTTCAGTGGACCGGTACGCGACAATATCGCCTACGGCCGGCCAGACGCGACGCCGGCTGAGATCGAGGCGGCGGCGCGGGCGGCACAGGCCGATGGTTTTATTAGCGCGCTACCCAATGGATACGACACGGTCGTGGGCGAACGTGGGGTTGGGCTATCCGGCGGTCAGCGGCAGCGCATTGCCATTGCGCGGGCACTCCTGATCGATCCGCACCTCCTGATCCTCGACGACAGCACGTCCGCGGTCGATGCGGGAACCGAGGTTCTGATTCAGGAAGCCCTGGACACATTGATGCGCGATGGGAGCCGAACGTCCTTCGTGATCGCGCAGCGCATCAGCACCGTCCGTGATGCCGATCTGATCCTGGTACTCGACGGCGGCAGCATCGCGGCTCGGGGTACGCATGACGAGCTACTGGAAACCAGCGAGCTCTACAACGAGATCCTCGGATCGCAACTCGAGCCGGAGGGTTCCGACTCCCTGGTCGCCATGGGAGGCGGCCGGTGAGGCGCGACCTCAGCGCCATCGCGGCGCTGCCATCCGAACGTGCCCAACAACGCGGAGCTACCGCTCGTCGTCTCGTCGCCGAACTGGCGCCATATTCTCGCCAACTCTTGCTGATCGCAGTGCTGATTATTATCAGTGCCGCATCGCAGGCAGGCGCGCCGTATTTGATCGGACGCGCGATCGATGGATTTATTCTGCGCCACGACCCCGCTGGACTGGCGCGCACGATGATCCTTCTGCTAATTGCGAATATTGCCGGATCGCTGGCAACACGGGGGCAAATCAATGGAATCGGCGGGATCGGCCAGCGTATTCTGGCCCGCCTCCGTGACGCGTCTCTTCGAGAGATTTCAGCGCCTACCACTCAGCTACTTCGACCGTAACTCGGCAGGCGATCTGATGAGTCGCGTCCTGAACGACGTCGACACCATCAATCAATTGCTGTCGCAGGGAATCACCCAACTGACGGGGTCGCTCTTCAGCCTGATTGGCATTCTGATCGCCATGCTGTTCCTGAACTGGCGCCTGGCCCTGGTCAGCTTCACGATCATTCCCGTTATGCTGATCACCACTCTCTACTTCTCCCGGCTGGCGCGACGTGCCTTTCGTCGAACCCGTGAAACGGTGGGAGACGTGACCGCCGACATCCAGGAGGAGATCGTCGGCGTCCGTGAGGCCCAGGCGTTCAACCGCACCGAGACCAATATCGCTCGCTTCCGTCAGCGCAACCAGACGAACCGCACCGCCAACGTGCAGGCGGTAGCGATCACGTCCGCGTTCTCCCCCGCCATCGATGTCCTCAGCACCCTCGGCACTGCGATCGTCATTGGCTACGGTGGCTATCTGGTATTTGAGCACCAACTCACCATCGGCCTGCTGGCTGCATTTCTCATCTACGTCCAGCAGTTTTTCCGGCCACTGCAATTGATCTCGCAGGTCTACACCCAGATTCAGGCCTCACTGGCCGGCGGTGAGCGCATCTATGGCATCCTCGACGAGCAAGTTGAGCCGGCTGATCCTCCGAATGCTTCAGTCCTCACCACCGCGACCGGAGACATTCGGTTCGACGAGGTGTCATTTGCCTACAAACCCGGAGTGCCGGTGTTGAAAGGGATCAGCTTCCGGGCCGCTCCCGGTGAAACTGTCGCCCTGGTGGGACGAACCGGGGCGGGAAAGACGACGATTGCCAATCTCATTCCCCGCTTCTACGACGTTAGCGAGGGAACGATCAGCCTCGACGGCCACGACGTTCGGACGCTGACGAGGCGCAGCCTACGCCAGCAGATCGCGATGGTGTTGCAAGAGCCATTCCTGTTCGGCGGCACCATTGCCGACAACATCGCCTACGGGCGAGAAGGTGCTAGCCGTGAAGAGATCGAGGCGGCCGCCACCGCCGTGGACGCCCACGCTTTCATTGCGGCGCTGCCCCGAGGGTATGACACCGAACTGAGCGAAAGCGGGGGGACACTCAGTCAGGGTCAACGCCAGCTCCTCTCCTTCGCCCGCGCGGTGCTCGCCGATCCGCGAATCCTGATCCTCGATGAAGCCACCAGTGCGATCGATACTCGCACCGAAGCGATCATCCAACGGGCCCTGAAAACGCTCCTCGCCGGTCGGACCAGCATCGTCATCGCGCACCGTCTGAGCACCATCCGAAATGCCGATCTCATCCTCGTCGTGGAGGATGGTAGGATCGCCGAACGCGGCACGCATGAGACGCTACAGTCACAGGAAGGGTTGTACGCCGCTCTCTACCAGCGGCAGTTCCGCGATGCTCCTAGCCGCGTCGAATCGGCAGTCGCGCCTGCCCGGTAATACGCTCACAGTCTGGCCTCTATTTGACAATCCGGAGTTTCTGCCGTATTCTTAGTCCGATACGGATTCGGCTGAATCGTCGGCGTCAAAAGGTGTGAACCGTGAAGAGTCGACGGAGTCGAGAAGGACCGACAGAACCGAGTGCACGCCGCCGTCTGACCGCTCGCATCGCCGTAACCCTGGCACTGACCGCAGGTTCGATTGGCCTGCTGCCCCGTCCTGCACCTGCTGGGGCCGCGGCAACGCGCGCCGTCGCCCTGGGTCAGGTGCGCTATATCGATCGCGGCCTCTCGGTCCAGCCACCCAGGCAGCATGCCGGTAAAGGGAAGCTCAAGCAGTCGGTCTATTCGGCTTATCTCCTCTCCACCCAGAAACAACAGAAAGCCTCCGTCGGTTTCCGTGATGGCACTGTTCTCAATCTGAATCAGCTCACTGATGCCCTGGTTCAGTCGCTGGCCAGTACCAGGCTCTCTCACGGTGAGGTCGAGCAGATGGTGAAGCCGGGATCGGCGCATCGGATCGTCACCCCGGCTGCCACTGCTTCTGCCGTCGGGACCCAGTTTGATGTCCGGATCAAAGGAAAGATCACCATCGTGACCGTGATTGAGGGAGCGGTGCTGGTCACGACAAAGCATGGCAGAGTGGTGGTGACCTCAGGGGAGCAGACCCGTGTGCCGACCGGGAAGGCACCGTCTACTCCCATACCGGTCAATGCTCCAGCGACGGTCACCTGGGCGGCTCCGATTCCACCACCTTCAGTGCCGCTGGGCACCAATGTCGCGCTTGCTGCCAATGGCGGCAGTATCGTCTCCTACTCCTCCCAGCGGGTATCGTCCGACCATGCCTTCGATGCCACCAATCTGATCGATGGGGATCTGACTCGAGGCTGGCAGTCAGGCGCTGGTCTGACCACCACCCAGTCAGTAACTGTCGCCTTCCAGGGAGCGACCCCCTATCCGCTGACAGCGGTGCTCCTCGACTGTGTGGCCACTGGTGGTGAACCAGCGAGTGATGCCCTCAAGGACTTCACCGTTGCCGTCTCCAGTACCGGGACGGCATTTACCCCGATCCTCTCGGGTACCTGTGCTCCGACCGCTGGTATCCAGACCTTCGCCCTCCCGGCGGGAACGAAAGCACGAGAGCTGGAGTTGCTGGCACTGGATAACCAGGGAGGGAGTGAAGGGATTGCCGTAGCCGAGATGGAAGTGATCAGTCCGGATGAGCCCCATGTGCTGGGGACACCAACGCCCTCACCGACCCCAACCGCAACATCGACACCAACACCAACCTCATCGCCGACGGTCGGCCCCAGTCCAACCAGTACGCCGACAGCAACCGCAATATCCACAGCGACCTCGACGCCTATACCGCTCTTCAAATTCTCTTTTAGTGGACTCACGATCTCCTACACCTGGGAATTCTCCCCGCCGCTATTGCCCGACCCTCAAGGCCCGATTCCGGTTAAGGGCACGGCTTGCGGATCAGACCCGCTGACAGCGAAGTGGAGTGGCACGATAACGTACAGCACCAGGGCGCCGTTCCCCTGGAATGCCGACTTCTCGGCGGGGAATCCGGCAGAAATCGATCATCCACAAGGGATAACGAACGGAATTCCTATCGGACAGGTCATCATCAGCCTGCAATTGATACCGGGCACGAACCCGTCCATGGCGCTGTTGGCGATCCTTTCCGGACACGTCGACAAGCTGGCCATCGCCCCGTCGCAAGTACCGATCGCGGTGGCATCGGTTGCATCCTGTTGATGATGGTCAACTTCGGTGGAGTCTACAGCGGTCGCCGGTAAAGGGCATGATTCGTGACTTTCTCGACAGAGAGCGAGTATCATAATCCACGACGGTTCCACTCGATAAGGAGGAGTTAGAGGAAAGGAGGGGCCGAGCAAGGAAGTGCGTTTTTCCGGCCGGTTTGAGCGACTCTCGGTCCGTGCCCGTGGCCGGCGAAGCACGGTTCTGGACAACTCCACTTCAGTCATTCAAGGAGAGACCCACATGTCGTCCCGATTCTTGCCCCATGGAGGGAGTGGCAGTAAAGCACTTCGCATCGTCGTGCTGCTGTCGGTATTGGGCGTGATCTTCGCCGTCCCACGATTCACCGCTTCGGCGCATTCCGCGCTGGCCGGCACGCCGTACCTCATCGGTGTGAGCAACAATACCGTTGGTAACGGCTGGCGTGACGAGATGGTTTGCTCGATCCGCGCCGAAGATCTGGCTAGCGGCAAAGCCAAGACAGTTCTTCAGCAAGGAAACGGCGATACCAGCGTGCAGATTGCCCAGGTTCGCAATCTGATCTCGCAGAACGTCAATGCCATCATCGCCGACCCCAATAGCACCGCGCTCGCCGCTCCCTTACAGCAGGCGGCTAACCGCGGTATCACCGTTGTGGTGGTGGACCAATTCCTCCCCACGCTCTTCGGCAAGCCGCATATCTACGAAGCCGCCAATAACCAGCGCGCCTACGGCCGCCTGGGGATGCAGTGGTTGGTCAACCGGCTCCATGGCCACGGCAACGTTGCGCTGCTCGAAGGCATCGCCGGCGCACCGGCGGACACCGAGCGCCAACTGGGCCAGAATGATGTGCTCAAGCATTATCCGCACATCAACGTCGTCGCTCGGGTTTACACCGGTTGGGACTTCACCAAGGGCAGCCAGGAAATGACCCAGTTGCTCAACTCCGGTAAGAAGATCGATGGCGTCTGGACATCAGGCATCGACTACACCGTGGTTAACGCCTATCGTACTGCCCACAAGCCCTTCGTGCCGATCGTTGGCGCCGACAATAACGAGTTCGTGCATCAACTCGTCACGTTGCGCAAGAACGGACTGGTCGGCGCCGCTGTCACCAACCCGCCGCCAATCGGTGGTGTGGGCGCGGCAATCGCCATCAAGGCACTCTCGGGCGGTCATCCTCCGGCCGTCACCACGCTGACCCCCAAGGTGTGGGGCAACAATAACGCTGCCGGGCTGGCACAGCTCAGGTCGCACTACCTTCCGTCTCGCGGCCCAACCTACGCTGCGGACTGGATTGTCGCCGGCAAGTCAAACTACACCAAGGCACAACTGTTCAGTTGTAACGGCTAGTCATGTAGAGCGTCGATGGAGCGGGGCCGGAACCGGCCCCGCTCCTCGGTTCTCCATTCGCTTGTTTCCGATCAAGGGATACTGACCGCATGAGCCTTCTTTCGGTGCGCGATCTGGGCAAGCGGTACGGGGCGGTGGTCGCTCTCCGCTCGGCAAATCTCACCGTCGAAGCCGGTGAGATTCATGCCCTTCTCGGCGCCAACGGCGCCGGTAAGAGCACGCTGGTCAAGATGCTCACCGGGGTGGTCCGGCCAGATACCGGCACTATCGAATTGAACGGTGAGCCTCGCCGGTTTACATCGCCCACGGCGGCACAGCGCGCCGGTATCGCCGCCGTCTTTCAGGATCCTGCGCTTCTGCCCGATCTCACCATCGCCGAGAATTTGCGTCTCACCAACGTCGATCCAGCGATGGTTCGAAGCTGGCTGCGGACGATGGACCTGACCGAGATCGAATTCGGGGCGATCGTCGGTGACCTTCCACTCCCGACCTTGCGGATGCTCGACCTCGCTCGTGCTCTGGCGCGAAATCCGCAGCTTCTCTTACTCGATGAGATTACCGCTGCTCTTCCCTCCGATCTTGCCGAACGGGTGTTCCTGGTAATGCGTCGCTGGCGAGACGAGGGACGTTCGGTGCTCTTCATCTCCCACCGGCTCAAAGAGGTACGCGCTATGTGCGACCGAGCCACGGTGTTGCGCGATGGTCGGGACGTCGGCATTCTGGTGCCGTCGGAGAGCGGCGAGGGGCCGATGATCGATCTCATGCTCGGAGCCGCGGCCGAAGCCGGCCACCAGCACGTCTCTGGTCAGTCGGGTACGCCGGTCAATGCGCAGCGCTCCTGGTGCTGCGACCGAGGTGCCGCTGCTGCGCATCGAGGATTTCACGGTTGGCGACCGTGTCTCCGGCGTCTCGCTCAGCGTCCAACCCGGTGAGATCGTCGGCGTGGCCGCGCTCGAAGGCCAGGGGCAGGACGAACTCTTCGATGCACTCTCCGGACGCCGGAAGCGGGATGGCGGCGGGATGTGGGTCAATGGCCAGCCACTGACTCCACGAACACCATACGATGCTATTCGCGCCGGGGTAGTGCTGGTACCGGCCGATCGCGTGGAGGCGCTCCTTCCCCAGCAGTCGGTCCGGGACAATATCGCCGTACCGCTCTACAATCGCGCGATGCATTGGGGCCCAATCAACCTGCGCAGTGAATGGCGGCGTGTCGGCGATGCGATCCGGCGCCTTCAGATCGATACGCGCGCACAGCGCCAGGTCCGTCGCCTCAGCGGTGGGAACCAGCAAAAAGTGACCGTTGCCCGCTGGCTGGCGACCGGATTCCAGGTTCTCCTGCTCTTCGATCCCACGCGAGGCATCGACGTGGGCACCAAGCGCCAGATCCATACGCTGCTCCGTCAACTCGCCGCCGACGGCGCCGGCGTCTTGCTCTTCACCAGCGAACTATCCGAGATCCAGCTCGTCTGCGACCGCGTCCTCGTACTGTACGAAGGGAAATTCACTGCCGGAAATGGCCGCCTCCGATGCCGACGAAGAGGCACTGCTGCGGGCAGCCCATGGATTGACGCACACCGAGGAGGTGGCATGAGTTCGGTGGCGGCAACGACCTCAGCTACTCCGTTCATCACCGCCGCCACCCGACGTCGCTTTCTGCGGCGCAATACCTGGGGATTGTCGATCTATGGCATCTTGATTGCGCTATTGATCGTGGAAAAAATAGTCCATCCAACGCTCAACGCCTTCGATGTGCAGACCCTGGTCATCGAAACAATGCCACTGGCTCTCGCCGCCATGGCTCAGAGCTCGGTGGTGCTGGTCGGAGGCATAGATCTATCCATCGGTAACATGATGGCGCTGGTGAATGTGGTGGGCGCATCCTGGATGGTCAATGCCGATTTCAAGCAATCGGCCCTGGAGGCGCTCGTCATTATTGCCGGGACCGCCGTCCTGGGGGCCATTACCGGTTTTGTCATCACGATCTCGCGAGTACCGGATATCATCGTCACGCTTGCTACCAGCTTCATCTGGTACGGTCTGGCGCTACGGGTTATGGGAACTCCCGGCGGAGGCACGCCGATCGATTTTCAGAATCTGACCCAGGGTCAATTCTGGAACTGGTTCCCGGAAGGGCTACTGGTTCTCATCGGCATCGTACTACTGGTGTGGCTGCCATGGTATCGCTCTAAACTCGGGCTCTCAGTCTATGCCCTGGGCAGCAATCGGACTGCTGCATTTCTGAGCGGGGTGAGTGTGGGCCGAACCCGTATTCTGGCCTACGCTCTGGGCGGTCTTTTCGCCGGTCTGGCCGGCCTGGCACTCCTGGCCGGCACCGGGCTTGGAGACCCGAACAGCGCCTCGAACTTCACCCTCAACAGCGTTGCCTGCGTCGTTCTGGGCGGAGTGAGCCTGGCCGGTGGTCGTGGCGGGATGATGGGTCCGCTAGCGGCGGCTTTTGTGCTCAATACTATCGGGGTCATCCTCGGCTTCATGCAGGTGGACCCGAATTATGCCACCGTCATCCAGGGAGCCATTGTCGTCCTGGTGGTTCTTGTCGCCGGACTGCTCGCTCTGCGGAGGCGATTGTGATCTTCTCAACCTGGACCTTCCGTGCCGGCAGATCGGCCTTCACGGAATACGAGGTGACCCGGTGAGTGCCTCCACGCCGGTTTCGTCGGACCCTTCGGACTCGGTCTGGACCAGGTTCCAGAGCCTGCAACGAGGACTGGCTGATCAACCGATCTACGCGCTGGCGATCGTCCTGGTTGTTCTCTTTGCCATTCTGGCAGCCATTAGCCCGGGATATCGATCTCTCCACTCGATGTCATCTACCGTCCAGGTCGCGGCCATTCTGGGAATCATGGCCGGTGGCCAGACCCTGGTTCTCCTTACCGGCGGGGTGGACCTGTCGGTCGCGGCGGTGGCGTCCGCCGGCGCCTATCTCATGGCTCAGAACAATAGCCACGGGGTTCTCATCGCGGTGTTGGTCGGATTAGCCGTCGGACTGGCGGCCGGTTTGGTCAATGGCATTGGCGTGGGCATCTTTGGTGTCCAGCCACTGATTATGACGCTCGGCATCGGTGGAATCACTGGTGGGATGCTCCTGATCTATAGCATCGCCGAGACCAATGGTGCTCCGGTTGTGCCCGGACCGATCAATCAACTCGGAACCGGCACCGTGCTGCAATATATTCCGCTTGATGCCCTGTTGGTGTGGCTCCCAATCTCAGTCATTCTCATTTTGGGGCTAAAGTATAGCGGTCTGGGGCGTGCCATCATTGCCGTTGGCGACAATCCCGTGGCCTGTCGCCTGGCGGGGGTCCGCACCTGGCAGGTACTGGTGGCAACGTATGTGATCTCCGGTCTGTTAAGCGCGATTGCGGGGATGATCCTCGGGGGCAATGACAATGCCGTCGATCTACAATTGGCTTCCAGCTACCTCTTGCTTACGGTGGCGGCCGCCGTCATCGGAGGAACCTCAGTCTTTGGGGGTAGTGGGGGATACGCCGGCACGATCTTCGGTGCGCTCATTCTGACCGTACTCGACGCCTTCCTCACCGTTATCAATGCCACCGAGGCAACGCGGGAGGTGCTCTACGGCGCTCTCATCCTTCTGCTGGCGTGGGGGTATGCTCGACTGGCAGGAAGCACCTGATGCGATCAAGGAGTATTTCATGCAGCTCGGCTTCGTAAGCGCGATTCTGCCCGATCTGTCACTGGACCAGGTGCTCTCGACGGCGAGCGAATTGGATTACGACTGCGTCGAGGTGATGTGCTGGCCACGGGGTCAAGCGGAACGCCGCTACGCCGGAGTGACCCACATCGATCTGGAGGGTTTCGACGAGACGGCGGCGCAGGAGATCCGCGCCCAGGTTCAGGCCAGCGGCATCTCGATCTCGGCGCTCGGGTACTATCCCAATCCGCTCGTGGCCGACCCAACCGAACGCAAGGTGTATCTCAATCACATTCGCACGATGATCGACGCCGCGGCTCTCCTCGGCGTCCCGACGGTAAACACATTCGTCGGTCGCGACCACACCCGTTCAATCGAGGAGAACTGGCCACTCTTCACCGAGGTCTGGCCGCCGGTAGTCGCCTACGCGGCCGAGCGTGGCGTCAATATCGGAATCGAAAATTGCCCCATGCTGTTTTCTGCCGATGAGTGGCCGGGCGGAAAGAATCTCGCCATCAGCCCTTCCATCTGGCGCCGGATGTTCGCCGAAATCCCGGATCCGCATTTCGGCCTGAATTACGATCCGTCTCACCTCATCTGGCAACAGATGGATGAGATCGCTCCCATTCAGGAATTTGCCTCCCGTTTCCACCACGTGCACGCCAAAGACGCCTATCTGGACCGGCGCCGGCTCAACGACACCGGCATTCTGGCGACGCCCCTGGAGTATCACACTCCGAAATTGCCGGGTCTGGGCAGCGTGCGCTGGGGCCCGTTCTTCAGCGCGCTGACCAACGCGGGTTACACCGGACCGGTGTGCGTCGAAGTCGAGGACCGGGCGTATGAAGGTACTCTGGAAGACCGGCGGCGAGCACTTCGTCAGTCGGCGCTCTACCTTCGCCAGTTCATGGGCTGAGCCGAAGTCCGACGAGGCTCGCTGCAGTTCTCAACTCAAGGTCGAGGATTTCACATGAAAGCAGTGGTCAAGTCTGCCCCCGGTGTGGGCAATGTTGAAGTTCGTGAGGTTGCGGAGCCGGCGACACCGCCGGGCCAGGTCAAGATTGCGGTACGCGCCGCCGGCATCTGCGGCACCGATCTCCATATTTATTATGACGAGTTCAAGACGTCACCACCGGTAGTGATGGGTCATGAGGTTGCCGGCCAGGTAGCCGAGATCGGTGCCGGCGTGAGCACCGTAAGTGTGGGCCAGCGCGTCACGACCGAGACCTACGTCTCCACCTGCCTCGTGTGCCGGTTCTGCCGCGCCGGACGGTTCAACCTCTGCCCGGAGCGCCGCTCTATCGGCTCGGCGGTGAACGGTGGCTTTACCAGCTATGTGATCGTTCCCGAAGGCAATATTCACGCATTACCCCCGAATGTGAGTTACGTTGCCGGGGCGCTCACTGAACCGCTGGCGTGCGTCGTGCACGGCACCATCGAGACCTCCCGCATCATGCCCGGCGACCTGGCGGTAATCGCCGGTCCCGGCGCCATCGGCCTCCTGACGCTGCAAGTATTGCGCGCCGCCGGCGCCGAAGTGATGATGCTGGGGACCAGTCAGGACGAACAGCGCCTCCAGGCGGCCCGCGAGTTGGGCGCGGAACATGTGTTCAACGTCGAACAGGATCAGTACCGCGAGGCAGTACTCGATCTGACCGACGGCAGTGGCGCCGACGTCGTGTACGAGTGCTCCGGCGCCGGCCCCGCTGCGCAGATGCTGCTGGAATTGGTACGTCGCGGTGGCCAGTATGCCCAGATCGGGCTCTTTGGCAAGCCAATTGCCTGGGATCTCGATCAGGTCTGTTACCGTGAACTCAGCGTCACCGGCAGTAACGCCTCGGTTCCATCGGCCTGGAAGCGAGCCCTCAAGTTAATGGCCGACGGAGCCGTTGTGACCGAGCCCCTGGTAACCTCGATCCTTCCGGTCACGGCCTGGCGTGAGGCATTCGATCTCTTCGAGAGCCGAAACGGTATAAAGACTGTATTGCAGCCCGTGGAGGAGCTTCCAGTATGACCGTTACCGCCAATTCCCCCATCCGCGCCGGCGTGATCGGCGCCGGCTTCATCGGACCCGCACACATCGAATCCCTCCGGCGCCTGGGCTTCGTCGAGGTTGTGGCGCTGGCCGGCAGCGACCAGAGTTCCGCCGACCGCAAGGCAGCACAGCTTTCGGTTCCCCGTGCCTATGGCGACTTCTACGATCTAATTCGCGATCCAGACGTGGATGTTGTTCACATCTGCTCGCCAAACAGCACCCATTATCCGGCCGCCAAAGCGGCGCTCGCCGCCGGCAAGCACGTGGTCTGTGAGAAGCCGCTGGCCATGACCAGCGACGAATCCGCCGAGTTGGTGCGTCTGGCCGAGGAAAGCGGTCTGGTGAATGCGGTCACCTTCAACATCCGCTTTTATCCGCTGATTCAGCAGGCACGGGCTCTAATCCAGCGAGGTGACCTGGGGAAAATCTATTCCATTCATGGTGGCTACTGGCAGGATTGGCTGCTGCACGAAACCGACTACAACTGGCGTATCGAGGCGGGATCCGGCGGTGCCTTGCGCGCCGTGGGAGATGTAGGGTCGCACTGGCTCGATCTGGCCCAGTTTTTGAGCGGGTTGCCGGTACGGCGGGTGTTTGCTGAATTGACGACCTTTATTCCCGTCCGCCAGAAGCCGGCACGAGCCATCGAAGCGTTCGCTACCGCCGACGTGGAGAGGACGCCGGTTGAGATTGGGACTGAGGATGCAGCCAGTGTCCTGCTTCAGTTCGATGACGGCGCCCGCGGCAATATGCAAGTGTCACAGGTGAGCGCCGGTCGCAAGAATCGCGCGTTCATCGAGGTAAACGGCTCCCAGGGTTCGCTCGCCTGGGACGGTGAGCGCCCCAACGAACTCTGGCTGGGACACCGTGACCGGCCGAATGAGGTGCTGATTAAAGACCCTTCGCTCATGACTGCCGAGGCCGCTCGGGTGGCTCGTTATCCCGCCGGCCATGACGAGGGCTTTGCCGATACCCACACCGCCATTAACCGTGCCGTCTACACCTACCTGCGGGCGGGCGGGCGCACTTCCGATGCCCCTCCCAACTTCCCCACGTTTGTCGCCGGTCACCGCGAAAATGTCATCGGGGATTGCATCCTGCAAAGTTCGACGTCCCAGCAATGGGTTGACGTACCGGAATGAGCCGGCGGGAGTGGTGATGGGAGCGAGAGTCGCCGGCAAGATAGCCATCGTTACCGGCGGAGCGCTGGGGATCGGGCGCGGAATCGCGACCATGCTGGCGCGCGAAGGAGCGCGCGTTGTGATCGGCGATAAAAATGCCGAACTCGGGGAAGCAACCGCCGAGGCAATTCGCGCCGCCGGCGGTGATGCCATCTTCCATCAGGCCGATCTGGTCGATGAGGCCGACTGCACCAGTCTCATCGATCGTGCCGCGAACACCTACGGCCGTCTCGATGCCCTGGTCAACAACGTGGGCTGGTTCCCGCGAGCCGGCCTGGAAGAAACGACGACCGAACTGTGGGATCAGGTGCTGGCGGTAAATCTCCGCAGTCACTTTTACTGTTCCAAGCATGCCGTTCCACACCTCCGTGCCGCTGGTGGCGGCAGCATCGTCAACATCGGCTCGATCAACGGCATTCAGGCACTTTCCAACCTGGTCGCCTATGGAGCCGCCAAGGGCGGACTCCTCAGCCTGACCCGTACCATCGCCGGTGCCTATGCCGCCGATCGTATCCGTTGCAACTATGTGATCCCTGGTTGGGTACTGACGGACACCGAGATCGAAATACACCGAAGCCAGGGGACTGATCCTGAAGACCTGCATCGGGCCGGACAAGCACTTCCCCTTGGGCGCCACCAGACGCCGGAAGACACGGCGTATGCTGTTCTGTACCTGGTGTCGGATGAGTCCTCGCAAGTGACCGGAACCGTCATGCAGATCGACGCTGGAGCCACTGCGCTTCCCATTCAGCCACAGGCGCCCTACGTCGGGTAGGGTATGATCGCGCCAGGGAGGGCTACATGGGCATCGATGCCCAGCGTGACATCTGGAATCGAAGCGCCATGGCGCAGGCCGGTCTGGACGCCCTGGTCTGCCGGTTGCCTGAGAATGTTCTCCTGCTGACCACGTTCTGGCCGCTGAGTAGCTTCGCCTTCGTACTCTATCCGCGAGAGGGTCCGGTCACGATGATCCTGCCCGAAATGGACGCGACCAACGTCCCCCATGGCGTTGTCGATGAGGTAATCTCCTATCCCATGGGCACGATCGGCGTGCCCGATCCGTACCGATCGGTGCATCAACACCTCGGTGACGCCATCCGAAGTGCGGGTCTAGCGCGGGCGCGAATCGGCCACGAGGGCAGCTTCGAATCGGTTGCCACCGGTCACACCGGGGCTGAAGTATTCGTCCCCAGCGCGGTCACGACGTCCCTGATCGAGGCGGCGGCTCCCGATGCTACCCACGTCGATGCCACTGCCATATTGCACACTGCCCGCGCCCGAAAGACGCCCATCGAGATTGAAAAACTGCGCCGCGCCAACGCGATCGCAACCTTCGGATTGACCGCCTTCGCGCACTACTTCCAGCCGGGACGAACCGAGGCCGAGGTCGCGGCTCAGGTCGAAGCAGCCATCATGAGTCAAGGCATTGGCTATCGGGGGGCAACTCACGTCCGCTCCTGGTCGCAGCTCATGACCGGGCCGGACTCAGCGCGCGCCTATTCGTTGCATCCGGCAACCTCGGCGCGAGTGATTCAGGAAGGAGACCTCGGCGTGCTCGAGCTCGCCACTCACGCCGATGGCTACTGGTCCGACCTCACCCGTACCCGTGTCGCCGGTACGGTAGTCAGCCGCCAATGCCAGGAGATGTACGACTCCCTCCTCGGGGCGCATCAAGCCGTCATGACGACGGCCCGGCCCGGGATGACGGGAGCCGACATCGACAAATTGGCGAGGAATGTAATCGACGAACGTGGATTCGGCCCTCTCTTCAATCATCCCACCGGTCACGGGCTCGGCTTTCGTTATCACGAACCTCATCCCTTACTCATGCCCGGAGACACCCGCCCAATCGAGGCCGGCATGGTGAGCAGCATCGAGCCCGGGATCTATGTTGAAGGATTGGGCGGGATGCGCCTGGAGGAGAATGTGGCGTTCACCGGCGATGGTGTCGAGGTACTGTCAGATTTCAGTGCAGCGCTGACGGAATGACCAGGTAGCGTCCGCTGGTTTCGCACGATCATGTATAGCCTCCACGCGCTCTCGCAAAGGAACACACCCGCTCGCGCATATACTCCGCGGACAGCGGCTGTTAGAACGTAACCCTTATGTTACGATAGCATTGAAAACTACTCGTCGAGGATGCCATAGTGACAACTCTCGATACCGGCTATCACCGCCGACGACGAGAGAGCCGAATGCAAGATCCGGAGTTTCAGCGGGAGTACGAGCTTGCTCGAGCACAAATCGAGCAAGTGGATCGGGTTATACGCCAACTGGATGCACTCCGGATACAAGTGGGGCTGAGTAAAGCCGACCTTGCGCGACTCATCGGGAGGAATCCGGCTGCTCTCCGAAGGCTCTTTACTGCCGAGGTAAATCCTGAACTCAGAACCGTGGCTGCTCTAGCATCGGCTCTGGATGCCGAGGTACAAATTGTGCCCCGGAATCGCAAGCCACGCACGACTGGACGCGGGAAAGCCAGCGTCACCTGAGCCGGAGATGGCTCATTCGTCGTGGGAGATTGTCTACTACGATCCACCGGATCCATCCGACTCGCCGGCCGCATTTCTCGATGCCTGCCCAACGACTGTAGAGGCTACTATGATGGCAATCCTGGACGCGGCTGCCGCTGCGCCTCCTCCGCGGTTCACAGGCGGTGGCTACTGGGAAGCTATGCATGGAAAAATGACGGGCTTCTTCGAGGTTCGAAAACAGGGAAGAAACCGGGAACAATTCCGGCTATTTTGCGTTTTGGAGGATCTACAGGATGAGGCGGAGTTAAAGAGATCGGGACTACCCGGACCAGTAATCGCGGTGATCACGGGTATGCGCAAACCCTGGAGAACGGCATTCAGTGAAGCCGATTACGATCACGTGAGGCACTTGGCCGACTCCTACCGAAGGTCTTTCCCTAGAAGGATCGTTGTGTAGTGTGGGCTTATTCGTGTCAGCGCCCGGACAAGCGCAACTTCACGAGCTGCGACGTGACAGACCAACCATCCACCGATTCACGTCCTTCCCGAAGTCCTCGCCGGTCAATGCGACCAGTTGCGCGTGAGCGCGCTCGGCCAGCAGTCCGCGAACATCGTCGAGATACGATATCAAGGTACGCAAGGCATCAGTATCGCCACAGCGGACCTGAGCAATAGCGATACAGAGTTCAAGGTATGCCTGACGCTCTTCGAAATAGTCAACCTGGAAGCCGGTGGTAACAACCTGATCTCGTAGCGGTGAGAAGGCGTGCAGCTTTCGCAGAATGGGGATGGCGGTTGGGTCGGCCAATTGTTCAACGCCCCAGCAGACGGCCTCCACGTAGTAAAACGTACCCTGCCGCCGGTCGCGCAGACCCTCCTGGGTTGCATCCATCAGGTCCACGACCCGAGCAAACGTGCTCAGACTGCGCCGATCGCGCACCATGCCCAGGCTATAGAGGAGGTAGACAACATCGGGCATTGCCCCCTGATCCGGTGGGTAGTTGGCGTGACGGATCTGATTGTCCCGCACCGGGAGGGCATCGCCGTGCAAGTGATGATCGATCTCCTCGATGAGGACGGGGACTGCAGCCCGCGAGCCATACCAGGCGAGCGCCTGGGCGAGATGAATCCGACGCAAGCCCTCGGCGTTAGCGAGCGCCGCTTCGAGATACGGAACGATACGATCGCCGGCAGTGCACACGTCCACGAAGGGAATGCTGCCGCTGAAAATCTCGCCCATCTCCATATCAGAGAAAGCGTAGAGCGGACGTGAGCCATCGAGCGCATCGACCAACGCCGTCAGGTCGCGGTCGGTATAGATGGGACGATCGGTCGAGCCGGCCAGGAGGTCCTCAGTAATGATGCCTTCCCGCACCAGTCGGCGCTGCAATGCGGGCACATCTATGGTGCCTGGGCTTCGGCCCTCACACAGCGACTGCACCGCCGCCAGAGCCGCCACCCCGCCCAGATTCTCCATGTCCGCCTGCATCCGGATGGCAGCAAGCGCATCGTGTGTTGCTGAGATCGCCTTGCCGACGACGATCAATCCCTCCAGCCCCCGGGGAATGAGCGCCCGGTACGGAATCTCGATCTCGAGATTGGGCGGAATGAGACCGACACGCACCCAGGGAGAGGTACTTGGCCCTTTCACGTCGTGGTTGCTGTAATGGACATTGACCACATCGGGCCAGTGACGCCCGACCAACTGATCGGTGTGGGTAAGGACGACATCCGCCAGAACGTGGCGCGTTTCACGCGGCGCCAGATAAACCCCGTGATCGTGGACATCGGTACCGCGACGCCGGCCGGCGAGGATGGCCCGAGTGTAATCTTCGACGTTGGAGATCTCCACGCTGCTGGTGAAATTATTTCGAGTTCGAGCCGGGGTGGTGAACTGGGCCAGAGAACACCACATGGTACTGTAATCGCGTTCCACTCCGTACACAAAGCCGGCGCCGGCAAACGCGGCGAGATCACCATCGCCGGTGGCATCGATCACGACTCTGGCCAGCACGGCAATTGGTCCCCAGGAGGTCGCGGCCACAACGCCGCGGACACGCTTTTCGTCATCGGTCACAGTCCCAAACGCAATCACCCGCCAGAGTAATTGCACGTCCACCCGCATCGCTTCACGCAACAGCGCATGCATCTTGGCCTCGATGTTCCACGTTCCTCCCGAGTGGCCGATTGCCCCATGAACCTCGTCGGTCAGAGCCTCCACAGCAGCGGAGAAGCCGACATGCCGGCCATACCAATAGCCACGCACGCCGCCGACCGTTCCAGTCCCACCCAGACCTGAATTCATCTCCAGCAGCACGGTTTTTACACCCTCACCGGCCGCGGTGATTGCCGCCGTCGTACCACTGGTGCCACCGCCCACAACCAGGACATCGCCTTCTGGCAACACCGCAACGTGGCTTGCAGGGACCTGGACTCGGTCATAGGGGCGGCCTTGCTGGGGGCCTTCCAACTCGTGCACTTCCAGAGGGCTGGCGTCGACGGGCTCGAGTGCTTGAGCCGGTTCGTGGGCCAGCGGACGCGCGGGAGTATCCAGAATGACGCCGGCTGCTTCCTCCCCGTAACACGCAGCGGTCACCGGATCACGGAACCCGGTAGTATCGGGGAGCCGAGCAGCCTCGTTCAGACACCATAGACCGGAGGTAGGGCCGAGGAAGGGGTCATCGTCGGGTCCATGCAAGCGACCGGTCTGCGGGCCTGAGAGCTCGAAGGAGGCAAAGCCGAGGAATGCGCCCTGAAAAGAGGAAACCTGGGAGACCAGGAACTCTATCAGCGGTAGGGAGAGTTCCCGGGCGCGTATCTCTCGGCGCATGGACTCGATCTGCCCGTCGCCGCCGGGCAGATCGAGTTCGAAGGTTACGAAAACATGCCCCTCACGATACCCTCGATGCACGGTGAGAGTATCGTCTACGATTCCAAGTCCCGGCGAAACAGCGATGGTGGAGACGTCTAACGGCCCGACCCGGTCGAACTCAAGCGTTCGAGTGTAGCGAGCCATAGCGGGCGGAGCCGTGAACGAACCACCCGCCAGCCGGCAAACCAGCGCAGTTTCGGTACTGTCCACCGCTGCTGGCGCCGCGATGACCTGCCGGCCGGATTTATTCCCGATCACTACCCCCTCAATGCCGGCCGAACCGCGCATGATCGAGACCGGGAGGCTGGCGTAAAGCAGACCGACTCCAGCATTGAGTAAGAGGTCCTCGAGAGCAACCTTGAGGTCATCGGCCTTGAGTGGGATCTCTCCATCTCCCGTCTTGATACCCATGCACTCAAACAGGCAACCCCAGAGAGAGCAGGCTGTTCCGACCGTCACCCAGGGACGAAGGGTCGCCGTGATTTCACGACCCAGATAGGTGCGTGACTCGATCACCACCACCCGCAGTCCGGCCTGCCGAAATCGTAACGCGGCCGCAACACCCGCGAACGATCCGCCGATCACCGCGATGTCGGCCGTGCGCAAAACGGGTAAGGAGCGAGCGGGCAGGTGGAATTCGGACATCGGGGTGTTCGGGAGTCTCACCATGAGTTCGTGGTCAGTGAAAACGCCCGCGCCGGATTCTCGTTGAATATCTTCTCCGCCGTATCGCCCAATCCTTCAGCCTGCAGCCGCGGCACGAACGTTTCCAGCAGATATTCCAGGCCCGGCCCTCCTCCATGGCTCCGATAGTAGGAGCGTCGGGCCAGGTCCATGCCGAGTAGTATCTGCCCGTCATACCCGTCCGTTGCTGCCGCCCGGATGAGCTGCACAGCGTCCAGGTCGGGCCCGTACTTGAGACGGGAAGGGCTATCGTACTCCAGAAACACGCCCATCGCGGCCAGTTCGCGGTGCACGAATGGATCGACATTCTTGTCGATGTGGCCCACGATGATCGAACTCGCCGGGACTCCGAGAGCGATTAAACGTTCAGCCTGTCGATCGCCGAGCACCCCATTCTCGGTGTGGGAGGCGATCGGTACGCCGGTCATTCGATGGGCGATGGCGGCGGCCTCGAACCACTTGTCGGTGTTCCGGTTCCAGGTGTAGTAGCCGGTGGCGACCTTGATCAGGCCGGCTCGACTGGGGGTGCGCCGCACCAGCGGACCGCGATAGCCCCATTGGTCCATACCCTCTTGAATCTCGGCGCGAAACAGCTCGACAATCTGCTCGGCGGTGTAGTGGTACAGCCAATGTTGCGAATCGTAGTACCGCTCGATATGGAACCCGGTGGCCGCCAGTATGTGCGCGCCGGTTCGCTGCGATATCACTCCCAGTCCTTCCGGATCCCGGCCCAGGCCGCACGGCATCATATCTACCAACGTTCGCCCACCGAGTTTGATGAAGGCCGCTACGTCCTGGACAGCACGTTCGCGGTCGTTGAGCAGGAAGTCCCTGTCCAGAGTCACCGGCATGCCACCGCTAATCAGCAGGTGTTCGTGCGCGTAAGTTATTCCCAGGTCGGCGGAATCGATGTCACCGGCGACGGTTCGTACCTGACCCATCAAGCACTCCGGTCCAGGCCGAGAACATTGCGTACCAGGCGCGTGCCGGTCACCATGGCGCGCAGCTTGGCTCGGGCTGCCCAGCGCGCCGTCTGACTGAACCCGCAGTCCGGGACGATCGACAGCCGTTCTACCGGCACATAATCGAGCACGCGCCGGATGCGGTCGGCAACATCCTCGGCGGTCTCAATGTAATAACTCTTCACGTCGATGAGACCGATGGCAACGTTTCGATGGGCTGCAATGTCGGTCAGCAAGGGGAGTTCACACAACTCTCGGCTCGCGTACTCCAGCACCAATTGATCGACCTTCAGCGCCATCATCTGATCGAGGACCGGAGCGTAGACGCGCTTGCCCAGAGGTCGCCCGGCATAGTTGCCAAAGCAGAGATGGGCGGCCAGGGGAACATCGATCCCTTCAATCGCGGCATTGAAGAGGCGGGGAAACTCTTCCGCCATTTCCGGATGGATGGCCGGCGAAGGATCGTCAATTTGAATGAACTGGACCCCGGCTGACACCAATCGACGAAGTTCGGCGTTGATGATGGGGACGAATGCCCAGGCAGCATCCAGCCGGCGGGGATAGACGGTCCCCCCATCGAGCCGGCCAGACAGGGTGAACGGGCCGGGAAGCGTTGTCTTGAGCGGTCGTGAAGTGCGCGTGCGCACATAGAGAAACTCCTCGACCACTCCCAGCCCGTCGGGAGCCGCGATCGGCTCCAGCACCTCGAAGCGATGCTGCTGGTCGTGCCCCGATGGGCCCCAGCGTCTCGCCGGCTCGACCGGTCGAACACCGGTGAGATGACTGTAGAACTCAGCAGTGAAGAAGCCGCTCCGGCGCATCTCACCGTCGCTGACCAGATCCACGCCGGCGTCCTCCTGATCGCGGAGGGCGACATCGACGGCATCGTCGAGCATTTCGGCGAGATCGGCGGTGCCGAATTCACCCCGACGGGCGGCCGCGATACCGCTCGACAACCAGGACGGCCAGCAGTACGAGCCCACGACGCTGGTGGGAAGCAAGGGCAGCGATTGGTTCACATCTCATCCTTTCCGTTCAACCGAGGTGATCGGGCAGCGCCGGCAGCGGTTCTCGGTACGGCACGTAGACTGCTACAACCGCCTCGTTTTGTTTCGGTAATCGCGGTAACTCTGTTCCATCAATTCGTCGGCCTGCGCCTGTCCTACCAGGAGTGAGCTGGTAATCACCTTGGGAGGCTTGCCGGCGATGGTCAGACGTTCCGCGACCGAGCACTTGATCATATTGATGATGGTCAAACTGGCGACCGAGGTAAGAGGACCGACAGGCGTCTCCAGTCCATCGATCGTCACGGCGGCATCGCCCGGAGGCGTGCAGGTGTCGATGACGACATCCGCCACCTCGAAGAGTCGCCGGCCGCTACTGTGCCTCCCGGTCGAACGCCGGCTATGCTCCACCGAGGTAATAGCAATCACCGGCAATCCTCTCTCTCTGGCTTCGAGCGCGATTTCCACTGGTACCCTGTTGGTTCCGCCGGCCGACACCACCAGCATGATATCTTTAGCGCCATCCAGCTCGAAATTCTCCAGAATCACCCGCCCGAGCCCTTCCACATTCTCGATGAACATGGCCTGACGCTGGCCATTGCTTCCCACCACCTGGTAGTGATTGCTGAGCGAGAGTTCGACCATGGGATGGAAGCCAGGAAAGCTTCCATAGCGCGGATACATCTCTTCGACCGCCATGCGCGAATGGCCGGAACCGAAGAGATGGACCAGACCATCCTGGGCGATCGCGCCGGAACAGAGTTGCGCCGCCTCCTCGATCGTGTGCACCTGGGTCTCGGCGATTCGCGCAATCGTGTCCTGCACCGCCCGAAGGTAGCGCAGTGCGGCGGTCTCGTTCATTCCAGTCCCCCATTGATGTTCTGCTGTGCTGCCCAGGTGGCAGCGCCGAGCGATCCGGCGGCATTGCCCAGCGGGCTGGCCAGCACCTGGATGCCACCCCGTTCTGGGGAGAACACCACGGTTCGCCGCTCGATCTCGGCCCGCATCGGCTCCAGCAACAGATCGCCGGCGGAGGCGACACCACCACCGACAATAACCGCCTCGGGATTCAACATACACACCGCATTGGCCAGCGCCCGGCCGATCCACTCACCCGCAGTGGCCAGAATCGCCCTTGCGCCGGCGCTACCACTGAGAGCGGCAGCCGCCACGTCTCTGGGAGTCGGCGCGGCAGTGCCGGTCAGTCGGGCCAGCTCTACATCTCCCCACTCAATCGCCATCTGTGCCTGCCGGCTGATCGCGTACCCGCTGGCCAGAGCTTCCAGACAACCGCGATTTCCACAGTTGCAAAGAGGGCCATCAGAAAGCATCGTCTGGTGGCCAAGTTCGCCGGCCGCCCCCCGGCTGCCCATATAGAGCTCTCCGTTCAGAACCAGTCCTCCACCAATGCCGGTGCCGATGGCAATGCAGATAAAATTTCGAAGGGCACGTCCTGCGCCCCACTTCTGCTCCGCCACCGTCGCCGCCCGTACATCGTTTATCAGAGCTGCGGGCAGGCCAGTTCGCTCCTCGAGCGCATCCCGGAGCGCGAATCCGGTCCACTCCGGCGTGAAATTGGTGAGCAGCTCAACGCGCCCGCTGATGATGTCCAGTACGCCCGGAATGGCGAATCCGGCGGCGGCTACCGCTGCAGGCGCCACTGCTCTCTCGCCCTCGGCAGCCAGATCGACGATCCGCTGAAGCACCCCCTCACGAGAGTCGGAGGCGCCCGTCAGCGCCTCGCTTCGCCACAGGACGTGGCCGCCGGCAGCCATCACACAGGCTTTGATCTCGGTGCCTCCCAGATCGATCCCTACAAAGGACGGCTCTTCTCCTGCCATTTCCAGTCCTCGTGCCGCTTCGATAGTGTCAGTATATAGGTGTGGTCAGGACAGTCCTGCCGGCGAGAACGCAGACGTCAGGAGGGAAAAGGAGCCATGGAGTATACACGACTCGGCAATACGGGTCTGGAAGTCTCGAGAATCTGTCTGGGTTGCATGAGCTATGGCGAGCCGGAGCGGGGTGGACACGCATGGTCACTGCCTGAGGATCAGGCGCGGCCGTTCTTCCGCCAGGCACTTGACGCCGGCATCAACTTCTTCGATACGGCCAATGTCTATTCGGCCGGCAGCAGCGAAGAGATCACTGGCCGCGCTCTGTTGAGCATGGTTTCCCGAGATGAGGTGGTCATCGCGACGAAGCTTCACGGCCGGATGCGGCCGGGACCGAACGGTCAGGGACTCTCTCGCAAGGCAATCATGACCGAGATCGATCACAGTCTCCAGCGACTGGGTACCGAGTATGTCGATCTCTACCAGATCCATCGCTACGACCCGAAGACACCGCCCCAGGAAACGCTGGAAGCGCTGCACGACGTGGTCAAAGCAGGCAAGGCCCGCTACATCGGCGCCTCCTCGATGTATGCCTGGCAATTCGCTACAATGCTCTATCTCGCCGACCTGCATGGCTGGACCCGCTTCGTCAGCATGCAAAACCATTACAACCTCCTGTACCGCGAGGAGGAGCGCGAGATGATCCCGCTCTGCCGCAACCAGGGGATCGGCATCATACCCTGGAGCCCGCTGGCGAGGGGGCGTCTGGCTCGAGAATGGGATGAGGTGACGGCGCGGTCCGAGCAGGATGAGTTCGGGCGTACGCTCTACAGCGAGGATGATCGCGTCGTCGTCGATCGCGTTGGTGAGATCGCGGAACGTCGGGGCATATCGCGCGCTCAGGTGGCGCTGGCCTGGCTGCTGGCCCAACCCGGGGTTACCAGCCCGATCGTTGGAGCGACCAAGCCTCATCATCTCGACGATGCTATCGCCGCCGTCGATTTGAGACTGACCCCTGAGGAGCTGGCCAGCCTGGAAGAACCATATCGACCGCACCCTATCCGTGGCCATCAGTAAAGCCGAGGCCGTCCTGGGTGTTTCGGGCACGAGTCTGCATTTGGGCCGCCGGGGCGCCGGTCATTTAACCAGAAAAAGGCATGGCGAGGAGGAATCATGACGGTACGCATCGCACTCCTGGGCGGCGGCTTCGTGGCCGAGTTCTATATGCTCGGTCTGAAAGACGTGGGTGGTCATGAAGTAGTCAGTGTGACCTCCCGGAGCGAGAGCACGGCGACGACGTTCGCCCGGCGGTGGCACATCCCGGAAAGCTCAACCGATTTCGACGCCGCTGTCGCTCGCGATGACATCGATCTGTATCTCATCGCGCTGCCAAACTTCCAGCATCGTGACATCGCCGTAAAGCTGGCTCGCGCCGGTAAAAATCAGGTCTGCACCAAGCCACTGGCGCGCAATGCCGACGAGGCCAGAGTCATGCTCGATGCCGTGAATACTGCCGGTGTGATTCATGGCTACGCCGAAACCGAGGTCTTCTCACCGGCGGTCGTTCGGGCCGAGGCGATGGTGCGCTCGGGGTCGATCGGCAAGGTGCTCTGGGTGCGCTCGCGAGAGTCGCACTTTGGACCGCACGCTCCCTGGTTTTGGGACCCCGAGCTTGCCGGCGGCGGTGCCCTGATCGATATGGGCTGCCACTGTTTCGAGGCCGCGCGTTACTTCCACGGCAAAGATGTCCGACCGGTGGAAATTATGGCCTGGACCGATACTCTATTTCATGACACCAAAGCCGAAGACAACGCTCTCGCTATGGTCCGTTTTGAAAATGGGGGCATGGCCCATGCCGAGGTGAGCTGGACGTCCCGCGGTGGTCTGGATCTGCGCAACGAAGTACACGGGACCGACGGTGCCATCTTTACCGATGTTACTCGCAGCACACCCATCGAGGCCTTCACCACCGCCCCGTCCGGATACGTCGTGGAGAAGGCGGAGTCCGATCAGGGTTGGGTCAAACCGGTACCGGAAGAAGCGTTTGTGTACGGCTACCAGGCGGAGATGCGTCACTTCGTGGACTGTGTCGCCAACGGAACTACCCCCCGAGAGACCTATGAGGACGGCTACATTGTGAACGCAATGCTCGATGCCGCCTATCGCTCCAGTAATAATCGCCGGTGGGAACCGATCGTGTATTAGGTATGAGGATGATGACTCGTGATCCGGCGATGGCCGGCCTCCGCGCGATCATCGTTGGTGGGGCCGGCGGCATTGGGAGCCGGACCGTGCAGCGATTTATCGAGGAAGGCGCCAGAGTCCTGGCGATCGATCGGGATTTGGAGGCGCTGGCAAAGCTGGAGTCAACGCCCGGCAGCAACTCGCCGATCACCGGTATCGCCGACGCGGCTGACCGCGGGTCGATGGAGCAGGCGTTCGGACGTTTCGAGGACCTCTGGGGTGGCATCGATGTCCTCGTCCATATTGCCGGCATCAGTGGCCGCCGTTGGGGAGACGGGCCGATCGACGAGTGCACCGATGAGGGCTGGGAAGTGGTCATGCGCAATAACCTCGATGCCGTGTATCTCTCCAATCAGTTAGCCACCCGGGTGATGAAACGGCAGGGCTCCGGCAGTATCGTCAATGTCTCCTCGATTCTCGGGCTGGTTGGCGTGCGGGAGCATTTCGTGACGCACGCCTATGCCGCCAGCCGGGGTGCTGTGATTGCCCTCTCGCGAGCGATGGCAGCGTATTACGCCCAATGGGGAATACGAGTGAACTGCGTCTGCCCGGGTCTACTCGATACGCCGATGTCGCAGCGCGCGATCCAATCGGAATGGATCCGGGAAGCTCTTACCGTGCTGCAGCCGCTCGCTCCGCACGTCGGCTATCCGGAAGACGTAGCGGAAGCCATTCTGTTTCTCTCCAGCCCCCAATCCAGCTTCGTCACCGGGATCGCACTCCCGGTTGATGGCGGCTGGTCCGCTCAGTGAGTTCCTCCCAGGAGACAGGCATGCAATCGACTCCGCCCCCGCTCCGCATCGGCTTCATTGGCAGCGGTTTTATCGCTCATTTTCACCTGCGGTCGTTCACCAGCGTGCGCAACGCGCACATCACCGGCATCCATAGCCCGACCCGCGAACACCGGGAGAACCTCGCTCGCGATGCTAACGATCAGGAACTCGGTCCTTGCCGGGCCTTCGATTCAATCGAGGCGATGCTGACCTCAGGCGAAATCGACGCCGTCTGGCTGCTCGGTCCCAATCAAGCCCGAATCGACAATATGCGAGCCATCCACGCAGCGGTGAAGGAACGCGGCGCGCCAATCCGGGCCGTGGCTTGCGAGAAGCCCCTGGCGCGCAATCTGGCCGAGGCTCGTGAGATGCTCCGTCTCGCCCAGGATGCCGGCCTGGCGCACGGCTATCTGGAAAGCGTTGTCTTCTCCACCGGCGTGCAACGCGGCAAGGAAATAATCTGGCGTCGCGGTGTTCCCAATGCGGGGCGACCGTATCTTGCCCGTGCGACCGAGGAGCACAGTGGACCGCATGCTCCCTGGTTCTGGATGGGCGAGAAGCAAGGCGGCGGGGTCGTCACCGATATGATGTGCCACGGCGTCGAAGTCGCCCGGTTTCTTCTCACCCCTCCCGGCGCTTCGCGCAACACCCTCCGACTCCTCAGTGCCAACGGCGCCATCGCCGGCCTGAAGTGGACACGGCCCGAGTACGCGGAACAGCTCAGAAACACGATGGGAAGCGGCGTGGATTACACTCGTCATCCCTCCGAAGACTTTGCCCGCGGCCTCCTCACCTTGCAGGACGACGAGGGTCACACTGCCATCATCGAGACCACGACTTCATGGGCCTACGTCGGCGCTGGACTCCGCACCCAGATCGAGTTGCTCGGTCCGGAGTACTCCATGCAGCTCAGCACACTCGACTCCGGACTCAAGGTGTTCTTCTCGCGGGCGGTCACCGGAAGTGCTGGCGAAGACCTGGTTGAGAAGCAGAATGCCGAACAAGGTCAGATGCCGGTGGTCGAGGACGAAGCCTCGGTCTATGGCTATGTCCTGCAGAACCGGCACATGGTCGAGTGTTTCCGCAGTGGCAGGACGCCGATCGAAACCTTCGAGGACGGAGTGGCCGTGGTCGAGATCCTGATGGCAATCTACCGTTCGGCCGAGTTGGGACAGACGATCACCTTTCCCTGCCCGGAGCTGGAGACGTATATTCCGGCGGTGGCTCGAGGAGAGTGGCTCCCCATCTAGGAGGCCACTCAGCCGAGGGGTAACGTAGGCGCACGCAGCGCTCTCGCATCGTAGCCGGATCGCCGATACAGGCCGTATCTCTCCCGGGTCTGGAGCGACCCCCTGCCATAGGTCCCTCTAGACGCTAGGCCGAAAGTCCCCTAGAGTGTGTCCCTGGGGTAAAGCTGACCAGAAGCCATTGTTGCTGATGGGATTCCGGGAGAGGAAGAAGGATCGTTTACCTTGACGACTCGTGCGCCCAAAATCTTTCCAGGAACTGGGCAGGACGTACCCACGCGGCCAGGAAATCAGTGCGCCGATGCTGGTTCAACGTCGGTCTGCTCCTTCTACTACCACTTGGCTTTTCTGGTCTAAGCCATCCACGCCTGGCAAGTGCGAGTGGTGAACCTAATGGGCATGAGGTGCTTGCGTCCACGCCGGCTCCCCAGTCGATTGTCCACAATCACATCAGCTCATCCTCGGTCGCTCCGGTCGTAGCATCTGACGTGCCCTGGAAGACGCACCAGGGAACCTACACCGTTGTCGCAGTGTCGATGACCATTCCGGGGCAACCAGCAGCCCCTTCGGTGGCGCACATAGCTGAAGTCATGAATGGTGATGGAGATCCAACCCAGGGGGAACCGTCGGTGCGAACCAGCTTCGCCACTATTGGAGTTACATTGCATATCAGAGTGGAGGCGGCGCGATTACTGCCGGAAAGCGGAGTTGACACTTCTAACTGTAGCGTGACGACGGTGACCGACGAACACTTTCAAGCGACTTTGCAGGACCCTTCAACTGCAAAGGCAGATGCAGCGGTCATATTTACCCCATACAAACGAAACTGCATGTCTGGAGGCGTTACGCAGGGCAATGTGATGGAACTTGAATCACCTCTACATGGGTGGATAGATCCCAGAATGGTGGAGCACGAATTAGGACATGGTTTATTGGGATTGGCTCATTCCGGAGTTTCGACGGCAGTCGAGAGCAACGTCCTTGACCTCACTTCCACGACGGGTACTCAGTACGGACCAGATAGCGTTATGGGAGCCAGTCCCGTGGGATGGAGCGGGTTGGATCAATTAGTTGCCGGCAACATGCACTTCAATCAAGTCATCTCTGTAACTACAACGGGGAATTACAGAATCCGGAGACGAGAGCTTGATGGGAACACCACCGAACCAGCACTGCTTCGTATCCCGCTAACAGGTCACACGGGCTTCTATCCGGGTAATCCGCGAGAAGAGGTACTGCTCGAATATGAAGTGCAAACCGGAGCAGATGCTGATCCCAGATTTGGCAGAACGCAAGTAATAGCAGAAACGTGGACCGAACAGCGAGTACCAGGTAGCACGCTAGTTGCAATGACGTGGGAAGTCGGTCGACTGACTCCAGCGAATCCGATCTTCATCATTAATCTTCCAGTCGATCACGTGAGTGTCACCGAGATCTCACACGATAACACCTTCGTCGAACTGCATGTTGATCTGCACTGAACGCCACAGGCGTAGACATGACCGCGACGGAGTGCGCTCTGCGCAGCGCCATCCAACGAAGGGCGAGCGGAAGGGTCGAGTCAACAGAAGAGCGCTCACCCTCAAGGTGAGCGCTCTTCTGTTGATTGTGGATTAGCGCTTGGTCACCCGCAGCACGAGGCGTCCTACAATGATGCCTAGCGCGCCGAGGATGGCTAGCAAAGGGATTGGACGTGCCGGTGTTCCGCCTCCAGCCCCGCCGCCGGTGCGCGGAAGTGCATTCTCACCACTGGGTTGGAGCGATAAACCGCCCGTCTGAACTTGTGTATTTGGAGCCGCTCCGCGTGACGCAACGGTGTGCGGTGCACGGAGCAACGATGTTCCACCAGCGCCCGTACGTGGAACGACAGTGGGCATCGGATGTCCCTGTGGACCGGGAGAGTGACTAACAATCCGGGTCGAAGTTGGGGTCGCCCCCGAGGTTGCCGTAACCACTGGGGTCGCCGACTTACCTGGTTTGGATGTGGGCGTCGCGGTCGCTCCCGTGACGGAAGTGGCGGTCGGACCACTAATGGCCGTCGACGTAGCAGCAATCGCGGTGGAGGTTGCGCTAGCGGTTGCAGTCGAGGTAGCGACGGCAGTTGTCGTGGCAGTTGGACTCGCCAGTGCCGTGCTCGTCGCCGCAGCAATCGCGGTGTTGGTCGCTATCGCCATGGCAGTAGAGGTTGGTGCGGCAATAGCGGTATTGGTAGCCGCTGCGACCGCAGTCGCGGTCGCAGCAATGGCGATCGGAGTAACGACGACACTTGTCGCTGTTGGGATTGAAAAGGCAGTAGCGGTTGGGCCCGCCGGAATGCTAGTTGCTGTTGGAATGCGGACGGTGGTGGCTGTCGGACTAGCAGGTACGGGAGTCGCAGTCGATGTAGCAGGGACCCTGGTCGCGGTTGGAATCGGGGTCGCTGTCGACCCAGACGACGTCGGCGTGGCAGTTGGAGGGCTGGCACACTGGCTGGCGGTAACATGGTTGGTATCCATCGTCACCGCTCCATTGTGCGCCAATGCTCGCCCGTTTATCCGTGTGCTGGTGGTCAGGGTGATGCTCGTCAGCGCGAGAATATTGCCGACGAACGTTGTATCGGTGCCGAGAGTTGCAGAACTACCAACCTGCCAGAACACATTGCACGGTTGCGCCAGGTTGGTCAGAAGAACAGAGGAAGCACTGGCGGTGGTGAGTGTACTCCCGATCTGAAAGATGAAGACGGAGTTAGGATCACCCTGGCCATTTAGCGTGAGTGGACCAGTGAGTTGTGCCGATGACGAAAAGCAGTAGACACCACTGGTAAGGGTCTTGCCGCCCAGGTCCTGACCAGTCAGGTCGAAGTTGCAGGGCTGCCCCGCGAGGTTATTGTAGGCCGTGAGAGCATCGCTTTGCGCTTGTGCGGCTACCGCGTCACCAGCGTGTTTGCTTCCACCGATCACGACTCCGGGCGGAAAGCCACTGATTGCACTCCCGGGAGAGACACCGAGATTACCGCTGACGAGGGTCGGCCCGGTGTTGGTCACAGCCGAGCCGGCCAGGACCGCGAAACTGGCCGCAGTTCCCAGCGTTGGCGCAGTGGCGAGTGCGGGGCTAGCATGCCCGGTTCCCGGAAAACCAGAAGCGAAGAGCACTGCGCATGCGGACACTCCTACAATCACGACTCGCTTAGTCCACTGAACCCGTATCTCCATGATGTGCTCCGATCGGCCTGGTGTATGGTTTGAACATCGTGTGCCAGAGAAACGTCTTATCCCCCTACTTCATGCCAGCCCAACGGCTGCTGCTCCGCCGGACCTATTGCGGAGGCGGAGAATGGCCGGTTCACCATGAAAGTGTCCTCTGGCAGACTACTTTTCGGTGACGCGACTAACGGAAACTAGCCCTACCAGTGGCGCACGTGTTCCCCGAAGTGTGTCAGTTTGGGAAAGCAGCCGCCGAAGGCATTCCCCACGTTCAGGCGCTCGGCGGTACGCTCTCCCGTTCAGGAATACATAATTGTGTATCCTGCTCCCTCATCAATACTGTATGCTTCCGGGCCCAGGCCCGCCAGAGCCAGAAGTCCTCTATTTCGGGAGACCTTTGATCCCAGAAAACATCTGATGCGTGGAGATACTCAGTGAGATACCGCGGCAGCCGCCTTTTCACCCACCAGCCGGTCGCGGTAGAAGCGTGTGATGCTGAACGGCTCCAGCAAGCTGGGCGTCGATCCCGTGGCGATCAGTTCGGCCATCAGCTTGCCGGATACTGGCCCGGCTTTGAAGCCATAGGTGCCCCAGCCCACGTCGAGCAGGAACCCGCTCACGCCCGGCACTTCGCCCATGATCGGGCTGTAGTCCGGCGTCATATCGCAGATTCCCGCCCACTGCCTCAATACCTTTACTTCGTGCAATCCTGGAAAGAGGGCGAGGAGATGCCCTGCGGTGGACTGGAGGAATGGCAGGGTCGATCGATAGCTGTACGAGGTGTACGGATCGATCTCGGAACCAAGCACCAGTTCGCCGCGATCGGTCTGGCTGACGTACACGTGCATCGTCGCCGACACAATCACCTTATCGAGGAACGGCTTCAGCGGCTCGGTGACACAGGCCTGCAGCGGATGGGTCGTCACCGGCAAGCGCACATCGACCATTCGGGCGATCGTGGAACAGTCTCCGGCAGTCGAATTCACCACGATTGGCGCCGAGATTTCGCCCCGAGAGGTGAGGACTGAACGAACCCTGCCATTCTCTCGCCGAATGCCGGTGACTTCGGTATGCGGAAAAATGGACACCCCCTGCCGGTCGGCCCCGCGAGCGTATCCCCAGACCACAGCATCGTGGCGGATGATGCCGCCGGGAGGATGATAGAGCGCCGCCTGGATGGGATAGCGCGCGTTGGCGCTCACATCGAGCCCCGGTACCAGCCTCTCAATCTCCGCCGGCCAGATTAGACGGCTGTCGACGCCGCGCAGGATATTCGTCTCGGCGCGCACCCGCAGGCCGGTGACAGCCGAATCGGTATGCGCCAGCGTGAGATGTCCGTGCTGCGAAAACAGGACGTTATAGTCGAGTTCCTTGCTCAGGTTCTCGTAGAGCTTCACCGAGACGTCGTAGAACGCGATGCCTTCCGGCGTCCGATAGTTGGACCGGATAATCGCCGTGTTCCGGCCGCTGGCGCCACTGCCGATATAACTCCGATCGAGCACGGCGACGTCGGTGATTCCCTGCTTTGCCAGGTAATACGCCGTCGCCAGGCCGTGCACCCCGCCGCCGATGATCACCACGTCGTAGCGATTCTTGAGCGGGCGGGTGGTCCACATCGGTTTCTTGCTGAATAATTGCAATGGGTCCATCAGTCCAGCGCCTCCACTGCCTGGCGTCCCACCGGTTGAAGTCCCAGAGGAGCGCCCAGTTCCAGGAGCGTGTCCCAGAGGTACACTCCTAAGTCTCGATCCACGTACACCGAATATCCCGGGAGATTACCCCGATCTTGTCGCGCGATGACCGCGTGGACTCTCGCCACCGCACCCTGCACCACGGCGCCAGGCGCGAAACGATCGGGAGCGAGATCGAGCGCGGAGACTCGCTCGAGAAGCGCGGGAGCATTCGGCCCGAGGAGGCGTAGGCCACACCAGGAGCCGGTCAGGTCGACGACCTGGATGTCCGCGTCCGGGCCGGCAGCAGTTTGCAACGATGGAATCATTCCCGCGGCGGCCGCAGAGGCACTGATGAGGAGCGCTTCCTCGTTCGTTAACCGGTAGATCATCGTTCCATCCGCCGCTATTGCCGTTTTTTCCAGTGGAAACCCTTCGATATCGGGGAATCGACCACGCAGCACTGTTTCAACCTCGCTGCCTTTGACGTCGATCTTACCCGTCTCGCTCACATCGAGGAGTCCAACTGCCGTGCGCAGAACAGCCACTTCTGCCTCTGGATCGCCATACGAGGAGGGAATCAGCCAGCTGTCGAGTTCGATCATGGTTGCATCGCGTGCCCGATGTTCGTGATAGAGGGGCGTCAGCCGAGCTGGGCGGTTCCAACGAGATCCCGTACTCTGTCGCGACGAGTGTTCCTGAATGGGCATCATGCCTGTCCCCTCCTCAGCTCTTCATCCGGGTGCCGGCTGGATCGTAGAAAGGAACGGAGACAACCCGAGCGAGTGCCTGCGCGCCGTTCTGTTGAATCGATAATTCCGAGCCTTCGGTACTCTGTTCGAACGGCACCCAGGCCAGGCCGATCACAGCGCCGAGCACGGGGCTGCGGCGGGCACTGGTGACCCGACCCACGGGATAGCCATCGGCCCTGACGATCTGCGCCCCCTCATCCGGAACCGCCGAACCGTCCGGCATCCTGAAACCCACCAGCTTCTGGCGCAATCCTGCCTCCTTCACATGATGCAGCGACGTGCGACCGATGAAGTCTGGTTTGTCGAACTTGACCGTCCAGGCCATATCAGCCTCGAGTGGATTGGAAAGCGCATCGGTGTCCTGAGTGACGATGATGTGCCCCTTCTCCAGCCGCAAGGTGCGCTGTGCCTCGACCCCGAACGGGACGATACCAAATTCTTCGCCGGCCTTCATCAGCGCGTCCCACAGATACTCGCCGTACTCGGCGGGCACGTGCATCTCGTACCCCAGCTCACCCACGAAGCCGATGCGCAGGATCGTGGCCGGGATACCGGCAACACTGGCTCTGGCCGCGCGCAGATAGGGAAGACCCTGGGCCGAGATGTCGAAATCGGTGAGTTTGGCCAGCACCTCGCGGGAGCGCGGTCCGGCGAGATTCACCGCCGCCAGGCCAGAGGTCACATTGGTGACGTGCGCGCGGATATCGGTGCCCTCTTTCCACCAGTTCAGCCATTCCTCGATCGCGGCGACTCCGGAGGAGGTGGTGGTGACGAAGTACTGCTCTTCTGCCAGCCGGGCGACCGTGCCGTCATCGAGGATGATACCGGACTCGTCGACCATCACACCGTACCGAACCCGGCCGACACGTAGATCAGCCCACTTGTTGGTGTAGACCCGCTCCAGCAACTTCACGGCGTCACGGCCCTGAAGGTCGAGCTTGCCGAGCGTGCTGACGTCGATCAATCCCACGCGTTCGCGCACGGCCCGCACCTCGTCCTCGATCGAGGTGTAGACGCGCGGACGCTTCCATTGACCGGCATCCATCATTTCGGCGCCGGCCTCGAGGTGTCGCTGATGCATCGGCGTCAGCCGGACCGGCTCAAAGTGCGGACCGGCAATGGCGCCGAGCGTCACCGGCTGGACCAGAGGGCGCGAGGTGGTGGTGCCGGTCTGGGCGATGGTTCGACCGGTGGCATGCGCGCAGGCGGCCACTGTATTCATCGCGCACATCTTGCCCTGACACGGCCCCATTGTGGCCGTGCTGTACCGCTTCAGCGTCTCGATATGATCGAACCCCTCGCACACCGCCTGATCGATGTCTTTGAGGGTGACATCTTCGCAGGGGCAGATGAACTTCTTGCGGCCACGCGATGAAACCACCGGAACCAGTCGGGTCTGGACTCGGTTGCGATAGCTCTCCTCGAGTTCCAGCAGTTGAGTGCGCAAGCCGTCAAGCGAGCTCACATCTCCAGTGGCCGGCGTTGCAGTCGCCGCCTCGGAGCCGGCCAATTGCCCGCCCAGCAACGCCGTCTCCAGCGTCCTCACACCGGTCACAGCCGCCGGCCACCAGTATGCCCGGAACCATCGATCGCGGCGTAAATAGACCCAGATTCTCGTCGAATGCCACCGTGCAACCAGCTTGCCAGAGCAGCGATGAGTTCGTCTCCAGGCCGGTGGACAGGACGATCAGCGAGCACGACTCCTCGCGTTCCGTGCCTGGAATCGATCTACCGGCGGCATCGAGTTGCACCAGGATGGCACCCTCGACTTCCCTCGCACCGGTAGCTTCGGCGACACTCCAGCCGCGCAGCACCGGCACGCCGGCCTCTGCCAGCAGGCGCAACTCGGGACTATCCGCGAGGTCTGTCCGGTGCTCGGCAACCGCCGCCACCGTTATTCCGGCAGCGACCAGATCAGCGGCCACGCGCAGCCCCTCATCATGGGCCGAGATCACCACCGCGCGCTGCGCGGGCTTCACCGCCCAGAGACGCATCAGCCGCTGAACAGCGGAGCCGAGCATCACCCCTGGTAGATCGTTCTGCTGAAAAACGAGCGGATGGTCCGACACGCCGGTGGCGACGACAATGCTGCCGGCCCGCAGCTCAATCAGTGTCTCTCCCTGCGCCACCGCGATCAGATTACCCTCGTATAGTCCCACCGCAGTGGCACTCGTCAGCGTCTCAATGTTCGGCGCTTCACGCACCCGCCGTTCCAGTTCGGTAACGATATCGTGACCGCGCCGCCCAGAAAACTCACCCACTTCGTCATACGACCACATGTCTCCTCGCAGGTGACCGCCCAGACTCGGGTTGTCGTCAACGATCACCACCCGGACTCCCTCCTGAGCAGCAGCAATAGCGGCCGCCAGTCCCGCCGGGCCACCACCGATCACGGCCACGTCGGGATGGAGGTGACGGTGAACGTACTCGACATGACCGGGCTTGTCGAAATCAACCGTGCCCAGACCGGCGATGTTGCGCAACACCGTTTCATAAAGCGGCCAGAGCGAGCGAGGATACATCATGGTTTTGTAGTAGAAGCCGACCGGCAGCAGACGGTCCAGCTTGTCGATAACGGACAGGGCATCAAACTCCAGCGACGGGTAGGCGTTCTGCGACCTGATTTGCATCCCCTCGGCAACCGGCGTCACGCAGGCCCGAACGTTTGGCGTGCCGTCGACGGTTACCAGGCAGTTGGGGCATGCGCCGCGGCAGCACAGCAGTCCACGGGGACGATGATATTTAAAGGAACGGCTGAATAGTCGCTGCCCAGAACCGTAGATCGCCGATCCGACGGTGTCTCCGATGTAGGCCTCGATGGGCACACCATCGAAGGAGATGGTGACGGTTCGCGATCTATTCAAGGCCGGAGACATCGTCTCCGGCAGCCGCTGTAGAACGGGCGTCACGCGCTTCGGCATCCCCATCTCCTTGCTGTTGATTCAGCCACTTCGTCTCCAGAACCGTATTGGTGCGGGTGTCTCGTCTGGCGACAAACCAGCGCCGGCATCCGTGCCGGTGGTTCCACCACTCTTCCTGCACTCCCTTGACGTTGGCTCGCTCGTATAGGTAGGCGCCCCAGGCCTGGCGAGATGGCACACCATCCGCGGGTGGGCGGATTTCACCGCCGAAACGGAATTCATCCGACGAACGCGATCCGCAATTGGGGCAGACTATGAGAAACGACATGGTATGATCCCTCCAGATTCAGGCCGATGGAACGCTCGCGGGGGCTCGAGATCCGCGTCCACTGCTGACGTAGGTGCCAACCGTCTCGGCCACATCCTCCAGCGCCTGCAAGCGTGCGAGCGCCTCATCCCCCAACAGGACACTGAGTTCTGAGACCACGCAATTGATCAGAGCGGCAGGCGCCCCCAGAGAGCCGACGAAGTCGGGCAAACTCGCCTTGGCATACAGGACCACCTCGGCATACGGTATCACCGGTGAAAGCGGGTTATCGGTAATGACCAGGACTCGCCGTCCCAGGCTGTGGGCATAGCGTATCAATGACAATTGATCCTTGGGATAACGGGCAAACGAAAGAGCGACGAGCAGGTGGCCGCCATCTATCAGCCGGACGTGATCGTAGAGCGAGGAATCGGCCTGCAGAGCGGCCTGCACGTTGGCTTTAATCCGGCCCAGCGAATAGCTAAAGTACAGGGCCAGCGGACTCACGAAGCGAAACCCGACAATGGTAACCCCGGTGGCCTTCTGTAGTGCCTGGACGAAGCGCTCTAACTCCTCCTCGGCAAACGTCCGTGCCAGCGTGTCCAGACTTTGAATTTCGGCGTCGATGATGCGCGTGAGTAGCGCCGCCGGAGTGCGAGCCGTCTCCGGCACCGCTCGCATCCGCTCGACCGCGGTGAGATCGAAGTTGACACGATCCTGGATGCTATTGCGAAATGCGTCGAAGTCGCGATAGCCAATCACAGCCGGGAAACGTACCACCGTGGCCAGACTGACGCCGGCGGCAGCAGCAATCTCACGGGTAGTCATGAAGGCAGCCCGGACGTACTCCTCGCTCAAGAAGGCCGCCAGCCGAGCCATCTTGGGAGAAAACGATGACTGGCCAGCCGCCAGGCGAGCCAGAAAGTCGCCGTCCAGGTCGTTCGTCAAGCTATTAGCTCCAGGGGAAGGGACTGTGTGAGGTCGGATGTAACACTCCCTCCTGGTAGCGCGAAAAACGGAATGGCGCCAGGGCTGGACTATGTCCGCCGGTCAGCAGCGTGGCTACCTCTCGACCCACACCAAGCATTTTGAAGCCATGGTTCGAATCGGCAACGAAGTACAAATTGGGCAGCATGAAGTCGAACACCGGGAAGTTATCGGGCGTGAATGCTCCAATCCCTCCGTTGGGACGCTGCCGGTAGGAGCGACTCAAGCCGCGGAAGCGCCCGAGCGTCCAGGCCAGACCGGCGGTAAAGTAGTCGGCAAACGACTCGTCGACAACATGCTCCGGATTGTCATGCCCGTAGGGCTCGAGGTTTACGCTGGTGCCAAGTTAGATCGGCACCGCGCCGCCCTGTACGCCGCCCTTATCCCGCTTGAAGTAAATGCCCCAGGGCTCGGTGGTGATCACCCTTCCGGTCATGTCCGAGACCAGCGGAACATCGTGATCGAGATGGATGACCGGTGGCTCCTTGCCGTCGGCCGTGGCATATTCCACGTTGGTCTGGACCTCACCCTCCTGCAACTTCAGGTAGGTGAACATGGGGCGGCTGACGGTTCCATCCGGCGTGCGCACTTCGACCGTCATGGGCAGACCGAGCATCTGCCAGAAGCCCGCGGCCCATGGCCCCGGCGCGACGACAACCATCTCCGCTTCGATTCGCCCTTCGGATGTCTCCACCGCGCGAATAACGCCGTTCTGGACATCGAAACCCGTCACTTCCACGCCTTCCAGGAGCGTCACCCCTTCACCTCGCGCCAGTTGAGCAAGCCCGGCCACCGTCTTGTCGCGTTCGGCCCAACCTCCCTGCTTTTCGTGCAGAACCGCCTCGATCCCTTCAGCGTTGAAGTCGGGCAGAATGGCTTGCAGGTGGCGGGTACAGTCCTTTTCTCCGGTGATGACCTCGGAGCGGTACCCGATCTCGGCATGCCGACGGCCGATGGCGACCAAATCCTCTGCTTGCCGCTCCGGCGCGGCGGCGATATACCCGACGGGGTGGTAGCCGAGAACCTCGGGATGCTCCTCCCAGACCTCGACCGAGAGCCGGATCAGTTCATTCATCGCCGGCTGGAAATAGAAGTTGCGCACCACGCCGCAGGCGATTCCGGAAGCACCGGCGCCGACACGCTTTTTCTCCAGGAGCAAAACATCGGCTCCGCTTCCCGTTCCCTTTTCGCGCAGAGCGCGCGCCAGATGGTAGGCGGTGCTGAGGCCGTGAACGCCGGCACCGATGACGAGATACCGAGTTGAGTCAGGAATCTTCATTCGTATCTTCTCCAGTCTGTCGATTGCTTTCTGATATGGCCCTAATCAAGTCCGACAATCCTGCCATCCTCGCCCACGCCGATTCGTCCGGCCGACGGCGTCTTGCCCAGACCCGGCATGGTCATGATGTCGCCGGTGAGCGCAACGACAAAGCCCGCACCGGCGGAGAGTCGCACCGAACGTACCGAGATGCGGAACCCTTCGGGCACGTTGAGCCGGGTGGGATCATCGGAAAACGAGTACTGCGTCTTCGCCATGCAAACGGGAAGACGGCCGTAGCCCTGCTTTTCGAAGCGGTCCAGGTCGCGACCCGTCGTGCCCACGAAGTCGACACCATTAGCACGGTAGACGCGCGATGCCACCGTCTCGATTTTGTGACGCAGCGACAATTCGGGCCCATAGAGGGGCCGGAAGTCGGATGGTTCCCGGGTCACCAGGTCAACCAACGCCTGTGCCATGGCCCGTCCACCTTCGCCGCCGTCAGCATGAATGGTGGAGCGAGCCGAGGTGACACCGGACGCCTTGAGTTCCTCTTCGATAGCGACCAGCTCCCGCTCCGAATCGGTCGGAAACACATTGATAGCGACGAGCGCCGGTAGCCCAAACTGGCGAACGTTGGCGACATGGCGCTGCAGGTTCGGTAATCCTGCCAGCACCGCCGCCACGTTTTCCTGTCCCAGCTCTCGCTTGGGAACGCCACCATGGAGCTTCAAGGCGCGGGCCGAGGCCACGACGACGGCAGCATCCGGCTTCAAGCCGGTTTGCGGGGCGACGATGTCGCAGAACTTCTCAAACCCCAGATCGGCGCCAAATCCGGTCTCCACCAGGGCGTAGTCGCCGATCTTTAAGGCCAGACGGGTGGCCCGGATAGTGTTGGTGCCGTGTGCGATATTCCCGAATGGGCCACCGTGGACCAGCGCCGGACCGCCCTCCAGCGTTTGCACCAGGTTTGGATTCAGCGCGTCACGCAGGAGCACGGTCAATGCACCTTCCGCTTTCAGATCGGAAGCGCGAACAGGCTCGTTGGTCGATGTATACCCGATGACGATGCGACCGAGACGTCGGGCAAGGTCGGTTAGGTCTTCGGAGAGGCAAAATACCGCCATGATCTCCGAAGCCGGCGTGATATCAAATGCAGTCTCGCGGGGCACACCGTCGGCGGTCCCGCCCAGCCCGATCATGACGTGACGAAGGGAACGATCGTTGATATCGAGACAGCGGCGCCAGGTAATGCGGCGCGAATCGAGATCAAGCGGATTGCCCTGCTGCAGGGAGTTGTCGATCAGAGCGGCGAGAAGGTTATTAGCGGCGGTGATAGCGTGCATATCGCCGGTGAAGTGCAGATTGATGTCTTCCATGGGAATGACCTGCGAGTAACCGCCGCCGGCGGCCCCGCCCTTCACGCCGAATACCGGCCCCATGGCAGCCTCACGAATGGTGGCAACGGCTCGCTTACCGATCTTGTTGAGCGCTTGAGCCAGCCCGACGGTGGTCGTGGTCTTGCCTTCGCCGGCTACCGTCGGGGTGATGGCAGTGATAAGCACGAGCTTGCCATCCGGCGCGGCGGCGAGACGATCGAATGCGCTCGGCAGTACCTTTGCCTTGTAGCGGCCATAGAGCTCGAGTTCGTCCTCCTGCAATCCTGCCTCCAGTCCGACCTCCACGATCGGACGCGGGCGAGCGGCCTGCGCAATTTCGATGTCGCTTTTCATCTCATCTCCTGTAGAAAGGTGGCGCCGGAGCACGACCGGCGAAAATTATCTGGCACACCCATAGTCGGGAAAATGCTCGGTCCCGGTGATACGACCGCGAGCTGCCGTCGAGATAGCATACGAGAGGAGCGCACGCCAATGGCCACGACCGTGGAGACGGAGACAGTCGGCGATTTTCTGTCGGCGCTGGCGGCAGGGACTCCGGAGCCCGGCGGAGGCGCGGCCGCCGCCCTGATGGGCGCAACCGGCGCGGCTCTACTCGCTATGGTCTGTACCCTGTCCCTGGGTCGCAACCACTCGGCTGAAGAGGACGCCCGCGCCACTCGAATTGGCATTGAAGCGGACGAACTGCGCACTCGAGCTCTGATTCTGGCAGCAGCAGATGCCGAGGCATATCGGGAGGTCATCGCTGCCCAGCAGTTGCCTCGAAATACTCCCGACGAGAGAGCCAAACGCTCGGCTCGGATCCAGGAGGCACTGAAAGGCGCTACCGACACACCGCTTCGGACCGCGGCGGTGGCGGCGCGGGTAATAGAGCTGGCCTCGACAGTACTTGACCTGGTCAATCCAAACGCTCTTGGCGACCTGGCGGTGGGCGTCCTGGCGGCACGCGCGTCGCTGGACGCGTCGACCCTGAACGCCCGGATAAACGCTTCCCACATTCGGGACGCAGCGTTCAAGGAGGCGGTGCGGGTGCAGCTAGAGCAATATCCGACCGTGTACTCGTTGGCGGATACCATCATACGGATGCCAGAATCACGGATATGAGCCCTCGCGAAAGAACACCGGATGGGGGCATAGAATCGCTGCAATGCACATTGTCGCGATGATGAATCATATGCTCCAGCACAGTATACGTGATAGCAACGGAGGGAGCGGACGATGTCTCTGCTGATGAAAGACGCCTGCGAGCGATGCCACCGATCGATCGCCGCTGGCGACGAGGCGTTTATTTGCAGCTACGAATGCACGTTCTGCCCCGACTGTGCCGAGCAGGGCGCATTCATCTGTCCCAACTGCGGGGGTGAACTGGTGCGTCGCCCCCGGCGGCAGGCTGAAGCGTAGATTCGAGGTTTCCCCGTCGTCGCGTCCAACCGGTGCCGATACGCGGAACAATGTAGGCCGACGCCCTCTGTGGGCGGCTTCGCGTTCCCCATCCAATACTATCCCCGATATCCTCATACCGTCCCCCTGGCGGCGTCGCCTACCAACGGGTGGGGTGAAATCGGGATGTGGTTGGTTGGGGAACGCGAAGCCGCCCACAGAGGGCGTCGGCCTACATTGTTCCGCGTATCGGGACCGGTTGGACGCGACGACAGGGGCAAGCCAGGGTGGTCACCTGCCGCCGGTTAGCCTGCGTACCTGACTGCTCCGGGGTATCTCAACCGTGGTGGCCAGACCGGTGACTCAATCTTCGACTACGCCTCGAGGGCCGGCAGGTGTCTGACCTGGAGAAGGATGGTGTTGTTCCACGGGTCCTGGACGACCACATCGTCACCGTTCCGCCTGGTGGCGATCCCGGCGGCTTCCAGGCGCTCAATCACCTGATTCCGCGCCTCGACTGACGGCAGGTTGATGCTGAAATACCGCAACCCCGCGGTTCCTTCCGGGGCCGGTCCGGCACCGCGACTGTGCCAGACATTCATGCCCAGGTGATGATGGTAGCCACCAGCCGATATGAACAGCGCCGTGGGCATGTGCGCCACCACATCGAACCCAATGATCTGGTGATAGAACCGTTCCGCCTGCGCGATATCTCCAACCTGGAGGTGGATGTGGCCGAGTCGGGTCCCGGCCGGCATGCCGTTCCACGGTTCACCAGCAGTTTCGGCATCACGCAGCAAGCCACGGATGTCGACCGGGTTGCTGGCCATACGTACCTGCCCGCCGTCCCACTGCCACTGATCGCGGGGACGATCGCGGTAAATTTCGATGCCATTGCCATCCGGATCCTCGAGATAGAGCGCCTCGCTGACCAGATGGTCACCCTGTCCGGGAACGGGAAAGCCAAGCTCGAGCCAGTGGCGGAGCCACCGGCCAAGGTCCGCACGGTTGGGCAGCAGGATCGCGAAGTGGTACAGACCGGTAAAGCTCTCCCGGTCTCGAGGCCAGGCAGCGGCGCCAGGATGCTCCTGAAGTACGAGCAGCGGGGTATCAGCGACTCCAAGCGTCGCTCCAGCCGGTTCTCGCTTGAGGACGGCGAAGCCGATCGTATCGGTGTAGAAAGCCAACGACCGTTCCAGGTCGGCCACGGTGAGGGAAAGCAGGCCGACATCCGTTGCCGGATCGATCGAGGTGGTCTGCAGATATTCAGGAGCTGTCATGCTATGCCTCCAGGCGGTGATGTAGTAGTATATACTTGAACGTTCAAATAAATCAACAGAGGGCAGGCAGCATGGCCAACACGCGCTGGCTGAGTCCCGACGAGCAGCGGACCTGGCGCGCCTTCCTGATCGGCACCCGACTGCTCTTCGCCGAATTCGAGCGAGATATGCAGCAAGGCGCCGGCATGCCACTCACCTACTACGAAGTACTGATGGCGCTTTCGGAAGCGCCGGGCCGCACCCTGCGCATGAGCGAAGTCGCCGCCGCTCTGCAAGTCTCACCAAGCCGGATCTCCCATGCCGCCTCACGGCTGGAGGGGATGGGCTGGATTCGGCGGGAGCCGTGCCCCTCAGACCGGCGGAGCTGGTTCGCCGTGCTCACCGACGAGGGCTATTCCGTCTTGCAATCCGCAGCCCCCTGCCACGTCCAGAGCGTGCGGGAGCATCTCTTCGATCGGTTGAGTCCCGAGCAACTCGAGCATCTCCGCGATATCAGCGAGACGCTGCTGAGTCATCACCATGAGCCTCGAATGTGGCCCCAGCATCAGGAGTAGTGTTACGTTTCCGACCACTCCAACGTTGACGAGATGGAATCATCAATAAAGGTGGGAAAGAATGACACTCAGGCTCCGGCTACTGCTCGCGTCTGGCGTACTACTGGCGACCCTCGCGGTGAACATTCCGGTCGGAGACGTCTCCGCGCGGGGAACGGCGGCGCCCAGCGCGGCTGCCGGTGGGTGCCAGAATTATCAACTGCTGATTCGCCCGATTCAGGGCAGCGGAGCGGCCGGCCATTACGGCGTGATGTACCGCATCCGTAACATCTCGAATTCTGGTTGCACGCTCTCCGGCTTTCCCGGAGTGCAGCTTCTCGATACAACCTTCACCACCCTCCCAACGCATGTCACCTGGAGTACCAACCTGGCCGGCCATCACGCGGTGACCCTCGTCCAACTCGGACCCAATGGCACGGCGTACTTCTTCTGTACTGGGCCGAGATTCCGACCGGGAGTGAAGCGTGCCCCAGCGCCCGGTACCTCATGATCACACCACCCAACGATCACCTTCCGCTGGTTACCTACGCGAACACCGGCCCCGCCATCACGCCCTGCGGCGGACGGATCACGGCATCACCAGTCGAGAAAGCGCCGTTCTCGATCTAAGTCGACATGGGACGAAGTAAGAAGCACAATCGGCGCCCAACCCCAAATCGAAAGGGAGGGATGCGAGGCAGCGCCCGGTCGAAACCGGCGGCGCCGGTTTCAAGGGCAGGCTGCCGCTCGTTGATTCTGGGTGCGGTGCTGGTCGGCCTTGGGATACTTGCGCTCGTCGGGTATCTCGTTTATTCCCGAGGCACATCGCATCCTCCCGTGGCCTCCTCACGAGTGGGCCCGACACCGACTGAAGTGACTCTGGCACAACGTATCGATGGCATTCCCTGCAATACCGAGGACATCACCTACCACCAACATGCTCACCTCGATATCTTCATCCGCGGGCATCAGGCCACGGTGCCCTCGCAAATTGGGATCAACGACGACCTGTGCCTGTACTGGCTGCACACCCACGACAATAGCGGTGAGATTCACATGGAGGCTCCGGCTGCGGCCCGATTCACCCTGGGCGAGTTCTTTGACATCTGGCATCAGCCGCTATCCCGGACCCAGGTGCTGACAGCGACAGTTTCCCACGGCGAATCCGAGCGAGTAATCGTCGACGGCCATACCTATCTCGGCGACCCCCGGTCGATAGTATTGCGGCGGCACCGGCTCGTGACCATAGAAATCGGCCCGCCGTTCGAGCAGCAACAGCCGTTCGATTTCCAGGGTGATTGAAGCCACGTCGGTACCCGATTACGAATCTGGAGGGTGAACACCGAGGCGATACCCCGGTCAGGATCGGGCATATAATCCGATGTTCCCGGCGAGCCCGATCCGAAGTTACGAGCAGGAGGCGCGCGTGTTTGAACGAATCGTGGCCGCCATCGACAGCGATGCTGCCCGCGGCGAGCTTGTCCTCAAGACCGCCCAGGAATTGGGGCTGGCATTTCAGTCCGATGTGCTGGTTGCTCATGTCAGGCAGTTGGAACGCCGTGCCGAATTCCTCGCGGCTGGCGGCAAACCGGGCGCATTGGCTCCAGCCGTCCACTTTGAAACTGAAGAGACCGCTCAGGAACTGGTGAACGGAGCCGTCGAGCAACTGCGACAGGCGGGTGTGAAGGCACGGGGTCAAGTCGGGACCGGGGCAGGATCCACGGCCCGCGATCTTCTCGACATCGCTCGAACCCACAACGCGAGCCTCATCATCGTCGGCGACCGCAACTCCCGAGTCACCGACGTACTCCTGGGCGGTGTTGCCCACCGGATCGTGCATCTGGCCGAATGTCCGGTGTTACTGGTTCGCTGAGGAAGCGATCGATAGTTCTGCTTAGCTGGCTATTGCCGGCCCGTGTCGGGGTGATGGACGCGACACCGCCGAAAGCGGCGTGGCGATATCCTCCAGCGACTTGCGTTCGGCATTGACGCCGAAGAACCAGGCGATCAGTCCACCGGCGATCATGATACCGGCGCCAATGAAGTAGCCGATCGTGAGCGGAAGGCTGCTGGTGCCGTTGCCGATCAGGGCGGCGAAGATCCGGGGCGCGGCCACGCCACCGGCCAGCTGCGAGATGGCGAAGAAGAACGAGATCGCCTGCCCGCGCAACTCCAGCGGGAAAGATCTCGCTGACCGTCAGGTAGGCCGACGAGGCGCCGGCCGAGGCGAAGAAGAAGATCACGCACCAGAAGCCGGTCTGCGTGACGGCGTTCAGCATCCCGGCGTGGAACATCACCGCCGAGATCGCCAGCAGGATTCCCGAGCCGCCGTAGGTGGCCAGGATCATCTTGCGCCGGCCGATGGTATCGAACAGGTGCCCGAGCAGGAGCGGGCCGAGCAGGTTGCCCACGGCAAACGGGAAGAAGTACACCCCGATTCGATCGGATGGAATCTGGTAGAAGTGCTGCAGCACCAGCGCGTAGGTGAAGAAGATCGCGTTATAGAGGAACGCCTGCGTCACCATCATGGAGAAGCCCAGGAACGATCGCGACGGGTACTGCCCAAGCATGGTCCTGGCGATCTGGATGTAGGAGACCGATGCCGGTCGCCTTCACTTCCATCGCCTTGCTTTCCGGCACCGGCTCCAGTTGGACGCCCTCGCGCTCGCACGCGCTCCTCGATCTCGTCGACGATCCGCTCGGCCTCCTCCTCGCGGCCGTGGGTCATCAGCCAGCGCGGGCTCTCGGGGATGGTGCGGCGAAGGTAGATGATGATCAGACCGGCGATCGGGCCGATGAAGAAGCCGATGCCGCCAGCCGAGGTTGACCGGAAGCATGTGCGGGATCGAGCAGGAAGATCGAGGCTGAGCGCGCCGACCATGGCGCCGGCCCAGTAGGTGCCGTTGACGGCGATATCGACCCGACCGCGATAGTGCGATGGGATCAGCTCGTCGATGGCCGAGTTGATGGCGGTATACTCGCCGCCGATGCCCATGCCGGCCAAGAAGCGGCAGAGCCAGCAGGGACCATAGATTGAAGGAGAAGCCGCCGAGGCCGCTGGCGACCAGATAGAGCGCCCAGGCAGGCGACGAACATCTTCTTGCGGCCGATCATGTCGGTGATGCGGCCAAAGACCAGCGCGCCGACCACCTCGCCGAAGAGATAGACCGACCCGAGCGAGCCGACATCGCCGGTGGTCAGATGAAGGGTGTGCTTGTCTTGCAGCACGGTCCCGACCGTCGAGGCGATCTGAATTTCCAGGCCGTCGAGGATCCAGGACACCCCCAGCCCAATGATGACCAGCCAGTGGAAGCGCGTCCACGGCAGGCGATCCATCCTGGCGGGCACGAGACTGCGAACCGGGCCTGGCGCCGCTTTCAATGCCGTACTCATTTCCCGTCCACTCCTTTGGCGGGATCGCCGGCGCGTTGAGAAGATCGAGAGATTGCTGCCTGAGCCGGAACGACGTCCAGGTCCCGCCTGAATTGGTACCAGTGCAATCACCGTGCCAGAATCCCCCTCGGTATCGGAATTGTCCTGGCGACCCGTGCCCATATTTGACACACCATTACAACTGAGGTATGATGCACGGGTCGAAAGAGACATTGCAGGAGGTTATACGTGGCGAATCGTGATGAAACATTGACGACGAATCGAAGTGTAGATGAAGCGATCAGGGCCGGGACTCAGACCATGGAGTCACTGGGCCTCAAGGTGAAGAAAACTGGGAATGCGAGCCTCGAGGGCAAAGGCGGAAACAAGCTCATCGTGTACTGGATCGGGCTATTCCTGCCAAATTCCTCCATGCCGGTCAAAGTGAACTACAACGTCACCGAGAGCGGTGGCGCCCGCACCGTGGAGATGCACACCCATTCGGGCCTTCTTCTTGCCTTCTATCGCTGGAAGTTCAAGGCGTGCGCCAACCATATTGCCGACGCCCTGAAACAGGGAGTGGCGGCACAACTGAGCTAAGGGCCTTTTTCTCAATAGACACTTCGGTATGGGCCGCCTCGTAGAGAGGCGGCCCACGTGTGCGATGTGATCGAGGTTTGATTCGTCGTTGTGATTGCAGTTCCTGTGTCTCTGGCATGGCGCCCGAAAGGGTAACCGCCCGCTCATTGACACTCGTGCAGTTCTACCCTATGATGTCGGCGGACGGACATATTCGACAATTTGTGAAAGGTGGAGAACATGAACAGATTCGGGACGGCTGTCGCGCTGGTCGCGATCGCACTGACCCTTACCGTTGGCTCGGCGCTGGCGAATTCGGATAGCAGGCCGTTCAAGTCGAGTGGATCGGGCACCCAGGTCGCGGGTGGGCCACATGGTTGCCAGTTCGGATTCGTCTGCACAGTAACGATCAATGGTACGGCCACCAGCTCGCACCTGGGAACGGGGCCGTACATGTCGGCGCTTACCATCGACTACGCCGACGTCACTTTCCCCTCGGCCACTGAGTACTGCGCTCCAGTGACCGGGAATTCCACGCTGTACGCGGCCAATGGCGATGAAGTCTTCGTCTCCACCACGGGCCAGGTGTGTGCTTCCACGGCAGCGGGAGCGGTCCACACGCTGACGGCCACGTACACCATTACTGGTGGCACCGGCCGTTTCGAAGGAGCAACCGGATCCGGCACTGAAACCGGGACCGATAACGGAGGCGCTAACTCCTCCTATACGCTCTCTGGAACGATCGGCTACTAGCACCTGAGGACCGAGTCGACGGCAAAACGTCGACTCGGTGCCGAAACACGAAGCGAACCAGAAACCCCGCACAGAGAGCGATCTCTGGCGGGGTTTCTGTATGTCGTACTAACCTTTTTTATTCACGAAGGGAGTGAAAGAGGACGAGGCATCTCGGAACACGGGGTAGGCTGAAGCGACAAACCACGCCTCCCCAGGAGATGCCTCGTGTCCCAGTCTATCGACTTCCGCCTGCCCACCTCCCAACTCGTCGCGTCCTTCGACGGTCCGCAGCTCACCTCCGACGGCGGTCTCTGCTGGCTCTCGGAGGCCGATACCGCCCTCGACCTCTGTGCCACCTTTGCCCAGCAGATTCCGGAATGGCGCCATCGCTCCGTCCGGCATTCCCTGGAGACTCTGGTCCGTCAGCGTGTCTTCCAGATCGCCTGTGGCTATGAGGACCAGGATGATGCCGATACCCTCCGCTCTGATCCACTCTTGAAGCTGGTCTGTGGCCGCCGTCCGGACGGGGCTGATCTGGCGAGTCAGCCCACCCTCTCCCGGCTGGAGAATGCCGTCGACGTCAAAGCCTGCTACCGGCTCGCCATGGCGTTGGTGCAGCTCTATCTCCAGGAGCGGGAGCGCGACGGGATCCCAGCGCACATCGTCCTCGATCTGGATAGCACCGATGATCCCGCGCATGGCAAGCAGGAAGGGGTCGCCTACCACGGCTTCTACGGCCAGTACATGTATCACCCGCTCTTGATCTTCGATGGCGACACCGGCCAGCTCATCACGGCCGTCCTGCGTCCCGGGACCTGTCATGCCAGCCGCGGTGCGCTGGCCATCCTCAAACGGCTGGTTCGGCTCCTCCGTACCCGCTGGCCGCAGGTCACCATCGAGGTCCGGGGCGACTCCGGGTTCGCCGTGCCAGCCCTGTACGACTACCTGGAGGCACAGCACATCGCCTACACCATCGCACTGGGACGCAACCCCCGGCTGGAAGCGATGGCAGCAGCACTGGCCGAGCAGGCAAGGGAGCAGCGGGCCGAGCGGGGGAGAAGGTCCGGCTGTTTGCTGAGGGACAGTACCAGGCTGACTCCTGGGAGTGCGAGCGACGGGTGGTCTATAAAGCCGAAGCCCTGGAGAAAGGGCTCAACCTCCGGTTTGTCGTCACCACGCGGGAGGACAAGCCCGAGGACCTCTACACCTGGTACACCCGGCGTGGGGATCGCCCCGAGCTGTGCATCAAGGACCTCAAGGATGACTGTTTCGCCGATCGCTTGAGCTGCCATCGCTTCTGGGCCAATCAGTTCCGGCTGCTCCTGCACAGCGCCGCCTACTGGCTCTTGGATACCATCCGGCGCTGGCTCGCTCGCCTCCATGTCCCCCATCTGCAGTTGGGGACTCTGCGGCTACGCCTCATCAAGATCGGCGGCTGGGTCCGCCAGCGCCTAGACTCCGTCACCCTGCACCTGGCCAGCAGTCATCCCGGCGAGCATCTCTGGCACCTCCTCGCAACCCGTCCCGGCCAGTCATGAATAAAAAAGGCTAATCGTCTTCGAAGTGCCGAGCAGCGTTCGCCGGGCGCAGCACCGCACAGCCGGTTCGCACAGACATCAAGCTCAGGCTACTCTCGATGGCGCGAGCCGAGTTATCCCGCTCTGCAGCTACATCCACCCGACGACAAACGCGATGCTGACAATGGTGAGAAGCAGGGCAATAGGGAGTAGCACTCGCGGCTTATGCTCCAATTCCTCGCCGTCGAGCGGTTTGATCGGTAAGAGCGAGTAGGCGCAGACCGCGAGCTGCACCTGCGTCATCAGGCGAAGGAGTGGCAGCGGCTGGGCGAGATACAGCCCGTAGCACAGGGCGGCTACCAGAATATTTGCCAGTGGACCGCCGAGGTATACTTGCCAGGCCCGCTTCTCGTCGCCTTCCACTTCATGGCCAAGGTACGGTCCGGTATTCATCTCCAGAGGAATGAGAGACAGCGCCAGCGCCAGGGTCACTCCCGATGGCCAGACCGCCCGTTTCAGGCGCGCTCCCACCGAAACCGCCGCCAGCAAGTGACCCGTCTCGTGCGTCAGGATGGCCACACCGGTAACAAAAGCGAGCAGCAAGAGAGAGTCGGGAACGGCACCCGGCGCAGTACGGGTGGTGGCAATGGTGGTGACAATGGCAAGGACGGGGACGGTGATGACCCATGGCTCCAGCCGCTGCCAGGTAGGGTGAGAGCGCCACACCCATTTCGGGCCCGAGAACTTGAGCTTCTTTAACCGCCTGGCGAGCGATTTGCGCCACTCGGGCTCGTGCTCATCCCACCAATCGGCAATACGCTCGAGGGCCTTATCGGTGAGGAAGCTGCGAACAGCCTGGTAGAGCGCGGCCAGCAGAGCGATCCAGCCAAACGCGGCCGAGCCAATACTGTAATTGCGTCCCAGCGAGCTGCCCTGTTGCACGTCGACACCGGCGAGGTACTGATAGGTGCGCTCGTCGGAAAGCGGCTCCAGCTCATTGCCGCGCAGCGAGCGGTTGTGGGCAATGGCGCGAGCGAGGTATGCCTGGCCGGCGAGGACTCCGGAGGGCCCTTCTCGCATGTCGAGCACGCCCAGATTCCAGGCAGCCAGATCGTAGCCGGGGTTGGCGGCGAGGGCAGCTTCGAAGTGCTGGCGGGCAGCGCTGATCTCGCCGGCTTCCATCTCGATCACCCCCAGATCATTGAGGGCGGGATAGAGAGCGGGATCCGCATCGATGGCGGACGCGAGTGCGGTGCGCGCCTCGTCCTCGCGGCCGAGCAGACGGGAAACCCAGCCAACATTCATGGCGAAGACAGGATTCGCCAGATCGACAGTGCGCGCCTGCTGGAAATCGCCGAGAGCCAGCTTACAGGTAGCGGAGTGGTGAGCGCAGTCAGGCTTCTGATCGGACGACGCCTGGATTCCCTCCAGCAGGGCGATGCCGGTGTTGTTGGCTGCGCTGGACTGAATCAGCGGAATGGGGATCGGCACCATCTCGGTTTCAGCCGCTGCTCGCCTGAGTGCAAGCGCATACTGGACGACCGCGGCATGCAGTCGATGGGCGACCAGGTCGAGATCGCCCAGGCGCAACTCCGCGAAGATATCGGTTCCATCCACTTGGTGCACGCGTAATACATCGGCATACAGCCGGCGCGCGGCCCGTAAATCTCGATGCGCTAGAGTGACTTCACCACCGCCCTGCTCTGCGGAGGCGGCTATCTGCGCTGCCGTAGCCGCTTCCAGGCACACCTGGCCAATCGTACACCGTTGCCCGCGGCCGGCACTTTCCACTGCCGCCCGTTGCAAGCCGGCGAGTGCAGCCTGGAGCCCGGTGCGACGTGCCGCCCCGCTCTCGGCCTGCGCGACGAAGAACTGGCTCTCACCGGCGCACAGTTGCGGCATGTAATTGTGCGGCCAGAGCGCGGCGAATCGCTGGCACAGGTGAAGGGCGGCGCCAAACCGTCCGGCATAGCGGAGATTGTTCGACACTTCTTCCAGAGCGGTCGTGTTCGCGCCGTTCGTCTTACCGCCGTTGAGCATCCTGGCGCCGGTGACTCTGGCGGCGAGATCAGCGAAATCGCCGAAGTTCGTGCTGCTGGTAGCGAATACCGTGTTGGCACGCATCCAGGCGCGAACGTGGGCATGCAAGCGGGACGGCGCGGCGCGGAGCATATCCACCGTTGCTACCAGGTAGATGGCATCGACCCCCGAAGAGCCGTGGGCACGATCGGTTGCGATCGAGGTGGCGTTGTAGCGGGGGATGGTGTCGAGGAGAATGTATGCTCCGCCGGCACCGGCGCCGCCGTGGACGACTTCCTGAATGTATGCCTTGTTGCTAAAGTTCATCGGCAGGAATCCGAACGTCGTGAGGCCGTGCGAAAAGAGCACCATCGAGTCCGGTGGATTCCACGGTGATGAGCGGGCGAGCACTTCCCGAGCGCTGTGCTGCATTCCGGCGAGATCACCGGCCGCCTGCTGGAGGTATGCCAGCCGGGTGAGAGCATCGAGCTGCTGTCGAGAGCGTTTGGCCGCGATCCGCTCCGCGATGATCGCCGCGCTGGCCTGGCCCAGGAAGCTCAAGGCGCGGGCGCGACCCTCATAGCCGGCGGGGTCACCGGAGAGGGCGATGGCGCGATCGTCCAGGTCGAGCGCCCGCCGGGCTAAAATCGCTGCCTGGTAAGGCGCAGAGGACTGCAGCGATATGGCCTGGTTCAGATCAACATCAGCCAGCGCGGTATCGCCGATCGGGGCGGTAGCGTGGCGGTCGAGCAATGGTTGCAGGATCGTGGTCGCGGAGGTTGGGCTCTGCGCCGAAGCGGCGGCAAGCACGGTTGGGGCAGCGTCACCGCGATGAGCTTTAATCCACGAGTTCCAGGACGCCTGGCCGAATCCGCGAGCGATCACGTTCAGGTTGGCGGCACGATTGGCGCTCCAGATGCTCTGCACCCGCTGCCAAACCCAATCGGCGCTGGCTTGCAGGTTGTACCAATTCGTCCCGCCGGTCGGTAACTGTACGCCATCCAGACTGTGTATGGCAGCGCCGTAATAGTTGCCGGCGTCGATGAGATAGAGTGCGACCCCCACATTGTTCAGGCGGTCCGCGTTGCCGGGATCACTCCTCAGCGCCACCATCCCGGCAGCCGCGACGGGAGAGAACGAAGGATCGGGTTCGATCATGTAGCCGTTGTGGGCCGTCGGCGCAAGCATGCCCAAATGGTCGGTGAGCACGCGAAGTTCAAGCGCTCGCACCGCCGCGGCAGCGGCCGCGGGGAACGCCAGCCCGTGCCAGGCATCGAGGAACATCCGTCCCGCGCCCGCCGGCGAAAGGAGGCGCGCGTGGGCGAAATCGACCAGTGCTTGACGTGAGGCAGGATCGCTAACGGAGCGATCGACGAACGGAAAGTGATCGGCAAGGGTATCGAAGGCAGGCGTGGGATGGGTGGGAGCCGCCGGCAGCGGCGGGATCGACTCTGCTGCCACTGTCGGCGTGGGCGCCAGCGTGGGAGTAAGGGCGGCGAAGAGCACGGAGGCGGCGATTGCTACCAGAAGCACGAAAGTCGGCACGAGATAGCGCCGGCCTCGGCCGGAGAGCTCGCTGGAACTGGGCGCTGGGCTAGCTTCCTCTACCGTCATACGGCATTATGTCCGCTGCCAGGATAGACACCTCAATCGGAAGTGACCGACTAACTCACAGGTCGCCAATCGCCGGAATCACATCCCGCCCAATGGCTTCCAGGGGACTGATCTTGTCCACATGGGCCACCGAGCCAATGACTCCCTGAATACCCATGCCGGCGAATCCACGGAGCGTCTCAATCAATTCGCCGGTCTTCGTGCCGTCCTCGCCGACATCCATGCGGAAGATACAGGTCTTGAGGATCGAGTCGTAGTTACGGCCTTCCTCCTCGCATCGCTGTCGCAGCACATCCAGCTTCCTCGGCATATCGGGACTGGGAAAGAGATTGCAGGCGTCGGCGTACCGCGCCACCAGGCGTAGCGTTTTCTGCTCGCCGCTACCGCCGATCAGGATTGGTGGGTGGGGTCGGGTGAGACTCTGCGGGGAGTTGAGGGTCCGCCCCAGTTGATAATGCTTGCCCTCGAATGGGCCGTCGTTGCCGCGTTCCCCTTCCCACATGAGGAGGCAAATCCGCAGTGTCTCCTCCAGCATCTCGAATCGGTTCTTCATCGAGGGCCAGGGAATGCCCAGACCAACCGCCTCTTCCTCATTCCAGCCGGCGCCGATACCGAGCCAGGCGCGACCGCCGGAGAGCACATCGAGCGTGGTCACGATCTTGGCCAGCACACCCGGATGGCGATAGGGGTTTCCGGTAACCATGCCGAGCAATTTGGCCCGGCTGGAATGGGCGGCAATGAAGGCCAGTGTGGTGTAACACTCCAGCATGTCCATTTCCGGCTGACCAATATTGCCAATCTGCCAGAAGTGATCCATGACGCTGATGAAGTCGAAACCGGAATCGTCGGCGGTTCGCGCGATCTCGGCGAGCGTCGGGCCAAGACGCGCCGGACCTGAGGACCAGGTGAAATTGGGGATCTGAAGTCCAAGTTTCAATGGGCAATTCCTCCACCGACAATTGTCCCATAGCGGATAAAGCAGGCGGTTGTCGCCCAGAAGATTCCGTTGGCGGGAGATACACGTTCAGGTCACAGATCGAGGCGTCGAACCGTTGCTATAGTGACGCCACTTCTCGCTGGAGATCGCCAATGCATCGCACCCATCCGGGGTTACGAACAATCGGAACTGTAGCCGTCGCCTGCCTCGCGCTCCTCACCCTCCCTGGTTTTATCCCGGCATTTGCACCTGATGCGCACGCGGCACCGAGCGCGACCACTCCACGCGGCTGGCACGCCTTTCTGCCCGCTGCCACCGTCAAGTTGCCGACGGGTATCGCCATCGATCTCCGCGGCGCCAGAGGCGCGGCGCAATGGGGCTATGTGGCCGACGCCGGCACTGGCCGCATTGTCAAGTTTGGCACCGGAGGACGGGTGCTCAATTCCTGGCGGTATGCCGCACCTGGCCATCCGGCGGCACTGGCGGTGGGTGGCTCCGGCAACCTCTTCGTGGCCGACAAGGTGAATGGCAACATCTCCAAGTTCTCGCCGGCGGGCAAACGGCTGGCGTTCTGGCCGCCCAGCTACTATGTTCCCTCGTTTTCGCCGCCATACACCGACCCGCGCAGCATCGTGGTGGACCCGGCCGGAAAACTGTACCTGGCCGAATATTCGGAGCACCGGATTATTCAGCTCTCGCCCGGCGGGACCCTGCTACAAACGTGGGACACATCCAAAGGATTCACCACCCAGTACTCCGTTCCGCACGGGAATTCCGGGCCGTTCGGCGATCCCACCGGGGTGGTCTACGATCCAACCGGCCATCTCTTTATCAGCACCAACTGCGTTCCCGATCCCGCCTGCCTCACCGAGAGGTACGCCAGGTGCAGAGCCCCGGAAATGACGTACTGCTTGTTCTCGCCACCAGTGGGGCCTTTGCGGGGTACGTGGGCAACTTCTGGTTCGGTCTTGGCTACTCCGCGACCGGAGCCCCGTCCGAGCCGCCGGGCAAGGAATCGGAAGCGTTCGTCCACATCGATGCCATGGCCGGCGATGGCAAGGGGCACGCCGTTCTGGCCGGAACGATGTGGCCGCGTGGTGGGCAGCCATCCCTCGCCGTGCTCACCTACACCGATCTGGGACAGCGTACCGCTCCCTGGACGTTGCCATCGACCGATCCAATCGCCGGCGTGGCGATTGATGGGTCCGGTTCGGTGTATGTATCCCAGGGGAGCACGGTGATCAAGCGTTCTCCGTGACCGAGCCGGACGACGATCCTTTCTCTTCCATCAGTGTGCGCGGCACCCGATCGGACCGTTTGCCCTCGACGAGCCAGCCGGCAAGGAGCGCGCTCCCCAGTGCAAGCGCGGCCGCAACGAGCATACTGACCCGGAATCCGGCGACAAACGACTCTTTGAGTGCCATCTCCAGTTGCGTCCTCTCGGTGTGACTGATTCCAGCGGGCAAGGTAGCGCCAACCAGTTTCGAGCGCTGCGAACCCAGAGCGCTTCGCACTGCGGGAGTGACGTGAAGCGAGTTCAGACGGGAGTCAAGACTGGAGCTGAAAATGCTGGTGATAACAAGCCCGAAGACCGCGATCGCTAACAAACCGGCAGCCCGAGTCACCGCGTTGTTGACACCGGAGGCAACGCCCGAACGGTGCGTCGGCACCGCGTTCAGGACCGTCGTGGTCAAGGGAGCGATCACGAGCGTCATCCCCAGGCTCATCACCACCACGGCAGGGAAGAATGTGGTCCAATAGCTGCCACCAATGTCGGGCACCGCGAACAGGGCGAATCCTCCGGCGGTAACAATCGGGCCCACGATCAGCGGCACTTTCGCTCCAAACCGCTGTACCAGCCCACCGGCCCAGCGCGAGAGGATGAACACGATCGCCGTGAACGGCAGAAAGGCGGCGCCCGCCGCCGTTGGAGCATACCCCTGCACCTGCTGCAGATTGAACGGGAAGAAGTACAGGCTTCCGCCGAGGCCCCCATAGAGCAGGAGGGTGAGCAGATTCGCTCCACTGAAGGTGCGAGATCGAAAGATGTCCAGCGGCATCATGGGAGCGGAACTTCTCACCTCCACCACCACGAACGCCATCAGCAGTGCGCTGCCTGCAATCAATGCGCCCAGAACCAGGCCATCCCCGAATCCACGCGGTCCGGCTTCGATCAACCCGAAGACGATGCCGCCGAGGCCGCCAGTCACCAGCAGCGCTCCCAGCCAGTCGAGCGGTCCGGTTACCTCCTCATCCCGGCTCTCGGGCACATGACGATAGAGCAGGAAGAGGGTCACCGTTGCCACCGGAACGTTGATGAAGAACACGAGACGCCAGGAAGCGAGCTGGACCAGGAATCCGCCCAACACCGGTCCAATCGCCGTGGTGACGGCGGAGAACCCAGACCAGGTCCCGATTGCTTTTCCCCGTCGTGCCGGCTCGAACGATGCACTGATAATGGCAAGGCTACCGGGGATGAGAGCCGCGCCCCCGACTCCCTGGACGCATCGGGCCAGGATCAGGAATCCGACATTCGGCGCCGATCCGCAGGCCACCGACGCGACCGTAAATATGGTAATGCCGGCGGCGAAGACTCGCCGGCGCCCAAGCCGATCTCCCAGAGATCCTCCGACCAGGATCAGTGACGCCAGAAACAGGGAGTAGGCCTCGATGACCCACTGCAGATCGGCGGCGGTAGCATGCAGGTTGCGTTGCATGGTGGGCAGGGCGACGTTAACGGCAGTGGCGTCGATCGAAGCGATGCCGGAGCCAAGAATGGTGGCCACCAGGACCCAGGTGGCGGCTTGAGGGGTGACCGGAGCATCACAGGCTGTACTGCGGATGACGCACTCGTCGGCGGGACGTGGGACCATTGATGATGTACCGGCCACGTTCAACTCCTTGAGCCCAGTATGGCGCAGGTCGGTCGATGCGATGGCTCGATCAGGCAAGGGATACCGACGATCGGTGGCAGCGTCTGCATCACTGCAACGCCATTCCTTGTATAAGAATGCCGCCGATGATAAGAATCGGTATGCGCAGTCGCCGCCTATTCCTCTCGTTGCTGTTCCTGGCCCCGCTCCTTCTGTCCCACGGTGTAGCCGGCGCCCAGGCCACCCCTAGCTCTGGCTACTGGCATGCCGCGGGGCCGCAATTACTGGATGCGGCGGGGAACCCGGTACGCATCGTCGGAGTCACGTGGTATGGCATGGAGACGGCCAAGTGGGTGCCGGCCGGTCTGGACACGCAGCGCTACACCATCATCCTGGACCAGGTAAAGCTGCTGGGCTACAACGTGGTTCGCCTGCCGCTCTCCAACGAATTGGTGGAGCGCAATCCGGTCATTACCCGAGCGGTCCGGGCGAATCCCGACCTCCTCGGCCTGCATGCTCTCGATGTTCTCGATCGTCTCGTTGCCTATGCCGGCAGTATTGGCCTCAAGGTGATTCTCGACAATCATCGCTGCCGCGCCGCCCGACCGCTGGAGATCAACACGCTGGACGAGCCGCTGTGGTACACCAAAGCATACCCCCAGTCCGTCTGGCTCAAGGACTGGCAAACGCTGGCGCTGCGTTATCGCGGGAATGACACCGTGATCGGTTTCGATCTCCGCAACGAGCCCCACACCGCCGGCCCCGGCCCCTGGAATCTGCACGCCTATCTCCATCAAGGCGCCACCTGGGGGCCGTATGACGGGAAGAGCAACCCCGCTACCGACTGGCGCGCCGCCGCCGAGCGAGCCGGCAATGCGATTCTGGCCATCAATCCGGATGTTCTTATTGTGGTAGAGGGAATCACCCTCTATCCCGAGGCCGGGAGTCCCAATGGTGTTGCCACCAGCTGGTGGGGTGGCATCCTCACTCCAGCCCTGCAGTACCCCGTCGTCCTTCAGGTACCGGGGAAGCTGGTGTACTCCGTCCACGACTACGGTCCGCGCAAAAGCTCGATGCCCTGGTTTCAGCCACTGTCGTACAACTCCCTGGATCGTGCGTACCGTCACAACTGGGCCTTCGTCCCTGATGGCGCCAGCGTGCCGGCCGCTCCCCTTACTGCTCGGGGAGTTCGGCACCTGCACGACGGACCCCACCTGCATTACCAGCCTCCGGCCCGGCAATCAGGCGACCTGGTTCACCTTGCTGCTGCGCTGGCTGCAACGCCATCCCCAGGTGGGCTGGAGTTTCTACGCTCTCAACGGCACCAACGCGAACCGGTGCGCCACCGATAACGGCCTGCTCAATGCGCAGTGGAATGGAGTCGCCAGCGCCGCGCTCCAACGCGCCCTGGCTACCGCGCAGCCCCTGCCCGGCCTCACTCCCGAGGACTCGAGCCCGCTCGTGCCCGGCGCACTCCCCGCCCAGCGACCGCGAAGCGCCAGATCAACCCTATGCCAGCTGCCATAGGGTTACATTACACCCTCATCGTCGCACCTCTGGTATGCATTGCCTGTGTCCCCGACACGGGGAATGATGTAGGCCGACGCCCTCTGTGGGCGGCTAACGGTTCCCCATCGAATGTCATCCCCGATGTCCTCATACCGTTCCCTGATGGCGTCGCATACCAACGTGTTGGGTGAAATCGGGAACTGGTTGGTGGGGGAACGCCCAAGCCGCCCACAGAGGGCGTCGGCCTACATCATTCCCCGTGTCGGAACCCGCTTGTTGATCTTCCAGGCCCACATATTCCAGAAGACGTACGCCGCGAAGTTGTCGTTGTCGACGCTATCCGAGAGGTTCGCGATCCGTCGGTCTTCGAGGTAGGAGTACGCCTGGCCGTAGAGCACATCCAGATAGTCTTTCCGGGCCACCTCTTCCTGCACCAGCTCGAAGTTCCTGGCGCGAACCCGGTCGTCGAGTGTTCGGGTCGCGCCGGCGACGGCGCGATCGATCACCGGATCACTGATGCCCCCATAGTTCGTCTGGAACGGAGTGTGCGTCCCGGTGCGCCGAGGAATGGCCGCAGTCGTGAGGCTGTTCTGCATGAAGTAGTCGACGCCCGCGTTCACGTTGAACGCCTCCAGCGTCGCCTGAAAATGGCCCAGCGCCAGTACCCCGCCCTGTTCATAGCTTCCGAAAAGGACGCTTGGTGGGTAGTCGGCTATCTTCAGCTTGACCCCGAGCCGCGCCCACGAGGAGGCTAGCGATGCCTGTTCTGCCAGACGATAGAGAGTGTCGGAGCGCCCCGCGAAGTCCAGGGTGAAGCCGCCTCGCCACCGGGTCTCGGCCAGGAGCTGTTTGGCATGCAGCAGAGCGACGCCCGTGCCCGGATTGGCGTCGAAGCGGCGCGCGATCGGGTCCCACTGGCCAGTGATGCTCCGATCGGCACAGGCGCTGTGGTACTTTGGCGAGTTGACACAGAAGGTCCACTGGATGACGTTAGAGACCTGACGCGCGTTCAGGCCGAGCGCGTTTGTAATCAACGCACGTTTGTCGAGCGCCAGGGCAAGCGCCTGACGCACCCGCACGTCGTGGAGCGGGTTGGGCTGGCCGCCGTAGCCGCTGTCGACGTTGAACACGAGTTGCTCGATCGTACCGCTGGGATCGACGTGCATGCGGTACGGCCCGCGCACCCGACGGAAGGCCAGAACGGGGGCGGTCAGCGTAGATATCTCGGCGAGATCTGGCTTCCCTGCTTCGAGCGCCGCTAGCTCCTGGGCGGTCGTGCCGTAGTTCTGGTACGTGAGGTGCTTGATGAAGGCTCCGCAATTCATGACGTCGTAGTACTTCATGGGGCGCAGCTCCATGCTGTTGCCCGCCACAACGCGAACCACCTGGTACGGTCCGTCGCTGGGGTAGTCCGGCGCCGTGCCGAAAGACGGCTTGATGATCTGCAGGACCGCAGCGTGGGGATCGCTGTTCCACTCTCCAGGCCAGCGCACCGGCCAGGGCACAGGGATGTCCGCCAGGAGGAAGGCGTGATCGACACTGGTCAGATGGTAGACAGCTGTGTATCGATCCGGCGTATCGACATGCGCCACCACGCAAGCGGGTGCGCACATCGGCCCTCCGGCCGGATCGGAAGCAATCTTCCAGCCGAAGGCGAAGGCGGCCGACGTGATCTCCGTGCCGTTGGACCAGCGCATCCCCGGCTTGAGGTGGATGACGACAGTCTTGCCGCCGTCTCGAATGCCATGGTTTTCCAGGGTTGGAATCGTTGTCGCCATCTCGGGAAACGTATGTCCCTTGGAATCGACGCCGAAGACAGAGCTCAAGACGCCGTAGGTGAAGACGGAGGAGCTCGTAGGCGGCTGGAACACGCTACCTACTACCGCGGAGCCGCCGGCAGGGTTTCGCTTCGCACAGCGGGTCGGTATGCCTGCCGCCCGAGGATGCTGCCTTGCTCTGGCCGCCGCCTGTGCCGATGGGGAGAGCAGCGGCGCAGTGGTCGTTGTCAACGACACGCCAAGGATCGAGCAGGACATCAAGACACGGCCCCAGGGAACACCACGTCTCATCCCGATCCCCTCCCGGGTACCAGCTTCTGCACACGGTTGTTGTTGGTATCGGCCACGTAGACGTTGCCCTGGGAGTCGACTGCAATCCCGCTCGGCGCGTCGAAGTTGCCGGCTCCCTGGCCGCGCCGGCCGGTCGAAAAGAGCCAAGCGCCAGACGCCGAAACAACAGCGATCCGGTTGTTTCCGGTGTCTGCGACGTAGATATTGCCCTGGCGGTCGAGGGCGATGGCGCCGGGCAGGCGGAACTGGCCGCGGTTGCCCCCATAGATGCCGAAGCTCGAGGCGGGTGCATTGGGGTAGGCGCTCGCGAGCGCCGAGATGGAAAAAGTCGAGACGCCGCCCTCGACTCCCGGAGCGATGTCGATGCGGCCGTGGGCATCGAGCGCAACGCCACTCTGGACAGCCCAACTCGTTGGTGGCAGCTGCACCTGCTTGATCAGCTTTCCGGCAGGCGAGAACTCGTGGAGCGACGGTGTGCCAGCGTCCAGCACCCACAGGTTGCCCTTGCTGTCCAGAGCGAGGGCGTCGGGAGCGTGGAGCGAGCGCGGACCGCTGTCGCCGGTTCCCCAGGGAGGAACCAGCCGCCCCGACGGGGAGAGTTTGGTCACGCGATTATTGTTCTCATCCGCCACGTACATGTCTCCGCTGCCATCAACCGCAACCGCCTGCGGATTGGAGAACCGCTTCCCGCCGGCGCTATCCCACCAGCGCACGGGCTTGCCGGCAGGCGAGAGCTTCTCGACGAGGTTGTCCCCGGCAGCCGCGACATAGACGTCGTCCCGCGCATCGACGGACACACCCGCCGGACTCCGAAAACTGCCGGGGAGAATGCCACTCTTCCCGGGCGCCTCCAGGAAGACGCCCTGCACCGTCACGTCGCCGGTGAACCCGAACCGGGGAATCTCGACGAGGTCCCCCGACGACCCGTGCACGGGAACCTCGTCATAGTACGAGCCAAGGCTCCTGGTGTAGTCGGTCTGGACGCAGCGGGGGGATCGGATCCCTGCGGCTTCAATGTATTCGAAGCAGCCGTTCCGCTGCGTACTGACCCTATCCCCACCATGTCCAGCGTTGTCGCCGCCCACCAGCCAGATTGCGTTCTGTCCAGCGGTCGTGCCCGAGAGGTGCGCCGCGAAAAAGTCCTGAATGCCGTGTGGATGATTTGGGCAGGAAAGGTAGTCGTTCCACGCGTACGCACCCGTCCATGTGGGCCGGCCATTGATGCGAAGACTGGCCCCTCGCCCTGATGGGGCCAGCGTTACTCAGGTCATAGCTGCCGCCCGCACAGGTAACGGCCAGTCGTGACGCCTCGCACAGCTGCCGTACTGGTGCCGCTGCACGCCTCCTCCGGAGGTGACCTGGATGAAGCACATCGCAGCCGTGCTGCCATCCGGGAAAGGGTTGCTCACCGTGACGCGGTGCGCTGTGGATCTGATCGCCGTGTCGGCGCTGTTTGCTTCGATCGAGCTGCCCCAGCTGGCGTCGACCGAGAGGCCCGCCAGTCGGGCGGCCGAGCCTCGTCCTTCAAATGAGGCCACACCCAGCACAACCGCCGCGATCACGACCAGGGCCAGAGCACCCGCCCGGGTGCCAAGCACTCGGCCAGGCGCCTGGGCGCCCAGAGCGCGCAGACCGGATGCGACCGGTCTGACAGGCAGTGAATAGAGAGCCGCGATGCGACGGCTCTCATCGCCCGGCGAGCCGTTGGATGGGGATGAAGTGTGTGGGCGCCACGCCGCCAGAACTTCGGCCCGTTCCGCCTCGTCCAGGTCCAGCGCAGCCATCACCTGTTCAAGGGTGTGTCGGTAGGGTCGGGTGCGACCATGCTCGATATTTCGAATGGTCGACACGCTGACCGCGTCCTCGCTCCGCTCCGCCAGCTCCTCCTGGGTCAAGCGGAGACGCTCTCGATGCCGGCGAAGCAAGCGATGCAGCGGCTTAGGGGCAACCTGCTTCATGGCCTCTGCGTCTCGCCCTTGCCACTGTCAATCCTGCCCTCCGCATGTCCTGGCGCCATCGTAGTACACCGTCGCGGAGCACGCAAATCCGGCGCCAGCCAGGATTGACACCCACATTGACGGTCAGATGGACAATCTTCACTGGTCGCTCCCTCGTTTAGGTGAGATACTGGCGCCGACATTGGGCACGAGTGAGCCTCTAACACGAGTGAGCCTCTAAGGAGAGCATGATGATAAAACTACGAGGGCTGATCGCCATCCTGATCGTGGGCCTGTTCGGTGCCGCTGGGCAGCTGCCCGCTCTCGCGAGCGGCCCTCAGTACATCACCTTCAGTGATCCCAAAGCTGGGACTGGGCAGTTTCAGGGCACTGTCACCCATGGCATCAATCCGCAAGGAGACATCGTCGGCGGCTACCTCGACAGCAACTACTGCGTCCATGCATTCTTTCTGCCCCACAGCGCGTATACCACTGGGTATACCACTATAGATGATCCCCACGCACCCGCCTGTGCGCCGTTCGACAGCGCCATGGGTATCGACGCGCGCGGTGAGATCGCCGGGGTCTACTACGACAGTAACTTCCTTCCCCACGGGTGGCTGTACAGCAGGGGCGCGTACACACCGCTCAGCGATCCGCTGGCCGTGAACGGCACACAGCCGTTCTCAATGAACCCAGAGGGAGACATCGTCGGCTACTACCTGGACGCCACCTGCAACGAGCACGGGTTCCTGCTGCATGCCGGCGTGTACACCAGGATCGATGACCCCAACGCTGTCTATAGTCCGACCGCCTGCACCTCTAACAACAGTTTCGGCACCATTGCCTACGGGATCAACCCACAGGGGGAGATCGTCGGGTACTACTACGATAGCAATGGCGGCGGGCATGGGTTCCTCTGGCGCGCGGGTACATTCACGCCGATCGACGATCCGTCTGCCGGACCCTTTGGCACCTATCCCAACAGTATCAATGCGCAGGGAGATATCACCGGGGGTTACCTCGACAGCAACAATATCGTCAACGGATTCATCTGGTCTAAAGGCACACTCACGCCGTTCCGCGAACCAGATGCCGGACCTGGGGGCACGTCACCCTACGCCATTACCGCCAACGGTAGCATCCTGGGGGCCTACGAGGACACCAACTCCGTCTCGCATGGGTTCATGCGGGTCAACAAGTAGGGAAGTGCGTCACTGCGGGCCGCGGCCCGCAGTGACTACCTCGCAGGAATCCGACGAAGCACCCAGGCGCTGTCGGCGTGTCGGCACCGATGGACGGCTCACCGCATGGCCTCTGCCGGGACGCCGTGGCTGGAGGAGATGCGCAGGTGCGTCGGCGAGGCCGTCTCCGACGAGGCTGATGCCTATTGAACTGCAACCGTGGTCAATGGGATACTTCAGAGGAGTTGACGATGCTCGAATCGTCGTCAACTCCTCTGAAGTATTCCTGGAAAATGGCTAGTACGAGCCAACAGTAACATCTTGTCCCTATAGCTCAGTTGGATAGAGCACCGGCCTCCGGAGCCGGGTGCGTCGGTTCGAGTCCGGCTAGGGACGCCACTTCTTTGCCGGTTGGTGGATCCTTGATGCCAACCGGCCTTCTATTTGGCATATTCCTTGCCCCCTCTCTGCTGGAGCGTTACCAGATCGAGCCGGTATTAAACTCTGTCCGGACGCCCCACCGCGGCCCCAGTTCGTGCCGGCAGCAGATACCGTATCCCACCGTTGGAGAAGTCATGAGTGTGTGCAATCCTGACATCGCAATCGACACCATCCAGGTGTCCGTCTATACCATCCCCACCGACTCACCCGAAGCCGATGGCACCTACGCCTGGGACTCCACTACCATGGTTCTGGTCCAGCTCACCGGCGGTGGCAAGACTGGACTCGGCTATACCTACGCCGACGCCGCCACCGGCGGTTTGATCCGCGATACCCTGGCCACGGTCATTCGCGGACGCGATGCCATGGACGTGCCCGCATCATGGGCGGCGATGGTGCACACAATTCGGAACCTGGGCCGGCCGGGCGTCAGCTCGATGGCAATCGCGGCGGTCGATGTCGCGCTCTGGGACCTCAAGGCCCGTCTCCTCGATCTCTCGCTGATCACGCTTCTCGGTGCCGCCCATGATGCCGTCCCGGTGTATGGCAGCGGCGGGTTCACCGCGTACTCGATCGAACATCTCCAGGCGCAACTCGGCGGCTGGGCGGCTGAAGGCATCGGGGCGGTGAAGATGAAGATCGGGACCCACCCCGCCGACGATCTTGGTCGGGTTCGTGCCGCCCGCGAAGCGATTGGACCGGAGACGCAACTATATGTCGACGCCAACGGCGCCTACAGCCGCAAACAGGCGCTGGCACAGGCCGAGGCCTTTGCCGAGCTTGGTGTGGTCTGGTTTGAGGAACCGGTGTCCGCCGACGATCTCGAAGGTCTGAGACTGATGCGCGATCGGGCTCCGGCCGGTATGAATATCGCCGCCGGTGAGTACGGCTACGATCTCTGGTACTTTCGACGAATGCTCGAAGCCGGCGCCGTCGATGTGTTGCAGGCGGATGCCTCACGCTGTGCCGGCATCACCGGGTTCCTGCGCGTGGGGCCGCTGGTCGAAGCTCGCAGCATGAATCTGTCGGCGCATTGCGCGCCGTCGCTCCATGTGGCGGCATGTTGCGCCACCCAGAACCTGCACCCGCTGGAATATTTTTACGATCACGCTCGCATCGAGCACATGCTCTTCGACGGTGCTCTGACGCCGGAACAGGGACAGCTTCGTCCCGATCGAAGTGCGCCCGGGCTTGGATTGGAGTTCAAGCCGGAGGACGCTGAACAGTACCGGGTGTTGTAAGTCTGGTAGTCGGCTACTTCGACTCCGCCGGTACGGCGATATCTAGCCGCACTCGTCGGCCGCGAATCTTCGCGCCAGTCAGCGTGTCGATTACCTTTCGGGCATACTGGCGCGGCACCTCGACAAAACTGAAGTTGTCGTAGATATCCACGCTGCCGATCTCCCGGCCCGGCACGCCGGCCTCATTGGCGATGGCGCCGACGATGTCACGGGCCGCCACGCCGTCTCGGCGTCCCACGCGCATGAAGAGACGCTCCATCCCCTTTTCCGCCGGCATCGCATCCTCCGCCGTCAGGCCATCACCCTGGCCATCGAGGGCCAGCTTGATCGCGCCGGCGGCCACTTCGGCCAGATCGTACTCATCGCCCAACTCGGCAACCATGGTGAGATACGGATCGAGATGGCCGGCGCCAATCGCCTCGCGTAGAGAATCGCGAAAAAGCTGGGTGCGTCGCTGAGCGATGTCGGCCGGGCTGGGAATGCCGATGCGTTGCAACCGTACGCCGGTGAGACGCTCGATCGTCTTCATCAGCCCACGCTCGCGCGGCGTGACGAACGTGATCGCGGTTCCGGTCTTGCCGGCACGTGCAGTTCGCCCAATGCGATGGACGTACCCGTCAGGATCGAGTGGGATATCGTAATTGAAGATGTGGCTCACATCCGGGATATCCAGTCCCCTCGCCGCCACATCGGTCGCCACCAGGAGATCAACGCGTCCATCACGGAACCCCGCGATAGCCCGCTCCCGCTGCGCCTGGCTCAGATCGCCGTGGATCACCTCGGCGGCATAGCCGCGTCCAATCAAGCTCTCACCCAACTCATCCGCTTCCCGCTTGGTGCGCACAAAGACAATGGCAGAATCGGGTTGCTCCAGGTCCAGAATCCGGCTCAGGGCCTCGAGCTTCGCCTGGCGCGACGTTTCGACGTACTGTTGTGTCACCTCGGGCACGGTGAGCCGTTCGTGGGCAACAGCCAGTGTCACTGGATCGTGCAGATACTTCCTGGCCAGGCTACGAATGCGTCCCGGTAGGGTGGCGGAGAAGAGCGCGATCTGGCGTTCACCGGGGATCTGGTCGAGGATAAACTCGATATCCTCGATAAATCCCATGTCCAGCATCTGATCGGCTTCGTCGAGGACCACCATGCGCACGCCACTCAGGTCCAGGGTGCCACGCCTGATATGGTCCATCACCCGTCCGGGCGTGCCTACCACCACCTGCACGCCCCGAGCCAGGGCACGCAATTGCCGGTCGATCGGCTGCCCGCCGTAGATGGGTAAATCCGCCAGGTTCCGGTGCTTTCCCAACTTATGGATTGTCTCCGCTACCTGCACCGCCAGTTCGCGGGTCGGCGCCAGGACCAGCCCCTGCACCGTCCTGGACCGAGTGTCCACCCCCTGGATCAGGGGAATGGCAAACGCCGCCGTTTTACCCGTGCCCGTTTGCGACTGACCGATAACGTCCTTGCCCGCCAATAAAGGGGGAATTGCCTGCTGCTGTACTGGAGTCGGCTGCTCGTAGCCAACCTCGTGTACCGCCCGCAGAATCTCAGGCTCGATCGAGAGTCCGTTGAAATCGTCGTTCATTCTGTCCCATGGTGACATGATTGGTGCGTGCATGTCACACCCGGGCGCGAGCCGCGAATCGCCTTCCTGAAATATCGCCATTCGGAGCAATGTACCCCTGTGGATAGCATGATTACCGTACTATTGGGGCAACGGACACACCATCCGAGGCGGTGCCATGGAACGCTCACCGGTCAAGACCATTCTCTGTCTGGCCAGTTATGAAAAGGGATACGAGTTCCTGCGCGAAGTAAAACGGCTCGGCGGCACGGTCATTCTACTCACGGCGTCGGCCCTCGAACACCTTCCGTGGCCGCGCGAGAGCATCGACGAGATCTTTTTTATGCCCGATCTTTCCGCCGTCGACGATGTGTGCAATGGCGTCAGCTACCTGGCTCGGAGCCACGTCATCGATCGCATCATCCCGCTCGACGACTACGACGTGCTCACTGCGGCCGCGCTTCGCGAACACCTGCGGCTACCCGGCATGGGTGCAACTCTGGCTCGCCATTTTCGCGACAAACTGGCGATGCGCGTTCGGGCGCGCGACGGAGGCATACTGGTTCCGGATTTCGTTGCCATTCTCAACTACGATCGCATCCGGGACTTCACCCATCGAGTTCCACCTCCCTGGGTCCTCAAGCCGCGGGCCGAAGTCTCATCGATCGGCATTGCCCGGGTAGACTCCGAAGATGAACTCTGGCGGCGGATCGATGTGCTGGGCGACCGCCAGTCTCACTTCCTGCTGGAACGGTATGTTCCGGGTGAAGTCCTTCATGTCGACTCGATTACCAGGGAAGGGGAAGTGCTCTTTGCCGAGGCTCACCGCTATGCCCGGCCGCCGATGGATGTGTTTCATGGCGGTGGTATTGCCATGAGCCGCACGTTGCGTCGCGATTCCGAGGATACCCGGTTGCTGGACGAGCTGAATCGCCGGGTGCTCTCGGTGCTCGGCATGGAGAACGGCGTCAGTCACATGGAATTCATCAAGTCGGAGGAAGACGGGCGCCTTCACTTCCTCGAAGTGGGCGCGCGGGTTGGTGGCGCCAACACCGCGGAGATGATCGAAGCCGCCACCGGCGTAAACCTCTGGCGTGAGTGGGCCCGTATGGAGATGCAGGGGGATGCCTACCAGATCACCTCGCCGCGGGCGGGCTATGCCGGTGTCATTCTCTCGCTCGCTCGCCAGGAGCACCCGGATACCTCGGCGTACACCGATCCCGAAATCGTCGATCGGCTGGACAAGCGCCATCACGTTGGCTTCATCCTGGCGGCAGATAGGGAGGAGCGCATCGTCGAGCTACAGAATGAGTATGCCGAGCGCATCGTCCGGGACTTTGCCGCCGTGATGCCGGCCTACGAGGAAAAGCCACCAAGCGGGTGACGCGGCGGTAACCGACGTGGTAGGGACGTGGCTCCTGTCCCCGTCCTCCCCGGACACCGTCGATATGGAACCACGCTGAATCGGCCCGCCAACACGGCCCGATACAGACCTGCCGATATCCCCATCGTCGTCTGCCTCGATCACCACAACCCAGTGCACGTGAACGGAATGGCGTGGGAGGATAGGGCGACAGTATCGAGTCGGGATACAGCCCGGGAGGACAGGGACGGGAGCCATGTCCCTACTGAGACGCTTCCGTGGTGCCGTACGTCCCCTGGAAGGACAACCCGCGCGAATGGCTCAGGCAGCCGGCGCTCTTCAATTGGTTGGTGCCATATATACTTTCGTTTGCGGAGTACGACCGGCCACGGTCGTGCGGGCCGTGTACGGTTGCCTGGACAATCAACCTGGTAGCACCCACCGGAACGGGTGATGTGGTCGCGGCTGTCCGGACTGTAGCCTATAGACAGGATAAACAATGGAGCTCAATCGGAATTTGGAACGTTTCTATTGGATGGCGCCGGGCAGCCTGGCAGGTTGCTCTTTGCCTGGCAAAGGTAATGCCGGCGCGCTGAACGAAGATCTTCTCTGGCTCAAGGCCCAGGATATCGGGGCTCTGGTTTCGCTCACCGAGACGCCGCTGCCGCCCGCCCCCCTGCAGGCGCTCGACATCGAGGCGCTGCACCTTCCCGTGCCCGACATGACGGCGCCACTCCCCGAACAGCTTCATCGCGCGCTCGAGTTCATCGATTGGCATCATGCCACCGGAACCGGCGTGGCCGTCCACTGCCTGATGGGTCAGGGGCGCACCGGCACCGTTCTGGCCGCCTATCTGATTCGCGCCGGTATGTCCGCCGAAGAGGCGATCGCCGAGCTTCGCACGCGCTGTCCTGGCGCGCTGAGCAGTCCGAGCCAGGAGGCAGCGCTGCGCCGGTTTGCCGCCCGGCAAGATTGGATCCTCTGATCACCCTGCCGGAGGAGCCACCCCGAGCTGCTGCAACAGCCCGAGCATATCGGCTATTCCATAATGTTCGCGAATCTGGCCCTCGCGGACATGGATGATATCGATCTGATCCCAGGAGACCTGCTTGTTGGTCGCCGGCATCCCTGGCTGGTCGCCGCTGTGCGTCCCCTGGAAGGTGACACGGGCAACACCGGTATCACCATCCGTGATCAATTCGTGAATCCGGACTCGCAAATCAGGCATCGCCTCGCGCAGACGGTTCACCACTATTCGCACGGAGTCACGTCCCTCGTGGGGAATACCGGGTGCTAGATTCGGGCTGCTATCGATGCAATCCTCGGCGACAAGCTCATCGAGCGTCGCCATGTTCCCGCGTTCGAAGACCTCCTGATAGATTCGCCGGCAAATTTCGCGCATTTCGTCTGGTGTCATTGTCGATCCTCTCTTCGTCCGTCTCTGTTACCCCAGCGTAGACCTTTTGCTTCCGCCGGAAAAGAAGAGAGCCGGATGCTCCGGTCGGGAAGCATCCGGCTCTCTCGGTCTCTCGATCGCCTGCTACAAGATTTCGTTTACGCCCGCAGAGTCAACCGCGGGACCGTGCCCGGTCGAGCAGGACAGGCTCCCCGGGTAGGTCGTCTCCGTGCTCGCCGTCTCATTCACATCGACGATCGTTCCAGTCAACCTGATCTCGAACCCGCTACCACCAATCACCTTGTGGGTTTGGTTGTTGGTGTACTGGTTGCCCTTCACGTAGTCGATCGTGTTATGGAGCGTGACGCCCCCAAGCTTGCTAACCCCCGTCCCGGCCACATTCATGCCGGCATAGGCAGCGGTGCTCGAGGGAGTATCGCTCGGCAGCAGGACCGCTTTCCCGGTGATGGTGCCGCCGATGGTTCCAACACTTGGTTGCGCGTCGGCCGCGAGTAACTGCTCATGGACGTCTCCGACCGGATCGACGTACCCCTGCACACACTCGGCAAGCAAAACATCCGGCGTATTCCCGCTCAGCGCAAAGGGATAGGCTCGGGTCGGATCGCCATAGAACAGGACATCAACTGTGGCCTCGCCAAAGGGGGGAGCCATATTGGGGGAAGTGTTGAGGTCGCAGGTCGTCGTCCCATCGGTACAGTAGACATCCACAGCGAGGATTTGGCCTCCTGTTGGGACATCGGTGTGAATACCTGTGGGAGCAAGGCTGGGAAGCGTCAAGAGATTCAGCGTCCCAGTCGATGCCGAGGCGATGCGGGGGTGCACTACTCCCAACGATGCCAGGGCCAATACTACTGCCAGCGGCAGCATCAATCGTTTCACTCAATCCTCCTGGAACCAACATCAAGAGCACCCGGAATCCGGGCGCTCTAGTATCTTAGTACGGATCGACTGGAACATGTCTCCATTTGCCCTGGCATCACCAAATCTTTTGTTGACGATCGTGACGTCCTGTGCGAAGATGCGAGATAGAATCCGGCCATGCGGGCCGAATTCGGAGGAGGGAAGTTCGTGTTACGGTCCATTCAACACATCATTCGCGCGATTTCGCTAAGGTTCCTTCTGGTTGCAGGCATTATCGGGATTGCGATTGCACTGGTGGCGGGCGGGACGGCGCAAGCCGCGACCCACAGTCACTCGTCACCGGGGCGAGCCGCGGCAAGCTCGATCCATGCCGGCAACCCTCATCCCGGTTCGCAACCCACGCCTGTTCCGGAAATGACAGTGGTACCGGTCACTGGTGGTGGTGGAACCGCGCTCACGCCGGCTCCAGGCACCTCTCTGCCCCAGACCGGTGGTGGTGGCGGTTCTCCAACAAATCCGGTGCTACCGCTCGGCGTGCTGGCTCTGGCGCTGGTCGCCATAGGCCTCACCGTGAGGGCCGGTCGCCGCCGATAGGGATTTGTCCGGCCTGGTGTTACCAGGCCATTTCCGGCATCAACTCCTCCAACGCATAGTCTGAAGCCTGCTCGATCGACATCGCGTGTCCCTCGTTCCAGGCACGTTCGAATTCCGGCTCGGGAATCGCGGCACGCGCCTGACCCAGCGACACTTCATGGGCGCTGCGTTCGGCCGGTGGCAGCGGCTGTTCGAGGTCGCCTCGCAGCCGGTCGGCCGCGCCCCACAACCGAACCGCCGACTGGATTCGGCCCTGCCCGGCCACCACCCGGCCCGCACCCTCGAGACACATCGCGATATTCTCTCGATTGCCGATGTCGCGGCAGAGTATCAGACCCTCTCTCTGTAGCTCGGCGGCTCGACTGCCGTCGTTCTGCTCCATGGCGATAAAGGCGAGGTTGTTCAGCACCCTGGCGATACCGACCGAGGAGCCAAGCCGGCGCCAGAGGGTCAGGCTCTCGTCACAGGCGATAGCGGCATCATCGTAGCGCGCCAGATTCAGCAACACTCCACCGAGATTACCCAGGACTAGAGCCAGGCTCCATTCATCGTCCTCGGACCGCACAATCTCGAGGCTTTGCCGGTACAGTTCCGCCGCCTCGGCATAATTACCCGCCTGTTCCTCAACGATGGCGAGGTTATTGAGCGAAATCCCGACGCCGTGACGATCCCCGAGTTCGCGGCCGGAGACGCAGTGTCTGTTCGTGCAACCCACGGGCATGATCCAGTTCACCCTGCGACCAGGCAAGATTGGCGGCGCCGTTCAGCGCTCGGGCGCGTTCGGCGCCGTCCCCGCCAGGCAACGCCAGCGCGGCCGCCAACCAGCGGCGGCCTTCACTCAGATACCCACGCGTCCACCAGAAGTACCAGAGTGCCGCCGATAACCGGAGAGCCCCACTGGCATCCCTTTCGTCGATCGCATGGAACAACGCGGCCCGCAGATTGTCATGATCGGCTTCCAGACGGTGCAGCCAGTCGCCCTGCTCTGCACCTTTCAACCCGATCTCCCCGGCCTCTGCCAGAGACAGGAAGAAGGCGCCGTGAGCGCCCTCGAGCGTCTCCAGTTCACCGGAGCCTTCCAGTCGCTCGCGCGCGTACTCACGCACGGTTTCCAGCATCCCGAATCGCATCCCGATCGCCGCCGAAGCCGGGGAAGAGATCATCGGCTGTAGCAGGCTCTTCTCGGCCAGAGATTCGATGCCATCAAGGACATCGACACCAAGATCGCCGGCTGAACCACAGACATCCTCGACCGCATCCACGGTGAAACCGCGAACGAATACCGCCAGTCGCGCGAAGAGCACCTGTTCCTCACGATCGAGAAGGTCGTGACTCCAATCGATCGCGCCCCGCAGCGTTTGCTGTCGCGCCGGCGCGTCACGGGCGCCACCGGTGAGCAGCTTCAGACTGTTGCTGAGCCGGACAAGCAGAGCCTCCGGCGGGAACAGTCTGGTGCGTGATGCCGCCAGTTCGATCGCCAGGGGCAAACCGTCCAGCCGGGCACAAATACCGGCGATCGCCGCCGCATTTCCCTCGGTCAATTGGAAACGAGGATTCAACGCCCGAGCTCGATCGACGAACAGGCGGAGAGCGTCAAAGCTCTTCAACTCTACCAGCGGAGGAAGTGCTCCCAGGTCCGGAACGGGAAGAGGCAAGACCGGATACTCCTGCTCGCGACTGAGACGGAGCACGGACCGGCTGGCAATGAGGATAGTGAGGTGCCGGCAGCCATCGAGTAAATCGGCAACCAACGTGCGGGCATCCAGCAGGTGCTCGAAATTATCCAGCACCAGCAGCAGGCGGCGGTTGCGGAGATAGGCGTGCAACTCCTCGATGAGTGAGATTGCACTCGATTGGTTCACTCCCAGGGCGGTCGCAATTGCGGCCGGAACGAGCTCCGGCCGGAGCACCGAGGCGAAAGCGGCAAGAAACACCCCGTCCTCAAAGTCGGGCAGAACACGACCGGCAACCTCGATGGCCAGCCGGGTCTTGCCGGTGCCACCCGGTCCGGTGAGCGTGACCAACCGCATCCGCTCGCGAACCAGGAGATCGGTCACAGCCTCGATCTCTTCCTCCCGTCCGATGAATGGGGTCGGAGCATCCGGCAGATTGGTCAGCGGATGGGACAGCTGCGGGACCAGCGGCGGCAATTCCGCCGGTACCCGTCCCTGCCGCGCGACCTGGATCACGCGGACCGGCTCATCCATCCCCTTCAGGCTGACCGTCTGCCGGTCGACGAACACCAACCCCTCCACCCGGCGGGCGAGGTGCACGACGCCGGTGGAGGCGAACACCTCTCCTGGTCCGGCCAGGCTGCAGAGGCGGGCAGCCAGATTGAGGGCGCCGCCGCGAAAGCCGTCGCGGACCGGGATCGCCTCGCCGGCGTCCACGCCCATCCCAACCTGCAATGGAAGCGTCGAATCTTCCGCCATTGCCTGAGCGAATCGGTCCTGCAAGGTCACCGCGGCACGCAGCGCGTCGCGTGCCGAGGCGAACACGATCAGCGCTTCATCGCCTCGCAGCTCCACCAGGCGGCCGCGGTACGGTCCAATGACCTCTTCTGTCAGGTCGGCGAAGCGGGCAGCCAGCAATGCCCCGGCCTCGTCGCCTCGTTCGACGGTGAAACGCGTGTACCCACGGACATCGGCAACGAGGAAGGTCTGGATAGAAGCACCAGGTCCCGCCGGGCCGGCACCGGTCGATTCTCCGGATGAGGTCGATTCCATAGCCGCCGTCCTTCTCTGGCTCTACCATAACGTGCACCGCCCGAGGTGGCAAGTTCATCGCATCGACTCCCGGTGAACCCGCAGTCCGTCGGGCATGTCCGGCTCCGGGGTAGAATACGCGCGATGATCCGGAGGTGTGTGATGCGAAAGGTGCTACTACTTTGTCTGCTGGTGGGAGTCATGCTTCCGGGGAGCGTTCTCGCCGCGGGACCGGGTTCCTGGCCGATGGCAGGCCATGATGCGCAGGGTACGAGCTTCAATGCCACCGAGAGGATTCTCGGTGCACGGAACATTGCGTCACTCCATCAGGTCTGGCATCTCTCGCTTCGGCCCACCGGTGTCGCCGTTGCTACCGGCACGCGACTGTTCGCGCTGGCGCTCCATGGATCCAGCATCAATGTCCTCACCCTCGAGGCGCGGAGCGGCAAGCTACTCCGGACACTCACCCTCAACAACCTTCAGTTCTCGTCCGGCGAGCTGTCCACCGCTCTGGCCTACAGTCGTGGCAAGCTCATCGTCGGAGGGTATCGAAACTCGACCACCGCGGTGGACGCCGCGAGCGGTCGCGTCCTCTGGCGCGCTCCGGTGCCGGCCCAATTTCTCACCGTGGACGGGAACACGGCCTACACCGGCAAGGGTTGCCAGAATTCACCGTCAACCTGCGGCCTGGGTACCTCGTCTGCAATTGATACCCGCACCGGCCATATCCTCTGGCAACATCCGGGCAATGGCGGTCAACTCCCGGCGCTCATCGCCGGTCATCTCTATCAGGTCTGGGGCAAATCAACCCGCGTCTACAATCCGGTCAGCGGATCTCTGCTGGGGACTCTGCCTTTCGCCGCCGCCTGGACGGGCAATGCTCGCAACGCCTACGCCCTCGACTTCGCCACCGGCTCCAAGGGCCGCGCCTGGGTCGCTCAGATCGGACCGAATGGCAAGCCAAAATGGAAAAACGATCTTGGCATTATCCTACCGATCGCCGCGGCTCCCGTCTTCTCTCCCGGAACGCTCTACGTCTCCTCGCATCGCTTTCGCGCCGGCGTCATCGCCATCAATGCCGCCAACGGCCGCATTCTTTGGGGAGCCGACACTGGCCCGCCACGGCAGATTATTGCGGCCAACGGCCTGCTCTACGTCCTGATTAACACCGATAGTTCCATTCATGTCCTCAGCGCATCGACCGGAAAAGAACTCCGACGTATCGCTCCCCCAGCCGGCGGCACGGTATTACAGGAGCTCATCGCCAACGGCACCCTATACGAGATCACCATCGGTGGCATCGTAGCAATGCGGCCCTAGTTGCAGCATCGAAGCCAGGCCCCACCCGGTCGCAGCGTCATGGCAGTGCCTCCAGTGGGCAATGAGGTTGCCTTCACTATCCTGGGGCCGTCTATGATGTCGGCCATTCGTTCCCTAACATAGGCGTCGATATCGTTCCGTAGCCTAGTTTCTGGTGCAGAATAGCCACAAGGCGAGGAGGACGGGGGGCAAGTCGAGATCGGTGGCGAATCGGAAAGCGGTGGAGGCTTCATGCCGCCTGCGATGGTGCGCAGCGCACCTCATGCCGAGCGATCGTGGTCGCATTGGCGGCAATCATCCCCCAGCCGATCCACCGATCAAAGCCATCCTGACCGTGGTCGGGGCACCGAGCGAGGTGTCCACGCCGCTTACACACACTGATTCGTCCCTCGCCCCCAGCCCGGAAGCGTTGTGCTTGTCGGAACCACCGTTGGCGCTCATGCGCTCTCCGCTCTGGTGGTGGCTTGCCCGGGACCGGAATCGCCACGCGGCGTACGCCGAGCCGCTTCACTGCGTCCTCATTCCCCGGCGCGTGAAAGCCGCGATCGGTCGCCACCAGGTCCGGTGCCCGCCCGAACCGCTCCCGATGCCGCTCCACCTGCCGGCGCAGCGTCCCGGACTCTGGCGGGTTCCCATCCAGCACCTCGTAGTCGCTGACGATCCCGCCTTCGACCTCGTCCAGAATGACCTTATGCCCGAACTCATCTGCTGCCGCGGCTTGCCGCGTTGGATGATATCGGTATGGGGCTCGGTCAGACTCACGATCTTCTCATCGGCGGGCACCTGCTCCCCAGCCAGACGCCGTGTGGTCTGCTGGACTACCTGCTCGACCACGGGGAGCAGCGTTCCGAGGTGGTGGTGGAGTCGGTCTCCGGCAGCTCCGGCATCCCCCAAGAGCGCTCCTACCTGCACTGCCTGCCGCTGCACGGTCCCGATGATGCCCAGCAGTCGACGATAGGTCGTCGCTCGCAGCCGCTTCCCGTCCTCGCTCCGTTTCCGGGCTGCCTCGCTGATTTGTCGAGCCAGCCGCTTGGTGCTCCTGGTCCAATCACGGAACAGCGAGGCTGGCGTTCCCTCGCCCACCACCGCTTGGGCGCGCCGCAGCACGCGGCTCAGCATCCGACCAGCATCGGCTAACAGACTACTGTCGCTCGGCGGGTGAATCGTGCTCTCGACCGCAGTGCCATCGATCCGCAGCTTGCGTCCCCGTGTCACCCCTCGCTCGATGGCCAGGTCCACGACCCGCTCATGGAGGGCCTTGATGGTGGTCGTCCCCAGAACACCCGCCCAGCGGACGAGCGTACTGTGGTCGGGCGCTTTCTGGTCGTAGAGCCGGCAGAAATGGCGCAAGGAGAGACTGTCATCCACAAACCATGCGGTCTGCCGATAGCTCCAATGATAGAGACGACGCACCAGGAGGAGTCGCAGGACGACTTCCACCGGCGTTGAGGAGGTCCCACGATCGGCTGAGTGCGGAGCGCGCGTGCTCATGGCTGCTTTGACTTCGGCAATGAGCATCGCATCATCGACGAGCTGGTCCAGGGCGGCCAGTTCGGGATCCATCTCCCGCGTCAGTGTCGGTACCAGCGCAAAGAGATCGACGGGGGCATAGCGGTCAGTTATCATGATGCAGAGCCTCGGGGAGTCATTGGTGTCGTATCCAATTCTGACTGACCGGGCTCTTTTTGCACCACAAACTAGCCTAGGCGTTCACGCCGTTGACGTAGCGTGCTGAGGCGGGCCGTTCCCCGCCGAAGCCGCGGCCAGATGCGAGGGTGCTACCGATCCACCAATGCCCATCCGAGAGGACGGTGCCAGGCAGGGTCGTGGCCGATGCGCCACCGACGGTCGAGGGGGTGGCATGATCGTGAATCGGCACCATCCCCGCATCTGGCCGCGGCTGAGGCGGGGAACAGCCCGCCTCAGCACGCTACGTCAACGGCGTGAACGCCTAGGCTACGGAGCGTCCCACACCGCCTATGCTACGGAAGGAACGGCACAGATCACTTGCCGGCAGCCTTCGGTTTAGTGCTAAACTATGACATGAACCTTGACACGTTGAACCCGTCAGTCGCACCCAAAGCCCGGCGCAATCCGGCCGTCATGGCCTGGCTCCGGTTGGTGCGCGTCTTCCAGAAGGTGGAACATCTCTCGGCCGCTAATTTTCGGTGTCACCATCTCAGCGGGGCCCAATTCGACGTTCTGGCGCATGTCGGAGCCGACGAAGGTCAGACCCAACAGAAGCTGGCCGATTCGCTCCTCGTGACCAAGGGAAACGTGTGCCAGTTGCTCGATCGCATGGAGCAAACCGGGTTGCTGGAACGGCGGCAGGAAGGACGAGCGAACCGGCTGTTCCTCACCGCCGAGGGCCGGCTGCTCTATGAAGCCGTCGTGCCCCGGCAAGAAGCAACAATCGCGGCCGCGCTCTCGGCGCTAACCCCGGAAGAGGTTTCCCAACTCCTCACGCTTCTCCGCAAGCTCGATCGCTCGCTGGAGTAATTAGCGAGTCGCCGGCAGTTCCAGATGACTGTCGACCTGTCGCTGGACTTCGTCGGGAGTACGGGAACCATCGATCTCGGCCAGGCTGCCACGCTGCCGGTAGTACTCGATCAACGGCTCGGTCTGGCGGCGGTGGGTTTCAAGCCGCATCCGGATCGTTTCGGTCTGTTCATCGGACCGGCGTTCCAGCGGAGTGCCATCGGTGTCGCAGCGTAGATCGTTTTTCGGCAGCTTGGTGAGTGTGTTATAGATCGCGTGGCAGACGGGACACACCATCCTCGCCCCCATGCGCATCTCCAGAATGTCGGATGGAGCGGTGATGTGCAGCGCCAGGTCGACCTTCTCTCCCCGAGCCGCCAGATAGTCATCCAGCGCGCGTGCCTGCGCCTCCGGTGCGCGGGAAGCCATCCAGGATAAACCCGTGGCTCGCGTCGGGTTTTTTCAGACGGTGCATGACCATCTCGATCGTCAGCTTGTCAGGCACGAAGACGCCGCGATCCATATGTTCGCGCACTTCCCGGCCGAGCGGGGTGTCTTCCAGCCTGATCACCCGAAAGAGGTCGCCACTGGCGATAACCGGTAACCCAAGGAGTGCTTGAAGACGTCGTGCTTGCGTTCCCTTACCTGCGCCCGGAGGGCCAAAAGCAGAATATTGATACCCTACTCACCTTCGACCGGCGCCACCGCCGGCGTCGGGAGGCTTTGAAGACCTCCCGACGCCAGGCACGATAGTTCTACTCAGTGACGCCGATTGCTTCGTATTGATCTTTGAGCTGCTGCACCACCGCCGGATCCGCCAGCGTTGTGGTATCACCCAGCACGCGTCCCGCCGCGATGTCGCGCAGCAGACGCCGCATGATCTTAGCGCTGCGCGTCTTGGGCAGATCAGCGGTGAAGATGATCTGGCTCGGGCCGCGCGATGGCGCCGATCTTCTTGGCCACGTGCTCCTTCAGCTTCTGTCGCTCCTCTTCGGTACCTTCATGTCCACCCTTGAGCGTGACGAAGGCGGCGATGGCCTGACCCTTGATCGGATCGTCCGTGCCCACGACAGCAGCTTCGGCCACATCGCCAGAATCGACGAGCGCGCTTTCCACCTCCCAGGTCCCGATGCGATGACCTGCCACATTCAAGACATCGTCTACCCGTCCGATGATGGCGAAGTAGCCATTGGCCAGCTGCTTGGCGCCATCGCCGGTGAAGTATCGTCCAGGGAACTTGGCCCAGTAGTTCTGCACGAACCGATCGGGGTCGTTGAAGATAGTGCGGAACATCGCCGGCCAGGGGCGGTTCAGACAGAGGTACCCGGCGGCAGTACCCGGCTCGATATCCTGATTGTTCTCGTCCACGATCGAGGCCGAGATGCCCGGGAACGGTACCGTTCCGGATCCTGGTACCGTGGTGGTGATGCCTGGAAGCGGCGTGATCAGGATCATGCCCGTCTCGGTCTGCCACCAGGTATCCACGATCGGACACCGGCCGTGGCCGATGTTCTCGTTGTACCAGATCCAGGCCTCGGGATTGATCGGCTCGCCAACCGTCCCGAGCAGTCGCAAGGACGACAGATCGTGCCGATCCGGGTACTCCGTGCCCCACTTCATGAACATGCGAATCGAGGTGGGTGCGGTGTAGATCATGGAGACCTTGTACTTCTCGATCAGCGCCCAGAAGCGATCCTTATCCGGATAGTCCGGCGAGCCCTCGTACATCACGCAGGTGGCGCCATTGGCCATGGGACCGTAGACGATGTAGCTATGGCCGGTGACCCAGCCAATGTCGGCGGTGCACCAGTAGATGTCATCGTCTTTCAGATCGAACACCCACTTGGTGGTGAGAGAGGTGCCCAGCAGATAGCCCGCGGTGGTGTGAACGATGCCCTTGGGTTTCCCGGTGGTACCGGAGGTATAGAGGATGTACAGCATGTGCTCAGAGTCGAGCTGCTCCGCTTCGCAGTCGGGAGACGCATCCTTCATCAGATCGTGCCACCAGAGATCACGCCCTTCTTCGCACTCGATCTGGGCCTTGTCACCGGCGCGCTGGAGGACGACGACGTGCTCGATCGACGGGGTGCTTTTCAACGCCTCGTCGGCGTTCTTCTTCAGCGGTACCACCGAGCCGCGCCGGAACCCGCCATCCTGGGTGATGAGCAGCTTGGCTTCGGCATCGTTAATCCGATCGGACAGGGAATCCGGTGAGAAGCCGCCAAAGACGACGCTATGGGGGCAGCCGATGCGGGCGCAGGCCAGCATGGCAATCGGCAACTCTGGAACCATGCCCATGTAGATGGCCACACGATCGCCGGTATGCAGCCCCAACCCCTTGAGGACGTTGGCGAACTTGCACACCTCGCGATGAAGTTCCTCATAGGTATAGGTCACCTCTTCGCCAAACTCGCCCTCCCACATGATCGCCTTTTTGGTGCCCTTCGAGGCCAGGTGGCGATCGAGGCAGTTGTACGACGCATTGATTTTGCCGCCCACGAACCATTTGGCCCAGGGAAGGTTCCACTCTAGACGTGGTATCCCACTTCTGGAACCAGTCCAGCGCCTCGGCCTGTTTCGCCCAGAACGCTTCGTAATCGGCATCCGCGTCAGCGTAAATCTGGGGATCACTGACGTTCGCCTGGGCGACGAATTCGGAAGGAGGCGGGTGCTGACGCTCCTCCGTGAGCAGGACGTCGAATGAGAGTTTGGTATCTGTTGTCATTGATCCGCCTCCTTGAAGCTGTCGTGCGGCAGGTTCGGGTTGACTGTGCCTCGTTCGCGGCTATCTCCAACTCGTTGCCTGCACGCTCTAGGTCCGGTGCGCGACTCGCACTGGCGAATAGACGGACGGAGACGCTCCGGCCGTGCCGGAGCGTCTGCCGTCACATGCCACCCTTTAGACTACCGCGCTTTGAGCAGCGGCGCGTTGAGCGGAATTGTCGGAAGTATGGTGCGGCCCCAGGTGAGATTGGTCACCCCGGCAAACGAGGTGTAGAACGCGACGGCGGCGGTCGCCATGCCGAGCCAGCCGCCGATCAGTGTCCAGTCGGTGCCGGCCACCTCACGCAGGCCCACGCCGCCCCAGAGGGCAAAGAACGTGAGCGTGAGCAGGAAGAACACCAGCGCCACGGCCCCGCTCACCCGCAGGGATGCGATGAACATGTAGGCGGTGAAGATGCCCCACATGAAGAAGAACCACGCCAGTCCATCGTTGCCGATGAACGCCTGCGTCGGCTTCAGGAACGTGTCGAGGACGAAGAGAATACCGACTCCCATCCAGAACGAACCGTAGGAGCTAAACGCGGTGGCGCCAAAGGTGTTACTGCGCCTGAACTCCCACATCCCGGCACAAAACTGGCCAAGACCGCCATAGAAAAGAGCCATGCCCACGAATATCATGCCACCGCTGTGAATGAAACCCGCGTTGACCGCACTTAGCAGCATCGTCGTCATTGCAAAGCCAGCCAGCCCCAATGGGGCAGGATCCGCAACCGGGGGCACTTGAACCACCGGGGCCTCTGAGACTACTCGGGTCGCCATACGCCGAACCTCCTGTGGATGATTGAAGCATACAGTGCCACTGAGGCGTCGCCAGGACACGCTCCAGGTCGACGCCGAAGATGCCTTGAACTCGATTCGGTAACGCGCAGGCTAGACGTGAACGGACTATAGGGGTAGTGCGACGGCGTGAGCTAGGAATGATCTCTGTTGTCGGGCGCGGATTCCGCTCGCCGCATGATCCCCATCAGACCGCTCGCTTTCCCCCTCCTTTCCGAGACAGTGAACGACACTCCTCCTATCCGTCTCCGCACCATTGTGCATCGGACCCTGATACTTTGCAAGAACAAATAAGTCGTCTACGCTGCGTCCCATCCGATCGTCGGAAGAAACTCTGGTGGTCTCCACACCTCCAACACCTGCTCCAGCGCATACGCCAGCCGGATCAACAGTGGTTCATCCCAGGCCCGTCCCATGAACGTCAGTCCCACCGGCAAGCCGCTGACATACCCAATCGGCACGCTGATGGCAGGATAGCCCGCCAGCGCGGTGGGTGCGGAGCATCCGCCGCTAGAGGCGTCGCCGTTCACCAGATCTATTGGCCAGGCTGGACCTGCCGTCGGAGCCACCAGGGCATCGAGGTGATGCATCGCCATCACCGCATCAATTCCTTCCTCGCGTGAAAGTCGACGGCAGGTCTTCAGGGCATCGCGATACGTCCGATCCGTCAGCGGCCCCTTTTCCTGTGACTTCTCCATCACATCCTGCCCGAAGTACGGCATCTCCTCACGTGCGTGGTCGCGGTTAAATGCAATGACCTCGGCCAGATCGTGGACCGGCGCGTCCGGCCCCAGTCCGGCAAGATAGGCATTGAGATCTGCCTTGAATTCATACAGCAGCAGGTCGTACATCGAGTTATCCGAGTTCATCTGCCGGCTGGTGGAGATATTTGCCGGGTCGACGATCTCGGCGCCCAGATCGCGCATAGCCCGGAGTGCGTCCTCGACAACCGCATCGGTCTTCGGACTGTAGCCGTAATACGTTTCGCGAGGCACGCCGATTCGAGCGCCACGCAAGGCAGCCGGCGAGAGATACGAGGTGTAGTCGATCCCGCTGGGGCTCCTGGCCGTGACCTTATCTTCCCGATCCGGGCCGGCAATCGCACTCAAGAGCGCCGCTGCGTCGGCCACCGTGCGGCCGAACGGCCCAACGACATCCTGCGTATGCGAGATCGGGATGACTCCACGGCGGCTGGTGAGTCCGACCGTCGGCTTGATCCCCACCACCCCATTCATTGCCGCCGGACAGAGGATCGAGCCCGCGGTCTCGGTCCCAATCGAGGCCGGCACGTAGCCCGCGGCCACCGCCGTCGCCGATCCCGAACTGGAACCGCAGGGCGAACGATCGAGCACGTAGGGATTGCGCGCCTGACCACCGCGAGCACTCCAGCCACTGGAGGAGTGTTCCGACCGAAAATTGGCCCACTCGCTCATGTTCGTCTTCCCCAGGATCACCACGCCGGCGGTGCGCAGCTGTGCCGCGATGTGAGCATCACGCGCCGGACGTGCCTCCAGCAGGGCCAGCGATCCGGCAGTGGTGTGCATCCGATCGGCGGTATCGATATTGTCCTTGAGCAGAATCGGGGTTCCGTGCATCGGGCCGCGCGTACGACCCGTCTTGCGCTCCTCATCCAATTCAGCTGCGATCGACTCCGCATCGGGATTGGTCTCGATGACGGCCCGAAGCGCCGGCCCCTGCCGGTCATTGGCCTCAATGCGCGCCAGATAGGCCAGCACCATCTCCCGCGAGGTGAGATCACCCGTCGACATCAGATGTTGAAGCTCGAGAATGGAGTTATAAGGTAGGTGCGAGTCCATGTTTCTATTGTGCATCAGGACGTCCGGAATCGGAGGGTAACCATGGACACTTTATCGTTGGTCTCGGGACGTGGCTCCTGACTCCCCACACGGCGATGGTCGTAAAACCGCAACGGTCGTCACACGGCAACGGTCGTAGTGCGGCGACGGTCGTAGTGCGGTCCCGCGCCGCAGCGCAGTGGACCGCAGCCCCGTCCGCACGGCCGACTGGAGGATGCCAGTCAGATGCCTCTCCCCCGAAACGCGGTCGGCGCTCACCCTTATGTCGCACGGGCGCTGCGGAGTTGCATAGGCCAGGGCTGTGGTCCACTGCCTGCGGGCGGGACCGCACTACGACAGTCTCCGCACTACGACCAGCGCCGTATGGGGAGCGGCTCACGCACAGAGATTCTCCGATGTGCGACGTCGAGGCCACGAGGCACTCTGGCAGTATCGCGGGTATTACTCCATGCGAATCAGTGCAGAATGCGTCCCCCGGCAATGGCAAAGACACCGGAGTCATAGCCCGTGCTGGTGGTGATCTGCGCACTGGCCCCACAGGGTGCGCTGCTCGTCACCGTCAGGTGGAGATGGTAGCCCACCACCACGCCGTTCTGCTGGCTCGACCCATAGATATCGGCGGTCGTCGCGGTCGCCTGGAGCACCAGCACCCGACCGCCGATGAGCCGGAGATGATGGACCGCATCGGTGAAGACCAGTGCGCCACTGGGCGACGCGCCATTGTAGGTCGATGCCGTCGCGGTGAGTGAGAAACCGGTGGCGCTGGGACAGCTTTCCGGTCCGGTCTCGGCGAGCACGTAGGTATGGATGCTCGATGACGCAACCCCGCTAACGACCAGCGTTTCACCGCCGTCACCACACCTGGTGCTCGCTGCCTGATTATTCATATCGCCGCTGTAGGAGGCGACCCAGTAATAGCTCCCCGCCACCAGGGGATGGAAGACAGCGGACGTGGCTTGTGCATTGCTCACCGGCACGGTCGACGTAAACACCGGCATGCCGCTACAACTCGCAGTCGCACTGGGACCATAGAGACGAAAGGTAATGGTGCCACCTGGCTGGTAGGCACTGGCCAGTGTCGCGGTGTCGGTTGCTGCGCCCCCGATACCGACTGGCGTCGTTGCTTGCGTTGTCAGCGTCGGTGCTGCCTTGGAGGCGGTGAGTGTCTCGCCGGTATCCCCACACTTGGTCGCAGCAGAATTATTGTTGGTGTCGCCACCATACGACGCAATCCAGTAATACGTGCCCGGTACGGTAGCCGTGAAAGTTCCAGACGTGTACTGGCCATTGCCGGTCACTGTGGCCGTCGAGGTGGCAACCGGCGTACCTGTGCAGTTCGGGGTGGCGCTTGGTCCGTACACGCTGAAGGTGATGGTGCCGGTGGGATTGTATCCAGATGAAAGGGTGGCTGTGTCGGTGGCGCTGCCACCGACGGTCACCGGGGTTGCTGCCTGGGTCGAGATCGTGGGACTCGCCTGGTTGACCACTGATGACTCGTTGGTATCCCCGCACATCGTCGTCGCCGAGTTGTTGTTGGTGTCGCCACCATAGGAGGCGATCCAGTAGTAGGTGCCCACCGCCGTGGGCGTGAACTTGCCGGACGTGTACTGGCCATCGCCATTTACCGTGGCGGTCGAGGTGGCGACCGGTGTGCCGCTGCAGTCCGGTGTAGCGCTTGGTCCGTACACACTGAACGTGATGGTGCCCGTCGGTGACGAGCCGCTAGGGAGCGTTGCCGTGTCCGTCGCAGTACCGCCGACGATAACCGGGGTGGTGGCCTGCGTGCTGATGGTTGGAGACAGTTTGGGAACGGTGAGCGTTTCCCCGGTATCGCCGCATTTAGTCGCAGCAGTGTTGTTGTTCCCGTCGCCGCCGTAGGAGGCGATCCAGTAATACGTGCCCGCTGCGGCAGGGGTGAAGGTTCCAGACGTGTATTGCCCGTTCCCGGACACCGTCGCCGTCGAGGTGGCAACCGGCGTACCGCTACAATCCGCGCTGGCACTGGGCCCGTAGACAGTGAACGTGATGGTGCCGGTGGGGCTGTATCCAGATGAGAGGGTCGCCGTATCAGTGGCACTGCCACCGAGGGCTAGTGGTGTTGCTGCGGCGGTCGTAATGGTCGGCGATGCCGCGTTGACCACCGATGACTCGTTGGTATCGCCGCATTTGGTCGTGGCAGTGTCATTGTTGGTGTCGCCACCATACGACGCAATCCAGTAATACGTGCCCGGTATGGTAGCCGTGAAAGTTCCAGACGTGTACTGGCCATTGCCGCTCACTGTGGCTGTTGAGGTAGCATCCGGTGTACCGGTGCAGTTCGGGGTGGCGCTTGGTCCGTACACGCTGAAGGTGATGGTGCCGGTGGGATTGTAGCCAGATGAAAGGGTGGCTGTGTCGGTGGCGCTGCCACCGACGGTCACCGGGGTTGCTGCCTGGGTCGAGATCGTGGGACTCGCCTGGTTGACCACTGATGACTCGTTGGTATCCCCGCACATCGTCGTCGCTGAGTTGTTGTTGGTGTCGCCACCATAGGAGGCGATCCAGTAGTAGGTGCCCACCGCCGTGGGCGTGAAGTTGCCGGACGTGTACTGGCCATCGCCATTTACCGTGGCGGTCGAGGTGGCGACCGGTGTGCCGCTGCAGTCCGGTGTAGCGCTTGGTCCGTACACACTGAAGGTGATGGTGCCGGTCGCCGCGGCGCCGCTCGCAAGTGTTGCCGTGTCCGTCGCCGTGCCGCCGACGATAACCGGGGTGGTGGCCTGCGTGCTGATGGTAGGACTGGCGGGGGTAACATATGTCTGGAACGCTAGTTGATTGTTGGCGTTCACCCAGGTACTCTCACCACCTCCGTTAAAATACGAAATCCCGCGACTGTAGGTCGACGAATCCGATATGGGAGCGGCGTATATATTCAGGGACGAGAGCGTGCAGCTGGAACACGAAAGGACGATGGCGTACACCGTTCCCGCAGTGATGATTGGTTGGGTGCTCAACGGGATATTGACCAGGGAGCCATCGGCGTCGCTGGAAGGCACTGTCGCGCCGCCGATGACTGTATTGCTGGGCGCACCGGCGACCGTGGTTTCGATGCTCACAGTCAGATCGGTGGGTGGCGAACCAAAATGTGTCACCGCAACCTTGACCCGGTCCAGGATACCCGACAATCCAGCGGTGAAGGTCTGAGCGACGCTCTGGCCGGAATGAATGGTCGCATCCCCAGGCAGGTTTCCGATCGTCGTCTGGGATTGGTCCAATGTGTCAGTCGCTGCCAGCGCACCGGGGATTCCACCGCCGGCAATGCCGCTGAGCGCGATCAGTGTAATGCTGATGAGTGCAAGCCGTCTGATCCAGCGAAGCATACTCTACTCCTTTGAGGTGGTGGGCGTCGCGCAACGAGCGTACCGGCAGGCCGAGGACGCGATCCCCGACTTCTGCCAACTGCCGCTTCGTATCCGATTCCAGGGACCAACTGTCCCAGGCCGAAGACGCCAATCTACGCTCCCTTCCCCGGGATCAAACGGCATCTGTCCATTATCTTAGGAGTAATAACCGCGAACCGTCAAAGACGCCTTGTTCTGAGCCCGGGCTCCATGAAGGAAGCAAGTCCGTCTGAGGGGCGCAGCTCGACAGAGACTCCAACCAGTTGATTATCATATGGCCGCAGTCGCGGGTCAGACCGACTGTGGATGAAACTGCACCCCCTCAATGGGATACTCGCGATGGTGAGTGCAAGCCGACACGGACGACCAGGACCGGTGCCGCTAGGCCGGCCCGAGCGAGTACATCGCCCGATATGCCGGCGCACGAAGCGTGTGAACTATCGCAGAATGCGTCCCCCGGCAATGGCAAATACACCGGAGTCATAGCCCGTGCTGGTGGTGATCTGCGCACTGGCGCCACAGGGTGCGCTGCTCGCTCACCGTCAGGTGGAGATGGTAGCCCACCACCACGCCGTTCTGCTGGCTCGACCCATAGATATCGGCGGTAGTCGCGGTCGCCTGGAGCACCAGCACCCGACCGCCGATGAGCCGGAGATGATGGACCGCATCGGTGAAGACCAGTGCGCCACTGGGCGACGCGCCATTGTAGGTCGATGCCGTCGCGGTGAGTGAGAAGCCGGTGGCGCTGGGACAGCTTTCCGGTCCGGTCTCGGCGAGCACGTAGGTATGGATGCTCGATGACGCAACCCCGCTAACGACCAGCGTTTCACCGCCGTCGCCACACCTGGTGCTCGCTGCCTGATTATTCATATCGCCGCTGTAGGAGGCGACCCAGTAATAGCTCCCCGCCACCAGGGGATGGAAGACAGCGGACGTGGCTTGTGCATTGCTCACCGGCACGGTCGACGTAAACACCGGCGTGCCGCTACAACTCGCAGTCGCACTGGGACCATAGAGACGAAAGGTAATGGTGCCACCTGGCTGGTAGGCACTGGCCAGTGTCGCGGTGTCGGTTGCTGCGCCACCGATACCGACTGGCGTCGTTGCTTGCGTCGTCAGCGTCGGTGCTGCCTTAGAGGCGGTGAGTGTCTCGCCGGTATCCCCACACTTGGTCGACAGCAGTGTTATTATTGGTGTCGCCACCATAGGACGGCAATCCAGTAGTACGTGCCCGGTGCGGTAGGGGTGAAGGTGCCAGACGTGTATTGCCCGTTGCCGGTCACTGTGGCCGTCGAGGTAGCAACCGGCGTACCTGTGCAGTTCGGGGTGGCGCTTGGTCCGTACACGCTGAAGGTGATAGTGCCGGTGGGATTGTATCCAGACGAGAGGGTGGCTGTGTCCGTGGCAGCTGCCGCCGACGGTCACTGGGGTTGCTGCCTGGGTCGAGATCGTGGGACTCGCCTGGTTGACCACTGATGACTCGCCGGTATCCCCGCATATCGTCGTCGCTGAGTTGTTGTTGGTGTCGCCACCATAGGAGGCGATCCAGTAGTAGGTGCCCACCGCCGTGGGCGTGAAGGTGCCGGACGTGTACTGGCCATCGCCATTTACCGTGGCGGTCGAGGTCGCGTCCGGTGTACCTGAGCAGTCTGGTGTAGCGCTTGGTCCGTACACACTGAACGTGATGGTGCCCGTCGGTGACGAGCCGAGGGACAGCGTTGCTGTGTCAGTTGCAGTACCGCCGACGATGACAGGCGTGGTGGCCTGCGTGCTGATGGTTGGAGACGATTTGGGAACGGTGAGCGTTTCCCCGGTATCGCCGCATTTGGTCGCAGCAGTGTTGTTGTTCCCGTCGCCGCCATAAGAGGCGATCCAGTAATACGTGCCCGCTGCGGCAGGGGTGAAGGTTCCAGAGGAGTATTGCCCGTTCCCGTTGACGGTTGCGGTCGAGGTATAAACCAGCGGGCTGCAGTTCATGCTGGAGTTGGGACCGTAGACACTGAACGTGATGCTGCCGGTGGGCGAGGACCCGCCAGATAGCGTGGCGGTGTCGGTGGCACTGCCGCCAATCGTCACTGGCGTCGTTGCCTGCGTGCTGATAGTGGGCGATACCTTGTTGACCGTGAGCGTTTCTCCGGTATCCCCACACTTGGTCGACGACGTGCCATTATTTGCATCGCCGCCATACGACGCAATCCAGTAGTAGGTGCCCGGTGCGCTAGGCGTGAAGGTGTCAGACGTGTACTGGCCATTGCCGCTCACTGTGGCTGTTGAGGTCGCATCCGGTGTGCCGCTGCAGTCAGCGCTGGCACTGGGACCGTACACGCTGAAGGTGATGGTGCCGGTTGGTGAAGCGCCACTGGCCAGCGTCGCGGTGTCGGTGGCGCTGCCGCCAATCGTCACCGGGGTGGTGGTTTGCGTGCTGATGGTAGGAGACGCGTTGGTGATGGTGAGCGTTTCTCCGGTATCCCCACACATGGTCGACGACGTGCCGTTATTTACATCGCCGCCATACGAAGCGATCCAGTAATACGTGCCCGGTGTGGTGGTGGTAAAAGACCCCGAGGTATACCGGCCATTCCCATTTACCGTGGCTGTCGAGGTCGCGTCCGGTGTGCCGCTGCAGTCCGGTGTAGCGCTTGGTCCGTAGACAGTGAACGTGATGGTGCCCGTTGGTGAAGCGCCTCCGGCGAGAGTCGCGGTATCGGTAGCACTGCTGCCAATCGTCACCGGCGTCGTTGCCTGAGTGCTAATAGTAGGCCTCACAACCACATACGTTTGGAAGGCGAATTGATCGTTGAGCGGACTCCAGCCAGTGCCGGAATTGTCGAAAGCGGAGCCGCCGCTATACGCGCTTCCGACCGTGTACGGGGCGCTGTATACATTAGTTGGATCCACACAGGAGGAGCACGATAGGACAATGGCATAGACGGTCCCAGCAGTGATGGTTGGCTGCGTCGTGAGCGGGATGTTCACCAGCGAGGTCTCGGTCCCGAATGCCTGCATTGACGTGTACGGGACGGTGGTACTGCTAATCGCGGTGTCGGAGGGAACGCCGTTCGTCGTCGTTTCAATCTGTACCGATAGGTCTTGCGGCGGTGTGCCGACGTATTCCACTGCCATCTCGATCCGGTCGAGCGTCCCGGAGAGTCCGGCGGTGAAGGTCTGGGCAACGCTTTGACCGGAATTTACGGCGAGGCCGGTGCCCGCCATGTAGGTGGTCTGCGATTGATCGAGGGTGTCGGTGGCGGCGATGGCGATATGAGTGCCACCGATGGTCAGGCCGCTGATGGTCAGGACAAGAACAGCGAGAACGGAAAACGATCGGATCCAACGCACCATGGCCCCTCCCTCGGATGACCGCCTACCGCATGAGTAGCGACGGTGCATCAGGATAGACCCCGTGAGTCCCTACGCACAAGCACAATAATCGACTTCTACTCCGCCCACGCGGAAAGACTGTAGGCCGGGGGCTGCTCCGCTAGCGCATGTTTATTGGAACCCGTCTCAATCTCCCAACGACCCCAACCAGGTAGCCATCATGCGCTCACCCTCCAGCGTCAGCACCGACTCGGGATGGAACTGGACGCCCTGGATGGGCAGCTCGCGGTGGCGCAGGCCCATGATGGTGCCGTCCTCGGTCTCGGCCGTGATCTCCAGGCAGGCGGGAAGGGTGTCTCGTTCGACCGCCAGCGAGTGATACCGCACCGCTTCGAAGGGAGATGGCAGACCGGCGAAAACGCCGGCGCCGCCGTGATACACGCGGGAGATCTTGCCGTGCATCAGCTGCGGCGCTCGCACGATGCGTGCCGCCAAAAGCGGCGCCGACGCACTGCAAGCCGAGACACACGCCGAGCACCGGAGTCGCGGCCGCACGACCCGCCTCCGCCAGCACAGCCACCGATATCCCGGCATCCGAGGGCCTTCCCGGTCCCGGTGAGATCACGATTCCGTCAGGCCCCAGCGAGGCGATCTCCTCGAGGGTCAGCGCGTCGTTGCGCCGCACCTCGACCTCGGGCGCCCAGCGAGGACAGTAATTGAAAGAGGTTGTAGGTGAAGCTGTCGTAATTATCGATGAGCAGGATCATCGCTCCACTCCGGCCGCAATGAGCAGCGCACGCGCCTTGTTCATCGATTCTTCCCACTCATTCGCCGGCACCGAATCGGCCACGATGCCGGCGCCCACCTGAATGTGCAACCTGCCCTCCTTAACTACCCCGGTGCGTATGGTGATACACATCTCCAGATCGCCCGCCGGAGTTATAAAACCGACCGCGCCGGCATACGGTCCGCGCCGATCGGTTTCCTGCTCGGCGATGATCTCCATGGCGCGGATCTTCGGTGCGCCCGAGACGGTGCCGGCCGGAAACGCGGCCCGTAGCGCGTCGTAGACCGTGCAATCGGGACGCAGCCGGCCATCGACATCGGAGACCAGATGCATCACGTGCGAAAACCGCTCGACCTGCATGAACGTGGTGACCTGGACGCTGCCGGGCAAACTGACGCGGCCAACATCGTTCCGGGCCAGATCCACCAGCATCAGATGCTCGGCTCGTTCCTTCTCATCGGCGAGGAGGTCGCGCGCCAGGGCATCATCCTCCTCGGTGGTGGTGCCACGCGGGCGCGTTCCGGCGATCGGCCGGGTTGAGACCAGGCCATCCTTGACCTGCACCAGCAGCTCGGGTGAGGCGCCGACGATCTGATGATCGACAAAGTCGAGATAGTACATGTACGGCGCCGGACTCACTGTTCGCAGCCGCCGGTAGAGACCAAATGGGTCGCCGGGAAGCGGGAGGTGCAGCCGCTGGGCCAGCACAACCTGCAGGATGTCTCCGGCCGCGATGTGCTCCTTGCCCGCCGTCACCATCTCCTCGTATCGCTGACGGGACATATTGCTTTCCAGCTCGGCAGTAGCTCCAGGCAGAGGCGGGATTCGTTCCACTGGCCGGTCGAGACGTGCCAGGACATCCTCGATTCGCTCCACCGCCCGCGCATACGCCGGTTCTACCGGCTCGTCGAGCCAGACATGGCTCACGATGCGAGCCCGCCGGGCGATGTGATCGAAGATGAGCAGCGGTATCGACATCCAGAAAAGCGGCATCGGGCAGGCCGAGCGGATCGCAGGCGGCGCGCCGGCAGTCGTTCGAACGAGCGCACCGCTTCGTAGGAGAGATAGCCCAGCGCGCCGCCCTCGAAAGGCGCGCCGCCCGCGGCGGCGAAGAGCCGTAAGCCTCGACCAGGGCACGCACCGCGTCAGCGGATCGGCACAGGGGACGCATCTTCACCGTCGAAAGCTGCCGGCCGTCCTTAATCCGCAAGACCCGCCGTGGCCGTGCGCCTATAAAGGAGTAGCGGCCGATCCGCTCGCCGCCCTCGGCGCTTTCCAGCAGAAAGCTGGGCCCGTCGCCCCGCAGCTTGAGATAGGCCGACACCGGCGTGTCGAGATCGGCCAGGATCTCCCGATGAATGGGAATGCTGCGCCTGCCCGTGGCCTGCGCGCGCACCTCGTCAAGGGTCGGTGAGTAGGTGTCAGTACTGTTCATGCGCACAGTGACCCGATATACCATGTCCCCAACCCACGGAAGATGTAGGCCGACGCCCTCCGTGGGCGGCTTCGCGTTCCCCAACCAACCACGTCCCCGACCCACGGAACAATGTAGGCCGACGCCCTCTGTGGGCGGCTTGGGCGTTGCTCATCGAATGCCATCCCCGATGTCCTCATACCGTTCCCCTGATGGCGTCGTACGCCAACGGATTGGGTGGAATCGGTACATGGTTGGATGGGGAACGCGAAGCCGCCCACAGAGGGCGTCGGCCTACATCGTTCCGCGCTGCTTACTGCACCCATCGCACCACTCATGGTTCTACCTCCAGATCGGGCCGCAGACTCCGCGCCTCACGCAAATAGACATGCTGAACCGGTTCATCTCGGTCGACGTGCACCAGCACCCGCAAACAGCAGGGCAACGCTCCCGGCACGGCCAGCTCTTGCATATCGAGCATGGGCACGTCCCAGCCCAGCGCGCGGGCGGCGCGAGCGGGAAAATCGGCATTCAGATCCGGTGTCAGGGTAAAGAACACGCTGACAATCTCGTTCACGCCGAGCTCGTTCCGGCGTGATAGTTCGGTCAGCAGCGCCTCGGTAGCATCGGCAATCGCGGCCACGCTGTTCTCGCCGACGCTGATAGCGCCACGAATCGCTTTCATGGCTGCCGTTCCAGCACGTTCACCAATCCTTCCAGACCCAGCAGGTAACTGTACCAACCGAACCCGGCGACCTGGCCGGCGCAGACCGGAGCGATCACCGAGAGATGGCGAAACGATTCGCGTGCCACCGTGAGCGACATGTGCACCTCGATCACCGGGAATTCGGCGGCGGCGACGGCGTCGCGCAAAGCATAACTGTAGTGCGCCAGCGCGCCGGGATTGAAGATGCCGCCCTGCGCCCAATCTCGCGCCTCGTGCAGCGCGTCGATCAAGGCGCCCTCGTGATTCGATTGGCTGGATCGCACCTCGACGCCGAGTTCCCGACCGCGCTCGCGCAGCCGCTGATCGATCTCAGCCAGCGTCGTCCGGCCATAAACCTCCGGCTCACGAATGCCGGTCAGGTTCAGGTTGGGACCATGCAATACCAGGACCTGTTTCAATCTCTTCCTCCCAGCGCATATTCAATCGCCTGGCGCACATCGGCCCCGGTCACGTCCACCACCATTCCCTCTCCCGGCGCCCGCGGCACCGCCAGCCGCACCGTACCGGCACGGCGCTTCTTGTCCTGGGCAACAAAGCCGAATATCGCATCGCCATCGATTCCAGGAAAGGCGACGGGCAACCAGTGCCGTTCCAGAATGGCCCTCAACCGGTCGACGCTACCGGGAACGCACCATCCGCGACGCTCGGCCAGCCTGACTTCCGCCATCATGCCGACAGCGACCGCCGGCCCATGCGGAAGCGCATAGCCCGATGCCGCCTCCACTCCGTGGCCAATGGTATGGCCGAAA
>CAVSUG010000003.1:0-94021 GCA_963731225.1 uncultured Chloroflexia bacterium
CCGCGGAGGATGCCGCCGACCAGCTCGCGCTGGATCGCGTCCTGTTCGTGCCCAACCGAACCCCGCCGCACAAGCTGGATGAGGTAGTTGTACGAGCCGAGGACCGCGTGCGCATGGTGGAGCTGGCCATCGCCGGTAACCCGCTCTTCGAACTGTGTCTGGTCGAGATAGAACGCGACGGCCCGTCCTACACCCTGGACACCATGCGGCTCCTCCGCGAACGGCTTCCAGCCGGCACGGAGCTATGCTTCCTCACCGGCACCGACGAACTCTCCGCCTTACCGGGCTGGCACCAGCCGCAGAAACTCCTGGACGAATTCGACCTCGTCGTCCTCGAGCGTGCAGGCGAGCCTGCGGTCGACTGGGCCACGCTCGAACGGCGCTTTCCGAACATCCGCCGCCAGGTACAGATGTTACATGTGCCCCGGCTCGAGATCAGCTCCGAAGTCATACGGCAGCGTGTACGTGATGGGCGCACCATCCGGTACTTCGTGCCACTGGCAGTGGAGGAGTATATCTCTTCGCATTGTCTGTACCGAGAGCCCTGAACGGATCGGCCGCTCGCGAAGGTTGGGTGCAGCTCGCACTCCATCCATGCCATTGGCTCCGTAGCATAGGCGTTGACGCCACGTCGTCCCGTAGCCTAGTTTCTGGTGCAGAATAGCCACAAGGCGAGGAGGACGGGGGGCAAGTCGAGATCGGTGGCGAATCGGAAAGCGGTGGAGGCTTCATGCCGCCTGCGATGGTGCGCAGCGCACCTCATGCCGAGCGATCGTGGTCGCATTGGCGGCAATCATCCCCCAGCCGATCCACCGATCAAAGCCATCCTGACCGTGGTCGGGGCACCGAGCGAGGTGTCCACGCCGTTTACACACACTGATTCGTCCCTCGCCCCCAGCCCGGAAGCGTTGTGCTTGTCGGAACCACCGTTGGCGCTCATGCGCTCTCCGCTCTGGTGGTGGCTTGCCCGGGACCGGAATCGCCACGCGGCGTACGCCGAGCCGCTTCACTGCGTCCTCATTCCCCGGCGCGTGAAAGCCGCGATCGGTCGCCACCAGGTCCGGTGCCCGCCCGAACCGCTCCCGATGCCGCTCCACCTGCCGGCGCAGCGTCCCGGACTCTGGCGGGTTCCCAGCCAGCACCTCGTAGTCGCTGACGATCCCGCCTTCGACCTCGTCCAGAATGACCTTATGCCCGAACTCGATCTGCTGCCGCGGCTTGCCGCGTTGGATGATATCGGTATGGGGCTCGGTCAGACCACGATCTTCTCATCGGCGGGCACCTGCTCCCCAGCCAGACGCCGTGTGGTCTGCTGTACTACCTGCTCGACCACGGGGAGCAGCGTTCCGAGGTGGTGGTGGAGTCGGTCTCCGGCAGCTCCGGCATCCCCCAAGAGCGCTCCTACCTGCACTGCCTGCCGCTGCACGGTCCCGATGATGCCCAGCAGTCGACGATAGGTCGTCGCTCGCAGCCGCTTCCCGTCCTCGCTCCGTTTCCGGGCTGCCTCGCTGATTTGTCGAGCCAGCCGCTTGGTGCTCCTGGTCCAATCACGGAACAGCGAGGCTGGCGCTCCCTCGCCCACCACCGCTTTGGCGCGCCGCAGCACGCGGCTCAGCATCCGACCAGCATCGGCTAACAGACTACTGTCGCTCGGCGGGTGAATCGTGCTCTCGACCGCAGTGCCATCGATCCGCAGCTTGCGTCCCCGTGTCACCCCTCGCTCGATGGCCAGGTCCACGACCCGCTCATGGAGGGCCTTGATAGTGGTCGTCCCCAGAACACCCGCCCAGCGGACGAGCGTACTGTGGTCGGGCGCTTTCTGGTCGTAGAGCCGGCAGAAATGGCGCAAGGAGAGACTGTCATCCACAAACCATGCGGTCTGCCGATAGCTCCAATGATAGAGACGACGCACCAGGAGGAGTCGCAGGACGACTTCCACCGGCGTTGAGGAGGTCCCACGATCGGCTGAGTGCGGAGCGCGCGTGCTCATGGCTGCTTTGACTTCGGCAATGAGCATCGCATCATCGACGAGTTGGTCCAGGGCGGCCAGTTCGGGATCCATCTCCCGCGTCAGTGTCGGTACCAGCGCAAAGAGATCGACGGGGGCATAGCGGTCAGTTATCATGATGCAGAGCCTCGGGGAGTCATTGGTGTCGTATCCAATTCTGACTGACCGGGCTCTTTTTGCACCACAAACTAGCCTAGTACTACAGTGACACATACCCGGTAAGGTATGGTACCGTGCAGGCCTGGAGACAGGAGGCACGGGATGACCGGAGACACCCAGGTTGAGCGGGATGCGCTGGCCGCAGTGGGGCGGCGCATTGCCAACCGCGTTCGGCGCCGAGAAGTGCGCGAGCGAATCATGGCCTACCTGGCTGGGCTGCTGGCGACGGTTGAGCGGAAGAACGGCTGGCAGCTGGCCGAGCAGTTGGGAGAGCGCGGACCGCGCAGCGTCCAGCGGGTGCTGAGCGGAAGCCACTGGGATGCCGACGCGGTGCGAGATGACCTGCGCGCGTATGTCGTCGAGCACCTTGGCGCACCGGACGGCGTGCTCATTGTCGATGAGACCGGGTTCCTCAAGAAAGGCACCAAGTCGGCGGGGGTGCAACGGCAGTACAGCGGAACGGCCGGACGCATTGAGAACTGCCAGATTGGTGTCTTTCTCGCCTACGGGAGCAGGAAGGGGCGGGCCTTCTGGACCGAGAGTTGTACCTGCCCAAGGAGTGGCTCACCGACCCGGCACGGTGCCGGGAGGCAGGGATCCCAGGAGAAACGGTGTTTGCCTCCAAGCCCCAGCTCGCGAGCCGGCTGCTCGACCGGGCGCGAGCGGCCGGTGTCCCGACCGCCTGGGTGGTCGCCGACGAAGTCTATGGCAACGACGAGCCGTTCCGTCGGCATCTGGAAGCAGCGGAGCAGGCATATGTCCTGGCCGTCTCCTCCAGCCATCTCATCTGGCAGAACATGGCGCAGCAATCAGTCAAGGCAATCGCCGCGGCCCGCTCGCCTGCCGCCTGGGCCACGTGCTCGGCGGGAGCAGGGAGCAAGGGTGAGCGACTCTATGATTGGGCCTGCCTGCGGCTCCCGTATCAGGCACCCGAGGGACTGGAGCACCGGCTCCTCGTGCGCCGGAGCCGAACGGACGATGCCGAGTTGGCCTACTTCCGGGTCGTCTGCCCGACACCGACTGCCCTGGAAGAGCTCGTGCGAGTCGCCGGGATGCGCTGGATGATCGAAGAGTGTTTCGAGGACGGGAAGGGCGCGGTCGGACTGGACCAATACGAGGTGCGGCGCTACGACGCCTGGTACCGCTTCATCACGCTCGCGCTCCTGGCACACGCCGTGCTCGAGGTGATCCGGCACAAGCTCACCGAGCAGGAGCGTGCCCTGGGGGAAGGACCGGGGACGGTGCCGGGATGAGCCCGCTCACCGTCCCCGAAGTGCGGCGGCTCTTGCTGGCGGCGCAGCGGCCGCCGGGTGAACGGCGGTTCCACCAGTGGTGGTCAACCTTTCGGCGACAGCACCAGGCCCGGGCGCGACGCTGCCATGCCACCACACGGGAGCAGGCCCAGGGAGCGATGCTGGCCGGAACCGGAGTCGACACGCTGCCATCGATGGCCCGGCAGCTGGACGATGTGCTCTGGGAGCGCATCGCCGCGATCCTACCCCAGCCCCGACGCCGTGGCCAGGAGCCGCCACTCCCGTATCGGACCATCTTGGATGCTATTCTCTGGGCCGCCCGGACCGGTACCCCCTGGCGCGACCTTCCCGCGCGATTCGGCCCCTGGAAGACTATCCACGCCACGTACTACCGCTGGCAGCAGCTCGGCTACTGGCCAGCCGTCCTCGCCATCCTCCAGGTAACCGACTGCCTGGCACCTGATGTGTCACTGTAGTACTAGTCACTCATGCTGGCAACCAGCGCCACGGAGGATGAAAATGGAGTGTGGTGCAGAGGTCGAAACGCATTGGTGCTGTGAGCCCGAAGCCTAGTCTGACCCACGGCGGCCGGAGGCACCACGGTTTGTCGCCCCTACTGGTGAGCTGTTGTTGCCTGCAGGGAGCACGCACAGTAGAGTCTTTGATCCTGGCCGCCGCATCATCATCTCCCAGCAGAAGGAGGCTGGTATGCAGGTACTCCATGAACGGTGCTGCGGCTTGGATATTCACAAGAAGACGGTGGTTGCCTGTCTGCTGACGGGCAGGGGCCACGATCTGCGCACGTTTGGGACAACGACCGCGGAGTTACTGGGGTTGGCCGACTGGCTCAAAGATGTCGGGTGTACGCATGTCGCGATGGAATCGACCGGGGTGTACTGGAAACCGATCTATAACATCCTGGAAGGGACTGGTCTGGTCGTGCTGGTGGTGAACGCGCGGCATATCAAGGCGGTACCTGGCCGCAAGACGGATGTAAAGGATGCCGAGTGGATCGCCGATCTCTTGCGCCATGGGTTACTCAAAGCCAGCTTCATCCCGGATCGACGGCAGCGAGAACTGCAGGAACTGGTCCGCTATCGCCGGAGTCTGGTCGGCGAGCGCGCACGGGAAGCGAATCGTATCCAAAAGGTGTTGGAGGGAGCAAACATCAAGCTGACCAGTGTGATCAGCGATGTCCTGGGGGTCTCGGGCCGTGCCATGCTGCAGGGGATCATCGATGGTGAGGAAGAGCCGTCAACATTGGCGGGGCGAGTACGCACGCATCTCAAAGCGACGCCCGACCAGCTCGAGGCGGCGCTGCGGGGCGTCATCGGGGAGCACCAACGGCGCGTGCTGGCGGTCCAACTCAAGCATGTCACCTTTCTGGAAGAGCAGATTACGTCACTGGATCAGGCCATTGCGGAGCAACTCCGCCCTTTTGCCCGTGAACTGGCACGCCTGGACGCGATACCGGGCATCGGGGTTCGGGCGGCACAAGAGATCATCGCCGCCATCGGCACGGATATGAGCCGGTTTCCCAGTGCGGCCCATCTCGCCAGTTGGGCGAAGCTCTGTCCAGGAACCAAGGAGAGTGCGGGTAAGCGCACCAGTGCCAGCATCGGGCAGGGGAATAATCACCTGCGAACCGTACTGGTGGAGGCGGCATGGGCAGCCAGCCACACGCGGAATACCTATCTTGCCGCCCAGTACCACCGCCTGGCAGCGCGGAAGGGCGCGAAGCGTGCCTTGGTGGCGGTGGCGCACACCATCCTGGTCATCGTCTACCACCTCCTCGCCGACGGCACGGACTACGAGGACCTTGGCGGCAACTACTTCGATGAGCGTAGTAAGGAGGCAACCATCCGCCGCACCGTCCAACGCCTCGAACGCTTGGGCGTCAAAGTTACCCTGGAGGCTGCCTAATAGGTATTTTCACAGTAGGCGTTGACGCCGTTAACGTAGCGTGCTGAGGCGGGCTGTTCCCCGCCGAAGCCGCGGCCAGATGCGAGGATGCTGCCGACCCACGAACACGCCACCCCCTCGATCGTCGGTGGCGCTTCGGCGACATCCCGGCTGGGCACCATCCTCTCGAACGGGCATTGGTGGATCGCCAACATCTTCGCATCTGGCCGCGGCTTCGGCGGGGAACCGCCCGCCTCAGCACGCTACGCTAACGGCGTGAACGCCTCCATGAAAAAGAAACTAGGCAGCTTGGATGGATACCTTCACGCCCAGTCGTTCCAGTCGTTGGACGGCGCGGCGGACGGTTGCCTCCTTGCTGCGCTCATCGAAGTAATTGGCACCAAGGTCCTGATATTCGGTTCCATCCTTCAGCACGTGATAGGTAATCACCAGGATCGAGTGCGCGACGGCGATCAATGCCCGCTTGGGACCCTTGCGGGCGGCCAGCCGATGGTACTGGGCAGCCAGGTAGGAGTTTCTGGTGTGGCTGGCCGCCCATGCTGCCTCCACCAGGATGGTTCGCAGATGGGTGTTCCCCTGCCCAATGCGGGCACTGGTCCGTTTCCCACCACTCTCGTGCAGACCGGGACAGAGATGAGCCCAACTCGCCAGATGGCCGGCAGACGGAAACCGGCTCATGTCGGTCCCGATGGCGGCCACGATCTCCTCGGCGGCGCGGACCCCCACACCGGGAATGGTATCCAGACGGGCAAGCTCAGCCGCGAAAGGGAGAAGCTCCTTGCGATCTGCTCGTCCAGGGCAGCGATCGCTCGTCCAGGAAGGTGATGTGCGCCAGTTGGGCTGTGAGCAACCGCCGCTGATTGGCGCCGATGGTTCCCTTCAGCGCTGCTTCTAGCTCCTCCGGTGACGCCTTGAGGCGAGTACGGACCCGCATGGCCAGGACATGGGGATCTTCCTCCCCCTCAATGATGCCCTGCAGCATGGCGCGCCCCGAGACCCCCAGCACATCACTGATCACCCCGGTCAGTTTGATGTTCGCTCCCTCCAGCACCTTCTGGATGCGATTGGCTTCGCGGGCTCGCTCCTCCACCGTACTGCGGCGATACCGCACCAGGTCCTGCAGCTCCCGCTGCCGCCGATCCGGGATGAAGCTCCCGCGCAGCAGTCCATGCCGCAGGAGATCGGCGATCCACTCGGCATCCTTCACATCGGTCTTCCGGCCTGGTACCGCCTTGATGTGGCGGGCATTGACCACCAGGACAGTCAGCCCCGTGCCTTCCAGCACGTTGTACAGTGGCCGCCAGAACACACCCGTCGACTCCATCGCGACGTGGGTGCAGCCCTCGGCATTGAGCCAGTCAGCCAGTGCCAGAATCTCCCCCGTGGTGGTCCCAAAGGTCCGGGTCTCCGTGCTCCGTGGTCGTCGCAGACACGCCACTACCGTCCGCTTGTGGATATCCAGTCCCGCACACCGCTCGTGCACAACCTCCATGGCTCCTCCTTGCCGGTCGGACTCATCGGGTGGATGATGCGGTGGCCAGGTGAAAAGACTCTCTCATGCGTGCTCACCACCAGACGGTGGGGCAACAAGCTGTGGTGCCTCCGGCCACCATGGGTCAGACTAGGCTCCGGGCTCGCAGCACCAGGGCGTTTCGACCTCTGCACCACGTCCTATTTTCATCCGCTGTGGTGTGGCCCTGCCACATGGTCGACTAGGCTACGGAGCGCGCCACACCGCCTCCGCTACGGACAGAATCGCCTGGATCATATTCGGCGCGGCGACCGATCACGGCATCCACGGAGGGTTACCCTTCCGCCTACTTCACCACAATCTCTTCCAGATGCCCAACGATGCCCACGATGACTTCATCCTGGGCGGTGAGATGTTCTTGCAACGTCAGACATTCGTGAAGAACCGCCTCGGCATCCAGATAAGTCTGTTGCGCCCGTTGATCTCCGGCGGCTCCCAGTACCTCCTGGCCGACCAGAATGACAAACATCAGAATGAGCTGCGCCAGGCTGGAGAGGAAGAGGAGAAAGGTGAATGGATACGGGTCAAACTTCAGCACACCAACCAGTGACAGAACGATCCAGGAGCCCTGAAAGATCACCCCTGCATAAAAGGCCCACATCGTCCCTACGCCACGCGTGATGAACTCGGCGATTCGGCCATTGAGCCCAACGTGCATATCAGCAACCATAACGGGCTTGGCCATCTGGCGTTCCGTCGTCCAGGGATGAGCTTCCACATTGCAGAGCGTGATTCCCCTGGTAAGAATCCGGTCCTGCTCCTCGAGATGAGAGCGGATCTGCTCGACTTCGTGCAGAATCGCTTCGGCGTCATTGAAGGTCTGGATCGCCCGCTTGTCGGAAGCAGCGCCGATAACTTGCTGACCCACGAGGATAACGAAGACGAGGAGCAACTGAATCACGTTGCCCATGAGCAGCAAGAAGGCAAAGGGGTACTTATCGAAGCTCAGCGGGCCAGCCTGCGCCAGCACTATCCAGAAGCCGACGAACGTGATGGTGAAATACACCACCCACATCGTTCCGACGGCGCGGGTCATCGCTGCCGCCAGGCGTCCGTTCAGCCCGATTCTTTCGTCGGCCCGCATCGGCACCGATTGTTGCTTGCGGGCGCGAATGTGCGGATGCGGAATGTGAGTAAAGGCGCTCATTGCATCAGGATAGTGGGAATCCGGCGGGAGTGCAAGCGGGCAAGCTCTAACTCTTGACGCGCGCTCTCGACATGAACCCTTTCAGATGCGTTACGATTATTGACGGTTAGAGGCGCGGGCGGATGAGCCACTCTGGAGGGCCTCCCCCTGGTCCGTCTGCGCCAATGAATGAAATGGCAGTACAATATCGACCGACTGGACAACTTTCGGAATTACGTGTGCCCACCTGAGGCTCAGCATTATCGGCGCGCCACGATTGGCGGCCGGCGGAGGGAAAGAAGAATGAGACAGAGACGAGTATGGCCATCGGCTGCCCTTGTCATCGCGATGGTGGCGGCACTGCTGACATTCGTGTCGGCGGGACAGCCGGCGCTGGCCGCGCACCCAATCGGACCGGCGCAGGCGCAGCCATTTGCGCAAGCGCACGCGCCGACACAAAAGGCCAAGACCTATTTCTCCTGCGTCTGGAAGGGCCAGACGATAGTCGTCAAGCACCTTGCCAATGCGCCGGTGGAGCGATACAAAGATTCGGTCCTCGCCGGCCAGTGCTCGAAATTCAAGACCAACGACAAGTATTACTCCCGACTCGTGGGCAAGAGCCTCAACGTGTTCGTTGCCTGGGCGGAGTATCCTGGCCAATTCATCATCCACAATGCCAGGCAAGGACAGCAGCCGGTGTACGGCGACTGGTCCTTCCCGGTCGGTCTGCAAGCGCCGGCAACCATGTCCGGAAAAATCACCGACGCCGTCACCCAGGCGGCCATCGCCGGCGCCACCGTGACGGCCAAACACTGCGTCACCAAGCCCGTTCGCGCCTGTACGTCCTACACCTCCGTCACCAGTGCCACCGGCACGTATACCCTGCGGTTCTATGTCGCCGGCTCCTATAAAGTGACGGTTACCAACGGCGGCTACACCAAGTCCGCGCCGGCCACGGTGAAAATCGCCTTCGGCAACGCGATGACGACCAACGTCGCGCTGGTCCAGAGCGCGGTCAGTACCTCGATCACGGTGACGGCGAACCCCAATCCGGTCAATGTGAATCAATCGACCACGGTGACCGTCAGCGTTGCCCAACCGGTCAACGACGGTACCATTTCGGTCACCGGCCTGGGACCAAACGGCGTTGCTCTTACGGCTCAGATGTGTACCCCGGTTAACGGAACCTGCACGTTCTCCTGGAAGCCGTCGACCGTCGGCGCCTGGACGATCTCGGCCACCTGGTCGGGCGACAGCCACTACACCCAGGCGACGAACAGTGTCAACGTCCAGGTCAACGCTGTTACCAGCAGTACCACCCTGACCGTGAGCAGCAATCCAATCCAGCCCACCCCCGGCCATGCCGCTCAGGTCACAGCGACACTCGGAGTGGCCGCGAATGACGGGTCAGTGACGTTCACCGCCAGTGGACCTGGCGGAGCGACGGTAACCGTCGCTCCCTGCACACCAATCGCAGGGGTCTGCACCTCGAGCTGGACGCCCTCGGCGGCGGGTACCTGGACGCTCTCGGCAAACTGGTCCGGGGATACTCAATATTCCTCGACCACTGGATCGATCCAGGTTCCGGTGGGAGCCGGCACGCTCACCGTGGGCGTGACGGCCACACCGAACACCCCGACATCCGGTCAGGCGGTGACTGCCACCGCGACACTGAGTCAGCCGGTCAATGACGGCACGGTGACCTTCACCTTTGCCGGACCGGCGGGTGCCACCGTCGCGTCGCAGACCTGCACACCGATCTCCGGCGCCTGTAAGGCATCGTTCACGCCTACTGCAGCCGGTACCTGGACGATCACCGCCTCCTGGTCCGGGGACAGCCAGTACAACCAGGCCAGCGGCGCCGGCAGCATCTCGGTGACTACCAACCAGCTCACGTTGACGGTAAACTCCACGCCAACGCAGGTCACCGCCGGGCAGACGGGTACCCTCACGGCGATCTTCTCCAAGGCGGTATCAGACGGTATCGTCACCTTTACCGTCACTGGTCCCGGCAACCCGCAACTCAGCACCAATAGCTGTACCCCGACGGCGGGTACCTGTAGCGTGACCTGGAAGCCTTCGCTCCCCGGCACCTACTCCGTGACCGCCAGCTGGTCCGGAGACAGCCAGTACCAGGGCGCCACCTCGACCGCGCTGTCGCTCACCGTCAGCACGACCACGCTCACCCTCACCGCCAGCCCGACCACGCTGGCACTCGGGACTGCAGGCGCGCTGACCGCGACGCTGAATCAGCAGAGCGTGAACGACGGTACCATCACCTTCACTGCCACCGGGCCGAACGGCATCACCATCGCCGTTCCCACCTGCGTACCGACGAACGGCAGCTGTTCGGTGCAATGGACGCCCTCGACCTCCGGGACCTGGACCGTCACCGCCAACTGGTCGGGAGACGGCACCTATCCGGCAGCCACCTCAACCGCGGCCACCGTCACTGTGACTGGAAGCGCTTCACTGCACCCTGGTCGCGACGCCAACGAGCGTGGGGACGGGGCAGAGCACGACTCTGGTCGCCACCCTGGCAAACGGTGTGAGCGACGGAACGATCTCCTTCACTGCCGTCGATCCGAACGGCAACACGGAATACGGTGGGCAGTCCGTGCACACCGAATTCTGGTGTCTGTAGCACGACCACCCAGGCGCTCAATATAAATGGCGGGTGGAGATTCACGGCGACCTGGTCAGGAGATGCTACCTACCCCGGCGGCGCCACCTCGGCGGCAGTGTACGTCAATGTCACCGGCACGAGTGTGTCGCATCTCACCCTGACATCCAGCGCCAATCCAGTCCAGGTCAACAGCGGGCAGGATGTCCTTACGGCATCGATCAGCCCGGCGGTTGGCGATGGCACCGTCACCTTCAACTTCGCCGGTCCTAACGGCGCCACCGCAGCGTCGCAAACCTGCACGCCGGTCAACGGCGCCTGCCACGTTACCTGGACTCCCCAGGTAGCCGGTGTCTGGGCGATATCGGCCACCTGGGGCGGAGACGCTCAGTACAGCGCATCGACGAGCACGATTCAGGTAACGGTGAAGTTGCCAGGCTCGACGACACAGGTAGTGGCGAACCCAAGTTCGCTGGTACCGAATCAGCAAGGCACGTTGACGGCTACCGTCAGCCCCGCCGTCAGTGACGGCACGATCACCTTCACCGTCGTCCGGGCCGAGCGGCTCGAACGCCAACCTCAACCCGGGGAATGGTGAGTGTACTCCGGTTTCCGGAACATGCAGCATACACTGGCAGCCCGACACCGCCGGCACCTGGACCGTTACCGCCAGCTGGTCCGGCGATACTCAATACGGTTCATCCACATCGTCAGCGATCACGGTCAACGTGGCCGGCAAAGCCCTGTCGCTCTCGGTAACACCGAACCCGATCGTGGTAAGCACCGCGGGCACGTTGAAAGCGACGCTGAGCAGTGCGACCGGAACCGATACCGTGACGTTCACCCAAACCGACCCGAACGGCACGGTAACGGGAGCCGGCACCTGCACCCTGACAACCTCGACGACGCCAACCTCCTGTACAGTGCCCTGGACACCGAATATCGCCGGCACCTGGACGATCACCGCCTCGGTCACCAGCGGCCCTGACGTGGTCGAGCCGGTAAGCCAGCAAGTCACGGTGTCGACTGGATCGCTCTCTTCGTCGATGGTCCTGAGCACGAATCCGAGTTCACCGCAAATCAACACGCCGGTTTCGGTGATGGCGGCATTGGCCCAATCGGTAAATGACGGAAACATTACCTTCACTGCGACCGACCCCGAGGGTCGAGTGACGAATCTCGGTAGCTGCACGCCCGCCAGTGGGCGGTGCACCGCATCGTCGCCCTGGACGCCAAATGTACTCGGCGCCTGGACACTGTCGGCGACCTGGACCGGTGATGCCACCTACAAGGGCACCACAGCCACGCTGACGGTTACGGTGGGCGGCGCATCCGACACTCTGGGGCTGTCATCGTCGCCGCCGTCACCGGCGGTGAACCAGAGCATCACGGTCACCGGCACGCTAACGCCCTCGAGCGGCACCGTGAACGACGGCACCATCACCTTCACTATCAAGGACCCGAACGGCAATACCTTCGCTCAGCCCACCTGCACGCCGGTGTCGAATAAGTGCTCGGTGAACTTCACGCCGACATCGAAGGGAAACTGGACCGTCAGCGCCTCCTACGCCGGGAGTACCACTTACGCTCCGGCCACCGCGGGACCGATCACGATCGTCGTTGCCGGCGCAACCACCAGCATGACCGTGAGCTCCAGTCCGACCTCGCCGGTCGCCGGGGCTTCCGGAACGACCCTCACGGCCACGCTGGCGAATCCCGTCAACGACGGCACCGTAACGATCACGGCGACCAGTCCCGCCAGCGCCAACACGGTGTACACCTGCACGCCGACCAACGGGACCTGTTCGGTGACCTGGACGCCGGCGCTGGGAACGCAGGGGAGTTGGACGATCAACGCAAGCTGGAGTGGCGATTCTCAGTTTGCGGGCGCGACCGCGCCGACGATCTCGGTGACCGTGCAGCAAGCCTCGCTGACACTTTCGCTGGCCTCCAATCCGTCATCGCCGTCCCACGCCGCTGCAACCTCGGCGACGCTCACGGCGACTCTGAGTCCCGCCGTGAATGATGGCACCGTGACCTTCAGTGCCACCGGCTCCGCCGGCGGTAGCCCGAATCTCAGCTCGACCACGTGTACGCCCGCTGCGGGTACCTGCCACGTGAGCTGGAAGCCGGACACCGCCGGTACCTGGACGGTCACCGCATCGTGGAGCGGCGACACGAATTACCAACCGGCGAACCAGACGATCATGGTAACGGTTACCTAGCTCCCGGTGGACTGACCGGGAACAGCCGGCTCTGCGTTGGTGGGGCCGGCTGTTCGTTCGCCCGGTAGGCGCATCATGCGAGCGTGAACCGCGGGGTCTGGACCGCGGAGTTCAACCATCTTTTGTAAGAAAATCCGGCAGACATCGATGCCAGGCTGCTACTATATCGTTGAATGTCAACGTGTGATAAGAGAGATCTCGGGGAAGGCTGGTGGCGCGTTCTCGCCACCGAAGAGGAAATGGAGGGATAGTGACATGACTCAGAGAGGGGTTGTCCTCTGGATCGCAGTGGCGCTCTGCCTGTTCGGGCTCACGGCCCCGGCCAGCAGTGCATCCGCCGCCATGCTCGGCAGTCAAAACAATGCCGCGGCGGCGAAAGCCAAGACGTTCTTCACCTGCGTCTGGCAGGGGCAGACGGTGACGATCAAGCATATTACCAACGTCGCCATCGAAAATCAGCGTGATGCGGTGCTCGCCGGCAAGTGCACGCACTTCAACACCAACGACAAGTACTACAAGAAGCTGATCGGCAAGAGCATTAACACCTGGGTCGCCTGGGCCCAGTATCCCGGCAAGTTCGTCGTCCATAACGGCCTCCAGGGCAAGCAGCCGGTGCTCGGGGCCTGGACCTTCGCCATTGGCGTACAGGCGCCCGGAATGGTGAGCGGCGTCATCCGAGATGCGAGCACGAAATTGCCGATCGCGGGTGCTACCGTCACCGCTCACTACTGTGCCAAGACCGGCACCCAGGAATGCGTCACCGATACGGTCGCCACTGACGCTCGCGGCGGCTATCTGATCAAGTTTTATATCTCGGGTAGCTACAAGGTCACCATCACCGATGACGGCTACGCGCCGTCGTACGTTGCCACCGTCAAGGCGGCGCCGGGACGTGATGTGAACCGCAACTTCTCGCTTACGCCTTCGCCGACACCGGTGACACTCGCGCTTACCGCCAACCCGGGGACGGCCAGTACCACCACTCCGGTCACGCTGACGGCAACGATCGGTAAATCGGTCAGTGACGGCACGGTGACGTTTACCGGCGTTGGGCCGGCCGGAGCCGTCTTCACCACGACCACCTGTACACCGGTCGCCGGCGTCTGCTCGGTGGTCTGGACGCCAACCGCCGGCGGGGCCTGGTCAGTCTCGGCTGCCTGGTCTGGCGACGCCCGCTATGCCCCTGCCACCGCCAGCACCCAGGTAACTGTGTCCGGTGGTCAAACGACATTGATGCTGGTGGCCAGCCCGGCCAGTCCGCTGGTCAATTCGTCCACCACGCTGACCGCTACCCTGGGTGTGCCCACGCTCGCCGACGGCAGCGTCACGTTTACCGCTTCCGGCCCTGCTGGAGCGACGGCCACACCGACTGCCTGTACGCCGCAAGCGGGCGCCTGCACCACCACCTGGACGCCCACCGCAGCCGGCGTCTGGACGGTCACGGCCAAGTGGTCCGGCGATGCCCTCTATTCAACCGTCTCCTCCTCGACCCAGGTAACAGTGGCACCGGGGACCGCGACACTCTCTATCGGCGTAAATCCGACTTCGCCCAATTCGGGACAGCAGACCCAATTGACGGCGACGCTTTCGCCCGCGGTAAACGATGGCACCGTAACCTTCACCGGCAGCGGCCCATCCGGAGCCACGTTGACGAACACCACCTGCACGCCGGTTGCCGGCACCTGTACCGTGCACTGGACGCCCAGCGCGTCCGGAGCGTGGACGATCACCGCCTCCTGGTCGGGTGATGCCAGCTACGGGGCGACGACCAAGAACGCAGCAGTGACGGTCACGCCCGGTGTTGTCGCCTTCACGTTGAGTCCGACTTCACCAAATCTCAACCAGCAAACCACGCTGCGGGCCACGTTGACCGCAGCCGTCAGCGATGGGCAGGTGACATTTACCGGCATCGGCCCCAACGGGGCCACGTTTACCTCGATTTCCTGTACGCCGACGGGCGGTACCTGCATCCAGTCATGGACGCCGACCGTCGCCGGAGTGTGGACCATTACCGCGAATTGGTCGGGTGACAGTCAACTGGCTGCTAGCTCGGCCACGGTGCAGGTCACGGTTGGCGCCGGCAGCCCCACGATCAGCGTGACTCAGTCGCCCAATCCCCTGCCGCCGAACACCACCGGAACGTTGACGGCAACGCTTAGCGTCCCGGCCAACGACGGAACGATTACGTTCACCGGAACCGGTCCGGGCAGTGCCGCCTTCACCACCCAGTCATGTACGCCCGTCAACGGCACCTGTTCGATTCACTGGACACCGAGTACTGCCGGCGCGTGGGCTATTACCGCTTCCTGGAGCGGAGACAGCCAGTATCAGGCAATCAGCACCACCGTCCAGGCCTCGGTCGGAACGACCACAACCCTGGCGCTGTCGACGACGCCGACGTCTCCCGAAGTGAACCACCCGGTAACAGTGAAGGCGACGCTCGGTCAGACCAGCATTAGCGGCGGTACGGTGACGTTCACCGGTACCGGTCCGAATGGGGCAACATTCACCAGCACGAGCTGCACTCCAGTAAACGGCGTCTGCACGATCGTCTGGACGCCGTCGGCGGCCGGGAGCTGGTCGCTCAGTGCAACCTGGAATGGTGCCGGCGTCTATGCCCCCGCCTCGCAGACGATCCAGGTAACAGTCGCTCCGCCCGGATTCCTCCTGGTTTCGGCAACGCCGAACCCGGTTGCCGTCAACCAGGCCGATACGCTGACTGCGACCCTGCAACAGGCCATCACAGATGGCACCGTTACTTTCACCATTTCAAGCCCGTCAGGCAGCAGCACGACGAAATCATGCGCGCCGGCAAACGGCACCTGCAGCGTCTCATTTACCCCCAATGTCGCCGGGACCTGGTCGGTAAACGGTTTCTGGTCTGGCGTCACCTCACCAAACTCGGCTTCCGACACCACTCAGGTCATCGTGACCGGACTGACCAACACCATTACCCTCACCGAGAACCCTCCAACCTTGGTTGCGGGTGGAACGGGGTCGCTGACGGCCACGCTTAGCCCGAGCGCAAGCGATGGCACCGTGACCTTCACGGCGTCCGGGCCAAACGGTGTGTCGGCCGCAACCAGCCCAAGTAGTTGCACGCCGACCAATGGGACCTGCTCGGTAAGCTGGACCCCGACCGCTCAGGGCACCTGGACCGTAACCGCCGCCTGGTCCGGCGATAGCCAGTATCAGGCCACCTCGACCTCGATCCAGGTCACCGTGTACAACGGTGCCCTGCAACTGACGTCGAACCCGCCCTCGCCGACGGTGAATACCAATGCCACCGTGACGGCGGTACTGACCCAGGCAACCACCGGGGTCAATGACGGCAGCATCACCTTCACCTTCACCGGACCCAACGGCGCTACCGCGGCCACGACGTCGTGCACACCGTCATCCAGTTCCTGTTTCGTCACCTGGAAGCCCACCGTGGTCGGAAACTGGACGATCACCGGCCAGTGGTCTGGTGATGGTGTTTACGCGGCGAGTACCAATGCGATTGTGGTGAATGTGGTTTCGGCCTCCGGAACGGGTGCCTTTGTCACGGTGACGGCATCCCCGAACCCTGGTAAGGTAAACCAGCAGGTGAATGTCACTGTATCGACTGCCCAGCCGGAAAATGACGGCGTGATCTACGTTTTCTACCAGGCGCCGGACAACAGCGGGACGGTCCAGGAGTGCGATCAAACTACGAACGGGCCCTGTCAGTTGCCCTTCACTCCGAATCAAACGGGCACCTGGACCATACAATGGAGCTGGAGCGGTGACGCTGCGAATGGAGCAGAGAGCGGGTCCATCACCCTACCAGTGACGAGCTAAGCGTCAGCAATCGCAAATGGACCCGGGCCGCCTGGCCCGGGTCCATTTTCTTCACATAGACGCGAGTTAGCCTGTTGGTGGGATGCGCGGCGGCCAAGCCTTGCTGCCCGCACCGCTTAGCAGCACTCCCTCATCCTTTGAGCGTGGTCACCGGTACGCGTTCGACATGCCAGAACGGCAGATGACAATGCTGGCACTCATAGGTTGTCACCAGCACCAGTTCCTCAGCCTCCCAGCGGGTCTGCGCCTCACCGACCGGTGAGGTCCAGGCCGATTGGCAATAGACGCAAATTGGAATCGTCGGGCTGGCCTGCTTTGCTTTCCGTTCGTGGTTCCACCAGTGATGGATGTCCTGGCGAAATACGCGGTACAGGATGATGCCGATGATGATCGATTTGACCGTCGCCACGACGACGAAGATGAGGATGATGAAGTCCACGTGACGCTCGATGTTGGTGAGGGCAATTGAGGAAGACGAGAATGGGTGTCTCCACTCAACGTACACCCAATGATGGTCGGCGGCAAAAGGCCCAATCGGGCCCGAAACGGCAGTGCTGTACGATGAAACCGAGAGCTTCGAACCTGACACACAGCGCGCAGCCCAAGGAGTCCTCATGACCTGCACTGCTCCCTGTCCAGGGGTGGAACTTGCCGATCCGGCGGACCTCTTCGCGCGTCCTGACGAATGGGATGCGCTCTTGCGGCGAAGCTACGACAATCGTATCTTCCTCACGGCAACCTGGCAACGTACCTGGTGGGATCATTTCGGCTCGGGACGGGCCTGGATTGCAACCTCGCGGGATCCCGACGGACAGCTCGCCGCTGCTCTCCCGTTGCAGGAAGTGAGTCGCGATGGCGAACGAATTCTCACCCTCCTGGGCGATGCCAACGTTACCGATTACATGGACGCACTGGCGGAGAAACCACGTGCCCTCGGCTTGTTGGAGGCGCTCTGGAGCTGCGTGCTGACTGAATTCGACTGGGACCGTGTTGAGCTTCGCCATGTTCCGTCCAGCTCACCCCTGATTGCGGCGCTGGCTACTGCCGGCGAGCGACTGGGGCTCGCCGTGTCGGTGGAAGAGGACGAGGTTTGTCCAATCGCCCTCCTGTGCAGCAGTTGGGACGGCTATCTCGAGATGCTGACCAAGAAGCAGCGCCACGAAGTGCGGCGGAAGCTGCGGCGAGCACAGGAGGATGCCGATTGGGAGTGGCGCACGGCGGAAAGCCAGGCCGAACTGGACGAACTGTTGCCGGTATTCTTCCGTGTACATGAGGCCAGCGCGCACGATAAAGCGCGCTTCATGACGCCTGCGATGCGGGGATATTTCGCCCGTCTCGCCGGCGCGCTATTTACCAACGGTCAGATCAGGTTGTCGGTATTTTCGCCGTAACGGCCTCGACCTGGCCGCGACCATGGGTTTCGTATACCGCGATCGGTATCACCTCTACAATTCGGGCTACGATCCGGAGTACGCCGGCTACAGTCCCGGCATCGCCGCCGCCGTCCACGCGATGCAGGATGCCATCGAGGAGAAAGCGATAGCATTCGACTTTCTCTCCGGCGATGAACCGTACAAATATCAGCTCGGCGCGTCGAACACCTATACCTGCAAGGTGAGTGTCGTTCGGGATTGAGTGGGGGGTTGGTGCTGCCCTACCCCGCCACTCCAGCCATCAGGCTCCGCGGCTCCGGTCCGATGTACTCGGCCACCGGGCGGATCATGCGGCCGTCGAGCTGTTCGATGGCATGGGCGGTCCAGCCGGCAATCCGGCTGACGGCGAAGATCGAAGTATAGAACCCGGAGTCGATTCCGAGTTCGTGGTTGACCACGGCGGCATACAGGTCGACGTTCGGGAATAGTCCTTTCTCGCGCTCCATTACCGTCGCTAACCTATCGAGAATCCTCATCCATTCTTCCTGTGGCGTGCCGGCCACCATCTCTCCGGCCATGCGGCGGAGATGGCGCGAACGCGGATCGATGGTGCGGTAGACACGATGACCGAAGCCCATGACCCGCCGCCGGGCGGCAAGCTCATTCCGCACATAGGTCTCGACCCGTTCCGCCTGGCCGATCTCCTGGAGCATGGCGATGACGCGATCGCTGGCGCCGCCGTGACGGGGACCGCTCGAGACAGCCCAATGCGGAGGCGATGGCAGCGTGGAGATTGGACTGGGTCGCGATGGTCACCCGGGCGGCAAAGGTCGAGGCGTTCAGCTCATGATCGGCATGCAGGATCAACGAGGTATCGAGGGTTCGCACCGCTACCTCTCGTGGCTCCGTTCCAGTCAGCATGTACAGAAAGTTGCCGGCGGTATCCAGGTCGGGACGCGGTGCCACCGGCGCTTGTCCCTGGCGAATGCGCTGGTAGCCGGCAACCACCACTGGAAACCAGGAGGTGAATTCGATCGCCTTGGCGGCATTCGCCTCGGGAGAATTGTCGGCCACCAACGGATTGCTGAGAGCGTCGGCGCAGACCATATACCGGAGCACATCCAGCGGTGACGCTGAGGCCGGCAGGTCACTCAGCCGGTTCAGAAGATCGGTGCGCGCCATCCGAATTCGGCGCAGGTCTTCGCGTAGATCGCGTAGCTCTGATACCGTTGGCAATTCCCCATTCCAGAGCAGATATGCGACCTCCTCGTAGGAACATCGCTCGGCAAGTTCGCCGATCTCATAGCCGCGGTAGCGCAATTGACCGGCCTTCCCGTCGATCCAGGTGACGGCCGACTGGGCGGCGACAACGTCTTCCATTCCAGCGGTGGATGTATTCATGTCGAGCTCCTTTGAGGATGTAGCGGCGAACTCTCGCGGTACCGAGCGATCACGGATTCCGGTGTGGATGCCGGCCCATCAGCCGGCAGATCCACCATTACACGGTGCTTTATTTAACACTATGAAGCTTGATAAAGACCAGTAAAGCTTGGCAATAGTTGACCCTCGACCGCTGGAACCTTACCATGAGTTGTGGTAAAAGAAGCATGATCTCCATTCAGGGCGAAGAGTACTATTCGGCCGAGGAAGCGTGCCAGGTCCTCGGAGTGAAGTTGGCGACACTCTACTCCTACGTCAATCGGGGGCTCATCGTGAGCTACCGGCAAAATATTCGCCGCCAGCGCCTCTACCGGCGTCGCGAGATCGATGCGCTGCTCGACGTTTCGCCGTCCTCGCGCGACGATCAACCGTCCGACATTCCCCTGGCCGAAAGTTGGACGCGAGAACATTGAAGGAGCTTTGATGAAAACCTACGCCGCTGCTGTGCGTGCGCCTGAGTTTCCCGAGGGGTTGACCTGGGTCAACTCTTCCCCGGTTCGCCTCGCCGACCTACGGGGCAAGCTGGTGATTCTCGACTTCTGGACCGCCGGCTGCATCAACTGCATTCACGAGTTGCCGCACCTGGCCCAATTGGAGCGCAAATATCGCGAGGACCTGGTGGTGATTGGCGTCCAATCGGCCAAGTACCTCGCCGAGGGCGATCCGCACAACCTCGCCAACGCGGTGCAGCGGTACGCGATCGAACACCCGGTGGTGAATGATCTCGATTACCAGATCTGGAGCGCCTATGGCGTCCGCGCCTGGCCAACGCTGATCTTCATCTCACCGGAAGGTAGAGTGATCGGCGAACAGGCAGGGGAAATTCCCTTCGAGGAACTCGACCGCCTGCTGGCCGCTGAAACCGCCGAATACAGCCAGAACGGCTCGCTCCGCACCGGCCCATCACCGGTGCAGACGTCGAGCGTGCAGCGCCCATCGAGCGTCCTCAGTTTCCCCGGCAAAGTCCTGGCAGGCGGCGACCGGGTCTTTATCGCCGACTCCGGCCACCATCGAATCATACTCTGCGATCGCGAAGGCGCGGTTCAGCGTGTGGTGGGAGCAGGTGAGCCTGGGTTGGTCGACGGCGACCCTGCCTCGGCGCGTTTCAACCGGCCTCAGGGTATGGTTCAGCTTGGCGACACCCTCTATGTGGCCGATGCCGACAATCACGCCATCCGATCCATCGACCTGGCCACCGGCGAAGTCCGTACCTGCGCCGGGACTGGTAGCCAGGCGAACCGCGCCGTTCGCAGCGGACCGGCGCGGGAAACTGCCCTGTCATCCCCCTGGGACCTGGCTTCAGCCGAGGGCAAGCTCTTCATTGCCATGGCGGGTCTCCATCAGGTCTGGGTTTTCGATCCAGTGCAGGATACCGTCGCCGTCTGGGCTGGAACCGGGCACGAAGCGTTGCGCGACGGACCGCGTGAGACCGCCTGGCTGGCCCAGCCCACTGGTCTCGATAGCGATGGCGACGCCCTGTACGTCTCCTGCGCCGAGGCACAGGCGGTGCGTCGTATCGAATTCGGCTCCGGCGAGACCAGCACCCTGGTGGGCACCGGGTTGTTTGACTTCGGCGACCAGGATGGGCCGGCGGCCGCCGCTCTGCTGCAACACAATCAGGATGTTGCCGCCGCCGGCGAGCTGGTGTACGTCGCCGACACCTACAACGACAAGATCAAGCTGGTGGATCGATCGAGCAAGTCGGTCACCACCTACGCCGGCAGTGGCGAGAACGGCTGGCTCGACGGCCCCGGCGAGCACGCCCGATTCGATCAGCCCAGCGGTCTCTCTCGAGATGGGGAGACACTGTGGGTGGCCGACACCAACAATCACCTCATACGCGCCATCGACCTGACCAGCGGGCACGTGCGCACGCTGGCCGTGCACGGACTCGGTCTCGACGTCCGCTCCGCATAGGTGGATGTCTTGTATAATAGCTCGCTTAATCCCGTCAATATGGCCGGGCCTTCAGGGTCCGGCCCTCGTCTATCTACCAGGAGCATCGAATCATGGGGCGTCAGAGTCAAAGCCGGCAAGCGCGCCGGGCGCAGGAGCGCCGGCAGCGCGACAAAGAAGACCAAAAGGGAGCGCCGGCGACCGGCGCCCGAAGATCATCGGTAAGTAGGCGCGGTTCTTCGCGCGGAGGGCTCAGAAATGGCCCCAGTTGGTCGTTGGTCGCCGGTGGCGCGGTAGTTGCCATCGCCGTCATTGTCTTCGCTCTGGCGGTCTCCGGCGCCTTCAAGGGCGCCAGCGCCGCCAATGGCGCCAATGGCACCCTCACCATTCCGCCGGGTCCGGTGATTGCCGGACTCCATTGCGATCAGGGCATGACGAGCAACAGTTATTACCACATTCACGCCCATCTGTCGATCTACATCAAGGGCGTGGAGCAGACCATCTCGCCCGATTTCGGTCATGACTACAACGACGACTGCCTCTTCTGGATGCACGCCCACGCCGATGAGAACGGCATCATCCACATGGAGTCGCCGAACGCGATCCACCCGACCCTGGCAACCTGGCATGCAATCGCGGAGAAAACCCTGCCCCAATCTGGCGCCAAAGTGCCGCCAATCACTCCGCCTGCCGGTTTGCAAGAGAAGGCGTACGTCAATATGAAGCCCTACAATGGCGACCCAACTCAGATCAAGCTCTACAAGCACACCCAGGTGGTTCTGGAGTTCGGGCCGCCGTTCGTGGCGCCGAAGCCGTTCACCTTCCCGCAAGGCCTATAGCGAGCGTGAGGGTGGGAGTTAGCCGGGTAGACCCGGCGCTGCCGCTCCCTGTCTACGCTACTCCCGGCTCGGCCGGCATGGACCTTCTGTGCCGGGTGGAAACGAGGATTGAACCGGCGTCGATCGGGCTGGTTCCAGCCAACCTGATTGTTGCCATTCCCGCCGGTTACATGCTGCTGATTTCCCTGCGCAGCGGCACGCCGCGCCGCACCGGCCTGACCAGCCCGCATGGCGTCGGCATCATCGACCAGGATTATCGGGGGCCGCTCGATGAATTGAAGATCCAGGTATTCAATCCCACCGACGAGCCGGTGACGGTGCGGCGGGGCGATCGAATCGCCCAGGCAGTTCTTCTCCCCATCGAACGAATCGAGTGGAACGAGGAAGCACCCCGATCGGACGTCTCACGCGGTGGTTTTGGCAGCACCGGATAAAAGCCGCGAAAACACGAACCTCGTAGCGCAGTTCGCCGTCCGCCCGGCTTTCGTCGTCCCGTCCCGTAGCATAGTGGCTTTAGCCCGTTAGCCTCTCGATACGGCATCCGCCCCGGTCCCACCAATCCCCTGCCGACGGCTGTGGCGCGTGGGTGGCATTGCCGCTGGGATACCACAACGCGCTAAAGCGCTAGGCTACGGGACGGACGGAAGATTCGTTGGCGAGAATTCGGCGCCGAAAAGAGGATCGGGCCTTCCCGACCAGGTGTACTCTTCCGGCGTGTTGACCAGGCCGGCTCGCACCGGATTGTGGAGAATGTACGCCACGATCTACATGAGGTCTTCATCCCGGCGAACTGCATGGTCGTAACTGCGCGGTTGCCAAAGCGGTCCAGTCCAGCCCTGTTTTCGTAGACAGAAGCCACTCCAGCCCTTGAGACGGTCGCAATATGAAAGCGACGACGCGCCGGTTTCTGCCGGCACGACGACTACGTGAAAGTGGTCGGGCATCACGCAGTATGCCACCAATTCGCAACCCGATTTAGCTCGCTGGGCAAGAAGACAGTTGACAAGGACGGCTGCGAATTTAGGTTCGGCGAAGGGCTTCAGATCTCGGGATGCGCGAACTGTAAAGAACACCGGTTGGCCGATGCTCGTATAGACTTCGCGGCGCGAGTCTAGCGTTCCGAACCGGCCGGTGTTGCCAAATGACCCGTGGCATCGTCTCTCCGCATCGCACCTTGGTGAACCCATCATATGCAATCCCAGCCGAGTCCATGCTAATTCAATTTGCGTTTTGTCGCGACTCCACCACGTCATGGTCTCGGCTCCCGATCCGTCCCGTAGCATAGCGCTTTAGCGCGTTGTGGTATCCCATCGGCAATGCCACCCACGCGCCACAGCCGTCGGCACGGCATTGGTGGGGCCGGGGCGGATGCCGTATCGAGAGGCTAACGGGCTAAAGCCACTATGCTACAGGACGGACGTCGAAAGAAGCTAACGGGCTGAAGCCACTATGCGGGACGGACGGCGAAAGCCGGGCGGACGGCGAACCGCAGTAGACGGCGAACGCCCGGCGGAACGAGGGGCACGACGTGGTGAAGTGATGCTGGTCATACCAGGACGGGGGGAAGACACGTCTCTACACCACCCAGCCACCGGTGATGAACTGTATCGTCAGCAGCGAGAGCAGTCCGACTGATATTGAGAGGTAGGCGTCGTGGAAGCCGCGACGGGCGCCGAGGTACCCCATATACATGAAGACCGGGAAAAGCGCGAGCACGTATCTCGATAGCGAGACAAGCGGCACCGGATAGCCGCCCTCCAGAGCGGGGCTGGCGAGCGTTACCAGCCAGAAGGCCGCCAGATACAGCGCGTATGCCGGCGGTAGCCGCCTCGCCGCGAAGACCGACAGCCCCAGGAACAGCAGCCCAATGCCCAGATTGAGCACGTTGTGGGCCTGCAAGAAGGAGGCATCCGGCTGCACGCTCACAATCTGCCGAACGCTTTCCACGATTCCGGACCAGAGTCGCAGGGTGAAGACCTTCTGCCAGGCAGCCTGATTGTGGGTGAAGGCCAGTGCGTCACCAACGGTGGCATGGAGGTACAGCATGAACGCCACCAGACCGGCGGGCACCAACAGAATCGAAAAGGCGTTCAGGTCGAATCGCCGGTAGGAAAACTCGCAGCTTCGAGCGTATTCATAGGCCAGCGGTAGGGCCAGTAACACGCCAGTGACGCGGGTAGCGGACGCCAGGGCGCCAAATATGCCGGCCAGCCACCAGTCTCCCCGGCGTAGGTGGAAAAAGCAGGCCACGGTGAGAAAGAGAAACAGCGATTCGGTATAGCCGGCGAAGAAGAACAGCGCCGTGGGAAATACGGCGATGTACAGCACCGTCCTGCCCGCTACCTCCCGTCCCAACTCGAGGGCGGCGAGGCGCCAGAGGTAGAGCAGCGCCGCCAGGAAGGCGGCATTCGAGATCACCAGGGCCGCGGTGAGATAGCTGCGATGCGTGACCGTCACGAAGCCGCGGATCAGCATGGGGTAGAGCGGGAAAAATGCGGTCGGCGACGTGCCCACGGCCTTCTTCCAGGCATAGCCTCGCTGAGCGATATCGATATACCAGGAAGTGTCCCAGCCGTGATTGATCGAATTTTGCCAGGCCGGCAGGAGCTGATGAATGAAGCGACGGATGGGCTCCATGCAGCGTGCTGTTGAACAGAATGACGCCGAAGTAGGTCAGCAACAGGAAGAGCGCCCGGGTCAGCACCCAGACGCCCAGCGGCGCCCGCACCGCCGGATTGAGTAGCCCCAGGCGGGCCCGGTCCAGCACACCAGCACTCACCTGCGCCGGTGTTGCCCGCGTTCGCGAGTCGGTTAACACTCGTGGCCAGGCCATAAGACTGTCAGGTGGCCGCGACGGCGACGACCGGAACGTCGCTGCTGACAGTGATGCCGGCGGGTGGTCCAGTTTGCACCCGCACGCCTACCGATGTCTCCTGTGACGGAGCCAGCATTCGCGTGATCTGGCGCGTACCGGCGGTCGTCATGACGGCGAGGGTCACATGCGCCGGCTGCGTGGACGGATTGAAGAGCAGAACGTGAGTGGTAGCACCGGCCGCTGCCAGGCCGGCAGCGGTAGCAGCTTGAGTTTGCAGCACCGGGGCGGTGGTGGAATTGCTGCCGGCGCCGACGACTACGGGACTGGTAGCCGTCACCGCGATGGCCCTCGCTCCGTTGGTGGGGAAGCCGCGCGGATTGATGGGGCAAGAGCGACAACTGCTCGGCATTGATGGCTGACGCACCGAGGTATTTGACGTCTATCATGGCAGTCGAAGTGCCCGGATTGAATACCGCCAGGCGCGTCGTCTGACTTCCCAGGGCATACCAGGATGTTGACGGCTGCGGCGCCACCCTACCCCGCGGGTTCATTGGAATCATCCCGGCTCCGGACTGCACCTGGATCGACACCATTCCGTTGCCGGCCAGCTGGCTGCGATCGACCAGGACGGAGCCATGCGCACTCACCGACTGTTTCCAGCTGGAGAGTACCTTGCCCGAGGCGGCACGCGCGAGGACCCGGACACTGGTCGACTTCGCGGTGGGGTTCTCGAAGCTGAGCGTCGCCGGGCTCGAGGGCGCATACCACGACGTGGCGGGCATTTCGGCGGGCAACGTGACCTCATTCGAGGCCGCCTCGAGATTCACCGGCGCGGTGGAGGCGACCGAGTACATACCACTGTAATCCGGACCGGCCAGCAGGTCGAGGTCCACGATCCGCGCGGTGTCAGGGTCGAGGCGCACTACCTCCCGCTCGTTCGGATCGTCGGCCGCTGATACCTGGACCACCGCGGCCACCGGCGCGGGATTGGACACGATCGCCAGCCGGCTCTGGCCGGCAACGGACGGTATGTAGGCCGCTACCGGCAGTGCGGCCGGCGGCGTATTATCCTCCACCACCAGAAGGGGTGGGCCACCGACCACCGCGCTGGACGGGTCGATCCCGGCGTTGTACGATGCGCCCGGCGCGGTAGCCTGGATGACACCATTGGTTGGCGTCAACACGCTGGTATTGCCCTGCCAATCGACCACACTGGCCTGTGACTGAGCGGCGTACAGGTTCACATTTTGGTTGACGAGTGCGCGGCTCCAGAGCAGCGTGATGCGCCGGTACGGTTTGTAGAGCACAAACCGCTCCAGGTTTCCGCTCGGAGCGTAGGTGATCGCCTGAACCCGCGCAAAGTAATGCGCCGCCACTTGAAATGCGTCATAGCCCATCCGAGGGGCGCCGGCGGCGGTGAGTAGTCCCCAGGTTTTGGGGGTCGGATCGTCGCTGGCGCGATAGATCAGTACCCGCTGGGCGCCGGCCGCCAGAGCGTACGCCATCGTCTGCATCACATAGGCCGCCTGCCGGGCCTCACCCTGTGGATTCGACGCCGGAAAGCCGTCCTCCGTGACCCAGACGGGAACCGAACTGAAGCCCCGAGCCGCCAGGAGCGCGTCGATGTGTTGAAGGTTTCCGTACAGCGCGACCGCGTTGCCATACGCATGCCAGGCGACGATATCGAACGGAGCGGCATGGCCCTTAGCGACCCACTGAGCGCTGAAGCCAAGGACCTGCGTCAGAAACTTGAGATCGGGCACGACCATGCCTGCCACCAGTACCTGAGCCGAAGGATCAACCTCCTTGATCACGCTATCAGCCACCCGCAGGAGCTCAAAATAGTCCTTTGAGGTGCCGTTCCAGAAGAAATGGAGGTCGGGCTCATTCCAGATCTCCCAGTACTTCACCTGGCCTTTATAGTGCGCAACCAACCCGTGGAGAAACGATGCCCAGGTGTTTCGCGGGTCATTGATACCGAACGCCAGGCCCGCCGGTACACCGTTTCCGGGAGGTTGACCCTTGGCTGCCGCCCAGCGCGGAATGCCATCGATGATGCCATCGATGTCGAGCCCGTACTTGCCGGACGCCGCCACGGCGGCGTCGTCCGCGCTGAAAGACCACTGATTCACCTTCGGCTCGATGCGATCCCAGCGGAATTCCCACCGATTGGTGCGCGCTCCGGCGTTGTAGGCCAGTTGGGCCCAGGATGTGGGATTGGTCGCGCTCGGGGTATTCCCCGGCAGCACGTCGCACAGACCAAAGCGTCCGTCGGCATCGGTCACCGGCGGCAGCACGCTGGTCGAGGTCGCCTGTGCGGCTCGCAGTGGAAGAAACAGTACCAGCGATGTGGCCACGATCCACACCGCTACACGTGGAGATACTCGGGTTCGCTTCAGACGCAGGCCTTCTTCGCTCACTAAGATCGCTGGTTGTTCGGGAGCCCTTCCGGTGTCACCGTGGCCAGTCCCACGGACTCGGTGCAACCTGTCAGGCTATCAAGGGTAGCGCCGCGTGGGCAAGAGAGATCATTTATACTTGCCTGCCATGTCTGACACTGCCCAACTGGCGCGCACAACCAGTGCCGGTTCCAATCCCGTTCGCCCTGCCGGGGCTTCGACGTTCTCCCTGTCGATCCCATTCATCATGCTCTGGATCCTGATAGCGGCCTATGCCCTGCTTTTCGGCTGGTTGAGCCTGGAGCGCTACTGGGCGTACGACATGCATGCCCTGGACATGGGAAATATGGGACAGGCGGCCTGGAATACGCTGCACGGTCATCCGTTCGCGTTTACCAACATGCGCGAGCCCTTCAGCATCGAGGCCTGGCGCACGACGACCCGCCTATCCTTTCATGTCGAGTTCCTCTATCCGGTGATCTCGCTGGTGTACCTGATTTACGGTCAACCGGAGAGCCTGCTCATTTTGCAAACTGTCGCCCTCGCTCTGGGCGCTCTTCCCGTCTACCTACTGGCTCGGGATGTCCTCAGGTCGGAGTGGCTATCACTGACGTTCGCGCTGGTCTATCTCCTCTTCCCCACCCTGCAGGCACTGAATCTCTACGAATTTCATCCGGTCTCCCTGGCCACGCCGCTGCTTCTCTTTGCATTCCTCTTTCTCCACCGGCGGCAGTACCTGCCGTTTATCGTGTGCGCTGTTGCCGCCATGGGCACCAAAGAGGAAATCGGCTTGATCGTGGCAATGTTCGGTCTCTACGCACTGGTCACTCAGCGGCGCATCAAGCTCGGCGTGGGGGTAGCGATTGTCGGCGTCGCCTGGTCGGTGATCGCAGTCGCGGTGATCGAGCATCACTACCGTCAGCCGGGAACGGTAACGTACTTCCAGTCGCGGTACGGGTACCTGGGTCACGGGATCAGCGGCGCGCTGCACACCGTAACCCACGATCCGGGAGTGTTCTGGCGAGTATTGATGGTGTGGCCCAAGCTGGCGTACCTGGAACGATTACTGGCGCCGGTGGGATATCTCGCGCTTCTGGCCCCACTGGCCCTGCTGCTGGGCTTGCCCACGTTTGTACTCAATCTCTTCAGTACCAGCTTTTCGATGTATTCGGGGGTAGGGGACAATTCCGCCGAGCTGATTTCGGTGATCATGATCGCTGCCATCCTGGGTGCCGGCTGGCTGCTACGCGTCATACGCCGGTGGTTTCATCCCCGGTGGGCGATGGCGATCCTGACCGTGTATTTGCTCGTCCAGGCGCTGTGGAGCCAGCACGTGAATGGATTCACGCCGATCGGCGCTGCCTGGCAGGTGCCGAGCGTCGGCAATCATCAGAAAATTGCTGACAGCTTCGTGAAGATGATTCCGGCGGGCGCGCCCGTTTCCACCCAGGATGAGCTGGACCCGCACCTGAGCAGCCGGCGATATCTGTACCTCTTCCCCGATACCGGCCGGCAGCCGCCCGGAGTTTCACCAGCGTACTACGTACTGCTCGACGTCTCCGGTCCGATTTATCCCATCCCCAGCAACCAGTTGCACGACATTGCCCAATCGATGTTGGGCCACGGTTGGGGCATCGCTGCCGCTAAAGACGGTCTCATCCTGATGGAAACCGGATTGACTCAGACCAGGCCCGGGCCCGCCTTCTACACCTACGCGGCGGCCGGCGACGTCCACATCCCGAACCTGATCCGGGCGCGTAGCGCAAACCTGGAGATCCTGGGGTACGATCAGGGGCGGGTCGATCTGCCCAATCACGCCGTGCCGAACCTGGCCTACAGCTTCTATTTTCGACCTACGGCCAGGCTGCGCACGAACGTCGAGCCGGTCGTGTTCGAGACCATGGGCAAGAATCTCATCAATTGTTCCTATCACCCCCTGGGCCTCGACTGGTACCCCACGTCGCAGTGGCAACCCGGAAAAACCTATGTGGTGCGCATGGACGCCATCGAAACCACGTGGAACAACCCCGGCACGGCGCAGCTCTCCATGGCGATGATTCCAATGTCAGAAGAGAAAAAGTTAGGAGCCTGCACCCAGCTGTGGAGCAAACACGGGAAGCTGTATCCGGTTGGCACCCTGGACATCCAGTATTGAGTCCGGTAGCCGCTAGGCTCGGTGATGCTTACACCGGACCAAAAACATCAGCGGACGCCCGATAGATGGACGCCCGCTGATGGTCTCAGGTGGTGAGCGGAATACGGCGGCGGGCCGTATTCCGCCCGGGGATAACTACTCTCACCCTTAGTATGAACAGCCAACATTGAGGAAACCTTGGCGCAGTATTGGAAATCCATTGGAGCGAAGCACTCGGGCTCCATTTTCATTGGAGGAGAACGAACGTGATGCAATCAAGTTCCCAACCAGGTCGAAAGTCAAGAAGGTGGCTGTACGCCAGTGCGCTGACGTTCGTTGCCTGCCTCGCGATCTCTCTGAGTCCGCGGGTGACAGCCGTGCAAGCGCGCGGAACCGGGTCGGCGTCCTGCTTCGGCAGCCTGCAAGCAACGCCAAACCCTGTCCGCATTGGCCACTACCTACAGTTACGCGGCGCCGGCTTTACTTGTAAGTCGGCGAAGGGACGGCCGTTGAAGATCGCGGCAGTGTTCCTCTATCAGCCCAACAAGGCGTTCTTCATCTATTCGGTTCACATCCGGACGGACGGCACCTACAGTGCTCGCGTCTTCATTCCCCGGCAACTGATCGCCGCTGCATCGATTTACTCCGGGCACCAGAAGAGGGTGAATACCAGGCCAGGGACGTACTATCTGGGAATCAGAGTCGCGAGTGTCGCGCTGCCGCTCGTCAGTCAGGCGCTGGCCACGATCCACGTAGACGCGTGATGCCGGTCTCTAGTCGGGCACGCGACAGATCGTTACCAGTGACAGGCCCGCTGGCGGCGGAACGACTCGTTCGATCCGACTAAGAAGCGGAACCAGCACGTCGAACAGGCCGTACTGTGCCGGAGCCGCCATCGATTTGCGCACGATGCGGTTCTGAAACCACCAGGCCCCAATCCCGAGGAGATTGAAATAGTTCTGGTGCTCGACGATCAGCCCTGCCTCCGCTATTTTGGCGTTCATTTCGGCTCGGGTATAGCGCCGAAAGTGATGGTCGATGGCATCCATCGGACCGAATAGCCACTTGTTCACCGGCACCAGCAGACAGATACGTCCGCCGGGCAGCAGCGTGTCCCGCATATTGCGCAAGGCATGCACATCATCCTCGACGTGCTCGAGCACGTTCAGACACACCGCGGTGTCCAGGTTCCGCTCCCTGAATTGGAGTAATGCCGGCGAACTCACGTCCATGTGGTACGTCTCGAAATTTCGTCCGGCGAATCGATCGCGGGCCACTGCCAGTCCCTCGGGCACGACATCCACGCCAACCACGATTTCCCGGTCGACATAGTACTGAGTGATATTCCCGATAGCGCAGCCGACATCGAGGATGCGGCTGCCGACATACGGCGCGATCTGGTCGTAAATCCAGCGGCAGTACTGATCGGCGTGCACGCCGAGCCGGTTCTGGATCTCGACCGTCGTGGGCGCGATGGCTGCTACGCTAGCCTCTGCCACTTCTCTCTCCTCCACGTGACCCTACGAGACAATCTCGGCGGTCACCTCCGATGATTTACTGTTGATGTTCAGAATGCTGAGCAGGAACGATGAGAAGATCAACTGAAGCCCAATTACCAGCAGTGTCAGGGCCAGGAGTGCTTCTCGCACGGCAAAGAGGTCGCGGAAGTTATGGGCAACCCAGGTGGCGAAAATGCTGACATCGATTCCGAGCCCGATCAGAGCGATGACGAAGCCGGCTACAAGCCATTCCTCGAGATTGAAGTACCGGTAGAACACTTGAATCATGCGGTCGTCGGGGGCGAAGCGATGGGTGAACGCGTACGCCTTCGCATAGAAGCCGGTAAGCAGTACCTGGAAGCCCACGATGGTGAGCAGGCTGGCAACAAACATGAAGTGATAATCAACGAAGTGGCCGCTGACTATCTGCGGGCCTCCCAGGAGCCAGAGCATGCCCGCCAGGCCGGTGAGTAACAGGAATGCACCGGGGATCACGAAGAGGTGATCCGGACTGTAGAGCATCATAAAGCGCAGATGGCGCCAGCCATCGCGGAAGGCGCGTAGCTTGGACTCGCCCTCGCGGGGATAGTAGGTGATTGGCACCTCGGCCACTTTGAGCTTTGCCCGCGCGGCATTGATCACCATCTCGCTGGCAAACTCCATGCCCGTCGTCTGCAACCGCATGCGCTTGTACGCATCGCGCGTGAACGCTCGTAGCCCGGAGTGCGCATCGGAGCTCTTGAGTCCGAACATGAAGTTGAGCAGTCCGGTAAGAACCGGGTTGCCGATGTGCTGATTGAGCCAGGGCATCGCGCCCGGCAGGATTGTTCCCTGGAACCGCGAACCGAGCACGTACTCGTTACCGTCGCGGAGCTTGTCGATGAGCTCCCCGATTTCAGTGAAATCGTAGGTGTCATCCGAATCGCCCATGACAATGTATTTTCCGCGCGCCGCCTCGAATCCGGCGCGGTACGCATTGCCATAGCCGCGCGCGGGCTGATTGATCACACGCGCTCCCAGCCCCTGGGCGATTTCCACCGACCGGTCGCTGGAGCCGTTATCTGACACCACGACCTCGCCCGGCAGCCCGGTGCGCCGGATTCCCTCGAGCGCTTTGGTCACGCAGGCGCCAATCGTCTTTTCTTCGTTCAAGCAGGGCATAACGACCGAAACGACGATCTCCTGTCCTTCAGGGTCGGGAGTCCTCATCGACGCCGCCTCACGCCCTGTGGCCGCCACTGCCCCAAGGGGCAAACTCGCCTCATTCTTCATTGCATCTGCCTGGCACAAAATGAGCCGTTCAAACGGACGACAACCGTTCTCGCGGCATACTCTTGATAGGCCCAGGTCCTGAGCCTGCCCATTGTACCGGCGTCACGCCACGTCGGCAAGTCGTGTATGCTATTGGCGCCGCTGGCACGGTTCTTGCCTCCTTCAGCCGGGGCAAGTACAACGGAGGTGACCGCAGTCTTTACACCTATTGATCCCACAACCCGGCGTCCCAGCCAGGCGGATTCGGGCCTATTGAACTATCTCGAGTTACTCACGTTCGATTTCGAACGTGAGGGCCGCACCGTGAGTGCGGTCCTCATTTATGCTGAGCCGGATCCCGAGACTTCGGGCAGCTACGAAGCAGTGGTAGCAGCGGATAGTGGGTTTGAAGGCGTCGCCTGCCTGGACGACACCGCGCGGGCCGCGTCGCTGGCGCTGGCCATCTACGATCGCAGCGGTTCGCGGAAGGCGCTGACGCTGGCACGGCGTTGGCTGAGCTTCGTGGAGTACATGCAGTACCCTGACGGCAGTTTTGCCAACTTTATCCGCAACGCCGCCGGAATTCGCAATGCCACCGGGCCAACCTCCCATCGAGGCGGCTACTGGTGGTCAGCTCGCGCTCTGGTGGCTCTGGCCCGTGCTTACCGGATCACCGGCCAGAGCAAGTACCTGGAACGGTATCAGGCCTGCCGGCTGGAGCCTATCCCCGATGGAAAGATCAACGGGCTTCTGGCGCTGGCTGAACTGGAGCTCCTCGGCGCCGGCCACGATCTCCAGAGCCGTGCCCGGATCGAAGAATACTGCCGGCGGATTCTCGAGGTGTCCGCCGGTTCGGAATACTTCCTCGATCACGCCGATCGTCCCCTGGTTCATCTCTGGGGCTACCATCAACTTCACGCGCTCGCGGCATCGGCGGCGGTGCTGGACCGGCCCGAATGGGTCAAACCGTGCCGGTCGACCGTTCAAAGTCTGATCGAACCGGATGTGAAGGCCTGCATGTGGCACGCGTTTCCCACCCGTCAGAAGGATGGGGTCACGGCCTATGATGTGACCCCGCTGGTCCAGGGGCTTGCCTCTATGCATTATTTGACCGGCGCCCGGCGTTATCGCGATCTGGCGCTCCGCGCCGCCGCCTGGTTCTACGGCCGCAACGACGCGCGTACTCCCATGTATGATCCGACCATCGGCCGCTGCCGGGACGGCATCAATGACGGCAAAGCTTCCAGCAATTATGGCGCCGAATCCGCGATCGAGGCCGGCATGACCGAGATCGTACGCCGCGATCTGTCGGAGGCATGAACGTCGAGCGCCTGGACCACACGGCGATTGTAGTGCGCGACCTGGATGAGGCGCTGGGGCGCTATCAGCGACTATTTGGCGCGCGTTGTACCGACCGAACCACTATTCCGGATCAAGAGATCGAGATGGCATTTCTCTCTTTCGGCGATACCCTGCTCGAACTGATCCAGCCGATCGACAACGTCTCCGGGGTGGCACGCTTTCTCGAGCGTCGCGGCGAAGGTTTGCACCACATCGCCTTCGCCGTCGACGATATTCACCACGAGTTACAGCGGCTGCACAGTCAGGGAATCGAGCTCATCGACGAGAGGCCGCGCCGGGGCGTACACGGGCAGATCGCCTTTATTCATCCGCGCAGTACCGGTGGTGTGTTGGTGGAACTGGTCCAACACGATACCTCCGGTTGATTAGAGTTTCCTGCCATCGACTCGGCATACTGAAACCATCGATAGCTGGAGGGACGAATGGCCTCGACGATCGCGGAACTAACTTCTGAAGTCCCTGAGAGCGAAGCGTCGGGACCGGTCAAGCGCACCTACGACGAGATCAAGCAGACCCTGCGCACCCCGGTCGTGAGCCCGGTCTTCCGCGTACTGGCCACGAATTCCGATTTTCTGCAGCTCGCCTGGCGGCAACTCCATCCCAACATGCAGACGACGTACATCGAGATGCGGGCGGACGGCATTCGGCGCACCGCTGCCGAGACCGTTTCGGCGCTCGGGCAAGCCCCCACGTCCGGTAATGATGAAGTTACGGCGGCGCTCAAAACCTTGCATTACGTCATTCCCAAAGTGTTTCTGGCTGTCAGTGCTCTGCGCAGCGCGGTCAATGGCCAGTACCCCAAATTGAGCGAAATACCCGCCGCTGAGAAGCGGCAGATCGCATCTGGAATACCGGAAGGCGCGCCTTCGATTCAAGCAGTGAATCGTGAACTGTTGTCGGACCCGGTCCGGTCCAGGCTGGACGACATCCAGACCACGCTCGGGCTCGAGCCTGCAAGCGACGAGTTCCGCATCCTCGCCGCCTGGCCCGATTACCTCGAAACCGCCTGGAATGCGCTCGGCCCTGTGATGGCAGCGCCCGGGTACGTCGCACTCACACGCGAACTGCGGCGGCAAGCGGAGGAAGCAATTCTTACCCTTCCTTTCCGCGTCGAGATCAATCCACACATCATGCGTCTCTGTGGCCTGGATGAACGCGAGATCGACCAGATTCGCGCTACCCTGAATGCCTACGCTCGCTCGTTACCGGGTTTGATCGGCAGCATGGCGTTTCTTGCTGCGGGCGCATTGGGGAAGGAGGCGGCCATGCAGTCTCCCTATCCGGTGAAAGTCCTCTAGGTTCCCTCGAGAGGACCGCTCACGAGGGTGGTTGAAGCTGAATAATGGCGCCGGTTACGTCGTCGTGGCCGCCGCGGTGCAACGCGGTCGCCACCAATTCGTCCATTCCGCTCTGCAGTCCGATACCGTCCCGGAAGGCATGTTGTAATTCCGGTTCCCGTCCGTCCGGCGGATTGAAATAGGCGTACAGTCCGTCGCTGCAAACCAGAACCATTTCACCGGGCTGGAGTCGAAGGCGGAACGTATCGATCTCGGGCGTTGTTGGTTCCTGCGGACCGAGCCAGCGAGTGATCATGTGAGCTCGAGGGTCGCGTGCCGCCTGTTCGTCTGACATCAGACCCTGGCTCACCACTCCTTCGGCCCAGGAGTGATCGCGGGTGAGCCGGGTAACGCCCGAGCCGGCGAGGTGGTAGGCACGGCTGTCGCCACACCAGACACCGGCGACATCCTGGCCGGTGCAGATGGCAGCAACCACGGTGGTGACGTTGAGCGTCGAGCCCGGGTCCTGAACCTCGCCCGAAATCTTCTCGCTCGCGGACCGTACCGCTCGACTCATGATTTCCAGGAGTTCGTCGACGCCGGTACTGCCTTTGAGCACCGAGTCCGCCACTGCGGACCGAACGGCGTCGACAGCCAGCCGGCTGGCGCGCTCGCTGTTCACGCCGGCGCTGACGCCGTCGGCCACGATCGCGAGACTCACCGGCAAGCCGTCAGTCGACGTCCAGGTCCAGGCCCCCCCGGTGTCCTGATTCTTCTGGTGAGTGCGCCCAATACGAGTACTGCAGGCCACGCGGTGTTCGGCAAGCCGTCGATCTGGCAGTTCTCTCTCCATTCGAGGCGAATTGTCCCTGCGGTTTCAGAATACACGGTCGTCGGACTGTACCATCATATGGCCATTGGAGAAACGCACGCACCCTTTCCAACCTCCAAGTCGGCACGGCGTCCCGGAGTTCACGCGAATGTTCAGAGTGCCCCTGCGTTTGACCAACCCGGTCGACTATCCACGACGGGGTCGGGTTCTGATTCCTGTCCTGATGGCGATGGCGATCTCCTCGATTACCGTATCTGGCGCCGGCGGGCTCAGTTCCGCTCCGGCGCGCGCCCAGCCATTGGCCGGGCGGGCGGCAAAATCAGGTCCAGGATCTAACCGGTGGATCGTGAGATTCACCGGATCCGGAGACGCCTACACGGGGAGGCGTCTCGCGATCGTCGATCGAGCCAGCGGTCGCTCCTTCGTGGCCGGGCGGGCTGACCCGTTCGTGCGGCCAATACTATCTTCGGACCATACCAGAGTCCTCTACGTGCGAGTGCGACCGGTCAGAGCATTTCCGGGAGCTCGGTGGAGCTTGCTTGTCTTCAATCGGACTACCGGCCGCTCCCGGGTCATCGTCCAGGTCAACGGAATAGATCTCTCGCCACTCGGCTGGCAGGATGGAGCACCGCTGTACGCTCTGGCCCGTGAAACCCAAACCGGTATCTACCGTATATCCGGTAATCGCAGCCACTACCTGAGCTTCCTCTTCACTGAACCCATTACCCAGCCGTCGCTGGCCCCGGGCGCGGGTTATATTGGCTACGTGACGCCGGCGGACTGCGCCTGGTGTACGCTATCGATCTTTAACTTGACCAGCCTCATCAGTTGGTTCGGTCCCACCGGGATTCCGAGTAAATACACCATGGCCTGGACGCCGAACGGGGATACTCTGGTCACGATCGTAGGGCAGAACGTCGCCACCATCGACGTTCGATCGCATCAGATCCAGTACTACCGGCTGCCGCGCGGTCTTCCCCGAATCTGGTACGACCCGATGCACGCATTCTTCCACGGCTCGGCTCTTCGCCTCGTCGACAGTATTACCGGCCACACCTATGTCTCAGATCCCATTGGCTCCTGAAACTGCGCCGGGAAGGGGATCGGCAGCGTGACCGGTCAGACGTGGGTCATGCCGTGACTCGCCTGCAGCGGTTCATTGTCATCGGCGGATTGTGCGCCCTGTGGCTCTTCGTTCCAATGTTGGGTTTCGGCGCGTCCAGTCGAGGTCGAAACCCGGTAGCCCGATCAACCAAGCGGTATGCCGTCATCCTTGTGCTCGACGCGGCGCGCCCGGACGATTTCGATCTCGTGCCCATGCCCCACTTTGATGCTCTGGTGAAACGAGGGGTAACCTACAGCCAGGCGTTCGTGGGTCAGGAGCTGGCCAACACTCCGCCATCGCACGCCACCATAGGATCCGGCCTGTTACCGAAGCACACCGGGATTCCCGATTTTTTATGGGCCAATCCCCAGACGCACCAGCTCGACAACCCCACCGAGCTCTCAAACATCCTGGCGGGCGATCTGGAGCATGTCCTTAGCCAGCACCACGCCTCTTCGATCGCCGCCAGCATCAAGGCCACCGACCCGTCAGCGCGTATCGAGGCGGTGGCCGGACATAAGTGCTACGCGTCCGATACGCTGGGCGGTCCATCGGCCGACTATATTCTGTGCGCGCTCATTTACCACAATCGCTGGGTCGCCTCCGCCATTGGCAATCATCGTCCTCCACCCGGCGCCATCAATAACTACGCCTGGGATGTGCCAATCCCACCACCCTCGTCCGGTTTCGGGCCCGCCGTGCAGCAATGGCGGGTAGGGAGCGAGAACGCCTGGACCGTTCACTATGGCCTCTGGGCGTTCCGGAAGACGCACTACCCTCGAGTCGTCATGATGAACCTCGCCGAAACGGACGTCCTCGGCCATTACACCACCAGTAAAACCGTCATCGGCAAAGTCATGGCCGGATTCGACTCGCTGCTCGGACAGATTGAAGCCACCTACAAGCGGGCTGGAATTCTCAATCGCACCGACTTCTTTATCCTGGCCGATCACGGCATGAGCCCGATTCACTCCGTCCTTCCCTATTCGACGCTCACAAATGCAGTGGCGGACGCTGGCGCCACCGCGGTGTATATCGAACACGACACCGCGGCTGCCATCGGCCTGGTCCAGAATCGCCAGGCTCAGGCAGTGGCCAGGAACGTCTTCAGGCTCGGCGGCTCGTTGGTCGACGCGACCTACTACAAGACCCTCGTGCATGGACGCTGGATGTATCGTCTGGCCGGTGCCCGTTCAATCGTTTCGCCGAGCCTCAAGCGCGCCTATCTGCGCCTGGCGAACACGATGGCATCGGACTCGAGTGCGGATGTCTATGCTATTTATGCGCCTCACGTGTCATCGCGTACCTCCGTTGCCAATGGCTACATCTGGAAAGAGGGCCATCTCGGTCCGCAATGGGATGACCAACACATCCCCCTCATAATTGCCGGTCCAGGCGTGAGAAGCGGTGTGACATCGAACTATCCGGCCCGATTGGTGGACGTCGCCCCCACCGTCGAGTCTCTCCTCGGAGGTAAACCCAATCGGGTCGACGGCGTTGTACTCCAGGACGCGCTGACCCATCAAACGCCCAGCGGCCTGGCCGCCCTACGGAAGCGCGGGGCTATCCTACTGCCGGTAGTCCAGGCGCTCAAAGCTCGTTCTGGTTACCGCTGAAGCCCCTGAAAAGGGCCCTCATTATACGACTGAATGGTAAAATGGAGCACGAGATTTCCCCATTTTTGCGACGATTGTAGGCTTGACAAAGCGAGTTGCCGATGCCGGCTCCACGGGTATACCGCACTGAGGCAGTAGTCCTTAAAGCGTTTGATTATGGCGAGGCCGACCGAATTCTGACGCTCTTCAGTCCCAACCACGGCAAACTGCGCGCGATAGCCAAGGGTGTTCGCAAAACCAAGAGCCGCATGTCCGGCCACGTCGACCTCTTTACCCGAAGCACCCTCCTGGTTGCGACCGGGCGACAGCTCGACATCGTTACTCAGGCCGAGACGCTGGAATCATTCCGACCGGTACGCGAAAACCTCGAGCGATTGTCTCGGGCGCATTACATCGCGGAATTGGTCGATGGCTTTGCCGCCGAACGGCAGGCGAATTACCCGCTCTACGCTCTGACGGTAGCGACGCTACGCCGCCTCGGCGAGGAACTGGATCGCGACCTGGTAGTACGGTCCTTCGAACTGCAGCTACTCGGATTCACCGGTTACCGGCCCCAACTTCATCGATGTCTCAGCTGCGATGAAGCGATTCAGCCCCGGCCCAACTACTTCAGCGCTGAAATGGGTGGTGCTCTGTGCCCATCGTGTGCGGTGTCCGTTACCTCGGCTTCGCCAATCAGCGTGCCCGCGCTCAAGGTGCTCCGCAACCTACAAACGCAGGAAGAGCAGATGCTTCGGCTACCGGCCCTGGCGGCTGACGTGCGACGAGAAGTCGAAAAGCACTTGCAGGAGTATGTCGTCTACCGGCTTGAAAGCCGGCCCAAGTCGCTCAGTTTCATCGAGCGCTTGCGGTCGGAGGCAGCGCCGGTCTGAACTCGCTCGTTCTGCCGGGCCAGGGAGTGAAAACACGGCGAAGAAGACGGGCGCGCGTGTACACTTGGTCTGAATTCGACTACGGAGGAACTTCTTGAGGCGGCTTAGTTTTGGCGTCAGCGCACTTCTTTTGCTACTCCCCCTGGCTTTACTTCGTCCGATGGGCATGTCGGCGGCGGCTCCAGTTGCTCCCACCGATCCAACAAACCTGGGCATGACGCTCAGCGGCACGGCAAAGTCCGTGACCGCCGGCCAGTGGATCAACCAGACCAAGCTCGATCTGCATTTCCAGGTAAACGTTTCGTCCGGCACCATCACTCCTCAAGTCGAGATTCAGCTTACGAGCGTGCCGTTCACCGGCCAGCCGAACTTCACCGGCGCTGCCATGTCGGCGAGCGGCAAGGCGACGGTGCCCGTAACCGGGCTTCTGGACCGGCATCATTACCACTGGCAAGCGCGCGTCACCGACAGCGCCGGCAGCAGCAATTGGGTGCAGTTCGGCGGTCTCAATGCCAGTTCGCGCGATTTCAGTGTCGATACCGATCCGCCAAGCCGGCCGGTCATTCAATCATCCACGGATCCCGATCAGAATCAGTGGTATAACACCGCCATTGAAAATCTCTCCTGGCAGTCCACCGACGATCTGTCCGGCGTCGCCGGCTACACCTACGTGGTCGAACATCAGTCGGCGCACGTTATTCCAGTCGGACGGTTCGCGGCCAACCATCAGGTTTCCCTCTCCAATCTCGGCAGCGGAACCTGGTTTCTGGCGGTGCGAGCAGTTGATGCCGCCGGCAACTGGAGTCCAACTGCCACCTATCGTCTGCTGTTGGATCGGCAGCCGGCTCGGATCATCTGGCTCAGCCCTGCACGTTTTTCCTTCAATCCATATCGCGGGCCGACGACGCTCCGTTTCCGCCTGAGTAAGACTGCCAGCGCGCAACTGGCCCTGTATCGTGTCGGCGCCAAGCGGCCGCTGGCGGTGTACTCGTATCCGCAGTTACGGGCCGGACAGGTGACGACGATCACCTGGAACGGCATGGCCAGGAACGGCAAGCCGGTGGCGAAAGGGTATTACTTCTTCTCCACGTCGCTCGTCGACCATGCCGGCAATGACACCCGGGTGAATGTCGGCGGGATCTATCTGACCCCCATGCTCGGGGTCAAGACCCCCGCCGGCCCCGTCGTGTATCCGGATGGCGGCAAGCGGATCATCGTCTCGCTTTCGCAACAGGAGTTGTACGCCTACGACGGCACCAGTCTGGCGGTGAAGACGCTGGTTACCACCGGCAATCCCGCATTGCCCACGCCGGTGGGATCGTACACTATCCTGGAAAAGGAGAGCCCATTCCAGTTTGTCTCCCCCTGGCCGCCGGGCTCGCCCTACTGGTACGCGCCATCGTGGGTCCACTACGCGATGCTCTTTCAATCCCAGGGATATTTTTTGCATGATGCTCCCTGGCGATCGGCCTACGGCCCCGGCACCAACGGCCCCGGACAGCCGGGTACCAACTACGGTGGCAGCCATGGCTGTGTCAATATTCCGCCCGATCCGATGACGTTCCTCTGGAACTGGTCGCCCCTGGGAACACCTGTCGACGTTGTGCCGTAGGAGGAGCGGGCAACTGGCGCCGGCATCCGCGATGACGGTAATCATCGGACGCGTGCCGTTGTTCCTGCAGCCACCCCCTCCGGCCGTTCCCCGTTACTGACCCGCTGCCATGGACGGCCACTCGATGAAGGCATTGGTGTTCGACGGGCAGCTCCGACTCGAACCGCTCGCTCGGCGTCCCCAGCCGGCGCCGGGAGAGGCGCTGATTCGGGTGCTCATGGCCGGCATTTGCGGCACGGACCTTCAGATCTTGAGCGGTTACCGGGGATATACCGGCATCCTCGGCCACGAGTTCGTTGGCGAGGTCGTCGAGAGCCCTGATCCAGCCTGGCTGGGACGGCGGGTATGCGGTGAGATCAACCTGACCTGCGGGACCTGCAACCTGTGCCTGATGGATCGGTCGACGCACTGCCAGAACCGGTCGGTTCTGGGCATTCAGGGCCATCCCGGTAGCTTCGCCGAGTTCGTCACGCTGCCCCTCTCGAATCTGCACTCGATACCGGATGAAGTGAGCGATGAGGAAGCGGTTTTCGTCGAACCGCTGGCCGCCGCCTGCCAGATCGTGAGACAGGTGACCTTCGAAGCCGGGGATCGCGCTCTGGTCGTGGGTGGAGGGCGGTTAGGAATCCTTTGCGCGCAGGTGCTGAGGAACGCCGGCGCCCACGTCACCGTCATCGGCCGGCAGCGGACTAAGATGGAGAGGATCCGCAAGCTGGGGTTGCAGGTGCAGGTAGCGGAGAGTGATGTCGCTCAAGCCGACCTCGTGGTCGATGCCACCGGTTCAGCCGGCGGTTTTCAGCGTGCGCTGGCGCTCGTGCGACCACGCGGCACGCTGGTGCTCAAAAGCACGATCGCTGGGCCCACCCAGGTCGATCTGGCTCAGATCGCGGTCAACGAAATTGCAGTCGTCGGGTCTCGATGCGGTCCCTTCGACGAAGCGATTCGCTTACTTGCCGGCGGAGCGGTCGAGGTGCGGCCATTGATAGATCGATGCTTTCCACTCGACGATGGTGTCGCGGCCGTGCAGTACGCCGGTCGACCTGAAATATTGAAAGTTCTCATTTCAATGAAAGGGCAAACGCCATGACCAACATCGAGGACCTCGACAAGCTCCTTATGATTCCCGGCCCGACGCCGGTGTTGCCCGAGATTCTCGACGCAATCGCACAACCGACAATATCCCATACCTCGCCGGCAATGGCACGCGTCGTCTCCCGTTGCCTGGAGGGCATTGGTGAAGTTGCCGGCGCCCACAACGGTCAACCGTTCGTCTTCGCCGGCGCCGGCACCCTCGCCCAGGAGGCCGCGATCGTCAACCTGGTCGCTCCGGGAGAGCGTCTCCTGGTCGTGTCTAACGGATTCTTTAGCGATCGGTTCACGCCAATGGCAATTGCTCATGGCATCGAGGTCGAGACCATCGCCGCCAGGTGGGGAGAATCGGTCACCCCGGAGCAGTTGCGCCAACGATTGGATGGCGGCGATTTTCGAGCAGTCACGTTTACGCAAGTGGAAACTTCAACCGGCGTCCAGGCCCCAATATCAGCACTGGCGGCCGTGGCGCGTGAGGCGGGTGCCCTGGTAATTGTCGATGCGGTGTGTGCCCTCGGCGGAGTGCCGGTGGACATGGATGATCGAGGCATCGACATTCTCTTGAGCGGTGCCCAGAAAGCACTCGGTGTCCCACCAGGGCTGTCCATCCTGGTTGCCTCTGAGCGCGCGCTCGAACGCCGACGAGAAATGGGTCGGATCGCGGCGTACTATGCCGACCTGCTCAATTGGTTGCCTTCGATGTTGAACCCCACGGTGTACTTCTCGACTCATGCGGTGAATCTTTTCTACGGGTTGCAAGCGGCTCTGGAGGTAATTGAAACCGAGGGGTTGATGGCACGCTACGCCCGCCACCGGACGCTGGCGGACTCGTTCCGCCAGTCGATGGCATCGCTTGGTTTCACCCCTCTGACCAGCGCCGAATACCTGGCTCCAACCCTGTCAGTACTGGCCTATCCCGACGGCGTTAGTGATGAAGCGTTTCGGGCTGCTCTATCCCGCCGAGGCGTCGTTGCGGCTGCCTGCCTGGGAAGCTTCAAGGGCAAGGGTGTTCGTGTCGGTCATATGGGCAACATTACGGAGTCCGAGATCGCCCGGACGGTGTCGGCGGTCCAGGGTGCGCTCGCTGAGGTTCGGGACCAGGTAGCCACCAACTGAGGAGCGCGATTAGTCCGGTGACGTCCGCGCCCGGTCGCGCTCCACGACCTCTAGCATCTCTGCGATCGGCACTCTGGTCTGCTCGCCGTCACGCAACGAGCGCAACGTGACCTCATTCTGCTCGAGTTCGTCTTCGCCGAGGATCGCGGCCCGCCGCGCATTCGAGGAATCAGCGCGTTTCATCTGCGCCTTCACACTGCGGCCACCAAACGTCAGGTCGGCCGAAATGCCGGCACGCCGAAGCCGGGTGGCTTCCACCAGCGACGCATCTTCGGCGTCTCGGCCGTGGTGGACAAAGAACACGTCGAGGTCAGAAATGGGGGGGACTTCCACTCCTCGCTCGCGAAGATTGAGCACCAGCCGTTCGATCCCGCTCCCGAATCCAATGCCGGGGACGTGCCGGGCGCCCATCGCCTCCGCCAATGCGTCGTAGCGGCCACCAGCCCCGACTACCGACTGAGCGCCATCGACCGGTGGGACGAATTCGAACACCGTTCGCGTGTAGTAATCCAGACCTCGCACCAGACGGTGATTGATCTCGTAAGGGATTCCAATCAACTGCAATCCTCGTTGCACTCGCTGCCAGTGAGCGGCGCAGTCATCACAGAGGTGGTCGATAAGGTGAGGAGCCTGACCAATCACTTCCTGCGATCGGGCATCTTTGCTATCCAGCACCCGCAACGGGTTTCGTTCCACGCGTTCGCGATCCAGCGGTCCGAGAGCGTCGAGATGTCGACGCAGATAGTCGACGAGATCCACGAGAAACGCCGGGCGGCAGTTCGAGTCGCCAATGGAATTTATCTGGAGCCCGAGATCGGTCAACCCAATGCGCCGGTAAAACAGCTCGAGGAGGCTGATCATCTCAACGTCGACGTAGGCGTCGGCCGAGCCGATCGCTTCGCAGCCAAATTGACGATGCTCTCGTAATCTCCCTCGCTGCGGCCGGTCGTAGCGATACATTCGCTCGATGTAGAACAGCTTCACCGGCTGCGGGAGGCGATCCATGCCATGTTGCAAGTACGCGCGCATCACCGGCGCCGTTCCTTCGGGCCGCAGCGACAGTTCATCGCCACCGCGGTCCGTGAAGGAATACATCTCTTTCTCCACGATGTCCGTGCTTTCGCCGGTGGCACGGGTGAAGAGCGCCGTATCGCCAAGGTTTGGCGTCTCGATACGGCGGTAGCCGAAGAGGGTTGCTACCTCAACGGCCCGACCGAGAACGAAATTCCAGTAGGGCCAGTCATCGGGGAGAATGTCCGCCATTCCCCTGGGGGTGGAAAATGTTGACATGATAGTCCAATTTACCGTCGATAGAACGAATTGGGCACGTGCCGTATTCAGGCGACGTTCTGGACGATCTGAATCACGACGGTACTGAGGAGTTGGATCAAGATCAGCGCCAGGATAGGCGAGAAATCGATCCCCCCACCGGTGGTAACACTCGCCGGATTGGGGCCAGAATCGGCTCCGTTATGTCCAGCAGCATCCGGAACAGGCCGCTGCTATCGTTCGGCATGAGCCAGCTCATGAGTGCGCGAACGATGATAGCTGCCAGCAACACGTAGTCGAGTATGGTGACAAAGGTCACGACGATGTCCGACGTCATACTTCTCTCATCGTTTACTTCGATCGCTCGCCGAAAATCGCCCTTCCCAGGCGCACTATTGTAGCGCCTTCCTTGACGGCTACCTCGTAGTCGTTGGTCATTCCCATAGACAGCTCGGTAAAGCCGTCAATCTCAAACCGATCCCGTACCGAATCCCGCAATTCACGCAGACTGCGAAAGACCCAGCGGACGTCTTCCGGGTCATCAACCAGTGGAGCGATGGTCATGAGCCCCCTGAGTTCCAATCCGGGCAACGTCAAGAGTTCGACAATCGAGGCGCGAAACCGGTCGATGAGGAATCCGGATTTGGCCGATTCCCCGGCGATATTGATCTCCAGCAGTACTGGCAGGCGGATACCCGCTCTCACCGCTTCGGCGTCCAGCTTCGTTGCCAGCCGGAGACTATCGACAGACTGCACCACGGAGAATAGCCGCACCGCCATGCGAGCCTTGTTGGTCTGCAGATGGCCAATGAGGTGCCACCTGGCGTCCTGCATCGTGCCGGCGAGGAGTTCGATCTTGTCGGAGGCCTCTCGGACTCGATTTTCGCCAAACAGATGATGGCCGGCGTCGTATGCCTCACGAATGGAATCGACCGGCACGGTTTTGGTAACCGCGACCAGGGACACTGAGTCCGACCGTCCGCCGGCCGCGGCGATGTCGGCAATCGATTCAGCTACGTGACGAAGCCGCCCGGCGACATCGCTCACCGGCGGTCAGGGGCGCGCATTCGTGCTGGATGCGACCACGGTTACCAGGTGCGTCATCCGGCCCGTTCGGCCGCTTCCTCGTTGGTAGATGCCAGTCGTTCCATCTCGCGCCGCATGTCGTCCAGGTCGGCAAACGACTTGTACACGCTGGCGAAGCGGATATAGGCGATTTCGTCGAGATCGCGCAACGCGTCCATTGCATACTCGCCGATGACCGTGCTGGGCACTTCCGGAGTTCCCAGGCGGTGGATGCGATGCTCGATACTGCGGCCAATGGCCTCAATCGACTCCACCGGAAGTCCGCGCTTCTCGCAGGCCTTCCACATGTTGTTGACCAGCTTTTGACGGTCGAACTCCTCGCGTCGACCGTCACGCTTGATCACCTGGAGGCTCAGGGCGAGACGTTCATAGGTGCTGAACCGCTGGCTGCACGACGGACATTCTCTCCGCCGCCTGATGCTCTCGCCACCTTCGATGTCGCGCGAATCGACCACTCGAGAGTCATTGAAGCCGCAGAACGGGCACTTCATCCCTGTTCCCTTCGTTTTATGTAAACGTCCCCGATTATACCGGACGGACGGGACAGTCTGCCTGCAACACGTCTCTTCCCTCTACACTGAAATGGACATGACCGACAACCATCACTGCGCTCCCGATCCGGTGTTGCCCGCCCTCGTCACCAGTCTAGCGCTCACTTTTCAGCAAGCAGGCGAAGAGTTCTACCTCGTCGGCGGCGCCGTGCGAGACCGCTGTCTCGGTCGACTCGATTACGATCTGGATTTCGCTACCTCCGCGCTTCCGGCGCGGACGGCTGAAATCCTCAAAGATGCCGGGATAGAGACAATCTATAGCGTCGGCGAGAAGTTCGGCACCATCGGCGCCCGGTGTTGACGGCCGGCAGATCGAAATCACGACGTTTCGCATTGGCGAGTCGTACCTGCCGAACTCTCGTAAACCCGAGGTGCGCTTCGGCAGATCTTTACTGGGAGATTTGCAGCGCCGGGATTTTACCGTCAACGCCATGGCTCTCGATCCGATCAGCGGAAAGCTGACCGATCCGTTTCACGGTCAAGACGACCTCAACAATGGTATCATTCGCGCCGTGGGCGACCCGGAGGCGCGGTTCGAGGAGGATCCGCTGCGCCTTCTCCGCGCCGTGCGGTTCGCCGGCGGATTGGGATTCAGCATCGAACCCGCGACTCTATCCGCGATGAAACAGTGTGCCGCTCGCCTCGCCACCATCTCCCGCGAGCGCATACGCGACGAGTACAGCCGGATTCTCACCGGACCTGACGCGGTCCATGGCCTGACCCTGTTGCGCGACGCCGAACTGCTTGCAACCAGCGTGCCCGACTTGACTTGAACTCACGCCGAATGCCCGACCACGGTCCCGGCCATCCACTGTCGCTCTGGGATCACACCATGCGCGTGGTGGCAAACGTCCCACCGAACCTGGTTATCCGCTGGGCGGCCGTCCTCCACGATATCGCCAAACCCAGGACGCGCCACCTGGCCGACGACGGTCGCATCCGGTTCTTCCATCACGAAGCACTCGGAGCCGAACTCGCCCGGGAACTGCTGCTCGGGTTGCGCTATCCCAACTGGTGTCGTCAACGATGTTGCGACGCTGGTGGAGACGCACATGCAGGTGCATGCCTATTCCGCCGAGTGGTCCGACGGTGCGATCCGGCGTCTGGTGTTGCGCCTGGGACCACTCGTCCCCTCGGCCATCCAGCTGGCGCGTGCCGATGCCGCCGGCCATTCCGCTACCGGTCATACCGCCAACGGTCCCAAGCTCGACCGGCTGGAGGAACGTATTGTCACCCTTGGCGCCGAACCGGCGGAGAGTTTTCGTAGTCCACTTTCGGGCGACCAACTCATGGCACGTTACGGTAGGGCGCCGGGGCCGTGGATTGGGCAGATCAAGGACGCACTGCTGGAAGAAGTGCTGGACGGGCGGTTGAGATCCGACGACATTCCGGCTGCCTGGCGCCTGGCGGATGAACTCGCTCTCGCCGAAAGCGAGCACTGCTAGAATCTCGCGAGTATACGTGATGTCATCATTGCCCGTCGGTAGTCGCGGCCGCTCGGAGTCCACGACCCGGATCTGCTACGGCGATCGTACCGTGGATGCACAGCCTGGCCAGCGCCTTCTGGATGTAATCCTGGCCGCGGGAATCGATCACCGGCACATTTGCGGTGGCTTTGGTTTCTGCACCTCGTGTCGGGTCGAAGTCCTGGAAGGCTCGGTCAACCTTTCGCCGGTGAGCGCGCTGGAACGACAGCGCCTGGGATCGGATGCCGGAACGCTTCGTCTCGCTTGCCAGACCATCGTGCGCGGTCCTGCCCGGGTGCGTGTTCCCCCTCCCCGACCGTCCCAGTTCTCACCCGATGGAGAGTGAACGCCGGGGTTCGGACTCGGCGGAGCCGTACACGTACGTCAATCTCGGCGGTCCGGAGCAAGAGACCGAGGAATTCGCCGGCTGTTTCGACATGGTGGTGGCGACATCCGGCATGGGCTGCGCGCTGGCCGCCCGGGGTGTCTTACTGTTGGCGGTTCTCGGAATCCTGTATCTGCTACTGACGCTTGCCGGCTTCGGCAGCGGCACTCAAAACCCCATTCAAGGGCACGGCGGTTCGGGCCATATACTCCGGCAGGGACTTGATTGGTGGACGCTCGCTCTCCCGTATTTCTTTTACCTCGAGGAACAGTTCCGTCGGCGAGTAGTGGATCAACTTCATACTGGTATTCACCTGCTCCAGTAGCTGGAGTCGTTGCCGGTCCCCTAACCGCTGCATCACCACTTGCACGATGGCGAACGCCATATTGCTGAGCGAGAAGAGCGACTGATTGCGGTGCACTCGCTCCTCCAGGTCCGCCTGGGCGATGGCAGCGAGACCGAACTGATCGAGGATGTCGATCAGTAACCCGGTTTCCACGCCGTATCCGGTGAAGAACGGAATGGATTCGAGGACGCTGCGCCTTCCCGCCATCTCGCCGGCCAGCGGCTGTACCAAACCAGACAATTCCGGATAGAACAGGTTGAACAGAGGACGCGCGGTGAGTTCGGTCACGCGCCCACCGCCGGTGGTTAAGCGTTGACCACCGAGATTGAGCGGCCGGCGATAAAACCCTTTCACAAACCCCAGTTGAGGTTGGGTCAGCAAGGGACCGATGAGTCCGTACACGAACTTGGGATGGAAGCCGGTAATGTCGGAATCGATCCAGACGACGATGTCTCCCGAGGTGACCGCCAGACTCTTCCACAGCGCCTCGCCTTTGCCTCGATGCGAGCCATAGGGCGCGAGGATGTCGGCGTGCTGGAAGACGGGGATACCCAGGAGAGTCGCAATCTCTACCGTTCTGATCCTCGGACTGGCTATCGATGACGATGAGTTCGTCGACCAGTGGATAGCGGTCGACCAGATTGCGCTTGATAGTCTGCAAGATCTTGCCGACGGTCGCTTCTTCATTGAGCGTCGGGATCGCCAGACTGATGGTAAGGCCCTGCCGTTCTTTGAGGTTGAGGAGATACGGGATGGAGCGGAATTCATAGCTGTGAAACGTGTTTTCGGCGAACCAGCGATCGACTACCGCCGAGATATCCCGGGGCTCGGTGGGTTGCTCCGATTTTTCGGCGGCAAAGCTCCCCAGCGTAACCGGCTCGTGCGTCTTCACGACGATAAGCGAGCTTTCCAGTCTCCGCGCCATGAGATCTGGAATCCGGCCCAGCAACGCGGGCGACGCCTGATCGCGAGCGGAGGCCCCCATGATCACGAGGTCATGACGCGCGCCGTGCGCCAGCAACACGGTCTCCACCGACTCGGCCTCGACCTGCAATTGCTCCGTTCGGGAGTACGATACCTGCCGGCTGACCGCCTCGAAATATCGCTCTTCAATGGCCCGGCGGCGATCGCTCCACAGGCGGATATCCACATGCAACAGCGTGAGTACGGCACCATAGCGCTCGGCCAGCGCCTCCGCCAGCCGAAGGGCCAACTGGGCGTGAGGACCGCCGCGAACGGGTAACAATACACTTCGTATGACCGCGGTCGAATCGCGTTTTACCATCGCCAGATCGCAGGGCGGATCATCCACCAGATTGGCGATAGCCTCACCCCGGGCGCCCCGCATGCCCGGCCACCAGTCCAATAACAGCAGGTCGGCCTGCCCGTCCTTGGCCATTTCCCGAATTCCGCCGGCGAGCGTATGCGCGGTGCGGGCGACCGCCTTGAACTCATGGTCAGGGTAGCTCTGGGCGAGCTTCCGCAGCAGATCACGTCGCCGGCGTACCACCAGGGCTCCCTCGCTAAGCGAGCGCTCGGGAGGTACCTCAACCACACTGAGAACGATCGCCTCGCCGCCGGTGGCGGCGGCAAGTGTCCCGGCCAGAGGCAGCAAATTGGACGCCGATGCTCCCGTGGTCGGAGCCAACACGCGAAATGGTTTGTCTTCGGTCATGTCATCTCACTTCACCGCGCCAGGAGCGGCAGGATATGTTTCTCCAGCACGACATCCCAGTCGTACTCGCGACGAACGCGGCGAAACAGCTCACCGGCGCCGTCTTTTACTGCATCCAGCACCGTGGTGGCGATGCTATCGGCAGAGGCATCAAGGGCGAAGCGACGCACATCATCGCCTCCCACTTCAGCAAATATGGGTATGTCGGACGTCACCGCCGGCAGACGAGAGAGCCCAGCTTCGAGGATTGGTAATCCGAACCCCTCCTGAGCGCTGGGGAAGAGCAACGCGTCGGCCACAGTGTACAGTTCCGATACCGTTCGATCGTCGAGTTTCGCCCCGAGGTCATGGGCCAGGAAGACAACCTCGTCGGTGACACCGAGTTCCTCGCGCCGCGCCAGCAGTTCGGCAAGATAGGCGTCTGATCGTCCGGGATGATGCGGCGCCGCCGGTCCGGAGACCAGAAAACGGACGTCGAGACCGCGCGCTTTGAGTGCCGCCACCACCTCGATTGCCAATTCGATGTTCTTGCGACGGGTGATGCGCACCGGCAAGAAGAGAACCAGGTCTCGCGAGAGCAAGTCGAATCGTTCGACAATCTCCCAGGTGGAATCCGAGAGCCGCAGGAACGTTCGAACGTCGATGCCGTTCGGGATCACGCTGATGGGCCCTTCATAGGCCCCCCAGATTCGCTGCAACTCCGTCTTTCTCTCCTCGGACACGGTAACGTAGCGCACGTGCGGCGCCGGCACACGAAGAAGGTCCCAGGGATAGCCGTCGTGCATGTGCGGCAGGTAGAGTGGATTTGTCCAGGCGAGATCATGGCACCAGGCGATGATCGACCCGGGTTGCTTACGAGCCGCCAGGTCCCAGAGCGCACTGGTCAGGGGCAGGCTGAAATGCAGTGTGAGGGCGTTGTGGACGATAACGTAGTCAACATCCGCCGCCAGCCCCGCCAGCTTGTCGAAGATGACGCGCCGGGCACGCCAGTATTTCGGCCCGACGACGCCGGCGGCGAGTTCGTCCTCGATCGCGGCACTGCCGTCGCTTGATGCTTCGATCTCGGGAATAACGTGGGCCCGGAGCTCCGGCGAACCGGGCCGTCCGGCAACCACCTGCACGCGGAAACCCCGGCTGGTCAGCAGTGTGATGTGCTGATGGATGATGTGCTCCACGCCGCCAATAACGCCGGGCGGCGTGTAGTGAACGATCAGGATGCGAGTCGCCATTAAGGCTTCGGCCTCGTCAGGCGCATCGCACCGGTCAGCTCCACGCCGATGTCGTCGTGCTCTCGTTCAATCCGCAGGTTGACGCGACGGTTACCGACTCTAAGATTATCGAGACTGATGCGGCGAAACAGGGGCGGAAGCACGGGATCGACCCGGATCGATCCGCTGGTTAGATCCGGCTGCAGGTCGAGCAGAGCATGCAGCAACATGAACATGCAACCAGCCGCCCAGGCTTGTGGACTGCATGAAACCACATAGGCGGTGGGGCTGGAATTAAATCTCTGATCGCGGGGGAAGCCACAGAACAGCTCGGGCAGGCGCGCATCGGAGAATCTGAAAGCCCGCCTCGATCAGGCCGGCAACGACAGTCGCCGCCTCCCGGGCATAACCGTAACGACGCAGGCCCAACGCAACGATCGCCGTGTCGTGCGGCCAGACGGAGCCGTTGTGATAGCTCATGGGGTTGTAATTCGGCGAACCCGAAGAAAGCGTGCGGATGCCCCACCCGGAAAACATGTCGGGGGCGAGTAGTCTGGCGGCGAGAATCTCGGCCTGGTCGCAGTTGCAGATGCCCGACCAGAGGGCGTGACCGGCGTTTGAGGTCAGAGCCTGTACCTGGCGTTTGTCGCGGTCGAGCGCCAGGGCGAAACAGCCCATCTCGTCGATCCAGAAGTCGCGGTTAAAACGTTCCCGCAAGTCAGCCGCCTCACCGGCGAGCCGGTCGGCGAGCTCGAGATTGCCGCGTCGCCGGAGCAAGCGGGACATGCCCAGTTTGGCCTGATACACGTAACCCTGTACTTCGACCAGCGCAATTGGCGGAGGCGCATTCGCGCCCTCGGGATGCTGGACCGAATCGGACGAGTCTTTCCAACCCTGGTTGACCACGCCCCCAGGACGGTGGGAGATGTACTCCACATAGCCATCGCCATCCAGGTCACCAAACTTGTCGACCCATTCCAGCGCCTGGATCGCGGCCGGCAATACATCGCGGTACAGATCGTCAGAATCGAGCCATTCCATGGCCTCGACGAAGAGCACAAGGAAGAGGGGCGTGGCATCGGCGGTGCCGTAGTACGGGGTATGCGGCACTTCGCCGAGATTCGCCAGCTCGCCGCGACGAAGCTCATGGAGGATCTTACCGGGTTCTTCTTCCTTGAACGGATCAACCACCTTGCCTTGATGAGCGGCCAGGAAACGAAGGGTCCCTTCGGCAATGGAGGGGTTGTAGATCAGGGTCTGCAACGCGGTGATGATCGCGTCGCGGCCGAATGGAACGGCGTACCAGGGGACGCCGGCATCGGGCACGGGCCCATGCGGGGATTGCTCCAGAAGGGCTCGAATGTCGTACCGGCTAGCCCGCAGCACTCCTCGATCGAACATTTCATTATTCGTGCTGAAGCAGGTAGAAGAGTCATCCCACCTTCGGTACGACGCTGCCAGTCGCTCCAACTTGCCGTCGAAATCATCCGACAGGCGGGGGGTCTTGCGACCGATGCTCGGTTGCACCCGAACGACGACCGAGTCGAACTCCTGCGGCTGGAGCCGGAAGCGGAAGCGCACTTCATGGCTCGAGATGGCCTCCGGTTTCTGGCTGAACATCACTTCGGTGCGACGGCGCAGACCGTCCCGTCCGCGATACTGAAAAATCAGATCGTCACCACCAAAGGAGACCGAGATCTGGCCCGCCACCCGTTGCGTCGTGAAGCCGCGCACCACGAACATATCGCGAAAATCGGCATCGAAGGCCATCACGACATCAAGCTCGACGGCGAATCGATTGCAATTCTGCAGACCCACACGCTCGAAGAAGCCGCGGGAAGTGACGAAACGGCTCCGTCGTATCGAGAGCGTTTGCTGGCGAACACGTTGACCGTCGGGCAGCAGGAAGCTCGGATTTACGTACTGGAAGGTCGCAATGTAGTGCTTGTTCGCGGTACTGGAAAGAAAGACCGGCTTGGTTCCATTGACGAACAATTCAAACCGGTTGAGGAACCTGGTATCACGGTAGTACAACCCAAGACCATCAGGATTCTCCGCCGGAATGTCCCCGGCGCGGTCACTGATGAACTGCAGATCGTCCTCTTTGAGAGCAATGGCGCCTGTGAACATGAAGCGATCGAATCCAATTCACCCGCACGCCGGTCGCGATCACGGTGGCGCGAGAAAGAGGGTAGCGAGCAATCGCGACGCCTCCGGCGCGTCCGGCGCGCTCAGTGCCCCATTATAGAGACGGGTCGTCGAGCACCTCTTCGAGATAGCGTCGCGCAACCGCGATATTGATCTCATACTGACTGACCGCCAGTTCCGGGCCACCCCGCGGGTCGGTCTTGGCCAGAGAATCGCCCAGAAACAGAACACCAATTTCCACATAATCTTCAGGGTGCGAACGCTTGATGTCGGCGGCAAGAGCCCGGAAGCGCTCGGATTGGATGAACGATGGGTCGAAATTGCCCTCTTCGCGGGCCCGCTTGCGGATGAGGCCGAGCACGAAGTGATCTTCGGCCGAGTGCGCGACATACTCGATCTGGTCCCGAGTGAGCCCAAAGCGTTCCAGTGCCAACTGTTCGCGGATGACTTTCCCGGAGAGCGTTTCGTGACGCATGAAGTGAAAGCTGTTCTTGCCCCGAGTGCGGGCCGCAAACTTGCCCAGGTCATGGAGGAGAATGCTGATCCGGAGCAACTCCCAGCGGGAAGCGCCGTCGATGCCGGTAGCGAGGACCGCATTCACCGGCTCCCATAGTTCCCAGGCATGCAGATAGGCAGGGACATCGGTATCGAACTGACGCAGAAACACTCTGGTGTGGGTGATGATTCCCCACTGGTGCCAGTGCGTCTGATGTTGATCGCGCCCATCGGGATCGCGCAGGAAGGTGCGGTTTGCCGGATCATCCAGGTCGAGGTGGGTGCGAATGATCTCGCGTGCCATGTCGGGCAGCGCGAGGTCGATCTCGCGGGTCGCGGTCACTAGATCAGCCATCGATCAAACGGTGCTCCTTGCGGCGCCATATCATGTTAGCTGGCTACGGACAGGACCGGGCAGCCCTGATGCATTCGCTCTCGCCGATCCTCCGGCTCCATGTGCCGCCACGAACGCAGGCGCGGTTCTCCAGGGCGAAGTCTCACCGGGGTACCGCAGTAGCATGTTCCGTATCTTTCTCGAGGTCGATGCGTTGTCCGCGCTTGCCGGCTCGTTGGTCGCCATGCTGCTGACTGACCGCTTCGGATACCGTTCGATCATGCGGCCGGGAGATGGGTTCAGTCGAGTAGCGAGCTTCGATATCCAGTTATCTCCCATTGGAGATCCGCACCACCATCAAAGACAGCACGAAAGCCGTGCATGGCACCTCGAGCGCGACCATGCGCTTCAGCAATTTCGGCGAGTCGGTGCATGTCACGCTGGTATTCCCAGGTGTAGCAGTAGTACATCGGAATGTCAATGCATACGGCAGGTCTGACCACACCTGCTCAGTGTCGTACCCTGGTTCAGGCGGGCGTAAGGGCCATCCGTCCCCGCCTCGGCCCAGACGGATGGCCCCTGCACTCACAGCGCACCGCCGAGGATGCAGACGACCTGCGGGTTTCCCTCGTTACTTCAGCGTGTAGACGTGCACGTAGCCGAAGGTGGCGTGAAAACTCTGGCTTTTGTCGCTATCGGCGATGCCCGCGATGGCAATCTTTGCGTCCGCTCCCAGTTGGTGGGTCCACACTCCGCCGGCGATCCAATTCGTGCCGTCGAGACTGTAGTAGGCGCGGTACAGCTCGTTCGAGCCGCTGGTGGTCTTGGCAATGCGAATCCAGGTGGTGTCGCCGGGCGGCCCGAGCTGCATGTTCCCGTAGTTGGGATAGCCGGGCTTGGCCGGAACCATCTCCTTACCGAACTCGATGAACCGGGTCCCGAAGTTGGGGGTGATGCCGACGCGCACGTAGTCGGTGTCGTCCTTATAGATGAAGATCGCCGGCTGCGCGTAATTGAAGCAGCAGCCCGAGGCCGGGACATCGTCGGACAGCTTGGTCTCCACCATGTAGTCACCCGACGGGGTGGGCTCGGTGAGAAGCGAAGCCTGGGCGCTGCCCGGCTGCACATCGTTGTGCTGGATGGGTGTCACCAGCCCATTCGGACCCGTTGTCGCCGTTACCGCCGGATCGGGGCGAATCCAGGTCCACTGCGAGCTCAGTGTGGGGCCGGTGAAGTCGTCGGAGAGGTTGGCGATCAACGTCCCCGGCTGCTGGTTGGCGAACCGGGTGACCTTGAGCTTGTCCTTCTGCCCCTTCTGCGCCGCCGGTGCAGGTTGCTTGCGGTCGACGTCCAGTTCCCGCCGTTCGCTTCCGGCCAACCGTTGACCCAGGTGATGGGCTCGAGCAGCAACTGCCGCTTGTTCGTGGCGGTGGTCGCCCCCAGGTAGGGATCGGACTGATCAATGCCGTGGTACACGATCCAGGTTCTTCCAGCGGCATCGTTGAAGATATCGCCGCCGCCGGAACCGATCCAGCCGTTGCCGTTCTGCGAGACCACGATGTTGCCGCCCGACCGTGACGCCAGCATCTGCTGGTTGTTCTGATCGACGTAGGGGCCGAGGACGTTCTGCGAGCGACCGACGAACTCGGTGTACCCGGTCAGCGGACCATTGCAGCAGTTCGCCGCCGAGGTGAAGAGATACCAGTAGCCGCTGTGCTTGAAGACGAACGAGGCTTCGTACTGGTTGTCGATCGTGATCTGCGTCTGCGAGGCGGGATCAGAGGTGAACCCGTCGGCGGAAAGCTTGCGGGCCTGAATGCCGCCAAAGAAGCTGCCGTAGAAGATGTAGAGCTGGCCGTTGTCTTTGACGATGCTGGAGTCGAAGGTCCACATGTGGCTGCCGGGGCAGCAGGGCGCGTCGTGCGGCTCGACCACGTAGTTTGGCGCGTAGGTCCAGGGTCCATGCGCCGTTTTGGAGGTCATGACGCCGATCGCTGCGCCCGCATCCTTGGTGTCGGAGTCGGTGAAGTACAGGTAGTACTTGCCGTTGAGGTAGTGCGGGTCCGGCGACCACTCCCCGGCATTCGGCGCCGAGTAGCTGGGCAGGCTGACCTGCGCGTCGTTGACGTACTTCCAGTGCACGAGGTCGGCAGACCGGAAGGTTGGGATGTAGTGGGTGACGGAATCGCTGTCGTTGAACGGACCGGACGTGCAGTACAGATACCAGTTCTTGTCCTTGCCTCTGCTGTGGATAATGCCCGGGTCCGCGCAGTTATTGTCCTTGCCCGCGGCGCCAGGCAGGGTCGGATCGATCGGGTTCGTAAAGGTGCCCGTCTCGCCAGCCTTCGCCGCCTTGGGGGTCGGTTTCGACTTGGCAATCGATGTCCCACCCCAAGTGGGCAGGGCGATCATTGCCAGGCCGATGATGCTCCCTATCAGGAGATGAAACGAGCGCCTGCGTCTTTGTGCGTCCATGCTTCCTCCGCGATGCGCCTTGGCTCCGCTGCGGCTCCGGACTCCCGGGCCTACAACCCATACTAGATGAATTGTCATGAACCTACGAGAACGAGCGTGGCGGCAGTTGCTGCAAGTCGATTGTTCGAAGGGCACGCGCCTCCTGTTGGACCGCGAGGTAGGCGTTTCCTGAAGCATGTGCCTGGCTAACCCGTCTTGGCGCATTGATTGTGGTCTGGACTGCTCCGAGGCCGGCGGCGGCGAGGACGACCACGCCGAGCATGGTCTGGAGGAAGAATCGCAAGCGAGTAAATTGGTCGCTCCATCGGCTTCACCTCTGGAACAAGTGTCCCGAATGTACATTGGGTCTGCCATGCCAGTTCTCAGAAACCACCGTTTGATGAGAATAGGCCTTAGCCACCGGTGTGCTCTTCGAGACCCCTCTTCCCCGCCATCGGATTTGGCCGCTACTTGGGGCTTTTGGGCTCAATGTACTTTGGTGCAGCATGGTCTTATATCGCCGTCTCTCTATCAAGATCTCGTATCCTGCAGTGTCGGTGAGTTTGTGAGACGATACCGCTATGACGACACTGCTGGGCTAAGCCCGGGTTTCCACTGGTAATCAGGATCTCTACCTTCAGCTTGAAGCGCTTGAGAAAGCAGCCTGGGCTGAGTTCTTCAAAGATACGGCCATTGGCGCCAAAGCAGATCGACCGGGACTTGCACAGGCACTCGAGTATGTTCGCTCCGGCAATACACCGGTCGTCTGGCAGCCGGGCCTGCTCGGTCACTTCCTTCCTCAGCTTATTGGGCTGACTGGCCAGCTTGATTACCAGGGGTGGGGTTTCGGTCCATGACCGAGCAGATCGATATCGCCGCTTCAGGTGGCAAGCTTGTCTTCCACATATTCGGGGCGATTGCCGAGTTCGAACGGAGCTTGATCCGCGCACGGACGATGGCGGGATCACGAACTGCTCGGGGAAGGAAGGGCGGAATACCAAAGCTCCTAGACACGGATCGCAAGATTCAGGTGGGGCGAAAACTTCAGGCGGATACAACTAATTCGATTGCTGATATCTGCGAGACTTTAGGGATCTATCGAGCGACTCTGTATCGGTATCTGCGCAATGGGGCCGGCACGCCTCCGACCAGAAGCTGACCCTACCCTTTCGATAATTCCGTCGCCCAATGCTGTACTCAGTGCCCGCTAGTCCGAATCTGTCAAACAGCGCGGTCGCCATCCGTCACTAACGAAATGGCGTCGGCTTGCGTCGGCTCGAAATCGATTGCACCATACATAGCGAAACCCCCTGGCACCCGTCGGTGTCTCTCAACTCCGGTGGCCGCTCAGGAGCTCTCGTTTATCCATCGCCCCGCAATTCGGGATGACTCATGTGTGCGTATTAGATTCGTGCCCATTTGTCTGCCATGGTGGTACGGCTCGATCGCTGACAGCGTGCCAGCGGTCAGAACGCGGGAAGTTTGGCAAATTCGGCCCCAGTTCTATGGGGGCCGGGTATGGCGTTGACCGAGTCGGGTACATAGCACGTCTCAGAAGGAATAAGCAACACCAACTAGCAACATTGCGAACACGGACACTGCTAACTGCAACAGTAGATCCCACCAAGTCGGTTCCACCAATTTTCTCAAGGTAGGACCGGGGACGAGACGGCAAGTACGAACGCTTTTCCAAATGGCGCTCGGGCCGGTGAGCACTACCATGTATGCCTTCAAGATGACTATCCGTGCGACAGCCATCAGTGCTCCAGTGAGCGGAAAGAAGCCCAGAACCGATCCTAGTGTTGCACCTGTCGTGCCGCCTAGCCAAGAGATGACAGCCCAGAGAATCATGGCCACCAAAAGGATCTTGCCCCAGCCGTACTCAAACCCAAGGTTGACGCCCAACGAGTATGGTAGGTACTCTTCCGGACGTTCGTCCGGGTTGCCAAACGGGAAAGGTTTAAAGAGACGCAGAATCGCTGATCCCAGCACGTGGCTACGACCACCCCAAGGTCGCTACTACGGGCACACTTGCGCCACTCCGATGATCAAGGGCTTACACTGCCCTTCATGGACTCGGCGCTGCACATGGCCGCACCAATCCTAACACCCCGAATACTGCACTGGCGACCCCATAACGCCCCGACCTAGCTGCTTCGGCGGTTATCCGCGCGTTCACTCGAGACCAATATGCCAACAGAGTTACTTGCGCGGGAATATTCCTGGCTGCAACAGCTTTCGCTAGTTGAGGCAACACTTCGGCTGCTCTACTCGCGAGTCTTCGCCCAAGCTCTATAGCTTTAACTGCTCCAGTTGCTGGAATCAACGAAAGGAAATCCCACGTTGCAGAGACGTAATCTTGCTTTTCTAGATTCTTGAGGGTCTGAAGAATCGCAAGAAGGAAGCTACTTGCTGTCAAGTAGGCGGCAGCTGTGTCAGCCCTAGATATCCCGCAGTCACCGCTGCACTATCGATGTCCTCGTCGGCGTCGATACGACAGACCTAACCACTCGTGCGTGCATCAAAGGTCAGCTCCCACCGTAGGCAGCAAAGATCAGGTGCACACTCCCCCAACCACCAGAAAGAGGTCATCATGGTCGTGCTCGCCTCCGGTGAGTCGTTCATGCGGAGCAAGGGAATGGTGGATGGATGGGATGGTGAAAGGCGGCAGCAGCTCCTCAGCCTCGCGATAGTAGGCAGCAAGTGCAGGGGTCGACCCTGCCGCCGGCGGGCAATCCCTCAGCTACGACGAGGTCCGCGCGGCGTTGGTCGATAGACAGTCGCCGGCAGTGTCTCCAGCGCTAACAGCCGACATAAGCAGAGGCGAATATCATAATCGCGCTGGTCTGTGAGGCTGACGGGGAAAAGCCGGCTCAGGTCTGTAGGACTTCTTCCATCAAGTCCATACTGAAGAGAGTGAAGTAGGTGGAACAGCTCTCCGCGAGACGACTGATGGAACGGTCAATCTGATACTGAGCCGTTGCCTCCTTGCAGAGTGTTGCATAGTTACCTCGTTGCGTCCGATCTAGCCCGACGGCTCAAATCTTACAAGCCCTGCGACGCCAGCCAGTCGAGAACGATCTTGGTGAACCGTTCTGGTTCTTCCAGGCTCATCCATCGGGTGTTCTGAGGCGCGACTATCGTCTCACTTGAAACGATGTCTCGAGCAATGGCTTGGGACTCGTGGAGCAACAGTGGAACTTCGCGCTCGCCGATAATGGTGAGACAGGGAACCCTGATCTGTCGTAGGCGCCGCGGTGACATGTTCCTGACGTGCGAGCGTCCGTGATCCTTCTGACCCTCAAACAACTGAGTGCTGTCGAGCATCATTTCGCGTATCGCCTCCCGCGCTGCCGGAAACTGAGGTGAAGTCCCGTACAGCGGGTAGGCACTGAAGATATCGGCCAGCGTCTCAACATCGCGGTTCCTGAGCGCCTCGCCATGGCTGGGAATCTGAAGCGCCTCGGCTGCCAAGCCGTCGCGGAATACGGTGACAAAGAATGACCGGGCCGCAAAAATGGCTGTCGGCAATGCACTCCGGGGCAGCGGCCACGGGCTCACCAGGACCAGTCCAGTCACTCGAGACGGACAAGCCAATGCGGCGCCCACTGCGACCGCCCCACCATGCCCTGCTCCGACCAGAGTTGCTCACTCCATGCCTGCCGCGTCCACAAGCGCGAAGAGATCGTCGGTTGCGAAGTAGGATGCGCTGGCATCATGGGTGGTTTCCCCGTGCCAGCGCAAGTCGTAGCGGAGCACCTTATGGGTCCGGGTGAATGCCTCCCACTGTGGGTCCCACATATGCATAGTGCCCCAACTGGAGTGGATGAGCACGAGCGGTTTCCCCTCGCCGCAGAGCTCGTAATGGAGTCTTGCAGTATCACGTTCGAGGAATGCGTCGCTTGTGCTGCCCGCGCTCGCAGAGGGATCTTCTGCGCGCCTAGTCATATCGATTCTCCGGCGTCCCTCCCTCGTACAGGTCCTCTATCGCACCAAATTGGTCTAGTTGCCGTTCAATCTCGGCAATGGCAGTGTCGTCCCACCGTGCCACATCGCCTGGATTGTCAAGGAGGTGATTGCTTCGCATGATTGCTCTCTGGAGGCGCCGGAAGCCGGTCTCGCTCATCACACGCCCCACTTGAAAGTCGGCTCAGTCTACGGCCCCAGACTCATCCATACTTCTCCGAAGCTTGTCCTCGTCGACCAAGGCGACGTCGAGATAGTGAACGACGCGCCGACCGGGAAGCGGAATCTCCGATAGCTGGATGCCGTAGCCTCCGCCCGTCTCTGTGACGAAGTGCTCGTGGTCCCAGTGCGGGTGATCGAGAATGTACTGGATCTCCCGCGCCAATCCGGAGAGCCCGTCTCGGTCTCCGTAGATGGCGACGTGGGCATCACTGTTGAGGTACACCGCAAGCATTCGATCTTCTCCCGTTGATATGGTGTAGGCGCCGGAAAGCATTCTCTTCAGTCATTCTCTGCCTCGTGAGAAGGATGTGGACATGTGAACGACCGAGAAGCGAACCTGCGCTGACTTCGGGGGCAGTTGTGCTCGCCGACATCCGACGAGGATGAGCGTGCCGCCCGTGAAGTAGTCATGGGATCGGGGGTGCCGCTCGAGGAGCTCACTGATGACGAGCTACAGGAGCTTGTCGACGGGATCAGGCGATACCCGATGTGGATACGCGGGCACGACCAGTTGCAGCGCGATGCCTTTGTAGAGAGATAGCCGCCCGAATGCTGGAACGTTGACCCACTAGAAAGCTTCCCCAACATGCTCGGCCACCCCAAGCTTAGTCGTCTTGACCAGCCCATGGCCGTCTCTCTGGAAGTGCTGGTTCCCAGAACAACTCCTACCGTCAACTGGACAGGACGCTGGACCGCATAGTCCACGCCAATCACAAAAGAAATGTCCAATTCTCCCTCTTTCGGCGTTTAATACTATGACGAGAACAGCAGCCGTCCGATCGGCTCTGATTCTCCTTGATCTCCGACAGTGAGGTGCATCCTGCATTCTGCATCGGACCTAAGGCATCAAGAACCCGATTACTGCGAGCGGGAAGACACTCGGCTGATCGAGGCAAGCAAGGGCGATCCCGTGGCGTTTGGTGTTCTCTATCGTCGTCACGCCGCGGCTATTTTCTGGTACCTCGCCAGCCGCATGGAGTGCCCAGAAGATGCTGCCGACCTCACGCAATTTGTGTTCGTCCGCGCTTACCAGGCTATCTCAGGCTACCAGGAGCGAGGGCTGCCCTTTCGAGCCTGGCTCTTGCGTATTGCGCGGAATGTCACTGCTGACGCTTACCGGCGGCGTCAACGAACGTTGCCCTGGGATCAAGTTCATCCCAGCGAACTCCCATTGTCCCCCCTTCAACCCGAGACTCTCGTCATGGAACGTGATCTCGCGAATCGCCTCCGCTCACTGATCGCCGACCTCGACCCCGATAAGCAGGAACTGCTGGCTCTGCGCTACGCCTCGGAGCTGTGCATCCCCGAGATTTCCGCAGTGAACAACAAGAGCGAAGCCGCCACCCGCAAACAGTTGCAGCGCATCATCGCTACCCTCAGGGAGGGCCTTCTCGATGAATGAACGACCACCAGGAACCGACCCAGACTTCGACTTGCTCCCGTTTGAAACTGACGATCGAGCAGCGCGTGTCCTCGTGCAGCTGCTGCATTCGCACTTTCGCAGCGGCAATGCATGGGACAAGCTTCCGCACCACCTTCCCTTGATTTCGGAGGAGCCAAAGACCCCTATGGCCCGTCTGTTGTCCTTCTTCCGGCGCCAGGACGCCAGTAACGATGCGAGGGAAGAGGCAGCAACTACCGGGCTCAGGAGCAAGACGCCACTCACTCTCGTCGCCAGCACAACCGCGTTACCACCGCGTCCTCGGCCGAGGACGCGACGATCGATGGTACTCCTCGGTATCCCGCTAGCGGCTGTGCTGATCGCGGGCGTTGCCCTGGCGGCCAGCACCATCTTCAACCTTGGCAAACCCACGAGCAACGTCCCCCAGTCGCCGTACTACCCACTGGCGGCGTTCCATCGAGCTGGTCCCTTTCTCCGGCAACATGGCAAGCCTGAATTGCTATTCCTGGGCACGATGATTCGAGCCCAACTCCGCCATGGAGCGCTGGCCGCTGGTCAAGGCGCTCACCCAGTTCGGCACGTTTTCCCGCCTTGATGCCGTGCAGTCGCGCGTGTGCACTCTGAGCGTGCTTCAGAACACACGTAGTTGCCTCCCTACCGGGTCACAATATGGCTATATCATCGGTTATCCCACCTTTGATCTCGCGCATGCCAGGTACACGAGCCGGTATGTGGCACTGGAGGCCGCCGACCTCGTTGATGTGAATCTGAACGTCAATCACTCTCTAACTCCGGTTGAGAAAGATCTCTTCAACCGATACGCCAGGAACACCGATGGAATGTTTGGCCAGACATCAAATTTCGGTGACGTAATATGGAACACGGCATTGCAGCCCGTGGCCATGGAGAGCCCGCACACGTTCCCGTTCATCTCCATCGGCGGATACCTCCGAGCGTCCTTTGGCGCCGCCATCTACGCTGACCTGGAGACCAACACCGGTTGGGTACTGAGTAGTGGCGACATCCAAAGGACACTGCAGACCGGTCGGGTTGTGAGCATACCGGGACATGGAACGAGCTCGCTCTCACTCTACTCAGATGTGAATGCTGAGGCGAACGTCATTACAGCGCTGATCTGCCATGCCACCGGGAGACAGCCGGCCAGCGTGTGTAATCGACCGGTGATCAAGCAGATACTGAAGCACACCTTGTGATAGTCCATCACACTCGCAGGGTTGTGCCAACACCTCGGTCTCGGCCAATGCAGTTGCCATGAGAGGTCATTTCTCGGCTGGTGAGAGCCGATGGTAGCTTGAGGCGTGACGAGCCGATTGACGATGAGAGCGGATTGCGCAGCCGGACGCACCCACTTCAACCATCGGGTGCTCGGAACATGCAAGGTTCTTGCGCCTCGGTGGTCGTCCGCAGGTGGTCGGAACCGATCACGGACGGTTTGGGCCGTGTCTGTAGGCGTCGCGTTGGCTTTCCTCACTCTTCCCCATCCGGTTGCGCTGGGCGCCGCGGCATCAACGCCGACCGTCACGCCTGCACAGACGCGGGCGGTTATAGAACGCTTTTACGCCGCGTACAACCTGGGCGACCTGCCGGGCGCATTGGCTACCCTCGGCACGCAGCTCACTTACGCCGACTGCGACTATGCTCGCGATATGCCATCGCTGCTGTCCAGCAAGCAGGCAATGATCCCCTGGCTTCGCGCACGCTTCGCCGAGCACGATCACTTCACTGCGACGAATATCGCGGCGGGGGGTATTGACGCGAACGGCACCAGCATTCCGAACGTTGCCAACATGAGCGCCACCCGCACCAACGATATTCTCCAGGCGCAAGGACTTCCCCCGCAGCCCGTCGGCGCCAAGGTGATCGTCGATAACAGTGGTTGGATCGAGCGCGTGGTCAGCATCACCTTTAGCGACTGCAGCCTCCTCGCCCCGCCCACGGGACCCAATCAAGGCCGGACGAGGGGACTGGTAGAGGCGTTTCTGGATGCGTACAACGCTCACGATGGCGCTCGAGTCCTCGAGTTGGTCTCGCCGTCCGTCGTCCTGCGGGACAGGAGTTTCGCCAGCGCGAGGACATCGACAGTGGAGGGCAGGTGGCAATTGCATGCTTGGCTGCGGAGGCGCTTCCACAACGAAGATAACCTGGGCGATATCTCGATGAATGTCGGCGCCGGTAAGCAAGCTCGGGTAGCGCGAGTTCAAGCTCTGCGCCGCATCGACGGCTTCGCGCCCAAAGCGGTGTCGATTGTGTTCATGCTGGGGAACAAAGAGGGCAGCGAGATTACACGCGTTGGGATTGCTCCCGGCCACCCCGATGTAACCCATACCAAATAACGGTCATCGAGAGTGACCTGCGGTGGACCGCTGCCTAAGCAGAGGGGGCGCCTCCTCCGCTTGGCTCCAAAAACGTACGTGAGAATTTCCTCTCATCGGCTCCTAAGTCGCATTGTCCTTGCCATGGAAACCCTGCTGATCGTGGCGGCGTTGCCGTAGGCCCGCGTCCTGACGTTGACCAGTCCCCAGTCCAGCTCCGCGATGTCCTCCGCGGCGGAGGCAGTACTCTGACTGCGAATGGGCTATGTACGCAGTTGCTTAGGCTTCGACGTCCTATCAAGTGCTCTACCAGGAACTCGACCGTCGCGGAATAAACCAGGGTGAAAGTAAATGCGCCTTGCAGGCTCTGCGCTAGACACCTATCCCCTCTCCCCAAGACTTTCGCCATATGCTGTACTATATGTCGGCTTCGTGGCAATGGCAATAATTATTAGCTCTCTGGGCCGATGGCGTTCGCTATCAACTTCAACGATTTGTCCTGAGTCAGCATGGCAGTGTGCTCAGCGTTAAAGCAATCGTCCTCGGCTTTGGGCAGATGCAGGCTCTCACTACAAGCCAAAACAATATCTTGCGAGTCGGTCTGATTCGGCCCATTCACCCACTGAGTGTAAGTTTGTAAATAACGATAGCCTCAAGAAATAAGATAATTTTGCAAAATCGGGGCTAAGTTGATGCAAAATTTCGTTGAGCGCCGCACGGTGATGCTCCCGGTCCACAGTGGCACCTACATCCTTGACCCGGCAGACCGCATACTCAGTCACTGGAATACATCGATCTACTTCACTTGTTTCAGGATCTGCTTGATTGTCGGACGGTTACAGACATTGCTTGGTTTCCTACCATCGGCATGGCACATGAGCGCTGTCATGATATTGGCCTCGGCGTTCACGTCGCTCACGAGAAATTCTGCGGCGTGTGGAGACCTACCAGTTGCAAGAGCTCGTCGCACCGTGTCGAACGGCAGTCCCGTCACACCAACAGTCTGCACCCCACCTTGAACCGTCGGAGGTGGTGCATCCACGCCTTGCTCGAAGTCACCTGCGCCCAGGAGCTGGGAGACGGTTTGAAGGTAATCTCCGATGAGTACCAGCGGGAGGTGTCGAGGATCGCTGCCGCTCACTTCAACGGTCCAGGCGGCATTATATGGATCTCGGTAAATACCCGTCCGGTATCCGCCCGACCGCCGAGCGTACCGATTATAGAGCCCGAGTTCCGCTGGTGAGAGCCGTTGAAGCGGGAGGCCATCTGAAGTCAGCAGATCCTTATGGACGAACTGGATGTACTTGCTTCGGTAGCGGGCATGCAGCCAGTCATAGGTCGGGTCCGAGCAAACATTAGCCTTTAAGCCCGGGTCAACACCGCAGTTCGGTATTGCGGCTGCGATGCCTGACCAGGAGCCAAACTGATTGAGCGCTTTGACCAATGGCCATCGCTCCGCCGCTGACCGATGATCCTCAATGCCCGTTAATGCAAGCTGGGTGCCGATGAAAAGCACCTCGGGATTATGAGGCGAACCCAGCCGGGTTGTAATCCGATGGAACCCACTCAACGGAAAATGAGGATTGGTCGCAAGTGTAGCCGTTGGCTTTCCGAGGTCGACGAGATTACTGACTGCGAATGCGATGCTAGCAGACACCAGCAATACAGCCGCTGCTGCGACAACGGGCCGCGAAAACAACCTCAGCCGGGATGGGCGATGTCGCGACGTCGAAATTCGAGGCCACAACCGTCTCTCCACGGATATCTGCCAATCGTGTCCGACCAGTTCAGAGTACTGCGATCGAAGTTGACGATCGAGGCTCTCCTCACTAAGCATCCTGTTTGGGTCATCGCTCATCTATCATCTTCCAATCGTTCTCGGATCCTGCCCAGAATTCGGTGCATTCGCACTCGCGCCGTCCCAGCGCGTATGCCGAGCACCTGAGCTACATCCTCAAATGGGAGGTTGGCGCCATAGCGAAGGGCCAGGAGATCTCTCTCACCGGGCGGCAGATCAGCGATGACATGCCAAAGGACGTCTGCCCGTTCCGAACGCTCGACCGCCTGCTCTGGTGTCTCATCACTGTCGACCAAGGTGCGAGAAATGTATCCAGTAAATGGGACAGTCTGCAGGACTTTCCCCCGCCAGTGATGCTTCAGGACGTGCCGAGTTATACCGAGAATCCACGTGGACGCGGTGGAGTCCCCTCTGAACCCCGGCCAACTCCGAAACGCTTGTTCAAAGACCTCTGCAGCGAGATCCTCCGCCACGACGGGGTTGCCGACGTGTGCCAACAGGTAGCCAAGAACCCTAGAGAGCGTCGATTGGTAGACACAATGAAATTCCTGGATGCGATCTAACTCGTCGCGTCGATGTCGTGTTGCAATGGCAAGAGGTATGCTATTTCGCATCTCCCCGGCATCCGCATCGGCCTCGCGAGTCATGAACACTCCATCTCTGCTGTCTCTACTTAGTGCCGATTCTGGACCACTTGTTACATCTGCCCTGTGCTTTCTGGCTGCCGATTATCCCTTCATCAGTATCGGAATCACCATCCCAAGAACTACTACGCAGATTGTCTTCCGCCAGGCGAATCCGTAGGCGCGTCCGCTCCAGCACAACAGCAAAGCTAACATCAGATTCAATAGTCGCGACTGCTCACGCCCAGGTGTTCTACACAGCCCCTATTGTCGCAAGCGTAGCCCGATCCAATTCGATTTGGTCGATGGCCGTGGAACCATCTTTAGGCGATGGCCTCGAGATGTTGATCCACCCATACCCGCCAGACCGGGATGCCCGGCAGGTCGGCTACCGGTTCCTGCTGGATCACCACCACGCCAACGGCGTGACCTGCCCGTTTCAGGGCGAATATCTCCGCTTCCAGGGCAGGCAGGGCGGTGCCGGTAACGATCACGATAGTGGTGCCGTGACGCAGATCGACGCCAACATCGCCCAGGACACTGGCGAACTGTTCTCCCTTCGCCGCCTGCACCCGCGCCAGAATCTCGAGGATGAACATCAGTTGGGGCGAGCCGGTCCGCGGCGGTGGCGCCAGCCGCTCGCGCCGGCCGGTCAATGGATCGAGCGCCTCGGTCACCAACCCCGCCGCCTGTCCCTCATTGGCGATCACGTGGTGCGCGATCGAGGCCGCCACCACAATCGCCTGCTCCATGGCGGGCGTACGATACTCCAGCGCATAATCACGCAGGTCGAGATCGAGGCAGATCACCGTCTCGCGGGCCACTGCCGGTTGATACTGCTTCACCATCAGCTCGTCGAGTCGCGCGGTTGCCCCCCAATGGATGCGACGCAGTGGATCACCGGATCTGGTACTCGCGTACGCCGGTAATGCGGGTGGGGTCCTCGAAGCGGAGCGTACGCGTCGGCAGGGCCACCAGGGCGGAACGGGTGGGCAATCCGAGCAGCGATAGCGGCACGATCCGCGGGTAGACGATGAGCCGATCGGTGGTAGCCGGGATCCGGATGCGTTCACCGAAGCCGAAGACATCGCTGGTGCGCAGACGGGCCGGGCCGACGGTATACCAACCCCGCCGGCGACACTGCAATCGATAGGTGACGCTGGTTTGAGCCAGTGGACCCAGCGCCACCACATGGTCCACATGTCCGCGCTCGCGCAACTCGGTGGGGATGCCCTCCTGGATCTCGAGCCAGGGCACGGGCAGGACGCTGCGATTCGTGATCCGCAATGTGACCGGCACCTCCTCGTCGCAGAAGGCACGATCGACACCACGACGCTCGATGCCAAGGCGACTGAGCGTGCGTCGCGGCACGATCCAGGAAAGCAGCGCGATGGCGAGATCAAACCAGAGGATAATCCAGTAGAAGTGGATGCCGCCAAAGACGGCGCCCAAGGTCAGCAAGACGGCGATCAGCGCGAAGAGAAACGCAGTCACGCGGTGCGATCTTCGGCCAACTCCACCGGTACCGCGGCCAGAATCTCGGCCAGGATCGCGTCAGCCGTCCGTCCGCGCAACTGACTCTGCGGCTTGATGTTCAGGCGATGGGGCAGCGTGACCAGCGCCATGGCCTGCACATCGTCGGGAATGACGTACTCTCGTCCCCGGATGGCGGCCAGCGCCTGGGAGGTCTTATAGAGCGCCAGACTGCCACGCACACTGGCCCCGACCACGACGTCCTGATGCTCCCTGGTGGCCCGCACGATTCGAAGGATATAGCTTTCCAGCACCGTCTCCACATGGACCCGATCGACGATTGGGAAGAGGGCGACGAGATCAGCCGCGCTCACCACCGGATGGACGGCGTCGATTGGATGTCCCTCCCGCTGGCCCTGGAGCACCCTTCGCTCCTCCTCTTCGGTGGGATAGCCCAGGGAGATGCGCAGCAGGAAACGGTCGAGCTGGGCCTCGGGCAGCGGAAAGGTACCCTCATATTCGATCGGGTTCTGGGTCGCCAGGACGATGAACGGTTCGCTGATGTGATGCGTTACGCCGTCGATCGTCACCTGCCGTTCCTGCATCGCCTCCAGCAGAGCTGCTTGGGTACGCGGCGTGGCGCGATTGATCTCATCGGCCAGCAAGATATTGGTCAGCACTGGGCCGGGTCGAAACTCGAACGTGTTCGTCTGCCGGTTATAGATGGAAAGTCCGGTGATATCGGAGGGCAGCAGGTCAGGCGTGCACTGAACGCGCCCAAAGGCAAGGTCCATGCTGCCGGCAGCCGCTCGCGCCAGCATGGTCTTGCCGGTGCCGGGCACATCCTCGAGCAAGACATGGCCGCGCGTCAGGATCGCGACCATCAGATAGTCGAGTTGCTGCCGTTTGCCCAGAATCACCGACTCCATGGACGCGACGACACGCGCGGCGGTGGCGGCGACCGGTGCCACCGAAGCGTTCGGCGGGATATCACTCATGTTTTCCTCCGCAGGTGATGGATCACCTGTCTCGCGGCCTGGAGCGTCCGGGGTACCGTACCAGCGTCGATCGCTCGCCGGCTGTAACGCGCCTCCATGAAGTGCATTGTCAGGTGATGCAGATCTTCAGTTGCCAGTGGCGCTGCCGCTGCCACCAGCGCCTCATACTGGGCGGCGGTGTGCGCGCTCCGGCGTGGCACTCCCTCGCGATCGGCCTGTTCCACGAAGCGCACATAGGCGCGGATCACCTGAGCCCGTGGTCCGCTTGCCCGCCGGCGTCCCAGCGACGCGGGCCATCCCCGCGCGGCTCGTTGGACCTGCGCCCGGCCTGTGCCCTGCACCTTCGACCGAATCTGGCGAGAGCGGATTGAGAGCCAGGAGAGCGCCCTTCTAAGGATGAGCGCTAGCAAGCGCAGCAATGGTCTGAGCCGGCGGCGACGCGCGAGATAGACAACAGCCACACCTCCAGCGAGGAGGAGAGCGATCACAACGGCGAGCAATGCCAGGTACGGGACGCCTATCCGCTTCGCTGACGCCGGTCGCGCCCCGGCTGGGTGGCGCCGCGTGGATCCGCCCCTATGATGCCGCTGATCACCGGTCGGCAGGGGACCGGCGTGGGGCAGAGCACAGGAGACACCTGCTAGATAGCCGCACGCTTTGGGAAACCCTATAAAGTGGCAATTATCAGCGAGGCGACAGGTGTTGGCGTGCTGCGCATAGCTCCGTCCCATGCTGTGAGGCACAAGGAAGGCGAGGCCGAGCGCCAGTCCACCGACCCCAAGCGCAAGAGCTAGCCCACATCGGCCTCACTCTCGGCGACACCGCAACGTCGCCGTCGCGCCATCCCCGACGATTGACTTGATACTGCGTGTAGGCCAGAAACAGAACGCCGATCACGCCGTACAGCAGGAGCATACCCACAGGCCCGGAAACAGTATGAGGCGATAGCCCGAGAGCGACCACGCCCCACGGCTGCGTCACGCTGGTTACGGCTAGAAGGAAGAGGAACCCAACGATCAACCAGACTCCCAACCGCTTTGGAAGCGATTGTCGATCCGCTCGCTCACTCAGTGGTGCGTCAATCTGGGAGAACAGACCAACCGCTGCCACGCCAAGCCGCCAGGCAAGGATAGTGAGACCCATCAAGCAGACCGTCAGCCCATCAAAGCGCGGCGGGTCGATCGCCGTGCGAAGCCCCTGGAGAATGCCAAGGATCAGCAGGATCTCGCCCCAGCGCAGCAGGCTGAGGTACTTGATGCGACGCCTGCTAGTGAGGTAGCTACCGAGCGCGTATCCTTCGAGCACGACGACCACGGTGAACGGCACGAAGTAGTCACCGTTCCACGTCCGAGAGGACTGCCTCGAGGAACCCAACGATCCCGGCGGCCAGGCAGCCAACCAGCGTTAGGAGAAACAGGCCCCACACAGCCCGGTGAAGTGAAGGCGCCGCCTTCAATTGCTCGCTATCCGAGCACTGGTTGCCTTCGAACGGATTCGGGCGTCCGGGTACGTACATGAGCTCGGGCTACTTCCCGTGTGTCCACGCACAGGTCTGGTGCCGATGCGTGACGGCGGTAGGGAACGTCCTGGGGCGGCGCAGCTTCGGGACGGCGCTGACCAGAAAAGTGACGCCGAGAATGATAGAGCAGAGTAGCACGAGGTACGTGACGCCCACAGTGGCTCGTTCCCAGGTTCCAGCGGCGGGATGCAACACACCGTTGCTTATCACAGTATGACAGATTCAGTGGCTAGTGGATTGTCATGAAGAGCACGACGGGTAGATGCAGCTCTACCCTGCAGTGCTGTCATTAGCGATCGTCGCTGTCCGTCATGTTCGAGGGCTCTTCACGTCGCTGGGATGTCTACCTCCGTCCGACCAGTCAGAAACCACCCTTTGGGGCTGCCGAGAATCCACTCCATTCGGACCAGCTCATCCTCAGACGAGACCGTGTATCCCTTGGCTACTCCGGCGGGCTCATAAATGCTCCCAAAACCAAGGGCCCAGATGTCCTCGAATTCGGCTCGCATCTGGTCATGCGTGACACCGGGTCGAGCAACGCCTCGTGCGACATACATACAGTCGGTATCCTCTGTTCGACGGGCATCTGTAACTTCCTTCACTAATTCCGAGTTCTCTAGGTCGTTTTCGATGTCGTAGATCCAGGCGCGTTCGTCGGTTGGTCGATATGCTTGTATGAGTGTCCGTTTGAGCGCAGCGAACTCACCGCGGCTCATGGGCGCAACCCACGATTTTGCAATCCGCCGAACTCTCCGAATTCGTTCTTCCTGGTCTCCCTGTTCCGTCCATTCGTCGAGTTGCGCAAGAGCAGCGTCGATCAACTTCTTCATCTCGGCTTTGGGATCCTCGCCCCGCCATTTAGCCTTCCATACCCACTCAAGCAAGAGGGCTTTGAGAAGCTCATACTCGTCGTTGGGCCGATCTCTATCCTCGGAAAGGTAGGCCACAGTGAGGTAAATGGTGTTGGCAAGTTCCTCCGGTGCGCACGCCCAATTGTTTGGACCTTGACTCAATCGCCATTGCTGACGACCATCACGATCGAGTTCGGTGACTGCGACCGTACCGTCTTCCAGCCCAGGGTACGACGCAATCGAGGAGATGATATGCCTTCCCGTGACCGGATCGACCTCATGTCGTCCCTTCGCAATCTCCCACTCGGGCGCCTCACCAATCTCCGTCGGATAGATAACGATCCCCCAATTCCGGATGAGATCTCCTTCGGGGTAAGTACGCGATCGTTGTTCCACATTCTCTACTTCATGTTCGCTCGACATGGCTGCTCTTTCCTCCGTGGCGCTTCGCTCAGAGTGAGGGCTCCCCAGCAAGTATCTGAGCCACCCGTCGCATGTATGCACGGCACTTTCGGCGTCACTTCATATCGCAGGATGGCACTAGCTCCACAATTGGCGCAATACGGAATGACCTCCGCTGCGTTGCCGGTAAAGAGCGAGAGGCATCGCAGAGCCCCCTGCGCCGCCTGCCGCGCGACCGACCCGCAATCCATTGGGGTCCGTATAAGTGAGATGGTGTAGCGATCCTCTCTACAGGTCATTCGCCGCCAGCCAGTCGAGAACAATCGTAGTAAACCGCTCGGGCTCTTCAAGATTCATCCACTCCACTCCAGCTGCCGTCTCCCACGAGCCCGACCGACACCACTTTCGCGATGTCGTTCCCCGCCAACTCTTCGAGAGGCGGCACTGATCACCGTAGTTCCCCCTGTGGGAGTTCGGTGACGGCGAGTGGCTCAAATTGGTCCATCTCCAGCCCCCGCACAGGCCGCACGCACGCGTGTGTGATCACCGGCAACACGCGCTCGTGCTGCAGTACAATACGCTGCAGTACAACACAGAGAATACGACGTGAGCATGTGGACGGAAGTCTCCAATCGCCGAACGCTAGTACGCGGGCTTGCCACCCTCGTCCTAGGCTTCAGTACTGTTGCCCTCATAAGCGGGCCTCCAGCAGCGGCACATTCGCTGCCTGGAATAAACCGATTGCTTCGTCCAGGACCGCTTGCGGCTGGGCCTGAGCACCGGCTATACATCGCCGATGTGTACCGGCACCAGATCCTGGAACGACTTCCGAGCGGTGCTTTTAAAGTCGTCGCCGGAACGGGGAAAGCCGGCTTCTCCGGTGATGGCGGACCGGCAACGCGTGCCGAGATCGCCATCCCGGGTGGTATGGTGGTCAGCCGCGACGGGACCCTGTACTTCGCTGACGAGCACAATGACCGCGTCCGCGCCATTGCTCCCGATGGCATCATCTCCACGATCGCGGGGGGAGGCGAGGGCAGCTGGTGGGTCAAGAACGGAACTCCCGCACGTGAGGCCAGACTGGACGCCACTGCGGTAACGATCGGGCCCGGTGGGCGGCTGTATATTGCGGCCGGGAACCAGGTACTGCGGCTGGAGCGGAATGGGAATCTGACGCAGATTGCCGGGAGCCAGACCTATGCTGGCATTCGCGTCCGCGACGTCGGGCGTCCCGCGGTCCACGAATCGCCGGCTGATCCCGACGGTCTCGCCTTCGATCATGCCGGCAATCTGTACATCGCGGGGTCCTCCGTGAAGGTCCTGCTGATGATCACGCCAAAGGGAATCATGGAGCGACCGCTGCTCGGCTTCGATCCCCGTGGGGATGGGGGACTGGTCACAGCGCCGGACGGAAGCGTGATCGCGATGAACAGCACGAGTATCGGCCGGCTGAGCCCGAACGGCGGGAAGCTGATCTATTCGTTCCATGGGCATCCCATTAAGGGAGTCATCGGGACCTTCGAGCCGAACGGGATCGCCCTTGCTCCCGACGGCACGATCTACGCCGATACGCTCGCCGGGAACGGTTGGACCAACACTTCCGCCCTCATCGCGCTCTCACCCACGGGGCACATTCGAGTGCTCTGGAAGTCTTAGGGCCGCTCGGCGCAAGGAGCCTAGCGTGCCGCAGACATGGCAACTATACGTAGCGCCAGCGATGGCGAGGTCTGGCTCTAGAATCACCAGCACAGAGTTCTTCGGACGCCGAGGCCTTGGCAGACAACTGGCAAAAATAAACCCGGGGCAATACTCAGTATCGCTCTCATCACCGTAAGGTCGTCTCCTTTTCGTCGCTGATCACTAGACCCAAACTGGGGCCGGTGTGGATCAGCTTGCTGAGACAGTGGTGTGTGTTGCCTCACATCACAAATGTGATTTTCATCACATGTACCCCAAATTCGGTGTCCCATTTTGCCTGGGGTCAACGTCTCTATTAGTAGGAAGATATGATGTCCCTCTACGCCCCGGTCGCAGCCTACGAATGAAGGGGGTCGACGCATGCAGTCTCGGATGACCTCTGCCGAGGGTGGGTGGGACGAGGCCCTGGCGATCGAGTGCGCGCTCGCTGACCGGACCGCCTTCGCGCCGCTGTACGATCGGTACGCCGGCCGCATCTTGCAGTACTTACTCACGCGGTGCGAGTCTCAGGACGAAGCGGCGGATCTGACGCAGATCGTCTTCCTGCGAGCGATCGAGGCACTACCATCCTTGCGACGTCGCTGTACCGGATCATTTGCCGCCTGGCTCTTTCGCATAGCACACAATACGGCCAGCGACGCGCGGCGACGACGCCGACCGACAGTCCCATGGGACCATGTTCCCGAAAGCCTCCTGCTCTATCCTGGCCCGAGCCCCGAAGGCGCGGCGGTGCAGACCGAGGTTCTGAACGTGCTCCGCATGATGGTGTCAAAGCTGAGCCCCGACAGGCAAGAGGTGGTTGCGCTGCATTTTGCTGCCGAGCTCTCAGTAACGGAGATAGCGACAGCTCTGGGGAAGAGTGAAGCGGCAGTACGCAAGCAGTTGGTGCGGACGATCCACGCCTTGCAGGAGGACTTTGACGCCTATGGACTCTAATGACGAACTGCGGTCTCGGTATCGCGAACTGCTGGAGGATCCAGACGACGCACGGCGACTCCGCCTTCTACGTTACCTCGATGCTGGCTACCGAGTGGTTCACTACGGTCTCGTAGCTCCGCCACAATCCACCCGGCAAAACCCGTTCATGTCACTGATGCCACAGCCCGTGGCACAAGAGTCCGCGCAGGACTCCCAGAACCCCGAACCTCACATCCATACAATGCCTCCTCGTCGCTTAGGACGGTATTTCGCCTTCATCGCCGTTGCCCTTCTTATGCTCGCCGTGGGCGTCACGCTCACCTTCGCCGCCGGCATTCTCAACCTGGGCAAACCAACCGCGGCGACACTCCCGAATCCCAACTTTCCTTTGAGCGGCTTCCACAAGGCCGGACCAGTGCTCCACTCGCATGGTTTACCGGAACTGCTCTGGATTGGGACTGCCTGGCCGGGAGATGCATCCTCAGACTGGGAACGCTGGCCGGTGATCAAGGCATTGGAGCAATTCGGTACACTCTCCAATGTGGGTCCGGGACCGACCGGGTGCGGCAAGCCGGAGATCGTTGGCGGTTCGCGGGCGAATCCTATCCTGGCTACTCCTTGCAGCCTTCCCACCCCTGATTGGACACACGCTCGCTATGTGAGCCGGTACGTTGCGTTCAGGGTTCGCGATATGCTCGACACCAAGGGCCACGTGTTTCAGCCGCTTAACTCTGTTGAAACCAAGCTCTTCAACCGGTATGTACGTCAAGCGACAGGAAACAGTGCCGCTGCCATCGGAGCTTCCATAAACACGTTCTACATCTCTGCGCCGACGTTGAATAGCACATCACACCTTTTCCCCTTGCTGTCGATCGGGGGGTATCTCCAGACCGTTACGCAATCCCCATTCGTGGGTGATCTTGTGCCAAACCCTCAGTCAAGCGAGGGCCCGCCTCCCAGATCCAACGAGTTGCCCTTTGTGTATTACCTCCAACCACTCAGCTTCGACACTGTCCGTCGAGCCCTTGCCACCGGCAAAACACCGAGCGCGCCGGCCTTCTATTACGAGCCCGCGACAAGTTTTCCGAGCCTCGTCCCCGACATCAACGCCGAAGCCAACGTCATCACCGCTCTCATCTGCCATGCCGACGGTAGAAAGCCGGCATCCGTCTGCACGCGGCCCATCATCACGCAACTTCTCCGCAATGTGAAGTAGCAGCGGGTCATGACGTGGGGCCTCGCATGGGCAACCACGTCCCGCCAGTGTCCGAGAGCTGGATCAGAGGCCGATCCGTTAGGCGGGGTCATGCTGGTGGCTTGATCCTGGGCGTTGTAGGCCGTGATCAGGCCGGTCGCGCTCTCATTGTGCCTGCCATGCGGCTCGCTCCGCGCTGCAGGTAGTCTGGATGCCGCAGCGCGGAGCGAGCAATTAGATCTGGTTTCTGGCGCAAGCATCGGGAGGATTGGGCGAGCCAATGCAGACTCCCGTGACGTCGAGAAGAACGTCATAAATCGCGGCGAAAGCGGAATTGTGGGCCCGCGCGTCGGTCACCGACTTCGCTCCAGATGCCGTCCGGACCTGAATCTTGAAGGTAGGCAGGTCCAGAATCTTACTGGAACCGGGAATGGTTTCAGGCAGCGCGTAAAAGCCCTCGACCTGGATGAGCTTCATCAGTCCGCCAATTGCATCGGATGACAACACCAGGTAGGGGTTCAAAAGCCGCACAACACTTCCGACCTGATGGCGCAGCTTGACATGGCCATCCGATAGGATCCGGACGCGATAGGGGCCGCCTGGCGGGAATCCTCCGTACCGAGAGAACGTAATGATTGGACTCGGGGAGGCTACACGCTGCGTCTGGGACCAGACTGATGGGGTCGTACCCTCCCAGGTCACAAGCACAATCGCCAGCGCAGTCGCCAAGGACCGAAAACCGGAGCGCCGTACCGTATCACCAACGCGCGAGGCCACTCGGCGTGTCCGGCTACTCAACGATGAGTTCCCCGGTACAGCCAACGCGATCATTCGTTGAATCGATCGGACGCGCTTTGTCACTTAAGGGCCCGTTCTGGACACGCGCCCAGCCTATTTTCCCAGAGCATGGGAGAAGTTCATCGAGAGGGAAGAAGTCAGCAAGCTCCGATGCGATCGACACGGCAACCTCCAAGAAACTTGGCACTTACTATCAATATATTTGTTCTAATCACACATATGAGCCCTCTCTGTCGACTTCATCCCTTGTGCGGTAGAAGGTGTAACGCTGGCGGCGTTACTCGCGCGGTCAGCGACCGGAGTTGAGGTGGTATTGCACCAAGAGGAAGAAGATCACCACGAGCAATAAGGCTCTGACGACGGTTTGCAGCAACTCTCGGATGATGTAGACCGTCATAACGCCTCAGCCTACTTCACATACGAAAGAAGTTGTTTGATTACCGACCGACCACATACACGCGACGGTCGACGTCCGTCAGCGTGGCAGATGAGTGCAGTGATGATATTTGCCTCTCCATTCACGTCCTGTACCAAGCTATCGTCCGGCGGGTTTCGGCCCGCAGCTAGGTCCGATCGAATCTTGTCAAACGGGAGCCCGGATTCGTCACCCGTACTATTGCTGCCCGGCGCCGGAGGCAAGAGTCCTGTGAAGTCACCCGCACTGATAATCTGACTCGCCGTTTGCACATAGCTACCAACGATTACTAGTGGAGTAAGCGATTGTGTGTAGTGCTGTGCACTCGGATGGTTCCATTCCCGACAGAACTGCCTCTCTTGAATTGGACGGGCATGAGCATACCGTACGAAGATTGACCAATCTGCCGAGGAGATGGTCGTCACGGTACATTGATCCGCCTGGTTTGCCATGCTATGGAATACGAGAGATAAGTAGCGGCTCTGTATCTGGGCATGTGAGAGGTCATACGTAGCGATAAGGCATACTGGGGCGCTCGAAGGTGCAACGTGATTTTTGGGATCACCGGGATCCATGGTGCAGATCTGCGGAGCAGGACGAACACCATGGAAGGAGCCGAACTGACCTAATGCCTTGACCAACGGCCAGACTTCCGCCGCATCCGGCTGGGCGAGCAGATCGCCAAAGTAGTAGACCCTCGCTCGCCCGTTCACGGCTGTCTGAATAGCTGTGCGATGGAATCTGTCGATTGGGAAGTACGCGTTAGTCGATAGAGTATTTGTCGGCTTACCCAGATCGACGATGTTACTAGCTGCAAACGCAACACCGACGGATACCGTCACCATCGCGATCGCTAGACAGGCAGTCGCGATTCGCGATCGCGGCCGTCGAAAGACGCGCCGTGACAACCAGAAATGCTTCCATGATCTGCCGTGATCATGCCCCGCACACGTCTTGTTAAACGTTGCTCTCGTGGGGTCTGGGACACCGGCTAACCAAAGACCCGGATCAACCCGTTGATAGCGCGATGTAAGAGCCTGCACGAGACTAGAAGTCGCATGATCTGCGTCAGCAAGATCAGCACATTTCGGACCAGTGGATTTAGGCATCGCGATACTGCTCCTTGAGTTCTTGAACAATGCGTTGTAGCCGCTTTCGCACAGCACACTCACTCTTGCCCACGACTAGCGCTATCTCGGCAATCTCCAACTCGGAACCAAAACGGAGAGCGAGTAGTTCTTGCTTGCCCGGCTCTAGCTGCGCGATCAGAGTATCCAAGTAAGTGGCAGCTTCGGCATCCACCGCTATCGCTTCGGGGCTTGGCGAGTCAGAGCAAATCATGTCAACAGAGGCCTGATCCCAGGGAATGCTGTACTTCCGACGCCTATGCGCATCGGTCAAAGCATTGCGTGCCACTCTGAAGAGCCAAGCGCGAAATGGTATGCCGCGATCGGAATATGTCGGTAGTGCTTCCAGGGCTCGGAGGAAGACGTATTGCGTTAAGTCCGCGGCATCCTCTTGCACGCCGCAGCGGTCCAGGAGATACCAAAAAACAGAATAAGAATAGCGCCGGTAAATCGTGGCGAATGCCGCATGGTTACTAAGGGCAGCGTCAAGTAATTCTGTATCGCTCGCGACCGCTCTTTCCGAGCATGCCTGAAACACGGCCCGCATACTCTCCATACTTCACCTCGTCGTGTCCGAATCAGGACAGATGGCACTCCATTCTTACAACGAATGAAAGCCCGAAATTGGACATGGTGCCCGAGAGCTGCGCTTGGCTCGTGGCTGTAGCCGCATCCGCTTGCGAGCCATCGCAGGACTGCAAGCTGCGCGGTCTCGGGGGCGAAGGGGGGCAGACCCAGGCTTCTGGACAGCGATCGCAAGATTCAGATGGCCAGAACACTCCACGCCGATACCAGCAATTCGATCGCCGATATTTGCTCAGCGCTTGGGGTATCGCGAGCGACGCTATACCGATATCTATCGGCACAAGGTAAGGATTAAGCGCCACGACTTCTGCCCAACCGGGTTCAGTTCAAACGGTAGAAGGTTCAACTGGGTACTGGCTCGACATCGATCACGCGTCTTTCATCTGCTACCCACCTTCCAGTCTGCGCGCAATCCAGGGCGAGGAATATTTTCTCCGACCACCTCTCCTCGTGCTCTACGCCAATAGATCGTCAGACGTTAGTAACATACGACCGCACTATCCCCGAGGGAAACACGACGGCGGTGACCGGGTAACTCTCGAAGGCACTCGTGTGCGGGCCGTTACGTGCCTGTATCTGCATCTGGACTTCCATGAAACAGCAGGTGGCACCGCGACCGTAGTAGACGGAGCACGCGATGTGTACCGGCACCTCTGACTGGGGCACGCTGCAGCGGAGGCTGTGCCTTACGAGAAACACATCCTTGAAGTTGTATGCATACCGAAATCGCAACCGGGTTCGATAATCTGAGCATGTCGATTTGCCGACGTGTCGTAGCTGGGCCTTCTTCCGGCCGATCGACTTACACACGTCCTGCTGAAAGACTTTGCAGTGGTAATGGGTTGGGCAGGAGCCACTCCCCGTTGCAAGAGCAGCTGGCTGCCGCTGAGCCGCTCTTGCACTCTGCTGAGCAGGGCACCATACCAGAACAACCGGCGCGAGCAAGGTAGCAACGAGAATGGGTCGGATCTGAACGATAGGTTTCTGCATACTGCCGCTCTCTTTGTCCGTTGGTCCACGCTCGGTTACCCCTCCTCGTCATCTGGAGCCATCGGAACGTGGTCGAGGTGCATGACAAATACCCCCTCCTTATCTAACTCCTCGCCCGGAAAGAATCTCCAGGCGGAGTTTTCGTAGTCGACGGGACGCCCACATACAAAGCAGACTTCCGGCCACCCTTCGAACCTGAGTCGTACCAGGTCCTCGATACAAGCCCCATGAAGATACGCCGTGGCTTCACGCGACGAGAGTCCCACCGCGTCGCTCCAATGGGGAATCCGCCTATTCCTCCATGCCTCCTGGAACGAGTGTAATAGTGTCTCCGCCTCCTCCAATGAGTACGTGCCTTTATGGAACTCCCCGATCAGGTCGATTGGCAAGGCTGGTATCTCACTATTCCCTTCGTTCATGGCTATCCGGTCCTTTGCTTAACACTTCGATACGATGAGCCCGGCGATGATGTTAGCCTCCGCTAAAAGGTCAAGGCCATGCGGGGAACGACTAAGACCGCTTCCCATCCAGTCGGTCTACTTCATGTGTTTGAGCAACTGCTTGATGACGGACCGGCCGCACACGCTCGACGGTCGACGGCCATCGGCATGGCAGATGAGCCCGGTGATTACATTGGTCTCCGCGTTTATGTCGGGAATAAGCGAACCAGGTACCTTACCGGCTTCTTGATTTCCGTTCGACCTCGGTACGCTCCCGGTTGGTCGGCCTGTTGCCAGCGTCCTTTGGACGGTATCAAATGGCAAGTACGCACCTAAATTGCTCTCGATATCGCCGTAAATCGCAACTCCAACTTCCGTCTCCAAGTAGCCACCGATAGAAACCAGGGGAAATGTTCGCCTGCTCTCCTGCGCCACGGGACTCAGCGCCGTGTTCCAGACGAGATTGGCGAAGGTTGGTGTTGTACCCTGAAGATCACTCGTGTTCTCTAGGTACCGTGTGAACAATTGCCGCTCGACGGCCGAGAGATGAGAGGCGATGTTCAGATTCGAATCGACCAGATCGAGGGCGGTGAACGCCACATATCGGCTGCGGTATCGCGCACTTTCCAGGTTGAAGGTCGGTAAACCGGTGGGTACGCCGAGCGGGTCGCCAGCGGGTGCGCATTGCACCTTGATCGGCGTCCCCTGAAGACCGCATGCCCTGGTCTCAGCCGGGCTGACACCGATAAAGGCACCAAACTGTCTGAGCGCCTTGACCACTGCCCAGCGTTCGACGGCAGAGTTTCCGTCGACCATCGAGCCAAGAAAGAGCAATTCCGGTTTGGTGCCCTGGCGAACGAACGGCCCAATATGCTGGAAACCGGCGAGAGGCCGAGACGGTCGCAGCGGCACACTACTAGTGGACTTCCCTAGATAGGTAATGTCGCTGGAGGCAGCTACGCCACTAGCCAAGAAGGTCAGGAAGGGAAGAACCATCGCTATAAGCACAAGCAGCATCTTTCGCATTCGCGACCTCCTGAAATGGAATGGATTCTGTCAACGCGGAAAGAGGTTGTGGAGTTCCTGGCGTGGCTTTCCATTGTCGCCACCGGCAAGAGAACCAAACAAGTCTGACATCACGACACCATCTCACCCCGACGCGTCCGTCCCAATGCCGAGGCCAGCTCACTCTATGCCGGACCCGGCAAGAGTGTCTCGAGCGACTCCGCGCAGAACTCACCGGCAGGAGGCACCATCTGACAGATAGCGCCGCAGGAGCGAAGCGCCGGTGTCAGGCTCGATCCCGGCGCTTTCAGTAATTCGTCGTCCCCACCTCACATGATTGTCAGTGAGTTCGCTCCAACCGACAGGTCGGGCTCGGACCTGAGAAGGTGTAACACACAGTATAGGGATTCTTGCACGAGGCGCAGCCGTCATCGCAAAAGACGTAGGGATAGCACGTAAAGTAACCATCAGCGTTGTGGCAGCAAAACGGGTTGGTTCCCTCGCAGTGATCAACACCGCCGCACACGTTGTACCCTGACCCGTAGTTGCAGATATCGGTGCAGCATGTGGAGGCGAGGACGCTCGTCAAGCCGCCCGCGTCCCGTGAACTGGCCGGTGATCAGCAAGCGCATCCGGGCGCGGAGCGAATTCTGGGGCCGCTGCTATGGCGTCGGCGGTGCGTCCAAACCCGCGAAGATTTGAAAAAACGGCCTCGCTATGTTATGGAAGGGCGTGAAGCTTGCCGCCTTGTCACTCGCTGTTGTTCTGATCGTTTTGGCACCAAAGGTGACTGCACCACCGGCCGTTAAGCACTTTCCGCAGCTAAATGCTGCTACCGCCGATGCGTGGATTCTACCTATAGCCGACACACAGGCCCTTGGCCGCTACAGTGCCACACAGGCCCGCTGGTCCATCACCGTGATTCGGGGGGTCGTTGGTACCGACACTAGTGACGATTTCTGTACTCGAGTCAGCCTGGGCATCGCCCAATTGGCCGATCGTCCTTTCTCTGCTCTTTTTCTCCTCGCAGTGCACAACGAGGGACCGAAAACGTTCGGCGTGAAGGACACAGCATTCTCTTTAGTAGGAGACAACTCGGATTCCTATCCTGCTCGCTGGTTTGGTCCAACGCTCCTGCTCGTTGGTGACTCTCTATTCGTCACTCCGCAACATGCCGCGAAGGAGTACATATTCTTTGATAACCTTCCACGCGATAGCGGTTCCTACACACTCCAGCTTCAGCTGCCCTCTGGAACCCGCGCCTCTATTGCGAAGTACCGGATTATCCCCAATTACCATAATCCCTGTGCCTAGCCCTGTTTATTCCACTAGTACCGGTCTTGCGTTGTGATCTTTTGGCCCAAATCTTGTCATGCACAACTACGCTCCCTCCCGTCGAGCTGCTGACTACTAAAGTCGTAGTGAAGGTTCCCGCAGCCAAGGGACACATCGAGAACTTGCTTTGTCGGTCCCTAAGCCAACTTCAAAACCGAAGTTGCTGGACACTGATCCCGAGCTTCAGTATCCCGCAAGCTCCATGCGGACATGAGCAACACAGTCGCCGATATTTGCGGGACGCTCAGGGTGTCGCGGGCGACGCTCTATCGATATCTGCACGCTACGAAGTAAAGGTCACAGTGCCAATTCTCGCGAGCCAGTCACCCATTTTCTGCGGTCGGGTGGCTTGCACGTGACGCAGTTGCAAACCGTTTCCCCACTGAGCGAACTTGGCATAATGGCGGGTGAAGACCAGCACCAGCGCGAAGCAAACGCTGATACAGAGGAGTAACGATCGGCCATGAAGTCATCACACGTCGCCCCCTGGCCTCTCTTCCCGACTTCATTGCACGTTGGCAAGGATCTGCACTTTTATCAAAAGTTATGCGTGGTTGCCAGCGTCACAACTGGCCGGTATGTGTCTGGGTATAGCGCTGACCCTGTCTACAGCCCGGTCGCTGTATCGAGCCCAGGCGTCCGATGATGACCTGGGGTGCGCTAGGAGTGCGCAAATGACGGAGAAAGTGACACGGCCACTAGCGTGCAAAGTGGGAGGGCGCGCTTTGCTGATCGCAATCCTGGGCCTCTTGGTGTGGAGCGGATCACCAGCCGCAGTTAACGCGAGGGAGGTTCGCTCCGCGGCGCGACCTATGTCTGTGCACAAGGCGCTCCGGCTCTGTCGTCAAGGAAACGGTAACTACCGCCTGACGGTCGAAGGCTACTTCGTGAGCCGCCCTCAGACTTTTGCGGAACTTGAGGGAGCGCTCGCTGATCGGCTAACGCAACTTCCACCGGACGCCCAACTTCGTGCACACCCCTGGCCGCCCCCAGGGACGCTCGATGTGGGCGTGGCGATGAACCTCGTGATGCGAAGCAGCGCACTGGTTCCTGAGCATCGTCTCATCAGGGTCCGAGGACTCCTTGAATGTGGTTTACCTCTCCTAGAGGCGACGAAGTATCCGGTCTTGGTCAAGAGGTAGCATCGTTTGCCAAGATAACCACGCAATCTCGGGGCTCGACGGAAGATCGCCGTAGCAGAGTTGGCAGCATGATGCCGTCCGACATGACGATGGCACCGGCATGACTCATCTCCGGAGCAACAAGGTCCCGCTGACCCTTTCCAGCACGACGCCGGTCGCGCGCTTGCTTGGTCTTTCATATGTATGTGCAGGCGACTGTTGGAACGGTGCGATCACACCTTTGGAGAAACTAGCCCAATCACTCGCTGCTGTTAGTTTGCAACGACAGCGGCCCCTGATTATGCCCCCTCGCGGCGCCCGGTGCGGGCGGAGTCCAGTCCTGACTTGTGCAAATGCTTCACTCTTTCGAGTCCGGAGCAGGGGCGCCGATCTCCCAGATGAGCAACTGAACGATGAGGGCCCAAAGCTTCAGGGTCCAGAACGCAGCGAGCGCACCTGCGATATATCGAAGCACCGGTACCGGGATTAACCGGGAGATGAGCCAGAAGGTGCCAAATGATGCGCTGAGGCTGCACGTATAGATGACGAACCTCCTGACGGGCTGACGCAGCCTTCGATCCAGCTCTTGCTCGGTTACGTTGCGTCGGAGAAGCCACCTTCCGATCGCCGTCCGGCTCAATTGACTGCGCGACTCCTCACTCCATCCCACGACCTTATCCCTTTCAATCCCACGAGGCGCTCTCTCCTTCAAAAAACCAACGGCCCTGGCGAGACGGGAGGCATTTTTTCATCTCGCCCTTTGGTCGCCGTGCGCTTTTGTTTCTTGACAATCTTCAATAATGGTAGTACAAGTATTCTATATGGTGAAGTTTCTTACTTCCAAGCGACGTGGCCGCTCGGCACACCGTTCGCGGACGACCGCGATTTCCTTTTCAGCTGATGACTTGGCAGAGCTTGGTCGCAACTTTCCTACCTTCTACTCACCCGCCGCCCGCTTCCATTACTTCTGACCGTTCTAGTCATCTCCTATTTGGTAGATGTCGATGTTAATGGGCACACCGACTACCGAAAGCCGCGTGAGGATCGATGGGTCGACGTGCAGCGACCCTTGCGTCCAGATTGCCAAGAAGCAGAAGAAGTCGGCAGCGACATCGTGCTCTTCGAGGTAGTGACGTAGGTTCTCGTTCGCCTCGGCCAAACGATCGAGAAGCCATCCTAAGTGATCCGCAAGATTCCGTGAATTGACGTTGCCCTGGGAGCTGAGATGCCAAGCAGAGTGAGCCCATGAATCCAGCAGCCGATCAAACCCGGATCCAGGCTCATTCACCGGACGTTCACCCATCCTCTGCACCTTGCTGGGTGAGATTCCTAGTAGATCAGTCACCTCATCGAGATCCAGCGTCTCTAATCGCGGTGGGTGAGCCTTTGATGCCGGACCCCACATTCGAAAAGTCGCGTAGGTCTCACATTGGATCGCTTGGTCGTCTTGAGTACTACCCATGTCAACATCCGTCCCGCAACCACTCATCCGTAGAGGACAAGTGACTCATCGCACTGACCCTCGCCTCGATCACGTCCTTCTCCTCCTCCGGTTGGAGGACCTCCGCCTTCTCCATTACTCTCGCCCCCGCCCTCGCCTGCACCTTACCCACTAACCTTCACCTCCTTCATCCGGTGGGATTGGCGGCAGCACGTCGTCGCCAGCGCCCGCGATACCCGGTCCGGTCAACTCAAGCTGTTCGAGATAGTATTCCTCTGGCAAGCCCCTGGGGACGAGGTACGTCTTGATGTAACCATCCTTTGAGAGGCTGGCTTGGTCACCTGGATCGCCTGCCTTCAGGAACCAGATTCCACTTCGTGCCCCCAGGCGCACTCTCGCTGCTGATCGGGCAAACATTCATGGGTTCTGATCAGTGTGCCGTCCATACCGTCACCGAACGTGTAGATGTCCTCCGGCAGTAAGTCCAAATTGCCAAGTAGAAGCTTCCCGGCGAGACTCATCACCACCGATCCACGCTCGTACCAATAGGCCTCAATCTCGAGCGTACTCGTCACGTGCAGGTCCCACAACACATACAACTGCGCCTGCCTCGCGACGCGCTCGATGAAAACACTCTCGGGGATTGGCTCGGCCCGCCGGAGAGTATCCCATAGGTATCCGCTATACCCCCGAAGGGATACTATGCCCGCATGCACGTACCGATTCGCCTCGTCGAGCGTGGCGATCCGGCGAGCGTAGTAGTCACTCTCTTGATTGACGAATCGATGAACATAGGAGTGGCGCAATTCATCGGCACGCCTTCCTTCGATGAGGTCGACCTGTGCAAGGAAGCCATCAATCTCTGCCATGTTGTGCTCCAAACGAATATCGACGGTCACTCCCTGCAGCTCGAGATAGTCGAGCATATCGACATAGAGGCGCATGTCAGCGTCTGAGGTGCCGTTGACAATCACGACCTGCAGTCGGTTCTGGAATTGGCGGCCCCTCAGTTTAGGAGGTGTCAAAGATCGAGCCTACGTCAGACGTGAATGCTGAGGCCAACGTCATTACAGCGCTGATCTGCCATGCCACCGGGAGACAGCCGACCAGCGTGTGTAATCGGCCGGTGATCAAGCAGATACTGAAGCACAGCTTGTGATAGTCCATCACACTCGCAGGGTTGTGCCAACACCTCGGTCTCGACCAATGCAGTTGCCATGAGAGGGCATTTCTCAGCTGGCGAGAGCCTCCAACAGCGACCCTCCGCCAAGCCCGGAATTTCATACCTCGTGTGTTCTACTCCGCGATCGGGTAGTGCCCTTCTGACAGACTTGTTATCGCTCTCTGCGGTAGCCGGGTATCCAGACGAGCACTTCGTACGTGAAGGTCCGCTCCCCGACAAGTGGGGAGCGGCTGAGTTTCCTGGTTTCTGCGTGAGCTGATCGCGAGTACGCTTCCCGTCGTGGAGCCGCCGCAGCAGACCTCCTCGGTGGCGCCGCATCGAGAGGAGATCGCGGCCATAGCCGAGCGAGGGATGGAGCTAGCCGCCATACGGAGCCGCCTGGAAGAGCGGCATGGCGGCCAGGTCAGCTACAGCGCGGTCTGACGCTTGGTGCAGCACCGGCGGCAGCGGACGCCGGAGGCGGTGGTCCGGGTCGACGCCCCGCTGTGTCCAGGAATAGGCGTTCCACGCGACCTGGCCCAGCGGCTGCGCGGTGACTCCCTGAATGCGGGGCCGGACCGCTACAGCCTGCGGGAGATACATGAGCGGAGCCCAGTACGCCTGCTTTGCGAGGGCGCGCTGTAGCCGGTTGTACGCTTTGGTTCGGACCCGCGGGTCCAGCGTACCGGCGCCCTGCGCCAGATCTGCGTCGATAGCCGGATCATGCACACCTGCCATATTCAGATCGATGGGATCGTAATAGCCAGCACCGCAGTCTGTCGATTTGAGCCGGCAGATGGTCGAGGAGGCGAGATACGCTTCGATGGATGATGGATCCGGTCCGACCTGCGCATCCCAGAGCACCGCTTCGAAGTTGCCCGCCGGTATCTCGGTGTCGCAGGGGCCAACCGGTGTGCAGTGCAGTTCGACGATGTGAGCGCGAATGCCGATCGCTGCCCAGTTCTGCTGGATTGCCGTTACCTCACCAAGGGTGATCGTTGGAAAGTTCAGCGGAATGGTGAGGTCGATATCGAGTCCCTGTGGATAGCCGGCTTGCACCAGGAGGGTACGGGCATCTGCCTGTGCGCTGCTCGAAGACGGGACGAAGCTCCCGGCGACTGGGTCCCAGGCGCCCGTAGCGCTGGTCTTACCGAATCGCTCCTTCACCCCGGTAGTCTGGACGAAGATGCTGCTGGCTACCAACGGTTTGGCGGTCCGCACGCTCGATTCGAGCATCCCCGCGGCCACCGCCGGCCGGTCGAGTGCCAGCACAAGCGCCTGGCGGACACGGGGATCGAGCATCGGATTGGGTCGCCCCGCGTAGGTCGTATCCAGATCGTTGAACATGATTGCCTGAAGGGTGAAGGAGGGCACCAGCAGCAGGCGATAGCCTTCTGGGTGGGTGGCCAGGGTGCGGGTGTCGTAGATCGAGAGACCGGCATTGATGTCGGCAGTGAACGGCGCTCCTTCGGCCGGGCCATTGCCCGGATACTGCACCACGATCGTCGGCCAGGGTACTCGATGGAGCCGGTACTGGGTCATGGGAACGAAGGTTATCGACCGTTGAGGCACGAAGTGCTCCACTTGATACGGACCATCTGTCCAGTAGTTCTTGTTGGTATAGCGAAAGTTCGGGTCGTCAAGCAGCCTATGGGCGGCGGTATGGGGCGATGTTCCCAGCGCCGGCCAGTTGTGCGGAAACACCGGTGGCAACCCATCGGGAATAACTGGACCGTGGGGCGAATGCAATGTCAGCATCACCCGATATCGGTCGAGCACACGAACCGCGGTGACATCCCGGCAGGCGACGACGCCGAGACAGGTCGCGTCGGGGTCCTGAACTATCGCCCAGCCGAATTCGATGTCCGCGCTGGTGATCTCTTCACCGCTCGACCAGTACTGGTGTTGTTTGAGGGTGAGGAGGACACGCTTGCCGCCATCGCGTATGTCGCCATTAGCGATGGTGGGGATGCGGGTCAGGAGCTCAGGAATGAGCCGGCCATGGTTGTCCAGCGTGGTGAGCTCGGCAAAGAGGAAGTCGGCGAGCGACGGAGGAAGGGAGGAATCTTGGAACGAGTTGAGGGAACCAGGAAGAGGGGATAGCGAATAGGTGATGGTTCGGCTGGCGGCAGCCATGCTGGCCAGTGGGCCACGACCTGGTATGGAGCGCCCCGCTCCTCCCTGCGGCCAGAGCTGCGTGGCTCCGAAAAGGAGGATGATAGCGGCGCGGAAGATGTACGGCACTGGACGCGAACCCCAGACGGGCGAGCCGCTGGCGCAGTACGGCGTGACGTATGAGCCGGATCGGCGGCACCTCCGGGACGTTACGCCGCGCCAGCTGTTCGAGCCGCAGTACCGCTCATCACAGCTTCCCCTCTCGGAGCTCAGTGACGGGGAGTGGCTCAAGGTTGTGCGGCACCCGCAGTTTGGCACACGGCGGACGATTCGAGGTACGCGGCACCAACGAGCAGTCCTGTTTTCAGGCTGAAAAGGCCATTGTTTCACACAGCTTCCCGATCCTAGCGGCGCATCCGGACGTGGACGGAGTGATACGTGTAGACGGCAGGCTCCCCACGCGAACCGATGCTGTGCGCAGTCCATCGGCAGCGCTCATGGTCGAGCAGGTACTGGAAGTCAGTCGGATGCATCCGCTTCCACCCGTTCAGAACCTTCCGCTCGACCCAAGGCTCGATAACGTTGTCCGCGGTTGCAAACATCCGCCACCACGCGTCGGAACGCACCTCTATCCGCGTGAAGGCCGGGCCGACGAGTGGAATCTCCAGGTCCATGTACTCGCATTCACGATCCTCTTGCGGCCGGTGTTCCTCGGGGAGCGGAGCACGCCAAAACCGCGACGTGCCGTCCTTGATGGCTTGGCGGGCTTGCTCCAGGCTCATCCTGTTCGCCCCACCTTGATAGCTCGGATCATGCAGCTGCACAGGATCGTCCTCCCAGGAGCAGGCTGGGCAGATCTCCCAGGTGCCTGATGCCTCACCAGGAAGCGTGTAATAGCCACAGCAAGGACAAGGGAAACGCCACTCTTTCGCGCTCATTGCGCTATATCCTAATTCAGCGCAGCTCTCAATTGCCGGGGACCTTGGCCAAGCTGCACCGACAGGGGTCGACCCTGCCGCTGGCGGACAATCCCTAAGTTACGACCAGGTCCGCGCGGCATTGGTCGATAGACAGTCGCCGAAAGTGTCTCCAACGCTAACAACCGACATCAACGCAGGGGCGAACATCATTATCGCGCTGGTCTGTGAGGCTGACGGGAAAAAGCCGGCTCAGGTCTGCGGGACTTCTTCGATCGAGACCATACTGAAGCAAGTGAAGTAGGGCAACAGCTCTCCGCGAGACAACTGATAGAGCGGTCAATCTGATATTGAGCGGCTGCCCCCTTGCAGGTATTCCGCATTGCTGCAGGAGGGTGGAGGTGTGAACAAGAGATGATCGTCACTCAGGAGTGAAGAGTGTCATCTGACGAAAGATGGTTCCCGTTTTTGCTGCAAATCAACTGGTCGGATGCCCCGGGACCGGAGTATAGCTCCCTATCGCACGGAGAAGTCGAAAGCGTTATCCGGGATCTCGTGGCTAACGCCGGAGGACGGCTGTCCCATTTTTTCTGGTACTTCTCTGATCAAAAGGCTCCAAACGTAAAGGAAGAGCACATCGCGCTTATCGTAGAGGCAGAGGGTCGCTGGAAGAGAGTCGATGAGCCGAGTGTCGGCTGGGAGGTGGATACACCCTCGGATATCGCTAACAGCGTCGAGCGACTAATCAATGAAACGGGAGCATGGAAGGTAGCGAATCATCAGCGGCTGTACCTGACCCGGCACATCAAGCCAGCCAGTAATGGGAAGGATTGACGCAGAGAGATCGCTGAATGTCGAAAGTGCCAGCGGGGCAGTTGCGGGGCCGCAAGACTCACAGCCCTTCCCCTGGAAGTGTGACGCACGTGGCTTGTGGACAGCTGTCCCTGATGACCGGCGATTACAGGCATCGCCCCCGGCGCTGGTCCTGGCAGCGACGCCGGCTGTTCTCGACGTAGGGTCGGTCGTTCAATTCAACGTACGCGCCCGCAAATGGCCGGCCCATGCCAGTGCCTTGATCTCCTTTGTTTCCGCCCACCGTGGTTTCACCGATGGGGTGTCCCTCCGACGGAAGGTGCACTACCCGGACGGGCCGCGGCGGCGAGTAGCTGCTACCGAAGGCGCCTGTTACGCTCTCCGGGCATACGATATTGACCGTGCTACACTCCAACGGTCACGACCGTCTGCCATTACGTTCTGCATTGGAGAGAAACCAGAAGTGCGCGCTCTGCTGGCTATTGTCACCGTCATACTTCTTGCCGGGTGCGGCGCCGCGGCGACCGGAAATGCCCCGACGCCGTCGCCCACCGCCGAACAACAGTGGTCCCAACCGCCCAAATTGACGATCGACCAGAGCGCCCATTACACGGCTACGGTACGAACCAATGACGGCACCTTCACTATCGAACTGCTGCCCAGGGTTGCCCCGATCACCGTCAACAACTTCGTCTTTCTGGCCCGTCATCACTTCTACGACAATGTCATCTTTACCCGGGTACTGAAGAACTACGTGCTTCAAACTGGCGACCCTACCGGCACCGGGGCCGGGGGGCCGGGATACACCTTTAACGACGAGCCGGTGACGATGCCCTACACCTACGGTACCGTGGCGATGGCGAACTCCGGTCCCAATACCAACGGCAGCCAGTTCTTCATTGTGGTGGACCACGGCAAGACGGCCTTACCGCCGAAGTACACCATCTTTGGACGAGTCATCAGTGGCTGGGCTACGCTGACCAAGATATCCAACGCGCCGGTCGCACCGAGCCCCGAAAACCCGGATGAGATCTCCGATCCGGTCACCGACATTGTCATGCAGAAGGTGACGATCACCGAGACCAGGTAGCGGGAAGACACTGTTCGATACCCGAAAGGGGCGACAACCACTCAATCCGCGCCTGAATCATGGTTCCGGCCCGACCTCGAGCTGCTCTATCAGGCCGGCAACGCTCGTCACCGGCAGTCGACACGCAAACTGCCGGCATACGTACGCGGTCGCACGATCGCCAACCGACCGCCGGTTGGCCAGGAGCTCCGGTCGATCGCCGGTCCCGACGGCCAGAACACGATTTGGCAGATAGCTGGCGAAGACGTGCCCCCAGAGCGCCGCCCCGTCATCACCGGGTACCGGCACGATTGCTATTTGCGTCGGCGGAGCCAGATAGAAATCGAGTGCCGATAGCAGATAGGAGAAAGCAAGCGGCGCCCGGGAGAGAAGTTCGCGACCGGCGTGAATCGGCGCCAGGGCCAGGTCGCCGTAGCGCTCGCCGCCGCTCAGGGCCGAGAGACGTAGGAGCGCGAACGCCGCCGCCGAACTGCCGGCGGGGATCGGGTTATCGAACAGGCTGCGCGGACGCACGATCAAATTCGTGTCCGCACCGGTATCAAAGAACGATCCGGCTGCCTGGTCCCAGCATCTGGAGATCATCTCCGCCGCGAGCTCTTCCGCTCGTTCCAGATACCAGAGCTCGAACGTCGACTCGTACAGCGTTATCAGCGCTTCGATGAGAAATGCGAAGTCCTCGAGAAACGCAGGGATCTCGCTCGGACCATCGCGATAGCTCCGCACCAGGCGCCCGTCCGGACGCAGCGCCTCGAGCACGAATCGGGCCGCGCGCTCGGCGGCCGCAAGGAAATCCGGCCGATGGAGGATACGCCCGCCTTCCGCCAGCGCCCGGATTGCCAGCCCGTTCCAGCCGGCCAGTATCTTGGTGTCGCGCGCCGGTCGCACCCGGGTGGCGCGCGTCGCCAGCAGGGCGAGACGAGCTTCATCCAGAAGACGGTCGATCTGGTCGGGCGGTATACCGAGCTGTTCTGCTACTTCCGCCGGTTCCATTGCCCGGGTCAAAATGTTCCGGCCCTCAAAATTCCCCTGCGGTCGTGATTCCCAGGTGAAGCGAAATCGCCCTGGCGGCGCCGGCGCCAACTGACTCGACGACTTCCTCCGGCGTCCAGACGTAGAACTTACCCTCGACGCCCTCGCTATCAGCGTCCTCCGCCGAATAGAAGCCGCCTTCGGGGGACATCAGCTCCCGCTGCAGGTAGGTAAGCGTTTCGCTCGCGGTGCGGGCGTATTGCGGGTCTCCGGTGATCTGGATGGCATGCAGATAGGTTCGGGCCAGCAAGGCATTGTCGTAGAGCATCTTCTCGAAATGTGGCACCAGCCAGAGGTCATCAACCGAATAGCGGTGGAAACCTCCGCCGAGCTGGTCGAAAATACCGCCGGCCGCCATCTTGCGTAATGTCAGCAGCGCGAAGTCCAGAGCTTCCTGGTCTCGATACCGGTGGTACATGCGCAGGACAAAGTCGAGCCCCAATGGCTGCGGGAACTTCGGGGCGCCACCGAAGCCTCCGTGGGTCCAATCGAACTGTTGGGCGGCGGCATCATAGGCGGCGCGGAGGATATCGGTGCCAAGATTCCCCTCGCCGGTGGTTCGGTGTTGGGACTGGCGAAGATAACTGGTCAGTGCTTCCGCGTTGTGCAGAACATCGGCGGACTGCTCTCGATACGCCCTGGTGACCCCTTCCACCACCTCCGGCCAGGACGGTATGCCATGTCGAGGCGTCGGAGGGAAGTAGGTACCGCCATAGTACGGTCGGCCATCGGGAAGGAGAAACACATTCAACGGCCAGCCGCCCTGGCCCGTCATCGCCTGTACGGCCTCCATATAGATCGAATCCACGTCGGGACGTTCTTCGCGATCGACCTTAATGTTCACCAACCTCTCGTTCATCAGGGCCGCGATCTCTTCGCTCTCGAAGCATTCATGCGCCATGACGTGGCACCAGTGACAGGCGGAGTAACCGATGCTGACCAGGATTGGCTTGTCTTCCCGGCGCGCGAGCTCCAATGCCTCCGAGCCCCAGGGAAACCAATCCACCGGATTGTTGGCGTGCTGTAACAAGTACGGGCTTTTCTGGCCCTCGAGGTGATTGGGCATGCTTCGTCCTTTCGGTCGGCACCGCCGATGACTCATTCTAAGAATGCTCCGGTCCCGGAACGTCATGTATACTTGTGGCGATTTGCCGATGCAAGGGAGAAACGCATGGTCGAACGGTCCGATTCGGAAAATGCACCGACATCCGCGGTCAAGCCCAGCGGCTCGTCACTGGGGCTCGCGATTGCCCTGGCCGCGGTGGCTGCCGTCGGCGCCGGCATCGCAATCCAACAGATTCTCGAGCGTCGCCTCTCCAAACCAGAGGTGGCCAGACTGAAGTTCCTACGGTACCTGCGCGAACGGGGTCAGCTCGACTCCTGATGCGGGTTGGTTTGTGGCTAGCCGCCGCGGTCGCGCTCGCCGGCATCGTTTCTCCGGCCGAGGCTAAAGCGAAGCAACCATCCGCGGTTCGTGTCGGGTTGGTCGCGCGGGACGGTGTCAAGCTCTTCGCCCAGCGGAGCCCACATTCGTCGTCCCTGGCGACCTTCGTACAGCAGGCCCAGGTGGATATCCTGGGACAGCAGGGGTCCTGGTATCACGTGCGCGCCTGGGATAGCGTGAGA